>NZ_FNCF01000003.1 GCF_900100695.1 Klenkia brasiliensis
GCCTGGGCGATCATGAACCCGTCGCCCTCGCCGGCCAGCATGTTGCGCGCCGGCACCCGGACGTCGGTGAACCGCAGCTCGGAGTGCCCGTGCTGGTCCTGGTAGCCGAAGACCGGCAGGTGCCGGACGATCTCCAGGCCGGGGGTGTCGCGGGGGACCAGGATCATCGACTGCTGCCGGTGCGGCGGGCCGTCGGGGTCGGTCTTGCCCATGACGATGAAGACCTGGCAGCGCTCGTCGGCCGAGCCGGTGATCCACCACTTGCGGCCGTTGATGACGTAGTCGTCGCCGTCGCGCACGATCGAGGTGGAGATGTTGCGGGCGTCGGAGGACGCGACGTCGGGCTCGGTCATCGCGAACCCGGAGCGGATCTCCCCGGCCAGCAGCGGCTCGAGCCACTGCTGCTTCTGCTCGGGCGTGCCGAACAGCATCAGGGTCTCCATGTTCCCGGTGTCCGGGGCCCCGCAGTTGATGACCTCGGGGGCGATGACCGGCGACCAGCCGGTGATCTCGGCGACCGAGGCGTACTCCAGGTTGGACAGCCCGGCGAGCTCGTGGTGGAACAGGTTCCACAGCCCGCGGGAGCGCGCCTCGGCCTTGAGCTCCTCGATGACCGGCGGCAGGCCGTGGTCGTCGTGGCCGCGCTCGCGGCGCCAGGCGTGGTAGGTCGCCTCGGCCGGGAACACCCGCTCCCGCATGAAGTCCCACATCCGGCCGGTGACGTCCTCGGCGGCCGGTGAGAGTGCGAAATCCACGAAGAACTCCTCGTTCCAGGGCATGCGGGAGGACGGACCGGACCAGGTCCGACCCGGGGGCGGGACGTCGTCGGATCAGGCCTGAGCGAAACGCCGCTTGAGCGCCATGCGGTCGATCTTGGAGTTCGCCATCCGGGGGAGCTCGTCGACGACCTCGATGCGACGCGGCCGTTGAAGGCCCTGGAGGTCCGGGTGGGACCGGCACCAGGCGGAGAGGTCCTCAGCCGTGGTCGTCGGGTCGACCGGGACGACGATCGCGGTGACCTGCTGCATGTACCGCTCGTGGGGGGTGCCGATCACCGCGACCTCGGCGATCAGCGGAGAGGAGGCCAGATGGTTCTCCACCATCTGCGGGAACACGTTCTCGCCACCGCTGATGATGAGGTCGTCGGTCCGTTCCACGTAGTACAGGAACCCGTCGGCGTCGGCGGTGACCATGTCGGCGGTCCTGAACCACCCGTCGGTGAACCTGTCCGTCGTGGCCGCGTCGTTCTGCCAGTAGCCGGGGGTGACCGCGTCCCCACGGACCCACAGCTCACCCACCACCCCGGAGCCCAGGGGGGCTGCCTCACGCTCTCCCACGGGCACGACCTGCCACGCGACGACCTGCTCCAGCGGCCGCCCCAGCGACCGGTCGCGTTGCGGCTCGTCCAGGGGTTCGGTCGCCGACAGGCCGTTCTGCTCCGTCTGGCCGTAGATGTTCCGGACACAGCTGATGCCGGTGGCCTCGGCGAAACGGCGCAGCGGCCCCTCGGGCAGGGCTGACCCCCCGACCGCCACGACCCGGAACGACGGCAGGACGACCGGGTCGTCGCGGCGGTCGTTGGCGACGTCGACCATCATCGTCGGCACCAGCGCTGCGACGGTGGGTCGTCGCTGAAGCGCGAGCTCGACCCACTGCCGCTTGTCCCAGCGGGTCATGAGGCTCACCGTTCCCCCGGCCAGCAGGGTCGGCAACGAGATCAGCTGCAGGCCTCCGACGTGGAACAGCGGCGTGCACACCAAGGCGTGGTCGTCGCCGTCGAGCGACCAGACCTGCTGGACTGCCTCGCACTGCGCCGAGGTGTTGCGATGGGTCTGACGCACACCTTTCGGGACCCCGGTGGAGCCACTGGTGTACATGATCATTGCCTCGGCATCGTCGAGCCGGGGCGTCACCGCACGCTCGGGGACGTCGGTCAGCTCGCTGAGCGCCCAGCATGCGCCGGCCGCTGGTTCCAGGCTGATGATCCGTTCGGCAGCCGGCAGCCCATCGAGCAGGTCGCGTGTCCGCGCGACGTCCGCCGGTGCGACCAGGAACCAGGTCGCGCCCGAGTCCTCGGCGACGTGGCGGACCGCGGTGGGGTTGAACAGGTAGTTGACGGGGACGACCACACCGCCGGCCTGCAGCACTCCTGCCCACGACGGCAGCCACTCGATGCAGTTGGGCAGGTAGAAGGCCACCCGATCGCCGGGGCGCAGGCCTCGGGCGAGGAGTGCAGCCGCGAACCGACCGGCCCTGTCCAGGAGATCTCCGAACGTGACCTGCGCACCCGCGCAGTGCAGCGCTACCGCGTCCGGTCGACGACGTCCAATGCGGACCAACTGGTTGATGATGTTCACGTCCACCTCCTCGGCACGGTCAACGTAGGGGCCCTCTGGACGGTCCGGATGTCGCGTTGCAGGACAGGTCTTCCGCCCCGGTGGGCCGGCTGTGTCAGGTACCGGTGAACTCCGGGGTGTCCTTGGCCAGGAACGCGCGAACCCCTTCCCGGGCATCGGCTGACCCCAACACCCGTGAGTTCAACGCGTGCTCCAGGGCGAACCCGGGTTCGAGGTTCTGGCCACGCAGCACGATCTCCTTCGACGTCTGGACGGCCAGCGGGCCGTTGGCGGCGAGGCGGCGGGCCACCTCCAACGCGCGGTCCATGACCTGGTCTGCGGGGACCACCTGGTTGACCAGGCCGACCGCCAGGGCGCGCGTCGCGTCGATGCTCGCCCCGGTCAGCAGCAGCTCCATCGCCACGGCCCACGGGACCTGCTGAGGCAGCCGCAGGTGCGTACCGTCGCCGGGGATCAGCCCCCAGCGTGGCTCGGGCAGACCGAACACGGCGTCGTCGGAGACGATGCGCAAGTCGCAGCCCAGCAGGAGCTCGAAGCCGGCACCCATGCAGAAGCCACGCACGGCTGCCACCACGGGCGTGAAGACCCCGGACAGGAACCGCCGTGTCGGATCGGGGTTCAGCAGGTCGGCCCGAGCCTGGATGGCAGGCGGGAGCAGGTCGCGGAGGTCGCCGCCGGCGCTGAATGCCCGGTCGCCTGCCCCGGTGAGCACGATGGCCCGCACGTCGGGATCCCGGTGGGCTTCGGCCGACGCAGCGGCGAACTCCTCCACCATGCTCTGCGTCAGGGTGTTCAGCCGTTCAGGACGGTCCAGGGTCAGGATGGCCACCGGACCATCCCGTTCGACGCGGATCCGACCGGCGTCAGCCACGGAGGAACACCTCCGCGGTTCCGGTGATGGCCCGCACGCCGTCGGTCCGGTCCGCCCACACCTCGCAGGAGGCCAGCACACCACCGTCCGTTGCGGTCACGGCGGTGACCGTCCCCCCGACGAGCACGTCGTCGCCGGCGAAGACGTTGGCGCTGAAGCGAGCGGTGAGTGAACGGACAGCGGACCTCGAACCGGCCCAGTCCACCAGGTCAGCCTGGATGTAGGCCAGCGTCGACCCGCCCTGGTTGATCTCCCGGTCACCGAGACCGGCCGACCGGACGGCGTCGAGGTCCCAGTGGATGGGGTTGGAGTCCTGCAGGACCAGGGCCATGACAGCGATGTGGTCCACGGCCACCCCGTGCACCGTTCGGCCGGGCAGCTCGGTCCCGACGGCGACATCACCGGTCAGCGCCCCGCTCATGCCGTGCCCCTCTTGAAGAGGTAGGTGCTCGTGACCGAACCCCGCTCGGAGTCGTCGGGGCCCAGGATCGAGACCAGGACGACGACGCTGTCCAGCGTGCTGCCGTCGCGCATGGTCCGCGTCCCGACGTCGGTGATGGCGGCGGTGGTGCGGTAGTCCGTGTCCACCGGCAGGTCACCGGTCTGGGCGATGCTGACCCCGCCGAACAGCAGGGTGTCCCCGGCCTTCTGCTCGGCGAGCTCGCACAGCTCGTCGACGGCGATGCCCATGCCGCGCAGGGAGGCGACGACCAGCCATACCGGCGAGGCCAGGTGCTCCTCCCCCGGTGGAGGTTCCGGTGCGTGCAGGGCCCGGTCGAGGATGGCGCTCTGGTATCGCTCGATCCGGAGTCTTCCGCCAGGGAGCTGACGGCCGCGTAGGCGTTCCAGTGTGGATGTCACGTCGGTCCTCTCAGAAGACGGTGTAGCCGCCGTCGACCACGACCTCGTTGCCGGTGTGGAAGGTGAGCCGCGGATCGGCGAGGAACGCTGCCACGTCGTGGAACTCCTCCGGGGTGGCCCAGCGGCGCACCGGTGTCCGGGCGGTCACGGCCGACACGAAGCGCTGGTCCTCCCGCAACGAGGTGTTCATGGCGGTCTCGGTCCAGCCCGGGATCAGGATGTTGCACCGGATGCGGTGCCGCGCCAGCTCCACGGCCAGGGTGCGGCCCAGTCCGACGAGGCCGGTCTTGGACGTTGCGTAGGCAGCCTGACCGGCTCCGCCGTACCGGGCGATCGTGGAGGACACCACGACGATGGCCCCACCAGCGCCCCGCTCCACCATGTGCCGGGCGACGGCCTGGCAGGTGAGGAAGGTGCCGTCGAGGTTGGTACGCAGTACGCGGTGCCAGGTCGCGAGGTCCATCTCCAGGAAGGGGGCCGCCGACGCGATGCCGGCGTTGGCCACCAGGCAGTCGACAGCACCGAACCGGTCAACGGTCTCCTGGGTGGCCCGGACGACGTCCGCGGCGTCCCCGGAGTCGCAGGCCACGGAGACAGCTTCCGCGCCTGCGGACCTGAGCTCGGCGACGGCCGCGGCGTTGCGGTCCGGGTCCCGCGCCCAGATGGCTACCTTGGCCCCGGCGCGGGCCAGGCCGTGCGCCATCCCGAGACCCAGGCCGCTGCTGCCGCCGGTGATGACGGCGGTGAGGCCGTGGAGGTCCTGCATCAGTAGGACCTGGGCAGGCCCAGGCTGTGCTGGGCGACGTGGTTGAGCACCATCTCGTTGCTGACGGGGGCGATCTGCTGAAGTCGCACGATCGACCACAGGTCGGCCAGTCCGTACTCGTCGGCCAGCCCGTTGCCGCCGTGGACCTGGATGGCGGTGTCCAGCGCGTGCATGCCGGCTTTGGCCGACAGGTACTTGCTCATGTTGGACGTCTCACCTGCCGGCAGGCCGGCGTCGAAGAGAGCTGCGGCGCGGAACGTCATGGTGCGGGCAGCCTCGACCTCGATGTGCGCGGCGGCCAACGGGTGCTGCACCGCTTGGTGCTGTGCGATGGGCACGCCCCACACCTTGCGTTCCTTCGTGTACCGGACCGCCTTGTCCAGGGCGTAGCGCGCCACGCCGGTGCAGATGACGGCGCTGAGCACGCGCTCGGGGTTGAGGCCGTCGAAGACCGCGGCCAGCCCGCCGCCCACCTCGCCGATGACGCTGTCGGCAGGCAGCCGGACGTCGTCGAAGAACAGGGTGAATTGACGTTCGGGGGCACGCAGGGCCGTCTTGAGCAGCTGCCGGGTCAGCCCGGGGGTGTCCCGGTCGACCACGAAGAGGGTCAGCCTGCCGCGGCCGGAGACCTCGTCGGTACCGGTCTTGGCGACGAGCAGGAAGTGGTCGCAGTGGTCCACGCCCGAGATGTAGTACTTGGTTCCCCGCACGACCCACTCGTCGCCGTCGAGCCGGGCGGTCGTGGACACGTTGTGGCTGTTCGACCCGGCGTCGGGTTCGGTGAGCGCGAAGACGAACTTCTCCGTGCCGTCGGCGATGCCGGGCAAGAACCGCTGCTTCTGCTCCGCCGTGGCGTGGCGGGCGATGATGGGCGCCCCCATGCCCTGGCTGAGCACCATGGCCAGTTCCGGGCAGCCGCCGGCGGAGAGCTCCTCCAGGACCACGGCCAGCTGGGTCAACCCGGCTCCGCTGCCGCCGTACTCCTCCGGGACGGTGAGCCCGAGGAAACCTGCGCGCGAGAGGTCCTGCCAGAGCTTCGTCATCGGCTCGCCGGACTCCGAGCACTGCTGAAAGTACTCGTGCCCGTAGCGGGAGACGATCCCGGCAACGGATTCCCGGATCATCTGCTCCTCGTCCGAGGGCAGCAGCGGGATGCCCGGGGCCTCGCCGGCCGGGGCGGGCATGGGCTCGGTGGACGCGGTGGCCGGGGCGGTGGTGGTCAAGGGAGCTCCTCGGGAAGGGGCGCGGGCAGGTTGACGAGCCGGCCCAGCTTGCTGCGGTGGGCGTGCGGGCTGCCCAACGCCAGGGCGCTGCTGGTGGCCCGCTTCAGGTAGAGGTGCACGGGGTTCTCCCAGGTGAAGCCGATCCCCCCGTGCAGCTGGAGGCACTCCTCGGCCGCATGCACAGCCACGTCGGAGCAGAGTGCCTGGGCCAGCGACGCGGCCACCGGCAGATCGGGTGAGTCCTCGGCCGCGCAGGCCGCGGCGTACCGGGCGACGGCGCGCGCCTGGGTCACCTGCACCCACAGGTCGGCGCACCGGTGGCGCAGGGCTTGGTAGCTGGCCAACGTCCGACCGAACTGCCGGCGGTCCTGCAGGTAGCCCACTGTCGCCTGCAGGCACCACTCCGCGACCCCGAGTTGCTCCGACGCCAGCACCGCTGCGCCGACCACGGTGGCGTGCTCGACGGCGGAGGAAGCATCCGCAGCGACCAGCTCGGCCGCTGCCCGGTCCAGGACGATGTCCACCAGAGGTCTGGTCTCGTCCAGGGACACGACCGGTGTCCGGGTCACCTGCTCCTGGTCGACCGCCACCTGCACGAGGGCGCCGTCCTGGGTGGGGACGAGCAGCACGTCGGCGACCCGGGCATCGGCCACCGATCGCACGGTGCCGCTGACCGTGTCACCGTCCCGCGTGCAGGTCGAGCGC
The DNA here is from genome assembly GCF_900100695.1 of Klenkia brasiliensis. Lineage (GTDB taxonomy): Bacteria > Actinomycetota > Actinomycetes > Mycobacteriales > Geodermatophilaceae > Klenkia > Klenkia brasiliensis. Next base: position 6,784 of record NZ_FNCF01000003.1, read on the forward strand.
CAGGTGTTGCCGGCGAGCTGCCCGAAGGGGATCAGCAGGGCAGCCGTGACGGCGCCCTCGGCCAGTCCCTCCAGCAGGTCGGTCGCGCCGATCCGGTCGAGCACCGCTGTCGCCATCACGGCGCTGCCGAGGAACGGCACCGCGGCGACCGCCCGACCCAGTTCCTCGGCGACGACGGCGACTTCGCGCCAGGATGCACCGGCCCCGCCCCGGTCCTCCGCGACGGGCAGGCCGAGGACCCCGAGGTCGCGGCCCAGTCGCGCCCACAGATCGACGTCGACGCGTTCCTCGGCCTCGGTGCGGGCGAGCACGTCGGACCACGGGCTGCGTGCGGTGACGAGAGCTCGCACGCTGCTGCGCAGGTCTTCCTCGACGTCGCTGTAGAGCAGGTCGGGCAGCGACGTGCCCTCGACGTGGTCCTGGCTGGTCGTGGTCGGGGTCTCGGCGGTCAGGCTCATCGCGGCAGGTCCTCCCAGGGGGTGTCGCGGTCGGCGCGTGGCTCGCCCGGCAGGCCCAGGACCCGCTCGGCGATGATGTTCCTGAGGACCTCGGACGTACCGCCCTCGATGGAGTTGGCCTTGGCCCGGAGGAACCGGAACCCCGGTGTCCGCTCGGCGAGGTCCCCGACCACCGGACGTCGTGCGGTCCAGTCGTCGTAGCGCAATGCCTCTCCCCCGAGCACGCCGAGCTCGGCGGCCGACGTCCGCTGGGCCAACGACGCGTAGGCCAGCTTGGCGCCCGAGCCCTCCGGACCCGGTTGCCCAGCGAGCAGCTGCTGGGTGAGCCGGGCCGAGGTCAGCCGAAGGGCCTCGGCGTCGACCCACAGCCGCAGCACCTCGTCGTGCAGCCCGGCGGTGCGGTCCTCGGGGTGCTCGCGCCAGTGCTGGGCCAGGGTCCCGATGGGGCCGCCCTCCCGTGGTGGCGTGGCCCCGCCGATCGCCACCCGCTCGTTCATCAAGGTGCCCTGGGTGACTCGCCAGCCCGCGCCGACCTCGCCGATGCGCTGGTCATCGGGCACCCGCACGTCGTCGAGGAACACCTCGTTGAACTCGGTCTCGCCGGTGATCTGGCGGAGGGGGCGCACGTCGACCCCAGGTGCATCCATGTCGCACACGAAGTAGGTCAGCCCCCGGTGCTTGGGTGCCTTGGGGTCGGTGCGCGCTACGAGCAGCGCCCACCGGGATTCGTGGGCCAGCGACGTCCACACCTTCTGGCCGTTGACCACCCAGTCGTCGCCGTCCCGCACAGCGGAGGTCGCGACGGCGGCGAGGTCGGACCCGGCGCCGGGTTCGCTGAACAACTGGCACCAGACGTCCTCGTGCGTCCACAGAGGGCGCAGCCAGCGATGCTGCTGGTCCGGCGTGCCGAAGGCCAGCAGGGTCGGTGCTGCCATCCCCAAGCCGATGATGTTGGAGTGCGGTCGGTTGTCCGGCGCGCCGGCAGCGGCGAACGCGTCGTCCACGGGTCCGTCGAGGGCCGAGGACGCGCCGAGGCCGCCCAGTCCGTGCGGCCACGAGACGCGGGCCAGGCCGGCGTCGAAACGGGCCCGCAGGAACTCGAGGTCGTCGCCGCCGCGGGGGTCGTGGTCGGCGAGGAAGGCGGTGACCAGGCGGCGGGCCTCGGCCGGGGTCTGAGGAGGTGCTGGCGCGGTCACCGGGCCATGGTGACTGGGGGGTCCGGACGCAGGGTGTCGCGTTCTGCGTCACCTCGCCACCGTCACGCCCCCCTAGCGTCCGTGGCGTCCCGTCCCCACGACCCAGGGAGTCCCGTGACCAACCGCGTCCGCCCCGGACCCGTGCACGTGGTCGGTCTCTCCTGCACGCCCCTGCTCGCCGAGCAGGACGCAGTGCTGGACGAGCTGGTCTTCGACGCGGTGTCCGCAGCGCTCTCCGAGTGCGCGCTGCGCAAGTCCGACGTCGGGCTGTCGGTGTTGGCCTCGATGGACGTACCCGACGGCCGCAGCATCTCCAGCGGCCTGACCACCGCAGCAGCCGCGGGCTACCTCAGCGACTCCTACCGCCTGGAGGCCGATTCTGGTTCAGCCGTCGCCGCGGCGGCCCAAGCAGTTGCCGCCGGCGACGTCGAGATCGCGATCGCCGTCGGTGTGCACAACCCCGAGCACCACGCCGAGGATGACGCCGGTCGGCGTCGCTTCCTCGAGCAGCTGTCCAACCTCGCCTTCGAGCCCGCGTTCGACCGGCCGGTCGGCATGACCGCCCAGACCGTCTACGGCATGCAGGCCGCCCACGCTCTGCACTCCGGCGAGGTCTCGCTGGACGACTGGGCCGAGCTGTCCGCAGCAGCCATCACACGCGGCGCGACCGGCCGCCGTCCAGGCCGGAGCGGCCCAGTCACCGCGGCCGACGTGCTGGCCTCCGCGCCGGTGGTCTCGCCGTTGCTGGACCTCATGCTCCCGGCCCCGGTCACGGGCGCCGCGGCCGTGGTGCTCGCGTCCCCGGCCCGCGCCGCCCGCCTGCTGGGCCGCTCCGCCGTGCTCACCGGCATCGGCCAGGCCACGGGTGACCACACGTGGACCGGCGACTGGCTGACCCGCCCCGGTGCGACCACCGCCCGGGCCGCCGCCGACGCCTACCAGAATGCCGAGCTGGTCGACCCGGGTGCCGAGGTGGCCGTCGTCGAGCTCAGCGCACCGACCCCGGCCCTGCACGGGCCGTACCTGGCCGCGTTGCAGCTGCAGGGGCTCGCCCCCGAGCGGGTGTCCCCCAGCGGAGGGCTCGCCAGCGCCCATGCCGGGCTCGCCAACGGGATCATCCGTCTGCTGGAGGCCGTCGAGTGGCTCGAGCAGCACCAGCCGCGGGGCCGCGCAGTCGTCCACTCGGTGGACACGATCACCGGGACCGTCTCCGAGGAATCGACCGTCGTCGTGGTGGAGGGCATCTGATGGCGCAGCGCGCAGCGGTCGTCGGCGTCGGGATCACCGACGCCACCTCACCCCGCAAGCAGACGAGGTCGCACCTCGAGCTCTGCCAGGAGGCGGCGTGGGCAGCCATCGAGCACGCCGGGGTCTCACCGGCCGAGCTCGACGGTGTGGTCGTCGGCAACATCGACGGTTTCGAGGGGACCGTCCTGGGCGGCAAGCACATCACCCGTCTGCTCGGCCTGGGCACGCACCTGCCCATGGTCGTGCTGAACACGGGGGGGACGACGGGCGGCAACCTCATGCAGGTCGCAGCCCGCATGGTCCGGGCCGGCACCCACCAGCGGGTCCTCTGCCTGGGTGGGCCCACGTTCTTCGGCGTCCGCGACCTGCAGTCGGCCATCAACACCAACTCGCCGATGATCGTCGAGCAGCCCCTGGGCATGGGCGGGTTCCACATGGGTGCCTTCGCCGCCAGTGCCTACCAGGCCCGGCACGGCACCACGGTCGAGGACCTGGCGTCCGTGGTGGTGGCCGACCACCAGAAGGCCTCGCGCAACCCGTACGCCCACCTCCGCTACACCCTCTCCGAGACCGACGTCGTCGAGGGGACTCCGCTGTCGAGTCCGCTGACGCAGCCCATGGTGTGCCCGGTCTCCACGTCGGCCGCGGCGATGGTCGTGGCCTCGGAGGACGTCGCGGCAGCCCGTCGCACGCCCTCGGCGCTGATCCGGGCCATGGGCACCAGCTCCGACCCCTATCTGGGTGGCGGCAAGGGCGACTTCGCGGTCATGGAGAACCTGGCCGCGTTGGCCCGGCGGGTGTACGCCCTGGCAGACGTCCGTGACCCACGGGCCGAGTTCGACGTCGTGGAGGTGTTCGCGCCCTACGTCCACATGCAGCCCATGCAGCTGGAGGCGCTGGGGTTCTGCGGTGCCGGTGAGGGCATCGACCTCATCCGCTCCGGGGCGACCGACGCGGGCGGCGACCTGCCGACGAACCTCTCCGGGGGGCCCAAGTGCACCAACGCCGGCGTCGCCGGCGAGCTCGCGCCCTACGCCTACACCGCCCTGCAGGTCATGGGCGATGCCCCGGAGGCGATCCAGGTCCCCGGTGCCCGCACCGGGCTGGCCCACGGCACCGGCGGCAGCTTCTTCCAGTTCGAGAACCTCGCCGTGTTCTCCCAGCTCACCCCCCAGGAGCAGTGATGTCCAGTCCTCTCACCCAGACCGTCCACTGGGACCTCACCTACGACGTCCACCTCGGATCCACCTGGGGTCGGTTCATGCAGGGCCTGCGCGAGCAGAAGATCCTCGCCAACTCCTGCCCCGAGTGCTCGCGGACCTTCGTCCCGCCCCAGGCGTACTGCGAGTCCTGCTTCGTGCGCACCGAGCAGTGGACGGAGCTGCCCGCCGAGGGCGATCTGGAGGTCTTCACCGTGGTCTGGCAGGGGTTCACCGGCGGCCCGAAACCGCCCTACGCCGTGGGCGGCATCCGGCTGGCCGGCGCGGACACGCTGCTGATGCACGTGGTCACCGGCCTGGACTTCAGTGACCCGTCCACCGTGCGCGACCAGCTGCCGCACGGCAGCCGGGTCCGTGCGGTATGGGCCGAGGACCGCACCGGTCAGATCCTCGACATCAGCCACTTCGAACCCGCCGGCTGAAGGCACCACCCCACCCCAGGAGGACACATGAGCGACCACGTCTACCGCCTCACCGAGGTCGTCGGGACCAGCACCACCAGCGTCGACGACGCCATCCGCACCGCCGTCACGGCCGCGGCCAGGACCGTCGACCACATCGACTGGTTCCAGACCCAGGAGATCCGCGGGCAAGTCGTCGACGGCGCCGTCGAGTACTTCCAGGTGACGGTGAAGCTGGGGTTCCGCGTCGAGGAGTAACCCCCGCTGCGGCGGCTCTGCGGCCGCCGGCAGCGTGAGGTGTTGCGACGTGGGACACAGCTGGTGCTCAGGGAGCACCAAGCTCGGGGGGCCGGGACGGGCCACGTCCCCGAGGTCGAAGGGATCCTCCGTGACCGACACCAGCGCCGGACGACCACCTGCATCGGAGCGCACACTCCGCAAGATCGCGTTCGCCGCCCTCTCGGCGAGCACCCTCGAGTGGTACGACTTCTACATCTACGGGACCGCCGCGGCCCTCGTCTTCGGCCAGGTCTTCTTCCCTGACGTCAGCCCCGTCATCGCGACCCTGGCCTCCTTCGCCACGTTCGGCGTCGGGTTCCTCTTCCGGCCTGTGGGTGGTCTGGTCTTCGGCCACTTCGGCGACCGGATGGGGCGGAAGAAGCTGCTCGTCATCGCCATGGTGATGATGGGGCTCGCGACGACCCTGATCGGACTGCTGCCCACCTACGCCACCATCGGCGCAGCCGCGCCGGTGCTGCTGGTGGTGCTGCGCTGCATCCAGGGCATAGCCATCGGGGGTCAGTACGGTGGCGCTGTCCTCCTGGTGACCGAGAACGCCCCGGCGCACCGTCGGGGGTTCTACGGCAGCTTCGCCCAGATCGGACCCTCGGCGGCAGTCATCCTGTCCAACCTGGTCTTCCTGGGGCTCGTCGCCGTGCTGCCTGCCGACGACTTCGCGAGCTGGGGTTGGCGGGTGCCGTTCCTGCTCAGCGTCCTGGTCATCGGGCTCGGCCTCTACGTCCAGCTCAAGCTCGAGGACACCCCTGACTTCCAGGAGCTGGAGCAGCGTTCTGCGACCACCTCGGCGCCGGAAGCCGAGATCAGCCGAGAACGGTCCCCCGTCCTGGAGGTGCTCCGGACCCACCCGCGTCAGGTGCTGCAGGCCGGCGGGATGATCCTGGTGATCCAGGTCTACTACTACATCCTCATCGTCTACGTCGTGTCCTACCTGACCGGGCTGGGCGTGGCGCGGTCGACGGTCCTGACGGCGGTCCTGGTGTCCAGCGCCGTGACGGTGGCAGTCATCCCGCTGGCGGCGGCGGTGTCCGACCGCATCGGACGCAAGCGGGTGCTGGTCCCGGCGGCGATCGCCACCATCGTGTCGGTCTTCCCGTTCTTCGCGCTGGTCGACACCACCAACGTGGCCGCCTTCGTCGCCGCTTCCATCGTCGCCGGCGCGGTGCTCGGGGCTCTGTACGGCCCGATGGCCGCGTTCTTCACCGAGATGTTCAGCACCGGGGTCCGCTACTCCGGCGCCTCGCTCGGCTACCAGCTCGGGGCGGTCGTGGGCGGTGGGTTCACCCCGCTGATCGCCACCGCACTGGTGGCCTGGACCGGATCTGTCTACTCGGTCGCCACGTTCGTCGTCCTCGCCGGACTGCTCACCCTGTGGGCCGTCGTGACCACTGCCGAGACCTACCGGGTCCCGTCCCGGGACGGGGAGCTCGCCGACCCGGTGCGCTGACCGGGGCCGGGACCGGGTACAGCGACCGGTCCCGGCCGTCACCAGGTGGCGGAGGACAGGTCGATCCCCAGCGCTCGCACCTTGCGGTAGAGGGTCGACCGGGCGATGCCGAGGGACTCGGCTGCCCTAAACTTGTTGCCTCCGGCATCCTGCAACGCCCGGGTGATGGCAGCGGCCTCTGCCTGCTCCATCCTCGCCAACGCCCTGCGCGACGTGCGGGCGACCAGGTCAGCCGGTAGATCGGATGCCGTCACCGGGCCGCCATCCGGCCGCCGGGTAACCACACGCTCGACCACCGCAGCGAGTGCTGCTGCGTTGCCCCCCCACGGCAGGCGGCTCAGCGCCTGCACGGCGTCGGGCATCCACCGCAGTTCGCGTCCCACCTGGCCTGACCGCTCGGTGAACACGGTCAGCAGCAGCGGGAGGTCCTCCAGCCGGTTCCGCAGGGCGGGGACCTCGACGACCTCGTCGAAGCCGCCCAGCAGCGGGTGCTCACCGTCGGCGGTGAACCGCCCCACACGGGAGGTGGCGATCACCTGTCCGCCCCGTCTGCGCCCGAGGGCCACCCGCGTGGCCTCCGCGACTGCCGGCGGGAGGAGGTCGGCATGCCGCAGCACCAGGGTCTTCCCCGATCCTGCTGCCGTGGTCTCCACCGTGGCCAGCCACCGGTCCACCGCAGCGGTAGTTGCGACCTCGACCGTCGTGGGGACCTGCACGACCTGCACTGCGCTCGACGCTGCAATGGCGCGGGCCACGGCGAGTCGGCCGCTGCCGGGTTCCCCGACCACCAGCACCCGCCCCGCGCTCCGCGCGTGCTGCGCCTGGGCACAGGCCGTCCGCCAGGAAGAGCTGGTGCCGACCAGTCCCGGCAGGTACGGCACCGCGGTCGGCGCGCGCCGCCGCGGAGCCGGCTCCAGTTGACGGCGCAGTGCGACCACGGCGCCGATGGGGAGCCCACCATCGACGACCGGCCGGACGTCGAGAGTGACCCGGGCACCGTTCCCTAGCTGGACCACCCCGGGCTGGTGCCGGTCCATGACGGCTCGGGACGCGTGCTCCCACAGGAGCGCCTGGTCGACATCGCCCAGCAACCGGGCTGCTGCCGTGTTGCTGATGATGGTCCGCTGGTCGAGGACGACGAGGGGGTGCCGGGCGTCGCGGTTGTGGGCCAGGTAGGCATCCAGCAGCAGCTGCTCCGTCCGGGTCGCCGCGGTGCGCATGCACCGCTGGACCTCGGCGACCAGCTCCATCACCCAGGACAGGACGACAGGACTGCTGTCGGCCAGGCGGCAGGTCAGGTCCAGGCTCCCCACGATCCGCCGGGTGACCGGGTGGAAGATCGGGGCCCCGGCACAGCTGAGCGCGTGGTAGGCCTCGCTGTAGTGCTCGGGACCGCGGACCAGCACGGGCTTGCCGCTCAGCAGCGCGATCGCACTGGTGGTGCCGACGTGGGACTCGGCGACGGAGAAAGCGGGGACGATGTTCAGGGCGTCCAGACGGCCGGCGAAGACGCGGTCGGGTACCCAACGTTGCAGCAAGCGGCCGTCGTTGTCGGTCAGTGCGAGGGAGCACATCGCCTGCTCGAGCGCCGCGGCCCGCTTCTCGACCACGGGGGCCACGACCCGGGCGAGCGGGGAGTCCAGCTCGACGTCGGGGTAGTACCCGGGCGACACCTTGTCCGGGTCCAGACCCTGGAGCAGGCTGCGGCGCCAGGATTCGTAGACGACAGGTCGGACAGCACCGGCCGGGTCGACCAGCTGGCCCACCCGTTCGTGCAGCGCCTGACGCGCACCGTGCACCGCACGGATCCAGTCGTCGCCGTCATCCCACCGTTGGAGCGCCGCCTGGCCCCCGCGACCCACCCCGTCCACGCAACTCCTCGTCGTCCCTGGCCCACGACCGCACAGATCGACTGTGACCCGCATCATGTGCGCTTACTGACACGTCGTCAAGAAGCCCGTCGCGCCAGGTCAGTGCCCGGCCGCCCCTGCGGGGACGACCGGGCACCGACCGTCATGCGCCGGCGAACTGCTTGCGCAGGAACTCACCGAACCTGTCGGTGGACTCCTGCGCCTCGGGCAGGAAGGAGAAGATCGGCCAGATGTGGACCATCTCCTCCCCGACCTCGAGTTCGGCCTGACCGCCCGCAGCGCGTACGGCGTCCACGAGCCGGACGGCGTCGTCGTGCAGACCCTCGTCAGTGCCGACCAGCACCCGCATCGGCGGCAGCCCGGACAGGTCCGCATACAAGGGAGACGCCAGTGGGGTGGCCTTGGGCTCCAGGCCGCCCAGGTAGGCACCGCCCATCGCGCCGACCAGGGCGGCAGCGGGTAGCGGGTCGCGCTCGGCGCGCGTCACCAGCGACTCGCCCTCCCCGGCCAGGTCGACCAGCGGCGAGCAGAGGACAGCGGCCACGGGAGGCTGCCCACCCCCGTCACGCAGCTGCACCAGGGCACCCGTCACCAACCCGCCGCCGGCGGAGTCGCCGACGAGGGCGACCTGACGGACGCCGTCCTGGGTGGTGGCCCACCGGTAGGCGGCCACGACGTCGTCCAGCGGCGCGGGGAACGGGTGCTCCGGCGCCAGCCGGTAGTCGACCACCAGGACGCGCGCGTCGGCTGCCCGCGAGATCCGGTACCCGAACTCTCGGTACCCGTGGGCGTTGCCCATGCACCAGCCGCCGCCGTGCACCAGAACCACCACCTTGTCGGGGGCGGCGCCGGGCGCGGACACCCAGATCGCCGGCACACCGTCGGCGTCGACCTGCTGCACGTCGGCGTCGGCAGGGAGCTCGAAGTTCGCCAGCACCTCGTCGTAGAGACGACGGTAGTCCTCCATCGTGGCCTCGGGCTCGGACACCAGGTGGCTCAGCAGGTCGCGCGCGCGACCGAGTTCGGGACTTGCCATGGAAGTGCTCCTGTCGGGTGTTGGTTCGTCGGTCACATGGACTGCAGTGCGGGCAGGACCTCGGCGGTGAACAGCTCGTAGCTCGCAGCCGCCTTCTCGCCCTTGAGACCGCCGTACTGGAAGACGGAGATGGGCTCGTACTCACCGACGATGGCCCGACGCTCCTCGTGCTTGGCGATCTGCTCGGCCGGTGTCCCCCAGATCTGCGCGTTGACGTAGATGTCGACGACGGCCTCCAGGCCGTACTCGTCGATGGCCTGCTTGGCTGCGGCGTAGGAGGCGTAGCCCGAGGTGCTCTCGAAGTGCCGACCGCCGAACTCGTAGTGCTCCACGCAGGTCATGTAGTAGTTCGCGACGTGCTCGAAGGCGGCAGCCCGGGCGGCGTCGGAGTCCGCGTGGCAGTAGGTCAGGTCGATCATCAGCGGAGGTGGGGCGTCAGCGCCGTGGGTATCGCGGTAGGCCGTTCGGTACTGCTCGATCATCGGCATGTGCATGGCCTCCATGGGGCCCTGGATGAAGGCCATCATCTGCACCCCGAGCTTGCCGGCGGCGACGGCGGAGTCCGGGCTCATCGCCACACAGGTCGTCCGTCCCTTGAAGGTGCCCAGTGGCGCGGGGTGCACCGGCACCTTCGCCTGGGGGTAGTACTTCCCGACGCCCTCGACGAATCCGTCCTCCAGGCCACGGATGATCATCTCCGCGGCCTCGTCGAAGCGCTCGCGCGATTCACCCATCTCGATCCCGAAGCCCTCGAACTCCCGGCGGGCGAGGCCGCGCCCCATGCCGAACATGGCCCGTCCGTCGGACAGGTTGTCCAACAGCGCGATCTTCTCCACGACGCGCATCGGGTCGTTCCACGGGATGATCACCGCGGTCGTGTGCATCTTGGCCCGCGTCGTCCGGCCGGCGAGGTAGGACAGGAACTGCGTGTTGTCCGGACACATCGAGTACCCCGGGTCGAAGTGGTGCTCGACGCACCCGATGCTCTCGTACCCGTCGGAGTCTGCTCGCAGGGACAGGGCGATCTGGTCCCGGTAGACGTCGTAGTCGGAATCGGCGTTGCCGTAGTTCTGGATCAGGTTGGTCATGTGGACCTTCACGGGGCCCCCTTCTGTCGTCGGCACCGGTTGACCCGGTGTCCGCGGGCGGACGGCGTGGTCCCTCTGTTGCGGGACCGGTGTGACGTGCGTCCCACGCTGGCATCGGCCGTCGCGCCGTTGTTGTCCCAAAGGCGGACAGCGTCGGGCCGTCGCGAACTCGGACGACGCAGTTGGCAGTCGCGGGGGAAGGTCCACCCATGACAGGCACGGAGCGCGAGGGTCGGGTCGGGCTGGTCACCGGGGGCGCATCGGGGATCGGCGCCGCGTGCGCGGGGCAGCTCGCCCGCGCCGGCGTCCGGGTCGTGGTGGCCGATCTGCGCCTCGATGCGGCCAGGGCCACTGCCGCAACGGTCGACGGTGTCGCGGTCCAGGTCGACGTCTCGCAACCGGACTCGGTTGGCTCGATGGTGGCCCATGTCCGAGACCGGTTCGGTCGGCTGGACATCGCCGTCAACAACGCGGGTGTCGGTGTCCCGTCGAAGAAGCGCATCGCGGACATGTCCGATGATGACTGGCACACCGTGACCGCGGTGAACCTCGACGGGGTCTTCCACTGCCTCCGCGCCGAGTTGCCGCTGATGCTGCGGGCGCCCTCGGGTGGGTCGATCGTCAACGTCGCCTCGGTGATGGGTGCAGTGGGGACGATCGGCGGGGCCGCCTACGTGGCAGCCAAGCACGCGGTCGTGGGCCTGACACGGACCGCGGCGTTGGAGTACGCAGCCGACGGCATCCGGGTGAACGCCGTCGGTCCGGGTTTCGTCGACACCCCCTTGCTGGGGCACCAGGACGCTGCACTGCGCGAGCGGACGGCAGCGGCCCACCCGGTGGGGCGGCTGGCGACCGCCGAGGAGATCGCTGCCGTCGTGTGCTTCCTGGCATCGCCGGCTTCGTCGTTCGTGACCGGCGCGTTCTACCTGGCCGACGGGGGTTACACCGCGGTCTGACCGTGTCTGAGCACCGGGTCGTCCCCGTCAGTCCGCCGTGCTGTAGAGCCGCTTCAGCCAGGGCCGGTCGACCTTGTTGGTGGCCGTCCGCGGGATGCTGTCGACCACCTCGATTCGGCGAGGACGCTGGAGGCCGCGAAGGTTCGGGTCGTCGGCACACCAGGCGGCGATGTCCTCGGCCGTCGTCGCGGGGTGCACCGGCACGACGATGGCCGTCACCTGGCTGGACAACCGGTCGTGCGGTGTCCCGATCACGGCGACCTCAGCCACCAGGGGACAAACCACCAGAAAGCCCTCGACCATCTGGGGGAACACGTTCTCCCCACCGCTGATGATCATGTCGTCGGTGCGGTCGACGTAGTAGAGGAAGCCGTCCTCTGCGGTGCTGACAAGGTCGCTGGTGCGGAACCAGCCGTCGACGAACTTCTCCCTGTTGGCGGCCTCCAGCTGCCAGTAGCCGGGGGTGACCGTGTCCCCACGCACCCAGAGCTCCCCGACCTGGCCGTGCGCGGCCGTCAGCGCGGGCTCGGAATCAGGCACCACGACCCGGGTCTGGACGACCTGATGGAGCGGCCGGCCCAGGGACCCTTCTCGACGGTGTTCGTCCAACGGCTCGGTGACCGATACCCCGCTCTGCTCGGTCTGACCGTAGATGTTGACCGGTACGACACCGGTCAGCTCGGTGAGTTGACGAAGACGCTGCTGCGGGAGGGCGGAGCCGCCGATGGCGCACACCCGCAGCGCCGGCAGTGGGAACGGGCGGCCCCGCAGGTGGGCCAGTATGTCGGCCAGCATCGCGGGGACCAGCGCGGTGAAGGTGGGTCGCAGGTCCCGGGCGTCGTCGAGGTAGTCACCCACCGCCCACCGGCGCAGGGTGACGGCCCCGCCGGCGAGCAGCGTGGGCAGCGTGATCAGCTGGAGCCCGCCGACCTGGAACAGAGGCGTGCACACCAGGGCGTGGTCGTCCTCCGTGAGGGACCACGCATCGACGGCGGCCTCGGCTGCCGCAGCCGTGTTGCGGTGGGTCTGCCGTACCCCCTTGGGTCTGCCTGTCGATCCGCTGGTGTACATGAGCACCGCGTCGTCGTGGTCCAGGCGCGGAACGGGTCGCTGCACCGGTGACGACCGGTCGAGGACCTCCCGCCAGGACCGCACGCCGTGCCCGGTCGACCCGGTGACCCCTACTGCGACCACCGTCGGGGTGGGGAGGTCGGGACCCATGGCGTCCTCGAGCCTGGTCGCGTCCAGGACGGGGCAGACCACCAGCCGGACGCCGGCGTCGAGCGTCGTGTGGCGCAACGCCTCAGGGTGGAACAGATAGTTGTACGGGACGGCCACTGCGCCGACGCGCCAGATGCCCAGCAGCGCGACGAGCCACTCGACCTGGTTGTGCATCAGGATGCCGACGCGGTCCCCGGCCTGGATGCCTTCCGCCTGCAGTCCCCCGGCGAACCGGGCGGCGGCGACGTCGAGCTCGTCGTGCGTGAGCTCGGTCGAACCATGCCGGACGGCTATCCGGTGCGGAACGCGCCGAGCGACCTGGTTCAGCAGCGTCGCGGTGTTCACGGGCTGGCCTCCTCCCCCGGAGCTCAGCCGACCAGGCCGGTGGGCTGCGGGTGGGGAGTAGGCAGGCACCCTGCGGCATCCAGCGCGATGCGCACTCCGGGCTCGGCGCTGGCCAGCTCGACGCGGGCGATCCCGAGGTCGGCCAGCACGGCAACGACCACGTCCGCAGTGCTCGGCGCCGGCCGTGACCACTCCCCCATGCCCCAGGCGGTGAGCAGACCACCCGGCCGTCCGGAGACGACGACTCCCCCACCCCGCCTGCGGACCGATGCCAGGGCATCGTCGAGAACGCGTGCACACGGGCACGTCCGACGGGCACCCACGTCGTGCACGGCACACGGGGTGTGCACGTGCACCTCGACCGGTCCCCGGGCCGAGAGGTGCGGCTCGCCGAGCACGAAGGCCACCTGCTCGTCCCCTCCGGTGGGCGACCGGTAGGACACCACCCGGAACACCCCGTGGTCGGTGGGCAACCGCTCGTCCCGCACCCGCCTCACCACCGGGCCCTCGCGCAGCAGGTGCTCCATGAGGTCCGGGATGGTGACGTGCACGAGACCGTGCTCGACGGCGAAGGACGCCAGCTCGGCCCCGGTGGCCATCCGGGTGGGCTCCGACGGTGACACCACAGCGCAGAGGAGAGCCGCTGGTCGGCCGCCGCCCAGCCCGACGAGATCGACCGCGGCCTCCGCAGCACCCGCCCGGGCCAGCACCCCACCCGGGACCGCGCGCACCGGGACCACGTGGCCGGGGCGGGTGAAGTCCCCGGCCACCGCGTCAGCGTCGGCCAGCGCGGCGATCGTCCGGGCCCGGTCGGCGGCCGAAATGCCGGTCCCCTCCGCCGTCCGGTCCACCGTCACCCGGAAGTCCGGCGCGCCCCGGTCCTCGTCGCGAGCCACGGCCGGCAGGTCGAGGCGCTCGCAGTCCTCCCCGGTCAGCGCCACGCAGACGAACCCCGAGCTGTACCGGATCGCGAAGGAGACGAGGTGGGGGTCGATGTGCTCGGCCCGGGCCACGAGGTACCCGTCGCCGTCCGGGTCCTCCAGCACCACGGCTGCGCCGGCGCCCAGAGCCCGCCCGGCCGCTGCCGCGCGGTTGCTCACAGCTGACCCTGCTCAGCAGAACCCGCAGGCAGCGGCTCCAACAGTGTGGCGTCGAGCGGTTCCGCCAGCAGGCCGTCCAGCGCTGCTGCGAGTGCGGTGAACGCCGGCCCCGTGCCGTGTGCGCTCAGAGCTGGCGCGTCGACCCACTTCTCGACGACGACGAAGCCCGGTCGCCCACGGGTCACCCGATGGGCGGCGTAGAGCTCGCAACCCGCATCCTGCTCGTGGGTGGCTGCGACGGCGGCGATGAGCGCCGCCTGCACCTCGTCCTCACGCCCCGGAGCGGGCGTGAGGATCGCGATGACGACCACGGGTGAAGCGTGCGCCACGGGGAAGCTCCTCTCGGTCGAGGGACCCGACGGTCCCCCTCACAGGGTCTGCCCCACGCCTCCGGTCCGGGTGTCCCACATCGGGACAGCAGGCCGGCTCAGCTACGTGGGAGCCCGAGCACCCGCTCGCCGATGTAGTTCAGGACGCTCTCGTTGTTGATGGGGGCGATCTGGAGGATTCGGATCATCGGCCAGAGCGTGACGACGTCGGTCTCGAAGACGAAAGCCGAGCCACCGTGAACCTGGATGGCGGCCTCGCAGGCACTGAGAGCCGCGCGCGCGGCGAGCAGCTTGGCCATGTTGGCCTGGGCGCCCGCGTCCTGGCCGGAGTCGTAGGCGGCCGCGGCCGAGTACATGACCTGCCGAGCTGCCTCCATCTCGGCCTTGGCGAGCGCCAGCGGGTGCTGCACCGCCTGGTGGGAACCGATCGGCTGGCCAAAGGGAGCTCGTGTCCGGGCGTACTCGACGGCCTTCTGCAAGGCGTACTCCCCCAGCCCGAGCGCCCAGGCCGCGATCACCACCCGCTCCTGGTTCAAGACGCTCAGCAGGTGGTCGAACCCCTGCCCCTCCACCCCGATCAATGCATTGGGAGGCACGTCGACGTCGTCCAGGAAGACCTCGAACTGGTACTCGGGGGCGTGCCACTCGATGTCCAGCCGACGGAGCTCGATGCCTGGCGTGGACAGGTCCACCGCGAACAGCCCGAAGCCCCGCCGACGTCCGACCTCCTCGCCCGGCCCGGCCGTGCGGGCCAGCAGCAGGATGTGGTCGGACTCGTCGGCGGCCGAGATGTAGACCTTCTGGCCGTTGATGCGGTATCCACCCGAGGCCGTGCGCACCGCCGTGGTGCGGGCGGCGAAGGAGTTCGTACCAGCCTCGGGCTCGGTGACGCCCAGGCAGAACCGCCGCTCTCCGGTCATCGTGGTCAGCACGTGGTCCCGGATCTGGTCGGCGGTGCCGTACCGGAGGACGGCTTCCCGGGAGAAGGTCGTCAACGAGTACTGCAGCGGAGGGATGCCGGCGCGGGACAGCGACTCCATCACCGCCACGCACCCGGTGAGGCCGCCCCCGGCGCCCCCCATCGACTCGGGCACCCCGATGGCGAGGAGGTCGGCGGCCACGATGGCATCCCAGAGCTCGGGGGCGTGCTGCTTGTCCCTGGCGCGCTGGACGTACAAGGTGCGGGGGCAGGCGGCGGCGACCCCGTCGACGGCGTCGAAGACCGACCGCACCAGCTCGGCGCTGTCCGGGTGGACGGTGGGGCTGATGCCGATGGTCATGGAGTCTCCTGGGATCGGCCGAACCGGGGCGCGCGGCGTTCGGTGAAGGCGAGCGGTCCCTCCGTGGCGTCGGGCGAGGCGATGACGCGCCGGTTGACCGCGTCCTCCAGAGTAAAGGCGTTCTCGTTGGCCAGGGCGCGGACGGCGATCTCCTTCGCCGACCGGACGGCCAGCGGCCCGTTCCGGGCGATCCCGCGGGCGAGCTCCATCGCACGGGGCAGCACCTGTGGCGACGGGACGACCTCGTTGACCAGCCCGACCTCGTAGGCGCGCCGGGCGTCGATGTGGTCACCGGTCAGCAACAGCTGCATCGCCATCGCCCACGGCACCTGCTGAGGTAGACGGACATGGCTACCGCCTCCCGGGACCAGCCCCCACCGCACCTCGGGGAGGCCGAAGACCGCGTTCTCGGACGCGACCCGGAGATCCGTGCCCAGCAAGATCTCCAGGCCGCCGGCCACGCAAATCCCGTCGACGGCGGCGATCACCGGGGTGAACAGGTCGCTGAAGAAGCGCTTGGTCGGGTCGGGCACCAAGATCCCCAGCTCACCGGCGGACAGACGCGGGATCAGCTCTGCCAGGTCCCCGCCAGCGCAGAAGGCCCGCCCGCCGGCACCGGACAGCACCACAGCGAGGACGCCGTCGTCGGCCCGAGCGGCATCGGCGGCGTCGAACAGCTCGCCGATCATGGACACGGTCAGCGCGTTGTGCGCGGCGGGCCGGTCCAGGGTGATGACGGCGACCGAACCGTCGACGTCGTAGGTGACCCGACCGGTGTCGCCAGTCACCGGCAGGTAGGTACGACGTGGGACCGCATGGTCACCCTCCTCCGGGGTAGTCGGACTCCCTAATCGACGCTAGGACGTCGATCACCAGACCGGGTGTCCCACAATGCTGCAGCCCGCGCGGTCTCAGAACGTGGCAGCGCTGAGGTCCAGACCCAGTGCCCGCACCTTGCGGTACAGCGTCGACCGTGCGATTCCGAGTGCATCGGCGGCCTCGCGCTTGTTCCCTCCGGCAGCGTGCAGAGCCGACGTCAAAGCGTGCGCCTCGATCTGCTCGAGACCGGTCAGGGTGCGCCTGGACCCTCGGGCGCTGACCCCGCTGGGCAGATGATGAGTACCGACATCGGGGCTGGTGTGCCCCTCCAACGTCGCCCGGACGACGGCGACCAGGGAGTGCAGGTTCCCCGGCCAGGGCTGGCGGCGCAGGGTCTGCACGACCTCCGACGACCACCGCGGCGACCGCCCGGTCAGGTGGGTCGAGAGGGCGCGCAGCAGGTCCGGCAGGTCTTCGAGCCGGTCCCGTAACGGGGGCGCGACGAGCACTGGGCCGGGCCAGTCGACCAGGGTGCTCGGGAGCCCGTCGAGGTCGTGCGCACCGCCGGTGGCCGTGCCAATGACATGCGCACCCGGGTGCCTTGCAACCATCCGGGTGGTCGCCGCGGCTGCCTGGCCGTCGAGCAGGTCCAACCTCCGTAGGAGGACACGCCCCAACGGCGCGGCCGCGAAGACGTCGGCCAGTGCCCGCACCCAGTCGTCCCGGTGATCCGCGGCGTCCAGCTCCCGGAACGGGGCGTCCTCCCGTTGCAGGAGCGCCCGAGCAACTGTCGCCTTGCCGGTCCCGGGCTCACCGGTCAGCAGAACGGGTGCACCGACCTCGGCGCTGACCGCTGCGCGAAGCCTCCGGCACCACGCTGCCCACGCTGGGCCACGTCCGGCCAGTTGCGCCAAACCGTCCTTCTCTGCCGGCTCGTTCGTCGGCCGGGTGACCCGCGTGCGGGTCGCCGTGTCGGTGGGGGTCAGGCGGACGAGGGCACCCAGCGTGCGGGGGCCGTCCTCGACGGTGGTGACCTCCACCTGGACGGACTGGCCGTTGGCGAGGGTCAGGGCGTGCTTGCCGCCGACCCGCCCGTCACCGGCGATGCAGTGCGCAGCGAGCTCCCAGATGACCGACTGGTCACTGGCGTCCAGCAGGCGGGATGCAGCCGCGTTCGTGATGACCGTGGTCTCGTCCAGGCAGATCACCGGATGCCGCGCGTCCGCGGCCGAGCTGACGTAGGCCTCGAGGAGCAGCCGCTCCCGCCTCGAGACCTGTCCCAGCAGGGCCTGCTCGATGTCGGCCGCAAGTTCACGCACCCATGGCAGGAGCAGGGCGTGGGTGTCGTCGACGCCACAGGTCAGGTTGACGCTCCCGAGCAGGCGGCGGGTGACCGGATGCCGGATGGGTGCGCCGACGCTGGTCATGGACAACGCGCCAGTGGAGAAGTGCTCGTACCCCATCACGATCGTGGGGGCCCCGGTCTCAACGGCCACGCCACTGCTGTTGGTGCCGACGGCGACCTCGGCGATGCAGCTGCCCGGGATGACGTGCCGGGCATCCAGACGGCGAGCGAAGCGCCGATCCTCTACCCAGCGGCCCAGCAATCGTCCCTCCTGGTCGGTGAGGGTGATGCCCGCCCGCAGTTCGGCGAGGGTGGCCCTCCTCCGTTCGAGGACGGGCCGGGCCGCACGGGAGAGCTGCCCGTCGGGATCCGCACCGGTCGCGAGCCGCGGGAGGGCCCGCTCTGGGGACAGTCCGTGCATCAATGATCTGCGCCAGCTGGCGAGGATGACCGGACGGACAGCGGAGAGCGCGCCCCCGTCGACCCGTCCCCCCAGGAAGTCCTCGCGGGCCCGCTCGGCAACGGTCTGGTCCATGAGCATCCCAGGTCCTCCATCCGCCGACCACGCCGTCGGTCCGGACCTGTTCGCAGGCCCTGGCAGCAGCATCGCGTTCTACTGACAGGGTGTCAAGAGGATGGCGGCTCGCACCGCCACCCCTGCTCGATCAGGGGGTCAGCACCCCCATCTGGTCGGCTCCGAGCTCGGAGAAGTACTAGGGAGGCACCTGGGGTGCAAGCCCCGAACTGCGGATCGGATGGCCGCTGACTGGCGATGTCGATCGGTACCGACGCAGGCGTCGTTCGAGTACTCGGTCACCGAGCCCGTCGCCGAGTCCGCGCGTCCGATGCGCCCACCGGCGGTCTGCCGAACCATCAGCGGCGTCAGGCCGCCTGTGTTGTCTGAGACGCAACGGATCGCTGACCAGCACCGGGCCCGTCCCACGATGCGACACAGCCGTGAACTACATCACTCCTAGCGTCGGCCGGACAGAGCCGGGACCGTCCCGGTGCTGTGTTGGAGGCAGACGTGGGAAAGCTGAGCGGCCGGGTCGCACTGATCACCGGAGGAGCACGAGGACAGGGGCGGGCGCACGCCTTGGCCCTGGCTGCCGAAGGTGCCGACATCGCGATCCTGGACATCTGCGAGCAGATCGGCACCGTTCCCTACGACATGTCGAGGCCGGACGACCTCGCAGCCACCGTCCGCGACGTCGAGGCATTGGACCGCCGGGTGTCGGCCCACCAGGTGGACATGCGCGACGGGACCGCCGTACGGGCCGCCGTCCAGACGGTCATCGCGGAGCTGGGGTCGATCGATGTCCTGGTGGTCAACCATGGCATCTGGACCCGTGGTGCGTTGTGGGACCTGACCGAGGACGAGTGGCAGGACACCATCGACACGAACCTCACGGCGGTGTGGCAGGCACTCAAGGCCGTGGGTCCCCACATGGTGGACCGCAAGCGCGGCTCGATCGTGCTGACGTCCTCGGTCAACGGCATCGAAGGGCAGGCAGGCTCGGCGCACTACACCGCAGCCAAGCACGGAGTTCTCGGGCTGATGCGCTCGGCGGCCCTGGAGTTCGCTCCGTTTGGCATTCGGGTCAACGCCATCTGCCCGGGCTTCGTCGACACCGGCATGACCAACTGGCAGGGCTGCTACGACATGACCGGCGGGAAGCCCGGGTCGACCCGGGCCGAGCACGAACAGAACGCCCGGCACTGGCACGCCATCGGAGGGCTCATCCAGCCCGGGGAGATCAGCGGCGCGGTGGTGTGGTTGGCCTCCGACGACGCCTCACGGGTCACGGGTGTGGCTCTGCCGGTCGATGCCGGGCATCTCGTGCTCAGCACCTTCAACCCCGCCCCGACGCCGGCGTGAGCCTGCGGGCGTGGGCACCTTGGTGCCCACGCCCGCAGCCGGTCAGGGCGATGTTGCCCGCACGGCCGAGCCGACCGCGAGCAGACAGCTGCACAGAAGCGCGTGGACCTGCGGCTTGGTGAGCGCGCGCCGGTTCAGCCACTGGTCGCACGACCCCGACACCATGGCCTGGTAGGAGCGGATGGCGGCTCGGGCCGAAGGATCGTCGGGATCGAGCTCGACCAGCCCGAGCAGCCGGTCCTCCCACGCGACCAGGCTGTCGGTCAGGACGCCACCGACCTCCGGGTCACCCGGGTGCAACTGACTCGCCAGGAGCGCCCGGAAGGTCTCTGCGTTCTCCTCCACCAGGTCGAGCCACCGGCTCAGGACCTCCGCGACGCCCGTGCTCCCGTTCTCGACCGGTCCCAGCCGGAGCGGGAGGTGGGCGAACCGGGTCACCACCTCGACGTACAGATCGCGCTTGGTGCGGAAGTAGTAGTGCAGGTTGGTGCGTGTGGTGCCGGCGGCCTCGGCAAGTTCCCGGATGGACACCGACTCGTAAGGACTGCGGGCGAAGGCCTGCTGAGCAGCGGCGATGATGCGGTCGCGCCGGTCGTCGTGCTCCAGTCGTTCGCGACGCGGTAGGGAGACCTCCGGTGTGCTCACGCCCGCACGGTAGCCAGGCCCGCTCGACGTCGGCCCGGTCGTTGCCCGCGCGGCCGGACCGGCCGCACGCCTCACATCGCGATCCCACCGTCGACGGGCAGCACCACACCGGTGATGTAGCCGGCCTCCGCACTGGCCAGGAACGCGACGGCAGCCGCCATCTCCTCGGGCTCGGCGAACCGGCCCAACGGGACCGACGCCGTCATGGCCGCGAGCTTGTCAGCAGGCACCGCAGCGACCATGGCGGTCGCGGCGTTGGGCGAGATGGCGTTGACCGTGATGCCGAAACGCGCAACCTCCTTGGCCACGGTCTTCGTGAAGGCGATGATCCCGCCCTTGGCTGCGGCGTAGTTGGCCTGCCCCACGTTGCCGTGCATCCCCGTGTAGCTGGTCACGTTCACGACCCGCCCACGACCCGCCCCCCGCATGTGGGGGACGACGGCTCTGGTGACGGCGAACGTCCCACCCAGGTGCACGTCCAGCACCGCCTGCCAGTCGGCCGGCGTCATCTTCCATACGACCGTGTCTCGGGTGATCCCGGCGTTGTTCACCGCGACGTCCACCGACCCCGACCAGCGCACGACCTCGTCGACGACAGCGGCGACAGCCTCGGCGTCCGAGACGTCGACGGCGTGGGTCGACACTCGGTCCCCGGCATCGGACCAGGACGAGGCCAACTGGGCGGCGTCCCGGTCCAGCACCGCGACGTGCGCGCCTGCCTCGTGGAACAGGGCAGCGATCCCCCGCCCGATGCCCTGAGCCCCACCGGTGACCAGGACCGTCTGCCCGGTGAAGTCGAAGCGGACGTTCCCCGCCTGCTGGCCGCTCACAGCCGCTCGATGA
Organism: Klenkia brasiliensis; assembly: GCF_900100695.1. GTDB lineage: Bacteria > Actinomycetota > Actinomycetes > Mycobacteriales > Geodermatophilaceae > Klenkia > Klenkia brasiliensis. The sequence continues at coordinate 27,808 of NZ_FNCF01000003.1, forward strand.
GGGTCGCGTTGGCCATGCCGCCGCCTTCGCACATCGTCTGCAGCCCGTACCGCCCGCCGGTGGCCTCGAGGTGGTTGACCAGGCTCGTCAGCAACCGGGTACCCGAGGCACCCAGAGCGTGCCCGAGGGCAATCGCACCCCCGGCGGGGTTGAGCCGATCGGGGTCGGCGCCGAACTCAGCTGCCCAGGCGAGCGGCACGGGGGCGAAGGCTTCGTTGACCTCATAGGCGTCGATGTCATCGATGGACAGCCCCGACCGCTCGAGCAACTTGTGGGTCGCCGGGATGACCCCGGTCAACATGAAGAGCGGGTCGCTTCCGGCAACGGCGAAGTTCGTGAAGCGCGCCCGGGGACGCAGACCCAGTGCCGACGCCCGTTCCTCGCTCATGATGAGGACGGCGGACGCGCCGTCGGTGAGGGGCGAGGAGTTGCCCGGGGTGATCCGCCATTCGATCTGCGGGAACCGACGGGCCATCTCCTCGGTGTTGAAGGAGGGGCGCAGAGCACCGAGCGTCTCGGTGGTCGTCGTGGGCCGGACGGTCTGGTCGGTTGAGTGCACCGAACCGTCGGACAGGGTCACCGGGACGATCTGGTCGGTCAACGCCCCCGACGCCGCAGCCTCGGCGGCGAGCCGGTGCGACCGCGCCGAGTACTCGTCCAAGACCTCACGGGAGAGGCCCCACTTGTCGGCGATGAGCTCGGCCGACACCCCCTGGTTGACCAGACCCTCGGGCCACCTGTGCTCCAGGGGGGTGGTGGGATGCCCGCCGTGGGAGCTGGCACCCATCGGCACCCGACTCATCGACTCGACCCCGCAGGCGACCACGACGTCGTAGGCACCGGCCATCACGCCCTGGGCCGCGAAGTGGGCGGCCTGCTGGCTGGACCCGCACTGCCTGTCCACGGTCGTGCCGGGTACGGACTCCGGCATGCCGGCCGCGAGCAGCGCCGTCCGGGCGATGTTCAGGGTCTGGTCCCCGACCTGCGACACACAGCCGGCGATCACGTCGTCGACGGTGGCCGGGTCGATACCAGTCCGCTTCAGGAGGGCCTGCAGTGTCTGCGCGAGCAGGTCGGCCGGGTGGACCTCGGACAACGCTCCCCCAGGCTTGCCCCTGCCGGAGGGGGTGCGGACGGCATCGACGACGACAGCGGAGTTCACAGGTGCTCCCAGCGGTGGTGGACTGCGGTGACGCTCATGGTGGGCAGCCGCGGCCGGCCCCCGGTGTCGCACTTCGCGACGACCGGGGCGCCGGCCCGGAGCACTACTTCAGGACGGTCCCGGCGTCGATGGGCAGCGGCACACCGGTGACGTAGCGGGCCTCGTCGGAGGCCAGCCACAGCAGCGCGTTGCTGACGTCGACCGGGTCCACCCACGGGATGGGCAGCGCGTTCAGGGACTGCGAGATCGGCTCGAAGTCCTCCTTGGTGGCCTCGGCGTTTCCCGTGAACAGCTCGTACGTCGCCTGGTTCTGGATCATGGGGGTGTCGACTTGGGTCGGGTGCAGGCTGTTGACCCGGATCCGGTGGGGGGCCAGTTCGACGGCAAGGGTCTTCATCAGGCCCACGACGCCGTGCTTGGCGGAGACGTAGTGCGCGATGTTGGCGTAGGCCTTGAGACCGGCCGCCGACGACGTGAGCACCAGTGCACCCCCGCGTCCGCCCTCGATGAGGTGCGGGATCGTCGCCTTGGCGGTGTGCCACACCCCGGTGAGGTTGATGTCGATCATCGTCTGCCACACCTCCTCGTCCAGTTCGTGGGTGAGGTGCGGCAATGAGGCGATCCCCGCGTTGGCGCTGACGATGTCGAGGCGGCCGAGCTCCGCGACGCCGGCGTCCACGGCTGCCTTGATGCCGGCGTAATCACGGACGTCGGCCTTCGTCGCCACGATTCGGCGATCCAGGGCCTCGACAGCAGCCACCGTCTCGGCGAGGTCGGCGTCGCTGGCTCCGGGGGTGCCGGTCCCGGGGATCGCCTCGTTGAGGTCGACCGCGATGATGTCGGCACCCTCCTGTGCGAGCCGGATGGCGTGGCTGCGGCCCTGCCCCCGCGCTGCTCCGGTGATGAAGGCGACCTTGCCCTCGACACGTCCAGCCATGATGACCTCTTCCTCGTCGTCTACGCCGTGGGGTGGCACGCCAGTCGGTCGCGCCCGGCTGTGCACAGCCGACCACCGCTGGCCGCCCGGGCACTGTCGCGTAACGCGACAGTGCCTTTCCGACAGCGCCGAGACACTCACGAGGTCCGCGCGGGCAGTCCGCACGACCGGTGGGAGGGGTACAGGGTGCAGGTAGCTGGTGGCGTCGCACTGGTGACCGGGGCAGCGTCGGGTCTGGGACTAGCCACGGCGCAACGCCTGCACGAGCACGGAGCAGCTGTCGTGCTGCTGGACCTCCCGTCGTCGGCCGGGGGGCAGGCCGCAGCCTCTCTCGGCAACCGCGCCACCTTCGTCGCTGCGGACGTCCGCGATGAGGACCAGGTCGCTGCAGCGGTCGAGGCCTCGCGCGAGCTGGGCGACCTCAGAGTGGTCGTCAACTGCGCGGGGGTCGGGGACCCCGCCAGGACCGTGACACGGTCCGGCCCGGTCGACCTCGCCCGTTTCCGGCGGGTGGTGGAGATCAACCTCATCGGCACCTTCAACGTCGCCCGGCTGGCCGCAGCGGCCATGGTCGAGGCTCCGCTGCTCGGCGACGAGCGCGGGGTCATCGTCAACACGGCGTCCGTGGCCGCATTCGACGGTCAGATCGGGCAGACCTCCTACTCCGCCTCCAAGGGAGGCATCGTCGGACTGACCCTCCCGCTGGCTCGTGACCTGGCGCGCCACCAGATCCGGGTGATGACGATCGCGCCGGGGATGTTCGAGACGCCGATCCTGCGCGGACTCACGGACGAGGTCCGGGCTTCGCTGGCCGCGCAGGTCCCGCACCCGGCACGGTTGGGCCTGCCGGAGGAGTACGCCCACCTCGTCACATCGATCGTGGAGAACCCCATGCTCAACGGTGAGGTCATCCGTCTCGACGGGGCCATCCGGATGGCCCCGCAGTGAGCACGCCGCAGCTCCACCGTCGGTCCGCAGTGGTCACCGGGGCCTCGCGAGGGATCGGCGAGGAGGTCGCGCGGCGCCTGGCCTCGGCCGGCTACGACCTGACCATCACCGCGCGGAGCACAGACGCCCTCGCGGCACTTTCGGAGGAGCTGACCGACAGCCACCAGGTGCGGGTCGGCACCGTGTCCGCCGACATGGCGGTGGAGGACGACGTCCGGTCCATCGCCGCAGCCCACCGGGATGCACATGGCAGCCTCGACGTCCTGGTCCTCAACGCCGGGATGGGTGCGATCGGGCCGGTGGCCGACTACCCCGTGCGACGGCTGGACAAGATGTTCGACATCAACGTCCGCTCGGCCTTCGTCCTCATCCAGGAGCTGCTGCCGCTCCTGACGGCTTCCGGGGCGTCGAGCCCGCTCGGCGGGAAGGTGCTCGCGGTGGCCTCGATGACCGGGATCGCAGGTGAACCTCTCAACTCCGCCTACGGGGCGACCAAGGCCGCCTTGATCAGCCTGTGCGAGACCCTGAACACCGAGCACGCCCTGGAGGGGGTCACCGCGACGGCCGTGTGCCCCGGCTACGTGGCCACGGCGATGACCCAAGGCCTGGCCGAGACCGTCCCGCTGGACACGATGCTGCCGGTCGCCGACGTCGCGACAGCGCTCATGGCGCTGACCACGATCACGAGCAGGACCGTCGTCCCGCAGCTCGTCCTCACCCGTCCCGGGCCTCACCTGTGGCGAGCATGAGCAGGTTCCCTGTCCCGTAGCGCGACATCCGGGTGGCAGCAGCCGTCCCTAGCGTGCGGGACATGAACGTCCCAGCCGCTCCCAGATCCTTCACCACCGTCGCCGGCCTGAGGGACGCGGTCGGCTCGCCCTTGGGCCACAGCTCGTGGCTGCAGATCGACCAGGCGCGCATCAACGCCTTCGCCGCCGCGACCGGGGACGACCAATGGATCCACGTCGATCCCGAGCGTGCCGCCGCGGGCCCGTTCGGCAGGACCATCGCCCACGGCTGGCTGACCGCGTCGCTGCTCTCCGGATTGGCCGCCGAGGTGTACCGCGTCGACGGGGCATCGATGGCGGTGAACTACGGATCGGACAAGATCCGCTTCCTGTCCCCGGTCCCTGTCGACTCAAGGATCCGGGTGATCGCCGAGCTGGCGGCCGTCGTCCCCGTTGACGACGGCTGCCGCATCACGGCCCGGCTCACGGCGGAGATCGAGGGTGGGGACCGACCGGCCTGCGTGGCCGACATCGTCACCGTCTGGCGCGGCCTGGCCTGAACCCGATGAGGGTGGACCGGCCGCAGCCGGTCCACCCTCATCGCGCTGGGGTTCGTCAGGCGCTGGCGCGCGCTGCCCGCTCGGCCTCGAACCGCGCCTGCGCCTCGGCCTGCCCGGCCGAGGTCGCCTTGGCCCCTGCACCGTCGCTGTTCACGGTCTCGTCGAAGCCGCGCTGCCGGCGGGCCTTGGAGCCGTTGAACTCGGGCATGACCTGCTCGGCGATCAGTTCCATGCTGCGCAGGCTGTTGGGCACGTTCGCCCACTCACCGTGCAGGACCAGCAGCTTCCCGAACCCGCCGGACTTCTCCTGCATCCGCTTGACCTGGGCGACGGCCATCTCGGGCGTGCCGATGACGCCGAACCCGGTGGAGTTGATGCCGTCGATCAGCAGGTCGACGTCGTCGACCTCCTGCATACCCGGGCTGACGTGGGAGAGGTAGTTCATCAGGTACAGCAGGCCGTGCCGGGCGTTCTCCCGGGCCTTCTCCTCGGTCTCGGCGATGTGCATCGGGCACGTCAACCGCCAGTTGCGACGGTCCACCGTCTGGCCGTTCTCCGCCGCGATCTGCTCGGCGATGCCCCAGTGCTCCTGCAGCTTCTCGGCCCCGGCCGGGTCGGTCGCGGCCAGGGAGAGGATCCCGGCGCCGTACTTGCCGGCCAGCTTCGGCCCGGTCGGGGAGACCGTCGCCGTCACGGCAGTCTGGATGTCGGAGTAGGGGGCGATCTGGATGTAGGCGCGGTCGAGGTCGTACCAGTCGGTCTTCTCCGTCACCGTCTCCCCGGCGAGCAGGCGGGTGATGACGTCGAAGGCCTGCTCCATCTTGCGCCGGTTGTCGATCGGGTCGATGCCGATCGATCGCGAGTCGTCGACCAGCTGGCCGGGGCCCGCGCCGAAGACCATGCGCCCCTTCGTCAGGTGGTCGAGCAGCACCAGCCGGTCCGCCAGGATGAACGGGTTGTGGTAGGGCAGGGACACGACACCGAGCCCCAGCTTGATGCGCGTGGTCCGCTGTGCTGCGGCGGCGAGGAACATCAGCGGGTCCGAGACAATCTCGACACCGCCGGAGTGGTGCTCGCCCATCCAGAACTCGGAGAAGCCGAGCTTGTCCATCGCGACGCACAGCTCGAGGTCCTGCTCGATGGCGTAGTGAGCATCTGTGTCCACGCGGTGCCACGGGGCGAGGAACGCCCCGAACTCGACAGTGGGGTACGTCATGGGTGTCCTCCGGGGTGCGCGCGGTCTCAGCACGAGCACCGTAGAGACGCAGGACACATGCGCTCTGTCCCATTGCGCTACACGGGTGCGTGGAGATGACCTCGCTGCTGACCGTCAGCCCACGCTGCGGACCCGGCCACCGGCTTGGTTATCCGGGACCGAGGGCCAGCGCAGCGCCCTCCGGAGGAACCCCAGCTGGCCCGTGGCAGCAGGTGACCCTGGACGCGACCCCACGCACCCTGGCCGACATGGCCACCCACTCCGCCTGGTGGTTCGACGTGCTCCGCACCCAACCGCTTGATTTCGCCTCCCTGCGGCGCTTCTCCGGCACCGTCGAACAGCTCATCGCCGCGATGTTCGACCCCTCGCCACCGCCGAGGACCTCACCTGGCTGCGCGACCAGTGGCCCGGCAAGCTCGTGGTCAGAGGTGTGCAGAGCCTCGAGGGCGCCGTCGCCCTGCGGAATGGGCCACCCTGATCGAACGCGAACGCGAGATGGTCGTCTTCGCCGCCCGCGGCCTGGCCAACGAGGACATCGCCGATCGACTGTTCCTGTCCCCACTCATCGTCAAGACCCATCTGAACCGCGCCATGGCCAAGCTCGGTGTTCGCGATCGCGCCCAGCTGGTGGTGCTGGCCTGGCAGAGCAGTCTCGTCCGCGCCGGTGACCTTCCGAGCTGACGAGACCGCCGATCTGCATTCCGCCCACTCAATCAATTGGGTGTGCTCGGTCGACGCATCCGGGGATGGACCAGCCCACTGCGGTAGGCCAAGACGACCAATTGCGCACGGTCACGGGCGCCGACCTTCGCCATCGCGCGGTTGACGTGGGTCTTGACCGTCAGTGGGGACAAGACGAGCTCAGCGGCGATCTCGTCGTTGCTAGCGCCCAGAGCCACCCAGGTGGCTAACTCGAGTTCGCGTTGGGTGAGCTGGCTGAACGCCGCCGCGGCGGCGCGGTGGTCCTCATCGGGGGCTTCGCCGGCCTGACCGGCACCGAGGACGTAGCCCTCCACCAGTGCCCGGGTGGCACGCGGGGACAACAGCGCCTCCCCGGCGGCCACGACGCGCACGGCTTCGAGCAGCTCGACGGGCTCGGCGCCTTTCCCGACGAAGCCGCTGGCCCCCGCCCGCAGCGCGAGCAGCACGTTGCGGTCGTCCTCGAACGTGGTCAGCACGACAACCCGGACCCCGGCGAGGTCGGGGGTCGCGGTGATGGCCCGGGTGGCGGCGATGCCGTCGAGCACAGGCATACGCAGGTCCATCAAGACGATGTCGGGCCGGTGCAGCGCGGCCAGCCGGATGGCGTCCTCACCATCGTCCGCTTGGGCAACGACGGCGATATCCGGAGCGCTGGACAGCATCGCCGCGACACCGGAGCGGATGAGCGATTGATCGTCGACGAGCAGGACGCGGATAGGGGTGGTCACGACCGGACTTCCCGGTGGGTGGGCAGGCGCACCTGCACCGTGAACAGACCGCCCTCGTCGGGTCCTGCGCTAAGCTCCGCGCCGACCAGGGCAGCCCGTTCCCGCATACCCACCAGGCCATGTCCTGCGCCTTCCCTGGCCGCGGTCCGGTCGCTGGGGGCGACGGGGTTGGTGATGGCGATGGTCACCGCGCCCGGTCTGGCGTCGATGAGGAGCGCAGCGGTACCGGTTCCGTACTTGATGGCGTTGGTAAAGGCCTCCTGCACGATCCGGTACGCGGCGGCATTCGACATCTCGGGTAGCCCGAGCTCCGCGAGGCCGTCGGGCTTCCCGGTGACGGTGAGCTCCAGGCCGGCCGCTCGCACCGTGTTCATTAGCTCAGGCAGCCGGGCCAGCCCGGCAACTGGCTGAAGCTCACCGCCCTCCTCTGCATCGACATCGGCGGTCGTGGAGCGCAGCAGCCCGACGACCGCGCCGAGTTCGGTCAGGGCGGTGCGCCCGGAGGCACGGACCTGGGCGAGGGCGGCTCGGACCTGGTCACGGTCGGAGTCCAGGAGCTGTTCGGCTGCTCCGGCCTGGATGCCCATGACGGCGACATGGTGGGCGACGACGTCGTGGAGCTCGCGGGCGATGCGAAGGCGCTCGTCGGCGACTTGCAGTGCCGCCTCGTCGCGTTTGGTCTGCTCGGCCGCGGCGGCGCGTTCGGTTGCCGCGCGCAGCAACGCCCGCTGGGTGGACACCACCGCGCCGGCGCCGGTGAGCGCAGCCATCAACGCCACGGGGGCCAGCACTCGGCTGTCCCACCCGCCGGTGGCCGCATCGACAGCCAGGTAGGCCGCCACCGACACCGCCAGCAGGACGAGTGCGGCGCGCAGGGGTAGGCGGACGGCTGCGATGAACTGGGCGGTGAGGACAAGCAGGATCAACCCGGTCGGGGCGCCGGTGATCAGGTGCGCGACCAGGGCGACCGCCAGGCACACAGCGAGGGCCCAGTCCGGGTGCCGGCGGAGCGTCAGCAGGGCGACCAATCCGATGGCAGCCCCTGCCCACAGCAGCAGGGACCCGTCGCGGCCTGGACCTGCCGGCCCGCCGTCCGGGGCTGCGAGGGCCAGGGCGGTCAGGGCAGTCACGATCAACCCGTACCGCAGGTCCCGCCTACGGCCGGGGATGGTGTCCGGTGCCGAGGCCACCTGTAGCACGGTACGGCCGTCGTAGAGCCGGCTGAATTGATCACCGCGTCGCGCCGATCAGGTTTGCCTGTGACTCCGCCTGCGCGGCTGACCTGACGGGGCGGCGGCGCAGGAACGTCGCGGCGGCCAGCAGCCACAGTGCGGCCGCCAGCAATGGTGAGGCCGGGCCCAGGGCATCGGCTCCAGCGGCTAGCGGGGTGGGCACCCCGACCCGGTCGAGCAGCCAACCGGTGGCCGCGATGCCGGTCAGTACCGCAGCGGTGATCCGCAGCCGCGGGTAGAGCGAGGTCCGGGCCAGGATCACCAGCGGGGGCAAGACCAGGACGACCACGGCCAGCTGCATGAGTTCGATGCCGAGGTTAAATCCGAGCAGGGAACGCACCAGCTCCCAACCCGACAGGTTCAACTCGGTGAGCGTGCCGGCGAAGGCCAGCCCGTGCACCAACCCGAAGGCCCCGGCCACCAGCGGTTCGCGGCCGGGGAACAGCGGGCGGACAGCGTGCGCGGCGGCGACCAGGATGCTCAGTGCGATGGCGGCCTCCACGGCCTGACCAGGGACCGGCAGGCCCAGTGCGCCAGCGGCGAGGGTGACCGAGTGCCCAATGGTAAAAGCCAGGGTGGTGGCGGTGATCCTGCGGACCGCCTTGCCGGTGGTGACCGTGCCAGGCCAGCGGCCGGCTGCGGCCAGCAGCGGCGCGGGGAGCAGCAGGGTCAGCAAGAACAGCTGGTGGTCGGTGCCCTCGGCGATGTGGGAGATGCCGAGGGTGAGCATGCCCCCGAAGCCAGTAGCGGTGGCCGCAGCGCCGGCGTCGCTGGTGAGGTCCACGTGCAAGGCGGGGACGGTGCCGGTGATGGTGTCGGTGGTCACCACGCCTAGGGAGGTGGGCAGCGTGGTCCCTGCGGTGGCGCCGGTGCCGTCGCTGCGCAACAGCACGTAGATGTCGGCGGTGACCACCTGGTGCACGATCGCGTCCCACGCCAGATCGAAGCGGTGCACGTCGGTGCCGGCCGGCGGGGTGAGGACCAGGTCGGCAGTGATGGCTGCGAAGGTGCCGGTGCCGTACTGCTCGGTGTTCGTGGCGGCGACGTCGGTGAACGCGACGGCCCACGCGCCGGCGTCGGAGCTGACTTGGACGTGCTGGGTGAGGTAGGCCGCGACGGCCTCGGCTGTGACGGTGTCCAGCGTGACCCCCGCGCCGTCGGCGCCGGTCAGGGTCAGGCCGCTGGCGGTGGCCAGATCGCCGGCGGGCAGCAGCACCTCCCCGTCGATCTGATTCCCGTGCAGATCTAGCTGCACGACGGTGGAGGGGACCACGTGCGCCGAGGCCGGGCCGGTGGACAGGAACAGCAGGAGGGAGGAGAGCAAGACGGTGAGGGCGGCGAGCCGCCCGCGCATCCCGGTCCGGGCCCCGCGGCGGGGCCGGCGCGGGGTCCGGACCGGGGTGCTGGCCATCTCAGGAGGTCAGACCGGCGTAGTCGGACTGCTTGTCACGCCACACGGCGTGCGGGTGCGGGCCGTCCAGGACGATGCCGTTCTGCAGGGAGAACTCGATCCACACCGAGGGGCCGTCGATGCGGACGTAGTCCCCGACCTCGCTGACGGTGCTGTTCCCGGAGAAGGAGACGTAGGTGTCGTCCAGCTCGCCCTCGTACTTGGCCAGGATCGTGGCGGCGTCGGCGTCGTCGATGTCGTCGACGTAGGTGTTGATCGCTGCCAGCACGAGCGCCTTCTGGTCAGCGGTCAGGTCCGAGCCCTTCACGCCCTCGGAGGTCGTGGGGAACGCCCAGTCGTTGCCCGGGCCCAGCAGGATGTCGTTGAAGCTTTCCGACAGCTGGGCCGAGGCCAGCTGGGTGTCATCCAGCGAGCCCAGCAGTGCGGCGAACGCGGCCTGCTCCTGCTGCTCGGGCTGGACGGTGACACCGTCTTCCTCCACCGTGGTCAGCGGCTCGATTCCGCGGAAGGACGGGGTGGCGCCGCCCAGAGCGCCGTTGACGTAGGTGTTTGCCACCGCGAGGTGGTGACCGCCGAACTGCAGCTCCCAGGTACCGGAGTCGGTGGGCTCGCCGAGGAAGGCGATGAAGTAATTGCCGCGGCCGTAGTCGTCCCCGCCACCGTTGTCGGCGAGGTAGTCGTCGGCCGCCAGGTGCTGCATGATCTCGTCGAAGCCCTCGTTGGCCGAGCTGCCGGTGACCGCGCGCAGCAGGTTCTCCAGCGCCGTCCACTGCTCGTCGCTGAGGCTGTCGGTCTGCAGGCCCACGCGTCCGCCGCTGCCGATGCCGCCGGCACCGGACCCGCCGCCGGACCCACCACCCGGGGCCCCGCCGGGGCCGCCGCTGGGCATCTGACCGCTGGGCAGGGCACCGCCGCCGGGGCGGCCCCCGCCGGGGAACCCACCGGTACCGGCCAGCAGCGCGTTGGGGAAGTTGGACCAGTTGGTGGCGTTGTCGAAGGTGTAGTCCTGGTTCAGCGCCTCGCGCTGGTCATCGTCCAGGGTGGCCGCGAACGCCTCGGCCAGGGCGACGACGTCACCGGAGGCAGCAGTCGAACCGCTCGAGGCGGACGTCGCCGCCGACGACGTGGACGTGGAGGTGGAGTCGCTGGTGGTGTCGGAGCTGCAGCCGACCAGGCCCAGCGACATCAGCACGGCCGCGCTGGCGGCGATGGCGGTGGTGGGGAGACGGTTGTTCACGCCACCCAGCATGTGAGTCCCGCGCCCGGGCCGGCGTCATCCGCACGCAGGCTTCACCGAGCCGCGTACTGCGATCGCAGTACGCAAGATGCGCCGGAGCTGTGCGTCGCTGTCAGCACGCTGTGAGCACGTCGATCTGGGTCGTGGAAGCGGTGCGGCCGACCGATGAGCCTCGGAGTCCGCCCCACCCCTGACCCCCGGGAGAACCCCATGAGCAGCATCAGTGCCCTGTCCTCCACCTCGGCCGCGTGGGCTACCTCGCAGACCCAGCGCCCCGCAGGTCCCCCGCCCGACGGCGGGCCGGAGAAGACCAACGCCGCTGTCGCCGACCTGCTCGGCATCGACGCAGACACCCTCACGTCCCAGCTCGACAGCGGCAAGACCATGACCGAACTGGCCGAAGCAGCCGGCATCAGCAACGACGACCTGCTGGCCACCATCCAGGCCACCCTGCCCACCGACGCCCCCAGTGGCATGGCCACCGACATCGCCTCCGGAACGATCGGGCGCGGTGGGCACGCCGGCGGCCCCCCGCCCAAGCCGCCGGTGGATGCCCAGAGCGGCATCCAGGCCCTCTCCGACGCCTTCGGCATCACCACCGAGGACCTGCTTGCCCGCCTCACCGACGGCACCGGCATCCAGGACCTCCTCGACGCCAACCCCCAGATCGCCGCTCAGCTGTCCACCAGCCAGAACAAGGGTTCCCTAGTCGACGGCTACGCCTGAGTTCCCCACGGCGCTGTTGAGGCCACCGTTCGCATGATCTGCTGGTCGGATGCAGCGGCCATCCTCCGCCCGTAGCGCCCTGGGGGACCTCCTAGTGGTCACTCCGCAGTCCGGGCTCGCGCCCACTGCGGTCCGCGCGGGACTGTCCGTCGGCATCCCCGTGGCCGTGCTGGCCGCCGTGGGGCGCACCGATCTGGCCATCTATGCGACCTTCGGCGCCTTCACCGCCATCTACGGTCGGCGCCCACACGGCCCAGCCGATGTCGCAGTGCAGGCCCGCCATGCCGGCTACCTGGTCGCTGCGGTCGCTTGCGGCGCGCTGGTGGCCCTGAGCCCGGATCGGGTCTGGTGGGCGGTACCGGTCACTGGATTGTGGGCGGCGTTCGCCGCGTGGGCGTCAGACCGGCAGAGCTGGCGGCCGCCGGGGCCGCTGTTCTGCGTCTTCGCGGTCGGCGCGTGCTCCTCAGTTGCGCTCACGTCACTGGCCGGGTGGGCCACTGCTGTCCTGGTGGCCGCGGTGACCGCGGTCGTGGCGCTGGCGCTGAGCGGGGTCGGCCACCTGCTTCCGTACGGCAGGACCCCTGCAGCGGCACCGGCCGGTCCGGCCACCGCCACGGGCCAGACCGCGGCAGCCCAGGCCTCTGCGGAGCGGGTACGACACCGCCGGCGTGTTCAGGCCCTCCGGTGCGCTGCCGCGGTGATCGTGGCCGGGGCGGTGGGGAAGCTCATCGGTGACCACCCGTATTGGGCGATGGTGGCTGCGGTGGCACCGATGGGGGTGGTCAGCCTGCACGCTCAGCTGGTTCGGGGCGCTCATCGAGGACTGGGCACGCTGGCCGGTCTGGGTGTTGCGGCCCTGGCTTTGACGCTTCCACTGAACATCGTCGGCGTAGTCGTCGCAGTGGTGTGCCTGCAGGTGGTGACCGAGCTGGTGGTGACGCGCAACTACGGGGCGGCGATGTTGACCGTCACCCCGCTGGCGTTGCTGCTGGGGCAGCTGGCCCACCCGGTTCCGATCAGTCAGCTGCTGCTGGACCGAGGGCTGGAGACGGTCGCGGGAGTGCTGGTCGGCATCGCGGTCGTGATCATCACCCGGGATCGCTGGGCAGACCCGACTCTACGACGGGGTGACGCCGGCTGGCCCGCGTTACCCGGTCCAGAGCGAACGTCAACCGAGCAATGATCCAGGCCGGTTCCGACAACCGGGCTCAGCTGGTCCAGCAGCTTCGCCGCAGCGGCCCGGTTTATCACTGAATGCCTCTGCAACGGTCGTCCGCGGTCGTATTTACGTGCACAAACTATGATGGTCCCGTGACAGCAGCAGCACATGTCCACGGCGACGACGGGGCGATCTTCCATCTCATGCGCCGCGTGCTTCAGGGTCATACTGCCCTGTGGTCCGCCCAGCTTCCAGGGCTGACCAAGACGCAATGGACCGTCCTGCGAGAGGTGGTCGCCCACCCCGGACAGGATCTCGGCACGGTGGGCGCCCGGGTGGCCATCGACAAGGCCACGCTCACACCCTTGGTTGCCCGGATGGTGGACCGCGGATGGCTTCTCTACCTGGCAGATCCCGATGACAGGCGCCGTCGCCTGCTTGTGGCCACCAACGAGGGGCGCAGCACCGAGCAGCACGCGACTCCTCTCGTCCGCGAGGTCGACGATTCCGCCCTGCAGGCCCTCGAGCCGGCCCAGCGCGACCAGCTGCGCGGCCTCCTCGCTCGCTTGGCCTGATGGTCGTGCGACTCAGCTCACGACGATGATCCCGGGATCCGGGTGGACGCGAGAACACCGCCATGCCACATTGTTCGTATACGAACTAGGAGGCGTCGTGAGATTGATCGTTGGCATTACCGGGGCGACCGGAGCCCCACTGGGTGTGCGGCTGCTCGAACTGCTGCAGGACGTCCCGGACGTCGAGACCCATCTGGTCATGTCCCGCTGGGCGCGCACCACCATTGAGCTCGAGACGCCTTACACCGCACGGCAGGTCGCTGACCTGGCAGACATCTGCCACGGCACCGGTGACCAGGCAGCAGCCATCTCGTCAGGGTCGTTCAAGACCGCCGGGATGATCATCGCGCCTTGCAGCATGAAGACCCTGGCGGGCATCCGCACCGGTTACGCCGACAACCTGCTTGCCCGCGCCGCCGACGTCGTGCTGTAGGAACGCCGCCGCCTCGTCCTGGTCCCGCGGGAGACCCCGTTGTCGGAGATTCACCTGGACAACATGCTGGCCCTGACCCGGATGGGCGCGGTGATGGTCCCGCCCATGCCGGCCTTCTACAACCGTCCGGCCAGCATCGCCGACGTCGTCGACCACATCGCTATGCGTGTGCTCGACCAGTTCGACATCAGCGCCCCCACCACCTCGCCACGCTGGACTGGCCTCACCGATGCCCGCGAGCGTGACCTCGACATCAACCCGCTCGCCCACCTGGAGATGCAGCCATGAGCACCCCGTCCGATACCACCCCCATCACCGACCTACGCTCCGCACTCGACCGGTTGCGCGCCCACCCGGGGCAGCTCCTGGAGACCGACCACCCGGTGGACCCCATCGGCGAGCTGGCCGGGGTGTACCGGCGCGTCGGCGCAGGCGGCACCGTGGAGCGGCCGACCCAGATCGGGCCCGCCATGCTCTTCCACGATGTCACCGGCTACCCCGGATGGGATGTGCTCGTTGGTCTGACGGCCAGCCGTGAGCGCGTCGGCCTGCTGCTTGAGACCCCGCCGGACCAGCTGACTCAACGGTTCTGGCAGGCCCGGGAGAACGGCATCGAGCCGGTGGTGCTGCCCGAAGGCAGCAACGCCCCGTGCCAGGAGGTCGTCCACCGAGCAGACGAGGACGGCTTCGACCTGCGCGCGCTCGTGCCGGCCCCCACCAACACCGACCAGGACGCTGGCCCCTACTTCTGCATGGGCCTGGCGCTGGCCAGCGACCCCGACCTGGGCACCGACGTCACGATCCACCGGCTGTGCGTGCAGAGCGCCACCACCATGACGATCTTCTTCGCCCCCGGGCGCCACATCGACGAGTTCCGCAAGCGCGCCGAGGCCAAGGGGGAAGCCCTGGAGATCACCATCAACATGGGCCTGGACCCGGCGATCCACATCGGCGCCGAGTGGGAGGCCCCGACGACGCCCCTCGGGTACGACGAACTCCAGGTCGCCGGCGGCCTGCGCGGCACACCCGTGGAGCTCGTCCGCGGCGTCACGGTCCAGGAGAACGCGATCCCCCGAGCAGAAGTGGTCATCGAGGGACGCATCGTCCCCGGACGGCTGGAGGCCGAGGACCAGAACACTGGGACCGGGCACGCGATGCCAGAGTTCCCCGGGTACGACGGCCCGGCCAACCCCCAGCTGCCGGTCATCGAGGTCACGGCCGTCACCACCCGGCGCAACCCCATCCTGCAGACGTTGGTGGGGCCGGGTGAGGAACACGTGAGCCTCGCCGGCCTGCCGACCGAGGGCAGCATTTATCGGGCGCTCGAGGACGCCATGCCCGGCTTCTGCACAGCCGTGTACGCCCACCCGGCCGGCGGCGGGAAGTTCCTGGCCGTCATCCAGTGCCACAAGACCACCGCCTTCGACGATGGCCGCGCCCGCCAGGCCGCGATCCTCGCCCTCGGGGTCTACAGCGAACTGAAGAACGTCATCCTCATCGACGACGACGTCGCCATCCACGACACCGACGACGTGCTGTGGGCGATGACCACACGCATGCAGGGCGACGTCGACATCATCACTGTCCCGGGCATCGCCGGGCACGTCCTGGACCTCTCGCAGACCCCGGACTACAACCCGGCACTACCGGCCAAGGGCACCACCGCGAAGACCATCTTCGACGCCACCAAGCCCTTCCACCTGCAGGACGTCTTCGAACGCGCCCACTTCCGCGACGTCGACCCCCGCCCCTGGGCCCCCGACATGGGGCTCGGCGGAGCGCTCCACCCCAATCACACCGCCTGACCCGACCACACCCCACCAGGAGTTCACAGTGAGCACCGAGACCCTTCACCAGGTACCTCCCACCAGCACCACACCACCGCCGGCGGTGGTCGCCTTCCTCGACGGCGCCGACCTGGAGAACAAGGTGGGCACCGCCGTCGGCGTGCTCACCGCGGACGAGGACAGCTGGCCGCACCACGCCCAGCTCAGCGCAGGCGAAGTCCTGCTGGCCCACGACGGCGCCGTCGCGCTGCTGCTACACGACGGATCGGCAACGACCGGGAACCTCCGCCGCGACGGGCGCATCACCCTCGTCCTGGCGGCCGGGGGCGCCAACCACGAGATGAGGTTCCAGGTGGCCGAGCAGCCCGTGGAGACCGACCTGCCGCTGGCGGCCTTCACCGGGCACCTGCGCGTCGCTCGCGAGCACAAGGTTCCCTACGCGGAGATCACCAGCGGCGTCACCTATCGCCTGCACGATCCCGTGAGCGTCGTGTCGAGGTGGGAGCGACAGGTGGCCCTCCTGCGCGGCCTGCTGACGAGCCAGGAGAATTGACCGACGCCGGGCTCGGTCGACCCCGCCCGTTCCGCGCGGGTGGGGTCAGTTCTCGGCACGTCGGAGCAAGGCACGAACAAGTGCCTGACCATCCGGTGACCAGGCCCGTCAGGAGCTCCCATCCGAGGTCGCTGACCCACAGCCCCCCGTCGCAGTCAATCCTCCCTGCGCAGCGCCGGCCGTACTCGGCCTGCGCTGCGCTGGTGACCACGTGAAGCGCTACCGGCGCTGGCGGAGCGGGGCCAGTGCCGCGCCCCGGGGGCCGCGCCTGCTCCTGGGCCGGTTGTGCACGCCGAAACGCACCGATGAATGCCCGAGCCGGTCGCCGGGTGCATCGCTGTGCGAGACGGAGCGCAGCAGAGCAGCCGGCTGGCCGCATGGGGTGATCGACACGCATGCCGGTCACCCGCTGGGGTGTACGGACCGGCATTCAGCTCGGCGGGTTGCCCGACCCGGCTCGAGGCTGTGCCGGTGACGAGGCCGGCCGGATTCCCGCGAGCGCACCCCGGCGTGCCTTCCGGCCTGGCCGGAGCTGTGCCGGTGGCCCTGTCCAAGGCCGTGGCCGAAGTGCCTGCGGCCGATGCCTTGCCGGGTGGGTGTGTGTACGAGCCGAAGTGGGATGGCTTCCGCATGGTCATCGTGCGCGAGGCCTCCGGTACGGCCCTGTGGTCCCGGCAGGGCAAGGATCTCACCGCCCGCTTCCCTGACATCGCCCGCGCCGCCACCGGCCAACTGCCGGTCGGGGCGGTCGTGGACGGCGAGGTCGTGATCTGGGCCGGTGACCGGTTGGACTTCGGGCTGCTGCAGCGCCGCCTGCTCACCGGCCTGCGCGGCCTGCCAGCGCTGGTGCGGGCCAACCCGGCGTCCTTCGTGGCCTTCGACGTCCTGGTCGACGCAC
This sequence comes from Klenkia brasiliensis, assembly GCF_900100695.1. Lineage (GTDB taxonomy): Bacteria > Actinomycetota > Actinomycetes > Mycobacteriales > Geodermatophilaceae > Klenkia > Klenkia brasiliensis. The sequence goes on from NZ_FNCF01000003.1 coordinate 44,800, forward strand.
ACCGCAATGTTCGGCGGCTGCCGCTGACCCAGCGCCGACGCCGGCTCGAGGGACTGGCAGCGGGGTGGTCGCCGCCGATGCAGCTGTGCCCGCAGACCACCGACCGGGACGAGGCGGTGTCCTGGATGGCCGACTTCCGCCCGGCCGGGGTGGAAGGGCTGGTGGTCAAGGCCGCCGGCGGTGCCTACCTGCCGGGTCGACGGGACTGGCTGAAAGTCAAGTCGCGGGAGACCACCGAGGTCGTCGTCGGCGGCGTCATCGGGTCACTGGCCCGGCCCAGTCAGCTGGTGGCCGGCCGCTACCGCGACGGGGAGCTGCGGGTGGTGGGGCGCTCGACACCGCTGAACCGGGCTCAGGCGGCCGAGCTGGCCGCCGTGCTGGTGCCAGCGGGCGAGGAGCACCCGTGGCCGGAGCGGATCGGGTCCGGCGCGTTCGGCGGCGGCCGGCTGTCGGTGCCGATGGTGCGTGTGGCCCCGACCGCGGTGGCCGAGGTGTCCGCCGATGCCGCGTTAACGGCGGGGGTGTTCCGGCACCCGCTGCGGTTCGTGCGGCTGCGCCCGGACCTCTCCCCCAGCGACGTCCCCACCCTCTGAGCTGCGCTCAGACCTTTCCGGTCAGCGGCGTTCAGGGCGGCGCCGGGCGCCGGTGCGGGCAGCGCCGACGGCACGACGGGGCACCCGGTGGGCGTCGAGGACCCGCCGGACGGCGGTTGAGGTGCGGTCGACGAGCTCGGCGATCTCCCGCAGCGACCGGCCCTCCGTATAGGCGGTGACCACGTAGGTCTCCAGCCGCTCCCGGAGCTCGCGGTTCAGGAACCGGCCAGCCTGAGCAGTGCCGGCGAACTCCGGCAGGGGCTGCAGCTGCGGCCGCGGCGGGTAGGGCATGGGACGTATCAGTCGCGGACTGGCCAGGGCGCCAACGGGGCCAGGGGGTCGCCCGGTGAGCCGTCCGGGGTGGTGGCGCGGTGTTCGTGGCTGCCGCCGGCGTGGGCGACCGCTGCGAGCAGCAGCCGCAGGTTGTCCCGGTCCAGGCCGGCGGCCAGGTCGCCCAGGGCGACGGGGCGCCCGTCGGCGAGGGAGGCGGCGGCGCGCAGCAGCCGCAGCTGCCCGGCGGATCCGACGATGCGGCCCTCGGCGATGGCGCGGTCCAGCTCGGTCCAGGTGACCTGCGCCCAGCCGATGCCGGCGGCCCGTCCGGTCGGGGGTCCGTGCGGGTCGTCGTCGTAGTCGACGGTGATGAGGTCGGCGGCGGCGAGCTCGGGCAGCCAATGGCCGGCGTTGACCAGCAGGAGGACGGCGGCCTCGGCGGCGTAGTCACCGACAGCGGCGCGCAGTAGCGCGGTCTGCAGGTCCAGCGGGTCCAGGTCAGCTGCGCGGGGCGGGAACAGCACGAGGGCTCACCGGTCCTTTCCGCTGGTTACGTCAATGGGTGGTCGAGTGTGCCCGCCGCCGGTACGGGCGTGAGGGCTGGTTGACCCGTCTGGGTCAGCTCTCGGTGCGCGCAGCGCATCCGGCGGTGTGGGTGTTCCGGGGGGGTAGGTTGCTTGAGTGCGTCGGGACGTCAGTTCCGCCGGACGCGGCAGCGGACGGGCCGGCGCGTCAGCGCCGGGTGCGCACGGACCGACGGCCGAGATGGCTTGCCAGGTGGGTGCGGGTGGCCACGGCGGCGTTGCCGTGGCCAACCGGGGGTGGCCCGGTCAGTCGTCCTGGTCGCTGTCGGTGGTGGGTGCGGGGTCGTGGCCGCAGGCGCGGTGCTCGACGTCGGCCAGGGTGTAGCCCAGGGCCTGCAGGTGGGTCAGGTAGCGGCCGGTGGCCGGGCGCAGGTGCCTCCAGTCGTTGCGGTCGGCGCGGGCCTCGTAGGCGGCCAACACCTGCACCAGCGCCAGCAGGAGCGCGCGGGCATCAACGGCGGCGGCGACGAGCCGGGCCAGCTCGGCCGATCGGCCGTAGCTGCCGGTCTCGATGCCGAGCAGGTCCGCGGCCAGGTGGTTTCCGCCGACGTCGGCCAGCAAGTCCGCATCCACGGCCAGCGAGGCGGCAAGGAAGCCGGCGGTGCCCTTGGGGGCCGTCTTGCGGCAGGCCAGGTCCCGCAGCCACTCCCGCCGGACCGTCTGCGCGCTCCCCCACGCCTTGTTGGACTCGATCACGTCGCGGCGGGCGACCCGGGCGGCTTCGCGCTCATCGTCGGTGAGCTGGTCGGCGGGGACCCGGCCGCTGTTGCCGCTGCTGGTGGCGGCCCAGGTGTCGGTGTGGCCGTGGGCGGCGGGGTCGGTGCACACCCAGCGCGGGGCGGCCCAGCTGCTCCACTCCCGGCGCGGGGCCTCTCCCCCGTCCTCGGGGTCGTCCTCGTCGTCGAGGTCGACCTCGTCTTCCCCGTCGCCGTCGCTGGCCTCGCCCAGGGGCTGGCCATCGGCGTCGACGATCACCCAGCCGTGCTCCTGCCCGATGTAGGCGGCGTGCCCGGGGCAGCACTCGTGGGTGGCGGCGGTGAGCCGGGTGCCCTCGTCGTCGGCCAGGCGGTGCAGCTCTGCGGCGGTGTCGCCAGAGGCGGGCCGGTCGATGACTCGCACGCCCTGCTCGCGGAGTTGGTCGGCGAGGCCGGAGCGGGCGGCGGCCTCGCGGCGGTCATCGCGCAGCCGCTGGGCAACGTGGTCGAACCGGCCCTCGCGCGCTGCGAGAACCAGGGCCTTGACGGCCTCGGTGTCGGCGTCGAACTCAGCGACCACGGCGGCCTGGGTCAGGTCCAGGAACTTATAGCGGGCGGTGGCGGCGCGGGCCAGCTCAGAGCGGTGCACGGCCAGGGCGGCCGTGACCTCGGTCTTGGTGGCGCGGGTGCGGCGGGCGATCTGGGTGGGGCTGACGCCGAACGCGGACAACTGGCCGATGACGTCGGCGCGCTCGGCGGTGGTCAAGCCGGTGCGGTGCTCGTTCTCGGCCCACTGGGTGACCAGCCGCTCCACCGTCGCGGCGTCATCGGTGGTCTCGTCAGCGACGACGACCACGGGCACGGTCGGGCGGCCCACCTCGACGGCGGCCAGGGTGCGGCGGTGACCGAAACGGACCCGCAGCCGGTCCTCGTGGGTGCGCACGACCACCACAGGCACCAGGACGCCGTGCTCGGCGACAGAGGCCTTGAAGTCCGCGTCGAGGCGGGCGTCGTGGCGGACGTTCAGGTCCACCAGCAGCAGCGCCGGGTCGACGTGCAGCAGGTCGCTCACAGCGGGGGCGAGAAGTGTCATGGCGCCATTCCTTCCGGTACCCGCACCATCGGCGGGAATTTGGTCTCAGAACGCGTCCGCGCCCTGTGCTGACCATTCTTCGCGCCGGCAGAAGCGGCTGAGCGCTCACGAATTCATCTGTGGATTGGTAAGCGACAATGGCGCCCTTGTGGACAGCGACGGACGGCTAGGTGCTCGACCTCAGGCGTTGCGGGGTCGACGTGGCGACCACAGATCGACCCAGCGGCACCGGAGCCGGCCCGGCTTCCGTCCCAGACCGGCAGACCCAGCCACGCCGTCGGCCACATCGCCTGGAGCAGCACCTCGGAAGGACCAAGATGCAGGCCGACACACCTCCTGCACGCCGGGTGACAGCCGGGAGCCCTCGACGTTCCCTGCGGTGTTCGTGATGACGGTGCACAAGCTGACCGCCGGCGACGGGTACACCTACCTGAGCCGGCAGGTGGCAGCGCAGGATGCCGACGGCCCAGGCGTCGGCGGTCTGTCGGCGTACTACACGGCCAAGGGCGAGAGCCCGGGCCGCTGGCTGGGCCGCGGCCTCGAGGCCCTCACCGGCGAGGGGCTCGGGCCGCGGGTGACCGAGGCCCAGATGCGGGCGTTGTTCGGGGAGGGATGTCACCCCGACCGAGACCGCATCGCGACCGAACTGACCTCCGCCGGGGCCACTGCGGCAGAGGTCGGGCGGGCAACCCGGCTCGGCGCTCCGTACCGGGTGTTCGCCGCGGCCGGGGAGTTCCGCCAGCGGTGCGCGGTCGCCTACCGCGAGCACAACGCCGCCCACGAGGAGGCCCGCGGCACGCCGGTTCCGCAGGAGGACCGGGCACGTATCCGGACGGCGATCACCGTGCAGATGTTCAGCGAAGCCTTCGGCCGCGCGCCACTGGATGTCCGGGAGCTGTCGGGGCACATGGCGCGCATCTCCCGCCAGGCGACCACCGCCGTTGCCGGCTACGACCTGACCTTCAGCCCGGTCAAGAGCGTCTCGACGTTGTGGGCCATCGCCCCGCCCGAGATCGCCGCGGCCATCGAGCAGGCCCACGACGACGCTGTCCTCGACGTCATCAACTGGCTGGAAGACCACGCCACCTACACCCGCACCGGTCGCCACGGCGTCGCCCAGGTCGACGTCCACGGACTGCTCGGGGCCGCATTCACCCATCGCGACTCCCGCGCCGGGGACCCCGACCTGCACACCCACGTCGCAATCAGCAACAAGGTCCAGACCCTGACCGGACGCTGGCTGGCCCTGGATGGACGGCCGATCTACAAGAACACCGTCGCGGCCTCCGAGCGCTACAACACCCGCATCGAGGCCCTGCTCACCGAACGGCTCGGGGTGCGCTTCGCCGAACGCCGCGACGGCAACACGAACAAGCGCCCCATCCGCGAGATCGTCGGGATCGACGGTTCCCTCCCCCGCATGTGGTCCTCCCGCCGAGCCGCGATCGACACCCGCCGCGCCGTCCTCACCGCCACGTTCCAGTTCGACCACGGCCGGCCGCCGACCGTTCGTGAGGCCATTCAGCTGGCCCAGCAGGCCAACCTGGAGACCCGGGACGTCAAGCACGAACCCCGCTCCCACGCCGAGCAGCGCGCGACCTGGCGCGCCGAAGCCCTGACCGTCCTCGGCGACGCCGACGGGCTCACCCGGTACGTGGACGGCGCCCTGAACCCCGTACACCGGCCAGCACCACCAGCCATCACCGACCAGTGGCTGCACGACGTCGCACGTGCCACGGTCGACCGCGTGGCTCTCGCGAGGGCCACCTGGGAGGAGCCGCACCTGCGCGCCGAAGCCGAACGACGCGCCCGCCACGCCGGCGTCCCCTACGTCGAGCTCGACACCGCCGTCGACCGGGTTGTCACCCGCGCCCTGTCACCCCCATTCTCCCTGCGCATCACCCCCGACCGTGACGACGGCGAACCAGACCCGCTACGCCGGCTCGACGGCACCTCGGTGTTCGACGTCGACGGCGCCACCGTGCACACCTCCGACCAGGTGCTGGATGCCGAACGCCTGATCATCGACGCCGCCGGACGGTTCGACGGACATGTCACCCCCACCCACTCCGTACACGAAGCACTTGAGAAGGCCTCGGCCATCGGCCCGCCGCTGAACCCTGGCCAGACGGACTTCGTCCGGCAACTAGCGACCTCCGGCTCCCGGGTACAGGCAGCCCTGGCCCCCGCGGGCACCGGCAAGACGACCGCCCTCGGCGTCCTGGCCGAAGCCTGGCGAGCCGGCGGCGGCACCGTCATCGGGCTCGCCCCCTCCGCAGCTGCCAGTGCAGTCCTGCGCCACAAGCTCGCCGACACCACCGACACCGTCGCGAAGTTCGTGCACTCCATGCGCACCGGCGCCGACACCCCCGACTGGATGGCCTCCCTGGGTCCGGGTTCGCTCGTCATCGTCGACGAAGCAGGGGCCGCCGCCACGGGCGATCTCGCCGCCGTCGTCGACGCCGTCGTCACCGCCGGCGGATCCGTTCGACTCGTCGGGGACGACCAGCAGCTGGGCGCTATCGGCGCCGGCGGGCTTCTCACCGACCTGGCCCTCACCTACGGCGCCGTCCACCTCACCGAGGTCGTCCGTTTCACCCACCGCGACACCGGCGCACCCAACGCCGTCGAGGGCGCTGTCTCCCTGGCACTGCGCGACGGCGACCCCGCCGCGCTGGCCTACTATGCCGACCGCGGCCGATTCCACGTCGGAGACCTGGCCACCTGCCTTGATCAAGCATTCGGCGCCTGGCAAGCCGACCGGGCCGCTGGGTTGGACGCGCTCATGCTCGCCCCCACCCGCGACGTCGTCCGCGAGCTCAATGACCGCGCTCGAGCCGAACGCCTCGACCGGGAAGGACGCGGCGGCCCCGAGGTCGCGTTCGCCGACGGGACTGCAGGCTCGGTAGGGGACGTCGTCATCACGCGGCGCAACGACCGCACCCTGGCCAGCGGCCGCGCGGGATGGGTCACCAACGGCGATCGGTGGACGATCGCAGCCGTCCGACTCTCCGGCGCCATCGACGTCGTCCACAACCAGACCGCCGCTTTGGTCACGCTCCCCCCGGACTACGTCCGCGCCGACGTCACCCTCGGCTACGCCAGCACTGTCCACGGCGCCCAGGGCGTCACCGCCGATGCCAGCCACACCGTCGTCACCGGTACTGAATCGCGTCAGCAGCTCTACGTCGCCCTCACCCGCGGCCGGCACGCCAACCATGCCTTCATCACCGTCGCCGGGGACGGGGACACCCACAGCGCCATCACTCGGGACGGAGTCCTTCCTCCCACTGCGGTGGAGATCCTGCAGCGGATCCTGGCCCGCGACTCTGCCCCGCAGTCGGCCAACAGCGCCTTGGCCCAGGCAAACAACCCGGCCCAGCTGCTGGCCGCTGAGGTCGACCGGTACGTCCACTCCCTCGCCACTGCAGCCGAAGATCTGGTCGGGGCCGACGTCATGGCCACCATCGACGAGGCCGCGGAGGCCGCGTTCTCCGGCCTGCCGGATGAGCCGGCCTACCCAGCGCTCCGCGCCGACCTCGCCCTCCAGGCAGCTGCTGGCTACGACGCGATCGAAGTCCTACGGAGTGCGGTGAACGACCCGCGCGGCCTGCACAACGCACGGGACGTCGCAGCCGTCCTCGACTGGCGCATCAAGGCGCCGGAGCCCGATGGTCCTCCGCCCCCTCTCCCCTGGCTCCACGCGACCCCACAGGCCCTGGCCGACCACCCGGTGTGGGGCAGCTACCTGGCCCGACGCGCAGACTGCATCCGGGAGCGCACGACGACCATCTCGGACGCCGCAGCCGACTGGACGCCCGACTCGGCACCGGCCTGGTCACAGCCCCTGATCGGCGCTCCGGAGCTGATACGCGAGCTAGCAGTCTGGCGGGCGGCCGGCGGCACGGAGCCTTCGGACCCACGGCCCACCGGCGCCCCGAGCTTTACTGCAGCGGACTTAGCTCATCAACGGCGCCTCGACACCCGCGTCCGCCAGATCCTCAGCGCGACGACGACCGAGGCCGTCCAGTGGGCGGCGCAACTGCGCGACGCTGCCCCGGGCATCGACACCGATCCCTATTGGCCAGTACTCCTCGACCGACTGGTCAGCAGCCGGCTCGCCGACCCAGACGGCACCGGGCTGCTGGAGGCAGCCACCACGACCCCCCTGCCTGATGAGCTTCCCGCTGCTGCTCTGTGGTGGCGTCTGCTGGAGCACCTCCCCGCGCACGATGGCCAAGACACGGGGATGGGGGCACGAGTCAATCTGACGCCACCGCCGGCGCCAGCCCCGGGCGGCTCGCTCCACGATGCCGATGAAGCTGCCCGCAGAAGAGCGCTCGAACTGAACGAACTCGCGGCAGCGTTCTTCGACGACGCGTACGGGGGCTCGTGGGCGCAGACCTACCTCGTCGACCGATTGGGGACCGACCCCAGGGAGTCCACCAACTACACGGTGGGGTACGCACCAGGGGGATGGACGCAGCTGGTCGACCACCTACGCGGCGCAGGGGTCAGCGAGGACGACCTGCTCGCCTCGGGGCTGGCAAGCCGCACATCGAACGGGCGACTGATCGACCGCTTCCGCGACCGTGTTGTGTTCGCCATCCGCGACGACGTCGGCATCGTCGGCTGGATCGGACGGAGGCACCCGGACGCAGACATGGCCCCACACCCGGGCTCGCCGAAGTACCTCAACACCGCTGAAACCCTCGCCTTCGTCAAGGGCCGGCACCTGTTCGGACTGGCAGAGAACCGTCCCACCGTGCGACACGGGGCCACGCCCGTCCTGGTCGAAGGTCCGGTCGACGCGCTGGCCGTGACCATCGCCGGCGCGGGCAACTTCATCGGGATTGCCCCGCTCGGCACGGCCTTCACCGACGAGCAAGCAGACCGGCTGATGGTGTCGGTCCAAGACGGCGCGCCAAGCGTCATCGTGGGCATGGACTCCGACCCCGCTGGGCGACGATCGTCGGAAGGCATCTTCTGGAAACTGATCGACCGGGCCGAGGTCCGGTCGCTGGCGCTGACCGAAGGAAGCGATCCCGCGGACACCATCCGGGACCGCGGTACTGCCGCACTGGCTAGCGCGCTCGAGTCGCACGTCGGTCTCGCCGATGTCGTCGTCGATGCCCGTATCAACGAGGTGGCCGACCGCCTCGACACCGTCGAAGGACAGGTAGCAGCAACCCGTCGGTCCGCCGAAGTGATTGCCTCGGTTCCGGTTCCTCAGTGGCCCGCCCTGCTGACCCACGTTGTCGCGCGAACCGGTATCGCCCCAGACATCGCACTTGCGGAGACCCTCGCGGCCGCCGACCGCCGAACCCATGCAGTCAGTCGTTCCGACTTGGCCGTCAATGTGAGCGAGGACCGGTACGAGATCGCACAGGCACAAGCACAGAAGCGGTGGTCAAGGACTTGCGGACCGGGCTTGCTTGAGCCTGCCCGGCATCGAAGTCGGTAGATGTAGACAAAATGGTGTGTTCGCGAACCACAGGTCGCGCCTGTGAACCTAGGGCTCCCGTTCACCCGGTTTTCTCGACGAGTCCTCGCCCTGCATCCCGTCAGGGCTTCGATGAATGCCTCCCCCCGCTGGGCCGAACATGGCGTCTTTGGGGCTGATCCCATCGAGAGCGGAGGCGATCACATATCCGATGAACAGAACGCCGAGCGCGCCCGCGGAGGCCAATTCACCATAGTTCCCACTGGCTAAGCGATCTTCACGCGATTGTATGAGGAGGGCATGCGCCGTACCCAGTGATGCGATGACGATGGCGAGGACCGTCGAGATGCGTCTGATCATCGCGGCCGCCACGTTTCTCGGTGACAGCCATGCCCTGTCTCGTCTCACGAGTGCAGCGACTTCGTCCGCGAGCAGGTCGTCCAGAGGCTTGCGGTGGCTATCCGGCAGGTCTGTTCGCAGCTTCACATGCCGCTCAATCCGCCTATTCAGTGTGGGGACCCGGGCGTACTGGAATAATCCAGCCGCGAAAGCGACAACAAGACCTGGAGCTGCCGACGAGAGCCATTCGAGATTCAATCAAAGCCACCCAAGGTCAGTTGCGCTGCAATTTGTCCTCGAGAATACCCGAGGCGAGCCCCAGGTCGATCTTCATGAATCCCCGACCAGCGCGGTCGCTTTGGGGTACTGAAGTTAGCCTGACCGTTCCGCGATCCGCCCGCTTAGCGCACACGAAACAGGCCGCTTCCGCGCCGCGTCACTCTCACTAGGTGGCATAAGAGCTGGAGTATCGGGCGCGGGCGGGCCAGTCCTGATGCCTCCCCGTTCGGCACGTGCTCTCGCCGAGCCGATCGGTCATCCGATCGCTGAACGCGGGGAACGCGTACCGATTCCACTCCTCGGCCTGTTCCGGCGCGGCTGACGCCTCCGCTTCCCACCGGAGGACGGCCAGCACCGGGAGCTCGCGTGCGATGTGCGGGTGCTCCCGCCAGCACGCTGGGATGAGCTGAGCAGGTCGCCAGACGTATTCGTGGTTGAGCCAAAGCACGACGTCGTCGCACCATGACCAGATCGCCTCTGCCAGGTCGGCGGTGCAGGACGCCGGCTCCCACGGCCGCTCGAGCTCAGCGACTGACGAGGGCGGGAACGCCTGTCCCCCTTCTCGACCGTGCACCCCGTGCAGCAGATCAAGCGCGGCGAGCACCGAGATTGGTGGGGCCGGGAACGGGAGCACCATCACCGCGATGGGCCAACCGGGTCCGCCGGGACCATCCAGTTCGCCTGCGCGTATCCGATTGCCGCTGCGGTCCGCACGGCGACGTCGTCATCCTGTCCACGGGCTCGATCAACGGCCTCGCGAGCTGCGGCCAGCTCCGCTGCCAGACGCCGCCCGTCCCTACCGTCCAGGCAGCGGTGCAACCGAGCGATGATCGGCGGCGCAGTGCCGGCGATGACGACGGCGTGTCGCTCGGCGACCGTGCGGAAGTCGCCCGGCCGCAGGACGCGGACGTCCTCCCCCGATCGCGACGATCCAGCACCACCCGGGCCGTCCGTGATGGTGCTCCGGCTGATCCGGACGTCGTCGAGCAGCTCGGAGAGCTCTCGGTAGAACTGGACGTCCTTCCCACCCCCGAAGACCACCAGGTTGTTGGTGAGCCCGAACAGCGAACGGGCCTCGTCCTCCCCGTAAGCCACGACCATCTGCTTCCACGTCTGCGTGGCGTAGATGAAAGACAAGCCGAGCGCGCGCTCGTTGGCCATCCGCACCCGCAGCGTCGGCAGGGGCGCGGTGGACGGCAGCTCGTCCAGGCACGCCAGGAAGGATGGCGTCATGCGCCCGTGCGGGGAGGTCGTCGCTAAGTGGAGAGCGGTGTCCAGGACGTGCTCGGCGACGGCCGTCATCAGCGGCGCGGCCGAGGCATAAGGGTCTTCCCGGCCCAGCAGGTAGACCGTTCCGTTGCTCCGGATCAGGTCGGGGAGGTCGGTCGCCGGGCGGCCGGGGCCGGGCACGCATCGCCGGCGCACGTCCGGCTGGAAGAACAGGGCCATCGCCTGCTGCACCGTGGTGATGGTGTTTCCGACGGTGTCGGGGCTGCCCCGCAGTGCCCCGAGCAGCAGACCGTCCCAGAAGCGGGCGGCGTGCGGGTGCTGCTGCAGAATCTCCGCAGGCTGCTCGGCGGCCACGGGGTTGGCCACCCACTCCAGGACGTGGTCGATGGTGCGACCGGTGAGCGCAGCCGCGTGCAGGAACCCCTGCAGCACCTTGGCGGTCTCGGCCGCGTAGAAGCGGGCGGCACCGTCCTGGCGGCCGCCAGAGACGGCCCCGCTCACTGTGCCGGCCGAGAACGCCTTGGCCCGGCGTTCGGCGGTCCGCGGGTCCACGCACCCGGCGACGGGGTCCCAGACCAGCTCCGGCGTGCCCGGCGCCGCGGCGAAGGGGTCGAGGACGGCGACTGGCCGCGCACGGCCGCCAGGGATGGCCGGCCGTTGGCGGCGACCCATCGTCAGCAGGAGGTCGTCGACCTTCGTCAGCGTCGCCAGCGCACCCCCACGGTGTGCGAGCAACGCTGGCGCGAGCAGGTCGAGCGTCTTGCCGGAGCCCTGTTCTCCGAACACCCCGGTGGTGCGGTCGTAGCGGCACCACAGGTCGACGCCCGCTGGCACCACTGACTGACCGAGCCGCCAGCCCACGTCGTGCGGGTCGAACGTCCGCAGTCCGATCAACGCGGCCTCGTCTGGCCGTGATGACGCTGCCGCCCGAGCAGGACCTGTCGCGCGGCCTCGCGGCTGGCGGCCTCGAGTGCACCGGCTGCCTCGGGACGGCGGAGCATTTCCTGGTTGGCCGCCTGGACGCGATGGGGGAAGCCCGGGGGGTGCGCCTCGTCGATGCGGACCGCCACCGCAAGCGACAACAGCCTGGCGTTGTGCAGCGCGCCGACCACCGGTTGGAGGTCGGCCGCGTTCGCCCGCACCAGTCCTCCGGGCTGGTAGCCGCGGAGGTACGGCGCCATCCGCTCCTCGCGCGGCGGCAGGTCCCTCGCGAAGGCGACGAGGCTGCCGTCGTCCGCCCATGACCGGACGGTTCGGTAGAGCAGCTGGACAGCCAGGGTGGGCATGTGCTGCGCCGCTGCGGCCACTGCGCCCCGCACGGCAGGGTCGCCGAGCATGGTCTGTGCCGGGGCGCTGGTCAGGCTGTCGTTGAGACGGATGGCTGCGGCGACCGCCGGTGGGGCCTGGGGGTGCGGACGCCTGCTGCCGTCGTCGTAGGGCCGTAGTGCCTCCCGGACCGCGCGCCAGGCCGGCGAGGCCAGGTGCCCGGAGCCCATGGGTGCAGTGCTGCCGAGTCGCTGCGCCAGGGCCGTGATCGTCTCGGCGGCCGAGGTGTAGGTCAGGACCTGCGCGACGGTCGGCAGGTGGGCTGTTGCGCCCGTGGCCCGGAGTAGCGCAGCGACGGCGTCCGGGACGACGCGAACCGGGTCCCGGCTGGTGATGCGCTCGAAGCCTGCAAGCGGACGATCGAGAAGAGAGGCATCGCTCCGGGACGGCGGGTGGAGCGCTGCGGTCTGCTGCACGCGCACCGCCCAGCGCCGGACCTGCTCCACCCGCTGCGCCGCGGGTTCGGGGGCCGGCTGCAGGATGGCCGCCAGCGGGGTGACCGTGTCGGCCATCAGGGTGGCCACAGCCCAGCGTGAGGAAACGGTGCTGTGACTGTGCAGCACAGCCATGCTGTCGGCGGCCGCACCGGCCAGCAGGGCCATCCGACCCTCCGCGACGGGGGCGTGGCGCCCCAGCTCGGAGCAGGCCGTGGCGAGACCCGCCACGTCGCGCTCCAGACCCCGCCGGCTCTCGGTCGACAGGCCGTCGTCGCGGAGGTGGGCCAGCGCACGGCCGAGATGCCCCAACGCGGTCGCGGCGTCGGCCTGGTCCGCCGCCGACCGCTCCACCCGCTCGGCGGTGTCGGCGAGCTCGTCGAGGAGCTGGCCGAGCGAGGTCGCCATCAGCGCACCGCGATCAGGGCTCGGCGGCCGTGCCGCGCGGCCTGGACCACCGACGGCTGGTCGAAGTCTGCCGCGTCCAGTTCACCCAATGCGCGGAGAGCGCGGGTGATGAGGACATCCGGGCCCGGATGATCGGGTACCGGAGGGACCGGCCCGGTGTCGATACCCAAGGCAGCGCAGGCGGCGAGGCTGTGCAGGGCTGCCGAACGACCGGTGAGCCGATGCCTGCCCGCGGTGGCGAACAGCGCTGCGGCGAGCCTCACCTGGTCCAGCGGGGCGGTCGGGCGATGGGTGGTCTGCATGGTTCTCCTCGATCGGTGACGGAGCACGACCGTGGGGGCTCGGGCGCCGTCATGGGGTGCAGGTCACCGAACCTGTGGACAGCTGACAGGTCCGGGTCTCCCTGTGGATGGAGCCCTGGTCGATCAGCGGTGGTGCAGGTCGGGCCGGATGACCTGCCGTGCTGCGCGGAGGCCCGACACACCGAGGGCCTGCTCGGCCTGCCGCCGGGTGGCCATGCCGTTCCTGGCCGCCCTGGATCGCCCGACCACTGCACTGACCAGCAGGGCGCCCGCAACGATGAGCACCGCCTCGCAGGTGATGACCACGACGTAGGTCGGCGTCGGACCTGCCATCCGCGCTACCTGGGTCTCTGGGTAGGCCGCACCGGGATGCCCTTCCACCAGGCCGGCGACAGCAGGGGGGATGTCGCCAGCGGTGGCTGGCCAGACCCAGCCATCGCCCCAGATCGCGGCAGCCAACCCGACACCCACGAGCGCGCCGCCGGCCACGACGCTGAGGACGACCGTGATGGCGATGAGGGCGATCTCCCAGCCGCGGCCGACCGGTTGGGGGTCGCGCACCCGTCGCAGCGGCGCGCTCATCCGATGTGCCGGACGGCCACGACCTGACCGGCCCACCGACTGGCCTCCGTCACGATGACCGGCACCCCGCTCATCGGGGCGTGCACGAGGTACAGGTGCCTGCCGTCCGCCGCGTCGACGTAGCCGGCAACCATCCCGACGTGACCGGGCCGCAGGGCGGTCCCTCCGGAGCCCGGGATCATGACGAGGTCACCGGCGACGGCGTCGGTGAGGTTGATGGCGCCGGGCGTGCCGTGGCCTGTTTGCGCGGCTGCGTTGTGCGGGAGCGCCACACCTGCGGCCGCCCAGGCCGCCATGGTCAGACCTGAGCAGTCGAAGGCGTTGGGTCCGGCGGCAGCCCAGATGTAGGGCTTCCCGAGTTGGGCCAACGCGTACTGCACGGCCGCGACCCCCTGCGGTGAACCGTTGATCACCAGACCGGCCGGCACCGTCGGCGTCCCGGTGGTGTTGCCGCCCATCGGGCCGACGAACTCCCCCACCGGCTGGGCGCCGCCGGCACCTGGGCAGATCGCGGCGGTCGAGGTGCCGGTGCCGTCCCCGGCGCCGACCCCGCTGCTCGCTGTCGGCCAGATCTGCCCCACGACGCCCTCGGCCAGCCCGATGTGGAGGGCGTACCGATCCGGGTAGGCCGAGATCTGGACCGCCTGCGCGACGTCCCCTATCGGTCTGGTCTCCCAACCGGGGACGCCGACCATCCGGTCGAGGAACGCGTTGGTGGACCGCACGGGGTCGATGGCGACGGCTTCGGTGTAGATCGACACCCGCTGCTGGAACAGACCTTCGGAGTCGTGGTCGGTCTGGACGGCGGAGTTGACGAGCCTGGACTCCGTGTAGGCGGTGGCCACGGCGATGACCGCCGCACGGACGGGCAGCTGCCGTCCGGCCACCGTCGACACGATGGTCCAGGCGTGGCCCATCTGGTCTGCGTCGAGGTCGACCCCGCCGACGGTCTGCCCCGATCCAGCGCCCGCGCACAGTCCGGTCGAGGCTCCCGCAGGCGTCGCCCCACCACCGGTCAGGACCAGCAGCATCGCCGTCACGACGGTGATCACCGGGACTGCGGCGGCTGCCGCACCCTTGGCCATGCCCTGCCCGCTGGTCACGGTCGGTCCGCCTGGTGGGTGATAGCGTCGTTGGTGTCGGTGAGCGCCAGGTCCACCGATGTCCGGACGGTCTGGACCTTCGCGACGTGGCTGCCGACCATCCAGAGTGCCCGACCGCGACCTGCCGCTGCCCAGTCGGTGACGATGCGCTCGGCCATGGGGCTCAGCCCGAGCAGTCCGGAGAGCTCGTCCCCGATCTGCTCGTCCTGGCCGAGGAGGACCTTCGTCGCGCAGAGGTGCAAGAGGTCCCGGGCGATGGCGACCGCCTGGCTGTCGGCGTCCCCCACGGTGAGCATGTCCGAGGGTTTGTGGGCGACCACGACCTGGATGCAGCCGTCGTTGCGGGACAGGCGTAGGTCGGCGTCGAGTGACTTCACCGCGTCGGTGCCCAACCGCATCTGCTTCCAGCACTCGTCCCTGATGACGATGCGGAGATCGCCCGGCTCGGCGAGCTGGGTCATCGCCCGGCCCCAGGAGTTCAGGCAGGTGAGGGCGACGCCGACGGCCTGGTCCCCCAGTGGTTCGAGACGGGACAGCGACAGCGACTGGATGGGCGCACGCCAGTCGACCTGCACCGTCGTCGGTGCGTCGAAGAGGCCGGCGAGGTGCCCGGTGACCAGGGCCCCCAGTGCGTCGCGCACTGCACGGGTGTCGTCGAGGAAGTGCTGCCGGTCGGCGTAGCGGCACGCGTCCACCAGCATGTCCCCCGGCTCGCGCAAGGCATGCCACAACTGCGGGATGGTGACCTCGCGCAGGCGGTCGGCACCGTCGCTGTAGCCGGTGACGTCGCGCAGGACCTGGCCGACGGCGGTCTCCGCGGTTGGCCCGAACGAGACGCTCTGCGACCCGACGAGTCCCTTCACCAGCAGCAGCCAACGGGCGAACACCATTGCGGCCCGTCGCTGGGCCTCTGCCCGCGACAGCGAGGTCCAGTCATTGCCCAGCGGACCGAAGTCCAGCGGGTTGATCCGCGCCGGCAGACCGTGACCCACCGCGTGCGGCTCGACCCCGAGGGCGCCGCACAGGGGCGCGTACTCGTCCTTCACGTCACCGAGGACCAGGGTCCGGTAGCCGTAGGCCATCTGGCGGAGGGCGAACATCTTGACCGTTCCGGATTTCCCGCGACCCGGTGCTCCGAAGAAAATCATGTTCGGGTTCGTCACGCCCGCGACCCCGTCGAGGGTCCAGCCGATGGGGTCGGCCGCGAACGCTCCGCCGGACAGGTAGTCGATGCCCAGCAGAGCCCCGGAGGACGAGAGGCCGTTCCCGGCGATGAACGGCCAGACGCCGCCGACCTGCTCCGTCGTCATGCGGTAGACCGCGAGCGGAGCTGGAACAGCTGCCCAGCCCGCGGCTGTCCCCGCCCGGCCATGCCGGCCGACGGTCGAGCCGAACGGGTCTCGGTCCGCCCGTCGAGCCGGCGGTCGAGGGGTGGGTGGGAGGCGGTGGTCGAAGTCGGCCATGAGGTGGGCCAGTCCGCGGCCGGCTGCCGTTCCCCTGGACTGCCTCACCGGACGCCCCGGCGACGAGGCAGCCCGACACCGAGAGGGACGCACGCGGCTGCGAACCCTGTGTCCTGCGCCAGGTCGAGCCGGAGCGGCTTGAACCCGCTGCTGGTGATGCTGGATTCCAGGCGCCGGCCGTAGTCGCTGATCGACCAGGTCCCGGGGACGGTGACCGCGGCTGCGACCCCGACCCGCACCAGGGCGTTGCCCTCGGCGAAGCGGACATCCCGGCCCTCGACCCGGGCAGCTTCCTGCCGGTGGACGGCGCGCACCCGGAAACCCCCACGGCGGCGGATCTCGTTGGTCAACTCGGAGTTCATCGACTCCCCACCGATCATCCGATCCGCCCGGGTGTGGCTGATCGGCTCGAAGGAGACTGAGACGGAGCGACGTTCACCGGCCGTCGTCGGCACCAGGACGGGGGCGAGAGCCCCCATCACCGCGCCCTTGTCCGGGAGCAGGACGGTGCAGGTGACGGACTGCCAGGCGTCGTGCTCGTAGTGCCGTCGTTCGGGGGGCGGCGCAGATGACGGCCCGGCGACGGCCATCGGCAGTCCGGGCTCCTCAGTGGTCAGCCGGGCACGGTCGCCGGGCGCGAAGCCCGTGCGCACGGCTGCGGCCAGGCCGGGTGAGTCCAGCCAGGTGACCGCTGTGCAGCCGACACCGCCGAGCAGCCGGGCCTCGAACTCGGACATGACGCCGTACAGGACGCGCGCCCGCCCGTCCGTCCCGCCGCCCGCTTCCTTGGCGAGCCGGGCGACGCGACGTTCCGGGACGACCACCGTCACGAAGGCTTCGTGACGCACCCCGGCCGCGGTCATGATCTCCGCGAGCTCGTCGGTGACCGCCTGCGCCAGGGCCGGCGCATCCGGGCGACGGTTCGCCACCTGCCACGCCGTCCGCTCTGCGCCGTCGTCGGGCACGGTGCGGACCTGTAGGACGACCGACGAGACGAGTTCGCCGGTGGCCGCGCTCTCCAGCAGTTCGGCCAAACCGTGTCCGAGCCGGGCACGGGTGCCTGCCTCGGACAGGCCGATGCCCGGGTGCGCGATGCGGGCCACCACGGCCCAGGTTCGCTCGCGGTCGTCGGACACCACCACCGGCCGAGCGAGGAGCGGACCGAACGGTGGTCCGTCGTGCGTGCGGATGCCCGACAGCACGCCAGGCAGGTCCGCCTCCTCGAGGTCCTCGACGCTCCCGGTCGCGGCTCGCGCCTGCCAGGAGGTCCATCCGAGAACGGAGCCGATGAGACGGTGGCCGGCGTCCCAGGTCCAGCGGAGCGGGGTTCGACCGCGTACGGGGACTGCGAGGAGGACGACGGCGGCCGCCCACAGCGGCGTCCAGGCTGCGGCAAGAGCCCAGCGCTGCGCACCCAGCGCCGCGAAGACGGGAATGCCGCTCGCGGCAGCGCCCACCCAGGTGCCCACGCCCAGGCCACCGAACGTTGCTCCCCGGTCGACCGACCAGGAGCCGTAGCGGACCGGAGTGCTCATGGCTTCTCCCCTGCCTCGTCTGCGGAACTTGCTGCTGGCTGTCCCGGCGAGGCCGGGGCGGTCGCCGACCACACGTCGGGCCCCTGGGTGGAGGTCGACCGCACCTGGCCTCGATCCAGCGAGGTTCCGGGTGCTTGGCCGCCCCCCGCGCCGGACGCCGCGGAGGAGCGCTGAGAACGCCGCTGACCGGAACCCGCCGGGTAACTCGGATGGCCGACCCCGCTCGCACTCAGCACGTCGGCGGCCAGGTCGACCGTCCGGTGCGCCACCGCGGCAGCGACCCCGACGCCAGCGGCGGCGGCACCACCGACGGCGGTGGCTGCGGCCCCCAGCCGTCCGACCGACTGCGCCTCGGCCGCGGCCTCACCGTGGGACCGACCATCGCCGGACGTGGCTGCCGCGGCACCGCTACCGCTGCTCTGGCCGCCGCCGCGAGCAAGTCCGGGAAGCCCGCCGGCGTCGCTCCAGGATTGGCGAAGTGCCGATCCCGACGCCGTCCCGGGGTCGACGAAGGCCAACAGCCTGAAGAGCACCAGAGGGCAGACGGCACCGATGGCCACCATGACCGCGCCGACGACGGCGGTGCCCGCGGCCTGGGCGGTGTCGTCCCCGCTGCCGGCCACCACGCCGGCCGACAGCTGGACACCTATGCCCAGCATCAGCGCCGCCGTCGGAGTGATGAGCAGGCTCGCGAAGAACCATCGCAGGCTCTTCCAGAACCATGCCCGGGTGCTGTCGCTGAGCAGCCCACCCGCCGAGATGGGCGCGGTCGCGATCAGGATGATCAGCGCCGCCTCCCGGACGAGGGCGATGATCACGTAGAAGAACGCCGCCGGGATGACGAGCAGCAATGACGACAGCCCCAGGACCGTGGCCGCAGTCGCGTCGACGACGTCGCGCGGCCAGGAGTTGGCGGGGTCGACAGCGGCGAGGCTGTCGACGTCGAGCATCGCGGTGAGGATGCCGCGGGCCAGCTCTGCTGCGGCGAGGATGAATCCGCCAGCTGCGCCCAGGTAGCCGACCCAGACGAGGCCGAACTGCAGGACGCCGAGGACGATCCGGCCCAGCGAGCGACCGTCCCGTCGGACAAGGGCCAGGGTCAGCTGGACGAACATCATGACGACGGCGACGCTCGCGCCCAGCCACAGCGTCGTCGGCAGCACAGCACCCATCGGGCCGGTCTCCGAGACGTCCGGCGTCGTCAGTGCGTCGATGACCCGGAAGGCGAGTCCCAGGAGCCAGAGACCTGCCGACCAGATGCTGACCATGGCCGCCGTCCAGACGTCGGCGATGGCCTCTGCCGCCAGGTCTCCCAGCCACGTCATGGGGTTGAGGTCGATCGCGACGACGTCCTCACCCACGGTCGAGGTCCCGGTAGCCGACGGAGATGGCGAGATCGGTGTCCGGCCAGACGGACGGTGGTTGCGCGGGTTCCGCGCCGGGCCCGATGAGCCACCGGTCGGTGGACCAGACCATCCGCTGGCAGTCCGCAACGGCTCCCCGAGCGGTCTGGTCAAGGGTGACGTCGAGCTCGAAGTCGACGCACGGGACGACGAAGTCGGTGCCGACCGTCCCCTTGATCAATCCCATCAGCGGGGTCAGGACGATCGCGAGACGGGCGGACCCGCCGCCGGACACCCCGGCGCTGTCGAACAGGGTGGCCATGGCGTGGACCACCGACCAGCTCGTCGTCGACGGCCCGCCCGGTAGGGCCCAGGCCCGGATGACCTCCCTGGCCCCGCTCAGCGAACCGGACTCGAACGCGACCTGGTTGATCGCGGCGAGCTGTGCCAGGGCTCCTTCAGGGGTGGCGGGGAACCCGCTCGGCACGCTTGCCGGGCCCAAGGTGGTCGGGGCGGGCAGCACGATGGCCGGTCCGGGGTCGAGTGTGGACACCGGGCCCGGACGAGCCGCCGAGGCATCCACCGAAAGCATCGGCCGATTGCTCAGCTCGTCCCGGGCGGTCTCCGGGTCCAGAGCGGTTGCTGGCTCGGGGGTGGCCCGCACCTCGGTGCTGGTCCCGGTCGGCGACGAGGAGTCAGTGACGACGGCTCGGAACAGGCCCACGGCAGCGATCCCTGCGACGAGGACGATTGACACGCCGGCGGCAGCGAGGAGCGCCAGCAATCGTCGGCGACTCCAGCCGGTGCGGGTCGAACGAGCCGCTTGGCGGGCCATCAGCAGCCCGTCCCGACGATCGACTGCACGATGACGTAGCCGACGACGTAGAGGATCGCGCCGACGACGCAGATGAGGATCCCGTCCATGCCGAGGCGCGCCCCGCGCGGATGGTGGGTGGCCCGGCCCCAGATGAGCATGCCGACGCTGGCGAAGAAGCAGATGGCCAGCACCGCCAGGACTGCCCACTTGACCCAGCTCGTGATCTGGTCGGCGTAGACCTGGACGCCGGGAGGAGCCGCCGGGCAGACGGCCGCCTCCAGCACAAGGTCGGCGAGTCGGGGCCTCACCGGTCACCCCGCCCCGCGGCGCGGCCGTCCACGGCGAGAAGGCGTCGGGCGGTGTCGATCGACGACAGGAGCTGGGCTCCGGCTGCGACGACCGGACGCGGTAGTGGTCGGTCCGTCAGCCCGATGACGTCGAGCCGTGAATCCCACGGCACGTTCACGACGAGCGCAGTGTCCTGGAGAGCGGTGAGTCGCGGTCCGACCGAGGCCCGCACCTCGCGTGCCCACCCGTGCGGTCCGACAGCGGCGACCAGCAGGGGGCGGCCGGCGAGCTCCTCGAGCCGTTGCTCGACCAACCGGACGCCGGGCACATTGGCCCGGCACACGACGATGGTCGGGATCGCCCTCGCGGTGGTCCTCTCCGTACAGCCGAGGTCCAGCACCGTCAGCTCGTCGTCGACGACCCCGCTCGGCACGACGGTCGACTCCCCGTGGAAGAACGCGCGGCGCTCGATGACGATCGACGTGCGTCGTCCCCTGCGCCAGGTACCGGTCGGGTCCGTACCGAGCTCGACAGCTGCAGCCGCGACCAGACCGGACCGGCCAGGAGAAGCCGGATCAAGGAGATGGACGGACTGGCCGGACGCCGCCGCCGCATCGGCCAGTGCGAGAGCAACCGTCGACGAGCCGGCACCGGGGTGACCGGCGATGACCGACACCTGACGAGCCGCATCGGACCTGTCCGGCGCCGGGGTGACGTCCTCACCGGGCTGTGCCTCGCCCGTGTCACCCCCGGCGGTGCGCGCCTGCCGCCCAAGCAGGTGGCGCATGACGTGCTGCACGTCGGCCACCGACAGTGGCCCGACAGGCTGCTCCTCGACACCGAGGACGCGACCGACCGTCACCGGTCCCCCGGCTGCTGCACCCGCGTTCACGCGACCGATGCCAGGTAGTCACGGGCGACGAGCCGCAGGGTCTCCAACGTGCGGCGCCGACGCCGGTATAGCGTTCGGGTGGAGATGCCGTGCTGCGCCGCCACGATGGCGTCGCCACCGGACGGGTGCAGGTGCCGGGCACGCTCGGTCGCGATCAGCAGCTCGAGCTCACGGGGGTCGATGCCGGACCGCACCGCGCACTGCAGCAGCTCGACGACGTCGACGTCGTCCGACTCAGGCTCCGGCACCGCAGGCTGCAGCCTGGTGATGTCCCCGTCCACGGTGAGCACCTCCGCGCGCTCTGGGTGACGGCGGTTCCTCGGGCGCAGCTCGGCAAGGACGGCGTGCCTGGTGTCGTGCCGCAGGTTCGCGGCGATCGACCGGGGCCGGCGCTGCCACGGGTACCGCCGGATCTGGCAGGCCAGCTCTCCCGTGACGACGGCGAGGATGTCCGGGCTCAGGTCCCGCAGCTGGCGGACCGTGACCCAGACCAAACCGCTCAGCAGGTGGAGCAACAAGGCGAGCGCGTCGTCGTCGGCGCCGTTGTCCGCCGCGGCCAGCCTCACCAGCGCCGCGAGGACCGCGTCGCCCCGCTCGTGGTCGCTGGTGACCGCACAGGCCTGGACGACGTCGGCCACGGTGGGGGTGCCCAGCAGCGCGGGCTCGGACTCCGCCCAGCGCACGAGGGTGCGGCTGTCGTCAATGCGGACGACGAGCGCCGGCCAACTGCCGACGATCGTGGGGTCGTGGAACATGCAGGTGCCTCCGGCATCAGTGGGATGCCGAGGACGCTCCGGGGAGACGTTCGAGCAAACGTCACCCCGAAGGCGCCGACGTCAGCGTCCGGCCGCCGTCACCCCCGGGCGGTCCAGGGGTGACACATGCTCCGCCCGGGGGTGACGTGCACCGGTGATGTCTCCGACTTGGAGGATCAGCCGCCGGAAGCGCGATCGCCGGTCCGTTGCACTGCGCCCTGCCACACCCAGCAGCGCAGCGTGTCGCCGCCGACCTCGACCTCCACCCCGACGGCGTCCTCGGTCCACCGCCTGACGCGGACCCGGCACCTGATGTCGGCGTCACCGAACCGCAGCCACGCCAGGCCCCACATCGATCCCCGCTCCGGTGCGATCGAGACGGCCCGAGACCCCAGCTCCAGCTGCTCGTCAGTCAAGCTGTGCAGCGGACCCCGGCTACGTGCCTCCAGCAGCTGACGCTCCTGCCCGCGCCGAGCACCGGCGTCGGGGTAGCGACGGTTGGTCCCCATCGCTCAACTGTCGCACATACGTTCGAATCTGCGGCCCAAGAAGTGCACGGGCATGCCGGCGTGGCAGGGCAAGTCGTAGGTTCACAAGCTGACGACGGGTGGTTTCTGGGCCGTTGATTTCGGCACGGGTTTTGGTCCGCAGACGTCCATCACAACCTGCGCATTCCTCGAACCGGTCGAACGTTCGGACGAAGGCTCACAAACGGGGGTTTGTGAACCGCTCGTACGACGACGTGCCCATCTACCAGATGGGTGGCCAGCAGGGGGTGCGGTCAGTCAGGCGGGCCGGTTGCGATCGACGGCAAGTGCGCCTCGTTTAGCAGCGATGATGACCGCAGTCGCGGCGAACAGCTGCCATGCGACCAGCGCGTAGACGGCGCCGCGTTCCCACACGCCGTCATCGAAGATGACCGCGGTGCCGGTGGCGATGTTGGCTGCCAGTAGAGCGGTCGAGAGCAGACCGGCGATGCCGAGGCCCGCGCTGATGACGGTGAACAGCCGTGGCAGGCCCAGCGCTGAGGCGCGCCTCGCGACAACGGTGGACAGGCCGTTGCCAGCGAAGATTGCGGCGACAGCGCCCAGGATGTGGAGGATTGCCGTTCCGTTCTCTACGGCTTCCTGGCTTCCGTGGAAGGTGCCCACGAACACCATGCCGGCACCGCAGACCGTTCCGAGAGGAAGCGAACATCCTCGACCACGTCACCGCTGACTTCCCGCCGACCTTCATCGCCGACGGCAACACCGGGACGTTCCCCGATCAGGCCAGGGACCTGGCTGATGAACTGAACCGACTGGGCGTGGAGAACGAGGCCTTCCTGCCCACCCGGGAGCAGGCGGTTCTTGGGCACGGGTTCATGGCTGCAGCAACGCGACCGCCCAGAAAGCGCCCGGGACACCCGGGACAGCATCGTCGCTGATCGGTCCTGACCCGACGTCAGCGGCGACGAGCGCCCGGCCGGCTCTACCTGCCCGCCTCGACCAGACCGCCCAGGTCAACCATGCCCGGGGTTCAGTCGGTGCAGCAGACCCGTCACCTGGTCACCGGGTTCAATGTGTCCGCCTTCGACCCCTCGTCTACGCAGGTGCGCCCGTCAAGATCCTCAGCAGCCGTCGCATGGCGGGGTGGTCCACCCGAGCCCTGTAGCCGCTGTTTGGTAGCAGTGTGCAGTGCACCGTCGACACGGGCTCCCGCTGACTGCCTCATTGGGGCGAACTCTGCGATGGGCCTCACCAGCAGGAAGCGGACCCCGCAACTGCCCTCACCCGGCGCAGGAGACAGCCTGCCGGTGGGCCAACAAACCGGCTGGGTCGGGTCAGGTCTCGGTACTGGCGCCCATCTCCAGCGCGAGCACTCCGATGACGATGAGCGCCATACCCAGAATCTGGATGGCCGTCAGGCGTTCGTTCAGGAAGACGGCTCCGATGACGGAGATGACAACAATCGCCACTGCCGACCACAGGGCGTAGACGACGGCAACATTCAGCCCCCGTTTCAGCACGTGAGACAGTAGAAAGAAGGACAACGCATAGCCCACGATCACCAATAGGCTGGGCAGCAGGCGCGTGAAGCCCTCGGTGACTCTTAGGAACAAGGTGGCCACGATCTCGACCGTGATGGCCAGCGCGAGAAGACCGTAGGTCACCATCAACGCCCTCAGTCCCTCTCCGTTGCCTCACAGCCAACACTTTGGCCAGGTCGAACGTAGGACGTGATGCAAAGCCAGACTTTGACGTTGTCCGCCTAAAACGGCAACGGATTGTCTCATCGGCGCAAGCTCAGGCGTCACGATCAGCCCAGGTGTTGGTCCTGCCGTCGATGCACTGCTCCGCACCCCGCCTGTCTGCCCCCCCGTGCACGACGGCGTGCCCGATTCCGGGCAATGCATGCCTGATTTGGTCGGATGTGGCATAGGCCTGGCCGGCGTTCTGTCGCTAGCGTTCCACTGCAGAGGCCACCGACCGCCTCGTCCTTACTGTGGTTGCGCTGCCCACGCAGGGCCTAACGAGCCAGGTAGGCGGCCCTGCGCGGCACACCGTCACCAGCTCCGCAGCCGACGCAGGCTGTCGGTTCCCGAACCCGCCGGGTGGACGCGAGGAGCGTGCGATGGACGACGACCGTCATCAACTGTCCATGACCATTCTCATGACCCCGCACATGTCGAATTCCGCCGGCGACGTCCATGGCGGGGGACGGCGGAGGAGGTGCGTGGAAACCGGGCCGCTGAGCGGCGCCTCGAGCTGCGCCACACCATTGCGCGGGCTACCGAGGAAATCCGGTCTTCTCCTGCAGGGGGCTTGACGTGAGCCCGCATTGATTCAAGCAGGGCAGCAATTCTGCGACGCTAGCTGCGTTGCTGGCCCCTCGCCGGAGCGATCGGCCGTCGCTCGCCTCCCTCGGACAGAATCAGTGACGGTTACCCGGACAGGTCGGCATGGAGTGCTAGGAGCGCCGAACTGAGATAGCAGTAACCGGGGCGCGAATCAGCGCTCGGGACGCGCACGACAGCAGACACGGAGATGAACGACATGACGCACAGCCTGGTTCCGATCGACGACGCCGATGATGGTCGCTCTCATGGCAGCGGCGGACCCGCTGATGATGGGGCGAATACCGCGGAGGTCCTGAGCGATGGTGCCGGCGAGGCCGGCGAGGCCGGCGAGGACGACTCGCCCCGTGACCGTCCTGACAGCTCGAGCTGACGGGCAGGTTTTCCGGCTCGACACCAGGTGCATCGGCCGCCGGTGACGTGCGCATCGTGCTCCTCACGCCGCTGGGGACACCGCCGCATCTTCCCGACAGCCAGTTACCAGCGCCGCAGGACCCCCGTCTGCACCGATTGCTCAGCTGCGCACACCGAGGCGCGGTGTGTAGTGGTGGACTGGCAGATCGTCGGCGGCTTGATCAAAGGCCTCGGGTCGTCAAGCCGTCCAGCTGACCAGGCAGGACGCATCTTGGCCTCCTGCCTGGTCAGTAGGTGAAGGTGCTGACAGTTGTGCGCAGGTCGGCGGCCATGCGGGCAAGTTCATCGACGGCGACTCGGCTTTGACTGAGGGTCTGCGTGGTGGTGCCGGCAGCAGTGGAAACCCCGGTGATGTTGGCGGCGATCTCCGTCGTGCCGCCCGCGGCCTCGGCGACGCTGCGCGACATCTCGTTGGTGGTGGCGGTCTGCTCCTCCACCGCCGAGGCGATCGTGAGCTGGTAGTCATTGATCTGACCGATCACCTCGCTGATGCGCCCGATCGCGGCCACTGCACCACCGGTGTCGGCCTGGATCGTCTCCACCCGGCGGGCGATGTCCTCGGTGGCGCGGGCGGTCTCCTGGGCCAGTTCCTTGACCTCGTTGGCCACGACGGCGGGTCCGCTATCGGGAACGGCGGGGACCAGCAGCGCTTGGGCAACCCGACCATGGCCGGCACCAGGTCACAGTTGCCTTCTCGGGGGGATGCCTAGGTGCGGCTTGGGGCAGGTGCCCCGTCACCGTCGCTCATCGGGGAGCACAGCAGCTGAGGTCTCGTTGTTCTGGGCTGCTACCCGAAGGAGGTCAGCTGTGGTGAGCAGCTTTACCCGGGGGCGCCCGGCAGCTCGCCCAGCACTTCGTTCTGCCTCATTGATGCGCCACCATCCTTCGGCGGTGACCCGGTCGGGCTGACGTTGCTCGAGCAGCTGCGCCAGTTGTGCTGGGTCTTGGACAGGGGTCGGAAGGCCGGGCCCGTCGATATCGCTGAGCAGGGAGGCGATGGTCTCGGCAGCGTCGGAGCGGTTGGTGCCGATGACACCGGTTGGGCCTCGTTTGATCCAGCCTGTGCAATAGAGCCCCGGCAAGGGGAGACCCGTTTTGGCATCGACGACTCGTCCACGGTCGTTGGGGATGATACTGGCGGCGTGGTCGAAGGGCATGCCGGTCACTGCTCGCCCGCGGAAACCTATGGCGCTGATGACAAGGGACGTCTTGATGGACTCTGAGGTGCCGTCGGGGTGGGACAGCACGATCTCTGAGACTGCCCGCTCGCCGATCAGCCGGGCGGGGGTGAGCCGGTACCGCATCACGATCCGCCGGGGGGCGGCGCCGGTGCGCTGAGCTGCCTGCAGCAGGATCGCGCGCCGGCGCGCGAAGTCGGCCGCCTGCACGATTCGCGACGTGGTGGGCTTGTGTTCTGGGTCAAGAAAATCTGCAGGGTTGGTGACTAGATCGACCTGAGGCAGATGGGACAAGGCGAGCAGCTCTGCGGTGCTGTAGGCAGCGTCGGCGGGCCCTCTTCGTCCGATGACTATGACTTCTTCGATGCCACTGGTCCGCATCGACGCGAGCGCCCGGTCCGATATTGATGTTTTTGACAACAGAGAGGTCGGCTGGGTGAGAAGGCGTGCTGCGTCGAGCGCGACGTTGCCGTTTCCGATGACCACGGCTGTGGGCCCCGACAGGTTGAACTCGTGTTCGGCGTAGTCGGGGTGGCCGTTGTACCAGGAGGTGAATTCCCGTGCGGTCACCGACCCAGCAAGACCCTCTCCCGGTATGCCAAGTCGGCGATCCTCTGATGCTCCTGCGGCCCAGATGACGGCGTGGTGGTGTTGCTGCAGTTCTTCGAGGGAGATGTCTCGACCGACTTCAACGTTGAGAAAGCTGGTGACATTCGGCCGGCGGAGGACTCGATCGAAGGTGTCGCCGATGAGCTTGGTCTGGTCGTGGTCGGGCGCGACGCCTGTGCGAACCAGCCCGTGCGCCATGGGTGTCTTTTCAACAATGGTGACGGAGACGCCGGGGATCTCACTGAGCTGGCCTGCGGCGTAGAGCGCTGATGGTCCCGCTCCCACGATCGCAACTTTGATGTTCTGGTGTGGCTGCGGCAGCCGGCGCCGCTCAATCGGAAGCGGTTGCACGTCCTTGAGCGGGTGGGCGGTGAAGTAGTCGGCGTTGATGGCCCGGAACTCCGCCTCCGACGGTGAAAGGTCAGCTTCGTGGACGATGGCCTCCACGGGGCAGGCAAAGGCGCAATTCCCGCAGTCGATACATGTGCTCGGGTCGATGTAGAGCTGCTCGGTGGTGGTGAATTCTGGGTCCCCCGGGCGTGGGTGGATGCATTGCACGGGGCACACCGGGACACAGGAGGCGTCGTCACAGCAAGCCTGGGTGATGACGAAGGTCATGCGTGTCCCCCTTGGTGGCACCGTTACCTGTTGTGGGTCTTGGTGATGCGGTGCGGTGGGCTACGTGCGGTGGCGAATGGCGAGCGTGGCCGCTGACTACCGTTCCCGCCTAGGTGATGATGCTGGCGGCGCCGCCTGCTCCTAGGTCTGCACGGCGACCGGGTCGCCGACGGCTATGGGGCCGGGATCCAGGACATCGGCGTAGGTCCCGTATAGCACCCCCGGGCCCCAGTCGCTGATCATCGGCCCGCGCAGTCTGCTGATGCGTTGCTGCACGAGCAGGCCGCGATGACCGTCCTCTGGCCGATGTTCCACAGCTATGCAGCGGGGCACCCCGCCACGCAGTCGAAGCCGACAGGACCCCACAGCCAAGATGCCGTCCGACCAGGTGTCCTCGATGAATGGGACAGAGCCCAGGTCGAGAGTGAGGTTGAGCCGGAACCGGCGAAGGTCCAGTGGATGTCCATTCAGTTCGGTGCCAAGTGCAGCCAGGGAAGCTGTGGACTGCAGCGTCACCGGGTGGACGTCATGTCCACCACCTGCAACGGCGCAGTGCACCAGGCGCACATGTCGTCCGGCTACGTCTGAGAGCACCTCATCCCACGGTCCCGGCGCCCACCGGCCCTCGACCATGCGTTCGTCGAACTCGAACGGTCGGACGTCCCCCACGTGGTGGACCGTGGCCGAGCACTCCGTTGTCTCACCGCTGCCCAGTGAGAAGACGCCACTGGGGTGGTCATAGGAAGTCCAGTAGCCAAGAAAGACAGGATCTTTGGGGACCGAGTAGAGCCGCTCGTCGATGTCGACGAGGAAGAACTCCCGGTTGCCAACGATGCCGGTGGATGCCACGTGGACTGCAGGTACCTGAGTGAGCGCGAACCCTTTGGTTGTGGCGATGTCCAGCCGGGCGACCGAGCCGAGCACCGCGGTGTGCGATGTCATCGGCGGCCGCCTTCACCGATCATCAGGTGCGCACGGCGTGCAGGGCTGTGAGCTGCTCGTGCGACCACCGGTGGGTGGGCTCCCCTGCGCGGGTCGACGGTCATCCGCGCAAGGCGCGAAGCACCTGCTCTGGGGTGATGGGGATGTTGTGCAGCACGGTGCCGGTGTGGGACAGGGCGTCATTGACGGCGTTGAGTACGGCAGCGGGTGCCGCGATCAGGCCGGACTCCCCCATGCCCTTGATACCGCCAGGCGTGTGGGAGGAGGGCGTCTCCAGGTGGTGGATCTCGAAGGGGGGCGAGAAATCCATGCTCGGCATGTGGTAGTCCAGCAGGGTGGTGGTGACCAGCTGACCGGAATCGTCGTAGACAAGGCGCTCGAGCAAAGCCGCCCCGATGCCCTGGACGACGCCGCCGCGAATCTGGCCCTCGACGATGTCCGGGTTGATGACCGTGCCGCAGTCCTCGACCGAGAAGACCTTCTCCACGGTCACGAAACCGGTGTCTGGCGCCACCTCGACGATCATGGCGTGGCCGCCGTTGGAGAAGATCGGCCGCGCAGGGTCGTAGGCGAGGGTGGCTTCCAGGGTGGGGTCGAAGTCCGCGGGCCAGGCGCTTTGGTCGAAGTAGACCGCGGTGGCCAGGTCGATGATGGACACCGAGGACCCGGGCACGCCCAGCACCACGGCCGCACCGTCGACCAAGTCGATGTCGGCGGGGTCCGCCTCGAGCATGCTCGCCGCTAGCGCAACGAGCTTGGTGCGGATGACATTGGATGCTCGTAGGACTGCTCCACCGGCGATGACCGCACCGCGACTTCCTACCGTGCCGCTCCCCCAGCCATAGGTAGTGGATTCAGCGGCTCGAACGGTGATGGCTTCCAGTGGCACCCCCAGCGAGTCGGCAACGACCTGGGCCATCGTCGTGCGGTGACCCTGACCTTGGGTGGTGAGCCCGATGGTGACGGTTACGCTGCCGTTGGGCTCCATCTTCACTGTGGCCGTGTCGTGGTAGATGCCGCCAAGATCGTGGGCCTTGCCCATCGCCGTGCTCTCGCCGCTGCTTTCGACGAAGACGCTCAATCCGAGCCCGATGAAGCGGCCCTCGGCGCGGAGCGCAGCCTGACGCTCGCGGAAGGCTGTGTAGTCGACCATGCGCTCGAGTTCGTCGATGGTCTGCAGCCAGCTGCCTTCGTCGTACACGATTCCCTGTGGGTTCGTCCACGGGAACTCACGCACCACACTGCGCCGGCGGATGTCGAAGGGGGAAAGCTCGAACGCCCTGGCCGCGTCGTCCATGAGGCACTCACGGACGAGAGTGCCGGCCATGTATCCCACACCGCGGTAGGCCCCAATCGGGGTCTTGTTCGTGGCGGCTGCCTCGTAGATGAGATCGGCTGCGGGGATGTCGTACACCCCTGTGGGGGTGACCATCGCCGTGCACCATGGCTCCACGCCCATCGACCACGGTGGCTGGTGGTAGGCCCCCCCGTCGCCGGTTGCGCGAATTCGGACACCTGTGGCCCGTGCGTCGGAGTCGAAGGCGTACGCGATGTCGATGAACTGCTCGTGGGCGTGGGTGGCAGTCATCAGGTTTTCGCGACGGTCCTCGACCCACTTCACAGGCCGGTCGAGCTCACGGGCCAGCAGCGGCAGCAGCATCTCCTCCGGGAAGATGTGGGCCTTCTGTCCGAACCCGCCGCCGGTGTCAGGTGTCAGCACCTCGCACTCGTTCTCCGGGAAACCGAGGTACGCGGTGAGGCAGTACTTGATGTAGTGGGGCATCTGCGAGCCGGTCCACAGGCGCAGCCGGCGACTGGTCCAGTCGTAGCTGGCGATAACCCCACGGGTTTCCATGGGTCCAGCGGACAGGCGACCGCTGTGGAAGGTCGCTTCGATGACGCGTGCGGCGTTGTTGAATGCGCCTTCGACATCACCAAGGACCTTGCCTCCCCGGAGGGCGACGTTGTCGGGCAGCTCCTCGTTGGCGGACGGGCCGCCTTCCAATGCCGAGCGCGGGTGCAGAACCGGCTCAAGCGGCTCGTAGTCCACATCGACGAGGTCGCACCCGTCCTCGGCCACGTACCTGCTTTCCGCAACGACCACGGCGACGGGTTCCCCCACGTAGCGGACGATGTCGCGAGCGAGCAACGGCATCGTGGTGGCGAAGCATCCTTCGACTTCCAGCTCCCCGACGATGCCTTCGCAGAACTTCGCGGCGTCTTCTCCGGTCCATACCGCGACGACCCCGTCCAGCGCCCGGGCCTCGTCGATGGAGACCCGCGTGATGCGGGCATGAGCCGCAGAGCTACGAACGAAGCAGGCGTGCAGTTCACCGGGCAGAACGATGTCGGCCAAGTACTGCCCGCGACCAGTCAGCAGTCGAGGATCGTCCCCTCGAGGGACGCGGGCGCCGATGCTCCGGGCGGCGATAGAAGGCGACTGGGAGTGCGGGAAGCTCATGACGACTCCTTGGCCGCGGCCTCTTCGACCGCATCGATGATCGGGGAGTAGCCGGTGCACCGGCAGTAGTGACCGGACAGCGTCTCGACGATGTCCTCCCTCGTCGGCTGGCCTTCCTCCAGCAGCGCGGTCGCGCTCATCAGGAAGCCCGCCGTGCAGAAACCGCACTGCAAGGCATGGTGCTTCTGGAAGCACGCTTGCAGGGGACTCATTTCCCGCCCGCTCGCTAGGCTTTCCACCGTGCGGATCTGCTTACCGTTGGCCTGGACGGTGAGCATGAGGCAGGAGCGAGCCGGTTCGTTGTCGATGAGCACCGTGCAGGCTCCGCACACGCCGTGCTCGCACCCGACCTTGGTGCCGGTGAGCCCGAGCTCGTCACGCAGGAAGTCCGACAGCGTCAGGCGTGCCATGACGCTGCGCTGATACCGACGCCCGTTGACCTCGACCTGGACTGAGACGTGTTCGGAAGGTTGCGTCATGCCTGACCGGACCTCTCCCCCGCGGCCCGCAGGGCGCGCTGGAACAGTGTGGTGGTGATGTCTCGCCGGTAGTCGGCTGATCCGTGGATGTCCGAGGTGTAGGACAGCTCCGCTGCCAGAGCGGTGATGGCGTCGCTGCTGTCGGCGGGGGCACGTCCTTCCAATGCCGCCTCGGCTTCCGGGGCACGGGTGACGCTGCCGGTAGCTCCTGCGACGGCGAGTCGGACGTCGGTAAGGAATCCATCTGACAGCTGGTAGGTCATCGCCAGGATGGACAGCCCGTAGTCACCGTGGCGGCGCTGGTGCTCATCCACCCAGATCTCGCGCCCGTCGATGGGGAGTGACACCGATGTGATGACCTCGTCCGGTTCCAGTGAGGTCATGAACGGGCCCATGAAGAGGTCGCTGGCGGAGATGGACCGGCTACCTGTTGTGCCGGTGACCTCAACATGGCCGCCCAAGGCGAGCAGCACTGCGGGCCACTCGGCCGCTGCGTCGGCATGGGCCACTGCGCCGCCGATCGTGCCGCGGGTGCGGACCTGGGGATGGGCGATCAACGCGGCCGCTTCGGCGATCGCGGGAGCTACGTCTTGAACCAGCGGGGAGCGCTCGATGGCTCTGTGGGTTGTCATGGCCCCGAGCCGGAGAACACCCTGGTCGTAGGTGATACCTGTCAGGGCGGGCACTAGCCGCAGGTCGACCAGGGTGGTCGGTGCAGCAAGACGTAATGCGAGCAGGGGTACGAGGCTCTGCCCACCTGCGAGCAGCTTCGCGTCCTCGTCATTGGCGAGCAGGCTGCATGCCTCAGCCACGGTGTTCGGCGCGGCATAGGCGAATACGGGGGACTTCACTCTTACACCTCCAGTGGGCGGCAACGCGTGTCCGTCGGGCCCGGAAATCCGACAGTAAATCCCGCAACACTCGTATCAACGTTCAGATGACAGACGTTGGTGACCCCCATCACCCGGAATCCGTAAACGGCTGAGGGTTGCGGTAGCCGTCGGCCTGCAGTGGCCCCCCACCTGCCCGGAGCTGCAGGCGTGCTTGCTGGCGGCGCTCGACTTCTGCGGTGTCAGTGGGTGATGGGGATACCCGGCGCCGAGGTCGTCCGTGCACCGCCGGCGCCGGGGCGCGTAACTGCCGTGGTCAAAACCGGCGGTCGAGCAGCACCGGGAAGCTTGCCCGTGCCGTGTCGACTCCACCGAGGTCCACGGTCATGCTGAGGACCTCCTCGGCGTCGCCGGCTTCGGCCAGTACACGACCCTGGGCATCGACGATCATGCTGTGCCCGCCCATCGTGACCCCGGCGTGCGTGCCGGCGGTGTTGCACGCCAGGACGACCACTTGGTTCTCCACTGCCCGTGCCTGCGCGAGCACCCGCCAGTGGTCGACGCGCGCCTTGGGCCACGCTGCAACGAGAAACAACACCTGCATTCCGTTGAAGGTCAGCATGCGAAACAGCTCGGGGAACCGGAGGTCATAGCAGGTCGCCAAGCCGGCCGGCACCGATCGGCCCGCCAGGTCAAGCTCCACGGTGGCCACCTGATCCCCGGCGGTGAGCAGCTGAGGTTCCCCTTCGCTGAAGCCGAAACGGTGCATCTTGCGGTATGTCGCTGCGATCTCGCCGTGACGGTCGATCACAGCAGCAGTGTTGTAGAGGGCACTGGAGTCAGCTGAGCGTTCGATCACGGATCCGCCGTGAAGAACCACGTGTGCGTCACGGGCAGCCTCGCGCAGCGCGGAGATTGTCGGCCCCGTCAGCAGCTCAGCCTCCTCCCGCCATGACTGGTAAGAGAACCCGCCGTGGGCCCACAGCTCGGGCAACACCACTAGGTCGGCGCCTTGCTGCTGCCGAACCAGATCCGCCACCCGCTCAACACGTCGAGCCAGAGGTTCCTCATCGCCATAGGCGACCTGCAGCAATCGAATATCGGTCGAGGCCGGCGGCGGGCTACTCAAGCCCTTCGCCTCCCCAAAAAGAATCCGATCGCCGCGCCGAGCAGGACAGCGAACAGCGGGACCGGCTGCTGCAGCTTGCCCACCGCGATGCTGCGCGCAAGCGGGAGGATGGCCAGTGCATCGTCCTCGTCGTTCACAGGTGCTGAACGGGGCACCTCCGTGGGCACAGTCGACGTCCCCAGTTGCGGCTCACTCTCGCCCGAGGGCTGCCCGCCGGTCGCGGTCACTGGCGGCGTGGTCGCCGTCGCGTCCTGATCGCCGGTCTGGTCCTGCTGCACCATTGCTTCCAGGCGGGTCGCGAACGTCTTGAGCAGAGCGGCGCTGACGTCGGTGATGACGCCACGTCCGAACTGCGCGATCTTGCCCGACAGGTTGAGGTCGGTGATCACCGTGACGTGAGTGACGTCCCCCTTGTCCAGCAGGGTCGCAGTGACCAGGGCCTGCGCGTCACCACCTCCGCGGGCTTCACGGCCCTTCGCGCTCAGCACCGCGCGGTACTCGCCCTCGTCCAGCTCAAGGAACCGGGCCGTGCCCTTGTAGTTGGCGGTGATCGGACCGACCTTGATCTTGGCCTGGCCGAGGTAGTCCTCGCCATCGCGTCCGGTGATGGAGGCACCGGGCAGGCAGGGTCCGACCTTCTCGAGGTCTGAGAGCAGCCGCCAGGCCTCATCTATCGGCACGGACACGTCGAACTCATTGGTCAACTGCATTGTCAACGCTCATCTCTGGTCTGGGTCGGGACAGAGCAGGCTCAGCCCGCGACGACGGTGGGTAGGCCGAATCGGTTGGCTGGGTCACCAGGTGTGAATCTGCCTCCGTGCTGCAGGACGTCGGCCATGCGCCGGACCTTCTGCAGGTAGGCGCGTCCAACGGGTAGCTGCTGGGCTTCCCACTTGGTGAGTGCCCCATCAAGGTCGTCCCCGCCATCAGTTAGCGCAGCAACCAGGGCCCAGGCGTCGGCGGCGGCCTTGGCACCTCCAGCTGCTGCGTGTGGCCGCGGGGTGACAGCCGCGTCGCCGATCAGCACGCACCGGCCTACGCGCATCTGTGGCACGTCGGCATCGGCGATGACCGTGACGAAGGGTTCTCTGGCGGCGTGCAGCAGCTCCACGAAGGTGTCAGTCAGCCGCTCGCTTGCTCGTGAGTGGAACTCGGCGAGCAGTTCTGGGCGCAGGTCGTGATGGTGGACCGAAGTTGGTCGGCGCACCCCATTGCGGTCGGTCATCAGCTCATCGAGCGCGGGCCCAGCGGGGACGTTCCAGTACCACTGGTAGTTCAGCGCCCTCCTCGTCTGCCCCTCTGCATCGACCACCGGGATGGGGTAGGCGATGAGGTGCCCGTCGTCGAGGAGGCCGTAGGTGAACGTGTCGTCGAAGTAGTCACGGGTGGAAGCCGACAGCGCGTCCAGCTCTGCTAGACCACGCCAGGTCACGTAGCCCGCGTACTCGGGCGTGACACCCAGCAGTTGACGACGGCCGGCAGACGCACCGCCGTCGGCAAGCACAACGAGATCTGCCTGGGCTGTTTCTCCGCTGCTGAAGGTGAGGTCGACCTGGTCCCCGTGGTCGACCACTTGCTCCAGGTTGCAGGAGAAGTGGTAGCGCTCCAGGCCGAAGTTCTCCAGCAGCCGGTGGTAGAGGGCGTTGTAGGAGGTGAATCGCCAGCTGTCATCGGTCGCACCGATCAGCGCACCACTAGAGGCATCGACATACTTCATGGACGACGAAGGAACGCTGATGTCCTCCAGAGTTGTCGTGGTCCTCTCCAGGAGGAATCGAACGAGCTCTGGCTGTACGACGATGCCCGTGCCTAGACCCGACAGAGGACCGGGGGAACGCTCATAGACGTCGACCTGGTAGCCGGCGTCCCGGAGCAGCCCTGCGGCTGTCATTCCTCCGATCGACCCTCCGACGACGGCGACCCGGGTGCTGGTGGCGCGTCCGCTGGGGGTGGTCATGTCGTCGGGTGGAAGGGGATCGCCAGCGGCCGCAGGGGGGCACCGCTAGCCCCGCGGAGTCGGATGGGGGCGGCGATGAAGGCACACTCAGTGACGCCGTCGCGGGCAAGCTCCTCCAGATCGATCAGTTCGATCATCGGGACGCCTGCTTCGGCGAGGAAGTGGCAGTGCCCGGGCAGCCAGTTGTCTTCCTGCTCCGAAGGTCCGACCTCGACGCACTCCTGGTCGGCGGCGACGGCGGCGATCTTCTGCTCGGTCAACCACCTGGCCGCTGCCAGCCCCACCCCAGGGGGGTTGCCCAGCACCTTGCTGCCGTCAGGCCAGAAGGCCATGCGTCCGGTGCGGATCAAGGCCACATCGCCGGCTTGCAGCTCGGTTCCGATTCGCTCAAGACATCCCTGCAAGTCCTCGATGGAGATTGCATAGGACGGGTCGAGGCATTCCACGCCCTTGAGCCCAGCCACGTCGAACAGCACCCCGCGGGTAACGATCGGGGGGATCTGCTCGGCGCCACCGCGGGTCCAGTTTCGGCTGCCCAGGTGCTCGTCGACCTTGAAGTTGTTGTAGATCTCGCCGTCGACGCCGAAATGGTTGAGCGCGTCGATGTGAGTCCCGGTGTGGGTGTACATGAACACGACATCCCCCGAGTAGCAGACGTGCCGGTTCACCTCAGATCCCACACCGTTGAGGTTGTCCACGACCGTTCCCTGCGGGGTGTGGCTCATGAACAGCTGGTAGGCCGGGTCGCCGGCAGCCTGAAAGCTGGGCATGCCGACGAAGTAGTCGATGCTGAGGTCATAGACGCGTCGACCATCTGCTCGGGCGAGCACGTGGGCGGCGCGGACGGGGTCCAGGTAGTTCAGGGCACCGAGCTGGTCTTCCGGTCCCCACGGGCTTGTCGTGACCTTGATGTTCGCGCGAGCTGGCGCGTCAGTCATCGGGTCTCTCGCTCGAAGTCGACGACCGCCCGGGAGGCGAGCTTGGGCAGAAGCTTCCCGACGACCTCGGCGTGGAAGGGGTCGACCGAGTACTCCTCGAGACCGGCCCAATCGTCGAAGTCGTTGATCAGTACGCCGTCCCAGGGCGTGCCGTTCTCGCCCGGGTCGCCGGTGTGCTTGCCCAGCTCCCAGCTGCGGATGCTGGACATGCCCTTCAGCGTGTTGAGCAGGCTGATGACCTCATCGGGGTCGTTGCCTTCGGCGACCTGCCACATGAAAACGTGCCGGATCATGCTGCACTCCTCGAGGTTCGCGACTCCGCCAGTTGCTGGCGGCAAGATGAAGTCTGCGAGGAGCTGTTGCTACGTCCTATTGCATCCTTCGCACAACTGCGCTCGGGCTTGTCGCAATCGCGCAACCCAGCTGTCGCCTGGCAGCAAACCGGCGGGGCCGGGCTCCGGGTAATCAGAGTCCGACCCCGCCGATGGGTCCTGCAGCCCTGAGGTCAGCTGGTGCTGGCGTGGCCGTCGGGCTGCGAAGGGGCGAGTGCCGAGTTGACGGCGTCCACGATCTGTTGGTAGCCGGTGCAGCGGCAAAGATTTCCGGAGATCGCATCTCTGATCTCGTCGTCGCTGAGCTGCTCACCGGCGTCGACGACCGGCTGCAAGGTCATCAGGAAGCCAGGGGTGCAGAACCCGCATTGCAGTCCGTGGCATTCGTTGAAGGCACGCTGCAGTCGGTTGAGCTGGCCTTCCTCCGCGAGACTCTCGACAGTTCGCAAGCTGTGTCCATCAGCCTGAACGGCGAGCATGACGCAGGCACGCACCGGCTCGCCGTCGAAGTGGATGGTGCAGGCGCCACAGACGCCGTGTTCGCAGCCGACATGGGTTCCGGTCAGCCGCAGTTCATGGCGGATGAAATCCGTCAGGAGCATCCGCGGTTCGACCGTCCGCCGGTATCGATTGCCGTTGACCTCGACTTCGATGTCGCGCTTCACGCCGTACCCGCCTTTGCCTTGTTCGCTGCTGTCATCACCGCACGGAAGGTCATCTCGCGGATGACCTCACGTCGGTACTGCACGTCGCCGTGCACATTTCCCAAAGGATTGATCTCGGCTGTCGCAACCCGGGCGGCTTCGCGAACTGTGTCCTCGGCCAGGGTGCTGTTCTCGAGCACAGCGGCCGCGGCCTTGGACTCCTCGGGGCGCATTCCCGCTCCCAGCAGCCCGACCCGGGCGTTCCGGCAGATACCTTCGGCGTCCAGCTCGACGATGGCTGCACCGCCACCGATGGCGTAGTCACCGTGCCGGCGGGCGAACTCCTGGAAGGAGGACCCGGTGATCGTTCCTGGTTCGACGTGACGGTCCGGGATGATCACTTCGGTGATGATCTCGTCCGGCTCGAGGCTGGTCGTGAAGATCGATACGAACAGGTCGTCCACCGCGATCTCGCGTTGTCCGCGGGTCGAGTGGGCGATGACTCGGGCGTCGCTCATGAGCAGCACGACGGGCACTTCGGCGGCAGGGTCGGAGTGAGCCGTGGTACCGCCGATGGTCCCTCGGTTGCGAATTTGTGGATGCGCGACGTATCCCAAAGCCTCGGCCAGCAATGGGTGGCGCTCGGCGACCAGGGCATGGCCGGCGACGGCGCTGTGCCGGACAAGGGCTCCGATTCGCAGCTCCCCCGCGGCCTCGTTGATGTGGGCCAGCTCCAAGACGCCGTTGAGGTCGATGAGCAATGACGGCGCTGCGAACCGAAGGTTGAGCAAGGGGATGAGGCTCTGCCCGCCTGCGAGCAGCTTTGCGTCGTCGCCACCGTCGGCGAGCAACCGGGCGGCGTCCTCCACCGTGGAGGGTGCCTCGTACTCGAACGCTGGAGGCTTCATGACCGCCTCTCTGGATCTTCTACGTCATGCACCGTGTCCTGCACGTGGTAGCTCCTTCTCACTGGCCCGCAGCAGACGCAACGAGCGGGCGTCATGTGTGGGGCAGGTCCTACCTTCCCTGGCAGGCTCCGGTGTGATGTCTCCCCTCTCGGACAAGCAGCACGCACCGTCACCAGGATTCCGCAGGGAGCTCACAATGGAGCGGGCCCGACCACCTGGTCTTGCAACGCGACGAGATCTGCGCGCTCCTGCTCTTGCAACAGTGCGTACATGCGCAAGGCGATGGACAGCTCGTCTCGCGAGGTGGCGATCGACCTGTCCAGGATCTTCTCGGCGGACCTGAGTCGGTAGGCCACCGTTCGTTCGTGCACGCCGATGACCGATGCCGTGGATGCGGCGTTCTGCCCACTGGCGAAGTAGGCACTGAGCGTCTCTCGTAGGACTTTGGCTCGCTCGTCGGAGCGGTAGAGGGGCCCCAGTTGCTCCACGATGAAGTCGCGAACAGCCGGGAGGTCTCGCAGCACCAATGCCTCCAGCGCCACCGAGGTGTACCGGGTCATAGGCTGCGGGTGGATTTGGGCGACCCGGTATGCCTGCCACGCTTGCCGGTAGGAGCGTTGCATCCCGTCCAGGTTGTCGCCGTACTGACCGACAGCCAGGAACGTCTCGGGAGCTGCGTCCAGGGCGGACAGGTCGTCATCGGAGGCGATCTTGGTGTTCGGCCTGCCGAGCCATCCCACGACGGTGCCGGCCGCACCGGAGACAGTAAGTGATTGCCAACCCAAGGATGCTGCCGCCTTCTTGATGGCAGCCTCGGGCGCAGCGCCCCACGCGATGACGCAGAGGTGCCGTCCGCGCAACGAGTATCCAAGTGCGGACTCATCCACGGGGATGCCGGCGAGCAGATCGCGGACCAGCGCCCGCCGTTTGCGGTCTCGTCCCTGCAGGTAGAAGGCGCGGTACTCCTGCTGGTATGCCTCGATGATCGAGGCATTGACCCGGTCGTTCCAGATGAACTGGTACTGGCTGATGTGACGCAGTACCGGCAGGCGCTGCGACGATTGGGGCATCAGCTCATCTGCCACCTCCAGGATGCAGTCCCACGTCAGGGCCTGGCCTACTCGCGAAGTGCGCAGGAGTGCGTGCAGGTCGACGTCAGCTTGGGCCGCTAGCCGCGCCTCGCGCAGGCGCGCATCCGAGGCACGCTCGGGCGGGGGCCGTTCCTCAGTTACTCCATCGAGGATGTCTCGGATTGAGCTACTGATGGATTCGGTCTCCCCGGCCCTCAGCGCTGGGTTGTCACGCAGGTAGAACTCTGGGATCTCATCGCGTAGGCGACGTGCGATTCTCGTGGTGAGTTCTGGCAACCGTTCCCGTACCCCGTCGGCCACGGCCTGCAGGTCGTCTTCGAGTGTCACTCGCCGAGCGTACGAGCAACCAGGTCGATCACCCGGTGCTCGGGTCGACCCGAGCGCTGCCCTCCTGCCGGCAGCGCCGAGCACCGGGGGCCGGCGGCACGGTGAACTTGAGTGGGTGCGACGCGCTGCGCTGTACCTGGCTTGCAGCGGTCTTCGCGGCCACTTCGGCCAGTCATACGTGGTGGGCCGGACTGGGCCGCTCAGGGGTGACGCCCAGGATGCTGGTCACCGCCTTGTCCGCTGTCTCCAGGGCCCCTTCGATGTAACCGGGGAACTGCAGCGACACGTCGGAACCGATGAAGTAGATCCTGCCGTGCGGCTCCCCCAGGCCCTTGTGGATCTCACTGAACTGCCCGATGTAGGGCGACACCCAGGGGCCACCGAAGAGCGGGTCAGCCGCCCAGTCGTGGTACTCCACGCCGTGCACCACAGCCTCGGGAACGTAGTGGTGGACTGCGGCGGCCACGGCGGCCTCGTCGGTGGGGTCGAAGGAGTCTGAGTCGGTGAACGCGACAAGAAACCGTCCGCCGTCTGGGGTTTCCATGTAGTCGTAGACGGTGGGGAAGACGCCATCACCGGTGCACGACAACCCCGCTGGCACACCCGTGACGTGGATGATGAGCTTGAGTCCGCGGCAGGCATGGCCTCGGACCACAGCGTCTGCCCTCTTGGATGGCAGCGGGGGCTCCATCGTGATGTTGCGCCAAGTGTTGAACGGGGTCGCGATCACCACGTGGGTAGCGCGGTGGCGCTCCTCCTCCCCCGCGCGCTGAACAAGCACGTCGTAGGTGCCGTCCTCTTGCCGGGTGACCGCCGTGACCAGTGCCCCTTGAACGATCTGAGGCACATCAGCGGCCATGGCCGCAACCAGTTCGTTCATGCCGGCGGGGACTATTTCGTCGAGGGACAAGACGACACCGAGCACGCTGTACCCGTGAGCGGCCACCTGCTGCAGGGCCCACAGTGCGGAGGACTTGGAGGGGTGCTGCCCCAGCATGTTCCAACTCCACGAGAGCACCAGCTGCTTGGCGACCGGGCCCAGACCGAGCGTCTCGATGTAGTCGGTCAGCGGGATGTCTAGATCCTCGAGGTTCTGGTTCTCCAGGCCAGCCGTGATGTCGATGCGATGTGCATCGCGAAGCATCCGGTAGGAGCCGGTCTCGACCGACGTCGCTTCCTCACCCGGGACCGGGAAGGCCCGGTCGTAGTCACCGGGCCCCAGGCGGTTGCGGAAGTGGGTGGCCTCGGGGGCGGGTGCTGTGGGAACGCTGTAGCGGTCCAGTTCCCCGGCCAACCGCGGGTGGTGGTGCCGTTCCAGGTAGGTGCCACCGATCTCGACCTGGACCTCAGGAAACAGTTCGGACGCCCTGGTGTAGGCCCGACCACCCAAGCGGTGCCCGCCCTCGAAGAGGACCACCGAGGAGCCCGCAGCTGCAAGATCCCGGGCGGCGCGTAGTCCGGCGAATCCTCCGCCGACAACGATTACGTCGTATGCCACTGGGTTCTCCTTCGAACGGCTGCAGCTGAGGTGGACGGGGTCCACTCCCCGGCTCCGGGGCTTGGGATGGGTGGAGTATCCGGACAGGCGCGGTGAGACGACTGTTCGCGTTCCGGCAAATGCAGCGGTCTCGCTTGTGTCTTCCCGCACGGCACGGTGAGCTGTCACCGGCCCCGTGGACCGTCCTCCTTCGGAGCCGCGGAGCCGCACCGTGAGCGCCGCCCCCGGATCAGCGGTGTCAGTGCCGCCGGCGGCCCCGGCTCGCGTGGTCGGCTGTCTTGCTAGAGAACACGGTTGTCGAGGCCGGGCAATCCTGGGCATGGGCTTTCGGTTTGCAGCAAGCAGCTGAACCTTCTCGACAGTCAATATTGAGGCTCAGCCCACTTAGCGGAAGGTCGGCGCCTGCATGACTGCCACCAGCTCCAGCTCTGCCCCGCAGGTCCCGCACGTCGGAGGCCGGACGCCACGGATCGAGGACCGTCGACTCCTGCGGGGCAAGGGCTACTACGTCGATGACGTGCACCTGGCTGGTGCGCTGGCGATGCGGGTCGTCCGGGCGACCAGCGCTCACGCGACCATCTCTGCCATCGATACGGAGGCGGCCCGCTCGCTGCCTGGCGTTCGGCTGGTGCTGACCGGCGAGGACACCCGGCACCTGGGGGTGATCCCCATCGAGGAGATCGGGTACCACGAAGGCTTCCCCGAGTTGGACACTTTTGGTCACCCCGTGCTCGCCGTGGACAAGGTTCTCTACGTGGGCCAGCCAGTCGCCGTGGTGGTCGCCGAGGATCCGTACCTGGCTGAGGACGCTGCTGAGCTCGTGAGCGTCGACTACGACGACCTTCCTGTGCTGTTGAACCCCGTTGAGGCCGCCGGCTTTAGCACCCCACTGCATGCGGGCGGCAACGAGCCGGCACGGTTCGTCAAGGAGTACGGCGATGTCGAGGCAGCTTTCGCCGCGGCTGCGCACGTGGTCTCGGGGGAGTTTGAGATCGGCCGTCATACGGGGATCCCGATGGAGACGCGGGGTTGTGTCGTAGAGCCGAACCCAGCTCGTGATGAGCTGTGGATGTGGGGTCCGGTCCATGTGCACGACTCCCGTCGTGTGATGGCCAAGGTGCTGGGTATGCCGCAAAGCAGCATGCGGATGCGTCACACCGACGTTGGCGGCAACTTCGGCGTCCGTGGCGGCGCATTTCCTGAGTACATCCTGGTGGCTCACGCCGCGCGGATTCTTGGCGAGCCCGTGAAATGGATCGAGGACCGAGTCGAGCACATGGTGGGCATCTCCCATGCCCGCGAGCAGGTCCATCGCATCTCGGGTGCCTTTGACGCTGAGGGCAGGATCCTCGCGCTCCGCGATGAGATCTGGCACAACCACGGTGCCTTCATGCGGCAAGCTGAGCCGCTGGTCAGCGACATCACCGCAGGCATGATCGTGGGCCCGTACCGAATTCCTGCGTTGTCCGCGGAATTGCACGCGGTTCTGACGAACAAGACTCCGTTGGCGGCTTACCGGGGACCGGGTCGCTTTGAGGGGACGTTCGCTCGGGAGAGGCTGTTCGACCTCGCAGCGAAGGAAATGGGGATCGACCCGGTCACCATCAGGCTCCGTAACCTTCTGACTGCTGCTGACTTGCCCTGGGAGCCAGGACTGGAGATTGCGTTCGAGCCGTATTCTTTCAACTCCGGTGACGTACTGGACCACGTGCAGAAAGCTTTGGTAGCCGCGGACTACGACGCGTGGCGGGCAGAGGCCGCAGCAGCGCGTGCTGAGGGGCGTCTGGTGGGCAACGGTGTCGGTCTGCTGATGGACAAGGCCGGCCTGGGTCTCTACGAGACCGGGTCCGTCGAAGTCGATGAGGCCGGTCGTATCCGGGTCCTGACCGGCGCATCTTCGGTGGGTCAGGGCATCGAGACGGTGTTGGCTCAGATTGTTGCCGACCAACTCAGCATCAGTCCCGATGTGATCGATGTGTTGCACGGAGACACTGACCTGGTCCCCGATGGGGTTGGTTCGTGGTCGAGTAGGTCCACGGTGCTCGCCGGCGGTGCAGCACGCATCGCGGCGATCAAGACTCGCGAGAAGGCGCTGGAGTTGGCCAGTGAGATGCTCGAGGCTGACGTCGCTGATCTGGAGCTCACCGAGGGTCGAGTTCAGGTGGTGGGGTCACCGGGCACATCGTTGAGCCTGGGGGAGATTGCGCGGCGTTTTGACAACTTCACTGCCCGGCTGGCTGGCAAAGAGCCCGGGCTGGGGGCCGACGCCGTCTATCTCGATGACCACATGAACTACCCCTACGGCATCACCCTGGTTCAGATCGAGGTCGACCCCACTACGGGGGGCCACACCATCCGCCGCTTCTTCGTCAGCACCGAAGCCGGGAAGGTCATCAACCACCTCACCACCGAGGGGCAGATCATCGGGGCCGCGGCCCAGGGCATCGGCGGGGCGCTGTTCGAGGAGTTCTTGTACGACGAGGCCGGGCAGCCACTGTCGACCTCGTTCATGGACTACCTGATTCCTACCGCTGAGGTCATCCCACGTGTGGACTACTTCATCACCGAGGACGCCCCCACGCCGAACAACCCGTTCGGCGCCAAGGGCTTGGGGGAAGTGGGGCTGATCGCGGTGGGCGCGGCGGTCGCTGGGGCTATCGATGACGCTCTGGGCGGTGAGTTCCGCGTTCATCGTGTCCCTGTCCATCCGCAGGCTCTGTTCACGATGGCTCGCCAGGCCGTGGCGGGTCAGGACGGGACCACCGTGGACGACGTCGCGGAATCGGATACGCCCGCGTTGCAGATCCACCTGGGGACTTCCGCAACTGACGGCTGATCGCTGAGGGGCCGCGGTCCGCGGTCCGCGGTCCGCGGGGTTGCACAGCGGTTGTAGGCCAACCTTGTGCTTGCTCGTGTGTCGTTGAGCTTGCCTGGCACCGTGCCGCTGCTTGCTGCGCGCAGCTGGGCGACTCGACCGTGCGCGCGGCGGTTTCGCGCGATTGCGAGCTAGCCGGCGGCTGTATTCACACCGCATCGGCGCCGCTGTGGCCGGCTACGCACCCCCCCTGCTGCAGGTGCTGTTCGACGATGATCAAATGAGCGGATTGAGGTAGGGATACATGACCACTAAACCGCAGGGCGAACCCGTTCGCGACGAGCTCGAGTTCCGCCGTAAGTCCACCTACATCACCGACCGGATCACTGCAGATGGTTTTGGGGACTGGCCGGTAGAGGCGGGCCGATACCGGCTGGTCGTCGCCCGAGCATGCCCGTGGGCGAACCGGGCGATCATTGTCCGTCGACTGCTTGGCCTGGAGAGTGCTATTTCCCTGGCGGCATGCGCGCCCACCCATGATTCACGCAGCTGGACGTTCGGTTCGCACGCCGGGGATGTGGATCCTGTGCTGGGCTATGAGCGACTGCAGCAGGCCTATTTGGCTAGGTTTCCCGACTACGATCAGGGCATCACTGTGCCGGCGCTGGTCGATGTCCCGTCTGCTGCCGTGGTGACAAACGACTTCG
This sequence comes from Klenkia brasiliensis, assembly GCF_900100695.1. Taxonomy (GTDB): domain Bacteria; phylum Actinomycetota; class Actinomycetes; order Mycobacteriales; family Geodermatophilaceae; genus Klenkia; species Klenkia brasiliensis. The sequence continues at coordinate 89,290 of NZ_FNCF01000003.1, forward strand.
CGCAGCTGACGTTGGATTTCTCTACACAGTGGACCGGGCTGCACCGCGCTGGGGCTCCCGACCTCTATCCCGAGCCGCTTCGGGACGAGATGGATGCTGTCATGCAGCGCATATTCAACGATGTGAACAACGGCGTCTACCGATGCGGTTTTGCGCAATCGCAGCAGGCCTACGAACGCGCCTATGCGCGTCTTTTCGGCGCTTTGGATTGGTTGTCCGAACGCTTGGCCACCAATCGTTACCTCATGGGCGGATCCATCACGGAAAGTGATGTTCGGCTATTTGTCACGTTGGTCCGCTTCGACGCTGTCTACCACGGTCACTTCAAGTGCAACCGTCACAAGCTGACCGAGCTGCCGGTCCTATGGGCGTACTGCCGCGACCTCTTCCAGACTCCGGGGTTCGGTGACACGGTGGACTTCCTCGAAGCGAAGCAGCACTTCTACCTCGTGCATGCTCATATCAACCCGTCGGGGGTCGTGCCCAACGGGCCCGATCTGAGCAACTGGCTCACTCCGCACGGTCGGGAAGCCCTTGGAGGACGACCGTTCGGAGATGGCACTGCCCCTGGGCCGGCCCCGGCCGGTGAGGCGGTACCCCCTGGTCACGGCGTCGTCTGAACCATCACCGCGGGCTGCTGTGGCCGACTGAGCACCCAGTCCGTGGCAATCGCGGGGTGCCACCTTGCCGCACGGGAGAGCTGACCAGGTGAGGCCGGACCATCAGGGGGCTCGGACACACGAGCCCCCAGGGGTCGCCGACCACAGGAAATGCTCTGCAGCCGTTCATAGCGATCCGCGCGGCCGCTGACCGCCTAGCGGCAGGACAGAGCGTGCGGCATGAAGCGATGGGCTGGCCAAGGGGGGCGTACATGAAAAGGGCGCTGCCCTCCACCGGGCGGCGGTGGAGGGCAGCGCGGTCTTCAGCAGTCCTTCAGGACCGCGGCTTGAGCTGCTCTTCGAGCCAGTCGACCATCTCGATGCGCGGACGCGGCCCAAGGTTGTGGCAGCAGTGGTCCCCGTCCGGCTCGATCACGATGGTCAGGGGGGCGTCGACCGCCAGCTGCTTGACCACCTCGACCTCGCTCACCGGAACCTCGTCGTGCATACCGTGCTGGATGTAGGTCGGGACGCGTAGCTTGTGCAGCTCGGAGCGGACGTCCATGAGGGTCATGACCCGCTCGCGAGACTCCTCATCGGTTGATGACGCGGTGACGTACTTCCAGCTCTCCTTCGTCATCGGGGTCTCGTCGTCGTATGAATCCATGTCGGCGAACCCGCCCCAGGAGATGCAGGCGATGAACCTGTCATCCAGGGCGGCGCTGCGCAGGGCGTAGTGCCCGCCGAGGCTGCGACCGACCACGCCGATGCGCGAGGAATCGACCTCTGGGAGCTTCTCTGCGTAGTCGACCACTGCGGAGGTGTAACGCTCGTAGTCACCGCGCAGCGGGACCTCCGGGAACATCTCGCCCTGTCCGGGGCCGTCGAAGGTGACCGTGGCAATGCCGCGGGCCAGGAGCTGCTGCTCAAACTGGTAGCTCTCCTCCTTCGTGGACTCGAGACCGCCCAGCAGCACTGCGGTGGGGAACGGGCCCTCGCCCGTCGTGGGGGTTCGGACGTAGCCAGGGACGGTGGCACCGTCCACGGTGACCTCGAACCGATCCGCCGGCGGGTTCAGCAGCGGGGCTGCGCGGCGGTAGAGCTCTACCTTGCGCTCCTGGCCGGCTCGACGTCGGTCGTCGAACCACAGGAACTGGGCGTACTGCGCAGCGAGCGAGCCCAGGACGAAGTACTCGCCGGCGCTGATGGTGTGCCCACGGGACTCGGCTGTCTCGCCGAGTCGCTCGTAGTTGGCAGCCGTCTGCATCCAGTGCTCGAACCACGTCACGGACGGGTCACGATCCCGGGCGCTCACCAGGTCGGCGTAGGGGACTCCATCCAGGATGAGACGCCCCCAATTGAGCATCTCCTGCTCCGGCTGCAGCACCGCACTACCGCTGTTGTTCGTCACAAGGCCCTCTCCAGAACAATTCACCGCTGGTCGTGGCACGCTGCACTGTCCCGGCGACGCTGCCTGGTGGCGTGGCGTCACCGAATCCGAGGCGTGTGGACGTAAGTATTGATTGACCACCTGCTCTGCAGGCTTGCCCTGGGCAGACAAAGACGTCGTCTTGGTTGCGGATTCCGAGGAGGCTGACCGGCTCGACGCTTCGGGCGCCGCCGATAGGTGGTCGGCGCAACGATGGGCCGCTGCCCCATATGTAGAGAGCCACAATGGCAGCGGCAGTCGACCGGGATGCCCCATTTACACCACCTGCGCCGGGGGTCTTTGCATCGCTCGGGCTCGCGCAGGCATGTCGGTGGCGCCGGGCTGCTGCGGCGCGTAATCAATCGGGGTGGCCGAGGCAACGGATGTTCTGCTGGGGCACCAGGCTGAACGGACCTCGGCTCGGCCACCACAAGGTGGTGGCCGAGCCGAGGTCAGTGACGGTCAACCCTTCCACTGCACCTCCGATTGAGGAAGGTGGCTACTGGTAGGGCCCCAGACTTGCTGTCGTCAGCAAGTTCGTGCAGTTGCCGCTTGCCAGCCGATGAGCTGGGGCGCTCCCGAGGGTCTCCCGGCCTGGCGCGTTCTGGGTGCGGTCGTGTTCAGTCGTCCTGGTGGAGTCCGGCGTACTTCTTGGGGGTGCGGCTGGTGTCGCGATGTGCCTTCATGCGCATGGGCACGACGATGAGCAATGCGAGGGCGATGGTGATCGGAGCCGCCCATGTCATGGCGTCGAACGACGTCCCGGTGGGGTTGAGAACCGCACTGAGCCACACGTAGCCGAAGCCAGCTCCGCCGATGACGGCGACGATCGCCGTTCCGGCCTTGAGCTCGTGCCGGCGGCCGAGCATGACGATCGCCCCGACGCAGATCAGCATGTACGGGATGACCCAGTAGTACGGGTACAGCGTGGCAACGTGGGCGTAGACGTCGAGTGGAGTGCCGCCGCTGACTGCTGCCAGGACGATCGGGACGATCGTGGAGATCACGGACACGAGAACGATCGCGCGGACCGGGGTCCGACGCTTCTCATCGACGTGTCCTAGGGCGGTCGGGAGAAGTCCGTCGACGGCCATCGTGGCCCACACACGGGGCGCGTAGTTCATGAACCCGAGGACGACGGCGTAGCAGGTGATGGCCAAGAACAGGTCAGCTACCGGCGCCAGGACGCCGAGCCCTGCGTTGTCTGCCATCGCCGACAGGGGCGATTCACCAGCCGCAGTGGCGTCGGCGATGGCCGGCAGGACCGGCACGGTCAGGAGCGTGGCGACTAGCCCGACGCCACCGACGATCACCGGCACCAAGGTCATGAGTCGGGGGATGGTGCGCATCGGGTTCTTGGTCTCCAGAGCGGTCGCTGCGCTGGATTCGAAGCCGACGAAGAAGGTGGCCGACAGGACGATGCCGGCGAAGAACCCACCCCACGTGAAGTCGGTGAACGTGAACTGGTCAGCGAAGGTGAACCCGTCGGTGAAGACGTTCGCGATGAGGACCAAGGCCACAATGGGCGCGGAGACGAACAGGAGGCCAATGCTCAGTCGGGTGGAGGTATCCAGCCCACGGATGGCGAACCAGGTGATGCTGAGCATGGTGAGGATGTAGATGACTGTCTGACCGCCCAGGCCGTTGGCCGCGGGCAGGTCGAAGACGGTGGCGATGAAGCTTCCGGTGTACACCCCGAACACCTGGAGGCAAACAATCACCCCGACTGCGTAACCGACGGCCAGCGAAGCCCCCGCCAGGGTGCTGGCCTTTACCCCGAGCACGTTGTCGATGTAGGAGTACAGCGCGCCAGACACCACGTAGCGCCGGGCGAAGGGCACGATCGCCAGGCCGATGAACGCGACGAGAACTGTTCCGGCAAGGACTGACAACCAGGCGCTGGAACCCGCTACCGGACCAGCCAGAGCTGGTGCGGTGGCGGCCATGAGTACGGGACTGAAGGTGACGACCGCAAGACCCAGGGCCTTGGGCAGACTCAGCGTGCCCTGCTGCAGGCCGCTCAGCTCCCCATGACCGGTTTCTTCGTGGCCGTCCCGTGCACCATCGGTGACGTCTGACGTCATTTCTTCTCCTCGTTAGCGGTGGCCAGCGCGGGAAGTATGAGAGTGATCACATGTCCCTACATGTCCTCTTCCCTGCAAAATGTGCGCTCTTGATTGCTCATCTCAGCAATCGCCGGCGGTGAGCTGATCGCACCCCGTGGCCCGGCTCGGTGTAGCTGGCTCGGTGTAGTCGCAGCTCACGTTGCCGCACGTAAGGCACCCACTCACGTGGTCAAGCGTCGTGGGACGCAGCTGAGTCACGTGGGGTGGCACGCGCAAGCGATGGGGGGCGAGCTCGGTCATCGCGCGATGGGGCCCGACCGCCAGCCCTCTCCCCCGCCCTAGGTTGAGGTCCGGTGCCGGCCTCAGACCATGCGCCTAGCGATGGGGTGACGGGCTTACATCTGCCGCCCGACAGTCCGGACCATGCACCGAGGGTGCAAATGCGCGCTCAAGGTTGCTGGATTTCGCAATCTCAGCACGTCCAGAGTTGGTCAGGATTGAGGCTTCCGCCCGATGCACTGGAGGATCCACATGGCCGAGTTGAAGTCGGCGAGCGCAGGTTCAGCCTTGTTCGAGACCTGGCAACCTGAGGGGGTAATCGTGCACAGCGGAGAGCCCGCCGGGCGCGGCTTCACCCTGCACGAGGACTACACCAACGGCTCGCGAGGATGCGGATTCTTCGAGTGCGACCCGGCGAAGACGACTTATGAGCTGACCGCGAACGAGATGATCTACGTCCTTGAAGGCGAGGCACGGATTGAGCTCGAGGACGGCAGTGCCATCGAGGTGAAGGCCGGCGACGCCGCCTTCTTGCCCAAGGGGCACATGTCGACGTGGACGTTCCACACCCGGTTCCGCGAGTTCTGGGTGCTCGCTGACTGAACCTCTCTACGAGCCGGATCCGCGGTCACGGGGGCCGCGGATCCGGCTTCAATGAGCTCAGGTCCTAGGTTCCCCGCGCTACTGGATCTTGCTCATCCGAACTCATCGGCCGTGATCAGCCTCGGTTGGATCGGTGGATGGACCAGTTCGTCCGGGATTCTCGGCAGCGCAGGCGTGTTGCCGGCCAATCTAGGAACTGAACGGTTCGCCACCACCCCGGGACGACCTCGCTTCAGCAAGAACTCGGCGGAGCTCGGCAGCACCGGCATCTGAGGCGTGGTGCGCTTGTTCGATCTGGCCCAGGGTCCACTGCATTAGATCGACCGCAGCCTGTGAGTAGGCGGCTGGTTCCCTGAGCTGGGTGACAGACGTACCGGTGACTCGGTGCCACTCTGGACCCAGGCTCATGGTCGACCCTCTCCGTCTCGTCGCTGAGCCCTCAACCCTACGGTTCCTGCAGCGATCTGTCTGACGCTGTCCGGGCATCACACCCCGTTACCGACTTGCATGCACGTGCCAGAGGAGGAATGACGACAGTGGGTGTTCGTTCCAATGCCGCGACGGATGAGGAGCTGACAGCGGGCCGCCCACAGGTCCGCGGAGGCAGCAACAATTCAGATAGCGACCCCGGTTAGGACGAGCACCCGTTCCTCGGTGAGGTCCTCCATGGCTGCACGTACACCTTCTCGGCCCGAACCGGAGTCCTTGAGACCGCCGTACGGCATCTGGTCGGCCCGAAAACTCGGTACGTCACCGATGACCACGCCTCCGACCTCGAGCTCGTGAGCGGCGCGGAACGCCAACTGGAGGTTGTGGGTGAAAACGCCGGCCTGCAGTCCAAAGCGGCTGTCGTTGACTCGGTCGAAAGCCTCGTCGATGGAGTCGACTGCCTCCACGACGACGACAGGACCGAAGACCTCCTCTCGGGACACCTTGGCGTCCCGGGGCACATCGGTAAGCACGGTCGGGGTGTAGGCGGCACCGGACCTGGTCCCACCGGTGAGGAGGGTGGCGCCAGCTGCAACTGCCTCCTCAACCCATACCTCGACTCGGCGTGCGGCCACCTCGTCGATCAGGGGCCCTACGTCGGTGGTGTCATCTGCGGGGTCGCCGGTACCTAGCTGCTGCACCGCCTCGACGAGCTTGGTGGTGAGCTGCTCCGCGATCTCGCGGTGGGCGAATACGCGCTGCACCGAGATGCAGGATTGGCCGGCTTGGTACATGGCGAAGGTTGCAATACGCGCCGCTGCATGGGCGAGGTCGTCCTCATCCTGGTCGGGGGCTACGACGACGGCAGCGTTTCCCCCCAACTCCAGGGTGACGTGCTTGCGGGGAACGGCGTCGCGTATCGCCCAGCCCACGGGGACCGACCCGGTGAAGGACACGACGGGTAGTCGCGGATCGGTCACCATCACGCTGGCCACGTCATTGGTGACGGGAAGAATTGACCACGCCCCCTTCGGAAGGTCGGTCTCGGCCAGGATCTCGCCGAGCAGCAGTGCCGTAAGTGGGGTTGCCGGGGCGGGCTTGAGCACGATCGGGGTGCCCACAGCGATTGCTGGCGCGACCTTGTGGGCGACTAGGTTCAGCGGGAAGTTGAATGGTGCGATGCCCAGCACAGGGCCGCGAGGCGCACGGCGAACGAGGGCCATGCGACCGGTTGCCGACGGGTCGGTGTCCAGTCGTTGGACGCTGCCTGACCACCGGCGAGCTTCCTCGGCTCCCCAGCGGAAGGTTGAGGATGCCCGGGCGACCTCGATGCGGGCCCACTTCAGCGGTTTGCCTGATTCGGCGGTCAGGACTGCGGCGATCTCCTCGACGCGCGTCGACAGCTCCCGCGACACGTGGTCCAAAGCAGCGGCACGAACGTGCGCTGGAGCAGAGGCGCAAGCGGCCTGGGCTTGATGAGCGGTGGCGATGGCTGCCTCGACATCCTGCGGCACCGCCAGCGTGGTGCGACCGACGGCCCGGCCGTCATATGGGGAGAAGACCTCTAGGGGGTCATCACCTAGTTTTGCTTCGCCAGCGATCCAGTACGGCGTAGCCATCACGTGTCCTCCTGGTATTGAAGATGAGGCGCTGCTGGCTGGTTCTCGAGTGCGATGGTGGGCGGGGCGACATGGCGAGGCCGGCCCACCGATCCAGTCGGCGCAGCTCGCCTGAGGCCTCGTGCTGACCGCTCGGTACCCGATAGCCGAAGGGCCGCTCGCCATCGGCCGCGGGGCTGAGGATGAGGGTGCACTGGCTGGGCATTACGTCGGCCCGGTTGAGCCAGCGTGGCGCTGCCTTCAGCGTTTGCCAGTGTTGATCAGGGTGTAGACCTTGGTGAGCGGGGTGCGAATGTCCCATCGGCCAGCCCAACCATCAGCCAGCACTGCTGACACCCCAGGCCCAAGACGAGTTACGACACCGTCGGCGGAGACCAGGTCGCCGTCTCCGTCGATGACGTAGATGTACTCGTCCTGGCCGTCCCTCACCGTGGTGAACGACCCGGGGGTCACCGTCCATCGCCCGAACTCGGCGTGTTCGGTTTGGTGATGGCGGACCGTGCTCGTGTGGGGGTTTCCCGACAGCACCCGCTCTGCGGGGACCGGCTGAGCCGGGGGCCATGCGAGGTCGCCGTCGTCGAAGCTGGTCATGCTCGTCGCGCCTGGCATGCGGAGTGGGTCCTCCGGGATCCGATCACGGAGCCTTGGGCTGAATGCGTCATCTGTGCACCTCGTTGTCGTGGTCAGACATGGGTGGCTGGCGCATCAGCCAGGGTCGGGCATCGCCTCACTGAGCGGCAGTCCGCGGCGACCCTGGGGCTCGGCGGTTCGCCGGGCCAGACGCTAGGGGGCGGAGTGAACCCGAGGAACTAGCAGACGCTATGAATCTGACCGTCGAGCTATACGTGAGGCTAACTTTGTCGCATGCGCGGACGTGTCCTGACAGTGGCCGACATCGTGGGGGCGCACAGCCTCGACATCAGTGTCCTCGCTGGTGGGCTTGGGCAGATGCGTGAGATCTTGTGGGCCCACAGCTGCGAGATGGCCGATCCGGTGGAGTGGCTTGGTCCGCACGAGCTGCTGATGACCGTCGGGTTGTGCGTCCCCAAGCTGGCCGGTGAACAAGTCGAATTTGTGGCGCGACTAGATGAGGCCGGGCTAGCCGGGATGGTCATCGGCGATCATGACGTCGCGCCCAAACTGACTGGCCGGATGTTGGCAGAGGCCGACCGCAGGCAATTCCCGATCCTCCTGGCGGGCCGACGAACGTCGTATGCGGTGGTCGCGCGGCACGTGGCAGCAGCCAATACCACCGATCAGACCCTTCAGGTCCTCGCGCTCAGCAAGCTGTACCACCTGGCCGCCTCCGCGGACGGCAATGCCACCTCGCTTGTGGCTGACCTGGCGGCTCAGCTCAACATCGGGATTGACGTCCTTGACCAGATCACCGGACTGTCCTTGCTTTCATCGGCCAAGCCGGAGGGGTCACTGGATGGCATCCGTGACGTGGTCCGTTCCTACCCCTTGGAGGGTCGTCACCGCGCGCAGGTAGTTCTGAGCGAGTTCCCTGGGGAGCCTCTCGACAGCTTCCTGCTGGTCCACTTGCTCCAGGTCTTGCGCAGTGCGGTGGACCGACTCCTCGACGCTGCGGACAGGCGATCTGAGGTGATGGCCCGTCTCATGCACGCAGTCCTCAACGGGACTGCAGATGCGCGCGCTCTACGAACCTTCTTGTCGCCCCACGAGCTCTCTGAGGGGTTTCATCTCGTTGCCGTCAGCAAGGCTGTCGGGCCGCACATGGCTAGGGCTAGCGCCTGCCTGCAGCTATCGGTACTGGTCGGACCCGGGAGGGTTCATGACCTAGCTCTAGTGCCAGCGGATGAGCTGGGTTCGTTTCGAGGGGCTATGGACGACCTGGTGACGACCGCTGGGATCAGCTCGGTCTTCACCGATATCGCGGACGCACGAGCCGCGGCGGTCGAAGCAGGCAAGGTGCTGACCTCCACAGAAGAGGCCAAGGGCTGGGCGGCCTACGAAGGATCCTCGGTATCGGTGTTGACGCGGTCGAAAAAGGAGGCTGATGACATCGTCAGCAGAGTGCTTGGACCGTTGGCCGGTGATGATGAGCGGTCCAGCTCGTTGCGGGCCACCCTGTTCGCTTACCTGCGCAACGATAGAAGATGGCAAGACACGGCTGATGAACTGCAGATTCATCGGCAGACGCTCTCGTATCGCCTCAAGCGCGTACAGGAGCTGACCGGTTTGGATCTGCGCCGTTCCTCTGACTTGTCCGCAGCTTGGGTTGCGTTTCAAGCATGGCGTCTCACGGGCGGCTCCTAAGCGGTGTCCCGAAGGCCAGCTCCTGGCCCGGACATGCACGGCGGAGTCGGATTCTCGTCTGACCCGTGCTCGTGGGCTGCGAGCTGGCCGGCGATCTACCCGTGATCCCAGCCCACGGGTAAGCCGCAGAACGAGCGCTGGCTCGTACGGTGATGGTCGTCCGTTGCTCGTACTGGTGGACAACAAGTAGCGACTATTCGTGGTGGAGGCTCATAGGGCTCCCAGGCTCTGCGGCCTACCTTGGGCGCTGTAGCAAGGGGTTCGAGCCCCGAACTCGACGACCGTGTGGCTCGGGTCGGCGGACCAGACCTCCATCCTCCCAACCCTTGGGTCCAGTCCGCTCCAGTAGGGCACGGGCCTCACCTTGGCCGACGGACTTGGCCGCCGGTCTGCCGTGCTTGCAGTCGCCCCGGCCCGCGGCGCAACCCCCTCGACGCCTGATGACTGCCGAGCAGAACCAGCGACGTCCCTCCGAACTGAGTAGGAAGCTATGACAACCGCGCCCCGCACTCCCGACTTCGTCAACGGGAACGTCTCTTTCTGGCACCGACAGATCGGGATGCCCACGCCGCGGCCCTCCCTGCCGGGAGACCGCCGGTACGACGTAGTCATCGTGGGGGCTGGCTACACCGGCTTGTGGACGGCCTACTACCTGAAGAAGGCTCAACCGGACCTGCGGGTTGTCATCCTCGAGAGCGAGTTCGCAGGCTTCGGCGCGTCGGGGCGTAACGGCGGGTGGCTGAGCGCTGAGCCGCCGGGACAGCTGCGTCGGTATGCCGCGCAGCATGGCTGGGCCGCCGCGATCGACTTCCAGCAGCGGATGTTCACTGCCGTCGACGAGGTGATCGACGTCTGTGCAGCCGAGGGTATCGACGCAGACATCCAGAAGGACGGACTGCTGCACGTCGCTACAAATCGAGCTCAGGAGAAGCGCCTGCGCGAGCACCTGCCGGCGCTGCGCAAGGCCGGCTGGGGGCCCGATGACCTCATCGAGCTGACGGCGGCCGAGACAGCTCAGCGGATCCGTTTGGGTGGCGGTCTGTCATCGCACTTCAGCCCGCACTGCGCGCGCATTCAGCCGGCCAAGCTGGCTAGCGGATTGGCCGACGTCGTGGAGAGGCTCGGCGTGGACATCTTCGAGCAGACCCGGGTGACGGAAATCCGTCCACGGGAAGCGGTCACCGCGCAGGGGACGGTCACGGCTGACTACGTCATCCGCGCCACTGAAGGGTTCACCGCCCAGCTCAAGGGCGCCAAGCGCGTCTGGTTGCCGATGAACAGCAGCATGGTCGTCACTGAGCCCCTCCCAGCTGACGTCTGGGGGCAGATTGGCTGGGACTCAGCCGAGCTCGTCGGGGATGGGGCGCACTCGTTCTGCTACATGCAGCGCACGGCGGACGGTCGGATTGTCCTGGGCGGCCGCGGAATCCCCTACCGTTTCGGCTCTCGTACCGATGATGGGGGCAACACCCATCGTGTTACCCAGGAGCAGCTGCGCGCTGTCTTGCAGCAGTACTTCCCAGCCGCCGCCGACGCTGCTCTTGACCATGCGTGGTCTGGCGTCCTGGGCGTCCCGCGCGATTGGTGCGCAAGTGTGTCGGTCGATCACACGACCGGTCTTGGTTGGGCCGGCGGTTATGTCGGTCATGGAGTCACGGGCACGAACCTTGCCGGCCGCACGTTGCGGGACCTCGTTCTGCGCCATGACACCGACCTGGCGCACTTGCCGTGGGTGGATCGTCGGGTGCGAGGCTGGGAGCCTGAGCCGGCACGGTGGATCGGCGTTCGCAGCCTCTATGTGGCCTACCGGGCGGCCGATCGTCAGGAGTTCGGCGGCACTCCCGGAACGTCCCCGATCGCGCGCATCGCCGACAAGATCTCTGGTCGCTGAGTCAGACCTGGGTCGAGGAATGGGCTGCGCGGCTGCCACCACCGGGGCAGCCGCTGGGCTGTAGTACGGCGGCGAGTTGGCTCTCGCCTCCACTACGGGGAGAAAGGCAGGGTGGGCCTCTGGCCCACCCTGCCTTTCGTTGGTCGGTCTACGCGGAGCGCTGGCCCTCCGATGTGCAGTCTCCGGCCGCCACGGTCGGGTGCCGTAGTTGATCTAGTTGAATAGCTAGTCGCCTAGATAGGCGCCGAGCGCGGTGGCCACGAGGTCGAGCTCCTGCGCGCCGTCGGCTCCCCGGTCTGAGGAAGGAACAACCACCATGAGCAACAGCAAGATCCCGCCGGTCACCGGCCATTACATGACCGTGGACGTCAACGGCCTGGAGTACAAGGTCTTCTAACTGGAGAACGGGACCGGCCAGCCGATCCTGTGCCAGCACACCGCCGGCTGCCACAACCACCAGTGGCGCGGCCTGCTGGAGGACGAGGAGATCACCGCCAACTACCGCGTGATCGCCTATGACCTGCCCCGCCACGGCAAGTCCGACCCGCCGGAGAACACCGAGTGGTGGAAGGAGGAGTACCAGCTCTCCGCTGACCACTACTCCAACTTCATCGTCGCCCTGGCCGACGCCCTCGAGCTGGAGAACCCCATCTTCATGGGCTCCTCCTTCGGCGGGAACGTGGCCCTGCAGCTGGCGTTGCGCCGGCCCGACCGGTTCGCCGGCGTCCTGAGCGTCGAGGGCGCCGACTACTCCCCCGGCTTCTACCTGGACTGGTGGCAGCACCCGCACGCCAACGCCGCCCAGGTCTGCGCCAGCGGCACCTGGGACCTGATGGCCCCCCAGTCCCCCGAGGCCGACCGGTGGAAGACCTGGTTCTACTACACCCAGGGCTCGGAGGCGTTCAAGGGCGACCTGCACTTCTACTCCGTCGATCACGACCTGCGCGGCAAGCTCGGGGACATCGACGGCGAGCAGTGCCCGGTGGTGATGATGACCGGCGAGTACGACTACCTCACCACCCCCGAGGACAGCGAGCGCACCGCCAACGCCATCACCAACGGGTCCTTCATCTACATGCCCGCGATCGGGCACTTCCCGATGAGTGAGAACCACGAGGTGTTCCGCACCTACCTCATCCAGGCACTGCAGCTGCTGCAGGACAAGCGCGAGAAGAAGGCCGTCTCGGCCTGACCTACCACCGCCGGTGGCCGACCCGCCGAGGGTCGGCCACCTGCGGTGTCGTCATGCCCGGCAGTTGACCGAAGGGACCCCAGTGCAGCCCACCACGACCCCCATCCGCGTCGCCGGCGCCCAGGCCTGGGGATCGCAGACCCAACCGGTCAACCGCCCAGACGGCGGTGACCCCGCTGGGCACGTGACTGTCGCCGACCCCGAGCACGTCGAAACCGCCATCGCCGCCGCACACCACGTCTCCGCTGAGTTCGCCGGCCTGCCCGCACACCGCCGCGCCGACGCCCTCGCCCACGTCTCCCGCCGGCTCACCGAGTCCCGCGAGGAGATCTCCGCGGTCATCGTCGCCGCAGGCGGCAAACCCATCCGCTGGGCCCGAGTCGAAGTTGACCGCGCCGCCGCAACGTTCCGCCTGGCCAGCGAGGAGGCGCGCCGCTGGGTCGGTGACCTGCAGCGCCTGGACACCGATCCCTCCGGGGAAGGCCGCATCGCCCTCAACCGGCGGGTCAGCCGAGGACCGGTCCTGGGCATCACCCCGTTCAACTTCCCGCTCAACCTGGTTGCCCACAAGGTCGCCCCAGCTCTAGCCGTGGGCGCACCCATCGTGCTCAAGCCCGCCCCGGCCACCCCGCTGTCAGCGCTGTTCCTCGGTGACCTGCTCGCCGAGACCGACCTGCCGGCCGGCTCCTGGTCGATCCTCACCGTGCCCAACAACCGCATGGACCCCCTCGTCGCCGACCCGCGGCTGCCGGTCGTGTCCTTCACCGGGTCCGGTCCCGTCGGCTGGGGCATCCGCGACCGTGTGCCCCGCAAGCACGTCACCCTTGAGCTTGGCGGCAACGCCGCGGTCGTCGTCGCTGCCGACTGGAACACCCCCGCCGACCTGCAGCACGCCGCGGCACGCATCGCGACGTTCGGCGTCGGCCAAGCCGGCCAATCCTGCATCTCCGTGCAACGGGCGATCGCTGACCGCAGCGTCTTCGACCAGCTGCGCGACTTCGTCGTCACCGAAGTCCAAGCCCAGGTGCTCGGTGACCCCGAGGCCGAAGACACCACCCTGGGCCCGATGATCGACGAACGGGCCGCCCAGCGTGCCCACGCCTGGATCACCGAGGCCCTAGATGTACCCGGCCAGGACGTTGGTAACGGCCGGGCCGCTTGATCGTGGGAGGACCTCCGGGTGGGGTGTGGCTTGTCTAAGGCCCACATCCGCCCGGAGGTCCTCGTGTCGCACGCTAATGCCCGCACCACCCCGATGGGCCGGTTGCTGATCGTCGAGCGCGCTGCGGCGGGATGGCCGTTGGCGCACATCGCGGCGGCAAAGGGCATCTCGCGCAAGTGCGTGCGCACCTGGGTGACCCGCTTCACCGAGGAGGGCGCGACTGGCCTGATCGACCGGTCCTCCCGCCCGCACACCCACCCCACGGCCACGCCGGCTGAGGCGGTCGCTGCGGTGCTCGCCGCCCGCCGGGACCTGCGCTGCCGGCCCGATGGGATCGCTGAGGCCACCGGGGTGCCCGCCCGCACGGTGTCGCGGGTGCTGGCGCGGGAGGGCATGCCCCCGGTTGGCCCAGCTGGACCGGATCAGCGGGGAACTGATCCGCTCTTCCAAGCAGACCGCGGTCCGTTACGAACGTGACCGGCCCGGCGAGCTGGTGCACATGGACGTCAAGAAGCTCGGGCGCATCCCCGACGGTGGCGGCTGGCGCCTGCACGGCCGCGCCGCAGGCTCCACCAGCCGCGACCGAGCAACGAAGGTGGGCTTCGACTACGTGCACTCCCTGGTCGATGAGTACTCCCGGCTGGCCTACTCCGAAGCCCCGCCGACGAACGCGGCGCCACCTGCGCAGCATTCCTGCTCCGCGCGGCCGGCTACTTCGCCGACCACGGCATCCCCCGCATCGAACGCCTGATCACCGACAACGCCTGGGCCTACCGGCGCTCACTCAAGGGCGCGTGCGCTCAGCTGGGCATCCGGCAGAAGTTCATCCGCCCGCACTGCCCCTGGCAGAACGGCAAGGTCGAACGCCTCAACCGCACCCTGGCCACCGAGTGGGCCTACCGACAGCCCTTCACCAGCAACGACGCCCGCACCGCCACCCTTGCCGGCTGGCTCGAGCACTACAACACTCAACGCCGCCACTCAGCACTCGGCGGCAAGCCCCGATCAGCCGGCTGGCACCAACGTGATGGCTGGGTACACCTAGACGGCTGGGCCCGCGCACTCACCGGCGGCGGGCGCACCCAGGCCCGCCTCGAACCCACCGTGCTGGTCGACGTGCCCCCCGGCGCCCGCGTCGACCGTGAGGAGGTGTTCGCCCCGGTGCTGTCCCTGCGCGCCGTCGACGGACTCGATGAGGCCTTGGCCGCGGTTAACGACTCTGACTTCGGACTCCAAGTCGGCGTCTTCACCCACGACATCGCCGCCGCGTTTCGCGCCCACAGTGACCTCGAGGTCGGTGGCGTCATCGTGGGTGACGTCCCCAGCTACCGGGCCGATCAGATGCCCTACGGCGGTACCAGGGGGTCAGGCATCGGACGTGAAGGGGTCCGATTCGCGATGGAGGACTTGCCCTACGACCGGGCTCTCGTGCTCACCGGGGTGCACCTGTAACGGGCGACCGGTTTCGGACCAGGTTGTGGGCCGGCCTTTGCAGGACCGAATACCGGGGTCTGTGGTACGCCGACGCCACCACCGGCCCGACGAACAGCATCAATCAATCAGCGGTCACGCTCTGGCCCGCCGATGCAGGATCGCGGCAGTCCGCGGGGGCAGGTCCTCCTCCACCTCGGCGTCGTGGTTGGCGAGGATTCGCTGGACGTAGGCGTCCGCTTCGGCGCGGTTGCCGAGGGCGTCGCAGGCCGCGACCAGGTCAAGCAGCGGCACATCCTCGAAGGTCTCTGACTGCAGGGCGACCTTCGCTGCGCTCACGGCCCTGTCGGGTTCGCCGTTCCCGAGGTGGTAGGTGGCGACGAGGTGGGCGACGTCCACGACCATCGCGGCGAACTCGAGGTCCATCCGGTCCCCGCCGTCGTCGAGGAGCCAGCCGTATCCGCCGACGCCGCGTACGCGCAGGTCCGGCAGCTCAAGCGGCCGACCTCGCACCAAGCCCAGCGCCGCGTGCAAGTCGGCAATTCCGTCCGCCCCGCGTGCCAGTGCTCGGGTCCGCAAGCGCCTGAAGAGGTCGGAGTCCACGAGCGCACCTGTGATGCGGTAGCGGCCGCCGGCGGCCGTGGTCAGTCCGGAGGGCAGGTAGTCCTCGCCGTTCTCGCCCGCCCCGAGCCAGCTGCGGACGACGGAGATGGACTGGCGCACCTTCGTCTTGCCGATGACGTCGGGCTCGTCTGGCCAGAGTGCCGTGGCGTACTGCTCGCTGGTGGCGCCGTCCGGCCGGGTGGCGAGGTAGGCGACCACCTCGGTGTAGAACTGCCGCCGCGGATTGCGCTCCGGCAGCTTCCCCTGCGCGTCGACCCGGACCGGGCCGAGGAGGGTCAGCTTTGGCCGGCGGCAGTCCGGGTCGTCCCAATCGGCAAGGTCCTCATCGAGGTGAGGGTCCGCCGCAGCAGCGTCCTCCCGCCGAGCTGGGGTCGTGGCCGGGGCGAGCACCAGCACGTCCCGCGCGGTCGTCGCGGCCGCAACCGAGTAGGTGTCGTCGGGCAGTGGCAGTACTGATTCGACGAGGCCGTCGACGACCTGGGGTCGGTCGTTCCCCGTCGCCTCGGCCTCCTCGTGCGCCTGCAAGTGACCTCCACCGGAGGCATCCTGCGTCGACGCTGAGGGAGTCCCGACGTCGCCCGGCAGAGCGGCTGCATGCGCCAGCAGCTGAGCCAGCGCGGCCGCCTCCCCAACGGGGAGCTGGTGTGCCTCTAGCTGCAGGTCGAGCTCGGGCACCGAGATCACGCCGTCGCGGTCGATCGTCATCTGCATGCCCGGGCCATCCGCGTCCGTCGCCATCACGACCGCCAAGCCCATCCGCTGCCCGACCCCGAGCAGGGCCTCTTCCAGGTGGCCTGTCGCGTCTGACCCGTGACCGAGCAGCAGGACCCGGGGCGCCCAGGCGTCGGGTAGGAGGTCGTCGACGCGGGCCTGGAGCGCGCCGGCCGACCCCGCGGCGATGGCCGCCGAGCGCTCCTGCGCGCTCCTCTCGAAGCGGTCGATCGCGTCCCTGCTTGTGCCGTGCATGCGAAGGCGGTCCGGGTTGAGGGTGGCCAGCTCGGCGCCGAGGTCCACGGCGTCGGCTTCGAGCATCTCCGACCAGCTGTTGTGGGCGAGCTCGGCTGCGATGTACCGAAGCAGATCGGCAGCGCGGCCAGGATGCCCCGCGACGCGGAGAACGCCCACCCGCTCAAGATCGAGAAGCCAGTGCTCGCCGAGGCGTGAGCGGCCGATGGACACGAGACCCGGGAACGGGGCGGGGCCGTGCGACCCAACGACTGCGGTGTCCCGGCCGAGGGACCACCGCACACCCTCCGCGTCCACTGCCCACGGTGCCGGTGCGTCATGGGCGGGGTGCGCAAGGCGCACCCTCACGGTGTCTGCCGACATGCAGACGGCGAGGACGTCGGGTGTCGCTGCCGGCGTGGATCCGGGTCGGGCCAGACTCCGCAGGGCTCTGTCGAGGAACGCGACGTCGACCCCCTCGGCGCCCACGAGCATGCGTTCCGCGGACGCGAGTTCCGGGGGCGGTATGGGTACGGCGCGCCCTGGCTGGCGATGCCGGAACTGCCGGCGCCTGTAACGGCGGAAGGCCAGGAGGGATACCGCTCCGAGCACGGACGAAGCCGCAGCCGCCGCAGCAAGCGCCACGCTGCCCTCCGACGGGGTCTCTGTCCCGTCGTCGGGCCGAGGCGCAGTCGCATGGGCATCCGGGCCGGCCGATGCGGTCGGCTGGGCTCCGATCGTCGAAGTCGTCGTCGGGGCCGCGGTGGGGGTCACGGACGGGCTGAACGTCGGCGACGGGGTCGCGCTAGGGGGTGTGGTCGGGCTGGCCGTCGGCGTCGCGGTGGGGCTCGCCGGCGGAGGAGCTGGCGTCGGCGTACTCCCGGTCCCGCCGGGCCCAGCTGGGCCAACGCCCGCGATGGCGGGGACGGTGAGCGTCCAGCCAGGACGAATCAGGTCGGGGTCGTCGAAGACCTCTCCCCCGGCCTCGGTGCGCCCGGCGTTGGCGGCCCAGACGCTCGGCCAGGTCTCGCCGTCCCCGTGCGCGTCCTCGGCGATGGACCACAGGGTGTCGCCGGGTTCGACGACGACGTCGACAGCGGAGGAACCCTCCCCGGGCCGCTGCACCGACGGCGACGCCGTCAGACCTGCCGCGTCGGCCGGGAGGGTCAGCGCAGTGCCCGACGCGATCTGGTTGTCCGGTCCGATGCGCCCCTGGTTCAGCGCAACGATCTCCGTGTACCGGAGCGGGTCACCCAGGTGCCGCTCGGCGAGCGCCCACAGCGTGTCGCGGCGTTGGACCACGTACTCCGGTCCAGCACTCGGTTCTGCGCTGGCGACCACGGGAGCGGCCTGCCGGTGACCTAGATCAGCGAGCGCGACGCTCATCGCTGCGACAGGCAACGGCGGTCGGGCCGCCGATCCGCTGGCGGCGAGGGGGGCCGCCACGCTGGACAGGCTGAGCCCGACGACGACCATCGCGAGCAGAGCAGCAACGGGGCCCTGCACGCCGCCCAGTCCAGGCACCCGGGGGGCCGGGCGGGAGCGGATCAGTGCCCAGACCTCCGCACCCGTCGCGAGGGTGAAGATCAGCCAGCAGACCCACACGCCCGCCGCGAGGACCACCCGCAGCAACTGGCCGTCGTCCCGCGCGCTGAGCACTGCGCCGATCTCGTGGATTGACGGAACCGTGCTCGGCACGAGGTGGAGAGCCACCAGCAGGGCGGGGACGCCGACGACCACCCCGATGAGCACCGCGAGGGCGCCGAGACCACGGATGAGTCGGATGACGGCGGTCATCGCACTGGCTCGCCGTCGACGAGCCCGACTTTCAGCTGGGCGCTGTGCGTGCGGGTCTGGCGGACCGGGAGCCCGAGCAACGGCGTCGAGTCCGTGACGGTGACGGTCACCTGGACCAGGCCCGGTCCCTGGACGTCGACAGACCCGCTGGCCCCCGCCTGCCTGAGGTAAGCGTCGGCCGCTGCCACAGCGAGCTGGACGTCGCGGCTGCCGCCGGTCGGTACGGGTCCTACCGCGATGGCGGCTGCTCTGGCCGCCTCTGCGGAGGCGTTGTCGGCCCTGTTGGCCGCCTGGATGTTGGCGCCGGCATCAACGAGTGCGGTCACCACGATGCCGGCGACGAGGACCACGGAGCAGAACAGCACCGACACCGACCCCTGCTCCCTGCTCGGCCGGGTCACGAGGTGCTCCGCGTCGGGTCCACCGGGCTGGTCGCCGCGTCGTCGAGGGTCCGTGAGCCGGGGAGGCCGGCGAAGCCGATGTCGGAGAGGTCGACGGTGCAGGCGACCTGCACCGACACCGCAGCACCTGCGCCCGGTGCGGCCGAGAATCTGGAGGTGTCGACGTCGACCGCGATGGATGTGCAGTGCAGGTCGCGGTCGTCCAGAGCCTGGGTGGCCGCCGCCGTCGCCGCCGACTGGGCAGCAGCGGGAGATCGAGCAAGAGAGGCTTCCCGGGCAGCGATGCCGGCGACCCCGGAGACGCGGTTCCCTGCCAGGGCGACGCGGCCTCCCACCACGACCAGGGCGAGCACGAGGATCGCGACGGGAAGGAGAATCGCGAGCTCGACCGACTCCGATCCGCGTTCACCGTCCCGAAGCCCCGTCACGGAGTCTCCGATGTCGTGAATCGCTCGAGCCCTCGGGCGACCGACACGTCGACGACGGGGACGAAGCCGGGCAACGGGATCACGTTCGGGACCTCGGCCACCACGTGGACGGTCACCGACGTCGCAGTGCGCACCTCGTCGATCTGGTAGCTCGTGATCGTGCCGGTGCCGAGGCTCGCCAGGTACTCCTCGGCTGCGCTTTGGCCGGCCCCGCCCGGTGCGTTGTCCAGGCTGCCGGCACGTGCGCCAGCAGCCGCGGCGGCCTCGGCCGCGTCGTGGGCGAAGTACCAGAGCCCGAGCTGGGGGCCTGCGAGCAGCACCATGACGAGGACGGGGAAGAGCAGGGCGAACTCGACGCTCGACGAGCCGCGGTCACGCCCGTCAAGGGTGCCCGTCCCTGCCCTCGACCCGTTCGTCGTCATGCCGTGCATTTACTGGAAGAGCGCGATCTTGCCGGTGACGAAGGCGACGGCCCCGGCGGTCACCGCGCCACCGAGGGCGATCGCGAGGATCACCATGAACGCCTTCTCCGACGAGTCGGAGCCGCGGTCGTCGGTGACGTCGTCGGCACGCAGCCAGGCGACGACGGCGAAGATGCCGACGTGGACGGCGTGGGTCGCCCGGTCGACGAGGGTGCTGGTGCGGGACATCGATCTCTCCTGGGTGGCGTCGGTGCTCAGGTCGCGGTGGTGAACATGCGGATGAGGAAAGGGACGAGGACGAAGAGGGTCAGGCCGGTCACCAGGAGTGCCAGCGGACGTGCCATCCGCTCGCTGATTTCGTTGGCGCGGGTTCGCGCGTCGGACAGCTCGGCGTGCCGCAGCGTCCGAGCCGTCGCGAGCAGGGTGTTGTAGACCGAGGCACCGTCCGAGGCGACGGCGGCGATGTCCGCCAGGCTGCGGAGCTCCTCCACCCCTAGCTCATCTCCGAGATCGCGTAGGTCGGTCCATGGCTTGCGGCCGGCGAGGGCGGCGCGTCGGACGGCCTGATGCATGCGCCGGAACGGCTCGCTGCCCGACACCCGGGCGGCCTCCTCCAGCGCCTGCTCTACCGAACCGCGCGCACGCCGTTCACCCGCGACGAGCGTCAGGTAGCACTCGAGGTTGGTTCGGAACTCGGCACGAGCGAGCTGAGCTCTCTCGCGCACCTCGGCGGTGGGCAGGAACCAGCCGACCGATGCCAGCCCGAGACCTGCGGCGACGGGGATGACCGCCCCCGCTGGCCCACCGACGAGAGCGATGAGCACGCCGAGGGCAGCGGGAGCCAGCAGCCCGACCAGGGCCAGGCTGAGCTTGCGGACAGCGAGCTCGGTCCGGCTGCTCCCCAGGATGGCGAGATCGGCGTCGCTGACACCCAGCCGCTCCTCCACAGCGCGGATCCATCGGCCTGGCATCAGGCCCGCCCGGGAGGGGGCATCATCAACGGCAGGAACACGGCTGCCCGGTCGCACTGCGAGCTGCTCCAGCGCCGCACTGAGAGCCGGCGGTGCCGGGCGGAGGGCACGGACCACGAGCACGACGCCCCCGGCCAGCAGCATCCCGGCCAGCGTCGCCAGCTGGAGGGCGCTCACGGGGTCGTCCCCGCGGATCGGTCGGCCAGCACCCGTGGCCAGGTCGGAGGCGCGGACAGTGACCGCATCCAGCGCAAGGCTGCGCCGAACAGAGCGGCGACCACCAGGAGCGCGAGCTGACCGCCCGGGCTTGAGTAGCCGGACAGGAAGGTCCGCGCGAACAGCAGCATGCCGACGACGACGAGCCCGGTGGTGATGACGATCGTGCGCATGTTGGACCGCGGTTTAGCCCGCTCGGCCTCGACCTCCCGGACCATTCGAGACCGTTCGTCGAGGTCTGCTGCCAGTGCGGTGAGTACCTCCGCCAACCCGGGCCCGCCGTTGCGCTCGCGGAGGATGAGCACCATCGCGATCTTGTCCGCGGCCGGGTCCCCGACGTCGTCGGCGAACCTCCTCAGCGCCGGTTCGACCCCCTGCGGACCCATGCGGCTGACCAGGTCGGCGACGGCGGGGCGGACGGCGAGCGGCGCCGAGTCGAGGGATCGGCGTAGCGCCTCCCGCGTGGAGCCGGCTGCACCCGAGCTGATCAGGTCTGCGAGCCGCCGGGTCCAGTCCGCCAGGGCATCGGACACGGCGATCAACTGCCGGGACTCCTTGCCCCCACCGATGACCGAGGGGACGAACACCACCGCGGCTGCGGTCGCGAGTGCGGCGACCGGCCAGCCGGTGATCGCCAGCACCAGCACCCCGGCTACCACAGCTGCGCCGTGCAACCGCTTGAACCTGAGTGGTGCTTCGCTCCTGCGTCTGGTTCTGGAGGGCCCCAGCGTCACACCGCGGACGGCCGCGATGGTCAGCACGACGCCGCCCGTGACGAGGAGCCCCGCGACGACCATTAGCCAGGTCCCGCCGCTCATCGGACCACCTCGACGCGCTCGGACGTGCGCCAGTCGGAGGCAGCCGGGTGGAGCCAGCCGAGGTCGAAGCCGACCGAGCCGAGCCGTTCGCGGAGCGCTTCGCTGAGCATGCCCGCCCCGGTGCCCTCGGCACGTCGATCCCCGGCGCGGGGAGCGAAGACCGGGTTCAGGTCCGGCCTTCCGGAGTCCCCGATTGCGCCGAGCTCGTAGATGCCCGACACGAACCTGTTGTACGAGCGGTCGCGTTCGACGTGGACGACCAGTCCAAGCGCGGCCAACGAGCGCAGGACCAACTCGGTGGACGGTGCCGGGTGCGCCTTGAGCGCGTTGATGAGCACCTTGTCGAAGATCCCGTCGGCGGACGGTGAGTGGATGGTGCACATGACCGACGCGATGCCGCTGGTGGCCGCCTCCAGCAGTGAGGTCACGTAGGCGCCGCGGACCTCCCCCACCAGGACCCAGGTGGGCGAAGCGCGCAGCGCCAGGTGCAGCGCGTCGCCCATGTCGAAGGCACCCCGGCCCTCGGCGTTGGCCAGTCGCGACTCGAAGGGTCGGCAGACGGCGTGCCGGGAGACGTACTGGTGCTGGGCGTCGTCCCAACGCGGCAGGTGCAGTCCGAGCTCGCGCTCGTCCTCGACCGTGACGACGACGTTGTTCCAGGGAATGGCGTTGCCGAGGGCTCGCATCAGGGTCGTCTTGCCGACCCCGGGCGCTCCCGACACGAGTGGGGACACCCCGGCCTGGATCGCCGCCGCGAGGAAGGCACGGACAGGACCGTCCAGCATCCCCATCCGGTGCAGGTCAGCAAGGCTCGGGTCAGCGAACCGGTGGATCCGGATGACGCCGGCCGGCCGAGGCAGCACGTCCATGGCGGCCTGCAACCGCGCGCCGAGCTGGGTGACGCCTTGTAGACGCACGTTCAGGATCGGGCTGGCGGAGGAGAACTCGCGGCTGGTCTGTCCCCCGTCCGACCGCGAGCCGATGGCCCGCAGCAGTTGCTCGAGTTCCTCGTCGGACGACGCAATCGCTGGGCCCGACACCAGGGAGCCGTCGACGGTCCGCAGCATGGTCGGCTCGGAGCCCTCGAAGTGGATGTCCTCAACATCGGGTCGGGAGAGCAACGGGGCCAACCGCCCGAGTCCGTCGAGTTCGGCGAGGACGGCGGCCACGATCTTGTCCTCGAGCTGCACGGCCGGCGCCGGACGCCCGTTGGTCGCCTCGTGCAGAAGCCACTGCGCGTACTCGTCGCCGATCAGCTTCCGGGTGAGCTCGCGGCGGGGGCCCGGCGCGTAGTTGCGGTCTTCCGCACTCAGCCGGGTGGACACCCGCTGGCGGAGTTCGGTGACCACCCGGTAGTCGCCCTCGGTGAGGTCAGGCGCTGGGACGTCGATCTGTGCAGTCATGCGGGGACCGACGCTCGGTGGCGCGCGGCCAACTGCTGGGCCAGGCCCGACGCAGCCCGCATGAGGGGAGAACGCCGAAGGGCACGCCGCGACCCGATCAACCCATCGCTCAGCGTCGCCGCTGTGCCCGGGTCATTGGGCAGTTCTCCACCGAGGGGCAGGTCGAGTGCGCCGGCCACTTCGGCCGAGGAATAGGGCCCGGAACCGATGACGAGCACCGAGACGGTCGCGAGGTCGCCCAGCTCGGCCCGGATGCGGCGCACCGCGTCCTGGGCCGCATGGACCGACCTCACGCTCGGGCGGGCGGCGAGCAGCACATGGTTCGCTTGCCGGAAGACCGGCCAGCACCCCCGGTCACTGACGAGGCGGCCAGAGTCGACCAGGACATCTCGACCGAGCGATGCCTCCGCGGCTCCCAGGGCAGCGGCCAGGCGCTCCCAGGTATCGGCGGTGAAGGACCCTCCCTGCGCCGCCGTCCCGAAGCCCGGGAGAAGACCGAGCATCGGGTGCTCGGGAACCTGCACCGCGTGGCTCAACAGAGCAGAGGCGGCCATCGAGGCTCCGACTCCGTTCCGCACGACGGTCGACCACGACAGCAGACCGGTGTCCGCGCCCACCCGCCCGGCCATGAGGCCAGGGGCGATGTCGCCCCCGGCGACATCGCAGTCGGCGAGCAGGAGCGCGCGCGGCCAGTGAGCCGCGAGGGCGCAGACCGACGTCGTCACCCCCGGCGATGCCTTGCCGGACGTCACCGCGATCAGCATCAGGCGCCGTCCGGGAGCACGACGATCGCCAGGTTGCCCGTCGAGGCGAGCTCGGCGACGGCGACACCGTCGTCCTGGGTAACGCGGACGTCGACGACGGTCACCTGCGTGGTGGCGTTGGCCGGACCGACCTCAGCCACCGTTGCCTCAATGGGGGCCGGGAGCTGGTCGGTGGTGGCACCGGCCGTGACCCCGTTGGTCCCCGGGGTGGGGACCACTAGGACCTGCTGGCCCGGGCTGAGCCCGCGGGCAGGGAACTGGCCCTCTTGGAGCGGCAAGGCGACAAGTACTTGGCCGGCCGTCAGGTCGCTGCCGGTGCCGATCTGTCCGGTCGTGAGCAGGGTGCCCTGGGTGAGCGGGACCTCTGCGACCATGCCGACCACGTCGGACAGGTCGGTTGCCGGCACGGGGGTGAGTGCAGGATCGGCCGGGATGCTGGCGACGACCAGGTCCGCCGCCGTGAGGGTGGCACCCACCGGGACGTCGCGGGCTACCGCGAGGACATCGGTGCGGGTGGTGAGCATCTGCGCGGCCGAGTAGGCCAGGACACCGCCGAGCAGGACGACGAGGACGGCGAGCGACAACGTCTTGCGGCTGACCCGTCGCCTGGCGGCTGCGGTCAGCTGGACCGGAGCGATGGACGGGAACTCGTCATCCTTGGTGGTCGGCCCGGTGGCCGGTCGTGCGTCCATCTGAGCGGTCACCGGGTCACCACCGTCTGCGCCTCGACGACGGCGAACTCCGCAGTCGACGACGTCGTGATCTGCGGGAGGGTGCCGGTGGCTCCTGTCGAGGAGGTCCAGGTGATCGACCACTGGATGCCGTACACGGCGGTGACCTTCCCGTCGGGCTCGCCCAGCGACGAGCCGGGATAGCGGTAGTCGCAGCCGGTCGGAGAGGGGCTCCAGACCCCGGCGCTTGGCTGCCATGGCGTTCCCGGGCCGGCGCACGACACTGCTGCGGCGCCGTCTCCCGGGCTGAAGGTGAGCGCGGTCGGGGTCGCGGTGACCTCGGCCCAGACACCCCCGGCATCAGCCCGGGCGGACGTCGCTCGGTACCCCCCCGGGTTCGTCCAGTACCAAGTGTGGGCGTTCACGACGGTGTACGGGCGCCCGTCGGCCAGCGTCCCGGCTGGGTAGCGCCCAGCCGTCGGCGACGGGAGGACGACGGAACGCAGCGCATCTTGGGCCAGGACTGCCGGGTCGACAGCAGCGGGGCCTGCGGGAGGCGCCGCCGACCAGAAGGTGTACCCGTTGGTGCCGGGGAAGGAGACCCCGTTGGTGAACGGGGTGCAGTAGTAGAGAGCCCCGTCGGTGTGCCCGCCCCACATCGGGGAGCTGAAGTCCGGAGGGTCCTGCAGGGAGCTGACGTAGCACTGCTTGGCCTGCGACCACCAGCCAGCCGCGGACGAGCAGTCGACGGTCACGCCCAGGCTGGTGTCCGTGCAGGCCACGGCTGCCGTCGTGCCGGTGCCGTCCGCGGGTGGTGGGCTCGAGGGCTGTCCGCTTTGCCCGTCGGTGCCGGCCGTGACAACGCAGAACCCGTGGGACGTGTACTGCTGGCACTCGGCAGGAGCAGCCCAAGCTGCTGAAGCCGGCATGACGGCGGCGAGGAGCAGCAGGCCGACGAGGGCAGCCCTCAGCCAGGACATGCTTGCGCCTGGGTGTTCGGGGCTGAGCTGACCCTCCACGCCGCAGGGTCGGGGTAGGCGATGTTGACGATCGTCATGTCGGCGACGAGGTAGGGCGCCTGGTCCGGCGCAACGACCGACGCACCGTTCGTGTCGGTCGCCCCGACCTGCGTGACGTCTATGCATGCGGTGACCCGGACGGTCGGGAGGTCGCCGGCCTCACCTGTGCTGTCGAGATCGACGGCACCGGTCGTCGTGCTGACGACGCGCGACTGCCCTGTCTGGGTGTAGCCGCTCGTGCGGAAGGCCTGGAGGGTTGCTGCCTCGGACGTCGCCTCCGGATCCACCGCGACGTCGTACAAGCCGTCGATGGACAGGCTCGGGTCGGTGTAGAGCTGGTCGACCGTCTGCCAGTAGACCTGGACGAGCGCGACCGCCTCGGCGGCCGCTTGCTGCTCGGGAGCGGCGGAGGACGTCGAGGCTGACGACACCGGAGTCGACGACGCGGTCGGTCGGGCGGAGTCTGCGTTCCCGGAACACCCAACGAGGACAAGAGGCAAGGTCATCAGCGCGCAGCGGGCAGCCACGACGTGCGAAGGCGTCATGCTGCGGCACCTTCCTCCAATCCCCATTGGCTCGGGAGCATGCGCCGCGTGTTGCGCGGAGCAATGGGTTCAGGTGCCACGTCACCCGGTCCAGTGACATCCAGGGGTGGTTTCAAGCACCTCTAGGTCACGAACGGTGATTCCGCTGTACAACTCGCGTGACGACGGCGTGACCAGCGCACTCATCGCTTCCGACAGGACATGTAGGTGACAGACGCCCCCATGACGGCTGTTCTGATCAGCGGACTGCTCGGCGCGCTGGTCACGCCCTTCCTTGTTCGCCGAGGCCTCGGTCAGCTGACCTGGAGCCGGCCCCTTCCGCGGTGGCACTCATTGCTCTGCGCTGCCACTGGCTTCGGCTTGGGTTCCGCCGCGGTCGGTCTCACGGCCTCCCGGGAGAACCTCGCGCTTCTCCCGGCGCTGATCGTGTGGTCCCTGGCCCTCACCGCGATTGCCTGGTGCGACTCGATCGCGCGCCGCATCCCCACCCCGCTGGTGCGCCACGCCACGGTGGCTGTTTTCGTCTTGCTGACGGCGGGCGCCGTCGTCGCCAACTCATGGGGAACCTGGGGTGCGGGGCTCGGCGGAGCCCTGCTCATGGCAGGGGCCCTCATGGCCGCCTGGCGCTATGCCGGGGCCGGCCGCGGCGATGTCCGCCTGGCGGCACTGGGGGGCCTCGGGCTGGGGTTCGCGAGCGCGGTAGGCCTCATCGCTGGTCTCCTTGCCTGGGCCGTCGTCACCCTCCTGCAGTCGATCCGCGCGGTGGCTCGTGGCGGGTCGCTGAAGACCGAGATCGCTTTGGCCCCGGGGCTAGCGATCGGACTATTCGTTGCTGCACTGCCGTCGTGGTGATCGCCGGGCTAGCGGCCGAGTTGCTGCGAGCGGAAAGCTGGTGACCCTTGCATTGTGTCGTGGCTCTCGGCCTAAGCCCGCCCCCTGACCGGCTGCGCGACGCCCCCCGGGCAGGTCCGCCGCCCCCGACCCGAGATTGTCGGTGCTCTCCCATACCGTCGGTTGACCTGACACCAGAGGAGAACGATGAGCTCGCTGTCCGCAGCCGACCGAGCAACCTTGTTGTCGTCCTGGATCAAGCCGTCCAGCGACAACGAGAAGACCCAGCAAGATTGCGCAGAACGGATGATCGCCGATGCCATCAAGGCGCACCCCGCGTTCTCTGACATCGACATCCGAGTCTTCGCCAAGGGCTCCTACGCCAACAACACCAACGTCCGGCGCGACAGCGACGTCGACATCGTGGTAGAGAACCGGGATTGCTTTTACTACGAGTTCTTTGGGTGCGATGCACCGCCCGCCGGGACGATCCCTGGCTACAGCGGCCAGTGGACGCCCGACCTGTGGCGCCGGGAAGTCACCGCCGCGATCGTCAACTACTTCGGCCGCAACGACGTCGACACGTCTGGCTCGGTCGCTCTCGCAGTGTCCGAGAGGCCCGGCAGCCGCCCCAGCGCCGACGTGGTGCCCAGTTTTCAATTCCATCGGTACGACACGACCGACCGGAGCGTCTGCCACGAAGGCACCAGGGTGTTCAAGAAGGGCTCAAGCAGCCGGTACATCGACAACTGGCCCCAACAGCAACTGAACAACGGCCGCGCCAAAAATACCGCCACCAGTCGCCGCTACAAGAATTACGCGCGGGCGCTCAAGAACGCCGAGAACTACCTCGTCAAGGCCGGAGCGATGGACGCCAAGCCCTCCTACCTCATGGAATGCCTCGCCTGGAATGTCCCCAACTCCACACTAAGCACCGGCGACCTCGACGGAGGGTTCCGGTCAACCCTCGTCTGGCTGTGGGAGCACCTCAACGACCAGTACAAGTACGAAGAGTGGGACGAGCCCAACGGCCTCAAGTACCTGTTCTGCCACGAGCAGAAGTGGACCCGAAAGGATGCCCAGGAGATCGTGCTCAAGACCTGGGACTTGTTGGACTACTGAATGAGTACACCTGGTCGGCCAGTTCGGTACGCGGCTACAGCAGTCGGCGCCGCATACGCCGTCGCGCTCTACGTCGCCGGCTTTCGGTTCGACGACGGCATCAGGCAGATCCTCGCCTACCTCCCTGCTGCCGCAGCCATCGCAGTGGTCGCCTTCGACCGCTGGACCTGGAAGTGGCCCGG
Source organism: Klenkia brasiliensis (assembly GCF_900100695.1). Classification (GTDB taxonomy): domain Bacteria; phylum Actinomycetota; class Actinomycetes; order Mycobacteriales; family Geodermatophilaceae; genus Klenkia; species Klenkia brasiliensis. The sequence goes on from NZ_FNCF01000003.1 coordinate 117,429, forward strand.
CGTCCACCGCCTCGTGGGACGACCACGGATCGACGGCACCTGGCTCACCACCCTCACGCCGCACCCCGACAGCCACATCCCCGAGGGCGGTAACCGGGGACCGATCGACACGGCGGTCATCATCGAGCAGACCTACTGGTCAGTGACCGTCCGCCTGCTCACCGCCGAAAGCCGATCCATCAGCACCTCGGCATCGATCTACAACCGCTCCGCTCAGCAAGCAGTGCTCGCCTACACATACGCGAACGAACCAGAACAACGACACCGGCCACGCAGTCAGCCCCACGCAGGCGCCACCGAGCTCGTTATCACGGGCCGTCAGCCCCAACAGATGAGCGGCACCTACTGGACCGAACGGCTCACCGTCGGAGACATGACCATGCACCTGCTCGATCGACGAGCTGATTACCCAACGCTGGCCGCCGTGACCGGTGAAGCGGGTGCGGAGACCAGCGGAAGCCGCCGGAACAATCCTGGCGACGCGAGGCACGACCAACGAGCGGGCGATGGGTCCTAACGACGCTGCGAGATGGCTCGAATACCACGGTCTCCGCGACCAGAGGATGTGGGAGCAGAGGCGCACCGGTGTCAACAAGCCGCCGGCGCGCTTGGGTTAGCGAAGACATGGCGAGGTTGAACGCACATCAGAACAGGCGGGGGTCACCGTCCTCGTCGGTGTGGATGACCCGGTCACCCCGCTCCAGTGCATCCAACTCGAGCTCGATGTCTTAGGCGGCCATGTCGGACAGTCGGCTCGGCCCCATCACGAAGATGTGGTTCGGGCCGGCGGTGACGCCCACGAATTCCGGGTTCGGTGCCACGACGAAGGCGAGGTTCCAGCCAATCTGCTGCCCCACCTTGCGTGCGCGGTCGTTCAGCTGGGCGATGTCTTGCGAGTCCGATGCCATGCGTGACAACGAGCATCAGGGTCAAGGGAAACAAGACGCCGGCGGCTTATCGATCACACCGGTGCGTCACCTCTGCGTCACCTTGATCGGCCGCTTTCGAACAGCGAGACCAGCCCGTCCGCCTGGGTACCGTCCCAGTCGTGAGCGGGGGCCACCGGCCGCGCGACTGATGACCAAGGGAGATTCACACCAGATGAGCTCGCCCATCGCGCCAGGTGAGGTCGACCGGCTCTCCGACCAAGGGTTGCTTGAAGCTGGCGACTTCACCGCTCTCGCTGCCCTCGTGCTCCGGGTCGGCGATGCTCCACTTCGGGCGCTAGCGGGCTCATGCGGGGACGCGAACGCCTTCACTTGGTGGTGGGCACTGGTCAGCCAGAGCCCTGAGCGCTTCAGCACTGCGGCGCAACTGCCGCCCAGGGTGGACGTGCCGGTCGAGCTCAGAGAGGCAGTCGCTGAGCACGTACTTGTGGGGAGAGACCCGCGAGAGCGCCAGTACCCCACCGCACCCGGGACGAGCCGCGGGCCCATCCTCGCCCGCCTGGACAGCACGGCGCCCTGGGTGGTGCAGCTGGCCCACCACGTCATGGCTGACCCCGCCGTGCGTTCCGCTGAGGTCCTCGACGCCGCACTCACCATCCTCGGTGCTGCTGTCGACCCCGCGGACCGCACCACCGTCCTCGACTTCGCCAGAACACGACAGCCACATATGCGGGGTCACTACCTGGTTCGGCTGAGCGGTGACATTGGCGCAGATGAAGCGCGCAAGATCGTGGATGTCCTGGCTGAAACGCGGTCGAGTGGGGCCGAGCCCGAGCACTGGAAGCCGGTGACCCTGCTGCTTCGGCGGCTTCCATTGGATGTATTAGCCGCCTTCATCGATAGTCCGTTCACCCAGGGACGTGGGAGGGCGCCATTGCTCGAGGCCGGCCTCATCGGCACGCTCGGAGCAGCCCGACTGCAAGAGGTGCTCGAACAGCTGACCTCGGTGGAGGTCGTCACTGAGCTCGTCGAACGCGCCGCCCGCGACCTGCCACAGGATCAGCTGGTCGACTTCTCGGTGTGGGCGCACCACCGTTACCCGGCGTCCTTGTGCTTTGCGCTCCGGCAACGGCTGATCGGTGACCTGTCGGACTCCCATTACTTCACCCGAGGAGAAGAACGCAGGGCGCAGGCGGTGGAGGGGCTTTGGGCCAGCGGGCTGGCTGGCACCGAAGCTGACGCCATCGCTGACGAGCTCATCGCTGTGACCGATCCTGATGACCTAGCCACCCGGGCAGCCGACGTCACCACCAGCCGGGCTGCCAGCCAGCTGGGTGCCGCAGCTGCAAAGCTGCTCGCAGCCCAGCACCCTAACGACACCCCAGGTGGCCGCCAGCTCATCGAGGCTGCCGCCCGGTCGCTGCGAGCGATGACAGTCGACCTCCTAAAGGATTTCGCCGCAGGTCTCGTACGCACCGCCACCGGCACGCCCGCCGAGGGCCGCCTGAGCGGGCCGCTTGTGGACGCCGTCATCGGGCACCCGGATGCCATCGCCGCCTTCGCCGCCGAAGGTGGGTCGGATGTTTTGACCCTCCACGCGGCCCGCACCCCGGATCAGGCCGCAGCCGTTCTCCTCTCGGCATCCGCACACCTCAATGCCGCGCAGGCGTGCACTCTGCTGGGGGTCGCCCCCGCCCTGGATCGGCCGGGGAACTCCCCTAACACGGCGCCCGGCGTCAACTGGACTACGACCAATCCCAGCATCTACCTGCGGCTCCTGGACGCAGCCGATACCTGGGATGAAGCTACGTTCGGCGTGCTGGGGCAGGCGCTTCGCGCCCTCGACGAGCCCGAGGCCCGTCAGCCATCCACCGAGGTGCTCCTCAGGGCGCTCTCCCATGGTGAGTCCCGTGGCCTGGCCGACCACCTGGGTGAGGCCACGACCGACCACATCCGGCGGCTGCTCGAACAGCGCAACCCCGAAGTGCTACGCGCGGCATGCGATTGGGTGCGTCGGCTGGACATCGACGCCGATGGCGCAGACATCGGCCGTGCGCAGCTGGTGCTCGCCGCGGACACGCGCCGGAACGGCCGCAATGCAGACATCAGCCAGCTGCGCGCAGACTTGGCCCACCGGCATGCTGAGCTCGCGCAAGACCTCACCCTCGAAGCCGGCCAGCGCGTCGCGCACCTCGAGACTGCCGCGACCCTGGCCGATAATGAAGCCCGCGACGCTGCTGTGGTCTTGGTGGAGTCCCGGACGACGGCCATCCGGCGCGCGGCAGCGCACGTGCTGGCAGAGACACCCGGCTCACCCGAGGAGCACGCCACCCTCAACATCCTGATCGCAAACGAGGACGACGCCGAGGTGGCCCATCTGCTTCAGACAGCGCTGCACCGACTGGTCTCCGGCGATGCCGGGGAGGCCCTGCGAAACCTCATGGATCTGCTTGGGCTTCCGACACGGGGCCTGAACGTCGACGTACTTATCCCCAATCAAGCGCACCGAGAGCGATTCACCCTATGGGTGGACCGAGCCCGCGCGAGGTCCAGCAACACGGGCGACCCGAGCGCCTTCATCGATGCGACAATCAACATCGCCGACCAGATGGCCGACCTGGCAGTCGTCGCAGCCTCCGATGCAGGGCAGAACGTCGCACTGCGGCCGGACCAGGTCGAAGGCATCCGGGTCAATAACAAGCCTCGTCCAGACGCCGGCGTGCTCGTGACCCAGCAGCAGCGCACCCAGCTGTTCCCATGGTTCTCCTCGGTGGCAGCGCTGCGCAGCAAGCGCGCCGCGCACCCGTCTCCACTAGGGACCACTACTCCCCTGCACTTCGGTGACGAGGACCAGCTGGTGGCGCGCGGGTTGCTGAAGCAGATCGCCGAAGGGTGGATCGAAAGCATGTACGCCCACGCTTCGAAGTGAAGACCTGGACCTCGTGAATGCACGCATGGCGCAGTAGAGGCAGTCGACAGCGGAGCGGACGGCTCGGCTGACGAGGATGGGACTGCCGCTGGAGTAGGCAACAGTTCGTCGATGATGCCGTCCCCTGCCCAGAAGGCCAGCATCAGCTACCCCATGCCGAGGCACCAAGGGGAGGGCTCGTGATACTGATCTTGATACTGCAAGCAAGGTATGTGGGTGCCGTTCAGCGCATGTAGATGCTGACCCGACAACCCCCAGCACGCCGAACGTGCAGTTCAAAGCCCAGGTAGGCCCACAGATGCCCTTGCAGCATCGCGAGCTCAAGTCCCCCCTCGGACACCACATCGGCCCGGCGTTCCTGCAGGTCAGGAGCCCGGGGCGCTTTACTGATCAAGCTGCCGGTGCTCCGTGATCCCAATTGTCGTCAGCTCCAGCCCGTCGGCAAGCGGCGATCAACGCCGCGAACCGGTCGGCGGCCTCCTTGCCCATGCCGGGATGCACGTGTTGGTAGACCGTCAAAGTGATCGTCGGGTTGTGTTGGCCGAGACGCTCCGACACGACCTTGACCGGCTCGCCGGCGGCCAAGAGCAGAGTCGCGTGGGTGTGCCGTAGGTCGTGCAGTCGGATGGTCGGCGGGCTGTCCTCCCCCATCGCCTTCTGCGCCCGCTTGACGTCGGCGACGAATCGGCGTGAGAACCGCTCCGGGCTAATGCGGAAGGTAATCGGCCAGGTACAACGCGATTAAACGATCCCGCACCGACGGGAAGAAGATTGAATTAGGTCCAGGGGATCCGCGCCACAGAACCTCCTCACCAACTTGAACTTCGACATCGTCCGCATCAAAGCCGAGGAGATTGAACTCAACGAAATTGCTCGGGATCACACCAACAGGGCACAATGCAAGCCGGAGGACCTTGACGGGCGGGTCTTCCATTAGCCTGTCGGGCCCACCACCCTGTGAAACGTCAAGATCGCGACTCTTCGAGAAAACCCGCGCCGCCTGAATGGTCTGATGAAACATCGCATCAAGACCCCGGACACGACGATTTCTGAGTTCACTGTTGTCGCGGCTGAGAGCAGCGTCAAAAGCAGCCAGAAGCGCGTCGTCCGCCTCCTCGTCCCCAGTGGACATCTGCACTTCCTTCATCAGGCCAATCATCTCGGACGCGGTCTGCGGCCTATTTTCGATCGGCAATACAAACAAGCGGTGAAACAGCATGGACAGCTGTCGCCATCGCGCACCAGCAGCCTTCTGGTTAAGAATCTGGCGAGTCTGGTGCCGTTCATGCGGACGCAGGCCGCGTTCGTCTATCAGGGTGCGCGGTTCTATTCCGGTCATGGAATACAACATCAGCCCCGCCACTTGCGTGAGATCACTGACTGGACTGCGCCCGCCTGTCGCGTGCTCGGGGAGTCTAAGAAATCGGTTCCCGACCTCCTCGCCCACCCTCGTCAAGTCGTCATCATCGGTTCGCTCGCTATTGAACGCCAGCCCGAAGTCCACAATTACGGGGGTACCCACGTCATCATTCCGAAGAAGCACGTTGCTCGGTTTTAGATCTCGATGGACGATGCCGTTCGAGTGACAGTGATGGAGAGCCCATCCCAACTCGATCGCGAAGGAGAGTGCTTCGTCGAGAGCCAACGTGCCGAGCTCTGAGACGCGATCACGGAGAGTGGAACCCTGGATGAGTTCTAGCACCAGGAACAGCTCAGTCCTCTTGACCTGCCACGCCTTGGAGTTGTGGTCAAGAATCTTCGGAAGACGAGGGTCGTTGAGAGTCTCATAGCTAGAAACCTCGCGATGGAACCGAGCGCGGGCTTTTCGATCATTCTGTCGATTCAGGATCTTCAGGAATCCAGGCTCGCCGTCTGCACCGGCAACCGCAAACCCGTTGCCCTGACCACCACGGTAGGTGCGCCCCGAAGCTTGGCGCCTCCACCGGACCGACCACGGGGGCGCAGGTTTCTCATCTGACACGAGCACCACAGTCCCGTCCGTCTTTCGCTGATCAATGATCGATGAGGTGTCCCGCGCAGGGAGCAAGGATGAGCGGGCGGCCTCACAGCATGGGATTGGGTTGAGCCCCGATCCTTCTCGCCTTCTGGGTCCGCCAGCACCTTGCACCTAGATTCCGGTAACGCTCAGAATCCCGGACGGCGGCAGGTCGGCTCCAACGAGCGCAGCACATCGGCGCAAGAAGTTCGCTCAGCACCCGACGCATTGGCGAAGCAGGTGGGAGCCGCAACCAGGACGCGGCTGCCCTCGGGACAGGGCCGCAGCCCGCGCTACGTCTTATCCAGCTAACCCGACCTCCTCACGCTGGTCGTTTAAGACCAGGAGGGTGACGACGGCGATACCGCCCTGGCGGTGGGCCTCAGGAGAAAGGGGATCGCGGGCTCCGACTGGTCCTCCCCCACGGCTGGCATGAACCCACGCTGCGCCGGTGGCCGTGGTTGCGAGACGACTTGCCGCCGGAGGTCTGGACGCACGCCAATGGCACGACGACGCCGCACACCCGCCCCACCCGGGAGGCCAGGCTGCCGTTCGTCACCAGCGTTGAGGACCCCGCCCTGCACCTCGCCGACCGCACCGGTTGGGTCGAGGACCTCATGCGCTCGGCTGGCACGCAGGAGAACCTCGACCCGGCCCACCAGCGGGCACCCGGGCGTGGCAGTGCTGCGGCCAGCGCGTGCTGCGGATCGAGCGATCGCGTCGAGGACTGACCATCGTGGCCGGCATCGACTGGGGGCGCGACGTCACCTCACGAGACGCCCGAGCCGTTGACAACCACCGGACCGCTCACACCCGCCGAGCTCTCCGTCATCACCGAGCGCGTGCGGGCAGGCTGCGAGCAGCGACTAGCCGGCGTGGCGCGCAACCCTGACTACCACTGGCTACAGGCAGTGCTCCGCCAGCAGCCCGAGGCGACCAGCCATCGAGTCGGCGCGGATTGATCCACAACTCTCCGCTACCCGAGGTCTGACTGCGCGGGGCGTGCGGCTGGTCTGCTGGGCGGCGCGGTACGCAACGCCGTCGGCTTGGCGCCAGGGCTCCGGGGAACGCGGTCATGTGTCGAGGAAGTCCCACTCGCTCCCGAGGACCCAGCGCAGGGCCGAAAGCTTGCCGTTGAGCATCCCGAGCTCGAAATCCGTGTACGGGCCGAGCTGACCAGGCTCTTTGTAGAGACCCTCAACACGTCGGCGCCCTGGCCCTGCGATCGTGATTAGGCGCTCTAGTTCGGCGTCGTCCCCAGCGTCCTCAAGCCGGTACTCGTGCTGGAGGGAGCGGTGGTACCAGATGCGGTTGAACAACTCCCCTTCGGCCTCCACGATCTCGTCCAGCCGTCGGGGCTCCTCCTCGAAGTAGGTCTCCGCGAACAGCTCCTCGATCTCGTCGCCGAAATAATCCAGGAGGACCTGATTGAGGCCATCGACTCCCAGCCCGTAGGTCGACCCCTCCGCCGCGAACAAACTGGCGAGGTCGGGATGCGGCCGCCGCGCGTCTCCAACGGGCAGGGAGAAGTCGTCGCTGTTGCTCGTGATGAACGCGTGCGGCTCCTGGTGCAGGTCGACCCCGCGGACAGTCGTCTTGTAGAGCTCGATGAGCAAGGCGTCGGCGACACTGTTGCGAGAGCGGTGGAACGGCGCCTGCTTCGAAAGCCCGCGCTCGACCACCCCGCGCTTCTCTTCGTCCCCTGGCTCCAGGGCATGGCCGGCTCGGAGCTGGTCCAGCACCTCGTCGAAGTTGCGGGTCGTCATCGCTCCAATGAGCGGGACATGACGCGCAAGGTCCGTGATGACCTTGAGGGCCTCTTCTTGGTTCGAGCCGCCATAGTCATCGAGATCTTGCTTGATGAGCTTGAACCGCTGGGCGATGCTCGCCGTCATCGACGTCTCAACCCGATCTCGGTTCCGCTCGAACTCGTCGATGACGAGTCGAGGAACGAGTACCTCGACCTGCCCCTGGTTAGCGAGTACCCGGAGCGCGACGATCCAGCGCTGCCCGTCGCGGCGCTTGCACAGGTCCAGCCAGGTGGAGGTATCAACGAGCAGATGGAGCACGACCAGACCGTATGGCGTACCCGGAGGCGTTCCGGTTGGCGCCTCCGTAGGCAGCACCACCGGACGGGGCATACAGGACGGTCGACGCAGGACGCCCCTACCTGACCTCCATCAATCCCGTCGAGGGTTCCCGTTGCCCGCGTCCACTGGGACGCCACGCGCTAGGGCCACTCCTCTTTGAACGCCTCGTCGTCGCGATAGATGAGGCCGACGTCGTACACCCAAAGAAGCCGCACGACCTCATCACCAGGTCTGCCGGGAAGCAGGACGGCGATGCGGTCGTCTGGGCCAAGCTGATCGAGCGAGCGGTAGTACATGGCCTGGCCCATGCCATGCGCCACCATGACGTCGTCGCGGTGGTTCGCCTTGGCCTCGATGATGACTTGCCGCTCGCGGTCGTACAGGTCCGCCTCACGCCCGTTCGTGAACAAATGCTTGCGAACGTCTCGGCGGTCTAGCCAGGCGACGTAGTCATTGACCAGGTCGTGTTCCAGCTCGCGCTCGAGCTCTGCACGCTCCTCGATGGTGAGAGTTGGGTCGGCGAGCACGGCTTCAACATTTTTGAGCAACATCCAGTTGCGGCGGACCACGCGTAGCCGGTTGCCCTTGAGGTACTTGTGCATTGCCCAGTAGACGTCGCAGTGGCGGTACTGGCCGTTGAGCGCCAGGAAGCACTCATGGATCGAGCGGCTGGGTTTGTGCCCGGGACTTGGCCAGCCCAAGGACCACACCGCCTCTGCCACTCGGCGAAGGGCGTCCGGCGGAACCGGAATCGGGTCGCTCGGCTGGCCTGCGCGACGGAAGTGATCCCCTTCATAGACGACTACACCAGTCCACTCAAGATCGAGCTCAGCGGTAAGGAACGCGTCCTGGACTGCCGCGCGCTCGCGGTCGAGCACCAGGCTGAGCCCCAAATGGTCCGCTAGCCGCTGAGAGATGGTGTCCCAGCTCGGGAGCTCGTCGATGGAGGCCTCGATGACCTTGGTTGCCACCGACACGCGGTGTTCCTTGTCCTGGCTGTAGGCATGAGGACCATCGGGCGGGTAGGGAACAGCCATCTCAGCGCCGCCAGCAACCCGCGAACTCTGTCACGCCGTCGTCCGACCACATCACTTGAGCAGCGTGGCAGATGGGACCTGCCGAGCGGTACAGATTCACGCCATGAAGGACAACGAACAGAGCAGCCCAGGACTGGACCCCGGCCCCTAACGGCCGCCGTTCGTGATACTGATCTTGATACTGCAGGCCGGGAATCTCGGTGCACCTGAACGTACCAGAATGTCGGAGTCACCCTGTACCACGATGCCGAACGTGCAGCTCAACGCCACGTAGAGCCTCCAGATGCCTATCGGACCTGCTGAGTTCAAGTCCCCCCTCGGACACTCTCGAAGCCCCGTGTTCCTGCTGGTCAGGAGCGCGGGGCTTCGTCGTCCGCGCGACCCGGGCCAGGATGGGGGCGTGCGCCACGTGGCCTTCGTCCGCAACCTCAACCAGGGGCAGCGCGGGCACGCGACCACGGCCGACCTGCTCGCCGCCTTCGCCGACGCCGGCTGCCGGCACCCGCACGCCTTCCGCAGCAACGGCACCGTGGTGCTCGAGGGCGACCCCCGGTCGGCCCTCGACGCGATGGACCTCCTCGCCGCGCGCACGGGCGTGGCGCGCGAGGTCTTCGTGCTGCCGCTGGACCAGGTCGCCGCCGTCGTGGCCGAGCACGGCGACGCCCCGGACGCCGCCCGGCGCGAGTTCACCCTGCACGCGCCGGTGACGATCGACCTCGACGAGCGCACCCGCCAGCAGGCGGCCCGTCGCCGCTGCCGCATCCTCCAGACCGGGCACGGGTGGGCGGTCACGGTGAACGAGCGCGACCGGGAGTCCCACGCCACGCCCGTGGTCGAGCGGCTCACCGGGGCCCCGGCGTCCTCCCGGGGCCTGCCCACCCTCGTCGGGCTGGTCGACCGGTTCGGCTAGGACCGGTCGGCGAGGCCCTCCCGCAGCTCGGTCAGCGCCTGGTCGAGGCCCACCTGCGGGTGCCAGCCCCAGCGGCGGGCGCGGTCGGTGCGCAGCTGCCCGGTCCACGCCGGCTCGTCGGTCCACTCCGGCTCGGCGCCCACGGCCTCGCCGACGGCGCCGAGGTAGTCGCCCCACGTCGCCGGCTCCCCCGCCACCAGCACCGGCGTCGTCCCGCCGGCGACCGGGCCCTGCTCGGGGTCCTCGGACGTGGGGACGGCGCCCACCGCGACGTCGGCGATGAGCGCGGCCAGGTCCGACACGTGCACCCAGGGCCAGCTCTTCGCCGGGTTGACGCTGCGGTCGCCGTCGACGAAGGCCTGCGGCCGCAGCGTGTTCCACACCGAGGTCGAGCCGGCCCCGGCGATCGCCGGCGGGCGCACCAGCACCGTCGTCAGCCCCTCGACCTGCGCGAGCGCCGCGTCGGCGGCGTTCTTGGTGTCCGGGTAGTCACCGCTCCCCTCCGGCAGCAGGGCCGCGTCCTCGGCGAGGTCGCCCAGCCCGGCGGAGCGGTCGTGGACCCCGGCGGTCGAGACGTGCACCAGCCGCGGCACCCCGGCGTCCCGGGCCGCCCGGGCCTGCCGTGCGGTGCCCTCGACGCCCACCTCGTGCTGCACCTCCCGCGAGGAACCCATCGGGTGCACGGTGGTGACCAGGGCGTCGGCACCGGACAGCACGTCCGCGACGTCCCCGACGTGCTCGGTGACGCCCGCGGGCGACGGGGCGGTGCCCGCCCGGCGGACGACGGCGCGCACCTGCGCACCCCGGTCGGCGAGCGCGCGGCAGACCGCGGCACCGACCAGACCGTTCGCACCGGTGACCACGACGACGGGAGAGGAGCTCATGCCCCCACCCTGCGGCGGGGACCGTGCGCGCGCAGCCCGGCGCAGGAGCCGACGGGCTGGTTCACTCCCGGCATGGTCGCCCCGATGCCCGGTCCCCTGGACCCCAGCCAGCCGATCCCCGACGACCCGGGCGAGCTGCTGCCCGACACGCCGGACACCCTGCCCCCGGCGCCGGTGGAGCCCACCCCCGAGGACCCGGGCGGCGACCCCGGTGGGGTTCCCGAGCCCGCCTGAGCGCGGCAGGCTGGCCCGGTGACCGACACCGGCATCGACCCCTCCGTCCCGCCCAGCGGCCCCGGCTGCGTCGAGTGCGAGGCCAGCTCCTCGTGGTGGTTCCACCTGCGCCGCTGCGCGCAGTGCGGCCACGTCGGCTGCTGCGACGACTCGCTGGGCAAGCACGCCACCGCGCACGCCGAGGAGTCCGGTCACCCGGTCATCCAGAGCTTCGAGCCCGGCGAGGACTGGTTCTACGACTACCGCTCTCAGGACGGCTTCGACGGCCCCGAGCTCGCCGCGCCCGGCAGCCACCCGGCCGACCAGCCGGTCCCCGGACCGGCCGGCCGGGTCCCGGCCGACTGGGTCGCCCGGCTGGGCGGCTAGCCGACGACCTCGCCCAGGAAGTCCTGCAGGGCCCGCCAGGACCGCCGGTCGGCGGTCTCCTGGTAGGCCGCACCGTGCTCGGGGGCATCCACCCCGGGGACGGCGAAGGCGTGCAGCGCGCCGCTGTAGGTGACCACCTGCCAGTCGGGAGCACCCGCCGCCCGCAGCTCGTCCTCGAACTCCTGCACGGCCGAGATCGGGACCATCGGGTCGTCGGCGCCGGTGAGCACCAGCACCGACCCGGTGATGCTGCCCGGCTCGGCGGGCGCCCCGGTGCCCAGGCCACCGTGGAAGGACACGACCCCGGCGACGTCGGCGCCGGCCCGCGCGGCCTCCAGCGCACCGCTGCCGCCGAAGCAGTAGCCCATGACGACCACCCGCGACGGGTCCACCCGCGGGTCGGCCCTGAGCGCCTCCAGGTTGGCCAGCACCCGCTCGCGGAACAGCGGCACGTCGCCGTAGAAGCGGCCGGCGAGCTGCTGCGACTCGCCCTGGTCGGCCGGCTGGTGGTCCCGGCCGAACACGTCGCCGGCCAGCGCGACGTGGCCCAGCCGGGCCAGCATCTGGGCGCGCACCCGCACGTGGTCGGTCATCCCGGCCCAGTCGTGCAGCACCAGCACGCCCGGCCGCCGTCCCTCCGCCCCGGCGGGCGCGGCCAGGTAGCCCTCGAGGTCGGTGCCGCCCGAGGTCAGCCGGACGGTGCCGGTCTCGACGTCGGCGGCGGGGACGGTGTCCAGCAGACGCTGCAGTTCCGGAGTCATGGCCGCAAGCTACGCCCGCCGCCTCAGCGGGCGAGCTGGTCCACCACGAGGCGGGTGGCGTCGGCCAGCAGGCCGTCGTCGGCATCGGCGTCGGGCACCCCGCGGTCGGTGAGCAGGACGACGACCAGCGGTGCGCCGCCGTCGTCGGGCTGCACCACGGCGACGTCGTTGCGGGTGCCGTAGCCGCCGCTGCCGGTCTTGTCCCCCACCTCCCAGCCCTCGGGCACGCCGGCCCGGATCGCGGCGTCCCCCGTGGTGTTCTCGCGCAGCCACTGCTGCAGCAGCGCCCGCCGGTCGGGGGCGAGGACGTCGCCGAGGACCAGCTGCTGCACCGTCGCGCCGAGGTCGGCCGGGGTGCTGGTGTCGCGGGGGTCGCCGGGGAGGGCCTCGTTGAGGTCCGGCTCGACCCGGTCGACGCGGGTGGTCGGGTTGCCCAGCTCCCGCAGCGCCGCCTGCACCTGCGCGGGGCCGCCCAGCCGTGCCACGAGCAGGTTGGCCGCGGTGTTGTCGCTGACCGTGATGGCCGCGGCCATCAGCTCGCGCAGCGGCAGGCCCGTGCCGACGTGCTGCGAGGTGACCGGCGCGTACTCGAGCACGTCGTCCGCCCCGATCGGCACGACGGCGTCCAGCTCGGCGTCGGGCACCCGGTCCAGCAGCAGCCCGACCAGCAGGAGCTTCAGCGTCGAGGCGTGCGCGAACCGCTCGTCGGCCCGGTGCTCCAGGACCTGCCCGGTGCCGGTGTCCAGCGCCCACACCCCCACCCGGGCTGCGTAGGCCGCCTCCAGCGCGTCCACCCCGGCCAGCTCCGCGGCCGCCGGCGCCGCGGACGACGACGAGGGGGTCGACGACGAGCGTCCGGACGACGGCGGGCCCGGCGACGTCGCCGCCGGTGCGCCGCACCCGGCCAGCGCGAGGACCACCGCGCAGACCAGCGGTGCCGCCCTCACCGCAGCGCCCTCACAGCACCGCCACGAGCGCCAGGAAGCCACCGATCCCGAGCACCAGCGCGGGCGCCAGCCAGCGCAGCACCGCACCCCACTGCCGGTCGTGCGCGCCCAGCCCGGCCAGCAGCGCCAGCCCGACCGCACCGGACACCGCGGCCGAGTCCCAGTGCCGCAGCACCGCGCCGAGCAGGACCAGCGCCTCGGTCAGCCAGACGGCGACCAGCAGCGCCGCACCGGCCCCGCGCCACCGCCCCGCCCCCGACCACCCCGCCCCCGACCACCACGCCCACCCTGCCAGCCCGAGCACAGCGCCGCCGACCAGCCCCGCGACCGTCCACGAGAGGACCCACGGCGTGCTCGCGGCGAACCCGCGTGCCGCGGAGACCAGGTAGTAGCCGGGTACCTGCGCCGTGCAGGCCAGGACACCGGCCAGGACGGCGACCTGCGGTGACCGGGCGCGGGCGCCGAGGACGAAGGGCGCCAGCAGCCACGGCCCGACCGCGTTCACCAACCCGCCCAGCGCGGTGCCGCCGAGCAGCGTCTGCCCCGGCGAGGTCAGGGCGCCGACGGCCAGGCCGGCCGCGACGGCGGCCAGCAGCAGACGGGCCGGCACGGTCACGGGGCGGGGACGGGGCAGCACGGAGGCGGTCACGGCGTCGATGGTGGGTGCCGGCCGGCCCGAGCACATCGGCCCGGGGACCGATCCTGGGTCCGCCCCCGGGTGGAGCACGGGGCACACTCGCCCGGTGCCCAGTGCCGTGAGCCGAGTCCTGCCCCCGCTGCTCCGCCTGCTGCGCTTCAAGCGCACCTTCGCCACCCCCGAGGGCATGCGGGAGCGGCTGGCCGAGGTCGCGCTGCGGCCCGAGGCCTACGGGCCGCCCGCCCGGCTGCGCGGGGTGCGGGTCACCGTCGACCACGCCTCGGGGTGGCCGGTGTACGTGGTCGCACCCGAGGGCCCGGCGTCCGGCCAGCACGCCCTGTACGCGCACGGCGGCGCCTGGGCGTTCGAGATCAGCCCGTTCCACTGGCGGCTGGTCGCCCACCTGGTCCGCCACAGCGGGGTGACGGTGACCGTGCCGATCTACCCGCTGACCCCGGTCGGCACCGCGGGCGTCGTCGTCCCCGCCGTGGCCGACCTGCTCGCCGGGCTGGTGGAGCAGCACGGCGCGGAGCGGGTGACCGCGATGGGCGACTCGGCGGGTGGGCAGATCGCACTGTCGGCGGCCCTGCTGCTGCGCGACCGGGGCACGCCGCCGCTGCGCCGCACCGTGCTCATCTCCCCCGCGCTCGACCTGTCCCTGGCCAACCCCGAGATCGACCGGGTCGAGCCCACCGACCCCTGGCTGGCGCGCCCCGGCACCCGGGTGGCCATCGACCTCTGGCGGGACGGCCTGGCCCTGGACGACCCGCTGGTCAGCCCGCTGGCCGGGGACCTGGCGGGCCTGGGCCCGCTGACGGTGTTCGGCGGCTCGCTGGACATCACCCACCCCGACGTCCGGCTGCTGGTCGAGCGGGCGCGGGCCGCCGGCGTGGACGTCGACGACCAGGACGGCCCAGGGATGGTGCACGTCTGGCCGCTGCTGCCGATCCCGGAGGGCGCCGCGGCGCGGCGGCACCTGGTCGACCTGCTGCGCGGCTGACCCGGCACCGGACCCGCCGGTCCGGGCATGCGGTGGGTGCGGCCGGGTAGGTCGTGTGCAACGGGGTGCATGCGGTGCCCCACCCACGAGGAGCGTGCGATGCGAGCAGTGCAGGTGCCGGCGGCCGAGGCCGACTTCGAGGTCGTGGAGCGGGACCGGCCGGAGCCCGGGCGCGGGCAGGTGCTGGTGCGGGTGACCGCCAACGGCGTGTGCCACAGCGACGCCTGGGCCCAGGGCGGCATGGCCAGCGAGTACCCGCGGGTGCCCGGCCACGAGGCGGCCGGGGTGGTGGAGGCGGTCGGCGAGGGCGTGGAGCAGTGGCAGCCGGGCACCCGGGTCGGCGTCGGCTGGTTCGGCGGCGCCTGCCACGTCTGCGACCCGTGCCGGCGCGGCGACTTCATCTCCTGCCAGCGGATGGGCGTCACCGGCCTGAGCGCCGACGGCGGGTACGCCGACTACCTGGTCGCCCCCGCCGACGCGCTGGCCGCGATCCCGCAGGGCCTGTCCGACACCGACGCCGCCCCGCTGATGTGCGCCGGCGTCACCACCTTCCACGGCCTCCGCGAGAGCGGCGCCCGGATCGGTGACCTGGTCGCCGTCCTCGGCCTGGGCGGCCTGGGGCACCTGGGTGTGCAGTTCGCGTCCAAGCTGGGCTTCGAGACCGTGGCCATCGCGCGCGGCGCCGAGAAGGGCGAGTTCGCGCACCAGCTCGGCGCGCACCACTACCTCGACAGCACCGCCGTCGACGTCGGCGAGGAGCTGACCAAGCTCGGCGGGGCCAGCGCGGTGCTGGCCACGGTCACCGACGCGGCCGCGATGGCCGCGACCATCCCGGGTCTGGCGCCCCGCGGCCGGCTCGTCGTGCTCGGCGCCCCCGGCGAGCCGCTGTCGCTGCCCGCACCCGACCTCATCTCGGCCAGCCGGGTGGTCGCCGGGCACGCGTCGGGCACCGCGAAGGACTCCGAGGACACCCTGCGGGTGGCCGCCCGGCTCGGTGTCCGGCCGATGGTCGAGACCGCCCCGCTGGAGGAGGCCGCCACCGCGTTCCGCCGGATGATGGACGGCCAGGCCCGGTTCCGGATGGTGCTGACCACCTGAGCCGGACCGATCATGCAGGACGACAACGGGGACACGCCGGCACGCGGCGTGTCTCCGTTGTCGTCCTGCATGATCAGTGTCGCGAGGGAGCCCGGACGGCCCGGCGCAGCGTCAGGCCGAGGACGGCGAGGCCCACCCCGGCCGCGGCGCCGAGGGTGTTCGACGACCAGTCGGTGGTGTCGCAGGCGCGGCCGATGCCCGGGACCACCGCCTGCAGTGCCTCGACGGCCGCGGACAGGCCGGACCCGGCCAGCAGCACCGGCCACGGACAGCGGCTCGCGACGGTGGCCAGCAGCGTCGGCGGCACGAAGAGCAGCACGTTGGCCAGCAGCTCCACCCGGGTGAGGGTGGGCAGCGCCCACTGCACGGTGCAGCGCACGTCCTCGACCGTGCCCGGCCCGGGCGACAGGGTGAGCACGGCGACGGGGACCAGGGCGAGAGCCGCCAGCCACCAGGCCGCGCGCGGCCGGCCGGCCAGCCCGGCCGCGACGAGCGGGCCGGCGACGAGCAGGGTCACCAGCCCGGCCGTGGTCGCCCACGGGTGGTCGAGCAGCCAGTTGGTGATCACGGCCCGAGCATGACGGAGCGGGCCCGCCCCGGGCATCCACCCGGGGTCGGACCCGCCTCGTCCTGCGGTCGCGGATCAGTGCCCGTGGTCGCGCACCCTGCGCTTGGCGTAGGGGACGCCGACCTTGGACAGGGCCTTGACCACGACCCAGCCGACGGCGGCGAGGGCGTTCTTCTTGGCGGCCATCAGCGGGCACCTGCCTTCGTGGTGGGGTCGGGCGTGGCGACGGCTGCGGTGACGGAGTGGCCGGCGTCGGCACTCCACAGCACCCGGTGCAGCAGCGCACCGATCACCGCACCGACCAGCGGGACGACGATGAACAGCCAGACCTGCGACAGCGCGGTCCCGCTGGAGATCAGCGCCGGGCCCAGCGAGCGGGCCGGGTTGACGGAGGTGCCGTCGACCGGGATGGCGACCAGGTGCGCCACGACCAGGACCAGGCCGATCGGGATGCCGGCGACGGCGGCGTTGGAGCTGCGCGCGGTGGCGGCCAGCACGACCATCACCAGCAGGGCGGTGAAGACCAGCTCGACGGTGATCGCCGCGCCGATGCCGTAGCCGCCGGTGGACGCCTCGCCCCAGCCGTTGGCGCCGAGGCCATCGGTGGCCAGGTCGAAGGTCGGGTTCGCCGAGCGGAAGGCGTAGACCACGCCGGCGCCGGCCAGGCCACCCAGCAGCTGGGCGACGACGTAGGCACCGGCCGCGGCGGGCTCGATGCGCTTGGCGATCAGTGCGCCGAGGGTGACGGCCGGGTTGACGTGGGCGCCGGAGACCGGACCGATGGTGTAGGCCAGGACCAGCAGGCTCAGGCCGAAGGCGAGGGCGATGCCGACGGTGCCGGTCTCGGGAGCGGCGACCGCGGTGCCGACACCGCCGATCACCAGCAGGGCGGTGCCCAGGAACTCCGCGAGCGCCCGGATGGGCAGCGGCGGCTGCGCCGGTGCCGGCGCCGGAGCGGCGGGGGTGGTTCGGGGCGTGCGGGCGGCGGTGGCCATGGCTCCTCTTCTCGGGGCGGACATTGGTTGCGGGCCACCATGTGACCACCCACGTAACGCCGTAAACCTTCGACCCCCGATCTCCCCGGCACCTTCCCGGCACGCCGCCCGGGCGGCGTAGTCTCGAGTTCGGGTGAGCCACTCCCGCGCCGTCGTCGGCAGGAGGGGTGGTCGTGCGCGCGGTCGTGCACCGGACGTCGTTCGTCTCGCGCGACGAGGACGAGGTGACCGGCTTCATCGGCCGGGTCTACGCCGAGCACCGCTCCCGCTTCGCCCCCGTGACCCGTGGGGCCACGTTCTCCGCGCTGACGCACGACGCCCTGGTGGACGACGCGCCGGCCGTGGGCGCGGACCGCCTGCGCACCAGCATCGACTACACCGGCACCAGCGAGGCCGGGTTCACCGACTACGTCTTCTTCGTCGTCCACGCCGGCAGCGTGCAGATGGGCAACGCCGGCGCGGTCACCACAGCCGTCAGCGGCGACACCGCCTTCTACCCCCTGCACGTCGCGGTCGACTTCGACATGCAGCACTACGACGTGACGACCCTGCGGCTGCCCGCCCACCGCCTGGACCAGGTCGCGGAGGAGGCGGCCGGCGTCCCGCTCGGCGGGCTGCGCTTCCACGACGTCGTGCCGGTGTCCGCAGCGGCGAAGCGGCGGTGGCGGTCCCTGGTCGAGCTGGTCAGCGGTGCGCTGGCCGACCGGCACGGCCCGCCCACCTCACCGCTGCTGGCCGAGGAGATGGCCCGCACCGCTGCGGTGGCCGCCCTGCACACCTTCCCGAACACCGCCCTGACGCGCCAGCACGTGCCCGGCGCCGGCCAGGTGGCCCCCGCCGCGGTCCGCCGGGCGGTGGCGCACATCGAGGCCCACGCCGACCGGCCCCTGACGCTGACCGGGATCGCCGAGGCCGCCGGCACCGGCGCACGGGCCCTGCAGCAGGGGTTCCGCCGCCACCTCGGCACCACCCCGCTCGGGTACCTGCGCCGGGTCCGCCTGGAACGGGCCCACCGCGACCTGCAGCAGGCCGACCCCGCCGGCCCGGACGGCGTCGCCGGCATCGCCGCGCGGTGGGGTTTCCGCGACCCCGGCCGGTTCGCCACCGCCTACCGGGCCGCCTACGGCCGCTCACCCGCTGCGACCCTGCTGGACTGACGTGCACCAGCCCGTCCGGAGCCGCCTGACCACCGACGACCCGGCGCGCGCCGCCGAGCACCTGGCGCTGGCCCACCCCGGCCACCGGCTCCGCCCGGGCAGCGCCGGCGGGCCGGCGGGCTTCGCGTACGAACGCACCGAGGCCTGCGGGGTCCGGCTCGACCGGCTGCGCCTCGGGGCGCCGGCCCGGTGGACCGCTGCGCCGACCGGGTCCCTGCTGGTGGTCCGGGTCGAGGCCGGGCAGGTGCTCTCGACGACGCAGGGCGCAGCGCGCCGGCTCGCCGCCGGCGACGTCTGGCTGCTCGCCCACCCGGACGCCGGGGCGGTCACCGAGCTGAGCGGGGACGTCGCGCTCTCCCTCGTCCCCCTCGACCCGGCGGTGCTGCACCAGCTCGACGCACCGGCCGGCACCGCGGACCTGCGGCTCACCGCGCTGCCGGCACCCGGCGCCCACCGCTGGGTGCGGACCGTCGAGCACGCCCGGTCGCTGCTGGACCCCACCGGCGACGGCGGCCCCGGGCCGCTGGTGCTCGACGCCTGCCGCCGGCTCCTCGCCGCGACCGCGCTGGAGCTCCTCGCCCCCGGTCGCGCCCCGGCCGCCGGACCCGGCGGGGCGGGTCCCTGGCCGACGCCGCTGCAGCGCGCGGTGGCCCACATCGACGCCTCCGCCGACCTGGAGACCACCCTGGACGACATCGCCGCAGCGGCCGGGGTCAGCGCCCGGGCGCTGCAGTTGGCCTTCCGCAGGCACCTGCGCACCACCCCGCTGGGGCACCTGCGCCGGGTCCGCCTCGGCCGGGCCCACCGCGACCTGCTCGCCGCCGACCCCTCCCTCGACACCGTCGCCCGGGTCGCCGGTCGCTGGGGCTTCACCGACGCCGGCCGCTTCGCCCGGGCCTACCAGGAGGTCTACGGCCAACCGCCCAGCCGCACCCTGCACAGCTGAGGCGGCTGTCCCCGGGGGTGCCGTTAGGGTGGCGCCCGCCCGGGATCGGCGACCGCGCTCGGCGCGGGCGCGCAGCTCGTAGCCCTCGAGCGACGGACCCGGCCGACCAGGGAGACCACTGTGCCCGCCGACGAGCCCGGGGTCCGCGACCCCGTCGACGACCGCCGTCCGCCGACGGCGGCCGCCGAGCTCGCCCTGGCCGTGGCGGCCGGGGGCGTGGGCGTCTTCGACTGGGACCTCACCAGTGACGCGATGTCGTGGAACCCGGCCCTGCAGGAGATGTTCGGGTACACGGCGGCGGACTTCCGGCCCACCACCGAGTCCTTCTTCCGCCGGCTGCACCCCGAGGACCGCGACCGGGTGACCCGGGCGGTGGACGCCGCCGTCCGCGCGCGCGGACGGTTCGTCGCCGAGTACCGGGTCGTGCTCCCCGACGGGCGGACCCGGTGGGTGCAGGGCCGCGGCCGGGTGCTCGCCGACGGCACCGGCGCGCCCGTCCGGTTCGTCGGCACCGCCTACGACACCACCGAGGTGCACACCGACGACGTCCGCACCGGCCGCCTGCTGGCCACGATGCCGTGGGGCTTCGTCGTGCTGGACCACGACTGGCGGTTCACCGTGGTCAACCCCGCCGCGGAGGCGCTGCTGCGGCAGCCGGCCGACCAGCTGGTGGGCCGGACCGTCTGGGAGGCGTTCCCCGCCGTGCTCGGCGGGGAGCTGGAGACCGCGTTCCGCACCGCGGTCTCGACCCAGCAGGCGCAGACCCTGACCGCGCACCACCCGGCACCGGTGGACATCTGGTTCGACGTCTCCTGCTGGCCGTCGCCCGAGGGGCTCACCCTGTTCTTCGCCGACGCGACCGAGCGCGCCCTCGCCGACCGGCGAGCCGCGGCCACCGCCGGGCGGCTCGCCCTGCTGGCCGAGGTCGCCGACGCGCTGGTCACCACCCCTGACGTCGCCGACGTGCTCGACGCCCTGCCCCGGCTGCTCGTCCCCCTCACCGCCGACGCCTGCATCGTCACCGTCCTGGGCCCCGACGGCCGGGCGCGGGACGTGAGCTCCTGGCACGCCGACCCCGACAAGCGCGCCGACCTGGCCGGGTACGCCACCACCCGGCTGGTCGACCTGCCCGGCACCACCCCGTTCGCGCAGGTGGTGCACACCGGGGTGCTGCGGCACGTCACCGCGGAGCAGATCGCCGCCCTCCCCCTGCACCCGACGGCCCGGGCGCTCCTGGACAGCCTCGGCCCGGTCCGGGCGTCGATCGTCCCGCTGCGCACCCACGGCCGCGTGCTGGGGGCCCTCACCCTGCTCAGCGCCGCCGACCGCCCCCGCGACCCCGACACCGAGCGGGTGGTGGTGGACATCGCCGACCGCGTCGCGACGGCCCTCGACGCCGACCGGCTGCGCCGGGCGCGGGCGCAGCTGACCGAGGACCTGCAGCGCAGCCTGCTCACCGCCCCGCCCGAGCCCGACCACGCCGAGGTCGTCGTCCGCTACCAGCCGGCCGCCGAGGCCGCCCGGGTGGGCGGTGACTGGTACGACGCCTTCCTGCAGCCCGACGGCACCACGATGGTGGTGATCGGGGACGTCGTCGGGCACGACACCGCCGCGGCCGCGGCGATGGGGCAGCTGCGCGGACTGCTGCGCGGGATCGCGACCTACTCCGACGGCGGCCCGGCCGAGGTGCTGCGCGGCCTGGACGCCGCCGTGGAGGTGCTGCAGGTCGGGGCGCTGGCCACCGCGGCGGTCGCCCGGTTCGAGCAGACCGCCGACGAGGTGGAGCTCGGGGTGACCCGGGTGGTCTGGTCCAACGCCGGCCACCCGCCGCCGCTGGTGCTGCACCCCGACGGCCGGGTGGAGCTCCTCGAGCGCCGGCCGGAGCTCATGCTCGGGGTGGACCCCACCGCGCGGCGCACCGAGCACGTCGCGGTGCTGGAGCGGGGGTCGACGGTGCTGCTGCACACCGACGGGCTCGTCGAGCGGCGCGGCGCCGACCTCGACGAGGGGACGGTCCGGCTGACCGCGGCCGTCGCCCGGCTCGGGCACCTCCCGCTGTCGCGGCTGTGCGACGGCCTGCTGCGCGAGCTCGTCGACGGCCGGCCGGAGGACGACATCGCGCTGGTCGCCGTCCGCCTGCACCGGCAGGACCGGCCCCGCCCGGCCGAGGCCGGACCCCGCGTCGTCCCGCCGGGTGTGCCCGCACCGGCCCACCCGGCGCAGTGAGCGCGCCGGCTCAGGTCTGGCAGCGCGGGCACCACCAGGTGTGCCGCACCCCCGGCTCGTTCGGGATCTCCGGGCTGAACTGCAGCTTCGTGCCGCAGCGACGGCACGGCTCGCCGGTGCGGCCGTAGACGTAGTACCGCTCGCCGGGCCGGGTGTTGCCGGTGGTGACCCGCCCGGGCCCGCCGGGCTTCACCGCGAAGCGCATCGCGCGCACCGCCAGCCGGACCAGCGGCTCGACCTCGACCCGGCCGACCGGGGTGAAGGGCAGGTGGCCGCGCAGGAACGCCAGCTCGTTGACCCACACGTTGCCCAGCCCGAGCACCAGCCGCTGGTCCAGCAGCGCCGACACCAGCGGCCGGTCGGGCTGGGCCTCCAGGTTCGCGGTCGCCTCGGTGATGACCTCCAGCGCCGGCCGGGTGTCGTCGAGCAGGTCCGGGCCCAGGTGCCCGACGACGGTGTGCTCGGCCTCGGTGGGCAGCAGCTCGACCACCGGCAGCCGCAGCCCGATCGCGGTGGGCCCGCTGGTGGCCAGCACCAGCCGGGCGTCGCCCATCATCCGGCGCGGCAGCAGCTTGCCGTGCCCGACGATGCTCCACTCGCCGTCCATCTCCAGGTGGGTGTGCAGCGTGACCGCCCGCCCGGCGTGGTCGAAGCGGGTGAGCATGTGCTTGCCCCGCGGGACCAGCGACAGCACCCGGGCCCCGGACAGGTCGGCGGTGGCGAAGCGGGGCACGCGGAAGTCGCTGCTCTCGACCTCGGTGCCGACGAGGGACTGCATGCGGCGCGCGAGCCGGTAGATCGTGTCACCTTCGGGCATGAGGGCCCCACCGTAACCACCTCACCGGTGGGTCGCCGGGGTGTCGCCGTGCCGGGCGGCCGGCGTGCGCTCGACCAGCCCGGCGAGCCGGGCCAGCAGCGCCGACGCGGCGCGCGCCCCGGGCAGGCCGGCACGGGCGTCGAGGTGGTCGCGCCCGCGATCCAGCACCGACAGCGGCAGCCCGGACAGCGCGTTGCCGGGGGGACGGCGGGCCACCGTCGGGTGCGGCCGGGTCGGGGACACCCGGGCGACGACCGCCCACGCCCACCCCAGCCGGCGCAGCGCCCGGTCGTCCAGGCGCTCCCGCAACCGGGGGAAGAGCTCGTCCTCCTCGTCGCGGACGTCCTCGCGCAGCACCGTCACCAGCCGGTCCAGCAGCGCCGTCCGGCGGGGGTCGTCGTCCGGGGTGCGCTCGAGCTCGGCGATCAGGTCGTTGACCTCCTGGTGCTCGCGCTCCACCTGGGTGGTCAGCTCCGCGCCGTCGGGCAGCACCCGGCGCAGCACCGGCCACAGCACGACCTCCTCGGCGAAGGCGTGGCTGAAGACCAGCCGGTCGACCCGCCGCAGCACCGCGCGCTGCGCGTCCCCGGTCGTGCCGTCGAGCTCGTGCAGCAGCTGGTCCAGCCGGGTGTGGTCGGCGATCTGCCGGACCAGCACGCTGCGGCGGCCGCCCAGCTCGGTCGCGGGGCGGTCGGCGATGGTGGACGGATGGGTCACGGTGGCTCCTCGGACGGCGCGTCGGCCGCCGGCTGGACCGCCCGCACCCTGCCCGCTGCGCCCCCCGGCCAACCACCCGGGCCCCTACAGAGCGCGCCCGGCCACGACCGACAGCAGCTGCAGCTTCTCGTGCGCCTCGCTGCCGGGGACGGCGGTGTAGACCAGCAGCGTGTGGCCCTGCAGCGGGTCCTGCAGGGTCTGGCACTGCAGCTCCATCAGCCCGACCTCGGGGTGCACCAGCCGCTTGCCCTCGGCCGGCCGCAGGCCGACCTCGTGCCGCTCCCACACCCGCCGGAACTCCTCGCTGCGGCCCAGCAGGTCCTCGGCCATCACGGCCGCCCGGGACCGCGGCCCCCGGACGGCGACCACCGACCGCAGCGCCGAGGCCCACACCCGGCCCATGTGCTCGTGGTCGTCGGGGTGGTAGCGGCGGCGCACCTCGGGGTCGGTGAACCACCGGTACCCCAGGCTGCGCGCGGGCCCGGTGCGCAGCGACGCGTCGCCCAGCAGCGCGACGCCCATCGGGGTCTGCCGCAGCGTCTCCCCCAGCTCGGTGACCACCTCGGCGGGGGTGTCCTGCAGCCGGTCGAGGATGCGCAGCATGCCGGGCTCGACGTGCGTGCCGTCCGCGCCGCGGGGCGGGGGGCGGTGCCCGGCCAGCCGGAACAGGTGGTCGCGCTGGTCCAGCGACAGGTGCAGCCCCTGCGCGATGGCGGCCACCATCGACTCCGAGGGCTGCGGCCCGCGCTCGCGCTCGAGCCGGGAGTAGTAGTCCGGCGACATGTGCGCCAGCGCGGCGACCTCCTCGCGGCGCAGGCCCGCGGTGCGGCGCCGCTGCCCGCGGGGCAGGCCGACGTCCTCGGGCTGCAGGGACTCCCGGCAGCGGCGCAGGAAGTCGGCCAGGCCGGCCCGGTCGATGTCCACGCCGTGATCCTGCCCGGGGCCGCCGGGCCGATCCAGGGCCCAGCCTGGGCCTGGCGATCCCAGGACGAGCGGGTCGTGGTGCGCGGCGGGCGGGCGGCGCAGCGTGGGGACCACACCGACCCGAGGAGACCCCGATGGCCCGCACCACCACCCCCGCGCCCCTCCCCGACCTGACCGGCCGCCGCGCCGTCGTCACCGGCGCCAGCGACGGCATGGGCCGGGTCATCGCGACCCGGCTGGCCGCCGCGGGCGCCGAGGTGGTGTTGCCGGTCCGCAACCCCGCCAAGGGGGAGGCCGCCCTGGCCGCCGTCCGCGCCGCCGTCCCCGGGGCCGACGTGTCCCTGCGGGAGCTGGACCTGTCCTCGCTGGCCTCGGTCGCGGCCCTCGGCGACGCCCTGCGGTCGGAGGACCGGCCGGTGCACCTGCTGGTGGCCAACGCCGGGGTGATGACCCCGCCGCAGCGGCAGACCACCGCCGACGGCCACGAGCTGCAGTGGGGCACCAACCACCTGGGCCACGTCGCCCTGGTCGGCCACCTCCTGCCGCTGCTGCTCGCCGGCCGCGCCCGGGTCGTGTCCCAGCTCAGCGTGGCCGCCGCCCGCGGCACCGTGCAGGAGGACGACCCGGACTCCCGGCGCTCCTACGACGGCATGCGCGCCTACCGGTCGTCGAAGATCGCGCTGGGCCTGTTCGGCCTGGAGCTGCAGCGGCGCAGCACCGCGGGCGGCTGGGGCATCACCAGCGCGCTGTCCCACCCCGGGGTGGCGCCGACCAACCTGCTCGCCGCCCGGCCCGAGGTCGGCCGGGCCTCCGACACCCTCGGCCGCCGGGTGATCCGGTTCCTGTCCGCCCGCGGCCTGCTGGTGGGCACGGTCGAGAGCGCCGCCGAGCCGGCCCTGCTCGCGGCCACCGCCCCCGACGCCGGCGGCGCGTTCTTCGGGCCCGCCGGGCCGGGGCACGTGGGCGGTCCGCCCGCCCGGCAGGAGCTCTACCGCACCCTCACCGACACCGACGCCGCCCGCCGGGTGTGGGAGCTGTCCGTCGCCCAGGCCGGGGTGCCGGTGGACGTCCGTCGCTGATCGAACACGTGTTCGACCACCGTGGCATGCTGTCCGGGTGGCGGGTCGGACGGGTGAGCCGCCGGAGGGCGTCTCGACGCCCGTCCGGCCGGCGCAGCACTGCTGGGTGACCGGCATGCCCGGCCAGCTCGACGACGCCTGGCCGGCCATCCTGCTCGGCTGGGGCCGCGACGGCGACGGCCGCTGGTGGGGCCGGGTGGCCTACACCGTGCCCCAGGGGCTGGGCCCGGCGGTGATCGACACCTGGGTGCAGGCGGGCTACCTGCGGCGGTTGGAGCCCGAACCCCGCCGGCCGTCCCCCAGCCGCCGGCGGTTCCCCAACTGAGCGCGTCGAGGTGTGCCGCACAGGGCCACGGGGTTCACTGCCGGTCGTGACCGAGCAGATCGCCACCGCACCGGCGCACGACGGGCCCGCCGGCCGCGGCCGGGTGCGCCCCGAGGGTGCCTCCCCCACCCGGGCAGCCCTCACCCTCGGCGCGCTCGGCGTCGTCTTCGGCGACATCGGCACCAGCCCGATCTACACGCTGCAGACGCTGTTCAGCCCCGACGACCCGCACCCGGTCCCGCTGACCGAGGCCAACCTGCTCGGCCTGCTCTCGTTGATCTTCTGGTCGGCCACGATCGTGGTCACCGGGCTCTACGTCGGGGTCGTGCTGCACGCGGACAACCACGGCGAGGGCGGCATCATGTCGCTGATCACCCTGGTCGGGCGCCGCGGCCGCGACGGGCGCCGGCTGCCCCCGACGGTGGTCCGCCGGCTCGCGCTGGCCGGCATCGCCGGGGCCGCGCTCTTCCTCGCCGACAGCATGATCACCCCGGCCATCTCGGTGCTGTCGGCGGTCGAGGGCGTCACCGTGGTCGACCCGGCCCTCGGGGACTTCGTCGTCCCCGCCGTGCTGGTCATCGTGGTGGCGCTGTTCGTCGTGCAGCGGTTCGGCACCGCCAAGGTGGGTGCGGCGTTCGGGCCGGTGATGGTGCTGTGGTTCCTCGTCATCGGCCTGGGCGGGCTGTCCCGGGTGGTGGCCGAGCCCGGCGTGCTGCGCGCGTTGTCGCCCACCTACGCGATCGGCTTCTTCGTCGAGCAGCCCGGCACCGCCTTCTTCGCCCTGGCCGCGGTGGTGCTGGTCATCACCGGCGCCGAGGCGCTCTACGCCGACCTCGGCCACTTCGGCCGGGCCCCGATCACCCGGGCCTGGCTGTTCCTGGTCTACCCGGCCTGCATGCTGTCCTACTACGGGCAGGGCGCGCTGGTCATCGGCGACCTGTCCCCCGACGGCCCCATCACCGCACCGTTCTTCC
The DNA here is from genome assembly GCF_900100695.1 of Klenkia brasiliensis. GTDB lineage: Bacteria > Actinomycetota > Actinomycetes > Mycobacteriales > Geodermatophilaceae > Klenkia > Klenkia brasiliensis. Next base: position 143,933 of record NZ_FNCF01000003.1, read on the forward strand.
GGGTCGTCCCGGGCTGGGCGCTGGTGCCGCTGGTCGTGCTGGCCACCCTCGCCACGGTCATCGCCTCCCAGGCGGTCATCACCGGTGCGTTCTCCGTCGTCCGGCAGGCCGTGCAGCTGGGCTACCTGCCGCGGCTGCGGATCGTGCACACCTCCGCGCACACCATCGGCCAGGTCTACGTGCCCTACGTCAACTACGGGCTGATGGTCGCCGTCGTCCTGCTGGTGCTGTCCTTCCGCAGCTCGGCCGCGCTGGCGTTCGCCTACGGCATGGCGGTGACCTGCACCGTGCTGGTGACCATCGTGCTGACCTCCGTCGTCGCGGTGCACCGCTGGGGCCGGCCCCGGCCGCTGGTGCTGGCCGGGGGCGGGTTCGTCGGGCTGGTGATGCTCGGCTTCCTGGCCGCGAACCTGACCAAGCTCGCCCACGGCGCGTGGGTGCCGCTGGTCATCGGCCTGCTGCTGTTCACCGTGATGACGACCTGGTTCCGCGGCCGGCTGCTGGTGACCAAGCGCCGGCACGAGCAGGAGGGTCCGCTGGACGACGTGCTGCACGACGCCTGCGACCCCGGCTCGCCGCTGGTCCGGGTGCCGGGCACGGCGGTCTACCTCAACCGGGCCACCAAGGGCGAGCCCACCGCGCCGCTGGCGCTGCGCTCCACGGTCGAGCACCTGCACGCCCTGCACGAGCGGGTGCTGGTGGTCTCGCTGACCACCGCGCTGAGCCCGTGGGTGGTCGACGAGGAGATCGGCACCGTGACCGTCCCCGAGGGCAGCGACGGCTCGGTGGTGCTGGTGACCCTGCACTTCGGCTACCGGCAGCGCACCGACGTCCCGGCGGCCCTGGCCCGCGCGCTGGCCGCGGCCGACCTCGACGTCGACCTGGACGAGGCGTCCTGGTTCCTGTCCACCATCGACGTCAGCCGCTCCCCCGGCCACCACCGGCCCGGTGAGCTGCCGCGCTGGCGCCGGGCGGTCTTCACCGCGACCTCGCACCTGACCACCGACGCGGCGCGCTCCTTCGAGCTGCCCAAGGACCGCACCGTGGTGATGGGCGCGCGGATCGAGGTCTGAGCTACAGCGACCGGTCCCACCCGGCGAGCAGGCCGGTCAGCGCGGTGTCGGCGCCGGGCGCGCCGATGACCGCCACGCCCACCGGGTGGCCCTCCACCAGGCCGGCGGGGGCCACCGCCGAGGGCAGCCCGCCGAGCCCGGCCAGGCAGGTCAGCCGCAGGGTTGCCCCGCGCAGCGCGGCCTTCTCCGCGGCCGGGGCGACCACCGGCGGCGCCGTGGTGCTGGTGGCCGGGGCCAGGACGGCGACGCCCTCGCCGATCCGCTCCCGCAGCGCCGTCCGGGCCTCCCCCACCACGTCGGCGGCGTGGGCGGCCTCCCCGGCGGTGACCGTGGCGGCGTCGGCGAAGCGCTGCGCGATGCCCGGGCCCAGGGTGCCGCCGTGGGCGGTCACCCACTCCCCGTGCGCGGCCCACGCCTGCGCGCCCTGCGCGGTGCGGAACGCGGCGAACCACGTCTCGTGCTCCTCGCCCGCCATCAACCGCTCGCTGCGCACGGGCAACCCGGACGCCGCGGCCACCGCCCGGACCAGGTCGGCCACCGGCGGGGCCGCCAGCTCCAGCAGGTCCTCGGCGAGCACCAGCTCGGTGACCGGGGCGGACGGCGGCAGCAGCAGCTGCGCCGTCCGGTGCAGCAGGCCGGCGTCGCGGGTCAGCCAGCCCACGACGTCGAAGCCGGGGGCCAGCGGCGCGACGCCGTCCAGCGGCAGCGCGCCGTGGGTGGGCCGCAGGCCGTGCAGCCCGCACCAGGACGCCGGCACCCGGATCGACCCGGCGGTGTCGGTGCCCAGCCCCAGGTCGGCCAGGCCGCGGGCGACCGCGCTGGCCGGCCCGCTGGTGGAGCCGCCGACGGCCAGGCCGGCACCCCACGGGTTGGCCGGGCTGCCGGTGTGCACGTTGGTGCCGGAGATGCTGTAGGCCAGCTCGTCGGTGGTGGCGATGCCCCGCACGTGCGCGCCGGCCGCGAGCAGCGCGGCCAGCACCGGCGCGTGCGCGGGTTCGGTGCGGGCCAGCGCGAGCTTCGCCGGGTTGCCCGCCCCCACCCGCTGCCCGGCGACGGCGACCAGGTCCTTGACCGCGACCGACACCCCGTCGAGCGGCCCGCTGCCGGTGGGTGCCACCAGCGGGGACCCGAGCACCCGCCAGGTCGTCGGGTCCTCGACCGGGTCCAGCGGCTGCGGGCCCGAGCTGACGTGCGCGACCCGGACCTGCCACCCGGCCGGCCCGCGCTCCCAGACCTGGGTCTGCAGGCCGCGGGTGCCGTCGGGGCGCCGGGTCTCCGCGACCGCGGTCGCCAGGTCGGCCGTGTGCGCCACGACGTGCAGCGCGACGACGGTGCGGGCCGGGGCGCCCCCGCGCCCGCGGCGGTAGTCGCTGATCGCGGTGTGCGAGACCAGCACGCCGGCGGCGTCGGCCCGCAGGGTGTCCTCCCCCGGGGCGAACAGCGCGTCGAGCTCGGCCAGGTCGTCGGCGGCCAACGCCGCCTCGTACCGGGCGACGGCCGCCCGGACCTCCTCGACGACGGTCGACGCGGTGGTGGCTGCGGTGGTGGCTGCGCCGGTCACGCGGCGGTGAGGACGGCGCCCAGCACCGCGGCGTCGGCGTCGTCCAGGAAGGCCTCCGGGCCGGTGAGGATGAGGTCGGCGAAGCCGCCGTCGTTCTCCATCACGGTGATCGTGTACAGCCGTTCGGTCGCCGAGGTGTTGACGATGTGGTGCACCGACGTCGCCGGCAGCACGATGACGTCGCCCGGGCCGAGCTCGGTGACGTGCTCGTCGCTGTGCGCCCGGGCGGTGCCGCGCAGCACCACGAAGGTCTCGGTGGAGGCCTCGTGCGAGTTGTCCGGCTGCGAGCCGCCGGGCTCCCAGATCTCCAGCACCACCGTCGTGGAGGACCCGTCGGCCGGGCCGGACAGCACGGCCAGCCGCACCGTGCGGTTGTCACCGATGTAGTGCGGGGTGATGTCGGACAGCGACTTGACGACGGGGGCGGTGGCCATCAGGGCTCCTGGGTGTCGAGGCCGGCCCGCAGGTCGGCCGAGGTGGTGGTGAAGCCGAAGCACTGGCGCACGTTGTAGAGCGTCGCGTCGGTGCAGAAGCCCGGGGACGTGGTGCCGCACAGGTCCTCGACCAGGACGACGTCGTAGCCCAGGTTCGCCGCGTCGACGAGGGTGGCGTAGACGCACTGGTCGGTGTTCACCCCGGCGAACAGCAGGGTGTCCACCCGCAGGTTGCGCAGCACGGCGTCCAGCACGGTGCCGGGGAACCCGCTCATCCGGTGCTTGGCGACGTGCAGGTCACCGGGCTCGGGCACCAGTTCGTCGACCAGGCCGGCCGACCACGACCCCAGCTCGAGCACCCGGGAACCGCCGGGCAGCGGGTCGCCGATGCCGGTCGAGGCGCCGTCGGGGTCGTACACGTGCCGGACGCCGGGCGGCAGGTCGGCGCGGTCGGGCCGGTTGCCCCAGTTGAGCCAGACGACGGGGACGCCGGCGGCGCGCAGCCCCGGCAGCGCCGACGCCAGGGCCGCGATCGGCGCCGCGGCGCCGGAGACGTCCACGCCGATGGAGGCCAGCCAGCCGTCGGGGTGGCAGAAGTCGTTCTGCAGGTCCACGGCGACCAGCGCGGTGCGGGCCAGGTCGAGGGTCAGCCGCTGGGGCAGCGCGCCGATCTCCACGGGCCGCGGCTTGCGGACCGGGCGACGCAGGTCGACGTGGTCAGCGCTGAGGGTCCAGGTGTTGCGGGCCCAGGTGTTGCGGGTCCCGGTGTTGCGGGTCAATGCGTGACCATCCCGCCGGCCACGTTGATCGCCTCGCCGGTCAGGTAGTCCGAGTCCGCGCTGGCCAGGAAGAGCGCGGCGCGGGCGACGTCCTCGGGCTGGCCGAGCCGGCCCAGCGGCGACCTCGCCGACCAGCGGGCGACGTCGGCGTCGGTGCGGGTGCCGGCGCCCATCTCGGTCAGCACGTACCCGGGGCACAGGCAGGTGGCCGTGATGCCCAGCGGGCCCAGCTCCTCCGCGGCGGCCCGGGTCAGCCCGATGACCGCGGCCTTGGACGCGGCGTAGTGCGCCTGGCCCGCGCCCCCGGCCTTGCCGCCCATCGAGGCGGTGTTGACCACCTTGCCCACCACGTCGCCCGGGAAGGCCGGGGCCCGCTGCGCCACCATCGCGGTGACCGCGACCTGGGTGGTCACCAGCATCGCGCGGACGTTGACCGCGAAGACCTCGTCCCACTCGAAGGGCTCGATGTCCAGCAGCGGGGCGAAGCGCAGGATGCCGGCGTTGTTGACCAGCACGTCGACCCCGCCGAGCGCGTCGACGGCGGTCTGGGTGGCCGCGCGGGTGGCGGCGACGTCGGCCAGGTCGACCTCCACGGCGTGCCCGCCCACCTCGGCGGCGAGCTTGCCCGCCTCCTCGGCCAGCACGTCCAGCACCGCGACCGCGGCGCCCTCGGCGGCGAAGGTGCGCACCATCGCCGCGCCGATGCCGCGCGCGCCGCCGGTGACGACGACGCGCTTGCCGGCCAGCCTCACGCGCGCGGCCCGGGGTCGAACCGGGCGACCTCGGCGAAGGCCTCCCCCAGGTAGGTCAGCATCGCCTCGGCCTTCTCCTTGCCGTGCTCGGCGGTGGCGGTGCTGGCGTCGCCGATCACGCCGTCGGGGCCGAAGTCGTCCGAGGTCCAGCCGAAGCTGACCGACCCGCCGAAGCGCACGTGCCGGTACTCGGTCAGCTGCTCGGGCACCCAGCGCTGCGCCTGCTCCATGTCCACCAGCTCGGGGCGCAGGTGCAGCATCAGGGAGGTCTCCTCGTGCCCGCCGTGGATGCCCAGGCCGAGCTCGCTCTCCGGGCTCTTCCCGCCGTGGTCGGCCGGCAGCGAGGGGTGCATCGTGAAGGTGCGCAGGCCGTAGGCGATCCGCAGGTCGCGGGCGGCCACCTGCAGCAGCGCGGAGTTGCCGCCGTGCCCGTTGAGGAAGGCCAGCCGTCGGGCCGGGGTCTTGGTGATCGAGGACCCCAGGTCGTGCAGCACGCTCATCAGCGTCTGCGCCGAGAGCCAGAAGGTGCCGCAGCTCCAGTGGTGCTCGTTGCTCTTGGTGTAGGCCAGCGGCGGCAGCAGCCAGAGGTCCAGCTCCTCGCCGAACTCCGCGACCGCCCGCTCGGCCATGCTCTGCGCGGTGATCAGGTCGGTGGCGACCGGCAGGTGCGGGCCGTGCTGCTCGATCGCGCCGGTCGGCAGGACCAGCACCGAGTCCGGGCCGAGCGCGTCGGCGATGGCGGGGGCGGAGAGCTCGGTGAGCAGTCGGGCGGTCACGCCCGCGGACGCTAGGACCGGGTCGTTGCAGGGCGGTGACGGTCGCGTTCCAGCCGACACCTGCCCGGAACACACAGCTGCCAGGGTCGGTCCCGTGCTGGACGTGACCGGGGCCGTGGCCGTGCTGGGATCGACCGCCCGGGTGGTCGCCTGCGGGGACGACGGGCGGATCGGCGGGTTCACCGCCGCGGGGGGCGAGGTGCTGGACGCCACCGGCTGCGTGGTGACACCGGGCCTGGTCAACGCCCACCACCACCTGCTCCAGACCGCGTTCCGCACGCTGCCCGGCACCCGCGGCGTCCCGATGGCGCAGTGGCTGCCGACCATGGCCGCGGCGTACGGGGCGGTCGGCGTCGACCCCGAGCTGGCGCACGCCGCGGCGTCCGCCGGGTTGGCCGAGGCGCTGCTGTGCGGGGTGACCACGGTCGCCGACCACCACCTGACCTGGCCGGCGTCGACCGGCGACGGGGTGGGCATCGCCACGGCCGCGGCCACGGCGGCCCGCGAGCTGGGCGCGCGGCTGGTCTTCGTGCGCGGTTCGGCCCGGGACGACGCGGCCACCGCCGCCGCATCGGCGGACGCGATCGCCGCGGCGCTGGTGCCCCCTGGTGGGGTGACCGAGGACGGCGTGCTGCAGGTCGCCGTCGGCCCGGCCGGGGTGCACAGCGACGGCCCGGACACCTTCCGGCTCATGGCCGAGGTGGCCGCCGCGCGCGGTCTGCGCCGCCGGACCCAGGCCAACGAGCAGGTGGACGTCGACGTCGCGGCGCAGCGGTACGGACGCCGTCCGCTGGAGCTGCTGGAGGAGTGGGGCTGGCTGGCCCCCGACGTCACGCTGGCCCACCTGTGCGGGGTCACGGACGCGGAGATCGCGCGGCTGGCCGGTGCAGGGGTGACCGCGACGCACGCGCCGGGGTGCGACCTGCCGATGGGGTGGGGCATCGCACCGGTGGCCGCGCTGGCCGATGCCGGGGTGCCGGTGGGGCTGGGCACCAGCGGCGGCGGGTCCAACGACGCGGGCCACCTGCTGGCCGACGCCCGGCTGGCCATGCAGGTGGCGCCGCTGGTCGGGCGGGTCGTGCCCGCCGAGGAGGTGCTCGGGTTCGCCACCCGCGGGTCGGCCGACGGGCTGGGCCGGCCGGACCTGGGCCGGCTGGAGGTGGGCGCCCGGGCCGACCTGGTCTGCTGGGACGTCACCGGGGTGGCCGACGCCGGGGTGGCCGACCCGGTGGCGGGGCTGCTGTGGGGCTCCCCCGGCCGGCGCCCGAAGCACGTCGTGGTCGGCGGTCGGGTGGTCGTGCGGGACGGCCGGCTGGTCACCCGCGAGGAGACCGACGTCGCCACCGACCTGCGCCGCCTGCTCGCCTCCCGGTCGGCGCGCTGACGGCCCGGCCACTCCTTCTCCCCCGAGCTCGTGCCCTGCCCACCCCACGGGGGCAAGGGGCACCTGCCCACCCCACGTGGGCAGCGCGTCGTGACCTGCCCACGCAGCGGGGGCAGGCCACGACGTCGGCCGGGAGACCCCTCAGCGGCCCGGCCGCGGCGCGGCCGCGCCCGCCAGGTCCTCCCGCGTGTCCGGGGTCAGCCGACCGGCTCGGCGTAGCTGTTGACCAGCACGTACTCCTTCATGAACTGCTCCTGCCAGTCGTAGGCGGTGATCGGCAGGTAGCGGGCGCCCTCGGCGCCGACCATCGTCTCCACGGGGGCGACGACCTGGTCGATGTTGGGCAGGAAGAACATCGCGATCGACTGCCGCTGCGCCGACGTGTCCGGGCCGGCCACCACCCGGTGCACGGTGGCCGGGAAGCGTCCGTTGGTCCACCGCGACATCAGGTGCCCGATGTTGATCACGAAGGCGTCCTCCCGCAGGGGCACGGTGACCCACCCGGCCGCGGCGTCGCGCACCTGCAGGCCCTCGTAGCTGCCGCGCTGGTGCAGCACGGTCAACCCGCCGGAGTCCGCGTGCGGGTTCAGGATCACCTCCTCGTGGTAGTCGTCGTCCACCGGCTGCGGCGGGTAGAGGTTGACGCTGAAGAGCGTGACGTCCTTGCTGAACGGCTCGGCGAAGAAGTGCCGCGGCAGGCCCATGGCCAGGGCGAACAGCCCCATGAGCGTGCTCGCGAGCGACCGGGTCGCGGCGTCGTAGGCCTTCCAGGTGGTGCGGAAGCCGGGCAGCTGCTCGGGCCAGACGTTGGGCACGAAGTAGTCCGGGTGCCCACCCACCGCGTCGTCGGCCTCGGCGGCGGCCAGGTCGTCGTACTTCATGAACTGCAGGGCCCGGTTCAGCACGCGGCCGCGCTCGTCGATCTCCTCGAACAGCCCCCGCGAACTGGCCCGCGGCCGGACCAGGGCCCGCCGCTCCGCCTCGGGCATCTCGGCGATCCGGTCCATCGCGGCGTAGGCGGCGTCGACGACCGCGGGGTCGACGCGGTGGCCCACCACCTGCAGGAAACCGACCTCGGTCAGGGCGTGGCGCAGCTGCGCGACGCAGGCGGCCAGGGCCGCGGGGTCGTCGCCGAAGGCCGGGGACACGTCGACGACGGGGATGCTGGGGGTGCTGGACACGGGTGGCGTGCCTTCCTCGTACCCGGCGACAGGGTGGCCGCATCGGGGAGTGCGGCGATCCTCACCGCACCCGGTGGCCGCCGTCCAGAGCTGCACGCAGACGTAACCCAGACGTCACGCCGCCCCGGCACCGTGCCCGCATGGCGACGGTCGCGGTGGTCGGGGGCGGGCACAACGGCCTGGTCTGCGCGGCCTACCTCGCCCGCGCCGGCCACGACGTGACGGTGCTCGAGGCGGGTCCGGACACCGGCGGCTGCGCCGCGACGGTCGACGCGCTCGGCGCCCGGGTGAACATCTGCAACTGCGACCACACGATGGTCCGCACCACCGCGATCGCCGACGAGCTCGACCTCGCCGCGCACGGCCTGCGCTACCTCGACGTCGACCCGCAGGCCCTGCACGTGGGTTGGGACGACGCCGCCGGCCCCGCGTTCGTGCAGTTCAAGGATGTCGACCGCACGCTCGACGCGCTGGCCCGCACCCACCCCTCCCAGGTCGAGGGCTACCGCCGCTACCTGGCCGACGCCACCCCCGTCGCCCGGCTGCTCACCGAGCTCACCGCCACCCCGCCGACCCCGGGGCGGGTGGTCCGGAAGCTCGCCGACCGTCGGGTGACCGCCCTCCCCCGGCTGCTGGACTGGTCGCGCCGCAGCGTCGGCGACGTCCTCGGCAGGTACCTGACCGACCCCTTCCTGGTGGCCGGGGCCTTCACCACCGGCCCGGCCGTCTGGGGCGTCGCGCCGTCCACGCCCGGCACCGGCCTCGGCGCGGTCGGCATCGCGATGCGGCACCTGGTGGGCATCGGCCGGCCGGTGGGCGGGTCGGGCGCGCTGCCCACGGCGCTGCGGTCGGCGCTGGAGTCAGCCGGCGGCCGGGTCCGCACCGGGGCCCGGGTGAGCCGCGTGCTGGCGGAGGGTGCCGCGACGAGGGGGGTGCTGCTGGACACCGGCGAGGAGGTCCGCGCCGACGTCGTGGTCAGCTCGGTCGACCCGCGGACGACGGTCGTGGACTGGCTGGGCCCGCACCCCCCGGCCGGCGCCGGGTCGATGGTGGCCCGGTGGCGGGCGCGCACCACCCCCGACGGCTACGAGTCCAAGCTGGACGCCGTGGTGGGCGCCCTGCCGGTGTTCCCGCAGGTGCAGCGGCTGCAGGAGCTGGTCGGCCCGTTCGACCAGCACGCCTCCACGGTGACCATCGCCCCGGGCACCGCGGCGATCGAGCGCGCGCACGCCGCGCTGCGCCGCGGCGAGGTCGCCGCCCGGCCGATGGCGCTGGTCAACACGCCCTCGGCGCTGGACCCCACGATGCGGGTGGGTGCGGACCACGTGCTCTCGCTGGAGGTGCTCTGGACGCCGTACGCCCTGCCCGGCGGCTGGGCGGCGTCGGCCGAGCCGCGGCGCTGGCTGGACCTGCTGTCCGCGCAGGTCGGTGCCGGGTTCGCCGCCGGGGTGCGGCGGTGGCGGGTGGTGACCCCGGAGGACTACGAGCGCGACCTCGGCATGCCCCGCGGGTGGGCGCCGTCCTTCTCCGGCGGACCGCTGGCCGCGCTCGTGGGCCGCGACCGCGAGCTCACCCGCTACGCGACCCCGGTGCGCGGCCTGTACCTCACCGGCGCGGGCACCTTCCCCGGCGCCGGCGTGTGGGGCGCGGCGGGCCGCAACGCCGCCGCCGTCGTCCGAGCCGACCTGGAACGGGGCTGAAACCGGGCCGCAACGACCGCCCGGCAGCGTGCACCGCGGGGCCGCGCGAACGGCGCGAGCGGCCCGCGTCACCACCGGGAACCACCATGACCGCCCTGCAGGAGCCCCGCACCACCCGCCATGCCGGACCCGAGCACCTCGTGCTGTCCGAGCACCCCGTCTTCCGCCGCTTCTGGTACGCCGTGTGCGCCGTCGACGACGTGCGCACCGACGTCGAGCCCGGCCGGCGCGGCGCCGCCCCGCTGCACCGCACGGTGCTCGGCACCGACCTCGTCGTCTGGCGCCCCGACCCCACCGGCCCGGTCAGCGTCGCCCACGACCGGTGCGCCCACCGCGACGCCCCGCTGTCGATGGGCTGGGTCGCCGACTGCCACCTGGTCTGCCCGTACCACGGCTGGGAGTGGGACCGCGACGGCCTGACCCAGCGGATCCCGCAGTTCCCGGACTCCCCGCACCCCACCAAGTCGGGCCTGACGATGGTCCGCAGCACCGAGCGGTACGGCCTGGTCTGGGTCTGCCTGGCCACCGACGCCGAGGGCGGTCCGCTCGCCGACATCCCCGAGGTCGTGGAGTGGGACGACCCCGCCTGGCGGCAGGTGCCCGAGGGCTCGTGGGACTTCGACTGCACCGCGATGCACCTGGTCGAGAACAACATCGACCCCGGCCACGTGGCCTTCGTGCACATGAACAGCTTCGGCAACCCCGACAACCCCGAGCTCACCGACCAGAACGTGCAGCGCACCCCCTACGGGCTCATCACCTGGACCGACGTCCCGGTCGAGGGCCGCCCGGGCGAGGACGGCGCGACGGTGCGGCACACCTGGAGCCAGGTGCACCTGCCCTTCTTCATGCACCTGCTCATCCGCTACCCCGACGGCCTGGGCCACGTGATGCTCAAGGCCATCACCCCGGTCGACGACCGCCGCTGCACCATCCACCAGGTCGTGCTGCGCACCGACACCGAGGCCGACCGCCCGGCCGCCGACATCCGGGCCTTCGACCACCAGGTCGAGCTCGAGGACAAGGCGCTGCTGGACCGGCTGCCCGACGAGTTCCCGCTGGCCCAGCACCTCAACGCCCACGCCAAGGCGGACAAGAACAGCCTGCTGCTGCGCCGGATGTACACCGAGCTCGTCACCGGCGCCTGGATCCCGGCGCCGCACCCGACCACCGCCGTGGAAGCGTGATGACCACCCAGCTGCTCGTGCACGGCGCCACCCTGCTCACCGTCGACCCGGAGCGGCCCGACCCGTTCACGGGCTGGTTCGCCGTCGGGGACGACGGCCGGATCACCGCCGTCGAGCCCGGCGACCCCACGCCGGAGCAGGTCGCGGAGGCGGCCGAGGTCCTGGACGCGACCGGCACGATCATCGGGCCCGGCTTCGTCTCCGCGCACAGCCACCTGTTCACCTCGGGCAGCCGCGGCCTGGGCATGGACTCCACGCTGTACGGCTGGATCGAGGCGATGCTGCGCTACGTGCTGCCGGCCTGCCCGGAGGACATGTACTGGTGCACCCGGCACGGCGCCCAGGACTTCCTGCGCAACGGGATCACCACCGCCTACGACTTCACCGACGGCGGCCTGCAGTTCGACCCGGCGATCGCCAGCTTCGGCGACCGCATCCCGTCCCTGGACCGCCAGCACGCCCAGCTGCGGGCCAAGACCGATGCCGGGCTGCGCAGCCTGCACTCGGTGATGCTGGCCCAGGGGCACGTGCCCCGGGCCGAGGCGCTGGCCCACGTCGAGGACACCGTCAAGGCCGCCACGGACGCCGACCCCTCGCTGCTGCTGGGCGTGGCGGTCAGCGGGGCGGTGCAGTGGGCGCCGACCCCGGACACCGCCGCGCTGGAGACCGAGGTGATGCGCCGGTACGGGCTGGTCAACCAGGCGCACTTCCTGGAGACCGCCGAGATGCTGGACCTGCAGCGCTCGAAGTTCGCCTGGTACGCCGAGTCCGGGGCGTTGTCGCCGCAGCTGGTGTTCGGCCACTTCATCCAGACGACGCCGGAGATCATCGCGACCGCGGCGGCGGCCGGCTGCGCGATGAGCTGGCAGCCGATGAGCAACGGCCGCCTCGCCAGCGGGGTGGCGTCGATCCCGGAGATCCGGGCGGCCGGCATGCGGGTCGGCATGGGCCTGGACGACCAGTCCTGCACCGACGTCGCCGACCCGTGGAACAACATGCGCACGGGCATCGCGCTGCTGCGCGCGCAGTACAAGGACCCCACCGCCGCGCCCGTCGGGGACGTGCTGATGATGCACACCCGCGGCGGCGCGGAGGCCCTGGGCGTGGACGGCGACGTCGGCTCGCTGCGGGTCGGCCGGTACGCCGACTTCTGCGTGGTGGACCCCCGCCGTCCCGACACCGGGCCGGTCTGGGACGCCGTCGGCACCTACGTGCTGGCCTGCTCGCTGCGCAACCTGCGCTCGGTGTGGGTCGGCGGCGAGGCCGTGGCGCACGGCGCCGACCTGGTCGACCCGCAGGCCGGCGAGGTGGAGTCCCAGGTGCACGAGCGGCTGGCCCGGATCGCCGCCGACCTCGCCGCGTGAGGGTCCTGCAGCCGGGCACCGGCCCGGTGGTGGGCGACGTCCACCTGCCCGCGTCGCCCGAGCACGTGCTGTGGGGCCGGCTGCCGTGCGCGGCCGACGAGCCGGTGCTGGAGGTGGAACCGGGCACCGCGGTCACCTTCGACACGATCAGCCACGAGGGGATCCTGGAGGACCAGGGCCGCGACCCGGCGGCGTTCTTCAGCGCGCACGGGGTGACCGAGGTGCTCGCCGACGCCGTAGCGCTGGCCGCCAGCGAGCACCCGCACCGGTTCGGGGTGGACGGCCCGCACGTGGTGAGCCGGCCGGTCGCGGTCGCCGGCGCCCAGGTCGGGGACCTGCTGGCGATGACGCTGCTGGACGCGACCCCGCGGGTGCCCTACGGGGTCATCTCCAACCGCCACGGCAAGGGGGTGCTGGTCGGCGAGCACCCCCTGGGCGGGGCGCCGGTCTTCAGCGCGTTCGCCACCGTCAGCGAGGACGGCGGGCACGGCCTGCTCCCGCTGACCCCGGGTGCGCAGCCGACCGTGGCCTTCCCGCTGCGGCCCTTCCTCGGCGTGATGGGCGTGGCGGTGGCCGGGTCGCAGCGGCCGCACTCCGTGCCGCCGGGCCGGCACGGCGGGAACGTCGACATCGCACTGCTGACCGCGGGGTCCACGCTGTACCTGCCGGTGCAGGCCGACGGTGGGCTGGCCTACGTCGGCGACCCGCACTTCGCGCAGGGGGACGGCGAGGTGTCGCTGACCGCGATGGAGGCGAGCCTGCGGGCCACGGTGCGGCTGGACGTGGTGGCCCGGGAGGACGCCCTGGCCCGGTTCGGCGAGCTGGCCGGGCCGCTGGCGGAGACGGCGGAGTTCCTGGTGCCCACCGGGATGGACGAGGACCTCGACCTGGCCGTCGCCGACTGCGTGCGCGCCGCCGTCGCCCTGCTGCAGGCCCGGTTCGGCATGGACGCCTCGCTGGCCTACGCCTACCTGTCGGCGGCGACCGACTTCCGGATCAGCCAGGTGGTCGACGTGGTCAAGGGCGTGCACGCCACCATCCGCAAGGCCGACTTCACCAGCCGGGCGGGCGGCTGAAGGCGACGAGCCCGGCCTGCTCGGCGAGGCACGCGACCGCCAGCGGAGTGCGGTCCTCCAGGTAGGGCCCCAGCAGCTGCGCACCGACGGGCAGCCCGCTGACCTCGCCCGGCCCCAGCGGGACGACGGTGGCGGGCAGCCGGCCCAGGCTGGACAGCCGTGCCCAGTCGCAGACGCTGTCGATGGGCACCGCGCGCCCGTCGACCAGCACCGTCCCCGGCGCGGTCATGTCGGCGGTGTAGCTGGTGGCCACCCGGGAGACCGCGGGGCACAGCACGACGTCCACGCCGGTGAACGTCCGCGCCCACCGGGCGGTGGCGGCGCGCTGGGCCTCCAGGTCGCGCAGCGCCGCCCACACCGACTGGTGGTACCGCTCGTCGGCGGCGGCAAGGTCGTCGGCGTCGAACCCGTGCACGATCTCCGCCGACTGCAGCCGCAGGTACAGCGCCAGGTCGTCGGCCCCGCCCACCGGCGGGTCGGCCAGCTCGGCGACGTGGGCGCCGGCCCCGGCCAGGGCGTCGGCGAAGCCGCGGATGGCCGTCGTCACCTCGGGGTCGACCGGGGCGACGGGGTCGGTGAGCCACACGCCGACCCGCAGGCCGGTCAGCGAGGTGACCCGGGGCGGGGGCAGCCGCAGCTGCCAGCCCACGGCCTCGATCCCCTCCGCGCCGAGGAGCACCTCGCTGAAGGCCGCGGCGTCGGCGGCGGAGCGGGCGAACGGGCCGATCGCGCTCACCATCGGCTCCAGCAGGCCGCCGTCCGGCCACGGCAGGTTGCCCAGCTTGGACACCGCACCGTTGCTGGGCCGGTGGCCGAACAGGCCGCACCAGGCGGCCGGCACGCGCAGCGAGCCGGCCAGGTCGCTGCCCAGGTCGGCGACGCCAAGGCCGGCGGCGACCGCGGCCGAGGACCCGCCGCTGGAGCCGCCGCTGGAGCGGGTCGGGTCCCACGGGTTGACCGTCGCGCCGAAGAGCGCGTTCTCGCTGTGCATGCTGGCCAGCCACACCGGCACGTTGGTCTTGCCCAGCACCACGCAGCCGGCCTCCCGCAGCCGGCGCACGGCCGGCGCGTCCGCGGTGGCCACCCGCCGGTCGTCCGGGCGGCCGTGCGAGCTGGGCAGGCCGAGCGCGTCGACGGAGTCCTTGACCGTGATCGGCAGACCGGCCAGCGGGCCCAGCGGCCGGCCCGCCGCGCGGTCGGCGTCCAGGGCGCGGGCGGTGGCCAGCGCGCCGTCGGCGTCGACCGCGACGAGCGCGTTGACCGCCGCGCCCGGGCCGGCGATCCGGTCCAGGTGGGCCCGGGTGAGCTCCTCGGCCGACACGTCGCCGGCGGCGAGGGCCGCCAGCATGGTGGTGCCGTCGACCATCGTGTCCAGCGCGGTCGAGGTCACGACGGGCCGGTCATCGTCACGCCCAGACGCGGGGCGACGTCCTCGGCCATCCACGTCAGCTGCTCCTCGATGCTCTCCCGGGTGGTGCCGGGGCCGTCCACGGCGACCGAGATCGTCGTCATCCCGAGCTTGGTGCGGTACTCGTCGATGACCTCGGCGACGTCGTCGGCGGTGCCCACCGCCCAGATCCGCTGCCGCACCGACTCCTCCAGGGTGGGCGCGAAGTCGTGCGGCTTGGAGGTCCAGCCCTCGGGCAGGTCGTAGCTGTTGTAGCGGCCGTAGGGCGCCAGCAGCTTGACGACCTCCTCGTGGTTGGGCCGGGCGGCGGCCATGGCCTCCTCGCGGGTGCGGCCGATGCACACGTGCAGCACCAGCATCCGCTCCTCCCCCGGCGCCAGGGTGCGCCCGGCGGCCTCGGCGTGGGCTGCGTGCTCGGCCCAGCGACGGGCCATCGTGTCCGGCGACTGCCAGGCGTAGACGCCGGTGTGGCCGTGCTCGGCGACGTACCGGACCGTCGCCGGTGAGGTGCAGGCCTGGTAGACCTCCACCGGCCGCAGCACGTTCGGCACGAGGGTGAGGTCGGTGACCACGCCGCCGCGGTCGGGGATGCCGGCCGGCGGCAGGGTGAAGTGCTTGCCGGAGTAGGCGAACCGGTCGTTGGCCCAGGCCGTGCGGATGACCTCCATGGCCTCGGCGAAGACCTCGCGGTTGCGCTGCTCGGCGCCGGTGTCCATGCCGTTGTCGTTGCTCTCGATGCTGGCGCCGAGGGTCTCCATCTCGCGCGGCACGGTGCCCCGGCCGACGCCGAAGCGCATCCGGCCGCCGGTGAGCAGGTCGGCGGTGGCGAAGTCCTCGGCCAGCCGCAGCGGGTTCCACTGCGGGACGATGTTGAACATCTGGCCGTAGTTCATCCGCTGGGTGCGGGCCGCGCACCACAGGCCCAGCAGGATCTGGTTGCCGACGACCTCGTAGCCCTCGTGCTGGAAGTGGTGCTCGGTCCACCACATGGTGTCGTAGCCGAGCCGGTCCCCGGCCTCGGCGAGGGCGACGAAGTCCTCGTAGGCCGCGGCGACGTCCGCCCGGCCACAGCGCCGCTGCGTCGCCGGCGGGCCGTCGATCCCGGCGTCGAGCATCTCGACCGCGCCGAGCAGGTTGGTGTCGATCCGCATGCCGCCGATCCTCGGACCCGGACGTTTCCCCGACGTTCCGGTCGCGCAACGCACCGGCGCCCGCCACCCCGGGTGGGGTGACGGGCGCCGGGTGTGCGGTGGATCAGCTGGACGGGACCGCGATGGAGTCGTCGATGAACTCGTTGGTGACGAGGTCGTCGGCGGTCAGGCCGGACTTCGGCGGGGTGCCCTGCTCGGTGAAGATCGGCGTGGTCTGCTCGATCAGGGTGTCGACCCGGTCGGTGTCGAAGTTGCCGTGGGTGTCGTCGGGGCCGTTGCCCACCAGGCCGAGCTCCTTCTGGGTCTCGACCGAGTAGTCGGCGACGCCCTGGGAGTAGACCCAGCCGGTGTCGTACTGCTGCACCAGGTCCAGGATGATGTCGTTCACCCGCGAGGGGTCGGCGAGGTAGTCCACGTCGGCCTGCTGCATGAGCGGGACGAGCGCGGTGAGGCAGCCCGACATCGACTCCAGGTCACCGGAGCGCACCGAGATCGAGGACTGGTAGGGCTGGAAGCCGGCGTCGTAGACGAGCTGGTACTTCACGTCCTTGCCCCAGGCCTCGACCTCGTTCTTGTAGATGTAGGGCTCGGCGGAGGCGAAGCCCTGCTGGGCGACCTCGCCGGCGGCGGCCACGAACCCCGACGGGGTGCCGTCGTAGGACCCGTCGATCTGGTCGGTGTTGAGGATCCCCGCGCCGGTCAGGTAGGCCATGTAGGCCGAGCCCTCGAAGTACCGCACGGTGACGCCCTCGGTGCCCAGGTCGGCGATGGACTCCACGTCGGGGTAGGTCGAGGGGTCCCACATGATCATGGTGGGCGACTTCTCCAGCGGGGCCAGCACCGCGGTGGTGGGCTGGGTGTCCGAGAGCTGGATGGCCTCGTCGGTGGCGATGTAGCCCAGGTTGATGTCGGTGTCGGCGTACATCTGCGAGGTGACCGTCTGGAAGCCGATGGCCGGGCCGCCGGCACGGATCTCCAGGGTGACGCCGGTGGAGTCGCCGTTGCTGTCGATGAGCGTGCCCTTCACCGACTTGCTGCCGGCGTCGACCACGTAGTCGTCACCCAGGGACTCGTAGAGGCCACCGTGCTCGGCCTCGGGGTTCCAGTCGGTCTGCACCACGATGTTGCTGGGGCAGCCGGCGGCGGCCAGGTCGTTGCTGCCGACCTCGCCGGAGGGACCGGCGGCGGCCGAGCCACCGTCGTCGCTGCCGCAGGCGGACAGCGTCAGCGCCAGCACGGCGGTGGCCGCGAGGGCCGTCGTGGAACGGGTGATGCGCACACGTGCTCCTGGGGATGGGTCGGGCCGGCACCTCGGGTTCGGGGTGACGGTGACCGGGGCGGACGGCGACGGACGCCCCGGGTGGTGCGGTCTGGGAGAGGGGGCTGCGCTGAGGGACGGGCTCAGCGGTCGCGGGACTGGTCGTACCAGCTGCCGACGACGAGCTTGGACAGCCAGCCGAAGAGGAAGAACACCGCGAAGCCCAGCGCGGCGGTGACCACGATGGTGAAGAACAGCGGGGCGCCCTGCAGGCGGGAGCTGAAGTTCGACAGCAGGATGCCCAGGCCGGGCTCGCCCTGCTTGAAGAACAGGTCGCCGACGATCGCACCGACCACCGAGAGGCCGGCGGAGATGCGGAACCCGGCGAAGATGGCCGGCAGGGCCGCGGGCAGCTGCAGCTTCAGCAGCCGGGTGAGGCGGCTGGCCTTGTGCAGGGTGAACAGCTCGTGGTGCCCGCGGTCCACCGACTGGATGCCGAACAGGGTGTTCGACACGATCGGGAACAGCGCGATCATCACGCAGACGATGACCCGCGACGGGAAGCCGAAGCCGAACCAGAACCCGATCAGCGGCACCAGGGCCAGGATCGGGATGCACTGCAGCGCGACGGCGTAGGGGTACAGCGAGCTCTCGACGGCCTTGCTCTGGCTCATCGCGATCGCCCACAGCATGCCGATCACGATCGCGATCGCCAGGCCGGTGAAGGTGACCACGATGGAGCGCCCCAGGGCCGGCCACACCTTCTCGGTGATGGTGGGGTCCAGCAGCGCGTCGGTGATCAGCGTGTGCGGGGCCGGCATGAGGAACCGCCGGCCCGGGTCCAGCACGAGGTAGGTGATGGCGTACCAGACCCCGATGAGGGCGGCGAACACGACGACCGGCAGGGCCAGGTTCATCGCCCTGCGGCCGCGGCGGCGCCGGACGACGGGCGCCGGGGTCGTGCCGGTGGCGACCGCCTCGGCGGTCGGGCTCTCCAGGGTGGAGGTCACGGCGGTCTCCTCGGAGGGGGTGGTCTGACCGGGCAGGGTGGCGGTCACGAGTGGCCCTCGCGCAGCGCGTGGGAGACCTCGCCGGCGAGCTTGGCGAACTCGGGGGTGAACCGGAGCTCCGGTGTGCGGTCCGGGCCGAAGGGCACCTGGAAGGACTCCACGATGTGCCCCGGCCGCCCGCTCATGACCAGCACGCGGGTCGACATGTAGACCGCCTCGGACACCGAGTGCGTGATGAACAGCGCCCCGAAGCCCTTGGTCACGAACAGCCGGATCAGCTCGTCGTTGAGGCGCTCGCGGGTGATCTCGTCCAGCGCGCCGAAGGGCTCGTCGAAGAGGAACAGGTCCGGGTCGAGGGTGAGCGAGCGGGCCAGCGAGGCGCGCATCTTCATGCCGCCGGACAGCGCCCGGGGCAGCTTCTTCTCGTGGCCCCGCAGCCCGACCAGCTCGATGGCGTCCAGGGCGGCCTGGTTGGTGGCAGTCTTGCTCATGCCGTGCAGCTCGGCGAGCAGCTCGACGTTCTTCTTGACGCTGCGCCAGGGCAGCAGGGTGGCGTCCTGGAAGACGTAGCCGATGCGCTGCGCGTCGACCCGGGCGGTGCCGGCGCTGGCGGCGTCCAGGCCCGAGGCGATCCGCAGCAGGGTGGACTTGCCGCAGCCGGACGGGCCGACGACGGTGACGAACTCACCGCGGTCGATGGTCAGGTGCACGCCCTCGAGCGCGACGGTGCCGTCGGGGAACTGGCGGGCCACGTCCGTGAACTCCAGGACCCGGGTGGCGGGGGCCGTCGTCGCGGTGGACGGGGCGGCGGGCGCAGGTGCGCTCACGGTCACCTCCGGTGCGTTCTGCGGGGGCACCGGTCCGCGCGGTGGGACCGGTCCCGTCGCCCGGTGGCTCTCCCGGGCGACGCAGTCACGATGGGCGCGGTCTGTTTCGCCTGCGTCTCCCGTCGGTGAACGCGACCGACTGCTTGGTCACGACTGGGCCACGACCCTCCCCGGGAACACCCGCTGCACCTGCGTGCTCGCGACCACCCGTCCGCGGGAGACCACGACGCGGTCGGTGCCGGCCCCGGCGACCGCGGCGTCCAGGCTCTCGGCGCGCACAGCCAGGAACTCCGCGACCGACCCGGGGACGGCGGTGGGCACGGGCAGGCCCATGCAGCGGCGGGCACCGGCGCTCACGGCGTCCCAGGCCTCCCGGGTGGACAGGTGCCCGGAGGTGACCAGCAGCGACGCCGCCTCGCACGCGTCGGCCCGGCCCATCGGGTTGAACGGGTCGCGCAGGTTGTCCCCGCCGGCGCCGAGCACGGCGCCGGCGTCCAGCAGCGCCCGGACGGCGGTCAGCCCCCGCGGGGTGGCCACGGTGGACTCCCGGCCCTGCAGGTACAGGTTGGTCTGCGGCAGCGCGACGACGCCGACGCCGGCGGCGGCCACCTCGGCGGAGGTGGCCCGGGCGACCTCGAGCGGGTGCACGCCGAGGGAGACGCAGTGGCTGGCGGTGGCGCCGTGGCCGAAGCCGGTGGCCCGCACCCGCTGGGCCAGGTGCAGCAGGCCCTGCGCGGTCGGGTCCAGCGTCTCGTCGGTGTGCAGGTCCAGCGGCAGGCCGCGGCGCTGCGCGACGTCGAAGGAGAGGTCCAGACCGGCGGTGCGGTCGGGCCACATGTGCGGCGCGCCGCCCACGAGGTCGACGCCCAGGTCGACCGCCTCCTCCAGCAGCCGGCCGTTGTCCCGGGCGTCCTCCGGGGTCCACGGCGCGCTGCACAGGGCCACCACCTGGACGTCGACCAGGCCGGCGAGGGCGTCGCGGACCTCCAGCAGCGCGCGGACGTGCCGGAGGCCGGTGTGCGCGCCCAGGTCGGCGTGGGTGCGGATCGCGGTGGTGCCGTTGGCCAGGTACTCGTGCGCGGCGCGGGTGGCCCGGTCGACCAGGTCGGCGTGGGTGAAACCGGCCGAGATGGCCCGGATCGCCTCGATCGCGCCGGCCAGGTCGCCGGTGCGGTTGGGTGCCCGGTGGCTGGTGAGCGCCTTGTCCAGGTGGGCGTGCGGCTCGGCCGGGGCGGGCAGCAGGTGGAACCCGGCGAGCTCGCGCACCTCGTCGTCCGGCGCGGGGGCCAGCACCGGGGCGACGTCGGCGACGGTGCCGTCGGCGCAGCGGACGTCGACGACGTCGCCGTCGACGGTGGTGACCGAGCGCAGCAGCAGGCTCATCCGAGGGCTCTCCCGATCTCCGCGAGGGCCGCGGCGGTGGTGGGTTCGGTGCCGGGTGCGGCGACCCCGGACAGGTCGACCCCGCGCACCCCGGGGACGGCGAGGTAGGCCTCCGCCAGCTCGACGGCCGCGGCGACCCCGGCGCGGCGGGGGTCGCGGGCGGACTCGATGGCGGCCAGGTAGCCGGCGGGCAGCCGCAGCCCGGTGAAGCGGCGCAGCTCGGCGACCGAGCCGGGATCGGTGGCCACCGCGACGCAGGCGACGAAGGGCACGTCGGCGCCCGCGTCGGTGGCCGCGGCGACGAAGTCGGCCAGCTCGGCCGGGCCGCCGGCGTGGTCGACGAAGCAGACCTCGGCGCCGGCCCGCACCTTCTCCACCAGCCGTTGCGGGCGGCGGTCGGCGGGCGGGCCGTGCGGGGTCTCCCCCACCGAGACCAGCAGGCCGGCGGCGCGGGAAGCGGCGGCCAGCTGCGTGGAGTCCAGGTCGAAGACCGGCTGGGCGTCGGGCCGGTCGCCGGTGGCGGTGTGGTCGCCGGTCACGCAGTGCACCGCGCCGACGCCGAGGTCGGCCAGCGCGGCCAGCTCGCCCTCCAGCGCGACCCGGTTGCGGTCCCGGCAGTTCAGCCCCTGCCAGACGGGGACGCCGCGGGACTGCACCAGCGCGGCCCGGTAGGCCGGCGGGAACTGCACCCGGGCGGCCGCGTGGTCGCCCAGCAGGACGGCGTCCACCCGGCCGGCGACCAGGTCGGTGCAGCGCTCCAGCGACCCGCGGGACAGCGCGACGGCGGGCAGGTCGGCGACCACCACGGGCCGCTGCCGCATGAGGGCGAGCAGGCGCGGCTCGGGTCCGGGACGGCTCTCCCGCTCACGGGGCCAACGCACCGTGGGCAGCGGCAGGAAGGCGCACGGGTCGGGGGCGACCTCGCAGCTGCCGTCCTCGGCCACCCCGCCGCACGGCCCGTAGGTCATCGCCTTCGGGCAGGCGGGGGCGCTCACCGGGACGCGGTCACAGGTCGAGCACCAGCCGGGGGCCGGCGGCGCGGGACACGCAGACCATCATCGCGGTGCCGTCGGCCTGCTCGCCGGGGCTGAGCACGGAGTCGCGGTGCTCGACCTCGCCCTCCAGCACCGGCGTCTCGCAGGTGCCGCAGGTGCCCACCCGGCAGGAGGACAGCACATCGACCCCCTCGGCGGCCAGGGCGTCGAGCACCGAGGTGCCGGGCTCGACGACGACGGTCGTGCCGGTGAGCGCCAGCTCCACCTCGAAGGGGTCCGGCCACACGGGGGCACCGAACTCCTTGGCCTCGAACCGCTCCACGTGCAGGGTGCCCGCCCAACCCGCGGCGGCGGCCTCGAGCGCGTCGAGCAGCTTCGCCGGCCCGCAGGCGTAGACGGCGGTGGCCGCGTCGACGTCCAGCGCCGCCACGTCGAGCCGGTCGCCCTCGTCGCCGACGTGCAGCCGCACCCGGCCGGGGTGGGCGGCGGCCAGCTCGGCGGCGAAGGCCATCCGCGCCCGCGAGCGGCCGGCGTACTCCAGGGTCCACTCCGCCCCGGCCGCGTCGGCGGCGGCGAGCATCGCGCGCAGCGGGGTGATGCCGATGCCACCGGCCACGAAGACGTACCGGGTGCCGGGGGTGACCTCGAACGGGAAGTGGTTGCGCGGCCCGCGCACCCGCAGCCGCTGGCCCACCTCGACCTCGTCGTGCAGCGCCCGCGACCCTCCCCCGCCGTCGGCCTCGCGCAGCACCGCGACCCGCCAGGTGGCCCGGTCGCCGACGTCCCCGCACAGCGAGTACTGCCGCTCCAGACCCGGGCGCACGAGGAGGTCCAGGTGCGAGCCGGGCGTCCACGCGGGCAGGTCGCGACCGTTGTGGGAGACCAGGTCCAGGCCCAGCACGCCGTCGGCGAGCGGGGTGCGACCGGCCACCACCAGGTCGCGTTCGACGTCGGAGAAGAAGCTCACCGGCCGATCCTGCACACGTCGGGCCCGCCGGGTGCAGATGACGCAGAAGGGTCACACGGATGTAACCGCGGTGCGGTTCCGTCCACGGCGTGACGACGACGGCCGCCCCCACCGCCCTGTCCCAGCTGGAGACCGAGCTCGCCGCGCTGCTCGGCGAGCGCAACGTCAGCAGCGAGCTGCGGGTGCGCGAGCGGGTGTCGGTCGACGGGGCGCGGATGAGCCCGATCATCAGCGAGCTGCTGCCCCTGGGGGTCGCCGACCTGGTCGCCTTCCCCACCACCGCCGAGCTCGCCGCCCAGGCGGTGGCCGCCGCCGTCCGGCTGGGCGTGCCGGTCACCCCGCGCGGCAAGGGCACCGGCAACTACGGCCAGGGCATCCCGATGGCCGGCGGCCTGGTGCTGGACCTCTCCCGCGCCCGCGCGGTCGTGGAGGTCACCGACGGCCTGCTCACCGCCGAGGCGGGGACGCCGATGGTGACCTGCGAGCGGGCCGCGCAGGCCACCGGGCAGCAGCTGTGGATGTACCCGTCCACCGTGCAGAGCTCGCTCGGCGGGTTCCTGGCCGGCGGGTCGGGTGGCACCGGCAGCATCGTGCACGGCACCAACGACGCCGGCTTCGTCGCCGCGCTGGACGTCGTGCACGCCGACGGCTCCGGCGACCTGGTGCACGTCGAGGGCGAGGAGGCGCAGGCCTACGTGCACAACTACGGGACGGCGGGGGTCATCGCCCGCGCCACCGTGCGGTTGGAGCCGCTGCAGGAGTGGGTGGGCTTCTACGCCAGCTGCGACGACTTCCGCACCGCGCAGGCCGTGATGGTCGCCCTGGGGGAGCTGGAGCCCACGCCCCGGCTGGTCTCCGCCGACACCCCCGAGATCACCGCGGCGCTGCCCGAGGACCCCGCCTTCCCGGCCGGGCGGGCCAGCGTGCGCGGCATCCTGGAGGCCTCCACCGTCGAGGCCGCCCGCGCGGTCGTGGCGGCCGCGGGCGGGCGGGTCGAGGACGTGCGCGAGGGCCCGCAGGTGCCGCTGAGCCTGAGCGTGCTCAGCTACAACCACCCCATCGAGTGGCTGCAGAAGAGCGCCCCGGGCGTGTACTTCCACCTCGAGGTCGGCGGCCAGGCGCTGGTCGACCGGGTCGACGAGGTGCACCAGGTGTTCGAGGGCGCGCTGCTGCACAACGAGGTCGGCCACTCCGGTCCGATCGGCATGCTGGCCGGGGTCTACCGCAGCCCGGAGCAGGTGCGCGAGGGCATCGCCGCGCTGGAGGCCCTCGGCGTGGGCGTGCACGACCCGCACCAGTGGAACGTGGACTTCCAGCTGGCCCGCACGGTCGAGACCGCCCGGCGCACCGACCCCCGCGGCCTGCTCAACCCGGGCAAGCTGAACCCCGACTACGGCGGGCCCACCAAGGGCGCCGTGCGGTGATCGACCTGCAGGCCGACGCCGACCCCGGCGACGACCCGTGGGTGCTGGTCGCCGACTGGCTGCCCGCCGACGACGACCCCGAGCGGCCCCAGGCGGTGCTGGCCACCGCGGGCACCGACGGCTACCCCGACGCGCGCACCGTGCTGGTCAGCGCGGCCGACCGCACCGGGTTCGCGTTCCACACCCACCGGTCCAGCCGCAAGGTCACCGAGATCGCCGTCCTCCCCCGGGCGGCGCTGGTGCTCACCTGGCCCGGGTTCACCCGCCAGCTGGTCGTGCGGGGCGACGCCGTCCCCGACACCGAGGCGTCCGCGGCGCGGGTGTGGGCGGCCCGGTCGGACCACCTGCGGCGGCTGGCCTGGCTCAACGACGACGACCTGGCCGCGCGCGACCGCGCCGGCCGGGTGGCGGGCTGGGCCGCCGACGTGCGCACCGACGGCGGGTCGCCGCCGGCGCCGTCCTGGGTCGGGTTCCGGGTGGCCCCCGTGGAGCTGACGTTCTGGGCCGGCGGGGCGGACACCGCCAGCCGCCGGCTGCAGTACCGCCGCGGCCAGGCGGGCTGGACCCGCCGCTGGCTGGCCGGCTGAGCAGGGTCAGGCCCGGCGGCGCCGGGCCAGGGTGAGGGCGGCGGTGCCCGCGCCGAGCAGCACCAGCGCGGCCCCGGTCCAGCGGGTGCCGTCGACGCCGGTGGTCGGCAGGTCCGCGACCTGCGGGGTGCGGGCCACGACCAGCGGCACGCTGCCCTGCGCGGTCGCGAGGACCGGTGCGGCGGCGCCCGGCGGCAGGCCCGACGCGGTGCCCGAGCCGGCGGCGGCACCGGCCGCGCGGTCGGCGTCGGTGAGGACGACGTCGAGGGTGCAGGTGGTGGCCGCACCCGGCCCGAGCACGGTCACCGGGCAGCTCGCCGCGGTGGCCCCCGGCCCGGTGACGCCCACCTCGTGCAGGGTGACCGTGCCGGTGTTGGTGACCAGGTAGGTCCAGCGCACGCGGTCACCGACCCGGCTGCCGGTCGCGGTCAGGGTCAGCGCCGGTGCCGCGGGCACGGCCACGGCCGCCGACGCCGGTACGGCCTGCAGGGTGGCGCCGCCGCGGGTGGCACGGGCCGCGGACGCCCCGGTCAGGGTGCCGGCGTCGACGTCGGCCTGCGCCGCGGTGCTCGTGGAGGTGCACGAGGTGGTGGCACCGGGCGCCAGCGAGGTGGTCGGGCAGCTCACCGCACCGCCGTCGGGCCGGGTGACGACGAGCCCGGTGAGCGCGGCGCGGCCGGTGTTGGTGACCTGGTGGGTCCAGGCCACCTGCTCGCCGGCGCGGCCCACGGGGGTGCCGGTCTGGGTCAGGGCGAGGTCGGCGACCGGGTTGTCGGTGCACGTCGGGGAGCTAGGCGCGCAGGTGGTCGGCACCGGGGTGCCGAAGGGCACCGCCAGCGCACGCAGCAGGTGGTCGCCGGTCCCCGACGGGGTCACCCGGACCCGCAGGGTGACCGTGGCGGTGGTGCCGGGCCGGAGCAGCCCGCCGACCTCGATGCGCCCGCCGGTGAGCGGGGAGACCTGGAGCCCGGAGCCCGCGGACGCGGTGGCCGGCACGTCGACGGCGGCGTCGTCGAGGACGCCGTCCAGCACGAGCACGGTGTCCACCTGCGCGGCGGCCGCGCCGTCGGTGTTGTCCAGGGTGAGCGTGTAGGTCGCTGTGCCGCCGGCGTCGACGACCGCGCCGTCGACCGGGGACACCGACAGGTCGGTGACCAGGTCGGCGCAGAGGCCGGCGTCGCCGACGGACGTGGCGCCGTAGAGCGTCGTCCCGGTCGCCACCACATCGGTGGTCGGCAGCGGGGCGGTCGACGCCGCCGTCGGCAGGGCGTCGACCCGGCGGACGGTGCCGTCGCTGCCGGCCAGGTAGACCTGCCCGCCGGACTGCATCGCGCCCCAGGACTCGGGCACGGTGCCGATCACCGTCGTCGTCCCGTCGGGGTGGATGCGGGCCAGCGCGTCGCCGGTGCTGCCCTCCACCACGGCCAGCACGTCGTCGTCGGGGTCGTCGGCGAGGGTGAGGAAGTCACCGGCGGACGTCCAGCCGGCCGGGAGCGTCGCCGCCGGGGTCGTCGCGCCGGTGGCCGGGTCCAGCCGCAGGACCTCGTCGTCGGCGTAGGCCCCCAGCAGCAGGCTGCCGTCGGGGGCGGCGGTCAGCGCGTTGTACATGCGGCCGGGCGGACCGCTGATGGGCACCGTGGCCGTCTCGGCGCCGGTGGCCAGGTCGATCCGGTACAGGGTGTCCGAGCCGTTGTCGAGGTCGACGCCGTAGAGGGTGCCGTCGGGCAGGACGGCGACGTCGCCGTAGGGGCGCTGGGCCTGGACCGAGGCGCGCAGCCGGCCGGTCGGGTCGTACCGCAGCAGCCGCTCGTCGCCGGACAGGGTCCCGGTGTTGACCAGCAGGTGCGCCTGCTGGCAGGACGGGGCGGCCGACGCCGGCGCCGGGTGGGTCCAGTACAGCACCGTGGCCGCCGCCGCCGTCAGCGCCAGGCCACCGGCGACGGGGCGCCGGGGGCTGCGACGCGGTCCTGCCATGCCCCGAATAACGGACGCTGCAGTTCCTCCGTGCACCCCGCCGCGGTCCCCCTCACCCGTCCGGGGTGCGCCGGCGCACAGCGCGGACCCAGGAACGGTTGCGCGTCACCGTTCGTTGGGCGGCGCGACGGCGGGCCCGGGTCCGCCGTCGTCCCGTCCCCGAGCAGGAAGAGCCATGGCCGACAGCCACAGACCCGTGACCGCCGACCCCCACCGCAGGACGACCCGGTGACCGCCGCCGTCCTGACCCTGCTCCTCGGCGTGCTGGTGGTGATCGCCATCACCGCGGCCACGGCGTACTTCGTGGCCCAGGAGTTCGCCTACATGTCGGTGGACCGGTCCCGGCTGGGCGCGCTGGCCCAGGCCGGCGACGGCGCAGCCCAACGCGCCCTGCAGGTCACCCGCCGCACGTCCTTCATGCTCTCGGGCGCCCAGCTGGGCATCACCGTCACCGGGCTGCTGGTCGGCTACACCGCCGAGCCGCTGATCGGCCAGAGCGTGGGCACCCTGCTCGGCGGGGTCGGCGTCCCGACCGCGGTGGGCGTGGCCATCGGGGCGGTCGGTGCCCTGGTGCTGTCCACCCTGGTGCAGATGCTGCTGGGCGAGCTGTTCCCCAAGAACCTGGCCATCGCCCGGCCCGAGCCGGTGTCGCGCTGGCTGGCCACCTCGACGGTGGTCTACCTCAAGGTGTTCGGCTGGCTGATCTGGTTCTTCGACCAGTCCTCCAACCTGCTGCTGCGCGCGCTGCGCATCGAGCCGGTGCACGACGTCGAGCACTCCGCGACCGCGCGCGACCTGGACAGCATCGTGGCCGACTCCCGGGCCAGCGGTGACCTGCCGCCGGAGCTGTCGGTGCTGCTGGACCGGATCATCGACTTCCCCGAGCAGGACGCCGAGCACGCGATGATCCCCCGCCACCGGGTGGACACCGTGACCGAGGCCGACACCCTGGGCCGGCTGCGCGAGCTGATGGCCACCGGCCACTCCCGCTACCCGGTGCTGTCGGCCGCCGACGGCGACGTCACCGGCGTGGTGCACCTGGCCGACCTCCTCACCACCACCGAGGACGACGACGCCCCGGTGCGCGCGATCGCCCGGCCGGCGCTGGTGGTCTCCCACCTGACGCCGCTGCCCGGTGTCCTCGCCGAGCTCGCGGCCACCCGCAACCAGCTGGCCTGCGTCGTCGACGAGTACGGCGGCCTGGCCGGCGTCATCACCGTCGAGGACCTCGCCGAGGAGCTGGTCGGGGAGATCACCGACGAGCACGACCCCGAACTGGTCGGCGAGCCCGTCGACGCCGGCGGGGGCTGGGAGATGGCCGGCGACGTCCCGGTGGACGAGGTCGAGCGCGCGGTCGGCGTGGACCTGCCGCGCGGTGACTACGAGACCGTCGCCGGGCTGGTCATCGCCGCCCGCGGCGGGCTGCCCGCCGAGGGCGACCGGGTGCGGGTCGAGCTGCCCCCGGACCCCGCCGAGCTGGTGCACGAGGACGAGCCGGCGGTCCGGCACGCCGAGGTCGAGGTGCTGGAGGTGGAACGGCACGTGCCCTCGCGGGTGCGCGTCCACCTGCCCGCGACCGAGCCGGCCGCCGCTGCCGTGGAGGAGACCCGATGAGCGCCAACCCCTGGGTGGTCGTCCCGGCCACCGTCGTGATCGTCGCGCTGAGCGCGTTCTTCGTCGCCGTGGAGTTCGCCGCGCTGGCGGCCAAGCGGCACCGCCTGGAGGAGCAGGCGGTCAGCAGCCGCCCGGCCCGCGCCGCGCTGCGCAACTCCGCCGAGCTGACCCTGGTGCTGGCCGGCGCGCAGCTGGGCATCACCGCCTGCGTGCTGGCGCTCGGCGCGCTGAGCAAGCCCGCCGTCGACGCCTGGCTGACCCCGGCGTTCGAGTCGGTGGGCCTGCCGGCGGTGGCCGCGGACGTCACCGGCTTCGTGGTCTCGCTGTTCGTGGTCACCTTCATCCACCTGGTGGTGGGCGAGATGGCCCCGAAGTCGTGGGCAATCGCGCACCCGGAGCGGTCCTCGGTGCTGCTGGCCCCGGCCATGCGGGTGTTCATGTGGGTCTTCCGGCCGGCGCTCAAGGCGATGAACGGCAGCGCCAACTGGATGCTGCGCCGGGTCGGTGTTGAGCCGGTCGACGAGGTCGCCGCCGGGCACAGCCCGGACACCCTGCGGGTGCTGGTCGAGCACTCGGTGGAGGTCGGCGCACTGGAGCAGGGCTTCTCCAGCCAGATCGCCGGCGCCCTGCAGCTGCAGGAGCTCACCGTCGCCGACCTGGTCGACTCCCGCCCGGTGGCGTCGGTGCCGGCGTCGGCCACCGCGGGCGACGTCCGCGCCGCCACCCGGGCCAGCGGGCACCTGCGGATCCTGCTCGGCGACGGTGACCGGCTGGGCACCGTCGTCCACGTGCGGGACACCCTGGTGCTGCCCGACGACGCCCCGGCCGCACCGGTCGGGCGACCGGTGTTCGCGCTGGAGGCCACCACCCCGGTGGCCACCGCGCTGCAGCGGATGCGGGAGACCCGCAACCACCTGGCCGTGGTCACCGACGGCGACCGGGTGGCCGGCGTGGTCACCCTCGCCGACGTGCTCCGCCGGCTGTTCCCCCAGCCCGAACCGGTCGCCTGACCCCCGCCCGCCCGGGTACCGGCGCCGCCGCCTGAGCAGGTGGCCGCACATCCCTGACGGTGGGCGCGCAGAGCGGAGTGCGCAGACCGTGGGGGCTGTCGGGCCACCCGTCGGGTGGGAGGCATTCGCCGACGGTGGGAGGTGGTTGCAACCGCCTCCCACCGTCCAGGATGACCTCCCACCCGACGGCGGATGGGTCAGCTCGTATTCAGTGGTCCCCCAAGCGACCGCGCTCGGGCAGTGGGGTGGAGTTCCCCGTGTCCAAGAGAGCTCCGGGTGGAGGCGGGCGCGTCGACCCCTCGGCTCGCCTTCGGTCGGTGCGCAGCCCGCGGCAGAGCCGACCATGTGGGCGTCCGGTCGTCCGGCCCGTCTCCGGCGATGGCAGCCAGGGCGTCGAGGAACCGGTCGGGGGTCGCGTTTCCCCCACTCGGGGTGACCCTGGTTCGGAGGTCGGCCTGCATGCGCCGCACGACGTCCGCGAGGTCCTTCCTGATCAGCACACCTTGCACGCGGCGGTGGCTGACATCGGCGAACCGGGCCGTCTGCCGTGCCACGACCCAAGGGTCCGGGCAGCCCCCTCGTCGACCAGCACCTGTTACTCCACGACGAGGACGACGGCTCGGCGTCCGTCAGGCAACCGCAGGTGACGGATGTCCCCGGCAGTGTCGCAGTCCGTGCCCTCCGCGCGGCGGATCCGCTCGGCGACCTCGGCACGACCATCGCCCACGACCCAGTCGACCGGCGAGCCGCAGAGCTGGACCCCGAGGAGCGTGCTCGACCGTCTGACCCACGGACGGGCCTCTCGGCAGGTCAGCTGGGCAACCCGTTCCAGGGGTTCGCCACCGGGACCCCGCACCGCAAGGGTCCCGTCGTCCTCCAGCTCCACGGTGGGGACGGTAGCCCGGCGGGGGCACCGGGCCGGGCCGTAGCGTCGTGGGGGTGGGGACGCCGGTGACCGTGCAGACGCCGGCGGGGGTGTTCCGGGCCCGTCGGGAGGGCGACCTGGTCCGGGCGACCGGGATCCGGTACGCCCGCGCGGAGCGGTTCCGCGCCCCGGTGGACGAGCCCGTGGCCGACGGCCCGGTCGACGCCACCCGGCTCGCGCCCGCCTGCCCGCAGAACCCGACCCCGCTGCTGGACGACCTGCTCGTGGACCCGATGGGCGACCTGGTGGTGGACGAGGACTGCCTGCGGCTGTCGGTCACCGCCCCGGCCGGCGCGCAGGGCGCCCCGGTGATGGTGTTCCTGCACGGCGGGTCCTACCGCGCCGGCGCCGGGGACTCCCCCGTGTTCGACCCCCGCCCGCTGGTCCGCGAGCAGGGCGTGGTGCTGGTCGCGGTCACCTACCGGCTCGGCCTGCTCGGCTACCTCGGTGGCGGCCCGCGTCAGGCCAACCTCGGCCTGCTCGACCAGCTGTCGGCGCTGCGCTGGGTCCAGCGGGCGATCGAGGGCTTCGGCGGCGACCCGGCCGCCGTCACCGTCTTCGGGCACTCCGCCGGCGGGGACGCCGTGGCCCACCTGATGGCGGCCGACGGCGCCCGCGGTCTCTTCCGGCGGGCGGTCGTGCAGAGCGCACCGCTGGGCATCAGCCGCGGCCGGGCCCGGATGTCGGCGGCCATGGACGCCGCCGCCGGGGACCTGGACGCCGGGACGCCGCTCGAGGAGGTGCTGGCCGCCGAGGCCCGCGTCGAGGCCGCCGCCGCCCCCTTCGGCCTGGTGGCGGCGATGCCGTTCGGCACCCGCTACGGCCACCCGCCGCTGCCGGCCGAGGACGCCGTCGGCGACGCCTGGTCGGCCGCCGCGCCGCACGTCGACCTGCTCGTCGGCAGCACCGCCCGCGAGGTGGCGCTCTTCCTGCCGGGCCTGCCCGAGCGGTTCGCCGTCGTCCGGCGGGTCCCGCTGCTCACCCGGGCCGCGGTCGCGCTGGCCAGCTGGGTGGTCTACGGCCGGGCCGTGCGGTCATTGGCCCGGCGGCACGCCCGGGCCGGCGGCCGGGCGGCCACCTACCGGCTGGACTGGGGTGCCCCCGGGTCGCCGCTGCGGGCGGCGCACTGCACCGACCTGCCGCTGCTGTTCGGTTCGCCGGAGGCCTGGCGCGGTGCCCCGCTGCTGGCGGGTGTGCCCTGGGCCGAGGTCGAGGCACGCGGCAGGCAGCTGCGTGCCCTGTGGGCCGGGTTCGCCCGCACCGGCACGGTGCCGCAGGTCGACGTCCCCGGGTTCCTCCGCACCCGCCGGGCCCGCTGAGCCCGGTCGACACCGTCCCGGGCACCGGCCCCCGGTTGTGGGGGGTGTTCCCCCGGCCCGTTCCGCAGTGCACTTCGGGTGCGTCGGGTCCGTCCCCCAGGCGCCGGAGGTCCCCGTGACCGCACCCCGTCCCCGGGTCGTCCTGCTCGCTGCCGCACTGCTCGCACCGGTCGTGACCGGCTGCTCGGCGCAGGACGGCGCGGCGACCGCCGACCCGTCGTCCGCGTCGGCGGGCAGCGTGTCGTCGAGCAGCGCGCCGTCCGGTGCCACCGGGTCCTCCGCCGCCGACGCCGCCGGGCCCACCGAGGTCGACGTCTCGGCCACCGAGTTCGCCTTCACCCTCTCCCAGCAGGAGTTCGCGCCCGGGGAGTACACGTTCGTGCTCTCCGACGACGGGTCGGCCCCGCACGCCCTCACCATCACCGGGCCGGGCGTGGACGAGACCTCCGACGACGTCCGGCCCGGCGACAGCGCCGAGCTGACCGTCACCCTGCAGCCCGGCGACTACGAACTGCTGTGCCCGGTCGGTGACCACACCGCCCGCGGGATGCGGATGACCATCACGGTCGGCTGACCGGGTTGCGGGGGTCCGACACCTCCCCGAGGGTTGAACGTGCAACCACTTCCTCGACCCGGGAGGTCCCCGTGACCAACATCGTCGTCGTCTACTACTCCTCGACCGGCAACACCCACCAGCTCGCGCAGGCCGTCGCCGAGGGCGCGCAGGAGGCCGGCGCCGACGTCCGGCTGCGCCGCGTGCCCGAGACCGCCCCCGACGCCGCCATCGACAGCAACCCGGCGTGGCGGGCCCACCTCGACGACGTCTCCGGCGTCGAGATCGCCACCCCCGACGACCTGGCCTGGGCCGACGGCTACGCCTTCGGCACCCCGACCCGCTTCGGGACGCCGTCCGCCCAGCTGAAGGCCTACATCGACACCCTCGGCGGGCTGTGGTTCAACGGCACCCTGGCCAACAAGGGCGCCACCGCCTTCACCAGCGCGCAGAACACCCACGGCGGCAACGAGTCGACGATCCTCACGCTGTTCAACGTGTTCTCGCACTTCGGCGCGGTCATCGTGCCGCCCGGCTACACCGACCCGCTGCTGTTCGCCGCCGGCGGCAACCCCTACGGCACGTCGGTGCCCTCGGCCGGCAACTCCGCCGCGGCCAGCGACGAGGCGCTCACCGCGGCCCGCTACCAGGGCAAGCGGCTCGCGGAGATCACCGCGAAGATCCGCGGCTGACACCCGACCCGGGGACGGCGGCGACCGCCGTCCCCGGGACCGGTCAGGCGGGCTGCGCCCGCAGCGCGTCCACCAGCAGCGCGACCAGCGCCTCCAGCTGCACGTCGCCGGTGGCCGCGACCTCCTCGTCCGACCCGTCCAGCGCGCGGGCGGCGAGCCCGGCCTTGGAGCCGATCAGCTCGGCGATCCGGGAGTCGATGGTCTGCGCGGCGATGATCCGCCACGCGGTGACCGGCTCGGTCTGCCCGATCCGGTGGCTGCGGTCGATGGCCTGGGTCTGCTCGGCGTCGGTCCAGGACAGCTCGGCGAGGACGACGTTCGAGGCCACCTGCAGGTTCAGCCCGACACCGGCCGCGGTCAGCGAGCAGACGGCGACCTGCACCGACGGGTCGTTGACGAAGGCGTCGACCTCCTTCTGCCGGACCGAGGGCGTCTGGTCGCCGCGGATGGAGGAGAAGCTCACCCCGGCCTTCTCGAAGGAGGCCTCGGCGGCGTCCATGACCGCGATGTGCTTGGCGAAGAAGACGACCTTGCCGGCGCTGCGGGCCAGCTGCGCGGCGTAGTCGGCGGCCAGCTCCGCCTTGGCCAGGCCGATCCGGCGCATCATCGAGAACACGTTCTCGCCGGTCTGGCGGGTCATCGCGTCCTTGAGCTCGCTCTTGGCCACCCGGCGCACCAGGTCCATGTCCAGCTCGTCGTCCACGACGTCGCGGTAGGACAGCGCCGACCGGTACTGCGCCACCATCCGCTGCGCCAGCTCGCGCTCGGCGGCCCGGATGGAGCGGCCCACGGCGCCGTCCAGCTCGACCGGCAGGTCGGCGATCCGGCGGGCGGGGATGTCGGCGGCGACGTCGACCTTGCGGCGGCGCACGATGCCCATGTCGACGACGCACCGGCGGGCGGCCTCGTAGAACTCCCGGTCGGCCGGGACGTAGCCGGTGGCCTCGAGGCACTCGGTGAGCTGGGCCAGCGGCTTGGTCTCGTCGACCCAGCCCAGGAAGCGCCAGATGGCCCGGAAGTCGTCGACGTCGTTGATCAGCGGGGTACCGGTCAGCGCCATCAGCAGCGGCTTGGCGGTGCGCACCCGCAGGCCGGCCGACAGCGCCAGCACGTGCTGGGAGCGCTGGGAGGTGACGTTCTTGATGAAGTGCGCCTCGTCGACGACCATGCCGCGGAAGCCGAACTCCTCCAGCCACCCGCGGTGCCGGTCGAGCACCTCGTAGTTGACGACGACGATGTCGGCGAACCCGTCGACGTTGTCCCCGTCGCCCTGCACGACGGTGGCCGGCCGGTGCGGGGTCCACAGCGCGGCCTCCCGCGCCCAGTTCGTCTTCACGACGTTGGGGACGACGACCAGCAGCGGGTAGGCCATCGCGGCCTCGGCGGCCAGCAGCGCCTGCGCGGTCTTGCCCAGGCCGGGCTCGTCGGCGAGCAGGAAGCTGCGGTGGCCCTCGGCGACGGCGGCGACCAGCTGGCCCTGGTGCGGCATGAGCTCCAGGCCCGCCGGGGTGAACCGCTGGGTCGGGAACGGCAGCGACATGCAGGCCGGTGCCCCGCCGCCGGCCCGCTCGAAGGAGGCCAGCAGCGGGCCCATCAGCTCCCAGCCGGCCAGCCGGCCGGGCCGGGGACCGCGCTGGGCCGCGCCGGCGTCGTAGTCCGGGGCTAGGAAGGGGTTGGCGAGCTGGCGGGCGGCGACCGACTGCGGGACGACGCGGCGGGGGGCCTCGACGGGCGCGACGGCGACCGGCTCGGGCTCGGGCTCCTCCTCCACCTCGACGCCGAGGTCGCGTTTCATGTCCTTGGCGATGCGGCGGGCGGCCTCGGAGGGCACCGCCTCGTCGGCGAGCAGGGCCAGCAGGCCGGCGTCGCGGACCGCGGTGGTGGCCATGATCGTGGCCAGGCCCTCCAGCCGCTTGAGCTGCTCGGTGCGGTGGCTGTCGCTGACCGCCGCCGTGCGCACCCGCGCGCGCTCCTCGCGCAGCAGCAGCGCGACGGCCTGGAAGGTCGCCCGCACCGTGGGGGTCACCCGGTTGCGCTTGGCCGCGGCCTCGACGTCGCGGACGGCCCGGGCGAGCTCGGCGACCAGGTCACCGTTGCGCGGCCGGTGGCCACCCCGACCGGCGGTGCGGCGAGCGCCGTCACGACGCTGGCCTGCTCGAGCCACTCACTACCTCCTGGAGACGTGCTGCGCCGCCGCGCACACGGCGGCGCGCCCTGCGGGCGGAGCGGCGCGACCGGCGATCCGGTCGGGCGAGCCCGATCACTGCGGGCCCCGGCGGCGTGCGGTGCGTCGACGCCGGTGCAGCGGGTGCCGCCGGTCTGGTCCGGCCGCAGGGCACCCAGCCTACCCACCCGCACCGACGGCGTCGTGGATCGGCACCGCCGTCCGCCGGACGGGTCCACCACGAACACCCGGTGTGCCCCTCCTCCGCCGACGAACCCTGCTGCAGCTGACCGCCTGGGGCACACTCGGCGCGGTGACCGCCGGCTGCTCGCGTCCTCCCGCTCCTGGCTCCCGCACCGCCTACGGCGACGACCCCAGCCAGTGGGCCGAGCTCTACCGGCCCGAGGGCACCCCCCGCGGGGTCGTGGTGGTCATCCACGGCGGGTTCTGGCGGGCGCAGTACGACGCGTCGCTGGGCGCGCCGCTGGCGCAGGCGCTGGCCGACGAGGGCTGGGCGGCCTGGAACCTGGAGTACCGGCGGGTGGGCGACGGCGGCGGGGTGCCGGCCACGCTGGACGACGTCGCCGCCGGCATCGACGCGCTGGCCACCACCGACCTCGACCTCTCCACGGTGCTGGCGCTCGGCCACTCCGCGGGCGGGCACCTGGCGGTGTGGGCAGCCGGGCGGTCGGGTGCGCGGGTGCCGCTGACCGGCGCGGTGTCGCAGGCCGGGGTGCTGGACCTGCGCGGCGCGGAGGCCGAGGACCTGGGCGCCGGTGCGGTGCAGGCCTTCGTCGGCGGCCCGGTGGACGCCGCGGTCGACCCGCTGCAGCAGGTGCCCCTCAGCGTCCCCGTGCGGTGCGTGCACGGCCGGGCCGACACCAACGTGCCGCTGTCGCAGTCGCAGACCTACGTGCAGGCGGCCACCGCGGCCGGTGCCGACGCCACGCTGACCGAGGTCGACGGCGACCACTTCGTGCTCATCGACCCGTCGTCCCCGGTGTGGCGGACCCAGCTCGACCTCCTGGCCGACCTGGCGGGCTGAGTCGGGGCGACCCCGGTGTCGGGGAACCCGGGGGTCAGCGCGCCGCCACGCTGACCGTGCGGGTGGACGAGACGGTGCCCGTGCCGTTCGACGTCGCGCCGCCGAGGGTGACCGCCGCGGAGACCGGGCGACTGGTCACCACGGTGAGCGAGCGGCACGGGGTGGACGACGGGCTCGCGCAGTCGGAGCCGCGGGTGGTGGTGGCCGCGAGCGGGCCGGTGGCGGTGAGCACGGCGCTGACCGTGACGGTCGTCTGCACCTGCGTCGCGCCGCGGTCGGTCCACCCGGACAGCGTCATCTGCACGGGCGGCAGCGTCGTGCGCCCAAGACCCGGGGTGACGGTGAGGACGTCACCGTCGAGGTCGAGGTAGGCCTCGCCGCCGGTGGCGCAGTCGCGGGAGGACTCGCACGCCACGACGACCGCGACCTCGCTCCACCGTCCACCGGACGGGCCGCCGCTCGCGTACTCGTCGACGACGACCGAGGCCTGGCGGCCATCCGCGAGCAGGACCTGCGCTTCGGCGTGGTGGCCGACGACGTAGCCGACGGGCCCGCTCGACGGGGCCGCCTGGGCCGGGGACGCGGTCCCGGCGGCGACGGCGAGGGCCGCCGGGCCGAGGGCGAGGAGCAGACGGGATCGGGCGCGCACAGGAGGACCTCCGGGTCGGGGTACGTCGATGTCCGACGCGGCCCCGGGACCGTAGGCGACCTTTCCGGTTGTGCACAACCTTCTCCGGGGCGCGCGGGACGCGTGGGTCCTCAGCGGCGGAGGGTGAGGCCGAGCCAGTCGGCGAGGGCGGCGAGCTCGACGTCGACGTCCTCGGTCATGGCCGGGGTGAAGGGCACGTCCTGGTGGACGGCGGCGACGGTGAACGTGCCGGCCTTCCGGTCGGCCGCGGCGTCGACCTTGCCGACCAGCCGGTCGGCGTGCAGCACCGGCAGCGCGAAGTAGCCCCACCGGCGGGCGGCGGCGGGCTTGTACATCTCCAGCGTGTAGTCGAAGCCGAACAGCTCCAGGGCCCGGCGGCGGTCGTGCACCAGCCGGTCGAAGGGCGACAGCAGTGCCGTCCGGCCGGTGAACGGGCGGCCCAGCTGGTCGGGGTCGACCCGCCACTCCCCCGGGACGCCGTCCACCACGGCGGGCTCCCCGGCCTCGCCCACGTCGTTGGCCTCCACCGACGACTGGTCGGTCCGGGCCCGGGCGATGCCCAGGGCCCGCAGCCGGCGCCGGTCGCGCTCGCGCTCGGCGTCCTCGAAGGGCACCACCTCGACGTCGGCCGGGTAGACCCGCTCGGCCAGGTCCCACAGCCGCTGCTTGCCCCGCCGTCCGCTGATGGCGACCTCGCCCCGCCCGGCCAGCACCTCCAGCATCTGGGTGACGTTCCGGTTGCCGGTCCAGCCGGTCGACGCCCACGGCACCGCCGCGGTGTCCGGGATGTCCTTGGACAGCAGCGGCCCGTCGGCGCGCAGCCGGGCGAGCACGTCGGCGGCGAAGCCCTGGTTGGCGGCCAGCCACTCGCGGGGACGCAGGTACAGGGGCGCGCGCTGCATGCGGGCCCGGAACAGCCGCAGGTCGGCCATCGGCCGCACGCAGGCATGCAGCTCGAACAGGGTGCGCTCGACGTCGAGGGCCCGGCGCAGCTCCTCGGGCCGGTACCCGGACCCGAGCCGGGTCCAGGCGACCAGGTCGGCGCTGGGCGCGACGGCGGCCGTGGGGTCCAGCTGCAGGAAGGCGAGCCGCTCGACGACGTGCAGCAGGTCGGCCGGGCGGTCGGCGTCCAGCAGCTGCGCCCGGACGGCGACCTGCCGGGCCTCCTCGACGGTCAGCCGGTGCACAGCACCCGAACCTAGACCCGGGCTGTCGGAGGGGACCAGCACACTGCGGCCCGTGCCCGCCTTCTTCCTGCCCCGCGCCGAGGACCCCGACCAGGCCGAGCGGCTCTACGAGGCCCTGGCCGAGTTCGCCGGCTGCGCGCCCGCCCCGCCCGGCGAGCGGATCGCCTCGCTCACCTTCGACGCCGAGGGCGCCACCTGGACCGCGGCGGTCGGCGAGGAGCTGCGCGGCACCCGGACCACCCGGCAGATGCGGCGCGGGGAGCTGCTGGAGCACACCGTCGAGCTGACGTCGGCGACCCGGGTGCTGGCGGTCTACCCGGGCCGGCCCTGCACGGTCGTCACCGACGCCGCCCCGATCACCGGCGCGCCGTCCGAGTGGGCCAACCCCTTCACCGCCGAGCCCGTCGACGTCGTCCTGTTCGATCAGTAGGACAGCAGCACCGACCGGAGGACGACGACGGCCAGGAAGACGACCGTGAACGCCAGGTCGATGCCCAGGCCGCCCAGCCGCAGCGGCGGCAGCACCCGGCGCACGGGGGCGATCACCGGTTCGGTGAGGCCGTGGACGACGCGGCGGACCCCGCCGATGCGGGCGCCGCCGGCCGGGGACAGCACGCCGACCCAGTCGACCACCACGCGGGCGACCAGGACCAGCTGGAACAGCAGCAGCACGGTGGCCAGCAACACGATCACGGCATCTCCTCGGGTGGTTCCTGCTTCCCATGGTCACGACCCCACCCCAGCGCGGGCTGTGCGCGACCTGGGAGTTGTCCGCACGCCCGGTTTCGGACCCCCTCGGGCGTGGGGAGGGTCGACCGGGCCTGGAGACCACGGGCGCGACCGTTCCGCGCGACCGAGGGGGATCCCCATGAAGGCAGTGACCTGGCACGGCAAGGGCGACGTCCGGGTGGACGAGGTCCCCGACCCCGTCATCCAGCAGCCGACCGACGCGATCATCCGCGTCACCACCACCAACATCTGCGGGTCGGACCTGCACCTGGTCGAGCCGCTCGCCCCCTTCATGAGCGTGGGCGACGTGCTGGGCCACGAGACGATGGGCGAGGTGGTCGAGGTCGGCGGCGAGACCGGTGACCTGCGGGTGGGTGACCGGGTGTCCATCCCGTTCCAGATCTCCTGCGGGCACTGCTGGATGTGCGACCGCGGCCTCTACACCCAGTGCGAGACCACCCAGGTGCGCGACCAGGGCTCGGGTGCGGCGCTGTTCGGCTACTCGAAGATGTACGGCTCGGTGCCCGGCGGACAGGCGGAGTTCCTCCGGGTGCCGCAGGCGCAGTTCACGCACGTGAAGCTGCCCGAGGGCCCGGCCGACGACCGGTTCGCCTACCTGTCGGACATCCTGCCCACCGCCTGGCAGGCCGTGGCCTACGCGCACGTCCCCGAGGGCGGCACCCTGGTCGTCCTGGGCCTGGGTCCGGTGGGCGACTTCGCCGCCCGCATCGGCCTGCACAAGGGCTACCGCGTGATCGGCGTCGACCTGGTCCCCGACCGGCTCGAGCGGGCCCGGTCGCGCGGCGTCGAGGTGGTCGACCTGCGCGAGCACGAGCACGACCTCGGCGACGCGATCCGCGACCTGACCGACGGCCGCGGCCCGGACTCCGTCGTCGACGCCGTCGGCCTCGAGGCGCACGGCTCCCCCGCCACCACCTTCGTGCAGAAGGCCGCGGGCCTGCTCCCCGACGTGCTGGCCGCCCCGCTGCAGAAGACCGCCGGGGTCGACCGGCTGGCCGCGCTGTACTCGGCGATCGACATCGTGCGCCGCGGCGGCACCATCTCGCTGTCGGGCGTCTACGGCGGCGCCGCCGACCCCATCCCGATGCTCACGCTCTTCGACAAGCAGATCCAGCTGACGATGGGCCAGTGCAACGTGAAGAAGTGGGTGCCGGAGATCATGCCGCTGCTCACCGACGACGACCCGCTGGGCGTGGACACCTTCGCCTCGCACCGGCTGCCCATCGACCAGGCCCCCGAGGCGTACAAGAACTTCCGCGCCAAGGAGGAGGGCTGGCAGAAGGTCCTGCTCAAGCCGGCCGGCGTCTGAGCGTCGTACCGTCGCCGGGGTGAGCACCTCCACCGCCGTACGGCTCGAGCACCGCTTCGCCGACGCCCTGCCCGAGCTCTCGGTGCCGTGGCAGGCCGACGAGGCCCCCGCGCCGCGCCTGCTCGCCCTCGACGACGCCCTGGCCACCGACCTCGGGCTCGACCCGGCCTGGCTGCGGACGCCGTCCGGCCTGGGGTTCCTCACCGGGACCCAGGTGCCGGACGGCGCCCGACCGGTGGCGCAGGGGTACGCCGGCCACCAGTTCGGCAACTACTCGCCGCGCCTGGGCGACGGCCGGGCCCTGCTGCTGGGCGAGCTCGGCGACGTCGACCTGCACCTGAAGGGGTCCGGCCGCACGCCGTGGTCCCGCGGCGGCGACGGGCTGGCCGTGGTGGGCCCGATGCTGCGCGAGTTCGTGGTCAGCACCGCGATGCACGCCCTGGGCATCCCGACGACCCGCTCGCTGGCCGTCGTCGGGACCGGCCGCACCGTGCAGCGCGAGACCGGCCAGCCCGGCGCCGTCCTGGCCCGGACGGCGTCCAGCCACCTGCGCGTGGGGTCCTTCCAGCTGGTCCGCGCCACCGACGACACCGACCTGCTGCGCCGGCTGCTCGACCACGCGATCGCCCGGCACGCACCCGCCGCCGCCGACGCCGAGGTCCCGGCGCTGGCGCTGTACGAGAACGTGGTCGCCGCGCAGGCCCAGCTGGTCGCGCAGTGGATGCTCGTCGGGTTCGTGCACGGGGTGATGAACACCGACAACATGACCATCTCCGGCGAGACGATCGACTACGGCCCGTGCGCCTTCCTCGACGCGCACGACGCCGACACCGTCTTCAGCTCGATCGACTCCGGTGGCCGCTACCGCTACGGCAACCAGCCGCTGGCCGCGCAGTGGAACCTGGCCCGCCTGGCCGAGGCGCTGCTGCCGCTGGTGCACCCCGACGTGGACACCGCCATCCCCCAGGCCGTCGCCGTCCTGGAGACGTTCCTGCCCCGGTACGAGGCGGCCTGGACCGCCGGGATGCGGGCCAAGCTCGGCCTGGGCGAGGACGCCGACGACGCCCTCGTCACGGCCCTGGTCACCGACCTGCAGGCGCTGCTGGACGCGAACCACCCCGACCACACCGGCTTCTTCCGGGCGCTCGGGGACGCCGCCCGCGGGGACGCCGAGCCGGCCCGGCGGCTGGTGCTCGACCTGGCCGGGTTCGACGCCTGGGCTGCGCGCTGGCTGGCGGCCGGCCCGGACGCCGACGCGATGGACCGGGTCAACCCGGTCTTCGTGCCGCGTAACCACGTCGTGGAGGCCGCGCTCACCGCGGCGACCGCGGGTGACCTGGAGCCGGTGCGCGAGCTGGTCGAGGTGCTGCGCGCGCCCTACGACGACCGGCCGGGCCTGGAGCGCTACCGCACCCCCGGCCCGGCCGGTGCCTACGTGACCTACTGCGGGACGTGAGACCTCAGCGGTAGTTCACGTGCACGTGGTCGTAGTGGTTCGCGGTCGTGCCACCGCGGTCCTCCATCATCACCCACGACCCGCCCGGCGAGGACAGCATCCGCTGGTTCCAGATGAGGTACTCCACGCCGAGCTCGTCCCAGTGGGCCCGGTGGTAGGCCACGATCGCGTCGCCGAGGGCCTCGTCGGTCAGGACCATGTAGTCCAGGGCGTTGCCCGAGGGGTGCCCGTCGGGGTCGGCCGCGCTGGGCCGGGTGCCGCCGAGGGTGATCGAGTCCGCGCCGGGCACGTTGCTCACCACGGCGTCCGCGGCGGCCTGCACCCGCGAGGACACCGGGCCGGCGCTGTTGCGGATCGTCGCGGTGCCGGCGACGGCCGCGGTGGACGTCGAGGCCGACCCGGCCGACGAGGAGGACGACGCGGCGGCGGCGGCAGCGGCCTCCGCGGCGGCGGCCTCGGCGGCGGCGGCCTCGGCGGCGGCCGCCTCCGCGGCGGCTGCCGCGGCGGCCTGCTGGTCCAGCACCGCCTGGTCGGCGGCGGCCTGCGACGCGGCGGCCGCGGCCTGCTGGTCCTCGCGGCTGCTGCGGCTGGCCGCGAGGTCGGCGAGCTCGCCGAGGTCGGGGGCGCTCTGCGCGCTCAGGCCCAGCTCGGCGGCGACGCTGAGCGGCTCGGCCGTGGCGGCCGGGGCCACGGGGCCGGAGCCGACGAGCACGTGGGCCAGCACGGCGCCGGCGGCGGTGACGCCGAGGGCGGCGGCCGCGCGCTGGCGGCCGCCGGGCACGCGCCGGTGACGGGCGCGCGCGGGAGATGAGGGGGTCGCCATGCGGCGGCACTCCAAGAGGTCTTCCGATGCCGCCTACCGGGTTAGCTGACGGGTTCGGACGGGAAGTCGCCCTACCCCCTCGCGGTCGTGCGCGACCGGTCGGGGGCTGCACCCCAGTGCTGCGGTTGGGTCCCCGGCTCGCCCTGTGCCTCTCCAGACCAGTGGCGACTCGACGGCGTCCCCCCGGGATGGGCGGACCCGGCCACGGTAGCCACTCCGCACAGCGCGCGCCAAGCAATCGGCGACATTGCGTCACGTGATGTCGCGTGTCCCACACGCTGTGACAGCATCCGCCGGGTGACCGAGGACCACCCCGCGGTGCTGGCCCTGCAGGCGCTCGTCCGGCACCCCACGGTGGCCGACCGCGACCCCGCCCGCACCGACCCCGCACCCTTCACCGCGCTGCGGGCCACGCTGGCCGAGCACTTCCCGCGGCTGCACGGCCTGGAGCGCCTCGAGGTCGAGCCGCACGCGCTGCTGGTCCGCTGGCCGGGCCGGACACCGGGCGACCCGGTCGTGCTCATGGCGCACCTGGACGTCGT
The DNA here is from genome assembly GCF_900100695.1 of Klenkia brasiliensis. GTDB lineage: Bacteria > Actinomycetota > Actinomycetes > Mycobacteriales > Geodermatophilaceae > Klenkia > Klenkia brasiliensis. The sequence goes on from NZ_FNCF01000003.1 coordinate 186,222, forward strand.
CCCGGTCGAGGACGGCTGGACCCACCCGCCCTTCGCCGCCGAGATCCACGACGGCGCGGTGTGGGGCCGCGGCACGCTGGACGACAAGGGCTCCGTCGTCGGCATCTGCGCCGCCGTCGAGGAGCTCCTGGCCGAGGGCTTCGTGCCCAGCCGGGACGTGTGGCTGTCCTTCGGCGCCACCGAGGAGGTCTCGGGGACGACGGCGGTCGACGCGGTGGCGCAGCTGCGGGCCCGCGGGGTCGCGCCGTGGTTCGTGCTCGACGAGGGCGGCGCGGTCGCCTCGGGCGCCTTCCCGATGGTGACCGCGCCCCTGGCGGTCGTCGGGGTGACCGAGAAGGGCGTGACCTCGGTCGAGCTGGTCGCCGAGGGCGCCGGCGGGCACGCCTCCACCCCCGCGGCGAACGGCCCGACCGCGCGGCTGGCCCGGGCGATCACGGCGCTGGAGCGCAGCCCGCTGCCGGCCCGGGCGCCCGCGCCCACCCTCGAGCTGCTGCGCCGGCTGGGCCCGCAGCTGCCCGCGCCGCTGCGGCCGGTGCTCGCCCGGGCCGACCGGCTGGCCCCGGTGCTCACCCGGGTGCTGCGGGCCGCCGGCGCCGAGGCCGCGGCGATGGTGCGGACGACGGCCGCCGTCACCACGCTGTCCGGTTCGCCCGCGCTCAACGTCATCGCCTCCTCCGCCCGCGCCGGGGTCAACCTGCGGGTGATGGTCGGCGACACCGTGGACGGGGTGCTGGAGCACGTGCGGGCGACGGTGGGCGACGGAGTCCGGGTGGAGGTGGTCGAGCGCAACGAGCCCAGCCCGGTCTCCCCCTGGGACGACGACGCGTTCCGGCTGCTGGAACGGGTCACCGGCGAGGTCTTCCCCGAGGCGGTCCCGACGCCCTACGTGATGATGGCCGCCACCGACGCCCGGTTCTTCACCGCCATCAGCGACCGGGTGTACCGCTTCACCCCGTTCCGGATGAGCAAGGAGCAGCGCGCGGCCATCCACGCCGCCGACGAGCGGATCGGCGTGCAGGACCTGCTGGACGGCGTCCGCTGGTACCGCCGGCTGCTGCAGGAGCTGCCGGCGTGAACCGCAGGGCGCAGACGCTGTTCGCCGTCGTCGGCGCGCTGTCGGTGGTCGAGGTCGCCAGCGGCGTGCTGCAGGGCTTCTACACCCCGGTGTTCACCGACGTGGCCCGCGCGCTGGGCATCTCCGACGGCGACGTGAACTGGTTCGAGGCCGCCCAGCTCGTCGCGTCCGCCCTGCTGGTGCCGGTGCTGGCGCGGCTGGCCGACCTGCACGGCCACCGCCGGGTGCTGCTGGTCTCCACCGCGGTCACCGCGCTGGGCAGCTGGGTCATGGCCGTGGCGCCGGCGACCGGCGCGGCCGGGTTCGGCGTCTTCGTCGTCGGGTCGGCGCTGCAGGGCGCCTACGTGGTCTGGCTGCCGCTGGAGGTGGCGATCGTGCACCGCCGCGCCGCCGCCGACGACCACCGCACCCGCCGGGCCGCCGGCGTCCTGGTGGCGTTCCTGCAGCTCGGTGTGCTCGCGGGCGCGTTGACCAGCGGTGCGCTGGTGGACTCCGTGCCCGTGCCGGTGCTGCTGGCCATCCCGGCGCTGGTGGTCACCGCCTGCCTGGTCGTCGTCGCCGTCGGCGTGGAGCCCGACCCGCCGCGCGCCCCCGGTCGGCTGGACCTGCCGGGCCTGGGGCTGTTGACCGCGGCGCTGCTGCTGGTGATGGCCGGGCTGGTCGCCGTCCGGCTGCTCGGGCCCGGCGCGGTCCTGCCGTGGGTGCTGGTGCTCGCCGGGCTGGCCACCGGTGCGCAGCTGGTCCGGGTGGAGCGGCGCACCGCCGAGCCGCTGGTCGACGTCGGCGTGCTCGCCGCCCGGGCGCAGTGGCCGGTGCAGGTGACCGCGTTCCTGTCGGGCATGTCGGTGCTGGGCGCGCAGATCCCGCTGTCCACCTACGCCCGCGCCGACCCCGCCGTCACCGGCTACGGCTTGGGCGCGGAGGCGTCGTTCGTGTCGGTGCTCATCGGGCTGTACGTGCTCACCCTGCTCACCGGCGCCCTGCTGCTGACCCCGCTGGCGCGCCGGCTGGGCACCCGGCGCGCGATGGCCGCGGGCAGTGCGGCGGTCGCGGTCGGGTACGCGCTCTGGCTGCCCTTCCACGACACCGCCGGGCAGGCGCTGACCAACATGGCCGTCGCGGGCGTGGGCTCGGGCCTGCTGGTGGCCGCGCTGCCCGCCGCCGCGGTCGCCGCCGCGCCGCCGGCCCGGACCGGGTTCGCCGCGGGCATGACCAACTGCTCCAAGACCGTCGGCGGGGCGATCGCGTCGGCGGTGTTCGCCGTCGCGCTGGCCTCCACCGGCGGCATCGAGGACCCCACCGCCGGCGCCGCGCCGTTGTCGGGGTACCTCACCGTGTGGGCGGTCTGCTCGGCCACCGCGGCGGTGGCCGCCGTCGTCCTGCTGGTCACCGCGGGACGCAGGAGGCCCGGAACCGAACCGGTTCCGGGCCTCCTGGGTTCGACCGATCAGTCGAGGTAGTCGCGCAGCACCTGCGACCGCGAGGGGTGGCGCAGCTTCGACATCGTCTTGGACTCGATCTGGCGGATCCGCTCACGGGTCACGCCGTAGACCTGGCCGATCTCGTCCAGCGTGCGCGGGGTGCCGTCGGACAGGCCGAACCGCAGCCGGACGACGCCGGCCTCGCGCTCGGACAGCGTCTGCAGCACCGAGGTCAGCTGCTCCTGCATGAAGCCGTAGGACACGGCCTCGACGGCCACGACCGCCTCGGAGTCCTCGATGAAGTCGCCGAGCTGGCTGTCGCCCTCGTCGCCGATGGTCTGGTCGAGCGAGATCGGCTCCCGGGCGTACTGCTGGATCTCCAGCACCTTGTCCGGGGTGATGTCCATCTCCTTGGCCAGCTCCTCCGGGGTGGCCTCGCGGCCCAGCTCCTGGAGCAGCTCGCGCTGGATGCGACCGAGCTTGTTGATGACCTCGACCATGTGCACCGGGATGCGGATGGTGCGGGCCTGGTCGGCCATGGCCCGGGTGATCGCCTGGCGGATCCACCACGTGGCGTAGGTCGAGAACTTGAAGCCCTTGGTGTAGTCGAACTTCTCCACCGCGCGGATCAGGCCCAGGTTGCCCTCCTGGATCAGGTCCAGGAACGCCATGCCGCGGCCGGTGTAGCGCTTGGCCAGCGACACGACCAGGCGGAGGTTGGCCTCCAGCAGGTGGGTCTTGGCGCGCTCCCCGTCGCGGACGACCCAGTTGAGGTCGCGGCGCATGGTCGGGGTGAACTTGGCGTCGGTGTCGGCGAGCTTGTGCGCGGCGTAGAGACCGGCCTCGACGCGGCGGGCGAGGTCGACCTCCTGCTCGGCGGTCAGCAGCGCGACGCGGCCGATCAGCTTGAGGTAGGCGCGGACGGCGTCGGTCGAGGTGGCCAGCTCGGCGTCCTTGCGGGCCTTCTGCAGGGCGAGCGACTCCTCCTCGTCCCACTCGAAGGACCCGGAGGCGGCGGCCGGGACGGCGGGCTCGTCGGCGAGGTCGGCCTCCTCCTCCTCGAGCTCGACCTCCTCCGCGTCGGCGTCCGGCGCGGGCGCGATCTGCACGGACTCCGCGTCGGCCGAGCGGGCCTTGCGGGCACCGGCGGCGGCCTTCTTGCGCGGGGTCTTCGTGGTGCTGTCGGCGACTGTCGTGCTCATCCAGCCTCTCCTGGGGGTGTCGTGCGGCGTCGCGAGGACGGCTGAGGTCCTGGCGGAGAGGCCGCCCACGGACGGGCGGCACAGGCCGCCCACGGTGAGGGACGGGGGGTCTGCGACCTGCGCCGGAGCGCGGCCTGTGTCATTTTAATCCGTTTCCCGCAGGAGGGGGTGACGGCGGGTACCCCTGCGGGTCAGGACTACACCTCCCGACGCAGGTCGATCGTGCGCGATCAGTCGTCGATGGAGGACATGTCGCCGTAGCGGTCGCCCTGCACGGCCTCGCGCGGGACGGCCGCCGACAGCCGCGCGACGTCCTCGGCGGACAGCTGCACGCCCGCTGCGCCGACGTTCTCCTCGAGGTAGCGCACCCGCTTGGTGCCCGGGATCGGGACGACGTCCTCGCCCTGTGCCAGCACCCACGCCAGGGCCAGCTGGCCGGGCGTGCAGCCGTGCTCGGCGGCGATCTCCTCGACCCGGCGCACCAGCACGAGGTTGGCCTCCAGGGCCTCGCCCTGGAACCGCGGGAAGTACCCGCTGCCGCGGCTGTCGCCGTCCTGTGGGGTCTGCGTCACGGCGCCGGTGAGCAGGCCGCGGCCCAGCGGCGAGTAGGGCACCAGGCCGGCGCCGAGCTCCCGCAGGACGGGCAGGACGGCGTCCTCGAGGTCACGGGTGAACAGGGAGTACTCGGTCTGCACCGCGGTGATCGGGTGCACGGCGGCGGCCCGGCGGATGGTCTCCGGGCCGGCCTCGGACAGGCCCAGGAAGCGGACCTTGCCGGCGGTGACCAGCTCGGCCATCGCCCCGACGGTGTCCTCGATGGGCACGGTCGGGTCGACGCGGTGCTGGTAGTAGAGGTCGATGGTGTCCACGCCCAGGCGCTGCAGGGAGGCGTCGCAGGCGGCCCGGACGTACTCCGGCGAGCCGTCGATGCCCAGCCGCTCGCCGCCCTCGCCGCGCACGTTCCCGAACTTGGTGGCCAGCTGCACCTCGTCGCGGCGGCCGGCGATCGCCCGGCCGACCAGCTTCTCGTTGGTGAAGGGGCCGTACATGTCGGCGGTGTCCAGGAAGGTGACGCCGAGGTCGAGCGCGCGGGCGATCGTGGCGAGGCCGGCCTGCTCGTCGGGGGCGCCGTAGAACTCGCTCATGCCCATGCAGCCCAGCCCCATCGTGGAGACGGTGAGGGCGGCGGCGCCGGAGCCGAGGGTGCGGGTGGTCAGCGGTGCTGTCATGCCGAGCAGCGAACTCCTTCGAGCGCGCTCGAAGTCAAACCGAGCGCTCGTAGAACCCGATCTTGTGGTCGATGGCGGCCAGGTGCCCCGCGGTCTCGTCCAGCTCCCGCTGCACCCGGGCCCGGTGCGCCCGCAGCAGGGCCAGCCGCTCGGTCTCCGTGCCCGCGCCCGCCCGGACCAGCGCGGCGTAGCGCTTGACGTCGCGGATGGGCATCCCGGTGGCCCGCAGCCGGGTCACCGTCTCGATCCACTCGAGGTCGCGGTCGGTGTAGCGGCGCCGGCCCCCGGCGTCCCTGTCGACCCCGTCGAGGAGCAGGCCGTCGCGCTCGTAGTAGCGCAGCGTGTGCGCGGTCAGGCCGGTGCGCTCGGCGGCCTCGGCGATGCCCAGGGCGGGGACGGTGGTCACGCCGTCCAGTGTGCGCCGGGCAGGATCGGCTGCCGTGGCGTACTTCGAGCGGCTCTCCAGCACCCCGGACGGCGGTGGCCGGTTCCGGGCGACCGAGCACACCGGCGGAGGCTGGGACCCGGCGCAGCAGCACATCGCCCCCACCGTCGGGCTGGTGGCGCACTGCCTGGCCGGTGGCGGCCCGGTGCAGCGGCTGGCGGTGGAGATCCTCGGCGTGATCGGCATCGACGAGGTCGAGGTGTCGGTCGCGACGGTGCGGCCCGGCCGCACCATCGAGCTGGTCGAGGCCACCGTGACCTGGGCCGGGCGCGCGGTGGTGCGGGCCCGGGCCTGGCGGCTGGCCGGGTCGGACACCTCGGCGGTCGCGCTCGCCGCCGAGCCCCCGCTGCCGCCGCGCGAGCAGCTGGCGGCGTGGGACATGAGCGCGGGCTGGCCCGGGGGCTACATCGCCTCGCTGGAGGTCCGGCACCGCGACGTCGCCCCCGGCCGGGCGCAGGCCTGGCTGCGGGCGCGGCAGGACCTGCTGGACGGCGAGGACGTCGCCGACCTGACCCGGTCCCTGCTGCTCGCCGACACCGCCAACGGCCTGGTGCAGGGCCCGGAGCGGCGGGGCTGGTTCTACCCGAACGTCGAGCTCACCGCGCACCTGTCCCGGGCACCGGCCGGCGCGTGGGTCGGCATGGACACCACGGTCAGCTGGGGCCCGGGCGGGCACGGGCTGACCGCGACGGTGCTGCACGACGAGGCGGGCCCGGTCGGCCGGGTCGCCCAGCTGTGCACCCTGCGCCCCCTGCCCTGAGGGCTACGGTCCGCCGCATGCGCAGAGGAGTCGACGCCCCCGACGGCCGGGGCCGCACCGGTCTGGACCGGGTGGGCCGGGACCTGACCGGCAACCCCGACGTCGTGGTCCGCGACGTGGAGGTGACCAGCGACGGCTGGCACGTGCTGCGGCGCACCACCTACGACCGGCGCCGCTCCGACGGCACGTGGACGACGGAGTCGCGGGAGACCTACGACCGGGGCAACGGCGCCACCGTGCTGCTGCACGACCCCGACCGCGGCACCGTGCTGCTCACCCGCCAGTTCCGCTTCCCGGCCTACGTCAACGGCCACCCCGACGGCCTGCTGCTGGAGGCCGCCGCCGGCCTGCTGGACGCCGACGACCCCGAGACCGCGGCCCGCCGGGAGACCGAGGAGGAGCTGGGGGTCACCATCCGCGGCCCCCTGGTGCAGGCCTTCGACGCGTTCATGAGCCCGGGGTCGGTCACCGAGCGGCTGCACTGCTACGTCGGCCGCTACGCCCCCGCCGACCGGGTGCACGACGGCGGCGGGGTCGCCGAGGAGGGCGAGGACATCGAGGTCGTCGAGCTGCCGCTGGCCGACGCCCTGCGGATGGTGGACGACGGCCGCATCCGCGACGGCAAGACGATCATGCTGCTGCAGTGGCTGGCGCTCCAGGAGCGGGGCCTGCGGGGCTGAGCCAGGATGTGCCGGTGCCTGCGCTGACCCGTCTCGCCGACGCCCTCCTCGACCGCGCCGTCGTCCCCGGCTACAGCAAGCTCGGCCCGGCGCTGCGGCGCCGCTGGTGGCCGTCGGGCCCGGTGCCGGGTGCGCTGATCGGCAAGCGGGTGCTGGTCACCGGGGCCACCTCGGGCATCGGGACCGCGATCGCCGAGGGCCTGCTCGACCTCGGCGCCACGGTGCACGTGCTGGGCCGCAACCGGGCCAAGACCGAGGACCTGGTCGCCCGCCTGGAGCGGGAGCGACCGGGGGCGAGGCTGGTGGCGGAGGTGTGCGACGTCGGCGACCTGGACGTCGTCCGGGCGTGGGCCGAGGACTTCACCGGCCGGGTGGACGAGCTGCACGGGCTGGTGCACAACGCCGGCGCGCTGCCGGCGCAGCGGTCGGAGACCGCGCAGGGCCACGAGCTGACCCTGGCGGTGCACGTGCTCGGGCCGCACCTGATGACCGCGCTGCTGGCCGACACCCTGGCCCCGGACGCCGCGGTGGTGTGGATGTCCTCGGGCGGCATGTACGGCGCCGGGCTGCGCGACGACGACCTCGAGTTCACCGTCGGCGAGTACAGCGGGGTGCGCGCCTACGCCCGCACCAAGAGGATGCAGGTGGTGCTGGCCGCGGAGTGGGCGCACCGGCTGCCCGGCACGCACGTCTACTCCACGCACCCGGGCTGGGTGGCCACCGACGGCGTGACGGCGTCCATCCCCGGGTTCGGCAAGGTGATGGCCCCGCTGCTGCGCACGCCCGCGGACGGCGCGGACACCACGGTCTGGTTGCTGGCCACCCGGCCGGCGTCCCGGTCGCCGCACTTCTGGCACGATCGGGCCCAGCGGCCCTCGACGCTGGGCTGGGAGCGCGGCCAGGACCCGGCGGCCGTGCGCCGCTTCCTCGATCAGGTCGCCGCGGCCACCGACGTCCCGGGCTGAACCGTGCTGTGCGGGCGGCGCTGCCAGGCCGCCCACTCGCCGCTGATCTCGCCCGCGGTGCGCAGCAGCAGCGGCAGGTGGTCCTCCAGCAGCGTCTCCCGGGTGGTCTCCGCGGCGTGCACGGTGACGTTGGCCGCCGCCTGCACCACCCCGGCGCCGTCCCGCACGGGGACGGCGACCGAGCGGACGCCCGGCGCCAGCTCCTCGTCGGCCAGCGCCCACCCGCGCGCCCGGACCTCGGCCAGCTCCTCGTGCAGCTGGGCCGCCGTCCGGCCGATGTAGCGGGGCAGCCCGGAACGGGATGCGTGGCTCAGCGCCTCGGCCAGCTCGTCGGGCCCGAGCGCGGCGAGCAGGACCTTGCCCTGGCTGGTCTGCACGGCCGGGAAGCGGGTGCCGATCTCCACCCGCAGCGTGATCAGCTTCGGGACGGCGACCCGGGCCACGTAGACGATGTCCGAGCCGTCGAGCTGGGCCATCGACGAGGACTCCCCGGTGCGGGCGACGAGGGACTCCAGGTGCGGGCGGGCGATGTCCCACAGGCCCAGCGACCCGACGTAGGCCATGCCCAGGCCCAGCACCTTCGGGGTCAGCCGGTACCCGCCCTCGCACGCCGCGGCGTAGCCCAGCTCCTCGAGGGTGAGCAGCAGGCGGCGGGCGGTCGGCCGGGCGAGGTCCGCCGCGGCCGCCACCTCCGACAGCGTCATCACCGGGCGCCGGTCCGAGAAGCACGACAGCACGTCGAGCCCCCGGGCCAGCGCCTCGACGAAGTCCGGGCCGTGCCCGCGGCCGGCCATCAGGACCCGAACAGCGAGCCCCGGGCCTCGCGGGTCTCGTCGCTCTTGTACTCGGTGTAGGTGTAGGGGTTGTCGAGCACGTCGCCGTCCTCGGGCAGGGCCGGGTTCATGCCGGCCTGCCAGGTCTCCTCCCCCATCGCCCCGCGCAGGTGCTCCACCGTCGACTCGACCGCCGACCGGACGGCGCCGCCGTCGTAGCCCACCAGCTTGCCGTCGCGCTTCACCACCCGGCCGCCGACCAGCACGGTGTGCACGTCGCCGCGCTGGGCCTGGAACGCGACGTGGCCGTAGGGGTTGAGCAGCGGGAAGGACACCGGCGAGGCATCGTTCTTGATCAGCACGACGTCGGCGGTCTTGCCCGGCTCCAGCGAGCCCAGGTCGTCGCGGCCGAGCGCCTTGGCCCCGCCCCGGGTGGCCCAGTCGACGACGTGCTCGGCCCGCAGGTGCACCTGGGTGACCGTGTTGCCCTCGACGTGGGCCTCGAGGTGCTCGCGGGAGCGGTCGGCGCCCAGCGTGGTGCGCATGGCCGAGAACAGGTCGGCCGACCACCAGACGCTGGTGTCCATCGACAGCGAGACCGGGATGCCGTGCTTGCGCACCTGCCAGGTGGGCGGGTAGCCCTGCCCGGCGCTCTGCTCGCTCTCGGTGGAGACCGAGACCGACCCGCCGGTCGCGGCGATGCGGTGGTAGCTGTCGGTGTCCAGCGACGCGGCGTGCACGTAGACGGTCTTCGGGGTCATGAAGCCCGCGTCGTGCATGAGCTGGATGGAGGCGTCCGACGTCGCCCCCCAGACACCGGCGTGCGTGGTGACCGGCAGCCCGAGCTCGCGGGCCACCTCGAAGGCCGCCTTCTCCGGGAAGGACGGGTCGCCGGTGACGTCGAAGGCCAGCTGCAGCCCGAGCCTGCCCTCGTCCGCGCGGCGCTTGAGGAACGCCTGCACGGCCGGGTCGGCGGTCCACTCCCAGGGCCCCGCCTGGATGTTGCCGTAGGCGAGCACGAAGCGGCCGGGGACGGCGAGCAGCGCGTCGGCGGCGGCCTCGGCGTGGTCGACGCTCTGCAGCCCGTGGCTCCAGTCGACGGTGGTGGTGACCCCGGCCTCGAGGCCCTCCCACGCGCTCAGCAGGTTGCCGGCGTGCACGTCCTCGGGGCGGAAGGTCTTCCCGTGCTCGAGGTAGTACCAGACGAAGTACTGGGTCAACGTCCAGTCGGCGCCGTAGCCGCGCATCGCGGTCTGCCACATGTGCCGGTGCGTGTCGATCATCCCGGGCATGACGACGCCGCCCGCGGCGTCGACCTCCTCGGTGCCCTCGGGGACGTCCAGGCCGGTGCCGACGGCGGCGACCTTGCCGTCGACGACCAGGACGTCGCCGGCCGGCAGCACGGTGTGCGCGTCGTCCATGGTCAGCACGGTGCCCCCGCGCAGGACCAGCGGGCGGGTGTCGGGGCTGGACATCGTCGTCTCCTCGCGGGGCTGGCGGACACCTGTCCGCTGAGCGGTCGCGCTCACCCTGTCGTGATGCACGACACCGTGTCAAGCAGCCCGCGCCCACGGTTGACAGCCCCGCCGACCCGTGGTGAGACTGCGGCACCGACCCCACCGGACAGCTGTCCGAGAGCCGAGGAGCGCACCGTCCCGATGACCTCCCCCACCGGCCCGCTGGCCGGCCTGCTCGTCGCGGACTTCTCCCGCGTGCTGGCCGGCCCGTACTCGACGATGCTGCTCGCCGACCTGGGTGCCGAGGTGGTCAAGGTCGAGGGCCCGGCCGGGGACGACACCCGGCACTGGTCCCCGCCGGTGCGCGACGGGGTCAGCACCTACTACCTGGGCGTCAACCGCAACAAGCGGTCGGTCGCGCTGGACCTCAAGGACGACGGCGACCGGGCCGCCGCGCAGGAGCTGGCCCGCCGCGCCGACGTGCTGGTGGAGAACTTCAAGCCCGGCGGCCTGGCGCGCTTCGGCCTGGACTACGCGACGGTGTCCGCGACCAACCCTGCGGTCGTCTACGCCTCCATCAGCGGGTTCGGCAGCCAGGAGGGCGGCTCGCACCTGCCCGGCTACGACCTCATCGTGCAGGCCATCTCCGGGCTGATGAGCCTCACCGGCTCCCCCGACGGCGAGCCCTTCCGCGCCGGCATCTCGGTGTTCGACGTGGTCGCCGGCCTGCACGCCACCATCGGCGTGCTGTCCGCGCTCAACGCCCGCCACGAGACCGGCAAGGGCCAGCACGTGCAGGTCAGCCTGATGGCCTCGGCGCTGTCGGGCATGGTCAACCAGAGCTCCGCCGCCGTCGCCGGGGAGGTCGTGCCGTTCCGGATGGGCAACAGCCACCCCTCGCTGTTCCCCTACGAGCCGATGGAGTGCGCCGACGGCGAGCTGATCATCACCGCCGGCAACAACGGCCAGTTCCGCAAGCTGGTCGAGGTGCTCGGCGTGCCCGAGCTGGCCGACGACCCCCGCTTCGCCCGCAACGAGGACCGCACGGCCAACCGCGACGAGCTGCGCCCGCTGCTGGTGGAGCGGCTGCGCACCCGCGGCAAGCAGGAGTGGTTCGAGGCGATCTTCGCCGCCGGGGTGCCGTGCGGGCCGATCAACACCGTCGACGCCGGTGTCGCCTTCGCCGAGCAGGTCGGCCTGGACCCCGTCGTCCGCCCGGGTGGCATCCCCTCGATCCGCAACCCGATCACCTTCTCGGCGACGCCGCCGTCCTACCGGCTGCCCCCGCCGGCCCTGGACGAGCACGGCGCCGAGATCCGCGCCTGGCTGGAGGCCCCCGGTGACTGAACCGCGCACCTACGAGACCGCGCTCGGGGCGTCGTCCCGCGAGACCATCACGCTGCTGGGCACCGACCTGGCCCGCGACGTCATGGGCACCGTCGGCTTCGGCGAGCTGGCGTTCTGGCTGGCCACCCAGCGCCGGCCCACCCCCGGGCAGGTGCGGGTGTTCGAGGCCGTGCTCGCCGCGCTGGCCGACCACGGGTTCACCCCCACCGCGATCGTCACCCGGCTCACCTACCTGTCCGCCCCGGACTCCGTGCAGGGGGCGCTGGCCGCCGGGCTGCTCGGCGGCGGTTCCCGCTTCCTCGGCGTCACCGAGGACTGCGGCCGGTTCCTCGACGACGTGCTGCAGGCCCAGGACACCCTGCCCACCGACGACGCCGGCTGGGACGCCCTGGCCCTGTCCGTCGTGCGGCGCGAGCGGGACGCCAGGCGGTTCGTGCCGGGCCTGGGCCACCACGTGCACAAGGACGGCGACCCCCGCACCCCGCGGCTGATGCAGATCGCCGCCGAGGAGGAGCAGACCGGCCCGCACCTGGCGCTGTTCGCCGCCATCGGCCGGGTGCACCCGCAGGTGCTGGGCAAGACCCTGCCGCTCAACGGTGCCGGGGTCTGCGGGGCGGCGCTGGCCGACCTCGGCCTGCCGCTGCCGCTGCTGCGCGGGTTCGCCCTGCTGGCCCGCACCGCCGGACTGATCGGTCAGCTGGCCGAGGAGCTGCGGCACCCGGTCGCAGGAGACATCTTCCTGTCCGTGGACCTGAACAACCGCTCGGTCGCCCCCGACCCGAGCTGACCCCTGATCCTGACCGACCGATGGAGGCAGCAGTGCAGCTCGTCACCGAGGACAACATCACCGACCTCGCGGCCGCCCGGTGGGCCACCGCGCACGACCCCCGCACCGCGGAGCTGATGAGCGCGCTGGTGCGGCACCTGCACGCCTTCGCCCGCGAGGTGAAGCTGACCGAGGCGGAGTGGATGGCCGCCATCCAGTGGCTCAACCGCACGGGGCAAATCAGCAACGAGAAGCGCGAGGAGTTCATCCTCACCTCCGACGTGCTGGGCCTGTCGATGCTGGTCGTGCAGATGAACCAGCGGCTGGACCCCCGCGCCACCCCGGCCACCGTGCTCGGGCCCTTCCACATCGACGGGTCCCCCGAGCTCGGCTACGGCGAGGACATGTCCGAGGACGTGTCGGGCACCCCGCTGTTCCTGCACGGCCGGGTCGTGGACCTCGACGGCAACCCGGTCGGCGGCGCGGTCCTCGACGTGTGGCAGGCCGACGACGACGGGCTGTACGAGACCCAGCACCCCGAGGTCGACGAGGCCCGGCTGCGCGCCAAGTACACCGCCCGGGAGGACGGCTCGTTCGCCATCCGCACGGTGGCGCCGCTGGGCTACACCATCCCGATGGACGGCCCGGTCGGCGAGCTCATCTCCCGCACCGACATCTCCGAGTACCGCCCGGCCCACTTCCACGTGCTGCTCAACGTGCCTGGCTACCGGCCGCTGATCACGCACCTGTTCCAGGAGGGCGCCGACTACCTGGACAGCGACGTCGTGTTCGGCGTCAAGGAGCAGCTGGTCGTGCACTACGAGCCGCACGAGGGCGGGACGTTCCCCGACGGCACCCCGGTCGAGGGGCCGTGGTTCGAGGCCACCTACGACTTCGTGCTGCAGCCGGCCTGACGCCTCAGCGCCCCGGCGGCTGACCACCGCCGCCGGGGCCGCCGCCGGTCCCCCCGCCCACCGAGCCGCCACCGGCCTGGGTGGTCGTGTCGACGCCGACACCCATCGCGACCGCGTAGCCGGCGTCGACCGACCCGGTGACGGTCGGGGTCTCCAGCTCCCAGCCGTCGGAGAAGACGCCGTCGGTGGCGAGGCTGACGCGGGACAGGTTGGCCACCGACGCCTCGTACCCGTCGGTGGCGTACACGGCCTCGCAGGCGTCCTGCGGCAGCGCGACCTGGGAGGTGGCGACGGCGCTGGTCGAGTCGGTGATCGAGTCGACGTCGGGGTAGACCTCGACGTGGATGTGCGGCCACCGGCCGTCGTAGCAGGCCGGCCAGGTGCTGGTGAAGGTCACGACCCCGTCGGCGTCGGCGACCTGCACGCCGCGCAGGAAGTTCTGGTCGGTGACGCCGTCGGAGTACAGCGAGTAGCCGCCCTCCCGGGTGGCGTGCCAGACGTAGACCGCGGCGCCCTCGTAGGGCACCCCGGCGGCCAGGTCCTGCACCGTCAGGGTCAAGGTCATGGGCACGCCCTCGGCGGTGCCCGAGAACTCGCCGAAGCTGGTGGTGATGTCCGAGCGCACGATCCCGCTCTGCGACAGCACGTCCGGGCCGTTGGAGCCGTCGCCCGGGTAGGGGCCGGCCGTCTCCTCCGGGATCTCCCCGGTCGAGGTGGTCGAGGTGGTCGCCGCCGCCGCGCTGGTCGTCGTGCTGCTGCTGCCGCCGCAGGCGGCCAGCCCGAGGCCTGCGGCGCCGATGCCGAGGAACCCCAGCACGCGGCGGCGGCTGAGCAGGGTGTCCAGGTCGAACCGGAGCCCCTGGTCGACCACCTCCTCGTCGGGGCGGGGCAGCGGGCGGCCTTCGTAGCTCGTCGTCATGCACCCACCGTGCGGGCCGTCCCCGAGCACCCGGTCAGCGACACCTGTGCGCCCCGTGTGCACCCGCTGCGGCCCCGGACGGGGCGCCGGGGTGTCGGAGGGGCGCGGGAGACTGCACCCGTGGTGTCGACGGTCGTGCTGCGGCGGGTGGGCGACGGCGTCCGCGCGCACGCCGACGACGGTGCCGTGCACGACCTGGCCCGCGCCGACCTGCCCGCGTGGGTGACCTCCCGCGAGGCCGACCGCCCCCGCTGGGTCTGGGACGACACCACCCGGTGGTACCCGCGGCTGCTGGCCGCCGGCGTCCGGGTGGAGCGCTGCACCGACCTGCGGCTGACCCACGCGGTCCTGCGCCGCTCCCCCCACGTCGACCAGCAGCTGCTGGCCGACGACGGCTGGGACGCCCTGGCCCCGGTGGTGCCCGAGGAGGCCACGCTCTTCGCCCTCGACGACCCCGCCGACGCCCTGGACCCGGTCGCCGAGCACGCCCGCCAGCAGCGGGCGCTGGCCGCCTCCACCGAGCGCGGGCGGCTGGGGCTGCTGCTGGCCGCGGAGTCCGCCGCCGCGCTGGTGGCCGCCGAGATGCAGCACGCCGGCATGCCGTGGCGGGCCGACGTGCACGACCGGCTGCTCTCCGCGCTGGTCGGTCCGCGCCCGCCCGCCGGGCAGCGCCCGGCCGGGCTGGAGGCGATGCTGCCGGGCATCCGCGCCGCGTTCGGCCAGCCGGCGCTCAACCCCGACTCCCCCGTCGAGCTGCTGGCCGGGCTGCGGGCCGCCGGGCTGGACGTCGCCGACACCCGCTCCTGGACGCTGCGCGAGCTCGACCACCCCGGCATCGAGCCGCTGCTGCGGTACAAGAAGCTGCTGCGGCTGGTGCAGGCCAACGGCTGGGCGTGGCTGGACACCTGGGTGCGCGACGGCCGGTTCCGCCCGGTCCTGCTGCCCGGCGGCGTGGTCACCGGCCGGTGGGCCGCGCAGGGCGGCGGTGCGCTCAGCGCCCCGGTGCAGCTGCGCGGGGCCGCGGTGGCCGACGAGGGCTGGCGGTTCGTCGTCGCCGACGTCGCCCAGCTCGAGCCCCGGGTGCTGGCCGGCATGAGCCGCGACGCCGCGATGGCGCAGGCCGCGCGGGCCCGCGACCTCTACCAGGGCGTGGTGGACGCCGGCGTGGTCGCCACCCGCGCGCAGGCCAAGGTCGGGCTCATCGGCGCGCTCTACGGCGGCACCCGCGGCGAGAGCGGGCTGGTGCTGCCCCGGCTGGCCCGCCGCTACCCGGCCGCCCTGGGCCTGGTGGAGCAGGCGGCCCGGGCCGGCGAGCGCGGCGAGGTGGTCACCACCCTGCTGGGCCGGGGCTCCCCGCGGCCGGGTCCGTTCGGCGGCGCGGACGACGACGACAGCCACGATGCGGTGGCCGGGCGGGCCGCCGACGCGCGGCGCCGCTCGTGGGGCCGGTTCACCCGCAACTTCGTCGTGCAGGGCACCGGCGCGGAGTGGGCGTCGTGCTGGCTGGCCGACCTCCGGAACCGGTTGTGGCGCCTCGGCGGGGGCAGGCTGACCGACCGGCCGCACCTGGTGTTCTTCCTGCACGACGAGGTGGTCGTGCACACCCCCGAGGCGCTGGCCGGCGAGGTCACCGAGGCGGTGCGGGCCGCGGCCGCCGAGGCCGGCCGGCTGCTGTTCGGCACCTTCCCCGTCGACTTCCCCCTGGACGTCGCGGTGGTCGCGTCCTGGGCCGACGCCTGAGCGCACCTACCATCCGCGGGTGCCCTCCGACCGGGTCCAGCAGCTGGTGGACTCCCTCGCCGAGCAGCTGCAGCGCTCCGTCGTCGTGGACGACCCGCAGGTGCGGCTGCTCGCCACCAGCCGGCACTTCGGCGACGAGGACGACGTCCGGGTCCGCGCGGTGCTGCAGCGCGACGCCGGCAGCGCCGCGGTGGCCCACGTGCTCGGCGCCGGGGTGGCCGGCTGGCAGCGGGCCGGCTGGATCCCCGCCGAGCCGGGCATCGGCATGCACCCGCGGTGGTGCCTTCCGGTTCGGTGGCAGGGCGAGCTGCTCGGCCTGCTCATGGTCATCGACGCGCACGCCGGGCTGTCGGCCGCCGAGACCGGGCTGATCGCCGCGGCCGGGGAGCAGCTGGCCGCCGTCCTGGTGGCCGACCGGCACGCCGCCGACGCCGCCACCGCCGAGCGGGACGCCGCGGTCGCCG
This sequence comes from Klenkia brasiliensis, assembly GCF_900100695.1. Lineage (GTDB taxonomy): Bacteria > Actinomycetota > Actinomycetes > Mycobacteriales > Geodermatophilaceae > Klenkia > Klenkia brasiliensis. Next base: position 202,379 of record NZ_FNCF01000003.1, read on the forward strand.
CGCTGCTGTCCCCGCTGCCCGCCGACCGGGCGCGGGCCCTCGCCGAGCTGGCCGGCACGCTGCCCGCCGGACGGCACATCCGGGCCGTGGCGCTGCGGCTCACCGACGTCGCCCCGGAGGACGCCGAGCAGGCCCGCGCCGCCGTCCGCCGGGCGCTGGCCGCGCGGCCGGGCACGCTCGCCACCGCCGGCCCCGACGCCGGCACCGCGCTGCTGGTCACCGCCGGCCCGTTGGACGGCGTCGCCGCGGCGGAGGCCGCCCGGCGCATGGTCGCGGAAGCCCGGGCCGTCGCGGCGGGCAGGTTCGGCGCGGTCGCCGGCACCGGCCCGGGCGTCGAGGGCCTGGACCGGGCGTGGACATCGGCCCGCACCGCGGCGCTGGCCACCCGGGCGGTGCCGCGGCTGCAGCCCGGCCCGGTCGTGGACGGCACCGCCCTCGGGGTGCACGAGGTGCTGCTGCGGGTGCCCGCCGAGGCCTGGGACGAGACCGCGCTGCCCCCGGAGCTGCACGCGCTGCGCGCCGCCGACCCGCGGGGCCGGCTGACCGCGACCCTGGCCGCCTGGTTGGACGCCGGCGGCAACGCCCCGGCCGCTGCGGATGCCGTGCACGTGCACCGCACCACGCTGCACTACCGGCTGGACCGGGTCCGCGAGCTCACCGGCGCCGACCTCGACGACGGTGCCACCCGGCTGCGCCTGCACCTCGGCCTGCAGGTGGCCCGGTACCTGGGATGGTTCCTCCCTGGCGAGCACGGGGGGCCCTGACCCTGCTCGCCGGGGAGGTGGTGCTCCAGGTCACAGCCCACCGATGATCAGCTCATGGCCACGTACACCACGACCGACGGCGTCGACCTGGACGTCCGCGACACCGGCGCCACCGACAGCGGCCGCACCCTGGTGCTGGTGCACGGCTGGTCCCAGTCCCGCGCGACGTGGGACCGGGTCCTCCCGCTGCTGGCCGCACGGCACCGGGTGGTCAGCTACGACCAGCGCGGCCACGGGCTGTCGGGCAAGCCCGACCACGGCGCCCGGGTGGCCCGGCTGGCCGCCGACCTCCGCGAGGTCACCGCGCACCTGGGTCTGCGCTCCTACGACCTGGTCGGGCACTCGATGGGCGCATCGGTCGGCTGGAGCCTGATCGACAGCTTCGGCACCGGCTCGCTGGACTCCTTCACCGTGCTCGACCAGCCCAGCGCCTGCGTGGTGCAGCCGTGGATGACCCCCGAGGAGGGGGCGGCGGCGGGCGCGATCCTGGACTTCCCCAGCACCGAGGGGTTCGTCGGCGCGGTCGGGGGCCCGGAGGCCCACGAGCCGCGGCACGCCTTCCTCACCTCGATGCTGAGCACGGACATCCCCGCCGACGACCTGGCGCACCTGTTCGAGGAGAACCTGCGGATGCCCGGCCCCTGGGGCGCCCGGCTGCTGCTCGACCACGCCATGCAGGACTGGCGCGACGTGCTGCCGCTCATCGACGTCCCGGTGCTGGTGGTCGGCGGTGAGGTCAGCCACGTCTCCCCCGACTCGCAGCGCTGGACCGCCGAGCACATCCCGGGCGCGCAGCTGCGGGTGTTCACCCGGTCCGAGGGCGGGTCGCACTTCCCGTTCTTCGAGGGCCCGGAGACCTTCGCGACGGCGCTGCTGGAGTTCCTCGACGGCACCCCGGGGCCCCGTGCCTGACCTCCGGCTGGCCGGTCGCACCGCCGTCGTGTTCGGCGGCGGGACGACCACCGGCGGTCCCGACGGGATCAGCTCCATCGGCGCCGCCTCGGCACGCACGTTCGCCCGGCAGGGAGCACGGGTCGCCGTCGTCGACCGGGACGCCGCGGCCGCCGACCGCACCGTCGCCGCGGTGCGGGCCGACGGCGGCGACGCGGAGGCGCTGGTCGCCGACGTCACCGACCCCGCGCAGGTGCAGGCCGCCGTCGCCGCCGTCGTGGACCGCACCGGCCGGCTGGACGTCGTGCAGAACACCGTCGGCGCGACCGTGCTCGGTGCCGTCGAGGACCTGACGCTGACCGACTGGCACCGCGCGCTGGCGGTCAACCTGGACAGCGTCTTCCTCACCGCGCAGGCGACCCTGCCGCACCTGCTGGTGCGGGGCGGGTCGATGGTGAACGTGTCCTCGACGGCTTCGATCCGCTGGACCGGCTACCCCTACCCCGGCTACGCCGCCGCGAAGGCGGGGGTGAACCAGCTGACCCGGAGCCTCGCGCTGCAGTACGCCGACCGCGGCGTCCGGGTCAACGCACTGCTGGTGGGGCTGGTGGACACCCCGCTGGTCTACGCCCAGCTGGCCGGGGACGCCTCGGTCGAGCAGGTGCGCGCCGAGCGGGACGCGCTGAGCCCGACCGGCCGGATGGGCACCGCGCAGGACGTGGCCGACGCCGCCCTGTTCCTCGCCTCCGACGAGTCCCGCTACGTCACCGGCGTGCTCCTGCCGGTGGACGGCGGCCTCTCGGCGCGGGCGATGTAGGTCCGGGCCTGCGACAGGTCAGGGCTCGCGCAGCACGGTGCCCAAGGGCACCCGCCGGCGGGCCCGGGCCTCGGCGAGCACGGTGACGCCGACCGCGAGCAGCGGCGGCACCACGACGACCGGCAGCCACCCCGGGACGACGAGCGCCGGGTCGACCGCCTGACCGGTGAGCAGCCGCAGGCCCAGCGGCCCGGACACCAGCGCGGCGACGGCCACCCCGAGCAGCACCCCGGGCACGGCGGTGGACAGCACCCCGGGCAGCAGCTCCAGCAGGGTGACCGCGCGGGCCTGCCGCTCCCCCAGCCCCAGCGTCCGCAGCACCCCGGACGTCCCCCGCCGCCGGCGGGCACCGGCGACCCCGCCGAGCACGACGGCCAGCACCGCCAGCCCGAGCAGGACGCCGGCGGTCACCACCCCGAGGACGGCGAGCCCGCGGGGCAGCGGCGCGTCGGCCACCGCGGCCAGCCGGTCGGCACGCAGCTCGACGGCGCCCCCGGGGACGGCGGAGGCGGCGGCCGCGGCACCCGGGCCGGTCAGCCAGAGCACGTCGGGCACGGCCAGGTCCGCCGGGACCGCCGAGGGCGGCAGCAGCACCGTGGTCGGCCCGGGCGGCAGGGTGCCGGCGACGGTGAACGGCACGGCCTGCCCGTCCAGCAGCACCGTCCCGTCACCGCCGACGTCGGGGGTGACCAGCGCGCGGTCCCCGAGGCCGGCCAGGCCGTCGACGTCGGGGAGCGGCGTGCTGCCCACCAGCTGCGCGTAGGCGTCGGGGTCGACCACCACGACCCGGGTGCGGGCGCCGCCGGCGGCGGTGGACAGCTGCACGCCCTCGGCGACCCGGGCGGGGACGGCGAGGTCGACACCGGGGGCCGAGGACAGGTCGAGGTCGGGCAGCGGGTCGGCGGTGACCGTGGCGTCGGCGCCGACCGCGGTCCACGAGGCCTCCACCTGCCCCGCCCGCGTCGTCGTCCCCAGGCACACCACGGTCACCGCGAGCGCGACCACGGCGGTCAACGCCACCGGGGCCAGCACCGCGGGCGACCGGGCGCCGGCGGCGGCCAGCAGCGCCACCGCCCCGCGGGCCCGCCGCGCCGGGCGCAGCAGGGCTGCGGTCACCGCCGGCTGCACCCGGGCCACCAGCACGGCCCCGGCCAGGACGGCGAGCGCGGGTGCCGCCACGGCCAGCGTCCCGCCGGGCACGCCGCGGGACCGCAGCGCCAGCACCGCGCCCACCGCGAGCAGCAGCAGCGCCAGGTCGACCGCCCCGCGTCGCAGCTGCGCCTCCCGGCGGGCCCGGGCCCGTGCCCGGGTGTCCAGCGGCACCGGCCGGCCTCCGGTCGCGGCGTCGGCCGCCCGCATGCCCAGCACCGGCAACGCGACCGCCCCCGCCACCGCCACCGGCACCACCCCGGCCAGCGCGGCCGCCCACGGCACCGCTGCCGGGGCCAGCAGGATCCCGGCCAGGAGACCGGTGCCCACCCCGACGACGGTGAGCACCGCGCCGTCGGCCAGCAGCGCCGTGCCCAGCCCGGGCAGCGACCCGCCGCGGGCCCGGGACAGACCCAGCACCCGGTCGCGCCGGCCGACGAGCGCCGCCGCGGCCAGCAGCAGCACCAGCGCGGTGGCCAGGCCGACCGCGGCGACGAGGACGGCGGCCTGGGCGCGGGCGGCGTCCAGGGTGGCGGTGGCGTCGTCGAGCAGGTCGGCCAGCCTGCTGTCCACCCGCGGCAGCGGGGACACCCCCAGCAGGACCGGCGCGGCGCGCACCTCGGTGACCGCGCGGGCCACGGCGTCGGCGCCGGGCGCGGTGAGCCCGGCCGGCCGGGCCGGGAAGGTCACCGTGCGCACCAGCGGGCCCGCCGCGACCCCGGCGTCGGGCAGGGACGCGTCGCCGAGCAGGAGGGACAGCGCGGTGCGCCGGGCCGCGCCGGCCCCGCGGGTGGCGGGCTCCAGCAGCCGGGGCGTGCGCCCCCAGGCCGGGTCGGCGGGGTCGTCCGGGGTGAACACCCCGCTGACCAGCACGTCGACCGTCCGGCCGTCGGGGGTGCGGGCGGCCAGCCGGTCGCCGGGGCCGACGCCGAGCGCGGCGGCGGCCGGGGCGCCGATCCCGGCCTGCACCTCGCCGTCCGCGGTGGCGGCGACCGGTGCGGCGCCGGCGGTCCAGGTGACCGCGGCGCCGCCGTCGCGGGCCACCCAGGTCAGCCGTGCCCCGGTCGGGCCCAGCTGCACCGCGACCGCCGGGGGCAGGGTGAGCGCGAGGTCCCGGGTGGTGGCCAGGGCCACCGGGGTGCCGACCGCGCCGACCAGCGGGTCCGGCAGCCGGCCGGCCACGGCGGCGGCAAGGGCCCGGGTGTCGGTGGCGGCCCCGGCCTCCCGGCGGACCGTGTCGCCGAGGTCCTCGGGGAAGGGCGCGGTGACCACCGTGTCCGCGCCGGTGCCTGCGTCGGCGACCGCCGCCCGGACGGCGTCGTCGGCGGTGGCCGCGACGGCCGCCGGCACCACCACGGCCAGCGCGGTGGCCACCGCGAGCACCAGCAGCGCCACGACCCAGGCGGCGGGGGCGGCGAGCACCTGGGCGCGGCCGCCGCGCAGCGGCACCCCCCACCTCACGAGCTGCCCTCCCGGAGCACCGCGGGGACGTCGACCCGCACCAGCGCACGCGCCACCGGCAGCACCACGGCCGACCCCACCAGGGCCAGCCCGGCCGCCACGACGGCCCAGGTCACCCACGGGGTCTGCACCGTGGCGGCCGGCACCGCCGCACCGCTGGCCGCCGGCGCCACCAGCACGGTCCCGACCGCGCCGACCACGGCGCCGAGGAGCACGGCGACCACCGTGCCGGCGACGTGCCGGGCGACCACGACACCCCGCACGGTGCGGCGGGGCACGCCGAGCCCGAGCAGCCGGGCCGCCTCGGCCCGCCCGCCGCTGCGCACCGCCGCGGCCTGCAGCACCGCGCCGGTGGAGGCCAGCAGCGCGCCACCGACCGCGACCAGGGCCAGCGCGGTGGGCAGGCCGACCTGCAGCGGGCCGGTGCGCAGCTCGTCGGCCAGCCCGGTGCGGGTCACCGCGCCGGGCAGCGCGGCGCCGGGGCGCGGCCCGCCGACCCACCAGGCCTGCGGCGGACCGGGCAGCTCCCCGGCGGCGAGCAGCACGCGGGTCAGCGTGCCGGCGTCGGCCAGCACACCGGGTGCGCCGGGGACCGAGGGCACGTCGGGCACCGTGCCGACCAGCTGCGCGCGGACCGCGGCGTCGCCGACGGTCAGGGAGACCGTGTCGCCGTCGCCCAGCCCGAGGTCGCCGGCCAGCCCGCCGGACAGCACGACCGGGAGCGCGGACGGCGCCGGCTGCGGGGTGAGCACGACGCGCTCGGGGGTGACGGCCAGCCCGGTCGGGAAGAGCCGACCGGTCAGCTGCAGCCGGTCCTCGGCCAGGCGCGCGTCGGTGACGCCGCCGTCCGTGCCGGGGACCGCGACGGACCAGCCGGCCGCCGCGGCCGGGAGGTCGACCTCCACGGTGACGGGCACGGTCGCCTCCGGGTCGACGACCACCTCGTCCACGGCGACGTCGAGGACCACCCCGACGACGGCGCCGCCGGCCGGCACGGCCACCCCGGCGTCGTGCGGCGCGCCGTCCAGCGGGGTGATCGCGCCGGTGACGACGACCGGCAGGTCCCCGGCCAGCAGGACGGTCGTCGTGACCGACACCGGCTGCCGGCCCGCGCTGCCGGTGACCGTCACGGCGCCGGGCCCGGGCACCCCGGCCGGCGCCGGGCCGGGGACCAGGCCGGCGGTGGCGCTGCCCCAGTCCTGGCCCGCGGGCAGCCGGCCGCGCAGCACCTCGCCGGCGACCGCGGTGTCCACCGCGACCAGCCGGGGCGCAGCACCGTCGGTGCGCAGCACGGAACCCGAGGACACCGCCCGCTCCAGCACCGGGCTGACCGTGCCGCCGGTCCCCTCGCGCACCGCGGCGCCGTCGAGGCCGTCGGCGGGGACGGCGAGGTCGGTGCCCACCCGCAGGTCGGCCTGGTCGGTGCGGGACACCGCCCAGGTGGCGTGCACCCCGGCCGCGGCCACCACCGCCGCGGTGGCCAGCACCAGCAGCGCAGCCGCGCCCGACGCGAGCGGCCGCCGGGCCAGGTCGCCGGCCACCAGCACAGGCACCAGCCGGTCGCCGCGGACCGCCCGCCGGTCGGCGAGCCGGGCCAGCAGCGGCGGCAGGCGGAGCGACAGCGCGGTGCCGGCGGCGAGCACCAGCACCGGCGCGCCCACCAGCGCCGGGTCGGCACCCGTCCGGTCGGTCAGGCTCGCCACGGCGAGCGCGGCGAGGCCGGCCAGCAGCAGGTCGGCGCCGGAGCGGGCCAGCGCGCCCCGCGGGGCGGCCCGGCCGGGTGCGGGCTGCCGGGTGGCGAGCACCGCCAGGCCCACGGCCAGCACCAGCGCGGCGGCGAGCACAGGCAGCACCGCCGCCGCGGGCAGCAGCGCACCGGGCACCGAGCCGGGCAGCCGGTCGGCCAGCACGACCCGCGCAGCGAGCGCGGCCAGCGGGAGCGCGACCGTGGCGGCGGCGAGGGCGAGGACGGTGGCCTCCGGCAGTGCCCGGGCGGCGAGCTGGCGGCGGGTGCCCCCGCGGGTGCGCAGCAGCGCGGTCTCCCCCCGCCGCCGGTCCCCGAGCACCCGCGCGGCGGTGCCCAGCGCGACCAGGGTGACCGCGCCGGCCAGCACGGCGACCGCGAGCACCGCACCCCGCGTGCCCGCCTGCTGGGCGGCGACCCCGGCCAGCGTCCCGGCGAGCGGGTCCACCACCCGGCTGGTGCCCTCGGTCGCCGCCCGCACCGCGCCGGGCAGCCCGGCCAGCCGGTCGGCGAGGTCGGCCGGGACGACGACGACGTCCGGTGCGGCCCGCAGCGCGACCCGCTCCACCCCGGGCCCGGCGGCGAGCAGGGTGGCCGGGTCGACCAGGAAGGGCCCGGCGGCCGGCAGCCGCAGCGAGCCGAAGACGCCGAACTCCAGGTCGGGCACCGCGCCGGCGCCCGCGAGCCGGTCGCGGTCCCACGCACCGGCGCGCGGCTGGACGAGACCGACCACCTGCACGGTGACCGGGGCGGTCTCGGCGGCGCCCTCCAGACCGGTGCCGGGGGCCAGCTCCACCACGTCGCCCACCTGCAGCCCCAGCGCCTCGGCCGCGGCGACGGGCAGCGCCGCGGGCCACGCCGCACCGGCGGGTGCACCGGGCCAGCTGCCGGCGACCAGGTCGGCCCGGGCCGTGAGGTCGTCGACGCCGGTCAGCCAGCCCAGCCGCCGTCCGTCCGGCCCGGCGGGCAGGTCGCGCAGCGTCGAGGTGGTCCAGGTCGAGAGCCTGGGGTCCAGCGGCGCCAGCGCCGCGGTCAGCTCGGCACCGGCCCCCGCGGCCTCGCCGGCCGGGTCGGCCGGCAGGTCGGTGAGCTCGACGTCGACCCGCAGGTCCGCGGCCGGGGTGGCCGCCAGCGCGGACTGCCGCGCCCGGTCGGCGCCGGTGGTGAGCAGCAGCGCGCAGGAGGCCAGCACGGTCAGCCCGGCGACGAGCACGACGAGGACGACGCCGAGCAGCCCGGCCTGGGCCCGGCTCCGGGCGAGCAGCGTCACGCCTCGACCAGCTGCCCGTCGACGACGTGGACGACCCGGTCGGCCAGCGCGACCATCACCGGGTCGTGCGTGGACACCAGAGCGGCGACGCCCTCGGCCTCCACCACCCCGCGGACCAGCGCCATGACCGCCAGCCCGGTCTCCCGGTCCAGCTGACCGGTGGGCTCGTCGGCGACGAGCAGCCGGGGCGAGCCGGCCAGCGCCCGGGCCAGCGCGACCCGCTGCTGCTGGCCGCCGGAGAGCTCGTCGGGGCGCTGGGTGGCGTGCGGGGTCAGCCCGACCAGGTCCAGCAGCCGGGCGACGCGCTGCTCCCGCTCGGCCGCGGGCACCCGGCGCAGCCGCAGGGGCACGCCCACGTTCTCGGCCGCGGTGAGCACTGGCACCAGCCCGAACGTCTGGAAGACCGAGGAGACGACGTCCCGGCGCAGCGCGACCAGGCCGTCGTCGTCCAGCGCGCCGACGTCGGTGCCGGCCACGTGGACGGTGCCGGTGTCGGGCCGGTCCAGGCCGCCGACCAGGTTGAGCAGGGTGGTCTTGCCCGACCCGGACCGCCCGACCAGCGCGACCAGCTCGCCGGGGGCCACGGTGAGGGACACCCCGCGCAGCGCGTGCACGGCGGCGGGCCCGCGGCCGAACGTGCGGTGCACGCCGGCCACCTCGACGAGGGGGCTCACCGGGCGCCCGCGTCCCGGTGCACGGCGACGTGGTCGGCCTCGAGGGTCAGCCGCACCCGGCGGGTGAGGTCCAGCGCGGTCCGGTACTCGGCGGGCAGCTGCAGCCGGCCGGCCCGGTCGAGCACCGCGAACTCCTCGGCCACGACGGGTGCGCCGTCGTCGGTGGGCCGGCGCAGCACCTCGCTGGCGGTGCGGCCGTCGCGGATGGCCACCGTGCGCTCGACCTGGTCGGACACGGTGGCGTCGTGGGTGACCACCACGACCGTCGTCCCCAGGTCGCGGTTGACCGCCCGGAAGGCCTCGTAGACCTGCTGGGAGCTGGTGGTGTCCAGCTCGCCGGTGGGCTCGTCGGCCAGCAGGACGGCGGGGGTGTTGGCCAGCGCGACGGCGATGGCCACCCGCTGCTGCTCACCGCCCGAGCAGGCGGCGGGGCGGCGGTCGGCGACGTGCGGCACGCCGACGAGGTCCAGCAGCTCGGCGACCCGGGCGGCCCGGCCGCGGCGGGGTGCACCGGCCAGCGCCAGCGGGAGCGCCACGTTCTCCGCGGCGGTCAGCCACGGCACCAGGTTCTGCGCGGTCTGCTGCCGGACCACACCGACCACCGAGCGGCGGTAGGCCACCCGGTCGGCGCGGGACAGCGCGGTCAGGTCCCACCCACCGACGGTGACCCGGCCGGCCGTGGGGGCGTCGGACCCGGCGAGGACCGCCAGCAGGGTGGACTTGCCCGACCCGGAGGCGCCGACGACGGCGAGCACCTCGCCGTCGTCGACCACCAGGTCCAGGCCCTGCAGGGCCTGGACCTCGACCGACCCGGACCGGTGGATGCGGACCAGCGACTCGCAGACCACGAGCGCCGCCATCCCACCCCCACTGGTTGCACGGTGCACCCGGGGCGGGATGTTAGCGGTCTCACACCGGTCCGGGTCGGACCTGCTCCACCACGACGGCGCTCGAGGTGTCCTCGTCCGGGGTGCCGGGCGCGCAGCGGCCGACGCCCAGCAGCACCCCGAGGACGACCACGACGGCCAGCACCACCACCCCGAGCACGTAGGCGCGGCCGGTGCGGCGGGAGAACCGGCCCTGCTCCCCCCGCCGCGGGTCCTCGCTCACGAGCCCGGCTCGAAGACGGTCCGGACGCAGCCGTCCTCCTTGGCCTTGAAGATCCGGTAGCCCTCCGCCGCCTGCGACAGCGGCATGGTGTGGGTGGCCAGGTGCTCGGTGGTGAGCGCCCCGCTCTCCATGTGGGCCAGGATCTCCGGGACGTAGCGCTGGCCGTGCTGCTGCGCCCCGCGCACGGTCAACCCCTTGTTCATCAGGGCGCCCAGCGGGAACTTGTCGACCATGCCCGCGTAGACGCCGAGCACGAACACGCTGCCGCCCTTGCGGCAGGCCCGGATGGCCTCCCGCACCGCCGAGGGCCGGTCGGTCTGCAGCCGCAGCTGCTGCTTGACCTGGTCGAAGGCGCCCTGCACACCGGTGCTGTGCGCCTCCATGCCGACCGCCTCGATGCACACGTCGGGCCCGCGGCCGCCGGTCCGCTCCCGCAGCTCGGCGACGACGTCGGTGGTGGAGAAGTCGACCGCCTCGGCGCCGATGTGCGTGCGCACCTGCGCCAGCCGCTCGGGCAGCCGGTCGATGACCACCACCTGCTCGGCGCCCAGCAGCATCGCCGCCCGCGCGGCCATCTGGCCCACCGCGCCGGCGCCCCACACCGCGACGACGTCCCCGGGCTGGGTGCCGCCCAGGTGCGCGCCGGTCCAGCCGGTGGTCACCGAGTCCGAGGCGAACAGCGCCCGGGTGTCGGAGACCCCGTCGGGGACGACGAAGCAGCCGACGTCGGCGTAGGGCACCCGCATGTACTCGGCGTGGCTGCCGGCGTAGCCGCCCATGGCGTGCGAGTAGCCGAAGCAACCGCCCGGGCTCTGGCCCCACAGGCCCTCGGTGATGCCCGGGTCGGGGTTGCCGTTGTCGCACAGGGAGTACAGCTCCTGCGAGCAGTACCAGCACGACCCGCAGGCCACGAAGGACGGGACGACGACCCGGTCGCCGACCTGCACCCGCTGGACCGCCCGGCCCTTCTCCACGACGGTCCCGAGGAACTCGTGGCCCAGCACGTCGCCGGACCGCATCGCCGGGATGTAGCCGCCGATCAGGTGCAGGTCCGAGCCGCAGGTGACCGTCTTGTGGATGCGCAGCAGCACGTCGTGGTCGTTGAGCAGCTGCGGCTCGGGCACGTCCTCCACGGTGACCTCGTCGACCCCGGCCCAGATCGCGGCCTTCACAGCACTCCCTCCCGGGGTGCGCGGGCGGCCGCGCCCTCCAGCGCGGCCCCCTGCGGCGTCGGCCTGCGGGTGCCGTGCGTCGCCGGGTCGACCCGCAGCACCTCGCCCACCTCGGCGAGCTGCTTGGTGCGCCGGAGCGCCGCCCGCAGCTCGCCGATGCGGTCGGCGTCCGGCGTGCCGTGGAACCGGCCGTACAGCTCGGTGCCGCGGCCGCCGGCCGCCGGCTGCATCCGCACCTCGAGGTCGGGGCCGAGGGCCTCGAGCTCGGGGAACGGGCCGGCCAGGTCGTCCCGGAACACGGTGACCGCCCGCCAGCGCCGGGCGGCCACGTCGGCCGGCTCGGTGGTCGAGGCCTGCCCGACGCCGGGGATGCGGGTGTGCTGCAGCTTCCCCAGCGCGGCACCCCCGAGCCCGGCCGCCTGCCGCAGGAGGCGGTCCATCACCGCGAGTCCTGCACGTTCTCCTTGGCCTGCTGCGCCTGGCCCTGCACGTCGCCCGCGGCGGACTGGCCCTCCTCCTTGACGGTCTGCACCGCGTCCTGCGCGGTCGACTGCACCGACTGCAGCGCGTCCTGCGCAGCGGGCTGCAGCTGCTGGGCGGCGTCCTGCGCGACCTGCTTGGCGTTCTCCAGCAGGGGCTGGGCGGCCTGCTCGGCCTGCGCGGCGAGCTCCTTCTCCTTCTGGCTGGTGGGCAGCAGGGAGGAGACCAGCCAGCCGACGCCGAAGGCGATCAGCCCGGCTGCCACCGGGTTGCCGCGGGCGCCCTGCACGGCGGCGTCGGGTGCCTGGGCGATGCCCTGGGCGGCGTCGTGCGCCCGGGCGGTGACCCCGCCGGCCGACGACGAGGAGTCCGAGCCGAACACCCGGCCGCGCAGGTCGTCCACGGCCTGCTTGGTGCGGGTGACCCGGCGGTCGACCACCCGGGCGGGGTTGACCTTCTCGTTGAGCGCGTCGACGTCGTAGCCGAGGTCGGCGCGGGTGGCCTCGATCTGCTGCCGGATGACGTCGGGGTCGTTGCTGGTCACCGGTTCGCTGCTGCTGGTCATCGTGGGGTCCTCTCGGGTGTCAGGAACGGGGGGTGACGGCGTCGGGGACCCGCTGCAGGGTCTCCACCGTCCGCTCGGGCTTGGGGTTGACCTGCTTGAGCCGGCCGCGGCCGACGACGAACAGGACGGCGGCGACGACGGCCCACACCGCGGCGACGATCAGCGCCGCCCAGCCCGCGGGCATCGCGCTGGCCAACCCGGCCCACAGCGCGAGGCTGAGGAACAGCACGGTCAGGTGACCGGCGTAGCCGGCGCCGCCGAGCATCCCGGCGCCGGCGCCGGCCTTCTTGGCCTCCACGGTCAGCTCGGCCTTGGCCAGCGCGAGCTCCTGGCGCATCAGGGTGGACAGGTCGCGGCTGACCTCGCCGATCAGCTCGCCGACCGAGACGCCCTCGACGTCGGGGTGGCCGTCCTCGGTCTGCCGGCCCATCCCTCCGTGCGGCGCGGCGGCCGCGCTGACGTCGGTCGGGCTGACGCCGGGGGCGCCGCCGGGGACCGCACCGTGGGCGCCGCCCGGGTAGGGGGTGCTCACGCCTGGCCACCCCCCAGCGGCTGGTCGGACGCGTAGGGCGACGGCGGGACCGGGCTGTAGCCGGTGACCGGGTCGTAGCCGGGTCCGGTGGCCGGGGGCACGGCGGGCTCCACCACCGGCTCGTAGGCGGGCGCCACGGCCGGCACGGCGGTGCCCGCACCCGGCAGCGGCCCGGTGCCGGTGCGCACGTCGTGCGGCGGGGTCCCCCCGGAGGTCGAACCGGGGGCGGTTCCCTCCTTGTGCGCGGCGACGACGCCGGTGGTGAGCCGGCCGGCGAGCACGCCGGCCACGGCCGCGCCGAGCAGGAAGGCGCCCGGCCGGCGACGGGCGAAGCCGCGGACGTCCTCCAGCAGGTCACCGGGCTCGCGGTCGCGCAGGTGCGCCGCGAAGCCCTCGACCCGGTCGGTGGCCTGCCGCAGCAGGTCGGTGGCCGGGCCCGATCCGCCCTCGCCGTTGGTCAGCGACCGCAGCTCGTCGGCCAGCGCGCCCAGGCTCTCGGCGGCCTTCTGCTGGCCGGCGCGGGCCTGCTCGGTGGCCTGGCCGCGGCCCTGCTGGAGCAGGTCGGTGGCCTGCCGCCGGGCCTCGCCGGCGACCTCCTTCGCCTGGTCGGCGGCGGTGCCGGCGACCTGCTGGGCGGCACCGGCGGCGGTGTGGCCGACCTCGGCCGCCTCGCCCTTGGCGACGTCGGTGGTGGACGGGTCGGACCCGTTCGTGGGGTCCAGGGAGTGCGACACGGGATCTCCTTCGGTCAGCCGGTGACGGCGGGGACGGGCACGGGGGCTTCGTGGACGGCGCGGAGGCGGTGGATCGCGACCAGCCGGTAGAGCACGCCGGCGGCCACGAGGGCGGCGGCGACGGTGGCCACCCCGGGCGCGAGGACGGCGGCCAGCACGGCCAAGAGCAACGTCACCGCCAGGGGCAGGGTCCGGGGAGCGGGCATGGGGGCACCTCTTCCTTCGGGAGGGCGCCGGGCCCCGCGGGGCCCGGCGCGGGTGGCTACTTGAGCGCGTCCTTGGCCTTCTGCAGCAGCGACTCCCCCGGGACCGGCGGGGTGCCGAACAGCCGCGGGTCACCCGGCGGCAGGATCGGCGCGTCGGCGTGCGCGGCGATCGGGGCGGCGGTGAGCTGGTTGTCGGTGCCGTCCAGGGCGGGGCCGTTCGCCCAGCGGCCGCTGGCGGCGTCGGGGCCGTCGGAGGCGTCGATGAAGGTGTAGGCGAACTCGGGGAGCTCCTCCTCCAGCGGGAAGGCCTCCGGGACGGGGATGCCGTCCAGGCCGTCGGCCTTGAGCTCCTCCATCGCGGCCAGCCACTGCTGCTGGTGCATGTGGTCGCGGGTGAGCAGGAAGCGGAGCAGGTCCTTGACGCCGTGGTCGTCGGTCATGTTCCACAGCCGGGCGACCTGCAGCCGGCCCTGCATCTCGGCGGTGGCGTTGTAGGAGAAGTCGGCGAACAGGTTGCCGCTGGCGGTGACGTAGGCCCCGCTCCACGGGTTGCCCATGCTGTCCATGTAGGAGGCGCCGGAGCCGTTGGCGATCAGGTGCTGCGGGTTGTGCTGGCCGTAGCCGGCCGCCGCCTCCTTGGTGCGGTCGGCGGCGTCGGGCTTGAGCGGCGCGTGGTCCAGCAGCCGGTCGATCATCGTCACGATCATCTCGACGTGGGCGAGCTCCTCGGTGCCGATCGCCAGGAGCATGTCCTTGTACTTGCCGGGCAGCCGGCAGTTCCAGCCCTGGAGCAGGTACTGGGTGGCGACGGTCATCTCGCCCCACTGACCGCCCAGGACCTCCTGCATCTTGCGGGCGAAGTCCGGGTCGGGACCGTCGGGCTTGGCCTCGAACTGCAGGGCGTGGGTGTGGGTGAACACGGGCTCTCCTCGGTGCGCTGGGGTGGGGCTCGGGTGACGAGCACCGCGTCGCGGCCTCGACCCCTCACTCCCCACCCCCGGTGGCCCGCCGGGGCCGGTCGGTGGCCCCGGCGGGCCCGGTTCAGCGGTCGGGCAGGTCGACCACCACGCTGAGCCCGGCGTCGTCCCGGTGGCAGGTGACCCGTCCGCCCAGCTCGTGGGCCTGCCGCTGCACCGACCACAGGCCCAGCCCGGTGAGGTCCGCCGGGGGCTGGTCGGCGTGCAGGTGGGCCACCACCCGCTCGGGGACGCCGGCCTGGGTGACCACCAGCCGCGCCCACCGGGGCCGCGCGCCCACGGCGAGGGTGACCGGCCGGCCGGCGCCGTGCCGGTGCGCGTTCTCCAGCAGGTTGGTCAGGATCCGCTGCACGCGGGCGTCGCCCACCCGGACGTCGCCCGCCGCGGGCGCCACGGACAGCCGGACCTGCCGCGGCGGCAGCCCGGAGGCCTGCAGGCTGGCCCGGACGACGTCCACCAGCGGCCGCGGCCACCCGCCCGACGGGAGCGCCCCGCCGGTGGCCACCGCCGTCCGCAGCATCGAGACCAGGCTGTCGGCCTGCTCGAGGGCCAGCCCGGCGAGGGCGTCGGCGTCCTCGCGCTCCACGTCGAGGTGGCCCAGCAGCGCCTGCAGGGAGGCCAGCGGGGTGCCCAGGTCGTGGCACAGCGCGCGCAGCACGGCCTGCTCGTCGGTGACGCTGGGCCGGCGGCGCCGGAACCACCGGGGAGCTGGTGTGTCGAGGCCGATGGTCACGGATACACCTCCCCCGGCGGCACCGGCGAGCACAGCCGGGGGCCGCCCGTACCTGCAGGTGAGGCATGACCGAGCAGCACACCGGCCCGCACGACCGACCCGTCGACGTCGTCCTGGTCGACGACCACCCCTTGTTCAGCCGCGGCCTGGCCGCCCTCCTGCCGCCGGTGAGCCGGGGCCGGGTGCGGGTCGTCGGCTGCACCGACGACGCCTCCGCCGCCGCGGCGCTGGTCCGCCGCGAGCAGGCCGACCTGGCCCTGGTGGACCTCGCCATGCCCCCGCCCGGCGGGCTGCGCGCCATCGCGGCCATCCGCCGCGCGGCCCCCGGGGTGCGGGTGGTGGCGCTGTCGGGCACGGCCGACGAGGAGGAGCAGCTGGAGTCGCTGCGCGCCGGGGCCGAGGCGTTCCTGCCCAAGACCGGCGAGCCCGAGACCCTGGTGCCCCCGCTGCTGGCCCTGCTGCAGGGCTGGTCGGTGATGCCGTCGACCCTGCTGCGCCGGCTGCTCGCCGACGCCGCCCCCCGGGAGGACCGCGGGGTGCTGGGGCGGTTGTCCGCCGACGACCGGCGGCTGTGGCGGCTGGTCGCCGCCGGCACGTCGACCATGGACATCGCCGTCTCCCTGCACGTCTCGGAACGGACGGCGAAGCGGCTGGTGGCCGGGCTGCTGCGGCAGCTGCGGGTGTCCAGCCGCACCGAGGCGGCGGCCCTGGCCGGGCGGGTGGGCCTGACGACGGACGGCTGACGGCGGGGCTGCAGGCATCGGGGCTCCCGGGGCGGCGAGGTGCGGCGGCCGCTGGCTGGACCCTCCCTGGTCGCCCCCGAGTCCAGGGCACGCCGGGCCGGCCCGCCACCGGACGCGCGACCTTGGCCCGTGGGGGCCAGTCCCGGCGGCGGAGGTTTGGCCCGCGGGGGCCACGGTCGGCCCCGGCGGGCCCCCGCCCCGGGCAGAGCAGGACGGTGTTCCTGAGCCGCGCCGAGGCCGCCGTCCTGCCGCCCCCCGCCCCGCCCCGGCGGCGCGGCCGGCTCTGGCCGATGCTCGGACCGGCGTTCGTCGCCGCGATCGCCTACGTCGACCCGGGCAACGTGGCCACCAACGCCACCGCCGGGGCGTCGTTCGGCTACACGCTGCTGTGGGTGGTGGTCGCGGCGAACGTCCTCGCGGTCCTGGTGCAGACGCTGACCGCCAAGCTCGGCCTGGCCACCGGCCGGGACCTGGCCACGCTGTGCCGGCTCACCCTGCCGCGCCCGGTGACCAGGGCGCTGTGGGCGCAGGCCGAGGTGGTCGCCATCGCCACCGACCTGGCCGAGATCGTCGGCGGCGCGGTGGCGCTGAACCTGCTCTTCGGCGTCCCGCTGCCGGTCGGCGGGGTGATCACCGCCGTGGTCGCGTTCGCGCTGCTGGGCCTGCAGCGGTTCGGGCACCGGCCCTTCGAGCGGGCCGTCACCGGCTGCCTGCTGGTCATCGCCGCCGGGTTCGGCTACACGATGGTCGACGCCGGGGTGGACCCCGCGGGCGTCGTCGCCGGGCTCGCGCCCACGCCGCTGACCGGGGACGCCGCCGTCCTGGCCGTCGGCATCCTGGGCGCCACGGTCATGCCGCACGTGGTCTACGTGCACTCCGCGCTGACCCCGGGCCGCTACGGCGACGTCCGCGAGGCCGCCCGCACCCGGTCCGGCCGCGGCCGGCTGCTGCGGGCGCAGCGGACCGACGTGCTGCTGGCCATGCTGCTGGCCGGGCTGGTCAACGCCATCCTGCTGGTGGTCGCGGCAGGTCTGTTCGCCGGGCAGGGCGAGCAGAGCCTGGAGAGCGTGCACGCCGGGCTCGCGGAGCGGTCGGGCCAGGGCGCGTCCATCGCCTTCGCGCTGGCCCTGCTGGCCTCGGGGTTCGCGGCGTCCTCGGTCGGCACGCACGCCGGGCAGGTGGTGATGGCCGGGTTCCTGCAGCGCAGCATCCCGGTGCTGCTGCGCCGCACGATCACCGTCGCCCCGGCCGTCGGGCTGCTGGTCTGGGGCGCCGACCCCACCACCGCGCTGGTCTGGTCCCAGGTGGTGCTCAGCTTCGGCATCCCGTTCGCGCTGGTGCCCCTGGTGTGGCTGACCGCCCGCCGCTCGGTGATGGGCGCCTGGGTCAACCGGTGGACGACGACGGCGGCCGCGGTCGCCGTGGCGGTCGCGGTCACCGCGCTCAACGCCTGGCTCGTCGCCGACGTGCTGACCTGATCCGGGGCACGATGGGTCCGGTGACCCAGCCCAGCCTGTTCGACGACCTCGAGGCCGCCGCGGAGACCCCGGTGCAGCACCCGCTGCTCGACGTCCGGCGGATCTGGGCCGAGCCGGCGGCGGCGGCCTCCCCGCGGGGCCGGCAGGTGCTGGCCCGGTTCCCCGCCGCCGAGGTGGTCGAGGTGGCCAGCCACTGGGCGGTGCCCGAGCTGCACGGCAACGCCGGCAACGTCGACCGCTGGGTGCGGGTGAAGACCGAGAACCTGGTGCTGGGCGTGAAGAAGTCGATCGCCACCCGGGAGAACGGCCGGTCGGCGAACTGGATCGCGCCGTCGACGGCCAACGGCTGCGCGATGGCCTGCGCCTACTGCTACGTGCCGCGTCGCAAGGGCTACGCCAACCCGATCACCGTCTTCACGAACATCGACCAGATCACCGCCCACCTGCGCCGGCACGTCGCGAAGCTGGGCCCCAAGCCCGAGCCCGACCAGTGCGACCCGGCCGCGTGGGTCTACGACATCGGCGAGAACGGCGACTGCTCGGTGGACGCCGTGGTCAGCGACAACGTGGCCGACCTGGTCGCCACCTTCGCCGAGCTGCCGACGGCCAAGGCCTCCTTCGCGACCAAGTGGGTCAACCGGCAGCTGCTGGAGCTCGACCCCCGCGGGCGCACCCGCATCCGGTTCTCGGTCATGCCCGACACCGACGCCCGGCTGCTGGACATCCGGACCAGCCGGGTGGCCGACCGCATCGCCGCGGCCGACGACTTCGTCGCCGCCGGCTACGAGGTGCACCTCAACCTGTCCCCCGTCGTCCTGCGCGAGGGGTGGGAAGCCGACTGGACGGCGCTGCTGCAGCAGCTGTCGGACGTGCTGGCCCCGGCCACCCGCGACCAGGCCGCCGCCGAGGTCATCATGCTGACCCACAACGAGGCCCTGCACGAGGTGAACCTGGGCTGGCACCCGCAGGCCGAGGCGGCGCTGTGGCGGCCGGACCTGCAGGAGCCCAAGGTCTCCCAGAACGGCCAGGTCAACGTGCGGTACCGGGTCGACGTGAAGCGGGCCGCGGTGGCCCGGCTGCGCGCGCTGATCGACCAGCACGCGCCCTGGCTGACGGTGCGCTACGCGTTCTGAGGCAGCGGCAGCCGGTAGACCATCAGGTCGATGCCCGGCAGCGGCGACCAGTCCCGCTCGGGCAGCCGGATGAAGCCCAGCCGCTCGTAGAGCCGGTGCGCGGCGTGCATCCGCGGGTCGGTGGACAGCACCACGGCGGTCTTCCCCGCCGCGGCGGCCCGCTGCAGGCAGGCCCGGACCAGCGCCTCGCCGATCCCCTGCCCGCGCGCGGCGGGGTCGACGACCAGCATCCGGAACGCGGCCTCGTCCGGGCCCTCGGTGACCTCGCCGAACTCGCCGTCCAGCACCAGCGCGACGCTGCCCACCAGGGCGCCGTCGGACCGGGCCACCAGCAGCTGCGACTTCGCCGCGCGGCCGGCGACGTCGGCGAGCTGCACCTGGTACTCCGGGCCGGCCCAGCCCTGCGACGTGTAGGTCGTGACCGTCAGGTCGGCGATGGCCGGGAAGTCGGTCTCCTGGGCGGGCTCCACGACGAAGGTCACGGAGCGCGACGGTAGCCCGCCTTCCCCACCCGTCACACAGGTCCCGAATCGGCGTGGCCGCCGGTGTGGCGAGCGGACCGGTCCCCCCGCCGTCCCTAGGTTCGTGGACACCGCCGCAGGACCGGCCGCCGAAGCCCGGACCGACCTTCCCCCCGCGCCCACCGCATCCCCGGAGAACACCGTGATCCGTCTCAAGAAGTCCCCCTCCGACGTCGCCGTCACCTTCGCCCTCGAGGAGCAGGCCGTGCCCGGCCCGGTCTCCGTCGTCGGTGACTTCAACGGCTGGACGCCCGGCACCCACACGCTGAAGAAGCGCAGCAACGGCACCCGCAGCGTCGTGGTGAAGCTGCCCGCCGGCGAGCCCGTCCGCTTCCGCTACCTCGCCGACGGCGGCGTGTGGCTGGACGACCCGACCGCGCACGCGCACGACGAGCAGGGCTCGCTGCTGCACCTCTGAGCCGTCCCGCGCGAGCCCCCCACCCGGTCCCGGGCGGGGGGCTCGCGTGCGTCCGGGGACTGCCGCCCGGGCCCGTTCTTGGTTAGCGTCCCTCAGGACCGGCCCACAGCCGACCCCCAGGAGGGACCTCCCGATGCACGCACCCCGCGCCGCGGCGCCCGCCGTGGTCCTCGCCGCCGCCCTCGTCCTCGGCGGCGCCGGAGCCGCCCACGCCGCCCCCGGCGGCCCCGGCCCGCGCTGGGTCGACGGCGCCACCACCTCCACCGACCTGTACTTCCCGAACGCGGGCAACGGCGGCTACGACGTCGCCGACTACGACCTGGAGCTGGCCTACGACCCGGCGAGCGGCCGGCTCGACGGCACCGCCACCGTGACGCTCACCGCGACCCAGGACCTCCGCAGCCTCAGCCTGGACCTGCGCGGGCTCACCGCCACCGCGGTGTCGGTGGACGGGAAGCCGGCCCGGTTCGCCCAGACCCCGCCGCCCGAGGACGGCCGCGGCGGCGAGCTCGTGGTGCAGGCCGCACCGAAGCTGCGGGCCGGCACCCAGCACACCGTGACCGTGGTCTACGGCGGCGTGCCCGGTCAGCCCCTCGACATCGAGGGCGCGAACTACGGCTGGACGTCGACCGCCGACGGCGCCCTGGTGGCCAACGAGCCCGAGGGGGCCTCGACCTGGTACCCGGTGAACGACGCCATCACCGACAAGGCGACCTACACCTTCGCCATCACCGTGCCCGAGGGCCTGACCGCCGTCGCCAACGGCGAGCCGGTCGGACTGCCGGTCACCGCGGACGGCCGGACGACGTGGACGTGGCGGGCGTCGGACCCGATGGCCAGCTACCTGTCGACGGCGTCCATCGGGGACTTCGTGCAGACCACGTCGACGGGTCCGGGCGGGCTGCCGGTCCTGGACTTCGTGGACGCCGACGTCACCGGGCGGGCGCTGGAGGTGACCCGGGCGTCGCTGGCCCTGCAGCCGGACATGGTCGCGTTCTTCGAGGGCGTCTTCGGGCCCTACCCGTTCACCTCGACCGGCTCCATCGTGGACGACGACTCGGTGGGCTACGCCCTGGAGACGCAGACCCGGCCGGTCTACTCCGGCTACGCCTCGGAGGACACCGTCGCGCACGAGCTGGCCCACCAGTGGGTCGGCGACTCCGTCACGCCCGACACCTGGCGCGACATCTGGCTCAACGAGGGCTTCGCGACGTACGCGCAGTGGCTGTGGTCGGCCTCGCGCGGCGGCCCGACCCCGCAGGAGCAGTACGACGCGGTCTACGGGATCGACGCCGGCGACGACTTCTGGTCGGTGGCCCCGGGCGACCCGGGTGCGGCGGACCTGTTCGACGCCGCCACCTACGACCGCGGGGCCGCCGCCCTGCAGGCGCTGCGCACCCGGGTCGGCGACGACGCCTTCTTCCAGGTGCTCCGCCGCTGGACCACGGAGAACGCCGACGGGTCGGTCTCGACCGCCGACTTCGTGGCGCTGGCCGAGCAGGTCACCGGTCAGGACCTGGGCCAGTTCTTCACCGACTGGATCGACACCCCGGCCAAGCCGTCCGGGTACTGACACGACGGAGCCCCCCACCCGCGGACGGGTGGGGGGCTCCGGTGCCGGGTCGGTCAGGCGGCGAGGGCCTGCTCGGCCTGGGCGCGCTGCGCGCGGTCGTAGGCGCGGCGGACCTTGGGGCCGCCGGTGGTCAGCTTGTAGAGCTGGGCCACCTGCTTCGGGGCGTTCGCCGGGGTGGTCGCGGCCATCCAGCCGTTGGGCAGCGACAGCCGGAAGACCTTGTGCCAGGCGCTCGCGACCTGCTTGGGCAGCGACGCGGTGTGGTAGCGCAGGCCGTACTCGTCGAAGATCGCCTTCACCTTCGGCGCGATCTCGGCGTACCGGTTGCTCGGCAGGTCCGGGAACAGGTGGTGCTCGACCTGGTGGGACAGGTTGCCGGTCATCACGTGCATGGCCTTCGAGCCGGAGATGTTGGCCGAGCCGAGCATCTGCCGCAGGTACCACTCACCGCGGGTCTCGCCGTCGATGGAGGTCTTCTCGTAGGTCTCGACGCCCTCGGGGAAGTGCCCGCACATGATCACCGAGTGCGACCACAGGTTGCGCACCAGGTTGGCGACGAAGTTGGCGGCCAGGGTGGGCACGAAGCTGGGGCCGGACAGCGCGGGGTGCACCAGGTAGTCCTTGGTGGCCTGCTTGCGGATCTTCTTGAGCACCTGCTTGGCGGCGGCCTTGAACTTCGGGTCGTTGCGCCGCTCCTCGGTGGCCAGGTTCTTGCCCAGCTCCAGGTCGTAGGCGGCGATGCCGTACTCGAAGAAGCAGGCGTTGACGAAGTTCCACAGCGGCTGGGCCAGGTACAGCGGGATCCACTTCTGGTCCTCGTCGACCCGCATGATCCCGTAGCCGAGGTCGTTGTCCTTGCCGATCACGTTGGTGTAGGTGTGGTGCAGCTCGTTGTGCGAGTGCTTCCACTGCTCGGCGGGGCTGGCCATGTCCCACTCCCACGTCGTGGAGTGGATCTTCGGGTCGCGCATCCAGTCCCACTGGCCGTGCAGGATGTTGTGGCCGATCTCCATGTTCTCGAGGATCTTGGCCACGCTCAGGCCCGCCGTCCCGATGATCCAGGCCGGGGGGAACTTCGACAGCAGCAGCACCGCGCGGCTGGCGAGCTCGAGCTTGCGCTGGACGTCGATGACCTTGCGGATGTAGGCGGCGTCGTCGGCGCCGCGGCTGTCGACGACCTCCTGGCGGATGGCGTCCAGCCGGCGGCCGATCTCCTCGACGTCGGCGGCCGACAGGTGGGCGACGGGGTTGTCGGACTTCTTCTGCAGGGCGGTCACGTGCTTCTCCTCGTCGTCGGGGGTCAGTGGTCGATGTCGCAGGCGCCGGCGGCGGCGCTGATGCAGGTCTGCACGAGCACGCCGTCACCGGGGGCGGCCACGGTCAGCTCGCCGTTGCGGATGTCGCGGACGGCGCCCTCGCGCAGCGGCAGGACGCAGCCGTAGCAGATCCCCATCCGGCAGCCGCTGGGCATGATCAGCCCGGCCTCCTCGGCGGCGTCCAGGATCGGCGTCGCGCCGTCGGACTCCACGGTGGTGCCGGTCTTGTTGTAGGTCACCGCGCCGCCCTCGCCGGTGACGAGCACCCGCGGGCGGAACTGCTCGATGAGCAGCTGGTCGGCGATGCCCTCGGCGGCCCAGTGCTCCTCGAGCGACTCCAGCAGCCCGGCCGGGCCGCAGGCCCAGGTGGTGCGCTCGTGCAGGTCGGGCACGAGCTCGGCCAGCTCGGCGGGCTTGAGGAAGCCGTCGCGCTCGGTGTGCCGCTCGACCAGCCGCAGCCGGCCGGAGGCGGCCAGGGCGCGCAGCTCGTCGCCGAACACGACGTCCTGCGCCGTCGGCGCGGAGTGCACCAGGACGGCGTCGGGCAGCTCGTCGAGGTGGTTGCGCAGCATGCCCATCACCGGGGTGATGCCGGAGCCGGCGGTGACGAACAGCGCCTTGGCCGGCCGCTGCGCGGGGAGGGTGAACTCGCCGGTGGCCTGGTCGAGCTGGATGACGGTGCCCGGCCGGAGCTCGCGGACGACGTGGTTGCTGACCTTGCCGTCGGGGATGGCCTTGACGCAGATGCTGATGGTGCCGTCGGTGGCCGCCCGGTCGGAGGTGACCGAGTAGGCCCGCCACTGCCGGACGCCGTCGACGTCGACCCCGATGCGGATGTACTGGCCGGGCACGTGCTCGCGCCACCCGCGGCCGGGCCTGATGACGACGGTGACGGCGTCGGCGGTCTCGTGCCGCTTGGCCACGACCTTGCCGCGCAGGTCGGCGCCGCTGCGCAGCGGCGCGAACAGGTCCAGGTAGTCGCGGGGCAGCAGCGGGGTGGTGGCGGCCTCCACGAGGCGCGTCACGCGGTCGCGCAGCCCGAGTCCGGTCGACGTCATGGATCGATGATGTCCCGTCGTGGGGGGTGAATACCTGTGCCCTCGACGTGAATCACGGAGTACTTTTCACCCCCGACGAACAACGATTCCGGGAACTCCCCGGTCAGCGAGGAGGTGCCGGTGCCCGAGACCCGCACGCTGTCGGTCACCGTGGCCCGCGCGATCCGCCGCGAGCTGCCGCAGGTCGCCGAGGCCACGGTCGCCACCATCGTCGCCGAGGTGCCCGCGTACGCCGACGCCTACGCCGACGGCATGAGCGCGACCATCGAGAACGCGGTGCAGCTGGCGCTGGGCGGGTTCCTGGAGCTGGCCACCACCCGCGGCGCGGCCGCCGCCGACACCCCCATCCAGCCGGCGCTGGACGCCTCCTACCGGCTGGGCCGGGGCGAGGCCCGGGGCGGCCGCTCGATGGACGCGCTGCTGGCCGCCTTCCGGGTGGGCGCGCGGGTCGCCTTCCGGGGGCTGGCCGACCGTGCCGTGGCGGCCGGGCTGTCGGCTGCGCAGCTGGCCCGGTTCGCCGAGCTGGTCTTCGCCTACATCGACGCGCTCACCGCGGCCAGCGTCGCCGGCCACAGCGACGAGCGGCAGGCCAGCGGCCGGGTGCGCAGCAGGTTGCTGGAGAAGCTGGGCCTGCGGCTGCTCGCGGCCGCGCCGCAGGACGAGCTGGTGGCCGCCGCCGAGCGGGCCGACTGGGTCCCGCCCCGCACGCTGACCGCCGTGCTGCTGCCGGCCGCCCGGGTGCGCGGTGCCCTCCCCCTGCTCGACTCCCGCACGCTGCAACCGGGCGACGACGACGTGTCGGTGCTGCTGGTGCCCGACGCCGAGGGCCCGGCGCGCGGTGCGCTGCTGCGCGCACTGGAGGGCAGGGAGGCAGTCGTCGGACCGCCGCGGCCCTGGTGGGACGCCGCGGCCTCGCACCGGCGGGCTGCCCGGGTGCTGGAGCTGGACCCGACCGCGCCCGGGGCGGTGCCGGTGGACACCCAGCAGCGGCTGTGCGAGCTGGTGCTGCACGCCGACGAGGACGCCCTCGCCGACCTGCGCGCGGCGGCGCTGGCCCCGCTGGAGGACCTGTCCGAGAGCGCCCGGGAGAAGCTCACCGAGACCCTGCGCGCCTGGCTGCTGCACCACGGCCGCCGCGACGCGGTGGCCGCCGAGCTGTTCGTGCACCCGCAGACCGTCCGCTACCGGATGGGTCAGCTGCGCGAGCTGTACGGCGACCGGCTCGAGGACCCGCGCACGGTCCTGGAGCTGACCCTCGCGCTCGCCTGAGGACGCGGGTTGGATGGCGCCGTGCTCAGGGTGCAGAACTTCACCGTGTCCGCCGACGGCTTCGGGTCCGGCGAGGGGCAGTCGCTCGAGCGACCGTTCGGGACGGCGGACCCTGCCTCGTTGATGGCGTGGTTCTTCCCGACCGCCTCCTTCCCCGGCCGGACCGACGGCGGGGGCACCCGGGGCATCGACGACGTGCTCGCCCGCGACTGGTCCCACGGGATCGGCGCCGAGATCATGGGGGCCAACAAGTTCTCCCCGCACCGCGGGCCCTGGACGGACACGTCCTGGCAGGGCTGGTGGGGCGACGAGCCGCCGTTCGGCACACCGGTGTTCGTGTGGACCCACCACCTGCGGCCCTCGTTCTCCCTCGGCGGGACCACGTTCCACTTCGTCTCGGGGTCGCCGGCCGAGGTGCTGGCTTGGGCCGAGGAGGCGGCCGGCGGGCTCGACGTCCGACTCGGCGGGGGTGCTGCGTCGGTGCGGGCGTTCCTGGACGCCGGGCTGGTCGACACGCTGCACGTCGCGGTCGCGCCGGTGACCATCGGCGCCGGGTCACGGCTGTGGAGCTCGCCGGCGGAGCTGGAGGACCGGTACCGGCACGAGGAGGTCGCCAGCCCCACCGGCCGCGCCGTGCACCACCTGTTCTGGCGCTGACCGCTGCAGCAGCAGCTGCTCCAGGAGGTCGGGCGCGGACACCAGCGCCGTCCCGACGCCGGCGCAGGGGACGGCGCAGACCAGCCCCGCCAGCAGCTGGGTCCGGGTCCGGATGCCGAGGACCAGGACGACGGCGACCGCCACGGCACCGAGCAGCAGGACGGCCGGGTCGGCCGAGTGGGTGGTGGTCCGCCGCGCGGCGTCGGCCACCAGCAACCCGACCGCAGCGGCGGTCGCCCCGGTGCCCGGCAGGTCGACGCGTCCGACGTGCGAGAACACCCACCCGAGCAGCGGGCCGGCGATGCCGGCCAGGACCAGCCACTGGGCGAGCACCGTCAGGTTCACCGCGTAGGGCATGCCCGGGTACTCGAGGGCGTACATCAGGTCCTTGCCGATGTAGAAGGCGGCGACGGCGACGGCGAGCCCGGTGGTGGACGCGAGCACGGCCGGGCGCCACGGTCGGCGGGCGGAGACCAGGACGACGAGCAGGATCCACAGCCCGAAGGTGTGCGACAGCTCCCGGAAGAGGTCGTCGTAGTAGGCCCAGGCCGCGAACCCGCCGGACAGCAGACCCCCGAGGGCTGCCCGCGCGCAGAGCAGGGCGAGCCCGGGTAGGCCCTGCAGCTGCTCGGTCACGAGCCCACCTCCGATGCGGTCCGGTACCGCATCCTGCACCGTCGGCGCCGCCGCGGACGCCAGATCGCCCCCGGGTCGGGTGACCGCCGGGGTCGGGCTGCCGACGACCCCTCGCGAACCGGCGGCTGGACCAGGTCCGGTACACGGGGGCGTTGTCGGATCGCCACTCCGCCGGGTCGGCGGTTGGTTCGGCGAACCGGGGCGCCGACCCGATCTGCGTCTGGTGCCTCGCCGGCCGGGCGGTCGCTCCACGAGGTCCGGAACTGTCGTACCCCTGTGGTGAAGTGCACGTATGGCACTCCAGGGGCGGTTCCGGGTCGAGGTGAGCACCCGGTTCACCCCTGCCGGCTGGGTCGCACCCGACCTGCCACCGATCCCGGCCACCCCCCGGCTCACCGAGACCGCGGCGGCCTTCGGGGTCACCGGCGCTGCGCTGGACGACGAGATCGCCTCGGTGCGGGCCAAGCGGTCGGAGCTGGCCGCCTACGAGGCCGGGCTGATCGAGCGCAAGGCCACCCAGGGCGCTGCGCACCCGCTGCCGCTGCTGCCCGGCGCCCGCACCGACGTCGGCGGCGGCGAGGACCCGGCGGCGGTCCAGGCCGCCGATGACTTCCTGCCCGACGAGCTGGCGGTGCTGCTGCGGTGCAGCGTCACCTCCGCCCGGCACCTGGTGGAGCACGCACTGGTGCTGGTGCGGCAGCTGCCGGGGGTGTGGCACGCCCTGGCCGATGGCCGCATCGACGAGGCCCGCGCCAGGGTCATGGTCGAGGTGCTGCGCTGGCAGGCCACCGCGGTCGGCGGCCCGTTCCCCGACGCCGACATCACCGCCCTGGCCGAGCGGGGCATCGGCTGGGCCGAGCGGGGCTGCCCGCCCACCACGCTGCGGCAACGCCTGCAGGCCGGTCTGCTGACCCTGGACCCCGAGGCCGCCGACCGCCGGCGCGAGCAGCGGGTGCGCGCCGGGGATGTGCGCACCTCCCCGACTGGGGACGGCACCTCTGAGCTCCGGGCCACCGGCCTCGAGTCCGCCGACGCGTCACTGCTCAGGGCCCAGCTCGACGCCTACGCCCGCAAGCTGAAGGCCGACGGCGACCCCCGCCCTATCGGGGCGCTCCGGGTGGCGGTCCTGCAGGCACTGATCACCCGGCCGTGGGAGCACCCCGACCCGGCCGTCGCGCACGTGACCATCACTGCCGAACTGCGCGACCTCTTCGACCCCGACCAACTGCTCGCCCTGCGCGACCTCACCACCGAGGGCGTCGAACCGGCCGCTGGTCACGTGGTCCCCGACGACACGTCCGCTGTGGACCCGGCCGCCCATGACGACCAGGCCACCGAGGTGGACGTCGCGGCCGACGGCACCCACCCCGAGGCCACGGCGTCCGAGCACGCCGCCCGAGCCCGGCGTCCCCAGGAACCAGCTCCCCAGGACCAGCCGCCCCGGGACAGGTCTGCCCAGGACCGGTCTGCCCAGGACCGATCTGCTCAGGACCGATCTGCTCAGGACCGGTCTGCCCAGGACGGTGCTGCTCGTCTTCGCTCCACGGCTGTAGGGGATGACATCGCCGGCGGGGTGGGATCCGTCGCCGACCAGCCGGTCACCCCGGCGGCGGTGCGGCAGCTGCTGCGCAGCACCGACGCCCTCGGCCTCGTCGACCCGGCCGCCGGGGACCTCGCCATCACCGTCACCGATCGCGGTCGGCTCCTCGCCGTCGCCGGCCCTGCCGACCTCGTCGCATCCGCCCGGACAGGCACCGGCCTCGGCGCACCGCCACCGACCGACGGCTACACCCCGACCGCGGCCCAGTACCGCTACCTGCGGGCCCGCGACCGGCATTGCCGCTTCCCCGGCTGCCGCCGCACCGCCAGTGCCTGCGACGCCGACCACGTCGTCCCCTACGACCACCGTGACCCAGATGCGGGCGGACCGACCTGCGTCCGCAACCTCGCCCTGCTCTGCCGACACCACCACCGGCTCAAGACCCACGCCCCCGGATGGCGGTTCCACCTCGACCCCGACGGCACCCTGCACGTCACCACCCCCGGCGGCACCGCACTCACCACCCGGCCACCCGCCGTCGACCAGGTCCTCGACCTCGTCACGCCCGCGCCACCACCGCACGACCCGGTCGCCGACCCACCGCCGTTCTGAGCCCGGTGGACAGCTGGTGAAAGGAGTGACCTCCGCCGTCCACGACCAGGGCACCCCCAGCCGGGCAGAGGGCCGGGGACCGGAGCACCACGTGGCCGAGGCTCCAACGGGCGGGGCCGCGGCGTGCCAACCTGGCTGAGTGCAGCGGCCGAGCGACGACCCGTTCCACGGCGAGCGGGCCCGGCAGGCCGGTGCCGCTGACTGCTCGGGGTTCGGTCTCGGCCGCGGGCACAGCCGCGGAGTGGTCGACGACGGGTTCGCCTCACGAACCGACTCGGCCGGCGTCCGGGCCTGGTGCGCTCGCCACGGTTGGTCGGCCGCCGTGACCGCACCCCCGGTCATCGGCGAGCTCCTCGGCAGCGCCCCGGTGCCCCTCGGCGGCGAGCACGTGCCCACCGGCATCCATGCCGGGCGAGCGGGGGGCTGGGACGCGCTCGCCTTCGACGTCCGGACGCGGACTGCCCACGGGGTCGTCCCCGCCTGGGCCGTCACCGCCGTCGGCCGGCCCGGGACCGGACCCGACTGGCAGCTGCACCCCCGGCGGCTGCCGCGCTTCGCCGTCGGGGCCAGGATGCCCGCGGTCGAGGTCCCCCCAGCCCTGGCGGCGCGCTGGGCCGGCGCCGGCGAACCGTCCCTCGCCGCCCTGCTGGCCGTCCCCGAGGCCCAGGCCGTGCTGCTCGCCACCGACGACGGCGACGAGGTCTGGGCGACCCCCACGGCGCTGGCCGCGCTGCGCCCGGACGGCCACCGACCCGACCTGCTGGAGCACCACCTGCGGCTGCTCACCACACTGGCGCACGCCGAGACCGCCGGCGGCTGACCCCACGCGGCTACGGTGCGCCGCATGGTGGACCTGGACCGCGCCACGGACCTGTTCGGCTTCGACGGGGAGCACCACCAGGACGCCGACCAGTACCGGGAACGACTCGGCCCCGGGCTCGTGCACGCCGACTTCAGCGACCCCGACCACGTCTTCCTGGTCACCGTCCACCAGGTCCGCCGCCTCCAGCTGCTGGACGCACCGCGCGCCGTCGCGGAGCTCCCGGACGGCACCACCGTGCGGCTGCTCGCCGTGGAGCTCGCCAACCACGTCACCGTCACCCTGTCCGCGGCCGGTCCGGCGGCGGACGACGCCGCGGCGAGCTACCGCGCTGCCGTCGAGCAGTGGGGTCGGCACCCCGAGCAGGACCCGCCGCTCCACCCGGGTGAGGCCCTGGGCGTGGGTGCGGTCCAGCTGCGCGACCACGCCGGCACGCGGTACGCCCCGACGAGTGCCGAGACCGGGCACCCGGACGACCCGTGGCGCGTCGTCGTCCGGTTCCGGCCGACCCCGCCACCGGACGCCACGCGCCTCGGCCTCCGCTTCGGGGACGGCGACGAGGTGAGCCTCGACCTCCCCCCGTGGGACGGGCGCTGACACCGCACACCGCTACGGTCGGCCCGTGCCGGAACCGCGCCGCACGACCCTGGTCGATGAACCCCGCCCGGTGCTGGGCCTGCCGGGCGGGGCCTTCGTCGTGCTGGTGGCCGTCGAGGTGGCCGACGACGTCGTCCTCACCCTCTCGGCCACCGGCCCGGCGGCCGACGACGCCCGCGCGCGGTCCCTTGAGGAGCACGACGCCTGGGCACGCCGGGTCCGTGCGGCCCTGGACGCCGGACGGCGCGACACGATGGAGCCCCCGCCGCGCCGTCCGGCCGACGACCTGTCAGACCTGGGCGTCGAGCTCACCGACGACGTGGGGACCACCTACGGCTGGGTGAGGGGCGTCGCCGGTCACGAGGACGACGCCTGGCGGTACGTCCTCGAGCTGCGACCTGCCCCACCGGCGGCCGCCCGCGCCCTGCGCATCCGTGTCGGCGACGGCGAGCCGGTCGTGCTGGACCTGCCGCCGAGGGATGGTCGCTGAGCGCCACCTGAGCGCGTGCGACGATCCCGCGGTGGGGGACGGGGCACGTGGACCGTTGCCCCGCGAGGTCCGGGTCCTGGCCGTCGTCGCCTTCGTCGTCGCCCTCGGCTTCGGCATCGTCGCGCCCGCCATCCCGATCTACGTGCGGTCCTTCGGGGTCGGCGGCACGGCCGTGGGCCTGGCGGTCAGCTCGTTCGCGTTCTTCCGGTTCGTCTCCGCCTTCGGCGGCGGTGCCCTGGTCGAGCGCTTCGGTGAGCGGCTGGTGCTCAGCGCCGGCCTCGTCGTCGTCGCGCTGACCACCGGCGCGGCCGGGCTGGTCGACCACTTCCCCGCGTTCCTCGCCCTGCGGTCGGCCGGCGGCGTCGGCAGCGCGATGTTCACCGTCGCCGCGCTGTCGCTCCTGCTGCGGGTCGCGCCGCCCGAGCACCGCGGCCGGTCGGCGGCCACGTTCCAGGGCGGGTTCATCCTCGGCGGCATCGCGGGCCCCGCCGCCGGCGGACTCCTCGCGGCCCTCTCCCCCCGCCTGCCGTTCCTGCTCTACGCCGCCTTCCTGCTGCTCGCCGGCACGGTGGCCCTGGTCCTCCTGCGTGCCCCCGCCGTGCAGACCGCGAGCCCGGACACCCCGCAGTCCGCTCCCCCGCTGCCGCTGGCCGCCGCGCTGCGCAACCGGGCCTACGTCGCCGCGCTGGTGGTCAACCTCGGCGTGGGCTGGATGCTGTCCGGCGTCCGCAACTCCCTGGTCCCCCTCTACGTCACCGAGGACCTCGGCCGCACCGTCGCCTGGGCCGGCGCCGGCCTGCTGGTGGGCTCGGTCGCGCAGGCCGTCGGCCTGCTGCGCTCGGGCCGCCTGGTCGACGGGTGGGGACGGCGCCCGTCGCTCGTCCTCGGCACCGCGCTGGCCACGGGCTCGGTCGCGCTGCTGGCGGGCCCGCCCTCGACCGCGGTCTTCCTGGTCTCCATGGCGGTGTTCGGCCTCGGCGCCTCCCTGCTGGCCAGCGCCCCCGCCGCACTGGTCGCCGACGTCAGCCCCGCCCGCGGCGGCCGGGTGGTCGCGGTCTTCCAGATGGCGTCGGACCTCGGCGGCATCGTCGGCCCGCTCGCCGCCGGGGCCCTCACCGACGCGGTGGACTACCAGCTCGCCTTCGGCGTCACCGCCGCCGTCCTCGCCGCCGGTCTGGTGGCGGCGCTGCTGCTCCCGAAGCGTTAGCGGCCCGGGATCTGCAGGTCGTACTGGCGGATCTTGCGGTAGAGGGTCGCCCGCGAGATGCCCAGCTCCTCGGCCGCGTGCACCGCGGTCGCCCCCGGCGCGGTCAGGCAGCGCAGGATCTCGTCCCGCTCCAGCTGCTCCAGCCGGCTCAGCGCCCGCCCGCCCGAGGTCAGCACGGACGGCGGCAGGTGCGCCAGGTCCACCACGTCAGTGCGCCCCGACGCCTCCCGGACGACGGCCCGCAGCTCCCGCACGTTCTCCGGCCAGCGGTGCCCCTCCAGCGCCCGCACCGCCCGCGGGGTGAACTGCACGTCGCGGTGCCGGTGCTCGCGGGCGAAGGACCGGGCCAGCGGCGCGATGTCCTCCGGGCGGTGCCGCAGCGGGGGCACCTCCACCACCGCGTCGACGAGCGCGGCCAGTCGCTCGGGCAGCGCGTCGAACGCTGCCGCGGTCAGCACCAGCGGCGGCACGGCGGACGGCGTCACGGCGGCGGCGAGCTGGTCGGCCGCCCACGCCGGCAGCGTGTCGGCCCCGGCCACCACGACGCAGGTGTCCGGTGCGGCCAGTGCCGGCACCCACAGCGCCAGCCACGCGTCGACGTCCTCGGCCCCCGGCGGGCGGGCCACCAGCACCCGCTCCCGGCGGGCCACCGCCTGGCGGGCCAGCGCGCCGACCGCGGTCTTGCCGGTGCCGGGCTCCCCCACCACGGCCAGCAACCGGCCCGCGCGCACCGCCTCCCGCGCCGCGCCGACCGCCTGCGTCCAGGCCCGGGAGGACGCCGCGTCCCCGGCGGCCAGCCGATCGGTGACGACGTGGAAGACCTCGCCCCGCGGCTGCGGGCGGGTCATCGCGCCTCCGCCCCGGGACTGCATGAGGGCCGCGGTGTTGCCCGCGGCGGACTGGGCCAGCGCGAGCAGCAGGTCCGAGGACCCGGTCGACCAGGTGGTCATGTTGATGCTGCCCAGCAGGTTCCCCGACCCCGGGTCCAGCACCGGCACGGCCGCGCAGGTGTAGCGCCGCAGCGGGGCCACGAAGTGCTCGCCGGAGCGCACCAGCGACGGCGTGCGGTCGGCCAGCGCCAGGGCCAGCCCGTTGGTCCCCGCCGTCCGCTCGCCGAAGTAGAAGCCCGGCGCCAGGTGCACCCGGTCCAGCGACCGGACCATGTCGCCGTCGACCGACCAGCGGGCCAGCACCAGCCCCTCGTGGTCGGTCATCATCAGCCCGACCGGCTCGGTGCCCAGGGTGTCGTGCAGCGCGCCGAGCACCTCGGCGCCGCAGCGGTAGAACAGCGACCCGGTGTCGACGTCGCCGGTGAAGACCGGCTCGACCTCCTCGGGCGAGACGCCGTAGCGCTCGCTGCGCACCCACGAGGCGCGCACCCGCGGGCGCACCACCTCGAGACCGTCGTCCACGGCCACCCCCTCGACGCCCCGTTGCGTCGTGGGCAACCTACCCGACCGTGACCGGCGTCTCAAAGTGAGACACATCGACGGATCAGCACCCCTGCACGCCGCCCTAACGTCGGCCACGGCGCACCGCAGCTCCCACCGCAGGAGGAACCGTGTACAGCAAGGACGGCAACGACTACTTCGTCGTGGACGCGCACATCGCGCTCTGGGACGCCCGCCCCGAGAACCAGCTGAACGTCCACGGCAAGCAGTTCATCGACTGCTTCTACGACTACCACCGCAACCTCTCGCCCGAGAGCGAGGTCTGGTCCTACGGCGAGTACCTCTACCAGGGCGGCGAGCGGCTGATGCGCGACGTGTTCGCCGACGGCATCGTCGACCACGCCGTCTTCCAGCCGGCCCGGCTCGGCGAGTTCTACAAGAACGGCTTCGGGCAGACCGAGGAGGCCTTCGCCCTCGCGCAGGCCCACCCGGACAAGCTCACCTACAACCACTACTGGGACCCGCGCGACGGCGAGAACGGGCTGGACAAGCTCCGCGAGGACGCCGAGCGGATGGACCTCAAGGGCGTCAAGCTCTACACCGCCGACTGGCACGGCGACAGCCGCGGCTGGAAGCTCACCGACCCGATGGCCTACAAGTACTTCGAGGCCTGCCGCGAGCTCGGCATCACGAACATCCACATCCACAAGGGCCCCACCATCCGCCCGCTGGACCGCGACGCCTTCGACGTCGCCGACGTGGACCACGTGGCCACCGACTTCACCGACCTGAACTTCATCGTCGAGCACGTCGGCCTGCCGCGCCTGGAGGACTTCTGCTGGATCGCCACCCAGGAGCCCAACGTCTACGGCGGCCTGGCCGTGGCCATGCCGTTCATCCACACCCGGCCGCGGTACTTCGCGCAGATCCTCGGTGAGCTCCTGTACTGGATCGGCGAGGACCGCATCCTGTTCTCCAGCGACTACGCGATCTGGACGCCGAAGTGGCTCGTCGAGCGCTTCGTGGACTTCCAGATCCCCGAGGACATGAGCGAGTACGCGCCGGTCAGCACCGACCAGAAGCGCAAGATCCTGGGCCTCAACGCCGCCAAGCTCTACGACATCCCGGTGCCGGCGGAGCTGCAGGTCGCCGAGGCCGACGCCACCGCCACCGGCCCGCGCGACCCCGAGGCCGCCGACAAGAACCTGGCGATGGCATGACCGCCGTGCTCAGCGGGGTCACCGAGGCAGCGGTCCGGGACGCGCTGGGCACCGTGGTCGACCCCGAGCTGGACGAAGCCGTGACCGACCTCGGCTTCGTCCGCTCGGTGGCCGTGCGCGGTGCCGACGTGGAGGTGCACCTGCGGCTGCCCACCTCGTTCTGCGCGC
Organism: Klenkia brasiliensis; assembly: GCF_900100695.1. Taxonomy (GTDB): domain Bacteria; phylum Actinomycetota; class Actinomycetes; order Mycobacteriales; family Geodermatophilaceae; genus Klenkia; species Klenkia brasiliensis. The sequence continues at coordinate 236,505 of NZ_FNCF01000003.1, forward strand.
CCAACTTCGCCTGGCTCATGGTCAGCGACGCCCGGGACGCCGTCCGCGCCGTCCCGGGCACGGGCCGGGTCGTCATCGAGCTCGACGACCACCACGACTCCGACCTCATCAACGCAGGCCTGGCCGCCGACGCCGACTACCGCGGCACCTTCGGCCACGAGGCGGAGGAGTCCCTCGACGAGCTGCGGGCCACCTTCCACCGCAAGGCGCACACCGCGGCGATGGAGCGGGCGCTCACCACCTGGGTGCGCGCCGACCCGCGCCGGACCGAGGACGACGTCGCCGCCGTCCGGCTGGGTGACCTGCCGGCCGGGAAGGAGACCGACTCCCTGCTGTCCCGCCGCACCGCGCTGGGGCTGCCCACGGACCCGGCGTCACCCGTGCTGCTGGGCCCCGACGGCACCCCGCCGGCGCCCGAGCAGGTCGCGCTGACCTTCCGCAAGGCCCGGTCGGTGCGCGTCTCCGTCGACGGCAACGCGCACTTCTGCCGCGGCCTGCTCACCACCCGCTACCCCGGCTCGGAGGCCGACCAGGTCTTCCGCCTGTCCATCGACTCCGCACTCCCCCTGGAGGTCCTCCGATGAAGGCCGTCCGCGTGACCGGCTACCACCAGAAGCTCGAGCTGACCGAGCTGGACAAGCCCGAGGTGACCGGCCCGCACGACGTCGTCGTCAAGATCGGCGGCGCCGGGGTCTGCCGGACCGACCTGCACATCCTCGAGGGCCAGTGGGCCGAGAAGAGCCAGGTCCAGCTGCCGTACACGATCGGCCACGAGAACGCCGGCTGGGTGGACGCGGTCGGCTCCGCGGTCACCAACGTGGCGGTCGGGGACAAGGTGATCCTGCACCCGCTGATCACCTGCGGGCTGTGCCGCGCCTGCCGCTTCGGCGACGACGTGCACTGCGAGAACTCGGCTTTCCCCGGCATCGACACCAACGGGGGCTACGCCGAGTACCTCAAGACCTCGGCCCGCAGCTGCGTGAAGATCGACGACGCGCTGGAGCCCGCGGACGTCGCGGCGCTGGCCGACGCGGGCCTCACCGCCTACCACGCGGTGGCCAAGGCGGCCCGCCGCCTGCACCCGGGTGACCGGCTGGTGATGATCGGCTCCGGCGGGCTGGGGCACATCGGCATCCAGGTGGCCAAGGCCCTCACCCCAGCCGAGCTCATCGTCATCGACCGCAACCCCGACGCCCTCAAGCTCGCCGAGTCCATCGGCGCGGACCGGGGCGTGCTGGCCGACGGCAGCCACGTCGAGCAGGTCCTCGAGCTCACCGGCGGCCACGGCGCCGAGGTCGTCGTGGACTTCGTCGGCGAGAACGGCTCCACCAAGGAGGGCCTGGCGATGACCCGCCGGGCCGGTGACTACTCGGTGGTCGGCTACGGCGAGAACGTCGACGTCCCGACCATCGACCTGGTCTCCACCGAGGTCAACGTGATCGGCAACCTGGTCGGCTCCTACAACGACCTGGTCGAGCTCATGGCGCTGGCCGCCGCGGGCCGGGTCACGTTGCACACCCAGAAGTACGCCCTGGACGACTTCCAGAGCGCTGTCGAGGACCTGGACAACGGCCGCGTCCGCGGCCGCGCCATCCTCATCCCCTGAAAGGGAGGGACGCAATGAGGCGTCTCGTCGCCCTGGGCATCTCCATCGGGGTGCTCGCCGGGCTGTTCACCTGGGTAGCCGGCTCCATCACCGCGATCGGGTCGCTGACCGCGCCCCTCGTGGTGTGGGTCGGGTTCGCGGCCTGGGCGGTGTTCTACGCCGCCGGCGGCCGGACCGCCGGGCTGGTCTCGACGCTGGGCTCCACGCTCAGCGGCCTGGTGTGGGGGTGGCTGATCCTGAAGGCCACCCTGGGGATCAGCGCGGCGGGTTCGCCCGCGGTGCTGGGGCTGATGGTGGCGATCGGCGCGTTCGCCATGTGCGTGCAGGCCGGGGTGAAGCCGCTGGCGTTCATCCCCGGGGCCTTCATCGGGGCGGCGTGCTTCTTCGGCACCGGCGGGCTGTTCCTGCCCACGCTGATCTCGCTGGTGGGTGGGGCGCTGCTGGCCTTCCTCTCGGAGATCCTCGGCGACGTCGTCGAGCGGGCCATGGGCGGCACCTCGACGGCGGCCCCGGCCGCCGGGGAGAGGGCCGCCGCCTAGCGCGGTGCAGCAGGGCCCGGTCCTCCGCGCGGAGGACCGGGCCCTGCCGGGCTCAGCCGACCGGGACGCCGGCGGCGAACACCCGGCCCGCCTCGACCGGGGGCAGCGGCGCGGAGAGGTGGAACCCCTGCGCGGCGTCGCAGGCGTCGGCGGCCAGCCGGTCCAGCACGTCGGCGCGCTCCACGCCCTCGGCCACCACGGTCAACCCGCTGGCGTGGGCGGTGGCCACCATGAGGGCGACCAGCCGCTGGTCGGCCGGGTCGGCGGACAGGAAGCTGCCGTCGACCTTGAGGGTGTCCACCGGCAGGTGCCGCAGCGCCCCGATCGAGGTGGTGCCGGTGCCGAAGTCGTCCAGCGCCACCGACACCCCCACGGCGCGCAGGGCGGCGAGCTGGGTCAGCAGCACCGGGGACTCCACGACGGCGGACTCGGCCACCTCGAGCACCAGGCAGCGGGCCGGGACGCCGGCGAAGGCCAGCGTGCTCACCACGGTGTCGGTGATCCGCGGGTCGCTGAGGGTGCGGGCCGACAGGTTCACCGCGACCCGGACGTCGCCGTCCGCGGCACCCTGCCCGGCACCGATGCGCCAGGCACCGAGCTGGTCGACCGCCGAGCGCAGCACCCAGCGGTCCAGCTCGCAGATCAGGTCCGACTGCTCGGCCACCGGCACGAACGCATCCGGGGAGAGCAGGCCCGCGCCGGGCCGGTCCCAGCGGGCCAGTGCCTCGAAGCCGACCAGGGTGCCGGAGGCGACGTCGAGCACCGGCTGGTAGAGCACGTGCACCTCGCCCGAGGCCAGGCCGTGGCGCAGGGCCTCCTCGACGTCGCGGCGCTCGTCGATGTGCGCGCGCAGCCGCTCGTCGAAGACCTCCACGCGGCCGCGGCCGGTGTGCTTGGCGCGGTACACCGCCGCGTCGGCCTGGGCCAGCAGCTCGTCGCCGTCGACCTCGCCGTCCTGCGCCACCGCGACGCCGACGCTGGCACCGACGGCCACCGGCCGGGGTCCGCTCGCGGTCGCCACGACCAGCGGCTGCGAGACCGCGGCGACGAGCCGCTCGCCCAGCGCGACCAGCTCGGCGACGTCGGCGACGGCCTCGACCAGGACGACGAACTCGTCGCCACCCAGCCGGCACACCGTGTCCCCGGCCCGGGCCTGCTCCCGCATCCGGGCGCCGACCGCCTGCAGGACGGCGTCGCCGGCGGCGTGGCCGGCCCGGTCGTTGACGCCCTTGAACCCGTCGAGGTCGACGAACAGCAGGCCGGTGGCGGCGCCGGCCCGGCGGGCGCGGTGCAGCGCGGCGGTGGTGAGCTCCAGCGCCCGCGCGCGGTTGGGCAGGTCGGTGAGCGGGTCGTGCGCGGCCTGGTGGCTCAGCGCGGTCTGCAGCCGGTCGCGCTGGCGCAGCGAGGTGACCAGCTGCTCCACCGAGGCGTGCAGCACCTCGCCCAGCGGGCCGGGCAGCGGCTCGTCGAGCACCGGGTCGGCGAGGTCGCCGCGCGCGACGGCGCGGGCCTGGGACTGCACCCGGCGCAGGCTCCCGACCGCAGCACCCAGGGCCCGGCCGACCGAGCGGACCTCGCGGGGGCCGGCCACGTCGACGTCCACCAGGCGGCCCTGGCTGACCTCGTCGGCCTGCTCGGAGAGCCGGCGCAGGGTCCGGGTCACGCGGCGGCCGACCAGCGCGAGGATCAGCACCGTCCCCAGCACGGCGAGGACGGCGGCCAGCACGGTGCCGTCGCGCTCGGCCCCGGCCCGCGCCCCGTCGGCGGCGGCAGAATCGGCGGCCACGTCGACCGCGTCGGCCAGGACGTCGTTGGTCTGCTCGGTGAGCGCGTTCGCGGCCAGCACCGTGGCCTGCAGCTGCAGCAGCCCGGGCGCGGCGACGTCCCCGCGGACGGCGGCGGAGAGCACGGTGTCCACGGTGACGGCGTCCGGGGTGGTGGCCAGCGCCGTGGCCTCGGCGCGCAGGCGGGGGTCGGTCGTGGTGGTCAGCGCGGTGCGGGCCAGCTCGACGGCGCTGTGCGACTGCAGCCACTCCCACTGCCGGGCCGGGCCCTCGTCGGTGCCCGACAGCAGCAGCCAGCCCAGGTAGTCCACGACGTCGGGGTTGAGGGCGGCGGTCAGCTCGGCGACCAGCCGGACGTCGCGGATGGCGGCCACCGTGGCGGTGCTGGTGGCGGCGCTGGCCGCGGAGACGACCACGGCGTTCTGCCGCTCGTGCAGCTGGTCCGACACCGCGGTCCAGCTGGCCCGCAGCGCCGTGAGGTCACCGGCGGTCCCGTCGTCGACGACCGCGCGGAGCTCGGTGACGTCGTCCTGCGCGGTGCGCGCGGCCCCGGCGGCGGCGGGGAACGCGGCCGCCCGGGCGAGCTGGGTGTCCGTCTCGGCCCGCACGCGGTCCACCGCCGCCGTGAGCTGGCCGGCCACGGCGTCGGCGAACTGGGCGGTGATCCCCAGCGTGGTGCGCGCGCCGGGGTCGTCCATCGCGGCGGCGACCACCAGGACCAGCAGCTCCTGGTCGACCGCGGCCGAGGCCCGGGCCAGCTGGCCGTAGGCGCGCACCTGCTCGGCGGCGGCCGCGGAGTCGTCGGCGGCGTCGGAGGCCCGGACGGCGAGCACCACGGCGAAGGCGGTCAGGCTGCTCAGCGGGAGCAGCACGAGCACCATCAGCAGCGCCCACAGCGGTGTCCCCCGGCGGGCGCCGGCGGACGGTCGGTTCCGAGTCCACACGACCCGGATGTCGGCGGGCCGGCGGGACCGCTTGAGCGGCCCCGCCCGGCCTCACCCCCCGGGGTCAGGCGTCGGCGACGAGCGGCGCGACCTCGGTGCCCAGCAGCTCGATCCCGCGCAGCAGGTCGGCGTGGGCCAGCCGCGGGTTGGTCATCTGGATCGACAGGCGGTCCACCCCGCCGAGCTGGTCGGACACGCGCCGGATCTTCTCGGCCACCGTCTGCGGCGAGCCCATGAAGAACGCGCCGTCGGGGCCGGAGGTGGCGTCGAACTGGGCGCGGGTGGGCTGGCGGAACCCGCGCTCGCGGCTGATCTTGGTGAACATCTCGTGCCAGCCGGGGTAGATGGTGTCGGAGGCGGCCTCGGTGCTCTCGCCGACGTAGCCGAACACGTGCAGGCCCACCTGGAGCTGCTCGGGGGCGTGCCCGGCCTGGGCGCCGGCCCGCCGGTACAGGTCGACCAGCGGCGCGAACTGGCGGGGCTCCCCGCCGATGATCGCGATCATCAGCGGCAGGCCGAGCAGGCCGGCGCGGGCGAAGGACTCGGGGCTGCCGCCGACGCCGACCCAGATGGGCAGCCGCTCCTGCGCCGGGCGGGGGTAGACGCCCTGGCCGGTCAGCGCGGGCCGGTGCCGGCCGGACCAGGTGACCCGCTCGGACTCCCGGATCTGCAGCAGCAGCTCGAGCTTCTCGGTGAACAGCGAGTCGTAGTCCGACAGGGGCAGGCCGAACAGCGGGAAGGCCTCGGTGAAGGAGCCGCGGCCCACGACCAGGTCGGTGCGCCCGCCGGAGATCAGGTCCAGGGTGGCGAACTGCTGGAAGACCCGGACCGGGTCGGCCGCCGACAGCACGGTGACCGCGCTGCCCAGCCGGATCCGCTCGGTGCGGGCGGCCGCGGCGGCCAGGATGATCGCCGGCGCGGAGTCGTAGTACTCGGGCCGGTGGTGCTCACCGATGCCGAAGGAGTACAGCCCCACCTGGTCGGCCAGGGCGATCTCCTCGAGCAGGTGGGCCATCCGCTGCTGAGGCCCGACGGCCTCGCCGGTGGTCGGGTCGGTGACTGCGGCGACGAAGCTGTCGATGCCGATGTGCATGACCCGATGATAGTCAAACGTTCAACCGTTTCGCCACCCCCTCAGCGGCGGAAGGCCTCCCGGCGCGCCGTCCCGTCGTAGCCGCCGCGCGGGGCCGACAGCCCGAACAGCGAGCCGACGGTCGGGGCGACGTCGACCGTGCGGGCCTGCGCGGTGGACACACCCTGCCGCACCCGCGGGTGGCCGCCGGCCACGAAGAACGGGATGGGCTCGGTGGCGGGGTGGCCGTGGTTGCCGGGGATCGGGTTGCTGACCACCGTCGGGTCGCTGAACCGCCACCCCGGGCGGCAGTAGGCGACGAGGTCACCGGCCTCCGGACCCAGCCGCAGCTGGGCGGGCGGCTGCACCGACAGCACCCCCGGGTGGGCGCGCACCAGCGACGCGACCTCCTGCAGCCCCCGGCTGCGGTCGCGGGCCGCGCCGGTCCAGTAGAGGAGGTCCGCGCCGCCGTTCTGGCCGATCTGCACCTGGCTGCGCAGGTCCGGCCGGGCCTGCAGGACCAGGTCCACCGAGATCACGTTCGTCGGCACCGAGAAGTCCATCGAGTGGTCGGCCAGCACCACCAGCACCGACGAGGCCCACCGGCCGGTGGTCTGCAGGTGCGTGGTGAACCGGGCGACCTGCAGGTCCTGGGTGGTCAGCGAGGCCCGCCGGGCCGCGGCCAGGCCCAGCGGGCCGGTGACGTCGGAGTGCCCCACCCGGTCGACGTCGCCCAGGTTGACGAACACCAGGTGCGGGTCGAACTCGTCGACCATCGCGATCGCGGCGTCCATGGTGGCCGCGTCCGGGGCGTGCTCGGTGACCGGGACGAGCGGGAAGGGCTCCCAGCGGTGCGTCGCGCGGGTGCCGAAGATGCCGTACAGGTACTCCTTGCTCAGCACCGACCCGGTCGTGCGACCGGTCGCCGCGAGCCGTTCCAGCAGGGTCGGCGCCTTCAGGTCGGTTTGCCGGTCCAGGGTGCGGACGGCGCCCTCGGCCCGGTCGAAGACCGCGTTGGCCGGGACGCCGGACCGGTCCGGGCGCACCCCGCTCATCATCATCACGTGGTTGGGGATGGTCTCCATCACCGGCAGCGACCGCGCGTTCGGGAACGTCGTCCCCGCCTGCTGCAGCGACCACAGCGTCGGGGTGGTCAGCGCCGTCACCTCGTCGGGCCGCATGCCGTCGGTGACCAGCACGTAGACCCGCAGGTCGGTGCCGGTCGCCCGGGCGGGTCGGGCCCCGGCCGCGGTCGAGAGCAGCACGCCCGCGCCCCCGGCAGCGGTGACCTGCAGGAAGCGGCGGCGGGAGAGGTCGGTCATGCCCGGATCCAACGTGCTCCCGCTGCCCCGGGTACGGCCCGCACGGAGGCGTCCCCGGATGTTCACCTCGGGGTCACGCGGCCGCGGGCACCCGCCCGCGCAGCCCCGCCAGCACCAGCTCGGCCGGGTCGGGGTGCACCGGCCGGCGGCGGGGACGACCCGCCGCCCCCAGCACCGCGGCGCTCAGCTGCGCCCGCGTCGTGGTCCACGGCGCGAGACCCGCCCCGGCCAGCACGGCGGCGTTCGCCCGACCGTGCCCGGGGATGGGCCGGTGGGTCACCAGGGGCAGACCGGCCACCAGCGCCTCGGTGCAGGCCATGCCGCCGGCGTTGTGCACCAGCACATCGGCGACGGCCATCAGCTCGGGGACGTCGTCCCGCCAGCCCAGCGCGACCACACCGGGGAGCGCGGCCAGCCGCGCCCGGCGCCGCTCGTTGCGCCCGCACAGCACCACCGGCGCGGCCCCCACGGCGAGCAGGTCCGCGACCGTGGTGCCGACGTCGCCGAGCCCCAGCGAACCGGCCACCACGAGGGCCACCGGCCGGGCGCCGTCCAGGCCGAGCCCGGCGCGCAGCCGCGCGGTGCACCGGGAGGGCACCGGCACGGCGAACCGGGCCGGCACCAGCGGCCCGGCTGCCGTCATCGGCACGCCGTAGCGCGAGCGGCCGTGCCGGGCGGTGGCCTCGGTGACGGTCAGGTGGGCGTCCACGGCGGGGTGCACCCAGGTGCGGTGCACCGCCGGGTCGGTCAGGTACGTGAGCACCGGTGCCCCCAGCCGGCCCGCGGCGCGCAGGTCGCCGAGCGTCTGGGAGGCCAGCGGGTGGGTGGAGACGACGACGTCGGGAGCGCACTCGCGCACCCAGCGGTCCACGGCCGGCGCTGCGGAGGTGGCCGCCCGCCGGGCCGCCCGCCACAGCACGCCGTCGCGCTCCAGCCCCCGCACGAGCAGCTCGAACGCCGCCGGGGCGCGGTTGACGCAGGGACCGTAGGCGTCCCCGACCACCCGGCGCACCGGCCCGGGCAGCGCGGTCAGCAGGTCCTGCACCCGCACCGCAGCACCGGAGGACCGCAGGCGGGCGGCGAGCTCGGCGGCGGCTGCGTCGTGCCCGGCCCCGACGGCTGCCGACACGACGAGCACCACGGGGCCGGGGCGGGTCGGCGGGCTGTCCACGGGGCCGACGCTGCACGCCCCGGGTCGACGGCCGGCGTGGGCGCGCTTGCGGGTCGGCGAACAGCGCGTGGCCGGCGGGGGCGCGGCGGGGGCGCGGCGGCGACCTTCACCTGGTGTCCACGTCCGCGGAACCCGGTGGCCGCCCCGCCGGGGCACCCTGCGCCGGTGGCCCCCCTCGACGTCCCCGCAGCCCCGCACTACGTCGCCGACCCCGAGCTCCGGGGAAGGTGGCAGGACCTCGCCGGCTGGCGCCTGGCGCCGCTCCCGGACGGGAACTCCGACGAGGACTGGGACGACGACCGCGAGCTGCTCGACCCCGCGGGCCGCCTCGTCGAGACCTGGCGCGAGGACTACCCCTACGACTCCCGGCTGCACCGCCGGGAGTACGAGATCGAGAAGCGCCGGCTGCAGATCGAGCTGCTGAAGATGCAGGGCTGGGTCAAGGACACCGGCCAGCGGCTGGTCGTGGTCTTCGAAGGCCGGGACGCCGCCGGCAAGGGCGGCACCATCGAGCGGTTCACCGAGCACCTCAACCCCCGCGGCGCCCGGGTGGTCGCGCTGGACAAGCCCACCGAGCGCGAGCGCGGCCAGTGGTACTTCCAGCGCTACACCGCCCACCTCCCCGCCGCCGGCGAGATCACCCTGTTCGACCGGTCCTGGTACAACCGCGGCGGCGTGGAGCGGGTGATGGGCTACTGCACCGACGAGGAGTACCGGCTGTTCTGCCGGCAGGCCCCGGAGTTCGAGCGGATGCTCGTCGACAGCGGCACGACGCTGGTCAAGCTGTGGTTCTCGGTGACCCGCGGCGAGCAGCGGACCCGCTTCGTGGTCCGCCAGATCGACCCGGTGCGGCAGTGGAAGCTCTCCCCCACCGACCTCGCCTCGCTGGACCGGTGGGACGACTACACCGCGGCCAAGGAGGCGGTGTTCGCCGCCACCGACACCGACCACGCGCCGTGGACGGTGGTGCGCAGCAACGACAAGAAGCGCGCCCGCCTGGAGGCCATGCGGCACGTGCTGTCGGTGCTGCCCTACACCGACCGCGACGAGGCCCTCGTCGGCTCCCCCGACCCGCTCGTGGTGGTCAGCGCGCACGACGTGCTGGAGGCCGACGCCCGACCCGCCTGAGGTTGTACCGTCGCCCGCATGGGGGCTCGTCGGGGTGCCCTCGCCGTGCTGGCGGGGCTGGTGGTCGGTGCGCTCGGCGCGCCCGGGACCGCCGCCGCGGCCCCCGCGGACGACGGCATCGGCTACGACGTGTCCTACCCGCAGTGCGACCAGCCGCTGCCGGCGGTGGCGTCCTTCGGCGTCGTGGGCGTCAACGGCGGCCTGGCCACCACGGTCAACCCGTGCCTGGGGGAGCAGCTGGCCTGGTCGGCGGCGCTAGGCCCGGTGCAGGTCTACGTCAACACCGCCAACCCCGGCCAGCAGCGCGACGCGGTGAGCACCTGGCCCAGCAGCGGCGACAGCCCCTACGGGGTGTGCGACGGCGGCCCGGGCCCGGCCTGCTCCTACGTCTACGGCCGCACCCGCGCCGCGGTCGACATCCACGCCTTCCTGCTGCCCGCGGCCGCCCGCGCCGGCGTCCCGCTGGTGCCCGCCGAGCTCACCTGGTGGCTGGACGTGGAGACCGAGAACACCTGGCAGACCGGCTCGGCCGCGGCGCAGGCGGCCAACCGCGCCACCCTGGAGGGCATGGCCGACTACCTGGCCGCCACCGGCGCCCCGGTCGGGCTGTACTCCAGCGGCCAGCAGTGGGCGCAGATCGTCGGCTGGGTGCCGCCGGGGTCCTCGCTGCACGAGCTGGACAGCTGGCTGGCCGGCGCCTCCGACCCGGTCGGGGCGGCCCAGCTGTGCTCGTCGGCGTCGCTCACGGCCGGCGGCGACGTCGTCCTGGCCCAGTTCGTCACCGAGCTGGACGGCCGGCTGCTGGACCACGACCTGCCCTGCTGAGACCCTGCCGGGCCCTCGCCCGGCAGACTCCCGTCCGTGGACTCCGGTGCGGTGCGGTTCGGGTTGGTCGGCTACGGCTTCGGCGGGCGGTTCTTCCACGCCCCGCTGCTGGCCGCGGCGCAGGGCGTCGAGTTCACCGGGGTGGTGACGACGTCGGCGGAGCGGCGGGCCCTGGTGGCCTCCGACCACCCCGGGACCGCCTGCTTCGACTCCCTGGAGGCGCTGGCGGACGCGGGCGCGGAGGCGGTGGCGATCTCGACCCCGGCCGGCACGCACAGCGAGCTGACCGACCGGGCGCTGGACCTCGGCCTGGCCGTCGTCTGCGACAAGCCGTTCGCGCTGGACGCCGCCGCCGCCCAGGCGTCGGTCGACCGGGCGGCCGCGGCCGGTCTCGCGCTGTCCCCCTACCAGAACCGGCGGTGGGACTCGGACTTCCGCACCGTGCAGCGGCTGGTCGCCGACGGGTCGCTGGGCGAGGTGCGGTCGCTGGAGTCGCGGTTCGAGCGGTGGGCACCGGGCCCCGGTCCCGGCGCCGCGGGCGGTGGCACGCTGCTGGACTTCGGCAGCCACCTGGTCGACCAGGCGCTGGTCCTGCTCGGTCCCGTGGCGCAGGTGACCGCCCGCTGGTCGGTGCGCGACTCCGGGCTCGACGACGACGTCCTGGTGCTGCTCGACCACGCCGGCGGCGCCCGGTCGGTGCTGCAGGGCAGCTGGCGGCAGGGGGCGCCCGGCCCGCGGCTGCGGGTCACCGGCTCGGCGGGGAGCTACGTGGTCGGGACCGGCACCGACGACCGCGGGCTGGGTGCCATGGACGGCCAGGAGGCGGCGTCCCTGGCCGGGGTGGCACCGGCCGACTGGGGCACCGAGCCGCGCGAGGCCTGGGGCCGGCTGCACACCGGGGCCGACTCGGTCGAGGTGCCCAGCGAGCGGGGCGCCTGGAACACCTTCTACCCGGCCTTCGCCGACGCCGTCCGTGGCCGGGGCCCGGTGCCGGTCGACCCGCGCGACGCCGTGGCGACCGCCCGGGTGCTCGACGCCGCCCGGCGCAGCGCCACCGGCGGCGGGACGGTGGCCCCGTGACCCTCTCCGGCACCGACCGCACCCACCTGGCCCGCTGCGTCGAGCTGGCCGAGCAGGCACTGGACGCCGGGGACGAGCCGTTCGGCTCGGTCCTGGTGGCCGCCGACGGCACCGTGCTCGCCGAGGACCGCAACCGGGTCGCCGGCGGCGACGCCACCCGGCACCCGGAGTTCGAGCTGGCCCGGTGGGCCGCCGAGCACGTGCCCGCCGACCAGCGCCCCGCTGCCACGGTCTACACCTCCGGCGAGCACTGCCCGATGTGCTCGGCCGCGCACGCCTGGGTCGGCCTCGGCCGGATCGTCTACGCCAGCTCCTCCGCGCAGCTCGCGCAGTGGCTCCAGGAGCTCGGCGTCGCCCCGGGCCCGGTGGCCACCCTGCCGGTGCGGACGGTGGCACCGGGCATCCCGGTCGACGGCCCGGACGAGGAGCTGTCCGCCCGGGTGCGGGAGCTGCACGTCCGGCTGCACCGCAGCCGCGGCTGAGCCACTCGACGGCGGGCCGCCCGTGCCGTTGACTGCGCGGCGTGGGCACCCGGGAGGACGTCGCACGGCAGCGGTGGCGGGACCTGCTGCCGACCGCCTTCCTGCTGGCCGGTGACCAGGCCTCGGCGCGGGAGCTGACGACCCGCACCCTGGCCGACCGGCGCGCGCGGGCCGAGCACGACGCCCTGGTCGACCTGCTGGTGCTCCGCCACCGGCGGCGCCGGTGGTCCGGGCGGGCGAGCCTGCGCGGCGAGACGGCCGGGCCCTGGTGGGCGTCCGGCGCCGACCTCGCCGACGCCGCCGACCTGGCCGACCGGCTGGACGCCCTGGACCCCGACGCCCGCGCCGCGGTGGTCCTGCGCTGGTACGAGGACCGCTCTCCCGCCCGCGTCGCCGAGCTGCTCCCCGGCACCGACCCGGACGCGCTCGCCGCGCAGCTGCCCGGGGACCTGCCCCGCCGGCTCGACGTGCTGGCGGGTCTCTGCGGGGCCGGCTCCTGGGACGACGACCAGGTCGCCGACGCGGTGCGGTCCGTGGCCGGCCGCCGGACCCGCCGGGCGGGGCTGGCGGTCGCCGCGGCGGCGGCCCTCGTCGCCGGGGCCGTCCTGGCGCCCGGGCCCGCACCCCGGGGCACCGGGCCGACGGCGTCCCCGACCCGCGCCGCTCCCCCGGCCGGCGGCGTGGCCGCCGTGGCACCCCGCGGTGCGCTGGTCACCGACGCCGAGCTCGTCGCGGGCCTGCAGCGGCGTCTGGGGGCCGCCGACCTCCCGGGTGCGGACTACCTGCCGCTGTTCGTCGACGACGTCGAGGGCGTCCGCGTCGCGCTCATGGCGCCCACGTCGCCCAGCGGCCTGCTCGCCTGGCTGACCGGCCCGGCCGGGGCCGACCCCGCCGACCTCGACGTCGTCGGCAACGGGGACCGGCCGAGCGCCCCGGCCGTCGCCGTGGTGGTCCCCGGCGAGGGCGCGCGGCCGGCCCGCGTCGTCGTCCTCGCCGAGGCCGGGGCCGGGGTGACGATCTCCGCGGGGGTCGTGGTCGACCCGGCCACCGGCGCGGTGCGACCCGCCGTCCTCGACGTCCCGGCGCCCGACGGCGTCGCCGCCGTCACCCTGGACCGGCCCGACGGGTACGCGGTGCGCGTCGTCGTCACCCCGCTCGGCGCGGCCACCCGGGACGTCGTGCCCGCCACGCCGGGCCTCCTGTTCTTCCCGGTCGGCCCCGGACCGGACCTGCCCAGCCGGTCGGGCCTGCCGGTGGCGACCGCCGGGGCGGCCGGGGCCACGCTGTCGGTCATCACCGCGGCGACCGGCTGGGCCGAGGACGACCTCGACGTCCGGGTCCTCGGGTCCGGTCTGCTCCCGGCCCCGGACGGGTCCACCTACGAGGTGGTCTCCGTCGGCGCCGTCCTGCCCTCCGGCGCCGTCGTGACGGCCACCGGGGTGCACCGCTCGGTCACCGTGGCCGACGGGACGACGACGACCTGGAGCTCGTGCGGGGGCAGCGCCTACCCGGCCGGGACCGACCTCGAGGAGCTCGTCGTCGCCGCGACCTGCTCGGTGCGCAGCGACCTGGCCTCCGGCGCCGAGCGCACCACCGTGGTCTTCGCCCCGCGCGACGAGGACGTCGTCCTCGACACGGGGGCGGGCGACCCGCCGGTCACCGCCGAGCTCGTCGACGGCTTCGGCTGGACGGCCGAGCTCCGCAGCCAGGACTTCCGCACGGCGACCACGCCGGACGGCGCCGTCGCACCGGTGGCCGGCCCGACGAACGACGCCCTGCGCTACTGACCGGCCCCGGCCGGCCGGGGGGTCAGATCGGCTCGACCTGGTCGGCCTGCGGGCCGCGGTCGCCCTGGCTGGTGGTGAACTGCACCCGCTGTCCCTCGTCGAGCTCCCGGTAGCCGCCGCGGTCGGGGATGGCCGAGAAGTGCACGAAGACGTCGGCGCTGCCGTCGTCGGGGGCGATGAAGCCGAAGCCCTTGCCCGCGTTGAACCACTTGACGGTGCCCTCCTGGCCGCCCTGGAGCGGCGGCGGCACGTCGCGCGGGCCGGCCTGGCGGCGCGGCCGGTCGGCACCGCGGTCGGAGCCGCGGGCGGGGTCGCGCCGGGCCTCGCGGCGGGCGGGGTCGCGCCGCGGCGGCGGGCCGGCCTGGCCCAGCGGCCGGACGACGTCGGCCTGCGGCCCGCGCTCGCCCTGGCTGGCGGCGAACTCCACCCGCTGGCCCTCGGCGAGGTCGCCGTAGCCGCCGTCGTCCTCGATCACCGAGTAGTGCACGAAGACGTCGCGCGAGCCGTCGTCGGGCTCGACGAAGCCGAAGCCCTTGTCGGCGTTGAAGAACCGCACGGTCCCCTGCTGCAGGCCCGACCCGGACTGCCCGCCGCCGTACCCGCCGCCGTACCCGCCCCCGCCGGACAGCGGCTGCACGTGGGTGGCCTGCATGCCGCGGTCGCCCTGGGCGGCCTCGAACTCCACCCGCTGGCCCTCCTCGAGGGAGCGGTAGCCGCCGTCGTCGACGATCGCGGAGAAGTGCACGAACACGTCGTCGCCGCCGTCGTCGGGCGAGATGAACCCGAAGCCCTTCTCGCCGTTGAAGAAGCGCACGGTGCCCTGCGGCAGCCCCGACCCGGCGTCGGACCAGCCCCCGTCGTCGTAGCCGCCGTGCCCGCCGTGCCCCCCGCCCGCGGAGCCGAGCGGCTGCACGTGGGTGGCCTGCATCCCGCGGTCGCCCCGGGCCGCCTCGAACAGCACGCGCTGGCCCTCCTCGAGGGAGCGGTAGCCGCCGTCGTCGACGATCGCGGAGAAGTGCACGAACACGTCGTCGCCGCCGTCGTCGGGCGAGATGAACCCGAAGCCCTTCTCGGCGTTGAAGAAGCGCACGGTGCCCTCGGCGCCGCCCCCGGAGCTGCGCGGGGCACGGGCCGGCTCGCGCCGCGGCGCGTCGCGGCGCGGCTCGCGGGAGGCGGACCGGTCGACCTGCACGGGCGGGCCGCCCAGCGGGGTCACCCGGTCGGCCTGCAGACCGCGCTGGCCGGGGCTGGCCTCGTACTCGACCCGCGCGCCCTCGTCGAGGCTGCGGAACCCGCCGCGGTCCTCGATGGCCGAGAAGTGCACGAAGACGTCCTCACCGCCGTCGTCGGGCCCGATGAACCCGAACCCCTTCTCGGCGTTGAACCACTTCACGAACCCCTGCGGCATGCCCTGCTCCTGCTTCCTGCTGCTCGGTGGCACCGGTGTGCCGTGTCCAGCGTCCCACTTGCCGTGCTCAGTCCTCCGGAGGGTGCACCGGTCGGGGCGCGAGCACCAGGCACAGCGCCCCGACGGCGGCGAGGAGGTAGAGGCTGGCCAGCCGGTAGACCACGACCGCGGGCACCGCCTGCGCGGCCGGCAGGCCGGCCGCGACCAGCGCGGAGGCCACCGCGGCCTCGACGACGCCGATCCCGCCGGGGGTGAGCCGGGTGGAGGAGACCAGCGCGCCGGCGGCGAAGGCCAGCACCGTGCCGCGCAGCGAGAGGTCGGCGCCGACGGCGTGCACGGCGAACCACAGGCACAGGGCGTCCAGCAGCCAGTTGGCCACCGCCAGCAGACCGGCCAGGGCCGCGTTGCGGACGCCGGGGCGGATGGCACCCAGCGAGGTCAGCGCGTCGTCGACCGCCGGGCCGACGACGGCCGGCCGGAGCACCGTGAACCAGCGGGACAGGGGTGCGAGGACCGCGGCCAGCAGCTTGACGACGAGGTCCTTGGCCTCGGGGCTGCGGGTGACCGCGAGCAGGGTCAGCACCGGGACGACGGCGGCCACCGACGCGACCGAGGCCACCGCCGCGCCGAACGGGCTGCCGGTGGCCGACGCGCTCACCGCGACCACCGCGGCCAGCGCCACCGTCGAGCACACCCCCGACACCGCCAGCACCCAGCTGACCAGCGCGGCGCTGTTGCCCAGGTCGCGCATGCGCCGGAAGGCGTAGGCCACGCTGGCCGCCGACCCCGCCAGCGGCAGGCCCACGGAGATGGCGTTGCCGCCGTAGACGGTCGCGGTGAGGCTGCCGGTCGGGGCCGTGCCGCCGCCGGCCCGCAGCAGGATCTGCTGCTGCCACACCAGGCACTGCATCGACAGCAGCTGGACGGCGACCGCGGCCACCGCCCACCGCACGTCGGTGCCCGACAGGGTGCGGAACCAGCCCACCACGGACTGCCAGAACACCGCCAGCAGCACCGCGGTGCCCACCGCGAGGACCCCGCCCAGGGCCGGACGCCACCACCGCGCGACCGGACCGCGGGCGTCCGCGGTGTCGTGGCCGCCCGGGTGCTCCGGGTCCCGGCCGCTGCTCATCGCGTGCACGGTAGCGACCCGCGCCCCCCTGCCGACCGACCCGCGGCCCCCGGGGTGCCCCGTCCGGGTGAGGCGGCACCGGTCCGACCCCAGGTCTTCACCCTGCGCACACCCGTCTCCGCCCTGCCGCACACCCCGGTGGGCAGATGATCACCCGTGACCGTGCTGCTGGCACCCGTCGGGACCCCCGCCCCGCCCCGGGTCGTCCCCGTCCCGCCCCGTCCCGCGGTCCCCCCGCCGGCGCGGCGGGTGCCCTGGGCCGACGTCCGGTGGGCGGTGCTGGCCACCGTGCTCGGCCCGGTGGCCGGCCGGCACCCCGACGTGGCGATCGCGCTGGTCGGCGCCGTGGACGAGGCCGTGGCCGCCGGCCGCGCGCAGTGGCGGCGCCGCACGGTGCCGCCCACCCGCCGCTGACCGGTCCTGTCGGTGGGTGGCCGTAGCGTGGCACCCATGAGCCGCACGCACCCCGAGCTGAAGACCCCACCGCCCCTCCCGGAGGGGGGCCTGCGGATCGTGGCGCTCGGCGGGCTCGGCGAGATCGGCCGCAACATGACGGTGTTCGAGCACGAGGGCAAGCTGCTGGTGGTCGACTGCGGGGTGCTCTTCCCCGAGGAGCACCAGCCCGGCGTCGACGTCATCCTCCCCGACTTCACCTCCATCCGGGACCGCCTCGACGACGTCGTGGCCATCGTGCTCACCCACGGCCACGAGGACCACATCGGCGGGGTGCCCTACCTGCTGCGCGAGCGCCGCGACATCCCGCTGGTCGGCTCGAGGCTCACCCTGGCCTTCATCTCGGCCAAGCTGGAGGAGCACCGGATCAAGCCGGTGCTCCGCGAGGTCACCGAGGGCGAGACGGTGCCCTTCGGCCCCTTCGAGACCGAGTTCCTCGCGGTCAACCACTCCATCCCCGACGCGCTGGCCGTGGCCATCCGCACGAAGGCCGGCCTGGTGCTGCACACCGGCGACTTCAAGATGGACCAGTTCCCCCTCGACCGGCGGATCACCGACCTGCGCGGCTTCGCCCGGCTCGGCGAGGAGGGCGTCGACCTCTTCCTCACCGACTCCACCAACGCCGAGGTGCCCGGCTTCACCCTCAGCGAGGGCGACCTGGTGCCGGCCATCGAGACGGTGTTCCGCACCGCCCCGAAGCGGGTCATCGTGTCCAGCTTCGCCAGCCACGTGCACCGCATCCAGCAGGTGCTCAACGCCGCGCACGCCCACGGCCGCAAGGTCGCCTTCGTGGGCCGGTCGATGGTCCGCAACATGGGCATCGCCCGGGAGCTGGGCTACCTCGACGTGCCCCAGGGCCTGGTCGTCGACCTCAAGCAGATGGACAAGCTGCCCCCCGACCAGGTCTGCGTCATCTGCACCGGGTCCCAGGGCGAGCCGATGGCGGCGCTGTCCCGCATGGCCAACCGCGACCACGTCATCCGCATCTCCGAGGGCGACACCGTGCTGATGGCCAGCTCGCTCATCCCCGGCAACGAGAACGCGATCTACCGGATCATCAACGAGCTCACCCGGTGGGGCGCGAACGTGGTGCACAAGGGCAACGCCAAGGTGCACGTGTCCGGCCACGCCAGCGCCGGCGAGCTCGTGTACTGCTACAACGTCGTCAAGCCCCGCAACGTGATGCCGGTGCACGGCGAGTGGCGCCACCTCAAGGCCAACGGCGAGCTGGCGATCCGGACCGGCGTGCACCCGCGCGGGGTGGTGCTGGCCGAGGACGGCCAGGTCGTCGACCTGGTCGGCGGCAAGGTGCGGGTCACCGGCAAGGTCAGCGCCGGCAACGTCTACGTCGACGGCGCGACCGTGGGCGGGGCGACCGAGGCCTCGCTGAAGGACCGGCGCAACCTCGCCGAGGAGGGCGTCATCACGGTGGTGGCCATCGTCGACGCCGACACCGGCCTGCTGGCCGAGCCGCCGGACTTCCTGGCCCGCGGGTTCGTGCACGACGAGGGCACCTTCGACGGCGTGGTGCCGCTCATCGAGAAGGCGCTGGCCAAGGCCGCCGAGGAGGGCGTCGGCGGGGCGCTGCAGCTCGAGCAGCTGATCACCCGGGCGGTGGCCCAGTGGGCGCACCGCAACGGCCGGCGCAGCCCGATGATCATCCCGGTGGTCATCGACGCCTGACGACGTCCCGGGAGGGCCCCCTCGCCGGGGCCCACGGCGTGCCGAGCGCGTCGTGGGGGGCGAGGGGGTCCTGCCTCAGGCGGCGCGGCCGAACCAGCCGGCGAGCAGGTCGTGCCGGACGGCGACCGGCAGCGCGCCCCAGCGGAGCACGGCGGCCCGCTCGGGTTGCTGGCTGGCGCGGGCCAGGCGGCCGAGCTCGCGGACGCGGTGGGCCGGGGGTGCCGTCGAGCCGCGGCCGCCGACGAGGCGGAGCGGGGCGATCGGCCCGGTCAGGGCCTGGCACAGGGAGTCGTACGCCGCCGTGATCGCGGCCTGGTGCGCGGGGTCGGACCACAGCGGGCACCGGCCCGACTGCCCGACGGAGGCTGCTGGAGCGCTCATGCCCCGGGTATCGGCAGTGCACGTCCGGATCGTGACCCAGCCGTGACCGCGGTCGGGTACAGCGGTGCACGACCGGGCAGCGCGCGACCTGCCCGCTGCGGTGAACGTCCGCGGCGCGGGCGCCGTACCCCTCCCCGACACGGCGACGGAGGGGGGCGGCGATGACCGGAGGGCGCGGGCGGCTGGCCGCCCGTGGGCGGCGCGCCACCGACCCCGCCGAGGCCTTCGACGCCCGGGCCGCCTACGCCGCCCACGGCGCCGAGCTGTACCGGTTCGCGCTGCGGCAGCTCGGCGACGACGGCGCGGCGCAGGACGTCGTGCAGGAGGTCTTCCTGCGGGCCTGGCGGGCCGCGGACTCCTTCGACCCCCAGCTGGCGGGCCTGCGCACCTGGCTGTTCTCGATCGCCCGCAACGTGGTCGTCGACGAGGCCCGGCGCTTCGCCGTGCGGCCCTGGCAGCGCGCGCTGACCGACGACGCCGGCACCGACGTGCCGGTCGACGCAGGCCTGGACGAGCGGGTGGTCGACGCCTGGGTCGTCGAGGAGGCGCTGGGCCGGCTCGGTGCCGACCACCGCACCGCGATCGTCGCGACCCACCTGCGGGGCAGGCCGTACGGCGAGGTGGCCGCCGAGCTGGGCATCCCGGTGGGCACACTGCGCAGCCGGGTCTTCTACGGGCTCAAGGCGCTGCGCCTGGCACTGGACGAGATGGGGGTCGAGCCGTGAGCACCCACCGCGAGCTCCGCGAGCAGCTGGGCGGCTACGCCCTGGGCCACGGGACGCCCGCCGAGCGCGCCGCGGTCCGCGCCCACCTGGACGGGTGCGCCGGGTGCCGGGCCGAGCTCGCCGGCATCGCCCCGCTGCGCGACCGGCTGGCCCTCGTCGACCCCGACCGGCTCGACGACGTGCCCGCACCGCCGGCCGGGCTCGGTGACCGGGTGCTGGCCGGGGTCGCCGCGGAGCAGGCCGCCGCGCGGACCGACGCGGTCCCCCTGCGGCGGCGCCGGTGGGTGCCGGCCGCCGCGGCCGCCGGTATCGCCGCGGCCGCGTTCGGGGTCGGCTGGCTGGTCCGCCCGGTGCCCGAGCCGCCGCCGCTGGAGCCGGTGGCCGTGCAGGTCGCCGTCCCGGCGGTGCAGGCCACCGCCGACGTCGTCCCGCACACCTGGGGCATGGAGGTGCAGCTGCACGGGGCCGGGTTCACCCCCGGTGAGGTCTACCGGGCCCAGGTCACCGAGGACGACGGCCGCGTGGTACCCGCCGGGGAGTTCCTCGGCACCGGCGACACCGAGATGGTGTGCAACCTCAACAGCTCGGTGCTGCGGCAGGACGCGGCGTCCTTCGCGGTGCTCGACAGCTCCGGCGCGGTGGTGCTGACCTCCTCGCTGTGAGGTGAACGCGGACGGGTCGGGCGCCGTACACCCCGGGGACAGCGACCCCGAGCACTGGAGCCCCGACGATGTCCCGCACCCGCACCGCCCTCCTGCGCACCGCCGTCGTCACCGGCGCGGCCGGCGCGCTCGCGCTGACCGCCGCCGGCCCGGCCGCCGCCGAGACCGAGGTGCCCGAGCCGGCCACCTTCACCAGCGCCTTCACCGCGATGGCCACGCCCGACATGGTGATCAACAACGACGGGGTGGCGACCCCCGGCGAACCCGGCACCAGCGGCACCTTCACCTACCGGATCAACTCCGACACCGAGGTGATCTGCTACGACATCCGCCTCACCGGCGTGACCCCGCCATACCAGTCGCCGGCCAAGACCGCGACGCACATCCACCAGGGCGACGCCGGCCAGGCCGGCCCGCCGCGCATCGCCTTCCCCAACCCCGAGGACGACGGCAGCGGCGCCCTGGTCAGCTCCGGCTGCCTGCAGGGCCCCTTCACCACCGGGCTCGCCCCGCAGGGCTCCGACACCGGGCAGGGCTTCACCCTCGACCAGATCGAGGCCGACCCGTCGGCCTTCTTCACCGACACCCACACGTCGGCCTACGCGGCCGGGGCCGTGCGCGGTCAGCTGGTGGAGATCCCGGTCGGCGGCGTGGAGACCGGCGCGGGTGGCGCGTCGGCTGCCCAGGACGGGTCCACGGGGACCGTCCTGGGCGTGGTCGGCGGCGCGGCGCTGCTGGCCGGGGCGGGCGCGGTCGCGCTGCGTCGCCGGGCGCCGCAGCAGTGAGGTCCCGCGGGCTCCGTCGTCTCGCGCTGGCCGCCGGCGCCGCGCTGGCGCTGACGGGCTGCGCGGGGACGGCGGGGCCCGCGGCCTCCCCTCCCGCGGCGCCGTCGTCCACGGCACCGGCCGCGTCCCCGACGTCCGCGCCGGCGGCCCCCGCTCCGTCCTCGCTGGACCCGGCCGCCGTCCCGGCGCCGACCGCGGTGTCCATCCCGGCCCTCGGCGTGGCGCAGGACTTGATCGGGCTGGGCGTCGCCGAGGACGGCACGGCCGAGGTGCCCACCGACTTCGCCGACGTCGGCTGGTTCACCCCCGGCGGCCGGCCCGGCGCCCGCGGCCCGACGGTGCTCATGGGGCACGTCGATTCCACGGCCGGGCCGGCGGTGTTCTACGACCTGCGCGAGCTGACCCCCGGCGACACGGTGCAGCTGACCGTCGCCGACGGGTCGACCGCGACCTACACGGTCACCGGCACCGAGCAGGTCGCCAAGGACACCTTCCCCACCGCCGCGGTCTTCGGCGCCACCACCGAGGACGTGCTGCGGCTGATCACCTGCACCGGGGCCTTCGACGCCGGGGCGCGCAGCTACACCGACAACCTGGTCGTGTCGGCGGTCCGCAGCGGCTGAGTAGGGTCCCCCGCCGTGGCGGTCGTGCTCTCCATCCAGTCCCACGTGGCCTACGGGCACGTCGGCAACGCCTCCGCGGTCTTCCCGCTGCAGCGGCTGGGCCACGAGGTCTGGCCGGTGCACACGGTGCAGTTCTCCAACCACACCGGCTACGGCTCCTGGACCGGGCGGGTCTTCGACGGCCAGGCCGTGGAGGAGGTCGTCGACGGCATCGCCGCGCGCGGCGTGCTGGGCAGCTGCGACGCGGTGCTGTCGGGCTACCTGGGCTCGGCCGACATCGGCCACGCCGTCGTCGGCACCGTCGCCCGGGTCCGGGAGGCCAACCCGGCCGCCGTGTACTGCTGCGACCCGGTCATCGGCGACGTCGGCCGCGGCGTGTTCGTCCGGCCGGGCATCGCGGAGTTCATGCGCGACGTCGCCGTCCCCGCCGCCGACGTCGTGACCCCCAACCACTTCGAGCTGGACCTGCTCACCGGGGGGACGACGACCACGCTGCCGCAGGTGCGCGACGCGGTCGCGGCCCTGCAGGCCACCGGCCCGCAGGTGGTGCTGGTGACCAGCCTGGACGTCGAGGACACCCCCGACGACGCCGTCGACCTGCTCGCCGCCGCGGGCGGCCGGGCGTGGCGGGTGCGCACCCCTGAGCTGGGCCTGTCGGTCAACGGCGCGGGGGACGCGATCGCGGCGCTGTTCCTGGCGCACTGGATGTCCACCGGCTCGGCGGCCGACGCGCTGGGGGCCGCGGCGGCGTCGGTGTTCGGGCTGCTGCGGATGACCGCCGAGGCCGGCAGCCGGGAGATCCTGACGGTGGCCGCGCAGGAGGAGTTCGTCTCCCCCACCCGGACCTTCGAGGTCGTCGAGGTCTGAGCCGGTGACGCAGCAGGCGGGGCCGGCGACCAGCACGGGGGCACGCGCGCTGCTCGCCGCCTTCTGCGTCCTGGTCGCGGCCACCCAGGTGCTGTGGCTGACGTTCTCCCCGGTCACCGACCAGGCCGCCGGCGCCCTCGGGGTGGGCACCGGCGCCATCGCGAACCTGGCCGCGGTCAACCCGCTGCTGTTCGTGCTGCTGGCGACCGCGGCCGGCCGGTGGCTGGAGCGGGCGCTCGTGCCCGCCCTGGCCACCGGCGCCGCGCTGACCGCCGCCGGGGCCGTCGTCCGGGCGCTGGGCACCGGCTCGTACCCGGTCGTGCTGGCCGGGCAGGTGGTGCTGTCGGCCGGCCAGCCGCTGGTGCTCGGGGCGACCACCGTGGTCGCCGTGCGCTACGCCGCCCCCGCGGGCCGCACCGCGGCCATCGCCGCGGCCAGCGCGGCGCAGTTCGTCGGCATCCTGGTCGCGGCGCTGGTCGCCGCACCGGTGGTGGACGCGGTCGGGCTGCGCGGCCTGCTGCGCGCGGAGGCGGTCGCGGTCGCGGTGGTCGCCGCGGTCACCGTCGTCCTGCTGCGCCGGGTCCCCCCGCGCTCGGTGCCCGCGGCCGCGGCGGCGGCGCCCGCCCGGCTGGGGCGGGACCGCCTGCTGGTGCTGTTCGCCGTGGTGCTCTTCGTCGGCGTCGGGGTGTTCAACGCCGTGGCCACCTGGCTGGACCCGGTGCTGGGCGCCCTCGGCCGGCCGGGCACCGCCGGCCCGCTGATCGCGGGCATGACCGTGGCGGGCATCGCCGGCGCCGCGGTGCTGCCGGCCTGGGCCGCGGCCCGCGACCGCCGCCGGGCCGTGCTGCTGGCCGCGGCCGCGGTCACGGTGGGCGGGTTCGCGCTGGCCGCCGTGCTGCCCCCGGGTCCCGCGGGCGCCGCGCTGCTGGTGGTGCTGCCCCTGGTGGGGTTCGTGCTGCTGGCCGGCCTGCCGGTGGTCCTGGAGTGGGCCGAGCTGCACGTCGGCGCCGACCGGGCGGCCCGGGCCACCAGCCTGCTGCTGCTGGCCGGCAACGCGGGCGGCGTGGTGCTGGTGCTCGCCGTCGAGGTGGCCGGCGGGCAGCCGCGCCCGACGCTCCTGCTGCTGGCCGCGCTCGGCCTGCCGGCGGCCGCGGCCGCCTGGCTGCTGCCCCGCCGGGGTCAGTCCTCGTAGCCGTCGGCCGGGGCCGGCACCGGGCGGACGGCGTCCGGGGTGATCGCCGGTTCCGGGTACCCCTCGGTGGGGTGCGGCAGGGACGGGGCGTAGCGGCCCACGACCTCGACCCACTGGTCCGCGCGGCCGGCGACCTCGCCGTCGAGCACCACCCGGACGGCCGAGGCGTCGGCGGCGCAGCAGGCGATCCGGATCCGGGTGAGGTACCAGCCACCGCCCTCCCGCGGGGAGAGGAAGCCGACCAGCCGGATGTCCCGGCCCGCCAGCGGCGAGGTGTCGCTCTGCTGGGTGCGGACCGCGTAGCCCGACAGCGTCAGCGTGCGGTGGGACTCCCCGGGGTCGTCGGCGCCGATGCCCAGCGGGGTGCCCGACCGCGGAGCAGCCACCGGGGCGGCCTGCCGCTCGGCGGTCCAGGCACCCAGCGGCCCGGGCGCCACGACCAGGAGGACGGCGACCGGGGCCAGCAGCAGCCACGCCACCCGCGGGCCGGGGTGGGCGTCGTCCGCGCCGGGCCGGGTCCGCAGCACCCCGACCAGGCCGACGGCCAGCACCACGGCGCCCGCCGCGACCAGCAGCGGCCGGAACCCGGCCTGCACGTACGCCAGGTACCCCTGGCCCAGCGACACCCGCAGCACGACCCCGCCCAGCAGCACCAGGAGCAGGTGCTGGGTCAGCCGGTTCACAGCAGCCACCAGCCCACGAGCGCGGCCGCGGCCACCGCGACCACGAAGGTGGCGGGGGCGAACCGGACGGCGAACCGGGTCCCGAAGGTGCCGGCCTGCAGCGCGACGAGCTTGACGTCCACCGCCGGGCCGACGACCAGGAAGGCCAGCCGGGCGCTGAGCGAGAACGAGGTCAGCCCGGCCGCCACGAACGCGTCGGCCTCCGAGCAGATCGCCAGCACGACGGCCAGGGCCGCCAGCACGAGCAGGGCGAGCACCGGCTCGTCGGCGACGGCGTCCAGCCAGGCCCGGGGCACCACCACCTGCAGGGTGGCCGCGGTCAGCCCGCCGACCACGAGGAAGCCGCCGGCGTGCACCAGGTCGTGCTGCACCGCGCCCAGGAACGCCGCGGCGCGCCCGGTGCCGGCGGCGTGCTCGTGCCGCACCGGGGGGCGCAGCCACTCGCCGCGGCCGAACGCCGTCCACAGCCAGCCCATGACCACCGCGACCGCCAGGGACGCGACGAACCGGGCGGCCACCATCTCCGGGTCGTCGGGGAAGGCGACGGCGGTGGCCACCAGCACCACCGGGTTGATCGCCGGGGCCGACAGCAGGAAGGCCAGCGCGGCGGCCGGGGCGACACCGCGGCGGACCAGGCTCCCGGCCACCGGCACCGAGGCGCACTCGCAGCCGGGCAGCACCAGGCCGGCAGCCCCGGCGACCGGCACCGCGAGCGCGGGACGGCCGGGCAGCGCGCGGGCGAAGAACGACGGCGGCACCAGCGTGCCGATCGCCGCGGACAGCAGGACCCCCAGCACCAGGAAGGGCAGCGCCTGCAGGCAGACGGCGACGAACACGGTCGACCAGGCCCGCAGCGCCGGGCCGTCGAAGGCCCCGGGCAGCAGGAACCGGGCGGCCACCACGGCCAGCAGCAGCACCACCAGCACGTCGGTCGGGCGGACCCGCGACCGCGTGACCTGCACCTCGCTGCGCACCCCGCGCGCCCTCCTGAACATGGTTCCCGTTAGCGTGTCGCCGCACAGCGTCGCACGCCGCCCCCGAGACCGAGGAGCTCCCGTGGCAGAGCAGAAGAAGTCCCGCACCGCCGGCGCAGGGTCCCTGCTCCGCAAGGCCATCGGCACCGTGGCCACCGGGGTGGTCGGCGTGGTGGTCGTCCGCGCCGCCGAGCGCGGTGAGCCCGGCAGCCTGCCCCGCAAGGTCGCCGTCGCCGCCACCAAGGCCGGCATCCTCGGCGCCCGCCGGGCCGAGAGGGCCGTCGAGCGCGGCCGGCTGGCCGCCGGCGACGTCCGGGCGCAGGCCTACGCCGACCTCGGCGAGCAGGCCCCGCCCCCGGCCGACCGCTCCGCCGGGCACGACCACAGCCACTGATGGCCCCCGAGGCACCCGTCGTCGTCGCCGACGCCGGGGGGCGGGTGCGGCTGCACGTGCCCGCACTGGTCGGGTCGCCGTCGCGGTCCGTGGTCGTGGAGGACCTGCTCGACGACGTGCCCGGCGTGCTGGCCGTGCAGGCCTTCCCGGGCACCGGGCACGTGGTCGTCTGGACCGCCCCGGACACCGACCGCGACGCCGTCCTCGCCGCGGTCGTCGCCGCGGGGCAGCGGCCCGCGGACGTGGCCGTCGCCCGGGCGCCGCGCTCGGCCGACGTCGGCAACGGCGAGCTGCTGCGGATCGCGGTCGGCGGCGCGGCCCTGGTGCTGCTCGGCGTCCGCCGGTACGTGCTCGGCCGTCCGCCCGTGCTGTCGGGGCAGAGCCGGCTGGCCGCCACCGCCGTGACGGTCTTCACCGGCTACCCGTTCATGAAGGGGGCGGTCGGCGCGCTGACCGGGCAGCGCACCGCCGGCACCGACGCCCTGGTCACCGCCGCCACCGTGGCCAGCCTGCTGCTGCGCGAGAACGTCGTCGCGCTGACCGTGCTCTGGCTGCTCAACATCGGCGAGTGGCTGCAGGACCTCACCCTGCGCCGCACCCGCAACGCCATCTCCGCGCTGCTGGCCGGCACCGAGTCCACCGCCTGGGTGGTCGCCGCCGACGGCGTGGAGCAGCAGGTCGACCTGGCCCGGCTGCGGGTCGGGGACCTGGTGGTCGTGCACGAGCAGGCCACCATCGCCGTCGACGGCGAGGTCGTCGAGGGCGAGGGCGTGGTCGACCAGGCCGCCATCACCGGCGAGCCGTTGCCGGTCACCGTCGCCGCCGGCGCCACCGTGCACGCCGGCTCGGTGAACTTGAGGGGGCGCATCGTGGTGCGCGCCTCGGCCACCGGCTCGGACACCGCGATCGGCCGGATCATCGCCCGCGTCGAGCAGGCCCAGGACGACCGCGCACCCATCCAGACCGTCGGCGACGAGTTCTCCCGCCGGTTCGTGCCCGCCTCCTTCGCGCTGGCCGCGCTGACCTGGCTGGTCACCCGCGACGTGCGCCGGGCGATGACGATGCTGCTGGTCGCCTGCCCCTGCGCGGTCGGGCTCTCGACCCCGACCGCGGTCAGCGCGGCCATCGGCAACGGCGCCTCCCGCGGCGTGCTCATCAAGGGCGGTGCCCACCTGGAGGCCGCCGGGCGGGTCGACGCCGTCGTGTTCGACAAGACCGGCACGCTCACCGTCGGGCGGCCGGTGGTCACCAACGTCGTCTCCTTCGACGCGGGCTGGACGCCCGAGCAGGTGCTGGGCTACGCCGCCTCGTCGGAGATCCACTCCCGGCACCCGCTGGCCCAGGCGGTCATCCGCTCCACCGAGGAGCGGCACGTGTTCATCCCGCCGCACGAGGAGTGCGAGGTGCTGCTGGGTCTGGGCATGCGCACGCAGGCCGACGGCCGGGTGCTGCTGCTGGGCAGCGAGGCGCTGATGGCCGCCGAGGGCGTCCCGGTGCCGGACGACGCGGTGCGCTGGCTCGCCGACCTGCGTGCGCAGACCGAGACCCCGCTGCTGCTGGCCGTGGACGGCGCGCTCGTGGGGCTGGTCAGCCTGCGCGACGAGGTCCGGGCCGAGGCACCCGAGGTGCTGGCGGCGCTGCGGGCCGGCGGGGTGCGCCGCGTGGTCATGCTCACCGGCGACCACGCCACCGCGGCGGCCGCGGTCGCGGAGCAGCTGGGCATCGAGGAGTGGCGGGCCGAGGTGCTGCCCGAGGACAAGCAGGACGTCGTCCGGGCGCTGCAGGCGGAGGGCTGCACCGTGGCGGTGATCGGGGACGGCACGAACGACGCCCCCGCCCTGGCCGCCGCGGACATCGGGATCGCGATGGGGGTGTCGGGCACCGACGTCGCGGTGGAGACCGCCGACGTGGCGCTGGTCGGCGACGACCTGCGGCACCTGCTGGACCTGCGCGACCTGGGCGGGCGGACGCTGCACATCGTGCGGCAGAACTACGGCATGTCGATCGCGGTCAACGGCGTCGGGCTGCTGGTGGCCGGCGGGGGCGCGCTGTCGCCGGTGCTGGCCGCGGTGCTGCACAACGCCAGCTCGGTGGCGGTCGCGGTCAACTCCGCCCGCCTGGTCCGCCACCGCCGCTAGCGCAGCAGGGCGGCGCGGAGGGCGGTGACCAGCTGCTCGTCGGTCCAGCCGGCGGCGCGGCCGACCCGGACCAGGTCGGCGGCGGCGTCGGCGACCAGGCCGGCGGCGGGGGACGGCGCGACCGGGCCGGCGACCACGGTCCCGGTCCGGCGGCGGGAGGCGACCACGCCGGTGGCCTCCAGCTCCTTGTAGGCCCGGGCCACGGTGCCGACGGCCAGCCCGAGGTCGGCGGCCAGGGCACGTGCCGCGGGCAGCCGGTCACCGCGGACCAGCTGCTTGGCCGCCACCAGCGCGGTCACCTGCTCCCGCAGCTGCTCGTAGACCGGCACCGGGGAGGTGACGTCGACCCGCAGGACCAGCCCGCGCGCGTCGGTGGCGGTCACGCGGGCACCGCCGGCACGGGGGACGGCGGCGGACCCGACGGGGTGGGCGGCGCCGGCCGCAGCCGGGGTGCAGGCAGCAGGAGCAGCGCCAGCCCGGCCAGCACCGTCGACCCGCCGAGGGCGGCGCCGGCCGTGGCGAGCACCTGGAGCACGGGGTCCCCGCCGACGTCGAGCACCCGGGTGTCGACCGCCACCTCGGCACCGCGCGCGATCGAGCGCAGCGCCAGGCAGCCGACGACGAGCAGCCCGCCGAGCTCGACCAGCAGCCCCGCCGCGGCGCCGCGCAGCACGCGGTGCACCGAGGCGGCCCGCAGCACCGCCTCGGCCGGGCCGGGCACCGCGGGGCGGGCGAGCGCGGTGCGCAGCGCCAGCACGACGAGCACCAGCACGACCGCTGTCCCCGCCAGCGCCGGGACGGCGAACACCGGGCCCGGGTAGGGGCCGGCGACCGACGGCCCGACCGCGCCGAGGCCGTCGGGGAGCGCGGTGACCGGTCCGGCCACCGCACGGCCGCCGGGTGCGCTGGTGGCCCAGCCGGCTGCGGCGACCGCGACGAGCCCGACCGCGGCACCCACCAGGAGCCGGCGCACCCGGCGGGCCTCGGCGGGGAAGCGGCGCGGCAGCAGCGACGCGGTGCGGACCGCGCCGCGCGGGCGCGGCCACGCCGACTCCCCCACCCAGAGCACGCCGGTGTGCACCGCGGCGAACGCGAGCGGGGTCAGGGCCGCCGACACCCCGGAGCCGAGCCGGGCGGCCGGGTCGGTGAGACCGACCGCGACCGCCGCGGCCAGCCCGGCCAGCACGGCGAGTCCGCCGGCCCCGGTGCCGTGCCGCCGGGCGTCGGCGACGGCCGGGTCGAGCTGCCGACGGCGGACGGCCGTCGCGGCGAGCCCGGCGCCGACGGTGAGCCCGACCAGCAGGACCAGCGCGACCGGCGCGGAGGAGAACAGCCCGCCCATGACGACCTCCGATGCATTGAACCAATGCATCGGTACATTGGACCACGACGACGGGTCTGTCAACGACCGCCGGCCCGTCCAGGCGGCGCCTGCGCCGGGGCGGCGGCGCGGGCCTCACCAGCTGGCCTTCGTGATGCCGGGCAGCTCGCCCCGGTGGGCCATCTCCCGCATGCGCACCCGGGAGAGACCGAACGTGCGCAGGTACCCCCGCGGCCGGCCGTCGGCGACGTCGCGGTTGCGCACCCGGGTGGCCGAGGCGTCCCGCGGCATCCGCTGCAGGGCCGCGACCGCGGCGGCCCGCTGGGCGTCGTCCCCGGTGCGCAGCTGCTCCTTCAGCTCGGCCCGGCGGGCCGCCCACCGGGCGACCACGACCTTGCGCTGCTCGTTCTTGGCGATCTTCGAGGCCTTGGCCATGTCAGCGGACCGCCCGGTCCCGCTGGATGCGGGCCCAGACCGCCTCGATGCCCTGCACGTCGATGGTCTTGATGCCGCGGGTGGAGACGGTCAGCCGCACGTAGCGGCCCTCGCTGGGCAGCCAGAACCGCTTGCGCTGCAGGTTGGGGTCGAAGCGGCGACTGGTCCGCCGGTGGGAGTGGCTCACGGCCTTGCCGAAGGTCGGCTTCCGGCCGGTCACCTCGCAGAAGGTGGTCATGGCTGAGCACCTTAACTGAGAATGATTCTCATTCGCGTGTAGGGTCTGCCGGCATGAGCCGAACCCCGCTGGTCCTGGTGGCCGGCCTCTCCCCCGCGCACACCGCCCGCGCCGCCGCCGACCTGCAGCTCGCCGCACCCGGCACCGTCGTCGTGCACCACGACGTGCGCGGGCTGGCCGAGGGCGTCGTCGTCCGGTCGGTCCGCGACGACACGGGCACCGAGCAGACCGCGCTCGAGCTCGCCCACGGCTGCCTGTCGTGCACGCTGCGGCTCGACGTCCTGCCGCTGCTGCGCGAGCTGGCCGCCCGGCCGGGCACCGCGCGCATCGTGCTGCAGCTCGACCCGGCACTGGAGCCCGAGCAGCTGTGCGTCGCGCTGGACGCCGTCGAGCTGCCGGACGGCGGCACGGCCGGCGAGGCGGTGCAGGTGGAGGCCGTGGTCGCCGTCCTGGAGGCCGCGAGCTGGCTGGCGGACGTGACCGGCGAGGACACCCTGGCCGAGCGCGGCCTGGCCGCCACCGCCGACGACGAGCGCACCGTCGCCCAGGTGCTGCTGGGCGCGACCGGCTTCGCGGACGTGCTGCTGCTGGCCGGCCCGCCGGTCGAGGACTGGCCGGCGGCCCGGCTGCACGCGGCCCTGGAGC
Organism: Klenkia brasiliensis; assembly: GCF_900100695.1. Classification (GTDB taxonomy): domain Bacteria; phylum Actinomycetota; class Actinomycetes; order Mycobacteriales; family Geodermatophilaceae; genus Klenkia; species Klenkia brasiliensis. The sequence continues at coordinate 266,984 of NZ_FNCF01000003.1, forward strand.
GCTGGGCGCCGACCGCCCGGGTCGGCGCCGTCGACCACTGGCGCCCGGCCCGGGTGCTGGCCGGTCTCCCCCGCACCGCCCGGCGGGGCCGGGTGCGGCACCCGCACGACGCGCTCCTGGCCGGGCAGCCCCCGCTGGACGCCGACGCGGGCCTGGAGCTGGTGCGGTTCTCCGCCCGCCGGCCGTTCCACCCCGGGCGGCTGCACGAGGCCTTCGACGTCCTGCTCGACGGGGTCGTGGGCACCCGCGGCCGGCTGTGGCTGGCCACCCAGCACGGGTCCGCGGTCTGGCTGGAGTCCGCCGGTGGCGGCCTGCAGCTCGGGGACGCCGGGCAGTGGCTGGCCACCCTGGGCGACGACCCGCAGCTGTGGGCCCAGGTCGACGACGAGCGCCGGGTGGCCGCGGCGCTGCGCTGGGACCCGGTGCACGGCGACCGCGACACCCAGCTCGTCGTGCTCACCCACCGCCAGCCCGCCGGGGCCATCACCGCCGCGCTGGCCGCCGCCCTGCTCACCGACGCCGAGCTCGCCCTCGGCCCGGCCGGCTGGGCGGCGCTGGAGGACCCGTTCGGCGCGGCGCACACCGACCCCTGCGAGGCCTCCAGCCCCGCGGACCCCACCACCCACCTCAGCGAGGAGAACCGATGAAGCCCGGCATCCACCCCACCTACCGCACCGTCGTCTTCCGGGACGCCGCCACCGGCACCCTCATCCGCACCCGCTCGACCGTGGCGACCGACCAGACCGTGGAGCTGGACGGCGAGGTGCTGCCGCTGGTCCCGGTGGACACCAGCGCGGCGTCGCACCCCTTCTGGACCGGCAGCGCGCGGGTGCTGGACACCGCGGGCCGCGTGGAGAAGTTCCACGCCCGGTACGGGCGGCGTCGCTGATGGCCGTCCCGAAGCGGAGGACCTCCCGGTCACGGACGCGGCACCGCCGGGCGCGGTGGAGGGCCACCCCGCCCGACCTGGTGCCGGTGGTCGTCGACGGCGCCCGCCACCTCGTGCCCCGCCGGCTCGTCGCCGCGGTGCAGCGGGGGCTGGTGCGGCCCTAGTCCGGGAGCTGCTCGGCCAGCCGGCGCAGGTCGCGCTCGGCCGCGGGCTCCAGCGGCAGGTCGGCCAGCACGGCGAGCACCTCGTCGCGCTCCAGGCCCTCCGCGAGCAGCGCGGCCAGCACCCGGTCGGCCGCCGACGCCGGGATGGGCGTCTCCTCCCCCACCACCGCGGCGCGGGCCAGGAACAGCACGCCCGACAGCTCGGCGGGGGGAACAGGCGGCGCCGGGGCGGCCTGCCGGGTGATCCCCTCGGCGGCGCGCACCAGCGACAGCGGCACTCCCTCGGCCTCGACCAGGGCCAGGGGGGTGTCGCCGATCGCGGCCAGCACCAGGTGCTCGGCGACGATCCGCAGCGGCGCCTCCCACTCCCCGGCCCGCACCACCGCGGCGACGTCGCCCGGGTCCTCCCCCACGTCGTCGGCCAGCTCGGCCCACGCCTGCGGCCGCGCCGCGCGCAGCCGCTGCCCGGCCAGCACGCACGTCTCCAGCACGAACGGCTCGAGCACCTCGACGTCGAACCGGTCGGCGCACAGCCCGCCCTCGGCGTCGACCATGTTGAGCACGTCGCGGAAGCTGCCCGGCCGGGCGTCGCCGAGGTCCAGCCGGCCGGTCTCCTCGTCGCCCAGCGGCTGGCCGTTCTCCGCCCGCACCCCGACCGTGGTGCCGGTGGCCACCAGGCGGCCGCGGCGGCGGGTGTGGTGCGGCCGGTCGCCGGTGCCCACGGCCCACGCGCAGGTCTCGGCGACCAGGGCGGCACTGCGCTCGCGCAGCACCTCCCGGGTCAGCAGGGCCATCTCGTCGATCTCGAACACGGCGTCCATGGTCCACCCGGTGGCCCGCCCGGTTGGCCGGGTCCGCGATCGGCTCCTAGCGTGGGGCATGCGATCACCCCGGCCGACCGTGCTGCTCGCCGTCGCCGCCCTCCTGCTGGCCGGCTGCAGCTCGGGCAGCGACCCCGACCCCGCGGCCGCCTCGGGCGCCGCGACGGGGAACGGCGCGGACGTGCGCGACCTGGACGCGCTCACCATCCCCGACCTGCAGTCGATGATGGACGCCGGCGACCTGACCGCCGTCCAGCTGACCCAGGCCTACCTGGACCGGATCGCCGAGCACGACGACGAGGTGGGCGCCGTCCTCACGCTCAACCCGGACGCGCTGGCCGACGCCCGGGCCAGCGACGACGCCCGGGCCGACGGCGGGGCGCGCAGCCCGCTGGAGGGCATCCCGGTGCTGCTCAAGGACAACGTGGACACCGCCGACCTGCCGACCACCGCCGGCAGCCGGCTGCTGCTGGACTCCGAGCCCGACGACGCGACCATCACCGCCCGCCTGCTCGACGCCGGGGCGGTCGTCATCGGCAAGGCGAACCTGTCCGAGTGGGCCAACTTCCGCGGCGCGGACTCCACCAGCGGCTGGTCCGGCGCGGGCGGGCAGACGGCCAACCCCTACGTGCTCGACCGCAACCCGTGCGGCTCCTCCTCGGGCTCCGCGGCCGGGGTGGCGGCGTCCTTCGCCCAGGTCGCCATCGGCACCGAGACCGACGGCTCGATCGTCTGCCCGTCCGGCGCGAACGGCGTCGTCGGGGTCAAGCCCACCCTCGGGCAGGTCTCGCGGGACGGCGTCGTGCCCATCTCGGCCGAGCAGGACACCGCCGGCCCGATCGCCCGGCACGCCGTGGACGCCGCCCTGCTGCTGGCCGTCGTCGCCGGCCCGGACGACGCCGACGAGGCGACCGCCCAGGTGCCCGACGGCACGGACACCGGCTTCGCCGACCTGGACCTCGACGCCCTGCAGGGCACCCGGATCGGGGTCTGGTCCCCCGCCCCCGACTCCGGGGTCGACGCCGGCACCCTCGCCGTCCTGACCTCCGCGGTGGCCGCGCTGGAGGCCGCGGGGGCGACCACGGTGCCGGTGGAGCTGCCCTACCAGGACGAGATCGGCGAGGGCGAGACACCGGCGCTGCTGGCCGAGTTCGACCGCGACCTGACCGCCTACCTCGAGGCCACCGACGGCGACGTGCCCGACGACCTGGCCGGGCTCGTCGCGGAGAACGACGACGACCCGGTCGAGCTCGCCTACTTCGGCCAGGAGCTCTTCACCGAGGCCATCGCGGCGCCCGACGCGGAGCAGACCCGCGACCGCATCCGCGACCTGGCGCAGCGGTCGGTCGACGAGACCCTGGCCCAGGGCCCCGGCGACGACGACGACCTGACCGCGATCGTGGCGCTCACCGGCACCCCGGCCTGGGTGACCCGGTACGCCGGCGTCGACGGCGTCGCCGACGAGTTCGTGTACAGCTCCTCGACCCCGGCGGCGGTCGCCGGCTACCCGGCGGTGAGCGTGCCGGCCGGGTTCGCCGGGCCGCGCGGCGCACTGCCGGTGGGCGTCAGCTTAATCGGCACCGGGTGGTCCGACGCCGACCTGCTCGACGTCGCCGCCGACTTCGAGGACCAGGCGCAGGCCCGCCGCGCCCCGGGCTTCCTCGCGACGGTGGGTGCCTGATGGACCTGCAGCTGACCGGGAAGCGGGCGCTGGTCACCGGCGCCGGGCGCGGCATCGGCAAGGCGGTCGCGCTGCGGCTGGCGGAGGAGGGTGCGCAGGTGGCCCTGCTGGCCCGCTCCCGCGAGCAGCTGGAGGCGACCGCGGCGCAGCTGGCCGGCCCCTCGCTCGTCGTCCCCGCCGACACCACCGACGACGCCGCGGTGCGCGCCGCCGTCGCGGCCGTGGTGGACGCCTGGGGCGGGGTCGACGTGCTGGTCAACGCCGCGGCCCGGCCGGCGTCCTCGGCCCCGGTGCCCGCGCTGGCCGACCTGGAGGACGACGCCCTGCGCGTCGAGGTCGAGACGAAGGTGCTGGGCTACCTGCGCTGCGCCCGCGCCGCCGCCCCGCACATGACCGCGCAGGGGTGGGGCCGCATCGTCAACGTCAGCGGCCTCAACGCCCGCGCGACCGGCAACCTGGTCGGCACGGTGCGCAACGTCGCGGTGGCCGCGCTGACGGCCAACCTGGCCGAGGAGCTCGGGCCGCACGGGGTCAACGTCACCTGCGTGCACCCCGGTGCCACGGTCACGGAGCGCACGCCGGCCGACGTCGCCGCCGCCCCGGCCGGCAACCGGATCGGCCGGATGGTCACCGCCGAGGAGGTGGCCGACGTGGTGGTGTTCCTGTGCTCCCCCCGCAGCGTGGCCGTCACCGGCGACGCGGTCCCCGCCGGCGGCGGCACCCGCGGGGTGGCCGTCTATTAGACCAGCAGGGCCCGGCGCAGCTCGGCGGCCTCGGTGCGCACCTTGAGCAGCACCGGCGGGACGTCGGCGTCGCGCAGCCGGTCGCAGGACAGCCGACCGATCGGCTGCGGCGCGTAGCCGGGCACCGTGGCGCGGTCGGTGATCTCGAACGCCGCGCGCAGCACGCCCCCGGCGACCGAGCCCAGGTCGTCCAGCTCGGTCACCGGCGCGACCATCGCGGCCGGGAAGCCCCAGTGCCGCATGGCCGCCGAGGTCAGCTGCACCGCGTGCACGCCGTAGCGGTCGACCTCCGCCGCCCGCCGGGCGGCCGCCGCGGGCAGCGCGGCCACCTCCGCGTACCCGGCCGGGTCGTGGTGGGTCAGCAGCGCCGCGCCGAGCTGCGCGAGCAGGCCGGTGCACATCGCGTCCTGCGCGCGCATGCCCATCCGCGGCGCGAGGGCCTCGCAGGCCAGCGCCAGGTGCGTGGTGGTCACCCAGTGGTCGGGCGGCAGCGTGCCGTCGTCGGGGCCGGTGAGGGCGACGCTGGCCATCGACCGCACGGTGGCGAACCCGACCACGGTGACCGCGAACTGCAGCGAGGACACCCGGCCGGACAGGCCGTAGAACGCCGAGTTGGCGAGCTTGAGCACCCGGCCGGTGAGCGCGGCGTCGGCGGCCAGCAGGCGCGACAGCTCGCGGGCGCCGGCGTCCTCGGCGTGGCTGAGCGCGACGATCTGCGCGGCGACGGGCCGCTGGGCGGCCAGCTCGTCGATGTGCGAGAGCACCTCGTGCACGTCGAAGGCCACCCCCGGCAGCAGCGCCGCGGCGAGCTCGGCCTCGGTGGGCTCGGCGTCCTCGACCGGGAGGTCGTCGTCGGGGTCGGCGGGCAGCAGGGGCTCCAGCACGTCCCAGGGCTGCCCGGTCACCGGGCCCGCTCCGCGAACCAGGCGGTCGTGGCCGCGGCGTCCATCGGCCGGGCGATCCCGTACCCCTGCAGGTGCGTGGCACCCATCCCGGCCAGTGCGCGTACCTGCTCCACCGTCTCCACCCCTTCGGCCACCGTCGACAGGCCCAGCCCGGTCGCCAGCGCGACGACCGCGCCGGTGATCTCGGGGTGGCCCTCGGAGAGCTCGGCCACGAAGGACCGGTCGATCTTGAGGCAGTCCACCGGCAGCCGGCGCAGGTGTGCCAGCGACGAGTAGCCGGTGCCGAAGTCGTCGACGGCCACGGACGTGCCCAGGTCGCGCAGCCGGTGCAGCACCAGCAGCGCCAGGTCCGGGTCCCGCACCAGGGCGGACTCGGTCAGCTCCACGCAGATCCGCTCGTAGCCCACGCCGAGCCTGGTCACCGTGTCGGTGAGCAGGGCGGGCAGGTGCTCGTCCAGCTGCAGCGCGGACACGTTGACGTGCACGACCCGCGGCGCGCCGAGGCCGAGCTCGGCGTCCCACGCCGCGACCTGGGCGCAGGCCTGCTCGAGCACCGCCGCGCCCAGGGCGCCCACCAGCCCGGTCTCCTCGGCCAGCGGCACGAAGACGTCCGGGCCGATCCAGCCGCGCTGCGGGTGCTGCCAGCGGGCGAGCGCCTCGACGCCGACCGGCCGCATGGTCTCGGTCTCCACGACGGGCTGGTAGTGCACGGTGAGGCCGCCGCCGTCGATCGCCGCCCGCAGGTCGGCCACCAGCCGCAGCTTGTCCCGCGCCTGGGACCGGGCGCCCTGGTCGAGCACCGAGACCCGGCCCTTGCCGCCGGCCTTGGCCTGGTACATGGCGATGTCGCAGTCGCGGACGAGCTCGTCGGCGCTGGCGTGCTCGGCGGTCTGCACGGTGACCCCGACGCTGACCCGCACCCCCACGCCGACCCCGCCCAGCTGCACCGGCCGGGCCAGCTCGGCGGAGATGCGCCCACCCAGGGCGACCGCGGCGTCCTCGTCGACGTCCTCGCAGACCACCACGAACTCGTCGCCGCCGAAGCGGACGACCAGGTCCGACGGGCGCACGACGGCGCGCAGCCGGTGGGCCACCTGCACCAGCAGCTGGTCGCCCGCGGCGTGGCCGAGGGAGTCGTTGACCACCTTGAAGTCGTCGACGTCGAGGAAGAGGCAGGCCAGCCCGCCGTGGGCGCCGGGCTGGAACCGCTGGGCGACGAAGGAGGCCAGCCGGGTGCGGTTGGGCAGCCCGGTCAGCGGGTCGTGGGTGGCCTGGTGCTCCAGCTGGTCCTGGAACGCCAGCCGCTCGGTGACGTCCTCGATGGTGGCGACGAACCCGCTGCCCAGGCCCGGGGTGTGCAGGTGGGCGAAGCGCAGCACGGTGGTGCGCTCCTCGCCGTCGGCGCGCAGCAGCCGCGCCCGGACGTCGCCGACCTCCCCGGTGAGCGCGGCCGCGGCGGTGTCCACCACGTCCCCGACGTCCTCGGGGTGGATGCCGGCCAGCCAGCCGGTGCCCAGCAGCTGCTCGGCCTGGCGGTCGACCAGCCGGCAGAAGGCGTCGTTGACGTGCGCCAGCCGCAGCCCCTGCTCCGAGAGCAGGGTCGGCACCGGGGAGCGCTCGGTGAGGGTGGTGAAGCGCCGCTCGTGGGCGGCGGCGGAGTCGGCCAGCGCCCGCTCGGTGGCGGTGCGCGCGTGCTGCGCGGTCACCGTCCAGACCCCGGCGTCCGAGGACGGCGTGGTGGTGACGACGAGGTCCAGCAGCGCGCCGGTGCGGGACCGGCCGCGCAACTCGGTGGTCACCGTCCGCTCGCGGCGCAGCAGCACCCCGGGCGGGGTCCCGGGCAGCAGCCGGTCCAGCGCCATGCCCAGCACGTCGGTGGTGGCGTGCCCGAGCAGCCGCTCGACGCCGGCGCCCGCCCAGCGCACCCGGGGGCCGCCGGCCTCGGCGACCACCACGAGCACCGCGGCGTCGACGCGGACGGAGGCGGCGTGCAGCACGGCCCGCGAGACGCGGGCGGCGTCGAGCACCTCCCGCGAGGTCACCCGGGGACGGCGGGCGACCGCCGGGTTCTGGTCCGTCGTCGGGCTGGGCACGCTGGCAGGGTCGGCAGGTGCACGCCGGGGCTGGAGCCGCGGACCGCCCGCCTCCCCCGCACGGGTGGGACGGGGACCGGTTACCGACGAGTAGGTACGTGTGGGATCGTCGGGGCCACGGTGCGCGCCGCCGCCACCGGAGGAGGAAGGGTCGTCCATGCAGTTGCACCTGTCGCCCGAGGACCAGGCGTTCCGGGACGAGATGCGCACGTTCTTCACCACGCAGATCTCGCAGTCGATCCGCGACGACGTCGCCGCCCACCGCGAGGTCACCAAGGAGTCCTACGTCGAGGCCCAGCGGATCCTCAACGCCGCCGGCCTCGCCGTCCCGCACTGGCCCGCCGAGTGGGGCGGCCGGGACTGGACGCCGCTGCAGCGCCACATCTGGCGCGAGGAGATGCAGCTGGCCGCCGTCCCCGAGCCGCTGGCGTTCAACGCCTCGATGATCGGCCCGGTCATCGCGGCGTTCGGCAACCAGGAGCAGAAGGAGCGGTTCCTGCCGGCCACGGCCAACCTCGACATCTGGTGGTGCCAGGGCTTCTCCGAGCCCGACGCCGGCTCCGACCTGGCCAGCCTGCGCACCGCGGCGGTCCGCGACGGCGAGGACTGGGTGGTCAACGGCCAGAAGACCTGGACCACGCTGGGCCAGTACGCCGACTGGATCTTCTGCCTGGTGCGCACCGACCCCACCGCGGAGAAGAAGCAGCGCGGCATCTCCCTGCTGGTCTTCCCGATGGACACCCCCGGGGTCACCCTGCGGCCCATCGAGCTGCTCGACGGCGGCTTCGAGGTCAACGAGGTCTTCTTCGAGGACGTCCGGGTGCCCGCCGAGAACCTGATCGGCGAGGAGAACCGGGGCTGGGACTACGCCAAGTTCCTGCTCGGCAACGAGCGCGTGGGCATCGCCCGGGTGGGCGCCACCAAGCGGATGATCGCCGACGCCAAGGAGCACGCCGCCCAGATCAGCTCCGGCGGCCGCCCGCTCATCGAGGACCCCTCGATGCGCACCCGCATCACCGAGCTGGAGAACGAGCTGCTGGCCCTGGAGCTCACCGCCCTGCGGGTGGTGTCCAACTCCAGCGACGGCAAGCCCAACCCGGCGTCCTCGGTGCTCAAGCTGCGCGGCTCGGAGCTGCAGCAGGCCGCCACCGAGCTCCTGGTCGACATCGCGGGGCCGCTGTCGCTGGCCTCCTTCGCCGACGACGACGCCACCGACGTGCCCGAGTGGGCGCGGTCGACGACCCCCGAGTACCTGAACTACCGCAAGGTCTCCATCTACGGGGGCTCCAACGAAGTGCAGCGCACCATCATCGCCGGAACGATCCTGGGGTTGTGACCTGATGGACTTCACCTTCGACACCGAGCAGCACGCCCTCCGCGAAGCCGTGGCCGGCCTGCTGCAGCGCGCCTACGACCCCGAGAAGCGCCGGGCCGTGACCAAGGACGACCCGGGCTTCGACGAGAAGGTCTGGTCCCAGCTGGCCGAGATGGGCGTGCTGGGCCTGCCCTTCGCCGAGGAGGACGGCGGCATGGGCGCCGGCCACGCCGAGGTCGCCCTGGTGGCCACCGAGGTCGGCCGGGTGCTCGCGCCCGAGCCGTTCGTCGAGGCCGTGGTGCTCGCCGGCGGCCTGGTCGCCGACGTCGGCACCGCCGAGCAGCGCGCGGAGCTCCTGGGCCCGCTGAGCGAGGGCAGCTCGCTGCTGGTGTTCGCCCACGCCGAGCCCGGCAACCGCTGGACCCCGACCGCGACGGGCGTGACCGCGACCCGTTCCGGCGACGGCTGGACGCTGTCCGGGGTCAAGGAGCCGGTGCCCTCGGGTGCCCGCGCCGACGTGCTGGTCGTCAGCGCCGCCGTCGACGGCGGGACGGGCCTGTTCGTCGTCCGCGGCGACGCGGCCGGGCTGACCCGCGACGGCTACCGCAGCCACGACGGCACCCGGGCCGCCCGGGTGACCCTCGACGGCACGCCCGCCGAGCTGCTGGGCGAGGACGCGACCGACCGGACGGCGGCCGTCGAGCTGGCGCTGGCCCGGGCGACCGTGGCCTACGCGCACGAGGCGGTGGGCGCCATGGAGACCGCGCTGACCACCACCAGCGAGTACCTGAAGACCCGCAAGCAGTTCGGCGTCCCGCTCTCGCGGTTCCAGGCGCTGACCTTCCGCGCGGCCGACATGTACGTCTCGCTGGAGCTGGTCCGCAGCATCGCGCTGTGGGCCACGATGGTCGTCGACGCCCCCGACTCCACCCCGGAGCAGGTGCTGGCCGCCGCCGACCGGGCGCGGCTGCAGACCTCCAAGGCCGGCCGGCACATCGGCAAGGAGGCCATCCAGCTGCACGGCGGCATCGGCGTCACGGCCGAGTACTCCGTCGGCCACTACACCTCGCGGCTGACCGCCATCGACCACCTGCTGGGCGACGGCGCGTGGGCGGCGGACCGGCTGGCGCGGACGGTCGACGCGCACCCGTACGTGGAGGCCCTCCCGGCCTGACCCACCCGCGGCGGCGAGGGAGCCCCTGCCCCACGATCTCGACGGATCGGTGGGGCAGGGGCTCCCTTGCCTCGTCGGGGAGGAGGCGCGCTCAGGCCTGCTTGATGACCGAGACGTCGAACTCCAGCTGCACCTTGTCGCTGACCAGCACGCCGCCGGTCTCCAGCGCGGCGTTCCAGACCAGGCCCCACTGGCTGCGCTTGAGCGCCAGCGCGCCCTCGAAGCCGACCCGGGTGTTGCCGAAGGGGTCCAGCGCGCTGCCGGTGAGGGTGAAGTCGATCGACACCTGCTGCGTCTGGCCCTTGATGGTGACGTCGCCGGTGACGGTGTACTCGTCGTCGTCGACCTGCTCGACCCCGGTGGAGACGAAGGTGATCTCGGGGTACTGCTCGACGTCGAGGAAGTCGGCCGAGCGCAGGTGCGCGTCGCGGTCGGGCTGGCCGGTGTCGAGGCTGCCGGCGTCGATGCGCAGCTCCACCCGGCTGCGGGCGGGCTCGGCGACGTCCAGGTGCGCGGTGCCCTCGAACTCGCCGAACGTGCCGCGGACGGTGGTGACCATCGCGTGCCGCGCCCGGAAGCCGATCCGGGTGTGCGCGGCGTCGACCACGTAGTCGCCGGTGACGTCGGCGAGCGCCGTCGTGGCGTCGTCGAAGTCGGTCTCGCCGGACTGGCTGGCGCGGTGCTTGGCCACGGTGGACCGTCCTCCCAGAGGTGTGCAAACCGCTCGATTCTGACGTGTCCGGCGTGGTCGTGCACAGCCGGGGCCCCGCTGCGCGTCCGCGGGGCCCCGGCCGGGACGTGCTCAGCCGGCGGCGAACAGCTCCACGGCGGCCTTCGAGAAGGCCGGGACGTCGTCGGGGTTGCGGCTGGTGATGAGCTTGCCGTCGCGGCAGACCTCCTCGTCCACGACGGTCGCGCCGCCCCGCCGCAGGTCGCCGCGGATGCTCGGGTAGGAGGTCACCGTGCGGCCCTCGAGCACCCCGGCCTCCAGCAGCGTCCAGGGCGCGTGGCAGATGGCGGCCACCGGCTTGTCGGCGGAGAAGAACGCGGTGACGAACGCCAGTGCGTCGCCGTCCTGGCGCAGGGTGTCGGGGTTGACCGCCCCGCCGGGCAGCAGCAGCCCGTCGTAGTCGGCGGCCGACACGTCGGCGACCAGGTGGTCGACCGGGTAGGTGTCGCCGGGGTGGATGTCGCCGTTCACGCCCTGCACGGTGCCGTCCTCGACGCCGTCGGGCACCGAGATCAGGTGCACCGTGGCACCCGCGGCCTCCACGGCCTTGCGGGGCTCGTCGAGCTCGATCTGCTCCACGCCCTTGGCGGCGAGGATCGCGATGGTCTTGCCGGTCAGTTCAGCCATGGGGGCGCGGTTCCCTCATCCCCCGTGGCCCGAAACGCCGGGGCCCCGGGCTCAGTACCAGCCGGTGGCCTGCGAGTGCGCCCAGCCGCCGCACGGGGAGCCGTAGCGGCTGTCCAGGTAGATCAGGCCGGCGTCGATCTGCCGGAACCCGTTGTCGGTCTTGGCGATCCCGGTGCCCGCCCACGTGGAGTTCAGGAACTGCGGGATGCCGTAGGCGGTCGAGGTCGGGTTCTGCGCGTCGGGGTTCCAGCCGGACTCCCGGCCCCACAGGTTCTCCAGGCAGGAGAACTGGCTCTCGTCGCCGCCGAGCTGGGCCAGGGCGTAGTCGTGGAAGTCCTGGGTGGTGGCGTTGGCCGCGGCGGCCTCGGCCTCGGCGGCGGCCTGCGCCTGGGCGGCGGCCTCGGCCTCGGCGGCGGCCTGCGCGGCGGCGGCCTCCTGCGCCTGGCGGGCGGCGTCGTCGGCGGCGGCCTGGGTCTGCGCGGCGGCGGCCTCGGAGTCCTCGCGCTCGGCGCGGCTGGCGGCCAGCTGCTGCAGGTGGCCGGAGAGCTCGGTGGCGACCTCGGTGCCGTCGGCGGCCGGGGCGGAGATGCCCAGCTGGTCGGCGACGCTGACCGCCTCGGAGGCGGCCGTGGGGACGGGGTCGGCCTGCGCGGCCGGGCCGGTGCTCAGCAGCACGTTGACCAGGACGGCGCCCACGGCCGCGGCGGCCAGGTAGACCGCCGGTCGGCGGGCCGGGACGCGGTGGCGGCCGCGCGCGGCGGCGGCGACGACCTGCTCGGCGGTCTCGGGCTGCTGGGGGGTGCCGGCGTCGCCGGGGCGTGCGGAATGACGAGCGGTCATGCGGGCGTGCGGGTCCTGTCTTCCGGGTGCACCGCACGCGGGCGCGTGGTCGGTGCAGCCGTCTACCGGGTTAGCTGACGGGTTCGGGCGGGAAGGAGCCCTACCCGTCGTCGCCGCGCGGTGCGGTCTCGACGGGATTCACCCCGGTGGTGCGGTGGGTCCCCGGTTCACTGTGTGACTCGACGGCGTCCGGACGGTCCCCCGTTGCGGGGGCTGCGGCCGAGCGGACGCGGCCACGTTACGAGCAGGTCACACGAGATGACAACAGCCCCACCCGAATTCCACAGGTGTTGTACGCCTCAGGGCAGTCGCCACACCGTGGTGCGCCGGGCGACGTCCACCCCGCTGTCGGGGACGTCGTAGCCGGCCACCTCGCGCAGACCCTCCGGCAGCTGCGAGCGGCCCGGGTCCCCGACCAGCACGACCGCGCCGCGGACCCACGCGGTGAACAGCCACGGCCGCACCCGGTCGGCCATCCGCAGGTCGTAGAAGACGTCACCGGCGAGCACCACGTCGACCCCCGGCAGGTCGGCGTCCAGCACGTCGCCGACGGGCTCGACGCCGCTGGCGCCGGACGCGGCGGCGTTGAGCGGGACGACGGCCAGCGCGTAGGGGTCGACGTCGCTGGCCAGCACCCGGCGGGCCCCGGCCAGCGCCGCGGCGATGCCGACCAGGCCGCTGCCGCAGCCCAGGTCCAGCACGGTGCGCCCGGCGACCAGGTCGGGGTGGTCGAGCACGTGGCGGGCCAGGCCCTGCCCGCCGACCCACGCGGCCGCCCAGAACGGGGAGGCGTCGCCCGCTCCCCCGCCGTCGGACTCCATGGCCAGCCAGAGCGCGGTGACGTCGTCGGCCAGGTGCAGGGCGACCTCGGGCACCAGCGGGGGCCGCACGAGCCGGGTGTGCCGGGCGAAGAAGCCCTCGGGGACGGTCACCGGACGCGGCTCCGCCGGACCCGGCTGACCACCGCGGTGTATAGCGGGGTCAGCACCACGCCGTCGCCGGCCAGCCGGTCGCGCAGCCGCTGCCGGTGCTTCCAGACCCCCAGCAGGCCGATCGCCCAGAACAGGTACTGCACGGCGAACGCGGCCTTGAACGCCCCGAGGTCGTAGGCGGTGGACGTGCCCGGGGTCAGCGCGTCGAGCACCGCGCCGACGGCCAGCACGGTGAGCAGGGAGGCGACGAACCCGCCGATGTTGACCACCCCGGTGGCGCTGCCGAGCCGGTGCACCGGGTTCCAGGTCCGGGCGTAGTCGAAGCCGATCATCGAGCCCGGGCCGTTGGTGGCCAGCACCAGCACGAGGACCACCAGCAGCCACAGGGGCGCCCGGCCCGGCCACAGCAGCACCGCCGTCCAGGCGGTGATGGTGGCGCCGGCGATGCCGAACACCAGGACCGACCGGCGCAGCGGCCACCGGCCGCAGAGCTTGCCCAGCACCGGTCCCACCCCCATGCCGACGACCACCAGCAGGGTCAGCAGGCCGGCCGCGGTCGCCGCGGACAGCCCCTGGCCGAGCACGAGGAACGGGTAGCCCCAGAGCAGCGCGAACACGGTGCCGGAGAACTGGGTGACCAGGTGCGTGTAGAGCCCGATCCGGGTGCCGGACTCGTGCCAGGCACCGGCCACGTTCTGCTTGATCTCGGCCCACCCGGCCACCGGTGCGACCGGGGTCCCCGGCGGTGCGTCCCGCAGCGCGACGACCACCAGGACGGCGACCAGCACGCCGAGGGCGGCCGCGCCGGTGAACGTCGCCGTCCAGGAGGTGTGGTGCAGGGCGAGCACCAGCGGGTAGGCGGCCGCGATCTGGCCGAGCTGGCCGAGGATGCCGGTGAGCTGGGTGATGACCGGCACGGTCGGCCCGCTGAACCACAGGGTGACCACGCGCAGCACGCTGATGAACGTCATCGCGTCGCCGGCGCCGACCAGCACCCGGGCCACGATGGCGGTGGGCACGTCGGTGGCCACGGCGAGCAGCAGCTGCCCGGCGGCCATGGTGAGCGCGCCGGTGGCCACCATCGCCCGCGAGCCGAACCGGTCGAGCGCGACCCCCACCGGTACCTGCATCCCCGCGTAGACGGCCAGCTGGAGCACCAGGAAGAGGCTGACGGCCGAGGCCCCGGCGGAGAAGCGCTCCTGGGCGTCGGTGGCGGCCACACCCAGCGAGCCGCGGTGGAAGACGGCCACGCCGTAGGCGAGCAGGCCGACCACCCAGACGACGTAGGCACGGCGGGAGTTCACGCCCCACGATGACACCCCGGTCGGTGCGGTTGTTCCCGGCTCAGTCGATGCAGCTGGTGTCGCCGGCGGTGCGCTGCGGCGTGTCGTAGTCCCCGGACGTCGCAGCGGGGGCGGCCGAGGTGGCCGGCGCGGCGGACGACGTGGCGGACGACGTGGCGGACGACGGGGCCGCCGGCGGCGCGCTCCCGGACGGCGCCGCCGCCGGCGCCGCGGGCTCGCCGAGGTCGGCGAAGAAGGCGTGCACCGCGTCGGCGGCCGGGGGCTGCAGCACGTCGGCACCGTGCACCCGGGCGTTGACCAGACCGGGCACCGTCTGGAACGTCAGGTCGGCGGGGCGGACCCCCTGCAGCTGGCCGACCAGGTCGCCGACGTCCAGCCCGCGGTCGAGGGTCACGCTGTCGCCGACCCGCGCGACGATGCGCTGCTGCTGGGCGGGGTCCAGGAGGACGTCGGCGGAGAGCAGGTTGCGCAGCATGCCGGCGATGTAGACCTGCTGGCGGATGGTGCGGTCGATGTCGCCCTGCGGCAGGCCGTGGCGCTGCCGGACGAAGGACAGCGCCTGGTCGGGCCCGATGGTCTGCACGCCGGCCGGGAAGGCGGCCCCGGAGTAGCTGTCGGTGGTCGCCTGGCACAGGTCGACCTGGACGCCGCCGACGATGCTGCTCAGCTGCAGGAACCCGGCCAGGTCGACCTCGGCGTAGTGGTCGATCTGCAGGCCGGTGAACTGGCTGGCGGTCTGCACCAGCAGGCCCATCCCGGCGGCGTCCTTGGCCTGCGCGTCCCCGTCGGCGGCGTCGTAGGCGTGCGCGTAGGCGCTGTTGAGCTTGCCCTCGCCGTAGCCGGGGATGCCCACGTAGGTGTCGCGGGGCAGCGAGACGAAGGAGGCGCCCGACCCGTCGGCGGGGACGTGCACCAGGATCATCGTGTCGGTGTTGAGCTCGCCGTCCGAGCCGCCGGTGGAGTTGGCGTCCTCCTGGGCGTCGCTCAGGCCCGCACGGGAGTCCATCCCCACCAGCAGCAGGTTCATCGCCCGACCGGCGTGCGCGGCGCCGTTGACGTCGGTGTTGCCGTCGGTGGGCAGGCCGTCGCCGCGGTGGACGCTGGCCTCGGCGACACCGAGCAGGTGCCAGCCCCAGCCGCTGCCGGCCAGCACCGCGACGCTGCAGAGCACCGCCACCGCGCGCAGGGCGACCAGGAGGCGGGAGGTCCGGCGCCGTCGGGCGCCGCGCCGGGGGCCACCACCCCGGGCGCCCCGGGCACCCCGTCGCCGGACCTCCCGCGGCGCAGGGGGGCGGCCGGCCCGCGGGTCCAGCCGCGCCGGCAGGTCCCGCGGGCCGGTCCCGCTCACGGCCTCCCCACGCACGTCCGCACCCTCCCCGGCGGCGCTGTGACCCGGCTGGGACCGACCGGGGGGTCCGCTGCACACGCCCGGCGGGCAGGATCGGGGCATGCGCACGGAGCTGGGCCGGGTGAGCGGGCCGAACGGCGAGGTGGCGCTGTGGCGGCGGACGGCCGACGACGGCGCGCTGGTCACCGAGCTGGTCGTGGACGGCGTGTTCGCGATGGACGACGTGGACACCTCCACCGAGCGGGCGCTGGCCACCGAGGCGCTGGCCCGGGTGGCGGGCGCGGAGCTGTCGGTGCTGGTGGGCGGACTGGGTCTGGGCTGGACCACCGCGGCGGTGCTGCGCTCCCCCGGCGTGGCCGAGGTGGTCGTCGTCGAGCTGGAGGACGCGCTGCTGGGCTGGGCGGCCGAGGGCCTGCTGCCGGGGCTGCCCAGCACGTCGGACCCCCGGCTGGACCTGCAGGCCGGCGACGTGGCCGCGGCGTTCCTGCCCGGCCGCTACGACGTGGTGCTGCTCGACGTGGACAACGGCCCGGACTTCCTGGTGCACGGGTCCAACGCCGGGCTCTACGGCGCGCCCGGGCTGGCCCGGGCGCTGGGGGCGCTGCGCCCGGGCGGGGTGCTGGCGATCTGGTCGGCCGACCCCTCGCCCACCCTGCTGGCCCGGTTGGCCGACCTCCCGGGGGTGGCCGACGCCGAGCAGCTGGTGCTGCCCGTGGAGCGCGAGGGCCGGGTGTTCGAGTACGCGGTGCTGCTGGCCCGCCGATCCACCGCGTAAACGACGTTTCACACGCCGCCCGGGCGGACAGGTGGGGTGCATGACCAACCCGGACACCGCAACCACCGAGACCCGCACCTTCGCCGACCTGGGCAAGGAGATGTGGTCCTACCTCACCGGCAAGGGCGCCGCCATCAACTACGAGTTCGTCGACATGACCGTCGAGGTGCCGCGCGAGATCGGCGCCGACGCCCCCCGCGCGACCTGGAAGCTCAACGGCACGCTGCGCATCACCACCGCCGAGGGCGTCTCGCAGGGGTGAGCACCGGTCCGTTCGCCGTCCGGGCCGACCTGACCCTGCAGGCCGACGGGGTCACCGCCCGGCTGACCGGGGACGGCGACCGGCTCACCCTGGACGCGTCGGATCCGTGGGCCCTCTGGCGGTCGGCGGCCGCGCTGCCCTGGCCGGTCGGCCCCACCGTCTCGCGCGGCCCGTCCGTGCTCGGCGAGATCGGCAGCGCGCTGGCCGCCCGCGGGCTGCACGTCGACGTCACCGGGCCCGGCGGGCGGGTGGCCGAGCTCGGCGCAGGGGTCGCCTCCCCGCTGGGCCGGCTGCTGACCGGGTCGGCCGCCGTCCGGCCCGGGTCCCCGCGCACGGTGGCCACCACCGTCTCGGCGGGGGTCACCGCCTCGCCGGGCGGGCGCCGCGCCGTGGGCCTGGGTCTGGCGGCCCTGCTGGCCGCCGTCGTGCTCGGCCGCCGTCGGCGCTGAGCCCTACCCGCTGTCCCCCACCGCCGCGGCCCACTCGCCGGCCGCGCCGGTGAGGGCGGCGGTGCCCACGTCCAGCGGCACCCCGCCGCCGCGGGGCTCCCCCGTCGCCGGGTCCGTCCAGGCCGCCGGGCCCGACAGGTGCACCCGCAGCAGGCGGCGGTCGTCCCGGGCGTCGTCGAGCACCCAGGACAGGGCCGGTTCGGTGAACACCAGGCCCTCGCCCAGCAGCCCGCCCGGCCGCTCGGCGACGGCCTGCAGCCAGGAGGCCAGCCGCATCCCGTCCCACGGGCTCAGGCAGGGCTCCCGGAACACCCAGTGCCGCCCGTCGGCGGTGCGCACCTCGCCGCGGACCACGAGCAGCGTCTGCGACCAGTCGGGGCGGTCCAGCTCCACCGCCCGTGCCTCGAGCACCTGCCGGCGGAGCACCCGCAGGTCGACCAGGGCGCCGTCGGCGGACTCCAGCCTCATGCCGCCGCCCAGTGCGCCGGGCGGACGACGTCCGCGTCCAGCCGCGTGGACCCGTCGCCGGCCGCGGCGACCAGCTGCGCCGGGGTCAGGAACAGGGCGCCGCGCAGGTCGGCCCCGTGCAGCCGGGCCCCGCGGGTGTCCGCGCCGGTCAGGTCGGCCAGGCCGAGGTCCGCGCCGCGCAGGTCGGCGCCCAGCAGCGAGGCACCCCGCAGCACCGCGCCGCGCAGGTCCGCCCCGGCCAGGTCGGCGCCGGCCAGGTCGGCGCCGCGCAGCAGCCGCGGCCGCCGGACACCGCGGCGGGCGTGCTCACCGGCCGCGGTCAGCAGGGCGTTGACCTCCGCCCGCACCGCGCCGACCGGCACCTCGCGCAGCTCCTCGAACCCCGCGGCCACCCGGCGGGCCAGCGCGTCGTCGGCAGCGGCGAGCTCCCCGGCCAGGTCGGCGGGCAGGTCCAGCGCGCGGGCCGCGCGGACCAGCCAGCGCAGCTCCTGCAGGGCCCGCACCACCGGGAAGACGGTGCCCACCTGGTGCAGCACCGCCCGGTCGCCGCGGTCCAGACCCGGCCAGACGTGCTGGGTGACCTGCTGGCCGGCGCCGAAGCAGTCGTAGACCGTGCAGCCCGGGAAGCCCCGCTCGCGGAGCACCGGGTGGATGCCGCACCGGTCGTCCTCCCGCAGGTTCGGGCACGCCGTGCCGGCCGGCTTGTCCAGCGCGAAGTCCGCGCCGCGGGAGAACGAGGGCAGCACGCAGCACAGCGCGGCGCACCGGCCGCAGTCGGCCTGCAGGGGGTCGGCCGCGGTCACCGCGCGACGCGGTCCAGCAGCGCGAGCACGTGCTCCCACGCGTCGGTGCACGCCTGCTCCCACTCGTCGTGCGCGCGGTCGAAGAAGGAGTGCGGGGCGCCGTCGTAGACGGCGAGGTCCACGTCGGCGCCGGCTGCGCGCATGCGGTCGGCCAGCGCCTGCTGGTCGGCGACCGGGGTGGCCCGGTCGGCGCCGGCGACCAGCATGGTCACCGGGCGGGAGGCGCGGTCGGCCGCGTCGCCGACCAGCGCGGGCCGGCCGTAGAAGCCGGCGCAGCCGGCCAGGTCCACGTCGCCGCCGGCCAGCCGCCAGGAGTGGCTGCCCCCCAGGCAGAACCCGACGGTGACCACGGGCAGGTCCGGGGAGGTCCGCGCGCGCAGGTAGTCCACGGCCGCCCGGACGTCGGTGTCCACGCCCTGCTCGGTCAGCTGCGGCACGTGGGCCTGCCAGTCGAAGTCCTCCTCGCGGGTGCCGGTGGCGGGCACGCCCGCGGTGCGGCCGAACCAGTCCACGGCCAGCGCCGGCACCCCGGCCTCGGCGAACCGCTCGGCGAGGGCGACGTAGTAGGGGTGCAGCCCGCGCACGTCGGGCAGCACGACGACGCCGGCGCGGGCCGGGCCGGCGGGGGCGGCGTAGGCGGCGCCGACGACGGTGCCGTCGGCGCCGGTGACGGTCAGCGTGCCGCGCTCGGCGACGTCACCGGCGGGACGCGGGGCGGCGGGCGGGCGGCTGTCGTGGTCGTGGCACATGCGCCGTTCCTACCCCCGTGCCGCAGCCGCCGCTCGGGTCAGGTGTCCGAGGCGTCGTCCTGCCGCTCCGGCCGGCCGCCGAAGGTGGCCGCGGCGTGCTCGCGGCGGGCGTCGGCCAGCCAGCGGTGCTGCCGGTCGGCCTGGTCGACCAGCCGCTCCATCTCGCCGGCGTCGATGCGCCGGTCCACCTCGGACAGGCCCAGCAGGGTCTCGAAGCCGGCCCGCTTGAGCAGCACCGCACCGCTGAGGAACTCGAACTCGACCACCGTGCTCAGCGGTCCCCGGCCCAGCCGCCCGTCGGGCTTGAGCCGCGACACCTTCTCGGCCACCGCGACCACCAGCTGCTTGACCCGGCTGGCCGGCAGCCCGAGCGCGGCCATGGTCGTCCGCAGGGCGGCCCGCTCCTCCTGCAGCTCGGCGTGCAGCCCGCGCAGGGGGGCGGTCCACTCGTCGTCGCGGTGGTGAGCCAGCATCCGGCGGACCAGCCCGATGCCGCCGGCCGACGCCGCGAGGTGGTCGTTGCAGTAGATGCGCAGCTGGTCGGGGTCCACGGCGCCCATCCTGGGGCCCACCGCTGCGGACCGCAGTCATCTCACATCTGAGATACCGTTGCCGCCGATGTCCCTCACCGAAGAAGCCACCGGTCAGTCCCTCCGCCAGATCGGCACCCTGGTCCGCGACGCCCGCCGCCACCACGGGCTGACGCAGACGCAGCTCGCGGAGCGGCTGGGCACCAGCCAGAGCGCGATCGCCCGCATCGAGCAGGGCGCGCAGAACCTCACCCTCGAGCTGCTGGGCCGGCTGTCCGCGGCGCTGGACAGCGAGCTGATCACCGTCGGCCGCTCCGGGCCCACCCACCTGCGGGTGACCGGCGGCACCGCGCTGTCGGGGTCGGTCACGGTGAAGAGCAGCAAGAACGCCGCGGTCGCCCTGCTGTGCGCCTCGCTGCTGAACCGGGGCACCACCACGCTGCGCAACGTGGCCCGGATCGTGGAGGTCGAGCGCATCCTCGACGTGCTGCGCTCGATCGGCGTGCAGGCCACCTGGGACACCGCGGGCAAGGACCTGACCATCGTCGTCCCCGAGGCGCTCGACCTGGCCGGCATCGACGCCGACGCCGCCCGGCGCACCCGCAGCATCATCATGTTCCTGGGCCCGCTGCTGCACCGCGAGCAGACCTTCGAGCTGCCCTACGCCGGCGGGTGCGACCTGGGCACCCGCACGATCGAGCCGCACATGATCGCGCTGCGGCCCTTCGGGCTGGAGATCGAGGCGCACGCCGGGGAGTACCACGCCCGCGTCGAGGCGCCCGGCGCCGCCGACCGCACGATCGTGCTGACCGAGCGCGGGGACACCGTCACCGAGAACGCGCTGCTGGCCGCCGCCCGGCACCCCGGGCGCACCACCATCCGCAACGCCAGCCCGAACTACATGGTGCAGGACCTCTGCCTGTACCTGGAGCTGCTCGGCGTGCGGATCGAGGGCTTCGGCACCACGACCCTGGTGGTGCACGGCGTCGCCGAGCTCGACGCGAACGTCGACTACACCCCCAGCGAGGACCCGGTGGAGGCGATGAGCCTGCTCACCGCCGGCATCGTCACCGGCTCCGAGCTCACCGTGCGCCGGGCGCCGATCGAGTTCCTGGAGATCGAGCTGGCGATCCTGGGCGAGATGGGGTTGCGCTACGACCTGTCCGCGGAGTACGCCGCCGACAACGGCCGCACCCGGCTGGTCGACATCACCATCCACCCGTCGGAGCTCAAGGCGCCGATCGACAAGGTGCACCCGATGCCCTTCCCGGGGCTCAACATCGACAACCTGCCGTTCTTCGCGGTCATCGCGGCCAGCGCCTCGGGCGGCACGCTGATCCACGACTGGGTGTACGACAACCGGGCCATCCACCTGTCCGACCTGACCCGGCTCGGGGCCGACGTCCGGCTGCTGGACCCGCACCGGGTGCTGGTCAGCGGGCCGACGCACTGGTCGGCCGCCGAGATCGTCTGCCCGCCGGCGCTGCGGCCCGCGGTCTGCATCCTGCTGGCGATGCTGGCCTGCAAGGGCACCTCGGTGCTGCGCAACGTCGACATCATCGCCCGGGGCTACGAGCAGCTCTACGAGCGGCTGGTCGAGATGGGTGCCCGCATCGAGGTCTTCACCGACTGACCCCGGCCGCACCCGGCCCGGGGGTCAGGTCCGGACCAGGACGGCGGCGCCGGCACAGGCGGCGGCCCACAGCACGCTGGCCAGGGTGCCCACGATGAACCGCTCGGCCGCCGGGGTCTCCTTGAGCGCCTGGAACCGGCCCAGTCCCTTCACCGCCAGCACCACCGGCACGCCCTCGGGCCAGCCGGCCAGCAGGGTGGCGGCCAGCGCCACCCGCTCGAGCACCCCGATCCAGGCGCCCCCGCGCAGCACGTCGGGGTCGGCGATGCCGGGTGTGGACGCACCGAGCGCGGACACCGCGCGGGTGGGGTCGGCGGCGGCGAGGACGGCGGTGACCACCGGACCACCGCCCAGCGCGGCCGCGGCGACCGCGACGACGGTCACCGCCGAGCGCAGCCACGGCGTGGCCGGGTCGCCCGCCCACGCGGTCGCCGCGGCGCCCGCCACGAGCGCGACCAGCACCACCGCCCCGAGCGGGCCGCGACCGCGGGGCACCGCCCCGGGGCCGACCAGCTGCCGTCCCCGGGGCACCCGGCGCGTCTCGGCGCCGCGCACCAGGAGCGCACCGCCGGCCGCGACCAGCGCGAGCAGCACGAGCGTCGCGACGCTCACGGCCGCGGCCCGCCCTCGGCCCGGGCGAGCAGCCGGGCCAGCACCGGGTGCAGGTCCTGCTCGGCCTCCCACGCCGCGGCGGTGAGCCGTTGGCCCACCGCCTGCCGGCTGATGCCCAGCCGCGCCGCGGCCTCGGCCTGCGTGGCGCCCGCGGCGACCAGGTCGATGGCCTCCCACGCCTGCGGACTGCGCCGCTGCAGCAGCAGGGCCAGCACGGTCGCGGTGGCCTGCGCGTCGGCCGCGGCCTCGTCGTCGGCGCCCTGCACCGCCAGCCGCAGCGGCCGGTTCTTGGCGGCGTCGACGGCGCGGCGGGCGGCCACGAAGGCGGGCCCGGCGGCGGCCCGGGTGGAGTCGGGCAGCGGCTGCTGCACCGGGCCGGCCCCGATGCCCACGCTCCAGCCCCCCGCCCGCACCAGGCGGACCACCGCGTCGACCACGGCCGCCGGCCGGTCCAGCACGCCCTGGAACTCGTCGCCGGCGGTGCGCTCGAAGCGCAGCACGACGGGCACGCCGGACAGCAGGTCCAGCGCGCCGGCGACCCGGTCGGGGCCGCGGCGGCTGCCCTGCTGGTCGACGGTCAGCACGAACGGCACCTCGCAAGCATGAAGCCTTGCCTATGGAATGCGCAAGTCTCAGCCCTTGTCGGAGAGCTCGGGCGGGAAGCCACCGGTCGCCACGGGACCCCAGCGCTGCGGGGTGACCCGGATCAGCGACTTGCCCTGCCGGCGCATCGCCTCGCGGTACTCCTCCCAGTCGGGGTGCTCACCGCTGATCGACCGGAAGTACTCCACCAGCGGCTCGACGGAGTCGGGCAGGTCGAGCACCTCGGCGGTGCCGTCGACCTGGACCCAGGGGCCGTCGAAGTCGTCGGAGAGCACCACGACGGTGACCCGCTCGTCGCGGCGGGCGTTCCTGGTCTTGGCCCGCTGCGGGTAGGTGCTGATCACCACCCGGCCCTCGGCGTCGACGCCGCAGCTGACCGGGGAGATCTGCGGCTCGCCGTCGCTGCGGCGGGTCATGAGCAGGGCCTTGTGGCGCGGGCGCAGGAACTCCAGCAGCCCGTCGCGGTCGACCCGGTCGGCGGTGGCGGTCTTCGGCATGGCGCGACGCTACGACGGGGGTCCGACGTCCGCCGCCCGGGCGCGGCTCCCCCGCCGGGGTGGTCCCGCCCGGTGCCGGAACCCGGTCTGTGCTCTGATCACGGCATGGCCGACACCCCCGAGGACGCCGCCGGCCGCCCCGCCGCCGAGCGGACCGACCCCGAGCGGGCGGACGACGACCGCACCCCCGACCCGCACCCGCCCGCGGACTTCCACGACGACTCCGGCCGGCCCGCCGCGGTGACCTCGGCGCCGGCGCCCTCGGCCGACCGCGGCCCGAAGCTCGCCGCCGCCTCCCGGGTGCTGGCCACCTTCTCCTGGCGCCTGCTGCTGGTCACCGGCGCGCTCGTGGTCATCGGCTACGTGCTGGGCCTGCTGTGGTCCTCGGTGCTGCTGCCGGTGGTGCTCGGCCTGCTGTTCGCCACGGTCATGTGGCCGCTGGCCCGGCTGCTGCGCCGGTTCCGGTTCCCGCCGGCGCTGGCCGCGATCACCACGGTGGTGCTGTTCCTCGCCGCCGTCGTCGGCATCTTCGCCGCCATCGCGCCGTCGGTGGTCCAGCAGGTCGACGACCTGTCCACCGGCGTCAGCTCCGGCCTGGAGAGCGTGCAGGACTGGCTGTCGGGCCCGCCGTTCAACCTGGGCAGCGAGGAGATCGGCACCTACGTCGACCAGGCCATCAACCAGCTGCAGTCCAGCGCCGGGGACATCGCCGGCCTCGCGCTCACCGGCGCCGGGGCCATCGGGACCGGCATCGTGAACCTGGTCCTGGCCCTGGTGCTGACCTTCTTCTTCCTCAAGGACGGCCCGCGCTTCCTGCCGTGGCTGGCCGCGCAGACCGGCCCCCGCGCCGCCCCGCACGTCGCCGAGCTGTCGCACCGCAGCTGGCGGACGCTGTCGGAGTTCATCCGCCAGCAGGCCCTGGTCGGCCTCATCGACGCGGTCGGCATCGGGCTGGGGCTGCTGGTCCTCGGCGTCCCGCTGGTGCTGCCGCTGGCGGTGATCACCTTCTTCGCCGCGTTCGTGCCGATCATCGGTGCCTTCGTCGCCGGCGGCTTCGCCGTGCTCATCGCGCTGGTCAGCAACGGCTTCGGCACGGCCCTGTGGGTGCTGGCGGTCGTGGTGGTCGTGCAGCAGGTCGAGGGCAACGTGCTGCAGCCGATCCTGCAGGGCCGCGGCCTCAAGCTGCACGCCGGCGTGGTGATCCTCGCCGTCACCGCCGGGTCCAGCCTGGCCGGCATCATCGGCGCCTTCCTGTCGGTGCCGGTGGCCGCGCTGCTGGCCGTGTTCTACCGCTACGCCCGCGACCTGCTCGACGGCCGCCGTCCCGAGGCCGACGACCAGGGCAGGGTGCCCGTCCTCGTCGGCGACGACGACGGCGCCCGGCTGACCCGCAGCGCCGGTCAGGTCAGCGGGGCCGCCGGATCCTGACCGGGCCGCGGGCGGTGGCCACGTCGACCACCTGCCCGCGCTGGGTCACCTCGACCCGGCCCTCGGCGGCCAGCCGACCGGCCGCGGCCCGGGCGTCGTCCATCAGGTCCCGCCAGCCGTCCGGGTCGGCGGCGCGCGCGGCGTCGGAGGGGCAGATCGACGACGTCGGCGCGCGGGCGTCCAGGAGCTCCTCGATGCGCCTGGCCAGCTCCTCCCGGGTACCCACCCGCCCAGGGTGCGTCGCGCGCACCGACCCCGCCACGGGGGGACGATGGGAATGCCCGGCCGGCCGGCGGAGCTGCACCCGTCGACCGATGGACCACCAGGAGGACCCGACCGTGCCCCACCGCCCCGAGGACCTCGTCGAGCTGCTGCCCGCCCACGAACGCCTCGTCGAGCGCACCGCCGCCGACGAGCTCGTGCTGGTGCACGACCTGGCCGGCGAGTTCGACGCCGCGCACGCCGGCGCGCTGGCCGGGTCGCACCTGCTGGCCAGCCTGCCGCACGAGGTGGTCGCCCGCTTCGACGCCGACGCCCTGGTCGACTACCGCGGCCACCGGCCCCGGATCACCTTCTCCGGCGACCACTACGAGTCCTTCGCCGCGCCCGAGATCACCCTCTACGCGGTCGACGACGACGGCGGAACCCCGTTCCTGCTGCTGCACGGCGCCGAGCCCGACTTCGCGTGGGAGCGGTTCACCGCCGCCGTCCTGGGGCTGGTGGAGACCCTCGGGGTCACCCGCGTGGTGATGCTGCAGGCCATCCCGATGCCGGTGCCGCACACCCGGCCGGTGACGGTCACCGCGCACGCCACCCGCCGCGAGCTGATCGCCAGCTACCCGGTCTACTGGGGCGAGATGCGCATCCCGGGCAGCGCGGGCGCGCTGCTCGAGCTGCGCGCGGGCGAGGCGGGCGTCGACGCGCTCGGCGTGGCCGCGCACGTGCCGCACTACCTGGCCTCGGCCACCTTCCCCGCGGCGTCGCTGACCCTGCTGGAGCACCTGTCCGGCCTCACCGGGCTGCACCTGCCGACCGAGACCCTCGAGGAGGCGGCCCGGGCCAACCGGACCGACATCGACGAGCAGATCGGCCGGTCGGAGGAGAACACCGCGGTGGTCGCCCAGCTGGAGCGGCAGTTCGACGACTTCGCCGCCGCCCGGGAGGGCACCGGCCTGCTCGGCGACTCCGGCCAGCTGCCCTCCGGGGACGAGATGGCCGACCAGATCGAGGCCTTCCTCGCCGAGCAGGACCGCCGCGCGGACTAGCCGCGGCCGCGGGTGAGGGCGAAGGCCAGCGCCCCGACCGCGCCCACCGCGGCGAACAGGTAGAAGCCCCAGGGGAAGGCCACCCCGGCGCTCACCAGGCCGCCGGTCAGCAGCGGTCCGCTGATGGCGCCGACCCGCCCCACGCCGGCCGACCAGCCCAGCGCGGTCGCCCGCACGTGCGGCGGGTGGACCGCGCTGGTGAAGGCGTAGACCAGCACCTGCGCGCTGAACACGAAGCAGCCGGTCAGGAAGACCATCGCGTAGATGCCGGCCAGCGGCAGCCGGATCGACAGCAGGGCCAGGAGGACCGCCCCGGCGGCGAACCAGGCCGTGCCGGCCCGGCGCGAACCCACCCGGTCGGCCACCTGCCCGGCGACCAGCAGGCCGACGATCGCGCCCAGGTTCAGCACGAGCAGGAAGGCCAGCGCCGCGCCCAGGTCGTACCCGGCCTCCCGCATGATGGTGGGCAGCCAGCTGTTGAGGCCGTACACCAGCAGCAGGCCCATGAACGAGGTGACCGCGATGGCCAGCGTGGTGCGCAGGTACGGCGCCGAGAACAGGGTGCGCAGCGTGGCCCCGGCCGTGGTGGGCTCGGGGGCGGCGCCGGCCGGCTCGAGGCGCAACCCGTGGGCGGTGGCGACCTGCTCGGCCTCGACGCGGCGTCCGTGGGCCACCAGGTACCCCGGCGACTCCGGCAGGTGCCGGACCATCAGCGGCACCAGGACGACGGCGGGGAGCGCGCCGATCACGAACATCCAGCGCCACCCCAGGGGCTCGACCACCGCGATGGCCAGGGCGGCGGTGGCCACGGCGCCCACGTGGTAGCCGGTCATCACCGTGGTCGTGGCCCGTCCGGCGCGGTTGCTGAACTCGTTGACCAGCGCGATCGCGGTCGGCAGCGCCCCGCCCAGCCCGACCCCGGCGAGGAAGCGCAGGCCGCCGAACACCCAGGCGTTCGGGGCCGCGGCGCAGGCGAGCGTGAGCAGGGAGAACGCCGTCACCGCGCCGATCAGGACCCGGCGGCGGCCCAGCACGTCGGTCAGCGCGCCGAGCGACAGCGCGCCGATCGTCATGCCGACCAGGCCGGCGGTGACCACCGCGGTGGCGCCGCTGCCCGAGAGCCCGAACCCCGCCGGGGTCAGCAGGGTGGGGACGACGGTGCCGACGACGACCAGGTCGAAGCCGTCCAGGACGACGGCGGCCCAGCACAGCGGGGCGACCCACCCCGCGGCGCGGGCCGCCACCGGTCGCTGGTCGCGGGTGGAGCTGGACACGGGCCCTCCAGGGTGTCGACGGTGACCCGTCGAACCTAGGGACCCGCTGTGCGCCGCACCACGTCGTCCTTCCGCCCAGCGAAACCTGCCCGGGGCAGGCCGGCTGCGCTACGCCGGGAGGCCCAGTCGCTGCAACCGGTCCTCCGCGGTGCCGGGGACCACGCACTCCAGCTGGGCGGCGTTGAGCGCGGCCAGCCCCTCCACGGCCTTGCTCGCCACGTGCTCGACCTCGAAGGCGGCCATCGACGGGAAGGACGCCTCCAGCACCAGGTGGTGCAGGCCCCCGAAGGCCGGCGCCCAGATCGCGTACGGGGTCAGCCCCGCCGCGCTGAGCAGCGTGTTCTTCTCCCGCTGCAGGGCGGTGAAGCGCGGCAACGCGCCGAAGGCCAGGGTGCGCAGCACCTGGTGCCGGTAGGCGTGCGGTGCGGGGACTGTCGTCACGGGGTCTCCATGTGCTCGACCTCGACCCAGCCACGGTCGAAGGGGGTGGTGAAGAAGTTGTGCACCCGCAGGTGCGCGATCAGCCAGGTGCCCTCGACCCGGCGGAAGTCGTTGGCGTAGGACCCGGCGATCCAGAGGGCCTGCGCACCCCGGTAGGTGCACGCCTGGAAGTACATCCAGGTCCCGGTCGCCCGGTCGGGGTCGGCGGGGTCCAGCTGCACCGACCCGTTGGTGAGGAAGTGCGCGGCGAAGGGCATCCGGTCCACGTTGCGGTCGAACTTGGTGACCAGGGCCGGGCGGCCCACCGCCCGCCAGCCCGGGTTGCCGTGCGGGCCCACGCTCTCCCAGGCGCCGTCCTCGGTGAACAGGGCGGCGATGTGCTCCCCCTTGTCCGCCGGGCGGTCGGCGGCGGCCATGTAGGCGACCATCACCTGCTCCACCGCCGCGCGGCTCTCCAGCTCGTCCACCCGTCGCCGCAGGGCGGCGAGGTCGACGTCCTGCACGGCGAGGCTCATGCCGTCCCGCCCAGGGCCCGCTGGTACCGCTCGAGCAGCCACGCGTTGAGGTGCGGGATGTTCCCCTCCATCCAGGAGAGCGGCCCGCGCGGGGCGTAGCGCGAGCCCATCCCCTGCTGCAGCGCCGTGGTGGTCGCGGCGTCCTGGTCGATGGCCACCTTCTTGCGTTCCTGGTAGGTCGCGTAGACCTGCTCGAAGTCGGCGCTCTCGACCGCGTTCTTGGGGTAGAGGTTGACCCGGCGCAGGTCCATCGTCCCGGCACCGGTCGGCAGCAGGATGGACAACGAGACCATCGTCGGCTGCCAGATCCCGAACAGCAGCGGCGGCACCGACGCGAACATCACCCGCTTGCGCTGCTCCTCGCCCAGGCCGGGGATGATCATCGAGACCCGGGCACCGTCCGCGCTGGTCAGGCTGGCGTCCTCGCTGGTCAGGTACGTCGGGTGCATGACCTGGCCGTCACCGGGCTCGAACGTCCCGAAGCGGGCGTTCTTGGCGGGCGCCGCCTCGTGGACCCCTCGGTGGACGTAGGCCGTGTGGTAGGGCTCGAGGGCGTTGTCGTGGTGCAGCTTCCAGTTCCACGGCAGGTCCCGGCGGAGGTCGAAGGGCATGGGCACCAGCTCCTCCATCCCCCAGGTGGCCAGCTCCTCGTCCAGCTTGGCCAGGGTGGGTGCCAGCGGCGCGGCGTCGTCGTCGAAGTTGACGAAGACCAGGCCGTGGAAGACCTCGGTGCGGACCTGCCCCAGCCGGATCGTCTCCCGCAGCCGCTTGACCGGCACCGTCTCGGTCATCGACGGGGCGGCCACCAGTCGGCCGTCGAGCTCGAACTGCCAGTTGTGGTACGGGCACACCATGCGGTGGCCCTTGACCAGGCAGCCGGTGTCGGCCTGCACCGCGGCGACGCCGCCGTAGATCGGGTGGCCCCGGTGCTGGCAGACGGCCGAGTTGACCCGGACCTCCCCGCTCATGTCGCGGACCAGCACGACCGGCTCGCCGAGGACGGTCAGCGGCAGCTGGTCACCCGGCTCGGGGACCTCGCGGACGTGGCCGATGCACAGCCACTCGCGCATGAACACGGCCTGCTTCTCGAACTCCCAGAACTGCTCGCTGGTGTACACCTCCAGGGGCAGCAGCCGCGCGGTGGCGACCGGGTCGGTGCAGTGCTCGACGTCGGCGAGCACCTCGCGGGCGTGGTCGAGCAGCCCGGGGGCCGGGGTGGGTGGCATCTGTGCTCCTGTCGAGCCGGAGGGGTGGGGGGTCACGCGGCGGCCGGGACGGCGGTGTGCAGCTGCCGGCCGGACCGCAGGACGGTGCGGATCGTGCGGGTGGCCGAGACGTCGGCGAGGGGGTCGTGGTCGAGCACCACCAGGTCGGCCTCGCTGCCGGGGACGAGGGAGCCGAAGCTGCCGGTGCGTCCCAGCAGCTCCGCCGTCCGGCTGGTGGCGCTGCGCAGGGCCTCGGCGGGGCTGATGCCGGCCGCCACGAGCAGCTCGAGCTCGCGGTGCACCCCGCTGCCCGGGGGCACCGAGCCGCTGGGCGTGTCCGACCCGGCGCAGATCCGCACGCCGGCCGCGTGGGCCCGGGCCACGAACCGGCAGATCCGGTCCAGCTCGACCGGCCCCAGCTCGCGGTCCTCCGCGGACGCCTCGCCGCGGGCGCTGGTCGCGTCGTGGTGCAGCCCGATCGCCGCGGCGACGCCGTCGGGGGCGCCGTGGCCGTGGTCGTGGTCGTGCCCGGTCCCGCCCAGGATCGCCTCGTGCACCGCCAGCGTCGGCGTCAGCCAGGTGCCGTGCTCCAGCAGGACGTCGATCGCCGCGCCGACCGCGTCGCCGTCGGGGTCCAGGTAGCGCCATGCCCGGGTGTCGGCCATGGCGTCGCGGGGACGGACGGGCAGGGCGGCCACGGCGGCCCGCCCCGCGTCGTCGAGCAGCTCCCGGCCGATGCGGACGTGCTCCAGGGCGTCCACGCCGAGCCGGACGGCCTCCAGACCGCTGACCAGGTGGCCCACGTGCCCGGCGACCTTGAGCCCGCGGCGGTGGCTGGCCTCGGTGACGGCGGCGAGCACGTCGGCGGTCATCCAGGCGTAGACCTTGATGAAGTCGACCCCGGCGTCGGCCTCGCGGGCGACGAACTCGACGGCCTCGGCGGGGTCGTCGGTCTTCCACATGCCCTTCCAGGGGCCCCCGGGACGACCGTCGAGGTTCGGTCCGGACCCGAACAGCCGCGGCCACGGGCCGGTGTGGGTCTGCAGGGTGCGCAGGGCCCGCAGCTCGGGGCCACCGGTGTCGCGGATGGTGGTGATCCCCCACCGGGCGAAGGCGTCCAGCAGCAGCGGGGCGTCGTGGAAGGGCGGCGGCGCATCGGGGTGGTAGGCCGGCGCGGCGAAGGAGGTGATGTGCGCGTGCCCCTCGACCAGGCCGGGCACGACCCAGCCGTCGCGGGCGTCCAGCACGAGGGCGTCGTCGGGGATGGTCGCCCCGGTTCGCCGGCCGACCCAGGTGATGCGGCCGTCGGCGGCCAGCAGGACCGCGTCGGTGAGCGGGGGCCGCCCGTCACCGGGGACGAGGGTCCCGGCCAGCACGGCGAGGCGGCCGGTGCCGTCGGGGGCAGGGGTGGTCACGAGGTCCTCCAGGGGGGTCCGTCGGGGGTGCCGGTCGCGGCCGGCCGGGGGTCCGGCCGGCCGCGCCGCGTCAGGGGGTGACGGCCGGGTCGGGCAGGTAGTCCTGGCTGGAGAAGCCGGACAGGTCGGTCTCCTGCATCAGCCCGCCGTCCACGAGCACGGACTGGGTCTCGTCCAGCCCCGCCGGGTCGAAGGACAGGTAGCCGTTCTCCTCGGCGTAGCTGCTGGAGTAGGCCGCCAGGTAGGCGTCGAGGGTGAACTGGGCGGCGTCGGCGTCCAGCTCCTGGCAGTTGTCGGTGAGGGCCGCCAACGCCTCGTCGGGGTGCTCCTCGGCGTACTTCGTGGCTTCGGCCCAGGCGGTCGTGAACCCGCGGACGGCGTCGCCGTGGTCGTCCAGGAAGTCGTCGTTGGCCACGATCGTGTGCCCGTAGGTGGGCACGAAGTCCTGCATCTGCAGCACGGTCTCCTCGCCCTCGCGGCCCTCGAGCAGCCCGAGGGTCGACGGGGTCGGGTAGAAGGTCACGATCGCGTCGATGTCGCCGGCGATGAACTGCGCCTGGGCGGCGTCGTCGGAGGGCACGACCTCCACGGCGGAGGCGTCGATGCCGGTCGCGGCCACGAACGCCTCCCAGACCGCGCCCTCGAACTGGTCGGTCTGCACCGCCACGCTGCGGCCCTCCAGGTCCTCGGGCCCGGTGATCGAGGCGTCGGCCAGGATCGCCACCGGGCTCTGGCTGGCGGCGACGCCCACGACGGTGATGGGCAGGCCCTGGCCGGCACCCAGGACGACCGGTGGTGCCGACAGGACGGCGAGGTCGTACTCGCCCTGGGCGACCAGCGGGGTGGTGGTGCTGCCGCCCTGACCGCGCTCGAAGGACAGGTCGATCCCCTGGTCGGCGAAGTACCCCTGGTCCTGCCCGAGGTAGGCGATGGCCCAGTTGCCCTCGCAGGTCCACTCGAAGGACAGCGACACCGCGGTGGCGCCGTCGGCGCCGGTGGCGTCGGCCGAGCCGCCGCAGCCGGCGAGCACGAGGGTGGCGACCGCGGTCGGGGCGAGCCAGGCCCCGCGCGCGGTCCGGGACCGGGCGGCGCCGGTGGTGTGCTGCATCAGTTCCTCCAGGGGTGCCGACAGGTCGGCGGGGCGTCGGCGACGGCGTCGCGACGGGGCGGGTGGACGGCCGGCGACGGCGCCGGGGCAGGGGGCACCGCCACCGGGCCACGGGGCCGGGTGCGGTGCAGGTCGGTCAGAGACGCACCGAGGGGTGCCAGCGGACCAGCCGGCGCTCGAGCAGGACGCAGACCTGGAACAGGGCGATGCCGAGCACGCAGGACAGGCCGGCGAGCAGGAAGACCGCCGAGGTGTTCAGCTGGCCGCTGGCCACCGTGATCAGGTAGCCGAGACCGGTGGAGGCGCCGAGGAACTCCCCCAGCAGCGCCCCGACCACGGCCCCGGGCGCCGCGACGCGGAACGAGGAGAACAGGTAGGGCATGGCGTTGGGGATCTGCACCTTGCGCAGCACGGACAGCTCGCTGGCGTTGGCGATCCGCAGGACGTCGACGAGCTGGCGGTCGGCGGAGGCGACCCCCAGCACGACCTGCACCAGGACGGGGAAGAACGCGATCAGGAAGGCGGCGACCACGACCGGGACCAGCCCTCGTCCGAACCAGATGGTCAGCAGCGGCGCGATGGCCACCGTCGGGGTCACCCGGACGATGTTCAGGAACGGGTAGACCAGCTCCTCCACCAGTGGCGACCGCGCGAACAGCACACCGAGGACCACGCCCACGACGACGGCCGCGGCGAAGCCGAGCACCGCCGCGAGGGCGGTCGACCCGAGTGCACCGAGGTAGAGCTCGGGTTTGACCAACAGTTCGCGCACGACGGCGCTGGGCGCCGGGACCAGGTAGTTCGGCACGTCGAGCACCGCGACAGCCAGCTCCCACACCCCGACGGAGGCGACCAGCACCAACCAGACCCGGGTGGCCCGCAGCGCGCGCAGCGGCCAGGGCGGGAGGACGTCGGGCGGGATGACGGCCCGGACCGTCGAGCGGCGGGGCAGCACGGTGGTCACGCGTCCTCCAGGGCGGCGCGCAGCTCGTCGACCTTCTGGTGGAAGGCGAGGTCGCTCTTGAGCTGGTGGGTCCGGGGCCGTTCGAACTCGACCGCGAGCTCCGCGGTGATCCGGCCGGGCCGGGGGGACATGACCAGCACGCGGTCGGCCATGAAGACCGCCTCGGTCAGGGAGTGGGTCACCATGACGACCGACGCGTCGGTCGCCGCCCAGATCGAGAGCAGCTCGGTGTGCATGTGGTCCCGGGTGATCTCGTCGAGGGCACCGAAGGGCTCGTCCATGAGCAGGACCGACGGGTGCAGGGTGAGCGCCCGGGCGATCGACACCCGCTGGCGCATGCCCCCGCTGAGCTGGCCGGGGAGCTTGTCCGCGGCGCCGGCCAACCCGACCAGCTCCAGCAGCTCCTCGGGGCTGCGGCGCTGCTCGGGGGAGCGTCCGCGGGCGACCTCGAGGGGCAGCCGGACGTTCTCCAGCGCCGTGCGCCACGGGGCCAGGACCGGCTCCTGGAAGACGTAGGCGAAGGAGTTGGCCCGCCGGGCGTCCTCGGGCGAGCGGCCCTCGATGGTGATGCTGCCCTGCACGGTGCCCGCGGGCAGCAGACCGGCGATGGCCTTGAGCATCGTGGACTTGCCGCAGCCCGACGGGCCGATGACGCAGAGGAACTCGCGGCGGCCGATGGCCAGGTCGACCCCCTCCACGGCCACGGTGGCGCGGTCGCCGCGGCCGTGGACGATGCACACGTCGCGCAGGCGGACCAGGTCGGCCGTGGCGGCGTCCCCGGGTGGCGCTGCGGGTGCGATCTGGGTGCGGGGCACGAGGCCCTCCTCCCGTTCGGCCCCGAGGGGCTGGGCGGTGGTCGTCCCCAGCGGGGCGACCCTGGTGCGGTGCGGACCGGCTCTGCGGCCTGCTACGGATGTTGTATCCAGAGGATGTTGCGGTGCCGGGCGTCCGCGGTTACGACCTCGTGACGACTCCCGGTCCGGCACCCGGTGGTCCGACCGCACCGGCGGTGCCCCGCCCCCACGGCACCCGGATGCCGGACGCCAGGCCGGACGCCAGGTCCTCCAGCACGGTCACCACCGACCACGCCGTGACCGCACTGGTGCGGCCGCCCGACCCCTCGGCGACGGTGTTGGTCACGTCCAGCACGGCCTCCCCGAGGGAGCTGCGGCACCGCAGCACGTGGCGGGTCGAGGTCGCCGCGGGGTCCCCGGTCACCCGCACCCGGGTGGCCTCCAGCCCGGTGGTGGCCAGCGCCAGGGCGACGGCCACGTTGGCCGTGCGGGGGAAGGCCAGTGCCGCCTCGCGCGCGGAGCCGGTGAACACCGTCGCCGGTCCGCCTCCCCCGCCGCCCACCGCGGCCGCGCGCTTGGTGGTGTGCAGCTCCACGACCGCGTCGTCGCTGCCGCGCACCGCGGCGCGGAAGAGGTCCAGCCCGCCGACGGCCCCCGCGGGGACGACGAGGCGCGCCGCGCCGGCGGGGACCGCGTCCAGCGCCGCGCGGACCCGGTGGTCGGCCAGCGCGGCGCACGAGCAGAGGACGACGTCCGTCCCGGCGGCGAGGAGGGCGGGGACGGCACCCACCGACCCCACGCCGGCGCACTCGACGACGACGTCGCAGGCGAGCAGGTCCGCCGGGTCCCCCGTCGACCGGGTGACGACCGGGCCGGCGGTGCACCCGGCGACCGCACCGGCCGCCAGCTGGGCCGCGAGGGCCCGGCCGATGACCCCGGCGCCCAGCAGACCCACGACGAGCCCCCCACCCCGGGGGGTCGGCGCGGCGCTCACACCGCCACCGCGGCGCCGTCGAGCCGCGGGTCGGCGGCGGCCGAGACGACGTCGCCGCCGACCCGGACGACGACGTGCGAGCTGCGGGCCGACCAGGGCGGCGCGCCGGCGGTCTCACCGGTGACCCGCCCGTCGGCGTCCAGCGCCCAGCGGGGCGCGGCCAGGGCGGCGCCCACGGCCAGGTCGGCGGCGACGGGGTCGCCGTCCGGGGCCCCCGAGGCGAGCAGCCGGCCCAGCAGCTGGGCGTTCCAGGGCACCTGCTGCTCGCCGCCGGGGGTGGCGCCCAGCACCGCCGGCCGGCCGGACCGGTCGGCCGCCGCCCAGGCGTGCAGGGTGGTCCGGGGCCGACGCCCCGCCACGGGCGCGTTCGGGTGGCCCGGCTCGAAGGTGAACCCCCGCCCGGCGCGGTTGCCCAGGACCAGGTCCAGGCCGGGGACCACCAGACCGCTGCCGAACTGCGGCCAGGAGTTCGAGTGCACGACGACGACCGCGCCGCCCTCGGCGTCGACGGCGGCCACCGCGGAGGTGCCGCCGGTGAGGGCCGGCCGCCGGCCGCCGTTCATCCGCTCGAGGGCCGCGAGCACCTCGGCGGGCCCCGGGGGCCCGGCGACGGCGGCCAGGGCACCGAGCAGGGCCGGCCCGTGCGTGGGGTCGGGCGTGGCCCAGACCGTGCGCCCGGCCACGCGGGCCGACGTCGGGGGCGACCAGGAGGCCCGTGCCGACGCGAGGTCGGCGGCGGTCAGCACGCCTCCGTGCTCGGCGACGGTGGCCAGCACCTCGGCGCCGAGCTCGCCGGCGAACACGCCGGCGCCCTCCTCGACGAAGCCGCGCAGCAGCCGGGCCAGGCCGGGCAGGCGGACCCGGGTGCCGACGGGCAGGCGCGCCGCGGCAGGACGGAAGACCGATCCACCGGGCGCGTGCCGGACCAGCAGGTCGTCGGCCTCGGCCGCCAGCCGGGCGCAGACGGCCGACCAGGGCACGCCCCGCTCGGCCAGGGCGATCGCCGGGGCGGCGAGCCGGCCGCGACCGAGCCTGCCCAGGTCGGCCAGCGCGGCGTAGCCGGCCGGGGCGCCGGGGACACCCACGGCTGCACCCCCCGTCGGCGCCACCTCCCACCCCTGCCGCTCCGCGAGCCCGGCCAGCCCGGCGGCCGCGGGCCCGATGGCGACCAGCGACTCGGGGGCCGCGGCGCCCGCGGGGAGGACCAGGGCGACCAGGTCGCCGCCGAGGCCGCACTTGGGCGGCAGCAGCACCGTCTCCGCCAGGGCCGCCGCCACCGCCGCGTCCACCGCCGACCCGCCGTCCAGCAGGGCCGCGGACCCGATGGCCGCGGCGGTGCGCGACCCGGCCGCGACCGCACCCAGCGTGCCGCTGGCCACCGCCCGCCGGGCGAGCAGCGTCGACTCCACGCCGCTCAGCCCAGCTGGCTCGGGCCGTAGTGCCGCAGCTCGATGCCGTTGCCGTCGGGGTCGGCCACGTACACCAGGTCGGCCGGGCCCAGCGCACCCCACCGCCGGTACGGACCGTCCACGACGTCGAAGGCACCCGACGTCACCAGCGCCTGCAGGTCGGTCTCCTCGACGACCAGGCAGAAGTGCGACAGGTTGGTGCCGGTGGCCTCGCGGCGGCCGTCGAGGTCGATGATGGTCCCGGGCGAGATCTCCACCGACGGGAAGGGCACCTCACCGCGGCGGTACTCCTCCAGGCGCAGCACCGGGAGCCCGAAGTGCTCCTGGTACCAGCGGACGGAGACCTCGGGGTCGGCGACCCGCAGCACGATGTGGTCCAGCTTCTCGACGCGGACGACCGGCGTACCGGTTGCCTCGACCCGGCTGTGGCTCTGCGTGGATGTCATGTGGATGTTGTATCCCGAGTAGGTCGCCGGGACGGGTCCGGCGCATGACATCCGTGTTGCACCGCACCTCGGACGGGGCCGACGACCCCAGGGGGCGACGTCGTCGGCGCGGCTCCCTCGGACGAGCGACCAGGAGGGGTCCGGGGCGCCCGGCGTGCGATCATGCCCGCGTGGTTGCTTGTATCCGGCAGGTCCCGTGACGATCGGCGACCGGCACCGTCCGCTGCGGGACGAGGTCCTGGACGAGCTGCGCCGGCTCATCCTCGACGGCACGCTCGAGCCGGGTGCCCACCTCACCGAGCAGTCGGCGTCCGAGCGCCTGGCGGTGTCCCGCCTGCCGGTGCGCGAGGCCTTCCGCCGGCTGGAGGCCGAGGGCCTGCTGGAGGCGCTCCCCCGTCGCGGTGTGCGGGTCGTGCTGCCCGACGCCGAGGAGCTGCAGACCGTGCACGAGATGCGGGTGGCCCTCGAGCTGATCGCGGTGCGGCGGACCACCGAGCGCCAGGACCCCGAGGTGCTCGGGGAGCTCCGGGCCGCGCTGCGGGCGGGCGCGAGCGCCGCCGGGGGCGACGACGACGGCTCGACCCTGCCCCGGCTCAACGAGGGCTTCCACGAGGTCCTCGCCCGCGGGGCGGGCAGCCGGGTGCTGTCGGAGACCCTGCGGTCGGTGCGCAACCAGGTCCACCACCTCATCGGCGGCCGGCACTCGACGCCCGACGTCTCGTGGGACGAGCACGCCCGGATCGTCGAGGCGGTCCTCGACGGGGACGGCGAACTGGCCGCGATCCTGATGCGGCGCCACCTGCACGCGCGCCACCACGAGGCGAGGACGGCGGGCGCGGACCAGCCCCCGGTCGAGGACCGCGCCGTCGACCAGGACGCCGACCAGGACGCCGACCAGGACGCCGACCGGCTCAGCTGAGCCCGAAGACCCTCGTGCCGGCCGCCAGCCGGCCGTCCGGCCCGTCCCAGCGCGCGACGCCCACCGAGAAGCTGCCCTCCTCCGGCGCCCCCGCCGTGTAGGACACCTCGGACATCCCGGCCGCCGCGAAGGCGTCCCGCAGCCGCCGCGTCGGGTCCCCGTGCCGCCGGTTCCGGGTCCACACGACCCTCCCGCCGGCGGCCAGCAGGTGCGGCAGCGCCCGCACGACCGCCTCGGCCTCGTCGTCGTCCAGGAGACCGAACAGGCCGCAGGCCAGGACGAGGTCGGCCGGCACCGCGTCGGCGAGCACGTCCCCGTCCCCGGCGTCGCCCACGACGACCCGGACGCCGTGCAGCGCGGCGCCCAGGACGGCACCCTCGGCGAAGTCGGCGTTGCGCGCGTCCTGCTCCACCAGCAGTGCCTGCACGTCGACGCCGCGCGGGTGCTCGATCAGCAGCGGGAGCAGGTCCCGGGCCTGGCCCGAGGCCAGGCTGACGACCCGCAGCGGGCCGGGTCGGGCGTCGTCGAGCACCCCGCGCACCGCGTCCTGCACGACGGCCAGCCGGCGGGACAGCGGGCTGACGAGCTCGTCGTACGGGGCGTGCCAGGCGTACCAGTCGGTGGCCGGGTCGTCCGTGGTGGTCACGGCGTCATCCTGGCACACGGGATACAGGATCCGCAGCTGCCGCGGTGTCCGCGGGCGCCGGGGTCAGGCGAAGACGATGGTCTTGGCGCCGTCGACGATGACCCGGTCCTCGACGTGCCAGGTCACCGCCTGCGCCAGCACCTGCCGCTCGACGTAGCGGCCGACCCGGCGCATGTCCTCGACCGTGGCGCGGTGGTCGATGCGGGCGACCTCCTGCTCGATGATCGGGCCGGCGTCCAGCTCGGCGGTCACGTAGTGCGCGGTCGCCCCGATGAGCTTCACGCCGCGGTCGGCGGCGGCCTGGTAGGGGTTGGCGCCCACGAACGCCGGCAGGAACGAGTGGTGGATGTTGATCAGCCGCTCGGGGAACCGCGCGCAGAACTCCGGCGAGACGATCTGCATGTACCGGGCCAGCACGACCAGGTCGCAGTCACCGACCAGCTCCAGCGCCCGCGCCTCGGCCTCGGCCTTCGTGCCGGGGGTGACCGGCACGTGGTGGAACGGGATGCCGTGCGCCGCCGCGACCGGCTCCAGGTCGGGGTGGTTGGACACCACGACGGCGATCTCGGCGCGCAGGTCGCCGGCCGAGACCCGGTAGAGCAGCTCCTGCAGCACGTGGTCGGTCCGCGACACGAACACCGCCAGCCGGGGCCGGTGGTCGGCGAGCACGAGCCGGTAGGTCATCCCCCACTCACCGGCCAGCGCGGTGAGCTGCTCCTCCAGCGCGGCGCGGCGGTCGGCCAGGCCGTCGAGGACGAACTCCAGGCGCAGCGTGAACGTGCCGCCCGAGGGGTCGGAGCTGTGCTGCTGCGAGTCGGTGATGTTGGCACCCGCGTCGGCCATCAGCCGCGAGAGGACGGCGACGATGCCGGGGCGGTCGGGACAGCGGACGACCAGCCGGCCGGCGTTGCTCTGGGACACGGGAGGGGATGATCCCAGACGCGTCAGGGCAGGTCCGCGGGCTCCCCGAGGGCGAACAGGTCGCCGTGCTCGGCGACACGGGCCAGCACGTCGTCGGTGTCGAAGACCAGCGGGCCGCCCAGCTCCTCCCAGGTCACCGGGGTGGACACCGTGGCCCCGGCCCGCGCCCGCAGCGAGTAGGGCGACACCGTGGTCTTGGCCGTGTTGTTCTGGCTCCAGTCGATGAGCACCTTGCCCGGCCGCAGCACCTTCTCCATCCGCCAGACCACGTCGTCCGGGGTCTCCTCGGTCAGCGCCTGCGCCAGCGCCTTGGCGTACCGGGAGGGGTGGTCGGGGTCGGCGCAGCGGATCGGTGCGTAGACCTGCAGGCCCTTGGAGCCCGAGGTCTTCACCACCGGGTCCAGCCCGTCCTCGACCAGCCGTTCCCGCAGCCGGACGGCGACCGCCGCGCACTCGGCCACGCCGGCACCGGGGCCGGGGTCCAGGTCCAGGACCAGCAGGTCAGGCAGCTGGGGCACCCCGTCGGCGTCGACCCGCCACTGCGGCACGTGCAGCTCCAGCGCCGCGAGGTTGGCCGACCAGGCCAGGTCGGGGACGTCGGTGAGCAGCACCATGTCCAGGGTCTCGCGGTCCTTGGTGGACCCCGGTGCGGGCACCACCACGTGCTGCACCCAGGACGGGGCGTGGCGGGCGTTGTTCTTCTCGAAGAACGACGCGCCCTCGACCCCGTGCGGCCACCGGGTGAAGGTGACCGGCCGGCCGGCCAGGTGCGGCAGCAGCACCGGCGCCACGTGCACGTAGTACTGGATCACCTGGGCCTTGGTGAACCCCACCTCGGGGAAGAGCACCTTGTCCAGGTTCGACACCTCGAGCTGCCGCCCCCCGATCGCCACCCGCTGCCGGCTCACTCCGGCACCACCTCCGCGGCGGGGACGTCGTCGCGCAGGCCGCGCCAGGCGGGGTGGCGCAGGTGGCCGTCGCCGGTCCAGCCGGCGAACACGACCTCGCCGACCAGCTCCGGCTCCACCCAGTGCGCCTCCCGGACGACGTCGGCGGGCACCTCGCCGGCGAAGGGCGACGTCGTGCGGCCGGTCACCCCGCGGGCCAGCTCGGCCAGCGCGCGGTCGGTGAACCCGGTGCCCACCCGGCCGGCGTACCGCAGCCCGCCGTCCTCCTGCACGCCGACCAGCAGCGACCCGATGCCGCCGGCGCGCCGCCCGTTGCCCGGTCGCCACCCGCCGACCACGACGGTCTGGTGCTGCACGTTCTTGACCTTCAGCCACTCCGAGCCCCGGCCGCCGGGCCGGTAGGGCGAGGCCAGCCGCTTGGCGACGACGCCCTCCAGGCCGTGCTCACGGCTGGCTGCCTGCACGTCGGCACCGCCGGCGGGGAACCACGGCGTGGTGGACCACCGGCGGGCGGCCGGTGCCAGGTCGTCGAGCAGCTCGCGGCGCTCGCGGTAGCCGCACCCCAGCAACGACCGGCCGTCGAGCTCGAGCACGTCGAACACGAAGTAGCTCACCGGGACCCGCCGGGCGGTGCGGGCCACCTCGGGGCCGGTCAGGTGCATGCGCTGCTGGAGCAGGCCGAAGTCCGGCCGGCCCCGGCCGTCCAGGGCCACGACCTCGCCGTCGAGCACCGCCCCGCGACCGGCCAGGGACGGCGGCAGCGCGGCGAGCTCGGGGTAGCGGTCGGTGACGTCGGTACCGCTGCGGGCGCGCAACCGCACCGCGCCGTCGCGGACGTGGGCCAGCACCCGGACGCCGTCCCACTTGAACTCGAACGCCCAGCCGGCCTCGTCGCGGGGCAGCTCCCCGGCGACGGCGAGCATCGGCCGGGTCGACTCGTCGACCACCTCAGGCGGACTTGCTCGCGGCCTTCTTGGCCGGGGCCTTCTTCGCCGGCGTCGCCTTCTTCGCCGCGGCCTTCTTCGCGGGGGCGGCCTTCTTCGCGGGCGCCTTCTCCCCCGCGTCGTCGTCGTCGGACGAGGACGAGGACGAGGACGTCCCGCCGGCCTTCTCCACGCTGCGGCGCAGCGCGCTCATCAGGTCGACCACCGAGCCGTCGTCCTCGTCGTCCCCGGCCTCCTCGGGCCGCACGACGTCGCCGCCGGCCTGCTTGGCCTCCAGCAGCGCCGCCATCGCCTCCTTGTAGTCGTCGGTGAACGCCGACGGGTCGAAGGAGCCGCTCATCGTGGCGATGAGGGACTCGGCCATCTTCAGCTCGGCGGGCTTGGCGGCGACGTCCTCGTCCAGGAACCCGAACTCCGGCGCCCGGATCTCGTCGGGCCAGCGCATGGTGTGCAGCACCAGGACGCCGTCGCGCACGCGCAGCGCGGCCAGCGACTCCCGCTGCCGGATGGCGATCTTGGTGATCGCGACCTGGCCGGCGTTCTCCAGCGCGGTGCGCAGCAGCACGTAGGGCCGCGTCGCGGTGCCCTCGGGCTCCAGGTAGTAGGTCTTCTCGAAGTGGATCGGGTCGATCTCGGACTGCTCGACGAACTGCAGCACCTCGATCTCGTGCGTGCTGCCCAGCGGGAGCTCGTCCATGTCGGCGTCGGTGAGCACCACCAGCTCGCCGTTGGGCAGCTCGAAGCCCTTGGCGATGTCGCGGTACTCGATCTCCTCGCCGTCGACCGAGCAGACCCGGCGGTACTTGACCCGGCCGCCGTCGGTCCGGTGCACCTGGTGGAACTTGACGTCGTGGTCCTCGGTGGCCGAGTACAGCTTCACGGCGATCGAGACCAGCCCGAAGGAGACCGCGCCCTTCCAGATCGACCGCATGCCCGTCCCTCTCCACGAATGCCCAGGACACGAATGCCCAAGATCAGCCTAGGGGCGCGGATGGCCGCAGCGCACCCGCGCGCTCCCCCCTACGAGTCGGTCGCGTCCGACTGCAGCTTGTCGTAGGCGAACTGCCCGACGTCCGCGCCGGCGACGATGGTCATGACCAGGCCGGCCAGCCGGGTGGCCCGCGGGGCGGCCACGTAGGACAGCACGAAGCCGGTGCCGATCCACTGCGCCAGGCAGAACGGGCAGGTGACCAGCTCCCCGACCGCGTGCTTCCACCCGCCGTGCTCGCGGATCTCCTCGGCGACCTCCGCCTCGCCCGAGGTGCCCTCGTAGCGGGTGAACGGGGCCCGCAGCGGGCTGGTGACCGGGTCCTTGGCCACCGTGCGGGCCAGCCGGAAGGTGCCGACGGTCAGCAGCAGCGCGTCGCCGAGCGGGATCCGGTCGGGCAGCGGCCTGCCCGACGCCCGCAGCGCCGCCGCGCCGGCCGCGGTGAGCGCGCCGTAGACGCCCATCGCCCCCAGCAGCCCGCCCAGGGGCCGCTGCTCGCCGTGCGCGTACTGCTCCTGCTGGCTGCGGGCCCAGGACCCGACCTTCTCGGTGACCGACATGCAGGGCGGGCTACCCGCCCGGTGGGGGCTCACACCGCGTGTGGACGACGGTCCCGCGGGGGTAGGGGCCGACCATGACGCAGCCCGAGGGCCAGACCGCCCGCGACCAGTTCCCCGAGGACGCCGGGATCCCCGAGATCGCCGACGACACCCCCGAGGCCGCCATGGCCGAGGACCCGCAGTTCGCCCCCGACATGGGGCGCGAGACCGCCGGCGCCAGCGTCGACTTCGGCACCACCGCCGAGGAGCAGGCCGAGGGCGAGCCGCTGGACGGCAGGCTCGCCCGCGAGGAGCCCGACGTCGACGTCGACCCCGGCACCCGGCCCGCCGAGGACCCCGACGGCCCGGTCACCCAGCTCGACCAGGACGTCGACACCGACCCGCTCGACAGCTCCGGCACCGACTCCGTCGGCGACGACGTGCTGGCGACCGGCGAGGCGCCGGCGGGCGGCGAGGGGCCTGAGGAGCGGGCGGTGCACCCCACCGGCGACTGAGCGGCACGGCCCCCGGCGCTGGCCGCCCACTCGGCTTGTGGGCGGCCTGCGCCGTGTCTAGGGTCCGGACGGGCAGTTCAGCCATCAGCTGCCCGCGACGTCTGCACCGGGGTCACCCGGGTGCCGTCCCTCCCCCGGGGTGCTCCGACCGGGGAACCCCGACGGCGCGCGTCCGCGGCAGGTACGTTGTGCACGCCAGTGCGTGCCCGTCGGGCACCACCGCTGAGAGGAGCTCCAGTCCGTGACCTCATCTGACCTGCCCGCCGAGGGTCAGCGCGACGCGTCGGCTCCCACCGACACCGCCGATGCTCCCTTCGACGACGTGATCACCCTGTCGACGTCCACGGACGCCGACGGCGCGGTCACGGTGACGGTCGTCGGCGAGGTGGACACCTTCACCGCCCCCGTGCTGCGCGCCTCGCTGGACACCCAGCTGGAGCAGCAGCCCGAGGAGCTGGTCATCGACCTCTGCGGGGTCCAGTTCCTGGGCTCCGCCGGTCTCGCCGTGCTCGTCGAGACCCAGAAGTCGGCCCGGGCCCGCGAGGTGGGCCTGACCCTGGTCGCCTCCACCCGCGCGGTCACCCGGCCGCTGGAGGTCACCGGTCTGATCGACCTGTTCACCATCGTCGACGGCAACAGCTGACCAGCTGGCCCGTTCCGCACGAGGACCCCGTCACCGCCCGGTGACGGGGTCCTCGTGCGTCCGGGGTCAGGCCGACAGCAGCCGGCACACCCCGGCCTCCAGCACCCGCTGGCGCTCGCGGTCGTCGGCGGCACCCGCGGCCTCGGCGAGCGCGTCGGCGATGGTCTCGCCGTGCTCGAACCTGTCGACCACCCGCGGGTCGACGTAGCTGGCCCGGCAGACCGCCGGCGTGTTGCCCAGCTGGTCCGACACCGCGCGGTAGGCCGCCCGCGCGGCCTTCGTGCGGCCCGTGCGGGACGTGGGCGGCGGGTCCTCCGCCAACAACACGGCCATGAGCACGGTCGCTGTCCAGGTGCGGAAGTCCTTCGCGGTGACCTCGGCGCCCGAGACCTCCCGCAGGTAGGCGTTGACGTCGTCGCTGTGCACGTCGCGCCAGCTGCCGTCGGGGTTCTGCCAAGCCAGCAGCTCCTCCCCCGCGTCGTCCGGGCGCTCGAGCAGCTGCCGGACGGCGGTGGCGGTGGCGGGGTCGGTGATCTCGACCTCGCGCTGCTTGCTGCCCTTGGCCAGGTAGCAGAAGGCCA
This sequence comes from Klenkia brasiliensis, assembly GCF_900100695.1. Classification (GTDB taxonomy): domain Bacteria; phylum Actinomycetota; class Actinomycetes; order Mycobacteriales; family Geodermatophilaceae; genus Klenkia; species Klenkia brasiliensis. Next base: position 310,793 of record NZ_FNCF01000003.1, read on the forward strand.
CCGTGCGGCCGCGCACCTCGACGTGCTCCCGGCGCAGCGTCGCCAGGCCGTAGGTGCCGTTGTCCTCGGCGTACTGGTCGCTGCCCACCCGGAAGGCGCCGAGGTCCAGCAGCCGGACGGCGAGGGCCAGGGCGCGTTCGCGCGGCATCCCCCGCCGGCGCAGCGCCGCGGCCACCGCGTCGCGGACGTCGGGCAGCGTGTGGCTGATCTCCAGCACCCGCTCGTGCTTGGCGGCGTCGCGCTGCACCCGCCACTGGTCGTGGTAGCGGTACTGCCGCCGACCCGCGGCGTCGGTGCCGGTGGCCTGGATGTGGCCGTGCGGCCAGGGGCAGATCCACACGTCGCGCCAGGCGGGCGGGATGGCCAGGGCCTCGAGGCGGGCACGCCGCCCGTCCCGGATGAGGGCACCGTCCTGGTCGTGGAACGCCCAGCCGCGACCGCGCGCCCGGCGGGTCCAGCCCGGGGCGTGCACGTCACTGCGCCGGAGCCTCACCCCCGTCCTGGTGGGCAGCGGGCGCGGGCGGCAAACCTGCAGGCGGAACCGGATCGCCCGTTCGGGGGTCAGTCGTCGGCGAGCCGGACCCCGGCCCGGGCCAGCGCGGCGCGCGGCTGGGTGGCCGCCGAGACCACCCGCAGCGGCCAGCCGTTGGCCCGGCCGATCGCCGCGACCTCGGCCACCGCGGCGACCACCGCCGGCCCCAGGTGGTCGACGCCGTCCAGGTCGAGCTCGGCGCGCACCACCCCGCCCCGCGAGGCCTCCAGCAGCCGCAGCCGGACCCCGGCGGCCGCGTCGTCGGCCAGCGGGCCGGTCGCGCGCACGCACGGCACCGCCGCCGAGCGGTCGATGCGCAGCACGGCCAGCTCGTCGACCGACGCGGTGGCCCGCTCGGGGAGCGCCCGGGCGGGCACCCGGAGGGTGACGGTGGTGCCGTCGGGGCGCCGGGAGATCTCCACGTCCTCGAGCAGCTGGTGCATGATCAGCAACCCGCGGCCGCGGTCACCGGGGTCGGCGTCCGGGGTGCGCCAGCCGCCGTGGTCGGCCACCACGGCGGTGACCCGGCCGGCCGGGTCCACCTCGACCCGCACCTCCATCGTGCCGCGGGCGCCCGGCGGGTAGGCGTGGTCGACCGCGTTGGCGCACGCCTCACCGACGGCGACCTGCAGGGCCCCGACGACGTCGGGGGTCACCTGGGCAGCCGACAGCCACCGGCCCAGCGACCGCCGCACGGTGACCAGGGAGGCCGCCTCGGCGGGGAGATCGAGGACCAGGGGGTCGGCGCGAGGACGGGGGTTCCCCGGAACTGCGCTCATCACGGCCATACCACCGCACCTGCGCCGCTCCGGCAACCGCGACGGGCGCGCGGTGCGAACACCCGTGCGGGAGGATGGGCACGCCGTCCATCCGGACGGTGTGCACACGTGAGGAGCGAACCAGCCGATGGTCGACACGACCGGTGGCGCCGCAGGGCGCCGCACCGAACGCCTGGAGCTCCGGGTGCCCACCTCGCGCACCCAGCTGCCCGCCGTCCGGGCCATGACCGGGGACCTGGCCATGCGCATGGACTTCGACCTCGACGCCGTCGAGGACCTCCGCCTGGCCGTCGACGAGGCCAGCGCCACGCTCGCCTCGGTCGCCCAGCCCGGCACCCCGCTGGTCGCGGTCTTCGAGACCGGCCCCACGGGCCTGACCATCACCGCCTGGGTGTCCACCACCGCGGGCACCGACGTCCCCCGCGACGGGTTCGGCTGGGCGGTCATCGCCGCGCTGGTCGACTCGGTCGACGCCGGGCCGGCCGACCGGGCCGACGTCCCCGGCGGCGAGGGCGGCGAGGGCCCGGTGGCCACCATCACCCTGGTCAAGGAGCTGCCACCCCCGCTGCGCGCCACGGCCGCCGCGGGCGACAGCGACGCCGACCTCTCGGTGGCCCGGTGACCCGGGTGGTCGAGCGGACCCCCGACACCGGACCCCACGCCGTGGTGCCCGAGCCCGGGGCCCCCGCCCCCGAGCTGGCCGTCGAGACCGACGCCCTCGACGACACCGACAGCGCCACCACCGAGGCCACGGACACCTCCGAGGCCGCCGAGGCGCCCGCTGCTGCCCCCGCCGAGCCGGCGCCCCCGGTGTCGGACAACCGCCGGCGCGCCGAGCGCACCGCGCCGCTGTTCGTGGAGCTGGCCGCCCTCGCCCCCGACGACCCGCGCCGGGAGCGGCTGCGGGAGATCCTGGTCGAGGAGCACCTGCCGCTGGTCCGGCACTTCGCGCGCCGGTTCAGCAACCGCGGCGAGCCCTTCGACGACCTGCTGCAGGTCGGCACCCTGGGCCTGATCGCGGCCATCGACAGGTTCGACCCCACCCGGGGTGTGGAGTTCCTGTCCTTCGCCGTGCCCACCATCACCGGTGAGATCAAGCGGCACTTCCGCGACCAGGGCTGGTCGGTGCGGGTGCCGCGCCGGCTGCAGGAGCTGCACCTGTCGCTGAACGCCGCGGTCGGGGAGCTCGCGCAGAAGAACGGCCGCGCTCCCAACCCGTCCGAGCTCGCCGAGTACCTGGGCATCCCGCGGTCGGAGGTGCTGGAGGGTCTGCAGGTCGCCAACGCCTACCGGTCGTCGTCCCTGGACGAGCGGCTCTCCGGCGAGGAGGACTCCCCCACCCTGGCCGCCACCCTGGGCCAGGAGGACGCCGCGCTCGAGGGGGTGGAGTACCGCGAGTCCCTGCAGCCGCTGCTGGCCACCATCCCGGCCCGCGAGCGCCGCATCCTCATCCTGCGGTTCTTCGGCAACATGACGCAGTCGCAGATCGCCGCCGACATCGGCATCTCCCAGATGCACGTGTCGCGGCTGCTGGCCCAGACGCTGGCCAAGCTGCGCGAGGGCCTGCTCAAGGACGACTGACCGGCCGGCACCCACGCCACCGACCGGGTCGTCGACCGACGCCCACCGACCACGTCTCGCGACGACTGGTCGGCGGGCGTCGATCGACGCATCCGGGGTGGGCCCTCAGCGGCCCTGGTAGCCGGGGGGCGGGCCCCACTGCTGCGGCGGCGGGCCCTGCTGCTGCGGGCCCTGCTGGCCGTAGGGCGGCGGCGGGGCGGGGCGGTCGTCGTCCTCGTCGCGGGTGTCGCGCGGGTCGGCCGCGGCGCCGGACTCCCGGACGTCGGCGGTCAGCTCGGCCAGGGACGGCGTGCTGGGCATCTGCGGGTGCGGCGTCTCCGGGGCCACGTCGGCCAGCGAGCTCATCTCGATCCGGGCCTCGGGCTGGTCGGCCGCCTTGGGCAGCGCGGACTCGAACCAGTCCGAGGTGTCCAGCTTCTGGGCCGGCGCGGAGGGCTCGGCCCGGGTGCCGTCGACGTCCAGCCAGGACCGCTTGCCCTCCCCCTCGCCCGAGCCGCCCCGGCCGGCGCCGCCGAGGTTGGCCAGGCCCTCGAGGGCCTGGGAGAACTCGCTGGGCACGATCCACATCTTGTTGGCGTCGCCCTGCGCGATCTTGGGCAGCGTCTGCAGGTACTGGTAGGCCAGCAGGCCCTGGTCGGGCTTGCCGTCGTGGATGGCCTGGAAGACGGTCTCGATCGACTTGGCCTGGCCCTGCGCCTGCAGGAACAGCGCGGCGCGCTCACCCTCGGCGCGCAGGATGCGGGACTGCCGCTCGGCCTCGGCCTCCAGGATCGCGGCCTGCTTGTGGCCCTCGGCGGCGAGGATCTGGCTGGCCTTCTGGCCCTCGGCGGTCATGATCGCCGACTGCCGCTGGCCCTCGGCGGTGAGGATGGTGGCCCGCTTGTCGCGGTCGGCGCGCATCTGCTTCTCCATCGAGTCCTGGATGGACAGCGGCGGGTCGATGGCCTTGATCTCGACCCGGGCGACCCGCAGGCCCCACGGCCCGGTGGTGCCGTCGAGCACGGCGCGCAGCTGGGAGTTGATGCCGTCGCGGCCGGTGAGGGCGCCCTCGAGGTTCAGCCCGCCGACGACGTTGCGCAGCGTCGTGGTGGTCAGCTGCTCCATGCCGGTGATGTAGTTGGCGATGCCGTAGACGGCCAGCCGCGGGTCGGTGACCTGGAAGTAGACGACGGTGTCGATGCCGACCTGCAGGTTGTCGGCGGTGATGACCGGCTGCGGCGGGAAGCTGATGACCTGCTCGCGCAGGTCGATGGTGGCCCGAACGCGGTCGGCGAAGGGCACCAGGATCGCCAGGCCGGGGCTCAGCGTCCGGCTGTACCGGCCGAAGCGCTCGACGACCTTGGCCTGCGCCTGCGGGACGATCGTGACGCTCTTGGCGAGCACGATGATCACCACGACGGCGATCACGAGGAGTGCGATGAGGGCTTCCACGGGCGGGGCGCTCCTGACGTCGGTGGGGTGATCACCACTGATGGTGCCCTCCGGGCGGGCGCTATGCGAAACCCGGGCGTTCAGGCCCGGGAGACGTAGGCGATCGGGCCCTCGATCTGCACGATCCGCACGACCTGGCCGACGTCGTAGGCCTCGCCGTCGAGCTGGGTGCGGGCCGACCACTCGTCGTGGCCCATCCGCACCTGCCCGGAGGTGCCGGTGACCCGCTCGCTGACCTCGGCGGTGCGGCCGACGTAGACCTCGACGCCGTCGACCTGATCGGGGGTGCGCTCGGTCAGGTGCCGCTTGGCCACCGGCCGGACGACGAGCAGCAGGCCGAGGGAGACGACGACGAAGGCGACCAGCTGCAGGACGACGGCACCGCCGAGCAGCGCGACCAGCATCCCGCCCAGCGCACCCCCGGCCAGCATGAGCAGCACCAGGTCGAGGCTGGCGACCTCACCGGCCGTGAACAGCCCCGCCGCGATCAACCAGAGCACCCAGGCGGCCATCGCCCGAGTCTGGCAGAGCGCACCGTCCCCGTGGGCCGCCTACCCTCGACCGGGTGCCCGACCTCAGGACCCGCCGCGCCGCCGGTGACCCCGCTGGACGGCTGGCCGCCTGGGCGACCGCGTGGCTGGCCGGCCGGGTGCCCTACGACGACGCCCTGGAGGCGGTGACCGGCGACCGGGCCCACGTGGTCTCCGACGCCGACGGCACCCGGCCGCTGGGTGAGGTGCTGACGTCGCTGCGCGGTCGCGGGGAGCGCCGGCTGCGGCTGGTGCTCCCCGTCCCCGGCGACGTGCACGGCCTGCCGCCGGTGCCCGCGCTGGCCGCCGCCGCGGTGGAGGCCGGCCAGGCCGTCGTCGGCGACACCCTGGTGCTGCTGCCGGCCTCGGCCACCAGCGAGGCCGTGCTGTGGACCCAGGTCGACCTGCCGGCCGGCTGCCTGGCCCCGCCGCCGGTCGAGGGCACGCTGCGCTCGCTGTCGGGCCGGCTGGACCTCGCCGTCGGCGACGCCGCCCGCACCCTCGCCGGGCTGGACCTGGCCCGCTGGCACCCCGAGGTGCCGGCCCTGCTGGCCGGGCTGTCCGCGCGGGCCGAGGACCCGGGTCTGCCCCCGGACACCGACCCGGTCGCGGTCTCGGTGCTCACCCGGGCGCGCCGGCTGGCCACCGTGCTGGACCTCGCGCTGGCCGACTCCCCCGGCGGCGCCGTCACCGCGGGCCAGATGGCCGCGCGGGAGCAGGCCCTCCGGCCGCTGGGCGACGCCGTCCGGGAGGCCACCACCGCCGTCTGGAACTGGCTCCCGCGCTAGCTCGGGCGGGCGCCCGGGCGGCCGGCGGGGCGCTGGACGAAGCAGCAGGACGCCGGGCAGTTGGTGCCCAGCCGCGGTTCGCCACCGGCACGGCGCTCGGCCAGCAGGTCGACCAGCGAGCGGACGAACGCCGGGTGCGTGCCCGCCGTCGCCGCGCGGGCGAAGGCCAGGCCGAGTTCCTGCGCGGTCTCCTCCGCCTCGTTGTCCAGGTCCCAGATGACCTCGAGGTGGTCGGAGATGAAGCCCACCGGGAAGACGACGACCGCCTGCGCACCGGCGTCGGCGATCGCCCGCAGGTGGTCGTTGACGTCGGGCTCCAGCCACGGCACCGACGGCGGGCCCGACCGCGACTGCCAGACCAGGTCGAACGACCGGCCCGGCGCGACGCGGTCGACCACCAGCCGCGCGGCGGTCTCCAGCTCGCGCTCGTAGGTGTGCCCCTCCGGGCCGGCGACGGCGGCCATCGCGTCGGGGATGGAGTGCGCGGTGGCGACCAGCCGGGCGCCGTCGCGCAGGTCCTCGGGCAGCTGCGCCAGGGCGGCGGCCAGGGCGTCGGCGTTGGCCTGCACGAAGCCGTCGGCGTCGTAGTAGTGCGGCAGCTTCTCCGCCGTCGGGCCCGCCGGCGCGGCCGGGTCGGACTCCAGCGCCACCCGGGCCCGGGCGACGTCCTCGTGGTACTGCCGGCAGCCGGAGAACGAGGCGTAGGCCGACGTGGCGAGCACGTAGGCGTGCTCGATGCCGTCGGTGGCCATCGCGCGCCACACGTCCTCGACGTAGGGCGCCCAGTTGCGGTTGCCCCAGTACACCGGCAGGTCGACGCCGGCGTCGCGCAGCGCGGCGACCAGCGCCTTGTTCTGGTCGTTGATCGGGCTGACGCCGTCGAAGTGGTGGTAGTGCTCGGCGACGCTCTCCAGCCGCTCGCGCGGGATGCCGCGGCCGCGGGTGACGTTCTCCAGGAACGGCATCACCTGGTCGTGGCCCTCGGGCCCGCCGAAGCCGAGCACCAGCAGCGCCTCCCGCCGGCCCGCCGGGGCCGGCGCGGACCCCGGGACGACGCCCCCGTTGTTGCGGGCGGCCAGCGAGGGTTCCTCGTCCGGCCGCTGCCCGTCGGGGGTGATGGACACCCCGTCGGGGAGCGGGTGGGCGGGCCGGGCAGGGAGGAGCTGTTCGGTCACCGCCCAGTCATACCCCGACGGCGTGGAACCCGCCGTCCACGTGCACGATCTCACCCGTCGTCGCGGGGAACCAGTCGCTCAGCAGCGCCACGATCGCCTTGCCCGAGGGCTCGGTGTCGGTGACCGACCAGCCCAGCGGGGCCTTGGTCTCCCAGGCCTCCTCGAACTGCTTGCTGCCCGGGATCGACTTCATGGCCATGGTGCGCAGCGGGCCGGCGGCGACCAGGTTGACCCGGACGCCGTCGGGGCCCAGCTCGCGGGCCAGATACCGCGACGTCGACTCCAGCGCCGCCTTGGCCGCGCCCATCCAGCCGTAGACCGGCCAGGCGACGGTCGCGTCGAAGGTCAGCCCGACCACCGAGGCCTGCTCGCCGAACAGCGGCCGGCAGGCCTGGGTGAGGGAGGCCAGCGACCAGGTGGAGACCTGGAAGGCGGTGGCGGCGTGCTCCCACGCCACCTCCGGGAAGCCCTCGCCCATGGCCTCCTGCGGCGCGAAGCCGATGGAGTGCACGACGCCGTCGAGCTGGGCGCCCTCGGGCAGCACCTCGCGCAGCCGGTCGGCCAGCGTGGCCAGGTGCTCGGTGTTCGTGACGTCGAGCTCGACGACGGCGGCCTCCTGCGGCAGCCGCTTGGCGATTCGCTGGCACAGGCTGAACGCCCGGCCGAAGTTGGACAGGACGACGGTGGCGCCCTGCTCCTGCGCGATGCGCGCCGCCGAGAAGGCGATCGACGCCTCGGTCAGCACGCCGGCGATCAGGACCGTCTTGCCCTCGAGGATGCCCATGCTCAGTGCCCCATTCCCAGTCCGCCGTCGACCGGGACGACCGCCCCGGTGATGTACCCCGCGTGCTCGCTGGCCAGGAACCGGACGACGCCGGCGACCTCCTCGGCCTCGGCGAGCCGACCCAGCGGGACCTGCCCGAGGATCTCCTGCTGCCGCTTCTCGGGCAGCTCCGCGGTCATGTCGGTGCGCACGAAACCCGGTGCCACCACGTTGGCGGTGATCCCGCGCCCGCCCAGCTCGCGAGCGATGGAGCGGGCCAGCCCGACCAGCCCGGACTTCGACGCCGCGTAGTTGACCTGCCCGGCCGAGCCGAGCAGCCCGACGACCGAGGACACGAAGACCATCCGGCCGCTGCGGGCGCGCACCATCTTCGCGCTGGCCCGCTTGGCCACCCGGTAGGCGGCGGTGAGGTTGGCGTCGACGACCTCGGTGAAGGCGTCCTCGCCCATCCGCATGAGCAGGCCGTCGCGGGTGATGCCGGCGTTGCTGACCAGCACCTCGACCGGGCCCTGGTGCTCCTCGACGGCGGTGAAGGCGGCGTCGACGTCCTCGGTGGAAGTCACGTCGCAGCGCACCCCGAACAGGCCGTCGGGTGCACCGCTGCCGCGGTGGGTGACCGCCACGGAGTCGCCCGCCTCGGCGAACGAGCGGGCGATGGCCAACCCGATCCCCCGGTTGCCCCCGGTCACCAGCACCGATCTGCCCACTGCCACTCCCGCACTCGTCCCGGCGTCCGTCGGGAGCAACCTATCGGTGGCGGCGGGGGGCCCGCCGGGCCGGGCGGGCTACCGATCAGTAGCGACGGCGGGGTCGCGCAGGGCGTAGCGGCGGTGGTCGACGTGCTCGCGCAGCAGCACCTCGTGCGCCCGGCGCACGGTGGTCCGCAGCTCGCCGCGCTCGGCGTAGGGCACCAGCACGCGCGGGCGGTCGAGCTCCTCGTCCCGCGCCGCCGCGAAGACCGCGCCCACCCGGTCCAGGCTGGTCGAGAACAGCTCGACGACCTCGGCCCAGCCGGGCCGGGCCGCGGTGTCCAGGCCCAGCTCGCGGTAGGTGCCCGGGCCGGTGTCGGTGGTCGGCAGCCCGAGCGGGCAGAACGGCTCGTCGCCGGCGCCGAGCACGCGGCCGGCCCACACGTCGGCGGCGAACACCAGGTGCCGCAGGGTCTCCGCGAGCGACCACTCGCCGTCCACCCGCCGGTCCACGAGGTCGGCCGGGGCCTGCGCCACCGTGCCCCGCCAGAGGCCGTCCACGACGTCCCAGGCCGCGCGCAGGTCGGCCGCCGTCCGGGCCTCGCGGACCGCGACCCGCTCGGGGAAGCGCCGGTCGAGCTCGGCGTGCACGAAGCCCGAGACCTCCACGCCCTCCACCACGAGGGAGCCGAGGTCGCCCGCGAAGGCGTCGATGCGGACGTCGTCGACCTCGCAGCCGACCAGCCGGGCACCGCGCAGGTCGCACTCGACCAGCCGCAGGCCGCGCAGGTCGGTGCCGGGCGCGACGTCCACCCGGCCATCCTGGCGCGGATCGGCGGGTGCGGTCTACCGCTCGTCGTACCGCAGCGCGGCCAGGCAGACCGCACCCCAGAGCGCCGCGAAGCCGACGGTCTTGCCCCAGGTGCCCCGGCCGCGCAGGGCCACCCCGAGCACGGCGGCGTCGCCCCAGTCGCTGGCCACCCGGGCGCCGACGGCGGCCCGGCGGGCCGGGCCGGCGGGGGCGAGCACCATGGCCAGCCCGATGGCGGTGTCGCGCACCCCGACCAGCCGGGTGAGGGTGCGGGCGTCGCGGTTGCGGGCCAGCCCGGCGGGCCGCTGCAGCAGCTGGGGGCGGGCGACGAGGGCGGCCGAGTAGGCGGCGGTGGCGGCGCCGGTGAGCACGGTCAGAGCAGGCACGGGGGTCCTCCGGGGGTCACGCGGTCAGGGGTGCCCGTTGGCTGGAGCCCCGTCGCCCTACCCCGGGCCCGGCGGGGGTCAACCGGCCAGCGCGGCCACCAGGCGCGCCCGCTGGTCGGCGGCGGCGCGGGCGACGTCCGCCCAGGCGGGCAGCACGGGCTCGGCCGGCAGCAGACAGCGGTCCAGGGCGGCGTCCAGCGCGGTCGGGTCCACCTCGTCGGCGCCCAGCAGCACCGGCCAGCCCAGCGCCGCCGCCTGGGCGCTCACCTTCGCCCCGCCCACGACCGGGTCGACGGCGATCACCGGCCGACCGCGGCCCAGGCCGAGGACCAGCCCGTGCAGCCGGGAGCTGACCACGACGTCGGCCCGGCCCAGCACCGCCTGCACCTGCGCCACGTGCTGCCGCTGGCCGGAGGGGGTGAGCAGGTCGGTGGCGACGTCGAAGGACCCCAGCCCGCGGTCGGCGACCCACCGCTCGACGACGTCCTGCACGTGGGCGTGCCGGCCGCGCGCGCCGTACTCGGGCTGGACCGGGGCGAAGACGGTGGCGACGACGGCCGGGCCGTCGCGGGGCGGGTCGATGGCCAGGTCCGGCCGGGGCGGCGACCCGGGGGCGTCCCGCGGCCAGACCGCGTCGAACCGGGCGGCCGCCGCGCGGTCCACCACCGACACCCCGACGGCCAGCCGGCGGGCGCGGGGGAACCGGTCGAGCAGGCCGGTGAGCAGCGGGTCCTCCAGCAGCGGTCCGCACACCCAGACCAGGTGGGTGTAGCCGGCCGGGTCGACGCGGGCGTGGTCCACCCCCCGGTCGAGGTAGCGGGCCCAGGCCACGTCGTGCGGGATGCCCGCGCCGGTCAGCCAGCCGCCGACCACCTCGGCGGCGCGCTCGTCGCCGACGGTCGCGATGACCTCGGTGAAGCTGAACCAGCCCACCACGAGCACCCTCATCAGGTCACCGGGTACTTCGGTGCCGAGCCGGCGGGGAGCCCGGCCAGCCGGGCGGCGTCCCAGGCGGCGAACCGGCGCTCCTCGAGCACCCGCAGCCCGGCGTCGACGTCGTCGGGCAGGGGCCGGCGGCGGGCCAGCACCCACGGCACCCCGCGCAGCGCCAGCAGCACCCCGCGGACCAGGTCGGCGTCGCGCGGGGCCGAGCGCAGCACGAACACCGTCCAGCGCAGCGCGCTGCGCCACGGCCGGTGCAGCCAGGCGTTCCACAGCGTGTTGCGCAGGCCCCAGTGCCGGATCCGGGTGTGGTTGGCCAGGCTCGGGTGGTGGTGCATGACCACGTCGTCGACGTAGCGCATCAGCCAGCCCTCGCGCAGCAGCGGATGGGCCAGCGTCTCCTCCTCGCCGCCGATGAGGAACTCCGGCGCGTACCCGCCGACCTGCTCGTAGGCGGCCACCCGGACCACCGACGCGCCGCCCATGAAGCTGAGCAGCACGGTGCCGGGCACGCCCTCGGTCTCCGGCAGCGGGCTGGCGGCCATCTCGGCCGAGATCGGGTCCGGGGCCTCCTCGTCGCCGACCACGATGCGGGCGTTGACCAGGGCCAGCCGGGGGTGGGCGTCGAGCAGGGCGACGGCCCGTTCGAGCCCGGCCCGCTCCCACCAGCCGTCGTCGTCGCAGAAGACGACGTAGGGCGTGGTGGCGGCCCGAACGCCCTCGGTGCGCCCGGCCGCGCCGGTGTTGGTGGGCAGGGCGCGCACCCGGACCCGGGGCCGGGCCGCCAGCAGCGCACGGGTGCCGTCGGTGGAGGCGTTGTCCACCGCGACCACCGGCAGCTCCAGCTCGGCGAGGCGGTCGAGGGTGTGCGGCAGCCAGGCCGCGCAGTCGTGGGTCAGCAGCACCACGGTGAGCCGGTCGGCCAGGCCGGTCACGCGGCGACCTCCGCGGCCGCGGCGAGCACGTCCCGCACGGTGGTGCGCAGCAGCACCGGGTCCACCTCGGTGCCGTGCGGGTCCCCGCGGTACCCGGGGTCGTCGGCCGGCCACAGCACCCGGTGCCGCGGGTGCACCGGCGGGCCCCAGCGGCGCGGCGACACCGGGCCGCTGAGCACCACCGAGGGCGTGCCGAACACCGCGGCCACGTGCGCGGTGCCGGTGTCGCCGGACAGCACCAGCCGGGCGGCGGCGACCAGCCCGCACAGCTCCTGCACGGAGAGGTCGACCAGCGCCGGTGCGCCGTCGGCGACCGTGTCGACCAGCGAGCGCTCCTCCGCCGTCCCCGTGACCACGACGCGGTGGCCGGCGCCCCGCAGCGCGTCCGCCACGGCGGACCACCGCTCGGCCGGCCAGCGGCGGGACCGGGACGCCGCCCCGGGGTGCACCACCGTCGACCCGGGCCGCACCGGCGGGGGCACCGGCAGCAGGCCCTCCAGCGGCGGCGGGGTGGCCGGGCCGCCCAGCTGCTCGGCGACCAGCCGGCACCAGCGGTCGACCTCGTGCTCGTCGTCGTCCCACACCGACCGGTCCGCGGCCGGGCCGTCCCCGGGCCGGGCGAAGCCGATCGTCCGGGCCGGCCCGAGGGCGAGCAACGGGTGCTTGGACGCCGGGCCGTTGCCGTGCAGGTCGACCGCGAGGTCGGGTCGGGCGGGCAGGCCGGCCACGTGGTCGAGGTGCTCGACGGGGACGACGTCGTCGACCAGGCCGGACCCGCACAGCACCTCGGCGAACCGTTCCGGCGCGCCCAGCACCACCCGCCAGCCGGGCAGCCGGCGGCGCAGCAGCGCGAGCGCCGGCAGGCCGGTGACCATGTCGCCCAGGCCGATGGCGCGCAGCACGACGCAGGTGCTCATGCCCGGGCCAGCTCGGCGAGCGCGGTGGTGGACCGCCCGGCCAGGAACGGCACGGTGACCACCCGCCCGCCCCACCCGGCGAGGACGGCGGCCTCCGGCACCGCGACCCCGGAGTAGTCGCCGCCCTTGACCCACAGCTGCGGGCGCAGGCCGCGCAGCACCTGCTCCGGGGTGTCCTCGTCGAAGACGACGACGTCGTCGACGCAGGCCAGCGCCCGCAGGATGCGCACCCGGTCGGCCTGGGGCTGCAGCGGCCGACCCGGGCCCTTGAGCCGGGCGACCGAGGCGTCGGAGTTCACGCACACCACCAGCCGGTCGCCCAGGGCGCGGGCGGCCTCCAGGGTGGCGACGTGGCCGGCGTGCAGCAGGTCGAAGCAGCCCCCGGTGGCGACCAGCACCCCGGCCCCGGTCGGGGTCGGGGCCGGGGCGGCGACGTGCGCCGACGCGGCGCGCACCGCGGCGGCGACCGCCTCCGGCGGCAGCGCACCGCCGGCCAGCGCCCACCCGGCCGCGGCGGCGAACGCGTCCCCGGCGCCGCAGGTGTCCCCGACGTCCACGGTGGGCGCGGGCACGGCCAGCACGCCGTCCTCCCCCACCGTGGCCAGCGCGCCGGCCGCGCCGAGGGTGACCGCGACCGTGCCGGCGGCCCACTGCGCGCGCAGCGCCAGCGCCCGGTCGGCGACCGCGCCGACGTCGGGCCGCGGGCCCGGGTCGGCGCCGGTCGCCTCGACGGCGTTGGGCGTGACCAGCCGGCAGCCGGGCACCGGCGGGGCCCCGCGGGGGTGCGGGTCCCACACGACCGGCCGGCGGCGGGCCAGGGCGGTGAGCAGACCGCGCAGCTCCGGGTCGGCGGTGGCGCCCAGGCCGTAGTCGGCCACCACCACGGCGTCGGCCCCGGCGAGCACCGTGGCCACCGCGTCGGGCAGCGGGCCGACCGGGCCGGGGTCGCCGCCCCGGTCGACCCGGGCCACGGTCTGCCCACCGGCGCGGATCCGGTGCTTGACCGCGGTGCTCCCGGCCCAGGGCACCGCGACGAGCTCCACCCCGGCCGGCAGCACCGACCGCAGGGTGGCGCCGTCGGCGTCCTCGGCCAGCGGGGTGACCAGCACGACCCGGCCGGCGCCGTCGGCGGCGGCGAGCGCGGCGACCAGCCCGGCGCCGCCGGCTCGGGTCCGCTCGGCGGCGGCGCGCACGACCGGCACCGGCCCGTCGGGCGAGAGCTTCTCGGCCCGGCCGTCGGTGTCGACGTCGAGCAGGGTGTCCCCGACCACGACCAGCGTCCTCACGGCGCACCCGCCAGCAGCCGGGCGTCGAGCTCGGCGTCCAGGCCCGCGCACAGCACGTGCAGCAGCACCAGGTGCACCTCCTGCACGGTGGCGGTGAACGGGGAGGCGACGACGAGGGCGTCGTCGGCCACCTCGGTGAGCGCGTTCGGCCCGCGGCCGGTCATCGCCCAGCAGGTGACCCCGCCGGCCCGGGCCCGGCGCGCGGCCTGCACCACGTTCGGGCTGCCGCCCGAGGTCGAGAGCAGGACGGCGACGTCGCCGGGGCGGGTGTGCGCCTCCAGCTGCCGGGCGAAGCCCTCCTCGTGGCCGTAGTCGTTGGTGATCGCGGTCAGCGCGGACACCTCGGCGTGCAGCGCCACGGCGGAGAACGGCCGTCGGTCGTCGCGGTAGCGGCCGACCAGCTCGGCGGTCAGGTGCGCGGCCTGCGCGGCGCTGCCGCCGTTGCCGGCCGCGACCAGTCGGGCGCCGCCGGTCAGCAGCCCGGCCAGCTCCCGCCCCCACCGGGTCGCGGTGGCCACCGCGGCCGCGGACGCGTCCAGCGCCGCGGTCAGGTGCTGCACGTGCTCGGCCCCGACCGGCGTCGCCGGGCGGGTCACCGGGCCACCGCCGGGCGGGGCAGCCGTCGGTAGGCGTCCTCGGTCATGCGGGCGACCTCCTGCCAGTCGTAGGTGGTGACGACGCGCTCCCGGCCGGCCGCACCCAGCCGCCGGCGGCGGTCGGGGTCGGCGAGCAGCGCGCGCAGCGCGGCGGCCAGCGCGGCCGGGTCGCGGGGCGGGACGAGCAGGCCGGTGCCGCCGTCCACGACGGTGTCGGTGAGCCCGCCGACGGCGGTGCCGACCACCGGGACGCCGCAGGCCATGGCCTCCAGCGGCACGATGCCGAACGGCTCGTACCAGGGCGCGCACACCACGACGTCGGCGGAGCGGATCCAGGCCGCCACCTCGTCGCGGGCACCGCGGCCGACCAGCCGGACCCGGTCGGCGACCCCGCGGGCGGCCGCGGCGGAGTGCACCTGGGCGGCGGCCGGGTCGGCGTCGAGCACCTCGGCCGCCGGGCCGCCCAGCACCACCAGCTCGGCGCCCGGGACGTCGGCCAGCGCGGTGAGCACGTCGCCCAGGCCCTTGCGCGCCACCAGCCGGCCCACCACCAGCAGCCGCGGCGCCCCGCTGCGGGGCGCCCGCGGCCCGTCGGGGGTGAAGGCCGTGGTGTCCACCCCGCTGGGCACGACGGTGACCTTCCGCCGGTCCACGCCGAGGGCGACGAGCTCGGCCACCTCGTCGGCGCAGGTGGCGACCACCCCGGCCGCGCGGCGGGCGACCGCGGTCTCGACCCGGATGCGCACCGACGGGCTGGTGTCGGCGGCGCCCTGCCAGCGGCGCTTGACCGAGCCCAGTGCGTGGAAGGTCTGCGCGACCGGCACCCCGAGGCCGTGCGCGGCGTCGACGGCGGCCCGGCCGCTCATCCAGAAGTGCGCGTGCACCACGTCGGGCGGGTCGGCCCGCAGCTCGGTGCGCAGCGCCGCGGCCAGCTCCGGGACGTGCGGCCAGAGCTGGTCCTTGGGCACCTCCTTGGGCGGGCCGGCGTCCAGGTGGCGCACCACCACGCCGGGCGCGAAGTCCACGGTCGGCGGGAGGTCGACGTCGTCCCGGCGGGTGTGCACGACGACGGCGTGGCCGCGGGCGGCCAGCGCGCGGGCCAGCATCGCCACGTGCACGTTCTGCCCGCCGGCGTCCTCCCCGCCCAGGGTGGCCAGCGGGCTGGCGTGCTCGCTGACCAGGTCGACCCTCACCGGGCCACCTCGGCGAGCAGGCCGTCGAGGTCGCCGAGGAACCGGTCGAGGCCGAACCGCGCCAGCGCGGCCGCCCGGGCGACCTGCCCGGCCGCGCGCGCGGAGTCGGGGTCGGCCAGGAACCACCGGACGGCGTCGACCAGCGCCTCGACGTCCGCGGCGACCACCCCGGCCCCGTCGGGGACGGCGGTCGGGGCCTCCGTCGTCGCGAGCACCACCACCGGGCAGCCCATCGTCATCGCCTCCACCAGGGACAGGCCCAGCGAGGTCCACCGCGTGAGGTGCAGGTGGACCCGGCGCCGGGCGACCTCGTCGTGCAGGGCGTGCTGCGGCAGGTCCTCGAACTCCCCGACCGTCGTCCCCAGGGCGGCGGACGCGCCGGTGACCTGCATGCCGAACAGGTCCAGGCCGAAGGGGGCGAAGTGCGGCAGCAGGTCGGTGCCGACGGTGCGGCCGCGGCGCAGCGGCTCGTTGCTGACCACCGACACCCGGGGCAGCTCGCCGGTCCAGCGGGGGCCGGGGTCGACCACGCCGTGCTCGAGCACCCGGGTGGGGGCCACCCCGTTGTCCCAGGCGACGCGGTTGAAGTGCGTGACGTGCACCAGCGGGACGTCGGCGCGGTCGGCGAGCAGGTGCCGGCTGCCGGCGGGGGTGGGCGGGGTGTCGTGCTCGACGTAGAGCGCCGGGACGTCGACGCCGGCCTCCCAGCCGGCCCACGCCCGCAGCAGCTCCAGGTCCCGCGGCCGCTGCAGCACCACGACGTCGACCCCGGCGTCGCGGACCTGCTCGGGCGTCACCTCGACCACCGAGGCCGGCCAGTCCCACGTGCGCGCCCGCCCCAGCCCGTCGCCGGTGCGGCCGGGGACCACCGGCACCAGGTAGCGGTGCTCCCCCTGCACGACGGCGGTCAGCCAGGACCCGTGCACGTGCCAGACCAGGACGTTCACGCCCGCACCCCCACCAGCCGCTGCACGCCCTCGACCACGGCGGCCGGGTCGACCCCGGCCAGGCAGGGGTGGCCGGGCAGCGGGCACACCCGGGCCCGGCTGCCCGCGCACGCCGCGCGCTGGTCGCCGAGGACCACCCGGCGGTCGGTGAGCGGGGCCCACCGGAGGGCCGGCACGACCGGGGAGAACAGGCTCACCACGGGGGTGCCCACGGCGGCGGCCAGGTGCGCCGGGCCGGTGTTGCCGACGGCGACGGCGTCGGCGCCCCGCAGCACGGCGGCGAGCTCGGCGACGGTCAACCGGGCGCCCAGGTCCAGGCCGTGCCCGGCGGCCACGACCGAGGTGAGCGCCCGCTCGTCCGGTCCGCCGGTGACCACCACCGCGTGCCCGGCGCGCGTCAGCGCCGCCACCACCGCGCGCCAGCGGTCGGGCGGGTAGCTGCGGGCGGGGGCGTCGGCCCCGGGGTGCACCACCACGTAGCGGTCGGGCAGGCCGGCCACCGCCGGCAGCACGTCCACCAGCGCGAGCCGGCCGTCGTCCCCGGGCGGGAGGGCGAACCCGGCCCCGGCCGCGACCTGCAGCATGCGCACCGGCTCGGGCGCGTCGGCGGGCTCGGACAGCCGGACGTCCAGCAGCGACCCGGGGAAGTCGGTGCTCACCGCGGCCACCCGCGGCACCCCGGCCAGCCGGAGCAGCAGCGCGGTGGGCAGCGCGCTCTGGTGGAAGGAGGTGAGCACCAGCGCGGTGTCGAACCGGCCGCGCAGCCGGTCGACCAGCCCGGCCACCGCGGCGGGGTCGACCGGGCCGGCCCCGGCGGAGATCCAGGGCGCGTCGAAGACCTCGACGTCGTCCACCCCGGGCAGCAGCCGGGCCACCTCAGCACTGCGCGGCCCGGCCAGCACCGTCGTCGACGACGAGCCGGCGGCCACGGCCCGGACCGCCGGGCCGCACACCACGACGTCGCCGAGGGAGTCCAGCCGCACCACCAGGGCCCGGCTCACCGCTGCCCCACCACCAGCGCGACGGCGGTGCCCAGGTCGCGCGCGACGGCGGGGGCGGCGGCCAGCTCGGCGGTGCGGGTCCCCGCGGTGGGCACCAGGACCGCGCGGGCGCCGGCGGCGTGCGCGGCGGCGACGTCGGACCCGATGTCCCCGACCAGCACGCAGTCGGCCGGCTCGACGCCGAGGGTCGCCGCCGCGGCGAGCACCGACCCGGGCGCGGGCTTGCGGCAGGCGCAGCCGTCGTCCGGCCCGTGCAGGCACACCGCCCAGGCGTCGAAGGGGCCGAGCAGCTCCTCGACCCGGTCGTGCACGGCGGCCAGGTCGCGGGCGGTGAACGCGCCGCGGGCCAGGCCCGACTGGTTGGTCACCACCCCGACCGGCAGCCCGGCGGCGCGCGCGGCCCGGACCGCCTCGACCGCGCCGTCGACGGGCCGCACCCGCGCCGGGTCGCCGTTGTAGGGGACGTCGACGACCAGGGTGCCGTCCCGGTCGAGCAGCAGGGCCCTCGTGCGCGGGGCCTCGTGCACCGGGCGCGGCGGGGTGGGCCGGGTCAGCGCGCGCAGCCACCACCAGGTCGCGGCCGGCGGGATCGCGGCGCTGGTGAGCAGCATCGTGGTCACCTCGGCGCGGTCCCGCGGCCCGGGGCCGATGCGGGCCCACGCGAACTCGGCGGTGCCCGCCGCCCACAGGGCAGCCGCCGCCGGGCTGCGCAGGGTCAGGGCGGCCAGCCCGGCGGCGGTGAGGACGAGGTGGCGCGGACGGCGCCCGGCCGGGGCGTGCGCGCGGTCGCCCCAGAGCCGGCCGTGGAACCGGGCCATGAGGACGTCGTCGGCGTTGCCGCGCTGCTGGCGCAGGCTGGTCCACCGGCCGGTGGGGCGCACCGGGTGGGTGGTGCGGCGCCGGCCGACGACCAGCCGCCGGCCGGTGGCCTGCACCCGCAGCGCGAGGTCGGCGTCCTCCCGGAAGGCGCGGGGGAAGCGCTCGTCGAACCCGTCGACGGCGGCGAGGACGTCGCGGCGGTAGGCCATGTCGGCGGTGATCCACCACGCCGTCGCCAACCCGGCGGTGCCGCGCTCCCAGTCGGTCGGCCGGCGCCCGGCCGGCAGCGGGACGTCGATCTCCGCCTGGGTGCCCGCGAGCCCGTGCCGGTCGGCCTCGGCGAGGTCGGCGGCGAGGTCGGCGCACCAGTGCGGCCCGACCACGACGTCGTCGTCGAGGAAGGCGACCCAGGCCGTGCCCGGCGGGACGGCACGCCACCCGGTGTTGCGGGCGGCGGCCGGTCCGCGCCCACCGCCGTGCAGCACCAAGACGTGCCGGGCGACGTCCGGGGGCAGGTCGCGGACGTCGACCACCGGGGTCTCCCCCGGCTCCCGCCGGTCGTCCACGACGACCAGCCACGTCGGCCGCGGGCCGTCGGCCGCGGCGAGCGCGTCGAGGAGGACGCGCAGCGAGGTCCGCCCCAGCGTGGGGACGACGACGGCGTAGTCCGGGTCACCCATCGGCGGCCGGCCCCTCGCCCGCCAGCCCGTCGTGCGCCCACGAGCGGTGCACCACGAACGGCCCGATGGCCAGCAGGTCGACCGGGCCGGAGCCGAAGCACTCCAGCGCGTCCCGGGGGGTGTCGACCATCGGCCGGCCGGCGGTGTTCAGGCTGGTGTTCACCACCACCGGCAGGCCGGTGCGGGCCTCGAACCCGGTGAGCATGCGGGCCACCAGCGGTTCGGTCGCCGGGTCGACGGACTGGATCCGCGCGGTGCCGTCGACGTGCACCACGGCGGGGATGCGGTCCCGCCAGGCGGGGGCGACGTCGTGCACGAAGAGCATGTGCGGGCTGGGCACCGGACCGCGGGAGAAGATCTCCTCGGCCCGGTCCAGCCGGACCATCGGCGCGACCGGGCGGAACTGCTCGCGGCCCTTGACGTCGTTGAGCCGCTCCAGGTTGGCCGCCCGGCCGGGGTGCGCCAGCAGCGAGCGGTGGCCCAGCGCCCGCGGCCCGAACTCGCTACGGCCCTGGAACCAGGCGACCACGCCGTCGGCGGCGAGCACCCGGGCGACCTCGTCGGCGACGTCGTCGCTGCGCCGGTAGGCCACCTGCGCGGTGCGCAGCACGGCCTCGACCTCGTCGTCGGTCCAGCCCCGGCCCAGGTCGGCGCCGGGGAACGGGGCGGTGGGCTCACCGCCCCGCCAGGACAGCTCCAGCGCACCGCCCAGCGCCGTCCCGGCGTCCCCGGCCGCGGGCTGCACCCACAGGTCGGCGAACCCGGACTCCGCCGCGAGGCGGGTGTTGGCCACGCAGTTCAGCGCCACGCCGCCGGCCAGGGCCAGCCGGGTCTCCCCCGTGGCGTCGCGCAGCCAGCGCGCGAGGTCGAGCAGCACCTCCTCGACCACCAGCTGCACGCTGGCGGCGAGGTCGGCGTGCTCGTCGGTCCACGGCTCGTCGGACCGGCGCGCCTTGGCCAGCGCGGCGAGGTCGACACCGGCGGTGGTGAACCCGCCGTCCCCGGTGGCCCGCACGAGGGTGCGCAGCGCCTCGGCGTGCCGGGGCCGGCCGTAGGAGGCCAGCGCCATCACCTTGAACTCGTCGGAGCTGCGCAGGAAGCCCAGGTGCGCGGTGACGTCCTCGTAGAGCAGCCCGAGGGAGTGCGGCAGCTGCTGGGTCGCCAGCACCTCCAGCACGCCGTCGCGGTAGACCCCGGCCAGCGAGCTGTGCCGCTCCCCGCGGCCGTCCAGCACGAGGACGGCGCAGCTGCCGCCCCAGGGTGCGGCCAGCGCGGCCGAGGCGGCGTGCGCGACGTGGTGCGGGACGAAGCGGACCCGGTCGGGGTCCAGCCCCGGGATGCCCTCGGCGAGGAACCACGGTGCCTGCCGGGCGTAGGTGAGCCGGAGGTGGTCCCACGGGTCGTGCACCCCGGCCCGCTCCGGCGCCAGGTGCAGGTCGGGGTCGTAGGAGTAGGCGACGGCGTCGAGGTCCTCGGGGCGCACCCCGGCGTGCGCCAGGCACCAGGCGGCGGCCTGGTCGGGGGTCTCCCAGGCGGAGAACGGGACCGGCCGCTTGCCGTGCTTGCGGCGGCTGAACCGCTCCTCCTCGGCCGCGGCGACCACCCGGCCGTCGACGACGACCGCCGCGGCCGGGTCGTGGAGGAGGGCGTTGATGCCGAGGACGCGCACGGGTCACCTCGCAGCTCACCCGGGAGGCCGGGGGTCTGCTCAGCGCGCGGTTCGACTGGCCGGGTCATGACAGCACGGGCCCGGGGGGTCCCGCACGTCGACCGGTCGCGGTCGCCGCCCGGAGGGGGCTACGGTCGGCCCGGCTCGAAGACGCGGCCGCCCTCTCGACGGGAGCCGCCGTGCCCAGCCCCCAGCCCGCCGTCCCCTTCCGGCACGCCGTCGTCACCGGCGGCGCCGGGTTCCTGGGCTCGCACCTGTGCGAGCGCCTGCTGGCCGCCGGCACCCGGGTGACCTGCATGGACGACCTGTCCACCAGCGACGGCAGCAACATCGCCCACCTGCGGGGCGACCCCGCGTTCGCCTTCGTCCGGCACGACGTGAGCACCCCGTTCACCACCAGCGACGACGTCGACCTGGTGCTGCACCTGGCCTCGCCGGCCTCGCCGGCGGACTACCTGCGGCTGCCGGTGGAGACGCTGCGGGTGGGCAGCGCGGGCACCGGGCACGCGCTGGAGGCCGCCCGCCGGACCGGGGCGCGGATGGTGCTGGCCTCGACGTCGGAGACCTACGGCGACCCGCAGGTGCACCCGCAGCCGGAGAGCTACTGGGGCCACGTCAACCCGGTGGGGCCGCGCGGGGTCTACGACGAGGCCAAGCGGTTCGGCGAGGCGCTCACCACGGCCTACCGCAGCGCGTACGGGGTGGACACCGCCATCGTGCGCATCTTCAACACCTACGGGCCGCGGATGCGCCGGGACGACGGCCGGGCGATCCCCACCTTCATCGCGCAGGCGCTGACCGGGCAGCCGATGACCGTCGCCGGGGACGGCAGCCAGACCCGCTCGGTCTGCTTCGTCGACGACACCGTGCGCGGCATCCTGGCCGTGGCGGGGTCGGACCTGCCGGGGCCGTTCAACGTGGGGCTGCCCGAGGAGCGGTCGGTGCTGGACATCGCCCGGGCGGTGGCGGCGGTCGTCGGCGTCCCGCCGGACGTGGAGTTCGTCGGCCGCCCGGTGGACGACCCGTCGGTGCGCTGCCCCGACATCACCGCGATCCGCACCCGGCTGGGGTGGGAGCCGCAGGTCGGGCTGGCCGAGGGGTTGGCGCGCGCGGTCGCGTGGTTCCGGGAGACGGCGCCGGCTGGGGCACACTCGGGGGATGGCGACCCGGGGGCTGGTGC
Organism: Klenkia brasiliensis; assembly: GCF_900100695.1. Lineage (GTDB taxonomy): Bacteria > Actinomycetota > Actinomycetes > Mycobacteriales > Geodermatophilaceae > Klenkia > Klenkia brasiliensis. The sequence continues at coordinate 332,444 of NZ_FNCF01000003.1, forward strand.
GGTTGGTGAACACGTCGGGTCGGGGCGTGCTGTGCCTGGCCGGTGACGTCGACCCGGCCGCGGTGGCCGACTTCCACGCCCGCTACGGCCGGGAGCCGGTGCCGGTGGACGCGGTGGACACCGGCTCGGTGACCCGGCTGTCCGACGCCGCGCTGGACCTGGTCCTCGACCACGTGCGGGCCGGTGAGCTGCGCGGGCGCGAGGTGCCGGTGCTGCGCACACCGCGCCCGGTGGCGGGGTCCGCGCCGCACGCCTGAGCAGTCCTGCGCGTCCCCGTCCGGGTCACTGGATGCAGAACTCGTTGCCCTCGGGGTCGCGGAGCACCACCCAGTAGCCGCCGGGCTCCTCCCCCGGCCCGACCAGCTCCGCGCCGAGCTGCACGAGCTCGGCGGCCCGGGCGTCCACCCGGCGGCGGCGCTCCTCCAGGGGCACGCCGCGGCCCCCGCCCACGGTGACGTCCAGGTGCACCCGGTTCTTGGCGGTCTTGCCCTCGGGCACCCGCTGCAGCAGCAGCCGGGCACCGACGCCGTCCGGGTCGACCACCGACCAGGCGTCGTCCCACTCGTCCTCGGGCACGCCGACCGACGCGAGGTAGGCGGGCCAGCTCTCGTGGCCGTCCGGCGGCGGCTGGTCGACGTAGCCGAGCACCTCGGCCCAGAACCGGCCCAGCCGCTGCGGGTCGTGGGCGTCGAACGTCACCTGGAACGGGTTGGCCACCCCGCCGATCCTGGACCGTCCGGCTCAGGCGGACCAGGCGGGGTCGGTGCGCACCCGGTGCGCGGGGTCCTCGGTGCTGCCCACCCCCGCCCGTCCGCTCCCGGCGCGGGCCCGGCGCAGCGCCTCGCGGGAGGTGAGCAGTCCGCCGTCGGGGTCGGGGACCAGCCGGCGGATCCGGTCGTCGCGTGACCCCATGCTGTTGGGCAGGCTCATGATGAGGTCGGCGGCCAGCTCGTGCGGCAGCGGCGTCAGCCACGAGGCGACGGTGGCCACCAGCCGCGGCGGCACGGCCGGGAACGGCAGCCACACCCGGCGCAGCCCGGCCTCGTCGGCGTAGGCCCGCAGCAGCGCGCTGTAGGTGGGTCGCTCGCCGTTGGACACCTCGTAGGCACCGGCCGGCAGCAGCGCGCGGTCGGCCGCGGCGACCAGGTAGTGCAGGACGTCGCGGACGGCGATCGGCGAGACCGGGTGCCGCATCCAGGTGGGCAGCGGGATGACCGGCACCCGGTCGGCGACGTGCCGCACCAGCTCGTAGGACGTCGACCCGCCGCCGAGCACCACCGCCGCCCGCAGCCACACCAGCTCGGGACCTGCCTCGCCCAGGGCGTCACCCACGTCGGCCCGGCTCTCCAGGTGCTCGGACAGCTGCTCGTCGGGGACGAACCCGCCCAGGTAGACGATGCGGGCCACCCCGGCGTCGGCGGCCGCCGCGGCGAACTGCCGGGCGCTGTCCAGGTCCTGCGCGGCGAAGTCGCCCTCGCCGATGGAGTGCACCAGGAAGTAGGCGACGTCCACCGGACCGGCCGCGGCGAAGGCCGCGGCGCAGGAGTCGCGGTCGGCGACGTCCAGCGTCAGCTCGGTGACCTCGTCGGACCAGTCGAAGCCGGCCAGCTTGCCGGCGTCCCGGGCGGTGGCGACGACGTCGTGCCCGGCACGGTGCAGCGCGACGACCAGCCGCGAGCCGATGTAGCCCGAGGACCCCGTCACCAGGCACCGTGTCATCGCTGGCTGGTGCCCACCGCCCCCGCCGGGGCAAACCGGTCAGCCGCTGCGGCGGGCGCAGGCGGCGGCGGCCAGCTCGGCGAGCAGGTCCTCGGTGGTGGCCAGGTCGACGCAGGAGTCGGTCACGCTCTGGCCGTAGGTCAGCGAGCCCGGGTCGGCGCGGTCGAGGTCCTGCCGCCCGGCGACGAGGTTGCTCTCCACCATGACGCCGCGGATGCCGTGCTCCCCGCCGGCGACCTGGCCGGCGAGGTCGCGCACGACCTGCACCTGGCGCACGTGGTCCTTGCCGCTGTTGCCGTGCGAGGCGTCCACCACGACCACCTCCGGCAGCCCGCGGGCGGCCAGCCGGCGCTTGGTGTCCGCGATGTGCGCCGGTGAGTAGTTGGGGCCGTCGGCGTCCCCACGCAGGATCACGTGCCCGGTGTCGTTGCCGGTGGTGCCCAGCTGGGCCGACACCCCGTGCCGGTCCACGCCGAGGAAGTCGTGCCCGGACCGCGCGGAGATGACCGCGGACACCGCGACGTCCACGGAGCCCTCGGGCGAGTTCTTGAACCCGACCACCGAGGAGAAGCCCGACACCCGCTCGCGGGCGGTCTGGTCGGTGACGTTGCGCGCGCCGACACCGTTGTAGGTGACCAGGCCGTCCACGTACTGCGGGGTCAGCGCGTTCAGCGGCTCGGCGGCGACCGGGACGCCGAGCGCGGTGATCCCGGCCATGAGCATCCGGGTGGCGACCAGCCCGACGCTGATCCGGCTCGACCCGTCGAGGAACGGGTCGTAGGCGAAGCCCTTCCAGTCGACCTCGGTGCGCGGCTTCTCGGTGTAGGTGCGCATCACGATCTCGAGGTCGGCGCCGTGCCGCTCCCGCATCCGGGCCAGGAACGCGGCGTACTCCAGCGCGGCCACCGGGTCGTGGATGGAGCACGGGCCCGCGACGACGGCGAGCCGGTCGTCGTCCCCCCGCACCACCGCGCCGACCGCCCGCCGTCCGGCCCGGGTGGTGGCCGCCGACGCGGCCGTCAGCGGGACCAGCGCGGCGACCGCGGCCGGGGTGACGACGGCGCTGGCACCGGTGATCCGCTGGTCGACCAGGTCCCCGGGGTCGACGGCGTCGGCCGGGCGGGTGCCGAGAGCCGCCTGGACGGCGGGCAGCAGCTCGGCGTGGGTGGCGTCGACCCGGTCGTTGACCCGCTGCTGCACCTCCAGCAGCGCCTCCGCGATGCGCGTGGCGGTGGGCAGCAGATCGGCGGGGGCGGGCACGGGCCGCGAGGTTACCGGCTCCGGGGTGCGGGGCCGGACCGCTTGACCGGGGCAACGACCTGGGAGCCTGGACCCGTGCCGACCACGCCCCCCTCCCGCGCCCTGGTCCCGGTGCTGCTCTTCGTGGGCACGGTCGTCGCCGTCATCAGCAGCCTCGGGGCGCCGCTGATCCCGTCGATCGCCGCCTCGACGGGTGCCTCCCTGGGCGACGCCCAGTGGGCGCTCACGGTCACCCTGCTGGTCGGCGCGGTCGCCACGCCGGTGATCGGCCGGCTCGGGGACGGCCCGCGACGGCGCGAGGTCGTCCTCGTCGTGCTCGCCGTGGTCACCCTCGGCGGCGTGCTGGCCGCGCTCCCGCTGGGCCTGGGGTGGGTGGTCGCCGGCCGCGGGTTGCAGGGCGTGGGGCTCGGCCTGACCCCCCTGGCCATCGCCACGGCCCGCGAGGCGCTGGAGGGTGAGCGGTCGCGGGGCACGGTGGCCGCCCTGTCGATCACCGTGGTGGCCGGGCTGGGGCTCGGCTACCCGCTCGCCGGGCTGGTCGCCGAGCTCGGCGGCGTGCACGCCGCCTTCTGGGCCGGCGCCGCCGTCAGCTGCGCCGCCCTGGTCGCCGCGGCCGTGGTGCTGCCGCCCGCGCGCCGGGGGACGCCCCGTCCCCTCGACGTCGTCGGCGCCGTGCTGCTCGGCGCGGGGCTGGCCGGTGTGCTCCTGGCCCTCGGCGAGGCCGGGACGTGGGGCTGGGCGTCGCCGTTGACCTGGGGCCTGGTCGCCGCGGCGGTCCTGGTGCTGGCGGGCTGGGCCCGGTGGGAGCTCCGGGCGCCCGCGCCGCTGGTCGACCTGCGGCTCGCCCGCGGGCGCGTCGCGGTCACGGCGCACTCCGCGGCGCTGCTCGTCGGGCTCACGAACTACCTGCTGCTCGTGTCGGTGCCCGTGCTCGTGCAGGCCCCCTCGGTGGGCGGCCCGGGTCTCGGGCAGTCCGTGCTGGTGGCCGGGCTGGCCCTGCTGCCGTTCTCCGCGGCCAGCGTGCTGGGCGGGCGGCTCGCCCGGGTGCTGGCCGACCGCGCCGGGCGCCTCGCGGTGCTGCCGGTGGCGGCCCTGGTCCAGGCGGCCGCGTTCGTCCTGTTCGGCCTCCTGCACGCGCAGCTGTGGCAGGTGTTCGTGGTCATGGCCGTGGCCGGGCTCGGGGTCGGGGCCGCGTTCGCCGCCTTCCCGGCGCTGGTCATCTCGACGGTGCCGCCCGCGGAGACCGGGAGCGCGACGAGCCTGAACCAGGTGCTCCGCTACGTGGGCTTCGCCCTGGGGAGCGCGGTGGCCGCCGCCGTCCTCGCCGCGGCCACGCCCGGTGGCGCCGCGGAGCCCGGGAGCAGCGGCTACACCACCATCGCCGCCCTGGGGGCGGCGGTGTGCCTGGGGACCGCCGTCCTCGCCCGGCTGCTGCCGCCGCGCTCGGCACGACGGCCCGCCCCCGGGCGCCTGGACCACGCCCGGTCCTAGCCTCAGCACATGCGTGCCGTGCAGATCACCCGCTTCGGCGGCCCCGAGGTCCTCGACGTCGTCGACCTCCCCGACCCCGTCCCGGCCGACGGCCAGCGGCGGTACCGGGTCCGCGCGGCGGGGGTGAACTACGCCGACACGCACCAGACCGAGGACTCCTACCTCGCCCCGCAGCAGCTCCCGCTGATCCCGGGCGCGGAGTTCGTGGGGACGGCGGAGGGCACCGACGAGCGGGTGGTGGGCCTGCTGCTCGGGGGCGGCGGCTACGCCGACACCGTCGTCACCGACCCCCGGACGACGTGGGCGCTGCCCGACGGCGTGACCGACGAGCAGGCGCTGTCCCTGGTGCTGCAGGGCACCACCGCCTGGCACCTGCTGCGCACCTCCACGCACCTGGCGGCCGGCGAGTCCGTCGTGGTGATGGCCGGGGCCGGCGGGGTCGGCACGCTCGCGGTGCAGCTGGCCAAGCGGTGGGGCGCCGGGCGGGTCATCGCCACCGCGTCCTCGCCGGAGAAGCGGGCGCTGGCCGAGGAGCTGGGCGCCGACGCCACCGTGGACCCGGCGCTGGCCGAGGACGACCCGAAGGCGTTCACCGCGGCGCTGCGCGAGGCCAACGGCGGCGCCCGGGTGGACGTCGTCCTGGAGATGACCGGCGGCACCGTGTTCGACGGCGCGTTCTCCGCGCTGGCCCCGTTCGGGCGGATCGCCGCCTACGGCATGGCCTCACGGCAGGCGGCATCGGCGGTCGCCCCGGCGTCGCTGATGGGCACCAGCCGCACCGTCGTCGGGTTCTGGCTGGCGCACTGCACCGCCCGGCCCGCGATGCTCGACGAGGCCATGACCGACCTGCTCGCGCTCACCGCGGCCGGCGACCTGCGGCCCGTCGTCGGCGGGCGGTACCCGATGACCGCCGTCCGGGAGGCCCACCAGGACCTGCTCTCCCGGCGCAGCACCGGCAAGCTGGTCCTGGACCCCGCCCGCTAGAGCGGGTCGAGCAGCCGCTGCAGGAACTGCCGGGTGCGGGCCTCGCGCGGCTCGACCAGCACCTCCGACGGCGGGCCCTGCTCGACGACGACCCCGCCGTCCAGGAAGAGCACCTGGTCGGCGACCTGCCGGGCGAAGCGCATCTCGTGGGTGACCACGACCATGGTCCAGCCCTCGGCCGCCAGCGACTGCATCACCCGCAGCACCTCACCGACCAGCTCGGGGTCCAGCGCGCTGGTGGGCTCGTCGAAGAGCACCACCCGGGGGCGGGTGGCCAGCGCCCGGGCGATGCCCACGCGCTGCTGCTGGCCGCCGGACAGCTGCACCGGGTAGGCGTCGGCCTTGTCGGCCAGGCCCACCCGCTCCAGCAGGTCCCGGGCCTCGGCGCGTGCCTCGGCCCGGTCGCGGTGCTGGGCCAGCACCGGGCCCGACGTCACGTTGTCCAGCACGGTGAGGTGCGGGAACAGGTTGTGCGCCTGGAAGACCATGCCGCTCTGGTCGCGCAGCGCCGACACGGCCCGGCGGCCGGGGCGGGTGGCCCAGTCCACGGCCACGTCCCCGATCCGGACGGTGCCGGCCTCCGGGGTCTCCAGGCCGTTCAGGCTGCGCAGCACCGTGGTCTTGCCCGAGCCGGACGGGCCGATCAGGCAGGTGACCGAGCCCGCGGGGACGACGACGTCCACGCCCCGCAGCACCGGGACGGCGCCGAAGGACTTGGTCAGCCCGCGGGCCTCCAGCAGGGGCGCGCTCATGCCGCCACGTACCGGGACAGGCGGGTCTCCAGGCGGGTCTGGCCGAAGGACAGCACGAGGCACACCACCCAGTAGTAGACGGCCGCCAGGCCGTAGAGCGTGAAGAAGTCGAAGGTGGGCGCAGCGATCTGCTGGGCCGTGCGCAGCAGCTCGGTGACCGTGATCGCCGAGACCAGCGAGGTGTCCTTGACCAGCGAGATCAGCGTGTTGCTCAGCGGCGGCACCGCGATGCGGGAGGCCTGGGGCAGCACCACGCGGCGCAGCGTCGTCCGCCGGTCCATCCCGACGGTCATCGCCGCCTCCCACTGGCCGCGCGGGACGGCGAGGATGGCCCCCCGGACGGCCTCGGAGGCGTAGGCGCCGACGTTGAGGCTCAGCCCGATGATCGCGCTGGGCCACGGGTCGAGCGTGACCCCCAGGGAGGGCAGCGCGAAGAAGATGATGAACAGCTGCAGCAGCAGCGGGGTCCCGCGGATGATCGACACGTAGGCACGGGCGATGCCCGACACCACCGGGTTGCCCGACAGCCGCATCAGCGCGAGCAGGACCGCCAGTGCCAGGCCGAGCACGAAGGTGATCACGGTGAGCGGGATGGTCCCGCGCACCAGTCCTTCGAGCAGCGGCAGCAGGCTTCGCCGGACCAGGTCCCAGTCGATGCCGTTCACGGTGTCCCCACCTGCCCTGCCGCTGCCCGCCGGGTCACTGCCCGCTGACGTCCTCGCCGAAGTACCGCTCGGAGATCTCGGCCAGCGTGCCGTCCTCGCGCAGGGACGCCAGCGCCCCGTCGACCCGCTCCTGCAGGTCGGCGCTGTCCTGCCGGAACACCAGCGCCTGCTCGCTGGGCTGGTCGATCTCGGCGGCGATCTTCACGTCCTGGTCGCCGGTGGTCTTCTGGTACTCCAGGAAGGCGAGGCTGTCGTTGATCGTGACGTCCACGCGGTCCTGCTTGAGCAGGGTGATGGCCTGGGTGAAGCCCTCCACGACCTCGACCTGGGCGCCGGCCTGGGTGGCCACGTCGTTGAACGAGCTGGTCAGCGACTGGGCGCTGGTCAGGCCCGCGACGTCGGCGAGCGAGGTCACGCTGTCGTCGTCCGCCCGCGTGATGATCACGGCGGAGGACACCGTGTACGGGGTGGAGAACAGGTAGGCCTCCTCGCGCTCGGGGTTGATCGTCACCTGGTTGGCGATGACGTCGTACCGGTCGGACTCGAGGCCGGCGAAGATCGAGTCGAAGGTGGTCTCGGTGAACTCCACCTGCATGCCGAGCTCCTCGGCCACCGCCCGGGCCACCTCGACGTCGTAGCCGGTGAGCTCGTCGGTGTCGGGGTCGTGGAAGGAGAACGGCGCGTAGGTGCCCTCGGTCGCGACGCGCAGCACGTCGCCGTCCCCGCCGGAGGAGTCACCGGAGCCCCCGCTGCAGGAGGTCAGCAGCAGGGCAGCAGCGACGGACAGGGACAGGGACAGACGGGTACGCACGGGGGCTCCGGTTCGTGGAGGGCGGGACGGTGTCGGGGGGCAGGCGGTGCTCGCTGCGTCAACCCGGTCGGACCCGCAGCATTCCGCCGGGTGACCGGTTGCACAACACGGCGGCTCAGAGCAGGCGGTTGGTCCAGAGCAGGGACAGCACGACGCCCAGGAACGCGAACAGCACCCCACCGCGCACGAACCAGGGGCTGATGTCCTGGGGCTCGGTGGTGTAGCCGATCTGGCTGCCCAGGTCGGCGTAGACCTGCTCCAGCTCCGACGCGCTGGCCGCCTCGGAGTAGCTGCCGCCGGTCTCGTCGGCGATCTGCTCCAGGGTGGCGCGGTCGACCGGCACCGGCTGCGACTGGCCCTCGATCTCGACGGTCCCGAAGTCGGTGCCGAACGCGATGGTGGACACCGGCACCTCGGCGGCGTTGGCCGACTCGATGGCCTGCGCCGGCTCGGCGCCCACCGTGGAGAACCCGTCGGACAGCAGCACGACCCGCGCCGGCGGGGCCGCCTCGCCGGCGTCCTGCAGGGTGGAGGTGAAGTTCTGGATCGCCGTCAACGAGGTCAGGATCGCGTCGCCGATGGCCGTCGCCTCGTTCAGCTGCAGGTTGTCGATGGCGACGCTGACCTGCTCGCGGTCGGTGGTCGGCGGCACCAGCGTGGTCGCCGTCCCCGAGAACGACACCAGGCCCAGGTTGATCCGGGCCGGCAGGATGTCGACGAACTCCTTGGCCGCGGTCTGCATGGCCTGGAACCGGCTGGGCTCGACATCGGTGGCCTGCATCGACAGCGACACGTCCAGCGCCAGCATCACCGTCGCCCGCTCCCGCGGCACCCGCACCTCGGTCGAGGGCTGGGCCAGCGACAGCACGAACGCACCGAGCCCGAGCACCACCAGGGCGAAGGCCAGGTGCCGCCGCCAGCCGGGCCGCCGGGGCACCAGCGACCCCAGCAGCGCGACGTTGGTGAACCGGGCGGCGTACTTCTGCCGCCGCCGCTGCAGCACGACGTAGAACGCGGCCAGCGCCACGACGGCGAGCAGGGCCAGCAGCCACCAGGGGGCCTGGAACGTCATCGGGAGGCACCTCCGGCGCCGGCGCGGCGGCGGTCGGCGACGAACCGGACGACGTCGGCCACCCAGTCGCGGTCGGTGCGCAGCCGCAGGTGGCCCGCACCCACCCGGCGCAGCGTCCGGGCGATCTGGTCGCGCTGGGCGGCCGCGCCCTCGGCGAACCGGCGGCGGACCTCGTCGTTGCCGGTGGGCACCTCCAGGGTCTGCCCCGTCTCGGGGTCGACCACGGTCAGCAGCCCGACGTCGGCCAGCTCCAGCTCGCGGGGGTCGACCACCTCGATCGCCAGCAGCTCGTGCCGCTGCCCCAGGGCACGCAGCGGGCGCTCCCAGTCCGGGTCGCCGAGGAAGTCCGAGACCACGCAGACCAGACCCCGGCGCCGGGGCGGGCGGCGCAGCGACTCCAGCGCCTGCGCCAGGTCGCCGCGGCGCCCGCCCGAGGCGCGCGGGGTCTGCACGACCTGGCGCAGCATGCGGTCGGCGGCCAGCCGCCCGGGCAGCGCCGGGTAGCGGTCGACCTGCTCGCCGGTGGTCACCACCGCGCCCAGCCGGTTGCCGTCGCGGACGGTGAGGTGGCTGACCGCGGCGAGCCCGGCGATGGCCAGGTCACGCTTCTCGCAGTCCGCCGTCCCGAAGTCCAGCGACGCCGAGAGGTCCAGCACGACCCAGGTCTCCAGCTCGCGGTCGGCGATGGTCTCGCGGACGTAGGGCAGCTGGGTGCGGGCGGTGGCGAACCAGTCCATCCGGCGGACGTCGTCCCCCGGGTAGTAGGGCCGGGAGTCCCCGGCCTCGGTGCCCGACCCGGGGACCAGGCCGAGGTGGTCGCCCTGCAGCAGCCCGTCCAGCCGGCGGCGGACGGTGAGCTCGAGCCGGTGCAGCAGGACGGCGGCGTCACCGCCCTCGCCGAAGCGGACGGGGTCGGGGGCCGTCACGCCGACTGCGGACCCTGCTGCTGCGGGCCCTGCTGCTGCGGGCCGGAGAACTGCGTCCCGCCCCACGGGCCCGGCTGCTGCGGACCCGGGGGCACCTGCGGGCCGCCGGGCGACGCCGGCCCGAAGCCGCCGGCCCGCTGGCGCGGGCTGACCTGCGGCAGCGGCACGCTCTGCACGATCCGCTTCACCACGTGGTCGGCGGGTACGCCGTCGGCCAGCGCGTCGTAGGAGAGCACCAGGCGGTGCCGCAGCACGTCGGCGGTGATGTCCAGGACGTCCTGGGGCAGCACGTAGTCCCGGCCCCGGACCAGGGCCAGCGCCCGGCTGGCCGAGACCAGGCCGAGGGTGGCGCGGGGGCTGGCGCCGTAGGTCACCCAGCCCGCGACGTCGGCCATGCCGTGCTCGCGCGGCGCGCGGGTGGCCACCACCAGCCGGACGACGTAGTCGACCAGCGCGTGGTGCACGAACACACCCGACGCGGTGCGCTGCAGCCGGCGCAGGTCGTCGACGCCCAGCACGGTCTCGGCCTGCGGCGGGTTGGCGCCCATCCGGTAGACGATCTCCCGCTCCTCCTCGGGGCTGGGGTAGTCGACCAGCACCTTCATCAGGAACCGGTCGCGCTGGGCCTCGGGGAGCTGGTAGACGCCCTCGCTCTCGATCGGGTTCTGCGTGGCGAGCACCAGGAACGGGTCGGGCAGCGGGTGGGTGACGCCGCCGATCGAGACCTGCCGCTCGGCCATGACCTCCAGCAGCGCCGACTGCACCTTGGCCGGGGCGCGGTTGACCTCGTCGGTGAGCACGAAGTTGGCGAACACCGGACCGAGCTCGACGTCGAAGGCGTCCTGGCCGGCCTTGTAGATGCGGGTGCCGATGATGTCGGCGGGCACCAGGTCGGGGGTGAACTGCAGGCGGGCGAAGGACCCGCCGACCGCGGTCGCCAGCGTCTCGACCGCGAGGGTCTTGGCCACGCCGGGCACGCCCTCGAGCAGCACGTGCCCGCGGGCCAGCAGGCCGACCAGCATCCGCTCGACCAGCCGGTCCTGGCCGACGATGACGCGCTTGACCTCGAACAGCACCCGCTCCAGCAGGGCGGCGTCGGTGGCCGGCGGGGTGTGCTGGGCGGACGGGTCGGACGGGCTGGCAGCGCTGGTCACGGGGCTCCCTGGCTGGGGTGTCTGGTCCACGGGGCCGGCGCGACCCCGGGGCCCAGTGTCCTACACCGTCGCCACGCCCGGGCATCCACAGCAGAGGGCCACACCTGTCCCACGGGCCCCGGTGTGCGGTACGGTTCGTACCGCGTCGGGCAGCTCCCCCCGTGGCTGCCCGGCGCCCACGCGTCGAGGGCCGGTCACCACAGGTGACCGGCCCTCGTGCGTGCGGGGGTGCTGCCCGCTCAGGCGCTGGGGCGCACCGCCCCGTAGTAGTCGCTGCCGAAGCGGACCGAGCTGACCTTGACGCGCAGGCCGCGGTCGGGGGCCTCGATCATCTGCCCGCCGCCGATGTAGAGCGCGACGTGGTAGATCGAGGTGTAGGAGCTGCCCGAGCCCCAGAAGAGCATGTCGCCGGGCTGCAGGCTGTCGGCGTCGACCTGCTTGTTGCGGTTGAGCCACCACTGGTCGCGGCTGGTGCCGCCGACCCGGATGCCGGCCTGGGCGTAGGCGTACTCCATCAGCCCGGAGCAGTCGAAGCCGTACACCGACTCGTCGGGCGAGATGCCGTAGGTCGGGCCGCCGGCGTTGCCGCCTCCCCAGGAGTACAGGACGCCGATCTGCGAGCGGGCGGCCGAGATCGCGGTCTGCGCGGCCGAGGCCGACGGGGCGCCGGCGGTACCGCCGACCGGGGCCGAGGAGCCACCGCCCGAGGACGAGCCACCGCCCGAGGACGACGACCCACCGCCCGAGGACGCGGACCCGCCCCCGGAGGACGACGGGCGGGGCGCGGTGGCCGTGCCGCCGGACGAGCTGGACGAGCTGGACTGGCTGCCGCTGCGGGCCGGGACCGCCGCGGTGGCGGCGCGGGCCGCGGCGGCCTGCTGCTCGGCGACCTGGCGGGCGCCCTGCATCCCGTAGAGGGTCTGCTGCGCGGCGGTCAACTGGGCCTGCAGGTCCGCGCTCTGGGTGGCCAGGGTGTCGGCCTGCGCGCGGGCGGAGGTCTCCTGCGCCTGCGCGGTGGTCAGCAGCTGCTCGGCCTGGGCCTGCAGGTCGTTAGCCGCGGTGAGCGCGGTGGCGGCCTGGGTCTCGGCGGCGTCGGCCTGCTGCTGCAGCGTGGTCAGCTGCGCCAGCACGTCCGTGCGACCGGTTCCGGCGGCCTCCAGCAGCGCGGAGCGCTCGATGAACTCGCTGGGGCTGCCCGAGGTGAGCAGCGAGGCGAAGCCGGGGCTGGTGCTGCCGCCCATGTAGCTGGTGCGGGCGTAGTCGTCGACGGCGTCCTGGCCCTGCGCGCGGGCGACGTCGGCGGCGTCGGCCGCGGCGGTCGCGGCGTCGGCGTCGGTCTGCGCCTGCGCGGCGGCGGCCTGCTTCTCCTCGTAGTCCTGCAGCGCGATGAGCGCCTGCTGGTGGGCGGCGTCGGCGGAGGCCTGGGCGGCGGCCAGCTGCGCGGAGATGGCGCCGACGGCGGCGGCGGCCTGGTCGCGGGCGGAGGCCGCACCGGCCAGCTGGCTGTCGGTCGGGTTCTGCGGGGCGGCCTGGGCGGCCCCGGGGGCGATCCCGACGGCGAGGGCCGCGGCGAGCAGCACCCCTCCCGTGCGGACGGCGACCCGGTTCCGGACCCTGCTGGCGTTCGTGCTGCGCACCGGTTGACAACTCCCCTGCGCCCGCGGCGGCCCGCGGCACGTCCCGCGGGTCCGCGGGCGCTCATCGACCACGGGACGCCGCCGTCGAGCGGCGCCGCAGAGGACGTCGTCGCAGGTGGAGCCGTCCTTGACCGGTTCCACCCGATGGGGGGAGGTCAGGTGGGGTCGGGGTCGCTGCTCCCCTGCCGGGTGCCGGTGCCCACCATCAGCTCGCTGGCGTAGGGCTTGCCGCGGCCGGCGTGCGCCTCGGCGTCCAGCCGTTCCCGCAGGTGCGGGTAGTGCAGGTCGAAGGCCGGCCGGTTCGAGCGGATGCGCGGCAGCTCGGTGAAGTTGTGCCGCGGCGGGGGTGAGCTGGTGGCCCACTCCAGGGAGTTGCCGTGGCCCCACGGGTCGTCGGCGAGCGCCAGCTGCCCGTGCCGCCAGGAGGCCGCGATGTTGTAGAGCAGCGGGATCATCGAGGCGCCCAGCACGAAGGACCCGACGGTGCTGATCGTGTGCAGCGTGGTGAACCCGTCGGTGGGCAGGTAGTCGGCGTACCGGCGCGGCATGCCCTCGGCCCCGAGCCAGTGCATGACCAGGAACGTGGTGTGGAAGCCGACGAAGGTCAGCCAGAAGTGCACCTTGCCCAGCCGCTCGTCCAGCATCCGGCCGCACATCTTCGGGAACCAGAAGTAGAGCCCGGAGAACGCCGCGAACACGATCGTCCCGAACAGCACGTAGTGGAAGTGCGCGACCACGAAGTAGCTGTCGTGCACGTGCCAGTCCACCGGCGGGGAGGCCAGCAGCACCCCGGTCAGCCCACCCAGCAGGAAGGTGACCAGGAAGCCGATCGCGAACAGCATGGGCGTCTCGAACGTCAGCTGGCCCCGCCACATCGTGCCGATCCAGTTGAAGAACTTGATCCCCGTGGGCACCGCGATCAGGTAGGTGAGGAACGCGAAGAAGGGCAGCAGCACGGCCCCGGTGGCGAACATGTGGTGCGCCCAGACCGTCAGCGAGAGGGCCGTGATCGCGATGAGGGCGAAGACCATGCCCTTGTAGCCGAACAGCGGCTTGCGGGCGAAGACCGGGATGACCTCGCTGACGATGCTGAAGAACGGCAGCGCCACGATGTAGACCTCGGGGTGCCCGAAGAACCAGAACAGGTGCTGCCACAGCATCGGCCCCCCGTTCGCGGCCGAGAACACCAGCGCCCCGAGGTGCCGGTCGGCCAGCAACGCCATCAGCGCCGCGGTCAGGATCGGGAACGCCAGCAGCACCAGGATGCCGGTGACCAGCGTCGACCAGGTGAAGATCGACATCCGGAACATGGTCATCCCCGGGGCCCGCAGGCAGACGATCGTGGCCACGAAGTTGACCGACCCGAGGATGGTGCCCAGGCCGCTCACCGCCAGCCCGGCGATCCACAGGTCGGCGCCCGCGCCCGGGGAGTTGGTCACGTCCGACAGCGGGCTGTAGGCCGTCCAGCCGAAGTCGGCCGCCCCGCCGGGGGTGAGGAACCCGGCCACCACCGTCAGCCCGCCGAAGAGGAACAGCCAGTAGGAGAAGGCGTTCAGCCGCGGGAACGCGACGTCCGGCGCGCCGATGTGCAGCGGCATCACCAGGTTGGCGAAGCCGACGAACGTGGGCGTCGCGAACAGCAGCAGCATGATCGTGCCGTGCATGGTGAACAGCTGGTTGTACTGCTCGTTGGACAGGAACTGCAGCCCCGGGCGGGCCAGCTCCCCGCGGATCAGCATGGCCATCAGACCGGCCGCCAGGAAGAATCCCAGCGAGGTGGCCAGGTACATCAGGCCGATCGTCTTGTGGTCGGTGGTCCGCAGCAGCGCCAGGAAGCGGTTGCCCCGCCGCGGGGCGGGGACGTGCGGCGGCCGGACGACGATCGAGGACGGCGTCAGCAGGCTCACGGGGACTCCCGGAGGCCGGCCCGGCGCGAGCCGGGCGTGGGACTCGCGGGCTCCGAGTGGGGCCGACGCTAGACCTCCCGCGCCGGACCGGCAGCCCGGGGGCCGCCGGCCCGGCGCGGCGCCGGTCCGGGCGTCAGTTCACCTGCCGCTCCTGGCTGCCCCAGAAGTCCTGCCGCAGCTTGAACTTCTGGATCTTGCCGGTGGCGGTGCGCGGGATCGCCTCGCGGAACTCGACCCGCTTGGGCAGCTTGTAGCCGGCCAGCTTGGTGCGGCAGTGCGCGATGAGCTCGGCCTCGGTGACCGTCTGGCCCTCGGCCAGCACGACCAGGGCGGTGACCATCTCGCCCCACTTCTCGTCGGGCACGCCGATGACGGCGACCTCGGCGACCGCGGGGTGGCTGAACACGGCGTCCTCGACCTCGATCGAGGACACGTTCTCGCCGCCGGTGATGATCACGTCCTTCTTGCGGTCGGAGATGGTGACGTAGCCGCCCTCGTCGACCGAGCCGCCGTCACCGGTGTGGAACCAGCCGCCGTCGAGGGCCTCGGCGCTGGCCTCCGGGTTGTCCCAGTAGCCGGCCAGCACGGTGTTCCCCTGCGCCAGCACCTCGCCGGTCTCGCTGACCCGGATCCGGGTGCCCAGCGCCGGGACGCCCGCCCGGGACAGGTTCTTCGCCCGGTCGAGCGGGTCCAGGCCGTCGTCCTCGGCCCGCGGCCGGTTGACCGTCAGCAGCGGCGAGGTCTCGGTGAGGCCGTAGATCTGGTTGAACTCCCAGCCCAGGTCGGCCTCGACCCGGGCGATGGTGCGCGAGGGCGGCGGGGCACCGGCCACCACGATGCGCATCCGGTCCCGGCCGGGCACGGGCCCCTCGAGGTCGGCGGCGGCGTCGAGGACGGCGTTCCACACCGCGGGCGCACCGGCGGCGAAGGTGAGCCCGTGCTGCTCGACCCGGCGCAGGATCTCCGGGCCGTCGACCTTGCGCAGCGCGACCTGCTTCACGCCCAGCCCGGCCGCGGCGTAGAGCAGGCCCCACCCGTTGCAGTGGAACATCGGCAGCGTGTGCAGGTAGGCGTCGCGGTCGGACAGCTGCATGTGCATGCCGAAGGTGACGGCGTTGATCCAGATGTTGCGGTGGGTGATCTGCACGCCCTTGGGGCGCGCCGTCGTCCCCGAGGTGTAGTTGATCGTGGCGGTGGCGTCCTCGTCGGGGTCGGCCCACTCCCGGGGGGCGGTGCCGAAGTCCAGCAGTTGCTCGTACTCCTCGCCCAGCACGAGCCGGTGCGGCGCGGAGACGCCGGACAGCGCCTGGTCGACCTCGGGGTCGACCATCAGCACCGAGGCGCCGGAGTGCTCGACGATGTAGCGGACCTCCTCCGCCGACAGCCGGAAGTTCACCGGCACGCAGATGCGCCCGTAGGAGGGGACCGACAGCAGCATCTCCAGCAGCCGGGCGGAGTTGTGGCTGACCACGGCCACCCGCTCGCCCTCGCCCACCCCGAGGCCGTCCAGGCCCGCGGCCAGCGCCCGGCCGCGGCGGGCCAGCTCCCGGTAGGTGACCTCGCCGAGCGACGGCGCCGGCTGGTCCGGCTCGTCGACGACCCCGACGCGGTCGCCGTAGACCAGCTCGGCGCGGTCGATGAAGTCGCGGGTGGTCAGGGGCACGCGCATGCCGGCTCCGGGGGGTCGGGGCCGACCGCTGGGTCAGCCGCGGAGAGTGGTCGGCGTCACGCTAGCGCCGACCCCCGACACCCGCCGTCGCACCCGGCGCGCACCCTGCTCCAGGCGCGGCACCGCCCAGCAGACCCCGGCCGCGTAGAGCGCGCCGAGCACGGTGTCCACGACGTAGTGCTCCCCCGACCAGACCAGCACCAGCGGCATCGCCACCGCGTAGGCCACGAGCACCACCCGCTGCCAGCGGCGCCGGACCAGCCGCAGCGCGAACAGGCACAGCAGCACCGCGAAGGCGGTGTGCAGGGAGGGCACCGCCGCCACCGGGTTCACCTGCCCCTGCCCGGCGTGCAGCAGCGCCTGGGCCCGGGGCAGGCCGAGCACCGCCCAGCCGTCGCCGCTGGTCCGGTGCACCTCCCCGATGACGTCGTGCCGGGCGGCCAGCCACGGGGGCGCTGCGGGGTAGAGCACGTAGGTGGCCAGCCCCGCCAGCGACAGCGCGACCACCAGCCGGGCGTAGCGGCCCCACCGGGCGCGGTCGCGCACCCACAGCACCGCCAGCACCAGCGGGGTGACCAGGAAGTGCGAGCTGTAGATGAGGGTCACCACGACCTGCAGCCACGGCGACGCGGTCAGGTGCGCCTGCAGCCAGACGGTCGGCACCGCGCCGAAGACGGCCGCGTCGGCGTCCGCCGGCTCGGCGACGTGCACCGGGGCGCCGAGGGTGTTCGCGATGCCGCGGCTGGCGTCGTAGAGAAGCAGCACCGCGCCCAGGGGCACCCAGTCGGCCAGCAGCCGCACCGCCCGCCGCCACCCGTGGCCGACGCAGCGGCAGGCCAGCCCCGAGAGCACCCACAGCAGCAGGCTGAGCCGGTCGGTCGGCAGCCCCTGCTCGACGCAGACGGCGAGGAAGGCCACCAGGTGCAGCGCGGACAGGACCGCGCGCAGCAGGCGCCCCCGGACGGGCCCGGCCGCCACCGGCACCGCGGCCGGCGCCGTGGTCGTCGTGGGGGGCACCGCCGTCGTCGTCACGGCGCAGACCGTAGGGGTTCTGGACCGCTCCGTGTGGTGTTCGCCGCACCGACACCCCCCGGCACTGAGGGAAGGGTGGCCTCACACCGCACGTCGGTGCGGGGGCTGGGATGATGGCCGGTGGCAACGAGAGCGGACCAAGAGGGTGGGGCACAGTGGCAGCCAGCAAGGACAGCTTCGGGGCGCGGGCGACGCTCGACGTCGACGGCACCGAGTACGACATCTTCCGGCTCGACGCGGTGGAGGGCTCGGAGAAGCTCCCCTACAGCCTGAAGGTCCTCCTCGAGAACCTGCTGCGCACCGAGGACGGCGCGGACATCACCGCCGACCACATCCGGGCGATCGCGAACTGGGACCCGTCGGCCGAGCCCGACCAGGAGATCCAGTTCACCCCGGCCCGCGTGGTCATGCAGGACTTCACCGGCGTGCCGTGCATCGTCGACCTGGCCACGATGCGCGAGGCCATGGCCGACCTCGGCGGCGACCCCGCCCGGATCAACCCGCTCGCCCCGGCCGAGCTGGTCATCGACCACTCCGTCATCTCCGACGTGTTCGGCACCCCGGAGTCCTTCGAGCGCAACGTCGAGATCGAGTACCAGCGCAACGGCGAGCGCTACCAGTTCCTGCGCTGGGGCCAGGGCGCGTTCGACGACTTCAAGGTCGTCCCCCCGGGCACCGGCATCGTGCACCAGGTCAACATCGAGCACCTGGCCCGCGTGGTCTTCCCGCGCCCCGAGGGCGACCGCGTGCTGGCCTACCCCGACACCTGCGTCGGCACCGACTCGCACACCACGATGGTCAACGGCCTGGGCGTGCTGGGCTGGGGCGTCGGCGGCATCGAGGCCGAGGCGGCCATGCTCGGCCAGCCGGTCTCCATGCTCATCCCCCGCGTGGTCGGCTTCAAGCTCACCGGGCAGCTGCCCGACGGCGCCACCGCCACCGACCTGGTGCTCACCATCACCGAGATGCTGCGCAAGCACGGCGTCGTCGGGAAGTTCGTCGAGTTCTACGGCGCCGGCGTGTCCGAGGTGCCGCTGGCCAACCGCGCCACCATCGGCAACATGAGCCCGGAGTTCGGCTCCACCGCCGCGATCTTCCCGATCGACGGCGAGACCATCCGCTACCTGCAGCTGACCGGCCGCTCGGCCGAGCAGGTCGCCCTGGTCGAGGCCTACGCCAAGGAGCAGGGTCTCTGGCACGACACCTCGCGCGAGCCGGCCTTCTCCGAGTACCTGGAGCTGGACCTGGCCTCGATCGTGCCCTCGATCGCCGGCCCGAAGCGCCCGCAGGACCGCGTGCAGCTCACCGACGCCAAGGCCGCCTTCCGCGCCGCGCTGCCCGACTACGCCGCCGACGGCGACAGCGACCCCGACGACGCCCCCACCGCGGCGTCGGTCTCCGACGAGGGCGTCGAGGAGACCTTCCCGGCGTCGGACCCGGTGTCGGCCAGCAACGGCAACGCCGGTGCCGAGCCGCACGTCGTCGTCCCCTCGAAGGTGCCCGGCCGGGCCTCCCAGCCGACCGAGGTCGTGCTCGAGGACGGCACGCGGACCTTCGTCGACCACGGGCACGTCACGATCGCCTCGATCACCTCGTGCACCAACACCTCGAACCCGTCGGTGATGATCGGCGCGGCGCTGCTGGCCAAGAACGCGGTCGAGCGCGGGCTGACCAGCAAGCCGTGGGTGAAGACCACCCTGGCGCCGGGGTCCAAGGTCGTCATGGACTACTACGAGAAGGCCCAGCTCACCCCGTACCTGGAGAAGCTCGGCTTCTACCTGGTCGGCTACGGCTGCGTGACCTGCATCGGCAACTCGGGCCCGCTCCCCGGCCCGATCAGCGAGGCGGTCAACGAGGCCGACCTGGCCGTCGTGTCGGTGCTCTCGGGCAACCGCAACTTCGAGGGCCGGATCAACCCCGACATCAAGATGAACTACCTGGCGTCCCCGCCGCTGGTCATCGCCTACGCCCTGGCCGGCTCCATGGACGTCGACCTGGCCACCGAGCCGCTGGGCCAGGACACCGAGGGCAACGACGTCTTCCTGCACGACATCTGGCCCTCGCCGAACGAGGTGCAGCGGGTCATCGACGAGTCGATCACCTCGGAGATGTTCACCGAGGACTACGCCGACGTGTTCGCCGGTGACGAGCAGTGGCGCTCGCTGCCCACCCCCGAGGGCAACACCTTCGACTGGGACGCCGAGAGCACCTACGTCCGCAAGCCCCCGTACTTCGAGGGCATGGCCGACGAGCCCGCGCCGGTCGAGGACATCACCGGCGCCCGCACCCTGGCGGTGCTCGGTGACTCGGTGACCACCGACCACATCTCCCCCGCCGGTTCGATCAAGGCCGACTCCCCCGCCGGGAAGTACCTGTCCGAGCACGGCATCGAGCGCCGCGACTTCAACTCCTACGGCTCGCGTCGCGGGAACCACGAGGTCATGATCCGCGGCACCTTCGCCAACATCCGGCTGCGCAACCAGCTGGTGCCCGGCACCGAGGGCGGCGTCACCAAGAACCACCTGACCGGCGAGACCACGACGATCTACGACGCCTCGCGCGCCTACATCGACGCGGGCATCCCGCTGGTGGTGCTGGCCGGCAAGGAGTACGGCTCGGGGTCCTCCCGCGACTGGGCGGCCAAGGGGACGGCGCTGCTCGGGGTCAAGGCGGTCATCGCCGAGTCCTACGAGCGCATCCACCGGTCGAACCTGATCGGCATGGGCGTGCTGCCGCTGCAGTACCCCGAGGGCCAGAACCGGGAGTCGCTCGGCCTCACCGGCGACGAGGAGTTCACCATCACCGGGATCACCGCGCTGAACGACGGCTCCACGCCGCGCACGGTGAAGGTGAAGGCCGGCGAGGTCGAGTTCGACGCCCGGGTCCGGATCGACACCCCCGGCGAGGCGAACTACTACCGCAACGGCGGGATCATGCAGTACGTGCTCCGCTCGCTGCGCAGCAGCTGATCCCGGAGCACTGACGTGGACCTGGGCCTGGGCGGCCGTCGCTACCTGCTCACCGGCGCGAGCCGGGGACTGGGGGCGGCGACCGCCCGGGCGCTGGTCGACGACGGGGCGCGGGTGCTGATCAGTTCTCGCTCCCCGGGGTCCGTGGACGCCGCCGTCGCCGCGCTCGGCGGGGCACCGGCGGCGCACGGCCTGGCCGCCGACCTCGCCGACCTCGGCGCGGCCGAGCGGCTGGTCGCGGCCTGCCGCGCCGACCTGGGCGGGCTGGACGGCGTCCTGGTGTCCGTGGGCGGGCCCGCGCCGGGCACCGTGCTGGACACCGACGAGTCGGCCTGGCGGGACGCGGTCGACTCGGTGCTGCTGGGCACCATCCGGCTGGTGAAGGCCGTGGTCCCCGAGCTCGGCGAGGGCGCGGCGATCGGCCTGGTGCTGTCCACCTCGGTGCGCCAGCCGATCGGCCACCTGGCGGTCTCCAACGGGCTGCGCCCGGGCCTGGCGATGACCGCCAAGGCCCTGGCCGACGAGCTGGGTCCCCGCGGCGTCCGGGTGTTCGGCCTGCTGCCGGGCACCATCGCGACCGACCGGATCACCGACATCGAGGCCGCCTCCGGCGACCCCCAGGCCATGCGGGCCCGCACCGAGTCCGGCATCCCGCTGCGCCGGGTCGGCCGGCCCGAGGAGTTCGGCCGCGTCGCCGCCTTCGCCCTCTCCCCCGCGGCCAGCTACGTCACCGGGACGATGATCACCGTCGACGGCGGCGTCACCCGCGGCCTGTGAACGCCCCCGCCCCGGTACTGGTCGCCTGCGCGCACGGCACCCGCAACCCCACCGGACGGCGCCTGGTCGCCGAGCTGGCCCTCGCCGCCCGCCGGCTCCGCCCCGGGCTGATGACGACCGCGGCGTTCGTCGACGTGCAGCCGCCCACGGTGGTCGACGTCGTCGCCGGCCTGGACCGGCCCGCCGTGGTGGTGCCGGTGCTCCTGTCCGGCGGCTACCACGTGCACGTCGACATCGCCGGTGCCGTCGACCAGCGCCCCGGCGCGGTGGCGGCCCGCCCGCTGGGCCCGGACCCCCGGCTGGCCGAGGTGCTGCACGCCCGGCTGGTGCAGGCCGGCGCCGACCCGGCCGACCCCGGCACCGCGGTCGTGGTCGCGGCCGCGGGGTCCAGCGACCCCCGCGCCACCGCCGACGTCGAGGCCACCGCCGCCATGCTGCAGGCGTCGTGGACCGGCCCGGTGACCACCGGCTACGGCTCCGCGGCGCAGCCGCCGGTGCCCGACGCGGTCGCCGCGGCCCGCGCCGCCGGGGCCGACCGGGTGGTGGTGGCGGCCTACCTGCTGGCGCCCGGGCACTTCCGCGACAAGCTGGACGCCGCCGGCGCCGACCTGGTGACCGCTCCCCTGCTGCCCGACGACCGCATCGCGCAGGTCCTCCTCGACCGCTACGACGCCGCCCTGCCCCGCTGACCCACCTCGATGCGACACCCGGCGGGGACGACGGGCCCCGACCCCGCCGGGTGCGACGTCCCGCGGTGTCAGCCGGGCTGGGGCAAGGCGTGCCGGCCGGGGGTGAAGACGCAGAACTCGTTGCCCTCGGGGTCGGCGAGCACGTCCCACTCGATGTCGCCGGAGGTGTAGTCGGACGGCTCGCCGGTGCCGTCGCCGTCCCGGCCGCGGACCAGCGTCGCCCCCAGGGCGAGCAGCGCCGCGGTGTCGCCGACGACGTCGTGGTGCATCCGGTTCTTCGCCGTCTTCTCCTCGGGGACCCGGATCACCCAGATGAGCGGACCGTGGCCGGCCGGGTCGACGATCGGCACCGGCCAGTCCTCGGGCCGCACCCAGCCGTCCTCCGGCGGGTCCGCGACGTCGCGCCGCACGTAGCCCATCGCCGCGCACCACCAGTCGGCCAGCGCCTGGTGGTCGCGGGCGTCCAGGCAGATGTCCTTGAACCGCGCGGGGGACGTCATGGCGGTGACCCTGCCACGCCGGGCGCCCCCGGCACGAGCAGCAACCGGTCACCCCGGCGTCATCCGGTCAGCGCATGCAGTGACCGGATCCCCTCCAGGTGACCGGGGGGCGCGCGAACGGGGTCAGGGGCCGGTGGCCACCGGGCGCGACGGGTCGGCGACCCACTCCGACCACGACCCCGGCCAGAGCGCCGCCTCGACCCCGACGGAGGCCAGCGCGGCGACCTCGTGCGCCGCCGTGACGCCGGACCCGCAGTGGACGCCCACCGGCGAGCCCCCGATGCCGAGGGAGGCCAGGTGGTCGGCCAGGTCGGTGCGGAACCGGCCGTCGGCGAGCAGGTCGGTGGCGGGCAGGTTGACCGCGCCCGGCACGTGCCCGGCCACCGGGTCCACCGGCTCCACCTCGCCGCGGAACCGCTCGGGCGCCCGGGCGTCCAGCAGCACCGCGCCGTCCCCGGGCAGCGCGGCCGCCTGGTCGGCGGTCAGCACCGGCATGCCACCCGGTGACAGGACGACGTCCCCGTGCTGCGGGACGACCTCCCCGGTCTCCAGCGGCCCGGCCCAGCCGGCCAGGCCGCCGTCCAGGATCGACACGTCGACATGTCGACCCCAGCGCAGCAGCCACCAGGCCCGGGCCGCCGCGGTCCCGGGTCCGTCGTCGTACACGACCACCCGCGACCCGGACCAGATCCCCCAGCGGCGGGCGGCGGCCTGCAGGTCGGCGAGGCCCGGCAGCGGGTGCCGGCCGGCCGCGGACGGCGGGGCCGCCAGCTCGGTGTCCAGGTCGACGTACACCGCGCCGGGCAGGTGGCCGGCGAGGTAGCGCTCGTGGCCGTCGGTGCGCCCCAGCGCCCAGCGGACGTCGAGCAGCACCGCACCCGGGACGTCGTCCGGCCCGGCGAGCACCCCGGTCACGGCAGCTGCGCGACGAGGGACTCGACCACGTCGAGGGTGGTCGTCCGGGACGCCGGGGTGGCCGCGAAGACGGCGATCTTCCAGCGCCGGCCGTCCTTGACCAGCACGAGCGTGTGCACGGCCAGCAGGTCGGGGTGCAGCGCGCCGTCCGAGCCCGGCATGCCGGCGGTGGCCACCAGCACGGCGGTGTCCTCCCCCATCGCCCGCACCGACCGGACGGCGGCGACGTAGGGCGGCGGGGCGTGGTCGGCGAAGATCCGGCGCAGGTCGGCGGCGAACTGCAGCCGGCCGTGGTGCTGGGTGCCGTCGAAGCCGACCACGTCCGCGTCGTCGGTGAGGGTGGCCGCCTGGCGGGCGGCGCTGTGCGCGTTCCAGCCGTCCAGGTACTCGGCGTAGACGGCGCGGATCTCCGCGTCCTCGGGGTGGGCGACGGACAACGGGACTCCCGGGGTGGTGCGGGTGGGACCCCTGTGACGTTAGTGCTCAGGCCTGCCCGGGTGCCGACGACACGGGCCGCTGGGCGAACTGGGTGCGGTACAGGTCGGCGTACCGGCCCCCGCGCGCCAGCAGCTCCTCGTGGGTGCCCCGCTCGACCACCCGGCCCTCGTCGAGCACCAGGATCAGGTCGGCGCTGCGGATCGTGGAGAGCCGGTGCGCGATGACCAGCGACGTGCGGCCGGTGAGCGCGGTGTCCAGCGCCTTCTGCACGGCCACCTCGCTCTCGCTGTCCAGGTGGGCGGTGGCCTCGTCGAGGATCACGATGCCCGGCGCCTTGAGCAGCACCCGGGCGATCGCCAGCCGCTGCTTCTCCCCGCCCGACATCCGGTAGCCGCGGTCGCCGACGACGGTGTCGAGCCCGTCGGGCAGCGAGGCGACGAGCGCGGCGATGCGGGCTCCGGTCATCGCCGTCCACAGGTCGTCGTCGGTGGCCTCGGGCCGGGCGTAGCGCAGGTTGGCGCGGATGGTGTCGTGGAACAGGTGCGCGTCCTGGCTGACCACGCCGATCGCGGCGCGCAGCGAGTCCGCGGTGGCCTGCCGGACGTCGACCCCGCCGACCCGCACCGCGCCGCCGGTGACGTCGTAGAGCCGGGGCACCAGGTTGGCGATGGTCGACTTGCCCGCGCCGGAGTGGCCGACCAGCGCGACCAGCTGGCCGGGCTCGGCGCGGAAGCTGACCTCGTGCAGCACGGTGGCGGGCTCGCCGTGCTCGGGCAGCGACAGGTCCTCCAGCGAGGCCAGCGACACCTGCTCGGCGGTCGGGTAGCGGAAGGTCACCCGGTCGAACTCCACCGAGCGGTCGGTCGCCGGCACCGGACGCGCGTCGGGGGCGTCGGCGATCATCGGCTGCAGGTCGAGCACCTCGAAGACCCGGTCGAAGCTGACCATCGCGCTCATCACGTCGACCCGGACGTTGGACAGCGCGGTCAGCGGGCCGTACAGCCGCGAGAGCAGCAGCGCCAGCGACACCACCGCGCCGGGGGTGAGCGAGCCGTCGAAGGCCAGCGCGCCGCCCAGGCCGTAGACCAGCGCGGTGGCGAGCGCGGCGACCAGGGTGAGCGCGGTGAAGAACGTGCGGCCGTACATCGCGGACAGCACGCCGATGTCGCGCACCCGTGCCGCGCGGGAGCGGAAGGACTCCACCTCGGCCTCGGGCCGGCCGAACAGCTTGACCAGCAGCGCGCCGGCCACGTTGAACCGCTCGGTCATCGTGGCGTTCATCGAGGCGTTGAGCCCGTAGGACTCCCGGGTGATCTCCTGCAGCCGCTTGCCGATCCGCTTGGCCGGCAGCACGAACAGCGGCACCAGCACCACCGACAACAGGGTGATCTGCCAGGACAGCGTGAGCATCACCGCGCCGGTGAGCACCAGCCCGATGGCGTTGGAGACCACCCCGGACAGCGTCGAGGTGAACGCCTGCTGCGCGCCGATGACGTCGTTGTTGAGCCGGCTGACCAGCGCGCCGGTCTGGGTGCGGGTGAAGAAGGCCACCGGCATGCGCTGCACGTGCGCGAACACCCTGGCCCGCAGGTCGTAGATGACGCCCTCGCCGATCCGGGCGGAGTACCAGCGCTGGGCCAGCGAGCTGCCGGCGTCGACGAGCGCGAGACCGGCGATGAGCAGCGCGATCCGCACGATGTCGCCGGCGGTGCCGGTGAGCCCGGCGATCCGGTTGACGATGTCACCGGCCAGCAGCGGGGTCGCGACGCCGATCACCGCCGACAGGACCACCAGGGCGAGGAAGAAGGTGAGGTCGCGGCGGTAGGGGCCGGCGACGCCGAGGATGCGCCGGACGGTGCCCCTCGGGATCTCCCGCGCGGGGGTCGCCTCGCGGCGGAAGGACCGCATGGCGGCCATCGAGGTCATCGGTCCGTCCACGACGCGGTCAACCCCGGGGCGCGGGCGCCTGTTCCGCCGCACGCCCGGCCAGGGCGTGCAGCCGCCGGTACTGCGCGGCGCGCTCCGCGGCGTCCTGGCCGTCGTCGTCGGCGGCCGCGGCGCGGCGCACCAGGGCGGCGGTCTCGCGGCTGGCGTCGACGTCCGGCCCGAGGACGGCGGCGACCAGCTGGTCCACCGCGGCGTCCAGCTCACCGGCGGGGACGACGACGTTCGCCAGCCCGGCGGCGTACGCCTCGGCGGCACCCACCCGCCGTCCGGTCAGGCACATCTCCAGCGCGCGGCTGTAGCCGACCGCCTGCACCAGCGTCGACGTGCCGGTCAGGTCGGGGACCAGGCCGAGCGTGGCCTCGGGCAGCGCGAACGTGGCCTCCTCGGCGCACACCCGCAGGTCGCAGGCCAGCGCGAGCTGCGCGCCGGCGCCGATGGCGTGGCCCTGCACGACGGCGACGGACACGATGCCCGGCTGCCGCAGCCAGCGGAACCCGGCCTGGTAGCCGCGGATCCGCTCCTGGGCGCCCTCGGGCCCGAGCCCGGCCAGCTCGCCGAGACCGCCCGGGGTGCCCGGGTCGGCGGCGAACAGCGACCGGTCCAGGCCGGCGGAGAAGGCCCGGCCGGCGCCGCGCACGACCACGACCCGGACGTCGGCGGGCAGCGCTGCCCCGACCTCGGCCAGGGTGGTCCAGGTGGCCGGGACCTGGGCGTTGAGCTGGTCGGCCCGGTCCAGGAGGACGGTCAGGACCGGCCCGTCCTGCGAGGTGGTGACCCAGCCGCGCGCCGGGTCACCGCTCACTTCTTGTCGCCGGCCGGCCGGTTGGCCCCGCCCCGGCTGCGCAGGGTCGCCCCCGACTCGCTGAGCAGCCGGTGCACGAACCCGTAGGAGCGGCCGGTGTCGGCGGCCAGCACCCGGATGCTCTCGCCGTTGTCGTAGCGCTTGCGCAGGTCGTCGGCCAGCGTGTTGCGGTCGTCGCCGGTGATGCGCTTGCCCTTGGTCAGCCCGGCGGCCTCCCCCGTGCCCGAGGTGTCCGCTCCGTTCGAGTCGGCCATGACTCCCTCCCCGCCAGCGCTCCCGGTCGTGCCGGGTCCCCCACTGGTCGCCTGGCCGCCGTCCCTGTGACGCCGGTCCCGCTCGAATGATCACCCCTGCGGCGGGACCGCGCGCGGTGACCGGCGAGCCGGGCTCAGGCGAGCTCGACGAGCTCCGCGAAGTCGGGCGACCAGCTGTCCTCGGTGCCGTCGGGCAGCAGGATCACCTTGTCCGGGTCGAGCGCGGTGACCGCGCCCTCGTCGTGCGTGACCAGCACGATGGCGCCCTGGTAGGTGCGCAGCGCCTCGAGCACCTGCTCGCGGCTGGCCGGGTCGAGGTTGTTGGTCGGCTCGTCGAGCAGCAGGACGTTCGCCGCCGAGCAGACCAGCGCGGCCATCGCCAGCCGCGTCTTCTCACCGCCGGACAGCGTGCCGGCCCGCTGGTCGACCGCCTCGCCGGAGAACAGGAACGCGCCGAGGATGCGCCGCAGCTCGGTGTCGGTCTGCTCGGGGGCCGCCGAGCGCATGACCTCCAGCAGCGAGCGGTCCATGTCGATCGTCTCGTGCTCCTGGGCGTAGTAGCCCAGCCGCAGCCCGTGCCCGGCCTTGACCTCGCCGGTGTCGGGGGTCTCGGTGCCGGCCAGCATCCGCAGCAGCGTGGTCTTGCCGGCGCCGTTCAGGCCGAGGACGACGACCCGGGTGCCGCGGTCGACGGCGAGGTCGACGCCGGTGAAGATCTCCAGCGACCCGTAGCTCTTGGACAGCCGCTCGGCGGTGAGCGGGGTCTTCCCGCACGGCGCCGGGGTCGGGAAGCGCAGCTTGGCCACCCGGTCCTGCACCCGCACCTGCTCCAGGCCCGCGGCCAGCCGGGCGGCGCGCTTGTCCATCGACTGCGCGGCCTTGGCCTTGGTGGCCTTGGCGCGCATCTTGTCCGCCTGCGCGGTCAGCGCGCCGATCTTCTTCTCCGCGTTGGCGCGCTCGGACCGGCGGCGGCGCTCGTCGGTCTCGCGGGCCTCGAGGTACCGCTTCCAGCCGAGGTTGTAGACGTCGACGGTGGCCCGGTTGGCGTCCAGGTGCCACACCTTGTTGACGACGGCGGCCAGCAGCTCGACGTCGTGGCTGATCACGACCAGGCCGCTGCGGTGGCTGGCCAGGAACGTCTTGAGCCAGGCGATGGAGTCGGCGTCGAGGTGGTTGGTCGGCTCGTCGAGCAGCAGGGTGTCGGCGTCGGAGAACAGGATCCGGGCCAGCTCGACACGGCGCCGCTGGCCGCCGGACAGCGTGGACAGCGGCTGGGCCAGCACCCGGTCGGGCAGGCCGAGGTTGGTGCAGATGCGGGCGGCGTCGGACTCCGCGGCGTACCCGCCCATGGCGGCGAACTGGTCCTCGAGCCGGCCGTAGCGGCGGACGGCGCGGTCGCGCTCGGCGTCGTCGGCGGGCTCGGCCATCGCGATCTGGGCCTTGGTCAACTTGGCCTTGAGCTCGTCGAGCCCGCGGCCGGACAGCACCCGGTCGCTGGCGGTGATCGACAGGTCGCCGCTGCGGGGGTCCTGGGGCAGGTAGCCGAGCTCGCCGGTCTGCTCGACCTTGCCGGCGTGCGGCACGCGCTCGCCGGCGAGGGTGGTCAGCGTGGTGGTCTTGCCGGCGCCGTTGCGCCCGACCAGGCCGATCCGGTCACCGGGCTGCACGCGCAGGTCGGCCTCGCTGATCAGGATGCGGGCACCCGCGCGCAGCTCGAGCCCGGTGGTCGTGATCACCGGACCCAGGGTACCGCCGGGACGGCCCGGTTCCGAGCGCCCGGCCGGTGACCTGGGTAGCACTACCCGGTCCAGGTCAGGTGGTGCGGCGGAGGGCGGTGGGCCCGCGCGCCCCGAACCTGGGGTCATGACTGCTCCGACCGACGCCCCGTGGTTGCTGCGCTGCCCGGTGTGCTCCACCCCGGTCCCCGACCGGGCCCACCCCGGGACGGCGTGCGCCGGCTGCGGGCTGCCGGCCGCCGGGCACGCCGGCGTGGTGGTGGGCCGGATCGGCGCCACCCTCGCCGAGCTGCACCGCGACCGCGACGCCCTGCTGGCGACCCTCCGGGCGCACGCCACCAGCCCGGCTGCCGCCCCCGCCCCGTCTCCGGCCCCCGTCCCGACTCAGGCCCCCGCCCCGCGGCCCGCGGTCCGCCGGCCGCCTCCGCCCCGGCCCCCGGCGGGCGGGCCCGGTGGGGCGCCCCCCGCCGGCCCGACGGTCACCCCCGCTGCCCCCGCGCCACGTCGGCGGGTCAGCCCGCAGCAGGTGCTCGTCGGTCT
Source organism: Klenkia brasiliensis (assembly GCF_900100695.1). Lineage (GTDB taxonomy): Bacteria > Actinomycetota > Actinomycetes > Mycobacteriales > Geodermatophilaceae > Klenkia > Klenkia brasiliensis. The sequence continues at coordinate 361,090 of NZ_FNCF01000003.1, forward strand.
CGGCTCGCTGCTCGTGGTGGCCGCGGCCATGGCCCTCGTGGCGGTCGGCTGGACCCGGCTGGGTCTGGGCTTCCAGGCCACCGTCATGGCCACCGCCACCGCGACCGCCGCGGTCACCTCGGCGTGGGCCGCCCGGCGGGGCCTGCGGGCCACCGAGGAGGGCCTGGCCGCCACCGCCGCGGCCCTGCTGCTGGTCGACGTCACCGCCGCGAGGGCGCTGGGCCTCGCCGGGCTGGACGAGGTCCCGCTGCACACCTACACCGCCGGCGCCCTCGCCGTGGTCACCCTGCTGGCCGCCGGGCTGCGCGCCGCCACCCGGTCCACGCTGGTCTGGCCGGCGGTCGCCCTGCTCGCCGCGCAGCCGGTGCTGCCGCTGGCGCTCGGTGGGCACGCGGACGGCGTCGCCGGCGTCGTCGCCCTGCTGGCCCTGGCCGCGGCGGACGCGGCGGTGGCCGGCCGGTTGCCGCGCTGGTCCGCCGACGTGGCCCGGCTGCTGTCGGCCGTCGCGGCCGGGTGCGGGTCGTTGCTGGCCGTCGGGCTGGCCTGGTCGGCGCCGCTGGCGGAGGGGGCCGCGGCCACCGCGGTGCTGACCGCCGCGGCGGCCGCCGTCGTCCTGTTGGTGCTCCGGCGCGCCCGCCGGGGCGGTCCGGTGCCCGTGCCGGCCCCGGTGGCCTGCCTGGCGGCCGTTCCCGCGCTGGCGCTGGCCGGGCTGGCGCAGGCCGCCGGGGCGGTCGCCGCGCCGCTGCTGGCACTGGTGGGGCTCGCCCTGGCGACGGTCTGCGTGCTCGTCTGGCCGGAGCCGCTGGCCCGGGAGCTCGCCGGTGGGCCCGCGGCCGCCCTCGTGGTGGTGGGCACCGTGCAGCTGGACGTCGCGGACCGGCCCGCCGCCCTCGCCCTCGTGGCGCTCGCGGCGACGGTGCCCGCGGCGCTCACCGCGCTGGTCCGGCAGCCGGCCCGGGTCCCGGCCGTCGTCGCCGCACTGCTGCTGCCCGGTGGTGCCGTGCTGGCCGCCCGGGAGGGGGCAGTGCTCGCCGCACCCGTGGCCGGCCTGCTGCTCGCCCTGCTGGGCGCGGCCGCGCTGGGCCTGGCCGCGGTGCGGCTGGGCCGCCCCGAGGAGCGCGCGGCCGCGCTGACCGCGCCGGTGCTGGCTGCGGCCGCTGCGGTGACCGGTGCGTCGGTCGGCGCGTGGGGCCAGGTCGGGGCGCAGCTGGCGCTGGTCGGCGCGGCCGGCCTGGCCTACGCGGTCGCCGGACGGCGGGTCGTCACCGGCTGGGTGGCGCTCGCCGACCTGGTCGTGGCCACGTGGATCGCCCTGGCCGGTGCCGCAGTGGTCACCGTCGAGGCGTACAGCCTGCCGCTGGCCGCCGCGCTGCTGCTGGCCGCCGGGCCCCAGCTGCGGCGGGAACCGTCCTGGCGGGGCTGGGGCCCGGCGCTGGTCGTCGGGTTCGCCCCGTCCGTCGTCGCCGCGCTGGGCACCGGCGACCCGGCGCGCACCGGCCTGGTGGTCGTGGCCGGGGTGGTCGCCGTCGTGGCAGGCACGCTGACCCACCGGCAGGCACCGTTCGTGGTCGGTGCGGTGTCCGCCGGGCTGGTCGCCGCGGTGGAGACCGCCCCGTGGGTCGCCCGGCTGGAGTCGTGGGTGCCGCTGGGGACCGCGGGCCTGCTCCTGCTGGTGCTCGGGGCCTCCTACGAGCGGCGCCGGCAGCAGGCCCGGGAGGCCGTCGCCTGGGTGTCCGATCTGCGGTGAGGCCCCTACGGTGGGGCGGTGGACGGGAGCCGCGCAGCCGGCGCTCCCCCGCTGCCGCCCCTGCCCTACCCCGACGACGCCCGGCCGGTCTACCCGCCGCCGGTGCCCGCGGCCCCGCTGGCCGACCGGGTCACCCCGCAGGTGCTGCTGCTGGGCGCCGGGGTGGTCGCCGTCCTGGGGGCGGTGCTCTCGGTCTTCACCGTCGGCACGCCGGCCGGGGTGGTCGCGGTCAGCGTGCTGCTGGTGGTCGCGGCCGGGCTGGCCGTCCTCGCCGGGTACGCCGGCACCCCGACGTCGGGCGAGGCGCTGGCGGTGGCGGCGGTGGCCGCGGCGACGGCGCTGGTCGTGGTCGGCGCCCGGACCGCGCCCCGTCCGGAGCTGGCCGCGGGCACCCTGGCCCTGCTGGTGGCCGGGGGCACCGGTGCGCTGCGGCTGGTCGCGCCGCAGCTGCGCACCTGGCCGGTCGCGGCGTGGGCAGCCGGCCAGGCCGCCGTGCTGGTGGCGGTCCGGTCCACCGAGCTGCGCAGCGACCTGCTCACCGGGGTGCTGCTCGGCGTCGCGCTGACCGGGCTGGCCATCGCGTGGGCCGGGCGGGGCGTCGTCGCGCTGGCCGGGCTGCTGGGGTCGGTGCCGTGGTGGCTGACCGGGGTGTGGGTGGCCGAGCGCGCGGCGTGGGGTGGCGACCGGCCCGCCGTGGCCGCCGGGTTCGCCGTCGCGGCCGCCGTCGGGTTGCTGGTCACCACCCATCCCCGGGTGCCGCGGCTGCCGGTGGCCGGGCCGCTGGTGCCGGTGCTGGCCGGCGTCGTGGCCGGCTCGACCGTGGCCGGCGCGGCCACGTCGGCCGGGCCGCGGTGGGTGCTGGGCGCGGGGTTCCTCGGGCTGGCGCTGGCCGCGCTGGTGGCGGTCGCCGCCTCGCGCGGGCCGGACTGGGTGCCCCGCGACGCGGGGCTGGCCGCGGCGGCCGTGCTCGTGCTGCTGTCGGCCGTCGGCACCGGGCGGGCCGGCCGGTGGGCCGACCTCGGCCTGCTGATGGTGACCACGGCCGCCGCGGCGGTGCTGCTGTCGGTGCGCAACCGGGACACCCGGCCCTCGACGGTGCCGATCGCGGTCGGCACGGTGGCGCTGGCGGTGGTGCTGCTGACCAGCGAGGGCCAGGTGTCCGGTGCCGCCGTGGGGGCCGCGCTCGTCGCGGTCGCGGTCGCCGCGCTGGCCGAGGCGGTGGTGCTGGCGGTGGTGCTGCCCTGGTGGGCGGACCAGCGGGTGCGGACGTGGGTGCGCCAGCGCGTGCGGCGGGCCCCCCGGGCGGCCACCGGCCCGGTGGACGACGTGCGGGACGCCTTCGCCGCCGCCGACACCGGCCGCGCCGACCCACCCGTCGGCGTCGCCGAGCCCGACCCGGACTCCCCCGACGTCCGCGCGGCCGGCTCCGCGGCGGTCACCGGGTCGGTGGTGGGCCTGCTCGGCGTCGGCCTGGCGCTGTCCGCGGGCCGGCCCGGGGTGACCGCCGTCCTGCTGGCCGTGCTCGGGCTCGCGCTGATGGGCCACGGCGACGTCACCCGCGGCACGAAGCCGCCCGACGTCCCGGCCGACGAGCAGGACACCCGCGGCCGGGCCACCCGGGTGCTCGGTGGCGTCTGCCTGGTCGCGGCCGCCTGGACCGCCGCCGCGCTCGCCGGCTGGGACGTGCCGCAGGTCGTGCCGGTCGTCGCCGGGCTGGTGCTGCTGGCCGGGTCGTGGCGGGCGCTGCCGCACGGGCGCAGCTGGGCGTCGTGGGGGCCGGGCCTGGCGGTCGCCCTGCTGCCGTCGGTGGCGCTGGCCGTGCTCGACCCCACCCCGGCGCGCCAGGTGGCCACGCTGGTCGCCTCGCTGGTGCTGGTGCTCGGCGGGCTGGGCTGGGCGGTCCGGGCGCCGTTCGTGCTGGGACTGGTCGGCGTGCTCGGCACGACGGTCGGGTGGCTGGCCGACGGCGCGCCCACGCCGTGGGTGGTCGCCCTGTTCGGCGTAGGCGCGGTGCTGCTGCTGGTCGGTGCGGTCCGCGAGCACCAGCGCCGCCGCGGCGACCCGGTCCCCGCCCGGGTGCGGACCTTCCGCTAGCTGCCGAACAGGCTCTCGGCGCAGACCACGCGGTAGCCGGCGGCGAGGAAGCTGCGCAGCGACGCGGTGTTGGCCGGGGCGACCTGCGCCCACAGCTGGCCGTCGACGAACGCCGGGGCGGCCGCGGCCAGCGCGGTGCCCAGCCCCCGGCCGCGGGCGGCGGGGTCGACCTCGATGCTGACCTCCCACCGGCCGGCCAGCCCACGCCCGAGGGTGAGCAGCGCAGCGGCGTCCGCCGTCCCCAGCACGCGCACCTCGGTGCGGTGACGGTGCGCCCGCTGCACCCGCGGGTGGTCGGCTGCCTCCAGTGGCTGCAACGACAGCGCCGGGGCGGCCGGGGCGGGCGGCGCGAGCAGGACGGCGTCCACCACGCCCGGCTCCACGCCGGTCTCGTCGGCCAGCGCGGCGAGGAACCGGGCGGACAGCGGCGCGGCGACCGGGTCGGGCGACGCGGCCACCCAGGCGTCCACCCAAGCCGGGTCGACATCGGCACCGACCCACGCCCACGCGGTGCCGCCCACGACGACGGCCCGCGCCCCAGGGGGCGCGGGCCGCGTGGTGACGCTGCCGTCGGCGGCGGGGTCGTCGCCCCGCACGAGCCGGTCGAGGAGCTCGTTCAGACCCGGAAGCCGAGCGCGCGCAGCTGCTCCCGGCCGTCGTCGGTGATCTTGTCCGGGCCCCACGGCGGCATCCAGACCCAGTTGATCCGGATGTCGTCGACCAGACCGGGACCGGGGCCACCGGTGAGGGCCTGGCGGGCCTGGTCCTCGATGACGTCGGTCAGCGGGCAGGCCGCGGAGGTCAGGGTCATGTCGATGACGGCGACGTTGTTGTCGTCGACCTCCATGCCGTACACCAGGCCGAGGTCGACGACGTTCACGCCCAGCTCGGGGTCGACGACGTCGCGCATGGCCTCCTCGAGCTCCTCCATGTCGGCCTTGATGACCGGCGCGGCGGGGGCAGTCGTCTGCACGGGGGTCTGCACGGGGGTCTGCACGGGGGTCTCGGTGCTCTCGGTCATGCTGCGGGTCCTCCCCAGGCTCGGGCGCTGGCGTCCTTGAGGGCCATCCAGCTCATCAGCGCGCACTTGATGCGCGCGGGGTACTTCGACACCCCGGCGAACGCCACGGCGTCCTCCAGGCTGTCCTCGAGCTCGTCGGCGACCGCCTGGTCGCCCTTGGCCTGCATCAGCTTCATGAAGTCGTCACCGGTGGCCAGCGCGTCCTGCACGCTCCGGCCGACCACCAGGTCGTACATCGCCGACACCGACGCCTGGCTGATCGAGCAGCCCATGCCCTCGTAGGACACGTCGGTGAGGGTGTCGCCGTCCACCTTCACCCGCAGGGTGACCTCGTCGCCGCAGGTGGGGTTGACGTGGTGCACCTCGGCGTCGAACGGCTCCCGCAGCCCGCGGCCGTGCGGGTTCCGGTAGTGGTCCAGGATGATCTCCTGGTACATGTCCTGCAGCTTCATCGGGCCTCCTCCACCTGCGTGTCAACGCCGAAGAAGCGCTGCGCATGCCGCACGCCCTCGACCAGCGCGTCGACGTCGTCGTACCCGGTGTGCACGTAGAACGTCGCCCGGGTGGTGGCCGGCACGCCGTACCGGCGGACCACCGGCCAGGCGCAGTGGTGCCCGACCCGGACGGCGATGCCCTGGTCGTCGAGCACCTGGCCGACGTCGTGCGGGTGGATGCCCTCGACGGTGAAGCTGATCGCCCCGCCCCGGGCCACGGTGTCGACCGGCCCGATCACGGTGACGCCCGGGATCGCCTGCAGCTCGGCCAGCGCGTACTCGGTCAGCGCCTCCTCGTGGGCCAGCACGTTCTCCATGCCCAGCGCGGTGAGGTAGTCGCAGGCCGCGGCCAGGCCGATCACCTGCGCGGTCATCGGGACGCCGGCCTCGAAGCGCTGCGGCGGCGGGGCGAAGGTGCTGCCCTCCATCCGCACGACCTCGATCATCGAGCCGCCGGTGAGGAACGGCGGCAGCGCGGCCAGCACCTCGGCGCGGCCCCACAGCACGCCGACGCCGGTGGGCCCGAGCATCTTGTGCCCGGAGAACACCAGGAAGTCCGCGCCCAGCGCCGCCACGTCCACCGGCTGGTGGGGCACCGACTGCGCGCCGTCGACCATGACCAGCGCACCGACCGCGTGCGCCCGCTCGATGATCGGCTGCAGCGGGGGCATCGTGCCCAGGATGTTCGACTGCTGGGTGACCGTGACCAGCTTGGTCCGCTCGTTGACCACGGTGTCCAGGTCGGAGAGGTCCAGCCGGCCGTCGTCGGTCAGCCCCAGCCAGCGCAGGGTGGCGCCGGTGCGCTCGCACAGCTGCTGCCAGGGCACCAGGTTGGCGTGGTGCTCCATCTCGGTCACCACGACCTCGTCGCCCTGGCCGACGGCGTACCGCCGGAACTCGGGCTCCTTGGCGGTGACGGCGTTGCTCATCGCGTAGGCGACCAGGTTGATCGCCTCGGTCGAGTTGCGGGTGAACACGACCTCGTCGGGCTGCCCGCCGATGAAGGACGCGATGGTCGCCCGGGCCGCCTCGTAGGCCTCGGTGGCCTCCTCGGCGAGGGCGTGCGCACCGCGGTGCGGGGCGGCGTTGACGTTCTCGTAGAACCACCGCTCGGCGTCGAGCACCTGGCGGGGCTTCTGCGAGGTGGCGCCGGAGTCGAGGTAGACCAGCGGCTTCCCGTCCCGGACCGACCGGCCCAGGATCGGGAAGTCCGCGCGCACCGCCGCCACGTCCAGCGGGAGCGGTGCGCGCTCCGTCGTGGAGCGCGGGGCGGTGGCGGTCATGCCGTCGCCGCCGCCGCGTCCGCGTCGGCCTTGAGGTAGGCCGCGTAGCCCTCGTTCTCCAGCTTCTCGGCCAGCTCCGGGCCGCCCTCCTCGACGACCCGACCGGCCACGAAGACGTGCACGAAGTCGGGCTGGATGTAGCGCAGGATCCGGGTGTAGTGCGTGATGAGCAGGACGCCGACCGAGCTGGTCGCCTTGGCCCGGTTCACGCCCTCGGACACCACGCGCAGGGCGTCGACGTCCAGACCCGAGTCGGTCTCGTCGAGGATCGCCATCTTGGGCTTGAGCAGGCCCATCTGCAGGATCTCGTGGCGCTTCTTCTCACCGCCGGAGAAGCCCTCGTTGACGTTGCGCTCGGCGAAGGCCGAGTCCATCTCGAGCGCCTCCATCTCGGTGCGCACGTCCTTGACCCAGCTGCGCAGCTTCGGCGCCTCGCCGGAGACGGCGGTCTTCGCCGTCCGCAGGAAGTTCGACACCGAGACGCCGGGCACCTCGACCGGGTACTGCATGGCCAGGAACAGGCCGGCCCGGGCGCGCTCGTCGACGCTCATCGCCAGGACGTCCTCGCCGTCCAGGGTCACCGTGCCGCCGGTGATCGTGTACTTCGGGTGGCCGGCGATCGAGTAGGCCAGGGTGGACTTGCCCGACCCGTTGGGGCCCATGATCGCGTGGGTCTCGCCGCTGCGGATGGTCAGGTCGACCCCGCGCAGGATCGGCTTGGCCTCGTCGCCCTCGCCGACGCTGACGTGCAGGTCGCGGATCTCCAGCACGCTGCCGGTGCTCTCGGTCATCTGGGTGGTGCCTCTCTCAGTTCTCGGCCGCGGAGGTGTCGACGAGGACGTCGTCGCCCTCGACGCGGACCGGGTGGGTGGTGACCGGCTTGTTCGCCGGCAGGTTGGTGGGCGCACCGGTGCGCAGGTCGAAGCACGACCCGTGCCAGGTGCACTCGATGGTGGGGACGCCGTCGACCATCTCGACCTCGCCCCCGTCGCTCAGCGGGTAGTCCTGGTGCGAGCACAGGTCGGTGAGGGCGTAGACCGTGCCGTCGTGCCGGGCGAGCACGAGCTCGACGTCCCCGACGACGACGGGCACGGCTTCGCCCTCGCCGATCTCGCTCAACGCGCAGGCCCGCTGGAAGCTCATGCCGGCTGCAGCTCCGACTCCGGGGTCTCCTGCTCCTCCAGGCCCGGCAGGGCGCCGAGCCGCTGCTCGATCGCCCCCATCAGCCGGTCCTGCAGGGCCGGCACGCCGATCCGCTGGACGACGTCGGCGAAGAAGCCGCGGACCACCAGGCGGCGGGCGGTCTCGGCGTCGATGCCGCGCGAGCACAGGTAGAACAGCTGCTCGTCGTCGAACCGGCCGGTGGCGCTGGCGTGGCCGGCGCCGACGATCTCGCCCGTCTCGATCTCCAGGTTGGGCACCGAGTCGGCGCGGGCGCCGTCGGTGAGCACCAGGTTCCGGTTGAGCTCGTAGGTCTCGGTGCCGGTGGCCGCCGGGCGGATCCGGACGTCGCCGACCCACACGGTGTGCGCCTGCTCGCCCTGCAGCGCGCCCTTGTAGACGACGTTGCTGCGGCAGTTGGGCACCGAGTGGTCGACCCACAGACGGTGCTCCTGGTGCTGGGTCTCGTCGGCGAAGTAGACGCCGAACAGGTCGACCGAGCCGCCGGGGCCGACGTAGGTCACGTTGCTGACCAGCCGGACCAGGTCACCGCCGAGGGTCACCACGACCTGGGTGAAGGAGGCGTCGCGGCCCACGACGGCGTCGTACTGCCCGCCGTACGCGGCACCGGGCGCCCAGTCCTGGACGCTGACCAGCTCGACCTGTGCGCCGTCCCCGAGGACGACGGCGACCGCACCGGAGTAGCGGGCCTCGCCCTGGTGGTCCAGCACGATCGTGGCCTTGGCGAACCGGCCGACCTCGACGACGGTCTGGCCCCAGACGACGTCCTCGCCGCCCTGGCCGCGCAGGGTCAGGGTGACCGGGGTGTCGAGCTGGGCCTCGGCCGGGACGCGGACGACGGTGGCGCCGCCGGCCCGCACCCGGGTGAGCGCGGCGAGCCGGTCGACCGGCTCGGGCAGTCCCTTGAGCAGCGGGTCGTCGGCGCCGACGGTGGTCAGCTCGACGCCCTCGGGCAGGTCGGCGTCCCAGTCGGGGCGCAGACCGGAGTCGGCCCCCTCCAGCAGCGGGCGGACCCGCTTCATCGGGGTGAAGCGCCAGTCCTCCTCGCGGCCGGTGACGACGGCGAAGTCGTCGGGGTCGGAGGAGGTGAAGCGCTCGGCCGGGGAGCCGGTGGGCACCGGACCGCCGTGGCTGTGCGCCCCGGCCGGGCCGCCGGTCCCCGCCGCGGGGGTGGTCGGCGGGCCGGCCTGCGCGCCGACGCCGTCGGCGAACAGCTCGCTGGCCAGCGCGGCGGACTCCGCGGGGCCGGCGATCGTGGCGGGGGTGTTCTCGTTCGTCACAGTGGGGTCGGTCATCAGCCGACGGCACCTTCCATCTGCAGCTCGATCAGGCGGTTCAGCTCGAGGGCGTACTCCATGGGCAGCTCCCGGGCGATCGGCTCGACGAAGCCGCGCACGACCATCGCCATCGCCTCGTCCTCGGACAGACCGCGGCTCATCAGGTAGAAGAGCTGGTCCTCGCTGACCCGGGAGACCGTGGCCTCGTGGCCCATGGACACGTCGTCCTCGCGGACGTCGACGTAGGGGTAGGTGTCCGAGCGGCTGATGGTGTCGACCAGCAGCGCGTCGCACTTCACCGTCGAGGCCGAGCCGTGGGCGCCCTCGTCGACCTGGACCAGGCCGCGGTAGGACGTGCGGCCACCGCCCCGGGCGACGGACTTGCTCACGATGGTCGAGGAGGTGTGCGGCGCGGCGTGCACCATCTTGGCGCCGGCGTCCTGGTGCTGGCCCTCGCCGGCGAAGGCGATGCTCATGACCTCGCCCTTGGCGTGCTCACCGGTCATCCACACGGCCGGGTACTTCATCGTCACCTTGGAGCCGATGTTGCCGTCGACCCACTCCATGGTCGCGCCCTCGTGGGCCACGGCCCGCTTGGTGACCAGGTTGTAGACGTTGTTCGACCAGTTCTGGATGGTCGTGTACCGGCAGCGCGCGTTCTTCTTGACGATGATCTCGACGACCGCGGAGTGCAGGGAGTCGGACTTGTAGATGGGGGCGGTGCAGCCCTCGACGTAGTGCACGTAGGCGCCCTCGTCGATGACCATCAGGGTCCGCTCGAACTGGCCCATGTTCTCGGTGTTGATCCGGAAGTAGGCCTGCAGCGGGATCTCCACGTGCACGCCCGGCGGCACGTAGATGAAGGAGCCACCCGACCACACGGCGGTGTTCAGCGCGGCGAACTTGTTGTCGCCGGACGGGATCACCGAGCCGAAGTACTCGCGGAACAGGTCCTCGTGCTCGCGCAGCGCGGTGTCGGTGTCCAGGAACAGGACGCCCTGCTCCTCGAGGTCCTCGCGGATCTTGTGGTAGACGACCTCGGACTCGTACTGGGCCGCGACACCGGCGATCAGCCGCTGCTTCTCGGCCTCCGGGATGCCCAGCTTGTCGTAGGTGTTCTTGATGTCCTCGGGCAGCTCGTCCCAGCTGGCCGCCTGGGCCTCGGTGGAGCGCACGAAGTACTTGATGTTCTGGAAGTCGATCCCGGACAGGTCCGAGCCCCAGTCGGGCATCGGCTTGCGGTCGAAGAGCTTGAGGGCCTTCAGGCGGCGCTCGAGCATCCACTCGGGCTCGTTCTTGCGGGCCGAGATGTCGCGGACGACGTCCTCGTTCAGGCCGCGCTTGGCCGACGCGCCGGCGGTGTCGGCGTCCGCCCAGCCGTACTGGTAGCGGCCGAGCTGGTCGATCTGCTCGTCCTGGGTCAGGGCCTTGGCGGGCTGCTGCGTGCTGGTCATGCGGGCGTCCTCTCCCGGGTGCTTCGTCGGGTGTGGCTCGGTGCAGGGCGGCCGGTGGCCGCCTGCTCGTCTGGTGAAGGGCGCGGGGCCCGGCTGGTGTTCCCGGGGACGCGACCCGGGATGTGGGTGGTGCAGACCCCGTCGCCGTGGGCGATGGTGGCCAGCCGCTGCACGTGCGTGCCGACCAGCCGCCCGATGACCGCGGTCTCGGCCTCGCACAGCTGCGGGAACTCCGCCGCGACGTGCGCCACCGGGCAGTGGTGCTGGCACAGCTGCCCACCGCTGGAGATCGCCGAGGCCGAGGCAGCGTAGCCCTCGGCGGTCAGCGCCTCGGCGAGCACCTGCGCCCGGTCGACGGGGGCGGTGGAGGTGGTGGCGGCGCGCTCGACGGCGGTGGAGCAGCGCTCCTCCAGGCCGGCCAGTTGCTGCTCGGCGACGTCCCGGACGGCGTCGGGCCCGCCGTGCGCGGCGACGAACCGCAGCGCGGTGAGCGCCAGGTCGTCGTAGGCGTGCGGGAAGCCCGACCGCCCGGCGTCGGTGAGCACGAAGTGCCGGGCCGGGCGACCCCGGCCGCGGACCGAGCCGGGCAGCGCCCGCTCGGCGACGCGGCCCTCGGCGACGAGGGAGTCCAGGTGCCGGCGGACGGCGGCCGGGGAGACGCCCAGCCGGCCGGCGAGCTCGGTGGCGGTCTGCGCGCCGTGCTCGAGCAGCAGGCCCGTCACGCGGTCGCGCGTGCGCCGGTCGTCGGGGTTCACCGACGGCCGGGCGGACGGCACCGCGCTGGATTCCACAACACGAGTGTGCGCTATTTCCCGGACGTCGCAAGCAAGGTCGCCCTAACCCGAACGTGCAGCCCACGGGGGGTGCGGGCAGCTGCCCGCACCCCCCGTGGCACCGCGTGCCAGGTCAGAGCGCCACCGGGCTCTCGACGGCGAAGTGCAGGCCGCCGTCGACCACCCCGACCCGCAGCCGCTGACCGCGCTGCAGATCACCGGCCAGCACCATCCGGGACACCGGGTTGTCGACCTCGCGCTGGATCGCCCGGCGCAGCGGACGTGCCCCGTAGGCCGGCTCGTGGCCCCGGTCGGCGAGCCAGGCCACCGCCTCCTCGTCGAACTCGACCGCGATGTCCTGCGCGGCCAGCCGACGCCGGGTCTCCTCCAGCAGCAGGTCGGTGATGCGGGCCAGCTGCGCCGCCTCCAGCTGCCGGAAGACCACGATCTCGTCGATCCGGTTGAGGAACTCCGGCCGGAAGGCCTCCCGCAGCCGCCGCAGGACGGCGTCGCGGACGTCGCGGCCGCCGTCGTCGGCGCCCGAGGTGAAGCCCAGCGGGCCGTGCGCGGCGTTGACGATGGCCTCCGAGCCCAGGTTCGACGTCATCACCACGACGGTGTTGGCGAAGGAGACCGTGCGGCCCTGGGAGTCGGTGAGCCGGCCGTCGTCCAGCAGCTGCAGCAGCGTGTTGAACACGTCCGGGTGCGCCTTCTCGACCTCGTCGAGCAGCACCACCGAGTAGGAGTTGCGCCGCACGGCCTCGGTCAGCTGACCGGCGTCCTCGTAGCCCACGTACCCGGGGGGCGAGCCGACCAGCCGGCTGACGGTGTGCCGCTCCTGGAACTCGCCCATGTCGAGCCGCACCATCTTGTCCTGGTCGCCGAACAGGGCCTCGGCCAGCGCGCGGGCCAGCTCGGTCTTGCCGACGCCGGTGGGGCCGAGGAACAGGAAGCTGCCGATCGGCCGGTCCGGGTCGCCCAGGCCGGCGCGGGACCGGCGGACGGCCTCGGCCACGACCTCGACCGCCTCGTCCTGGCCGACGACGCGGGCGTGCAGCACGTCCTCCAGCCGCAGCAACCGGTCGCGCTCCTCCTCGGTCAGCTGCGCCACCGGGATGCCGGTGGCCCGGGAGACCACCTCGGCGATCTCGGCGACGCCGACCTCGGGGACGCCGGTCTCGTCGCCCGAGCGGGCCCCGGCGAGCCGCTGCTGCGCCGCGGCCAGCTCGTCGCGCAGGCCGGAGGCGCGCTCGTACTGCTCGGCGGCCACGGCCTGGTCCTTCTCCCGCTGCAGCCGCTCGACCTCCTGCTCCAGCGACCGCAGGTCGGTGGTCGGGCGGCGGACCCGCAGCCGCACCCGCGCGCCGGCCTGGTCGACCAGGTCGATGGCCTTGTCGGGCAGGTGCCGGTCGGCGACGTAGCGGTCGGACAGCTCGGCGGCGGCGACCAGCGCCTCGTCGGTGAAGCGCACCTGGTGGTGGGCCTCGTACCGGTCTCGCAGGCCGCGCAGGATCTCCACGGTGTCGGCCACGCTGGGCTCGCCGACCAGGATCGGCTGGAACCGGCGCTCCAGCGCTGGGTCCTTCTCGATGCTGGTGCGGTACTCGTCCAGCGTGGTGGCGCCGATGACGTGCAGCTCGCCGCGGGCCAGCGCCGGCTTGAGGATGTTGCCGGCACCGGCCGAGCCCTCGGAGCCGCCCGCGTTCACCACGGTGTGCAGCTCGTCGACGAAGACCAGGACCGAGTCGGCGTGCGCCCGGATCTCGTCCATGACCTTGCCGAGCCGCTCCTCGAAGTCGCCGCGGTAGCGGGTGCCGGCGACCAGGCCGGTGAGGTCGAGCTCGACCAGCCGGCGGCCGCGGAGCACGTCGGGGACGTCGCCGGCCACGATCTGGGCGGCGATGCCCTCCACGACGGCGGTCTTGCCGACGCCGGCCTCGCCGATGAGCACCGGGTTGTTCTTGGTGCGGCGGGACAGCACCTCGATGGTCTGCTCGATCTCGTCGGCCCGGCCGATGACCGGGTCGATCCTGCCGTCGCGGGCCAGCGCGGTCAGGTCCCGGCCGTACTGGTCCAGCGTCGGGGTGTCCGAGGGCGGCTGCTCGGCCGGGGCACCGCTGGCCGCGCGCTGCAGGGACTCGGGGGTCACCCGCGCGCCGGACAGCTGGCGGCCGGCGGCGGAGTCGGCGTTGAGCGCGAGGGCGAACAGCAGGTGCTCGGGGCCGATGTAGGTGGAGCCGCTGGCCCGGGACACCTGGTGGGCGTCCAGCAGGGCCCGCTTCGCGGCCGGGGTGAGGGTGACCGGGCCGTCGGAGGGCTCGCCGACGCGCAGCGCCTCCTCGAGACCGGTGCGCAGCCGGTCGGGGTCGGCGCCGGCCCGGGTCAGCAGGGTGCGGGTCGGCTCCTGGCCGGCCAGCGCCCACAGCAGGTGGGGCGCGTCGAGGTCGCGGCCGCCCCACCCGGCGGCCTGCTGCGCGGCGGCGACCAGGGTCTCGCGGGCGTGCTCGGACAGCAGCTGGGTCAGGTCGACCCGCTGCATGCCCCGGCGGTTGCTGAAGAAGGCGGCGGAGAAGTCGTCGAAGGGAGAGGTCACGGAGTGCGCTCCAGGGATGCGTACCTGCGCCGATCCGGGGGCCGGGTCTCGACCGGGGTCGTGCGCCGCGGGGTGGGAGCCGTCAGCCGTCGCTGTCCGGGGCCCTGCGCTGTGGTGTGCAGCGCGCCCGCCGTCCCTGTCCTTCCCGTGTGCGCCCAGGGCGAACACGCAGCCACCTACCCTGGGTGCGTGCCGGTCTCCCCCGTCGTCGTCCGCCGCGTCGCCCTCGCCAACGCCGTCGCCAACGGCCTCATCGTCGTCACCGGCGGTGCGGTCCGGCTGACCGGCAGCGGGCTGGGCTGCCCCACCTGGCCCGAGTGCACCGACGGGTCGATCACCCCGACCGCCGAGCTCGCCGGCCACGGGTTGATCGAGTTCGGCAACCGGCTGCTGACCTTCGCGCTCGCGGTGATCGCCATCGCCACCGTGGTGGTCGTGTGGCGCTCCAGCCGCCGGGAGCTGCGGAGGTGGGCGGTCGGCAGCTTCCTGGGCATCCCGGCGCAGGCGCTGCTGGGCGGCGTCACCGTGCTGACCGGGCTGAACCCGTGGACGGTCGCCGCGCACTTCCTCGTCTCGATGGTCCTGGTGGCCGTCGCCACCACGCTGTGGCTGCGCTCCCGGGAGCCCGGGGTGGGCGGGCTGCTGGTGCGCCGGCCGATCGCCGCGCTGGTCACCGGCATCGCGGTCACCGTCGCCGCCGTCCAGGTGTTCGGCACCGTCGTCACCGGCTCGGGCCCGCACAGCGGCGACCCGGGTGCCGGGCGCACGGGCTTCGACCCCGAGCTGGTCAGCCAGCTGCACGCCGACGTCGTCTTCCTGCTCATCGGGCTGACCGTGGCGCTGCTGGTGGCCCTGTACGCCACCGACTCCCCCGGCCGCGTCCGCCGGGCCGCCCGTGACCTGCTGGTCGTGGAGCTGGCCCAGGGCGTCATCGGCTACGTGCAGTACTTCACCGGCCTGCCGGTCGTGCTGGTGCTGCTGCACATGCTGGGCGCGGTGCTGATCACCGCCTACACGGCACGGCTGTGCTGGGCCCTCCGCGGCCCCCGCACCGAGGCCGAGGTCCAGCCCCCCGCCGACGCCTTCGCCACCACCCGGTAGCACCGCCACACGCGGCGACCCTCGAGCGCGGGGTCGCGGGGCTCTCGGACGCACCAGGACCCCGGCAACCCCGTTCTCGGCGTGGCCTGACCCGCCGGAACACCCGGGACGACGCGGCGTGCGGGGTTCCTGCCCCCTCCGGGCCTGGCGAGAGGGCAGGAACCGGGCGATCGGACATCGAGGACCACCGAGTGCGGGGTTCGCGGGGTCATCGGGCTCGCCACAACCCCGGGAAGCCCGTTCTCGACGTCGCCCATCGCGGGACGACGCGGTGTGCGGGGTCCACGCCCACTCGGGGCCGCGCGGGAGGGCGAGAACCCGGCAACCCGGCGTCAGGGATCGGGGGCCTCAGAGGAGGACGTCGAGGACCAGGGCGATGGACAGCAGGGTCATGTAGGTGATCGACACCGAGAACAGCCTCATGGGCCGGTCGGGGACGCCGGCCTTGATCCGGGCCAGCCAGGCGTGGGACTCGTAGACGTACCAGGCACCCAGGGCCAGCACCGGGCCGCCGGCGATCCAGCCCAGCTGCGGGGTCACCGGGACCATGAGCACGGAGACCGCGAGGGTGGCCCAGGCCCACGCGGCGGACTGCCTGGCCACCGTGACCGGGCCGGCGACGACGGAGAGCATGGGGACGCCCGCGCGGAAGTAGTCGTAGCGGTACCGGCTGGCCAGCGCCCAGAAGTGCGGCATCTGCCAGCAGAAGACGATGCCGAAGAAGACCACGGCGGGCCAGGCCAGCGAACCGGTGACCGCCGCCCAGCCGATGAGCACCGGGGCCGCGCCGGGGAGGCCGCCGAAGACGGTGTTGTGGTGGGTGCGGCGCTTGAGCACCATCGTGTAGAAGACCGAGTAGGCCAGCATCGCCCCGGCGGCGAGCGCGGTGGCCAGCGGCGCGGTGAAGACGCCGAGGACGACCAGCGAGATCCAGGCCAGGATGACGCCGAAGGTCAGCGCGGCCCGCGGGGCGATGACCCCGGTGACGGTCGGCCGGTCCCGGGTGCGCGACATGATCCGGTCGATGTCGCGGTCGTACCAGCAGTTGATCGTGTTGGCCGCGCCCGCGGCCAGCATCCCGCCGACCAGGGTGGCCACGACCAGCCCGGTGCCCGGCCAGCCGCCGGCGGCCAGCATCATCGCCGGGAGCGTGGTGACCAGCAGCAGCTCGACGAGCTTGGGCTTGGTCAGCGAGACGTAGGCCCCGACGAGCGCCAGCGGAGGGGTCCGCCGGACGACGGCACGCCGTTCGGCGATCGAGGTCACGAGTCGATCCACACCATTCGAACCGGGACGGGCGGAGGTCGGGCCCACTCTAGCCCCGACGCAGGGCCGGGACACCGGCCTACCACTAGGGTTCGGTCACGTTGATGGTGCGCGCCCGGCGGGTAGGGCCCAGGTCGGCAAGGACGACGACCGGCAGACACTCCGGCGTCGCCCCGACGCAGACCCGACCCTCAAGGGAGCACCCGCCACGATGGCAGACATCAGCACCGAGTCCGAGGCCCCGGCGGAAGCCGCCTCCGACTCCCCCACCGGCTCGCCCGCGCAGCCGAACCCGACCCTGCCCGAGGGCTTCGGTGACCTGGACCGCAAGGCCATCGACACCGCCCGCGTGCTGGCCATGGACGCCGTGCAGAAGGTCGGCAACGGCCACCCCGGCACCGCGATGAGCCTGGCCCCGCTGGCCTACCTGCTCTTCCAGAAGTGGATCAAGCACGACCCGTCCGACCCGAACTGGGTCGCCCGCGACCGCTTCGTGCTGTCCCCCGGCCACACCGCGCTGACCCTCTACACCCAGCTCTACTACTCCGGCTACGGCCTGGAGCTCGACGACCTCAAGGCGCTGCGCACCTGGGGCTCGCAGACCCCGGGCCACCCCGAGGTCGGCCACACCAAGGGCGTCGAGACCACCACCGGCCCGCTGGGCCAGGGCGTGGGCAACGCGGTCGGCATGGCGATGGCCGCCCGCCGCGAGCGCGGCATCTGGGACCCGACGTCCGACCCCTCGGGCGAGAGCGTCTTCGACCACACCATCTGGGCGATCGCCTCCGACGGCGACCTGCAGGAGGGCATCTCCGGCGAGGCGTCGTCCCTGGCCGGCACCCAGCAGCTGGGCAACCTGGTCGTCGTCTACGACGACAACAAGATCTCCATCGAGGACGACACGACGATCGCCTTCACCGAGGACGTCGCCGCCCGGTACGAGGCCTACGGCTGGCACGTGCAGCACGTGGCCGACAGCGAGGACCTCGCCTCCCTCGACGCCGCCCTGGCCGCGGCCAAGGCCGAGACCACCCGGCCCTCGCTCGTCGTCAGCCGCTCGATCATCGGCTGGCCGTCGCCGGGCAAGCAGAACACCGGCGGCATCCACGGCTCGGCGCTGGGCGAGGACGAGGTCGCCGCGACCAAGAAGGTGCTGGGCTTCGACCCGGAGCAGACCTTCCAGGTCGCCGACGAGGTCATCGCGCACACCCGCAAGGTGCTCGAGCGCGGCCAGGCGGCCCGTGCCGAGTGGCAGCCCGGCTTCGACGCGTGGCAGGCGGCCAACCCCGACCAGGCCGCGCTGTTCGACCGGATGCGCACCCGCACCCTGCCCGAGGGCTGGGCCGACGCGCTGCCGACCTTCGACGCCGACCCCAAGGGCATGGCCACCCGCAAGGCCTCCGGTGCGGTGCTCGCCGCGATCTACCCGGCGCTGCCGGAGCTGTGGGGCGGCTCGGCCGACCTCGCGGAGTCCAACAACACCGCGGTCGAGGGCGAGCCCTCGTTCCTGCCGCCGAGCCGGCAGACCAAGACGTGGACCGGTGGCCCCTACGGCCGCACGCTGCACTTCGGCATCCGCGAGCACGCCATGGGCTCGATCATGAACGGCATCGCGCTGCACGGCGGCACCCGCGTCTACGGCGGCACGTTCCTGACCTTCTCGGACTACATGCGCCCCGCCGTCCGGCTCGCCGCGCTCATGCAGCTGCCGGTCACCTACGTGTGGACGCACGACTCCATCGGCCTGGGCGAGGACGGCCCGACGCACCAGCCGATCGAGCACCTGGCCGCGCTGCGGGCGATCATCGGCCTGGACGTCGTCCGGCCCGCCGACGCCAACGAGACCGCGGTGGCCTGGCGGACGATCCTGGAGCACGACGACCGCCCGGCCGGCATCATCCTGTCCCGGCAGAACCTGCCCGTGCTCGACCGGTCGGAGTTCGGCTCGGCCGAGGGCACCGCGAAGGGCGCCTACGTGCTGGCCGAGGCCAGCGGCGGCACCCCCGAGGTGATCCTGATGAGCACCGGGTCCGAGGTGCAGATCGCCGTCGCCGCCCGCGAGCAGCTCGAGGCGGCCGGCACGCCCACCCGGGTCGTGTCGATCCCCTGCCAGGAGTGGTTCGCCGAGCAGGGCCCGGCCTACCGCGACGAGGTGCTGCCCCCGACCGTCAAGGCCCGGGTCAGCATCGAGGCCGCCGTGGCCATGGGCTGGCGCGAGTTCGTCGGCGACGCCGGGCGCATCGTGGGCCTGGACCACTACGGCGCCAGCGCCTCGTTCCAGAAGCTGTACGACGAGTTCGGCCTCACCGCCGAGGCCGTCGTGGCCGCCGCCCGCGAGAGCATCCAGGCCGCCGCCGACGGCGCCGGCCCCGCCTCGGGCGCCGACGTCCCCACCCACGAGAACGCCCACACGGCCGACCACTGAGCCCGGAGGCACACCAGATGACCCAGAACGAGAACCTCGCCGCCCTGTCGAAGGCAGGCGTCGCGGTCTGGCTGGACGACCTGTCCCGCGACCGCATCCGCAGCGGCAACCTGCAGCAGCTCGTCGACGAGCACTCCGTCGTCGGCGTGACCACCAACCCCTCCATCTTCGCCGCCGCGATCAGCGGCTCGGACTCCTACGACGACCAGCTGCACGCCATGGCCGTCCGCGGGGTCTCGGTGGAGGAGGCGCTGCGCACCATCACCGCCGCCGACGTCCGCGACGCCTGCGACCTGCTCGCCCCGGTCGCGGCCCGCACCGGCCGCGACGGCCGCGTCTCCCTCGAGGTCGCCCCCGGGCTGGCCCACGAGACCGACGCGACCGCCGCGGAGGCCGCCCACCTGTGGTGGCTGGTCGACCGGCCGAACCTGTTCATCAAGATCCCGGCCACCGTCGAGGGCCTGCCCGCGATCACCGAGACGATCGCCAACGGCATCAGCGTCAACGTCACGTTGATCTTCAGCCTCGAGCGGTACAAGGCCGTCATGGAGGCCTACCTGGCCGGCCTGGAGAAGCGCGCCGAGGACCCCGAGGCCGGCTTCGAGGGCATCGAGAGCGTCGCGTCGTTCTTCGTGTCCCGCGTGGACACCGAGATCGACAAGCGGCTCGACGACGCCGGCGCCGACCCCGCGCTCAAGGGCAAGGCCGGCGTGGCCAACGCCCAGCTGGCCTACCAGGCCTACGAGGAGGTCTTCTCCTCCGACCGCTGGGCGGCACTGGAGGCCCGCGGCGCGAGCAAGCAGCGGCCGCTGTGGGCCTCGACCGGGGTCAAGAACCCCGACTACAGCGACGTGCTCTACCTGTCCGAGCTGGTTGCCCCCGACACGGTGAACACCATGCCGGAGAAGACCATGCAGGCCTTCGCCGACCACGGCCAGGTCGGCCGCCCGGTGCAGGAGACCTACGCCGACGCCGAGCAGGTGCTGCAGTCGGTGCGCGACGCCGGGGTCGACCTCGACGACGTGTTCGCCGTCCTGGAGACCGAGGGCGTGCAGAAGTTCATCGACGCCTGGGACGAGCTGTCCGGCTCGGTGAAGGAGCAGCTGCAGGACAAGAAGTAACCCACCGGGGCCGGGTGCACCGCCGCACCCGGCCCCGCTGGTGTCCGCCACCCGTACACCACCAGCGCACACCACCAGAGGGATCGATGACCAACCCCTTGCGCGACCCGAGGGACCGGCGGTTGCCCCGGGTCCCCGAACCCTGCGCCCTCGTCGTCTTCGGCATCACCGGCGACCTGGCCCGCAAGAAGCTCCTCCCGGCCGTCTACGACCTCGCCAACCGCGGCCTGCTGCCGACCAACTTCGCGCTGCTGGGCTTCGCCCGCCGCGACTGGGACGACGTCGACTTCGCCGAGCTGTCCCGCGAGGCCGCCCGCCAGCACGCCCGCACCCCGTGGCGGGAGGAGGTCTGGGAGCGGTTGAGCGGCTCGGTCCGCTTCATCCAGGGCTCCTTCGACGACGACGCGGCCTTCGACGAGCTGGCCCGCACCCTCGGCGAGCTCGAGGGCAGCCACGGCATCGGCGGCAACGCCGCGTTCTACCTGTCCATCCCGCCGAGCATGTTCCCGGTCGTGCTCAAGCAGATGCAGCGCACCGGCATGGCCGAGAGCACCGCCGAGCGGTGGCGGCGGGTGGTCGTGGAGAAGCCCTTCGGCTCGGACCTGCCCTCCAGCCGGGAGCTCAACGGCCTGGTCGACTCGGTGTTCAGCGCCGACGACGTCTTCCGCATCGACCACTACCTGGGCAAGGAGACCGTCCAGAACCTGCTGGCGCTGCGGTTCGCCAACACCCTGTTCGAGCCGGTCTGGAACGGCGCGCACGTGGACTCCGTGCAGATCACCATGGCCGAGGACGTCGGCATCGGCGGCCGTGCGGAGTTCTACGAGCGCACCGGCGCGGCCCGCGACGTGCTGCAGAACCACCTGCTGCAGCTGCTGGCGCTCACCGCCATGGAGGAGCCGGTCGAGTTCTCCGCCGAGGAGATCCGCACCGAGAAGCTCAAGGTGCTGCGCGCGGTGTCGGTGCCGACCGACATGGAGCGCTTCGCCGTCCGCGGGCAGTACGAGCAGGGCTGGCTGGCCGGCCAGCGGGCGAAGGGCTACCGGCAGGAGGACGGCGTCGCCGAGGACTCCCGCACGGAGACCTACGCCGCCGTCCGGCTGGGCGTGGAGACCCGCCGCTGGGCCGGGGTGCCGTTCTACCTGCGCACCGGCAAGCGGCTGCCCCGCCGGGTCACCGAGATCGCGCTGTCCTTCCGCCGCGCGCCGCACCTGCCCTTCGCGCCCACCGACACCGAGGAACTGGGCCACAACCAGCTCGTCGTGCGGGTGCAGCCCGACGAGGGGGTCACCCTCAAGTTCGGGTCGAAGGTGCCGGGCAGCGTGATGGAGGTCCGCGACGTCGCCATGGACTTCCTCTACGGCGAGCAGTTCACCGAGGCCTCCCCCGAGGCCTACGAGCGCCTGCTGCTGGACGTGCTGCTGGGCGACGCCACGCTGTTCCCCCGCAACGCCGAGGTCGAGGCCTCCTGGGCGGTCATCGACCCGCTCGAGGAGTACTGGGCCGCCACCACCCCCTACCCCTACCGCGCCGGCGAGTGGGGCCCGCGCGCCGCCGACGAGATGCTGGCCTCCGAGGGCCGGGCATGGCGCCGACCGTGACCACCACCTGCCACGGGGAGGACCCGCAGTGAGCACCCTCTGGGACGCCAACGGGTCGGCGATCGTCAAGGAGCTCGCCGCCCAGCGCCGCACCGGCGGGGCCGTGATGAGCGGCGTCGCGCTGACCCTGGTCGTCGTCGCCGACGAGGACCAGGTCGCCGAGGCCGAGGCCGCCGCGGCGGCCGCCGCGGAGGTGCACCCCTGCCGCCTGCTGGTCGTCGTGCGCCGCCAGGTCGAGGCACCCGCGCCGCGGCTGGACGCCGAGGTGCTGGTAGGCGGCCGGCTGGGGCCTGGCGAGGCCGTGGTCATGCGCATGTACGGCCGGCTGGGTCTGCACGCCGAGTCCGTCGTGCTGCCGCTGCTGGCCGCCGACGCCCCGGTGGTCACCTGGTTCCACGGCGCGCCGCCGGACCACCTGGACCGCGACGCGCTCGGCGTCATCGCCAACCGGCGGGTCACCGACAGCCTGATGGCCCCCGACCACGTCGCCGCACTGCACCGCCGGGCCGAGGACTTCGCGCCCGGTGACACCGACCTGGCCTGGACCCGCAGCACGTTCTGGCGCTCGGCGCTGGCCTCCACCCTGGACGCCGTCGTCGGCCGGCGCGGCGGGCCGGTGCGGGTGCTGGGCGGGCAGCTGCTCGGCGACCCGGAGAACCCGACCGCCCAGCTGGTGGCCGGCTGGCTCAGCGCCCGCTGCGGCTGCTCGATCACCGTGGAGCCCGGCCAGCGCAGCACCGGGACCAAGGGCATCGAGACCGTCGTCCTCACCCTGGACCAGGACGAGGAGGTCCGGCTGACCGACGACCGCAAGGGCGGCGCGGTGATCAGCCAGCCCTACCGGCCCGACGCCACCGTCGCGCTGCCCAAGCGGTCCCTCGGCGAGCTCATCGGCGAGGAGATGAAGCGGCTGGACAGCGACGAGCCCTACCGCGAGGCGCTGGAGGCGGCCACCGGCGTGACCGGCCTGGCGCAGCGGTCCCCGGTGCGCGAGCACCACTGGTTCGACCCCATGCGCCCGACCGCGCCGCCGGCCCCGACCGTGCCCGCCGACTCCCGCGACGACGACGAGGTCGCGCAGACCGGCACCGGGGACGACGACGGCGGCGACGACGAGCCCGGGGCGGCGGAGTGAGCGCTCCCGAGGTCGTCGTCCGGCCCGGCGCCGACGAGCTGGCCGCCACGGTCGCCGGTGACCTGGTGGCCCGGCTGTCGGCTGCGCAGGCCGAGCACGGGACGGCGTCGGTGGTGCTCACCGGCGGCGGCATCGGCACCGCGGTGCTGCGCGCGGTCGCCGCGGCGCCCGGGGAGGTGGACTGGACGCGGGTGGACATCTGGTGGGGCGACGAGCGCTGGGTCCCCGCCACCGACGACGACCGCAACGAGAAGGGCGCCCGCGAGGCGCTGCTGGACGTCGTCGGGGTGCCGGCGGAGCGGGTGCACGCCATCCCGGCGGCCGACGCCGGGTACGCCGAGCCCGAGGACGCCGCGGCGGCCTACGCGCAGGAGCTGGCCGCGGCCGGCGACGGCGCGGTGGCGCGGATCGACGTCCTGCTGCTCGGGGTGGGCCCGGAGGGCCACGTGGCGTCCATCTTCCCCGACTCCCCCGCCGTGGCCGACGACCGCACCGTCGTCGCGGTGCGCGACTGCCCCAAGCCGCCGCCCACCCGGGTCAGCCTGGGCTTCCCGGTGATCACCGCGGCCGAGGAGGTCTGGCTGCTGGTGTCCGGCGAGGGCAAGGCCGAGGCCGTCGCCCGGGGGCTGTCGGGCCGGGAGACCCCGGCGTCGCTGCCCGCGGCCGGCGCGGTGGGTCGCCGGGCCACCCGCTGGATGCTCGACGAGGCCGCCGCCTCGCAGCTGTAGGAGGCGGGGGCCCGCCCGGGCGGGCCCCCGCACCCCTCAGGCGCCGCGGCGGGCACGCAGCCGCTGCAGGGCCTCCTCGAGGAGGGCCGCGCCGTCCTCGTCGCTGCGCCGCTCACGCACGTAGGCCAGGTGCGTCTTGTACGGCTCGATCCGCGGGGGCGGCGGCGGGTTGTCCTGGTCCTGCCCGGCGGGGAGCCCGCAGCGCGGGCAGTCCCACGTCTCGGGCACCTCGACGTCGTGCGCGAAGGCGATGCGGGTGTCGTGCCCGTTCGCGCACCAGAAGCCCACCCGCACCCGCGGTGCGGCCTCTCCGCGCTCGGACTCGCCCATCGGTCCTGCCCCGACCCGGCTGCCCCGGATCGCGCTGCCACCAGCCACGTGTGCCCCCACTCAGGTCTGTGGATCATCGCCCCCGCGGGGGTGAGTGTAGGCACACCCAGGTTCCGTCCAGGTGTCGACCGCGCGTCCGAACGCCCAGGTCAGACCGGGTGTGCACGACCCGGTGGTGGTCGGTCAGACCTTGAGCAGGATGCCCAGCGCGACGATGCACACCGACCAGATGATCGCGGTGAAGACGGTGATCCGGTTGAGGTTCTTCTCCACCACCGACGAGCCGGACAGCGAGGACGACGCGGCCCCGCCGAACATCGAGGACAGGCCGCCGCCCTTGCCGCGGTGCAGCAGGATCAGCACGATCAGCAGCAGGCTGGTGAGCACCAGCAGGACGTTCAGGACGATCTCGATCACGGGTTCTCCAGTTCGAGCGGGCAGCCAGCGGTCCAGCCTACGGGACGGCGGTCAGCCACCGCCGACACCGGCGGTGGCCACGTCGTAGCCGGTCCAGGGCAGCATCACCACGCCGTTGCGCAGCCGCTGGCCGGCCAGCAGCTGCACCCGGTTCTCCGCCAGCGGCACCACCGCGTGCGTGGCCAGTGCGGCGTCGGCGACCGCGGCCCACGCCGCGACGTCGCCGGCGCCGACCGCGGTGTCGACCAGCGCGTCGACCGAGGGGTCGGCGAGCAGGCCGTAGTTGGAGTTGCCGGCCTGCTGGGTGATCGACCGGCTGTCGACCAGCGGGACCAGGAAGGACGCCGGGGTGGGCAGGTCCGCGGTCCAGGTGGCCAGCACCATGCCGTACTGGCCGCCGGTGATGGCCTGCGGCGAGCCGATGCCGGCGGTGTAGAACGTCGTGGGGTCCAGCGGCACCACGGTGACCTGGATGCCGACCTGGGCGAACTGGGCCACCAGCCGGTCGGCGACGTCCAGGCTCATCGGCACGTCGGGGACCGCCATGGTGGTGGCGAACCCGTCGGGCCTGCCGCAGGCGGTCAGGGCCTGCCGGGCGGCGTCGAGGTCGGCGGCCGGGTCGGGGTCCTCGGGTCCGCCGGGCAGGGAGCGGGGCCACAGCACGGAGGTGCGGACGGCGTCACCGGCACCGCCGAGGGCGTCCTGCACGTCGCTGCGGTCCACCGCCGCGGCCACGGCGGCCCGGCAGTCCGGCGACGTCATCGGCTCGACGGTGGTGGGCAGGGCCAGCAGCCGCACCGACCCGGTGGTGACGTCGTCGACCCGGTCGGCCAGGCCCTGCGCGCCGTCGGTGCGGGCGGTCGTGGCCTCCTGCACGCCGGTGCCGGACAGGTCGGCGTCGGCCGAGCCGGCCAGCAGCGCCTGGTCGCGGTCCAGCCCGGTGAGCCCGGTGCGGACGACGACGGAGTCGGGCAGGGCGGTGCGCACCGGGTCGCTGTCCTGGGTCCAGGCCGGGTTGCGCTCCAGCACGATGCCGGCGACCGGGTCGACCGAGGTGATCGCGTACGGGCCGGAGGACACCGGGTCGTCCTGGTAGGCCGCCGCCGTGTCGTTCTCCGCCGGCACCGGGGAGGCCAGCGGCAGGGCGAGCAGGAACGGGAAGTCGGGGTCGGCCCGGGACAGGGTGAAGGTGATCGTCGCGTCGTCCGGGGTGGCGATGCTGCCCAGCCCCAGCCGGTCGGGCGACTCGTCCTGGTAGGGCCCGGCGTACAGGCTCTCCGGGTCGAGCAGGTCGAGGGCGAGCTTGGGCCCGCCGGTCAGCACGTCGACGGCGAAGGACCGCTCGATGCCGTACTTGACGTCCCGGCTGGTGATCGGCCGGCCGGTCTCGAAGGTGGCGCCCGGCCGGAGCGTGAAGGTCCAGGTGCGGCCGCCGTCGGGCGTCGTCCCCAGGTCGGTGGCGAGGTCGGGGACCAGCTGCTCGGTGCTCCCCGGCTCGGAGGAGTAGGTGACCAGGGTGCGGGCGTAGAGCCGCATGAGGTTCCACACCGCCGGCAGGTAGGACCGCTGCGGGTCCAGGCTGTCCACCTGGGCGGTGACCAGCCGCAGGGTGCCCCCGGTCGCGTCGGACGGCGCCCGGAGGCCGTCCACGCCGGCGTCGGGCGCACCGGAGGCGGTGGGCACCGCGCGGTCCCCGGGGTCGCCCCCGGTGCAGCCGGCCAGCAGGGCGACCAGCAGGAGCAGGGCGGGGAGCGCTCGGCGCGGGTGGGGCCTCACGGGGGCGGCGGTCCTCCGGGTGGTGGGCCGCCGCCCCTGCGGGTCAGCGGCTCTCGGCTGCGGTGCGGCAGATCGAGACGAACTCGTCGGCGTCCAGGCTCGCGCCGCCCACCAGTGCCCCGTCCACGTCCGGTCCGGCGAGGATGCCCGCGGTGTTGCCGGCCTTCACCGAACCGCCGTAGAGGATACGGACGACGTCGGCGGTCTCCGGGCCGAAACGCTCGGCGAGCCGGGCCCGGATCGCACCGCACACCTCCTGCGCGTCCTCGGGGGTGGCCACCTCGCCGGTGCCGATCGCCCAGACCGGCTCGTAGGCGATGACGACCCCGGCCACGGTCGCGGCGTCGAGGCCCTCGAGCGCGGCGTCGACCTGCGCGGTGGTGTACGGGACGTGCTCGCCGGCCTTGCGGACCTCGAGCCCCTCCCCCACGCACAGGATCGGCACCAGCTCGTGCTCGAGCGCCTTGCGGACCTTGGCCGCCACGACCTCGTCGGTCTCGGCATGCATCGCCCGCCGCTCCGAGTGCCCGACGACGACGTAGGTGCAGGCCAGCGCCTTGAGCTGCGCGCCGCTGACCTCGCCGGTGTAGGCCCCGGAGTCGGCGGTGGACAGGTCCTGGCCGCCGAAACCGATCTCTATCTTGTCGCCCTGCACCAGCGTCTGCACGCTGCGGATCGCGGTGAACGGCGGGACGACGACGACCTCGGCCGCCTCCAGCTCGGGCTCCTTGAGGCCGAACGCGACCTTCTGGACCAGGCCGATGGCCTCCAGGTGGGTCAGGTTCATCTTCCAGTTGCCCGCGATGAGCGGGCGCCGGCCCTCGTAGACCTTCCCGGACTTCGTGCGGGCCATCAGCCGGCCCCGCCCGACAGCACGGCCAGGCCGGGCAGCTCGCGGCCCTCGAGGAACTCCAGGGACGCACCGCCCCCGGTGGAGATGTGGCCGTAGCCGTCCTCCGGCAGGCCCAGCTGGCGCACCGCGGCGGCCGAGTCGCCGCCGCCGACCACCGACAGCCCGTCGACGGCGGCCACCGCGGTGGCCACCCCCCGGGTGCCGGCGGTGAACGGCGCCAGCTCGAACACGCCCATCGGCCCGTTCCAGAACACCGTGCGGGCGTCGGCCAGGTGCTCGCCGAACAGCTCCACGGTGCGCGGGCCGACGTCGAGGCCCTTGAGGCCGTCGGGGATGGCGTCGACCGGGGTGACCGTGACCTGGGCATCGGCGACCAGCGCCTCGGCGCAGACCACGTCGACCGGCAGCACGATCTTGTCCCCGGCCTCGGCCAGCAGCCGCCGGCAGGTCTCCACCTGGTCGGACTCGAGCAGCGAGCCGCCCACCCCGTGGCCCTGCGCGGCCAGGAAGGTGAAGCACATCCCGCCGCCGACCAGGAGCTTGTCGACCTTCGGCAGCATGGCCTCGATGACGGCCAGCTTGTCGCTGACCTTCGAGCCGCCCAGCACCACGACGTAGGGCCGCTGCGGGTCCTCCGTCAGCCGGGTCAGCACGTCGAGCTCGGTGGCGACCAGCCGGCCGGCCGCGTGCGGCAGCCGGGTCGCGACGTCGTAGACCGAGGCGTGCTTGCGGTGCACGGCCCCGAAGGCGTCGTCGACGTACACGTCGGCCAGGGCGGCGAACCGGTCGGCCAGGGCCCCGCGGGCGTCGTCGTCCTTGCTGGTCTCGGCCGCCTCGAAGCGGACGTTCTCCAGCAGGCAGACGTCGCGGTCGCCCAGCGCCTCCACGGCGGCCCGGGCACCGGACCCGGCCGTGTCGGTGGCCAGCGGCACCGGGGCACCCAGCAGCTCGGAGAGCCGCGCGGCGACCGGGGCCAGGCTGAACCGGGGGTCCGGCTCGCCCTTGGGCCGGCCCAGGTGCGCCGCGACGACGACGCGGGCGCCCGCCTCGCGCAGCGCCTGCAGCGTGGGCAGGCTGGCCCGGATGCGGCCGTCGTCGGTGATGACCGGGTCGCCGGTGGAGTCGTCGAGGGGGACGTTCAGGTCGGCGCGCAGCAGCACGCGCCTGCCCGACACCCCCTCGGCGATCAGCTCGTCGACGGTGCGCATGCTCAGAGCTTCGAACCGACGAGCGAGGTCAGGTCGACGAGGCGGTTGGAGTAGCCCCACTCGTTGTCGTACCAGCCCACGACCTTGACCTGGTCACCGAAGACCTTGGTCAGACCCGAGTCGTAGATGCAGGAGGCCGGGTCGGTGACGATGTCGGAGGAGACGATCGGCGCGTCGGTGTAGACCAGGTAGGGCGCCAGCGGGCCCTCGGCGGCGGCCTTGTACGCGGCGTTGACCTCCTCGACGGTGACCTCGCGGGACAGCGTGACGGTCAGGTCGGTGGCCGAGCCGGTCGGGACCGGGACGCGCAGGGCGTAGCCGTCGAGCTTGCCCTTCAGCTCCGGGAGGACCAGGCCGATGGCCTTGGCCGCACCGGTGGAGGTCGGGACGATGTTCAGCGCGGCGGCGCGGGCGCGGCGCAGGTCCTTGTGCGGGCCGTCCTGCAGGTTCTGGTCGGCGGTGTAGGCGTGGATCGTGGTCATCAGGCCGCGCTCGATGCCGAACGAGTCGTTGAGCACCTTGGCCAGCGGGGCCAGGCAGTTCGTGGTGCACGAGGCGTTGCTGATGATGGTCTGCGAGCCGTCGTAGAGCTCGTGGTTGGCGCCCATGACGATGGTGATGTCGTCGTCGGTGGCGGGCGCGGAGATGATGACCTTCTTGGCGCCGGCCTCGACGTGCTTGCGGGCGTCGGCGGCCTTGGTGAAGAAGCCGGTGGACTCGATGACCACGTCGACGCCCAGGTCGCCCCAGGGCAGGTTCGCCGGGTCGCGCTCGGCGAGGGCGGTGATGGTCTTCCCGCCGACGGTGATGCCGTCGCCGGAGGAGCTGACCTCCTCGGGGAACTTGCCGAGGACCGAGTCGTACTTGAGCAGGTGGGCGAGGACGTCGTTGCTCGTCAGGTCGTTGACGGCGACGATCTCGATGTCCTGGCCGCTGGCGGCGACCGCCCGGTAGAAGTTGCGGCCGATGCGGCCGAAGCCGTTGATGCCGACGCGTACCGTCACTGGGACCTCCGTGGGTGCCTTGTGGGTGCTCTGCTGGGTGCCGAGCTGCTGGCGTGGGGGGTCGCGCGGGGGTGCGCGACACCGCCTCGCCGAGAACCCTAGCCGTCGGGCCGGGGCCTGCAGTACGGGCCCGTCCTCGCAGGTCAGGACGCGGAGAAGACGTCCCTGACGTCTGCGACGGGGCCCATCGGCCCGTCGGCGTCACCGGCACCGGGTGCCGCCACGACGACCCGGTCGCGCCCGGCGGCCTTCGCCGCGTACAGCGCCCGGTCGGCCCGGGCCAGCACGGTGCCGCCCCGGTCGCCGGCAGCGTCGGCCACCGCCACCCCGATGCTCACCGTGAGCCCGAGCGAGCCCGTGGGCACCGCGTGCACCCGGGCCGCGCAGCGGGCGCGCAGCTCCTCGGCCCGGCCGGCGGCGGTGCGGCTGTCGGTGCCGGCCAGCACCAGCACGAACTCCTCGCCGCCCACCCGGGCGACGACGTCCTCGGCGCGGGCCGAGGCGCGCAGCTCGTCGGCGACCGACCGCAGCACGTCGTCCCCGGCCGCGTGGCCCCAGCGGTCGTTGACCGACTTGAAGTGGTCGACGTCCACGGCGACGACGGCCACCGCGCCCGTGCCGGGGCCCGCGGCGGCCACCGCGCGGTCCAGCTCCCGGTCCAGGTGCCGGCGGTTGTGCAGCCCGGTCAGCGGGTCGCGGACGGCCTCCTCGGCGAGCGCGGCCCGCAGCCGTTCCACGGTCGTCACGTGCTCGGCCAGCTCGGCGTTGAGCCGGCGCAGGTCGGCCTCGCGGCGCTGCTCGGCGCTCACGTCGCGGACCACGGTCAGCCGGCCACCGCGCCGGCCCCGCCCCCGACCGCCGACCGGGACGGTCTGCACGTCCAGCCACACCCCGTCGGTGACCTGGACGACGGCGTGGCCGGACGCCCAGGTGCCGTCGACGGCGGGGCCGTCGGGCAGCACCGCGGCGAGCAGCTCGGGGCCGACCAGGTCGGCGAAGCGCTCGCCGATGGGGTCGGCCGGGGCGTCCGGGCGCACCCGGCGCAGGATCCTGCGGGCGGCCGGGTTGAGGTCGACCAGCCGGCCCTCGCTGTCGCTGACCAGCACGCCGTCGGTCATCGTCTCCACCACCTGGTCGCGGGCCACCGGCACGACCTCCAGGAGGCCGGCCCGCAGCACCGCCCAGCCGGCGATGAGCCCGGTGACGATGAAGAACAGCGGGGTCAGGTCGACGACGCCCTCGCCCCGCATGGACAGCGTCATCGTGAGGTTGCCGACCGTCGGCGGCACCGCGGAGACCAGCAGCACCACGGCCTGGCGGCGGGCCAGCGGGGCACCGCCCCGGGCGACGCGGAGCAGCCGGAGCAGCGACCCGCCGATGAAGGCGTAGCTGTACAGGCTGTGCAGGAGGAAGAGCGGGCCGCCGACGAGGTGGACCGTCCCCGTGGGCGCGGTCAGGTCGGTGCGGCCGAAGACGAGGTCGGCGGTGGCCGGCAGCACCGACAGCACGGCCAGCGCCACGGGCTCGACGGTGAGCAGCAGGGCGGTCCGGCGGCTGGTCCGCCACCGCGGGTCGGCCAGCAGCCGGCTCAGTGCCCAGAAGCCGACGACGGTGGCGCCGACGCAGACGAACACGGCGGGGTAGGCCACCGACCGGAGCCCGGCCGACAGCGGGGCGAGCAGCCAGGCGCAGGCCAGCGACCAGCCGCTGATGCCGGCGAGGGTGAGCGTCAGGGCGCGGGCGCCCGGGTTGTCGCGGCGGTGCTGCCAGGCGGCCGCGCCGACCCCGGCGGTCAGCAGCGGCGCCAGCCCGAAGGCCAGCACCCAGAGCATCCCCACCGTGTCCTCCCCCGCGTCCGTGACCGCTGCCGGCGCGGTCCTCCCCTCCACCTCGGCACGCGCGGCACCCACCCCCAGCCGAGGGGGTCGGGTCCGACCCGCCCGGGTGAGGTGGGCGCCGCGTGCGGGAGGCCGCTAGGGGCCGATCATGTCGTCGGTGACGACCGACTCGGTGTCGGGGATGCCCAGGTCCTTGGCCCGCTTGTCGGCCATCGCCAGCAGCCGGCGGATGCGCCCGGCGACGGCGTCCTTGGTCATCGGCGGGTCGGCCCGCTGGCCGAGCTCCTCGAGGGAGGCCTGGCCGTGCTCGAGCCGCAGCCGACCGGCGACGAGCAGGTGCTCGGGGGCGTCCTCGCCCAGGATCTCCAGCGCGCGCTCGACCCGGGCGCTGGCGGCGACCGCGGCGCGGGCCGAGCGGCGCAGGTTGGCGTCGTCGAAGTTGGCCAGCCGGTTGGCGGTGGCCCGGACCTCGCGGCGCATCCGCCGCTCCTCCCAGGTGAGCACCGCCTCGTGGGCGCCCATCCGGGTCAGCAGCGCGCTGATCGCGTCGCCGTCCCGCACGACCACGCGGTCGGCGCCGCGCACCTCGCGGGCCTTGGCCGCGATGCCCAGCCGGCGGGCGGCACCGACCAGGGCCATCGCGGCCTCCGGGCCGGGGCAGGTGACCTCCAGGGAGGAGGACCGACCGGGCTCGGTCAGCGAGCCGTGCGCCAGGAACGCACCGCGCCAGGCGGCCTCGGCGTCGTTGAGCCCGCCGGACACCACGGCCGGCGGCAGGCCGCGCACCGGGCGGCCGCGCTGGTCGACCAGGCCCGTCTGGCGGGCCAGGCCCTCGCCGTGCTTGGCGATGCGGACCAGGTAGCGCACGCCGCGGCGGATGTTGCCGCCGGCCAGCACGCTGACGCCGCTGGTGTAGCCGTAGACCTCGCTGATGTCGCGGCGCAGCCGGCGGGCCACCGACCCGGTGTCCAGCTCGGCCTCGATGACCACCCGGCCGCCGACGATGTGCAGGCCGCCGGAGAAGCGCAGCAGCGCCGTGACCTCGGCCTTGCGCTCGGAGGTCCGGGTGCACTCCACCCTCGAGAGCTCGTCCTTCACCATCGCCGTCATCGCCATGCGCTGTCCCTCTCCCCCTCGGCCGGCCCCCCGGCGACCGGGCGCCCCCGGCGCGCCGGAGCCGCTCCCGCGACCGTCGTCCCCCGATACTGCCGCACGCCGGAACCGTGCGGCGAGCTCGACCTCACGGCCGCCCCGCCCCGGACACGCGGGCCGCGACCTGCGCGAGCGCCGCCCGCAGCAGCTCCGGCTCGTGCCGCGCCGCGCCGTCGCGGGCAGCCACCGGCGCAAGGACCAGTTCCGCCCCGCACGCCCGCACAGCTGACAGCAGACCACGGCGGTCAACAACCGCACCCGCATCGGCGACCACGGTGTGCAACGGCACGCCCTGCAGATGCTCCACCAGGACCCGCAGGTGCTCCTGCGGGGAGAACCCGTCGGTCTCGCCGGCCTGCGGCTCCAGGTTCAGCACGACCACCACGTGCGCCGGGGTGGCGGCCAGCGCGGCGCGCAGCCGCGGCACCAGCAGGTGCGGCAGCACGGAGGTGTACCAGGACCCCGGGCCGAGGGAGACCACGTCGGCCCGGGCGATGGCGGCCAGCACGTCGGGGTGCACCGGCGGGTCGGCCGGGGTGACCCGGATGGAGCGGACCCGGTCGGGGCTGGTGGCGATGGCCACCTGGCCGCGGATGTGCCGCGAGCGCTGCGGGTCGTCGGGGTCGACGGTGTCGACGATCGCCACCAGGTCCAGCGGGACGTCGGCCATCGGCAGCACCCGGCCCCGGGCGCCGAGCAGCTCGCACAGGGTGTCCAGGGCGCGGACGGTGTCCCCGCCGTGCACCTCGGTCAGGCCGGTGAGCACCAGGTTGCCCACCGGGTGGCCGGCCAGCACCCCGGTGCCGCCCAGCCGGTGCTGCAGCAGCGTGGCCATCTCCTGGGTGCGCGCGCCGTCGCCGGCCAGCGCGGCCAGCGCCATCCGCAGGTCCCCGGGCGGGAGCACCGGCATCTCGCGCCGGATCCGGCCGGAGGAGCCGCCGTCGTCGGCGACCGTCACCACCGCGGTGAGCTCGCCGGCCAGCGGCTGCCAGGCGTCCAGGGCGGCGGCCAGGCCGTGCCCGCCCCCCAGCGCGACGACCGAGGGACCGGGGCCGCTCACTCCCGGCCCAGGTCGCGGTGGCGGGCGTTGGCGGTCACGCCGTCGGCGGACAGCCGGCGGGCGAACTCCTCGGCGATGGCCACCGACCGGTGCTTGCCGCCGGTGCAGCCCACCGCCAGGGTCAGGTACTTCTTGCCCTCGCGCCGGTAGCCGGGGACCAGCAGCCGGAGCACGTCCTGGTAACGGTCCAGGAACTCCGCGGCGTCGGCGGCGCCCAGCACGTGGTCGCGCACCGGGGCGTCCCTGCCGGTCAGCGGGCGCAGCTCGGGCACCCAGTGCGGGTTGGGCAGGAAGCGGGCGTCGACGACGAGGTCGGCGTCCAGCGGGAGGCCGTACTTGAAGCCGAAGCTGAGCACGGTCGCGGTCAGCTCGGGGACCGCGCCCTCGCGCAGGAACGCCGCCTCCAGCGTCGCGCGCAGCTGGTGCACGTTGAGGTCGGAGGTGTCCACCCACAGGTCCGCGTCGCCGGCGATGCCGGTCAGCAGCGCCCGCTCGGCCGCGATGCCGTCGGAGAGCCGGCCGGAGCCCTGCAGCGGGTGCTCACGGCGGTTGGACTCGTACCGGCGCACCAGCACCTCGTCGCGGGCGTGCACGTAGACCACCCGCGGGCGGTGCCCGGCGTCGGTGAGCGAGCGGATCGACTCCGCCAGGTCGCTGGAGAAGGCCCGGCTGCGCACGTCGACCACCGCGGCGAACCGGCGGACGTCGCCGCGGGACCCCAGCTCGACCATCGGCGCCAGCAGGGCCGGGGGCAGGTTGTCCACGACGAAGAAGCCGAGGTCCTCCAGCACCCGGCCGGCGCTGTTCTTGCCCGCGCCCGACAAGCCGGTCACCACGACCACCTCGAGCGGGCCGGCGTCCGGCGGCTCGGCGGGGTCGGCCTCCGGGGCGGTCTCGGGCAGGTCGGTCACGAGGCGGCTCCGGTGGTCAGCGGGGTCGAGCTGCCATCATCGCCCGCCGCCGGGTCGGCCCCGGTCGCGGGTGGGTCGGCGACCGGGTCCGTGGCCGGCTCGGCCACCGCCGCGAGCACCGCCTCCGCGGTCCGCCGGCCGATGCCGGGCACCCGGGTGAGCTCGTCGACGGTGGCCGCCCGCAGCCGCTTGAGCGACCCGAACTCCTTCATCAACGCCTTGCGGCGGGTGTCGCCCAGCCCGGGGACGTCGTCCAGCAGCGACACCAGCATCCCGGCCGACCGCTTCTGCCGGTGGTAGGTGATCGCGAAGCGGTGCGCCTCGTCGCGGACCCGCTGCAGCAGGTACAGCGCCTCGGAGGTGCGCGGCAGGATGACCGGGTCGGGGTCGTCAGGCAGCCACACCTCCTCCATCCGCTTGGCCAGCCCGCACACCGCCACGTCGTGCACGCCCAGCTCGGACAGCGACCGGGCCGCGGCGGCGACCTGCGGCTGCCCGCCGTCGACCACCAGCAGGTTCGGCGGGTAGGCGAAGCGGCGCGGCCGGCCCTCCTCGGCGGCGACGCCCTGCTCGTCCCTGCGGTCCTCCTCCTCCTTGAGGTGGCGGGCGAAGCGGCGGCGGACGACCTCGGCCATGGCGGCGGTGTCGTCGGTGCCCTGGGCGACCTGGAACCGGCGGTAGTCGCTCTTCTTGGCCAACCCGTCCTCGAACACGACCATGCTGGCCACCACGTTGGTGCCCTGCACGTGGCTGACGTCCATGCACTCGATGCGCAGCGGCGCGTCGGGCAGGTCGAGGGCCTCCTGCAGCTCCGACAGCGCCAGCGACCGGGCGGTGAGGTCACCGGCGCGCTTCACCCGGTGCCGGGCGAAGGCCTCCTGGGCGTTGCGCTCCACGGTCTCCATCAGCGACCGCTTGTCCCCGCGCTGCGGCACCCGCAGCGAGACCCGCGACCCGCGCAGCTCCGAGAGCAGCTCGGCGTAGACCTCGGACTCCGAGGGCAGCTCGGGCACCAGCACCTCGCGCGGCACCGCGTCGGCGGCGACGTCGCCGGTGTCGCCGCCGCCGTAGACCTGCAGCAGGAACTGCTCCACCAGCTGGCCGGTGGTGACCTCCTCGACCTTGTCGATGATCCAGCCCCGCTGGCCGCGCACCCGGCCGCCGCGGACGTGGAAGACCTGGACCGCGGCCTCCAGCTCGTCCTGCGCGAAGGCGACGACGTCGGCGTCGGTGCCGTCGCCGAGCACGACGGCCTGCTTCTCCAGCGCCCGCCGCAGCGCGCCGAGGTCGTCGCGCAGCCGGGCGGCGCGCTCGTACTCCATGTCCTCGGCGGCGCGGGCCATCTCGCGCTCCAGCCGGCGGATGATCTGCTCGGTGCGGCCGCCCATGAAGTCGCAGAAGTCGTCGACGATGTCGCGGTGCTCCTCGGCGGAGACCTTCCCGACGCAGGGGGCCGAGCACTTGCCGATGTAGCCCAGCAGGCACGGGCGGCCGATCTGCCCGTGCCGCTTGAAGACCCCGGTGGAGCAGGTGCGGGCCGGGAACACCCGGGTCAGGGTGTCCAGCGTCTCGCGGATCGCCCAGGCGTGGGCGTAGGGGCCGAAGTACCGCACGCCCTTGCGCTTGGGACCGCGCATGACCTGCAGCCGGGGGTACTCCTCGTTGAGGGTGACCGCCAGCGACGGGTAGCTCTTGTCGTCCCGGTAGCGGACGTTGAACCGCGGGTCGAACTCCTTGATCCAGTTGTACTCGAGCTGGAGGGCCTCGACCTCGGTGCCGACGACGGTCCACTCCACCGACCCGGCCGTGGTGACCATCTGCCGGGTGCGGGGGTGCAGCCCGGCGATGTCGGCGAAGTAGCTGTTCAGCCGCTGGCGCAGGCTCTTGGCCTTGCCGACGTAGATCACCCGGCCGCCGGGGTCACGGAACTTGTAGACCCCCGGCGACTCCGGGATGCTGCCGACCGCCGGCCGGTAGGTGGACGGGTCGGGCACGGCTCAGCCCGCCTTGCGCCGGGACGCCCTCTTCTGGGGCGCGGCGGCCGCGGCGATGCGCTCCGGGTCGAGGATGTCGGCGAGGAACCGGCCGGTGTGGCTCTCCGGGATGCCCGCGATGACCTCGGGCGCCCCCTGGCCGACGACGATGCCGCCGCGGAAGCCGCCCTCGGGGCCCATGTCGATCAACCAGTCGGCGCTCTTGATGACGTCGAGGTTGTGCTCGATGACGATGACCGAGTTGCCCTTGTCCACCAGGCCCTGGATGACCAGCAGCAGCTTGCGGATGTCCTCGAAGTGCAGCCCGGTGGTGGGCTCGTCGAGGACGTACACGGTGCGGCCGTTGGACCGCTTCTGCAGCTCGCTGGCCAGCTTGACGCGCTGGGCCTCGCCGCCGGACAGCGTGGTGGCCGGCTGGCCGAGCCGGACGTAGCCCAGCCCGACCTCGGTGAGCGTGCGCAGGTACCGGGAGATGGCCGGGATGGCGGCGAAGAAGTCGGCGGCCTCCTCG
Organism: Klenkia brasiliensis; assembly: GCF_900100695.1. Classification (GTDB taxonomy): domain Bacteria; phylum Actinomycetota; class Actinomycetes; order Mycobacteriales; family Geodermatophilaceae; genus Klenkia; species Klenkia brasiliensis. The sequence goes on from NZ_FNCF01000003.1 coordinate 397,439, forward strand.
ATCGGCATGTCCAGGACCTCGGCGACCGTCTTGCCCTTGTAGTGCACCTCGAGGGTCTCCCGGTTGAACCGGGCCCCCTTGCAGACCTCGCAGGGCACGTACACGTCGGGCAGGAAGTTCATCTCGATCTTCAGCGTGCCGTCGCCGGAGCACGCCTCGCAGCGGCCGCCCTTGACGTTGAAGCTGAACCGGCCCGGCTGGTAGCCCCGGATCTTGGCCTCCTCGGTGGAGGCGAAGAGCTTGCGCACGTGGTCCCAGACCCCGGTGTAGGTGGCCGGGTTGGACCGGGGGGTGCGCCCGATCGGCGACTGGTCGACCCCGACCACCTTGTCCAGGTGCTCCAGGCCAGTGACCGTGCGGTGCCGGCCGGGGACCATCCGGGCACGGTTGAGCTGGTTGGCCAGCACCGTGTAGAGGATGTCGTTGACCAGGCTGGACTTGCCCGAGCCGGAGACGCCGGTGACGGCGACCAGCATGCCCAGCGGGAAGGTCACGTCGACGCCGCGCAGGTTGTGCTCGCGGGCGCCCTTGACCACCAGCTCGCGGCCCGGGGTGGGCACCCGGCGCTGCTCGGGGATGGTGATCTCGGCCCGGCCGGACAGGTAGGCGCCGGTGAGCGAGCGCTCGCTGGCCAGCAGCTCGGGCAGCGTGCCGCTGACCACGACCTCGCCCCCGTGCTCGCCGGCCCCCGGGCCGATGTCGACGATCCAGTCGGCCTGCTTGATGGTGTCCTCGTCGTGCTCGACGACGATGAGCGTGTTGCCCATGTCGCGCAGCCGCACGAGGGTCTCGATCAGCCGGATGTTGTCGCGCTGGTGCAGCCCGATGGAGGGCTCGTCGAGCACGTAGAGCACCCCGACCAGGCCGGACCCGATCTGGGTGGCCAGCCGGATCCGCTGGGCCTCGCCGCCGGCCAGGGTGGCGGCCGGCCGGTCGAGGGAGAGGTAGTCCAGGCCGACGTCGACCAGGAAGGACAGCCGGGCCTGGATCTCCTTGAGCACGCGGTCGGCGATGGCCCGCTCCCGCTCGCCCAGCGTCAGCGCACCCAGCCAGGCGGAGGCGTCGCCGATGGAGAGCCCGGTGACCTCGGCGATGGACCGGCCGTCGAGCTTGACGGCGAGGATCTCGGGCTTGAGCCGGGTGCCGTGGCAGACCGGGCACGGCACGTCGCGCATGTAGCCCTCGTACTTGTCGCGCATGAAGTCCGAGTCGGTGTCCTCGTGCCTGCGCTCCAGGAACGGCAGCACGCCCTCGAAGGCGGCGTAGTAGCTGCGCTCGCGGCCGTAGCGGTTCTTGTAGCGCACGTGCACCTGGTCGGGCGAGCCGTGCAGCACCGCCTTCTGCACCTTGGCGGGCAGCCGCTCCCAGGGGTCCTTCATGGAGAACCCCATCTGGTCGGCGAGCCCGCCTAGCAGCCGGATGAAGTACTCGTTGCTCATCGACCCCGCCCACGGGGCGATCGCGCCCTGGGCCAGGCTCTTCTCCGGGTCGGGGACGACCAGCTCGGGGTCGACCTCCTTGCGGGTGCCGATGCCGGTGCACTCGGGGCAGGCACCGAACGGGGAGTTGAAGGAGAACGAGCGGGGCTCCAGCGCCTCGAAGCTCAGGCCGTCGTCGATGCAGGCCAGGTGCTCGGAGAAGGTGCGCTCGCGCTCGGGGTCGCCCTCCTCGCGGTCGACGAAGTCCAGCAGCACCAGGCCGCCGGCCAGGCCGAGCGCGGTCTCGACCGAGTCGGTGAGCCGCCGCTTGGCGCTCTCCTTGACGGTGAGCCGGTCGACGATGACCTCGATGGTGTGCTTCTCCTGCTTCTTGAGCTTGGGCGGCTCGGTCAGCGGGTGCACGACGCCGTCGACCCGGACGCGGGAGAAGCCCTGGGTCTGCAGCGAGGAGAACAGGTCGACGTACTCGCCCTTGCGCGCGCGCACGACCGGCGCGAGCACCTGGAACCGGGTGCCCTCGGGCATCTCGAGGACCTGGTCCACGATCTGCTGCGGGGTCTGCCGGGAGATCGGCTTGCCGCAGTTGGGGCAGTGCGGCTGGCCGGCGCGGGCGTAGAGCAGCCGGAGGTAGTCGTAGACCTCGGTGATGGTGCCGACCGTGGAGCGGGGGTTGCGGTTGGTCGACTTCTGGTCGATGGAGACCGCCGGGGACAGGCCCTCGATGAAGTCGACGTCAGGCTTGTCCATCTGGCCCAGGAACTGGCGGGCGTAGGCCGACAGCGACTCGACGTACCGGCGCTGGCCCTCGGCGAAGATCGTGTCGAAGGCGAGGCTGGACTTGCCCGACCCGGAGAGCCCGGTGAACACGATCATCGCGTCGCGGGGCAGGTCGAGGTGGACGTCCTTGAGGTTGTGCTCGCGGGCGCCGCGGACGACGAGCCGGTCCATGTGGGTCCCTGTCTGTGTGGTCACGAGGGTGGTCGTGGGAAGGCGTGCGGGGTGCCGCGGGGCGGAGCTCTGCCCAGGGGTGAGCTCAGCCGCCGGCGGCGGGGTCGAAGACGGGGGCGTGCCGACGCCAGGGTCCGTGGCGTTCCAGCTCCGCAGCCAGCCAGAGTAGTCGCGTCTCGGCACCCGGGGGGCCGACCAGCTGGACCGCCAGCGGGGTGCCCGTGGTGCGCAGACCGGCGGGCAGCACCAGCGCCGGGAGTCCCGCCAGGTTCCACGCGGAGACCCACGGCGCCCACCGTGCGTTGGCGGTCACGTTGGCCAGCCAGCCGCGCTCGTGCCACGGCCGGGCGGCCAGCGGCGGGCCGGTGACGACCGGGGTGAGCAGGACGTCGACCCCGGGGTCGGCGGTGGCGGCGGACCCGGCGAACCAGCCGGCGACCTGCGCCCGGAACCGCTCGGCGGCGGCGGGGCGGACCAGCCCGGCCCGGCGGGCCCAGCGGCCGAGCCGGGCGTGCGTTCGGGTGCGGGGCTGGAGGACGCGGGGGTCCAGGCCCAGGTGCGCGGCGTCGTCGGCGGCACCGGCGAACCACCGGGCGACCACGGCCAGCCCGGCCGACAGCGGCACCGGCGGGTCGCGCCGCACCACGGTGTGGCCCAGCGCGGTCAGCCGGGCGGCCACGGCCTCCAGCGCCGCCCGGCCCTCGGCGTCCAGCCGGGCCCCGGGCACCGGGGTGGCGGTGGACAGCGCGACGGTGAGCGCGCTGTCGTCGTCGTCGGTCGGCTCGGCGACCGCGCCGTCGGCCAGCACGGCGTGCGCGAGGGCGAGGTCGGCGACCGTGGTGGCCAGCGCACCGTTCTCGGCCATGCCCGACCACGAGTCGGCCCCCAGCAGCGACGGCACGGTGCCGCGGCCGGGCTTGAGCGTGACCAGCCCGCAGGCGGCGGCGGGCAGCCGCAGCGACCCCAGCCCGTCGTTGCCCTGCGCCAGCGGCACACCGCCCGAGGCGACCGCGGCGGCGCTGCCGCCCGACGAGCCCGCCGGGGACAGCGCGGTGTCCCAGGGGTTGCGGCTGACCGCACCGGGGCCGTCCGTGGTGGCGAACACGCACAGCTCCGGCACCCGGGTGATGCCGACGACCACCGCGCCCGCGGCCCGCAGCCGGGCCACCACCGGGTGGTCGGCCTCCGCGGGGGCGGGGACGGCGGCCGTGCCGTCGGTGACCACCTCGCCGGCGACGGCGACGTTGTCCTTGACCGCGACCGGGACCCCGGCCAGGGGCAGCCGGGCGCGGTCGGGCCGGGCGTCGACCGCGGCCGCCTCGGCCAGCGCGGCCTCGGCCCGCAGCACGCGGTAGGCGCCCACCCGGGGTTCGACGGCGGCGATGTGCGCCAGGTGGGCGCGCACCACCTCGACGGCCGTGACGTCGCCGCGGCGCACGCGTGCGGCGAGCTCGGCGGCGGGCAGGCCGACCAGCCGCCGGGTGGTCTCCCGCGCGCCCCCGGCGCCCTCCGTGGCTAGGTTGGCGTCCACGCCGTCGAACCTAGACGGACCCACCGACAACCTCAGATCGGAGCGTGCAGGGTGAGCGAGTACACCGGCGACGTCGAGGTCGGCGGCCCCGCGGACACCCGCGACCTGGGCGCGCTGACCGTGACCAAGCTCGCGGTCAGCGAGATGGCCAACAACGCCTACCTGCTCACCTGCACCGCCACCGGCGACGGCGTCCTGGTCGACGCCGCGGCCGAGCCCGGGGCGCTGCGCGCCCTGGTCGGCGACACCCGGCTGACCACCGTCGTCACCACGCACGGGCACTGGGACCACCACCGCGCGCTGCCCGAGGTGGTCGCCTCCAGCGGCGCGGCCACCGTGGCCCACCCCGCCGACGCCGCCGACCTGCCGGTCCCGGTGACCCACCCCGTCGAGCACGGCGACACCGTGGCCGTGGGCGACCAGGTGCTCGAGGTGGTGCACCTGCGCGGCCACACGCCCGGCTCGATCGCGCTGGTCTGGCGGGGCGGCGACGCCGGCACGCACGTGTTCACCGGCGACAGCCTGTTCCCCGGCGGGGTCGGCAACACGCAGCAGGACCCCGAGCGGTTCACCCAGCTGCTCGACGACGTCGAGGAGCGGCTGTTCGGCGCGCTGCCCGACGGGACGTGGGTCTACCCGGGCCACGGCAAGGACACCACCCTCGGCGCCGAGCGCCCCCACCTCGCGGAGTGGCGCGCCCGCGGCTGGTGACCCCGCCGCGGGCGCGTCCGCTCAGGCGCGGTGGGCGAGGTACCAGCCGATGAGGCCCTTCGTGGAGGGGTCCTGGGACTGCAGGGCGTCGTCGTCCCCCGTCAGGGCCGGGGCGATCTGCAGCGCCAGCTGCTTGCCCAGCTCCACGCCCCACTGGTCGAAGCTGTCGATGCCCCAGACCGCGCCCTCGGCGAAGGTGATGTGCTCGTAGAGCGCGATCAGCTGGCCGAGCACCGACGGCGTGAGGGACGCCGCGATGATCGACGTGGTCGGCCGGTTGCCCGGGAACACCCGCGCCGGGACGACGTCCTCCGCCGTCCCCTCGGCCCGGACCTCCTCGGCGGTCTTGCCGAACGCCAGCGCCTTGGTCTGGGCGAAGAAGTTCGCCATGAACAGCGCGTGCACGTCGGTGTCGCCGTCGGTGAGCGCGTGCTGCGGGGTGGCGAAGGCGAGGAAGTCGGCCGGGATGAGCCGGGTGCCCTGGTGGATGAGCTGGTAGAAGGCGTGCTGTCCGTTGGTGCCCGGCTCGCCCCAGAACACCTCCCCGGTGTCGCAGGTGACCGGCTGGCCGTCCCAGCGCACGGACTTGCCGTTGCTCTCCATGGTCAGCTGCTGCAGGTAGGCCGGGAACCGGTGCAGGTACTGGCTGTAGGGCAGCACCGCGTGGGTGTGCGCGCCGAGGAAGTTGACGTACCAGACGTTGAGCAGGCCCATGAGCAACGGGACGTTGCGCTCCAGCGGGGTGGTGCGCACGTGCTCGTCGACGGCGTGGAAGCCGGCGAGGAACTCGGCGAACCGCTCCGGGCCGATCGCGACGGCCAGCGAGGTGCCGATCGCGGAGTCCACCGAGTAGCGGCCGCCGACCCAGTCCCAGAACCCGAAGGCGTTGTCCGGGTCGATGCCGAAGTCGGCCACCTTGTCCAGCGCGGTCGAGACGGCCACGAAGTGCCGGGCGACGGCGTCGCGGCGGGACGCGTCGTCGTCGTCGATCTCCCCGGCCAGGCCGTCCCACAGCCACTGCCGGGCCAGCCGGGCGTTGGTCAGCGTCTCCAGCGTGCCGAAGGTCTTGGACGCCACGATGAACAGCGTGGTGGCCGGGTCGAGGTCGGCGGTGGTCTCGGCCAGGTCGGTGGGGTCGATGTTGGAGACGAAGCGGCAGGTCAGGCCGGCCTGCCGGTAGGCCTGCAGCGCCTCGTAGGCCATCACCGGGCCGAGGTCGGACCCGCCGATGCCGATGTTGACCACGGTGGTGATCCGCTGGCCGGTGGCGCCGGTCCACTCCCCCGACCGCACCGCGCGGGCGAACTCGTAGACCTTGGCCAGCTCGGCCTGCACGTCGGCGTCGACGTCCTGCCCGTCGACCGTGAGCGGGGCCAGGCCCGCCGGGCGGCGCAGCGCGGTGTGCAGCACGGCGCGGTCCTCGGTGACGTTGATGTGCTCGCCGGCGAACATGGCCTGCAGCCGGTCCAGGACGCCGGTCTGCTCGGCGAGGTCGCGCAGCAGCTGCAGCGTCTCGTCGGTGACCAGGTTCTTGGACAGGTCGACGTGCAGGTCGGCGACGTCCATCGTGAGGCGCTCGGCGCGGCCCGGGTCGGCGTCGAACCAGCCGCGCAGGTCGGGGGTGGTGGCGTCGCGGTGGGCCAGCAGGGCCGACCAGGCGGCGGTGGAGGTGGGGTCGTGCGAAGGGGCGGCCACGGAGCTCTCCTGGGGTCGGTCGGGGACGCGGACGACGCTAGGGCAGCCGGGGGGCACCCGCGCGGGCAGCGCCGACGGGGTGGTCGCTGCGGGCGTGCCGGCCCTCCTCGAGCTGGACGGCGCTGACCACCAGCGCGAAGTGGCTGAACGCCTGCGGGGTGTTGCCCAGCTGCCGGCCGGCGTCGGGGTCCCACTCCTCGCTGAGCAGCCCGAGGTCGGAGGCGCAGCCCAGCAGCCGCTCGAACAGCGCCTCGGCCTCGTCCCGCCGGCCGATCCCGTGCAGGGCGTCGACCAGCCAGAACGAGCAGGCCAGGAAGACCCCCTCGGTGCCGGGCAGGCCGTCGCCGCTGGTGTCGGGGCGGTAGCGCAGCACCAGGCCGTCCCGGGTGAGCTCGCGCTGCACGGCCTCGACGGTGGCCACCACGCGCGGGTCGTCGGCAGGCAGGAAGCCGACCCGGGGCACCAGCAGCAGCGCGGCGTCCAGCTCGGTGGAGCCGTAGGACTGCACCAGGTGGCCGTCGTGCACGCCGTGCTCGAGCACGTCGTCCCGGATGGCGTCGCGCACCTGCGCCCAGTGCTCCACCGGGCCCGGCAGGTCGTGCTCGCGGGCGCCGCGGACCATCCGGTCGAACGCCACCCAGGCCATCACCTTGGAGTGCACGAAGTGCCGGGGCTCGCCGCGTTGCTCCCACAGCCCCGAGTCGGGCTGCCGCCACTGGCCCTCGAGGTGGTCCAGCAGGGCGCACTGCAGGTCCCAGGCCTCCTCCGGGGCGCCGAGGCCGGCGGCGCGGGCCAGGTGCAGGCCGTCGAGGACCTCCCCGACCACGTCGAGCTGCAGCTGGGCGGCCGCGGCGTTGCCGGTGCGCACCGGGCGGGACCCCTCCCACCCGGCCAGCCAGTCCAGCTCGGCCTCGGGGAGACGCCGGGTGCCGTCGACGGCGTACATGATCTGCAGGTCGGCGGGGTCGCCCGCGACCGCGCGCAGCAGCCAGCGGCGCCAGGCCCCCGCCTCGTCGGTGTGCCCGGCGGCCAGCAGCGCCTGCAGGGTGTAGGTCGAGTCGCGCAGCCAGCTGTACCGGTAGTCCCAGTTGCGCGGCCCGCCGGGCTGCTCGGGCAAGGAGGTGGTGACGGCGGCGACGATGCCGCCGGTCGGCGCGTGGGTCAGCGCCCGCAGGGTGATCAGCGACCGGGTCACGGAGTCGGCCCAGCGCCCGCCGGCCCGCTGCCCGTCGGCGACCCAGCGCTCCCAGCCGGCCACCGTCTCGCCCAGCGCCCGCTCCGGGTCGACCTCCGGCGGGGCGTCGTGATGGCCCGGCGTCCAGGTGAGCACGAAGGGCACCCGGTCCCCCGCGCGCACGGTGAACTCCGAGACCGTGGTGCGGTCGCGGCCCTCCAGCGGGGCGGGGGTTGACAGCCACAGCGCGTCGGGGCCGGCGAGGGCCTGCCAGCGGTCGCCGCGCCGGCGCACCCAGGGCACCACCCGGCCGTAGTCGAACCGGACGGCGAGCTCCCCCCGCACCGCCACCTCCCCGGTGACGCCCTCGACGACCCGCACCACGTCGGGGTAGCGCCCGCGCAGCGGCATGAGGTCGACGACCCGCACCGTGCCGCCGTCGGTCTCCCACTCGGTCTCCAGCACCAGGGTGTCGCCGCGGTAGCGCCGCCGGGTGCACCGGCCGCCCCCGGCCGGGGCGATCCGCCAGTGGCCGGCGGCGTCGGAGTCCAGCAGCGACGCGAAGCAGGCCGGGGAGTCGAAGCGGGGCAGGCACAGCCAGCGCAGGGACCCCTCGGCGTCGACCAGGGCGGCGGTCTGCAGGTCGCCGATCACGGCCAGGTCCTCGATCGCGGTCACGGGGCGATCATGCGACCACCGGCGCCCGTCGGCCCGCCGTCCCGGGGAACCCGCAGCCGGCTCTCAGCCGGCGTGGTCGGGACGGCGGGTGCGCAGCTCGGCCTGGATCTCGCGCAGCAGCCGCAGCTGCTCGTCGGAGTCCTGGGACAGGTCGACCTGCTCCTCGTGCGTGAAGTCGTCGTGCGTGCGGATCACCACCGCCGCGATCCGGCCGACGATGACGCCGATGCCGATGATCCCGGCGAACATGGTCAGGACGCCGACCACCCGGCCGGCGACGGTCACCGGGTAGAGGTCGCCGTAGCCGGTCGTCGTGGTGGTCACGAAGGCCCACCACACCGAGTCCCCGAAGCCCCAGCCCTCCAGCCGCCACAGCGCGGTCGCGGCGGCGAGGACCACGGCGAGGTAGGTGGCGACGGCCAGCGGGGTGCGGTTGGCGCAGCTGACCAACGTCGCGGAGACACGAGCGAGCACGGACGACCTCCCAGTCGGACGACCGGAAGCTAGCGGACCCGGGCCCCGGCCGCCCACCGGTCAGCCCGGCTCGTCCCCCGCCGCCGAGGCCCCGGCCGGGAGCGCGGCCGCGGAGCTGTTCTGCGTGGTGGGCAGCCAGCGGCCCCACCAGCGCAGCACGTGCTCCAGCCGGGCCAGCCGGTGCCGCGGGCGGCCGCTGCGGGACAGCTCGTGGCCCTCGCCGGGGAACAGCAGCAGCTCCGAGGGCACCCCGCGCCGCTTGAGCTCGACGAACAGCCGGGTGCCCTGCTCCAGCGGGCAGCGCCAGTCCTCCTCGGAGTGGATCACCAGGGTCGGGGTGGTGATCCGGTGCGCGCCGGCCATCGCCGACTGCGCGGCGACCCGCGCGGGGTCGGTGCCGAGGTACTGGTCGGGGAAGAAGAACCCGATGTCGGAGGAGCCGACGAAGCTGACCGGGTCGTTGAAGGCCCGCTCGCTGATCGCGGCGGCGAACCGCTGGGTGCGCCCGACGAGCAGGGTGGTCATGTAGCCGCCGTACGAGCCGCCCATGACGCCGACCCGGGTGTCGTCGAGCTCGGGCTCCTGCAGCGCCTCGTCCAGGAACGCGAGGACGTCGTCGGCGTCCACCTCGCCGAACCGCTCCCGGACCGCGCGGCCGTGCTCCTCGCCGTAGCCGGAGGACCCGCGAGGGTTGCACTGCAGCACGGCGTAGCCGGCCGAGACGTACACCTGCGTCTCGTCGAACAGCGACCAGCCGTACTGGCTGTGCGGGCCCCCGTGCACGGTGAGCAGCACGGGGTGCGGACCGGGCCCGTCGGGCACCGTGACCCAGCCGTGCACCGGGTAGCCGTCGGGCGCGGTGGCCGTCTTCTCCCGCATGGCGTGCAGCCGGCCGGTGCCCTGCAGCAGGGCGCCGAAGCCGGTGAGCAGCCGCCGGCGGCCGGGGGTGATGGCCAGCAGCTCCCCCGCCGACCGGTCGTGCGCGACCGTGGCGACGACGACGCCGCCGCCGACCCCGATGCCGCGGGTGGTGTACGGGCCGTCGACCAGCGCCTCCGGCTCCCCGCCGGCCAGCGGCACCCGCAGCAGCTCCACCGCGCCCTGCTTCTGCACCGCGACGAAGAGGTCCCCGCCGGCCACCACGACCCGGCCGAAGTCGTGGCCGAGGTCGTGCTTGGCCGGGTCCAGCAGCGGCTGGGGGTGACCGCCGGCGGCGTCCACCCGGCACGGGACGGTGCCCCGGCCGACGAAGTCCAGGCCGTCGGGGCCCAGGTCGGGCTGGGCCGCCAGGTAGACGGTGCGGCCCTCGAGGTCGTCGGGGTCGTAGGTGGGCGCCGAGCAGGAGGACCGGCTCTCGGTCACCCGGCGCAGGTGCGAGCCGTCGGGCCGGCAGGCCCACACGTCGCTGACCAGGTCGCGGTCGGCCCGCGGGTGGCGGGCGGAGACGAAGACCAGCTCGGTGCCGGCCGGGTGCCAGGCGACGTCGGTGTCGTCGTGGTCGCCCGAGGTCACCTGCACCGGCTCGGCGACGGGCACCTCGTCGTCGGCCTCGTCGTCGGGCAGGTCGAGCACGAACACGTGCTGGCGCCGGTCGACGGTGAACCCGACGCCGTCGGACCGGTACTTCAGCGTGGTGATCAGCCGCGGCGGCTCGGCGGCCGGGTCGACCCCCTCCTCGGTGCCGTAGCGGCCCTGCTCCGGCACCCGCGCCGTGTAGGCGATCCGGCGGGAGTCCGGCGCCCAGACCGGCGCCCCGGCGCCCAGCGGGTGGTCGGTGAGCCGGCGCGCCTCCCCGCCGCCGGTGGGCAGCAGGTGCAGCTGCGGCTTGCCGCCGCTCTCGGCGCCGAGGAAGGCCAGCCAGCGGCCGTCCGGGGAGAACACCGGCGCGGAGTCGCGGTGGCCGTGGGTGAGCGGGCGGGCCGGGGCGGAGGCGTCGGTGGGCACCGCCCACAGCTGGCTGCGGTACTCGTCGCCGTCGAGGTCCAGCCGGGTCACCGCGACCACCGCGGTCGACCCGTCCGGGGTCACCGTGGCCGCACCGGGTGTGCGCAGGCAAGCGAGGTCGTCGGGCCGCATGGCGCAGACGCTAGCCCAGCGGCAGCACCCGTGATCAGCCGACAGCGCGCGGTGATTCCCTGAGCCGGGCTCAGTACCTAGGCTGCGCCCATGACGACGCGGCGCGTGTTCACCGGCGGGACGGTCCTCGACGGCACCGGGGCGCCCGCCGCGCCGGGCGACGTGGCCGTCGAGGACGGCCGGGTCGTGGCGGTGGGCACCGGCCTGGACGGCGACGAGGTGGTCGACTGCACCGGCGCCACCGTGCTGCCCGGTCTCTTCGACTGCCACGTGCACGTGCTGATGAGCGGGGTGGACACCCTGCGCCAGCTGCAGACCCCCTACAGCCAGGTCTACTTCGAGGCCGCCCGCAACCTGCGCCGCACGCTCGCGCTGGGCATCACCTCGGTGCGGGACGCGGCCGGGGCCGACCTGGGCGTGGCCGAGGCGGTGCGCTCGGGGCTGGTCCGCGGGCCGCGGATGCAGATCTCGCTGACGATGATCAGCCAGACCGGCGGCCACGCCGACGACTGGCACGTGTGCGGCGCGGAGACCCCGCTGCTGCCGCCCACCCCGGGCCGGCCCAGCGGCATCTGCGACGGGCCCGACGAGGTCCGCCGCACCGTCCGCACGCTGGTCCGGGCCGGTGCGGACGTGCTCAAGGTGGCCACCAGCGGCGGCGTCCTGTCCCCCCGCGACGACCCCCGGCACGCCCACTTCCGCCCCGCCGAGCTCGAGGTGCTGGTGGAGGAGGCCACCGCCGCCGGGCTGGCCGTGATGGCCCACGCGCAGGGGGCCGACGGGATCAAGAACGCCGTCCGGGCCGGGATCCGGTCGATCGAGCACGGCATCTTCCTCGACGACGAGGCGATCGAGTTGATGGTCGAGCACGGCACCTGGCTGGTGCCGACCCTGTCCGCGCCGCGGGCGGTGCTGGCCGCGGTCGCCGCGGGCGCGGCGCTGCCGCAGGCCGTGGTGGACAAGGCGGTGGCGGTGCAGGCCCAGCACGACGAGTCGGTGTCCCGGGCGCACGCGGCCGGGGTGCGCATCGCGATGGGCACCGACTCGGGCGTCGGACCGCACGGGGAGAACCTGGGCGAGCTGCAGCTGATGCGCGACCGCGGCATGTCGGTGGCCGACGTCTGGCACGCCACCACGCTGTCCGCGGCCCGGCTGCTCCGGGTGGAGGACGAGCTGGGCTCGCTGGAGCCGGGCAAGCGGGCCGACGTCGTGGTGCTGGACGGCGACGCCGCCGACCTGTCCGGGCTGGCCGGCCGGGTCCGCGAGGTCTGGCTGGACGGCGAGCGGGTGGCGGCCGGCGGCCGGGTCGCCGACCCGGCCGCCTGAGCCGCTACTCGGCGCTGCGGTCGGCGGGCTGCTCCGGGCCGACGCCGGTGCCCTCGGCCGGCGACAGCTGGCCGCGGGTCTTGACCAGCGAGGCGACGGTCGCGATGACCAGGACGCCGAGGATGACCGCCAGCGACAGCCAGATCGGGATCTCGGGAACCGCCTCGACCGGCTCGCCGCCGTTGATGAACGGCAGCGTGTTCTCGTGGATGGCCTCCAGCACCAGCTTGACGCCGATGAAGGCCAGGATGACCGCCAGGCCCAGCGACAGGTAGACCAGCCGCTTGAGCAGCCCGCCGAGCAGGAAGTACAACTGCCGCAACCCCATGAGGGCGAAGACGTTGGCCGTGAAGACGATGAACGCCTCGCGGGTGAGGCCGAAGATGGCCGGGATCGAGTCCAGCGCGAACAGCAGGTCCGTCGTCCCCAGGGCGAGGAAGACCACGATCATCGGCGTCCAGTACTTCTTGCCGTCCCGCTGGACGCGGATCTTGTTGCCCTCGAAGTCCTTGGTGAGCGGCAGGACCTTGCGCAGCCGCCGGATGAGGGCGTTCTCCTCGTAGTCCTCGTCCTCGCCGCGGTTCCGGACCAGGTTGATCGCGGTGTAGACCAGGAACGCGCCGAAGATGTAGAAGACCCAGGTGAAGCGCTCGATCACCGCGGCGCCGAGCAGGATGAAGATCCCGCGCAGCACCAGCGCGATGATGATCCCGACCATCAGGACCTCTTGCTGCAGCTTCCGGGGCACCTGGAAGCGGGCCATGATGATCACGAAGACGAAGAGGTTGTCCACCGACAGCGAGTACTCGGTGAGCCAGCCCGCGTAGAACTGCGTGGCGAAGTCGCCGTTGGTGACCAGCAGCAGCACCAGGCCGAAGACCAGGGCCAGCGCGACGTAGAACGTCACCCAGATGCTGGCCTCCCGCACCGACGGCTCGTGCGGGCGGCGGGCGACGAGGGCGAGGTCGGCCAGCAGCAGGACGGTGAGTCCCACGAAGGTGCCGATCTCGAACCAGACGGGGAGCTCCACGTCGCCGAACAGTACGGGCGGGCCTGAGCCTGCGCTGTGCGGTCGGCAGTGGTGTCGGACCCACCGACGACGAGGGGCCCACCGGACGACGTCGTCCGGTGGACCCCTCGGTGGTGGAGCGGGATCAGCCCTCGCGGCTGCTGTCGGTCACCGCGGCGGTGCGGCCCGACGGCGGGGCGTCGGCCCGGGCGCCGGCCGGGCTGCCGTCGCGGTCGCCGGGGCCCTGGGCGTGCAGCCCGTCGCGGCCCGCGCCCTTGTCCCCGGCCCCGGTCGGGCTGGTGATGCCGCGCTCGGCGTCCTTCTTGTTCTTGCGGAGGCTGAGCACGGTGGTGACCACCAGGGTCGCGAGGATCACCAGCAACGAGAGCCAGGTCGGGATCTCCGGGATGAGCGTGATGTGCTCACCGCCGTTGATGAAGGGCAGCTCGTTGGTGTGCAGCGCGTGGATGACCAGCTTGATCCCGATGAAGCCCAGGATCACGGCCAGGCCGTAGGAGAGGTAGACCAGGCGGTCGAGCAGGCCGTCGATGAGGAAGAACAGCTGCCGCAGGCCCAGCAGCGAGAAGGCGTTGGCGGTGAAGACCAGGAAGGTCTCCTGGGTCAGGCCGAAGATCGCCGGGATCGAGTCGACGGCGAAGATGATGTCGGCGGTGCCGATGGCGATCAGCGCGATCATCAGCGGGGTGATGAACCGCTTGCCGTCGATCTTCGTCGTCAGCTTGTCGGAGTGGTACTCCTCCGTGGTCGGCACGACCTTCTTGACGAAGCGGAGGACGGCGTTCTCCTTGTACTCCTCGTCGTCGTCGTGGCCACCGCTGCGGGCCTGGATGACGGCGGTGTAGATCAGGATCGCGCCGAAGAGGTAGAAGACCCAGCTGAAGTTCTCGATGGCGGCGGCACCCACGAAGATGAACACGGTGCGCAGCGCCAGGGCGAACGCGATGCCGAACAGCAGCACCTTCTGCTGCAGCTCCCGCGGCACGCCGAAGCTGGCCATGATGATCACGAAGACGAAGAGGTTGTCGACCGACAGCGCCTTCTCGGTGACGTAGCCGGCGAAGTACTCACCGCCGAACTGCCCGCCGGCGAAGATGAACACGCCGATCCCGAACAGGATCGCGATGCCGACGTAGATGGCCGACCAGGTGGCCGACTCCTTGAGCGAGGGGGCGTGCGGGGTGCGCACGTGGCCGATGAAGTCGAAGACGATCATCCCGACGATCGCGGCCACCGTGACTGCCCACACCCAGAAAGGGACGTCCAACGTGTGCCTCCGGTGTCTGTTGCAGAACGCCGGAGGTCTCTCCCACCGACCCCGAGGGGCCGGCCGGCAGTGCCGGAGGTCGATGGCGACCTCGTGCTGACGACAGCTGCCGCGGGGGATACTCCCCTCCACGCGATCCGGGTTGTGCGCTCTGCTGGACGTGTGCAAACGCCAACCAGTGCCTACCCGGCTCGCAGGGTGAACGAACACCGATCCGGCCGGGTTCCCGTCTCAGGCGGTGACGGCGGCCACCGGCAGCTGGACCCGGAAGCAGGCGCCCCGGTCGGCGGGCAGGCACAGCACGTCACCGCCGTGTGCCCGGGCCAGCGCCCGGGCGATCGGCAGGCCGAGCCCGGCGCCGCCGTCGCGGGTGCGGGCGGCGTCCAGCCGCACCAGCCGGTCGAAGACCCGCTCGCGCTGGTCGGCCGGGACGCCGGGGCCGTCGTCGACGACGTCGAGCCGCACGTCTTCGCCCTCCGACCGGACGGCGACCCGCACGTGCCCGGCCGGCCCGGCGGCGCGGACGGCGTTGCGCAGCAGGTTGTCCAGCACCTGGCCGACCCGGTCGGGGTCGACCTCGGCGGTGACCGGGGCGCCGGCGACCTCGACCGGACCGCCCACGCGGCGGGCGCTCCCCCGGGCCAGCTCCAGCAGGTCGGTGGGCCGGCGGTGCAGGGCGGGCGGGTCGCCGCTGTCGAACCGGGTGACGTCGAGCAGGTCGGCCACCAGCCGGCCGGAACGCTGCAGCTCCCGGACAGCACCGGCCAGCAGCTCCTCGCGGCGGTCGCGGTCGGGGTCGGTTCGCAGCACGGTCTCCACCGAGGCCTGGACGGCGGCCAGCGGGGTGCGCAGCTCGTGGGCGGCGTCGCCGAGCAGGTCGCGCATGCCGGCCTCGGCGCGGCGGGCCGTGCGCTCGGCGCCCTCGAGCTCGTCGAGCATGTCGTCGAAGGCGGCCGCGGTGCTGCCCAGCTCGGTGTGCGGCCGGTCTGGGCGCAGCCGGCGGCCGCGGTCCCCGGAGGTGATCGAGCGAGCCAGGGCGGTCATCCGGCCCAGTGGCCGCAGGCCCAGCCCGACGGTGGCGCTGACCAGGACGGCGGCCAGCAGGAGGGTGAGCGCGGCGCCCACCACCAGCACCCACCGCAGCTGGGTGACCGCGTCGGTGATCGGGCCCTGGTCGGCCAGCAGGGTCAGCCGGGCACCGTCGTCCAGGTCGGTCTGCAGGACGTACGCGTCACCGGTGTCGACCACGGCGTCCTGCCGCGGCGGCGGACCGGGCCGTCCCGGCGGACCGGTTCCCGGCCCGGGCGGCTCCAGCTCGCCGACCTGCTGCCCGTCCGCGGTCTCGATCTGCGCCTGCACGGTGTCACCGGTGACGGCGTCGAGCACCTCCTCGTCCGAGCGACCCTGGGCGACGAGCTCGGCGGCGATCTCGGCCCGGTCGACCAGCCGCTGGCGCAGGTCGCTGCGCAGGTTGGCACCGAGCACCAGGTCGACGACGACGCCGAGGACGACCAGCAGGACGGCGAGCAGGCCCAGCACCCACAGGCTCAGCCGGCGGCGCAGGGACGCGGTGCGCAGGACGGGGGCGGTCACGGCCGGACCGTGTAGCCCAGCCCGCGGACGGTGTGCACCAGCCGTGGGCCGTGCGCCTCGAGCTTGCGGCGCAGCGCGCTGACGTGGACCTCCACCAGGTTGGGGTCGTAGTCCCCGTAGCCCCAGACCTGGGTCAGGATCTGGGTCTTGGACACGGTGCGGCCGCGGTTGCCGACCAGGTAGCCCAGCAACCGCAGCTCGGTGGCGGTGAGCTCGAGGTCCGCGCCGGCGCGGGTGGCGGTGCCGGCCGGCTCGTCGACGACCAGGTCGCCGACCTCGACGGCGCCGGGCCAGCGGCCGCGCCGGTTGAGCACCGCGCGCACCCGGGCGACCAGCTCCGCCATCGCGAACGGCTTGACCAGGTAGTCGTCGGCACCGGCGGCGAACCCGGCCAACCGGTCGGGGACGGCGTCGCGGGCGGTCAGGACGACGACGCCGGCGTCCCCGGCCCGGCGGACGTCGGCGGCGAGCGCCAGGCCGTCGCGGCCGGGCAGCATCACGTCGAGGACGACGAGGTCGGGGCGGAACCCGGCGAGGTCGGCGGCCAGCGTGCTGCCGTCGGGCCGGCCCTCGACCGCGCAGCCCTCGTCGGCGAGCGCGGTCACCACGCCGTCGCGGATGGCTGCCTCGTCCTCGACCACCAGGACCCGGGGCCGGGGCGTTCCGTCGCTGCGCACGGCAGCGATGGTGCCTCCCCCAGGCTGAAGCCGCGCTGAAGAACGGGGCGGCCGGCGGGCGCTTCAGGGTGGGTTCAGGGTGGCCGCACACGGTGGGGACAGCGCCGCCCCGGCCCGGGGCGGCACCCGAACCGAGGAGGACCCCGTGTCCCGATCCGCCCGCACCCCCCGCTCCCGCCGCTGGACCGCGGCCGTCGTCGGCGGCGCCGCCACCGGCGCCGTGCTGCTCGGCGGCGGCATCGCGCTGGCCGACGGCTCCGGCTCCGGCTCCACCGACGCGCCGTCCACCGACCAGGCCCCCGGTGACCACGGCCCCGGTGGTGAGCGCGTCGTCGGCACCGTCACCGCGGTGTCGGACTCGTCCCTGACCGTCACCGACGACACGGGCGCCACCCACGAGCTGACGCTGTCCGACGAGACCCGCTACGGCGGCCCCGGCGGGCCGGGGGGCGGCCCGGACGGGGGTCGCGGGCCGGACGGCGGCCGGGGCGAGGGGCGTCCGGGACCGGGTGGGCCCGGCGGTGGTGCACCCGGCGCGCCGACCGACGGCAGCGCCCCCTCCGACGCCCCCGCACCGCCGTCCGACGGCAGCACGCCGTCCGCGCCGTCCGCTGCTCCCTCCGACGGCAGCACCCCGTCCGACGCGCCCGCCGCGCCCTCGGACGGCAGCGCCCCCTCGGACGCCCCGGCGCCGCCCAGCGACGGCGAGGCCCCGACCCCGCCGAGCGGTGACGCACCCGAGGCCGGTTCGGCGTCCGACATCGCGGTCGGCGACCGGGTCGAGGTCCGGGTGTCCGACGGCGCCGCGTTGGAGGTGCACGAGGTCGACGCGCACGTCGACGGCACCGTGGTGTCGGTGGACGGCACCGACCTGACCGTGGTCACCGTGCCCGGGCTGCGGGTGGACGTCGACGCCGCGGCCCTGTCGCAGGTGCCCGCGGTGGGCGACGAGGTGCACCTGCACGGCTCGGTGACCGACGACGGCCGGACGGTCGTCGCCGACGCGGACCGGTGACCCCGACGGTGGGCACCGGCTGGGTCGACCTGGTCCTGGTGCTGCTCCTGGTGCTCGGCGCGGTCGGGGGCTGGCGGCGCGGCGGGCTGCGGCTGGCCGGCTCGGTGGTCGGCCTCGTCGTCGGCCTCGCGATCGGCACCGCGCTGGTGCCGGTGCTCACCGGGTCGCTGCAGGGCGGCACGCGGGTGGCCGCCACCGTGCTCGGCGTGCTGGTCGTCGCGGCCCTGGGCTCCGGCCTGGGCCGCGCGGCCGGTGGCGTGCTGGCGACGCTGGTCGCGCGGCTGCACCTGGGGGTGCTGGACCGGCTGGCCGGTGCGGCCGGTGGGGCGCTGCTGGCGCTCGTGGTGGTCGGGCTGGGGTTGGCGCTGCTGGGCGCCGCCCCGGTCGGGGGTCCCACCGGTCCCGGTCCGTGGCTGGCCGTGGCGCGCGACTCGCAGCTGGGCGGGTGGGCGGTGGACGCCGCCGACCGGGCGCTGCAGGTGGTCGCGGGGCAGACTCCCGGTCTGCACCTGCCGACGGGAGGACCTGGGTGAACGCGCGGGACGGGGAGACGTCGCAGTTCCCGGCTGTCGGGTCGGACCTGCCCGGCAGTCGCCGGCCGACCCACGTGGTCGGGCCGTGGGCACTGGGCACCCGCGACGAGACCGCCGCCTTCCCCACCGTCCCGGAGCAGCCGGCCGCGCCCCCGCCGCCGGGCCGGCGTCCGCGCCGGCGGGCCGGTGCGCTGGTCGCGGGCCTCGCTGCGCTGGCCGTCGTGCTGGTGGCGGGCGTGGTGCTCGGGGTCGTGCTCGGCGGCGGGTCCTCCGCGGGTGACCCGGCCGGCACGACCGCGCCCGCTCCCAGCTCGGCGGCACCGTCAAGCGCCGACGACGAGACCACGGCGACGACGAGCCCGGCCGACCCGTCCACGAGCGAGCCGACGCCCGAGGAGCGACCCGGCCCCGGCGGCGGGGGCGGCAACGGCGGCGGGAACGGCGGCGGGGGCGACGGCCCCGGCGGCGGTCCTGGCGGTGGCGGGAACGGCGGTCCCGGTGGCGGCGGTGGCCCGGGCGGCGGCGGTCCCGGCGGAGGCGGCGGAGCGGGGCGCGGCCCCGGCGGCTGACCCCGGCTCGAACGCCCACGGCCCGTTCTGGACACCGGAACGGGCCGTGGGCGTCCTCGGGCCCGGCGGGACCCGCGCATGCCCGGGGCTCACGGTGGTGGGAGGTCTTCCCCCGCGGTGGGAGGCCTCGGCAACCACCTCCCACCATCGGCGATCACCTCCCACCCGGCCCGACGGCCGGGGTGGCCGGACATCGTGCACGGTGGTCGCACGGTGCACCCGCCGGCGACCGTCAGGGATGTCCGGCCACCCGAGGCAGAAGGCCAGGGCGGCCGGTGCACGGTGTGCCCGGCCGAGGCGGCCAGCCCGCCCGGCCGAGGCGGTCAGCCCCCCGGCCCACGTGGCCGCCCCGGCTCACCGGCGTCGGCGACCCACAGCGGAGCGCGGTGGATCCGCCCGGGGTCCGGACCCGGTCACTGCGGCGCAGGCAGCGACCAGGTGCGGTCCGACGGGCAAGCGGAGCGGGTCAGGCGTGGGCCTGGTCGAACTGGCGCAGCTCGCGCTTGAGCTCGTTGAGCTCGTCGCGCAGGCGGGCGGCCACCTCGAACTGCAGCTCGCGCGCCGCAGCCAGCATCTGGTCGTTCATCTCCTGGATCATGTCCGCCAGCGCGGCCCGGGGCAGGCCCTCGACGTCGATGGACCCAGCCTTCGCCTTGCCCTTGCTCTTGGACGACAGGCCCGGCACCGGCGCCTTGCCGCGGGACTGCTGCCGACCCGACCCGCCGAACTGCTCGGTGGCCTTCTCGGCGTCCTCGCTGGCCTGGTAGATGCCGTCCAGGATGTCGACGATCTTCTTCCGCAGCGGCTGCGGGTCGACACCCTTCTCCTTGTTGTAGGCGATCTGCTTCTCGCGGCGCCGCGCGGTCTCGTCGATGGCCAGCGCCATCGACGGGGTGATCTTGTCGGCGTACATGTGCACCTGACCGGACACGTTGCGGGCGGCGCGGCCGATGGTCTGGATCAGCGACGTCCCCGACCGGAGGAAGCCCTCCTTGTCGGCGTCGAGGATGGCCACCAGCGACACCTCGGGCAGGTCCAGGCCCTCGCGCAGCAGGTTGATGCCGACCAGCACGTCGTACTCGCCCTGCCGCAGCTCGCGCAGCAGCTCGACGCGGCGCAGGGTGTCGACCTCGGAGTGCAGGTACCGCACCTTGATGCCCAGCTCGAGCAGGTAGTCGGTGAGGTCCTCGCTCATCTTCTTGGTGAGCGTGGTGACCAGGATCCGCTCGTCCTTCTCGGTGCGGGTGCGGATCTCGTGCACCAGGTCGTCGATCTGGCCCTTGGTCGGCTTGACCACGATCTCGGGGTCGACCAGGCCGGTGGGCCGGATGACCTGCTCGACGAACTCACCGCCGGTGCGGCCCAGCTCGTAGTTGCCGGGGGTGGCCGACAGGTACACCGCCTGGCCGATGCGGTCGGTGAACTCTTCCCACTTGAGCGGGCGGTTGTCCATCGCCGAGGGCAGCCGGAAGCCGTGGTCGACCAGGGTGCGCTTGCGGCTCATGTCGCCCTCGTACATGCCGCCGATCTGCGGCACCGTCACGTGCGACTCGTCGACGACGAGCAGGAAGTCCTTCGGGAAGTAGTCGATGAGGCAGGCACCGGCGGTGCCCGGGCCGCGGCCGTCGATGTGCCGCGAGTAGTTCTCGATGCCCGAGCAGAACCCGACCTGGCGCATCATCTCGATGTCGTAGGTGGTGCGCATGCGCAGCCGCTGGGACTCCAGCAGCTTGCCCTGCTTGTCGAGCTCGGCCAGCCGCTGCTCCAGCTCCAGCTCGATGCCGCGGATCGCCCGCTCCATGCGCTCGGGGCCGGCGACGTAGTGGGTGGCGGGGAAGACGAAGAGCTCCTGGACCTCGCGCACGACCTCGCCGGTCAGCGGGTGCAGGTAGTACAGCCGTTCGACCTCGTCGCCGAACATCTCGATCCGGACGGCGAGCTCCTCGTACACCGGGAACACCTCGATGGTGTCGCCCCGCACCCGGAAGGTGCCGCGGCTGAACGCGAGGTCGTTGCGGGTGTACTGCTCGGTGACCAGGGTGCGCAGCAGCTCGTCGCGGTCGCGCTCCTCCCCCACCGAGACCTTCAGCGCCCGGTCGACGTACTCCTGCGGGGTGCCCAGGCCGTAGATGCAGGAGACGGTGGAGACCACCACGACGTCGCGGCGGGTGAGCAGGCTCTGGGTGGCCGAGTGCCGCAGCCGCTCGACCTCCTCGTTGATCGAGGAGTCCTTCTCGATGTAGGTGTCGGTCTGCGGGACGTAGGCCTCGGGCTGGTAGTAGTCGTAGTAGCTGACGAAGTACTCGACGGCGTTGTTCGGCAGCAGCTCGCGGAACTCGTTCGCCAGCTGCGCGGCCAGCGTCTTGTTCGGCGCCATCACCAGCGTGGGCCGCTGCACCTGCTCGATCAGCCAGGCCGTGGTCGCCGACTTGCCGGTACCGGTGGCACCCAGCAGGACCGTGTCCTTCTGCCCGGAGTTGACCGCGGCCGCCAGCTCCCGGATCGCCGTCGGCTGGTCGCCGGAGGGCTCGAACTCACTGATCACCTGGAAGGTGCCGCGGGTCGGCCGGAGGTCGGTCTGGGTCGTCACGCACCGAATGTAGGACGGCCCACCGACAATTCCAGTCGATCGTGGGCAGCAGCACCCTCGGCCACCCGGCGGGCGCGGACGGTGGGCGGCAGACTCCTGCGGGGGGCCGCCGGCAGCAGCACGTGTGCGCCCCCGCACCGCGGGGCACCGACGCCCGAGCACCACCGCCCCCCGGCCCGGATCGACCGCGGCCGACCAGCGCAGGAGGATCCACGACCTCATGACCACCCAGGTCTGGCCCGGCACGGCCTACCCCCTCGGCGCCACCTACGACGGCACCGGCACCAACTTCGCGCTCTTCAGCGAGGTGGCGGAGAAGGTCGAGCTGTGCCTGTTCGACGAGGACGGCAACGAGGAGCGCATCCAGCTCCCGGAGATGGACGCCTTCGTCTGGCACGGCTTCGTCCCCGGCGTCCAGCCCGGCCAGCGCTACGGCTACCGCGTGCACGGCCCCTACGACCCGGAGCAGGGTCAGCGCTGCAACCCCACCAAGCTGCTGCTGGACCCCTACGCCAAGGCCGTCGACGGCGGCATCGACTGGCACCCCTCGGTCTTCGGGTACGACTTCGAGACCAAGGAGCGCAACGACGAGGACTCGGCCGAGCACATGCCGAAGTCCGTCGTCATCAACCCCTACTTCGACTGGGGCAGCGACCGGCTCCCGCGGATCCCGTACCACAAGTCGGTCATCTACGAGGCCCACGTCAAGGGCCTGACCATGACCCACCCGCGGGTCCCCGAGGAGCTGCGCGGCACCTACGCCGGCATCGCGCACCCGGCGATCGTGGAGCACCTGCAGGAGCTGGGCATCACCGCGATCGAGCTCATGCCGGTGCACGAGTTCGTGCAGGACGACACCCTGCAGCAGAAGGGCCTGCGCAACTACTGGGGCTACAACACGATCGGCTTCTTCGCCCCGCACCACGAGTACGCCAGCAACCAGAGCCCCGGCATGGCCGTGCAGGAGTTCAAGGGCATGGTGCGCACGCTCCACGACGCGGGCATCGAGGTCATCCTCGACGTGGTCTACAACCACACCGCCGAGGGCAACCACCTGGGCCCCACGCTGTCGTTCAAGGGCATCGACAACCAGGCCTACTACCGGCTGGTCGACGACGACCCGCAGTTCTACATGGACTACACCGGCACCGGGAACTCCCTCAACGTCCGGCAGCCGCACTCGCTGCAGCTGATCATGGACTCGCTGCGCTACTGGGTCACCGAGATGCACGTCGACGGCTTCCGCTTCGACCTCGCCTCCACGCTGGCCCGCGAGCTGCACGACGTGGACAAGCTGTCGGCGTTCTTCGACCTGGTGCAGCAGGACCCGGTGGTCAGCCAGGTCAAGCTCATCGCCGAGCCCTGGGACGTCGGCGACGGCGGCTACCAGGTCGGCAACTTCCCGTCGCTGTGGACCGAGTGGAACGGCAAGTACCGCGACACGGTGCGCGACTTCTGGCGGGGCGAGGACGCCACGGTCGGTGAGTTCGCCAGCCGGATCACCGGGTCGGCCGACCTGTACCAGCACTCCGGACGGCGTCCGGTGGCCAGCATCAACTTCGTCACCGCCCACGACGGCTTCACCATCAACGACCTCGTCTCCTACAACGAGAAGCACAACGAGGCCAACGGCGAGGACAACAACGACGGCGAGAGCCACAACCGCAGCTGGAACTGCGGCGTCGAGGGCCCGACCGACGACCCCGAGGTGCTCGCGCTGCGCGCCCAGCAGCGGCGCAACTTCATCGCCACGCTGATGCTGAGCCAGGGCGTGCCGATGCTGCTGCACGGCGACGAGCTCGGCCGCAGCCAGGGCGGCAACAACAACGGCTACTGCCAGGACTCCGAGCTGACCTGGATCGACTGGTCCGACGTCGACGAGGGCCTGGTCGAGTTCACCAAGCTCGTCACCCACCTGCGCCACGACCACCCGACGTTCCGCCGTCGCCGGTTCTTCAACGGCCGGCCGGTCCGGCGGGTCGAGGGCGACCCGGTGCCCGACATCGCGTGGCTGACGCCGGCCGGTGAGCTGATGAGCGAGGAGGACTGGGACGCCCACTTCGCGAAGTCCGTGGCCGTCTACCTCAACGGCCACGGCATCCGGTCCACCGACGAGCGCGGCGAGGCCGTCGTCGACGACTGCTTCATCCTGGCCTTCAACGCCTGGCACGAGGACATCGAGTTCACCCTGCCCACGTCGGAGTACGCGCAGAGCTGGACCGTCGTCGTGGACACCGCCGAGTTCGGCCCCGTGGAGCCGAACGAGAGCGCCGCGGGCGACACCCTGACGGTCAAGGGCCGCGCCATGGTCGTCCTGCGCAGCATCTCGTGACCGAGGCCGCCCGCCGGGGGGTGCCCTCGGGCACCTACCGGCTGCAGTTCCACGCCGACTTCACCCTCGGCCAGGGCGCCGAGCTCGCCGGCTACCTGGCCGACCTGGGCGTCAGCCACGCCTACGCCTCCCCGCTGCTGCGGTCGGCGGAGGGCTCCAACCACGGCTACGACACCACCGACCACGCCCACGTGGACGAGGCGCGCGGCGGTCGGGAGGGCCTGGAGCGGCTGGTCTCGGCGCTGCACGAGCACGGGCTGGGCCTGGTGCTGGACCTGGTGCCCAACCACATGGGCGTCGAGGACGCGCACGCCTCGGGCTGGTGGTGGTCGCTGCTGGAGCTCGGCCCCGACAGCCCGCACGCGCACGCCTTCGACGTGGACTGGGAGGCCGGCGGCGGCAAGGTGCGGGTGCCGGTCCTGGGGTCCGACGACGACGTGGCCGAGCTGCGGGTCGAGGACGGCGAGCTGCGGTACTACGACCACCGCTTCCCGATCGCCCCCGGCACCGGCGAGGGCACCCCGCAGGAGGTGCACGCCCGCCAGCACTACGAGCTGGTCGGCTGGCGCCGGGCGGACCACGAGCTGAACTACCGCCGGTTCTTCGCCATCAACACCCTCGCCGGGCTGCGGGTCGAGGACGAGCGGGTCTTCGAGGCCACCCACGCCCTGGTCCGCGAGCTGCTGGCCGCCGGCTGGGTCGACGGCCTGCGGATCGACCACCCCGACGGCCTCGCCGACCCCCGCGGCTACCTGGACCGGCTCGCCGAGCTGTCCGGGCACCGCTGGACGGTCGTGGAGAAGATCCTGGAGCCCGGCGAGGACCTGCCCGACAGCTGGGCCACCGCCGGGACGACGGGGTACGACGCGCTCGCCGAGGTGGACGGCGTCCTGGTCGACCCGGCCGGCGAGGCCGCGTTCACCGCGCTGGACACCGAGGTCGCCGGGCACCCCGTCGACTACGCGCAGCTGGTGCACGACAGCAAGCGGGAGGTCACCGACGGCATCCTGGGCTCGGAGGTCGCCCGGCTGGCCCGCCTGGTCGGCGAGCTCCCCGGGGTGCCGGCCGAGCAGGTGACCGAGGCGCTGGCCGAGCTGCTGGCCTCCTTCGACGTGTACCGGACCTACCTGCCCGACGGCCGGTCGCACCTGGACGCGACCGTCACCGCCGTCCGGGAGCGCCGGCCGGACCTCACCGCCGCCCTGGACGGCCTGCACCCGCTGCTCGGCACGCCGGGCACCGAGCTGGCCACCCGGTTCGAGCAGACGTCGGGGCCGGTGATGGCCAAGGGCGTGGAGGACAGCGCCTACTACCGGTGGTCGCGGTTCGTCGCGCTCAACGAGGTGGGCGGCGACCCGACCCGGTTCGGGCTGCCGGTCGCGGACTTCCACACCGCGCAGCAGCAGCGGGCCGCCGAGCGCGCGGTCTCCATGACCACGCTGTCCACCCACGACACCAAGCGCAGCGAGGACGTGCGGGCACGGCTGGCCGTGCTGGCCGAGCTACCCGAGGAGTGGGCCGGGCTGGTGCGCGGCTTGCTGCAGCGGCACCCGCTGGCCGACCGGCCGCTGGCCCACCAGGTGTGGCAGAACCTCGTCGGCGCGTGGCCGCTGAGCCGGGAGCGGGCGCACGCCTACGCCGAGAAGGCCGCCCGCGAGGCCGGGACCTCGACCACCTACACCGCGGTGGACGAGGAGTTCGAGGCCACGCTGCACGCACTGGTCGACGCCGCGTTCGACGACCCCACCACGCGGGCCGAGGTCGACGCGTTCGTCGAGCGGGTCACCGCGCCGGGCCGGTCGAACTCGCTGGCGCAGAAGCTGCTCCAGTTGACGATCGCCGGCGTCCCCGACGTGTACCAGGGCACCGAGCTGTGGGACCTGTCGCTGGTCGACCCGGACAACCGCCGTCCGGTCGACTACGCGCAGCGCCGGCGGCTGCTGGCCGACCTGGACGTCGGCGAGGTGCCGGCCGTCGACGACACCGGCGCGGCGAAGCTGCTGGTCGTCTCCCGGGTGCTGCGGCACCGCCGGGACCACCCCGAGGCGTTCGCCGGCTACAGCGCGGTCGAGGCCACCGGCCCGGCCGCCGACCACGTGGTCGCCTTCGACCGGGGCGGGGTCGTCGCCGTCGCCACCCGGTTGCCGGTCGGCCTCGAGGCCGACGGCGGCTGGCGGGACACCGCGCTGGCGCTGCCCGCCGGCGGCTGGCGCGACCTGCTCACCGGCACCCGCACCGTCAGCGACGCCTCCGGTGCCCCCCTGGCGGAGGTCCTGCAGCACCTCCCCGTCGCACTGCTCGTCCAGGACTGAAGGGCATGACCATGAGCACCGAGTTCGCCGTCTGGGCGCCGCTCCCCGAGCGGGTCCGACTGCAGGTCGACGGCGAGGTCCACCCGATGACCCGGGACGACGACGGCTGGTGGCGCGCCGAGGTCGAGGCCGCGGAGGAGGCCGACTACGGCTTCCTGCTCGACGACACCACCCCGGCCCGCCCCGACCCGCGCGGCCGCCGCCAGCCCGACGGCGTGCACGGGCTCTCCCGCCGGTTCGACCCCACCGCGCACACCTGGGGCGACCGGGCCTGGACCGGGCGGCCGCTGGCCGGCAGCAGCGTCTACGAACTGCACCTGGGGACCTTCACCCCCGAGGGCACCCTCGACGCCGCGGCGGCCAAGCTCGACCACCTGGTCGACCTCGGCGTCGGCTTCGTCGAGCTGCTGCCGGTGAACGGGTTCAACGGCACCCACAACTGGGGCTACGACGGCGTCGCCTGGTACGCGGTGCAGGAGACCTACGGCGGGCCGGCGGCCTACCAGCGGTTCGTCGACGCCTGCCACCAGCGCGGGCTGGGTGTCATCCAGGACGTCGTCTACAACCACCTGGGCCCGTCGGGGAACTACCTGCCCGAGTTCTTCCCCGTCTTCAGCGAGGGCGGGGCGAACACCTGGGGCGACTCGGTGAACCTCTCCGGCCCGCACTCCGACGAGGTGCGCCGCTACATCATCGACAACGCCCTGATGTGGCTGGGCGACATGCACGTCGACGGCCTGCGGCTCGACGCCGTGCACGCGCTGGTCGACGAGCGGGCCACCCACGTGCTGGAGGAGCTGGCCGCCGAGGTCGACGCGCTGTCGGTCGCCGTGGGCCGGCCGTTGACCCTCATCGCCGAGAGCGACCTCAACGACCCCCGGATGGTCACCCCGCGCGCCTCGGGCGGGCTGGGGATGACCGCGCAGTGGAGCGACGACTACCACCACAGCCTGCACGCCGTGCTCACCGGCGAGGGCCAGGGCTACTACCGGGACTTCGCCGACGCGGGCCTGGCCGGGCTGGCCAAGGTGCTCACCGGGGCCTTCCTGCACGACGGCGCGTGGTCCTCCTTCCGCAAGCGGCACCACGGCCGGCCGGTGGACACCGCCCGGCTGCCCGGCTGGAAGTTCCTGGCCTACCTGCAGGACCACGACCAGATCGGCAACCGGGCCACCGGCGACCGCATCTCGGCCACCCTCTCCCCCGCCCAGCTCGCCGTCGGCGCCACCATCACGCTGACCAGCCCGTTCACCCCGATGCTCTTCATGGGCGAGGAGTGGGGCGCCGGGACCCCGTGGCAGTTCTTCACCAGCCACCCCGAGCCGGAGCTGGGCAAGGCCACCGCCGAGGGCCGGATCGGGGAGTTCGCCGAGCACGGCTGGGACGCCGACGAGGTGCCCGACCCGCAGGACCCGGAGACCTTCACCCGCTCGAAGCTGGACTGGTCCGAGCTCGACCGGGACCCGCACGCCGGGCTGCTGCGGGTGCACACCGACCTGCTGGCGCTGCGCCGGGCCCGGCCCGAGCTGGTCGACGCCGACCTGACCCGCGTCGCGGTGGACCACGACGAGGCCGAGCGCTGGCTGGTCGTGCGCCGCGGCACGCTGCGGGTGGTGGCCAACCTGGCCGACGAGCCGCGCACGGTCGAGCTGGACGCCGCGCCCACCGAGGTGCTGTTCGCCACCGGTGAGCTGCCCGCCCTCGACGGCACCGCGGTCACCCTGCCCCCGCACTCGGCGGCCGTGCTGGCCGCCCGGTGAGGGCCCTGGTCCCGCCGGGTGGGCTCGACGACACGTCCCTGGCCGAGGCCTACCGGCCGCCGTCCGGCCGGTTCGTGCGGGCCAACTTCGTGCACGCCCTGGACGGCGCGACCAGCGTCGACGGCGCGTCGGCCGGCCTGGGGTCGGACGCCGACCAGCGCGTGTTCACCGTGCTGCGCGCGTGGTGCGACGCCGTCCTGGTCGGCCACGGCACGGCGGCCGCGGAGGACTACGGCCCGCTGGAGGCCGACTCCGACGTCGGGCGGCTGCGCACGGAGCTCGGCCGCCCGGCGACCGCCCCGGTCGTGGTGGTGTCCCGGCGGGCGTCCCTGTCCCCGGGCGACCGGCTCGCGGTGCCCGGCACCTGGCTGGTCACCTGCGCCGCCTCCGACGCCGAGCGGCGGACCGCGCTGACCGGGGCCGGGGTGCGCGTGCTGGTGGCCGGCGACGAGGACGTCGACCTGCCCGCCGCGCTGGACGCGCTGGCCGGCGAGGGGATCGAGCACGTGCTCTGCGAGGGCGGGCCCTCGCTGTTCCGGGACGCGGTCGCGGCCGGGGTGGTCGACGAGCTGTGCCTGACCACCGCGCCGCTGCTGACCGGCGGTGCGCACGGGGTGCTGGGCGGGGAGGCGCTGCCCGGCCCGGTGCGGGCCCGCCTGGTGCAGCTGCTCGAGGAGGACGGCGTCCTGCTGGCCCGCTACGCCCTGTCGCGGGCTGCTTGACTGCACGGGTGGACCTGCCCGTCATGCCCCCGGTGAAGCCGATGCTCGCGAAGGCGGCCACCACCGTCCCCGAGGGCGACTTCTTCTACGAGCCCAAGTGGGACGGCTTCCGCTGCATCGTCTTCCGGGACGGCGACGAGGTGGAGCTGGGCAGCCGCAACGAGCGCCCGCTCACCCGCTACTTCCCCGAGGTGGTGGAGGCGGTCAAGGCGCAGCTGCCGCAGCGGTGCGTCGTCGACGGCGAGATCGTCGTCCCCCGCGGCGACCGGCTGCACTTCGAGTCGCTGCTGCAGCGCATCCACCCGGCCAAGTCGCGGGTGGACAAGCTGGCCGCGGAGACCCCGGCGTCCTTCCTGGCCTTCGACGTCCTGGCGCTGGGCGACGAGTCGCTGCTGGAGGTCCCCTTCCGGGAGCGGCAGGCCCGGCTGCGCGAGGCGCTGGCCGGGGCGCAGGCCCCCGTGCACGTCACCACCGTCACCACCGACGCCGAGGTCGCCCGGCGCTGGTTCCAGGAGTTCGAGGGCGCCGGGCTGGACGGCGTGGTCGCCAAGCCCGCCGACTCCCCCTACGCCCCCGACCAGCGCACGATGACCAAGGTCAAGCACGTGCGGACGGCGGACGTGGTGGTCGCCGGCTTCCGCTGGCACAAGACCTCCACGCCGGAGCAGCCGCTGGTCGGGTCGCTGCTGCTGGGCCTGCACCGCGACGGGGAGCTGCAGCACATCGGGGTCGCCGCCTCCTTCACCCTGAAGCGGCGGGCCGAGCTGGTCGCCGAGCTGGAGCCCTACCGGGTCACCGACCTGTCCACGCACCCGTGGGGTGGTTGGGCGAACGCCCAGGCCGAGTGGACCGAGGGCCACCCCGGGCAGCGGATGCCGGGTGCGCAGAGCCGCTGGAACGCCGGCAAGGACCTGTCCTGGGTGCCGCTGCGGCCCGAGCTGGTGGTGGAGATCCGGTACGACCAGCTGGAGGGCGAGCGGCTGCGGCACACCGGCCAGTTCCAGCGGTGGCGGCCGGACAAGGACCCCGCCGACTGCACCTACGACCAGCTCGACGTGCCGGTCCGCTACGACCTCGCCGAGGTCCTCGGGGGCTGAGAGATGGGGCACGAGGGACCGAGGTGACGGGCGTGACGGGCCCGGTCCTCCTAGGGTGGACCCCCGTGAGTGCCCCGTCCCGCCGCCCCGCCGTCCTGGTGGCGCTGCTGTCCGTCGTCCTTGTGGTGCTGTCGGCCTGCTCGTCCTCCGACACCGGGGACGAGGCCGCCAGCAGCTCCTCGGCCGCCCCCACCACGCCGGCCGAGCCGACGGTCGCGCCGGTGGAGTGGACCGACTGCACCGCCGACATCGCGCCGATCATCGCCGGGCGCCCCGGCGCCGACCGGCCGCTGACCTTCGGCTGCGGGCAGATCGAGGTACCGCTGTCCTACGACGACCCGACCGGGCCGACGCTGTCGCTGTTCGCCGTGCGGGCCGTCTCGGGCACCCAGGCCGACCGCATCGGCTCCCTGGTGGTCAACCCCGGGGGTCCGGGCCTGTCGGCCACCGACGCCGCCGTGCAGAGCGCGCTCACCCTGCCCGACACCGTGCTGGCCCGGTTCGACGTCGTCGGCGTCGACCCCCGCGGCGTGGGCCTCTCGCAGCCCGTGCAGTGCATCTCCGACAGCACCAAGGACCAGCTGACCGCCGCCGAGCCGCGGCCGAGCACGGCCGACCAGCTGGACGCCGCGTTCTCCCTCGCCGACGACGTCGCCGCCGGCTGCGTCGACCAGTACGGCGAGGGCCTGGGCGCCTTCTCCACCGTCGATTCCGCCCGCGACCTCGACGTCGTCCGGCAGGCGGTCGGGGACCAGCAGCTGACCTACCTCGGCTACAGCTACGGCACCACGCTGGGCTCGACCTACGCGGAGCTGTTCCCCGAGGAGGTCCGCGCGCTGGTGCTCGACGGCGCGGTCGACCCCGACGCCACCCGGCAGGACGCCGCCGAGGCGCAGGCGCAGGGGTTCGAGGCCGCGTTCGACGCCTTCGCGGCCAACTGCACCTCCCTGGTCAGCGGCTGCCCGGTCGGCGCCGACCCGCGGACCGCGGTGGGTGACCTGCTCACCCAGGCGGGGACCACGCCGATCCCCAGCAGCCGGGAGGGCGAGACCCGGCAGGCCACCCCCGGGCTGGTGCTGGCCGCCGTCCGGTCCGCGCTGTACAACCCGGCCGCCTGGCCGCAGCTGGCCCAGTCGCTGGCCGCCGCCCAGCAGGGCGACTCGGCGGGCGTGCTGACCCTCGCCGACACGTTCACCGGCCGGGCCGAGGACGGCACCTACAGCAACACCATCGACGCCAACATCACGGTGAGCTGCGCGGACACCGAGGAGAGCTACTCCCAACCCGACGTGCGCACGCTGGTCGCCGACTGGGGCACCCGCTACCCGCTCTTCGGCGCCGCCGCCGCGCTGTCGCTCTACACCTGCACGCCGTGGGACGCCCCGCGCACGCCGCTGCCCGACCGGGACGCCGAGGGTGCGGCGCCGATCCTGGTGATCGGCACGCAGGGCGACCCGGTCACCCCGCTGCCCGGCGCCGTCGACATGGCGCAGGACCTGGCCTCGGGCGTGCTGCTGACCTGGCAGGGCAGCGGGCACACCGCCTACCCCAAGACGCAGTGCGTGACCGACGCGGTGAACTCCTACCTGGTCGATCTGGCCGCGCCGACCGCCGACCTGACCTGCCCCGCCTGACCGGCTCGTACCCACCCGCCCGTCCGCCCCTAGGGTCGCGGCATGGCCCGCACCGCCCCCGCCGTCCTGCAGGTCGGTGACCACGAGGTCCGCGTCTCCAGCCCGGACCGCGTCGTCTACGACGCCACCGACCGCACGCCGGCGTTCACCAAGCTCGACGTCTGCCGGTACGTGGCGGAGGTCGGTGCGGTGTGGCTGGCCAGCATCGGGGGCCGGCCGACGGCGATGGAGCGCTGGCCCGACGGGTGGCACGAGGGCATGCGGCTGGCCACCGGCCCGGGCGACAAGGACGCCGACGGCTTCTACCAGAAGCGGCTCCCCCGCGGCGCGCCCGACTTCGTGCGCACCGCCCGGGTGGCCTTCCCCAGCGGACGCACCGCCGACCTGCTCTGCCCGCACCAGCCCGCGGACCTGGTGTGGGCCGCGCAGATGGGCACGCTGACCTTCCACCCGTGGCCGGTGCGGGTGCCCGAGGTCGACTCCCCCGACGAGCTGCGGCTGGACCTGGACCCGCAGCCGGGCACCGGGTTCGCCGACGCCCGCCGGGTCGCCGGGGTGGCGCGGGAGCTGCTCGAGGAGCTGGGGATGACCGGCTACGCCAAGACCAGCGGCAACCGGGGCGTGCACGTCTACGTGCGGATCGCCACCGGCCACACCTTCGAGGACGTGCGGCACGCCGCGATCGGCTTCGGCCGGGAGCTGGAGCGCCGCGACGGCGGGGTGACCACCGCGTGGTGGAAGGAGGAGCGCGGCGAGCGGGTGTTCGTGGACTACAACCAGAACAACCGCGACCGGACCATCGCCGGCGCCTGGAGCCCCCGCGCGCGGCCCGGCGCCCCGGTCAGCACGCCGCTGACCTGGGCGCAGCTGGCCGAGCTCGACGACCCGGCCGAGCTGAACCTGGCCACCGTCCCCGAGCGGCTGGCCGACGGCGACCCGTGGGCCGGGATGGACGACGTCGCCCACGACCTGGCCCCGCTGCTGCAGCTGTGGGAGACCCTGCCCGGCGGTGAGCTCAACTTCCCGCCGGACTACCCCAAGATGCCCGGCGAGCCGCCGCGGGTGCAGCCCAGCAAGAAGGTGGCCGCGCACTGGGACGCCGACGGCAACCGGGTCGAGCCGGTCTGAACCGCGCTCACCCGGCGGGGATGCCCAGGGTCGTCGCGGCCAGCCAGCCGGTGGGCGACGGGGCGGTGCGCAGCAGCCCGCTGGGGTCGTAGAAGGCGTCGCGGTCGTTGCGGGTGTCCCGCCCGGCGTGCTGCCGGTAGGGGTCGTTCGCGTACACCTGGTCGGAGACGGTGTCGTCGAGGAAGAGCTGGGTGGTGAGCACGGTCGCCGTCCCGAGGTGCACCTTCAGGTGCAGGTGCGGCGTCCGGGTCGGGTACCAGCCGGGGTACACCGTGCTGAACCGGACGACGCCGTCGGCACCGGTCACCTGGGTACCGCGCAGGAAGGTCGCACCGTCGGTGGCCGCTGACTGCGCGTCGCCGTACTCGTCGCGGCCGCCGGGCGAGCCGCCCTGCCCCGGCGCGCTCCCGGCGAACCCGGAGTACACGCCCAGCGCGTCGCACTGCCACAGGTCCACGACGGCCTGCGGCACCGGCGTGCACGCGGGCAGCTGCACCACCCGCAGGGCCAGGTCCAGCGGGACGCCGGGGCGGTCCTCCCGCACGTCGCTGCGCACGGCGTGCGCGTCGAACCAGGTCGGCCCCGCGATCGTCTCGTGCACCAGCTGGCAGGTGCCGCTGCCGTCGAGCAGGTCGACGGCCTGCGGCACGGGCGGTGCGGTGGTCGCCGGGGCGGTCGTGCCCGGGACGGGGTCGCTCGTCGCGACCGGGCCGGCGGGGTCCGGCTCGGCGCGCCGGCACGCCGCCAGCACCCCGGCCAGGGTCAGCAGGCCCCCTGCTCCCAGCAGCTGACGTCGGTCCATGCCCGCGGCCACGGGCGGCACCGTAGGACCACCGGCTGTGAGCCGGTTCCCAGGTACGTCCGGTACGAACCAGCCGCTGGCACACGGGGACGACGCAGCGGAGGACCCATGCGGATCGGACGGACCGGGCTGACCGCCGCGGGCGCTGCGCTGCTGCTGCTTGCGGGGTGCTCGTCCGGCGCGACCACCAGCGCCGCCCCGGCGACCAGCACCGCCCCGCCGACGACCAGCGCCCCGCCGACCACGCCGAGCACGTCACCCACGCCGACCGTGCCCGACCAGCTGCCCGGCATGCCGCCGGTGGTCGACGCGCGCGACGTCTACGGGTCGGCCGGCGCAGGCATGCTCAGCCCGGCGGCCGCCGCGGCCGTCCCGATGGTCTACGTGCCGCACAACAGCGGCGAGGTGTGGGAGATCGACCCGACCACCTTCCAGGTGGTGCGACGGTTCCCCGCCGGCCAGGAGGTGCAGCACGTCGTCCCCTCGTGGGACATGACCACGCTGTACGCCACCGACGACGTCGGGAACACGATCACCCCGATCGACCCGCTGACCGGTGACCCGGGGGCGCGCATCCCGGTGGTGGACCCCTACAACATGTACTCGACGCCGGACGGCAGCTCGGCGATCTCGGTGGCCGAGGCCCGCCGCGAGCTGGTCTTCTACGACCCGCACACGTGGGCGGTGCAGACCACGCTGTCGGTCCCCGACTGCGCCGGGATCGACCACGCCGACTTCACCCCCGACGGCCGGACAGCGGTGTTCAGCTGCGAGTTCGCCGGCCGGGTCGCGGTCGTCGACGTCCCCTCGCACACGCTGCTGCGGATGATCGACATGCCCACCCGCAACACCCGCATGGGGCCGCAGGACGTCAAGCTCGCACCCGACGGCAGCCGCTTCTACGTCGCGGACTCCGACCAGGGCGGGCTGTGGGTGCTCGACGGCGCCGCGACGACGGTCATCGGCCAGATCCCGACGGGCCCGGGCGCGCACGGTCTGTACCTGAGCCGGGACGCCACGGAGCTGTACGTGACCAACCGGCACGGGAACAGCGTCTCCGTGCTCGACGCCGACACCGGGGCGCCGATCACCACCTGGCCGATCGCCGCGCCCTCCAGCCCCGACATGGGCGGGGTGACCGCCGACGGCAGCGAACTGTGGCTGTCGGGACGCTACGACGACGAGGTGTACGTGATGTCCACCGTCGACGGGCACCTGGTCGCCCGCATCCCCGTGGGGAAGGGACCGCACGGGTTGTGCGTCTGGCCGCAGCCCGGCCGGTACTCCCTGGGGCACACCGGCATCACCCGATGACCCCCGACACACCCTCGTGGGGGGTGCCCGTGCACGGGGGGCTGGACAGGTGTGGTTAGGGTTCAGATGTCGGGAAGGCTCTGTAAGTGGCAGGACCCCGACGTACGACCTCAGCTAGGAGCGAGCAATGCCCGAAGGAACTGTGAAGTGGTTCAACGCGGAGAAGGGGTTCGGCTTCGCCACCCCTGACGGCGGCGGCCCGGACGTCTTCGTCCACTACTCGGCGATCCAGACCAGCGGGTACCGCTCGCTCGACGAGGGCCAGCGCATCTCGTTCGACGTCGAGCAGGGCCAGAAGGGCCCGCAGGCTGCGAACGTCAACCCGCTCTGAACCACTGAGCGGCGGCTGACCCCAGCCACCTGATCCACCGGCAGCGCCCCCCGACCTCCGGGTCGGGGGGCGCTGTCGCATTCTGGGACACCCGCGGTGTTCCGGTCCGGTCCTGCCCGGTCCAGGCTCGGGTTCGACCCCGGGCCCAGGGCCCCGGGCGCGACCGAGAGGACACCGGTGTCCGACCCCACCCCTCCCCCCGTCCAGCACCTCGACCTGGGCGCCTTCGAGCTGGCCGGCGGGCACGTGCTGCCCGGTGCCCGGCTGGCCTACCGCACCGTGGGCGAGCTGAACGATGCCCGCGACAACGCCGTCCTGCTGCCGCACATGTACAGCGGGACGTCGGAGTTCATGACCGCCTTCATCGGCGAGGGCCGCCCGCTGGACCCCACCCGGTACTTCTTCGTGCTGCCCGACCAGTTCGGCGACGGCGTCTCCTCCTCCGCCAGCACCCAGCCCCCGCCCTACGACCGGGGCTCGTTCCCGGCCGTCGCCGTCTCCGACGACGTGCGGGCCCAGCACCGGCTGGTCACCGAGCACCTGGGCATCGAGCGGCTGGCCATGGTCAGCGGCTGGTCGATGGGCGGGCAGCAGACGCTGGAGTGGGCGGTGCGCTTCCCCGACGCCGTCGCCAGGGCCGTGCCGTTCGCCGCCACGTTGCGCAACCCCGACCACTGCTCGGTGTTCTGCGACCTGCACATGGACGCACTGCGCAGCGACCCCGCCTTCGCCGGCGGGTCCTACGCCCGCTCCGCCGACGTGGCGCTCGGCCTGCGCCGGCACGCCCAGGCCTTCGCCCTCATGGGCGCCACCTCGCACATGTACCGGGAGGAGGCCTGGCGGGAGCTCGGCTTCACCTCCCGCGACGGGTTCGTGCAGGGCTTCCTGCAGGCCTACTTCCTGCCCATGGACCCCAACGACCTGCTCACCCAGGCCGCGAAGTGGAAGGCCTCCGACGTCGCCGCGGTGACCGGCGGGGACCTGGACGCCGCGCTGGCCCGGGTGACCGCCGAGGTCACCGACGTCGCGTTCACCGGCGACCTGTTCTTCCCGCCGGAGGACGTCCGGGCCGACGCCGAGCGGATCCCCGGGGCCCGCTACGAGGAGATCGGCTCCGTGTGGGGCCACTTCACGATGTTCAACCTGCGGGAGTCCGACACCGCGCAGATCGACGAGGTGTACGCCCGGGTGCTCGGCTGAGCCGGCGTGCCCCGGGCGCCGGCACCGGCCGGGTCAGTGCGCCCGGGGCACGTAGCCACCGACGAGGGCGCTCATCAGCAGCGCGCCGTCGTGCTCGCCGACGGCTGCGGCGGCGTCGGCCAGCGCCCGCCACCGGGCCCGCTCCACCTCGGTCGGCGCGTTCGCCGCGCGGGCCTCGAGCTGCTCGCCCAGGCGCTCCCACTCCGACTGCGGGGTGGGCCACAGGCCGGTCAGCCGGCGGGCCTCACCGGAGATGCCGGTGATCCGGACGACGTCGCCGGCCACGTTGGTCAGCGCCGCGACGTACCCGGTGTCCACCAGGCCGCGGACGGCGGCGACGACCTGCGCCCGGGGCAGCCCGCTGGCCGGGACGACCTGGCCCAGGTAGGGCGCTCCCCCGTGCTCGGCGCTGTCCACGAGCCGGGCGACGGCGCGCAGCACGGGCAGGTCACGGGTGAACCAGGAGTCGGGCAGCAGCTCGGGCACCGGGCCACGCTACGCGCCCGGTGATCATGAGCGGGGGTCATGAGCGGTGCGAAAGTTGTCACCTGTTGTTCATGGACCTCCGCACAGCTCGCTGACAGGATCGGAGGACCCCCTGACCGGCGAACGGCCGCCCCGCGCGGCCGCGAGGAGAACCGTGTCCCCCATCCGCACTGCCCGCCCCGCCGTCCTCGGCGTCGCGGTGGGCGCCCTGGTCGCCGGCGGCCTGGTCACCACCGCCGCCCCGGCCGCCGCAGCCTCCCCCGACGTGGTCATCAACGAGGTCTACGGCGGTGGCGGCAACAGCGGCGCCGTCTACGCCAACGACTTCATCGAGCTGCGCAACGACGGCCCGACCGCCGTCGACCTGTCCGGCTGGAGCGTGCAGTACGCCTCCGCCACGGGCACGTCCTGGAACGCCACCCCGCTCACCGGCACCATCCCCGCCGGCGGCACCTACCTGGTGCAGCAGGCCGCGGGCGGCAACACCGCCCTCCCGGCGCTGCCCTCCCCCGACGACACCGGGACCCTGGCGATCAGCGGCACCGCGGGCAAGGTGGCCCTGTCCACCGGCACCGCGCGGCTGACCTGCGGCACGGCCTGCGCCGGCGCCCCCGGCGTGCGCGACCTGCTCGGGTGGGGCGCCGCCACCGGCGGCGAGGGCGCACCGGCGCCCGGCACCAGCAACTCGACCTCGGTGGCCCGCACCGCGGGCCCGGACACCGACGTCAACGCGGCCGACTTCGCCGTCGGCGCGCCCACCCCGGCCGGGACCGGCGGCACCGCCCCGGACCCCGACCCGGAGCCCGAGCCCGAGCCCACCGGCCCGGCCTGCGACGCCACCGCCGTCCCGATCGGCACCGTGCAGGGGTCCGGCGCATCGACGCCGGTCGCCGGCCAGCAGGTCACCGTGCGCGGCACCGTCGTCGCCGACCTGCAGGCCGGCGGCTTCGACGGCTTCCACGTGCAGGACACCGGCGACGGCGACCCGGCCACCTCCGACGCCGTCTTCGTCTACGCCCCCGGCGGTGCGCCGGTGGACCTCGGCGACGTCGTCACCGTGACCGGCACCGCCGCGGAGTTCCCCGCGGACGACCCGCTGTCGGTCACCCAGCTGACCCGGGCGACCTACACCGACTGCGGCACCGCGCCGCTGCCGGAGCCGGCCACCCTGCCGATCCCCAGCGACGACGCCACCCGTGAGGCCTTCGAGGGCATGCTCGTCACCCCCGGCACCGAGCTGACCGTCTCCGAGCTGTTCGACCTCACCAGCTTCGGCGAGGTGCTGCTGTCCTCGGGCGGCCGCCTGCTGTCCCCGACCCAGGCCGCCGACCCCGGCGCCCCGGCCGCCGCGGTCGCCGCGGACAACGTGCTCCGCTCGATCACCCTGGACGACGGCCGGTCCACCCGGCTGGCCGGCGGCTCGGTCCCGCCCTACCTCGCCCCCGGCGACCCGGTGCGCATCGGCGACACCGCCGACCTGGGCCCGGTCGTGCTCTCGGCCGGTTTCGGCACCTGGCGGCTGCAGCCGGCCAGCGGGGACACGTCCGGGACCACCTTCACCCCGACCAACCCCCGCACCGCGGCCCCGGCCCCGGTCGGCGGTGACCTGCGGGTCGCCGACTACAACGTGCTCAACTACTTCGTCACCTTCGGCGGGGCCTCCCGCGGGGCGGCGAACGCGGCCGAGCTGGCCGAGCAGCAGGCCAAGATCGTGGCCGGGCTGCAGGCACTGGACGCCGACGTGATCACCCTGCACGAGATCGAGAACTCCGCGATCACCACGCCGGACACCCCGTACCGGGCGGTGGAGACCCTGCTGGCCGCCCTGTCGGCGGCCGACGGGCACACCTGGGCCTACGCGCCGGCACACGAGGACAGCGATGTCATCACCAACGCGATCGTCTGGCGCACCGACGTCGTCACCCCCGTCGGAGCGCCCCTGGCCTACACCAGCCCGGCCTTCGACAACGCCCGCAG
Organism: Klenkia brasiliensis; assembly: GCF_900100695.1. Classification (GTDB taxonomy): domain Bacteria; phylum Actinomycetota; class Actinomycetes; order Mycobacteriales; family Geodermatophilaceae; genus Klenkia; species Klenkia brasiliensis. The sequence continues at coordinate 435,857 of NZ_FNCF01000003.1, forward strand.
CCCCATCGCGCAGACCTTCGCGACGACCGACGGCGGCGAGGTGTTCAGCGTGGTCGCCAACCACCTGAAGTCCAAGGGCAGCGCCTGCGCCACCGGCAACGACACCTCCGTCGGCGGCCCGGGCAACTGCAACGCCGACCGGACGGCGCAGGCCACCGAGCTGGTCGCCTTCGCCCAGCAGGTCGCCGAGACCAGCGGCGACCCCGACGTCCTGCTCACCGGTGACTTCAACTCCTACCGGTACGAGGACCCGCTGGACGTCGTCCGGGGTGCCGGCTACACCGAGCTCGGCGAGACCTTCGCCCCCGACGAGTACAGCTACGTCTTCGACGGCGGCTCGGGCTCGCTCGACCACGCCTTCGCCACCCCGTCGCTGGCGGCGCAGGCCACCGGGCTGACCGTGTGGGAGACCAACGCGGTCGAGTCCTACGCCTACCAGTACGACTCCGGCGTGGACCCGCTCTACGCGCCGGACCCGTACCGGGCCAGCGACCACAACCCGACCGTCATCGGCTTCACCCTCGACGCCCCGGCCACGGCCGCGGTGGACCAGGACCGGCCCTTCCGCGGTGACCGGGTCACGGTCACCGGCACCGGCTTCGCCCCGGGCGAGCGGGTCACCGTGACGATCGGCGGCCGCTCGGGCGGGTCGGGCACCGCCGACGCGCAGGGCACCGTGGTGCTGCACCCGCGGGTGCCGGTGCTGCTGGCGGCCGGCGAGCAGCCGGTGGTGCTGACCGGGACCTCCGGCGAGACGGCCGGCACGTCGATCACCCTGCGCACCCTGCTGCAGGAGCTCGTCGACCGGCTGCGGGGCCTGTTCGGCTGAGCACCGGCCACCCCCGTCCCGACCCGGGGCGGGGGTGGCACCCCGGTCGTACCGTGGGGTGCATGACCCAGCACGTGGACAAGCAGCCCACGGTCGTGAAGACCGACGAGGAGTGGCGGGCGCAGCTCTCGCCCGAGGAGTACGCCGTGCTCCGCCAGGCGGGCACCGAGCGGCCCTGGGTCGGTGAGTACACCGACACGAAGACCGTCGGCGTCTACCACTGCCGGGCCTGCGGCGCCGAGCTGTTCCGCTCGGAGACCAAGTTCGACTCGCACTGCGGCTGGCCCTCGTTCTACGAGCCGTCGTCCCGGGACAACGTGGTGCTCAAGAGCGACCGGTCGCTGGGCATGGTGCGCACCGAGGTGCTGTGCGGCACCTGCCACAGCCACCTGGGGCACGTCTTCGACGACGCACCCCAGACCCCCACCGGCGACCGCTACTGCATCAACTCGGTGTCGATCACCCTGGCGCCCGCCGAGGCCTGACCCGCCCGGGTGCGACCCGTCGCGGGGTCGGCCGGAGCCAGCCCCGCGACGGGTCACCCGGTGGTCAGGCCAGGCCGGCCACCAGCTCGCCGGCCGACCGGCGGGTGCCGGTGTAGAACGGGATCTCCTCGCGCACGTGCCGCCGGGCCCGGCTGGCCCGCAGGTCGCGCATGAGGTCCACGATGCGGTGCAGCTCGTCGGCCTCGAAGGCCAGGATCCACTCGTAGTCGCCGAGCCCGAACGAGGCCACCGTGTTGGCCCGCACGTCGGGGTAGGGCCGGGCCTGCATGCCGTGCTCCTTGAGCATGTCCCGCCGCTCCTCGTCGGGCAGCAGGTACCACTCGTAGGACCGCACGAACGGGTAGACGCAGACGAAGCGCCGCGGCTGCTCGTCGGCCAGGAACGCCGGGATGTGCGAGCGGTTGAACTCCGCCGGCCGGTGCAGCGCCATCTGCGACCACACCGGGTCCAGCCGCCGGCCCAGCGCCGAGCGGCGCAGCCGGGTGTAGGCCTCCTGCAGCGCCTCGGCGTCGGCGGCGTGCCACCACACCATCACGTCGGCGTCGGCCCGCAGGCCGGCGACGTCGTAGAGCCCGCGGACGACGACGTCCTTGCCGGCGAGCTCCTCGACCAGCGACTGCAGCTCGTCGGCCGCGCCCTGCCGGTCGTCGTCGCCGAACGGGCGGGCGAGCCGGAACACCGACCACATCGTGTAGCGGATGGTGGCGTTGAGCTCGTTGGCCCGCTTGCCGATGCTCTTCTGCTCGGGCTGGTCGGTCATGCCCGCCATTCTCCCCCGCGCGCGCCGGCCGGTCAGGTGAGGGTCGCTGTGAGCCGGGCGGCCGCCCGGCGGGCGCTGCCGATGCAGGCGGGCACCCCGACGCCGTCGTAGGCGGCCCCGGCCACGGCCAGCCCGGGGACGTCGGCCACCGCGGCCCGGACGGCGGCGACCCGGCCGAGGTGGCCGGCCAGGTACTGCGGCAGGCCGCCACCCCACCGCACCAGGTGGGTCTCCACCGGCTCGGGCCGGGACAGCCCCAGCAGGTCGGCGACCTCGGCGACCACCGCGGCGGTCAGGTCGGCGTCGGTGCGCTGCAGCTGCTCCTCCTCCAGGTAGCGGCCCACCGAGGAGCGCACCCGCAGCAGCCCGTCGCCGGACAGGTGCGGCCACTTCTGCGAGGACACCGTGACCCCCTTGACCAGCCGGCCGGTCACCGGGGGCACCAGCAGCCCCGACCCGGCGGCCAGCTCCTGGCCGGGGAACGCCATCGCGACCACGGCCATCGAGGCGTACGGGATGCCCTCCAGCGGCTCCACCGCGCCCGGGGCGACCCCGGCGAGCAACCGGGCCGCCTTCCCGGCGGGGACGGCGACCAGGACGGCGTCGGCGGTCAGCACCTCGCGGCCGGCCCCCACCTCGAGCTCGAACCCGGCGGCCACCCGGCGCAGCGAGGAGGCGGGCGTGCGCAGCCGCACCGCACCCTCGGGCAGCGCGGCGGCCAGTGCGTGCGGCAGGCCGGCGACGCCGTCGGGCAGCGTGACGAACACCGGGCCGTCGGGGGTGCCGGCGGCGGCCTCCCGGCTGCGCGCACCGGCGTCGCGGGCCGCCGCCGCGGCGGCGAGGACCGTGCCGTGCCGGGGCAGCTGCGCGGCCAGCGCCGGCATGGTGGCGCGCACCGACAGCCGGTCGGCCTGCCCGGCGTAGACCCCGCCGAGCAGCGGCTCGACCAGCCGGTCGACCACCTCGTCGCCGAGCCGCTCGCGCAGCAGCCCGCCGACGGTGCGGTCCTCGGCGGGGTCGGCCGGGAACTGCAGCGGCTGCAACGACGCCTCGGCGCGCACCCGGGCCACCCCGTCGGGCGACAGCACGCCGTCCAGCCCGTCGGACGAGGTCGGCACCCCCAGCAGGGTGCCGGCCGGCAACCGGTGCCGGCCGGTGGGCAGCTCGACGGCCGCCGAGGTGGTCGCCGGGACGACGGTCGGCAGCCCGAGCTCGGCCATCAGCGCGACGGCGTCGGGCACCCGGGCCAGCACGGCCTCGGCGCCGGTGTCGTACCAGGTGCCGGCCAGCCGGACCCGGCCCAGCTTGCCGCCGACCCGGTCACCGGCCTCGAGCACGACGACCTCGTCGTCCGGGCGCTCCCGGTGCCAGGCCCAGGCCGCCGTCAGACCGGTGATGCCGGCCCCGACGACGACCAGCCGGCTCATGCGCGGGCCGTGAGCTCGTGGACCAGCTCGACCACGTGGGTGATCGCGCCGGGGTCGGTGTCGGGCAGCACGCCGTGGCCGAGGTTGAACACGTGCCCCCGCGCCGCGCGGCCCTGCTCGACGACGCGGCGGACCTCGGCGTCCAGGGTGGCCCGGTCGGCCAGCAGGACGGCGGGGTCGAGGTTGCCCTGCAGCGAGTAGCCCGGGCCCACCCGGCGCGCGGCCTCGTCCAGCGGGATGCGCCAGTCGACCCCGACGACGTCGGCGCCGGCGTCGCCGATCAGCGGGAGCAGCTCCCCGGTGCCGACGCCGAAGTGGATCCGCGGCACGTCCCGCACACCGGCGGCCCGGTCGCCCAGGCCGTCGAACGCCGCCCGGGAGTGCGGCAGCACGCGGGCGGCGTAGTCGGAGGCCGACAGCACCCCGGCCCAGGAGTCGAACAGCTGCACCGCGGAGGCGCCGGCGTCGACCTGGGCGCGCAGGAACACCGACGCGGAGACCGCGAGCTTGGCCAGCAGCCGCTGCCACGCCTCGGGCTCGGCGTACATGAAGGCCTTGGTGCGGGCGTGCTCCTTGGAGGGCCCGCCCTCGATGAGGTAGGTGGCGAGGGTGAAGGGCGCACCGGCGAACCCGATCAGCGGGGTGGCGCCGAGCTCGGCGACCAGCCGGCCGACCGCGGTGGTGAGGAAGCCCAGCGCGTCGGGCTCGAGGTCGGGCAGCGCGTCGACGTCGGCCACGCTGCGCACCGGCTGCGCGACGACCGGCCCGACACCGGGCTTGATCTCGATGTCCACACCCGCCACCACCAGCGGCAGCACGATGTCGGAGAACAGGATCGCGGCGTCCACCCCGTGCCGGCGGACCGGCTGCAGGGTGATCTCGGTGACCAGGTCGGGGTCCTGGCAGGCCTGCAGCATCGCGGTGCCGGCCCGCAGCGCGCGGTACTCCGGCAGCGACCGGCCGGCCTGGCGCATGAACCACACCGGGGTGCGGTCGACCGGGCGGCCGAGGGCGGCGCGGACGAGGTCGGAGTCGGCCGGGGACGGCGTGCTGGCGGTGTCCGGCCCTGCTGGGGTACCCACGACCAGCCATCCTCCCAGACCCCGGCCGGGACGCCCGCCGGGAGCCACCGGCGCTCGCGGACGACCCGCCGGGAGCGACACGCCGGGTGTCCTCACTCTCCGTGCACGACTGGTTGGCGAGTCGCGCGGGCGCATTATCGGTACAGCGACCTACCCTTCGGGCGTGGATCCACAGCGCAGGGCAGGGCGCGCGCCGGGAGGGGACGCCGAGCGCCCCCCGCCCCCGGCCGAGTTCCAGGCCGGCCTCGACGCCCTGGCCACCGTGCGCGCCCGCCGCGAGATCGAGCTGGAGCACATCCCGGCCCCGCAGCGGCTGGCCCCCTGGTCGCACGCCATCGGCGCCCGGGTCGCCGAGCCCGCCGGTGACGGCTCCGGCGAGGACGACCTGGAGATCGCCAGCGGCCGGTTCATCGTCCTGTACGACCCGGCCGGCCACGAGGCCTGGGACGGCACCACCCGCTGCGTCGGCTACGTCTCCGCGGTGACCGACGAGACCATGGTCGACGACCAGATGTTCTCCGAGGTGGCCTGGAGCTGGCTCGTCGAGGCCCTCGTCGACCACGACGCCGACCACCACTCCCTCGGCGGCACGGTCACCCGCACCGCCTCCACCCGGTTCGGCGACATCGCCGGCCCCGAGCACTCGGTCGACGTCGAGATCCGCGCGTCCTGGACCGCGGCCGACACCGACCTCGACCGCCACCTCGGCGCCTGGCTCGAGGTGCTGGGCAACGCCGCGGGTCTCCCCCCTCCGGGGGTGCACCTGCTCGGGCAGGGGCGGGCACCCGGCGGCGCGACCTCCTAGAGTGGGCTGGTTGCTCCATCCGGAGCAACGACGGATGGGCCGGCTGCGGCGACGCACGGGACGGCCGTGACGCTGGAGCGACCACCGGTGACCCTGGGACACACGCGTGCCGACGGCGCGCTGCTGCCCCCGGACGCCACCGCCCTGGTCGTCGACCCGGCACCGCTGGTCCGCGAGGCGCTGGCCGCGCGGCTGCGCGCGATGGGCGCCCGCGACGTCGAGGAGGCCGCCGGGCTGGACGAGGCGCGCGTGCGCGCCCACGTGTCCGGCCCCCGCGCGCTGTGCGTGCTCGACGTCGACCTGCCCGACAGCACCGGACCGGTGCCCGGCCCGGCCGGCCGGGGCCTCGAGCTGCTCCCGGTGCTGCGCGCCGACGGGTGGCCGGTGGTCGTCGCGCTCACCGCGGTGACCGACCCGGGCGTCGTCCGGGCCGCCTTCCTCGCCGGGGTGCAGGGCTACCTGCTCAAGACCTCCCCGCTGGCCGTGCTGACCGAGGGCCTGCAGGCCGCGCTGTCCGGGGAGGTCTGGGCCGACCCGGGCATCGCCAGCAGCCTGGCCGTCGGGCTCACCCGCACCCCGGCCGACGACGGCGCCGGCCACCTCTCGGCCCGCGAGGTGGACATCCTCCGGCTCGTCGCCGAGGGGCACACGAACAAGGAGATCGGTGACTTGGTGGACCTGTCCGCCCTCACGGTGAAGAGCCACCTGGCCCGCATCGCGCGCAAGCTCGGCACCGGCGACCGCGCCCACATGGTCGCCCTGGGCATCCGGAGCGGGGTGATCTCGTGACCACGCCGGAGAGCACCCCGGTCGAGCCCACCGCCGAGCCGGAGTCGACCGCCGTCCCCCTGCTGGCCCCCCGCGACGGGCTGCCGCCGGTCATCGAGACCTCCACCGCGCTGGTCGACTACGCCGCGGCGCTGGCCGCCGGCAGCGGGCCGGTCGCGGTGGACGCCGAGCGCGCCTCGGGCTACCGCTACGGCCAGAAGGCCTACCTGGTGCAGCTCCGCCGGGGCGGTTCGGGCACCGGGCTCGTCGACCCCGTGCCGCTGCCGGACCTCTCCCCCGTGCAGGCGGTCATCGGCGACGTCGAGTGGGTGCTGCACGCGGCCAACCAGGACCTGCCGTGCCTGGCCGAGATCGGCCTGGCGCCCGCCAAGCTGTTCGACACCGAGCTCGCCGCCCGGCTGGCCGGGCTGCCGCGGGTCGGGCTGGGCGCGGTGGTCGAGTCGCTGCTGGGCTACACGCTGCAGAAGGGCCACTCGGCGGCGGACTGGTCGACCCGGCCGCTGCCCACCGACTGGCTGGTCTACGCCGCGCTGGACGTCGAGGTGCTGGTGGAGCTGCGCGACGCACTGGCCGCGATCCTCGAGGAGCAGGGCAAGACCGAGTGGGCGCGGCAGGAGTTCGACGCCATCATCGCCGCCGGGCCGCCCGCCCCCCGCGTCGACCCGTGGCGGCGCACGTCGGGCATGCACTCGCTGCGCAGCCGGCGCCAGCTGGCCCTGCTGCGGTCGCTGTGGGAGGCGCGCGACCTGCTGGCCCGCCGCCGCGACGTCGCCCCCGGCCGGGTGCTGCCGGACTCCGCGATGGTCGCCGCGGTCGCCGCCGACCCGGCCACCGTCGAGGCGCTGGCCGACCTGCCGGTGTTCCGGGGCCGGTCCAACCGGAAGATCGCCAGCACCTGGTTCGGCGCGCTGCAGAAGGGCCGCGCCGTCCCCGAGGACCAGCTGCCCCCGCACAGCCTGCCCGGCGACGGCCCGCCGCCGGTGAACCGCTGGGCCGACCGCGACCCCGACGCCGACAAGCGCCTCAAGGCCGCCCGCGCCGGGCTCGCGGCGCTGGCCGAGCAGTGGTCGGTGCCGGTGGAGAACGTGCTTTCCCCCGACCTGGTGCGCCGGCTCATGTGGTCCCCGCCGGAGGAGGTCACCCCGGAGTCGGTCGCCGGCTTCCTGCGGGACGGCGGTGCCCGGGCGTGGCAGGTCGACCTCACCCGCGACCTGCTGACCGACGCCGCCTCCCCCGCCTGACACCCGCCCCCCGCGCCCGGCCGCGCCCGCCTCCCGCGCCCGCCCTCCCGTTCGGGGTATCGGAAGCTCCACCCCGGCCATCGGCCCGGATCGGCCAGGTGGAGCTTCCGATACCGGGCTCGTCGGCGGCTGGAGCGGGGTCGTGGGCACGGGATGGTTACCGGCGGGTAACTTGAGGGGCGTCGCGGTCCCCCGCCGCGGCCCGCTCCCACCGGAGGTCCCGTGACCCGCTCCCTGCGCGAGGTCGTCTTCGTCGACGGCGTGCGCACCCCGTTCGGCAAGGCCGGCCCGAAGGGCATGTACGCGCAGACCCGCGCCGACGACCTGGTGGTGCGCTGCATCCGCGAGCTGATGCGGCGCAACCCGCAGCTGCCCGCCGACCGGGTCGACGAGGTGGCCATCGCCGCCACGACCCAGATCGGCGACCAGGGCCTGACCATCGGCCGCACGGCCGCGCTGCTGGCCGGCCTGCCGAAGAGCGTCCCCGGGTTCGCGATCGACCGGATGTGCGCCGGCGCGATGACCGCGGTGACCACCACGGCGTCGGGCATCGCGTTCGGCGCCTACGACGTCGCGATCGCCGGCGGCGTCGAGCACATGGGCCACCACCCGATGGGCGAGGGCGTCGACCCCAACCCGCGCTTCGTGTCCGAGAAGATCGTCGACTCCTCGGCCCTGGTGATGGGCTCGACGGCGGAGAACCTGCACGACCGCTACCCGCACCTCACCAAGGAGCGCGCCGACGCCTTCGCCGTCGGCAGCCAGGACAAGTACGCCGCGGCGCTGGCCGCCGGCAAGATCGGCCCCGAGCTCGTGCCGGTCGCCACCCGCTCGGCCGAGCAGGGCTGGGGCCTGGCCACCGCCGACGAGCCGCCCCGCCCGGGCACCACCGTCGAGGGTCTGGCCGACCTCAAGACCCCGTTCCGGCCGCACGGCCACGTCACCGCCGGCAACGCCGCCGGGCTGAACGACGGCGCCACCGCCTCGCTGCTGGCCGCCGAGGACGTCGCCGTCGAGCTCGGCCTGCCGATCGGCATGCGGCTGGTCGGGTTCGGCTTCACCGGCGTCGAGCCCGAGGTGATGGGCATCGGCCCGGTGCCCGCGACCGAGAAGGCGCTGGCCCGCACCGGCCTCACCATCGACGACATCGGGCTGTTCGAGCTCAACGAGGCCTTCGCCGTCCAGGTGCTGGCCTTCCTGGACCACTTCGGCATCGCCGACGACGACCCGCGGGTCAACCCATGGGGCGGGGCCATCGCGGTGGGCCACCCGCTCGCCTCCTCCGGCGTCCGGCTGATGACCCAGCTGTCGCGGCAGTTCGCCGAGCGACCGGACGTCCGCTACGGGCTGACGGCGATGTGCATCGGCATCGGCATGGGCGGATCGGTCATCTGGGAGAACCCGGCGTGGGAGGGCGAGAAGTGAGCGAGCAGTTCCCCGACGAGGTCGTCACGCAGGCGCTGCTGCGGCAGGTCCGGCTCCCCGGGGTGGCCAAGCCGCTGGCGCTGATCACCCTGGACAACGGGCACGACCACACCCGGCCCTCCACCTTCGGCCCCGGTGGGTTGGCCTCGCTGGACGCGGCACTGGACCAGGCGCTGGCCGCCGACGTCGCGGGCATCGCGGTCACCGGCAAGCCCTTCGTCTTCGCCGTCGGCGCGGACCTCTCCGGCGTCCCGCGCATCGGCAGCCGCGACGAGGCGCTCGAGATCGCCCGACAGGGCCACCGGGTCTTCGCCAAGCTCCGCGCCGCACCGGTGCCGACGTTCGCGTTCGTGAACGGTGCGGCGCTCGGCGGTGGGCTGGAGCTCGCCCTGCACGCCGACCACCGCACCATCTCGGCCGGTGCGTTCGTGGCCTTCCCCGAGGTGTTCCTCGGCCTGGTGCCCGGCTGGGGCGGCACCCAGCTGCTCCCCCGGCTGATCGGCATCGACGCCGCCGTGACGGTGATCGTCGAGAACGCCCTGGCCCAGAACCGGATGACGCCGGGCCCGCGGGCGGCGAAGCTCGGGATTGCCGACGCCCTCCTCGAGCCCGCCGACTTCCTGGAGCGCTCGCTGGAGTGGGCCGCCGGCGTGCTCACCGGCGCGGTCACGGTCGACCGCGCCGACGTCGACACAAGCGCCTGGGACGACGCGATCGCGCGCGCCCGCCAGGTCGTGGCCGCGCGCACCCGCGGCGCGTCGCCGGCCGCCGTCCGGGCCGTCGACCTGCTCGAGCTCGCCCGCGACGCCACGTTCGCCGACGGCACCGCCGCCGAGGACGACGCGCTGGCCGACCTGATCATGACGCCGGAGCTGCGCAGCTCCCTCTACGCCTTCGACCTGACCCAGAAGCGGGCCAAGCGGCCGGCGGGTGCGCCCGACAAGGCCCTGGCGCGGAAGGTCACCAAGGTCGGCGTGGTGGGCGCCGGTCTGATGGCCTCCCAGCTGGCGCTGCTGTTCCTGCGCAAGCTGCAGGTACCGGTGGTGCTCACCGACGTCGACCAGGCGCGGGTGGACAAGGGCGTGGGCTGGGTGCACGGCGAGCTGGAGAAGCTGGCCGGCCGGGGCAGGCTGTCCCCCGACGCGCTCAACCGGCTCCAGGGCCTGGTCACCGGGTCGCTGGAGAAGTCCGCGTTCGCCGACGCCGACCTGGTGATCGAGGCCGTCTTCGAGGAGCTGTCGGTCAAGCAGCAGGTGTTCGCCGAGGTCGAGGCGGTCGTGTCCGACACGTGCGTGCTGGCCACCAACACCTCGGCCCTGTCGATCACCGACATGGCGGCGGAGCTGCGCCACCCCGAGCGGGTCGTCGGCATGCACTTCTTCAACCCCGTCGCGGTGCTGCCGCTGCTGGAGGTCGTGCGCGCCGGGGCGACCGACGACGCCACGCTGGCCACCGCCTTCGCCGTCGGCAAGCAGCTCGGGAAGTCGTGCGTGCTGGTCGCCGACGCCCCGGCGTTCGTGGTCAACCGGCTGCTCACCCGCTTCCTCGGCGAGGTGACCGCGGCGGTCGACGCCGGCACGCCGGTCGAGGTCGCCGAGCGGGCGCTGGACCCGCTGGGCCTGCCCATGACGCCGTTCGAGCTGCTGTCGCTGGTCGGCCCGCCGGTCGCGCTGCACGTCGCCGAGCGGATGCACGAGGCCTTCCCCGACCGGTTCGGCGTCGGCGACGGCCTGCGCCGGATGGTCGAGCTGGGCAAGCCGTCGGTGTTCAGCGAGCCCGGCGTCGTCGACCCCGAGCTCGCCGAGGTGTTCACCTCGTCGGGCACCGGTCCCTCCGCGGAGGAGCTGCGGGCGGACGCCGAGCGGGCGCTGGCGGAGGAGATCACGCTGATGCTGGACGAGGGCGTGGTGCAGGCCGTCGAGGACATCGACCTGGCCATGCTGCTCGGCGCCGGCTGGCCGTTCTGGCTGGGCGGCATCAGCCCCTACCTGAAGCGCGTCGGCGCCCTGTAGAGCACGGTGCGCCCCCGACCGGGGCGCATCGTGCTCTGGCCCGCCGCCGCGGGTTGACCTTGCAGTTCGGCAACGCCGACGCGCCGGGGAACGGCGCGCAGCCGTTGTGGTTCTGCACGATCAACGGCGGCGGAGCGCAGGGAACGACCTACCGGAAGCCGTCGGTCAGGGAGTCCATGGTGCGGTTCACCTCGGCGACCTTGATGTGGCTGATCCCGGCGGTCGCGCCGGCGGCCAGCATCGCCTCGTGCACCCCGCGCAGGGTGGCCCACACCTGGTCGGCCTCGCCCTCGAGCGTGGTGCCCAGCGCGCCCACCTCGTAGGTCAACCCGGACGCCTGGATCACCGCGATCGCGGCCTTGACGTGCGCGTACGGCTCCTCGGCCGTGCCCGGCGGCGACGGGGCGACCTGGATCTCAGCGATCAGCATGCTTCTCCTCCGACGACGAGCGGTCACTGATCCGGGCGGCCCACTCGACCACCCGGCGGGCGACGTCCTGCTCGGTCAGGCCGTGCTCGGCGAGCACCTCGGCCCGGCTGCCGTGGTCCAGGAACACCTGGGGCAGCGCGATGCAGCGCACCGGGACGTCGACCTCGGCGTCGCGCAGCGCGGCGGCCAGGGTCTCCCCCACCCCGCCCGACCGGCCGCCGTCCTCCAGCGTGACGACCAGCCGGTGCCCCCGGCACAGCTCCACCAGCTCGGGGGACGCCGGGAGCACCCACCGCGGGTCGACGACGGTGACCTCGATGCCCTGCTGGCCGGCCCGCTCGGCGGCGGCCAGCCCGGCCGGGACCATGGACCCGCACGCCACCAGCAGCACCTCCGGCGCCGCACCCCGGCGCAGCACGTCGACGGGCCCGACCCGCTCCAGCGCCGGCAGCGAGGGCAGCACCGAGCCCTTGGGGAAGCGCAGCACGGTGGGGCCGTCGGAGACCGCCAGCGCCTCGTCGAGCTCCTCGACCAGGGTGGCCTCGTCGCGGGGCATCGCCATCCGCAGACCGGGCACCACCGAGCAGATCGAGGTGTCCCACATGCCGTTGTGCGAGGCGCCGTCGGTGCCGGTCACCCCGGCCCGGTCCAGCACGACGGTGACCGGCTGGCGGTGCAACGCGACGTCCAAGAGCAGCTGGTCGAAGGCCCGGTTGAGGAAGGTGGAGTACACCGCGACCACCGGGTGCAGGCCGGCCATCGCCAGGCCCGCGGCTGAGGTCAGCGCGTGCTGCTCGGCGATGCCGACGTCGAAGGTCCGGTCGGGGAACCGGGCGGCGAAGGCGGCCAGGCCGGTGGGGTGCAGCATCGCGGCGGTGATGGCCACGACGTCGGGCCGCTCGTCGCCGACCTCGACCAGCGCGTCGGAGAACGCCGTCGTCCAGTCCCGGCCCGCGGTGGCCGCGCTGACCCCGCTGTCGGGGTCGAAGGCGCCGGTGGCGTGCCAGGCGTCGACCTCGTCGCGCTCGGCCGGGGCGTAGCCGAAGCCCTTCACGGTCAGGGCGTGCACGATGACCGGCCCGCCGAAGGCCCGGGCCCGGCGCAGCGCGGACTCCAGCGAGGCGATGTCGTGGCCGTCGACCGGGCCGACGTACTTCATCCCGAGGTCCTCGAACATGCCCTGCGGGGCCAGCACGTCCTTGAGGCCCTTCTTGATGCCGTGCAGCGCGTCGTAGAGGGCGCTGCCGACCACGGGGGTGCGGGTGACCGAGGCGCGGACGGCGTCCAGTGCCTGCTCGTAGCCCGGTCGCAGCCGCAGGCTGGCCAGCGCGTCGGCGACCCCGCCGATGGTCGGCGAGTACGAGCGGCCGTTGTCGTTGACCACGATCACCACCGGCCGGTCCTGGGCGGCGGCGATGTTGTTCAGCGCCTCCCAGGCCATGCCACCGGTCAGCGCCCCGTCGCCGATGACGGCCACCACGGGCCGGACGTCGCCCCGGACGGCGAAGGCCTTGGCCAGCCCGTCGGCGTAGGACAGCGAGGTCGACGCGTGGCTGTTCTCCACCCAGTCGTGCTCGCTCTCGGCCCGCGACGGGTAGCCGGACAGCCCGCCGCGCTGGCGCAGGCCGGTGAACCCGTCCAGCCGGCCGGTGAGCAGCTTGTGCACGTAGGACTGGTGACCGGTGTCGAACACCACCGGCTCGTGCGGGGAGTCGAACACCCGGTGGATCGCGATGGTCAGCTCGACCGCGCCGAGGTTGGGGCCCAGGTGCCCGCCGGTGCGGGCGACGCTGGTGACCAGCGCGTCACGGACCTCCGCGGCCAGGGCGGGGAGCCGGTCGGGGGCGAGTGCCCGCAGGTCGGCCGGACCGGTCAGTTCGCGGAGCAGTGACACCACCCGAGCGTAGTCGCGGCCGCCCGGCCGGGTCAGAGCTTGGGGTTCCAGCGCTCCCCGCGCAGCGCCGCGCCCACCAGCGCGACGCCCTTCGCCGCGGCCGCCAGCCGGGTGCCCTCGCGCTCGTAGGCGGTCATCGCCGCCTCCATCGCCTCGGGCGGCAGCTCGCCCGCGAGCTCCACCCGCACGGTGCGCCAGCCCGCGCGGGCGGCCTCCAGCCCCGCGGTGACGTGGTCGCCGGCGAAGCGGGCCAGCAGCACCGGGTAGCGGCGCAGCACCTCGTGGCTGCGGTACTCCGGGGGCACCAGGTCGTAGAGCCAGGCGACGGCGGTGCGCTCCCAGTCGGGGACGCCCGGCGGGCGCACCTCCTCGGGCCAGCCGGGAGGTGCCGTGCCGTCCCGCCCGGTCGGGGGGCGGTCGACGGCGGGCACGTCACCCAGTCTGCCCCGCGGCCGCGCCGGGTGCGGTGGCGCCGGCCGGGTGCAGCAGGGCCTCGTGCAGCGCCACCCCGATGTGCGCCGCCGCCTGCTCGGTCGGGTGCACGCCGTCGAGGCTGGTGCCCGGCCGGTAGTCCCCGTCGTCGTCCCGGCACTGCGTCATCGGGTCGACGTACTGCCAGCCCTGCTGCTGGGCCAGCGCCTCCAGCCGGGCGTCCAGCGCCAGGGTCTCCTCCCCCAGCCCGTCCTCGGGCGCCACCGCCGACAGCACCACCCGGGGGGCGTGCACCAGGGCGGCGATCTGCACCAGGTCGTCGAGGGTGTCCTCGGTGGGGATGCCCCAGTCGATGTCGTTGTTGCCGCCCATCAGCACCAGCACGTCGGGCCGGACCGCGCCGGTCCCCACGTTCTGCACGCCCTCCAGCATGTCGTCGGTGGTGGCCCCGGCGTGCGCCCAGCCGCCGAGCACCCCCACCCCGTGCCCGATCGCCCACCACGCCCAGGACCCCTGGCCGATCTGGCCGGCGTCGAAGTCCGGGCTGTCCATCTCGGTGATGGAGTCCCCGACCGCGACCACCGCCACCGCCGGGTCGGCGGCGGCGTCGGACACCCGCGCCGCGGTCGGCGGCGCCACCTCGCCCGCGCAGCCCGCCACCGTCGCCAGCGCCACCCCCAGCACGACCACCCGCCGCATCACCGCTGCCCCGACCCGACCAGCTCGCGTGCCGGCTCGGCTGCCGGCGGCGGCGGGACGGGACGACGGCGTCGTCGGCCGTGCAGCAGCGCGCGGCCCAGCCGCAGCGCCTGCCGGGGGGACAGGTGCGGCAGGTAGGCCTGCGAGACCGCACGGGCGATCCGGGGCAGGTCGGCGTTGTCCAGGTGCACCAGCCACAGCGGGCGGTGCTGCGGTTGGAACTTGGCCTTGAACGACAGCAGCGAGCGGAAGCCGTACACCGGCTCCATCAGCCGCCCGGTGGCCTCGAGCAGCCGGGCCAGGGCGTCGTCGGCGCTGTCGGCCGGGAAGGCCAGCGGGGCACCGGACAGGCTGACGAACTCCGCGCCCTCCTCCTGGAAGGCCAGCGCCGCGGTGCCGACCAGGAACTCCATCGTCCCCGGAGGGCAGCCGGGGCTGCGCCGCATGAGGTCCAGCGTCCAGCCCACCCGGACGCCGTCCCGGGTGGCCGGCAGCCAGCTGGTGATGCCGTGCACGTGGCCGTCGGGGCCCACCGACAGCAGGCACCGGACGGCGGGGTCCTCCAGCTCGTCCAGCCCGCCCAGGGTGAAGCCCATCTCCGGCAGGCCCTTGCCGGCCAGCCACTCCTCCGAGGACAGCACGACCTGCTCCCGCAGGGCCAGCGGCGCATCGGCCCAGGTCACCCACACCGCCTGCACGCCGTCCCGGGCGGCGCGGTTGATCGCCGTCCGGACGTCCTGCCACTTCTTCCCGGTGTAGGCCAGCGACCCCAGAGGCAACCACGTCTCGCTGGCCACCTGCAGCCGCCGCGCACCCGGCAGCGCCTCGGCGACCTCGTCGGTGACGGAGTACCAGCACGGCGTCCAGCCGCGGGCCTGGCACCAGGCGGTGAACTCCGGCACCGCCCGCGCCCGCGCGCCGGGCGGGCCGACCGGGTCGCCGGTGGTCAGCGCGACACCGCCGACGACCCGGAAGGCGACGACGGCCCGGCCGTCGGCGGTGAACCACCAGCGGTTGCCCACCCAGGTGGTCATGAACGACAGCGCGGTGTCGCCGTGCCGGTCCACCAGGGCGCGGGCCCGGGCGGCGTCCCCGCTGGGCACCGCCGGCCGCACGACCACCCAGGCCGAGCCGACGAGCACCGCCCAGCAGGCGACGCCGGTCCAGTTGGCCAGCACCCGCGCCGCACCGCGCAGCGGCGCCAGCTGCGGCAACACCTCGCCCAGCCAGCCCGGGGGCAGCATGCGGGCGGGCAGGTCCAGCAGCAGCCGGGTCAGCGTGGCCGGGGTGGCCCACTCCCCGCGCAGCAGCAGGCCGAGCCCGAGGTAGACCACGACCACCGCGGCGAGCCCGCCGCCGGCCAGGGCCGCCCAGCGGCGCGCGGTGCCCGGGGCGGCCGGCACGGCGAAGCGGCCACGGGTGACCAGCAGCAGCACCAGCAGGGCCAACGGCGCCACCAGCGGTGCCCACACCGCGACGACCGGCAGCCCGGCGCGCGGCGTGCCCAGCACCGTGAGCGCGTCCGCGGGCCGGGTCAGGACGGCGACGACGACGGCGCCGCCGACCGCCGACAGCGCCGCGGTGAACAGCACCGCACCGGCCCAGGCGGCCCGGCGGCCACGGCGCAGGCCCTCGGCCAGCACCAGCTGCAGCAGCACCGGCAGCGCCGACAGCAGGGTGGGGCCCAGCCCGACCAGGTGCTCGCGGCCGGTCAGCACCCGGCAGTCGGCGGCCTCGCCGGTCGTGCTGCAGACCTGCCGGACCAGCCCGCTGTCGGGCGAGCCCGCGACGAACAGGTGGGACAGCACCGACCACGGGCCGGCGGAGGTGCGCGCCAGCGCGGCCAGGAGGGGGCCCACCGCGGCGGCCGCGACCACCAGCGCGACCAGCGCCCGGGACTCCCGGCGGCTGACCGGGGCGTGCTCGCGGCGCCGGCCGCGCCGCCGCAGGGCCACCTCGCCGGCGACGAGGCCGACCAGCCAGCCGGCCAGCCGGTGCACGTCGCCGCCGGTGCCGCCGTAGAGCACCAGCATCCCCAGCCCGGTGCCCAGCACCACCCGCACCCGGCGGCGGGCCAGCGGGGTCGCGGTCGCCGAGGCGGCGGCGACCGCGGCCAGCACGCCCGGCAGCGGGCCGACGACCAGCGCGCCGGCCAGCAGCTGGCCCCAGCGGTCGCCGGTGGCGGCCAGCAGCGCCGACGCCGCGGTGCCCACCAGCCCGGCGGCGACCTGCCCGCCGACCAGGGCGGCCAGGGTCCGGCGGCTGCCGACCCGGTGCTCGACCACGCCCAGCAGGCCGGCCACCAGCAGCAGCGTGACGACCGTGCCGGCCGGGGTGGCCACGGTGAGGCCGGCGGTCAGCAGGGTCCACCACCGCCCCTGGCCCAGCGGCCCGGGCCCGGTGCCCAGGGCCGCCTCCGTGCCCAGCGGCGCACCCACCACGAGGGCCACCACCAGCCCGGCGGTGACCGGGACGCGCCGCAGCAGGTCCCGTCCGCGGCGGGCGGTGGTCGCGACGTCGACGGCGCTCATGCCGGCAGCCCGGTGTGCTGGGCCAGCCAGGGCAGCGCGCCCTCGAGGCCGGGGCCCCACACGTCCCAGGAGTGGGCGCCCGGCAGCTCGGTCGAGGTCACCGACACCCCGGCCCCCTTCAGCGCCGCCACCACCTCCTCCTGCTGCGGGCGGTAGTGGTCGTCGTCCTTGCCGACCACGAGGTAGCCCGACAGCTGCGGGTAGCGGTGCGCGGCGAGCAGGTGCAGGGGGTCGACGGCGTCGAAGGGGGCCTCCTGCCCGTTGAACGTGGCCGCCAGCGTGCTGCTCGCGCTGCCCAGGGTGGGCGCCCGCTGGCCGGAGGCGTCGAAGAAGGTCGGGAACAGGTCGGGGTGGTTGGTGGCCAGCTGCAGGGCGCACGTGCCGCCGTAGGAGAACCCGCCGACCGCCCAGTGGCTGTGGTCGGTGTCGACCTGCAGGTTCTTGCCGATCCAGTCCGGGACGTCGACCGAGAGGTAGGTGTCGGCCTTGCCCAGTGCGGAGTCCATGCACAGCGGGTTGCTGCCCTCGCCGCCCAGGTCGTCGGGCATCACGACCACCGGCGCGAGGCCGTGGTGGGCGTCGGCCCAGTCGTCCAGCCGCTGCGCCAGCTGCCCGCCGTCGATCCAGTCACGCGGGCTGCCCGGCTGACCGCCCAGCAGGATCCACACCGGCAGGTCGGGGCGGTCCGAGCTCAGGTAGGCGGGGGGCAGGTAGACCCAGGCCGGGCGGGCCGGGAAGCCCGAGGCGGTCGCCGGGATGGTGACCTGCGCCAGCGCCCCGGTGGAGGGCATCCCGGCCGGCGGGGTCCAGTCGGCCAGGCTGGTCTGCGAGACGGCGGCCGTGGTGAGCACGTCCTGCGCGTCCGCCTGGTCGTAGGGCGGCAGCTGCAGGGCCGCGGCGACGGTCGGGAAGGGCTGGTAGACGGCGTTGACCGCGTTGGCCGCACCCAGCAGGACGCCGGCCAGGGCCAGCACCGTGACCGCCCGGCGCCACCACCGCTGCCCGGCCCAGCCGGCCACCGCCAGGGTGATGCCGAGCAGACCCAACCCGATCCACAGCGGCACCAGCCAGGGCAGGCCGTCCGGGAAGGGCTTGGTGATGGCCAGGACGAGCTGCGCGACGCCGAGCAGCACGGCGGCCGCGACGAGGGCGACCGGGACGCGGCGGGTGAACCAGCGGCGGTGCCGGTGCGTCACGAGGAGCACGGCGAGGCCGACGAACAGCGCGCCCACCAGGATCTGGTAGAGCGGACCGGTGACCAGGTGCAGGCCGATGAACCAACGCCACAGGTGGCTGAGCACGGTGTCCTCCTCGTTCGACACCCAGCACCGTCGTGGCGTGGGCTGGGAGGTCACCACCGCCGAGCTGTGAGCCCGCTGCACATCCGGCGGACAGAGGATCTGCGGCTGGTCCACAGCCGGCCGGGAGGGAGCTGTCAGCAACCGGGCACACAGTCCTCAGCCGTGACCACCGTGCTCGACGCCCCCGCGCCCGCCGACGGTCCGGCCCCCGCGCGCCCGCGGCGCCGCCGGCCCCCGGCCTCCCGGGTGGCGCTGGGCGTGCTCCTCGCCGGCACCGCGGCCCTCGACACCGTCGGGCTGTCCCGCTCGGGCTGGGGCAACGCCTTCTACGCCGGCGCCGCGCAGGCCGGGTCGCAGAGCTGGTCGGCCTGGTTCTTCGGCGCCTCGGACGCCCCGGGGTCGATCACGGTGGACAAGCCGCCGGCCGCGCTGTGGGTGATGGGCCTGTCGGTGCGGCTGTTCGGGTTGTCCAGCTGGTCGCTGCTGGTGCCGCAGGCGCTCATGGGCGTGCTCGCCGTCGCCGTCCTCGCCGCGACCGTGCGGCGGGTGCTCGGCCCGTGGGCAGGGGTGCTGGCCGGCCTGCTGCTGGCGGTCACCCCGGTGGTCACGCTGATGTTCCGCTACGACAACCCCGACGCGCTGCTCACCCTGCTGTGCGTGCTGGCCGCCTGGGCGGTCGGCCGGGCGGTCGAGGACGGCCGCACCCGATGGTTGCTGCTGGCCGGGGCGTTCGTCGGCACGGCGTTCCTCACCAAGTCGCTGCAGGCCTTCCTGGTGCTGCCCGGCCTGGCCGCGGCCTACCTGGTGGCCGGCCCGCCCCGGCTCGGGCGCCGGCTGCTCCAGCTGCTCGCCGCCGGCGTGGCGCTGGTGGTGGCCTCGGGCTGGTGGGTGCTGGCCGTGCGGCTGGTGCCCCGCGCCGACCGGCCGTGGATCGGCGGCACCAAGGACGACGACCCGCTGAGCCTGGCGTTCGGCTACAACGGGCTGGGGCGGCTCAACGGCGACGAGATGGCCGGCGGCGGTGGCCTGCACCGCACCTCCTCCTCGGTCTGGCGGCTGCTGGGCTCCGGCGGCGACGAGGCCGGCTGGCTGCTGCCGCTGGCCGTGCTCGCGCTCGTGGCCGGCCTGGTGCTCACCGCCCGGGCGGCCCGCACCGACCGGGCCCGGGCCGCCCTGGTGCTCTGGGGCGGCTGGCTGGTGGTCACCGCCGGCGTGCTGAGCACCATGAAGGGCATCGAGCACAGCTACTACGCCGTGCAGCTGGCCCCCGCGGTGGCCGCGCTGGTCGCCCTCGGCGGCACGCTGCTGTGGCGCGCCGGCCGGGCCGGGCGGGCGGTGCTGGCGGTCGGGGTGTTCGTCGGCGCCGGCTGGGTCGTGCTGGACGCGGGCTACCACTGGCACCACCCGGAGGCGGCGGGCGTGCTGGCCGGCGTCGTCGGCGTCGTCGTGCTGGCCGGGCTCGTCGCCCTGCTGCTCGGCCGCCCGCGGGTCTTCCTCGCCGCTGCGGTGCTGGCGCTGGTGTCCGCGCCGCTGGGCTGGTCGGTGAGCACCGCCGCGGCGGTGAACCAGAGCAGCAACGTCTACGCCACCCCGCCCCCGCTGACCGCGGCCGGTTGGCGCGGTGGGCCGCACGACGGGGCCGGCATCGACCCCCGCGCGCTGCAGCTGCTGCAGACCGGCGCCGCGGGTTGGACCTGGGTGGCCGCCACCACCGGCCACCACGGTGCGTCCATCCAGCTGGCCGTCGGCGCACCGGTGATGGACATCGGCGGGTTCTCCGGGCAGGACCCCGACCTGACCCTGGACCAGTTCGAGGCCGACGTCGCCGCCCACGAGATCCACTACTACGTCGGCGGCACCGGCGGCGGGCCCGACGCCGCGCGCATCCTGGCCTGGGTGGAGGGGCACGGCCGGCAGGTCCCGGCCGGGACGACGAAGCTCTACGACCTCTCGGCGCTGGCCACGGGCTGAGCGCCGGGCAGCAGCAGCGCGACGCACTCCACGTGCGCGGTCATCGGGAAGGCGTCGAAGGCGCGCAGCCCGGCCAGCCGCCAGCCGGCGCCGGCGAAGACCGCGACGTCGCGGGCCAGGGACGCCGGGTCGCAGGCCACGTAGGCCACCGCCCGCGCCCCCGAGCCGGCCAGCACCTCGCTGACCTCGCGGCCGGCACCCGACCGGGGCGGGTCCAGGACGACGACGTCCGGCGGGCCGTCCAGCTCGGCGAGCAGCCCGGCCAGGCCCTCGGCGTCCACGTCGCCCTGCCACACCTCGGCCTGGGGCAGGTCGGCCAGGTTGTCCGCGGCGGCGGCGCAGGCCCCGGCGTCGGACTCCACGCAGACCACCTGTCCCCCGGCGCCCACCCCGGCGGCCAGCGAGCCGCCGAACAGGCCGGCGCCGGCGTAGAGGTCCAGCACCCGCTCGCCGGGCCGGACGCCGACGAAGCCGGCGACCGCCCCGACCAGCGCGTCGGCCGCGGCCGGGTGCACCTGCCAGAAGCCGGTGCCCTCGACCTGCCAGTCCCGGTGCCAGGCGCGGCGCTCGGCGCGCGCCCCGGTGACCTCGGCGCCGGTGGGCCGCGCGACCTTGGTCGACCGGGCGTGGCCGCGGCGGTCCAGCACGGTGGTGGTCACCCCGCCGACGGAGTCCACCGCGACGTCGACCGCCCCGGCGCCGTCCCACCGGCGGCCCAGCACGGCGGCCACCGCGGGCTCCACGGTGATCGGGCAGTCCTCGAGGACGACGACGTCCCTCGACCGGTGCGGGCGCAGCCCCGGGCGGCCCGCGCGGTCGACGGCGAACCGGGCCCGGGAGCGCCAGCGCAGCGGACCGCCGGGCAGCTCCTCGACGTCGAGGGCGACGTCCATCCCCGCCAGCCGGCCGAACTGCTCGGTGACCACGTCGGCCTTGAGCCGGCGCTGGGCGGCGGGGTCGACGTGCTGCCAGTCGCAACCCCCGCAACGGCCCGGCCCCGACGCCTTGCACGGCCGCTCGACCCGGTCGGGGCTGGCGTCGAGCACCTCCACGGCGTCGGCCCGGCAGTAGCCGGGGTGCCGGTCCTCGGTGACGGCGACCACCACCCGCTCGCCGGGCAGCGCGTGCCGGACGAAGACCACCCGGCCCTCGTGCCGGGCCACGCAGTGCCCGCCGTGCGCGACCGGGCCGACGGTCACCTCGAAGCGCTGCCCGACCCAGGAGTCCCGGTCGGTGCTCACGTGTCGGCCGGGTCCTGGGCGAAGCCGCGCCGCAGGTCGCCCGGCGCGGGGCCCTCGGGCTGGCGCAGCAGCACCTCCTCGCGGTCGCGGGAGCCCTCCAGCTGCCACGGCACGGTGGTGATCATGACGCCGGGCTGGAACTGCAGCCGGGTGCGCAGCCGCAGCGCGCTCTGGTTGTGCAGCACGTTCTCCCACCAGTGCCCCACCACGTACTGCGGCACGAACACCACCACCAGCTCGCGCGGGCTGTCCCGACGGATGTCCTTGACGAAGTCGACCACCGGCCGGGTGATCTCGCGGTAGGGCGACTCCAGCACGGTGAGCGGCACCGGTATGTCGTAGCGCTCCCAGTCGGCCTGCAGCGCGCGGGTGTCGGCCTCGTCGACGTTGACGTTCAGCGCGGTCAGCTGGTCGGGCCGGGTCGCCCGGGCGAAGGCCAGCGCCCGCAGCGTCGGCTTGTGCACCTTGTTGACCAGCACGACCGCGTGCACCTTGGAGGGCAGGGTGCGGGAGTCCCCGCTGGGCACCAGCTGGTCGGCGACGTGGGTGTAGTGCCGGTTGATCTGCCGCATCAGCAGGTAGATGAACGGCATCGCGACCAGCACGATCCACGCGCCGCGGGTGAACTTGGTCAGGATGATGATCACCAGCACGATCGTGGTGATCGAGCCGCCGAGGGCGTTGATGACCTGCGACCGGCGCATCCGGGCCCGCTCGGCACCCTCGACGAGCTTCATCTCCCGGTTCCAGTGCCGCACCATGCCCCACTGGCCGATGGTGAAGCTGGTGAACACCCCGACGATGTAGAGCTGGATCAGCCGGGTGGAGTCGGCCTCGAAGGCCACCAGCATGACCACCGCGAAACCGGCCAGCAGCAGGATGCCGTTGCTGTAGACCAGCTTGTCCCCGCGGGTGTGCAGCTGCTTGGGCATGTAGCGGTCCTGCGCGAGCACCGAGCCCAGCAGCGGGAAGCCGTTGAACGCGGTGTTGGCCGCCAGGATGAGCACCAGCGCGGTGGTGGCCTGGATGTAGAAGAAGCCGATCGAGTCGCTGCCGCCGAACACCGCGCTGGCCACCTGCGCGATGACCGTCCGCTGCGGCTCGGTCTCGCAGTTCGTGAAGCCCTCCAGGTCGCACGGGAACTCCGCGTACTTCACGCCGGCGAACAGCGCCAGGGCGGTGACGCCGGCGAACATGGCCGCCGCGATCCCGCCCATGAGGGCCAGCGTGGTGGCCGCGTTCCTGGACTTCGGCGGCCGGAACGCCGGCACCCCGTTGGCGATCGCCTCGACGCCGGTCAGCGCGGTGCAGCCCGACGCGAAGGCCCGCAGCACGAAGAACAGCAGGGCCACCCCGGCGAGCTGGTCGTAACCCGGCTCGGGGGTGATCGTGTAGCCGGCGCTCTCGGCGACCAGCGACGCGTCGGTGACGAAGTACCGGAGGAACCCGGTGACCACCATGACCAGGATGCCGGCGACGAACAGGTAGGTCGGGACGGCGAAGCCCTTGCCCGACTCCCGCAGCCCGCGCAGGTTGGCCGCGGCGAGGAAGGCGACCAGCCCGACGGCGATGAGCACCCGGTGCTCGGCCAGCTGCGGGAACGCCGAGATGATGTTGTCGGTGCCCGACGCGACCGAGACGGCGACGGTCATCACGTAGTCGGTGAGCAGTGCGCTGGCCACCACCAGCGAGGCGAACCGGCCGTGGTTCTTCGCGGCCACCTCGTAGTCGCCACCCCCCGAGGGGTAGGCGTGCACGACCTGCCGGTAGGACAGCACGACCACGACCAGCAGCAGGACGACGGCCACCGCCAGCCAGGGCGCCAGGAACAGGAACGCCGTCCCCGCCAGGGTGAGCACGATGAGGATCTCCTGGGTGGCGTAGGCCACGGAGGAGAGCGGGTCGCTGGCGAAGATCGGCAGCGCCAACCGCTTGGGCAGCAGGGACTCCCCCGCCTTGTCGCTGCGGACCGGGCGGCCGAGCACGAGGCGCTTGGGGAGTTGCCCGAGGTCGGACAGCGAAGGCACGCGGCGATGGTACGGACGAGGGAGGCCTGCACCGCGTCCGCGCCGGTGGGGCCCGGCACACGTGTAGCTTCGCGCCCTGTACGCCACGGCGGCCGGCGCCGGGCGGCGGAACCCCGCAGGAGCGCACGTGCACGTGGTCGTGATGGGCTGCGGCCGGGTCGGGTCGGCGATCGCGCGGAAGCTGGAGAAGATCGGGCACAGCGTCGCGGTCATCGACCAGAACGCCGAGGCCTTCCGCCGGCTGGGCCCGGAGTTCAACGGCCGGCAGGTCACCGGGCTGGGCTTCGACCGGCAGACCCTGCTGGACGCCGGCATCGACTCCGCCGGGGCCTTCGCCGCGGTGAGCAGCGGCGACAACTCCAACATCATCAGCGCCCGGGTGGCCCGGGAGACCTTCGGCGTCGAGCACGTCGTGGCGCGCATCTACGACTCCAAGCGGGCCGAGGTCTACGAGCGCATGGGCATCCCCAGCGTGGCGACCGTGCCCTGGACGGTGAACCGGCTGATGCGCGAGCTGCTCAGCGTCAAGGTCACCGAGATCTGGCGCGAGCCCACCGGCACGGTGCTGCTCATGCGGGTCACCGTCACCGACGGCTGGGTGGGCCGCCCGCTGAAGGAGCTCGAGCGCGCCTCCGGCGCCCGGGCGGCGTGGCTGGTCCGCTTCGGCGAGGCGCAGCTGCCGACGTCGAGCACCGTGCTGCAGTCCGGCGACCACCTGGTCGTCGCCGCCACCGACGAGATCGCCACCGCCGTGCACGACGTGGTCGAGAACGCACCCGAGGGAGGGCACCACTGATGCGGGTCGCCATCGTGGGGGCCGGCGCCGTCGGGCGGTCGATCGCCGGGGAGCTGCTGGGCAACGGCCACGCGGTCATGCTCATCGAGAAGAACGGGTCCAAGGTGCGGGCCAAGGCCGTGCCCGGGGCCGAGTGGGTGCAGGCCGACGCCTGCGAGGTGACCGCGCTGGAGGAGGCCCAGCTGGCCACCTGCGACGTGGTCATCGCCGCCACCGGCGACGACAAGGCCAACCTGGTGGTCTCGCTGCTGGCCAAGACCGAGTTCGCGGTCAACCGCGTCGTCGCCCGGGTCAAGGACCCGCGCAACGAGTGGCTCTACACCGAGGCCTGGGGCGTCGACGTCGCCGTCTCCACCCCGCGGGTGCTGGCCGCGCTGGTCGAGGAGGCGGTGACCGTGGGCGACGTCGTCCGGCTGATGAGCTTCCGCAAGGGCGCGGCCAACCTCACCGAGATCACCCTGGCCGAGGACACCCCCTGGGTGGGCCGGGCGCTGCGCGAGGTGCCGCTGCCCCGCGAGACGGTGCTGACCGCCATCCTGCGCGGCGAGCGGGTCATCACGCCCTCCCCCGACGAGCCCCTGGAGGCCGGCGACGAGCTGCTGTTCGTCATGCACGGCGACGTCGAGGAGGAGCTGCAGGAGGTGCTCTCGGGCCGACCCGTCGGCTAGTTGTCGGCGGTGCGGTGACGGTGCAGGCGGGCCACCACCCACAGCGTCACCACCAGCGCGGCGCCGGTGACCGGCAGCCCCAGCACCAGCGACGCGGTGCCCAGCAGCGCGACCTGGTCCTGCCAGTACAGCACCGCCTGCACGGCGAACCGGACCAGGAACGTGCCGGCCCACAGCACGGTCAGCCAGGTGTAGGCCCGCAGCATCCGCCGGTCGTCGCGCCAGTGCCGCTCGGGCGCGGCGTCGGGCTGCCGCTCGTCGTCCGACCGGTCCTGGGCCTCGTCCTGGGTGTCGGCCTCGGCGGCCTCCTCGGCGGCCTCGACCACGGCCGCGCCGCGGGCCCGCAGCCGGCCGGCGAGCTTGCCCCCGACGCTGTGGTCGGCCATCGACCCCAGGTGGCTGGGGGCGAGGAACTCCGCGGCCACCCCGACCAGCGGCCAGCGCACCAGCACCGAGCCGAGCAGGACGACGCCGAGCCCGGCGTTGCGGATGAGGCCCACCACGAAGAAGTCCCGGGCCTCCCCCGACGCCCGGGCGATGGCCACGGCGATCGCGACGCCGATCAGGCCGCTGATGGCCTGCTGCACGCTCTCCTTGCGCAGCATCCGCAGCCCGAACACCAGGACGGCGGCGCCGAGGGCGGCCCAGATGCCGACCGTCAGCCCGCCCAGGCCGTTGGCGACGACGAAGGCCACGGTGGGCAGCGAGACGTCGACCATGCCGCGCCAGCCCCCGAGGGAGTCCAGCACCAGCTGCCGGTCGAACGCGACCGGCCTGCGCCCCTGCGCAGGGCTCACCGGCGGCTCACCCGGCGCTCAGCTCGTACCAGGGGTTGTAGATGACCTTGCGGCCCTCGAAGGAGGCGAACCGGCCCCGCGCGGTGAGCGTGCGACCGGGCTCGATGCCGGGGATGCGGCGGCGGCCCAGCCAGACCAGCGTCACCGAGCCCGAGCCGTCGAACAGCTCGGCCTCCAGCGTGGGCACGGTCTCGCGCGGGGTGTAGACCACCGACTTCAGCCGGCCGGTCACCGCCACGACCTTGCCCTTCTGGCACGCGCTGACCGGCTCGCAGCCGGAGCTGACGACGTCGGACTGCAGCTCCTGCGCGTCGATGGTCTGGTCGTCGGCGGTCAGCTTGGCCAGCTTCTGGGCCAGCCAGCCCTTCGGACGGGTCTCGGTCACGCGTCCAGGGTAGGACCGGTACCGCCCCCCGGTGCCGACGGCTGCACCACACCCTGCTGCGCCCCACCCTTCTGGGCCGCCTGCTGGGCGGCCACCTGCTGGGCGGCCTGCGCGGGCAGGGTCATCGGCAGCTGCTCGCGCACCGGCATCGGCTCGGTGCCCCGGACGACGACGATCGAGCGGAACGCGTCCTCGAGCGCGGCACCGGCCTCGGGCGTCTCCGCCGCGGGGCCGGAGATCATCCCGCGCAGGAACCAGCGCGGACCGTCCACGCCGATGAACCGGGCGGCCCGGCGCACGGGTGCCGCAGGGGCGGCCTGGCCCGGCTGCGGCGGCGGGCTGGCGGTCACGGTGCCGGCCAGCTCCGGGCCGAAGGGGCCCTCCCGCTCGCTCAGCGACCCGCCCTGGCCCTTCGCGCTGGTGACCAGGTCGGCGCGCACGCCCTCCCAGATCCCGCCGGCCCGGGGCGCGGCGAACGCCGACACCTGCAGCAGCGAGTCGCCCGACCGCAGGCTGGCCCCGATGACCTTCTGCGCCTGGTTGACGTCGACCCGCAGCTCCATGCCGGGGACGGCGGGCAGCCGCAGCGAGCCGAGGTCGATGCGCTGCACGCCGTCCTCGGGGGCGTCGGCCTCGTCGTAGGGGCCGGTGGTCTCCTCCTGCGGCCGCTCGCGGACCTGCGGCTCGGGCGGGACGCCCCGCTCCCGCACGCTGCGCTCGATCCGGTTGCGCCGTCGTCCGAACGGCATGTCAGGCCTGCCCCTCTGTCTGCGTCGGTGTCGCTGTGGGTGCGGTGAACCCGCCGGTGGAGCCGTGCCCGCCGGCGCCGCGGGCGCTGCCCGGCAGCTCCGCGACCGGGCGGAAGTCCGCCTGCACGACCGGCTGCACCACCAGTTGGGCGATGCGGTCGCCCCGGCGCAGCCGGATGGTGCGCTCGGGGTCGTGGTTGACCAGGTTCACCTTGATCTCGCCGCGGTAGCCCGCGTCGATGGT
This sequence comes from Klenkia brasiliensis, assembly GCF_900100695.1. Classification (GTDB taxonomy): domain Bacteria; phylum Actinomycetota; class Actinomycetes; order Mycobacteriales; family Geodermatophilaceae; genus Klenkia; species Klenkia brasiliensis. Next base: position 462,898 of record NZ_FNCF01000003.1, read on the forward strand.
GCCGGGTGCGTTGACCATGCCCAGGCCCACGCGGTGGGCCAGGCCGGAGCGGGGGTGCACGAACCCGGCGTACCCCTCGGGGATGGCCACCGCCACCCCGGTGCCGACCAGCGCGCGCTGGTGCGGCGCCAGCTCCAGGTCCTCGGTCAGCGCCAGGTCGGCGCCGGCGTCACCGGGACGCGCGTAGACCGGTGCGACGGCGCCCTCGGCGAGGACGACCGGGACCGGCAGCGGCGCCGGGGAGGACGCGGGCGGGGACGGCACGGGCCGAGGCTAGTGCCGTCCGGGTGCGCGCAGGTCGGCGAGGACCGCCTCCGCGAGCTGCGTCGTGGCCTTGCGGTTGCTGCGGGCGGCCAGGCCCGCGCCGAGCAGCAACGGCGCGGCCGAGGAGACGTTGCGGGCCAGCCGGCGGGTGACCCGCCGGCGCAGCGCGTTCACCCCGGCGCTGCCGAGGGTGGCCAGCAGCCCGCCGCCGCCACCGGAGCCGGTGTCGACGGCCCGCTGGTGGGTCCAGCTGGTCAGGTAGGCCGCGGCCCGCTCCCGCGCGTCGCCCGGTGCGGGCCGGCCGTGCAGCTCGTGCAGCTCGCCGATCAGGACCACCTCGACCGCGGCCACCAGGACGGTCTCCGCCCCCAGCTCCAGCGGCAGGGCCACCATCGACGGCGGCGCGAACCACTGCGCCGCGGTGAGCCCGCCGGTGGCCGCGCCGATCCCGGCGGTCACCCGGCCGTACCGGGTGACCAGGGCGTCGGCGACGGCGTCGCGGTCCATGCCGGGGTAGGCGGCGCGCAGCCGCTCGGCGTCGCGGATCGGCAGCCGGGGCGCCGCGGCGTGCAGCAGGTCCGACAGCACGGTGCCCGGCCGCCACCCGCCACCGCGGTCCTCGTCGCCCGCGCGGGCGGTGCCGCCGTCCACCGGCCCGTCGTCGTCGCCGCGCCCGGCGCGGGCCGCCGTGGCCACGGCACCGACGACGTCGCGCAGCACGGCCCCCGCCCGGCCGCCCTTGCCCGCGGGTGCGTCCTCCCCGGGGCGCTCACCGAGGAGGCCGCCCACCGCGTCGGCGACGGACCGGGCCGCCCGCGTCAGCGGGCTGCCGGTGTCCTCGACGCCGGTGTCGACCGGCCGGGGACGCGGGACGTCCCTGGCCGGTGCGGTGCGCGGTTCCTCCTGCACGGTGTCCCCCCGGTGTCCAGCTCGGCCGATCAGGCGCAGTCGCGGCAGATCAGCCGGTCACCCTTGGTGGAGGCCAGCCGGCTGCGGTGGTGGACCAGGAAGCAGCTGGAGCAGGTGAACTCGTCCTCCTGCTTCGGCAGCACCCGGACGGTGAGCTCCTCGTTGGACAGGTCGGCGCCGGGCAGCTCCAGCGCCTCGTTGAAGTCGGTCTCGTCGACGTCGACCGAGGAGGACTGGGCCTCGGCCCGGCGGGCCTTGAGCTCCTCCAGCGAGTCCTCGCCGAGCTCGTCGGCCTCGTTGCGTCGTGGGGCGTCGTAGTCGGTGGCCATGGTGTGCCCCTCTTCTTCTCTTCGTGGTGCGGGCCCGCTGGCCCGTTGTCCTCCGCCGCCGTCCGGCCGCCGCGGTCTCGGGCGGGCCCTCGGGGCCCCCGCTCGCGGTGCTGCCGGACTCCGGCAGGCCACCCAACGTGGCGGGTGCCGCGTTTGTGCCCGGGTCGGCGGGCGTCACACACCGGGTGCGGTGGGCGTCGTCGCACGGCCGTGGAACGGGGTCGTCCGGGTCGGGAGCGCCAGAGGCTACCCTGCGCCGATGACCGCCACCGTGGGTGCCGACCCGGGGGTCGTCGGCCCCTACCTCGCGACCGTCCTGGACGACCCGCGCTGGCAGCAGGTCGACGTGTCGCTGATCGCCGCCGGCATGTCCAACCTCACCTACGTCGTCACCCCGGCCGAGGGGCCGTCGTCCGACGCGGTGGTCCTGCGCCGCCCGCCGACCGGTGCCGTGCTGGCCACCGCGCACGACATGGCCCGCGAGCACAAGGTGATCAGTGCACTGGCCGGGACCCCCGTGCCGGTGCCGCGCACGCTGCACCTGTGCACCGACCCCGCCGTGCTGGGGGCGCCGTTCTACGTGATGGAGCGGGTCGAGGGCCTGCACGTCGTCGACGAGCTCCCGCCCGGCTACGCCGACACCGAGGCCGACCGCCGCGCCATGGGCGACGGCCTGGTCGACGTGCTGGCCGACCTGCACTCCGTCGACCCCGCCGCGGTGGGCCTGGCCGACTTCGGGCGGCCCGAGGGCTTCCTCGCCCGGCAGGTGCGGCGCTGGACCACTCAGTGGGAGGCCACCCGCGACACCGACCGGCCCGAGCTGGACGCCCTGGCCGCGCAGCTGGCCGCCACCGTGCCGGTCACCCGGCGCAGCGGGATCGTGCACGGGGACTACCGGATGGACAACTGCCTGCTCGACCCCGACGTGCCCGGCCGGGTGCGCGCGGTCCTGGACTGGGAGATGTCCACCCTCGGCGACCCGCTCACCGACCTCGGCATGCTCTTCGTCTACTGGCCCGAGGCGGGCGAGGAGCGCGGGGTCGCCCTCTCGGCGGTCACGACCCTGCCCGGGTTCCCCACCCGGGCCCAGGTCGCCGAGCGGTACGCCGCCCGGACCGGCACCGACCTGGGCGACCTGTCCTGGTACGTCGGCTTCGCCTACTTCAAGTTCGCCGCGATCCTCGCCGGCATCGTCGCCCGGTCGGCCGCGGGGGCGATGGCGGGCAAGGACACCACCGGCTACGCGGAGAAGATCGACCCCTGCGTCGCCCTGGGGCGCGCCGCGCTGACCGACGGTGCGGTCTGACCCGGCCCCACCGCACTACGATCTCGCCGATCCCCGTCCTCCCCCGAGTGGAGCGCAGTTGACCCAGACCAGCGAGCGGCGCCCGGCCCGCGCCCGCCGCGACCGCCGTCCCCTGGTCCCGGTCATGTTCCTGCTGGTGCTCGCGCTGGCCGCCGTCTTCGTGTGGTGGAACGTGTTCCGCACCGAGGCTGCCGGCGCCCGCGCCGACGCCGCGGCCTGCTCCAGCGCCGAGGCCGCCGCGCCCTCGCTGGACCCGACCACCGTGCAGATCCGGGTGCTCAACGCCACCGACACCGCCGGCCTGGCCGGCACGGTCGCGGCGACCATGCAGTCGCGCGGGTTCGTGGTGACCGAGGCCGCCAACGACTCCTCCCCCCGCCGCGGCGAGGTGACCGGCGCGGGCGAGGTCCGCTTCGGCCCCCGCGGCGCCGAGACGGCCCGCTACGTCGCGCTGTTCCTGCCCGGCGCCGGGAGTTACCAGGACACCCGGGCGGACGCGACCGTCGACCTGGTCATCGGCCCGGAGTTCACCGAGCTGGCCACCCCCGAGGCGGTCGCCGCCGCCCTCACGCCGGCCGCGAGCGCCTCCGCCGCCGCCTGCTAGGGGGTGTGCGCCCGGGCGACCAGGGCCCGGAAGTCCTCGGCGATGCCCGCGGGGGCGGCGGTGACGAGCGGGTCGGCCATCCGCTGGCCGGTCGTCACCTGCACCTCGAGGCCCGCCTCGGCGGCGACCAGGCAGGCCGCGGTGAAGTCCCAGGGCTTGAGGTCCAGCTGGTAGAACGCGTCGATCCGGCCCGCGGCCGCCAGGCAGATCTCCACCGCCGCCGACCCCCACCGCCGGACGTCGCGCACCTCGGGCAGCAGCCGGGCCAGCACCTCGCCCTGCCACGTGCGGATCCCGCGGTCGTAGGCGAACCCGGTGCCCACCAGCGTGACCTCCAGGCTGGCCGGCGCCGAGCAGCGCAGCGGGGTGCGCCCGCCGCCGGACTCCACCCAGGCGCCGCCGCCGAGCACCGCGGCGTACACCTCACCGGTCGGGACGTCGGCGACCACGCCCACCGTCGGCACGCCGTCCACCTCGGCGGCGATGCAGACGGCGTAGGACCCCAGCCCGTAGAGGAAGTTGACCGTGCCGTCGATCGGGTCGACCACCCAGCGCACCCCGCTGGTGCCCGGCCGGGAGGCACCCTCCTCACCCAGCACCCCGTCGTCGGGGCGGGCCGACAGCAACCGGTCGACCACCAGCTGCTCGCTGGCCTTGTCCACCGCCGTGACGACGTCGACGGTGGTCGTCTTGCTCTGCACGTCGTCGGCGGCGCGGGCCCGGCCGTCGGCGACGAGCGCGGCCGCCTCCCGGGCGGTGGCCAGCGCCAGGTCGAGCAGCTCGGCGGGGTCGGGACGCACGTCGGAGGTCACAGGCTGATCCTGCCGGGTGAGGTCGCGCGCGGCTGGTGCAACCGTGCGCGACCCGGATCACTAGCCTGTCCGCGTGCAGGGCTTCGGAGTCGACGTCGGCGGCAGCGGCATCAAGGGATGCCTGGTGGACCTGGACCGGGGTGAGCTCATCGGGGAACGGGTCCGCATCCCCACCCCGCAGCCCGCCCTCCCGGACGCGGTGTGCGACGTCATCGCCGACGTCGTGGGCCAGTTCGGGTACGAGGGCCGGGTGGGCGTCACCTACCCCGGGGTCATGAAGAGCGGCGTCGCCTACACCGCCGCCAACATGGACCCGTCCTGGATCGGCACGAACATGGCCGCGGCCGTGGAGACCCGCATCCCGGGCACCGTGCAGACCCTGAACGACGCCGACGCGGCGGGCCTGGCGGAGATGGCCTACGGCGCGGGCAAGGGCCAGCGCGGCCTGGTGCTCATGCTGACCTTCGGCACCGGCATCGGCAGCGCGCTGTTCATCGACGGCCGCCTGGTGCCCAACACCGAGTTCGGGCACATCGAGGTCGACGGCAAGGACGGCGAGAAGGCAGCCTCCGCCGCCGCCCGCGAGCGCGAGGACCTCTCCTACCCCGACTGGGCCGCCCGGGTGGACCGGTACCTGGACACCCTGGAGCGCGGGCTGTGGCCCGACCTCATCGTGGTCGGCGGCGGGGTCAGCAAGAAGGCGCACAAGTGGGTGCCGCTGTTGTCCACCCGCACCCGCGTGGTGCCCGCGGAACTGCTCAACGACGCCGGGATCGTGGGCGCCGCACTGGCCGCGGAGCAGCGCATCGGCCAGTAGCCGATCGCGCACAATCCTTCCGGACCGGCCGCGTGCCGGATCCCGCTGCCGCGGACGTGACCGTCGCTACACTGTCGGCGTCCCGGAGCGTCGCCGGCCAGCCTGACGGCCCCGGGGAACGCGCCGCAGCACGGGAAGGAACTCGAGTGCCCGCCGCCAAGTCCGCCAAGGCCAGCGCCACGGCCCCCGCCGCCGCGAAGCGTCCCCGCAGCCCCAAGCCCACCATCGCGCCCTCCCCCGGTCAGGACTCCCCCGAGGGCACCGTGCTCACCGCCGTCGCCACCGAGGACAGCACCGTCGCCGTGGTCGGCGGCGGGCAGGGCCTGGCGCTGGACGAGTCGGCCGTCGTCGGCAAGGACGGCCTCGCCGAGGGCCCGGAGGACGACGACGCCGACGGCGACGCCGGCGCCCCCGCCGCCGAGTCCGAGTGGGAGGACGAGGAGGAGTCCGAGGCGCTGCGCAAGGCGCGCAAGGACGCCGAGCTCACCGCCTCCGCCGACTCCGTCCGCGCCTACCTCAAGCAGATCGGCAAGGTCGCGCTGCTGACCGCCGAGGAGGAGGTCGACCTCGCCAAGCGGATCGAGGCCGGCCTGTACGGCTCCGAGCGGCTGCGCCAGGTCGAGGAGACCGGCGCGAAGCTCACCCCGCAGATGCGGCGGGACCTGAACTGGATCGTGCGCGACGGCGAGCGGGCCAAGAACCACCTGCTCGAGGCCAACCTCCGGCTCGTGGTGTCCCTCGCCAAGCGCTACACCGGCCGCGGCATGGCGTTCCTGGACCTGATCCAGGAGGGCAACCTCGGCCTGATCCGCGCGGTGGAGAAGTTCGACTACACCAAGGGCTACAAGTTCTCGACCTACGCCACCTGGTGGATCCGGCAGGCCATCACGCGGGCCATGGCCGACCAGGCCCGCACCATCCGCATCCCGGTGCACATGGTCGAGGTCATCAACAAGCTCGGCCGCATCCAGCGCGAGCTGCTCCAGGACCTCGGGCGCGAGCCCACCCCGGAGGAGCTGGCCAAGGAGATGGACATCACCCCCGAGAAGGTGCTGGAGATCCAGCAGTACGCCCGGGAGCCGATCTCGCTCGACCAGACCATCGGCGACGAGGGCGACAGCCAGCTCGGTGACTTCATCGAGGACTCCGAGGCCGTCGTCGCCGTCGACGCGGTCAGCTTCACGCTCATGCAGGACCAGCTCACCTCGGTGCTGCAGACGCTGTCCGAGCGCGAGGCCGGCGTCGTCCGGCTGCGGTTCGGCCTCACCGACGGCCAGCCGCGCACGCTCGACGAGATCGGCCAGGTCTACGGCGTGACCCGCGAGCGGATCCGCCAGATCGAGTCCAAGACGATGTCCAAGCTGCGCCACCCCAGCCGCAGCCAGGTCCTGCGGGACTACCTGGACTGAGGTCGCCCGTGCGCCCGGTCACGGCCGCATCACGTTTCCCACTCCGGTGGGGGAGCTCGGGGTTGGCGGCGGCACCCGCCGGGCATCAGTCGTATCGTGGAGCCGTCAACGAGAGCAGCGGAACCACGCAACACCGATGGACCAGTGCGATCCCTGCTCACCCGTTCCACAACCCAGGTCCTGCACCACCCGGCACACCGCGTGCGGCGCGTCGGAGGGCTGGAGGGCCGGATCGGGAACACCGGGGGTCATCCTGGCGCTGTGCAGGAGGCCGATCCGCGAACGCGGGTCCGTGCGGTAGAGAGCGAGTGATGACCAGATGCCCCAGACCCTGACGAACCGTTCCACCGATGACCTGGTCGTTCCCTTCCACTGCGACCGGTGCGGTGCACTGGCCAAGGTGCGGGTCGTGCTCGCGAGCGGCAGCGACCTCGTGTTCTGCGGGCACCACGCCCGCGAGTACGACGCCAAGCTGCGCGACATCGCCATCGAGATCATCGACGCGGACAGCGAGCAGCCCGTCACCGCCTGACCGAGGCGCTATCGTCGCGCACAGCGATGGAGCTCTCACCCGACGACGCCGCCGGCGCCCACCCCTCCACGGGGCGCGGTACCGGCGGCGTCGCCGCGTCCGGAGCCCCTGGACCGGCCGACCGACAGCGAGCGTGACCCAGCGATGAGCGACGAGACCCCCCGCCGCGACTCTGACCCTCGACCCGAGGGTGAGACCCCGGTCGGCGACGACCGCACCGCGCGGTTGCAGCCCGACGGCACGGTGGGGTCCGGTCGCCCGTCGGCGCCGCCCGCCGCCGAGCGCCCCCGCCCCGTCGCCCCGGGCTGGGGCGACCAGACCCCCGTCGCCCCGGCCGGCCAGCCGCTCCCGGTGAACCCCCGACGGCGCGCCGCCGACGCCGGCACGCCCGACCCCCTGCCGGTCGACCAGACCCCGACCGGTGAGCTGCGCGCCGGCGCGCGCCCCGAGGAGCCCGACTCCACCCAGGTGATCGGCGCGGTGCCCGCCGCTGACGACCCGGCCGCGGAGCCGGACCAGCGGGCAACCGCGGAGCAGGCCGACGAGCCCGCCGACGACGACGAGCCCCACGACGACGATGCGCATGGCACGGGCGCCGACGACCGCGGGGACGACGACGTCGCCGACGTCGAGCAGACGGCCGAGGTGCCCGCGGCGGTCGTCCCCCGCGACGTGTTCGACGACCCCGCACCGACCACCGTCGCGGCGCCGCCGGCCCACCCGGACGGCTCCCCCGACCCGCTGGTCGGTCCCGCCGACGGGTCCGCCGGGTCGGGCCGGTCCCGTTGGCGCCGGCCCGCCGTGCTGGTGCCCGCCGCCGTCCTGCTGGCCCTGGGCGTGGCGTACGCCGTCGACCTGGCGGTCGCCGGCGACGACGTCCCCCGCAACACCGTCGTCGCCGGCGTCGACATCGGCGGCCTGTCCCCCGCCGCGGCCTCCCAGGCCCTGGCCGAGCAGCTGGCCCCGCGGGTCACCGCCGACCACGTGCTGGTGGCCGACGACGTGCAGGGCGTGCTCTCCCCCGCCACCGCCGGCATCACCCTCGACGTCGACTCGACGGTGCGGGCTGCCTCCGGTCAGCCGCTGAACCCCTGGACGCGGCTGGTGTCGGTGTTCTCCGAGCGCGACGTCACCCCGGTCATCACCGGCGAGGAGACCGCGCTGGCGGCCCAGGTGGACGCGTTCGCCGAGACCGTCGACCGGGCGCCGGTCGACGCCACGATCGCGCTGGAGGGCACCACGGCCACCGTCGTCCCGGCGGTGACCGGCCGGCTGCTGGACCGCGAGGCCGCGGGCGAGGCCGTCACCGAGGCCCTGGCCTCCGGCGGTGACCCGCAGACCCCCATCGAGCTGCCGGTCGAGACCGTCGACGTCCAGGTGGAGGACTCCGCGGCGCAGCAGGCGCTCGACGAGGTCGTCACCCCGGCCGTGGCCGCCCCGGTCACCGTCAGCGGCGACGACGGCACCTCGGCGGAGCTGAGCCCCGAGGGCATCGCGGCGGCGCTGCGCTTCGCGGCCGGGGACGGCGGCGCGCTGGACGTCTCGCTGGACCCCGCCGCCCTGCAGACCGCGCTGGGCGACCAGCTCGGCGAGTTCGGCACCCCCGCCCAGGACGCCCGGTTCCAGATCACCGGCGACACGATCGCCGTCGTCCCGTCGGTCGACGGCACCGGCATCGACCCGGCCGCGCTGGCCTCCTCGCTGCGCCCGGTGCTCACCGAGCCCGCGCCGCGGGCGGTGACCGCGAGCCTGGGGGCCGTGCCGGCGGAGTTCACCACCGACGAGGCGAACGCCCTGGGCATCGTGGAGCCGATCAGCTCCTTCACCACGAACTTCACCAACTCCGCCAGCGGCACCAACATCCGGGTGGTGGCCGAGTTCGTCGACGGCGCGGTCGTGCTGCCGGGTGAGACCTTCAGCCTCAACGGCTACACCGGCCCGCGCGGCGAGGCCCAGGGCTACGTGCCCGCGGGCGTGATCAACAACGGCGAGTTCACCCAGGCGGTCGGCGGCGGCATCAGCCAGTTCGCCACCACGATGTTCAACGCGGTCTTCTTCGCCGGCCTCGAGGACGTCTACCACAAGCCGCACAGCTACTACATCAGCCGCTACCCGGCCGGCCGCGAGGCCACGGTCTACTACGACTCGATCGACCTGCAGTGGCGCAACGACAGCCCGACCGGGGTGTACGTGCAGACCCAGTGGGTGCCCGGGGCCCTGACGGTGACCTTCTGGGGCACCCAGCGCTACGACGTCGAGTCGGTCAGCAGCGACCGGTACAACGTGCGCACCCCGGTGGTGCAGGAGAAGCCCGACGACGGCAACTGCAACCCGCAGGCCGGGGCGAACGGCTTCGACATCACCGTCACCCGCATCTTCAAGGACCCCACGACCGGCGAGCAGCTGCGCACCGAGGACTTCGACACCCGCTACGCCGCGGAGCCGGTCATCCGGTGCGTGCCGGTCGCCCCGGCCGCCCCGGAGTCGACCGCGCCGGGCGCCCCGGCCCAGCCGACCGGTCGTCGTCCGCGGCGGACCTGACCCCTCCGGGTGGGCGTGTCCGCACGGGCGCGCCACAGCTCCGGCACACTGGGCCGGTGGCGACCGTCCTGCCCTCGGGCTCCCCGGCCTCCGCCGGCGACCTCGGGGCCGGCGGTGCCGCCGCCGCGCCGGACACCGAGGAGCCCGCCAGGCGCCGCTCGCTGGTGTCCCGGCTGCCCGCGCCGCTCCGGGTCCCCCTGCAGGTGCTCGGGCGCACCGTCGCCAAGGCCTGGCAGGACCGCATCCTCGGGCTGTCGGCGGAGGCGTCGTTCTGGCAGATCCTGTCGGTGCCGCCGCTGCTCATCGGGCTGCTGGGGTCGCTGGGCTACCTGGGGTCGTTCATCGGCGACTCGGCCGTGGCGGAGATCGAGGCGCGGCTGGTGCAGCTGGCCTCGGAGGCGCTGACCCCCGCCGTCGTCGACAGCCTGGTGCAGCCCACGCTCACCGACATCCTCGGCTCGGGCCGGCTCGACGTGGTCAGCCTGGGCTTCCTGCTGTCGCTGTGGGCCGGGTCCTCCGGTGTCGCGACCTTCATGAACACCAGCGTCATCGCCTACGACCAGCGCGACATCCGCGGGCCGATCCGCACCCGGCTGATGGCCCTGGGGCTGTTCGTCGTCGCGCTGGTCCTGGCCGTGCTGTCGCTGCCGCTGCTGGTGCTCGGGCGCAGCGCCCTGGTGTCGCTGCTGCCCACCGACCTGCAGTCGACGGCGACCGTGCTGGTGAACGCGGTGTACTGGCCGCTGGTCGCGATCGTCCTGGTGCTGGCCCTGACGAGCTTCTACCACGTCACGCTGCCCCGGCGGCTGCCGTGGGTCAGGCACCTGCTGGGCGCGGTCTTCGCGGCCGGGTTCTTCATCGGCGCCGCGCTGGTGCTGCGCACCTACGTGGCCGACGTCCTCACCACGGCGCTGCCCTACGGCGCGCTGGCCGCACCGATCGCGGCCCTGCTGTTCTGCTTCTTCCTCGGCATGGCGGTGCTGCTGGGCGCCGAGCTCAACGCCACGGTCGAGGCGCGCTGGCCGTCCGGGCAGCGGCGGCACGACCGCCGCCGGCGCCGCCGCCGGGCCGCCAAGATCGAGCTCGAGGCCCGGAAGCTGGGTCTGCGCTAGCTCACTTCTTGAGCTGGGCGTAGACCTCCTTGCACGGCTCGCACACCGGGCTGCCGGGCTTGGGGCTCTTGGTCACCGGGAAGACCTCGCCGCACAGCGCCTCGACCAGGGTGCCCATGACGGCGCTCTCGGCGATCTGGTTCTTCTTCACGTAGTGGAAGACCTCCGGCGGCTGCGAGGTGGTGTTCTCGCGGACGTCCGGGCGCTCCAGGATCTCGGTGCTCACGGCTCCGAGTCTATGACCCGCCCGGCGCTGGGCCGGGCCTCGAGGATCCGGTCGGGCGCGGGCACCTTGTACCGGTTGACGTCGACCTTCTTCTTCGGCGGCCGGTCGTTGGCCATGACCACGGCGATCCACGGCAGCACCGTGCCGAGGACGGCGAAGATCGCCATCAGCCAGAGGGTCTGGTAGAAGATCGCCGCCAGCATCACGCTCACGATGCGGATCAGCATGGTGATCACGTACCGCTTCTTGCGGGCAGCGTGCTGGTCACCCAGGCTCGGCTGCGCCTCCGTGATGAGCACCGGCTCGTTGCGGGTCTCCCGGTTCGTGGTCACGCGACCCATCGTGCCACCGGATCGGGTACCCCCGCCGGGCGTGGCGGGAAATCCCGTTTCAGCTGGTCTTCTTCGCCTTCGCAGCGGCCTTGGCGTCCTGCTTGAAGGCCCGCACCTCGGCCAGGCTGGTGGGGTCGACGACGTCGGCGACCGAGCGGCGGGCGCCGTCGGTGCCGTAGTCACCGGCCGCCTCCCGCCAGCCGGACGGCGTCACGCCGTACTGCTTGCCGAGCAGGGCGACGAGGATCTTCGCCTTCTGCGCACCGAAGCCGGGCAGCTCCCCGACCCGCCTCAGCAGCGTCGCGCCGTCGGGGACGTCGGCCCAGAGGTTCTCCGCGCGGCCCTCGTAGCGCTCGACCAGCAGCCGGCACACCGCCTGGGTGCGCTCGGCCATGGAGCCCGGGTAGCGGTGCACCGCCGGCGGCCCGGCGAAGACGGCCTTGAGCGCGTCGGGGTCGGCGTCGGCGATGGCCGCCGCCGACAGGGTGTCCGTGCCGAGCCGCTGCGCCAGCAGCGCGGGCCCGGCGAACGCCCGCTCCATGGGGAACTGCTGGTCCAGCAGCATCCCGATCAGCAGGGCGAGCGGGTCGCGGCCGAGCAGGTCGTCGGCGGCCGGTTCCTGGGCGATCCGGATGGTCGGCACGCCGGCAGTCTGCACCATGCCCACGGGCAGCACTGGCGATCATCGACGTCGCCAGCTGCCACCTCGGCGAGTCCTTCACCGTGCATCAGCCTCGACGCCTCGATCAGGTCGCCCCAACCGAGCGGTGTCGAACCCGGGCGATGACCTGACCGCCGCGCACCGGGAGGTCCAGGCCCACGGGGCCGTGGGGGAACGCGCCATGGAAGCGTCCTGGCCGACCAGCCAGGCTCGCCGTTGGCCCAACTGCTGCGGGTCGCTGACCACACCACCGCGACTCGGAGCTGGGCAAGCCCCGCTCGATCGTGCATGACGCCAGGCGCGTCGCCGGGCTACCGGGTGGTCGCGATCCCGGTCTGCGTTCCGGGCCGGGTTACCGCTGGGCCGGGAGGCCACCGGACTGGCTGGGAACGATGCGGCCTCCGCGGGGCGGTCCTGGGTGTTGCAAGACCGCCCGCGTCCTGGGGCCTCAGCCCCAGGAGAGGACCAGCTGGGGTGGGTTGGACCCTTCGCGACTGCTGTAGGTCTGCAGGTCGTTGCCGGTGGTCTCGTCGGCGTCCGCGATCTCGATGCCGCCGTTGCCCTCGGCGTACAGCCCGGTGACGATGCTCTGCACCGGCCACGTCTGCCAGCCCGGGCTGGCAGGGGTCGAGGTCGTCGCGGCCCCGGTCGCGGTCGTCGTGGGCTGGGTGGACCAGGTCACCGCGGTCTCGCTCCAGGACGTCGTCGTCAACACGCGGCGGGCCACGATGCTGCGCACTGAGTCGTTGCTGGACAGGTAGAGGCGCAGGCTGACGCCGCTGAGGGTGCAGCCCGCGGGGATCGTGGGCAGGGCGAACCGGACCAGGGAGCGGTTGAGCCCACCGTTGCCGGACCGGACCAGCAGCGTGGTCGTGGTGCCGTAGTTGGCGTTGGCCGGGGATTCACGGATGGTGGCGTCCTCCGAGGCCGTGACCGTCACGGTGGTCGGGTTGACGCACCAGGTCCCGGAACCGACCTGGTCGGCGGTGTTCGTCGTGCTGGCGGTGAAGGCCGCGGTCGAGGTGACCTGGGTGAGCGCCACGGTCCCGGCCGCCGCCAGGACGAGGACGGCCGCCCGCACCCAGGTGGGGCGGCTCACCGGGTCGCCACCGCACCGGCCGCGCCGGACCGCTGCGCCCGTCGTCCGCGCTTGACCTCGTACATCGCCTCGTCGGAGGCCCGGAGGACCGCCTCGAGGTCCTCGCCGGCGGTCGAGGTCGCGGTCCCGATGCTGATACCCACCCGCGCCGTACCACCGGGCAGGAGCACGGGCCGGCCGACCACCAACTCCACCTGCCGAGCCACCGTCGCCAGCTCGAGCGGGTCCGCCGAGGGCAGGAGGAGGACGAACTCGTCGCCGCCGAAACGGGCCAGCGCCGAGCCCTCCGGCCGGGAGGCCTCCAGCCGGGCGGCTATCCGCTGCAGGAGCAGGTCGCCCGCGGCGTGGCCGTGCAGGTCGTTGACCGCCTTGAAGCCGTCGAGGTCGCAGAACAGCATCCCGACCGGGCGGGGCATCCCTGCGGCCAGGTCGATGAGCCCGCGCCGGTTCAGCAGCCCGGTCAGCGGGTCGTGCTCGGCCTGCTGGTGCATGGCGGCGCTGAGCCGGCGGAGGTCAGTGACGAGCGTGGCGTACTCCAGGGTCACCCGGCTCTGTGCGACCAGGAGCTCCAGCGCCTCCACCACGCGGTCATCGCGCCGGCCCTCGGGCACGGTCACCCGCAGCGTGTGGAGGTCGTCGCCCTCGCCGTGCAGCTGCCAGCGGACGTCGTCCGGCCGGCGCCGGGCATCGCCGTCACCGGCCACGACCCGGCCGTCCGCGCTGACGACCCACGCGGACCGGGCACCGACGCGCATCGCCGCCGTTACCAGACCGGTCAGGACGTCGTGGACGTCCGGGCGCACGAGGTCGGCGCCCGCGGCCACCACGCTCGCGAGGAGCTCCGAACGGTCGTCGGCGTCGGCACCCGCGGCGCGGGACCGGACGACCTCGGCGACGAGGTGCTCGCCGAGCAGACCCAGGGGCAGGGCTCCCAGCAGCAGGAGGGGCAGCGTGACGACCAGGGCCTGGAGCGCGGCGACGTCCAGCGACCCCGGGGTGAGGAACTGCGCAACGACGAGCGCGGTGGTGCAGCCGACCCAGGTGACGGCCAGGCCGCTGAGGCCGGCCAGCACGGCTGCCTCCAGGAGGGGCAGCAGCACCAGGACGACGGCCAGCGACCGGGGAGGCGGTCCCGCGACCCAGACGACACCCACGACCACGACGGCGTCGACCGCGACGCCGAGCAGCGCCGAACGCACGCGGTGGCCGGGCCGCCGGAGCCGACGCACCGACACGCGGTCGCCGGCGACCAGGACCGCCGCCCCGAGGCCGAGCAGGGCCAGGGCGAGCGGCCGCTCGACGGTCGAGGAGGGGCCTGGTTCGTAGGCCGCGGCGAGGACGCAGAGGCCGACGACGGCGACGAGCCGCACCTGGGAGAAGGCGCGAGCGGCGACCGTCCTCCCCAGCTGCCGCCGGGAACCGTCGTTGATCATGTCAAGCCTTCCGGGGTGGTGGTGGCGGCGCGTGCGGCATCCAGCCGGCGTGCCAGGTCAACGGTGAGGGCGGCGGGGACGAGGGAACCACCGGCCGACGTGGAGGTACGGGTGCGGCCGGCGAGCAGGATCTCGCCGGGCAGTCGGTGGTCCTGGCGGTTCCAGGGGTCGAGCTCGGGGTCGTTCGCCTTCGGCGCCAGCCACACCGTCGTGACGAGGAGAGCGGCAGCCAGCGCCAGGGAGGTCGTGTCACCCCGCTCGACCCACAGCGACGGCAACCCGATGAAGGGCACCTCCAGGACGGCGGCCCCTCGGACCTGGTCCGGCCGGACGGGGGCAGCGTCAGGTGCGGGGTTCGCGTCCCCCTGGACGACGTAGGTGCCGTCGTCCTGCACGGCGACGACGCGGTGCAGGACCCTCCCGGTCCCGGGCAGGTCGTAGAGCACGACGGTGCCGACGTCCAGCCCGGCGGTGCCGGCGTCGCGGAGGACGACGACGTCCCCCGGTGACACGACCGGCTCCATCGAGCCGCTGGTGACCAGGGTGGGGTGCCACCCCAGGACCAGGGTCGGCAGGACGATCCAGGTGGCCAGACCGAGAGCGACGGTCAGCAGCAGGCTGCTCACCGTCCCGGCCACGAAGGCGGTCGTGCGCACCCAACTGCGTGACGGCGCCCCGGTCCGGCTCAGGCCGAACGCGTTTCCCACGTGAAGCCGAAGTTGGTGGTCCTGTTCTGCGCGTTCTGGTCGTTGGCGACCGAGACGGTGAACCGGAAGGTGCGCGTCTCCCCGCTGGCGGCGGGGTCCCAGGTCGAGATGCCGGTCGCGTAGGAGTTCTTGCTGGACTGGAAGGCCGCGATGGTCCCGGTGTAGAGGGTCGAGGTGGCGCTGAAGCTGCTGCAGTTGCCGAACGCATCGGCGGTGTCGGGACCCACCTCGACGGTGAGGTTGAAGTAGGTGCCGGCATCGCCCGTGACGCCGGCCGAGTACAGGTAGACAGGCCCGGGGTTCACCGTGCCGGTGTAGGTGACGTCGATGCACCGGGACAGGTTGTTGCCGGGGGTCAACGGACCCTCGCTGGCGAACATCGCCGACCCGGAGTCGTTGTCGCTGAGCGCCACCCCGCCGCTGGTGACCGTGTCGGCGGTGTTGTCGGTCGTGGCGACGAATGCGGCGTAGCTGCTTGACGCGACGAGGAGCGCGACCAGCAGGAAGGTCAGGGCGACGGCCGCGAGCTGGATCGTCAGGCCGTTCAGCGATCGTCGACGACCGCTTCTTGGCGCCGCGTTCGAAGGTTTAGTCATACCAAGATCGTCGGCACGGCTGCCCGCCCGTGAAGCACCGTCCGACACCCCTCACCCTTCGTGGTGGTGATGCGGCTCACCGTCGGATCGACACACTGTCGTTCTGGCCGGTCATCCCATGGGGTCATCGAGCCGTGGGCTGATCTGCAGGTCCACCGGAGGGGGTCGATGCCTCATCCATGACCTCTGTTCGGCGATTGGTGCACGGACCCCGACGTCGGGGGTGGAGCTGGCCGTCGACCCTCGTCCTCGGGCTCGTCTACTGCGCCGCGATCACCTGGCGGCCGACCGGCCCTGTCTGGGACCTCGTCGTGGACATCGCCCTCTACAACTCCGTCCTCGTGGTCGGGGTGGCCGCAGCGCTGGCAGCAGCACGCCGGTCCCCCCGGGAGCGGACGGCCTGGCTGGGGGTGGCCTGGTACCTCGGGCTGACGGCGGTGGCGAACGGCACGTGGTCGGTCCTGGACGCCACCGGCCACGGAGACGGGCCCTCCATCGCCGACGTGTTCTACCTCGCCGGCTACGTCGGGCTGTACGTGGCCCTCATCGTGCTGATCCGGGTGCGGGTGCCCAGGTTCCACCCCAGCATGTGGCTCGACGGGCTCATCGGCGGCCTGGGCGGGGCGGCTGTCGCCGTGGCCCTCGTGCTCACACCGTGGCTGGAGCACCTCGCCCCCGACACCGCCACCGCTGTCATCACCCTCGCCTACCCGGTGGTCGACGTCGTCCTCATCGCGGTGCTGATCGGCGTGGCCGCCGTCCTCGGCGTCAACCGCGACTCCACCCTGGCGGCCGTCGGCGCCGGGCTGGTCGCCAACCTCGCCGCCGACATCGCCTTCCTGCAGCAGACGAATGCCGGGACCTACGTGGAGGGCAGCGTCGTCGACGTGGGATGGCTGGTCGCGGCCGCCGGGCTCACCTGGGCGGCCACCCGCGCCCCGGCCGACGCGGTCGACCGGGCCGCCGATGCCCACACGCGGGTCGGGTGGCGCCTGCTGGTGCTCCCCCTCACCTGCAACGCGGCCTCACTCGCACTCCTGGGCGCCGGCTGGGGAGAGCGCTTCCCGCCCCTGGCCGCCTGGTTCGCCATCGCCTGCGTCCTCGCCGGGCTGTGCCGCACAGCCGTCACGTTCCACGAGGTCCGCAGCTTCCACGAGATACGCGAGCAGGCGGTCACCGACGAGCTGACCGGCCTGAGCAACCGTCGCGCACTGCTCGAGGGCGCTGAGCGGGTCGTCGGCCGCGCCACGGCCGCGCGCCCGGCAGCCCTGCTGCTCCTCGACCTCGACCGCTTCAAGGAGGTCAACGACGGGCTGGGCCACGCTGCAGGCGACGAACTGCTCCGCATCCTCGCCCGCCGGCTCCAGGAGGTGACCCGCCCCCGGGACCTGCTGGCCCGCCTCGGCGGCGACGAGTTCGCCGTCGTGCTGCCCGACACCGACGTCGAGACCGCCCGGGCCGTGGCCGAGGGCCTTCGCGACGCCATGGCCCGGGGGGTGACCCTCGACGGGATGCGAGTGCACGTCGGCGTGAGCATCGGCGTCGCCAGCTGCCCCGTCCCGGCCGACTCGGTGACCGAGCTGCTGCGCTGCGCAGACATCGCCATGTACGGCGCCAAGCGGGCCCGGGGTGGGGTGAGAATCTACGTGCCCGACCCCGCCGTCGGACCGATGGACGAACTGCAGTCGATGGACGAGTTGCGGACCGCTCTGGACGACGACCAGCTCGACGTGCACGTCCAGCCCCAGGTCGACGCGACCACCGGCGCTGTGCTCGGCGCCGAAGCGCTGCTGCGATGGCACCACCCCGACCGCGGCATCCTGCCGCCCGCCGCCATCCTGCGCAGCGCCGAGCGCGCCGGCCACCTCGGCGCCGTCGCCGAGCGGGTGCTCGACCGCGGCCTGGCCGCCGCCGCGACCTGGTGGACGACGCACGAGGTGCCCGTCTCGATCAACCTGGCCGCGGTCGACGTCGTCGACCCGTCGCTGCCCGGCCGGGTTGTCTCGGCCCTGCACCGCCACGACCTGCCGCCCCGTGCACTGACCATCGAGGTGGTCGAGGACAGCCTGGTTGCCGATGTCGGAGCGGCCCGCGCGCTGCTCGGGGACCTGCGCGCCCTCGGCGTACGTGTGTCCATCGACGACTACGGGACCGGGTTCAGCTCGCTGGCCTACCTCACCCGCCTGCCCGCAGACGAGCTCAAGCTCGACCAGTCCCTCATCACCGGCATCGTCGAGGACCGCGCCACCCATGCCGTCGTCCGCCACACCGTGGCCCTCGCCCACGACCTGGGGCTGCATCTCGTCGCGGAGGGGGTCGAGGACACCGGAACGGCACGCGTCCTGGCAGACCTCGGCTGCGACCGCATCCAGGGCTGGGTCGTCGCCGAACCGATGCCCCCGGCGGAGTTCTGCGCCTGGCTTGCAGATCGCGGCCAGCTGGCGGCTCTCGACCGGGCGGTCGCCGAGCCCGGGTGACCTCGCCTGAGCCAGGACGGTGCCGAGCTCCGACTCAGCCATGCAGCTCCGGGGTCAGCCGACGTCGAGACGCGGTCGAGACGGTCCCGGCCCTTCGTCCAGCCGGACTGTCCACAGCTTCCTCTTGACACGTGCTGGTCCAGGAGCATGCCGAGCAGCAGGGCGAGCGGGTCGCGGCCGAGCAGGTCCTCGGCGGCGGGGTCCTGGGCGATCCGGATGGTCGGCACGGCCGAAGTCTGCCCCAGCCGGACGTCCGGACCAGGAGCCTGGACGCGGCCGCGGGTGACAGGTCCGACCCGGCGGCCTGCGCGAGGGGATCGTCGTGCTCCGCCGGCAGCTGCTCGGCCATGACCCCCGGCCGCCTCGCTGCGCCGCGGAACCAGATGTGACCGATGTTCACACGAACGTCACGGGACGGCCGTGACGCCCTCGGGGGCCCCTCGTTCTCACGGCAACTGCACAGGTGTTGCAGAGCCGCAACCCAGAACGAGAGGCACCCCTTGCTCCCTCCGCTCCGCAGACGGACCACCCTCGTCGGCCTCGGCACCGCCCTGCTGGTCGGGCTGACCACCACGAGCCCCATCACCACCGCGACCGCCCAGGAGACGGTGTTCGCGCCCCAGCTGGTCAGCATCGACACCCCGACCCGGGAGGCCCGGCAACTGGTGGAGAGCCTCGGGCTCGACACCGCGGGGGCCGGCCCCGGCACCACCGACGTCGTCCTGCACACCCCGGCCGACCTCGACGTGCTGGGCGCGGCCGGTCTCGGCTACGACGTCCGCATCCCGGACCTGGTGGCCCGCTCCGTCGAGATCAACCAGCAGAACGCCGCGTACGCCGCGGCCACCGACCGCTCGCCGTTGCCCTCGGGCCGGGACGCCTACCGCACCCTCGACGACTACGACACCGACATGGCCGCCCTGGCGCTGCACCACCGCGACCTGGTCAAGACGTTCACGCTGCCGCACCGGTCGCTGGACGGGCGGCTGATCCAGGGCATCGAGATCGGCCGGGACGTCAACGGACCGGACACCGGCCTGCCCGTCTTCCTCATGATGGGCCTGCACCACGCGCGCGAGTGGCCCTCCGGCGAGATGACGATGGAGTTCGCCTACGACCTGGTGCTCAACTACGGCCGGGACCAGCGGATCACCGACCTGGTCAACCGGTCGCGGATCGTGATCGTGCCCGTGGTCAACCCCGACGGGTTCGACCGGTCGATCACCGACGGCGCCCTGCTCGACGGCCGGGTGGTCGACGACGGCGGCACCGTGTCGATCCTGGGCACCCCCGGCGCGGCCTACATGCGCAAGAACTGCCGGGTCGCCGACGGGGTCGACACCCCGGACGGCACCTGCCGGCTCGCCACCGCGACCACCCCGGGTGCCTTCGGCGTCGGCGTCGACCTCAACCGCAACTACGGCGCCTACTGGGGCGGGCCGGGTGCCTCCGACCAGTTCGTGAACCCGACCTACCGGGGCGCGACCCCGTTCTCGGAGCCGGAGTCGCAGAACATCCGCGAGCTGATGAGCGGCCGGCAGGTCACGACGATGATCACCAACCACACGTTCTCCGACCTGATTCTCCGCCCCGGTGGCGTCTCCCCCGACCAGGTGGCACCCAGCCAGGGCGTGCCGATCGGCGAGGCCGCCGACGAGGAGGCGATGGCCGCGCTCGGTGCCGCCATGGCCGCGCAGAACGGGTACACCAGCCAGCGCGCGTACGAGCTCTACGACACCACCGGCTCCACCGACGACTGGTCGTACAACACGACCGGCGGCTTCGCCTTCACCTGGGAGATCGGCACCGAGTTCCACCCGCCGTTCCCCGAGGTCGTCGACGAGTACCTCGGTGCGGGTGAGTACGCCGGCAAGGGCAACCGCGAGGCCTACCTCATCGCCCTGGAGAACGCGGTCGACCCGCAGACGCACTCGGTGCTCACCGGCCGGGCGCCGGCCGGGGCGACGCTGCGGCTGCAGAAGAGCGTCGCCACGCCGACCTGGGAGGGCGCGATCCAGGACACCCTGAGCACGACGATGACCGTCGGGGCGAACGGCCGGTACACCTGGCACGTCAACCCCTCCACCCGCCCGGTCGTGATGGACCGGCAGGTGGAGACGCTCTCCGGCGCGCCGGTGCAGCAGCAGTCCTGGACCGGGACGACGGCGCCGCTGCAGTCGACCGACCAGGAGTTCGTGGTCACCCAGGACGCCGACCTGCTCGAGGTCACCCTCGACTGGCCGACCCCCGACGACTTCGACCTCGAGGTCCACCGCAGGGGCGCCGACGGGTCGCTGACCCCGGTCGGCAGCTCCGGCAACTCCATCGGGGAGAAGGAGCGTGTCCTGCTGCAGGACGTCACCGCCGGGACCTACGTGCTGCGGGTCGTCAACTTCGCCTCCGTGGCGCCGAGCTGGACGCTGGATGCGGCGACCTACCAGGCGGGGACGACGACGGTGCCCGGGCTGGTGGAGAACTGGACGCTCACCTGCGAGCGCGGCGGCCAGGTCCTGCAGCGGGTGCCGGTGGTCATCGACCGCGGGCAGCAGCTGCGGGTGGACCTGACCGCCTGCGGACGGCGCTGACGCGGGGCGGGGCGCCGGGCGACCGGCGTCCCGCCCCGCTCGGCGTGCGGCCCCCTCCGCGGGCCGAGGGCCGACGACCACCCCACCCGTGCTGGGGGCCCGGCACCCCCCACGGCGGGTTTGGCGATCGGCCGACCGGGGCGCACCATGGCGCGCGTCGTCCAGCGTCGGGAGGTGTCCGGTGATCTCCGTCCTCGTCGCCGACGACCACGCCTTCGTGCGGCGCAGCGTGGTCGACGTGCTGACCGGGGCCGGCGACATCGAGGTCGTGACGCAGTGCGAGGACGGCGACGAGGTGCTCGCCGCCGTGCAGCTGCACCGCCCCGACGTCGCCCTGCTCGACGTGCGGATGCAGCGGATGTCGGGCATCGCCGCCGCCCGGGAGGTGAGCACCCGCACCGCGACCCGGGTGCTCATGCTCTCCGGGTCGCTGTCGGACCAGCTGCTCGCGGACGCGGCCGACGCCGGCGCCGCGGGCTTCGCCCTCAAGGGCGACGACCCCGCCCACCTGCCCGAGCTCGTGCGGCGGGTCGCGCAGGGCGGGACGGCGTGGGGCCGGCGGCACCCGGCGCTCCCCCGCGTGCCGGAGGTCTGAGCGCGGCGTCTGACCGTTGTCACGCTGCGTGATGACACCCGAAACCGGTTCAGGGACCGACACGGGCAGCATTGACGTGGACGGTCCGGTTCCGCTTCGGTTCAGCGCCATACCGAACGGACGCGGAGGCGGGCATGGCGACGGCGACACCGGACCGGACGAGGAACGCGACGACCCGGGTGCTGGTGGTCGACGACCACCGCAGCTTCGCCGAGCTGCTGTCGGCAGCGCTGGGCGCCGCGGGCATGGAGCCCGTCGGGGTCGCCTCCTCGGCCGACGAGGCGGTCGAGGCGGTCCTGGACCTCCGACCCGACGTCGTGGTCATGGACATCGAGATGCCGCACCAGGACGGGCTGTCGGCCACCCGCCGCATCCGGGCCCTCGCCCCGGACACCGTCATCGCCGTGGTCAGCGCGCACGGCGACCCGGCCTGGGTCGTGCGCGCCAACCAGGCCGGCGCATCGGCCTACATCCCCAAGAACGGGTCGTTGCAGGAGATGCTCGACGTCCTGGGCCGGTGCCGGGCCGGGCAGATGGTCATCGCCCCGTCGACGTTCGCGGGCCACGGCGCGCACGGCGCCCCCGCCGCGCCGGCCCGGGACGTCCCGAGGCTCACCGCGCGGGAGCAGGAGGTGCTCACCTGCCTGGGCCGGGGTCTCCCGGTGAAGACCGTCGCGCGGACCCTCGGCATCACGGTCGAGACCTGCCGGGGGTACGTGAAGTCGCTGCACGTGAAGCTGGGGGTGAGCAGCCAGCTGGAGGCGGTCATCACCGCGCAGTCCCTCGGCCTGCTCGACAGCCCCTCCCGGGTCTGAGCCGGGCATGCGGTGGGCACCGCGTGGCCGGCGTCCTCGCCCCGGCGTGCGCTGACCGCCTTCGTCGCCCTCGGGCTCGGCGTCCTGGTCGTCGTCGCCACGGTGGCGGTCGTGCTGAGCGAGGTCATCGCCCGGCGCAGCGCGCTGGACGAGGCCGCCGGCACGACCGACCGGTTCAGCCGGCTGACCGTCGCCCCCCTGCTCGAGGGCGCGTTGGCCGGGGTGGCCGCGGACCGCGAGAACCTGGACCGGCTGGTCGACATCCGGCTGCGCGACGGGACCCTGGTCTCGGTGGTGGTCTGGGACGCCGACGGCACCGTCCTGTACTCCACCGACCAGTCACTGGTCGGCACCCGGCCGCCGACCGGTGAGGAGTTCGCCCGGGCGCTCGCCGGGACGACCGTCGCCGACGTCGACGAGGACCCCGAGACCGGCCAGCACGGCGCCGGGGGCGCACCGCTGGTCGAGGTCTACACGCCGCTGGCCCTCGCCGGGGAGGACCTGGTCCTGGAGGCCTACTACAGCTACGGCGGCGTGGAGGCGCAGACCAGCCTGCTGCGCCAGCAGATCGTGCTGGTGGCCGTCGGCGGCATGGTGCTGCTGCAGCTGGTGCAGATCCCGGTCGCGGTGTCGATGGCCCGCCGCATCCGGCGCGAGGAGCACGCCCGCGGGGAGCTCGCCGACCGGGTGCTCGCCGAGTCCGACCGGGAGCGCCGGAACATCGCCGCCGACCTGCACGACGGACCGGTGCAGGAGCTCGCCGGGGTCGCCTACACCCTGTCGGCGTTGCGGATGACCGGCGGCGACCTGCGCCCCGAGGTGCTCGACCGGCTGGGCACGAGCGTCGGCGACACCCTGGCCGAGCTCCGCCGCCTCATGGTCGAGGCCCACCCGCCCGACGCCGACGTCGAGGGCCTGCGGCACGCCGTGGAGGCGCTGGCCACCGACCCGGCCGCACCCGGCACGGCGGTCGCGGTGGACGTCGGCGACCTGCCCGAGCTGCCCCCGGCGACCGCGGCCGTGCTGCTCCGCGCGGCCCGGGAGCTGGTCGGGAACGCGCTGCGCCACGCCGGCGCCGACCGCGTGGAGGTACGGGTGCGGGCCGTCGGGGACGAGGTCCACCTGACCGTGCAGGACGACGGCGTGGGCCTGCCCGCCTCGGGGGTGGACCGGCGGGCGGAGGGCCACCTGGGCCTGCGCCTGGTCGTGGAGCGGGCCCGCGACGCCGGCGGGTGGACCGAGCTCGGCGAGCGCCCGGGCGGGGGCACCAGGGTGGTCGTCGCGCTCCCGCTGACGGCCGGCTGACACCCCTCACCCTGCGTGACCACACGGCACCCCCACTAGCGGGTGCCCGGTCTCCCCCCGTCGACGGCTGGGGCGCCCGGACGCACCGGTCGAGGCTCGACCCGGGCCACCCGAGGGCGGTGGCCGATAGGAGCCCACCATGTCCAGCCCCGCCCTGAGCCGCCGGGACGTGCTCAAGGTCTCCGTGCTCGGCGCCGCCGCCCTGGCGCTGCCGTGGCAGGGCGTCCTGTCCGGCAAGAGCGCCTCGAGGATCGCCGCCAGCAAGCTGCCCCGGCCCTACACGGTGCCCTTCACCGTCCCGCCCGTGCTGACCCCGGTGCGCAGCGACGCGACGGCGGACTACTTCCAGCTCACCCAGCAGGCCTTCGTCGGGGAGATCCTGCCCGGCGTCCGCACGCCGCTGTGGGGCTACAACGGCCAGGTCCCCGGCCCGACGATCAAGGCGCGCGCCGGGAAGCAGACCGTGGTGCGCCAGATCAACGCGCTGCCGGCCACCCACCCGGTGCTGGGCTACGTGCCGTGGACGTCGACCCACCTGCACGGCATGCCGTCCAAGCCGCAGTACGACGGCTACGCCGGGGACAACTCGATGCCCGGGCAGTGGAAGGACTACGTCTACCCGAACAACACCACGGCCCGCACCCTCTGGTACCACGACCACGGCGTGCACCACACGGCGGAGAACGTCTACATGGGCCTGGCCGCGCAGTACCACCTGACCGACGCCGTCGAGGCCGCGCTGCCGATCCCCAAGGGCCGCTACGACGTGCCGATGATCCTCGGCGACGTCGCCTTCGCCGCCGACGGGTCGCTGCTGTGGGACGACAACACCCACTCCGGGGTCTACGGGGACGTCGTCCTGGTCAACGGCCGCCCCTGGCCCACCATGCAGGTCGAGCAACGGAAGTACCGGTTCCGTGTGCTCAACGCCTCGATCGCGCGCGGGTACAAGCTGGCGCTGAGCAACGGCCAGCCGTTCCAGGTGATCGCCACCGACGGCGGCCTCATGGCCGCCCCGCAGCAGGTCACCGAGCTGACCATCGGCATGGCCGAGCGGTACGAGGTGGTGATCGACTTCGCCGCCCTGCCGGTGGGCCAGCGGATCCAGCTGGTCAACCGGGGCGTGAAGAACGCCGTCGACTTCGACAACACCAACAAGGTCATGCAGTTCCAGGCCTCCGGCCCGGCCACCGACACCACCAACAACACCGTGCCGCCGGTGCTCGCCAGCCCGCACGAGGCGATGACGCTGACCCCCTCGATGGCCAAGGCCACCAAGAAGCTGCGGCTGCAGCGGGTGAACGAGCTGTGGACGATCAACGGCGAGACCTGGGACGACGTCGAGCGCAGCGACTACGAGCGCATCTTCAGCCACCCCGAGGTCGGGGACGTCGAGCTGTGGGAGATCGAGAACCGCTCCGGCGGGTGGTTCCACCCCGTGCACGTGCACCTCGTGGACTTCCAGGTGCTCAGCCGCAACGGCCGGCCGGCCCCCGCGCAGGAGCGCGGCCCCAAGGACGTCGTCTACGTCGGGGAGAACGAGACGGTGCAGATCCTCATGCGCTTCGGGCCCGAGCACGGGCGCTACATGATCCACTGCCACAACCTCAGCCACGAGGACCACGACATGATGACCCAGTTCCAGGTGGGCGTGCACGACGCCGACTGCGACCCCCGGCACGCCGCCCCGCCCGCCTACGGCACGCCCCCGGCGCTGTGACCGCCGTCCTGCCGGTCGCCCCCGGGCAGCGCCGCAGCGCGCGCGTCGAGCGCGCACCCGTCGCCACGCGGTGGCGGTTCGTCGCCGCGGCGGCGACCGGCGGCGCCGGCGTGCTGCACGGCGTGGCGGCGGCCCAGCACCTCGGCGAGGCCCCCACCCTGACGGCGGGCTTCGTGCTGACCGCGGCGGTGCAGCTGGGGATGGCCGGGTGGCTGCTGCTGGGCCGCCGGGGCTCCGGGTGGGACAGCCGCACGGTGCAGCTGGCCCTGTGGGCCACCGTCGGGTTCCTGCTGGTCCTGCTCGTCGGGCACACCACCGACTGGCTGACCCCCCTGCACGGCACGGCGGCCGGGCACGGCGGGCACGCCACCGGCCACGCGGTCCAGACCGCCGGCGCGGTCGCGCTGGGCCTGGACGCCCCGGTCGAGGTGGAACCGCTGGGCGCGCTCGGCACGACCACCGGGGCGCTCGAGGTGCTGGCCGTCCTCGGCCTCGCCGCCCTGCTGCCGGCCGCGACCCGGCGCCGGACGACGACCGGGCTGCTCGTGCTGGGACTGGCGGCGTGGACGGCGTGGGCCACCGGCGTCCTCGGCTGAGCACCTGTGGCACCGCCCTGGCCGTCACCGCCCTGCTGGTGGTGACGGCCTCGGTGCTGGGCGTGCTGCCCCTCCAGCCGGTGCGCACCGGCTCGGGCAGCATGGCGCCGGCCGCCCCGACCGGCGCGCTGCTGCTGGTGCAGCACGGCGCCGGCCAGGTCGGCCGGCGCGACGTGGTGACGGTGTCGGCCGACGTCACCGGGGAGCCCCTGGTCAAGCGGGTCGTGGCGGTCGGCGGTGACGAGGTCGCCATCGAGGACGGCGTGCTGGTGGTCGACGGCCGGCCGGTGTGCGAGCGCGATGTCGACCCCGACCGCCTGGACGGCGTGTGGTTCGGGCCGGTCCGGGTGCCCGCGGGCTCGGTCTTCCTGCTCGGCGACGACCGGGCCGGCTCGGTCGACTCGCGCGTGTTCGGCGCCGTCCCGGTGGCCGCCCTGACCGGCCGGGTCCTGCTCCGCCTCTGGCCCGCCCCGGCCGCCCTGGACGACGGCCTGTGCTGACCCCCGGCATTGGGGGGTCGGCTCCCCCCAGCGGGCGGCTGGGGTGCCCGCTGCCGCGCGACGAGGGTCGGTCCCGTCGTCCCGGCCCCCGTGGCCGGACCCCCTCCCGCACCACCGGAGCAGCCATGCCAGCCCACCGTGCCCACCCGCCCGCGACCACCGGTCGCCGTCCCCGGTGGCGCCGCGCGCTCCTGGCGACGACGGCCCTCGTCGCCGCCGCGGTGCCCGCCGTCGTCGTCGCGCAGTCCGCGAAGGCCGCGGTGCCGGTCTTCCCGGACAACATCGTGGTGTTCCCCGATCGCGACATGGTCTCCCTGGAGGGCTTCGCCGCGGCCTCCGGCCAGCGGGTGACCATCGAGGTGCGCCGCGGCGGCGTGCTCGTCGGCCAGACCTTCGGCACCGGGGCGTCGGCGACGGCGATCGCCGCCGGTGCGCCCGTGGTGGAGGTCAACCACCCCGGCGGGGTCTGCTGGGGTGCCGGTGGCTCCACGCTGTCGGTCACCCCGGACATCCGGCCGGGCGACGTGGTCACCGTGGCCTTCGGGTCGGTCACCGCGGACACCACCGTGCAGGATGCCCAGGTGACCGGCTCGTCGGTGAGCGGCACCGAGCTGACGGTCACCGGGCACATCGGCAGCGGCGTGGACCCCGCGTTCCTCGAGCAGCGCATCATCAACCCCTCGATGCGCGACGACCCCACCATCGCGCGGCGCGACGTGCGCGCGGTGACCGGTCCGGAGGTGGCCGCGCCCAAGGGCTCCTACAGCTCGGGGCTCTCGGTCACCGGGACCAGCTTCACCGCGCACTACACCTTCGCCACCGACGCGGCCGCCCAGCTCGCCGCCGAGGGTGCGCTGCGGGCCATGACCTGGCAGAACCAGGACGCCGACGGCAACCGGCAGGGCCTGACCATCGCCGAGGCCGGGGAGACCGGCGGCCCGGGCATGGGCGGCTGCCCCGCGGGCGCCACCGGCCAGGGGCCGCGCTCGCCCAGCGCCGTCACCGCGACCCAGGCCGGCGGCGACGTGGACGTGCGGTGGACCCCGGCCGCGCAGAACCCGGGCACCTCCCCCGTGCTCGGCTGGACGGTGCGGCTGGTGAGCCGGCAGAGCGCCGCGGGCGTGGTGACCGAGACCGGGGTACGCATCGCCGACCCCGCCGCCACCCGGGTGGCCCTCCCCGGCGAGCTGGCCGGGCACCGGGTCGAGGTCCGGGCGCTGAGCGACGCGGGCGAGAGCTGGCCCCCGGCCCTGGACGGCGTGACCGCCCCGCCGGGGTCCACCGACGCCACCCCGCCGCCGGTCTCGGCGTCCCCCGCCGGTGGCCAGGTCACCGGCCCGGTCACGGTCACCCTGACCACCGAGTCGACCAGCCTGACCGGCATCTACTACACGCTGGACGGGACCAGCCCGCTGGACGGGCCGGACACCGCCGCCCCGACGTCCACGCCGTACACCGGGCCGATCACCGTCTCCCCCACCGCGGGGACGCCGGTCGTGCTCCGGTACGTGGCGATCGACGCCGCCGGCAACTCCTCCCTGGTGAAGAACGAGACGTACACGCTGACGGCACCCTCCGCGCCGGGGGCGCCCACCATCGGGACGGTCACCGCCGGCGACGGCCGGGCGACGGTCAACTGGACCGCGCCGACCAGCCCGGGCACCTCGCCCGTCACCGGGTACACCGTCACCGCGACCCCCCGCACGGGGACGCCGGTGCGGGGCACCGCCGGACCCGGCGCCACCCAGCTGGTGCTCACCGGCCTGACCAACGGGGTGGTGCACGACGTGGTCGTCACCGCCACCAACGGCGTCGGCACCGGGCCGGCCTCCGCCGCGGCGCAGGTCACGCCGACCCGGCCGGCGACCGACACGGTCACGGTCACCCGGGCGAGCTGGAAGGTCGGCGACCTGCGGGTCGAGGGCACCGGGTCGGTGCCCGGCGCGACGGTCAGCATCCGGTCCGGCGGACCGACCGGCCCGGTGCTGGGCACCGCCGTGGTCGGCACCCCGGCCGCGGGGGCGGCCACCGGGACGTGGACCTTCCGGCTGCGCACCGCCGCGGCGGGCACCCGCCCGGCCGACGTGTACGTCACGTCCTCCGGCGGCGGCCAGGTCGGGCCGGTGACGCTGGCCAACGCCTGACCCACCCCCGACCGGCGCCGCGGCGCGGCACCCCCTGCCCCGGGGTGCCGCGCCGTGGCGCTCCCCCAGGTCTGGGGGTGGCCGGCCCCCGCCCGGACCGGCCAGGGTCGGCCCCGATGAAGGGGCCCGACGAAGGGGCCCGACGAAGGGGGTGGTCCCGTGGTCGACCGCACACCGAGCATGGGACGGCGGGGGTTCCTGGGCGCGACGGCGGCCGGCATCGCCGCCCCCGTCCTGGTGCCGTCGGTCCTCGGCCACCCGGCCTCGGCGGCCACCGGCGGCCCGGGCACCTGGCAGCACGCGGTGGGCGCACCGCGGGGCTCCGACATCGCCGTCACCTCCGGGCGGGCCACCGAGGGCCGGTTCGGTCTGCTGTTCAAGGACCTCCCCGCCCACCAGCCGCCGGACGCCCTGCTCGCCTCGCTGGCCCGCTCGATGACCGACCCGCGCACCCCGGGCACCGACCCCAGCGACCGGGACGCCGACGACAACCCGGCCATCACCGGCGGCTACACCTTCCTGGGCCAGTTCATCGACCACGACCTGACCCGGGACACCACCCCGCTGACCGAGCAGGCGGTCGACCCGCACGGGCTGCGGAACTTCGACACCGCGTGCTTCGACCTGGGCTCGGTGTACGGCCGCGGGCCGGACCTGGACCCCCAGCTCTACGACCCCGCCCGGCCCGGCTGGCTGGCCGTGGGCGAGCCCGACGGGGTCCCCGACCTGCCCCGCGCCCCCGACGGCACCGCCCACCTGGGCGACCCCCGCAACGACGAGAACCTCGTCATCACCCAGCTGCACGCGGCCTTCCTGCGCTTCCACAACGTGCAGATGGCCGAGGGCCGGTCCTACCTGGACGCGCGGCGGCTGACGCAGTGGCACTTCCAGTGGCTCGTCGTCCAGGAGTTCCTCCCCCGGGTGTGCCAGCCCGCGGTGGTCCAGGGCCTGCTGGCGCTCGGCAACCGCATCCCGTGGTTCCGCCCGCGCAGCACGGTGCGGCCGATGATGCCGCTGGAGTTCTCGGTGGCCGCCTACCGGTTCGGGCACAGCATGGTCCGCTCGGAGTACGAGGTGAACGACGCGCACGTGTTCCCGGTGTTCGGCACCGCGCCCGACGACCTGTCCGGTGGCCGGCCCGTGCCGCCGGGCCACCGGGTGCACTGGGAGTACTTCTTCGACGTCCCCGGCAGGGCGCGCCCGGACGGGCTGAACCTGGCCCGCCGGATCGACACCCGGCTCGCCCTGCCGCTGCACGACCTCCCCGGGACCGTCGTCAGCCGCGACACCACCCCGCTCATCACCGACCTGGCCGAGCGGAACCTGCTGCGCGGCAAGCGGCTCGGGCTGCCCGCGGGCCAGGACGTCGCGGCCCGGCTCGGCCAGCGGCCGCTGACGAACGCCCAGCTCGGCCTCACCGACCCGGGGTGGGGCGGCAGGGCGCCGCTGTGGTTCTACGTGCTCAAGGAGGCCGAGCTGACCCAGGGCGGCGCCCGGCTCGGGCCCACGGGCGGGTTGCTCGTCGCCGGGACGCTGCTCACGCTGCTGTTCCTCGACCGCACGAGCTACGTCAACGCCCGCCCGGCGTGGCGGCCGGCCACGACGCCGTTCACGGTGGGGCACCTGCTCCAGCGGGCCGGGGTCGCCTGAGGCCGTGCGGCACCATCGGCGGCGTGCGCGCCGTGGTGAGCCGGGTCAGCAGTGCCTCCGTCGTCGTCGAGGGCGCGGTGGTCGGGGAGGTCGGCCGCGGGCTGCTGGCCCTGGTCGGGGTGGCCCGGGACGACGACGCCGCGGCGGCCCGCGAGATGGCCCGCAAGATCCACGAGCTGCGCGTCTTCCCCGGCGACGACGGGGAGGTGTCGGCCGCCGACCTCGGGCTGCCGGTGCTGGTGGTGAGCCAGTTCACGCTGCAGGGCGACACGCGCAGGGGGCGTCGTCCGTCCTGGTCGGCGGCCGCCCCCGGGCCGGTCGCCGAGCCCCTGGTGGAGACCGTCGTGGCCGCGCTGCGCGAGCGCGGCGCGCGTGTCGCCACCGGCGTGTTCGGGGCGTCCATGCAGGTCAGCAGCGTGAACGACGGTCCCTTCACGCTGCTGCTGGAGACCTGAAGCACACCGCTGTGGTTCGGCCGGGCCCCGTCGGGTAGTCGCCTCCCTGCACGGCAACTGTGAGACGGACCGGTCAGGAACACCAGGGGTGGTCTCGGCCGTTGTCATGGGCGTACCACATCGGGGCCACCACCCCGAGGACGGGCCCGGCCGGCGATCCCGGCGCCGCTCGTCCCGCACCGAAGACGCCCGGGTGACGGCCAGCACGACCGGCGGCCATCCGACCCGAGAGGCAAGGACGAAGAACCATCGTGACGCTGCTGCAGTCCTCCCCCACCGACACCCTCAGCGTGCGCACCCCGCGCCGTACCCCCGACACCACCGGCCTGGTCTCGACCGACCTGGTCCGTGTCTACCTGAACACGATCGGGAAGACCGCACTGCTCACCGCCGAGCAGGAGGTCGAGCTCGCCAAGCGCATCGAGGCCGGGCTGTACGCCGACCGGCTGCTGGGCGAGAAGAAGCTGACCCCCGCGGTCAAGCGCGACTACACCCTGCTGGTCGCCGACGGCAAGGCCGCCAAGGCCCACCTGCTGGAGGCCAACCTGCGCCTGGTCGTGTCCGTGGCCAAGCGCTACACCGGCCACGGCATGACGTTCCTGGACCTGATCCAGGAGGGCAACGTCGGCCTGATCCGCGCGGTCGAGAAGTTCGACTACACCAAGGGCTTCAAGTTCTCCACCTACGCGACCTGGTGGATCCGCCAGGCCATCACCCGCGCGATGGCCGACAGCGGCCGCACCATCCGGCTCCCCGTCCACCTGGCCGAGCAGGTCAACAAGGTGGTGCGCACCCGGCGGCGCATCCACCAGGAGCTCGAGCGTGAGCCCACCGCCGAGGAGCTCGGTCTGGAGCTCGACATGACCCCGGAGCGGATCACCGAGCTGCTGGAGTACAGCCGCGACCTGGTGTCGCTGGACCAGACCGTCGGCGCCGACGAGGAGTCCCGGCTCGGTGACTTCATCGAGGACACCGACGCGGCCGTGGCCGAGGACGCCGTCGCCTTCCAGATGATGAAGGGCGATGTCCGGAACGTGCTGGGCACGCTGGAGGACCGCGAGCGCGACGTCGTGATCATGCGCTTCGGCCTGGACGGCGAGCAGCCCCGCACCCTGGAGCAGATCGGCAAGCGCTTCGGCCTCTCCCGCGAGCGGGTGCGCCAGATCGAGCGCGAGACGATGAGCAAGCTGCGCTCCCCCGAGCGGGCCGACGCCCTGCGCGACTACCTCGCCTGACCTCCGCGGTGGACGACGCCCGGCCACCCGCCTGGCGCCGTCCCACCCGCGGGGAGCACCGCTGGCCGGCCACCCTCGCGGTGGCCGGCACCGTCGCGTTGCAGGTGGCGCTGCCCGACCGGGTCTCCCCCGCGCTGGGCTGGGTGCTGCCCGCCGCCGAGTTGGCCCTGCTCGCCGCGCTCGTGGTCGCGAACCCGCTGCGCATCGACCGGGAGTCTGCGCTGCTGCGCCGCCTCGCGCTCGCCCTGCTGGCCCTGGTCGTGCTGTCCACCGGGTGGTCCGCGGTGCTGCTCGTCCGCGAACTGGTCACCGGTGCCGACACCCCGGCGACCACCCTGCTGGCCTCGGGGGCGGGCATCTGGGCCACCACCGTGCTGGCGTCGGCCCTGGTGTTCTGGGAGCTCGACCGGGGCGGGCCGGCCGCCCGTGCCGCCGGCACGCGGGCGCACCCCGACTTCGCCTTTCCCCAGATGCAGAGCCCGGACCTGGCTCCGCCGGACTGGGAGCCCCGGTTCGGGGACTACCTGTACCTGGCCTACACCAACGCCACGGCGTTCAGCCCCACCGACGTGCTGCCGCTGACCCGCAGCGCCAAGACCGCCATGGCCGTGGAGTCGACCATCACCCTAGTCGTCGTGCTGCTGGTGCTGGCCCGCGCGGTCAACGTGCTCACCTGACGTCGGCGGCGCTGAACATCCGCCGCGGCCCCGGGTCCACCCGGGCGGTCGGCGGG
Organism: Klenkia brasiliensis; assembly: GCF_900100695.1. Taxonomy (GTDB): domain Bacteria; phylum Actinomycetota; class Actinomycetes; order Mycobacteriales; family Geodermatophilaceae; genus Klenkia; species Klenkia brasiliensis. The sequence goes on from NZ_FNCF01000003.1 coordinate 495,397, forward strand.
CCCACCCGGACCGCGGCGCCGGCCACCACCAGCGAGCGGCCGCCGTGCCACGGGTTGGCCGGGCCCACGATGACCGGCTCCAAGGACAGCGCGAGCACCTCGGGCAGGTCGTCGGCGAGCCGGGCGACGCGCAGCAGCAGGTCCTCCAGCGCCGCCACGTCGACCGGCTCGCTGCCCCGGTAGCCGTCCAGCAGGGGCCAGGCCCGGGGCTCCCGCACCATCTCGTGGGCGTCGGTGTCGGTCAGCGGCAGCGTGCGGAAGGCCCTGTCGCCGAGCAGGTCGGTGGCCACCCCGCCGACGCCGAAGCTGACCAGCGCACCGAACGAGGGGTCGTCGACCACCTCGACGACGGTGGGGACGCCGGGGGCCGCCATCTCCTGGACGATCACCGGGTCGTCGGAGGGGATGGCCTCGAAGCCGGCGCGCACGTCGTCGGCGTCCCGGAGGTCCAGCCGGGTCCCGCCCAGGTCGGCGCGGTGCCGCAGCCAGGGCGCGGTCGACTTCAGCACCACCGGGTAGCCGACCTCCTCCGCAGCGGCCACCGCGGCGTCGGCGTCGTCGGCCCGGCGGGTGCGCAGCAGCGGCACGCCGTAGGCGGCCAGCAGCGCGATCACCTCGTCGTCGGTCAGCTCGCGGCCCCCGCCGCCGGCCAGGGCGCCGTCGACCACCGCGCGGGCGGCGGCCTCGTCGACGTCCAGCTCCGGCACCTCGCCGACCGGGCGCCGGCGCCAGTCGGCGTGCTCGGCGACCCGGGCCAGGGCGATGACCGCCCGCTCGGGCGTGGAGAACGACGGCACCGACCCGCGGGCGGGCATGCCGTCCTCGCCGCGGACCACGAGGACGTCGGGGATGCCGTCGGTGGACAGGAAGTTGGCCACCACCGGCTTGGTCGCGCCGACCGAGATCTCGCGCAGCACCCGGCCGAAGGGCTCCGCGTCGTGCGCCAGCGCGGGCAGGTACACGGCCACGACGGCGTCCACCCGGTCGTCGTCGAGCGCGGCCTGCAGGGCCGCGCGGAACTCCTCGGGCGGTGCACCGGTGCCGATGTCGACCGGCCGCTCGTGCGCCAGCTCCAGGCCGAGCTCGAGGACGGCGTCGGCGACCAGCACGCCCACCGCGGTGGAGTTGCCGACGATCGCCACCCGGCGCCCGGCGGGCAGGGGCTGGTGCGCCAGCAGCGTGCCCACGTCGAACAGCTCGGCCAGCGTCTGCACCCGGATCACCCCGGCGGAGGCGAACAGCGCCGCGACCGACTGCTCGGGCACGCTCACGCTGGTGCCGGCCAGCCCCGCGGTCATCCCGACGTGCCGGCCGCTCTTCACCGCGACCACCGGCTTGTCGCGGCCGACCCGGCGGGCCAGGCGGGCGAACTTGCGCGGGTTGCCGAAGCTCTCCAGGTGCAGCAGCACGACCTCGGTGCCGGGGTCGGTGGCCCAGTACTGCAGCATGTCGTTGCCGCTGACGTCGGCCCGGTTGCCGGCCGACACGAAGCTGGACAGCCCGATCCCCCGGTTGCTGGCCCGCTCCAGCAGCATCACGCCCAGCGCGCCGGACTGCGCGAAGAACCCCATCCGGCCCCGGCCGGGCACGCGGGGGGCGAGGCTGGCGTTCAGGCTGACCGCGGGGTCGGTGTTGACCAGGCCCAGGCAGTTCGGCCCCACGACCCGCATGCCCGAGGCCCGGGCGGCGGCGACGAACTCCCGCTCGGCGGCGCGGCCCTCGGGCCCGGTCTCGCCGAAGCCGCCGGAGATGACCACCAGGCCCTTGACCCGCTTGCGCCGGCAGGCCTCCACCACGCCGGGCACCTCGGCGGCGGGCACGGCCAGGACGGCGAGGTCGACGTCGTCGGGGATGTCCTCGATCGAGGCGTGCGCGGGCACCCCGGCGACGTGCCGCACGGCGGGGTTGACCGGGTAGATCGGCCCCGCGAACCCGGCGTCGAGCAGGTTGCGCAGCACCGCGTGGCCGATCTTGGTGGTGTCGTTGCTGGCGCCGACCACGGCCACCGACTGCGGGGTGAGCAGCCGGCCGATGGAGCGGGACTCGCTGCGCTGCTCGCGCTCGTAGGTGACGGCGAGGGCCTGCTCGGTGGGCGCGATCGGGAAGGTCAGGTGGACGACGCCGTCCTCGTAGGAGCGGCGGGCCTCGTAGCCGGCGTCGAGGAAGACCCGCACCATGCCGGTGTTCTGGCTGAGCACCTCGGCGACGAACCGGGTGATCCCGCGTTCGCGGGCGGCCGCGGCCAGGTGCTCGAGCAGCACCGAGCCCAGCCCGCGGCGCTGGTGGGCGTCCTCGACCAGGAACGCGACCTCGGCGTCGTCGGTGCCCGGGTAGCGGTCGTAGCGGCCCACCCCGATGAGCTCGTCGCCCAGCAGCACGACGAAGGCCACCCGGTTGTCGTGGTCGACGTGGGTGAACCGGTGCAGGTCCTTGTCGCTCAACCGCTTCATCGGGCCGAAGAACCGGTAGTAGCGGGTCTGGTCGGAGCTGCGCTCCATGAGGCCCTGGATGCCGTCGGCGTCCTCGGGGGTGATCGCGCGCAGGTGCACGGTGCCGCCGTCGGCGGCCACGACGTCGGCCTCCCACCCCGGCGGGGGTGTCGGGTCGTCGGGGACCGCGGGGTCGGCGGCGGGCTCAGTCACGGGGGTCGTCCGGGTCCAGGCCGAACAGCGGGTAGGCCGCGGTGCGGGCGCGGGTGACGGCGCGGTCGACCCGGTTCTCGGTGAAGGGGTCCCAGCGCGCGAAACCGGTCCAGCCGCCCTCGGTCATCGAGCCCGGCGGCTCGATGCGCAGGCCCTTGGCGAGCACGTCGCGGGCCCAGGAGTCGGGGATGGCGGTGCCCGGGGCCAGCGGGTGGCCCGACGCCTCGGCGATCAGGTGGGTCCAGGCGCGCGGCACGCAGCGGACCAGGCCGTACCCGCCGCCGCCGAGCGCCAGCCACTTGCCGTCGCAGACCTCGTGGGAGAGCTGGTGCACCGCGGCGTAGGAGGCGCGCTGGCCGTCGACGGTGAGGCCGAGGTCGGCGAGGGGGTCCTCGTGGTGGGTGTCGCAGCCGCACTGGGTGACCAGGATCTGCGGCGCGAAGGCCTTCACCACGCCCGGGACGACGGCGTGGAAGGCGCGCAGCCAGCCGGAGTCGTCGGTGCCGTTGGGCAGCGCCAGGTTGACCGCCGTCCCCGGGGCCCTGTCCGGGTCGCCGGTCTCCTCGGGGTAGCCGGTGCCCGGGAACAGGGTGAGCGGGGTCTGGTGGATGCTCACCGTGAGCACCCGCGGGTCGCTCCAGAACGCGGCCTGCACGCCGTCGCCGTGGTGCACGTCGAGGTCGACGTAGGCGATCCGCTCGTAGCCCTGCCCGAGCAGCCAGGCGATCGCGATCGCCGCGTCGTTGAACACGCAGAACCCGCTGGCGTAGCCGCGCATCGCGTGGTGCATGCCGCCGGCGATGTTGACCGCGTGCTGCGCCCTGCCCTCGTGGATCAGCCTCGCCGCGGTGACCGAGCCACCGGCGATGAGCGCGGCGGACTCGTAGATGCCGTCGAACACCGGGTTGTCCGAGCCGCCGAGGCCGTGCCCGACGCCGGCGGGGTCCGCGGGCGCCCGGCGCACGGCGTCCAGGTACTCGGCGTCGTGCACCAGGGTGAGCAGGTCCTCCCCGGCGGTCTCCGGGCGCACGACGTCGACCCGGTCGCCGGCCAGCACGCCGAGGGTGTCGGCCAGCCGCATCGTGAGGTCCAGCCGGACCGGGTGCATCGGGTGGTCCCCGCCCCAGGTGTAGCCCAGGTAGGCGTCGTCCCAGACGACGCTCACCGCGTCGCTCACCGCGTGCTCTCCCGGCTCCGTCGCCTGATCACGCCGGCGACGCTACCGCCCGGGCGCACCCGTCGCGCCCCGTCCGCGCTGCCCGGGGTGGTGGCGCGCCCCCCGTACCCTGGGCGGCAGACCCCTGCACCGAGGAGCCTGGCGTGAACGACCTCATCGACACCACCGAGATGTACCTGCGGACCATCTTCGAGCTCGAGGAGGAGGGCATCACGCCGCTGCGGGCCCGGATCGCCGAGCGGCTGCACCAGAGCGGTCCGACGGTCAGCCAGACGGTGGCCCGGATGGAGCGCGACGGCCTGCTCTCCGTCGAGGGCGACCGGCACCTCGCGCTGTCGGAGGAGGGCCGGGCACTGGCCACCGCGGTCATGCGCAAGCACCGGCTGGCCGAGTGCCTGCTCGTCGACGTCATCGGCCTGGACTACGCCGACGTGCACGAGGAGGCCTGCCGCTGGGAGCACGTGATGAGCGAGGCCGTGGAGCGCAAGCTGCTCACCCTGCTGGGCAACCCCCAGGTCTCCCCCTTCGGCAACCCCATCCCCGGCCTGGCCGCGCTCGGTGCCGACCCGGTCGCCCAGCAGGAGTCGCTCACGCTGCTGTCCACCTCGGCCACGCCCGAGGGCGCGCCGGTCGTGGTGCGCCGGATCAGCGAGCAGCTGCAGGAGGACCAGGTGCTGCTGCGGTCGCTGGCCGACCAGGGCGTGCGGCCGGGCTCCACGGTGCGGGCGGTGCTGGCGAACGGGTCGGTGAGCATCGACGGCGCCGTCCTGCCGCCGGGGGTGGCCCAGCACGTGTTCGTCTCCCCCGCCGAGGACCCCGTCCCCGCGCACTGAGCACAAGTCGTTCGCCCGGCTCACGATCTGCGCACTAGGCTGGCGCAGGTGACGACGCCCGCGCACGACGCACCGGTCCACCTCGTCGACGAGGTCGCCGACCAGCCGCTGGACAGCGGCACCACCCCCTTCTCGCGGCTGGCCGACGTGATGGCGCTGCCCCGGCTCTCCGGGCTGGCGCTGTCGGCCGACGGCTCCCGGCTGGTCACCTCGGTGGCCACGCTGTCGCCGGACCGGACCAGCTGGCGGACCGCCCTGTGGGAGATCGACCCGGCCGGGGAGCGGGATGCCCGCCGCCTGACCCGGAGCTCCCCGGGTGAGTCCTCGCCGGTGTTCGCCCCCGACGGCACCCTGCTGTTCACCTCGTCCCGGCCCGACCCGGACGCGGACAAGGACGCCGGCGAGCCGAAGGCGTCGCTGTGGGCCCTGGCCGCCGACGGCGGCGAGGCCCGCCGGGTGCTCGGCCGCCGCAACGGCATCAGCGGGGTGTCGGTGGCCGCCGGCACCGGCGACGTCGTGGTGCTCGCCGCGGCGACCCCGGGCACCGACGACGACCAGGCCGACGACGCCCGGCGCAAGGCCCGCGCCGACGCCGGGGTGACCGCGATCCTGCACGAGAGCTACCCCGTGCGGTTCTGGGACCACGACCTGGGGCCGGCCGTGCCGCGGGCGTTCTTCGTCGGGCAGGTCACCGCCGAGGGCACGCAGCCGACCTGGCGCGACCTCACCCCCGGCGCGGTGCCGCCCAACGGCGCCGGCTCGGACGTGGCGCTGTCCCCCGACGGACGCTGGCTCGCCCGCGCCGAGGAGGTCCCCGAGGGCCGCGCCTCCTGGCGCAACCGGCTGGTGGTCACCGACACCGCCACCGGGGAGACCCGGGTGCTGGTCGACGACGAGGACGCCGACGTCGGCTCGCCGGCCTGGTCGCCCGACTCCACCCGGCTCGTGGCCACCCGTGAGTCGCAGACCACCCAGGCCGAACCGCCGAACTACACCCTGCTGCTGGTCGACGTGGCCGCCGGCACGAGCTCGGACCTCACCGCCGGCTTCGACCGCTGGCCCTCGGCGCCGCAGTTCGACGCGGCCGGCGAGGCCGTCTACTTCCTGGCCGACGACGACGGCCGGCACGCGGTGTTCCGGGTGGTCCCCGGCGAGCAGCCGGTGCGGCTGACCCGGGACGGCGCGTACTCCGACCTGCAGGTGGCCCGCGACGGGTCGGCGCTGTACGCGCTGCGCTCGGCGTTCGACCACCCGGCGGCCCCGGTGCGCCTGGACCCGACGGCCACCGACCAGCAGCCCGACCCGCTGCCGAACCCCGGCACGGTCGCCGCCCTGCCCGGCACGCTGCGCGAGCTGCGGGCGACCGCCGCCGACGGGGTCGAGGTGCAGTCCTGGCTGGTGCTGCCCGAGGGCGCCTCGGCGGAGCAGCCGGCACCGTTGCTGCTGTGGATCCACGGCGGCCCGCTGATGAGCTGGAACGGCTGGTCGTGGCGCTGGCTGCCGTGGGTGATGGCCGCGCAGGGCTACGCGGTGCTGCTGCCCAACCCGGCGCTGTCGCAGGGGTTCGGGCAGGACTTCGTCCGCCGCGGCTGGGGCAGCTGGGGCGGGGCGCCCTACACCGACCTGATGGCCGCCACCGACGCCGCGGTCGAGCTGCCGGAGATCGACGGCACCCGCACCGCGGCGATGGGCGGTTCGTTCGGCGGCTACATGGCCAACTGGGTGGCCACGCAGACCGACCGCTTCGACGCGATCGTGACCCACGCCAGCCTGTGGCACCTGGACGGCTTCATCGGCGCCACCGACGCGGCCTTCTACTGGGAGAAGGAGTTCGGCGACCCGCTCACCGAGCCGGCGCGCTACGAGCAGAACTCGCCGCACCGCTACGCCGACGCGATCACCACCCCGGTGCTGGTCATCCACGGCGACAAGGACTACCGGGTGCCGATCGGCGAGGGTCTGCGGCTCTGGTACGACCTGCAGAAGCGCGGGGTGCCCTCGAAGTTCCTGTACTTCCCGGACGAGAACCACTGGGTGCTGACGCCGGGGAACTCGACCGTCTGGTACTCCACGGTGCTGGCGTTCCTGGCCGAGCACGTCCTGGGCGAGGCCTGGTCACGCCCCGAGCTCCTCTGAGACCGGCCGGGACGCCGCCGCGGTGAGCCACTCGCGGACCACCGACGGCGGCAGCCCGGCGTCCAGCCCGTCGGCCAGCAGCAGGGCGAGGGAGTAGGCCGGCTGGCTGGCCAGCGCGCGGTCCAGTGCCGTGCGGGCGGTGGTGCCGTCGCCGCGCGCCCACGCGGCGGCCGCCAGCAGGGTCGCCGGCGGCGCGTCCAGCGGGGCGGGCAGCCGGCGGGTCAGCTCGGTCCACAGCGCGGCCGCGGCGCAGGCGTCGGGGCCGACCGCGAGCACCGCCGACCGGTCGCGGACCTCGAGGTCGGTCAGTGCCCAGCCCAGCCGGGCGACCTGGTCGTCGGTCAGCGCCGCGGTGCGGCCGGGCCGGTGGGCGTCCACGCCGTCGAGCACCTGGCGCCAGGACCGCTCCACGAGCCGGGCCCACCCCAGCTCGGCCAGCGCGGCGGCGTGCTCGGCCCCGATGACCGTGCAGGCCCGGCGCACCGCCAGCGCCGCCGGGCCGGTGACCGGGGCCAGCCGAGCGACCAGCTCGGCGCGGTCGGTGGCCACCACGCGGCCCTCGGCCACCGCGGCCGCGGCCAGCGCCGGGGTGCCCGTCGGCAGCGGCTGACCGGCACCGGGGTCGCAGCAGGCGGCGGTGCAGTCGTAGTCGAAGCACCGGCCGTCGCGGACCAGCAACGCCTCCAGCAGCGGCACCCCACGCTCGGCGAGCACCCGGGCGACGGCGTGCACGACCCCCCGGCCGGGCAGGTCGGGCACCTCCCCGGCGGCGTCCCGCGTGCGGAGCAGGCGCAGCCCGACCGGGTCGAGTGCTGCCACGGGCACGTCGAGCAGGTCGGCCGGGTCGAGCCGCACCGCCTCGTCGAGCGCCTCGGTGACCACCACCGCGACGACCGCGGCCGGGGGTTCGTGGCCCAGCCGGCGCACCGCGTCACGGGCCAGGTCGTCGGCGAGGTCGTCGGCGAGGTCCTCGGCGCCGACCGGGCCCGGCAGGTCCACCCGCAGCGTCACCCCCACGCGGCGGGCGCGGTCGCCGGTCAGCGCGACCAGGACCAGGGACTCCTGCGGGTGGAAGCCGAGCAGGTGCGGCAGCGCGGCGGCGAGCTCGGCACCGGTGCCGAGGTGGACGGGGTCGTCAGGGCTCATGCCCGCAACCCTCGTGCCCGGCGGCGAGCCCACAGCTGCGGTCACCGGATCTGTGGACGGCGGTCCCCGGTGTGGACGACGGCCGACTCCGCCGCCGGCGTCCTGCTAGGGCTCAGTCGAGCTGCTCGGCCTGGTACTCGTAGGCCTGCTGCACCAGGGCGGTGAACGCGGCCTGGTCGACCGAGCCGCCGATGCTGGTGCTGATCATCGACAGCAGCCGGTCGCCGTCGACCACGACGGCGTACAGCGCGGGGACGGCGATCTGCGAGCCGTCGGGCGCGGTGACGGTGGTGGTGTAGGCCAGCCCGGCCGCGCCGTCGCCCAGCGGGGGCACCTGCAGCGCCGACAGCGTGATGGTCGCCGTGCCGATCTGCGGGGACGTGATGGTGGCCTGCGGGCAGGCCGTGGCCGCGCCGGCCAGCTCGGCCACCGGGTCACCCGGCGTGCCGGTGCTGAGCAGCTGGGCGACGACCGTGGTGCCCGAGGTGGCGGTCTGCGCGGCCACCCCGGTCAGGTCGGCGACCGACGGCTGGCTCTCGGCGATGGCCTGGGCGCAGCTCTCCGGGGTGATGGTCGCGCCCTCGAGGTCCGCGCCGAGGGCGGCACCGGCCTCCAGGTCGCTCTGGCTCACCGGGGCCACGACCGCGCCGGCCCCGAAGGCGTCCTCGGGCAGCAGCCCGGCGGTCAGGTCGTCCCCGCCGCCCGGGGCCGGGTCACTGGAGGACGGCGCCGACGAGCTCGGGGAACCGGTGGTGGGCGCCGGCGACGCGGTCCCCTCGACGGTGCTGCTGCACCCGGCGACGGCGAGGGCGGCGGCCAGGACGAGCAGGGGGCGGCGTGGGCTCAGCACCTGCCCATCCGACCACGGATGCGCAGGTCGCGCCTCACCCCAGCGTGTCGGCGGCGTGCTGCGCGGCGTCGGCGAGCAGGGTGTCGAAGGCCGCCGCGTCGGGCGCCGTCCCCAGGCCGCCGGTGGCCAGGCCGAGCACCCGGTCGCCGTCGGAGACCAGGCCGAGCAGCGCCGAGCCGGTCATGGTCGGGCCCTGCTCCCGGGTGAGCGAGACGGTCACCGGCACGACGGCGGCGGCGTCGCCGAGGTCGGGGGTGGTGACGGCGCCGAAGGTGACGACGGCCTGGCCCATCGGCGTGGCGACGGTGGCGGTCGGGCAGGCGGCGACCGCGTCGGTGAGCGTGCCGACGACGGTCGCGGCGGGCCCGCCGGTGGCCAGCACCTCGGCGGTGCCGGTGAACCCGGTGCGGGTGTACTGGCCGGCCACGTCGACGACGGCGGACGGGTCGCCCAGCGCGGTGCGGGCGGCCGCCAGCGCGTCGACGCAGGCCTGCGGCGTGACGGTGACGTCGGCCGGTGCCCCGTGGTGGTCGCCCAGCAGCCCGGCGAACTCGTCGCCGGTGACTTGGGTGACCGTGCCGCCGGGGGCGAACCGGTCGGCCGGGAGCAGCCCGTCGGCCAGCGCGGGGGCGTCCTCGGTGGCCGCGGCGGGGGCGACCTGGGCGGCGTCCTGGGCCGCGACGGTGCTGGACGCACCGCACCCGGCGAGGAGCAGCGAGGCGGAGGACGCGGCGGCGAGCAGGAGCGGGGTACGGCGCATCACCCCACGGTAGGCGCTCGCACGGGCCCGTCACACCCGCTGGCTACAGTCCGCGGCATGGGACGGTCGCTGCGCATCGCACTGCTGTCCTACCGCTCCAAGCCGCACAGCGGCGGGCAGGGCGTCTACGTCCGGGCGCTGTCCCGGGAGCTGCGCGAGCTGGGCCACCGGGTCGAGGTGGTCAGCGGCCAGCCCTACCCGGAGCTGGACGACGGCGTGCCGCTCACCCGGCTGCCCAGCCTGGACCTCTACCGCGAGCCCGACCCCTTCCGCCGCCCGCACCTGCGGGAGTTCCGCGACTGGGTCGACGTCCTGGAGTACGGGCAGATGTGCACCGCGGCGTTCCCCGAGCCGCTGACCTTCTCCCTGCGCGCCGCGCGGCTGCTGCGGGCCCGGCGGGGCGACTTCGACCTGGTGCACGACAACCAGTGCCTGGGCTGGGGCCTGCTGCGCACCGGGCTGCCGACCGTCGCGACGGTCCACCACCCGGTCGCCGTGGACCGCGACCTCGAGCTGGCCCACGCGTCCTTCCGCCGGTCGCTGACGCTGCGGCGCTGGTACGCCTTCACCGGCATGCAGGCCCGGGTCGCCCGGCGGCTGCCCGCGCTCACCACGGTCTCGGAGAGCTCGCGGGGCGACATCCAGCGGCTGATGGGTGTGCCGGCGCAGCGGGTCGAGGTGGTCCCGGTGGGCATCGACCCGGCGGTGTTCACCCCCGCCGATGGTCCCCGCGACGCCGACCACGTCGTCGTCACCACCTCGGCCGACGTCCCGCTCAAGGGGCTGGTGCCGCTGCTGGAGGCGGTGGCCAAGCTGCGCACCGAGCGCGAGGTGCGGCTGACCGTCGTCGGCTCGGCGCGCCCCGGCGGCCCCGCGGCGGCGGCGGTGGAGCGGCTGTCGCTGGCCGGGGCGGTCCGGTTCACCGGCCCGCTGCCCCAGGCCGACCTGGTCGGGTTGCTGCAGCGGGCGACGGTCGCCGTCGTCCCCTCCCTCTACGAGGGGTTCTCGCTGCCGGCGGTCGAGGCGATGGCCTGCGCGACCCCGCTGGTGACCACGGACGCCGGCGCGCTCCCCGAGGTGGTCGGCCCGCACGCCGCGGTGCAGGTGCCGGCCGGGGACGTCGACCGGCTGGCCGGTGCGCTGGCGCAGGTGCTGGACCACCGCGGCCTGCAGGAGCAGCTGGGCCGCGCCGGGCGGGCGCGGGTGCTGGAGCACTTCACCTGGCGCTCGACCGCCGAGCGCACCGCCGCCTGGTACGAGCAGGTGCTGGCGGGGGTGCCGGCGCCGTGCTGACCGTCGACTACGACCGGCTCGACGTCCGGGCCGGGCAGACCCTGCTGGACCTGGGCTGCGGCGAGGGCCGGCACGCCTTCGAGGCCTACCGGCGGGGCGCCGCCGTCGTCGCCCTGGACTGGGGCACGGACGAGGTGGTCACCACCCAGCAGTGGCTGGGCGCCATCGCCGAGGCCGGCGAGGCGCCGGTCGGGGCGTCGGCCACCGCGGTGCGCGGGGACCTGCTGCACCTGCCGGTGCCCGACGCGTCGGTCGACCGGGTGATCGCCTCCGAGGTCCTCGAGCACGTCCCCGACGACCTGACCGCCTTCGCCGAGATCGCCCGGGTGCTCAAGCCCGGTGGGCGGGTCGCGGTGACGGTGCCCCGGTACGGGCCGGAGCGGGTGTGCTGGGCGCTGTCGGACGCCTACCACGCCAACGAGGGCGGGCACATCCGCATCTACCGGGAGGCCGAGGTCCGGTCGCGGCTGGCCCAGGTCGGCCTGCTGCCCGGCTCCAGCCACCACGCGCACGCGCTGCACGCGCCCTACTGGTGGCTCAAGTGCGCGGTCGGCGTCGACCGCTCCCCCGCCCCGGTGCGGGCCTACCACCGGCTGCTGGTGTGGGACCTGACCACGCGGCCGTGGGTGACCCGGGCGGCGGAGAAGGTGCTCGACCCGGTGATCGGCAAGAGCCTGGTCGTCTACGCCACGAAGCCCTGGTGACCCTGCTGCCCGAGGTCCCCGGCGTGCTGGGGGCCGAGGACGTCGCGGCGACGGTGGCCGCGGTCGCCGCCGAGCAGGCCGCCGACGGCATGCTGCCGTGGTGGCGGGGCGGTGCCCTGGACGCCTGGGACTCCGTCGAGGCCGCGATGGCGCTGACCGTCGGCGGGCTGGTCGACGAGGCGGCCGCGGCGCTGGACTGGCTGGCCGCGCGCCAGCTGCCCTCCGGCGGTTTCCCGTCGGAGTGGCGGGACGGCGCGGTCACCGCGCCCGGCGTGGAGGCGGCCCACGCCGGCTACCTCGCCGTCGGCGCCCTGCACCACGCCTTGGTCACCGGCTCGCCCGGCACCCGCTGGTGGGCCGCGGTGACTCGGGCGCTGGACCTGGTCTGCCGGATGCAGCTGCCCTCCGGCGCGGTCGGCTGGGCCCTGCGTCCCGACGGCGCGCCGGACACCACCGCCCTGCTCACCGGGTCGTCGTCCCTGCTGCAGTCGCTGCGCTGCGGGCTCGCGCTGGCCGACCGGGTCGGCGAGACCCGGCCGCACTGGGCGGCGGCGGCCGACCGGCTGCGGGCCGCCCTGGTCGGGGACCCCGGCGCCTTCGACGACCGGTCGCGGTTCTCGATGGACTGGTACTACCCGGTGCTCGGCGGGGCGCTGACCGGCGCCGCGGCCGAGGACCGGCTGGCCGCCTCCTGGGACTCGTTCGTCGTCCCGGGCCTGGGCGCGCGGTGCGTCGCCGACCGGCCGTGGGTGACCGGGGCGGAGACCTGCGAGCTGTCCATGGCCCTGGCCGCGGCCGGCCAGGTCGACGCCGCGACCGAGCAGCTGGCCGCGATGCAGCACCTGCGGCACGAGGACGGCGGCTACTGGACCGGCTACGTCTTCGCCGACGACGCCGTGTGGCCCGTGGAGCGCACCACCTGGACGGCGGCCGCGGTGGTGCTCGCCGCGGACGCGCTGAGCGGGGCGACGCCGGGCGCGGCGCTGTTCACCGACCCGGCGTTCCTGGCCGCCGAGCCGCGATGAAGGGTGCGCTGGACTGGCTGCTGGCCGACCGCACCCGATCCGACCGGCACTGGACCGTCGCGCAGTGGCCCAACGCCGCAGCCTGGGTGTTCCTGGCGCTGACGCTGCTGCGGCAGGTGGTCGACGGCGGGCCGTGGGGCACCGCGGTGTTCGTGGGCACCCGGGTCGCGCTGGTGTGGTGGGCCGGGGACGAGCTGCTCCGCGGGGTCAACCCGTTCCGGCGGGCGCTCGGCGGCGCCGTGCTCGCCTGGACGGCGGTCGGGCTGCTCAGCTGACCTCGACCAGGTGCAGCGGGTCCTCCCCTGCCCGCGGAAGCCGCTGCAGCAGGGGGTGCAGGTGCGGGTCGGTGACGTGGCCGTCGAACTCCACCAACTCGACGCCGGCCTGCGCGCAGGCGGTCAACGCGCGGTGGACCGCGGCCTCCAGGTGCCGGTCGCCGTCCAGCTGGTGCTCGTCCACGGTCTCGGCCAGCAGCGCGAGGTGCGGAGCGCCGGGGAACGCGACGGCGAGGGCGGCCGGCCGGCCGCCGGCCCAGGAGACGGCGGACAGGTCGGACAGGACGTCGGCGGCCAGCGCCCCGCCCAGCCAGCCGGCCATGCCCTCGTCCAGCGGGGACCAGGCCGCGTGCACCCACCGGTACTGCGCGCTGAGCAGCGCGCCGAGGTCGGGCACCGGCCGCTCGGTCAGCGTCAGCGCGGTCGAGGCCCGCGCCTCCGGGCGGACCTGTGCGCACTCGCAGTGCTGGTAGGTCCGTGCTCCCGCGGCCCGGGCGAACGCCCCGCCGGCGCGGTGTGGCCGGACCTTCGCGCTCAACGGCCGGTCGTCGGGCCGCAGCTCCCGTGCCAGGTCGAGCAACAGCGTGCCCAGCCCGCGCCGACGACGGGCCGGGGCGACCTCGATGCTCACGATCCAGCGACCGGGGTGCACCCGGTTCCGGGCCACGGTCACGGCCCCGACCGGCTCGCCGTCCTCGACCGCGACGAGGGTGCGCCGCCAGCGGTCCCCGTCCCGGTCCTCCCCGTGCAGCGCGTGGCCCTGGGCCACCCACAGCGGATCGGCACCGGCGCCGAGCAGTCCGTCGAGGTCGTCCCCCGGCTGCCACGGCCTGACCTCGGTCACGCGTGCCCGATGCAGGTGCGGGCGGCGGGGCGGGCCTCCAGGCGGGCCTCGCCGATCGGGGCGCCGCAGACCTCGCAGCGGCCGTAGCTGCCGTCGGCCACCCGGGCGACCGCGGCGTCGAGCTCGGCCAGCCGGGCGCGCGCCTGGTCCAGGACCGACCCGAGCTGGGCCCTCTCGAAGCCGATCGTCTGGCCCTCGGGGTCGTGCTCGTCGTCGGCGTTGGACCCCTTCGAGGCCTCGACCACCGCCGCGTAGTCCGCGGTCAGCGCGGCGATCTGCGCCCGGGTCTCGGTGCGGGCCCGGCACAGCTGCTCCTCGGGTGCGCTCACCGCCCCATCGTGCCCTGACCACCGACGGCCGGGACCGTCAGCGGGCGTCAGCGCGACGTCACCACCGCGTCAGCGGCCCGGCGCACGGTGCTCCCATGACCACCGACTCCCCCGTCATCGAGGCCACCGGCCTCGGTCTGAGCTACGGCACCACCCGCGCCCTCGACGGCGTTGACCTCACGGTCCCCGCCGGCACCGTCCTCGGCGTCCTCGGCCCCAACGGCGCCGGCAAGACGACCGCCGTCCGCGTCCTGTCCACCCTGCTGCGCCCCGACACCGGCACCGCCCGGGTCGCCGGCCACGACATCCGCACCGACCCCCAGGCCGTCCGCCGGGCCATCGGCCTCACCGGCCAGTACGCCTCGGTCGACGAGGACCTGACCGGCACCCAGAACCTGACCATGATCGGCCGGCTCCTCGGCCTGCCCCGCGCCGCGGCCCGCGCCCGGGCCGCCGACCTGCTGGCCGGCTTCAGCCTCACCGACGCCGCCGACCGGTCGGCCGGCACCTACTCCGGCGGCATGCGCCGGCGCCTGGACCTGGCCGCCAGCCTCGTCGGCCGCCCGCAGGTGCTCTTCCTCGACGAGCCCACCACCGGCCTGGACCCGCGCAGCCGCACCGAGGTCTGGGACGTCGTCCGCCGGCTGGTCGACGAGGGCACGAGCGTGCTGCTGACCACGCAGTACCTGGAGGAGGCCGACGAGCTCGCCGACGACATCGTCGTCTTCGACGCCGGCCGGGTCGTCGCCCACGGCACCAGCGACGAGCTCAAGCACCGGGCCGGCGCGCAGACCCTCGCCGTCCGTCCGCGCGAGCGGTCCGACCTGCCCGTCGTGCTGCAGGTCCTCGAGCAGGTCACCGGCGCCGCCCCGGCCGTCGACGGCCAGGGCACCGCCTCGGTCCCCGTCCGGGGCGAGGCCGTCCTCGGCACCGTGCTGGACCTGCTCACCACCCGGGGCGTCGGGCTCTCCGAGCTCGGCGTCCGCCTGCCCAGCCTCGACGAGGTGTTCTTCGCCCTCACCGGTTCCCCGACCGCCGTCCCCGAGAAGGAGGCCGTGGCATGACCACCGCCGTGCTCACCCCGCCCCCCGCCGTCCCCACCACCCCGACGCTGCCGGCCGTGCAGCAGGCGCTGACCCTCGCCTGGCGCAACGTCGTCAAGATCCGCAAGCAGCCCGAGGCGCTGATGGACGTCAGCCTGCAGCCGATCATCTTCACGGTGCTGTTCGTGTTCGTCTTCGGCGGCGCGATCGCCGGCGACTGGCGCGACTACCTGACCTACCTGGTCCCCGGCATCCTGGTGCAGACCCTGATGTTCGCCACCCAGGGCATCGGGGTCGCGCTGAACAACGACATCGCCAAGGGCGTGTTCGACCGCTTCCGCAGCCTGCCCATCGCCCGGTCGGCACCGCTGGTCGGTGCCGTGCTGTCCGACGTCGTCCGGTACGTCACCTCGATGACCGTGCTGCTGGCCTTCGCCGTCGCGCTGGGCTTCCGCACCACGCAGGGCCTGCCGGCCGCCGCGCTCGCCGTGCTGGTGGCCCTGGCCTTCGCGATGTGCCTGTCCTGGGTCTTCGTCTGGATCGGGCTCACCGTCCGCTCGGCCGGGGCCGTGCAGGGCGTGGGCTTCCTGGCCACCTTCCCGCTCACCTTCGGCAGCACCGCGCTGGTCCAGGCCGACACCCTGCCCGGCTGGCTGCAGGCCTTCACCCGCAACAACCCGGTCACCCACCTGATCGACACGGTGCGCGGGCTGCTGCTGGGCGGTCCGGTCGCCGAGCCGCTGGCCTGGACGGCCGGCTGGGCGGCCCTGCTGCTGGCGGTCTTCGTGCCGCTGGCGATGCGCGCCTACCGCCGGCGGGTCTGAGGCCCCAGCTCGGCCAGCGCCGCCGCCCGACCGACCGCCGCCCCCGCGGCCACCGCCCCCTCGAGGGCGGCGGACCCGAGGGCGGCGGTCAACCGCGCGCGCAGCCCGCGCGCGAACGCGTCACCCAGGTCGGGCCGGCCGCGCACCGCCTCGGACATGCCGAGCAGGCGGGCCGCCCCCGCCGGGTCGCCGGCGGCCTCGGCCACCAGCGCCCGGCCCACCACCACCGTCGCCGCCGCCGGCATGTCCCGGGGTGCGTCGCCGGAGCCCAGGGCCAGGTCGAGCTCCGTGGTGGCCGCCGCCACGTCCCCGCGCCCGGCCAGGACGGCGGCCCGCACGGTGCGCACGAACCAGGCCAGCTGGTCGACGACCCCGGGGGCGCCCCCGGTCAGGTGGGTCACCGCGGCGGCGCTCCACCGCTCGGCGAGGTCGGGCTCGCCCGCGAGGACCGCGACGACCGCCCGGCCGGCCTCGGCGAACGGCAGCACCGGGCCGGCGGGCGGCCCCAGCTCGGCGACCACCGCGTCCAGCTCCGCACCGGCGGGACCCGGCTCGCCGGCGGTCGCCCGCAGCAGCGCCAGCCGGGTGCGCAGCATCGGGGAGTCGTCGGAGGTGCCGAGCGCGTCCGAGCACTCCAGCGCCTCGCGGACAAGCGCGGCCGCCCCCGCCAGGTCGCCGTCCAGGGCGGCCAGCTGCGCCAGCGAGGACGCCGTCAGCGAGCGGCCCCACCGGTCGCCGAGCGCGCCGAAGGCCTCCCGGGCGGCCCGCACCTCGGTGCCCAGGGTCGCGTAGTCGCCCTCGTTCTCCGCCGCCAGCGCCCGGCCGGCCCGCACGAAGGCCCGGACCCACGGGTCGGGGTGGTCGTCGAGCGCGACCAGCCGGTCGCCCCGGCCGACGAACACCGCGGACAGGGCCCAGCAGACGACGACGACCGGCTCCTGCGCCGCCGGGCCCAGCTCGGCCGGGACGTCGACCACCGCGGACAGCGCGGTCATCGCGCCCGCCCACCCGGTCTCCTCGGTGCCGGCGAGCGCGGCGAAGGTCAGGCACGCGGTGCGCAGCGGCGTCGCCCGGGCGGGCAGCTGCGCGACCTCGGCCAGCAGCCGGCCCGCGGTCACCTGCTGGCCGGTGAGCAGCCAGAACCAGGCCAGCCGCCCGGCCAGGTGCACCGCGTCGTCGCCCCGGCCGGCGTCGAGGTCCCGGCGCAGCGCGGCGACCAGGCCGTCCTGCTCGGCGCGCAGCTCGGCCAGCGCGGCCAGCTGGCCGGGGCCGCGCAGCAGCGGGTCCAGCCGGTCCACCAGGGCCCGGCACCACGCGGCGTGGGCGGCCTCGGTCGCGGCCCGCTCGCCGGCGGCGTCCAGCTGCTCGGCGCCGTAGGCCCGCACCGTCTCCAGCATCCGGAACCGCACGCCGTCGCCCTCGGGCACCGCGGCCAGCAGCGACTTGTTGACCAGCGAGGCGACCGGGTCCACGACGTCGGGCACCCCGCAGACCGCCTCGGCCGACTCGACGGTCGCGCCGCCGACCAGCACCGACAGCCGCCGGGCGACGGCCTGCTCGACCGGGGACAGCGCCTCCCAGCTCCACTCGACCACCGCGCGCAGCGTCTGGTGCCGGGGCAGCGCGACCCGGCTGCCGCCGGTCAGCAGCGCGAACCGGTCGTCGAGCCGGGCGACGACCTGGGCCAGGGACAGCGTGCGCAGCCGGGCGGCGGCCAGCTCCAGCGCCAGCGGCATGCCGTCCAGCCGCCGGACCAGGTCACCGACCAGGCCGTCGTCGAGGACCAGCCCCGGCCGGGCGGCGGCGGCGCGGTCGGCGACCAGCCGGGCGGCGTCCTCGGCGGGCAGCGGGCCGACCGGGACCAGCGCCTCCCCCGGGATGCCGAGCGCCTCGCGGCTGGTCGTCAGCACCGACAGCCCGGGGCAGGCGCCCAGCAGGTCGTCGGCCAGCCGGGCGGCGGCGTCCACGAGGTGCTCGCAGTTGTCCAGCACCAGCAGGGCCCGGCGGCCGGCGAAGACCTCCCGCAGCCGCTCCCCCGCCTCGGGCGCGGTCGGCACGCGGTCCAGCAGGCCGGTCTCCCGCCGCCCCACCGCGGCGAGGACCGCCCCGGGCAGCTGCCGGGCCTCGGTGACCGGCGCCAGCTCCACCCACCACACGCCGTCGGGCAGCTGGCCCTCGCGCCGGCGGGCGGATTCCAGCGCCAGCCGCGTCTTGCCGGCACCGCCGGGCCCGATCAGGGTCACCAGCCGGCCGCCGGTCAGCCGGTCGGAGACCAGGTCCAGCTCGGCATCCCGGCCGCGGAAGCTGGTCAGCGGGGTGCGCAGCACCGGCCGCTCGGGGGCCGGGGGGGCCTCGTCGCGCAGCACCGCCAGGTGCGCCTCCCGCAGCGCCGGCCCCGGGTCCAGGCCCAGCTCGTCGGCCAGCCGGGCGCGGGCGGCCGCGTAGGCGGCCAGCGCGTCCGCGGTGCGCCCGGCCCGGTGCAGGGCCCGCACCCGGACGGCGGCCAGCGTCTCCCGCAGCGGGTGCGCCGCGACCAGCCGGTCCAGCTCGGGCAGCCCGTCCGCGCCGGTGCCGGCCAGCCGCCGCTCGGCCGCGGCCAGCTGCAGCTCCGACCACCGCGCGGCCGGTGCCTCGGTGAACCCCAGGTCGCGCAGGTCGGCGAGCGGTTCACCGGCCGACCCGGGGTCGGCGCCGTCCTCGAGCAGGCAGGCGTCGACGGCGTCCCGCGGCAGGTCGAGCAGGTAGCCCGGCGGCTGCGAGCGCACCGGCAGGGCGGGGACGGCGCGGCGCAGCCGCGACACCACGGCCTGCAGCGCGTTGGCCGGGGCCGCGGGCGGGTCGGTCTCCCACAGCGCGTCGACCAGCGCGTCGACCGGGACCACCCGGCCGGGGTCCAGCGCGAGCCGGGCGACCAGCGCCCGGGCCCGCTGCCCGCCCAGCTCCACCGGCCGGCCGTCGACGAGGACGGCGACCGGGCCCAGGAGCTGGACGGCGACGGTCACCGGTCGCGCCGCAGCAGCCGCAGCGAGCCGGTGCCGGGGAGCTCGGTGAACTCCCCCGACGCCAGCACCCGGGTGTAGACGCCGAAGGGGGCCTGACCGCCGTCGGCGGGGTCGGGGAAGACGTCGTGCACGGCCAGCGTGCCGCCGACGGCGAGCTTCCCGACCCAGGCATCCTGGTCCCGCCGCGCGGACTCCTCGGTGTGCGAGCCGTCCAGGAACAGCAGCGCCGGCGGGGTGGCCCACAGCGGCGCCAGCACCTCGGACCGGCCGACGACGGCGACCACCAGGTCCTCGGCCGGGTGCACGGTGCGCCGGAGCGAGGGCAGGGTGTCCAGCAGCCCGGTGGCGGGGTCGACGAGCTCGGGCTGGTGGTACTCCCAGCCGGGCTGGTGCTCCTCGGACCCCCGGTGGTGGTCGACGGTGACGACCACCCGGCCGGTCGCCGCGGCGGCCGCGGCCAGGTAGAGGGCGGACTTGCCCATCCAGCTGCCGATCTCCAGCAGCGGGCCCTCGACGGCCACGGCCCGGGCCGCCTCGTACAGCGCCCGGCCCTCGTCGGCGGGCATGAAGCCCGCCGCCGCCGCGGCCGCGGCCAGCAGCTCCTCGGTGCGGGTCACCGGCCGAACCGGGCCAGCAGCCGCGGCGCCGGCTTGTCGCCCGCCGCCGTGGCGAAGAAGGCACCGGCCGCCGTCGTCACGGGGACGGCGAGGACCAGCGCGATGGCGCCGACCAGCGTGCGGATGACCTCCTCGCCGACCTGGGTGCCGGTGAGCACGGTCCACAGCGGCCGGTCGTAGATCTCGACCAGCAGCAGCACCGGCAGCGAGGCGCCGGCGTAGGCGAAGACGATCGTGTAGATGGTCGAGGCGATGTGGTCCCGGCCCACCGTCATCCCGCGGGCGAACAGCTGCCGGGCGCTCATCGACGGGTCGACCTCGTGCAGCTGCCAGATCGCGGACGCCTGGGTGATGGTCACGTCGTTGAGCACGCCGAGCCCGGCCACGGTGATGCCGGCCAGCACCAGCCCGGAGAAGTCCAGCGTGGGGTCGTAGGTCTGCAGCTGGATGGTCTCCTCGCTGGAGAACCCGGTCAGCCGGGCCGCCGACACCGCCAGCGCACCCAGCACGGCGACCAGGACCAGGCCGAACAGCGTGCCGATGAGCGCCGTCGTCGTCCGGGCACTGAACCCGTGCGCCAGGTAGAGGACGACGAACATGATCGCCGCGCTGCCGGTCAGGGTCACCAGCGTCGGGGAGGACTCGGTGAGGATGCCGGGCAGGATGAACTGCAGCAGGACGACGAAGGCGAACCCCAGCCCCACGAGCGCCGCGATCCCCCGCAGCCGGGCGACCGCGGCCACCACCAGCACGAACGCCAGCGCCAGGGTGATGATCGGCGTGCTGCGCTGGAAGTCGGAGAACGCGTAGCTGGGGTCCCCGGTCGAGGGGTCGACCGCGCGGGTGAGCACGAACCCGTCGCCGACGTCCACCCCGACGCCGACGACCTCGGGCGGCAGCTCGATGGACACGAAGTCCCCGGCGCCCTCCCCGTCGGTCACCTCGACCACGGCGGTCCCGCAGGTCAGCTGCTGACCCGACGCCGACCCGTCGGAGCAGTCCACCGTCTGCAGCGACTGCACGGTCGCGTCGGGGTAGGTGGTGCCCGGCGGCTGGAAGGACTCCGCCGCCTGCTGGGCGCGGGAGGCGTCGCCGGAGGGCCAGAGCGCGACCAGCCCGACCACCGTGGCCAGCGCGACGGGCACCAGCACCAGCAGCATCAGCCAGGTCGCCCGCCTCCGACGGGTGGCCACCTCCGGCGTCGGCGGTGGTTCGTCGGCGTGGGCGTGCGAGTGGGAGTGGGCCGGCACGAGGGAAGGCTAGGTGGCCAGCAGGCCGGCGCCCGCGAGGTACCCGGCCAGCAGCGCCGCGGCCACCTGGCCGACGGTCTCGTCGCCGGGCAGGAACCGGGGCGCGTGCAGGCCCGGCCGGCGGCCGCGGTCGTCGGCCGGCCCGCCGTCGACGCCGAGGAAGAGCATCAGCCCGCGCGCGTCGGCGCAGTAGTGGCTGAAGTCGTCGGCGCCGAAGGAGCGCCAGGTATCGTCGACCTCCACCCCCGCGCGCTCGAGCCACGGCAGCGCGGCCCGGGCGAGCTCGGGGTCGTTGGCCAGCACCGGCTCGTTGCTCTCGCTGTGCACCTCGGCGGTGCAGCCGTGGGCGGCGGCGGTGTGCTCGGCGACCTCGGTGAGCGCGGTGAGCAGCGCGCTGCGGTCGCTCTCCCGCATGACCCGCAGGCCGCCGCGGGCGCGGGCGGTGTCGGGGACGACGTTGAAGCTGCTGCCCGCGTCGAGCTGGGTGACCGCGAGGACGGCGCCCACCGTCGGGTCGACCCGGCGGCTGACCAGCTGCTGCAGGTTGACCACCACCGCGGCCAGCGCCAGCACCGGGTCGTGCGTGGTGTGCGGGTAGCCGCCGTGGCCGCCGTGCCCGGTGACGGTGATGGTGAACTCGTCGGTGGCGGCGTTGACCGGCCCGGGCGTGGCGTTGACGACCCCCGCGGTCAGCTGCGGCTGCACGTGCGCGGCGACGACGGCGACCACCTGCTCGTCGGCCAGCAGGCCCGACTGCGCGATGTCCCGGGCGCCCGACGGCGCCGACTCCTCCCGCGGCTGCAGCAGGGCCAGCAGCGGCGCCGGCCCGCCCACCCGGGCGACGGCGCGGCAGACCGCGACCAGCCCGGCCAGGTGCGCGTCGTGGCCGCAGGCGTGCATGACCCCGTCGGTGGCGGCCCAGTCGACGCCGGTCAGCTCCTGCACGGCCAGCCCGTCGAGCTCGGCGCGCAGGGCGACGGTCGGGCCGGTCGCGGTCCCGATGCGGACCAGCCGGCCGGTGCCGGCCACCTCGCGGCCCTCCCCCTGCCCGAGCGCGGCGACGACGGCGGCCGCGGTGTCGCCCTCGTCGCCGGAGCGGCGGGGGTCGGCGTGCAGGGCGTGCCGCAGCTCGACGGCGGCCGGCAGCTCCTCGGCGACGGCGGCGTGCAGCCGGTCGTACCAGCTGTCCAGGTCGGTGCTCACCCGGCCATGGTGCCGGTGCCCCGTTGCCGGGATGTCACAGCCGGTAGGCCCGCCGGGCGTTGTCGGCCCCGATCATCGCGGCGACCCGGTGCGCGTCGGCCGCCGTCCAGGCGCCGTCGTCGATCCCCTCCTGCAGGTGGGCGGCCAGCCCGCGGCGGAACAGCACGGTGCCCAGCAGGTACAGCTCGGCCAGGCCGAACGCGTCGGAGGAGAACAG
Source organism: Klenkia brasiliensis (assembly GCF_900100695.1). Taxonomy (GTDB): domain Bacteria; phylum Actinomycetota; class Actinomycetes; order Mycobacteriales; family Geodermatophilaceae; genus Klenkia; species Klenkia brasiliensis. Next base: position 517,567 of record NZ_FNCF01000003.1, read on the forward strand.
CACCTTGCCGAACGGGGCCAGCTCGAGCAGCTCCGGGATCAGCGCCGACGACCGGGCCCCGAGGTTGTGCGTGGCCAGCCCGACGTCGGCGAACACGTGGCCGAAGACCTGGGCCAGGAAGCCGGCGTTGCGGTGGAACGGGTAGGTGTGCAGCAGCATGATCGGGACGCCGTGCGGCTCGGTGGCCCGCAGCAGGTCGGTCATCAGCAGCGGGTCGCCGCGGTGCAGGTCGGTGTCGGCGTCGCCGTAGCCGACGTGGAACTGCACCGGCATGCCCAGGTCGATGCCCGACCAGACGAGGAACTCGTGCAGCACGGGGTCGGCCACCCGGGTGCTGCCGGTCTGCAGCAGCCGGTCGGCGGCGGCGGTGACGGCCAGGTCGGTCGGCCGCCGGCCGCCCAGGGCCAGCCCGGCGCGGTAGGCCGCGATGGACTTCACGCCCACGGCGGTGGCGCAGCGGCGGGCGAGCTCGGTGCGGAAGGCCTCCGGGAACCCGCCGGCGCCGGACCGCTCCAGCACCTGCGCGGCGACCAGCTCCAGCCGCACGATCTCCCGCCCGGTGCCCCCGGTCAGCGCGGCCAGCTCGTCGGGGGTGGTGATCGGCTCGGGCAGGTAGCCGGTGTCGACCAGGAAGGTCTGCGTGCCGGTCGCGGCCAGCATCCGCCGGTTGACCTCGGCAGCACCGAGCTCGGCGCGGCGGTCGAGGTAGGTGTCGGGGTCCGCGTGCGGCTCCAGGTCGAGCACGGGCGAGCAGAACCGGCGCAGCGCGAACCCGATCTGGGAGTCGAACAGCGTGCCGCCCAGGGCGCTGGGCGCGGCGGCCTCGGTGAGCATCGACTCGAACTCGGGTCGGTCGAGGTCCCGGGTGATCAGCCCGTGGCAGTGGTGGTCGACGAGGTCGAGCTCGGAGAGGTCCACGGGCGCCAGTCTGCCTAGCCTGGGCCGGTGAGCACACCGTGGACCGTCGCCGACATCCCCTCGCAGCGGGGGCGCACCGCCGTCGTCACCGGGGCGAACTCCGGGCTGGGCCTGGCCACCGCCCGGGCGTTGGCCGACGCCGGCGCGCACGTGGTGCTCGCGGTCCGCGACACCGGCCGCGGCGAGGCCGCCGCCCGCACGGTCCCGGGGGACGTCGAGGTGCGCCGGCTGGACCTGGCGGACCTGTCCTCGGTGCGGGAATTCGCCGGCGCCTGGACCGGTGACCTCGACGTCCTGGTCAACAACGCCGGGATCATGATGGTGCCGCAGGGCCGCACCGCCGACGGCTTCGAGCTGCAGTTCGGCACCAACCACCTCGGCCACTTCGCGCTGACGGTCCTGCTGCTGCCGCACATCACCGACCGGGTGGTCACCGTGTCCTCCGGCCTGCACCGCAGCGGGGAGGTCGTGCTCGACGACCTGGGCTGGGAGCGCCGGACGTACTCCCCAACCGGCGCCTACGGGGCGTCCAAGCTGGCCAACCTGCTCTTCGCCCTGGAGCTGCAGCGCCGGCTCACCGCGGCCGGCTCCACGGTCAGGTCGATGGCGGCGCACCCCGGCTACGCGGCGACCAACCTGCAGTCGCACACCGGCGACCGGCTCAAGGACCTGGTGTTGAAGCTGGGCAACCGGTTCATCGCGCAGTCCGACACCGACGGCGCCCTGCCCACGTTGTTCGCCGCGACGGCCGACCTGCCCGGCGGCAGCTACGCCGGGCCGTCGGGGTTCCAGGAGGGCCGCGGTGCCCCGACGCTGGTCGGCCGGTCGCAGGCGGCGTCCGACGTCCAGCTCGCGCAGGACCTCTGGACGGCGTCCGAGCGGCTCACCGGGGTCAGCTGACCGCGGCGGTGTAGCCGTCCGGGCGGACCAGCAGGCCGGCGCCGCCGTCGGTGCGGTCGGTCGCCGGCAGCTGCACGAACCCGGCGTCCCGTTGCCGCTCGGCCAGCCGGGGTCCGCGCAGCGGGACGCCGGCCGCGCGGGTGCCCACCGGACCCGGTCCCGGGTAGCGGATGGCGATGCCGGAGAACATCCCGGCACCGCGGTGCGCCACCGGCGGCAGCCGCAGCAGCCCGCGCAGCGCGACCGCCCGCGCCAGGCGGCCCCGCCGGCCGGCCAGCGTCATGAGCCGGATGGTGGCGCCGCTGGACCGCAGCACCGTGCGGCCCACCGGGTGCCGCTCGCGCTCGTAGCCGTCCAGGTCGCCGGTGGCCAGCCGCCAGCCCAGGTTGAAGGCGTCCTGGATGCCGGTGTTCATGCCCTGCCCACCCGCCGGTGAGTGCACGTGCGCGGCGTCGCCGGCCAGCAGCACGCGGCCGGCGCGGTAGGTCGGCGCCTGCCGCTCGTCGCAGGCGAAGCGCGAGGTCCACCGGGTCGGCCCCGCCGGCAGGCCGAGCACCCGCGCCAGCAGGCCGGCCACCTCGCCGTCGTCGACCGGGACGTCGGTGCCGACCTGCCGGCGCCGGTCCCAGCCGATCAGCCGGAACCAGCCGTCGCCGAACGGGGCGAGGAACGCGAAGCCGTGCTCGTCGACGTCGACCCGCAGGTCGTCGGGGGCGAGGTCGAGCCGGACGTCGGCCAGCACCACCGAGCTGAGCACCGCCCGCCCGGGGAAGCCGATGCCGGCCAGCTGCCGCACGGTGCTGTGCACGCCGTCGGCACCCACCACGTACCGGGCGCGCCAGCTGCGGTCGCCGGCGGTCACGGTCACGCCGTCCTCGTGCTGGACCAGGCCGTCGACCCGGACGCCGCGTTCGACCCGGGCGCCGCAGTCGCGGGCGTGGCGCTCAAGCAGCCGGTCGACGTGCACCTGCGGGGTCATCAGCACGAACGGGAACCGGGTCGGCAGGCGGGAGAGGTCGATGCCGGCCCGGCCGACGAGCCGCAGGTGGTCGACCGGGGTGCCGGTGGCGACGAGCTCGTCGGCCAGGCCGCGGCTGTCGAGCTGCTCGAGGGTGCGGGCGTGCACGCCGAAGGCGCGCGACAGCGGGCTGGGTGCCTCGTGCCGGTCGAGCACGGTCACCCGGCCGCCGGCGCGGGCGACCTCCGCGGCGACCGTGCAGCCGGTCGGACCGGCCCCCACCACCAGGACGTCGTTCACGGCCCGCCTCCTGTCATCGGGTGATGACATGCACGGTAGGCCAGCTGTCAACAGTCGATGACATAGGCTGCCGACCGTGTCCACGACTGATGACATGCCTGGTCGGGCGCGCGACGCCGACGCGACCCGCGACGACCTGCTGGCCGCCGCCCGCCGCCGGTTCGCCGCCGAGGGCTACGAGCGGACGACGATCCGGGCGGTCGCCGGCGACGTCGGCGTCGACGCCGCGCTGGTCATCCGGTACTTCGGCAGCAAGGAGGGGTTGTTCACCCGGGCGGCCGACCTCGACCTGCAGCTCCCCGACCTGACCGGCGTGCGGGCCGGCGAGCTGGCGAAGGTGCTCGTCGACCGGTTCTTCGCGGTGTGGGAGGACGACGACCGGTTCCTCGCCCTGCTGCGGGCAGCCGCGACGAGCGAGGTGGCCGCCGAGGCGATGCGGACCGTCTTCGCGACCCAGGTCGCACCTGCCCTGGCCGCGGTCACCGACGACCGTGCGCCCGAGCGGGCCGCGCTGGTGGGCGCGACCGTGCTCGGCTTCGCGCTGGGCCGCTACGTGCTGCGCGTGCCGCCCCTGGTCGACATGACCCGCGACCAGGCCCAGGCCTGGCTCGGCCCCGCCCTGCGCCACTACCTGCTGGACTGATCCTCGTGACGACCGGCTCCCAGCCCGCGCGGCCGACGTGGGTCATCACGATCTCGGACCCGGAGTCCGGAGGTCGGCTGACCGAGATCGGGCTCGGTGAGGACGGGCTTTGGCGTCCGGTGGTGGCCGACCGCCTGCTGTGAGTGCACGACTGCGGTGGTCAGACCGGCCGGGAAACCACCGCAGCAGTGCTCTCGATGCATGCACGTGCCTGGTCGGGCGCCCGGAGCGGTGGCGGCGCCCGGCACGTGCTGCGGCGAGTGACAGCTGGGGGGCGTCCGCAGCTCGTCGGTGCCCCCTCAGCTGTCACTCGGTGACGGACCGGGGGTCAGCGGGCGGAGAGGTCCTCGTGGACGAAGCGGCGGAGCTCGGCGACGAGCAGGTCGGGCACCTCGATGCCCGGGAAGTGGCCGCCGCGGGGTAGCTCGGTCCACGACACCAGGTCCACCGCGGGCTCCACGGCCGAGCGCACCGGCAACCGCAGGTCGTGCGGCAGCACGCAGACCGCGGTCGGCACCGTGCGGGACCACTCGTCGTCGGGGTGCACCCGCCGCTCCCAGTACAGCTGGGACGACGACCCCGCCGTGCGGGTGAACCAGTAGACGCCCGCGTTGGCCAGCACCAGGTCCACCGTCGCCGGGCCGAAGACGTCCGACGCCGGGTCGGTCCAGTCCCGGAACCGCTCCGCGATCCAGGCCAGCTGGCCGACCGGGGAGTCGGTGAGCCCATAGGCCAGCGACAGCGGCTTGGTGGCCTGCGTCTTCATGTAGCCCGACAGCTCCTGGGCCTGCCGCTTCGCCCGCGCCGCCGCCCGCTCGTCCCCGCCGTCCGCCGGCTCCAGGCCGTTGGTCATGGTCACGTGGATCCCGGCGACGTGGTCGGGGGCGGCGACGGCGAGGTCGCGCGCCACCCGGGCTCCCCAGTCGCCGCCGTGCACGACGTAGCGGTCGTGCCCGAGCCGGGCCAGCAGCTCGGCCACCGCGCGGGCCATGCGCTGCGACGTCCAGCCGCCGTCGGGCGTCGGCCCGGAGAAGCCGTAGCCGGGCAGCGACGGCACGACGACGTGCATGGTCTCGGCCAGCGGCTCGACCACCCGCTGGAACTCCACGACCGACCCGGGCCAGCCGTGCAGCAGCACCAGCACGGGTGCGGCCGGGTCCGCGGCGCGGACGTGCAGGGCGTGCACGCGGGTGCCGTCGATCGTCGTCGTCACCTGGTCGAAGCGGTTGAGCGCGGCCTCGTGCTCGCGCCAGTCCCACGCCCCGCCCCACCGCTCCGCCAGCCGGCGGACCAGCTCGGGCTGGATGCCGCGGTCGCCGTCGAGGTCCTGCTCGGGCGCCCAGCGGGTGCGGGCCAGCCGGTCACGCAGCTCGTCGACCTCGGCCTGGGGCACCTCGACGCGGAACGGGACGACGGCGGTGTCGGTCATGCCCCGACCTAACCGGCTCGACGCCCGGTGAGCCACCGGGCAGGCTGCCGCCGTGACCGGGAGCAGGCGGTGGTGGGACCTGCGCCCGGGGCGCCGAGCGCAGTGGCGGGTTCAGCGGGAGGAGCGGCTGGCCGTCAGCAGCGGTCCGGTCGACCTGGCGGGGATCCGCCGGGTCATCCAGGACGTGCTGGCCGGTCGACCACCTGGCGCCGTGACGGTGTCCGAGCGCGCGGTCCCGGCATCGACGCACCCAGGCGACCGCGACGAGGTGGAGATGGAGCTGCGTCCGCGGGTCCCCGGCGCATGCACGGTCGTCATCATCGCCAGCGAGCCGGGGTGCATCTGGATCTTCGCGGGCGACGACGAGCGCCCCGAGGAACTCACCGCGCCGATGAACGTCAACGCCATCCCCGAACGGTTGGCCCTCGACATCATCCGGGAACGACTCCTCGAGTTCGCGGAGGGCGAGGTCTACAGGGAGCGGTTCGACCCGTGGGACTGAGTCCCCCGCCCGGGCTCGTGCAGTGAGTCGCCTGGCGACTCACTGCACGAGCTCCGCCCGGAGACCGTTGGCGGCGGCGGCCGGCGTCACCGCTCGACCGTCGTCGCCTCCCGGCTGCCCAGCTCGGCGGCCATGAGCGCCTCGCCGGCCCGGCGGGCCAGGGCCGGCGCGGCGAGGACGGCGACCAGCCCGGCCAGCAGCCACACCCCCGCCACCACCGGGAACCAGAACGGCGCCCCGTCGGCGTAGGCCGGGTAGGGGAAGACGTTGCGGATGATGGTGTAGCCGAGCACCACGAGGGCCGCGACCGGGATGACGACCTGCCACATCGGCACGCCGGGCAGCTTCTTCTGCACGAACACCAGCCGGATCGCCCCGATCGTGGTCAGCACGTAGGCGACCAGCAGGATCAGCGTGCCGATGGTCCCCGACCACAGGAACGTGTCCTCGGCCTGCGCCCCGAAGAACAGCGCGCAGACCAGCACGATCACCGCCATCACGACAGTCGAGGCCAGCGCGGCGCGGGCCGGCACGCCCTCGCGGTTCACCGACGCCAGGCCCGAGGCGGAGCGCTCCGCGGGCGCGGTGTCCCGGGCGAAGGCGAACACCAGCCGGGACGCCCCGACCACGCAGGCCAGGCAGCAGCCGAACGCGCTGATCGCCGCGCCGAGGGTGATGGCGTCACCGATCCAGGACCCGATGTAGGCGGTCCCGATGTCGCCGAGCAACGAGGACGACGAGGTGAACGCAGCCACCCCGGCGTCGTCGGTGCCGAAGGCCATCATCTCCACCGCGGTGACGACGACGAAGTACACGCCGCCGAAGACCGCCGTCCCCAGGATCGCGCGGGGGATGTCCCGGCGCGGGTTGCGGGCCTCCTCCCCCAGCGTCGCCGCGGCCTCGAACCCGGCGAAGGACAGGAAGCCGAACACCACGCCCAGGAACACCGCCGAGGCGTCGGTGCCGGGGGCGACGCTGAACACGTCGAGGGTGAAGGAGCGGTCGGCGAACGTGCCCGTGGACGGCGTCGAGCCGCCGAGCAGCCGCACCAGCACGACCGCCACGATCACCAGGATCAGCGCCACGGTGACGCCCTCGACGGTGAGCAGCACGCTGGTGCCGCGCTTGGCCGGCACCACGGTCAGCAGGTAGGCCGCCACCAGCGCGACCGCGACCAGCACGAAGGGTCCCCAGGCGGGCGGTGAGGGCCAGATGCCGACCTGCTGCAGGAACGCCGTCCCGAAGATGCCGGTCGCCGAGGAGGTGACCACCCCGTAGAAGCAGTAGGTGCCCAGCAGCCCGAAGCCGGAGAACAGCCCGGCGCGCGGGCCGAGGGTGGCGCCGACGAAGGCGTAGACGGACCCGGCGTGCTGGAAGTGCTGGCAAAGCCGGACGAACCCGTACGCGACCAGCAGCACGCCCACCGCGGCGAGCAGGAACGCCAGCGGCACGGCCCGGCCGACGGTCCCCGCCGTCCCCTGCGGGTTGATGTTGGCCGCCATCGAGGGCGCCATGAGCGCCACGGACAGGCCGATGGCCTGCCAGACCGACAACGAGCGGCGCAGGCCGCCCTTGGACTCCACCGGAACGGCCACTCGCCACACTCCTCGCAAGACGTTGCACCAGGCAACGGGGAGTGTGCGGCCGGGTCGGGCTCCGGGGAAGAGCTGCGCGCACCCGCCGCGCAGTCGTTACACGGCGGACTCAGCCCTTGGCGGCGGTGGCGAGCGCAGCGAGGGTGTCGATCAGCGGCGGGGTGTCGTCGGCGTCCAGCACCGCCCGGACGACGTGCATCCGCCCGGTGTCGGCGAACGCCGCAGCCAGCGCGCCGGCCAGCGAGGTGTCGTCGGTGGCCTCGGCGTAGCCGGCCCGGCCGCCGGTGAAGCCGGCGACGAGCAGGCCCCAGTCCCAGGTGGCGACGTCGTTGTAGGCCGCGCGCGGGGACTGCAGGGCCCGCTCGATGGTGTAGCCGGCGTTGTCCAGCAGCAGGACGACGGGGGTCAGCCCCGCGGCGGCGATGGTGGACAGCTCCTGCACGGTCATCTGGGCCGCGCCGTCGCCGATGACCAGCACCGGGCGGCGGTCGCGGTCGGCCAGGCCCTGCCCGAGGACGGCGGGCAGCGCGTAGCCGATGGAGCTCCAGATCGGCTGGCCGCCGAAGACGGTGTCGGCCGGCAGCGGCATGCCCAGCGCGCCCCAGTAGGCGGTGCCGGTGTCGGCCAGCAGCGCGGTGCCGGCGGGCAGCGCGCCGCCGAGGGTGTGCCACAGCTGGGCCTGGGTCAGCGGGCCGCCGGCGGCGGGGACGGCGGGGGCCTCCTGCGCGGGCGCGGTGAACCGGGGGCCGACCCGGCCGGCCAGCGCGCGGTCCAGCGCGGCGAGGGCGTCGGGCAGCAGCACCCGGCCGGTGGCCTGGTCGCCGAACCCGGCCCGGTCGGCGGCCAGGAACGGGGTGGCGGCCCCGGGGCGCCGGTGCGAGCCGAAGCCGGTCAGCTCGCTGGTCAGCACGGTGCCCACGTGCACCACGACGTCGGCCTCCTCGACCACCGCGCGGGCGCCGGGGTCGAGCATGGAACCGGCGTAGGACCCGGCCAGCGACGGGTGACCGGGCTCGAGGACGCCGCGGGCCGACAGCTGGGTGACCACCGCGACGCCGTGCCGGGTGGCGAGGTCGGCGAGCTCGCGGTCCAGGCCGAACCGCGGCACCAGCTGACCGACGAGCAGCACCGGTCGCTGCGCACCGTGCAGCTGCTCGGCCAGCCCGTTCTCGAACGAGACCAGCGCCGAGGAGTCGGATCGGGCGACCAGCCGCTGCGCCAGCGGGGCGGCGTCGACCTCGGCCAGCGCGAGGTCCTGCGGGACGGCGAGGTAGCCGGGCTTGCGGGCGGTGACCGCGGCCAGCAGCACCCTGTCGATCTGCTCGCCCGCGCGGTCGGCGGTCAGCGTCTCGGCGGCGACGGTGACCTCGGCGGCGGCGCGCGCGAAGTGCCCGAAGTCGCCGTCGGCCAGGGTGTGGTGCACCAGCGCACCGGCCTCGACCGCGGCCCGGCGGGGCGCGCCGACGACCTGCACCAGCGGGACGTCCTCCGCGTAGGCACCGGCCAGGGCGTTGATGGCCGACAGCTCGCCGACGCCGTAGGTGGTGACGACGACGCCCAGGCCGCGCGAGCGGGCGTAGGCGTCGGCGGCGTACCCGGCGCCCAGCTCGTTCGGCGAGCCGACCCAGGTGGGCCCGCCGACGGCGAGACCGTCCAGCAGGTCGAGGTTGAAGTCGCCCGGGACGCCGAACAGGTGGCCGACGCCCAGCTGCTGCAGCCGGGTGCCGAGGTAGGCGGCGACGGTCACCGTGGTGGTGGCGCGGCCGTCGGTGGCGGGTCGCTCGTCCAGGGCGGTCATGGCCACCACGGTGGACCGCACCGCACATGTGCGCAACCATCACGAGCAACGCTGAGCGATCTGCCCAATGACCCACCCGACGAGACCGGAGCGCTGCGCACCGTGCCCACCATCGACGCCACCGACGCCCGCATCCTGCTCGCCCTCGACGAGGACCCGCAGGCCTCGACCATGGCGCTCGCCACCCGGCTGGGCCTGGCGCGCAACACCGTGCACGCCCGGCTGCGGCGACTGGAGGACGACGGCGCGCTGCGCGCGCACAGCCGCCGGGTGGACACCACCGCCCTGGGCCGCAACCTGCTGGCGTTCATGACGCTGTCGGTCAGCCAGCGGGAGTCCCCCGCCGACACCGCCGCGGCGCTGGCCGCGATCCCCGAGGTGGTGGAGGTGCTGGCCACCACGGGCGACGCCGACCTGCTGGCCCGCGTGGTGGCCGTCGACACCGCCGACCTCTACCGGATCACCGAGCTCGTGCTCGCCGCACCCGGGGTGCAGCGGGCCAGCACGTCGATCGCGCTCGCCGACGTCGTGCCGCTGCGGGTGGCGCCACTGCTGCGGGAGCGCGCCGGCTGACGGTTGTGGCCCGGGTCACCCACCGGCTACCGTCCTGCTCAACAGGCGAGCACGCTGCTCGCATAGAGAACAGGGAGGCAGTGTGGCCAAGCCGTTCGCATCGTCGGCCGACCTCGCGGCGAAGGAGCAGACGCTGGAGGTGCTCGCCGACGGCGTCTACGCGCTGACCGCCGAGGGCGACCCCAACCTCGGCGCGGTCGAGGGCGAGGACTTCCTGGTCTGCTTCGAGGCGCTGGCCACCCCGGTCGCCGCCCGCCGCTGGCTCTCCCGGCTGCGCGAGCACACCGACAAGCCGGTGCGCTACCTGGTGCTCAGCCACTACCACGCCGTCCGGGTGCTGGGCGCCTCCGCGTTCGACGCGGAGGTCATCGTCAGCTCGGAGCAGACCCGCGGCCTGATCGCCGAGCGCGGCCAGCAGGACTGGGAGAGCGAGTACGGCCGGATGCCCCGGCTGTTCGAGGAGCCCGAGTCCATCCCCGGCCTGACCTGGCCCACCCTGACCTTCCGCGACAAGCTGACCATCGAGCTGGGCGGTGACCGGGGTGAACTGGTGCTCGAGCACGTCGGCCGCGGCCACACCGAGGGCGACATCGTGGCCTGGGTGCCCAAGCACGGGATCCTCTTCGCCGGCGACCTGGTCGAGAGCCAGGCCGCGCTCTACACCGGCGACGCGTTCCACTTCGACTGGGCCGCCGGCACCCTGGACCGGGTCAAGGCCTTCGGCGCCCAGCAGCTGATCGGCGGCCGCGGCGCCATCGCGCGCGGCCGCGTGGAGGTCGACGCCGCGGTCGAGCAGACCCGCGCCTTCCTCACCACCATGCACGACACGGTCGGCACGGCGCACCGTTCCGGCGGCACGCTCAAGGACGCCTTCGACGCCACGCACGCAGCGCTCGCGCCGAAGTTCGGGCACTGGCCGATCTTCGAGCACTGCCTGCCCTTCGACGTCTCCCGGCTGTGGGACGAGTTCGACGGCATCGAGCGCCCCGTCATCTGGACCGCCGAGCGCGACCGCCAGGTGTGGGACCAGCTGCAGTCATGACCGCGCCCGTGCTCGTGGTGGGCGCCGGCCCGGTCGGCCAGACCACCGCGCTGCTGCTGGCCCGCTGGGGCCTGCCGGTCGTGGTGCTCGACGCCCGGCCGGGGCGCGACCTGGTGGGGTCCAAGGCGATCTGCCAGCAGCGCGACGTGCTCGACGTCTGGGACTCCGTCGGCGTGCAGGTCGCCCCGCACGGGGTCACCTGGACCACTGCGCGCACCTTCCACCGCGACCGCGAGCTGTTCAGCTTCGAGTTCGTGGACCGGGGGCGCTCGCCGTTCCCGCCGTTCGTCAACGTCAGCCAGTGCCGCACCGAGGAGCTGCTGGACGAGGCGATCGCCGGCCAGCCCCTGGTCCAGGTCCGCTGGGGCGCCCGGGTGGAGGGCATCGACCAGGACGAGGACGGCGTGGTGCTGCGCTGCGCCGACGGCGGCCAGCACCGCGGCAGCCACGCCGTCGTCTGCGGGGGCGCGCGGGCCGACCTGCTGCGCCGCGAGCTGGGCCTGTCCTTCGAGGGCCGCACGTTCGGCGACCAGTTCCTCATCTGCGACATCCGCACCGAGCTGCCCGGCTGGGAGACCGAGCGGAGGTTCTGGTTCGACCCGGTCTGGAACCCCGGCCGGCAGGTGCTCATCCACCCCTGCCCGGACTCCACCTTCCGCATCGACTGGCAGGTGCCGCCCGACTTCGACCTGGCCACCGAGGAGGCGTCGGGGGGCCTGGACGCGCGGATCCGGCAGGTCGTCGGCGACCGGCCCTACGAGGTGGTCTGGAGGTCGGTCTACCGCTTCTCCTCCCGGGTGGTCGACCGGATGCGGGTCGGCCGGGTGCTGGTGGCCGGCGACGCCGCCCACCTGGTCTCCCCGTTCGGTGCCCGGGGACTGAACTCCGGGGTGCTGGACGCCGAGAACGCGGCCTGGAAGATCGCCTTCGTCCGCCGCGGCTGGGCGGGCGACGAGCTGCTGGACAGCTACTCCGCCGAACGGCACGCCGCGGCGGTGGAGAACCTCGACATCACCGGCGCCACCATGCGGTTCCTGGTGCCGGGCAGCCCGGAGGAGTCCGCGCACCGGCTCGACGTGCTGGAGCGCGCGGCCACCGACCCGGCCGCCCGCGCCCAGGTCGACAGCGGCCGCCTGGCCGAGCCGTTCTGGTATACCGGCTCGCCGCTGACCACGCCCGACCCACGGCGCCCGCCGGCGGGGCGGCCCGCCCGCGGGGACGTGCCCGAGCCCGCCCCCGGCGTGCTGGCCCCCGACGTCCCCGTGGTCGTGGCAGGCCGGCCGGACCTGACCCGGCTGCGGTCGCTGGCCCGGGAAGGCCTGACCGTGCTGCTGGCCGCCGAGGCCCCCGACGTGCCCGCCCCGGACGCCGACGGCCCGGTGGCGGTGCACCGGATCGACGACCTGGACCCCTCCGGGCTGCTGGCCGGCGCACTCGGGGCCTGCGCCGACGAGATCTGGGTGCTGCGGCCCGACGCGCACGTCGCCGCCGTCCTCACCGACCCGGCCGACCTCCCGGCCGCCCTCGCCCGCATCACGAACCCCACGATGGAGCTTGTCTGAGATGGCCTTCTACCGGCAGGTGGGCGACGTCCCGCCGAAGCGGCACACGCAGCACCGCACCCCCTCCGGCGCATTGTACCGGGAGGAGCTCATGGGCGAGGAGGGCTTCTCCTCGGACTCCTCGCTGCTCTACCACGCAGGCGTCCCCAGCTCGCTGGTCGACGCCCGGCCCTGGCAGCTGCCCGACCAGTCGCTCACGCCCAACGCGCCGCTGCTCCCCCGGCACCTGAAGCTGCACGACCTGGCCTTCGCGCCCGACGCCGACCCGGTGCTGGGCCGGCGGCTGGTGCTGGGCAACGCCGACGTCCGCATCTCCTACTCCGTGGCCACGCAGGCCAGCCCGCACTACCGCAACGCCACCGGCGACGAGTGCGTCTACGTCGAGCGCGGGTCGGCCGTGGTCGAGACGGTGTTCGGTGCGCTGGCCGTCGGCACCGGCGACTACGTCGTCATCCCCCGGGCGACCACGCACCGCTGGGTCCCGGACGGCGAGCTGCGCACCTACGCGATCGAGGCCAACTCCCACATCGCCCCGCCCAAGCGGTACCTGTCCAGGTACGGCCAGCTGCTGGAGCACGCGCCCTACTGCGAGCGCGACCTGCGCGGGCCGACCGAGCCGCTGCTGGTCGAGGGCACCGACGTCGAGGTCCACGTCAAGCACCGTGGTGGCGGCGGGCTCACCGGCACCGTGCACGTCGTCCCCGAGCACCCCTTCGACGTGGTCGGCTGGGACGGCTGCCTCTACCCCTACGCGTTCAACATCAGCGACTTCGAGCCGATCACCGGCCGGGTCCACCAGCCGCCGCCGGTGCACCAGGTGTTCGAGGGCGCCGGCTTCGTCATCTGCAACTTCGTGCCGCGGAAGGTCGACTACCACCCGCTGGCGATCCCGGTGCCCTACTACCACTCCAACGTCGACTCCGACGAGGTCATGTTCTACGTCGACGGCGACTACGAGGCCCGCAAGGGCTCGGGCATCGGCAAGGGCTCGATCTCCCTGCACCCCGGCGGGCACAGCCACGGCCCGCAGCCCTCGGCCATCGAGGGCTCGCTGGGCGCGGAGTCCTTCGACGAGCTGGCGGTCATGGTCGACACGTTCGCGCCGCTGTCGCTGGGCGAGGCCGGGACCGCGTCGGACGACGGCCGGTACGCCTGGACCTGGTCCGGGCGCGGCCCCGCCTCGTGACCGCGTTCCCCCACGGCGTCTTCTCCACCCCCGGCGCCGGCCGGCGCACCGGGGTGCTGGTCGGCGACGAGGTGCTCGACCTGGCCGCGGCGTCCGGCGACCCGGTGCACGCCACCGGCAGCCTGGACGCGTTCCTGGCGCAGGGGCCGGCCGCCTGGGCGGCGGTGCGGGAGCAGCTGCCGCGCTGGGCCGACGGGCCGCACCGGGTGCCGCTGGCCGAGGTCGAGCTGCACCTGCCCTTCACCGTCGCGGACTACGTCGACTTCTACAGCTCCCGGCACCACGCGGAGAACGTCGGGCGCATCTTCCGGCCGGGCTCGCCGCCGCTGACCCCGAACTGGGAGCACCTGCCCATCGGCTACCACGGCCGTGCGGGGACGGTGGCGGTGTCGGGCACCGACGTCGTCCGGCCCTGCGGGCAGCGGCTGGACGGCGACCGGCCGACCTTCGGGCCCAGCCGGCGGCTGGACGTCGAGGCCGAGGTCGGGTTCGTCGTCGGCGTCCCCGCACCGGGCCCCGTGCCGGTGGGGGCGTTCGCCGACCACGTGTTCGGCGTCTGCCTGGTCAACGACTGGTCGGCGCGGGACCTGCAGGCCTGGGAGTACGTGCCGCTGGGGCCCTTCCTCGGCAAGAGCTTCCTGACGTCGGTCTCGCCGTGGGTGGTGCCGCTGGCCGCGCTCGAGCACGCCCGGGTCGACCCACCGCCGCGGGGCACCGCCGTCCTGCCCTACCTGGACGACGCCGGCCTGCGCTGGGGGCTGGAGCTCACCCTGGAGGTCCGGCTCAACGGCCACGTCGTGTCCCGGCCGCCGTTCGCCGCGATGCACTGGACGGCGCCCCAGCAGCTGGCCCACCTCACCGTCAACGGGGCCACCGTGCGCACCGGGGACCTGTTCGCCTCCGGCACCGTCTCCGGGCCCGGGCGCGACCAGCGCGGCTCGCTGCTGGAGCTGTCCTGGGGCGGCACGGAACCGCTGACCCTGCCCGACGGCACCACCCGGACGTTCCTCGAGGACGGCGACACCGTGACCATCAGCGCCACCGCCCCGGGCGCGGACGGCACCGTCATCGGGTTGGGTGCGGTCACCGGCACCGTCCGACCCGCCCGCACCGACTGGAGCACCCCGTGACCGACGACCTCGCCCGCACCGCCCGCCTCGACGTCCTGGTGGAGGGCTACGCACGCCTGCCGCACGTCGCCGGCACCGTGGTGCTGGTGCGCGACGCCGGCCGGGTGATCGTGGTCGACCCCGGGATGGTGGCCGACCGGGAGCTGATCCTGCAGCCGCTGGAGGACCTCGGCGTCGCACCCGTCGACGTGACCGACGTGGTCGTCAGCCACCACCACCTCGACCACACCGTCAACATCGCGCTCTTCCCACAGGTGCCGGTGCACGACGTCGCCTCGGTCATCACCGGCGACCACCTCGAGCGCCGCCCCGCCGACGGCGTGCACCTCACCCCGTCGGTCCGGCTGCTGGCCACCCCCGGCCACACGCCGCAGGACATCACCACCCTGGTCGGCACCGCCGACGACGTCGTCGCCCTCACCCACCTGTGGTGGACCGCCGAGGGCCCCGCCGACGACCCGTACACGCCCGACCGGGACCAGCTGCGCGAGCAGCGCGAGCGGGTCCTGGCCCTGGCCACCCTCGTGGTGCCCGGCCACGGCCCGGCGTTCCGGCCCGGGCCCGGCACCCCGCGGTGACCGCGCCGCAGTCGCAGACCCTGGACCGGGGGCTGCGGATCCTCGAGCACCTCGCGGCCGCCGGTTCGCCCCGGCCGGTCATGGAGATCGCCACCGCGGTCGACCTGCACCGCTCCATCGCCTACCGGTTGCTGCGCACCCTGGAGGACCGCGGCTTCGTCGAGCGCGACGACGCCGGCCGCTTCGGGCTCGGGCTGACGGTGTCGCTGCTGGCCCGCGGCGTGCGCACCAGCCTGCAGGCCGCGGCCACCGCCCGGCTGACCCCGGTGGTGGAGCGGTTCGGCTGCACCGGGTTCCTCGTCGTCCGGGCCGGGGACGACGCGGTCACGCTCACCAGCGTCGAGCCGCGCGACGTGCCCAGCCACGTCACCCGGCGGCCGGGCACCCGGCACCCGGTCGGGCGCGGCGCGCCCGGCCTGGCGCTGCTGATGCCCGACCCGCCCGGCGCGGGCGACCGACCCGAGCTGGTCACCGCCCGGGCCACCGGCTGGGCGGTCAGCGAGGGCGAGGTCATCCCCGGCGTCCGGTCGGTGTCCGCGCCCGTGCTCGGGCCCGACGGCACCGCCCGGGCCGCGGTGGCGGTGGTGCACACCGGCATCCCGCACGAGGTCGCCGAGGTCGGGGCCGCCCTGGTCGCCGCGGCGGCCGCCATCGCCGCCGACTCGCCCTGAGTGCATGATCCCCGGCATGACCGTGGACAGGGAGCAGTTGGAGCACACCGACCGCGAGGACCGGCGGGCCGCCGCCGAGGCGCTGCTGCCGGAGCTGGAGGACGCCGGGGTCACCGCCGTCGCCCTGCCCTGGGTGGACACCTCCGGCATCACCCGGGTGAAGACCGTGCCGCTGGCCAAGCTGCCCTCGGCCGCGGCCTGGGGCGTCGGGATGAGCCCGGTCTTCGACGGCTTCCTGCTCGACGACTCGATCGTCGCCGGCCGGTTCGCCGGCTCCGCGGTCGGCGACCTGCGGCTGCACCCGGACCTGTCCCGGCTCGTCGTGCTCGCCGGCCAGCCGGGCTGGGCGTGGGCGCCGGTCGACCGGTTCACCCAGGCCGGCCAGCCGCACGTGCAGTGCTCCCGCTCCCTGCTGCGCCGCCAGGTCGCCGAGCTCGCCGACGCCGGGTTCACCGTCAGGGCGGCGTTCGAGGTCGAGTGGGTGGTCGCCCGCCCCGACGGCCTGCCCGACGACCCGGACGCCTTCGTGCCGGCGCTGTCCGGTCCGGCCTACGGCATGACCCGGCTGGCCGAGGTCAGCGACTACGCCCGCGACCTGATGGACGCCCTCGCCGAGCAGGGCGTCGTGGTCGACCAGTTCCACCCGGAGTACGCCGGCGGCCAGCTGGAGATCTCCGTCGGCGCGCTGGACCCGGTCGGGGCGGCCGACACCGCGCTGCTGGTCCGCAACACCATCACCGCGGTCTCGGCGCAGCACGGCCTGCGGGTGTCCTTCTCCCCCAAGGTCACCGCCGACGGGGTCGGCAACGGCGGGCACGTCCACCTCTCGCTCTGGCGGGACGACGAGAACCTGATGAGCGGCGGGGACGGCACCTTCGGGCTCACCGCCGACGGCGAGGCGTTCACCGCTGGGCTGCTGGCCCACCTGCCCGGGCTGCTGGCCGTGGGCGCCCCCTCGGTCGCCTCCTACCTGCGGCTGGTGCCCTCGCACTGGGCCGGCGCGTTCGCCGCGTGGGGCCTGGAGAACCGCGAGGCCGCGCTGCGCTTCGTCACCGGCCCGGACGGCAACCGGCAGTCCAGCGCCAACGTCGAGGTCAAGAGCTTCGACCTGGCCGCCAACCCCTACCTGCTGATGGCCGGCTGCCTGGCCGCGGGGCTCGCCGGGGTGCGGGCGGGGTCCACGCTCCCCGACCCGGTCGGCGTCGACCCGGCCTCGCTGTCGGACGAGGGGCGGCGGGAGGCCGGCATCCGGGCGCTGCCGGCGACGCTGGCCGAGGCGGTGGCAGCGTTCGAGTCCGACGAGGTGCTGGCCGCGGCGTTCGGCGAGGAGCTGGCCGCCACCGTCGTCGACGTCCGCAACGGGGAGATCGCGCTGTTCGAGGGCACCTCGCCCGAGGGCATCTGCCGCGCCGTCCGCTGGAAGCACTGAGTCGATGTTTACGCGACCGAAGGAGCGAGGTAATCTCTAGTCGCCGCTGGAGGTTCAGCGGCCACGACCACAGCTCACACGGAGGTGTTCACCCCATGCTCACCGCATACGACCCCTTCGGCTCCGCCAGCCCCTTCGCCTCGGCCTTCCGCGCGCTCGACCAGCTCGCCGGCCGCGGGGGCACCACCACCGCCCGCGCCCTGGCCGGGATGCCAATGGACGCCTACCGGGTCGGCGACCAGTTCGTCGCGCACTTCGACCTGCCCGGTGTCGACCCCGGCTCGATCGACCTGTCCATCGAGGGCACCACGCTGACCATCAGCGCCGAGCGGTCGGTGCCCCAGCTCGAGGGCGCCGAGTGGGCGGTCGCCGAGCGACCGTTCGGCAGCTACACCCGCCAGCTCGTCCTGGGCCGCAGCCTGGACACCGAGCGACTGGAGGCCAGCTACCACGACGGCGTGCTGACCGTCAGCATCCCGGTGGCCGAGAAGGCCAAGGCCCGCAAGATCACCGTCAGCCGCACGGACACCCCCTCGACCATCGAGGGCTCCCAGCACCAGGCCGTGGAGAACTGACCGTGGCCCAGCCGGAGGGGCGGGGTCGCCCCGCCCCTCCGGCCCCGTCGGGCACCGACCCGCTGGACCGGCTCGACGACCCCGACCGCCCCACCTACACGATCGGCCAGGCCGCCGAGCTGCTCGGCGTGCAGGTCGCGTTCCTGCGCAGCCTGGACAGCTCGGGCGTGGTCGAGCCGGCCCGCTCGTCCGGCGGTCACCGGCGGTGGTCCCGGGCGCAGCTCCGCGTCGCCGCGCGGGTGCGGGTGCTGCTCGACGACGGCCACCCACTCGGCTCCGCCGAGGTCATCATCGGCCTGCAGGACGACGTCGCCGCACTGCAGGACCGCCTGGACCGTTCCTGACCTGCACGTACCCGTTCCGCTCGGTAAACCCCGATTGCGCTGTATAGGGTGACCCGGCCGTGCGCAGGACGACCTGTGCCCCGGACCTGTGGAGCCTCCGTGCAGCTGTCCCGTCGCGCCTTCCTCGCCGCCACCGGTGCCGTCGCCGCCCCCCTCCTGCTGCCCGGTTGCGGGTTCGTCGGGGGTTCTGGCGGCAGCGGGGGCGGTACCGGCGCCGAGGGCACGCTGACCTTCACCACCTGGGGCACCGACGCCGAGCTGGCCGGGTTCCGCAGTGCCATCGAGGCGTTCCAGCAAGCCAACGAGGGCGCGACGGTGGAGCTCAACGCCGTCCCGTACGAGCAGATGTTCACCAACATCGACGCGCAGCTGCAGGCGGGGAACCCGCCGGACATCTTCCGGGTGCCCTATTACACCTTCGGCGCCTACGCCGGGGCCGGCCAGCTGCTGGACCTGAGCTCACACCTGTCCGACGGGGTGCAGGACCAGTTCACCGAGACCGCCTGGGCCGCGGTGCAGAACGGCGGCTCCCCGTTCGGCCTCCCGCACCACACCGACACCTCGGCGATCCTCTACAACAAGACGCTGCTGGACGCCGCCGGCGTCACCGACGTCCCCACGTCCGTCGACGACGCCTGGAGCTGGGACGAGCTCGGCCTGGTCGCCGACCGCCTCAAGGCCGGGCTGCCCTCGGGCACCTACCCCTTCGCCTACAACTGGCAGGGCAACGGCGTCACCCGCTGGCTGAGCCTGCTCTTCCAGGCCGACGGCGCCTTCCTCGACACCGACCAGCGGACGCCCCTGATCGACTCCGACGCCGGGCGCTCGGCGGTGGAGTTCTCCAGCTCGTTCTTCCGCAACGGCTGGGTGCCCGACACCGACACCACCACCTCCTCCACCTACGCCGCCGACACCTGGTTCTCCGGCACGGTCGCGATGGTCTGGTCCGGCGCCTTCCAGATCCCGGACGCCGACTCCACCGCCGACTTCGAGTGGGGCGTCACCTACGCGCCGGTCGGCGTGCGCGGCGGCGGCGACTTCGGCGGCAACGCGCTGGTCGCCACGCAGGCCACCGGCCAGCCCGAGCTGGCGGCGTCCTTCCTGGAGTTCGTCACCGCCCGGGAGCAGATGCAGGGGTTCTGCCAGGCGGCGTCGCTGCTGCCCACCCGGCCCGACCTGCTCGACGGGTCGCTGTCCTTCGACGTCCGGCCCGAGACCACCGACGTGTTCGTCGGCCAGGCCGGCCAGGTCCAGCCGCAGGACGCCGCCCAGGTCGCCTCGCCGTCGATGTCGGGCATCATCCCGGTGCTCAAGACGCAGCTGGACGCCGCGTTCCTGGGCAGCCAGGACGCCGCGGCGACGGTGACGGCCATGGCGCAGGGGATCGCGGACGCCACCGGTGCGTGAGGTGCCGCGCCGCCCCCGGGGCGAGTCGCTGGCCGCCTACGGGTTCATCGCGCCGAACTACGCCCTGCTCGGGGTGTTCGTGCTCGTCCCGCTGGTCGGGGCGTTCGTGGTCAGCCTGCAGCGCACCGACGGGTTCGGCGACGGCGAGTTCGTCGGCGCGGCCAACTACGCCCGGCTGGTCACCGACCCGGTCTTCTGGCGGGCGCTGGCCACCACGGCCGGGTTCACCGTCGTGGTCACCGCGGCGTCGATGGCGCTGGGCCTGGCGACGGCGGTGCTGCTGAACTCGGTGCTGCCCGCCCGCGGGCTCTTCCGCTCGGTCCTCATCCTGCCGATGGCCGTCTCGGGGGTGGCCACCGCGCTGATCGGCGTCCTGGTGTTCGACCAGAACAACGGGATCCTGGACAAGCTGCTCGGGGCGGTGGGGCTGCCGGAGGTGAACTGGCAGTCCGAGCCGGTCCCGGCCTTCGCCACGATCGTGCTGGTCACGATCTGGTGGCGGACCGGGTTCAACATGCTCATCTACCTGGCCGGGCTGCAGGGCATCGGCCCCGACCTGCACGAGGCCGCCCGGCTGGACGGCGCCAACAGCTGGCAGCGCTTCCGCAACGTGACCGTGCCGCTGCTGGGCCCGTCGTCCTACTTCCTGGTGGTCCTCAACGTCATCTACTCGTTCCAGGTCTTCGACATCGTGTTCGTGCTGACCGGCGGCGGCCCGCAGGGCGCGACGAACGTGCTGGTCACCTACGCCTACGACACCGGCTTCGTCACCCGCGACCAGGGCTACGCCGCCGCGATCGGGATGGTCCTGCTGCTGCTGGCCGTCGTGTTCGCCGTCGTGCAGTGGCGGGCGAGCCGGACCAGGGACCTGGTCGAGTGAGCCGCGTCCTGCGCACCGGGGCCGCGCTGCTGGCCGCCCTGGTGATCATCGCGCCGCTGTACTGGATGGTCGTCGTCGCCTTCTCCAGCCGGCGCGAGCTGCTCGGCGGGGACCTGCGGGTGTGGCCGCGGCAGTTCACCCTGGAGAACGTCGAGCGGGTGTTCTCCTCGTTCCCCGTGGTGGCCTGGTTCGGCAACTCGCTGGCCATCTCCCTGGTCGTCGCGCTGCTGTCGGTGACCACCAGCCTGCTGGCCGGCTACGCCTTCGCCCACCTGCGCTTCCGCGGCTCGGACGCGCTGTTCTTCATCGCGCTGGGCACCCTGGTGCTGCCCATCCAGGTGATCATGGTGTCGCTGTTCCGGCTCGTCACCGGGCTCGGCCTCTACGGCACCTACTGGGCGGTCATCCTGCCCACCGCGGCGTCGGCGTTCGGGCTGTTCCTGGCCCGGCAGTTCCTGCTCGGCATCCCGCGCGAGCTCATCGAGGCCGCCCGGCTGGACGGCGCCGGCCACCTGCGGGTGTTCCGGTCGGTGGTGCTGCCGCTGTCCAAGCCGCTCATCGCCGTCCTGTTCTTCATGAGCCTGCTGCAGAGCTGGAACGACTTCGCCTGGCCGCTGATCGCGCTGCGGGACAACGCGCTGTACACGCTGCCGATCGGGTTGCTGTACCTGCAGGGCCAGTTCGGCAGCGACTACGGCGCCACCATGGCCTTCGCGCTGGTGAACGTGCTCCCGATGGTGGTCGTCTTCCTGGTCTTCCAGCGCTACTTCGTCGCCGGCCTGACGAGGAGCGGCATCCGGTAGGGCGACCAACCCCCGGTGATCATGGGGTTGTTGCCGGGCGCCCCGCCGTCCACCGCGTGGCGGACGGCAACAGCCCCATGATCACCGGCAGGCAACGGTGGCCGGCGGATGTAGCACGATGGGGCGGGCGGTGGGCCCGGGTGTGCACATCCCGGGCGGCCCTCCACAGATGGCGCCGCGCCGCGGTCGGTCGGGTCCGGCCGGCCGACGCTCCTGGGATGACGGAGTTCCCCGGTACCTACACCTGGTCGGGCGCCCGCGCGGCCGGTCTGACCCGGCGGCAGATCGAGGCCGACGGCGTGCGGCTGGGCCGAGGTGTCTACCTGTCCCGCGCCGAGGACGACGACCTGCGCACCCGGTGCCGCGCCTGGGCCGAGGTGCTGCCCGACGGCGCCGCCTTCGCGCTGGGCACCGCCGCCCACCTGCTCGGGGCCCCCGTGGACGCACCCGAGGTGGTGCACGCCGTGGTGCCGCCCGACCGCCTCGTCCCCCACCGGCGCGGCTTGGTCGTGCTGCACCGCGACCTGCGCCCCGAGGACGTCGTCGACCTCGGGGGCCTGCCGGTGACGTCCGGCGCGCAGACGTTCCTGGACATGGCACGGTGCACCCGTCCCGATGAGCTGGTGGCGGTGGGCGATGCGCTCTACCGGCTGGACCACCTGGACCCGGACCGGGTGCAGGCGAGGCTGGAGCGGGCGGACGGGCTGCGCGGGGTGGTGCGGGCCAGGGCGGCCGCTCCCCGGCTCACGCCCCTGGCGATGTCGCGGCCGGAGAGCCTGGTCCGCTGCTGGATCCTCGACAGCCCGCTCCCGGACCCCGTGCCGCAGATGCCGGTGGTGAACCGGTTCGGCGTGGTCGTGACCCACGGCGACCTGGGCTTCGAGGAGTGGCGGATGATCATGGAGTACGAGGGCGCCGGCCACGCCACGCTGGAGAAGCTGCACACCGACGTCGACCGGCATTCCCTCGCTGCGGCCGACGGCTACCTCGTCCAGCGCTTCAGCGGCCGCCACCTCGCCCGCCCCCGGCTGCTGCTGGGCAGGGTGGAGTCCGCCCTCCGGAGCCTCGGCTGGCGCCCACCTCCCGCCGCACCCTGTTGATCATGGGGTTCTTACCGCCGGACACGCCGCCATCGGCATGTCGAGCGGGCACAACCCCATGATCACCGGCAGGAGCTACACCAGGGCGGGGGCGAGCAGGAGGAGGGTGGGGGCCAGGACCAGGGTCACCGCGGCGCCGACGGCCAGCGGTCGCGCCCACCGCGGCAGGGGCTCGGGCGGGTCGAGCAGCCTCGTCACCCGGGCGGTCAGCACTCCCCCGCCCGCGGCCAGCGCACCGGTCGGCGCCCCGCCCTCGGCGGCGGCCACGATCGCCCGGGCCAGCACGCGCCGGGGGCCAGGTCCGGGGACCGAGCGCAGGGCGACGTCGTCGGCCCGCATCTCCACCAGGTCACGGACGGCGTCGTGCGCCCGGTCGGCGGCCGGCAGCACGGGCAGCGCCTCCCGCCACGCCACGAACGGCAGCAGCAGCAGGTGGTGCCGCTCGGCCAGGTGCGCCCGCTCGTGCGCCACGACGGCGGCCAGCTCGTCGGCGGCGAACTCCTCGACCATGCCCGAGGAGAGCACCAGCAGGGGGCGGGCGCCGGGGATGCAGAACGCGGCGGGCACCGGGGAGTCCAGCACCCGGGCCTCGACGCCGGGCACCTCGTCGACTCCACGGTGCACCAGCAGCTCGAGCAGGGCGCGGTGCCGGGCCCGGGTGCGGGCGGTGCGCACCAGCGCGAGGGCCAGCACGCCGAGCAGCTCCAGCGCCAGGACGGCGGCCAGGGTCTGGGCGACCCAGTGGTCGCCGCGCACCGGCTGGGCGGGCAGCTCGCCGGTGAACCAGTGCTGCGCCCACGCCCACCAGGCCTCCGGCAGCGACCCGCCCCACGGCGACAACCCGTGCACCAGCAGCGCGCCGATGATCGACAGGCCACCGGCCAGGCCGATCGCCTGCCAGCAGACCAGCGCGGCCACCGGATCGCGCCGCGGCCACCGCGCCCGCGAGAGCACGGCGGGCACCGGCCACGCCAGCGCGAGCGCCAGCAGGCCGAGCAGCAGCGCGCTCAGCGGCAGCACGGGTGCGCGCCTAGGGCGTGTCGGCCAGCAGGGCGCGCAGCATCTCGGTCTCGCCCGGCGTGGCCGACCCGATGAACCGGGCCAGCACGGCCTGCCGGTCGGCGGCCTGGCCGAGCACCTCGTGCATCAGCTCGGCGGCGTGGTCCTCGCGGCTGGCGACGGCGGCGAACCGGCGCGGGCGCGCGTCGTCGTGCCGCACGAAGCCCTTGCCCTCGAGCCGGGTCAGCACCGTGTGCACGGTGGTCAGCGCCAGCCCCCGGTCGGCCAGCGCGTCCCGCAGCTCCGCCGCCGACAACGGCACGGCGCGGGACCACAGCTGGTCCATCACCGACCGCTCCAGCTCCCCCAGCGACTCCACGGCCCCTCCTGTCTCCGACATCACCGGCAAGACTTCTACCGGTTGTAGAAATCGACTTCTACGTGGCGTAGAAAGAAGTCGACCGATCGTAGACCAGGCTGGAGGCGGCCGCGGTGGACGTGCTCGACATCGCTCGTTGGCAGTTCGGAATCACGACCGTCTACCACTTCCTGATGGTCCCGCTGACCATCGGCCTGGGGCTGCTGGTCGCCGTCATGCACACCCTCTGGGTGCGCACCGGCCGGGCCGAGTGGCTGCGGATGACCCGGTTCTGGGGCCGGATCTTCCTCATCAACTTCGTCCTGGGCGTGGCCACCGGGCTGGTGCAGGAGTTCCAGTTCGGCCTGGCATGGAGCGAGTACTCCCGCTTCGTCGGCGACGTGTTCGGCTCGATCCTGGCGCTGGAGGCCCTGCTGGCCTTCTTCCTGGAGTCCACGTTCCTGGGCCTGTGGATCTTCGGCTGGGGCCGGATCCCGAAGAAGCTGCACCTGGCCACCATCTGGGCCGCCGTCGTCGGCTCGACGATCAGCGCGTACTTCATCATCGCGGCGAACTCCTGGATGCAGCACCCGGTCGGCGTCGTCATGGACGAGGCCACCGGCCGGCCGCGGCAGGTCGACTTCCTCGCCGTCCTCACCAACAACACCGCACTGGCCGCGTTCAGCCACGCGATCGTCGCCTCGCTGATGGTCGCCGGCGGCCTGCTGGTCGGCATCGGGCTGTGGCACCTGCGCAGGCGGAAGCTGGCCGGCCGGAGCACCGAGGACGTCGACCACGCGGTGTGGCGCCGCTCCGTCCGCCTCGGCGGCTACGTCAGCCTGGCCGCCTTCCTGCTGGTGGCGCTCACCGGCGACTGGCAGGGCAAGCTGATGTACCAGCAGCAGCCGCTGAAGATGAGCTCGGCCGAGGCGCTGTGCAACACCGAGGCGCCCGCGTCGTTCTCGATCTTCGCCTTCAACAAGCTGGGCAGCAACGAGTGCGACGACGTGCACTCCTTCACCATCCCCTACATCCTCAGCTTCCTGGCCCACAGCGACTTCTCCTCCCCCGTCCCCGGGGTGAACCAGCTGCAGGAGCAGTACGCCGACGCCTACGGCGCCACCTACCCCGACGACCCGAGCTTCGGCGACAAGGCCGGCGAGCCGATCGACTACACGCCGGTCCTCGCGGTCACCTACTGGGGCTTCCGGCTGATGATCGGGATGGGCATGGTGTCGGCCGCGGTCGCCGCCTACGCCCTCTGGTCGACCAGGAAGGGCAGGGTGCCGACGTCCCGGATCGGGGTGTACGGCTCGCTGCTGGCCGTCGGCGCCCCGTTCGTCGGCAACGCCGCCGGCTGGATCTTCACCGAGATGGGCCGGCAACCCTTCGTCGTCGTCCCCAACCCCGACGTCCCGCGCGCCGAGCAGATCTACTTCTTCACCGCCCAGGCCGTCTCCCCCGGGGTCACCGCCGCCGAGGTCTGGACCTCGTTGATCAGCCTCGCCGTGCTCTACGCCGCGCTCGCGGTGGTCGAGTTCGGGCTGATCGTCAGGTTCGTCCGGGCCGGCATCACCGAGGGCGACACCACCCCGACGCCGGGCATCGGCGGCGGGCCGAGCAGGGACGACGACGAATCCACCCGACCGGACGACGACGCCAGCGACGACGTCCTGCAGTTCGCGTACTGAGGAGCACCGCCATGGACCTGCAGACCCTGTGGTTCGCCGCCGTCGCGGTGCTGTGGACCGGCTTCCTGCTGCTCGAGGGCTTCGACTTCGGCGTCGCCGCGCTGCTGCCGGTGCTGTCGAGGGGCGACGCCGCGCAGCGGCGGGCAGACAAGAACCTGATGCTGCGCACCATCGGCCCGGTCTGGGACGGCAACGAGGTGTGGCTGGTCACCGCCGTCGGCGCGGTGTTCGCCGCCTTCCCCGGCTGGTACGCCACCTGGCTGCCGGCGATGTACCTGCCCTTCGTGCTGCTCCTGCTCGCCCTCATCGTGCGGGCCGTGGCCTTCGAGTGGCGGCACCAGCGGCACGACGCGGCCTGGGACGCCACCTGGACCCGGGTCATCACCGGCGGCTCGGTGGTGGCCGCGCTCGCCATCGGCGGGGCCCTCGGCGCGACCACGCTGGGCCTGCCGATCGCCGCGGACGGCACCCGGGTGGGCGGTGCCTTCTCCTGGGTGGGCTGGCCGGTGGCCCTCGGCGCGGTCGCGGTGCTGGCCTACTCGCTCGTGCACGGCGCGGTGTTCCTGGCGCTGAAGACCGAGGGCCCGGTGCGCGAGCGGGCCCGGGCGTTCGCGCTGCGCTGGTCGCCGCTGGCCGCGCTGCCGCTGCTGGCCTGGGCCGGGCTGGTGGTGCTCCGCTCGGGCGGGCTGGTCTCCACCGTGCTGTGGCTGGTCGCCGCGCTCGCCGTCGTCGGCACCTGGACCCGGCTGAAGGTGGACCGCGAGGGCCAGGCCTTCCTCGGCTGGGCGCTGGTGCTGCTGGCCTCGGCCGCCGCCGTGTTCGGCGCCGGGTACCCCACCGTCGTGGCCTCCACCGTGGACCCTGCGTTCGACGTGGTGGTGGGCGGCGCGTCGGTCAGCGACTACACGCTCACCGTGATGACCTGGGTCGCCGGGGTCGGCCTGCCGGTCGTGCTGGGCTACCAGGCCTGGACCTACTGGGTGTTCCGGAAGCGGCTGACCGCCGAGCCCGAGCACGAGGCCGCGCACGCATGAACCGTGGCCCGCTCGCCCCGCTGGACGGCGTCCCCGGCGTCACCGGGTCCGTCGTCCGGGCCGGCCTGGTCGCCCTGGTGCAGACCCTCGGCATGGTGGGCCTCGCCCTGGGCCTGGCGCACGGCCTGGCCGCCGCCGTCGACGGCCGGTCCCCGCTGGCCGCCCTGGCGCTGGCCGCCGCCGGCGCGCTGGTCCGGGCCGGCGCCGGTGCGGTCGGCGCCCGCTGGGCCAACCGGGACGCCCGGCGCAGCGAGGACGCGCTGCGCGACCGGCTGCTGGACCGGCTGACCCGTTCCCCCGCCGCGGTCGACGCCGCGGGCGGCACCGGACCCGCCGCGGTGCTGGTCACCACCCGGCTGCACGACCTGGCCCCCGCGCTCGCCGGCTACCTGCCCGCGTTCGCGCAGACCCTCGTCGTCCCGCCGGTGCTGCTGGTCGTGCTGGCCGGCACCGACCTGCTCTCGGCCGTGCTGGTCGCGCTCACCCTGCCGCTGGTGCCGGTGTTCATGGTGCTGGTCGGGAAGTACACCGCCGACCGCACCGCCGACGCCGCGCGGGCGCTGGACCGGATCGCCGCCCACGTCGCCGAGCTGGTCCGCGGACTGCCGGTGCTCACCGGGCTCGGCCGGGCGGCCGAGCAGACCGCCGCCCTCGCCGAGCTCGGCGACCGCCACCGCCGGACGACGACGGCGACGCTCCGGCTGGCCTTCCTCTCGGCACTGGTGCTCGAGCTCATCGCCACGCTGTCCGTGGCCCTGGTCGCGGTCACCGTCGGGCTGCGGCTGGTCGAAGGGCACCTCGGCCTGGCCACCGGGCTGACCGCGCTGCTGCTGGCCCCCGAGGCGTTCGCGCCGCTGCGGGCCCTGGGCGCGGCCTACCACGCCAACGCCGATGCGGGGCAGGCCGCGGCCGAGGCCCGCGCCGTGCTGGCCGCCCCCGACCACGCCCCGGCACCGGGCGCCCCGGCCGACGACCCGCGCGGCGCCGCCGTCGTCGTCGCCGACCTCGCGGTGCGCCACCCCGGCCGCGCGGTGCCCGCGCTCGCGCCCACCGCGCTCGTCGTCCGGCCCGGCGAGGTGGTCGCGCTGACCGGCCCCTCCGGGTCGGGCAAGTCCACCCTGCTCGCCGCGCTCGCCGGCACGCTGCCCACCACCGCGCAGGTCACCGGGACGACCACCGGGCTGCCCGACCGGGTCGCCGTCGCCCCGCAGCACCCGCGCACCACCGCCGACACCGTCGCCGACGAGCTGCGGCTGCACGCCGGCATCGACGACACCGACCCCCTGGACGCCGTGGTGGCCGAGGGCCTGGTCGTCGACGCGCTCGCCCGGGTGGGCGCCACCGACCTGGCCGGACGCCGGTGCACCACCCTGTCGCCGGGCGAGCTCCAGCGGGTGGCGCTGGCCCGCGCGCTGGTCCGGGTGCGCCGGGGTGCGGCGCTGCTGCTGCTCGACGAGCCCACCGCCCACCTCGACGAGGCCACCACCGCCCGGGTGGGCGCCGTCCTGGCCGACCTGCGGGGCTCGGTCACCGTCGTGCTGGTCACCCACGACCCGGCGCTGGCCGCCCTGGCCGACCGCGCGGTGGCCCTCGCGTCCCCGCCCACCCCGGGTATCGGAAGCTCCACCCCCGCCCACCGGCCCGCGGCCACGGGTGGAGCTTCCGATACCCCGGCGCGGGCGGCTAGCGTGGAGACCGGCTGGCCCCGCGCGGCCCTCGCCCGGGCCGTCGCGGCGGGCACCGTCACCTCGGTGGCCGGGGTCGCGCTGACCGGCCTGTCGGGCTGGCTGGTGCTGCGCGCCGCCGAGATGCCCCCGGTGCTCACCCTGCTCGTCGCCATCGTCGGGGTGCGCGGGTTCGGCCTGCTGCGGGCCATCGCCCGGTGGGCCGAGCGGCTGGCCGCGCACGACGCCGCGCTGCGGCTGGCCGCCGGCACCCGGGTGCGGGTGTGGCGGGCCCTGGCCCGGCAGGGTCTGGCCGCCGACCGGACGCCCGGCGCGGCGCTCGCCCGCGCGGTCGGCGACGTCGGCCTGCTGCAGGACCTCTCGGTGCGGGTGCTCACCCCGCCGGCGGTGGCCGCCGCGACCGCGCTGCTCGGCTGCGGCCTGCTGGCCCTGCTCTCCCCGCCCGCCGCGGGGGGCGTGCTGGTCGTGCTGCTGCTCACCGCCGCGGTGGTGGCGGTGCTGCACCGGAGGGTGGACGCCGAGGCCGCCCGCACCGAGGCCGACCTGCGGGTGCGGGCGCTGCAGGAGGCGGCCGCCGTCCTCGAGGGTGCGGTCGACCTGCGGGCGCACGGCCTGGCGACCACCGCCGGTTCGCGGGTGCAGGCACTGGCGGCAGCGCAGCGCACCGCGGCGGCCGGCGCCGTTCGGGCGGCCGCGCTGGCCGAGGGTGCGGTGGTGGCCGGGACCGGCCTGGCCGCCGTGGCGGCCGCCGCGCTGGGCTGGGCGTCCGGGGTGTCCGGGCCGGTCCTGGCCGTGCTGGCCCTCGCGCCGCTGGCCTTCGCCGAGCCGCTGACCGCCTGGGTCGGGTCACTGCAACGACGCGGCGCGTGGGACGCCGTCCGCGGCCGGTTGGACGCCGTGGTCGACGCCCCGGTGGCGGCCGACCCGGCCGAGCCCGTCGCCGTCCCCACCCCGGTGGACCGGCTGGCCGCGGCCGGCCTCGGAGCCGGCTGGCCCGGCGGCCCCGACGTGCTGCGGGACGTCGACCTGGCCGCCGACCGGGACGGCTGGCTGGTGGTGCGCGGGCCGTCCGGGGCGGGCAAGTCCACGCTGCTGGCGGTGCTCATGGCGTCGCTGCGGCCGCGCGCCGGCCGCTACGACCTGGCCGGGGTGCCGGCCGGGCAGCTGACCGGGGACGACGTCCGCTCGGCCATCGCGTGGCTGCCGCAGGAGGCGCACGTGTTCGCGTCCTCGATCCGGGCCAACCTGGCCCTGGCCGGCGCCCGGGGCGAGATCGGCGAGGACGCGATGCTCGCCGCGCTCACGGCCTGCGGCCTCGGCCCGCTGCTGGCCGGGCTGCCCGACGGTCTGGACACCCCGGTCGGGGCCGGGGGCACGGCGCTGTCCGGCGGGGAGCGCCGGCGGCTGGCGGCGGCCCGGGCGCTGCTGGCCGGCCGGGACGTCGTCCTGCTCGACGAGCCGACCGCGCACCTGGACCGGCCGACCGCGCAGCGGCTGGTCACCGACCTGCGCACCGCCCTCGCCGGGCGGGTGGTGGTCTGCGTGACGCACGACGACCGGGTCGCCGGCCCGGACGACACGACCCTCACCCTCGATGCGAGGGTGAGGGTCGCGGCGGGCTGAGCCACCGGCACCGGGGGGTGGGGAGCACCCGGTGCCGGCGGGGTCTCGCGGACGCCCGGCGGGGTCAGGGCCGGGCGCGCCGGGTCAGCGGGTGCCGGCGTAGTGCACGACGGCGTTGGCGCCGCGGTGCCGGGCGGCGTCCAGGCACAGGACGGCGCGGCGCTCGACCTCGTGGGCGGTCAGCCCGGGCTCGAGGGTGGCGACGCCGGCGCAGGCGATGAGGCCGGTGACCGCGCCGGTGACCACGCCGGCCATGCGGGCGGCGACGGTGTCGGCGGCGGCCGGGGTGCCCTCGACGAGCACGCCGAACTCGGTGTGGTCCTCCCGGGCCAGCCAGTCCTCGCCCCGGAGGGCGCCGGCCAGCAGCGCGGTGACGGTGGTGAGCGCGCCGGAGGACAGCGGCCAGCCGGTGTCCTTGCGCAGCAGGCCGATGACCACCAGCGAGGCGGGGTGCTCAGCGGCGGTGACCAGGCGGTCCTCGATGCGGTGGTGCAGGGCGGTGGGGCCGGGCAGCAGCGCCGCGTCGAGGGACGCGACCGGGGCCGGCGCGGTGAGCGTGGTGGTCATGCGTGCACCGTCGGCGTCGCCCCCGATCAGGTTGCGCGCAATCGGAACCGGTCCACCCGGAAGAGGGGGAATGGTTCTGTCGGAGGTGCGTGCCACGGTGCCGCATGGCATTCACCGGGCACGTGTTCCTGGGCATGAGCGTCGACGGCTACATCTCCCGGCCCGACGACGGCCTGGACTTCCTCGACCGCACCGACGGCTCGGGCGAGCCCGGCGACGCCGGGTTCACCGACTTCGTCGGCTCGGTCGACGCCCTGCTCATGGGCCGGAGCACCTACCGGGTGATCGCCCCCGTGGCGGAGTGGCCCTACCAGGGCAAGCCGGTGCACGTGGTCAGCAGCACCCTCGACCCGGCCGCCGACCCGCGGATCACCGTGCACCGCTCCCTCGACGACGCCGTCGCCGCGCTCGACGCGGCCGGGTACGCGCGGGTCTACCTCGACGGCGGGTCGACGGTGCGCCAGCTGCTGGCCCGCGGCCGGGTGCAGACCCTGTGCCTGTCCCGGGTGCCGGTGCTGGTCGGCGAGGGGTTCAGCCTGTTCGGCCCGCTGCCGCACGACGTCGACCTGGAGCACGTGTCCACCGAGGTGCTCGGCGGCGGCATGGTGCAGACGACCTACCGGGTGCGGGAATCCTCCCCGGCTGCGACGGCTTGACGCGGGCATGGACGTCTTCCTCACCGGTGGCACCGGACTCGTCGGCTCCTCCGTGCTCGCGGCCCTGGTGGCCGAGGGCCACACCGTCCGCGCCCTGGCGCGCAGCGACTCCTCCGCCGCCGCGGTCGAGGCCGCCGGCGCGACGGCCGTGCGCGGCGACCTCACCGACGCCGACCTGCTGGCCCGCGAGGCCACCGCGGCCGAGGGCATCATCCACACCGCCTCCCCCGGCGACGCCACCAGCGCCGACGTGGACGCCGCGTTCCTGGACGCGGTGCTGGGCGCGATCAGCGGCAGCGGCAAGCCCTACGTGCACACCGGCGGCGTGTGGGTGCACGGCTCGGGCACCGTCGACGAGGACACCCCGCGCGATGCGCCGGACCTGACCGCGTGGCGCGAGCCGCTGGACGCCCGGGTCACCTCCGGTGCCGACGGCGTGCGCGGTGTCCTCGTCGAGCCCGGCATCGTCTACGCCGAGCAGGACGGCCAGGTCGCCGGCATCACGGCGGCCGTGCTCGGCGGCCCGACCGACGACGACGGCGCGGTGCAGCTGCCGGGCAGCGGCGCGCAGCACTGGACGACGGTGCACGCCGCCGACCTCGGCCGGCTCTACGTCCTGGCCCTCACCCACGGCGCGGCCGGCAGCACCTACCTGGGTGTCAACGGCGACAACCCCACGGTCGCCGAGATCGCCGAGGCGGCCGGCGTCCGGGCGGTCGGCACGACCGAGGAGTCCACCCTGGAGCGGCTGGGCGCCTTCGGCGGTGCGCTGCTGCTGGACCAGCAGGCCACCGGCGAGAAGGCCCGCCGCGAGCTGGGCTGGTCGCCCGCCGAGCCCACCCTCACCGAGCTGCTGGGCCGCCTGCGGGGCTGAACGGGCCGGTGGCCGGCACGTCGACGGCGACCTCGGGGCCCAGCCGGGCATCGACGAGCTCGAGCCGGTCACCGGACCAGAAGCTGCCCGGGTCGTAGGAGTTCAGCGGCCGGTCTTCGGGGAGCAGGCCCATCGCGGTGTAGGTCGCCGCGACGAGTTCGGCGCAGAAGATGGTCTCGGCGTCGGTGCGCCGGTTCACCAGCCCACTGACCCAGCCCCGGGCCAGCCGCGCCGTGGTCGGGAAGGGCCGGCCGTCGTGCCGGGCCACCGCCCGCAGCACGGCGTCCTCCATGGCCGGGGTGACCCCGCCGTCGTCGGCCGGGCCGACCAGCTGGCGCAGCCAGGCGCGCTGGCCGTACTTCTGCCGCCACACCTGCACCGCGTCTCGCAGGTCGTGCAGCTGCACGCCGCGCTGGTGGGTGCCGGTCCAGGCGTCGGGCAGGGACCTGCCCAGCTCGGCGTGCCAGAGCAGGGGCGGCAGGTCGTCGAGCACCACGGCCATGCCGACGTGGTTGACCGGGGAGTTGGTGAGCGTCTGGATGGCCCGGTCGGCGACCGAGGCGCCGCGGAACAGCCAGACGTCGCCGGTGCGGGTCAGGTCGACCGCGGCGTCGAGGGTGAGCACGGTCAGGAGGCCAGCGACGCGCCGGCCGGGGAGGCGACCTGCGCCCAGACCTCGTCGAGGGACAGGTCGAGCTCGGCGGCCACCGCGGCGACGGTGGTGAAGGCGGGGGTGGCCACCCGACCGGACTCGATCTTGCGCAGCGTCTCCGGGGAGATGCCGGCGGCCAGCGCGGTGTCGAGCAGGGTGCGCCCGCCGCGGGCCCGGCGCAGCAGCGCGCCCAGCCGCCGGCCGCGCTCGACGTCGTCGGGGGTGAGGGGCAACCGGACCATGGGCGGGATACTAGTACCGGGATAACATGGCCGGCGTGATCGAGATCCTCTCCCCCTCCCAGGTCGCCCGCGCCCGGGAGACCGGCGCGCTGGTCGCCGACGTCCTGTACTCGCTCCGCGACCGGGCGACCGTGGGCACCAACCTGCTCCAGATCGACGCCTGGGCGAAGGAGATGATCCTCGGCGCCGGGGCGACCTCCTGCTACGTCGACTACGCCCCCTCCTTCGGCCGCGGTCCTTTCGGCCACTACATCTGCACCTCGGTCAACGACGGCGTCCTGCACGGCCTGCCGCACGACTACGACCTGCGCGACGGCGACCTGCTCAGCCTCGACCTCGCCGTGGTGCTCGGCGGCGTCGCCGCGGACTCCGCGATCAGCTTCGTGGTCGGCGACTCCCGCCCGGCCGAGAGCGTGCGGCTGATCGAGACCACCCAGCGCGCGCTGGCCACCGCCATCGAGACCGCCGGCCCGGGCGTGAAGCTCGGCGACGTGTCGGCCGCGATCGGCGAGGTGCTGCGCGGCGCCGGCTACTCGGTGAACACCGAGTTCGGCGGCCACGGCATCGGCACGACCATGCACCAGGACCCGCACGTGCCCAACGACGGCCGGGCCGGGCGCGGCATGAAGATGCGCCCGGGTCAGCTGTTGGCGCTGGAGCCGTGGGTCATGGCCGACACCGACGAGCTGGTCACCGACGACGACGGCTGGACCCTGCGCAGCGCCACCGGCTGCCGCACCGCGCACAGCGAGCACACCGTGGCGATCACCGAGGACGGCGTCGAGGTGCTCACCCTCCCCAGCCGCCGCTGACCCCCGCTGCCCGCCCGGCCGCTACGGTGCCGGGCATGCGTGCGGGGACGGTCGGGAAGCTGCTCGGGCTCGCCGGACTGGCCGGGGTGGCGGCCACCGGGGTGGTGCTGGCCCGGGACGAGCGGCAGCGCCGGGCCTACACGGCCGACGACGTCCGGGCCCGCCTGCACGCCCGTGCCGAGGCCGCCGCGGCCGATGACCGGGCCGTCGCGCAGGACGAGCCCGGCTCGCCCATGGTCGAGGCCCGCGACGGGATCTCCTTCCTGCCCCGGCCCACCACCCGGCGCGGTCGGCTGGCCCAGCGGGTGCGCCGGCAGCTGCGCCACCTCCCCCACTGGGCCCAGCCGCGGGACCGCTCGACGCGTGCCCCGTCGAGTGGCAGCTGAGGGGGTGGGACCGGGGTCCGGGCGCCCGCTGAGCTGTCAGTCGGCGAGCCGGCGGGGGCGGTAGGTCAGCAGCAGGGAGCCGGTCGGTGTGGCCTGCGACCGCACCAGCTCCAGCCGGGTGGCCGGCACGCCGTCCAGCAGCCGCCTGCCCTTCCCGGCGACGGCGGGTGCCACCACCAGCCGGAGCTCGTCCACCAGGTCCGCGGCCAGCAGCGTCTGCACCAGCGAGATGCTGGCGTGCACCCCGATGTCCCCGCCGTCGGAGGCGCGCAGCCCGCGCACGAACGAGGCGACGTCGCCCTCGATGGCCACCGCACCCCAGCCGCCGGGCAGCGGGGTCGAGGTCGCGACGTGCTTGGGCACCGCGTTGATGAACGTGGCGAACGGCTCGACGTCGCTGGTGGGCCAGTAGTGCGCCCACTCGTCGTGGCTGCGCCGGCCGAGCACGACGTCGGTCTGCGTGCCGATGACCTCGGCCAGGTTCGCGTCCAGGACGTCGTCCCAGGTGTCGATGAACTCGTCGGGCGACTCGGCGACGCCGTCCAGGGACAGCAGCTCGTAGGCGATGACTCTGCGCATGCCCTCCAGACGGCGGGCGGGCGCGGAAGTCATCACTCCAGTGCCGGCCCCTCGTCCTTGAGCACGACGCCCGAGGCGCCGAGCTCGCGCGAGGCCAGCAGCAGGCCGGCGAGGGTCTCGGCGGCCTGCGCGTAGGACAGCCCGTGCGGCGGCCGGACGTTGGAGATGCAGTTGCGCTCGCTGTCGGCCCGGCCCGTCCGCGGACCCCAGGTCAGGTAGAGCCCCAGGCTGTCCGCCGACGACAGGCCCGGCCGCTCCCCGATCACGACGACGACGATCCGGGCGCCCAGCGCCTCACCCACCGGGTCGCCGAGCGCCACTCGCGCCTGGGTGGCCACCACCAGCGGGGCCACCGACCAGCCGGCCAGCCGCTCCAGCACCGCCGAGACCGTCCCGGCGGCGTGGTCGGCCACCGCGCGCGGCGAGAGCCCGTCGGCGACCACCAGCGCCAGGTCGTGCTCCCCGCCCGGCAGCCGCGTGCCCTCGGCCAGCTGGCGGCCGAGGTCGGGGCGCTGCAGGTAGGTGGCCCGGTCCGGCGCCGCGGAGGTCACGGTCAGCACGTCGAGCCCCGTGCCGGCGAGCTCGTCGACGAGGGCGTCGACGTCCAGGGGCGTGTGCACCGCGTCCCGGGCGGCGGCGTGCGCGGCGCGGAACTCCAGCAGCCGGTCGGTGGGCAGCCCGTCCCCGGCCCGGCCCAGCGCCACCCGCGCCCGGGTGGCCGAGCGCAGCACGTCGAACGCGTCGCTCACCGGGCCGCCGCCAGCAGCGCGCGGGCCTGCGGTGCGTCGGCGGTCAGCTCGCGCACCCGGCCGGCGTCGTCGACCAGGTCCATCCGCTGCAGCCACGCCTCGAACTCCGGCGCCGGGCGCAGGCCGAGCACCTGCCGCGCGGTGAGCACGTCCTGGAAGGACAGCGACTGGTAGTGCAGCATCACGTCGTCCGAGCCCGGGACGGCGATGACGAACGAGCAGCCGGCCGCGCCCAGCAGCAGCGTGAGGGTGTCGGTGTCGTCGGGGTCGACGTCGGTGTGGTTGGTGTAGCAGACGTCCACACCCATGGGCAGGCCGAGCAGTTTGCCGCAGAAGTGGTCCTCCAGCCCGGCCCGGATGACCTGCTTGGCGTCGTAGAGGTACTCCGGGCCGATGAACCCGACGACGGTGTTGACCAGCAGCGGGTCGTAGTGCCGGGCCACCCCGTAGGCGCGGCACTCCAGGGTCTGCTGGTCCACCGGCCGGCCGCCCACGCCCAGGTGCGCACCGGCCGACAGCGCCGACCCCTGCCCGGTCTCGAAGTAGGTCACGTTCGACCCCACGGTGCCCCGCCCCAGCTCGAGCGCGGCGGAGCGGGCCTCGGTGAGCAGGTCCAGGGTGACGCCGAAGCCCTCGTTGCCGCCCTGGGTGCCGGCCACCGACTGGAACACCAGGTCCACCGGCGCGCCCTTCTCCAGCGCGCGCAGCGTGGTCGTCACGTGGGCCAGCACGCACGACTGCGTGGGGATCTCGTACCGGCTGATCACCGCGTCGATGAGCTCCAGCAGCGCGATGGTCTGCGCCGGGGAGTCGGTGGCCGGGTTGATGCCGATGACCGCGTCGCCGGAGCCGTGCAGCAGCCCGTCCAGCAGCGACGCGGTGACGCCGAGCGCGTCGTCGGTGGGGTGGTTGGGCTGCAACCGCGACGCCAGCCGGCCGGGCAGCCCGATGGTCGAGCGCAGGCCGGTGATCACCCGGGCCCGGCGGCCGACGGCGACCAGGTCGGCGTTGCGCATCAGCTTCGACACCGCCGCCGCCATCTCCGGCGTCAGGCCCCGCGCCAGCCCGGTGATGGCCGGCTCGTCACCGGCGGCCGCGCGGGCGAGCAGCCACTCCCGGAAGCCCCCGACGGTCAGGGCGCGCACCGGCTCCAGGGCTGCGGCGTCCAGGGTGTCGAGCACCAGGCGGGTGACGTCGTCCTCGTCGTAGCCGACCACCTGCTCGTCGAGGAACGTGGTCAGCGGCAGGTCGGCCAGCACGGTCTGCGCGGCGACCCGTTCGGCCTCCGACGTCGCCGCGCAGCCGGCCAGCACGTCGCCCGACCGGGCCGGGGTGGCCTTGGCCATCACCTCGACCAGCGTCGGGAACTCGTAGGTGTGGCCGGCCACCGTTGCCCGGCGCGCCGTCATCGGACGTCGTCCTCCGCCGCGGCCAGCGCCGCGAACTCCTCCTCCGGCGCCGAGGCCACCAGGTGGTGCCGGGAGTAGAAGGCGAAGTAGGCCATGAACAGCGCGAAGGCGAGCAGGCAGAGACCGGCGGCGAGCGGGTCGACCAGGAAGGTGGCCAGCACCGCGAGGACGGCGAGCACCAGCGCGACCGTCGTCGTCGCCGTGCCGCCCGGCGTCCGGTAGGGCCGCTCGAGGTCGGGCTCGCGGCGGCGCAGCACGATGTGGCTGGTCATCATCAGCACGTAGGACAGCGCCGCCCCGAACACGGCCATGTTGAGCAGCACCGCGCCCTGGCCGGTGAGGGTGAGCAGGAACCCGACGACGCCGGGGACGACGAGGGCCAGCACCGGGGCCTTGCGGCTGTTGGTGACCGACAGCGACTTCGGCAGGTACCCGGCGCGGGAGAGCGCGAAGGTCTGCCGGCTGTAGGCGTAGACGATGGAGAAGAAGCTGGCGACCAGCCCGACCAGGCCCATGTAGTTCACGACCGTCTGCAGGGCACCGGGCTGCAGGCCGTCCACCGGCGGGTTGGCCGACTCGCTGATCAGCTGCGCTCCCCCGGCGCCGGTGGTGAACACCAGCATGAGGACGGCGAGCACGGCGAGCACGCCCATCGCCGCGACGATGCCGCGCGGCATCGAGCGGGCCGGGTCCTTGGCCTCCTCGGCGGCCAGCGGCACGCACTCCACGGCGAGGAAGAACCAGATGCCGAAGGGGAACGCGGCCCAGATGCCGAGCACGCCGAAGGGCAGCCACTCCGACGCCCCGGCGGCGTCGGTGGGCGCCATGTCGGTGAGGTTGGCGGCGTCGAAGGCCGGGATCGCGCCGAGCAGGAAGAGCACCAGGCCGACGACGGCGACCGCGGCGATGGCCATCATGACCTTGAGCGCCTCGCCGACGCCCATCAGGTGGATGCCGATGAAGATCGCGTAGACGGCGAGGTAGACCCACCAGCCGTCGGTGATGCCGAACAGGCCGAGGGACTCCACGTAGCCGCCGATGAAGGTGGCGATGGCGGCCGGGGCGATGGCGTACTCGATGAGGACGGCGACGCCGGTGGCGTAGCCGCCCCAGGGCCCGAGCGCGCGCCGGGCGAAGGTGTAGCCGCCGCCCGCGGTCGGCAGCGCGGCGCCGAGCTCGGCGAGGCCGGACACCATGGCGGTGTACATGACGCCCATGAGCACGGTGGCGATGAGCAGGCCACCGAACCCGCCCTCGGCGAGGCCGAAGTTCCAGCCGGCGTAGTCGCCGGAGATGACGGCGGCGACGCCGAGGCCGGCCAGCAGCGGCCAGCCCGCCGTCCCGGTGCGCAGTTGCCGCTTGGCGAGGTAGTCGTTCGTCTGCGCCGGGGATTCAGTGGTCACAGCGGGGCCTCCGGTCGTCGGGTGGCGCTCACTGTGGACCTGCTGGGTGTCGGCGGCAATGCCCCGCTGTTACGGCGCGGTGCCGGCCACCTGCAGCAGGTCGCGGACGACGGCGCCCGGGTCGCCGGTGCGGGCCAGCACCTGACGCTGGCGCGCCGACGATGTCCCCCGGGCCAGCAGCTGCTCGGCCAGGCCGGTCACCTCGGCGAGCTCACCGCGGCTGTCCAGGTCGGGGCCGAGCAGCTCGAGCAGGGCCCGGACGGCGGTGGACGCGGGCACCAGCTCGCCGGTCGCGGGGTCCAGCAGCTGCCCGGTGAGGCCCGCGCGGGCGGCCTTCCAGCGGGCGGCGCGGAGCAGCTCGGGCCTGGTGACGGGGGCTTCCCCGTCGTGGGCCGCGAGCACCGAGACCAGCGAGCGGCAGAGGGCGGCGTGCAGCACGACGTCGTCCAGGTCGGTGCAGACGTCGCCCATCCGGAACTCCAGCGTGGGCACGTGGGTGGAGGGCCGCAGGTCCCAGTAGAGCTGGGAGCCGTCGGGGACCAGGCCGGCGCCGACGAGCCGCCGGACGACGTCGGCGTACCCGGCCGCGTCGCCGAGCGGCTCGGGCGGGCCGGACACCGGCCAGCGCGACCACCACACCGTGCGCCAGGACTCGTAGCCGG
Organism: Klenkia brasiliensis; assembly: GCF_900100695.1. GTDB lineage: Bacteria > Actinomycetota > Actinomycetes > Mycobacteriales > Geodermatophilaceae > Klenkia > Klenkia brasiliensis. Next base: position 556,271 of record NZ_FNCF01000003.1, read on the forward strand.
TGTCGGCGCGGTCGTGGAACGGGGAGCTGCCGGTCATCGCCAGCAGCACCGGCAGCCAGGGCCGGGCGCGGTCCATGACGTGCACGGCGGTGTCCAGGTCGTCGACGCCGACGTGCACGTGGGTGCCGCAGATGTCCTGGCTCTGCGCGAGGGCGGCCCAGCGCTGCACCATCACGCGGTAGCGCGGGGCGTCGGTGAGCCGGAGGTCCTCGGGGGCCGAGAACGGGTGGGTGGAGGCGGCGAGCACGGTCAGCCCGTCGGTCTGCGCGGCGGCGACGGCCTCCGCGCGGGTCTCCTCGAGCGCGGCGCGGACGTCGGCGAGGGTGCGGCAGATGCCGGTGGCGGTCTCGAGCTGGGTCGTGGAGATCTCGGGCTGCACGTGCGTGCCGGCCCGGCCGAGGACGGCGGCGTCGGCCACCTGCGAGCTGGCGGCGAGGGCCCCGGTGGCCGGGTCGACGAGGTGGAACTCCTCCTCGACACCGATGGTCGTGCCGGTCATGCGGGGTCTCCAGGGGTTCGGGGTGCGGCGCCGAACGGTACGGGAGACTCCAGGACGTGGACCTCTCCCTCGGTGACGACCTCCGTTCCTTCGTCGACGCCTCGCCCTCCCCCGGGCACGCGGCCGCCGAGATCGCGCGCCGGCTGACCACGGGCGGGTTCCGGGAGCTGGCCGAGCGCGACGTGTGGGAACTGGCCCCCGGGGACGCCGTGTTCACCGTGCGGGGGGCCAGCGTGGTCGCCGTCCGGGTGGGCTCGGACCCGGTGGCGGAGGCCGGCCTGCGGATCATCGGGGCGCACACCGACTCACCGACCTTCCGGGTGCGGCCGCGCCACGACCTGCGGCAGGCCGGTTACCGGCTGGTGGGCGTCGAGCCCTACGGCGGCGGGCTGTGGCACACCTGGCTGGACCGCGAGCTCACCGTCGCCGGCCGCCTCGCGCTGCGCGGCGGGACGACGGTGCTGGCGACGCTCCCCGGTGCGCCGCTGCGGCTGCCGTCGCTGGCGATCCACCTGGACCGGTCGGTGCGCGAGGGGCTGACCCTGGACCCGCAGCGGCACCTGCAGCCGGTGTGGGGGTCGGAGCTGTCGACCGAGCCCGGCCTGCTGGAGGCGCTGGCCTCGGCCGCCGGGGTGTCGGCCGCCGACGTGGTGGGTCACGACCTGGTGCTGGCCGACACCCAGCCCGCGGCGCGGGCCGGGGCCGACGGGTCGTGGGTGGCCGCGCCCCGGCTGGACGACCTGGCCTGCTGCCACTCGGGGCTTCTGGCTCTCCTGGCTGTTTCCGCGGAAACGCGTCACACGCAGGTGCTGGTCTGCAACGACCACGAGGAGGTCGGGTCGGGGTCGGCGTCGGGGGCGCGCGGGTCGTTCCTGGAGGACGTCGTGTCGCGGCTGGCCGACGGCCCGCAGGGGTTCGCCCGCACGATCGCGGCGTCGAAGCTGGTCAGCGCGGACATGGCGCACGCGGTGCACCCCACCCGGCCCGAGCGGCACGACCCCTCGCACCAGCCGGCGCTCGGCGGCGGGCCGGTGCTCAAGCTCAACGCCAACCAGGCCTACGCCACCGATGCGGTGAGCGGTGGTTGGTTCACCGAGCGGTGCCAGGACGCCGGGGTGCCGGTGCAGCACTTCGTGTCCCGCGCCGACCTGCCGTGCGGCTCGACCATCGGCCCGCTCACCGCCACCCGGCTGGGCCTGTCGACGGTCGACGTCGGCGCCCCGCAGCTGGCCATGCACTCGGCCCGCGAGCTGTGCAGTGCCCTCGACGTGCCGCACATGGTCGCCGCGTTCACCAGCTGCCTGCAGCACGGCTGACCTGCCGTCCTGGCGAGATCCGCCAGGAACCGAGCCGGAAACTGGTGACCCGCCTCACAGCTTGTGCGCAGTCGAGCACTCAGGGTGGACACATGGCACCCCGGCTGACGGCACTGCGGTCCCCCGTCGCGCCCGCGACCGAGCAGGACTGGTGGCGGACCGCGGTGGTCTACCAGGTCTACCTGCGCTCCTTCGCCGACTCGAACGGCGACGGCATCGGTGACCTGGCCGGGCTGCGCTCCCGGCTGCCGTACCTGGTGTGGCTGGGCGTCGACGCGCTGTGGATCAACCCGCACTACCCCTCCGGCGGCGCCGACGGCGGCTACGACGTGGTGGACTACCGCGCGGTCGACCCCGACTACGGCGACGTGTCCGACCTGGAGGCACTGGTCGCCGACGCCCGCGCGCTCGGGCTGCGCGTGGTGCTCGACGTCGTCCCCAACCACACCTCCGACCAGCACCCGTGGTTCCAGGCGGCCCTGGCCGACCCCGACTCCCCCGAGGCGAAGCGCTACCACTTCGCACCCCCGTCGGAGGAGCCGCCGAACAACTGGCGCTCGCTGTTCGGCGGCCCGGCGTGGTCGCGCACCCCCGACGGCCGCTGGTACCTGCACCTGTTCGCCCCCGAGCAGCCCGACCTCGACTGGCGCGACCCCGCCGTGGGCGACGACTTCGAGGCCACCCTGCGCTTCTGGCTCGACCGCGGTGTCTCCGGCTTCCGGGTCGACGTCGCCTACGGCCTGTTCAAGGACGCCGGCCTGCGCGACAACCCCGGCGCCTACTCCCCCACCCTGTTCGGCCACGGCCCCGAGCAGGCGATGACCTGGAACCAGCCCGAGGTGCACGACGTGTGGCGGCGCTGGCGCGCGGTCTGCGACGAGTACCCGGACACCATGCTCGTCGGCGAGGTCTGCCTGGCCGACCTGGAGCAGGTGGCGCTGTACTCCCGCCCCGACGAGATGCACCAGTCCTTCTCCTTCCGGCTGCTGAAGTCCGGGTGGGACGCCGGCGCCTTCGGCGAGGCCGTGTCCACCGCGCTGGACGCGTTCGCCTCGGTCGGCGCCCCGGTCTCCTGGGTGCTGGGCAACCACGACAAGGACCGCCAGGTCACCCGGTTCGGCGGCGGCGCGGTCGGCACCGCGCGCGCCCGGGCCGCGGCCCTGCTGCTCATGGCGCTGCCCGGGTCGCCCTACCTCTACGCCGGCGACGAGCTCGCCCTGCCGCAGGCCGTCGTCCCCGACGAGGCCAAGCGGGACCCGATCTTCCACCGCAGCGGCGGCGCCCGCGCCGGCCGCGACGGCTGCCGGGTGCCGATGCCGTGGAACGAGTCCCCCGGCGTCGGCTTCTCCCCCGACGGCGCGGCCGACCCGTGGCTGCCCATCCCGGAGGGCTGGGACCACCACGCCGTCTCCCGGCAGAGCAGGGACGGCGGCTCCGCCCTGACCCTGCACCGCCGCGCCCTGGCCCTGCGCGCGGCCCACCCGGCGCTGGGCTCGGGGACGGCGACCGTGCAGGTCGACGGCGACGTCCTCACCGTCACCTGCACCGGGGACGGCGAGACCGTGCGCTGCGTGCTGAACATGGGCACGGCCACCGCCCTGGTCCCGGGCGGGACCCTGCTGCTGGCCTCCTCGACCGCCGTCAAGGCCGCCGGTGTGCTGCCGCCGGACGCCGCCGTCTGGCTGCTGGAGGACTAGGCGCCGAGCGTGCGGGCTGCCTCGGCGACGTCGTCGGCGGTCAGCGTGGAGACGTCGGCGCGGCTCAGCGACGCCGCGCTGCCGTCCCGGGTCAGCCGCAGCGCCTGCCGGTTGAGGGCCTGCTCGAACAGGGTGCGGGCGAAGCGCGCGTTGCCGGTGTCCTCGCCCGGCTGGATGCCGGCCAGGGTGGCGCGCAAGGTGGTCTCCGCGCCGGGCTCGAGCAGGTACTCGTGCTGGGCCACGATGCTGACGAAGATGGCCTCGAGCTCGGCCGTGGAGTAGTCGGGGAACCGGATCTCCCGGCCGAACCGGGACCGCAGCCCCGGGTTGGAGGCCAGGAAGGACTCCATCAGCCGGGGGTAGCCGGCCACGATCACCACCAGCCGGTGCCGGTGGTCCTCCATGCGCTTGAGCAGGACCTCGATCGCCTCCGGCCCGAAGTCCAGCCGGCCGTCGCCGTCGGGTGCCAGCGAGTACGCCTCGTCGATGAACAGCACGCCGTCCAGCGCCTGCCGGACCACCCGGTCGGTCTTGATAGCGGTCGCGCCCACGTGCTGCCCGACCAGGGCGGCACGGTCGACCTCGACCAGGTGGCCCTTCTGCAGCAGCCCGACCGCCCGGTACATCTCGGCCAGCAGCCGCGCCACCGTGGTCTTGCCCGTCCCCGGGTTGCCGAGGAAGACCAGGTGCTGGCTGGTCGCCGCCTCGGCCAGGCCGTGCTCCTTGCGGCGGGCCTGCACCTGCAGGAACGCGACCAGCGCCTGCACCTGCTCCTTGACCGCCGTCAGGCCGGTGAGCCCGGCGAGGTCGGCCTGGACCTCGGCCAGCGGCCGGCCCGGCGCGGTCCGTCCCCCGCCGAAGAGCTCGGCGACCAGGTCGTCCACGCCGCGCCCGCCGGGCCGGGGCAGTTGCTCGCCCAGCCGGCCGACGGTCTCGCGGAGCTCGTCCAGCGGCTTGCGGGCGGACGGCATGCCCCGAGGGTAGGCGCGGCGCGGGCAGGTCTCAGGCGGGCTGCCAGAGCTCGACGCGGTTCCCCTCGGGGTCGGTGACCCAGCCGAACCGGCCGACGCCGTCCATGTCCTGCACGTCGTCGGAGACGTCGGCGCCGGCGGCCCGCAGCTGGGCCAGCATCGCCCCCAGGTCGCGCACCCGGAAGTTGAGCATCACCTGCTGGCGGGGCGAACCGAAGTAGTCGGTGTCGGCGGCGAAGCCGGAGAACACGGTCGGACCGGCATCCTGCTGCCACGGCTCGTCCGGGTCGACCCCGACGCCGAGGTGGTCGCGGTACCAGGCGCCCAGCGCGCCCGGGTCCGCCGAGCGCAGGAAGACGCCGCCGATGCCGGTCACCCGTTCCACGGCCCCATCCTCGCCCGGCCGGCCGCCGAGAAGGCATTGCCCGATCGTCTTGCACGCAAGTAACCTGCGTCACACCCAGGGGGAGGGTCCTCCCCCCGTGATCAGCGTCGACCACCCCAGGGAGCCCGCCATGACCGCCACGCCCGAGGTCGCCCACGTCCCCGACACCCGTCGCCTCGCCCCCGAGGCCGACCCGGCCACCGCCCCCGCCGTCCAGCCGGGGAACGCGACGCTCTACGAGCGGCTGGGCGGGTGCTACGGCATCGCCGGCGCCGTCGACATCCTGGTCGACCGGCTGTTCCAGAACGTCAAGGTCAACGCCAACGAGAAGGTGCACGAGCACCACGGCAACCCGGCCAACGCCCCCGGATACAAGTGGCTGGTGACGTCGTGGTCCATCGAGGCCGCCGGCGGCCCGAAGTGCTACATCGGCCACGACATGGACACCGCGCACGAGCACCTGTCCATCGACACGGCCGGGTTCGACGCCGTCGCCAAGGAGATCGAGGCGACCCTGGACTTCGTCGGCGTCCCCGAGCCCGAGCTGCGCGAGTTCATGGACATCATCGAGAGCTACCGGGACAAGGTCGTCCAGGCGTAGCTCAGGCCCGGCGCAGCCCGCGGTCGAGGAGGTCGACCATCCACCCGAAGCTCTCGTCGACGTCGGCGGACCACTGGAACCCGCGCGCGGCCTGCAGGGTGGCGAAGCCGTGGAACGCGCTGCGCAGCGTGCGCAGCGCGTGGTCCTCCTCGGCCGCGGGCAGGTCGTAGCCGCGCAGCACCGCGCGGAACGCGGCCAGCGCACGCACCCCCGCGGCCACCAGCGGGTCGTCCTGACCGGCCGGCTCCAGCCCGACGGTCGCGGCGTACCGCCCCGGGTGGGCCAGCACGTAGGCCCGGAAGGCCTGCGCCGCGGCGGCGAGGGCGTCGCGGCCGGCCAGGCCCTGGATCGCCGTGCCGATCGCGACCGCGGACTCTGACAGCGCCAGGGCGGCGATCCGGCGGACCAGGTCCTCCTGCCCGGCCACGTGCTTGTACAGCGACGGGGTCCGCACGCCGACCCGCTCGGCCAGCCCGCCCATGGTCAGCGCCCCGAGCCCGACCTCGTCGGCCAGCTCGGCGCCGGCGGCCACCACCGAGGTGGGGTCCAGGCCCGCCCTAGGCACGGACGCCGGCCAGGAAAGGCAGCACGGCGTCGGCGACGGCGTCGGGCACCTGGTGGTGCGGGTAGTGACCGGCGCCCTCGAGCACCACGAGCCGGCCCAGCCCGGCCGGCAGCTCGGCGAGCACCGCCTCGCCCTCGGCGCGGGGATCGGCCCAGTCGGGGTCCAGCTCGCCCTGCACGACCAGCACCGGGCAGCGAACGGCGGGGAGCGCGGCCCCGGCGTCGGTGGCGGGGGTGGTGCCCATCCCCTTGAGCGCGGCCATCCGGCCCGGCTCGCCCAGCATCGCGGTCACGTGGTCCAGCCGCTGCTGCCAGTCGGCCGGGTTCGCGCCGGGATAGGCGACGTCGAGGTACTTCCGCCACTGGCCCACGCTGCCCAGCAGCCCGGCGCCGAGCAGGTGCCGCATGCCGCGGCGGAACCGCGCCGAGCGCAGGTCGCGCAGCGCGATGGCCTGCTTCCTGGTGAACGGGGTCAGCTCCACCAGCGCGGTGACCAGCTCGGGCGCCCGCGCCGCGGCCACGGTGACCGCGCCGCCGGAGATCGAGTGCCCGACCAGCACCGCCGGGCCGCCGAGGTGGCGGACCAGGGCGAGCAGGTCGCCGGCGATGTCGGTGCGGCTGTAGGAGGGCCACGGCGCGCTGGACTCCCCGCAGCCGCGCAGGTCGACCGCGGCGACCCGGTACCCGGCCTCGACCAGCCGGGGCACGAGGTGGCGGTAGGCCTGCCGGTCGTCGCCCATGCCGTGCGCCAGCACGACGAGCGGACCGGGCCCGCCAGTGACCTCGTAGGCCAGGGTGCCCCCGTCGAGGGTGAGGTGCTCGGTCATGTCGTCCTCCTGCAGCTAAAGCCGTTAGCCAAAAGCTACACCCATTAGCCGAGGGGTCAACCCCGCCGAGGCAAGGGAGCCCCTGCACCACGGATCCGGCGCGTGCGTGCGGGAGGGGATCCCTTGCCCCGGCGGCGCGGGGACGGCGCCGACGGCGTCAGGCGACGGCGAGGATGCGCAGGTCCCCGGCGGCGCGGTGCACCGGCGCCAGGTCCACCGCGGGCACGCACACCCGGTCGCCGTCCACCAGGGCCACCAGGACGGCGGCGGCCCCGGCGAGCAGCGCCACGGTGCCGAGCGCGACCGGCAACCCGGCGTGCGCGGCCAGGAACCCGATCGCCGGCGGACCGCCGAGCAGGCCGGTGTAGCCGACGGTGGTGGACAGCGCGATGCCGCGCGACCCGCCCAGCGCACCGGCCCGGGCGACGGCCAGCGGGAAGACGTTGGCCAGGCCGAGCCCGACGACGCCGAACCCGGCCAGCGCGAGCACCACCGACGGCGTCGTCACCGCCAGCAGCGCGCCCGCCGCGGCGAGCAGGGTGCCGCCGACCAGCAGCCGCCGCTCGCCCAGCCGGGCCACCAGCGCACCGCCGGCCAGCCGCCCGCACGCCATGGCCAGGGCGAAGCCCGCGTAGCCGGCGGCGGCGAGCCCGGAGGTGGCGCCGAGGTCCTCGCGCAGGTGCAGCGCGCCCCAGTCGGTCAGCGCGCCCTCGCCGTAGGCGGTCGCGCCGGCGATGCAGCCCAGCACCACCAGGACGGCGGTCGGGCGGCGGCGGGGCGCGTCCTCGGGCACCGGTGCCTCGACCACCGGCGCGGCGTCGGCCCCCACCAGCACCGGCACGAGCACCGCGACCAGCAGCAGGCCGGCGCCGGCCACCACGACCAGGTGCGCCGGGACGGCGAGCACGGCCGCGGCCAGGCCACCCAGCAGCGCACCACCGAGCCCGCCGAAGCTGAACGCGGCGTGCAGCCCGGACAGCACCGGCCGGCCGGCGCGGGACTCGACCTGCACACCGACGCTGTTCGCGGCCACGTTCACCGCCCCGGTCGCGGCGCCGAAGGCCAGCAGCGCGGCGCAGAGCGCGGGCACCGACGTGGCGAGCCCGGGCAGCACCGCGCTGGCGCAGACCGCGACCCCGGCGAGGGCGGCGACCAGGCCTGGTCCGAGCCGCGCGGCGAGTGCGCCGGTGAGCTGCATGCAGGCCAGTGCACCCAGCGACAGGCACAGCAGCGCCAGCCCGAGGGTGCTGTGGTCGGCGCCGACCCGGGTGGCCACGTCGGGGACCCGGGCGGCCCAGGTGCCGAAGACGAACCCGTCGAGGGCGAACAGGGCGGCGACGGCGGCGCGCAGCCGGGACAGCGAGGGCGCGGGCGCGCGGCCGGCGGCGCCGCGGACGAGCCGGCCGACCGGTGAGCGGGCACGCAGGAAGAAGGGTGCGGACACGGGAGGACCTCGCAGGGGGAAGAAGGGGCGCGGGTGGTGGGAGTGGGCACACGACCTCGGGCGCGGTTCCCACGGTGCCAGCCGGACCTGGGCAATGCCTGCAGAAGACGCAGGTGGGAGCCGTGATGGTCCTTACGTGAGCCGGGCCACCGGGTTGCCGCCCACCGGCCCAGGCCGCAGGGTCGGTCCATGACCGGGTCCTTCGCACGGGGGCTGGCCGCGGGCGCGGCCGGCACCACCGTCCTCAACGCCGTCACCTACCTCGACATGGCGGTGCGCGGCCGCGACGCCAGCAGTACCCCCGAGCAGACCATCGACGCCCTCGCCGGCGTCGCGGGCACCAAGGTGCCCGGGAAGCGGAGCGAGCGGGCCAACCGCCGCACCGCCCTGGGCGCGCTGTCCGGCATCGGCAACGGCGTGGCCGTGGGCGTGCTGGCGAGCCTGGTCCGCTCCGCCGGCGTCCGGTTGCCCTCGACCGTCGGCGCGGTCACCACCGGCGCCGCCGCGATGGCGCTGACCGACGGCACCATCGCCGCGCTCGGTGTCGACGACCCGCGCTCGTGGTCCCGCCGCGACTGGGCGTCCGACGCCCTGCCGCACCTGGCGTACGGCGCCGCCGTGCAGGCCGTCGTCGAGGCCATCCCCGCGTCGGGAGACAAGCCCCGGCGCAAGGCGTCGGGCGGGCTGACCGTCCGGTCGCTGCTGCTGGGGGTGGCCACCGGCTGCCGCAGCTCGCTCGGGCTGGCCGCCCCAGCGCTGACCAACCCCGAGGGCGGGGCGCTGCGCAAGGCTGCCTCGGTGGCCGCGGTCGGCGGGGAGCTCTACGCCGACAAGCTCGAGGCGACGCCCCCGCGGACCGACCCGCAGGGCCTGCCGGTGCGCTTCGCCTCCGCCGCGGGCGGCGCCGGGGCGCTGGCCGCGCGGGAGGACGCGAACGCCGCCGTCCCGATCCTGGCCGGGCTCGTCGGGGCCGCGGCCGGCACCTGGGGCGGGCTGGGCTGGCGCCGCTGGGCGGACTCGGCCGGCATCCCGGACTGGCAGGCCGCCGTCCTCGAGGACGGCGTCGCGCTGGCCCTGGCCCTGGCCGCGTCCCTGCCCGGCCGCAACCGGCGCCGGGCGGTGCTCACCCCCGCCTGACCCGCACCTGCTGGGCCGGGGTCAGCCCCGGTCCAGCAGGTCGAGCAGCCAGCCGGGCCCGTGCACCGTCGTGCCCGCCGGCAGCCGCGCGCGCAACCCGCGGTCGGCGGTCACCACGACCAGCGGGGTGCCCAGCCGGGCCGCCTCGGCGGCCAGGGCGTCGTCCCCGCTGCCGGCCGCGCGGACCAGCCGCACGCCGGGGACGTCCGGGACGTCGCGCGCCCGGCCCTCGACCACCGCGACCACGTCGCGGTCGAGGGTCACGAGCCGGGTCAGCAGGCGGCTGGACGCCCCGGCCCGGTCCCGCCACCAGCCGTCCGGTCGGGACCCGACGACGTTGGCGACGTCGACGAGCACCGGGCCGCCGACCGCCGGCTCAGCCGCGGGACCCGACCTTCCAGTAGCCCATGAACGCCACCGCGTCCCGGGGGACGCCGAGGTCGCGGACCAGCCGCCGGCGCAGGCCCTTCACCATCCCGGCCTCGCCGGCCAGCCAGGCGTAGCAGCCGGTGGCCGCGCCGGCCTCGGGCACCTCCCAGAGGATGCCGTCCTCGACCGGCTCGCCCGGGTCGGCGCCGGGGACCCCGCGGGCGATGCCCAGCTCGCACAGCGCGGTGTGCACGGCCGGCTCCAGCAGCTCACCGCGGGCGCGCGACCCGCGGGCCAGCCAGCGGACGTCGACGCCGGCCGGCAGCCGCAGCGACAGGAAGTCCGCCGCCCCGGGGACCTCGAGCACCGCGACCACCCGCGGGCCGGGGGCCAGCGACTCCAGCACCGAGGCGATCGCGGGGACGGCGGTCTCGTCACCGGCCAGGAACAGCGTGCCGGCGTCGGCGGGCGGGGCCCACTCCACGCCCCACATCCGACCCGACCCGGGGCGGTCGGGGCCCAGCACGACCATCGGGTCGCCCGGGACGGCGCGGGCGGCCCACGTCGCGGCCGGGCCGGCGTCGGGGGCGGCGCTGCCGTCGGGGCGGATGCCGTGCAGCACCACGTCGACGTCGAGCTCGGCGACCTCGGGGCGGACCGCCCGCACGGTGTAGGTGCGCATGGCGGGGCGGACCTCGTCGGGCAGCGCGCACCAGGCCTCGTACCAGTCGGGACCGGTCACCGCGAGCAGGTCGACGGCCGGGGCGCCCTCGACCGGGATGAGCAGCTTGAACCGCTGGTCGGCACCGCCCGCGCCGAACAGGTGCAGGTCGGGGCCGGTCAGGGTCAGCCGCAGGAAGCCCGGGGACAGCCGCTCGGTGCGCGCCACGGTGGTCTCGAAGCACCGCCAGGTCGGCTGCAGGGTCTCGGTGGCCGTGCTCATGCGCGCTCCCGGGTCGGCGGTTCGTGCGGTGTGCAGGTGAGGCTAGCCTAACCGGCCATCCGGGGGAACCGCCCCCGCGCACCAGCAGGAGGAACCGTGCTCGGAACCCCCCGCCGCCTCGTCGGCGGACTCCTCGCCGTCGGGACGGCCGTCGCCGTCGCCGGCTGCGGCTCCGACCCCACCGAGGACGCCGCCGCGCCCGCCGAGGGCTGGGAGTTCACCGACGACCGGGGGGTCACCGTGACCCTCGACGAGGCCCCCGACCGGGTCGCCGGGCTCAACGACGTCGTCTCCTCGCTGTGGAACTACGGGGTCGCGCCGGTGGCCACCTTCGGCCAGACGTCGGCCGCCGACGACGTGGCCTTCGAGGGCAAGGACCTCTCCGACGTCGCCCTGGTCGGGACCAGCTACGGCGAGATCGACCTCGAGGCGCTGGCCGCGGCCGACCCGGACCTGGTGGTGACCACCGTCTACCCGACCACAAGCGGCGGGGAGATCGACCCCGAGGGCGTGCCCTACGGCTTCCAGGACCTGGCGCAGCTGGAGCAGGTGGAGCAGATCGCGCCGGTCGTGGTCCTGGGCTGGACCGGGTCGGCCGCGGACGTCATCGAGCGCACCGCCGACCTCGCCGTCTCGGTGGGCGCCGACGAGGACGCGATCGCCGCCGAGCGCGCCGACTTCGACGCCGCCGCGGCGGAGCTGACCGAGGCCGCCTCCTCCGGCGTCACCGTGCTTCCGGTGGCCGCCTACGCCGGCGAGGGCTGTTACATGGCCAAGGCCCCCGACGACCCGTCGCTGCGGATGTACGCCGACCTCGGCGTGCAGTTCCTCGACCCGGGCGGCGAGGAGTACTACTGGCAGACCGCGGGCTGGGAGTCGGTGACCGACTACCGCAGCGACGTCATCCTGTACTCGCTGCGCGGTGCGATGAGCCCCGAGGAGATGGCCACCCAGCCGACCTACGGGCTGCTGCCCGCCGCGCAGGCCGGGCAGGTGTACCCGTGGGAGTACATCGGCATGGACTACCCGGCCCAGGCGGCCTACATGGAGCGGCTCGCCGGCTGGCTGGCCGACAGCGAGCCGGTGACCTGAACCGCCCGGGCGCCTGACCGCGAACCCGGGGTGAGCCGCCGCCCGTCCGGGCACGGCGGCTGGACCTCTGTGGGGGGTCCGGCGGGCGGCGGCCGGGAGGTCTCTCCCCCGGCCGCCGCCCGTCCCAGCCCCGGAGCGCGGCCCCTGACCCCGGCCGCGGCTCCGCGGGCGCCCCGGCGAGCGCCCCCGTGCGCTCCTGGGTCTGCGCACCGGGGGCTGATTGGTGGGCGCTCAGCCCTCGCCGGCCACCGCGGCGACCGCTCCCTGCCGCTGCTGCTCGGCGCGCCGGCGGGCCACCCGCTCGGCCAACCCGCGCGGCGCGCGGGTGGACCAGGTCTCCTGCGCCTCGGCCGCCAGCTGACGGGCGGCCACCACCGATGCCGGCTCGTGCACGCTCATCCTGGTCCTCCCGCCGCCTGCGGTCCGCCCCCCGTCGTGCTTGAACCGCGACGTGACCGTATCGGTACAGCGCGTGGTCGCACCAGGGTTTCGTGCGCGGCGCGGCTCACGTCGTCGCGGCGGCTCCCACGCCGGTCGCGTGCTCGACCAGCCGGCACAGCCCGTTGACCAGTCGTAGCTGGTCGGGCGTGTGCACCGGGGAGGTCAGCAGCGCCGGGCTGCCCACCACGTAGGCCACCGTCCGGGCCCGGGACAGGGCCACGTTGAGCCGGTGCCGGTCGAGCAGGAAGTCCAGCCTGCGCGGCACGTGGGCACCGCTCGAGGCGGCCAGCGAGAAGATCGACACCGCGGCCTCGCGGCCCTGGAACTTGTCGACGGTGCCCACCTCGACGCCCGCCAGCCCGGCCTCGGCCAGCGCCGAGCGGATGCGGTTGACCTGCGCGTTGTACGGCGTGACGACCAGGACGTCGGCCTCGGACACCGGCCGGACGCCGGCGGCGTCGGCCCACGGCCGGCCCAGCAGGTCACCGACCAGCTCGGCGACGGCCGCGGCCTCCTCCCCCGACGCCGACCCGTTGCCCTCGTGCACCACCGGGACCCAGCCGATGCCCGCCGGTGCCGCCCGTCGGTCGGGCAGCTCGACGCGGTGCACCGCGGTGGTCGGCGAGGGCTGCAGCCGACCGCGGTAGGACAGCTCGGACACCACCCGGCACAGCGCCGGCGCCATCCGCCAGGACCGGTCCAGGAACACACCGCGCCCGGCGGGCAGCACGTCGTCCTCGCCGATGACGTGCTGCAGGGCGGAGACGTCGGCGCCGTCGGGGTGGATCCCGCGGCCGGGCTGGCGCAGCTGCTGCGGGTCGCCGAGAAGCACCAGGTCGCGGGCGCACCGGGACACGGCCAGGGTGTCGGCCAGCGACAGCTGGCCGGCCTCGTCGACCACCAGCACGTCGAGCCGGCCGGCCAGGTCGGGGCGGGTGAGCAGCCAGGTGCTGCCGGCCACCACGTCGACGTCGCCGGCGTCGAGCAGGTCGGTCACCGTGCCGTTGTCGTCGGTGCCGACCACCTCGGGCGCGCTGCACCGCTGCCCGGCCGGGGCCTTCTGCACCGCCCGCACGGTGGTGCCGGCCTCGCGGGCGGCCCGCAGCACCCCGTCGAGCAGGTTGCCGACCACCTTGTGGCTGGTGCCGGTGATGGCCACCCGCCGGCCGGCGCGGACCAGGTCGAGCACGGCGCGGGCACCGGCGTGGGTCTTGCCCGCCCCCGGGGGGCCCTGCACGGCCAGCACCCCGCCGTCGAGAGCCGTGACGAGCCGGCGGGTGCGCTCGGCCGCGGTCTCGCCCTCGACCACCAGGGGCGTGCCCGTCCGCAGCCGCGGCGGCCGGCGGGCCAGCAGGTCGGCCGCCGCGGTGCGCACCCCGAGGCCGTCGAGCCCGCCGTCGGCGACGGCGCCGCCGAGCTCGAGCAGCGCCGCCCGGTGGTGGCGGGCCTCCAGCGGGCCGGGCGGCAGCAGGCCCTGCGCGTGGTCGCCGACCCGGTCCAGCGGGCGGGCCAGCACCAGCTCGCCGGTGGCGCCGTCCAGCGAGACGACCTCGGCGCGCACGGCGCGGCCGTCGTCCGCGACCGGGACCTGGTCGACCCTGGAACCGGGTGCCAGCTTGGTCTCCTGCGGCGGGAACCGGTGGGCGACGTGCACCCGGGGGCCGACCGTGCCGAGCACGACGGGTGGGTCCAGCGGGCCCAGCGCGGCGGTCTCCCGCTCCAGCTCGGCCGGGGTGAGCGCCCGCAGCCGGAAGTGCTCCCACCACTCCGACCGCGCCTCGCGGGCGTGCCACCCCAGCTGCTGGGCCAGCAGCCAGACGGCCTGCTCGTCGGGGGTGCGGTCGGTGGCCCGCTCGGGCAGCCCGGTCAGCAGCCGGGCCTCCAGCGCGGCCCGGGCCGCATCGGCCGCGACGGCGGTGGGGCTGGGGTCGGGGTCGGCGTCGAGCGGGCGGCCCAGCGGCACGCCGGAGGCGACCAGCTCGGTGCGCCGCTCCTCGAGCCAGCCCAGCAGCTGCAGCGTGGACAGGCAGTCGTCGCGGTTGTAGTCGCGGATCTCGTCGAGCAGCCGCTGCTCGCCGGTGGCCTGCCACTCCTCGAAGGCCAGGATCGAGGCGCCGGCGTCGGAGACCGCCGCGCCGTGCGGGCGGGTGTGCCCGCGGTAGAAGTCCTCGACCTGCTTGATCGAGTAGGACTCCTTGCTGATCTGCAGGCCCTGCCGGACCACCGCGTACAGGTCGACCAGCGCCCCGCCGCGCAGCAGCCGGTCGACCTCGGCCTGCCGGGTGCCGTACCGGGCGGAGAGCGCCGTGAGCCGGGCCGGCTCGTAGGGCGCGTAGTGGTAGACGTGCGCGTCGGGGTCGGCGGCCAGCGCGGCGACGAGGTGGTCGACCAGCTGCTCGAACCCGTCGCGCTCGGTCGCCGGCGTGCAGCCCCAGTAGGCGGTGTAGCGCTGGTCGCGGTCGAGCAGGCCCCAGAGGTACTCCAGGCCGTGGTCGCCGGTGAACGGGTCGCCCTCGATGTCGAAGAACAGGTCGCCGCGGCTGGGCGGGGGCAGCAGCTCGAACCCGGCGCCGGGCACCCGGGGCAGGAACGCGTAGCCGGGCACCCCGGTCTCGACCTCGGCCCGCTGCAGCGCGGCCTGCCGGGTGATCCGCTCGCGCGAGGCGCGCCCGATGGTGTCGGGCAGCTCGTCGGCGGTGCGGGCGGCCAGCGCCGCGGTGGTGGTGATGCCGGCGTCGGCGAGGGCGACGGCGTGGTCGCGGCGCAGGAAGGCCACCCGCGAGAGGTGGTCGGCGGCCCGCCAGGCCTCGGTGCAGGTGGCCCGCCAGGGGCACACGCCGCAGTGCGCCACCGGGTAGGCCGGGGCGAAGCGCTCGTCGGCGAGCCGGGCGAGGAAGCGGCCGACCGCGGCGCGGGTGTAGGCCTCCGCGTCGGCGTAGGGGAAGGCCAGCTCCTGCTGGTCGCCGGTGACGACGGTGAGCAGCTCGGGCGGCACGCCCTGCAGGCCGGCGAGCAGCCGGCCGTAGAGGGCCATCTGCAGCACCGCGGGCACCTTCACCCGGCGAGCGAGCTTGGTGTCGGCGACGTCGTAGGCCCAGGGACCCAGGTCGCTGGACCGGTCGGTGCGCCTGAGCAGGAAGTCGGCGTGCCCCCGCCAGGTGACCCCGGCCTCGCGGGTGCCGAAGAAGGTGGCCTGGTACACCACGTCGGCGCCCGCGCGCATCGCCGCCACGGTCTGCTCCTGGGCCTGCAGCAGGTCGGCCGCCCCGCGGCCGGGCGCGGGGATCTCCACCACCGACAGACCGCGGTCGCGCAGCCGCTGCACGTGCCGCTCCTCGTGCGCGATGCCGTGGCCGGCGACCAGCTCGGTCATGGGGTCGGCCGCGGGGGGCCGGCCGCGCTCGCCGCGGGCGACCTCGCGGGAGAGCCGGGTGAGGTGCTCGCAGGCCAGGAAACCGGTCAGGTCGCCGGCGCTGACCACCAGCCCGCCGTCGGTCTCGTACACCGCAGCCTCCTCGGACCGGCCCCCTCGGACCGCTCGGCGCGCAGGCTACGAGGGGGGTACGACACAACCGGTCGACGTGGCCGCTGCCCCGCCGACCAGGGAGGATGGGCGCCGTGCCGGTCACCCTCACCACCGTCGCCCGGCGCGCGGGGGTCAGCACCAGCACCGCCAGCCGCGCGCTCACCGGCCACCCGTCGGTGCTGCCGCACACCCGGCAGCGGGTCGAGGCGGCGGCCGCCGAGCTGCGCTACCACCCCAACCGGATCGCCACCGCGCTGCGCACCCGCCGCTCGGGGCTGGTCGGCCTGGTGGTGAACAACCTGCGCAACGCCACGTTCCACGTCATCGCCGAGACGCTGCAGGCCCGCGCGGCCGCGCACGGCCTGCAGGTGCTGGTCTGCACCACCGGCGGCGACCCGGCGCGGGAGGCCGCGTTCCTGGACACCGTGCGCGCCCAGGGCCTGGACGGCGTGGTGGTGGCCGGGTCGGGCGCCAACGGCGAGCTGGTCAACACCCTGGTCGCCGAGGGCAGAGCGGTGGTGACCATGAACCGCGAGGTCGGCGGGGCGCGGGCGCCGTCGGTGATGAGCGACTACGCCACGGCCGCCCGGCTGGCGGCCGAGCACCTGCTCGCGCTGGGCCACACCCGGATCGGCGCGGTCGAGGGTCCGCCGGAGGTCACCTCCGGCCGGCTGCACCACGCCGGGTTCGCCGCCGCGCTGGACACCGCCGGCGTGCCGCTGGACCCCGCCCTGGTCCGCCGCGGCCCGTTCCGCGCCGGGTTCGGCCGCGACGCCGCCCGCGAGCTGCTGGACGCAGCACGGCCGCCGACGGCACTGCTGGTGAGCAACCACGAGGCCTCGTTCGGGGTGCTGGCCGAGCTGTCCCGCCGCGCGGTCGCGGTCCCCGGTGAGCTGTCGGTGGTGTGCACCGAGGACGAACCGTTCTGGGAGTTCTGGACGCCGCCGCTGACCGTCGTCGACAACCGCGCCGCGGTGCTCGCCGAGCGGGCCGCGGACCTGCTGCTGGTCCAGCTCGACGACGACGCCGGCCCGCCGGAGCCGGCCGCCGAGCAGGTCGCCCCGGAGCTGGTGCTGCGCGGCTCGACCGCCCCGCCGCCGGTCAGCTGACCCGCTCGAACACCGCGGCCAGGCCCTGCCCGCCGCCGATGCACATGGTCTCCAGGGCGTAGCGGCCCTCCCGCCGGCGCAGCTCGTGCGCCAGGGTGGCCAGGATGCGGGCGCCGGTGGCGCCGACCGGGTGTCCCAGCGAGATGCCCGACCCGTTGACGTTGACCCGCTCCCGGTCGGCGACGGCGAGCTGCCCCGACGACTCCCACGCGGCCAGGCACGCCAGCACCTGGCTGGCGAAGGCCTCGTTCAGCTCGACCAGGTCCATGTCGGCCAGGGTCAGCCCGGTGCGGGCCAGGGCGGCGGCCACCGCGGGCACCGGGCCGATGCCCATGGTCTCCGGCGCCACCCCGGCCACGGCCCACCCGCGCAGCGACAGGAAGGGGTCCCAGCCGCGGCGGTCGGCCTCGGCGCGGGTGGTGACCAGGCACATCGCCGCGCCGTCGTTCTGGCCCGAGGCGTTGCCGGCGGTGACCGTGGCCGCCGGGTCGACCCGGGCCATGACCGGCCGGAGCGCGGCCAGGTCCTCCATGGTGGTCTGCGGCCGGGGGTGCTCGTCGACCGTGACCGTGCGCGCGGGGGCCTTCCGGGTGGCGGGCACCTCGACGCCGACCACCTCGTCGGCGAACCGGCCCTCGGCGATCGCCGCCCCGGCCCGCTGCTGCGACCGCAGCGCCCAGGCGTCCTGGGACAGCCGGTCGACGTCGTGGTCGCGGCGGACGTTCTCCGCGGTCTCCAGCATGCCGCCGGGCACCGGGTGGTGGATGCCGCCGGCGGTCTCCCGCGCCCGGGCCAGCCGGTCGTGCAGCATCGTGCCGTCGCCACGGACACCGGTGCGCAGGCCCAGCGCGTAGTGCTCCACCTGGCTCATCGACTCCACGCCGCCGGCCACCACCGTGGTCGCCGCGCCGGTGGCCACCTGCATGCAGGCGTAGAGCACCGCCTGCAGGCCCGAGCCGCAGCGCCGGTCGATCTGCAGCCCCGGCACACCGGTGCCCAGCCCTGCGTCCAGCGCCGCGATGCGGCCGATCGCCGGCGCCTCGCCGTTCGGGTAGCACTGGCCGAGCACGACGTCGTCCACCTCGCCCTCGGCCAGGCCGGTGCGGGCGGCCAGCTCGCGCAGCACGGTCGCCGCGAGCGAGGCGGCGGTCAGCCCGGCGAAGACGCCGCCGAACCGGCCGACGGGGGTGCGCAGGGGCGAGCAGATGACGACGTCGGTGTCCATGGTGCGACCATCCCACTCCTCAGGCGGCGACCAGGCACAGCACCCGGTCCGGGGTGGCCGACAGCCCGCCGGCGGAGTAGCTGGCGGTGCTGCGCGGGAAGACGCCCATGCAGACCGGCTGCGACTGCAGGGGCGGGACGTCGTCCAGCACGCCGATGACCCGGAACGTCGCCGCCGGGTCGTCGCAGCCCACCACGACCACGGTCTGGTCCGGGCCGGCCGCCACGCAGTCGCCCACCCCGGGCGAGGGGCCGCCGCCCACCAGCAGCACCCCGGTGACGGCCAGCGCCACCCCCACGGCGGCCAGCAGCACACGGACCCGGGTCGTCACACCCCGACGGTAGGACGTGCGTCACCGGGTTGAGCCCTGCCCGGCCCGGGCAAGGGGTCCGTGGTCGTTCAGCCACCAGCGGCCGGCCCCTGACCGCGCGCCCCGGAGGCAACCCCCTCGTGACCGACCAGTACACCTTCACCAACCCCGTCGACCAGTACCGCACCGACGGCTACCCCGAGCAGGGCATCGACGAGCCGGGCCTGGAGTCCGAGCTGCAGGTGCGCGCCGACCACGGCGAGGACACCTACCGCGGCACCGGCCGGCTCCGGGGCCGCAAGGCGCTGGTCACCGGCGCCGACTCCGGCATCGGCCGGGCCGCCGCCATCGCCTACGCCCGCGAGGGCGCCGACGTCGTGCTGAACTACCTGCCCGAGGAGCAGTCCGACGCCGAGGCCGTCGCCAAGCTGGTCGAGGACGCCGGCCGCAAGGCCGTGCTCGCCCCCGCCGACCTGTCGGTGGAGAGCGAGGCCCGCCAGCTCGTGCGCACCGCGGTCGAGGAGCTCGGCGGCCTGGACGCCCTCGTGCTCGTCGCCGGCAAGCAGACCTGGGTCGACGACCTGGCCGACCTGACCAGCGAGCAGTTCGACGCCACCTTCAAGACCAACGTCTACTCGGTGTTCTGGGTCGTGCAGGAGGCCGTGCCGCACCTGCCGCCGGGCTCGACCATCGTCACCACCAGCTCCATCCAGGCCTACTCCCCCGCCCCCGGCCTGGTCGACTACGCCACCACCAAGGCCGCGATCAACACCATCTCCAAGGCCCTCGCGCAGCAGCTGGCACCCCGGGGCATCCGGGTCAACGTGGTCGCCCCCGGCCCGTTCTGGACCCCGCTGCAGGCCTCCGGCGGCCAGCCGCCGAAGAACCTGCCCGAGTTCGGCAAGGAGACCCCGCTGGGCCGCGCCGGGCAGCCGGCCGAGCTGGCCGGTGCCTACGTGTACCTCGCGTCGGCCGAGTCGGGCTACACGGTCGGCGAGACGCTGAACGTGAACGGGGGCATGCCCACCCCGTGAGCACCTCCCCGGACGAGGCGGGCGTCCAGACGCGAGGCGCCCGCCCCGCCCCGGCGCACCTGCGCTGGGGCGCCACCGGTCCCGGGCCGGTGGACGAGCGCGACGACGACGGCTACGCCGACCTGCGCACCTACGCCGCCATCGGCGACGGCCGGGCGCTCGCGCTGGTGGCCCGCGACGGCAGCATCGACTGGCTGCCGCTGCCGGCCATCGACGCGCCGCCGGTGTTCGGCGCACTGCTGGACGCCGAGCACGGCGGCTGCATCGAGCTGCGCCCGGTGGAGGAGTTCCGGGTCCAGCGCGAGTACGTGCCCGGCACCAACGTGCTGACCACGACCTTCTCCACCGACTCGGGCAGCGTGCGGGTCACCGACGCGCTCAACACCGGGGTCGCCGGGCGGCTGCCGTGGTCCGAGCTCGCCCGGCGCATCGAGGGCCTGTCCGGCACGGTGCGCCTGCGGGCCGCCGTCCGGCCCGGCACCTGCCTGGGCACCGCCTCGCCGTGGATCCAGGAGACGGTGCACGGCCTCGTGCTGCGGGACGACGGCCTGACCATGGCGGTGCGCACCCTCGGCGAGGACCGCGTCGTCACCGGGGACCAGCGGATCGACGTGGAGTACACCGCCACGCCGGGCTCCCGGGCGCTGCTGGGCCTGGTGGCCACCGAGCGCGAGCCGCTGTTCCTGCCCGACCCGGCGCTCGTCGACGTCGGCATCGACCGGACGATCAAGAACTGGGCGGCCTGGGGCGAGGAGTTCCGCTGGGAGGGCGACTTCGACAGGTCGGTGCGGCGCAGCGCGCTGGCGCTGAAGCTGATGATCCACTCCCCCAGCGGCTCGATGGTCGCCGCCGGCACCACCTCGCTGCCCGAGGACCTCTCCGGCGGCAAGAACTGGGACTACCGCTTCGCCTGGGTCCGCGACTCCGCCTACGCCCTCACCGCGCTGTTCCGGTTCGGCCTGCGCGAGGAGACGCACGGCGCGATGAGCTGGCTGCTGGGCACCATCCGCCGGCACGGCCCGGAGCCGCGGGTCTGCTACACCCTCGACGGCGAGCTGACCGACGGCGTGCACGAGCCCGACGTCCCCGGCTGGCGCGGCATCGGGCCCGTGCAGTCGGGCAACGCCGCGGCCTCCCAGCTGCAGCTGGGCGTCTACGGCGACCTGTTCTCGATCGTGTCGCTCTACGTCGAGCACGGGAACGTGCTCGACGCCGAGACCGGCCGGTCGCTGGCCTCCATCGCCGACACCGCCTGCGACCGGTGGCAGCAGAAGGACGCCGGCATGTGGGAGCTGCACGACCCGCAGCACTACACGACGTCCAAGCTGGGCTGCTGGCAGGCGCTGACCAAGGCGGTCGAGCTCGCCGAGGCCGGCCAGATCCCCGGTGACCCGTCGCGCTGGCGCGCCGAGGCCGCGCGGATCCGCACCTGGGTCGAGGAGAACGCCTGGGACGACGACCGCGGGGCCTACCTCATGCACCCCGGCAGCGACGCCCTGGACTGCTCGATCCTGCTGCACGCCATCAGCGGGTTCGACCGCGGCGAGCGGATGAGCTCCACCCTCGACGCGCTGCGCCGCGAGCTCGGCGCCGGCCCGCACCTGTACCGCTACACCGGGATGGACCGCGAGGAGGGCGTGTTCCTGGCGTGCTCGTACTGGATGGTCTCGGCGCTGCAGCTGTGCGGGCGGGGCCGCGAGGCGCGCATGCTGATGGAGGACCTCGAGGGGACGGCGAACGACGTCGGCATGCTGGCGGAGATGCTGGACCCGGCCGACGGGGCGTTCCTGGGCAACCTGCCCCAGGCACTGTCCCACCTGGCGCTGGTCAACGCAGCCATCACGCTGGACGAGCACGCCGCGCCCTAGCAACGGAGGAACCCCGATGACCGTCACCACCGACGTCGTGGGCACGCTGGGCGGGGTGCTGCCGGCCGACCGGCTGGTCACCGACCCCGACGTGCTGGCCTCCTACGCCCACGACGAGGCCGAGTGGGCGCCGTGGGAGCTGCCCGCCGCGGTCGTCCGGGCGCGCACCGCGGAGGAGGTGCAGGCCGTCGTCCTGGCCTGCATCGAGCACCGGGTGCCGGTCATCGCCCGCGGCGCCGGCACCGGGCTGTCCGGCGGCGCCAACGCCACCGCCGGTGCGGTGGTGGTGGCGCTGGAGGCGATGGACGCCGTGCTGGAGGTCGACGAGCTGGAGCGCTTCGCCGTCGTCCAGCCCGGCGTGGTCAACGACGACCTGCGGGCCAGGGTCGCCGAGCACGGCCTCTGGTACCCGCCGGACCCGGCGTCCTCCCCCTGGTCGACCATCGGCGGCAACGTGGCCACCAACGCCGGCGGCGTGTGCTGCGTGAAGTACGGCGTCACCCGCGACTACGTGATGGGCCTGCAGGTGGTCACCGGCACCGGCGAACTGGTCCGCATCGGCCGCCGGACCGCCAAGGGCGTGGCCGGCTACGACCTCACCGGGCTGCTGGTGGGCAGCGAGGGCACGCTGGGCATCGTCACCGAGGTCACCGTCAAGCTGCGGCCGCTGCGCGACCCCGAGCGCACCGTCGCCGGCTACTTCGACTCCGTCGTCGCCGCCGGCGAGGCGGTCACCGCCGTCGCCGCCGCGGGCCTCACGCCCTCCGCGCTGGAGCTGGTCGACCGGCACTGCCTGGCCGCCGTCGACGCCTGGAAGAACATGGGCCTGTCGGCCGACGCCGAGGTCGTGCTGCTGGGCCGCGTCGACACCCCCGGCGCCGCCGGGGACGCCGAGGCGCAGGCGCTGCTGGCCGCCTTCGAGGCCGGCGGCGCGTCCTGGGCCGCGGTGAGCACCGACGCCGAGGAGGCCGACGCGCTGTTCTCCGCCCGCCGGCTGGCCTACCCCGCCCTGGAGCGGCTGGGCCCGCTGCTCACCGAGGACGTCTGCGTGCCCAAGGCCGCCGTCCCCGCCATGCTGGCCCGCATCGAGGCCATCGGCGCCGCGCACGACGTGCTCATCGCCAACATCGCGCACGCCGGCGACGGCAACCTGCACCCGCTGCTGTCGACCCCGGCCGGTGACGACGCCGCCCGCGACCGCGCGCTGGCGGCCTTCCACGAGATCATCGCCGCCGCGCTGGAGATGGGCGGCACGGTGACCGGCGAGCACGGCGTCGGCCTGCTCAAGCGCGACGGCCTGGCCGCCGAGGTCTCCCCCGCCGTGCTGGACATTCACCGCGCGGTCAAGGCGGCCCTGGACCCGCACGGCATCCTCAACCCCGGCAAGGTGTTCTGACCTGCGCAACCCGGGGTTACCGGCAGCTCGGACGGGCACAACCGGGCCGTGCAACGCAACTACGACTACCTGATCATCGGCGCCGGCATGGCGGCCGACAGCGCAGCCCGCGGCATCCGCGAGCTCGACCCCGACGGCAGCATCGGGATCGTCGGCGAGGAGGTCGACCCGCCGGTCGCCCGGCCCTCGCTGTCCAAGAAGCTCTGGACCGACCCGGAGTTCACCCTCGACAAGTCCTGGCTGGGCACCGACGAGACCGGTGCGGCGCTGCACACCGCCACCCGCATCCGGTCGGTCGACCGCGCCGCCCGCACCGCCACCGCCGAGGACGGCGACGTGTTCGGCTACCGGCGGCTGCTGCTGGCCACCGGCGGGCACCCGAAGCAGCTCGACCTGCCCGCCGACGACCGGGTCGTGCACTTCCGCACCATGGACGACTACCGCAGGCTGCGCGGGCTGTCCGGCGAGGGCCGGCACGTCGCCGTCGTGGGGGGCGGCTACATCGGCACCGAGCTCGCTGCGGCGCTGGTGCAGAACGACACCCGGGTCACCTTCGTCTTCCCGCAGGAGTTCGTCGGCGGCGCCTCCTACCCGCGCGAGCTCGCCGAGCAGCTGTCCGAGGAGTACGCCGCGCGCGGCGTGCAGCTGCGGCCGGGCACCCGGGTGACCAGCGGGTCCGCCGACGCCGCGGGCGTGCACCTGGAGCTGTCGGACGGCAGCACCCTGGACGTCGACGGCGTCGCGGTCGGCCTGGGCATCCAGCCCGCCGTGCAGCTGGCGCAGGACGCCGGCCTGCCGGTCGAGGACGGCGTGGTGGTCGACGCGTTCGGCCGCACCGAGGACCCGGACGTCTACGCCGCCGGGGACGTGGCGAACTGGCCGGACCCGATCCTGGGCCGCACCCGGGTGGAGCACGTGGAGAACGCCACCGACATGGGGACCGCGGTCGGCACGGTGATGGCCGCCGACGCCACCGGCGCGCGGGCCGAGCCCTACACGCACACGCCGAGCTTCTACTCCGACCTGTTCGACGCCGGGTACGAGGCGGTCGGCACGCTGTCGGCCGACCTGGACCTGGTCACCGACTGGAAGGTGCCGCCGGGCACCGGGGAGTCCGCGCAGGGCGTCGTCTACTACCTCGAGGGCGACCGGCTGCGCGGGGTCCTGCTGTGGAACGTGTGGGACAGCACCGACGCCGCCCGCGAGCTGCTGGCCGCCGAGCGCGGGTACACCGCCGACGACCTGGTCGGCGCGATCCCCACGGACTGACCCGACGCGGCGTCCCCGGGGAGCCGGGGACGCCGCAGGTCGGGACCCGTGTCAGCCGATGGTCTCGGCGCAGAACACGTCGCCGGTCTCGCCGGACTCGCCGTACCAGAGGGCCACGCCGTCGGTGATGCCCGACTCCTGGGCGGCGTCCTGGCAGGTGTCGGGGTCGGCCTGGAACTCCGCCTCGGTCATGTCGTCGTCGGTGCCGAAGACGCGGTACTGGGCGTCGGAGGAGTCGCAGTCCACGACCTCGTAGCCGTCGGAGCCGGCCGCCTGGACGCAGTCGCCGACCTCGGGGGCACCGCCGCCGAAGCCGTTGCGGAAGAACGCGACCAGCAGCGCGACGACGATCGCGCCCGCGATGAGGGGCAACCGCTTCTGCCACGCGGGACGCTGCTTCGGGGCACCGCCGGCGGCCTGCTGGCCACCCCACGGCTGGCCCGGCTGGCCCGGCTGCTGGCCGAACGGCTGCTGGCCCGGCTGCCCGAACTGGCCCGGCTGCCCGAACTGGCCCTGCTGCCCGTCGGGCCCGAACTGGCCCGGCTGCTGACCGTACGGCGCCTGGCCGGGCTGCTGCGGCTGACCGCCGGGCGGCGACCACTGCTGGCCCGGCTGCGGAGCACCCTGCTGACCGGGCTGGGGGGCACCCTGCGGACCGGACGGCGGCTGCTGCCCCCAGCCCTGTCCGGGGTTCTGCGGCTGGTCGCCTGAGCCGGGAGTGGTCACGGATGTCCTCCAAGGGGTTCGACGGGCCAGGAGATCATCCCCGTCGGACTGCTTGGTCCGCACACCGGGTGCGCACAGCATCACCCGGGCGTGGGAACCGCCCCACGGCCCGGCTCGTCGTCCTGGGCATGGACGGTCTGCGGCTCGTGCTCAACCTCGTCTGGCTCGTGCTGCACGGCTGGGCGATCGCCCTGGCCTACCTGGTGGCCGGTGCGCTGGCGTGCGTCACGGTCATCGGCATCCCGTTCGGCATCGCGGCGTTCCGGCTGGCGTTCTTCGTCGTCCTGCCCTTCGGCCGGACGACGGTGCCCACCCCCGGCGCCGGGGTCGCGTCGGCGCTGGGCAACCTGGTGTGGTTCCTGCTCGCCGGCTGGTGGCTGGCCCTGCTGCACGTGCTCGCCGGCATCGCGTTCTGCCTGACGGTCATCGGCATCCCGTTCGGCGTCGCCTCGTTCAAGCTCGCCGCGGTCGGCCTGTTCCCCCTGGGCAAGCGGGTCGTGGAGACGCAGGCGCCGCACTCCTGGTTCGGCGCCGGCCAGGCCGTCGCGCGCTGAGCCGAGCCCTCAGGCGCTGGCCCCGCTGTAGGCCCGGACGCCGAGCGTCCACACCCACCGGGTCACCGCGACCAGCGCCACGGTGAACGCGGCGGCGCCGAGCAGCAGCCAGCCCGACAGCCGGCCGGTGAGCGCCTGCGCCGGCACGGTGATCGCGAAGGCCAGCGGCACCAGGAAGGTGAACCCGATCCGCAACCAGCCCGGGTAGATCGTCACCGGCCACCGCCCGGCCTGGTACATCCCCGACAGCAGCTCGACCAGCGAGTCGGTGCGCACCACCCAGAACGCCGCGGTGGTCAGCAGCAGCCAGAACGCCCACAGCACCACCACGCCCAGGGCCAGCGCGACGGCGAACCCGGCCACCGCCAGGGCGCCGGGCCGGGTGTCCAGCCGGGTGAGCGCGTAGCCCACGATGCCGGCGCCGACCAGCACGTCCACGGCCTGCCACAGCTCGATCCGCCGGATGCTGACCAGCAGCATCGCGTCGGCGGGCTTGGTGAGCACGAAGTCGAGGGTGCCGTGCTGGACGTCGTCCATCAGCTGGGTCATCGACGGCTGCACCACGCTGCGCAGCACCCCGCCCAGCAGCACGTAGACGCCCATCACCACCAGCAGCTCGCTGCCCGACCAGCCGCCCAGGTCGTCGGTGTGGCTGAACACCAGCGCGAGCACCGCCAGCGACGTGCCGACCGCGACGAGGGACTGCACGACGCTGAACAGCACGTTGGACCGGTACTGCAGCTCGGCCTGCACCCCGATCCGCAGGTAGGTGCCGACCAGCCGGAGCGCCTGCACGGCTCAGTTCCCCACGGCCGAGTAGCGGCGGACGCCGAACCGCCAGACGACGGCGACCAGCCCGGCGCCGATCGCCACCCACGCGGCCTGCGCGGCCAGGCCGCCCCACAGCTGCGCCGTCGTCAGGTCACCGGCCAGCACCTCGATCGGGTAGCCGAACGTGTAGCGGAAGGGCAGCCAGTCCGCGGCGGTGGCCGCCCAGGCCGGCAGCAGGGCCAACGGCAGCAGCCGGCCCGACAGCAGCAGCTCGGCGGTGAAGTACAGCTCGTAGAGCGCACTGACCCGGGTGGTCCAGAAGGTGACCATGCCGAGGACCCACAGCAGCATCGACCGGATCAGGTAGGCGCCCCAGATCGCGACCAGGAAGACCAGCACCTCGACCGGGCTGACGTCGAAGGTGGGCCGGAAGAGCAGCGCCAGGACGGCGGCGATGGGCACCCACAGCAGGACGACGACGACCTTCCAGCCGGCGAAGTAGGCCAGGTCGAAATGCAGCGGATGGACGGGCTGCACGAGCCGGCCGGACAGCTCACCGCGCCGGATCCGGTCCTCCCAGCCGTAGGGCGTGAAGACGATGTTCATGTTCCGGACCAGCGTCCAGACGATGTAGTAGGCGGCGAAGTCCCCGGCGGTGATGCCCTGCACCGCGCCGCCCTGGGCGTCGGCCACGGTCTGCCACACGACCAGGTAGACGACCGGCTCGGCGACCATGCCGAGCATGAACAGGTAGTTCGACGTCCGGTACTGGAACTGGGTCTGCACCGCCGTGCGGCCGACGACGGAGTAGAGCCCGGGCAGCCCGTTCACGACGCCACCGCCGAGCGGTCGGCGAAGGCCTGCTCGATGACGTCCTCGATGGGCGGGTCCTCGATGGTGAGGTCGGTGACGGCGTGGTCGGCGAGCAGCCGGGCGGCGACCGCCGACGTCTGCGCCTTGGGCACCTGGACCGCCACCCGTCCCTCGTCCGCGGGGACCACCGTGCCGTAGCCGGAGAGGTCCGCGCCGGGGGTGGCCAGCTGCACGGTGATGGTCTGGTGCGGGGAGAACCGGGCGGTGAGCTCGCGCAGCCCCCCGTCGAAGAGCACCTGGCCGTGGTCGATGACCACCACCCGCGGGCACAGCGCCTGCACGTCGGCCATGTAGTGGCTGGTCAGCAGGACGGCGGCGCCGTGCCGGCGGTTGTACTCGGCGACGAAGCCGCGCAGCCGCTTCTGCGCACCGATGTCCAGCCCGATGGTGGGCTCGTCGAGGAAGAGCACCTGCGGCCGGTGCAGCAGGGCCGCGGCGACCTCGGCCTTCATCCGCTCCCCCAGCGACAGGGTGCGGACCGGCTTGCGCACCAGGTCGCCGATCTCCAGCAGCTCGACCAGTTCGTCGCGGGTGCGCCGGAAGTCGGCCTCCGGGATGCGGTAGACCGCGCGGTTGAGCTCGAAGCTGTCCAGGGCGGGGATGTCCCACTGCAGCTGGTTGCGGTTGCCCATCACCAGCGTCATCCGCCCGAGGTAGGCCTTCTCCCGGCGCGACGGCTCGTGGCCGAGCACGGACACCTCGCCCGACGTCGGCACCAGCAGGCCCGAGAGCATCTTCAGCGTGGTGGTCTTGCCCGCGCCGTTGGGCCCGAGGAAGCCGACCACCTCACCGGGTGCGACGTCGACCGACACCCCGGCGACGGCGTGCACCTCGCGGTACCGGCGGCGGACCAGGCTGCGCACCGAGGCGGCCAGCCCGGCGTCCCGCTCGGGCACCCGGAAGGTCTTGCGCAGGTCCCGCACCCGGATCGCCGTCTCCACGGTGACCGACCGTAGCGACCTCGTCGTCCCCTGCCGAGCGCTTTGTCCGGGGGGACGATGGAGCCATGACCACTGCTACCTGGAACGGCACCGTCATCGCCGAGTCCGACGACATCGTCACCGTCGAGGGCAACGCCTACTTCCCGCTCAGCTCGGTGAAGGACGGCGTGCTCACCCCGACCGACACCCACACCACCTGCCCGTGGAAGGGCGAGGCCAGCTACTTCTCGATCGAGGCCGGCGGGCAGACCAACACCGACGCCGCGTGGACCTACCCCGAGCCCAAGGAGGCCGCGAAGGAGATCACCGACCGCGTCGCGTTCTGGAAGGGCGTCGAGGTCAGCTGAGGTCAGCTGAGGTCCTAGCCGACGGTCTCGCGCTCGGCGGCCACCCATACCGGGGCGGCGTCGGGCGTGAGGCCGGCCAGCTCGGCCGCGGTCGGGCCGTCGTCCACCGGCTCGGCGACCTCGCCCTGCCAGGGCGAGGGCTGGTCGAGCAGCAGCAGGGCGTGCTGCGCGGTGACCAGGCTGGGGGCGGCGTCGGCGATGACCTGCAGGTCGCCGTGCAGCTGCTTGTGCACCGTGCCGAGGCGACGCAGCGCCGCCCGGCAGGAGGCGCGGTCGCCGGTCTCGGTCCAGACCAGCTGGTCCACCAGCGCGCGCTGGTCGGCCACCGCGTCGGCGAACCCGGTGCCGCCGGCGAGGCGGTTGAGCAGGTCCAGGTGGGCCTGGTGCCGGAAGCCGGCGGGCTCGCGGCCGGGCTCCCGCGTGGTGCCGACCCACGCGCGGTGCGCGGCCAGGCCGTGCTGGGCGAAGCGCCGCTCGGCCTTGGCGGCGAACCGCTGGTCGCGCAGCTCCCAGGTGGCGTGGCTGTCGTCGAAGCGGAAGAACAGCAGGGCGAACCCGCGCCGGTTGAGCTCGCGCATCCGGGAGAACGGCAGCGGGACGACGTCGCCGCCGACCGTGCAGCAGTAGAGCGCGCGGTCGGTGAGGACGGCGGTGCGGGCGACGTCCTCGGCCGGTGCGTCCAGGGACTCGGTGAGCGGGACGCAGTCGGTCACGGCCAGCACGGACTCGCCGTCGGCCAGCGCGGACACCAGCCGTGTCGGCGCGCGTCGTGTTCCCCAGCTCACCTCTGCGTTGTCGGCCGACACGCCGGTTCCTGAAGCCGAATCGACCCTCTCGGGGGACGGAGGCCAGCCGACCGGGTGACGCCGGGAAAAGGGGGCGCGCTGGACGTGACGACCGGGTTGACTCCACCCCCGGCCGGCGCCGGCCCACCCCCACCCCACCGACCGAGGAAGGACCATGCAGACCATCAACGGACGCCTGCTCAGCTGGGCGTCCATCCTGGAGGACACCACCCGGGAGCAGGCGCTGCTCACCGCCCGGATGCCGTTCATCCACCCGCACGTCGCGCTGATGCCCGACGCCCACCTCGGGCTGGGCGCCACCGTCGGCTCGGTGATCCCGACCGACGGCGCGATCATCCCGGCCGCCGTCGGGGTCGACATCGGCTGCGGCATGGCCGCCGTCCGCACCCAGTTCACCGCCGCCGACCTCGGCGACCGCGACCTGGCGCCGCTGCACGCGCAGATCAGCCGGTCGGTCCCGCTGTCGGCCGGCGGTCGCAACCAGCGGATCCGGGCGTCGGCCGAGCCGCGCATCGAGGAGCTGCGCGCGCTGCCGGGCGCAGCCCAGGCCGACGCGGTCGCCAGGCACTGGCCGCAGCAGCTGGGCTCGCTGGGCTCGGGCAACCACTTCATCGAGATCAGCCTCGACGAGTCCGACCGGGTGTGGGCGTTCCTGCACTCGGGCTCCCGCGGCGTGGGCAACAAGCTCGCGCAGAGGCACATCGCGGTCGCCCGGGAGCAGTGCCGCCGGCGGTTCGTCGAGCTGCCCGACCGGGACCTCGCCTACCTGGTGGAGGGCGAGCCGGAGTTCGACGCCTACCTCGAGGCCCTGCTGTGGGCGCAGCGCTTCGCCTACCTCAACCGGGAGGAGATGGTGGACCGGGTGCTCGACCAGCTCGGCCGGTTCCTGGGGGCCGACGTCGAGCGGGTCGAGTCCGTGCGGTGCCACCACAACTACACCGCGCGGGAGCGGCACTTCGGCCGCGAGGTGTGGCTGTCCCGCAAGGGTGCGATCTCCGCGCGGGCCGGTGAGCCGGGGCTGATCCCGGGCTCGATGGGCGCGGCGTCCTACGTCGTGGTCGGCAAGGGCGACCCGCGGGCGCTGCACTCGGCCCCGCACGGGGCCGGCCGGAGCCACAGCCGGACGGCGGCCCGGAAGCTGTTCGACCGGGCCGACCTCGATGCCCGGATGGCTGGTGTCGCGTGGGGCCACTCGGACGCCTTCCTCGACGAGCACCCCGAGGCCTACAAGCCGATCGACCAGGTGATGGCCGACGCCGCAGACCTCGTGGAGGTCCGGCACACGCTCCGCCAGGTCGTGAACGTCAAGGGCAACTGAGCACGCGCGAGGCCCGCACCCCCGGGGGGTGCGGGCCTCGTCGTCGTGCGGGGCGGGTCAGCTGACGCCGACGGCCTCCTTGGCCAGGGCGGCCAGCTGGGTCTGGGCGGCGCTCACCACGGAGGAGCGGTTCTTGTTCTCCTCCTCGAAGCGGATGACCGTCTCGATGTCACCGGCGTCGCGCAGCTCCTTGACCGCCTTGACGGCCTCGGGACCGGTCAGCTCGCCGTAGCCCTTGATGGGCAGCTCGTCGGCGCGCAGGATGCCGAGCTCGGCGCGGGTCTCGTGGATGACCTCGGCGACCTCGCGCTCGCGGGCCTTCGTCGCCTGCCGCTCGCCCTCCTCCAGGGAGGCGTTGCGGCCGTCGGCCAGCGACTCGCGGACGGCACCGGCGAACACCGACGCGCGGGCGGCGGCGGCGGCGATCTTGCTGGCTGCGGCCTCGGACGCCTGGTTGGTGCTGTCCACGACCTTGTTCACCGAGTCGGCGACGTAGCGGGCCGGCAGCGCGGCCAGCCGGGCGGCGCCACCGGTCACGCGCTGGACCGGGGTCGGCCGGATGGCGGCCGGGCCGCCGAGGGCGTGCTCGCCGAGGACGACGGTCAGCCACTCCACCGTGGCCGTGTGGGCGGTGATGAGCCGGTCGGCGAGGGTGACCACGCGGGCCTGCTTCGCGGCCTGCGCGAGCACCTTGAGGTAGGTGGCGCGGTCGAGCAGCTGGTGCTCCAGGGACAGGTCCGACAGCAGCGCCTCGTCGACCGGGGCGGCCTGCTCGACGGTGGCCTTGACCACCGCGCCGAGGCGGCCGACGGCCGGGGTGACGACGTCGGGGACGCCGCCGAGGTCGCGCAGGGCGCGGGTGATGGCCTCGGAGCGCGACGCGGCGTTGTCCGCGTTCTGCTGCAGCTCGCGACGGACGGCGTCGGTGCGGGCCTGGGCGGTGCGGGTGCGGGCGACCTGCTCCTCGGTCTGGGTGAGCAGCAGGAGGGCGCGCAGCTGGGCGACGAGGGCCGTGGTGTCGGCCATGACAACTCCCTGGTTTCTGAAGACGAAGTGGGCCAACCCCCCACTGCCCCGCTGCTAGCCAGAGCAAGCACGCAGCTAGCGGTGTTCTCCGTCACCCTCTCGTGTGACCAGCGGGACGCGTGGGACGCCGGGGCCCGCGGACACGGGCCGCCTCCCCGGACCGCGCACGACCCGGCGGCACCCTGGGTGCATGGGGTTCGTCTACGGCACCGCGCGGGCCGAGGTGATGGTCGGCTCGCTGGTGGGCGCCGGGGCGCGACCCACCTTGATCGGGCCGGCGCACGCGACCATCGGCAGCGCCGCGGGCGGGCGCCGCAACTCCCTGTGCGGGGCGTGGGTCACCCACGACGACGACCTGCCGTGGCCGCCGGACCCCGCCGCGGTCGGGGCGCTGTGCCCGACCTGCGACGAGCTGTCCTACTGGTGACGCTCAGGCGCTGACGGTCTCCATCGCCTCGGCCAGCAGCTGCACCGAGCGCAGCCGCTGCTCGACCTGCGAGGACGCGTGCCCGACGATGAGCTCGTCGGCGTCGGCGAACCGCCGGAACTCCACCAGCTGCTCGCGCACCTGGGCCGGGGTCCCCACGGCGGAGTGGGTGAGCATCGAGTCGACCTGCCGACCCGCGCCGGACTCCATGAGCAGATCCGTCTCGGCCTCGGTGAACTCCTTGCCCCGCCCGAACAGCCGGGTGGCCCGGTCGCGGCGCATGGTCGCGAACTGGGCGCGGGCGTCGTCCTCGTCGTCGGCCGCGACCACGTTGACGCCGGCGATGACGTGCGGGGCCGCGAGCTGCTGCGAGGGCTGGAAGTCCCGCCGGTAGATCTCCACGGCGGCCTGCAGCGCCTGCGGGGCGAAGTGGGAGGCGTGCCCGTAGGGCAGACCCAGCGCGGCGGCCAGCTGGGCGCCGAAGGTCGACGAGCCCAGGATGTAGAGCGGGACGCGCGAGCCCTTGCCGGGGACGGCGTCCACGCCGGGCACCCGGGTCTCCCCGGCCAGGTAGGCCTGCAGCTCGAGCACGTCCTGCGGGAAGCGGTCCGAGGAGCGCGGGTCGGTGCGCATCGCGTACATCGTGTTCTGGTCCGAACCCGGCGCCCGGCCCAGACCCAGGTCGATGCGACCGGGGTACATCGCGTCGAGGGTGCCGAACTGCTCGGCGATGACCAGCGGCGAGTGGTTGGGCAGCATGACCCCGCCCGAGCCCAGCCGGATGGTCGAGGTGTGCGCGCCGACGTGGCTGATCAGCACGCTGGTCGCCGAGGAGGCGATGGACTCCATGTTGTGGTGCTCGGCGTACCAGACGCGGGTGTAGCCGTGCTGCTCCGCGGCCTGCGCCAGGGCGACGCTGTGCGCGATCGACTGGCCCACGGACTCCCCGCGGGAGACGGGGGCCAGGTCCAGGACGGAGAGCGGGAACGACATGGGTGGAGCCTCTCTGCGGGGGTGCTTCTACGAGGAGCCAGCGCACTCCCCCGCCCGGTCATTCCCTCAGCGGCCGGTCCAGTTCGGCGGCCGCTTGTCCAGCTGCGCCGCGATCCCCTCCTTGCGGTCCTCCGACGTGTAGGGGTTCGGGCCGACGTCCAGCCGCAGCGCCTGCCACAGCGGCAGCTCCAGGCCCTTGACCGCGGTCTGCTTCATCCGCCGCACCGACACCGGGGCGTTGGCCGCGATCGTCCCGGCCAGCGCGAGCGCGGTGTCGAGCACCACCTCGCGCGGCACCAGCCGGTTGACCAGGCCCCACCGCTCCAGCACGTCGCTGTCGACGTAGGCACCGGTGTAGAGCATCTCCAGCGCGATGCCCATCGGGATCCGCTTGGGCAGCACCACCGACCCGAAGTTGGCGCCCATGCCGATCTTCGCCTCGGGCAGGCCCATCGGGATGCCGGGGGCGGCCACCCGCAGGTCGCAGGCCAGCGCCAGTTCGAACCCGCCGGCGACGGCGGCGCCGGTGATCGCCGCGACGATCGGCACCGGGCACTCGGTGACCACCTCGAACAGCGACCGGCCGGGGCGCTCCATCGGCGGGCGGAAGGGCTCGCCGCGGTCGTCGGCGGCGCGGATCTCCTTGAGGTCGAACCCGGCGCAGAAGGCCGGGCCGTTGCCGGCCAGCACGACGACGCGGGTGCCGTCGCCGCCGGCGGTGAGCAGCTCGTCGACCAGGTCGGCCTGCAGCGCCGAGGACAGCGCGTTGCGCCGCTCGGGCCGGTCGAGGGTCAGCAGCCGCAGGTGGTCGCGGGTCTCGACGACCAGGCCGGACTCGTGCCGCACCTCAGGCCGGTCGCGGGCCGGCGAGCTGGCGGGCGGTGTGCGCCGCGCCGGAGTCCAGCCCGCCCGGGCCGCCGCGGCGGTGCAGCTCGAACTGGTCGCGGATCCACTGCTGGTGGGCGTCCCAGGCCAGCGCCGCGTCGCCGTCCAGGGCGGTGGCGATGTCGGCCCAGCCGGCGCCCTCGCGCAGCGCCGCGTGCATGCCCAGGTGCCGGCTGTCGTGCGCCTTCCGGTAGACGACCTCGCCGAGGGCCAGCAGCTCCAGCGCCTCGTGCCGGTCCAGCGAGGTGCCGGTGTTGCGCAGGTCGGCCAGGAAGTCGTCGGCGTCGTCGGGCGCGGTCGCCTCGACCACGCCGGCGTCGCGCCGGGACAGGAAGTCGATGCGGTTGGCGGCGACCTGCAGGGTGACCTCGTCCTCGAGGTCCCGGGGGCTGATGGTCATGCCGACAGCTTCTCCCACTCCCCGGGGCGGCGCATAGCCTGCCCGCATGGCTGCCCGCACCGCGTCCGGATCCGTCGTCGTCCCCGCCCCGCCGTCCGAGGTGTTCGCGCTGCTGGCCGACCCGCGGCGGCACGCCGAGATCGACGGGTCGGGCACCGTGCAGGCGATCGTGGAGGCGCCCGAGCGCCTGGAGCTGGGCTCGACGTTCTCGGTGGCGATGCAGATGGGCGCCAAGTACCGGACGACGAACACGGTGGTGGAGTTCGAGCCCGACCGGCGGATCGCGTGGAAGCACTTCGCGCCGCACCGCTGGCGCTACGAGCTCGAGCCCGTGGAGGGTGGCACCCGGGTCACCGAGACCTGGGACGCGAGCCGGTACAACGCGGTCACGTTCCTGCCGGTGCGCGCGCTGGGTTTCCCCGCGAAGGCGCAGCAGGGCATCGACGGCACCCTGCTGCGCCTGCGCGAGCGGTTCAGCTAGGCCGCACGGTCAGTGCTTGCGGGCCCGCTTGGCCTGCTGGTCGGCGATGAACTTCTTGGCCTTGGCCTGGTTCTCCGGCTTGCGGGCCGCGGCGATGACCTTCTGGGCCGCGGCACCCTTGAGCAGTCCACTGAGCATCCCCATCGGGTGCCTCCTGAGGTCGAGTCGGTTGCGAGCTGACCCCATGCCCCGCCGGGGGCGGGTGCACACAGCAACCGCTCAGCCGACCGCCCGGTCGAACGCCGCGCACATGAGGTCGTAGGCGGTCCGGGTCATCCGGCCCTGCGGGGCGATGCCGTCGAAGGCGTGCGGGACGCCGGGCAGCAGGTGCAGCTCGACCGGCACGTCGGCGTCCACCAGCCGGCGGGCGTACGCCAGCGCCTCGTCGCGCAGCGGGTCGTTGCCGGCCACCACCAGGAAGGTCGGGCAGAGGCCGGCGAGGTCCGCCGTCCGGTTCGGGAAGACGTGGGCGGGTCGTCGGTGCGGCCCTGCCGAACGTTGGCGACCACCTGCGCGACCTGCGCGCCGCTGATGACCGGGAAGGCCGGCGCGACCCGCGAGGGGTGCTCGCGGTCGTCGGTGTTCGGGTACAGCGCCAGCGCCAGCGCGGGGACGACGTCGCCCCGGTCGCGGCCGAGCTGGGCCATGGACAGGGCCAGCGCTCCCCCGGCGCTGCTGCCGGTGACCACGACGCGGGTGGGGTCGACGTCCTCGCGGGCAGCGGTCCAGCGCACGGCGGACCAGCAGTCGTCCAGGATCGTCTCGGCGGGGACGTCGGGGGCCATCCGGAAGTCCACGCTCACCCCCACCGCGCCGCAGCGGCGGGTGAGCTCCAGGCAGCGCGGGTGCTCGGTCTCCAGCGACCCGAACGACCAACCCCCGCCGTGGAACAGCACGTACGCCGGCCGCTGCGCAGACGGCGTGGTCGGCCGGTACACCCGCACGGTGACCTGGTGGCCGTCGGACGCCGGCACCGTGGTCTCGCTGATCTCCACGCCCTCGACCGACTCCGGCACCGGCCCGCGGGCGCGGGCGGCGGCGATGAAGGCGGGGTCGGTCATGTCGACGGCCCCGCGGGCGGTGAAGGCGCTGGCGCCCATCGCCGCGGCGACGTCGCTGTCCCAGGTCTCCGAGGCGCGAGTCACACCTCGACCCTAGGGTCCGGCCATGACGACGACGACGTTGCTGACCGGTGGAGCGTTCTTCGAGGGCCCGCGCTGGCACCAGGGCCACTGGTGGGTGTCGGACTTCTACCGCGGCACGGTCAGCCGGGTGACGCCGTCGGGCGAGGAGACCGTCGTCCTGGAGGTCGCCACCCAGCCCTCGGGCTCGGGCCGGCTGCCCGACGGCTCGCTGGTCGTGGTGTCGATGACCGACCAGCGGCTGCTGCGCTGGGACGGCAGCGCCCTGGCCACCTACGCCGCCCTCGCCCCGTACTGCGGCGGGCTGCTCAACGACCTGGTCGTCGACGCCGCGGGGCACGTGTTCGTCGGCGACTTCGGCTTCGACCTGATGGGCGGTGGCGCACCGGGCCCGGCCTCGCTCAAGCGGGTCGACCCCGACGGCACCGTCACCGTGGTCGCCGAGGACCTGCTGTTCCCCAACGGCATGGTGATCAGCCCGGACGGTGGGACGCTGCTGGTGGGCGAGACCTTCGGCAACCGGTACACCGCCTTCGACCTGGCCGAGGACGGGTCCCTGTCCCACCGGCGGGTGTGGGCGGAGTTCGGCCCGGTGCCCACCGGCGCGACGCTGGAGGAGGTGCTCGGCCAGCTGGTGGTCGCCCCCGACGGGTGCACCGGTGACGCCGAGGGGCACCTGTGGGTGGCCGACGCGGTCGGCGGCCGGGCGGTGCGGGTCGCCGAGGGCGGCGCGGTGGTCGACGAGGTCCGCGCCCCCGAGGGCCTGGGCGTGTACGCCTGCGCGCTGGGCGGCGAGGACGGCCGCACCCTGCTGCTGTGCTGCGCGCCGGACTTCCTGGAGCACAACCGCCGGGCGGCCCGCGAGGCGGTGCTGCTCACCGCCGAGGTCGAGGTGCCGCACGCCGGTCGGCCCTGACCTGTCGATCCCGGCCCGCGCCGTGCGTACAGGGGGTGGAAGCAGTCCCACCCCCAGGAGGAACCGCCATGACCCAGTACCTGCTGTCCGTCGTCACGCCGTCCGCCGGCACCGAGGAGCACGTGCCGCCCACCCCCGAGCAGCTCGAGCCGGTCATGGCCCGGGTCGCCCAGCTGCGCACCGACATGCAGGCGGCCGGGGTGTGGGTCTTCGCCGGCGGGCTGGAGGCGCCGTCCACCGCGACGGTGCTGCGGCCCGCGGGCGAGGGGGTGTTGCTCGTCGACGGGCCGTTCGCCGAGGGCAAGGAGTACCTGGGCGGGTTCACCGTCGTCGACGTCCCCGACCTGGACGCCGCGCTGGACTGGGGACGGCGGACGGTCGCCGCGATCGGGCTGCCGGTCGAGGTCCGCCCGTTCAGCTGGTGAGCCCGCTCGAGGAGGTCTTCCGCGAGGTGCACGGCCGGGCGGTCGCCGTCCTCACCCGGCAGTTCGGGGACCTCGACCTCGCCGAGGAGGCGGTCGCCGAGGCCTTCGCCGCGGCGGCCGCCACCTGGCCGGGGCGCGGGGTGCCGCCGTCCCCCGCCGGCTGGGTGGTCACCACCGCCCGCAACCGCGCGGTCGACCGGCTGCGCCGGGAGGCCGTGGGGGCGGCGAAGCTCGCCGAGCTGTCCCGGCTGGCGGTGGAACCGGAGGTGCCGGAGGTGGGTGCGGTGCGCGACGACCAGCTGCGGCTGCTGTTCACCTGCTGCCACCCGGCGCTGGCCCCGGAGGCCCGGGTGGCGCTGACCCTGCGGATGGTCGGCGGGCTGACCACCGCGGAGATCGCCCGCGGCTTCCTCGTGCCCGAGCCGACGATGGCCGCCCGGATCACCCGTGCCAAGCACAAGATCGCCCGGGCCCGGATCTCCTACCGGGTGCCCGCGGACGCCGACCTGCCGCAGCGGCTGGCCTCGGTGCTGGCGGTGGTGCACCTGGTCGGCACCGAGGCCCACGCACCCGCCACCGGCGACGCCGCCACCCGGGACGACCTGGCCGCCGACGCCGTCCGGCTGGCCCGGTTGCTGGTCGACCTGGTGCCCGGCGAGCCCGAGTGCCGGGGCCTGCTGGCGCTGCTGCTGCTCACCGCGTCCCGTCGGCCGGCCCGGGTGGACGACGCCGGTGCGCCGGTGCCGCTGGACCGGCAGGACCGGTCCCGGTGGGACCGCGCGCTCGTCGCCGAGGGCCAGGCCCTGGTGCGGGAGTGCCTGCGGACCGGCCGTCCCGGTCCGTACCAGGTGCAGGCCGCGATCGCCGCGGTGCACGCCGGTGCGCCGACCTGGGCCGACACCGACTGGTCGCAGGTCGTGGCGCTCTACGACCTGCTGCCGTCGACGCCGGTGGTGCAGCTCAACCGGGCGGTGGCGGTCGCCGAGCTGGACGGGCCGTCGGTCGGGCTGGCGCTGGTGGACCGGGTCGACCTCGACGCCTCCCCCGTGCTGCACGCGGTGCGCGCGGACCTGCTGCGCCGGCTCGAACGGGTCGAGGAGGCCCGGGCGGCCTACGCCGCCGCGCTGGCCCGCACCCGGAACACCGCGGAGCAGGCCGACCTGCGCCGTCGGCTGGCCGACCTCGGCTGACCGCGCTGCCGGTCAGGGCACCAGCACGGCGCGGCCCACCAGGGTGCGCCCGTCGAGGGCCGCGTGCGCGGCGGCCGCATGGGCCAGCGGCCAGACCTGCGCGGCGA
The DNA here is from genome assembly GCF_900100695.1 of Klenkia brasiliensis. Classification (GTDB taxonomy): domain Bacteria; phylum Actinomycetota; class Actinomycetes; order Mycobacteriales; family Geodermatophilaceae; genus Klenkia; species Klenkia brasiliensis. The sequence continues at coordinate 594,622 of NZ_FNCF01000003.1, forward strand.
CCGGGCGGACGACGCCGACCGTGACGAGGTCGACCACCTCCACCAGGTCGGCCCGGGTCGCGTGTGCGGACCCCAGCACCGCGAGCTCACGCACGATGAGCAGGCCTGGGTCCAGGGGCAGGTCCGCGGGCGCGGTGTTGCCGACCAGCACCAGCCGCCCGCCCGGCCGCAGTGCCCGCAGCACGACCGCGAAAGTCGGTGCCCCGGTGGTCTCCACGACCACGTCGACGCCCCGTGGCCGGTCCAGCCCCGCAGCGATCCGGCGGAGCTCCCGGCCGTCAGGGCGGACGGCGACCTCGGTGGCGCCCGCGTCCTGCAGCGCAGCGACCTTGCTGGCATCCCCGGTGACCGCGACCACCACGGCGCCCAGGTGGCGGGCCAGCTGCACGGCGTGCACGCCCACCCCGCCGCCGGCCCCGGTGACCACCACCACGTCACCGGCCTGCACGCCGGCGGTGCGCAGCGCCTTGAGCCCGGTGCCCACGGCGCAGGTCAGCAGAGCACCGGCGACGTCGTCCACACCGTCGGGCAGCGGCACCGCGTTCAGCGGACTGGCCACCACGTACTCGGCGTAGCCGCCGGGCAGGTCCTCCCCGTAGAAGCCGGGTCCCTGCCGACAGCGCGCCGTCGTACCGGCCGCGCACTCCGGGCACCACCCGCACGGGATGCGTTGGACGAGGGCGACCCGCCGACCCGTCCAGTCGCCGTCGACGTCCGCGCCCACCGCCTCGACCCGGCCGGCGACCTCGTGGCCCAGCACGCTGCCGACCGGGGCCGCCAGCAGGCCGCGGCGGGCCAGCGCGTCGTGCCCGCAGACCCCGCACGCACCCACCCGGACGAGCAGCTGGTCGGCGGCGGGCTCGGGCACGGGCCGGGTGCCGCGGACCAGCACCTCGGGGCCGCCGTGCGCGGCGAGCTCGGCCACGCGCATCGTCACGAGGACGAGGCGACTTCCCGGGAGGCCGCGGCCGCCGCGGCCGCCGTGGCACGAGGGGCGTCCTGGGTCGCGTCGTGCTCGATGAGCAGGTCGCGACCGGCGGTCTCGGGCAGCAGACGCCACAGGATGAGGCCGCAGACGACAGCCACCCCGGCCAGGAAGAAGCCCGGGGCGAAGTCCAGCCCGGTGCCCACGACGAGCGCAGCACCGATCAGCGGCCCGAAACCCGACGGGGCGCCCACGCCCAGGTTGAACCCCACCGAACCGGCGGTGAGCCGGGTGGACGCCGGGAACATCTCGATGAGGATGAGCGAGGTGTTGGCGTTGATCGGCGCTTGGAACACCGCGTAGACCACCAGGGCCAGCACCACGAGCACGGGGTTGCCGCCGCTGAGGACGACGAACACCGGGATGCCCAGCACTGCGTGGCCCAGGCACCCGAACAGCACCGTGCGCCGGCGGCCGAACCGGTCGGAGAGCCGGCCGGCGATCGGGCACAGCACCGCGTAGACGGCCAGGCCGAGCGACGCCAGCAGCACCGCCTCGGTGCGCGGCAGCTCGACGGTCGTGGACAGGTAGTTCACGACGTAGGAGCCCAGGTAGTACAGGCCCACCCCGCAGATCCAGGAGAAGCAGAAGGTGATCAGCAGGGCCTTGGCGTGGTGCCGGCTGAAGGCATCGCGCCAGACCGCCCGGGGGCGCCCACCGGCAGACTCCAGCGCCTGGAACACCGGGGTGTCCTCGAGCTGGCGGCGGATGTAGAGGCCCACCACCGCCAACGGGAGGGCGAGCAGGAACGGCACACGCCAGCCCCAGCTGGCCAAGGCTCCCTCGGACAGGACGGCGCCGAACAACAGGGCGAGCAGACCGCCGCCGACCAGGCCCAGAGCCGCGGCCATGGACGGGTAGCTGCCCCGGACGCCACGACGCCCGGGCGCCGCGGTCTCGATCAGGTAGGCCGAGCTGGCTCCCCACTCCCCGCCCACCGACATGCCCTGCACGCAACGCAGCAGCACCAGCAGGACCGGGGCCAGGATGCCCACCTGGGCGTAGGTGGGCAGCACGCCGATCAGCGCAGTGGCCAGGCCCATGAGGACGATCGACAACGAGAGCGACGTCCGCCGTCCCCGCCGGTCCCCGATCAGGCCGAACACCAGCCCACCCAGCGGGCGGACGACGAAGGCCACCCCGAACACGGCCAGCGACGACAGCAACTGGACGCTGGCGGACTCCCCCGGGAAGAAGGCCGCGCCGATGGCCACGGCGAAGAAGCCGTACAGGGCGAAGTCGAAGTACTCCAGGAAGTTCCCGATGATGCAGGCCGCGGCGACCCTGCGCTGCGAGGTCTTCGAGTAGATGTCGCTCGTCACTGAGCGTCTCCTTGCCGGTCATCCCGGAGTCATGTCACCTTCGGGAATTCGAATGAAGCTTCGAGCTAGGGTGGCCAGTAGAGCGCACCATCTCGCGTCGGCACAAGACCGACCGCAGATCGTCGGGCCGCCTTGACCGAGGCGGAGAGGCGTCGGTACCTTGCGAATTGTCGAAGCAGACTTCGTAAACATGAAGGTTTTGGAGGTGCGCGGTGATGTCCCTCCCGTCCGCCACCACCCTGCCCGCGCTGCTGCGCGAGGCGGCCGAGCGGACGCCGGACGCCGAGGCACTCGTGGTCGGCCCCACCCGGTGGACCTACGCCCAGCTCTCCCGGCGGGCCGACCTCGCCGCCGAGGTGCTCGCCGGCCTGGGCGTGGGAGCCGACGACACGGTCGCCCTGCTGGCACCCAACATCGCCGAGTGGGTACCCCTGGCCGTCGGAGCGCAGATCCTGGGCGCCCGGGTGGACGCCTTCAACACCTGGGTCAAGGCCTACGACCTCGACCACCTGTTGGCCAGCTCCGCGGCCTCGGTGCTGGTACTGGTCGACCGGGTGCGCAGCAGCGACCTGCTGGGTGAGCTGGAGTCCCTGCTCCCCGAGCTGTCCACGGGTCTCGGCTGGCGCAGCGAGCGGTTCCCCGACCTCCGGCACGTCGTGGTGCTCGGCGACCGGGTGCCCGCTGGAGCCCGGTCCTGGGCGGAGCTGGTGGCTGCAGCGGAGCCGGCGCCCCGGGTCCCGACCGCCCGAGCCGAGGCGCCCGCCTTCGTGCTCTACACCTCCGGGTCCACCAGCCACCCCAAGGCCGTGCCGCTGCGCCACCGCGACCTGGTGCTCAACGGGTTCCACATCGGCGAGCGGATGGGAGTCACCGCCGCCGACCGGATCTGGTTCGGCTCCCCGCTGTTCTGGAGCTTCGGCTGCGCGAACGCGCTGGTGAACGCGATGAGCCACGGCGCGTGCTTCGTGCTGCAGGAGGAGTTCACCCCGGCGGGCGCCGCCGCGCTGATGGCCGCCGAGGCCGTCACCGTCGCCTACCTGCTGCCCTCGATGGTCGACGCGCTGGTGGGCTCGGTGGCCATCGAGGTCGCGGCCGTCGACTCGTTGCGCACCGGGGCCACGATCGGCCGCCCCGAGGAGGTGCGCCGGGCCGTCGAGGACCTGGGCATCAGCGGGATGTGCAACGTCTACGGCGCCACCGAGACCTACGGCAACTGCTGCGTCACCGACCACCGCACCCCGGTCGACGTCCGGGTCACCACCCAGGGCCGGCCGCTGCCCGGGGTCGAGGTCCGGGTCGTGGACGAGGCCGGCCAGGTCCTGCCCGCGGGCGAGCCCGGCGAGCTGCAGGTCCGCGGCCGGGTCACCCCCGGGTACCTCGGGGACGACGCCGCGACCGCCGCGGCCTTCACCCCCGACGGCTGGTACCGGACCGGTGACCGGATGCTCGTCGACGCCGACGGCGCGGTGTCCTTCGTCAGCCGCACCACCGACATGATCAAGACCTCCGGGATCAACGTGTCCCCGGCCGAGGTCGAGAGCTTCCTCGCCGGCCACCCGGACGTGGTCGAGGTGACCGTGCTCGGTTCCCCGCACCCCTCGCGCGAGCAGGTCGTGGTGGCCTTCGTCGTCGCCCGGGAGCCGGGGCTCACCGCGGCGGGGCTCATCGACTGGAGCAGGGCCCGGGTGGCGGGCTACAAGGTGCCCTGGGTGGCCGCGGTGGTCGACGAGCTCCCCCGCACCGGCACCGGGAAGCTCGCGAGACGGACGCTGCAGCAGGCAGCAGCCGAGCTGGTGGCCGCACGGCTGGAGGGTGGCGCGTGACCGGGAACTGGGGACGCTGGGGCGTCGACGACGAGGCCGGGGCGCTGAACCTGGTCACCCCGGAGGTCACCCGGCGGGCCCTGGGACTCGTCCGGTCCGGCCGCACGCTGTCGCTGACCCAGCCGCTCGGACCGGCCACACCCGGTCCGCCGCACCGGAACCCCCCATCGCGCTTCATGGACCGCGGCGCCGGGGACTACGTCCTGGGCGCCCGCACGCCCGGCGGGTTCCGGTTCGCCGAGGACACCGTGCAGTTCGCCACGCACAGCGGCACCCACCTCGACGCGCTCGCGCATGCGTGGTCGGGCGATGAGCTCTACAACGGCCACCCGCAGGCGGGCACCCGCAGCACCCGCGGGGCGGCCCGGCTTGGCGCGGACAAGCTGGTGCCGGTGCTGACCCGCGGCATCCTGGTCGACGCGGTCGCCGCCGCCGGCGGCCCGCTGCCGCCCAGTGCCCCCGTCGGCGTCGGGGACCTCGAGCGGGGCATCCGCGAAGCCGGGGTGACCGTCGAGCCCGGGGACGCCGTCCTGGTCCGGACCGGCTGGATCGAGTCCCACGGCGCGGCCGGCGACTACTTCGCCGACGAGCCCGGCATCACCGAGGACGCTGCCCGGTGGCTGGCCGAGCACGACGTGGCCGTGGTCGGCGCCGACAACTACGCGGTCGAGCAGCAGTCGGCCACGCCCGGCTTCCCCGCCCACCTGGTCCTGCTGCACCAGCACGGTGTGCCGCTGCTGGAGAACGTGGTGCTGGCCGAGCTCGCCGGCGCACTCGCCGACCAGGGACGCAGCACCTTCGCGCTGCTGCTGGCCCCGATCCCGCTGGTGGGGTCGACCGGCAGCCCGGTCGCCCCGGTGGCCGTGCTGTGACGTCCCCGGAGAGCGCGTGGATCACCGAGGTGCTCCGGCCCGGTGACCTGGTCGTGGTCGCCGGCGGCGCCGGGGAGCCCACACCGCTCCTCGCGGCCCTGGTGGACGCCGCGGCGACGCTGCCCGACCTGGAGGTGTTCGTCGGCCTGAGCCACACCGATGTGCTGCGCCGGCCCGGTGCCGGGCAGCTGTCGCTGGTCAGCTTCGGTGCGATGGGCCCGCTGGCCCGGCTCGCCGCGCAGGGCCGGGTGGCCGTGCTGCCGTGCCACTTCGCCGACGTCCCGCGCCAGCTCGAGCTGCGGGCACCGGGCCGGGTGGTGGTGGTCCTGCAGGTCTCCCCCGCCGACGCCGACGGCCAGCACAGCCTCGGCCTGGCCGTCGACCACACCTGGGAGCTGCTGGCCGGCGCCCGGGCGGTGGTCGCCGAGGTCAACGACCAGGTGCCGGTCACCACCGCCCCGCGGGTGCACGCCTCCCGGTTCACCGCCGTGGTGCCCACCTCCCGGCCGCTGGTCGAGGTCAAGAGCGGCAGCCCGGACGACGTGCACCGCCGCATCGCCGCCCACGTCGCCGCCCTGGTGCCCGACGGCGCGACCCTGCAGCTCGGGGTCGGCACCCTTCCCTCGGTGGTGGCCTCGGCCCTGCGGCACCGGCGCGACCTGCGGGTGCGGTCCACGCTGGTCGGCAGCTGGCTGTGCGAACTGGCCGCGGCCGGCGCGCTGGCCGCCGGCCCCGACGCCGTCGTCCTCAGCGAGGCCGCCGGGTCCCAGGAGCTCTACGACCTGATCACGGCCCGCCGGTTCCCGGTGTGCCCGGTCGGCGAGGTGGCCGCACCTGCCGCCCTGGCCGCCGTGCCCGGCTTCGTGGCCGTCAACTCCGCCCTGCAGGTCGACCTCACCGGCCAGGTCAACGCCGAGGAGCTGGGCACCGGCTACGTCGCCGGCGTCGGCGGCCAGCCGGACTGGCTGCGGGCCGCGCAGCGCTCACCCGGCGGGGTCGCCGTGGTCATGCTCCCGGCCACCGCCCTGGGCGGCCGGGAGTCCCGGATCGCCCGGAGCCTGCACGGCGGCGCGGTGACCACCCCGCGGTCGGGGGTCGACGTCGTCGTCACCGAGCACGGCGTGGCCGACCTGCGCGGGCGCAGCCTCACCGAGCGCGCCGCGGCGCTGACCGCCGTCGCCGCACCCGAGCACCGCGACTCCCTGGGGGGCCGACCATGAGCGACGAGAGCACCGCCACCCTGCACCGCCTGCAGGCCTTCCTGGCCGGCCAGGAGGGCACCGCCGGCACCCGCATCACCGACCTGCGCCGCGCCGGTGCCGGCCGGTCGCGGGAGAACTGGCTGTTCGACCTGGTCGGCCCGGGGCCGCAGGACCGGGAACCGCTGATCCTGCGCAGCGACCCCGACGGCGGACTGGTCGACACCAGCCGCGCGCAGGAGTTCGCCGTCCTGCGGGCGCTGGAGGGCAGCGACCTGCCCACCCCGCGGGTGCGCTGGCTGGACGCGACCGGGGCGCAACTGGGCAGCCCGTCGTTGCTCATGCGCCGCGAGCCGGGCACCTGCGACTACCGGGTGGTCAACGGCGACCGCCCCGAGGCCGAGCGCCTCGCCCTGGCGGAGTCCTTCTGCGACCTGCTCGCCGACGTGCACGGCGTCGACTGGCGCGCACTGGGCCTGCACGACGTCCTCCCCGACCCCGGTGACCATGCCGCGCGGCACGAGCTGGACCACTGGGAGCAGGTGCTGCGCCAGAACCAGCTCGAAGCGCTCCCCGAGCTGGACCTGGCGATCGACTGGCTGCGCACACGCGCCCGGCCCTCCCGGCGCACCGTGCTGGTCCACGCGGACTACAAGCCCGGCAACATCCTGCTGGAGGGCGACCAGGTCAGCTCGCTGCTGGACTGGGAGCTCGCGCACCTGGGCGATCCGCTCGAGGACCTGGGGTGGGTGACCCAGCCCCTGCGCGCCGGGGAGCACCTCATCGACGGCGTGTGGACCGCCGGGGACCTCCTCGCCCGGTACGCCGCGGCCACCGGGCTGCACGTCGAGGAGGGCGAGCTGCGCTGGTGGGTCGTGTTCTCCACGTTCAAGACCGCCGTCATGCAGGTCAGCGGTCTGCGCGCCTTCATCGAGGGCCGCAGCGACGAGCCCTACCGCCCCACCCGGCGGGTGCTCGCCACCCTGCTCGCCGCCCTGACGGAGGACTGACCGTGCACCCGACCGTCGACGAGCAGCTGACCGGCGCGCTCCGGCTGCTGGACGTGCTGCAGACCGAGGACGAGCTGTCCCCCGCCGGCCAGGAGGTGCTGACCAACGTGCGGCGGCTGCTGGGCAAGGTGCAGCGCTCCTGGGCCGCACAGCTGCCCTTCCACACCGCCGACAACGCCGAGCTCACCGCGCTCCTGGTCCGTACGGCGCCGCTGGTGGACCCGTCCCTGGTCCCCGCCGACGACGTGATCCCGCCGCTGGACGCCGTCGCCGTGGCCACCCGCAACGCGCAGCTGCGGGCCCTGCTGTCCCAGGTCGTCACCGGCCTGCCCCACACCCCCGAGGGCGACGCCGCCCGCGCCGCGATCGCCGACCACCTGCGCCACCGGGTCGACACCGACCCCACCTGAGGAGGGGCCTCCCCCGTGACCGACCTGTCCGTCGGCGACGACTTCTTCGCCGAGCAGTTCCCGCTGTCCCCGATCGACGACTTCATGGTCCACCAGACCCCGGACCCGGTCCGGGTGTCCTGGACCGGTGACCCCCGCGCCTACGAGCGGTACTGGATGGTCGCCCACGACGCGACCGGCGAGGTGATGGTCGCGACCGGCGGCAGCATCTACCCCAACCTGGACCGCGCCGAGGCCTACGCCGTCGTCGTCCGGGGCGGGAGGCACACCGCCGTCCGCAGCTTCCGCCCGCTGGGCGTGGACCGGACCGACCTGCGCGTGGGTCCGATCGCGCCCCAGATCATCCGCGGCCTGCGCGAGTGGCGCTACGTGCTGGAGCCGAACGAGCAGGGGATCAGCTGGGACATCACCTTCACCGACACCACGCGGCAGGTGTTCCGCGAGCCGCTCTCGGACTCTGCGCACGGCACCCCGCCGGGCCGCCGCGGCGACGTGACCGCGGGGTTCGAGGGCTTCGGCACCGTCTCGGGCTGGGTGGAGGTCGACGGCGCACGCGTCGAGCTCGGTCCGGGGTCAGCGGGCACCCGGGACCGGCACTGGGGCACCGGCCGCGGCGTCGGCGGGCCCGCCATGTCGCTGGGCGGCCGGCTGCACGTCGGCACGAACGGGAACGCGTTCGTGCCCTTCGCCGACTGGACGCTGTGGGGGGACCGGGTCTACTACCCCTTCGGGCATGCCACCCCCGGAGCCACCAAGGTGCTCAAGCCGACCCGCCGGCTGCGCTTCGACCCCGACACCCAGGTCTTCGTCGAGGGGGTCGTGGACTACCGGCTGGTCACCGGGCAGACCCGGCAGCTGCACTACGAGCGGATCGGCGAGCAGACGGCCTACCTGCGTTGCGGCATGTACGGCGGCACGCCCGACGGCGACATCCACCAGGGCTCCTACGACGGCCCGCCGATGACCGAGGGCGAGACCCACGACCTCACCGAGCTGCGCCAGCGGATCGGGCTGCGCGGGCTGGACGAGCACCTGTGCCGGGTGACCTGCGACGACGAGACGGTCATCGGGGTGTACCAGACCATCGACCCGCTGGCCTTCGAGGCGTGCACCGCGGGCCGGCCCGGCTGGGACCTCCTCTGAGATCCGGCAGCGGCCCGCTGGCCGGCACCCGCGTGGTGGAGTTCGCCGGCCTCGGACCGGCCCCGTTCGCCGCGATGCTGCTGGCCGACCTCGGCGCCGACGTCGTCACCGTCGACCGCATCCCTGCCGGCGGGACGACCGACGGGCTGGGGGCGATGACCACCGGGGCGCTCGGCCGCGGGCGCCGCTCGATCGCGGTGAACACCAAGGACCCCGCGGGCCGGGAGCTCGTCCTCGACCTCGTCGCCGGCGCCGACGCGCTGGTCGAGGGTTTCCGGCCGGGGGTGATGGAGCGCCTCGGGCTCGGTCCCGAGGCGTGCCTGGCACGCCGCCCCTCCCTGGTCTACGGCCGGATGACCGGCTGGGGCCAGACCGGTCCCCTGGCCTCGGCCGCCGGCCACGACATCAACTACATCGCCGCGGCCGGGGTGCTCGAGCACATCGGCCCGGCCGACGGACCACCCGCCGTCCCGCTCAACCTCATCGGGGACTTCGGCGGCGGCGGGATGCTGCTGGCCGTCGGACTGCTGGCCGCGATGCTCGAGGCGCGCAGCTCGGGCCGGGGCCAGGTCGTCGACGCCGCGATGGTCGACGGCTCCGCACTGCTGATGACCATGATGTTCGAGCTGACCGGGCGCGGGCTGTGGGACCCGAGCCGGCAGTCGAACATGAACGACGGCGGTGCCCACTTCTACGGCGTGTACGAGACCGCCGATGGCCGGTACGTGTCGGTCGCGGCGATGGAGCCGAAGTTCTACGCCGTGCTGCTGGACCTCATCGGTCTGTCGGCGGAGGACTTGCCCGACCAGTGGGACGCCGTAGCGTGGCCGGCCCTCCGGCAGCGGCTCGCCGACGTGTTCCGCACCCGCACACGGCAGGAGTGGACCGACCTGCTGGAGGGCAGCGATGCCTGCTTCGCGCCGGTGCTGTCGATGTCGGAGGCACCCGGGCACCCGCATGCCGTCGCCCGTGACGCCTTCGTCAGCGTCGACGGTGTCGTGCAGCCCTCGCCGGCTCCGCGGTTCAGCCGTACCCCGGCCGAGGTCCACCGCGGCGCAGCAGGCGTCGGCGAGCACACGACCGAGGTGCTCACCGAGCTCGGCCTGGCACACGGACGGATCCAGGAGCTGCTGTCCCGGGGTGCCGTCGCCCACCCGGGGGCACCGGCCAGGATGGACCCGTGACCGCAGCGAGCGAGGAGTCCAAGGACCGCTTGTCCCGCATCTTCGAGGTGCTCGAGCTGCTGGCGGGCCAGTCGGACGGCATGACCGTGACCCAGGTCAGCAAGGCCGTCGGCATGCCCTTGAGCAGCACGCACAACCTGCTGCAACGGTTGGTCTCCGCCGAGGCCGCCGTCGTCACCGAGGACCTGCGCTACACCGTCGGTGGCCGCGCGGTCCGGTACGGCATCCGGATCATGGAGGCCCTGCAGGTGCGCAGCGTCGCCCGCCGGCACCTCCAGGACCTGGCCCGCGCGCTCGGGGAGGACGTCTACCTGGCCGAGCGCTTCGGGAACCGGGTGACCTACACCGACCGGGTGGTCGGCCCGCGTGCGATGGCGCTGGACATCCGGCTCGGGCAACGGCTCTACCTGCATGCGACGTCGGTGGGCAAGCTGTTCGCGGCGCTGGACCCCGGCCTGGGCGCCGAGGCGCTGGCCGGCCCGCTGCCCCAGCTCACCCCCGCCACGCTGGTCGACCCGGCCGCGCTGGGGGCCGAGTTCGACCGCATCCGCGAGCAGGACTACGCGGTCAGCGACCAGGAGTCCTACGTCGGCATCGTCGGCATCGCGGTGCCGGTGCGCGACGCCGGGGACCGGGTGGTGGCCGCCATCCACCTCTCCGCGCTGGAGGCGCACCGCTCCCCGGTCCAACAGCTGGCCTGGCTCGAGGAGATCCGGGCGGCAGCGGCCCAGGTCGAGCGGTCACTGGGTCGGTTCAACCCCGACTGACCCGGCCGCTCCACCCTCAGGTCACCGCGCCCCGGGCCGCCCGCCAGAACTCCTCGGGTCCGTCGTGCGGGCCGGTCATCATCCGCTGGGTGAGCAGCACGGCGACCAGGTCCAGCGTGGGGTCGCAGTAGCCGCTGGTGCCGGTGCCGCCGGTCCAGCCGAACCGGCCGGGCGTCGTCCAGGGGTCGGTGACCTCCAGGGTCAGCTCCAGGTTGCCGGTGGCCCAGGTCCGGCCGGGGCCGAGGAAGGTCTGCGCGGCGGCGCGCTGGACGTCGGTGAGCCCGTCGCGCAGCACGTCGGCGGCCCGCACCCCGCCGGGCAGCGCGTCGTCGGCGACCGCGCCGAGGAAGGCGCACACGTCCGCCGCGGTCGACACCAGCCCACCGCCGAGGGAGGCGAAGACGGGCGGTGCGGACCAGACGCCGTCGGCCGGGTCGAGCACCGCCAGGCCGGCGTCCCCGGGGGCGTACTGCACCGGCAGCGGGCGGTCGGTCCAGAACGCGGTGCCGGTCAGCCCGAGGGGCCGGGTGACCCGCTCGGCCAGCAGCTCGGCCAGCGGGCGGCCGGTGGCGCGGGCGAGCAGGACGCCGAGCAGGTCGCTGCCGGTGTGGTACCGCCAGCCCTGCCCGGGCTGGTCGGCCAGCGGGAGCTCCGCCAGGCGGGCGACCCAGCTGTCGGGGTCGCGGGCGGGCGGCAGCGGGCCCGGGCTCACGCCCCCGACCCACATCGCGTGCGCGAGCGGCGACTCGTCCATCAGCAGCCCGGCGCCGCAGGTCATCTGCAGCAGGTCCCGCACGGTGATCGGCGCCTTGGCGGCCACGGTGTCGGCCAGCTCGGCGCCCGGGCGCCGCAGCACCCGGGGCGCCGCCAGCTCGGGCAGCCAGCGGGCGGCCTCGTCGTGCAGGTCGAGCGTGCCGTCGGCCACCAGCGACAGGGCCAGCACCCCGCCGAACGGCTTGGTCAGCGACGCGACCCGGAACGGCGTCCCCGGCAGCACCGGGTCGGTGCCCCCGACGGCGAGGGTGCCCGTGGCGTGCACCGTCGTCCTCCCGGCGTGCCGGACGGCGACGACGGCGCCCGGGTAGCGGCCCTGCGCGACGTGGTCGTCGAGGAGCGCGACGATCGGGGTGAGGTCCATGCCAGGAGGACCGCCGTCGGGCCCGGGACTCATCGACACGGCCCCACGCTCGGCGGGCAGCACGTCGAGCCGGGTGGTGACCCCGGCCGTGCACCAGGTGCTGTGCAGCTGCTGCGCCTGGCCCAGCGCCACGACCTCGTCGGCCCCCCGCCTCGTACTCCGCACCGGCGACGAACTGCCTGCTCGGCGCGCACTGCGGACCCACGCCCCGGGTGCCCTGGGCAGGACGACGGAACATCAGGCGACTCCGGTGTCGGTTGTCCGTGACGGTCACCCACACCGACGAGCCGGCCCGGTCCGGGTCACGCCCGGCGGGCTCCCCCTCCCGGGCTCGTGCCCTGCCCACACCGGGTGGGCAGGGCACGAGCCCGGGAGCAGGGTCAGCCGAGCAGCTCGACCAGCCGGTCCAGGAACGGCAGCTGACCCTTGACCAGCTTGGTCGCGGCGGTGTCGAGGTCGAGCCAGGCGGCGCGGTCGAGCTCGGGGAAGGTCTGCAGCCGGCCCGAGCGGGGCGGCCACTCCAGCTCGAAGGTGTTGCTGACGACCGCGTCGGCGTCCAGGTCGCCCTCGGCCGCCCACACCGTGAGCACCTTCGAGCCGCGCACGACGCCGAGGGGCTGCAGGTGCCCCGGCGCGGGGTGGCCGGTCTCCTCGGTGAACTCACGGCGGGCGGCGGCCTCGGCGTCCTCGTCCTCGTCGTGCTCGCCCTTGGGGATCGACCAGGCGTGCTCGTCCTTGTGCGCCCAGAACGGGCCGCCCATGTGGCCGAGCAGCACCTGCAGCTCGGGGGTGCGGCGGTAGAGCAGGATCCCGGCGCTGCGTCGTGGCACGGAGCCATCTTGACCCGGCCTTTGCCCGGTCTTCACCCGGCCCGGGCGAGGGTGCCGAGGTGGCTCCTCCCCCTCCCCTGCTCGCCGGCCGCTACGACCTGGGCGGCCTGTTGGGCGCCGGCGGCATGGCTGTGGTGCACCGCGGGCACGACCGGGTACTCGACCGCCCGGTCGCGGTGAAGCTGCTCCCCCCGGGCAGCCCGGCCGCGGCGGTCGAGCGGTTCCGGGACGAGGGACGCCGGCACGCCGCGGTGCGCCACCCCGGCGTGCTGCCGGTGCTCGACGCCGGCGCCGACCGCGGCTGGCACTTCCTGGTGCTCGAGCTGGCCGCAGGCTCCCTGGCCCAGCTGCTGCGCCGCCGCCCGGTCCTCCCGCCCGCCGAGGCCGCGGCCCTGCTCGGCCAGGTCGCCGCGGCGTTGGCCGCCGCGCACCGCGCCGGCGTCGTGCACCGCGACGTCAAGCCGGGCAACGTGCTGCTCGACGACGGCGGGCGCGCCCGGCTGATCGACTTCGGCATCTCGCTCGGCGCGGGCGGCGTCGACGGCCTGCCCGCCGACCAGGTGCTCGGCACCCGGGAGTACCTGTCGCCCGAGCGGCTGCGCGGCGCCCCGGCGACCCCGGCCGACGACGTCTGGGCGGTCGGTGTCCTGGGCCACCAGCTGCTGACCGGGGTGCGGCCCGCCGACGGGCTGCCGGCCCTGCCGGCCGCGCTGCCCCCGGCCCTGCATGCGGCGCTGCTCGCCGCGGTGCATCCCGACCCGGCCCGGCGGCCCGCCGACGGGGCGGCCCTGGCCGCGCTGCTCGCCGGGCCGGCGCCGACCGCCCTCCCGGTCGGGGCGCTGGTCCCGGGGGACGGCGACGACGCCACCCGCCGGCTGCCGGTGCCGGCCCGGGCGCCCCGCCGGTGGGCGGCCGTAGCGCTGACCGGGTGCGTGCTGGCCGGGGGCGCCCTGGCCACGGCCTTCCCCGGGGTGGCCGCGGCCGTCGTCCGCTGATCAGGCCGGCGGGCCCAGCTCCAGCACGACCACCGTGCCGTCGTCGCCGTCGACGGTCGCCGAGCCGCCGGAGGCCTCGGCGGTGCGGCGGGCGATGTCCAGCCCGAGCCCCGTCGAGCCGCGTCCGGAGACGCCGCGCTGGAGTGCTGCGGTGGCGTGCACCCCGGGTCCGCGGTCGGCGACGGCGAGCCGGGCACCGCCGCCCGGCCGGGGACCGACGGTCACCGCGAAGGGCGTGCCCGGCGGGGTGTGCGCGAAGACGTTGCCCAGCAGCGCGTCGACCGCGGCGGCCAGGTCGGCGGCCGGCAGCCGCACCGGCAGCGGGGCGGTGGCGAGGTCGACGTCCATCCCGCGCTCCTCGTCCTCGGCCAGCGCCGACCAGAACGCGACCCGCTCGGCCACCACGGCGACGGCGTCGCACCGCGCCTGCAGGCCCTCGCGCACGGGCCGGCGGGCGTCGGAGATGACCGCGTCGACGGTGCGGGACAGCTCGTCGACGTCGTCCACCAGCCGGTCGCGGCCGGGCCCGGTGGGTAGCGCGTCGACGTCCAGGCGCAGCGCGGTGAGCGGGGTGCGCAGCCGGTGGGCCAGGTCGGCGGCGTTCTCCCGCTCGGCGGTGAGCAGCTCGCCGATCCGGCCGGCCAGCCGGTTGACCGCCGTCCCGACCGCGCGGATGTCGTCGGGCCCGGCGGGCTCGACCCGGGCGTCGAGCTCCCCGCGGCCCAGCCGGTCGGCGGTGGCGGCGAGCTCGCTCACCGGGCGGGTCAGCGAGCGGGCCAGCCGGTCGGCGACCAGCAGCGCGAGGGTGAACAGCACCGCGCCCAGCCCGCCGAGCACCAGCCAGGTGCGCAGGACGCCTGCGTCGGCGACGTCGTCGGGCACCAGCACGGTGACCACCGCCGTCCCGCCGTCCCGGGCGACGGGCTGCACCACGACGGTGCCGCCGGCGACGTCCACGGTGGCCGCGGTGGTCGGGACCGCCGCCGGCAGCACCGCGGCGGGGTCGCCGACGACGGTGCCGTCGGGCCAGACGACGGCGGCCGGGCGGCCGGCGGCCAGGGCGGTGTCGACGGCGGTGCGGACGCCGTCGGCCGCGGGGGCCAGGGCGACCGCCGGGAGCAGGGTCTGCACCTGCTGGCGCGCGGCGTCCAGGGCGCGGGCCTCGGCGACCCGGGACACCAGCGCGGCCGCCGGGAGCAGGAAGGCCAGCAGCACGACCGAGGTGGTGGCCGCGACCAGCAGGGTGATCCGGCGCCTCACGCGGCCGGTCCGGCCAGCCGGACGCCGACCCCGCGGACGGTGTGCAGCAGCCGCGGCTCCCCGGCGCTCTCGCCGAGCTTGCGGCGCAGCCAGGAGAGGTGGACGTCGACGGTCTTGTCCGACCCGCCGTAGGGCAGCTGCCACACCTCGGCGAGCAGCTCCCGCTTGCTGACCACCGTGCCGGCGCGCGCGGCCAGGTAGGCCAGCAGCTCGAACTCCTTGGGGCTCAGCGGCACGTCGGCGCCGGCGAGGGTGACCCGGTGGGTGCGCACGTCGACCGACAGGTCACCCACCACCACGGGTCCGCCGTCGGCGTCGGGTCCCCCGACCCGGCGGAGGACGGCGCGGATGCGGGCGTCGAGCTGGCCGGCCTGGAAGGGCTTGACCACGTAGTCGTCGGCGCCGGCGTCCAGGGCCCCGACGACGCTGGCGTCCTCGTCGCGGGCAGTGGTGACGATGACCGGGACGGCCGACACCGCGCGCAGCATCCGCAGCAGCTCGACCCCGTCCAGGTCGGGCAGGCCGAGGTCGAGCAGCACCAGGTCCGGACGCCGCTCGAGCACCTGCTGCAGGCCGGCGAGCGCGGTGCCGGTGGACTCCACGACGTGCCCGCGGTCGCGCAGCGCCCGGATGACCGCGCCGCGGATGCGCTCGTCGTCCTCGATCACGAACAGGGAGGCCACCGGAGGACGCTAGCCGTTCCGGACGTCGACGTGGCTCACCCGACGGGGTGGCGCGACAGCGACCAGGCGAGCACCCAGACCGACCCGACCGTGAGGACCAGCGCGCCGGGGACGTGCGCGGCCATCTGGTGCGAGCTGCCCAGCGCGGCCTGCACGAAGCTCGCCGCGAAGACGGCGACCGCCACCACCGAGGGCCACAGCGGGCCCGCGGTCCGCTGCCGCAGCCAGAGGGCGGCGGCCGCGGCGGCGAGGGCGACGACGTGCAGCGCGATCGCGCCCACGGCGTGCAGGTCGTCGGAGGCAGCCCCGCCGAGCAGCTGGCCGGCGGTGACGAACTGCCAGGCCAGCACCAGCACGGTCGCGGCAGCGGCGACCCGCAGCGCGAGCAGCGGCGTGGCGGTGCCCGGCCGGGTCGCGGTCCGCTCAGTCATCGGACCCGTGCCCGCCCGAGCCGGAGTCGTCGGACCCGGAGTCGTCCGAACCGTGCCCACCCGATCCGCGGCCGCTGGAGTCGTCGGACCCGGAGTCGTCGGAGCCGCGGCCGCCGTGGTCGTCCGGGGTCACCTCCGCGGTGGTCGTGGCGGTGGTCGGGGCGGGCCGGGTGGACGGCGCGGGGGTCACGGCCGGCCGGTCGTCGTCCCCGCCGCGGTCGTCGCTGCCGTCGTCGTCCCCGCCCTCGGCGACGGAGAAGACCGGGCCGCCGGGGCCGCAGGTGGCGGTGACGTGGATCCGGCGGTCCCCGCCCTTCAGTTCCACCGCCCCGGCGGTCGAGGAGTCGTCGACCTCCCAGCCGGGGGCCGGCGCGCTGCCCAGCTGCAGCTCGCCGCCGACGCAGGAGCCGTAGACCGTGCCGCCGTCGGTGACGTACTGGCCGGTGAGGGCGGCCGGCGGCGTGACCTGCGGCGAGGAGGACGTCGTCGAGGGGCTGCTCGTCGACGGCGTGACCGCGGCGGTGGGCAGGGCGGTGGCGGCCGAGGCCGGCACCGGGTCGGCGTCGAGCAGGCCGACGGCGAAGAACCCGAGGCCGACGGCGGCGGTGGCGGCGCCGGCCCAGGCGGTGGCGAGGAGAGGTGTGGTTCGCATGCGGGTCACTCTCCGGTCGGCGGGCTCAAGGCCAGGTTAAGGCTGTGCTGTCCCTGAGCCCGCGGTGCGGGACCGCGCCCGAGTGGTCACCCGGTGCGCCGCCGACGCCCGGCGGCGACCAGGCACCCGGCGCCCAGGGCGACCAGAGCGCCTCCGGTGCCGGCGAGCAGGCCCGAGGGCGTCCCGGTCACTGCGAGTGCGGGGCTCGGGGTCCGTGGTCCGGTGGCACCACCGGGGGCGGGGGGCACCGTCCCGACGACGGGTGGACCGGCCGCCGGGGCGATGACCAGGGAGAGCGCAGCGGTGCTGCTGGATCCCTCGGAGTTGGTGGCCGTGACGGTGAAGGCGGAGGTGCCCGCCGCAGTCGGGGTGCCGCTCAGCCGACCGTCGGAGCCGAGGACGAGACCGACCGGCAGGCTGCCCGAGGTCACGGTGAAGGTGGGGTCGGGGTACCCGGTGGCGATCAGCTGGTAACCGGCGTAGGGGGCGCCTGCCGTGCCGGCGGGTACCGGGCCGGGGGTGCTCACCACGGGCGCTCGTCGCCCCCGTACGGCCACGGCGTGGTCGCTGCCGGCCCCGAGAGCCGAGATGCCGCTGCGGCCGGCCGCGTCACTGACCTCGCCGGCGTTGTCGCGTCCCCAGGCCGTCAGCGTGCCGTCCAGGTGGAGCGCCACGGCGAAGGAGTTGCCGGCCGCCACTGCCTCGACGTCGGTCAGCACGGCGGCCCCGGTGACCACCCCGGTCCCGTCCCACCCCCAGGCGCTCACCGTGCCGTCGGCGTGGAGGGCCAGCCCCTCGACGTACCCGGCAGAGATGGCGACCGCGGGCTGCAGCGACGACGGGACCGCTGTCTGACCGTAGGTGTTGTCGCCCCAGGCCACGACCGAACCGTCATCGCGGAGGGCCATCGACCAGCGGAAGCCGGCCGAGATCGCGGTCACCCCGGCCAGGGACGGCGGGACCGCCGTCTGACCGTAGGTGTTGTCGCCCCACGCCACCACGGTGCCGTCGGACCGCAGTGCCAAGGAGTGGTCGACACCGGCCGCGATGGCCGTCACCCCGGACAGGGACGACGGGACGGTCGACTGGCCCGCCGAGTTCCAGCCCCACGCGATGACCGTGCCGTCGGAGCGCAACGCCATCGAGTGGCTGCCACCGGCCGCGATCGCGACGACCCCGACCGCCGACGCCGGAACCGTCGACTGACCCGACCCGTCGTTGCCCCAGGCGACCACCGTGCCGTCGGAGCGCAACGCCAACGAGTGCGCGCCACCGCCTGCCACGGCGACGGCGTCGGTCAGGCTCGGCGGCGACGCCTGGCCCGCGGAAGACTCGCCCCACGCCTCGACCGGACCCGGCGCGGCGGCCACCGGTACCCCGACGGGGGCGGCCGAAGCCGAGCCCGGGACGAGCCCCCACGCGGCTGCGAGGACGACCAGCACGACCACGACCCGACCACTACGGCCCACCACGCACCCCGGTTCCTGAACTGCCGATTACCGTTCCTGGTCCTCATCGGCAGTGCGGACACCGATCAGGGGCTGGGGGCCCAGCCCAGTGCCGGGCCCAACCGGGTAGCCATGTCGGTGAGGATCTGCACGTAGTCCTCGTGCTCGAAGCTGAACGGCAGCGCGAAGGCGACCTCAATGACCTGCCGGAAGCCGGCGTGGGCGTGCAGCTGCTCGGCGATCTGCTCCGACGTGCCCACGACGTCCGGGGCGAACAGCAGCTTGCCCGGGCCCTGCGGCTCCCGGGTGCGCGGCAGCCGGGCGGCGGCGTAGGCCTCGTACTTCTCCCGCTGCGCGGGCGTGGCGGTGTCGGTCGGGATGACCACCAGGCCCTGGGACACCCGGCCGCCGGGGTTGGCCTCGCAGTAGGCGGCGATCTGCTCGCCCTGGACGGCGGCGAAGTCGGCGCGGTCGGCGCCGGTGACCACGCTGGAGGTGAGCAGGTTCAGGCCCTGCTCGGCGGCCCAGGCGGCCGAGCGCAGGCTGCCGGCGCCGTACCAGACCCGGTCGCGCAGGCCGGGGCTGTGCGGCTGCACCCGGTCGGAGAAGACCTCGATGCCGTGGGTGCCGGCGGTGGCCACGGACTCGCCGCCGACCGCGCGCAGGAAGCGGTGCACCCGCTCGTAGGTGAAGTCCTCGACGTCGGCGGTGTCGGGGTACAGCAGGTCCTTGACGTCATCCCACCGCATGGGCTGCCCGACGCTGATGCCCGGGTTGATCCGCCCGCCCGACAGCAGGTCGACCGTGGCCAGGTCCTCGGCCAGCCGCACCGGGTTCTCCCACGCCAGCGGGGTCACCGCCGTCCCCAGCTCGATGCGCGAGGTGCGCTGGGACGCCGCCGCCATGATCGCGACGGGGCTCGAGACGCCGTACTGCAGGTGCCGGTGGCGCAGCCAGGCGGAGTCGAACCCGAGCTCCTCGCCGAGCTGGATCTGGGTCAGCAGCGCCTCCATCCCCGGTCGTGGGTCGGCGCCGTCGAAGACGCCGATGGTGAGGAAGCCGAGCTTCTGCAGGGGCACGTCAGCGGTGGGCACGCCCCGGTGAACCCCCGCGGGGCCCGCGACGTTCCCGCACCGGACCTCCGGCGCCTCGTCGAGGACCCCGTACGCCTCCGCGTGCGGGGTCCTCGCGCATCGAGCGGCCGGTGGCAGAGGGCTCGGGGCCCATCAGGTCAGCGAGCCCACCGGCGCGCCGTGTGCGACCGGAGTTGCCGACGGCGCCGTGCCGGCCAAGGCGAGGATCCCCGCGACCACGCACTGATCGACCACGCGGCGGAGGGTCCTCCGCCGTCCGCCCCGGCTCCCGGCACCTGATCGCCCTGACGGCATCGACTGCACGACTGTGGTGGTCATCGGGATCCGTTGACCACCACAGCAGTGCGCTCGCGGCGTCCAACGGCTGTCGAGTGTGCAGCGAGCGCCGTCGACGGCGTATCCGCAGGGCCGCAGCTGCACAGTCGACGCCCGGGCAGCCGCGGCCGCCTCCCGCTCGCGCCCCGGGCGGGGTCAGTCGGTGATGGAGGCACGGAAGCGGTAGCGGTCACCGCGGAAGACCTGGGTGGTCCACTCCAGCGCCCGGCCCTGCTGGTTGTAGGTCAGCTGGTCGGCCACCAGCATCGGGACCTCGCCCTCGATCTCCAGCAGCGCCCGCTCCTCGTCGGTGGCGTAGCGCGCCTCGACCGAGTAGTCGGCCACCCGGGGCAGCTGGGGCGGGTCGTTGTCGCGCAGGACGGCGTACAGCGACGCGGCGTGGAAGTCGGTGGTCGCCAGCGCCGGGCACAGGGCCAGCGGCAGCCGGTTGTGCTCCACGGCCACCACCACGTCGTCCAGGAAGCGCAGCCGGCGCATCTCGAACAGCGGCGCGCCCGGTGCGATCTGCAGCCGGTCCGCCTCGGCCACGGTGGCCGCCCGGGTGACCTGGCGCAGCACGGCGCTGCGGGCGGTCAGGCCGCGCTCGGCGGCGTAGTCGGCGAACCCCTGCACGGTGTGGCCGACGTCCTCCCCGACCGGTCCGGTGTCGACCTCGACCTGCCAGCCGCGGGCCGGGGTGACCGACAGCAGACCACGCTCGGCGAGCCCGGCCAGGGCGCTGCGCACCGTCACCCGGCTGACCCGGTAGCGGTCGGCGAGCACGCGCTCACTGGGCAGCCGGTCGCCTGACCTGGCCCGACCGGCGACCAGGTCGGACCACAGCCGGTCCGCGGTCTGCTGCGGCAGCGTGCGACCGCGACGGATCAGGTCGGCCCCGGCTGCACGGTCCATACCAGTTTCATACCAGTTGGGCCAGGATGAGTCCAGTGCATCCGCCCTAGCGTCGGCTCCGTGATCGACACCACGTCCCCCACCACGGCCGCCGTCCTCGACGACCTCGTGCGCGCACAGCACGGCGGGGACGTCCGCGGCATCACCTCCGTCTGCTCCTCCCACCCGTGGGTGCTCGAGGCCGCGCTGCGGCAGGCCGTCGAGGACGACACCGTCGTGCTGGTCGAGGCCACCTCGAACCAGGTCGACCAGCACGGCGGATACACCGGCATGCGGCCGGCCGACTTCCGCGACGCCGTCCTCGACCTCGCCGACACCTGCGGCCTGCCCCGCACCCGGGTGCTGCTGGGCGGTGACCACCTCGGCACCAACCGTTGGCGCTCGTCGGCCCCGGCCGACGCCATGGCGCAGGCCCGCGACCTGGTCGCCGCCTACGTCCGGGCCGGCTTCACCAAGATCCACCTGGACTGCTCCTACCCGTGCGCCGGGGACCCCTCGCCCCTGACCGACGAGCTGGTGTCCGAGCGGGCCGCCGACCTGCTCGCGGTCGCCGAGGCCACCGCCGCCGAGGTGGGCGCGGCGGGCGCGCTGCGCTACGTCGTCGGCACCGAGGTCCCGGTGCCGGGCGGGGCCGACCACGAGCTGCACGACCTCCGGCCCACCGACGCCGACGCCGCCCGGGCCACCCTCGCCGCGCACCGCGCCGCGTTCGCCGCCCGCGGCCTGGACCACGTCTGGCCGCAGGTCATGGCGCTGGTCGTGCAGCCGGGCGTGGAGTTCGACGCCCTGCAGGTCGTGGACTACCGCAGCGACCGGACGGCGGCGCTGCGCGAGGTGCTCGCCGACGAGCCGGCCATGGTCTTCGAGGCGCACTCCACCGACTACCAGACCGTCGAGGCGCTGGGCGCGCTCGTCGCCGACCACTGGGCCGTGCTCAAGGTCGGCCCGTGGTTGACGTTCGCGATGCGCGAGGCGCTCTTCGCGCTCAGCGAGGTGGAGCGCGAGCTGGTGCCCGCCGCCGACCAGGCCCGCCTCCCCGACGTCCTCGAGCAGGTGATGCTCGAGGCGCCCGGCCACTGGCGCGGCTACTACGACGGCGACGAGGCCGCCCAGCACCTGGCCCGCCGCTACTCCTACAGCGACCGCGCCCGCTACTACTGGCCCGACCCCCGCGTCGAGGCCGCGACCGAGCAGCTGATGACCAACCTGCGCGAGCGCACGGTCCCGCTCCCCCTGCTGTCGGCCCACCTGCCCGTGCAGCACGCCCGCGTACGCGCCGGCCGGCTGTCGGCCGACCCCGCCGCCCTGGTCGTGGACGCCGTGCAGGACGTGCTCCGCGGCTACGCCGTCGCCTGCCGCACCCGCACCACCGAGAACTCCGCCGACATCGAGGAGACCCGATGACCACCGTGCTCGACACCCTGCCCGACCTGGAGTCGGCCGGCGCCGGCGCCACCGCCCGCGAGATTGCGCAGCAGCCCGAGCTGTGGGCCGCCGTGGCCGGCATCGTGGCCGACCGCCGCGCCGAGCTCGACGCCTTCCTCCGCCCCCTGCTGGCCCGCCCCGACCTGCGCATCGTGCTCACCGGTGCGGGCACCTCGGCCTTTGCCGGCCAGGTCGTCGCCCCCGCGCTGTCCCGCCGCCTGCACCGGGTCGTCGAGGCGGTCGCCACCACCGACATCGTGTCGGCGCCGCGCGAGTGCTTCGCCGCCGACGTCCCGACCCTGCTGGTGTCCTTCGCGCGCTCGGGCGACAGCCCGGAATCCGTCGCCGCCACGCAGCTGGCCGACCAGTGCCTCACCGAGGTGCACCACCTGGTCGTCACCTGCAACGCCGAGGGCCGGCTGGCTCGCGACCACGCCGCCGCGGTCCGCTCGCTGGTGCTGGGCATGCCGGCCGCGTCCAACGACCGCGGCTTCGCGATGACCTCCAGCTTCACCTGCATGGTGCTGGGCACCTGGCTGGCGCTGGCCGGCGACCTGCCCGGGGACGGCGTGGACCGCCTCGTGTCCGCCGGCCGGCAGGTGGTGGCGCAGGCCGGACCGGTCGCCGACGCACTGGCCGCGACCGGCCCGCGCTCGGTGGTCTACCTGGGCAGCGGCTCGCTGAAGGGCCTGGCCGAGGAGTCCGCCCTCAAGCTGCTGGAGCTGACCACCGGCGCGATCACCGTGACCTCGGACAGCCCGCTGGGCTTCCGGCACGGCCCCAAGGCGGTGCTCGACGCCCGCACCGTCGTGGTGGTCTTCCTGTCCACCGACCGGCACACCCGCGCCTACGACCTCGACCTGGTCCGCGAGCTGCGGGCGCAGCTGGGCGCCGGCCAGGTGCACGTGGTGGACGGCGACGACGTCCCCGACCCCACGACGCCGGGGCCGCGGTTCGCCGTCCCCGGGGTGACCGACCTCGGCGACGTCCTGCTGGCCGTGGCCGCTGCCCCCGTGCCCCAGCTGATCGGGCTGGCCTGCTCGCTGGCCGAGGGCCGGACGCCGGACAACCCCTTCCCCGACGGCGAGGTCAACCGCGTCGTGCAGGGCGTGACCGTGCACCCGCTCGCCGACTGACCCCAGCCCCACCCACGGGCGACGACGACGTCGCCGGAGAGGAGGCACCGTGTTCCTCGGTGTCGACGGAGGCGGTACCAAGACCGCCCTGTGCCTGGTGGACGGGACCGGACAGGTCCTGGCCCGCCGCACCGCGCCGTCCATCTACTACTTCGCGACCGGCCTGGCGCTGGTCGGCGAGGTGCTGATCCCCGCCGTCGCGCAGGTGTGCGCCGACGCCGGGGCCACCCCGGTCGACGTCGAGTTCGCCTTCTTCGGGATGCCCGGCTACGGCGAGGCCAGCGGCGACGTGCCCGCGCTGGACGCCGCGCCGGCCGTCGTCCTCGGGCACGACCGGTACCGCTGCGACAACGACATGGTCGCCGGCTGGGCGGGTTCGCTGGGCGCGGTCGACGGCGTCAACGTCATCAGCGGCACCGGGTCGATGACCTACGGCGAGCGGCTCGGCCGCGGCGCCCGGGTCGGCGGGTGGGGCGAGCTGTTCGGCGACGAGGGCTCCGCGTACTGGATCGCCCGCGAGGGCCTGGCCGCCTTCTCCCGGATGGCGGACGGCCGCACCGAGCCGGGTCCGCTGCTGGACCAGCTGCGCGAGCACCTGGGGCTGACCGCCGACCTGGACCTGGTCGACGTCGTCCTCAACCGGTGGCACGGCGACCGCGGCAAGATCGCCGCGCTGTGCCGGCCGGTGGTCGCCGCGGCCGACGCCGGCGACCGGGTCTGCCTCGGCATCGTCGAGCAGGCCGGTGCCGAGCTCGCGCTGCTGGTGTCGGCGACCCGGTTCCGGCTGGGCTGGCCCGCCGACGAACCGATGCCGGTCTCCTACTCCGGCGGGGCGCTGAACGCCGAGCTGCTGCTCACCGCCTTCTCGCGGCGGTTGGCCGACCTCGGCGACCCGATCGAGCTGCGCCGTCCGCTGCTCGCCCCCGATCTCGGCGCTGCGCTGCACGCCGCCCGGTTGGCCGGCCACCCGGTCGACCCGGACGCCGTGTCGCGGCTGTCCACCCACCCCACCACCGCAGTTGCCTGAGGAGACACCGATGTCGTCCACCACGGCCGGAGCCGGCGTGAGCCGGAGCTGGATCACCTACGCCCTGCTGCTCGTCCTGTCCTGGGGGGTGTGGGGCGCGTTCTCCGGGCTGCCCACCGCGACCTACGGCTACCCCGACGAGATGGTCTACGTCATCTGGGCGTTCACCATGCTCATCCCGGCGTTCTTCGCGCTGCGCGGCAGCACCTGGGACAAGCGGCCGGTCGCCGCGGGCTACGGCCTGGCCATCGGCCTCACCGGCGCCGGCGGGCAGCTGCTGCTGTTCAAGGCGCTGACCATGGGCCCGGCGTACCTGATCTTCCCGCTGATCGCGCTCTCGCCGGCGATCACCGTGCTGCTGGCCGTCGTCCTGCTGCGCGAGCGGCTGAGCCGCCTCGCGGTCGTCGGCGTCGTGCTGGCCCTGGTCGCCGTGGTCATGTTCAGCATCTCCAGCTCCGACGGCACCGAGGGCACCGGTCCGTGGCTGCTGCTGGCGATCCTGATCTGCGTCGCCTGGGGCGTGCAGGCCTTCTTCATGCGCAAGGCGGCGACCGTCGGCGTCAACGACGGCACCACCTTCGGCTGGATGACCATCAGCGGGCTGGTGCTCGTGCCGGTCGCGCTGGTGATGATGGGCGGGCTGCCCTCGGGCGCCCCGTGGCAGGCCCCGACCCTGGCCGCCGGCACCCAGCTGCTCAACGCCGTCGGGGCGCTGTTCCTGGTCATGGCGCTGTCCCGCGGCAAGGCCTCGATCGTCGCGCCGACGACGAACGCGCTGGCCCCGGTGCTGACCATCCTGCTGTCGCTGGCCTTCTACCAGACCCTGCCGTCGGTCCCCGCCGCGATCGGCATCGTGCTGGCGCTGGTCGGCTCCACGCTGATGGTCTACAGCGACGAGAAGCGCGGCGAGTCCGTCTCCGAGGGCGCTGTCGTCCAGGAGCAGGGCGTCGCACCCGGCGCCCGGGTCTGATCCGTGCCGCAGGTCTCCACCGCCGCCCTCGCCCGTGACGCCCGACGTCACGGGCGGGGGCTCGGCGCGTTCAACGTCGTCCACCTCGAGCAGGCCCGTGCCTACGAGGCCGCCGCACGCGACGCCGGGGTGGGCGTCGTGCTGCAGCTGTCGGAGAACGCGGTCCGCCACCACGGCGGGCTCGAGCCCTACGCCGCCGGCGTGCTGGCGCTCGCCCGGGCCTCCGACGTGCCGGTCGCGGTGCACCTGGACCACGCCGAGGACCTCGACCTGGTGCACGCCGCCGTGGGCCTCGGGTTCAGCTCGGTGATGTACGACGGCTCGACGCTGCCCTACGCGGACAACGTGGCCACCACGGCCACCGTGGTCGCGACCTGCCGCGCGGCCGGGGTGGACGTCGAGGCCGAGCTCGGCGAGGTCGGCGGCAAGGACGGCGCGCACGCCCCGACGGCCCGCACCGACCCGGGCGAGGCCGCCGCGTTCGTCGCCGCGACCGGCGTCGACCTGCTGGCGGTGGCGGTCGGCTCGTCGCACGCGATGGCCGACCGCGGTGCCCGGCTGGACGTCGAGCTGGTGGCCCGGCTGGCGGACGCCGTGCCGGTGCCGTTGGTGCTGCACGGGTCGTCCGGGGTGCCCGACGACGGGCTGGTGGCCGCGGTGCGGGCCGGCATCGTGAAGGTCAACGTGGCGACCCACCTGAACCGGGTGTTCACCGCCGAGGTGCGCCGGCTGCTGCAGGCCGACCCCGACCTCGCCGACACCCGCCGCTGGACCGCCGCCGGCGCCCGCGCCGCCGGCACCGAGGCGCAGCGCCTGCTGCAGCTCTACGCCGTGGGCTGACCCCGGGGGGCCGGGCGCCGCGGGCCGGCAAACCCCTGGACCCGGTGACCCACCATGGTCGACGTGCTCCAGGACCTGCTGACCGCCCCGCTCGCCGCCGACCGCCCGGGGACCGTCGAGCTGACCACCGTCGACCAGCTGGGGTCGGCGCACGTCCTGCGGGCCCTGGCCGGGGGTGACCGGCCCTACCACCGCACCGGCGAGCAGCCCGGCGTCCTCGGCTCGACCGAGGGCCTGGTGCCCGCCGACGGCCGCGTGCTGCTGGACTCGGTCGACGACGGCACGCGGACGCTCGTGGTCGAGGTGGACCGCAGCGTCCTGCTGCTGTCCGCACGCCGGCAGCTGACCACGGTCGAGGTGGCGGGCGCGGACCTCGGCGAGGTCACCGCCCTCCTCGAGGCGACGCTGCAGGGGGTGCGGGACTCCCTCGACCACCCGGCCGACCAGGTCCGCATGCGGCTGTGGGCGCACCGCGGGAACTACGCCGAGATGTCGACCCGCTCGGTCGAGGCGCCGGACTGGGCCGAGGTGCGGGGCAACTACGCCGGCACCACCGCGGCGTCCCTGGGCACGCTGCTGGGCACCTCCGACCTGTCCACCCGGGCGGGACGGCTGGTGCTCTGGCACGGCCGGCCCGGGACGGGGAAGACCACGGCGGTGCGCGCGCTGAGCCAGGCCTGGTCGCCGTGGTGCGAGACGCACTACGTGGCCGACCCGGAGAAGCTGTTCGCCGACCCGGGTTACCTGCTGGAGGTCGCCGGGGTGGACGGCGGCGACGAGGAGGAGCTGGACCACCCGTGGCGGCTGGTGGTGGCCGAGGACTGCGACGAGTACCTGCACGCCGACGCCAAGCAGCGGGCGGGCGCGTCGCTGGGCCGGCTGCTGAACCTCTGCGACGGCATCCTCGGCCACGGGCTGCAGGTCGTCGTCCTGCTGACCACCAACGAGGAGGTCGGCCGGCTGCACCCGGCGATCACCCGTCCGGGCCGCTGCCTGGACCGCACCGAGTTCCTGCCGCTGTCGGCCCGGGAGGCGGCGGCCTGGCTCGGCCCGGACACCACCCCGCCCGGCCGGGAGGCGACGCTGGCCGAGCTCTACGCCGTCCGCGAGCAGCGCACCCTGGGGGTCACCGACCACGACACCCCGGGCGGCTACCTGTAGGGCCTGACCCGGCGGGGGTCAGGCGGGGGCGACGACGCGGCGGAGCTCGGCGAGGACGGTGTCGACGACGTCGGGCAGCGGCGGGCCGCCCGGGGTCGCGACCCAGCGCTCGAAGGCCACCCGGAACGCGGCCACCCCGGCCTCGGCGGCCAGCAGCGCCGGCGCCTCGGCGACCCCGCGCTCGACCAGCGCGGCGGCCGACGCGGTGACCAGACCGCTCATCTTGGCCAGCTCCCGCTCGCGCAGCTCGCCCTGCGAGGTGATGACCGCCGTCCGTGCCCGGGCGTGGTCGCCGAGACCGTCGAGCATCCCCGCGCCGGCCCGCAGCCCGGCGGCGAGGACGTCCAGCGGTGGGGCGTCGGCGGGCGCGGCGGCGATGCCGTCGACCACGAGGGTGTCGAGGGCGTGGGTGGCGTCGAAGAGCACCTCGCGCTTGTCGGGGAAGTGCCGGAAGTAGGTGCGCTCGGAGAGGCCGGCGCGGGCGGCGATGTCGGCGGTCGTCGTCCGCTCGTAGCCGTGCTCGACGAACAGCTCCATGGCCGCCTGCTGGAGGCGGCCGCGCGCGTCCGGCTCCCAGCGACCCATGCGCCCGAGACTACTGATGACAGCGACTGACATGGAGTGCTAGCGTCGATGACAGTCGCTGCCATCACTCGTCCGGAGGTCATCCCATGCACGTCCTCGTCACCGGCGCGTCCGGCTGGATCGGTTCCGCCCTCGTCCCCGAGCTGCTGTCCGCGGGGCACCGGGTCACCGGCCTGGCCCGCTCCGACGCCTCCGCCGCCGCGCTCACCGACGCCGGCGCCGACGTCCTGCGCGGCTCCCTCGACGACCTCGACACCCTGCGCCAGGGCGCCCGGGCCGCCGACGGCGTCGTCCACCTCGCCTTCCGCCACGACCTCGCCTTCAGCGGGGCGATGACCGAGGCCGCGCTCGCCGACCGGGCCGTCGTCGACGCGTTCGGCGAGGCCCTGGCCGGCACCGGCAAGCCACTGGTCATCGCGTCGGGGCTGCTCGGCGTCTCCCCCGGCCGGCCGGCCACCGAGGAGGACGGCCTGGTCGCCGAGGACCTGGACTCCGCCCTGCTCAACCACCGGCAGGAGACCGCGCGGGCGACCGTGGCGCTGGCCGACCGGGGCGTGCGCAGCGTCGTCGTCCGGCTCTCCCCCACCGTGCACGGCGCCGGCGACCCGCCCGGGGCGTTCATCTCGACGCTGTCGGCCACCGCCCGCGAGCGGGGCGCCTCCCGCTACGTCGACGACGGCGCGGCGCGCTGGCCCGCCGTGCACCGGGACGACGCCGCCCGGCTGTTCCGGCTGGCCGTGGAGTCCGTGCCGGCGGGGTCGGTGCTGCACGCCGCGGCCGAGGAGGGCGTGGCCACCCGCGACATCGCCGCGGCGCTGGGCGAGCAGCTCGGCGTCCCGGTGGAGTCCGTGCCCGCCGCCGACGCCGTGGACGCGCTGGGCTGGCTGGGCCCGATGCTCGGCCTGGACAGCCCCACCTCCTCGGCCCGCACCCGCGAGCTCACCGGCTGGACGCCCACCGGCCCGACCCTGCTCGAGGACATCCGCGCCGGCCACTACACCCGCTGACCCCTCCGCCTCCGCCCGCTACCTCCACCCGCCGGGGCAAGGGAGCCCTTCCCCCACGCACGGGCCGGATCCGTGCTGGAGGGGATCCCTTGCCCCGGCGGGCCGCGTCAGCCCAGCCAGGTCGCCGGACGGCGAGCCGCCTGCACCACGGCGGCGAGCTGCTCGGCGGACCACACCGGAGGCCGGCCGGCCAGCCATCGCCGGACCCGTGCCCGGTTGACCACCTGGACGTCGGCGGGCTGACGCCGGACGTCGAGCGCGGCCGCGCCCACCGGCACCACGACACCCTGCACGGGGACCGGGAAGCCGACCGCAGCCGAGAGCAGGCGGGCCGCCCGCATCGCTTCGTGCCTGCTGTTCCGGACGTGGTGCTGGTACTGCCCGTTCACCCAGATGCGGTCACCGTCGACCCGGATCCGGGCATCGCGGTGGTGCTTGCTGTTGAGGGTGAAGACGCCGGCCGGACCGAGGACGACGTGGTCGATGTCGGATCCGCGGCTGCCGACCGGCACGCTGTGCAGCACCGTCCACGAGGGTCCGAGCCGAGCCAGCTGGCCGGCGACCAGTTCCTCGCCGCGCGCACCCGCCTGCCACGAGTGCTCCGGTCGCCGGACCCCGAGCAGGCGGGCGAGCACCGAGCGGACGGGACGGCCCGCCATGAGCTCGTCCGCCCGCGCGCGGGCCGCTGCACCAGGCCGCGTCAGCAGCAGGTCACCGGGCACCGGCTGCTCGACGGCCCGGGGCGGGGCGGACGGACGACGACCCGCGACCGCCTCGTCCATCGCCCACTGCGGGATGCGGCCGGTGGGCGATCGCCGCACATCGGCGTCCTGGTTGAGCACCCCCTCTGGTTACCGGAACCGGGACGCCCGGTGAACCAGGTCGCCGCCCCCGCCCACCCGGATGGGCGACCGAGACCGGGCAGGGGAGCCCCTGCACCCGGTGAGGGGCCCGATCACCGGGTGCAGGGCTTCCCCTGCCTCGCGCGAGCGGGCCGGTGGGCCCGGCGGCGGGTCAGGACCAGCGGGGGTCGGGGGGCAGCCGAGGGTTGAGCAGGTGGGCGACCAGCGCCGTCCAGCCGGTCTGGTGGGTGGCGCCGAGGCCCTCGCCGGTGTCGCCGTCGAAGAACTCGCTGAACGTCGGGTGCTCGCGCCACAGCGGGCTGTCGGAGGACTCGATGCGGTCGCCGTCGGCGGGCCGCTTGCCGTCGACCGGGCGGAACAGCGCAGTCAGCCCGTTGTCGATGAGGTCCGCGGCGTCCACCAGGGTGCAGTGGTTGCCCGACCCGGTCGGCAGCTCGATGGTGAACGAGTCGCCGTAGTGCCGGCCCAGCGTGCGCAGCTTGTCGGCCAGCAGCACGTTCACCGGGAACCAGACCGGCCCGCGCCAGTTGGAGTTGCCGCCGAACAGCGCCGTCCGCGACTCCCCCGGCTCGTACTCGATCCGCGCGTCCCGGCCGCCGACCTTGGCGATCACCTCACCGGTGGACTTCGACAGCGACCGGATCCCGTACGGGGACAGGAACTCCTCCGTGTCGAACATGCGGGTCAGGATCCGGCGCAGCCGCTCCTGGTCCACCAGCGACAGCAGCATCTTGCGGCCCTCGGGCGCCGACCGGCTGCGCAGCGGCGACACCAGCTCCGGCCGCCGCCGCTGCAGCCAGCGCAGCCGCTCGGTGACGTCGGGGACCTCTTGGGTGATCCAGTGCGGCACATCGGTGACGCCGAGGATCGGCAGCAGCCCCACCATCGAGCGCACCCGCATCGGCTGCGCGGTGCCGTCCGGGGCGACCAGGACGTCGTAGAAGAAGCCGTCCTCCTCGTCCCACAGCGACACCTCGCTGGAGCCGAAGGAGTTCATCGCCTGCGCGATCGACAGGAAGTGCTCGAGGAACTTCGTCGCCGTCCCGTCCCAGGCCTTGTCGTAGCGGGACAGCTCCAGGGCGATCTTGAACATCTGCTGGCAGTAGAACGCCATCCAGCTCGTCGCGTCCGACTGCTCCAGCCGGTACCCGGGCGGCAGCGGCGCGGACCGGTCGAACAGCGCGATGTTGTCCATCCCGAGGAAGCCGCCCTCGAAGACGTTGGAGCCGTCGGCGTCCTTGCGGTTGACCCACCAGGAGAAGTTGAGCAGCAGCTTGGTGAACACCCGGACCAGGAACTCCCGGTCGCGGTAGCCGTCGATCCGGTAGACGTGCCACGCCGCCCACGCGTGCACCGGCGGGTTGACGTCGCCGAACGCCCACTCGTAGGCGGGCAGCTGGCCGTTGGGGTGCATCGCCCACTCGCGGCACATGAGCACGAGCTGCTCCTTGGCGAAGTCGGGGTCGACGTGCGCCAGGGGGATGGTGTGGAAGGCGGTGTCCCAGGCGGCGAACCAGGGGTACTCCCACTCGTCGGGCATCGAGATGACGTCGGCCAGCGCGACGTGCCGCCAGGTGGTGTTCCGCCGTCCCTTCTTCGCCCGGTCGGCGGGCGCGGGGACGTCGGGGTCGCCGTCCAGCCACTGGGAGACGTCGAAGCGGTACAGCTGCTTGGTCCACAGCAGGCCCGCGTAGGCGCGGCGCGCGACGTGCCGGTCCTCGGCGGACAGGCCGGGGTGGATGACGGTGGAGTAGAACGCGTCGGCCTCAGCCTTGCGCTCAGCGTTCACCGCGTCGAAGGACTCCCCGAACATGCCGTCGTAGGGCTCGTCGGTGGTCAGCCGCAGCTTCACGGTGACGGTCTCGCCTGGGGCGACGGCGTCCCAGCGGTACCAGAACGCGGCCTTGGTGCCGGAGTCGGCGGGGTTGATCCCGCTCTTGTCGCCGTGCACGACGCGCCGGTTGACGCCGTCCTTGGGGTACTTGCTCTCGTTGCGGGCGGCGCCGAACAGCGTGACCTTGTCGGTCTCGTTGTCGCAGCACAGCACGGTCGGGGCGCCTTCGGCGCACAGCCAGTACCGGCCGAGGAACCCGTGCTCGGCCTCGACCGCCTCCAGCCCGGACGCCGTGAGGGTGGGCGCGAGCAGCTGGGTGAGGTGCCCCTGCCGCTTGTCCCCGCCCCAGGACCAGGTGTTGCGGAACCAGGTCTGCGGCAGCAGGTGCAGCGGCGCGGCCTCGGGCCCGTGGTTGGTCGCGGAGACGGTGATGCAGATGTCGTCGTGGTCGGCCTTGGCGTAGGTGACCAGGACGTCGAAGAACCGGTCCTCGTCGAGCACCCCGGTGTCGGCGAGCTCGTACTCCCGCTCCATCCGCGAGCGCTTGGCGTTCTCCTCGCGCAGCTTCGCGTAGGGGTACTCGGCGTGCGGATAGCGGTAGAGCCACTGCACCCAGGAGTGGGTGGGCGTGCCGTCGACGGCCCACCAGTGCTCCTTGGCGTCCTCGCCGTGGTTGCCCTCGCCGTTGGTCAGGCCGAACAGCCGCTCCTTGAGGATCGGGTCCTTGCCGTTCCACAGCGCGACGGAGAAGTTGAGGAAGCCGTACCGGTCGCAGAACCCGCCCAGGCCGTCCTCGCCCCAGCGGTAGGCGCGGGCGACGGCGTGGTCGAAGGGGAACCCGGCCCAGGCGTCGCCGGAGGCGGAGTAGTCCTCGCGCACGGTGCCCCACTGCCGGCCGGCGAGGTAGGGGCCCCACATGCGCCACGGCGAGTTCTGGTCGGTGGACTCGGCCAGCCGGGCGTGCTCGGCGCTGCGGGGGTCGACGGCGTCCTGGGGTCCCGGCGGCGGGGCGACCGGGATGTCCTTGACGCTGGGGACGCGGGGGCGGCTGGGTGGCACGGGGACACAGGCTGCCACGCCCACGTGACGATCGGGTTGACCGGCGCGGTCAGCCGCCGACGGACTCCCGGGTCTCGCCGGCCAGCTCGGCGCGTCCGCGCCCGGCGGCCTTGGCGGCGTAGAGCGCCTGGTCGGCCCGGCGCATGAGCTGGGCAGCGGACTCCCGGGAGCGGTACTGGGCCACGCCGCAGGACATCCCGATGCCCGGGTGCAGGGTGCGCAGCCGGCGCACCAGCTCCAGCGCCCGCGGCCCGGTCCAGCCGGGCAGCAGCAGGGCGAACTCATCACCCCCGTGCCGGGCCAGGACGGCCCCGCCGGGCAGTGCCCGGCGCCAGGTGCGGGCGACCTGCCGGAGCACCTCGTCGCCGGCGGCGTGGCCCCCGGTGTCGTTGACCTCCTTGAAGTGGTCGAGGTCGAGCAGCGCCGCGGACAGGACGGCGCCCGGCCGCACCAGCTCCTGCAGCGCCTCGTCGAAGCCGCGCCGGTTGGCCAGCCGGGTGAGGCCGTCGACGCCGGCCCGGCTGGCCTCGGCGACCAGCCGGCGGGTGACCACGGCGATGGCCACCAGGACGACGTCCAGGGCGACCGCGGTGGCGGGCGGCACGTCGCCGCGGACCAGCAGCGCCGACGTGGTCAGCCCGACGGCGAGGCCGAGCTGGGCCAGCGCGCCGGGCAGCGCGAAGAAGAAGAACGAGTCGACGCCGACGAACAGGACGATGGCGGCGACGACCATCGCGGTGGCCTCCCCGGGCGCGACGAGCGCGGCGAGGGCGATGAGCACGGTGGCCGCGGCGACGGGTGCGTGGAAGAAGCCGCGCGGCGCCCGGGCGCCCCACCGGTGCATGGCCGCACCGCACACGACGGCGGTGGCGGCGAGGGCGAGCAGGACCCCGCGGCGAGCCCAGTCGGGGTCGCTGCCGGGCAGGGCGACCAGCCCGCAGGTGCCACCGAGCACGTAGAACAGGGTGAGGGTCTGCGCCATCACCCGGGGGGTCGCGACCTCGGGCGCACGGTGCCGCCTCATGCGCGCACCGCCGTCGCCAGCTCGACCCGGCCGCGGCCGGCGGCCTTGGCGGCGTAGAGCGCGCCGTCGGCCCGGCGGACCAGCTGGGCGGCGGACTCCCCCGGCTCGTACTGGGCCACCCCGCAGGACAGCCCGATGCCGGCGAGGGCGTCGCACACCCGCCACACCACGACGACGGCCTCCGCGCCGGTGAGGCCCGGCAGCAGGAGGGCGAACTCGTCGCCGCCCTGGCGGGCCAGCACCGCACCGGGCGGCAGCACGCGCAGCGGTTCCTCGGCCATGCGCAGCAGCACCCGGTCCCCGGCCTCGTGGCCGGCGGTGTCGTTGATCTCCTTGAAGTGGTCGAGGTCGAGCAGCGCTACCGACACGGCGCGGTCGCCGCGCACCAGCTGCTGCAGCTGGTCGTCGAAGCTGCGCCGGTTGGGCAGGCCGGTGAGCGGGTCGAGGTCGGCGCCCGAGGCGCGGGCGGCCAGCCGGCGGGTGACGACGGCCAGGGCGACGAGCACGCAGTCCAGCGCGAGGACGGTCCAGACGGGGACGTCGCCGCGCAGCAGCAGCCCACCGTTGCTGCAGACCGCGGCCAGCAGCAGCTGCGCCCGGGCGGCCCGCGGGGTGAAGAAGTAGCAGGAGTCGACGACGGCGAAGGAGGCCAGCCAGGCGATGGCGAGCGCGGTGGGGGCCTGCGGCGGGACCAGCACGGCGACCCCGACGACGACCGTGGCGACGGCCACGAGCGCGTCGAGCAGCCGGCGCGGCACGCGGTCGCGGACCAGCAGCAGGACGGCGGTCCCGATCGTCCCGATGGCGACCGAGACGGCGGCGATGACCCGCCCCACGGTGTCGAGGTCGGCCTCGGAGGCGACGAGCACGCCGAGCAGGGTCCCGGCCGCGTAGAAGACGGCCAGGGTCTCGACCATCACCCGGGGGCTGGACGCCCCCGGCGCCGATCCTGCACTCATGGGTCCGGTGTCGGCGACGCGCCCGCCGGGCTTGACGCGACCTCCCCCGGTCGGGTGGGGCAGGGTGGACGCGTGCACCTGATCGGGATCGACCTCGCCTGGGGGCTCAAGCAGCCCACCGGCATCGCGGTGCTCGACGAGGGCGGGCGGCTGCTGCACGTGTCCGCCGTCCGCACCGACGACGAGGTGCTCGCCGCGCTCGAACCCTTCGCCGCCGGGCCGTGCGTGGTGGCGGTCGACGCCCCGCTGCTGGTGACCAACGCGACCGGCAACCGGCGGGCCGAGCGCGAGCTGAACGCGGACTTCGCGAAGTTCCAGGCCGGCGCGCACCCGACCAACCAGGGCAAGCCGGAGTTCACCGACGGCGACACCCGCGGCGGCCGCCTCGTGCGTCGTCTCGGCCTGGACCTCGACCCGCGCTCGGGCCGGCCGCGGCGGGCGATCGAGGTCTACCCCCACGCGGCGACCGTCGCGCTGTTCCGGTTGGGCCGGACGCTGAAGTACAAGAACAAGCCGGGTCGGACGCTGGACGGCATGCGCGCCGAGCTGCTGGTGCTCATGGGCCACCTGGAGGCGGTGCCGGAGCTGCACCTCGGCGGGGACTGGACGGCGCTGCGCACCGCGGTGGAGACCGCCGGCCGCAAGAGCGAGCTGCGCCGGGTGGAGGACCAGGTGGACGCCGTCGTCTGCGCCTACGTCGCGCTCGTCGCCGTCCGCCGGCCGGAGGACGTGACCATCTACGGGACGGCGGGCGAGGGCTCGATCGTGACGCCCACGCTGCCCGCCGACCTGGTGCCCGGCCCGCCGCCGGCCGCCGCGGTCGACCCCGCACTGCGG
Source organism: Klenkia brasiliensis (assembly GCF_900100695.1). Lineage (GTDB taxonomy): Bacteria > Actinomycetota > Actinomycetes > Mycobacteriales > Geodermatophilaceae > Klenkia > Klenkia brasiliensis. The sequence goes on from NZ_FNCF01000003.1 coordinate 629,822, forward strand.
GCGATCCAGGACTACGCCGACGGCTACCCGCAGACCGTGCTGGCCGCCGAGCAGGCGCTGGCGCTGGTCACCCAGCTGCTGGACGAGGCCGGCATCAACTACCTGTCCATCGCCGGGCGGGCCAAGACGGTGGCCTCCTACGCGGAGAAGGTGACCCGCGAGGCCGACGGCGTGCGGCTGTACCCGGACCCGGTGCGCGACATCGGCGACACGGTCGGGGTGCGGGTGATCCTCTACGTGCAGAGCGACGTGGTGGCGGTGGCCGAGCTGCTGGCCGACCAGGTGGTGGTGCACGACGACCGCGACATGGGCTCGGTGACCGCGCGGGAGGGCCGCTTCGGGTACGCCAGCCGGCACCTGCAGATCGGTCTGGACGCCGCCCGCGCCGGGGAGTGGCCGGCGCTGGTGGACCGGCGGGTGCAGGTCCAGGTGCGCACGGTGCTGCAGCACGCGTGGGCGGAGTTCGAGCACGACATCCGCTACAAGGGCACGGTGCCCGCCGAGCACGCGTCGGAGTTCGACCGCCGGTTCACCCTGGCCGCCGGGCTGCTGGAGCTGGCCGACCAGGAGTTCACCGCCATCCGCGACCGGCTGCGCTCACCGCTGTCGGTGGAGTCGGAGGACGACGACCCCGACGACCCGCGGATCGCCCCGCGCGAGCTGGCCGCGTTCCTGGCCGGCCAGTACGCCGACGCGGGCTGGTCGCGGCCGGACCACTACGACTGGATCTCCGGCCTGCTGCTGGAGCTGGGCGTGACGTCGCTGGTGGAGCTGGGCGAGGTCCTGCGGTCGGCCGACGAGGGCGGGATCGCTTCCCGCATGGGCTACAAGTACCCGCCCGGTGCGGTGCGGCGGCTGGACGACGCGCTGCTGGCGGGGTTCGGGCAGCGGTACGTGGACCTGCACGGCAATGCCCACCGCCGGGGCGCCCTGGCCGCCCGGTTGGCCAAGATCGCTGGCTGATCCTCCTCGCCCGGAGGGTCTTCCCGGCGGAGCTCGTGCCCTGCCCACCAGGAGTGGGCAGGCCACGACCTCCGCGGACAACTGCCCCCACCGGAGCTCGTGCGCTGAGTCGCCGACCGACTCAGCGCACGACGTCGGGCGGACGAGGTCTCCCGGGCCGTGGCCGGGGCGTCCTGTGACCGGGGTCAGTCGTACGGGTTGGTGAGGACGGCGCGCGCCTCGACAGCGGTGAGCTGGACGGCGGGACCGTCGGTGGTGGTCGTGCCGGCGACCTCGAGCGGGGCGCTGCCGTCGACGGTGAACGTGCCGCCCCAGGTCACCGTCAGGTAGGTGGAGTAGCTGCCGGACGAGTAGTCGTAGGTGACCGTCTGGTCCGGGTAGGGCGCACCGGGGCCGTCGGAGGTGACGACCGCTCCCCCGTCGCCGGTGTGCCAGGTGAACCCCTGCGCGACCGCGGTGATGACGACGGCGAAGCCCCGGATGTCGACGGTGAACACCTGCTGCACGGGCGCGTCGGTGTAGAAGATCGTCGGCAGCCCGACCAGGACGGTCCCACCCGGCGGCTGGACGACGGTCGACAGCTGCGGCAGCGGCAACTGCTGGAAGTACCGGAACACCTCCTCCGGCGTCGGCGCCGGGTTCAAGTCCGTGACGTCCACGCAGCGCGCGCCGACCTGGGCCCAGTTGCCGTTCACCGCGCCGATGTCCGGCCCGTCGGTGACGAGCGCGCGACGGGACACCACGTAGTAGATGACCGTCCGGTCCGGCGGCGCGGCGCAGTCCGGCTGATCCCCGGCGCAGGCGCCGACGTTGGTGTCGTCGGTCTGGCACGGGGTCCGCAGGCGCCACTCAAAGGGAGGCGGCGGTGATCCCTCGGGTGCAGCGTTGCTGGCGTAGTCGATCGCCCCCGGCCGCTCCTCGTAGTAGGACGGGAACAGCGCCCCGCTCCCGATCCCGACGGTGGGGCGGTCGGGGCAGCTCAGATAGACGCAGCCTTCATCGGCCGCTGCCGGCCGCGCGAGCACAACAGCACCCGCTGACAGGACGATGGCCGCCAGTGCGCCGGGCACCGAGCGCATCAGTTGGTCAGGTTCAGCTGGGTAGCGATCCAGGCCTCGCGAACGGAGTCCCACCTAAAGACGACCCCGCCACGAAGCAGGACATCGGGTGACGACCGCACCTCCGCGCCGCTCTGGTCCAAAACACGTGCTGCCGCCTGTTGGACAGAAAACGCCAGATCGGCTGAGGCGCCCGCTACTGCCGCGGAACCGAACGTCGGATCAGCGAGATCGCCTCCCTCGTAGGTGTACCCCATGCTGTCCGCGTTCACGAACCCATCGACAACCTGATCACACGTCTCGCACTCGGTCGCGAGAGACCGGAGCGGTTCCACATCGAGGGCCCCGCGGCCGACCGCTGCCTTCGTTTGGTCGAGTAGGTCCAAGTAGTAGCGAGCCATCGCTTCGGCACCCGCCTGCGTCTGCTCCCGCGCTTCGTCCGGCACCGGGAAGTCAGCCGGCCCGAGCGGCTCCAAGCTGGGTGACGCCGACGTGGACACAGCCGTCGGCAGGGTGTCGTTGGCCGGCTGCGGGTCCGAGCACCCGGCGAGCACCAGCACAGCCGCCGGCACCGCGACCCACGCTCCACGCCGCACAGCTGCCCCCGTACCTCGACGACCGGTCCGCGGGAGTCTATGCAGGTCAACCGCCCGGCGGGACCTGCCTGTGGACGGCTAGCCTCACCCGGTGCGTGATCCGCTGACCTACGACGACCTGCTCGAGCTCGCCGCCCACCGCGACCAGGCCGGTCATCGCGAGGCCGCGGACACCGTCCTGGAGTGGGCCACCGAGGTCCACCCGGACGACGAACCCACCACCGCGGAGCTCCTCGCCGAGGCGGGCTGGCAGTTCGACCTCGCCGGCGACACCGACGCCGCGCTCGAGGTGCTGCGCCGCTCCCAGCTGGCCGGACCCACCACGCCCGACGTCCGCTGCTCGATCGTCGCCGTCCTGCTCGCGGCCGACCGGGTGCAGGAGGCCCGCGACGAGGCCGACGACATCCGGCGGTCGCGGCCCGCGGTCGTCGACTGCGACGCGATGGCCCAGGTGTGGGAGACCGCCGGCGACCTGGACCAGGCACTGCGCTGGTCCTCGATCGGCCTCAACCGCATCGACCTGGACGCCGACGACGAGATCGACGTCGAGGCCTCCACCCAGTTGCTGCAGACGCGCGCCCGCATCCGCGCGGCGCTGGGCCTGCCCCCGGAGTGACCCGGGGGCGGCCACCCGCCGTCCTTACTTCTTGGACTTCTTGGCGGCCTTGCGGGCCTTCTTCGCAGCCTTGCGGGCCTTCTTCGCGGCCTTCTCGGCCTTCTTGCGCTCGCTCTTCGAGCCGCTGTCCTTGATCCGCGCCACCAGCTTCTTCAGCTTGGACTCGGCCTTGCGGACCTTCTTCTTGGCGGTCTTCGCCATGTTCGCGCTCCTCTTCTCGAAGACGTCGTGGAGAGGTCACCCTGCCCGAGGCGTGATCAAGTCATGCACAACGGGCCGGGTGACCTTGTCCACGCACCGCTGACCGCAGGTCAGTCGCCACCGCCCCCGCCACCACCGCCGCCGTCCCCACCTGCGCCGCCGTCGGCGCCCCCGTCGTGGCCACCGTGGTGGCCCGAGTGGTGCCCGGAGTGGTGTCCGTGGTCCGCTCCGCCGTCGGCGTACGAGCCGCCGCCGTCGGACGAGGAGTACGGGCGGCGGGTGGCGGGGCCGCCGGCCCGGCTGCGCTGCTGGTACATCCGGAACAGCACGACCAGGACGACCACGACGAGGACGACGGCGATCAGCTTGCCCATGGCGCACACCTTGGCGGTCGAGCGGCCGGCGCGCCAGCACGGTAGGACAGCACCGTGCTTCCTCCCCTCCTCCTGCTCGACGTCGACGGTGTCCTCAACGCCCTGGACCGCGGCGACGCCCCCGACCGGGTGCGCGGCACGTTCGCCGGCTACCTGCTCTCCTGGGATCCGACCGTCACCCAGCGGCTGGCCGACTGGCACGCCGAGGGCACGGTCGAGCTCCAGTGGCTGACCACCTGGGCGGGCAACGCCGACCTGTTGCTGGCCGAGCCGATGGGCCTGCCGCGGGGGCTGCGGGTGCACGAACGGGCCGACGGCGAGGGTCCCTCGGGCTACACGAGCAGCCTGGGCGGGGCGCCGAACTGGTGGAAGCTGGGCGCCGCGCGGGCGGTGGTCGCCGAGGACCCCACCCGGCGCACTGTCTGGATCGACGACGACCTCGCGCTGCGGGCCGAGGACACCCAGGCGTTCCTCGCCGAGAACCCGCAGGTCTACGTCGTGGCACCCGATCTGGAGACCGGCCTGACCCACGGCCACCTGGACGCGGTGGAGGCCTGGCTGGTCAGCGGGAGCTGAGCCAGTCCTCGAACGTCGGGCCGACCCGGCGGGCGCCGGGCCCGGGCAGCAGGCCGTGCCGCATCCGCCGGCCCTCGACGCCCGGCAGCGGGACGCGCAGCACCAGCCGGCGACGGCGCTGGGCGGTCAGCTCGCGGCGGACCAGGTCGGCGAGCTCGGCGTCCTCCGGCCCGGCGAGGTCGGGCACGCGGCCCTGCGGCGGACCCCCGGCCAGGCGAACGAGCTCGGCGGCGACCTCGGCCGCGGCCACGGTGGCGATGCGCATCGCGGGGACGACGACGAACGGGCCCCTGCCGAGGCGCTGCGCCATCTGGCCAGGGAACTCGTGGAACTGGGTGGCCCGCAGCAGGGTCCAGGGCGCGGGTCCGGCGGCGAGGGCCTGCTCCTGGGCCACCTTGCCGGCGTAGTAGCCGCTGGCCGCGCCGTCGATGCCGACGATCGAGAGCGTCACCAGGTGCCGGGCCAGGGCGGACAGGTGCTCGGTCGTCCGCCGGAACCACCGCTGGGCGACGTCGGTCTGCTGCGTGCTCACGTTGAGCACGTCGACCACCGCGTCGGCCCCGTCGAGGGCGTCGGGGAGACCGGCGCCGGTGGCGACGTCCGTACCCGTCGCCCGGGACAGGGGGACGACGTCGTGGCCGGCGTCGGCCGCCAGCCGCACCACGTGCGCGCCGACGACGCCGGTCGCGCCGGCCACCGCGATCCTCACGCGGCGACGGTAGCGGCAGGGTGCGTCAGCCCCAGCTACCCGCGCGGGCGGCCTCGACGTTGGGGTCCTCGAGCGTGCGGTTCCACCAGCGGGACGACGGCACGGGGGCAGGCAGGGTGGCGGCGAGCTCCTCGTGCAGGCCGTCGCCCTGGTCGTGGTCCTCCCCCGGGTCGGCGCGCCGGGCGGCGGCGAGCCCGGCCTGCACCACCGTCACGGTGAGCCCGACGAGCAGCCACACGGTGGCGATGCCGGCCAGCGGCGGGACGAGCGCGCCGACCAGCAGCGGTGCCACCACGCCCCAGAGCAGGGTGCGGGTGGAGATGGTGTCGTGCGGTCGGTCCACGGGGTGCTCCTGGTGACGGGCGGGTCCCACGTCATCGGGGCCCGCCCGTCAGCGGTTGAGCAGGGGTCACCCGCCCGGGTCAGAACTCCTCGTACCGGGTGGGGTCCTGGTCGTAGGTGCGGCCGTCGGGCCGACCGAGGGCGGTGATCCGGGCGACCTCGTCGTCGGTCAGGGTGAGGTCGCCGGCGGCGAGGTTCTCGGCCTGGCGCTCCGGCGAGGCGGCCTTGGGCAGCGGGAGCGCGCCCAGCGCGATGGACCAGGCGAGCGCGACCTGCGCCGTCGTCGCGTCGTGGGCCTGCGCGACCTCGGTGAGCACGGGGTGCTCGAGCAGGTCGTTGCCGCGGCCGAGCGGGGTCCAGGCCTCGGTGATGATGCCGTGCTGGGCGCCGTAGGCGAGCAGCTCGGCCTGCGGGAAGTAGGGGTGCAGCTCGATCTGGTTGACCTGCGGCAGCTCCCCGGTCTCGGCCTGCAGCCGGTCGAGGTGCTCGGGCTCGAAGTTGCAGACGCCGATGGCCTTGACCAGGCCGCGGTCGCGGGCCTCGATCAGCGCGCCCCAGGCCTCGACGTACTTGTCGACCTTCGGGTTGGGCCAGTGGATGAGGTACAGGTCGAGGACGTCGAGGCCGGTGCGGAACAGGCTCTCCTCGATGGTGGCGATCGCCTCGTCGTGGGCATGGTGCCGGCCGGGGAGCTTCGAGGTGATGATCAGCTCGTCGCGGCGGCCCGACTTCTGCACGGCCCGCCCGACAGCGCCCTCGTTCTCGTAGCTGAAGGCGCTGTCCAGCAGGGTCCAGCCCCCGTCGATCGCCCGCGAGATCGCGTCGACACCGGCCTCGCCGTTGAGCCGGTAGGTGCCGAAGCCGAGCGCGGGGAGGGTGAGGCCGCCGTGGGCGGTGAAGGTCTGCATGTCGACAAGTCAACCGGGGTGTGGACGGCCCGGCACCCTGTGGACGGCGACGCCCCGGTGTCGGCCGGGCGAGGCACCCTCCCGGCCATGACCTCTCCACTGCACCGTTCCGTCCCCGTCACCGACGCCGCCGAGCTCACCGAGCGGTGGCGCGGGCTGCTGCAGAAGATGCGGGCGCCGGATTCCCGGACGCTCTGCCTGGCCTGGTTCCTCCCCGACGGCACCATGGCGGAGCTGGTGGTGCCGGTCGACGACATCCCGGTCGAACCCGACCGGGTGATGCTCGGCAACCTGGCCCAGCTGACCGAGGTGGTCGCCGAGCACGAGCGCGTCGAGCCCGCGGAGCTGCACCTGGCGTTCTGCCTGGAGCGGCGCGGCCCCAGCTACCTCACGCCCGACGACCAGGCCTGGGTCGCCGCGATCGAGGCCGTGCTGCGCGGGCGGGAGGGGCGCGACTGCAGCGTGCACGTCGCCGCCGACACCTGGGTGGTGCCGGCGCTGCCCCGGGTCAGCTGGTGAGCACGCGCACCGGCTCGCCGCGCATCCAGGCCGCGACGTCCTCGACGACTTCGGGCCAGAACACCTCGTAGGTCCGCTCGGTGACGTACCCGAGGTGCGGGGTGAGGACGGCGGTGCGCAGCTCGCGCAGCGGGGAGTCGACCGGCAGCGGTTCGGTGTCGTAGACGTCGAGCCCGGCGCCGTGGATCCGGCGTGCGCGCAGGGTCGCGACCAGGGCGGCCTCGTCGACGATCGGACCGCGGCTGGTGTTGACCAGGATCGCGGTGGGCTTGAGCAGGCCGAGCTCGCGGGCGCCGAGCAGTCCGCGGGTGCGGTCGGACAGCTTGAGGTGGACCGACACGACGTCCGACATCTGCAGCAGGTCGTCGAGGTCGACCCGCCGGGCGCCGACCTCCCCCGCCCGCTCGTCGGTGAGGTTCGCGCTCCACGCGACGACGTCCATGCCGAACGCGATCCCGACCCGGGCGACCTGCGCGCCGAGGTTGCCCAGGCCGAGCAGTCCGAGGGTGGCGCCGTGCAGGTCGCGGCCGACGGTGTGCTGCCAGCCGCCGGCCCGCATCGAGGCGTCCTCGACCGGCACGCTCCGGGCGACAGCGAGGATCAGCGCCCAGGTCAGCTCGGCGGTGGGCGGTCCGACGAAGCCGGTGCCGCAGACCGTGATGCCGCGGTCGCGTGCGGCGTCCAGGTCGATGGCGGCGTTGGCCATGCCGGTGGTGACGAGCAGCCGGAGGTCGGTCAGCTGCTCGAGCACCTCGCGCGGGAACGCGCTGCGCTCGCGCATGGCGACGACGACGTCGAAGCCGCGGAGGCGGTGCACCAGGGCGTCCCCGGTGACCGAGTCGGCGAACGCCACGACCTCGGCAGGTTCGGGCAGCTGCGACCAGTCGGCGAACCGGTCGGCGGCGTGCTGGTGGTCGTCGAGGAGCGCGATGCGGTGCACGGTCACCCTCAGCGCTGGAACGCGTGCCACACGGCGGAGATGTCCTCGTCGCCGTGCCCGGAGTCGGCGGCGCTGGCGTAGAGGCTGGCCAGGGCGTCGAGCAACGTGGGGTCGACGCCGGGGACACCCGCGGCCAGCTTGACGTCCTTGAGCAGCCCGGTCACCTCGAAGGACGGCGTGAAGTCGCGGCCGATCACGGCCTTGCCCTTCATCTGCAGGTAGGGGGTGTCGACGGCGCTGCCCTCCAGCGCGGTGAGCAGGTCGGCGGGGTCGACGCCGAGCTTGTCGGCCAGGGTGAGCGACTGCCCGATGCCGGCGGTGACGGTGGCGATCCAGGCGTTGGCGGCGATCTTCAGCGCCGACGCCTTCGGCGGTGCGCCGAGCCGGACGGTCTTGACCGAGATGGCGTCGAGGACGGGCTGGACGGCGTCGACGTCCGCGTCGTCCCCGGCCACGAGGGCGGTGAGCTTGCCCTGCTCGGCGGGGGCCTTGGTGCCGAGCACGGGGGCGTCGAGGAAGTGCACGCCGGCCTCCTGCGCCCGCTTCGCGAACTCCTCCGCGGCGTCCGGTCCGGTGGTGGAGGACTGCATCCAGATGGCGCCCTCGTGCATGGCGGGCAGGACGTCGTCGGCGACGGACCGCACGGAGTCGGCGTCGAACAGCATGGTGAGGACGACGTCCGCGCCCTCGGCCGCCTCGGCCGCGGTCGCGGCGGCCCGATCACCGAACGGCTCGGCCTTCTCCGGACTGCGGTTCCACACGCGGACGTCGAGGCCTGCGTCGACCAGCCGCTGCGCCATCGCGGCCCCCATCGTCCCGAGCCCGAGCACCGCCACCGACTGCACCGCCACGTCGTCCTCCTCCGGTTGTTGGTCCGGGGTTGCGTGTGACCGGTCGCGGCGGGGTCCACACCTGGGCGGAGGCAGATGTGGCCGATCAGACCTGCAGCGGCGCCCTGTCCGGCAGGTCCAGGTAGACCGGGAACTGCTCGGGCGGCACCGGCCGGCCGAAGAGCCAGCCCTGCCCGAAGCGGCAACCAACGTCGCGCACGAGCACGTGCTGCTCCGCGGTCTCCACGCCCTCGGCGACCACGTCGAGGCCGAGGGAGTCGGCCAGCGCCACCAGGCTGCGCATGAGCTGGGCCCGGCGGGGCGAGGTGGCGACGGTGGCGGTGAAGGAGGCGTCGACCTTGAGGATGTCCACCGGCAGCGTGTCGAGCCGGCTGATCGAGGAGTAGCCGGTGCCGAAGTCGTCCAGGGCCACCACCACGCCCTCGGACCGGAGGGCCCGCAACGCGGCGACGGCGGTGGCGGATTGGCCGTCCAGCGTCGACTCGGTCACCTCGAGGACCGTCTCGGTGGCCGGCCACCCGGTCTCGGCCAGGACGGCGAGCACGCGGGCGGGGTAGTCGGGCTCGCAGAGCTCCTGGCCCGAGACGTTGACGCCCAACCGCAGCCGCCGTCCGGTGCGGGCGTGCAGGTCGGCCAGGTCCTGGCACGCGGTGCGCAGCACGTACTCGCCCAGCGGGCCCATCAGCCCGTACCGCTCGGCGAGCTCGATGAACTGGCTGGGTGGGACCGGGCCGTGCCCGGGCCGGTCCCACCGTGCCAGCGCCTCGACGCCGACCACCGCGCCGTCGTCGAAGGCCACGACGGGCTGCAGGTGCACCCGCAGGTCACCGGCGGCGACGGCGGCGGCGAGCTCGCGGGCGATGGCGGAGACCTCGCCGCCTTCCAGCTCGAACCGGCCACGGCCGGCGGCCTTGGCGGCGTAGAGCGCGGTGTCGGCCCGGCGCATGAGCTGGGCGCCGCTCTCCCCGCCGACGTGCTCGGCGACGCCGCCGGACAGCTGCAGGTCGGGGTGCTCGGCGCGCACCCCGCGCAGCAGCTGCAGCGCCTCGGGGCCACGCAGGCCCGGGAGCAGGACGGCGAACTCGTCACCGCCGTGCCGGGCCAGCACCACCGGGCGCGGGAGGGCCCTGCGCCAGACGTCGGCGACGCGCCGGAGCACCTCGTCACCGGCCTCGTGCCCCTGGGTGTCGTTGACCTTCTTGAACCCGTCGAGGTCGAACAACGCGGCTGCCAGCGGTTCGCCCGACCGGCCGGTGCGGGCGACGGCGTCCTGCAGGGCCTGGTCGAAGCCGCGGCGGTTGTGCAGGTCGGTGAGGGCGTCGCGGGTGGCGCCCGAGGCGCGGAGGACCAGCCGCCGGGTCACGGCGCCGAGGGCGGTCATCACCATGCCCAGGGCGAGGGCCGCCGGCAGGCCGACGTCCTCGCGCAGGGTGAGTGCAGTGACGACGCCGACCAGGACGGCGGCCAGGTGGACGGTGCCGGCGCGGAGGCTGAAGAAGAGGTAGGCGTCGAAGACGAGGAACGAGGTCATGGTGGCGACCGCAACGGCGATGTCGGGGCCTGGGCTCAGCAGGACGGCCGCGTCGACCAGGACGGCGGCGGAGACCACCAAGACGTGGAAGGTCCACCGCGGCCACCGCACGCCCCACCGGAGGACGACCGGCGCGGACGACAGCGCGACCAGGACGATCGCGAGCATGGTCCAGCGGGCGGCACCCGAGGTGGGGCCGGTGAGGGTGACGAGCAGCCCGGCCAGGCCGCCCACCGCGTAGAACACCGCGATCGTCGACGCCATGGTGCGGGGCGTCGCGACCTCGGGTACGCGGGCTCGGTGCATGGGACGGTGGTCGTCGCCGGACTGCAGGTACTTGATGGTCTCGGAACCGGTCAGCACCGCTTCTCCCTCGGTGTGGTGACCGGTTCATGGTCCACCCGGTCTCGCCGGGCCGCGATTCCCCGTCCACAGGCCCCGTCTGCCCGGGCGGCGGTCGTGCCACCGTGCACAGGTGCCGACGCCCCCACCCCATCCCGGGTCGTCGTCGGCCCTCGTCTCGGAACGGATGCAGCGGACCAGGAAGCGGGACAACGGGCCGGAGATGGCGGTGCGCCGGCGGTTGCACGCGGCGGGGCTGCGCTACCGGGTGGCGTTCCGGGTGCCGGGGCAGCGGCGGCGGTCCATCGACATCGCCTTCACCCGGGTCAAGCTGGCGGTGTTCATCGACGGCTGCTTCTGGCACGCCTGCCCGGAGCACCTGCACCTGCCGCGGGCCAACTCGGCGTGGTGGGTGGTGAAGCTGGAGACCAACCAGCTGCGCGACCTCTCGGTGACCGCGCAGCTGGAGGGGATGGGCTGGACCGTGCTCCGCTTCTGGGAGCACGAGGACCCCGACCAGGTGGCGAGGTTGATTGAGCAGGCTGTGAGGCAGCTGCACCGGGGCAACCCTTCACAAGACGGCGGACTAGGTCCTGCCAAACCACGCGGCGGTTCGTGTGGCCTCAGGCCTCAGGTGTCCAGCGGGTCGTCCTCCTCGATCTGACCCCACGAGGTCAGACCCGCCGGCATCCGCAGGTCGTACTTCTCTGCAAGGAACCGAGTCTGCGCAAAGGCGTTGGCCTGCACTGCGGTGTCGCGCAGAAGATGTGCATTGGTCCCTGCGCCAGCCGCGATCGCCACGACCGGAAGAGCTTTCGTCACCTGCGTGACGGGGACGGGCCGACCCATGCTGACCTGCTTCATGAGCTTCTCGAGCGCTGCCATGATCTTGTGATCATTTCTGAGCTTTTCGCTCCATCGCACGCGCCCGAGGCCGTCGCCGAAAGCATTCGCGGCCTTGTGCACGGCACTCGCCTTGGCCGCCTGCTCGGTAAAGGTCCGCCTGACCATCTGGTCGACCATGTGGCGTTCGATCTCTGAGCGGGCGTCGAACCCGTACGCGTAGGTGATTCGGGTGGCCAGCGATGTCGTCAGGACATGGATAACGAGGAGGTCAGCCGAGATGGCCAGCGCTCCACCCGCCACGGGCACCATGGCGAGGGCGCCGAGGGCGGCACCTTCTGCGGCACCCAGCGTCGCCATCCTGAGGGGCAGACGACGGGTCAGGGCGTCCAGGTGCTCCAGATCGTGACCGCGAAGGTCCTGCAGCGACCGAACCTCGCGTCCGTTCTCTCGATGGAACTCGAGAACCTTCTCGGGATCGGTGAGCTCGGCGGCCCAGTCAGTGGCGAGGTCGATCAGGCGGGCGGCACCCGTCGCAGCAGGCAGGAGTGCTGCGTCGAGGACGACGCCGCCCTTGTCCTTGACCGACTGGGGGACCTTGTCCCCCACCCTCTCTGCCGCGCTACTGGCCGCGGTCCGCACCGTTGCCCCGGCGTGCCCCAGGGCTCGTCGCGCCTTCCCCGAAACGATCGACGATCGCTCGGACCTGTGAATCCAGTGGTCCTGCAGTTCGACCCACCGCCGCCGCTCGTACGGCGACATGGAGGCAGGCACAGCGGCCAAGGAGCTCATGCGAGAAACCTATCGACCAGGGTGGTTGAAACGGCACGGCGCGGTCCGGGACGCGCGGTCACCTCTGGATCCCCAGCCGGTGCGCGACGGCATCGCCGCCGACCCGCCGGATGAGCTCCAGGTCTCCGCAGACGACCAGTAGGTCCCGCGCTCGGGACAGCCCGACGTAGAGCATCTCCCTGGCCCGCGCCTCGTCCCGGAACCCATTGATCGCCAGCACGACGGCCGGCCGTTCCAGACCCTTGAACCCGAGGACATGCCCGTAGAAGAGGTCCTCGTCGTCCCAGTACGAGGCCCAGTAGGCGTCCTGACCGGCCGCCTGGCGCTCGACCTGCACCGGGTGCCGGCGGTAGGTGGTCAGCAACGCGACCGACTCCGAAGGCCACCCGACGTCGAGCAACCCGACAGCGACGTCGTCGGCCACCTGCAGCGCGTCGTCCGTCGCGCAGGGCACGAACTGCACGGGCACCCCGTCCCCGCCCAGCAGCTTCATCTGCGCCTTGGCCAGGCTGGAGAACGTGCCACCGATCTGCTTGGTGTTGCGCAGGTTCTGCACCAGGTCGTAGCTCTCCAGCGGCACGGGCGACTGCCCCTGGCGCATGAAGACCCGCTGCCCCTCGTCGGAGAACACGTACAGGCACCCGTTCTCCGGGTCACGCAGGGCAGCGAGCACGGCCGGCCACCAGGACTGGTCGAAGTCCTGCGCCTCGTCGATGACCACCGCGTCGAACAGCTCGGCGTCCGGCAGCTGCGATGCCCGCGCCACCATCTGCCGGGGCAGCTCCTGCTCCCAGTACGGGCTGTTGTCGTCGTCCCCGCGCTCGGCGCCCCACGCGATGCCGAGCTCATGGAACTCCCCGACGTAGGCGGGGCGGTGGCGCGGGTTGAGCATGGTCGTGACCCGGCGGCGGAGGAACTCGGCGAGTCCGCGGGAGTAGCAGAGCAGAGCCACCCGCTTGCCCTCGGCCGTCAGCCGACGGGCCTTCTCGACGGCCAGCCAGGTCTTGCCCGACCCTGCTCCCCCGCGGATCTCGACCCGATCGTGCGACTCGAGGAAGTCCAGCAGCCGCGCCTGGTCACGGGTGAGCAGCTCGACGGCGGCCTCGCGCTCGCCGAGCTGCGCGACGAGGTCGGCCTGCGGGATGAGCGTCCCGACGAGGCAGTCGACCAGCAGCTCGACGTCGTCTGCGGTGGGCGGCTCGGGTTGGTTCTCCGCCTGCCGCAGCGCCGACGCGATCCGCCCTGCCGCCTCGGACAGCTCGGTCTTGTCGATCAGCGCCCACCGCGGCGCGTCCGGTGCGACGAAGCCGCCGGGCAGCGTCGTCGTCGGCAGCGCCACGAGGTGCACCAGGCGTGGGTTGCCGCGGGACCACCGCGGCGCGGCGTATAGGTAGTCGCGCAGCGCGTACTTGCACTTGAGCGCCTGCTCGACCGGGTGGATGGCCTTGCTCCTGCCGCCGGTCTGCCACCACCGGCCGTCGCGGAGCGAGACGCTGCCGCCCTTGACCTCCAGCACGGCGACCCCGTGGCCGGGCCAGGCCACGATGACGTCGGCCTCGCGGTCGGCACCGCGGTCAGTGAAGCGCTGGTTGCAGATCATCACCGCGTCGTCGGGGAGCTGCTCCCGGAGCGTGTTCGCGAACAGCTCCTCCGCCTTGGACTCGAAGCTCGGGTCCGCCGGGTACATCCGCGCCGTCATCCCTGCTCCCCCGTCGACACCGGAACGTCGCCGGTCAGCATCGCAGCCGCAACCGCCCAGCTCGGTGGCTCGATCACCGTGTCCCGCCAGCGCGCTCCGCGCAGGGCACGCACGTGCCGCGGTAGCCGGCGAAGTCCTCGGGCGCGAAGGGACGACGGCAACGCCCGCACCAGCGGAACGTGCGTCGGCGGGCCCGCGCGAACTCGTCGGCTGCCTCGGCCAGCCACTCGGGCGAGCACAGGACGTCGTCCCGGGTGAACGACCGACCGGCCTCCCACGCCGCGGACAGGTCCTCGACCGCGCTGACGGGGGCGAGCGTCAGCATCCCGGCCGCGACGCCGACGGCCACCTGCGGCGGCTCGCCGCTCAGGAACCAGGTGACGGCGGCGAGGTCGGTGCCGACGCGGCGCCAGCCGGTGCCGATGGCGCGGACGACGCTGTCGTAACTGACTCCGAGGAGGTCGGCGAGGTGCTGCTCGTCGGTGGTCGGGTCGTCGGCCGAGCCCCACTCGTGGGCGCACCCACGGCAGTGGAACGCGCCGCGGTCCTCGAACACGACGCACCCGGCGAGCACGACCAATCCACGGTCAGCGGCCTGGGCCAGCGCCGAGTCCGGCAGCCCGCGCACGACGGGGACGGCGTCCTCGATCCCGCACTGCGGGCAGACCTGCCCGCACACCACCCCGATCTCGTCCACGCAGCAGACCCCCGTCCTGGCCGCCCCCGCGACGACCGGAACGGCACCGTCGCACAAGGGTCCGACAGTTCTCAGCACGGACGCGGCGAGCTACGGTCCGGACATGGAGCGGCGCCAGCTACCCCGCCCTCCGTGGCGGGTGTAGTCACGGACAGGAGCTGTCATGGCTCACTCCCCGCACCGCCAGTGGAAGGGCTGCCGGATCTGCCGGCCCTGGAAGGACAAGCGCCTCGGCCGCGCGCACCGCGACCCCCTGCGCGAGCTCCGCAAGCTGGGCAAGATCCGCCGCGTCACGCGCGGCGACCTCGGCGACTGGGACGAACGGGACTGACGCCCAGGTCGGGCGGCGGGGTCACCCGCCGTCCGATCGGGGCAGGCTCAGTCACCAGCAGTCGTGCGTGCCCCCGACCGGCTTGGTCATGAAGCAGGTCCCGCAGACTTCGCCGTAACGAGGCTCCGCGGTGACCGCGCCTCCTCGTGGCCCGCTCGCGTAGCCGGGTAGTTCCGTCCGCGTCCCACCGGCGACGTCGACGTAGTTCTTTCCCACCCATGCCACGCCCTGACCATCCCGGTTCAGCGCGATGTAGCTGCGGCTGTAGGGCATGAAGACCTCGTCGTGCGCCACCTTCGCGAGAGCTGCCTTGACCGCGGGCCAGTCCGTGCTGGAGACCCCCATGGCCGGCAGGGCGGCGTCGAGGTCCTCGAAATTCGTCCGTCCGAATCCGTCGATCTCACGCTGGCACAGATCGCAGACCTGCTCGCCGGCAGCGGGGACCACTTCCTTGCCGAACAGGTGACCGCACGTCGGCAGGTGCGCCCGATCACCACCCACGATCTTGACCAGCGGTTGTGCCTGCGAGTCAGGTGGTGCAGTCATCGCTCGATGGTCGCGCACGGGTACGACGTCCTGGCCGGACGGCGCGCCCAGCGCACTCATCGGGGTCAGGCTCGCCGGTACAGCTGCGCCGGCTTCCCGACCGTCCCCTCCCGGACCCCGGGCACCTCGACCAGGAACGGCAACATCGACCGCCGGAACGTGTCCGTCGAGTACGGCAGCCCGCCCAGCACCGCCTCGTGCACGACCCGCAGCTCCCGCAGCGTGAACGGCTCGGCCATCAGCCCGGTCGGGTCGGGCCGCTCGCGGTAGCCGGCCCGGACGTGCTCGGCGGCCAGCTCGACGATCGCGTCGTGGTCGAACGCCAACCCCCGCGCCTCGGCGCACGGCCGCACCGCGATGTCGTCTGGGCGTCGCTCCAGCACCGGCGCCAGCTCGGCCCAGGGGACGACGTCCACGTGCGCGGCGCTGAGCACCCAGCCACGGTCGTCGCGGTCGGGTGCGTCGAACACCCGCAACTGGGCCGGTGACCGCCCCCGCAGCCCGACCTTGTCGACCAGGCTGCGCTGCACCGCCTCGGCCAACCGCTCGCGGGCGTGCACGAACGTCCCGGGCAGCGCCCACGCTCCGTCCCCGCGGACCAGCACGACCTCGAGCCGGGACCACGGCCCGACCGTCAGCACGGCCGTGTCGACTGCCACCGACGGCTGCTCGTAGTCGCTGAGAGCCCTGCCCGACGAGTCCCGGTACATGGGCTTGACATTAACGCAAATCCCGCCTATTCCTTGGTTAGCGCAGAAAAGCGCTTACTCGAACGGGGTGGTCGGCATGGTTCGTCTCCGCATCCACGTCGGGCAGGGCACGCACCGCGGCCCGCTCACGGTGTTCCCGGTCTGGACCGACGCCCCACCCCTCACCGGCCTGCTGACCGGCGCCTCGGCCGCGGTCGACGTCGCCGAGCGGTCCGGGGCGCCCGCCGTCGACCAGCTCGTGGTCACCAACCGGGCCGACCGGCCGGCACTCCTGCTGGCGGGCGAGCTGCTCGAGGGCGGCTGGCAGAACCGGACGCTGACCGCCACCACGGTGCTGGAGCCCGCCGTCCCCACGGTGCTCCCGGTCCTCTGCGTCGAGCAGGGCCGCTGGGGCGGCGACGCCCAGCACCGCCGGCGGCCACGCCGCGCTCCGGTCGCCCTGCGGCCTCACCTCGAACGGGCCGACGCGCAGCACGAGGTCTGGCGGCGGGTCAGCGGCTACGGCGCCGTGGCCGGCCCCTCCCCCACCGACTCCCTCGTCGACCGGCTCGACCGCTCCCGCGGGCACGGCCTGACCGACGGGCTCGCGCCCCTGGCCGGCCAGAGCGGGGTGCTCATCGGCATCGCCGGCCGCCCGGTCTCGATGGAGCTGTTCGGCTCCCGCCGTGCGCTCGCCGCCCACTGGACGGCGCTGCTCGAGGCCGCGGTCCTCGACGCGCTCGGCCGGCCGTCGGTCCGCACCACCGCAGCCCTGGCCCGAGGCTTCGCCGAGCGCGTGCAGGCGACCGACCTGGCGCCGGCCCGCGGTGCCGGCGCCGGACGGCGGTTCAGTGGTGGTGGGCGCGTCCGGGTGGACGACGTCCGCTGGCGCGACCGCACCGCCCACCTGACCGCGATCGACCTCACCCACCCCGTCCTGGAGGCGTCATGACCATGTCCCGCTCCCACCGCGTCGCCGGCGCGGTCATCGGCTCCGCCGTCGGCGACGCCCTCGGCGCGCCCTTCGAGTTCGGCCCGCCCGGGCGGTTCAGCGCCCGCTTCCCGACCGACGCGCGAGGTGCCGCGTCCGAGATGTGCGGCGGCGGGGCGCTGCGGTGGGCGCCGGGTGAGTTCACCGACGACACCCAGATGGCGTTGCTGCTGGCGCAGTCCCTCGTCGAGCGCGGCGGGCTGGACGAGGCCGACGTGTTCGACCGGTTCCGCCGCTGGGCCGCTGCGAACCCGCCGGACATCGGCAACCAAACCCGCGCCGTCCTGGGGTCCGGCCTGCCGTGGGACAGCGCCGCGGCCGAGCACTTCGCCCGGTCCGGGCACGCCGCAGGCAACGGCTCGCTGATGCGGACGGCGCCCGCCGCGGTCTTCTTCGCCCCGCACGGGCGCAAGGCCACGATGGACGCCGCGCGCAGCATCTCGGCACTGACCCACGGCGACCCGTCGGCCGGCGAGGGTTGCGCGGTCTTCCACGAGCTGGTCCGCGTCGCCCTGGACGGCGACGACCCGCTCGCCGCCGTTGACGACGCGCTGGCCGACGTCCCGGCGCAGCACCGCGATCGCTGGGCGACGGTGCTCGCGGCGGACTGGACGCCGGACGACGCGACCGAGACCAACGGCGCCGTGTGGCCCACGCTCGGCCAGGCGGTGTGGGCGCTGCGCGAGGCGACGTCGTTCGCGCAGGTCATGCGGCGGGTGATCGACCTCGGCGGGGACACAGACACGGTGGCCGCCGTCGCCGGCGGGCTGGCCGGGGCCGTCTTCGGCATCGCGGGCATCCCGATGCGCTGGACGTCGGTCGTGCAGGGCCGGGTACCCGGGGACGGCGACCGGCGCTGGGACCTGGCCGACCTGCACGCGCTCTCCGCCGCGCTGACCGGGTCCCGGTTCACCCGGCACCAGCCGTCGGCGACCGCCCGGATCGAGCCGGTCAAGGTCGCGGACGGCGTGTGGGCCAGCGACCTGGACGGCGCCCGGCACAGCTCACCGGAGTTCGCCGTGGTCTCGCTGTGCCGCGTCGGTGAGCCGTTCGGCCACGCGGTGCAGCGCTTCGCCTACCTGACCGACGACGACGCCAACAGCGAGCTCGACGCCGTCCTGGCCGACGTCCTCGCCGACATCGAGGCGCTGCGGGCCGAGGGCCGGCCGGTGCTGGTGCACTGCCACGCGGGCCAGTCGAGGACCGGGCTGGTGCTGCGCGCGTGGCTGCGGCGCAGCCAGGGCTTGACCGCACAGCAGGCAACGGAGACGGTCGCAGCCAGGTGGCCGCACCTGAGCCGGTGGAACGGCAGCTTCACCGCCGCGCTCGAGCGCGTGCACTGACTCGGGGAGGACGACATGAGAATGGTTGCGTCATCACAGGCGGGTGCGGTCGAGCGGTACGAGGCCATCGACCTGTTGGAGCAACGGACGGTTCTGGCCACCGCCGTGGTTCGCGAGCTGCAGAAGTTCGGCGGGGAGAACATCTACGGGCGCCCGACGGCCGCGCTGAACTTGCTGCGCGGATGGGTGGGCAAGCGCTACGAGGCGAAGGTCGAGACCCATGCGAGGGACGGGCTCGCGTCGATGGTCGTCCCGGACGGCTACGAGGACACGATGGCCGAGCTGAAGGCCGCCACCGACATCTGCGAGGCCCTCGCCATGGCCTGGACGGCGGACACCCGCCGCGAGCTGGAGGGCGACCTGGCCGCGATCCGCAGCCTGGTGGCGAGCTATGTCTGGTGAGGTCATGCAGCTCGCGGCAAGTGCTGGGCCGCGGCAGAGCACGAGAGACCCAGCTCGTCCCTGATCCGCTGCACTGCACGCCTGTCGATGGACGTCCGGGCAGGCGGATGGCACCTCGTGGCCCAGAACGTGCCGGAGCAAGTGGTTACGGAATACCAGACTCCCTGCGCTGACGCGACCACCGCGTGGATGGAGCGCGGGCGGGCTAGATGACCCCTCGGCGCGTCGCGAAACGGGGCAAGATCCTTCCTGCCGCCGCCGCGCTACAAAGGGTTGACCGCGCCCCGACAGGCGGACACGGTCGTCATAAGCGGCCCCCATCTTCAGATAAGGGCGCGGACCAAGCTGCAGTCCACCGACCTGAGGAGTGAGCCGACTTGGAGACTGGTGGCCCAATGCCGATAAGCCAGGAACTCATCGGAGACCAGGGGCCGTGGGTGAGGTACATCCCATCGCTCTTTCATTTTCAGCAGGATCCAGATGGACCCTGGGAACCTCCGAAACGACCTCGCGAGGACGATCCTCAACGTGCGCTCCTGGAACGACGAATTGCCTTTTGGGCGCCGCTGCTCACCCTGACCTTCGGCTGCCTGGGCTGGGTTCGACCAGATTTGGCCATCGAACGGTGGGCTTCCGAGGGCCGGCCGACCACATCGGCACACCTGAAGGTGCTGGAGCGATGGTGGGGCCCGAATTCGCAGGCCCTTCCAGCTTGGGCCCGCCATGGCGGCGGCATGATGCCGTACTGCGACATAGTGTCCTCTCGCCTTGGGCTAACGATGGATTCGACACAGCCACTCTCGGGTCAGCCAGAGAATCGCTGGGCAGAAGTTGCAGGCGGCGGATCCGATCCACTGCATCTCGGACATTTCATCGATCACCTTTTCGGTCCAGGCAACTACGGTTCGCGGGCGAAGACCGAGACCCCCTTGGTGATCAGGGGATCCGACGACGAACGCCGCGAGGTGTCCATGCTCTTGCCGCGGTATGCGGGCTGGTATGCCGCCGTCTCGGACTTGCTGGAGAGGTTGCCAGCTCGAAACGACGGCCGGTCTTGGCGCGCGCATGTGACGGTGGCCCCCGTCGGGTATCTCGGCGCATTTAGGCGTTCTCGCAAGACTGGGCGGGCATTCTCCGGGCCGCACCGGGTTCACGAATTAGGGGCTTGAGAAGCTGGGCGACGCAGCCGCGCGCGAAGAGCGACCTCTGCCCTGAGCAGCACCGTAGACGGTCCGGACATCGGTCGCTGCAGTTTTGCCGAGCTGGACCCGGTCTGCCGAAAACAATTGGAGTGTTCGTTCTGCCCATGCGACAGCGGAAGCAACCGCCTGCCTGAGATAAGCGACAGGCCCGCCGCCCACCTCGCAACACAGACCGACCACCACTGTTGCGGCTCGACCGCTGATTAGAGCTCGCTTGTAAATTCTGCGCCGCTTGTCAACCGAGAAGCGCTGGTATATCGCTGCCCTTGAACCCACGCTGTCCGCTTCCCCGACGGGGCGAACGAGTCGTTCTCAATCGGAGATTCCAGTATCAAAGTCGCAGAGGACTCTTTCGAGGATAGTAAAAAGACGTCGTAGTGTGCGCCCGGAGTCCGGCTACCATCGAGAAGGAGCGCCTCAACAACACCTGCCAGGCGAGATTCGCCAGCAGCCCTGAGACTCTGCACGTTCTGGTCTGAGAAATTCACAGCGCGGAAGTGCCGCTCAATCGCGGGGACAACTGGCTTTATTTGACCATCAGCATAGAATGCCATGTGCGTAAGGCCGCTACGGAAAGATCGGTTTGGCTGACAAACATAAGCCGTGATTTTCGCGAACTCAGGCCATGCACTCTTGGCCGCAATCACAACGACGTCGTCGTGCGCTAAAAGTCCTTCACTCTCGAAGAACGCGACTAGTTCGGTCAACAGGAAGCGTGTCTGTTCCCCAACCAAGCGGGTGTCGTCACTGAGCACAGTTGATATAGCATCAGCGAGTCCCGCAAAATTGAGCCAATGAACACGACCCTTCGCCGCCGAGTCAACATCATCCAATTCGTTGAACCATCCCGGCATGACGGGGTCCGGCGTCAGAGCC
Organism: Klenkia brasiliensis; assembly: GCF_900100695.1. GTDB lineage: Bacteria > Actinomycetota > Actinomycetes > Mycobacteriales > Geodermatophilaceae > Klenkia > Klenkia brasiliensis. Next base: position 650,759 of record NZ_FNCF01000003.1, read on the forward strand.
AGCAGGAGTGAACTGGCATCCTCGAGCAACAGCTTGGAGTGTTGCCTCAATTGCTTCCGCCCGTGACCATCGTTCGCGTAAGCCCCGCGGACGGTCTTGGTTTCGAACCACCAGTCGAAATGCGCCGAGATACGCGCGTCGGGAACCGATTCACCCTTGACTATCTGGTTAGCGAAAGTGACGCCCGAGATGGTGTTGTCCGCACCTGTGGCTGCACGGAGAAGCTCCTGCACCAGGGAGAGATCGATGCGCTCGAACACCGCAACCATCGAGCTGGTCACGCGGTTCTCGCCGCCCGAGTAGCTTGAGAAAAGTGGGTTCGCCATTCCCTGACTCTAGCCACAACCCCGCCACTTAGCGAGGGGTCCCTGGTCATTCTTTTGGCTGGACAGTCATAGCCGGAGCCTAAATTACTTCGCCGTCAGATTCGATGGTTGGCGGGAAGGACCGCTACCGCGAGCCAGCTGCGATCCGGAGATAATCTTCGACGCGTCGTGCTTCCTCACAGACAAATTGACGGACTAGGCGACCGGCTTTCAATCAAGGTCGAACGCCTCGGTCAGCTTGTCGAGCGTGAACTTGTTCCGGAGCTTGCACGCACTGTTCTGGTTGGCGAACATGCCCTTGGACCACACGGCGTGGTCCCGATCCCGCGTCTGCTCCCACTGCACCCCGACGACGAACTCCCGGTGGTCCTCACCCGTCGGCAGCTCGTCGTGGTGGTAGGCGGCCCGCAGCGGCAGCTTGGCCAGACGCGCCTCGTCGCTGCCGGACTGGACCATGGCGTCCTCGAAGGGCTCGGCCGTCGTAGTCACCACGCCCACCCCGACGTAGCCGGTTCCGGGGATGCAGGCGAACACCCGGGCCCCGATGGGCAGCTTGCGCAGCGTCCGGGAGAACCACTCGCCCCCGCCGGCTGACAGGAACCCGTGCTCGCGGGCGTCGTCCCAGTTCCGCGATCCGCTCTCCTCGCCAAAGCTGACGTACCAGTCCAGCTCGTTCCAGGGTTCGCGCGTTCCGCCGGCAGCCGCGCCCCCTCGCTTCGGCTGGGTGCGGGCCTCGTCCATGAGCCAGGTCCGGGCCAGGTAGGAACGGCCGTCGTCCACGAAGTAGCGGAAGAAGACGACGTTGATGGGGAGGTTGAACTCGGCCAGGTACTCGACGATGCGTTCGGTGGCCGGGTCCACCTCGGCAGCCACGATGGTCAACCGGTGGGCGGAGTTCAGCTCGTCCGGCAGCTCAGTCCCGAAAGTGGACGCCCACTCAACCTCGAAGGCGACATCGGATTTGTAGGCCCGGAAGATCTCCAGGACGTCGTCGTGCGAGAGCGTCCGCACCCAGGACCCGTAGTCGAGCGCCTGAGCAACCACGTCGCGGGGCGTCTTGTCCTTCTTGAGCTCCAGGACGTGGATGGCGCCGTCGTCGTCCACCGCGAGGAGGTCGATGAACTTCCCGTGGGCTGTAGGGACCTGCCGGCCGACGAGCATCAGCGGCGTGCCCAAGATCGTGGGATCCGCCTCGATCATGGTCTCCAGCTGCGATTCCAGCGGCACGCCCTGCGGGGACAGCCGCGTCGGAGTGCCGCTGTCCACCCGCCACAACCCCATCTCGGTGGGCACGGCTCAGTCCCCAGTCGCGTCGGGCGGCGAATCCTGGCCGCGCCGACGAAGACCGCCTATACCGCTGGAAATCCGCCCGGTCACCGACTTGGCGCGGTCGAAGGTCTCGACGCCGACGCGACGGGAAGCAGTGAGCCCGTCCGCCCCGGTCTCGAGCACCCTGCCCCTGAACTCCGTCGCCGCCTCGGTCCACGCCCGCGCAGCGAGAAGCTCCCGATCCGTCTCGATGGCAAGGGGCTGGTGGAAGTCCGCGATGGCGGTAGCAACCTTGCCACTGGACTGCACGATCGCCGGCGACTGCATGGGGTTTAATAACACCTTTGCATTCGCCGCTCGTGCGGCCTCCGCCATGCGGGTCAGGAGATGGCTAGTCACCTTGGCAATGCCCTCCACCCGCTGCTGTCGAACCACCTTCAGACCGATGCGGTGACCATCGAAATCGTCCGGTGCGGCCTCGAGGACTCGGTCGATCTCAAGCACCGCAATTGCGTCCTGGAGCTGGACCGTTCGGGCGAGGACACCCAGCCATTCCTCGGCCTTCGTGGCGGCCACCTTGGTCGTGTCCGCCAGGTCCGCGATCTTCGAGGTGCGCTCAGCCTTCTCAGCCATCGCTTCCAACTGGCGCAGGGCGTACGCCTGCGTGCGCGCGATCGTCGACGACGAGTGCTGCACTTTGGACCACGTGACTTCATTTACCCGGCCCGCCTGCTTCCGGAGGACCATGGCTTCGTCGATGTCCAAGCCCACGCCGATGAGGTCGGCGTACACAGCGTCCTCCTGGGCGCGAAGGACGTCATCGAGCTTGGCATCGATCTTGGCCAGGTAGTCGGTGATCTCGTCCATGGCCTGCTGCATGGCGAGCTGGGTCATGATGCCGGCGGCACCGGTGAGGAGTGCGGGGTTGCTCGCCAGGGCCCCCACCCCGCCGTCGATCTGCAGCCAGTTCGTGATGGAGCCGGGCTGGCCGATCATGGCGTGGCTGACGCCGGGGGTCTTGCTGTTCATCAGCCCGTACTTCTTGACCAATTGCGCCGACTCGGGCGTGAGCTTGACCCACCTCCCTGAGTTCTCGGCGAGCGTCGCCCCTGCCTGGACGAGAGCCCCGCCCGCACTGAGCACGCCACCGAGCCGCGAGAGCTCGAGCTCCCGCGCCGACAACCCCTCGTCGGCGACGAAGCGTCGAATGGCGGACGGCTCACCGATGATGGCCAGGCCGTCGCCATCGCTGATGAGCTGGATGTCACTGGTCACGCTCGAACTCCTTGGACCTAGAAGGACGTCGGTACCGCGCTGGCGGCAGATGGAGTCAGCTCACCGCCAGGGACTCCCAGAAAACGGCCTCGCCAATCACCCGGATGCCGAGGGCGCGAGCCTTGCGCGCTTTGCCCGACTGCGACTCCGGGTCGGCGCAGACCACGACGTCGGTCTTGCCGGAGACCGACGCAACCGGGACCAGGCCGGCCTGACGTGCGGCGTCCTCGAACGCCGACCGCGGACGCGACATCTCGCCCGTGAACACGATCTTGCTGCCGGCCGCGAAGCCGGCAGCGGGACGACGCGGTATGGCCACCCGGGCACCGGACCTCACCATCGTGAGCGCGACGTCCACGTCGCTGGCCCTGAGCCCGAGGAGGGTGGCGACCCGGTCGAGGTCGGACCTCTCCGCGTCGGTGACCACGTCATCGGCCAGAGCGACGGTGGCCAGGGCGTCGAGGTAGAGCCGGTGGGCGGCCTTGACGTGCTCGGAACCGCATCCGAGTTCACCGGCGAGTGCGACCAACTGGTCCGCCTCGTCGACGGTGACCAAGCGGTCCTCCAGCACCTGATCGAGCACACCCAGGTACGGGGCCATCGTGAGCGGTGCCCCACTGAGTTCGGGCAGGGCGGAGACGAGCGTCGCCAGGTACCCGTCGCGCTGCCGGACGCGTGCCGCCGCGGCGTCCCGAGGCATGCTGCGGCACGGGTTGACGAAGGGGCGGCGACTCGCCGCAACCCCAGCAACGAGCGTGGCCCAGTCGAGCTCGGCGACCGACCGCGAGCCGAGGTAGCTCCCGTCGATGTCGAAGTCGACCGCCAGCGCGGCGTCCAGGAGTGCCAGCTCTCCGAGCGTTTCCCGCAACCGGGTGAGCGCGGTGGCGGTGGCGCGGGCGTCCGACAGCGCGGCGTGCGCCTGGTCGTTCTCGATCGAGAGCGCGTCGCACACCGCGGCGAGTGACCGGATCGACCGGTCGAGGTGCCCGGCCAACCGCATCGTGCACAGTGCGGGCGTGAGTGCCACCGGTAGACCGGCACGGCCGAACTCGCGGCTGAGGAAGCGTAGGTCGAACAGCGCGTTGTGCGCGACGACCACCCGCCCGGACAGCAGCGCGCTGAGGTACGGCGCGATGTCGTCGAAGCTCGGCGCGCCGACCACGTCGGAGGCGCGAATGCCGTGGATGGACGTCGGGCCGACATCACGGCCCGGGTCGACGAGGGTGGCGAATTCGTGCTCGACGGACCCGTGGTCGTCCAGGAGGACGACGCCCACCTCGATCACCCGATCGGTGCTCGGCAGCACACCCGTCGTCTCCAGGTCGACAACAGCAACGCTCATCCCGTCTCCCCCGTGATGGCCGCCCGAGTCGCGCGGCTCCCAGCCACGTTGCCATGGCTGGTCACGACCGCCCAGCACTTCGACACCGGATCGGCCCATCGAGTCTCAGGTGCCCCACATGCACCTCTGAGCGTGGACGGCCCTGCATCGAAGCTGTAGACAGGCGGCGGACCAGGGAGCCCTCGGGCGCCAGCCTTGCCCTCAGGCCCTACGAGCCGATGGAGACGATCCGGTGACCGTCCTGGACCTGCCCAGCTGCGGGGCCCCGATCCTGTATGACGACGCCCTGGCCGCCGTGATCGGCTACTGCCTCGGGAAACGGCCGCTCACCGTGGGCACACCGAGCTATCCCGCGGGTATCACCGTCGACGTCCCGCGATTCGCCTACAGCGTCTATGACGGAACCCCGGCGGCCGATGACGATGGCATCGCACCGCTCGACGTCCTCGTCACCGATGGCATGAACGCTCAGCTCGACCAGCGTGTCATCGAGGCCCTGCTGGATGCAGGCCGAAGAGCCTGGCCCCACATGCGGTCCGCCCGGGACCTCGCCGCTGGCCGCTCCTTCTGGGAACTGAACGCGTCGGCGGTCGGTCTCCAGCCACCGGCAGGCAGTCCAGGTGAGGCGATGACCAAGGCCTGGTCGGAGCTGATGTCCACCAACGGGGTCGACATCGCGCGCGCCCACAAGTTGCTGCACCACAAGCTGCCCTGCCTCTTCCCGCTCATCGATCGCCAGACGAGGCCCGCCCTGAGGACGCTGGCGGCGCGGCGCGGGGTCGGGTTGTGGGCCGTCATCCACCACGAGCTGACGACGAACGCCGACGCCTTCGACCGCCTCGAGGCTGAGGTGAACGACCTTCTCCTAGCCCGGGGACATGTACCGATCTACCGGCTGCGGCTCCACGACATCCTTCTGTGGCTGCTCACGAGCAACCACTGGGACGTGGCGTCGATGCAGGGACGGCAAGTTCTCGGCTCGTAGGCAGCCCTGAACTGACGCCTTCGAGGGATCCCGGTTGTCGGTGACGGCTGTTACGGTCCGAGCCAGTTCTGATCACGGGGGATCACCACATGACCGCGTACGGGCAGCCTGCGCTGCGCGAGCTCCGCGACGTCGTCCGCGAGCTCAAGGCCGGCGACCCGATGACGCCGGTGACCATCCTGATGCCGAACAACCTGGCCGGCATCGTGGCTCGGCGGTTCCTGGCACACGGGCTCGGCGACGGCCACCACGGCGTCGCGGCGATCTTCCCGACCACGGCGAAGCGCCTCGCGGAGCAGCTCGCCGCGGCCGCCCTGCACCCCCGCCGCCCCTCCACCGGACCCGTCCTCGCCGCCGCCTGGCGGGCCGCTCTGCACCATGACGCCGGCGTCTTCTCGAAGGTTGCGAAGCACCCGGCCACCGTGCAGGCCCTCGTCCGCGCCGGCCGCGAGCTGCGCGACCTCGACGACACCGCCCTCGATGCCCTCGCCGAGGTTCAGCCGCTCGGCCCCGACCTGGTCCGCATGCACCGCAGCGTCCAGGCGTCGCTGGCTTCCGCCTGGTACGACCAGCACGACCTGCTCGTCACCGCCGCCGCCATCTCCCGAGACCACCCGGAGCGCATCGCCGAGCTCGGCGCCGTCGTCCTCTACCTCCCCCAGGTACTCGACCAGGCCGAGGCCGCCTTCGTGCTCGCGCTCCGTGGAGCCGGCACGGTGCACACCGTCGCGGGTCTGACAGGTTTCCCGAAGGCGGATGCCGCCGTCCACCGGTCGCTGGCCCGCGTCGGCACCAGCGCGACCACCGCCGACGCATGGCCCATCGCGACGGCCGTCCTCACCGCGTCCGACGCCGACGATGAGGTCAGGTGCGTCGTCCGCGAGGTGGTGCAGGCGCTCTCCACCACACCCGCTCACCGCGTCGCCGTTCTCTACACAGCGCAGAACCCGTACGCCCGACTGCTCCACGAGCACCTCGACGCCGCGGACATCGTCGTGAACGGGCCCGGCACCCGTCCTGTCCAGGAGCGGGCGCTCGCCCGTGCCGTGCTCGAGCTCATCGACCTCGCCGGCGACGGACCCAACCGCGACGTCCCCCGCGGCGACCTCTTCCGGGTCCTCGCGACCGCCCCGATGCACACCGCTGCCGGCGACCCCATCCCGGTCAGCCGCTGGGAGCGCCTCTCGCGCACGGCCGGCGTGGTGCACGGCACCGACTGGGCCACCCGGCTGAGCCGCTACGCCGACGACGAGCGCGGACGCCTCGACGCGGAGCAGGCCAGCGACGACCTCAGGCCCGGCATGGTCGCCCGACTCACCGCGAACATCGACAACGCCGAGGCGCTGCGCGACTTCGCCTGCAGCCTCCGCGACCGCCTGGCGGAGGGGCGGACGCTCCGATCCTGGCGGTTGCTGAGCGACTGGGCACTCCGGCTCCTGCACGACCTCATCGGCGAGCCCGAGACGCTCACCCGCCTGCCCGACGAGGAGCAGCACGCCGCCGTCGCCACCGAGGCGGCGCTGCGCGGGGTTGCCGTCCTCGACGGACTCGACGGCGGTGAGCCGTCCCTCACCGCACTCCGCGAGACCGTCGCCGACCAGCTCGAGGCTGCGCTGCCGCGGGTGGGCCGCTTCGGCGACGGCGTCTTCGTCGGTCCGGTGTCCAGCGCCATCGGGCTGGACGCCGACCGCGTCTTCGTGCTCGGCCTGGCCGAATCGGTCTTCCCCGGCCGACTGAAGGAGGACCCGCTGCTGCCGGAGCGGGCACGCGACGTAGCGGGTGGCCAGCTGCTCGGCTATCGCGAACGGCTCGACGCACAGCACCGCCACCTGCTCGCCGCGTTCTCCGCGGCCCCGGAGGTCACGGCGAGCTTCCCCCGCGGCGACCTGCGCACCAAGAGCCAGCACCTCCCTAGCCGCTGGCTGCTGCCGACTCTGCGCGCCCTGACCGGCAACCCGAAGCTCGCCGCGACCGAGTGGGAGAAGCACTCGAGCCACTGGACGACATCGCCGTCCTTCGCGAGCTCCCTCACCACGACCCCAGCACCCGCCAGCGAGCAGGAGTGGCGCACGCAGACCGCGCACGCCGGGGTCGACCTGGACGACGACGTAGCCGCGGCCGCCGCACACCTCCTCCGCGAGCGGTCCGCGCCGCGCTTCACCCGGTTCGACGGCGATCTCTCCGGCGTCGAAGGCCTGCCCGACCACGCCGACGGCCGACGGGTCGTCTCCCCCACCGCCCTCGAGAAGTACGCGGGGTGCCCGCACGCGTACTTCGTCTCGCGCATGCTCGGCGTCGAGCAGGTGGAGCAGCCCGAGGACGTCGTCGAGGCCAGCGCCGCCGACATCGGTACGCTCATGCACGAGAGCTTCGACGCGCTGTGCCGGGAATTCGCCGGGCGCCTGCCAGGCCACGGTGCACCCTGGAGCGCCGAGCAACACGAGCGGCTCGTGCAGATCTGTGCCGAGAAGGGCGCCGAGCTGGAGAAGGACGGCCGCGCGGGTCATCCGCGGCTCTGGGAACGGACCATCGCCCGCGTCACGGCTGACCTCACCGCCATGCTGCAGGCCGACGACGTCTGGCGGGCCGAGCACCGAGCGGCTGTCATCGCCAGCGAGCTGGCCTTCGGCATGAAGGGCGCGGACCCGGTGGCCATCCCGCTCCCCGACGGCTCCATGCTGCTCATGCGGGGAGCCGCAGACAAGGTCGACGCGGCTGAGGACGGGCGGCTATTCGTCACCGACATCAAGAGCGGCAGCCAGCGGTCCTTCGAGGCCATCACGAAGGACCCGGTCGCCGGAGGCACCAAGCTGCAGCTGCCGGTCTACGCTCACGCCGCCCGCGCCCAGCACGGCGAGGACGCCGAGGTCCAGGCCGCCTACTGGTTCGTCCGACGCGACAAGGGCCGCATCGAGGTCCCGCTCAGCGACGAGGTCGAGCAGATCTACGCACAGACCCTGCAGACCATCGTCACCGGCATCCGCCGCGGCCTGTTCCCGCCGAAGCCACCCGCCGAGGCCGACTTCAGCTGGGTGCAGTGCCATTTCTGCAACCCCGACGGCATCGGCCACTCCGACGCCCGCCGCCGGTGGGAACAGAGCAAGGACGACCCCGCACTCCGCGACCTCGTCGACCTGATCGAGCCGACCACCGGAGCGGCGCCGTGACCCACGCTCTGCAGGACGACGACGCCCGGCGGGCCATCCGCGAGGACACCGACCGCACGCTGTTCGTCGAGGCCGGCGCAGGCTCGGGCAAGACGCGCAGTCTCGTCGAGCGCATCCACCACCTCGTGGTCCACGACGGTGTCCCGCTGCGCTGCATCGCCGCCGTCACCTTCACCGAGAAGGCCGGCGCCGAGCTGCGCGACCGGCTGCGCGCCACGCTGGAGCAGGCGGACGACGAGCGCGCCGACGAAGCACTCGACGACCTCGACGGTGCAGCCATCGGCACCCTGCACTCCTTCGCGCAGCGCATCCTTGCCGAGCACCCCATCGAGGCCGGCCTGCCGCCCCTCATCGAGGTAGCCGACGAGCTCAGCTCCGCCGTGGCTTTCGAGGCGCGGTGGGCGGAGCAGCGCCGGCAGCTGCTGGACGACGACACGATCGCCGAGCCGCTGATGCTGGCGATGTCGGCCGGCGTCAAGCTGGAGAACCTGCGGTCCCTGGCGAAGCTGTTCAACGCCGACTGGGACCTGGTCGCCGAGCGCGTCCTCGCCGGCCCGCAGTCGGCGACGCCCAGCCTGACCGGGGTCCGTGAGCTGGCCGACCGGGCGGCGACGCTCGCTGCCCGCGCCGACGCCTGCCTCTCGGCCGACGACAAGTTCCTGCCGCACCTGGCCAAGCTCGGCGCCTGGGGGACGACGCTCGCCGGGGCCAGCGACGCCGGTCTCCAGCTCGCCGCTCTCGGCACCGCGGCTGACCTCAAGTTCAGCTACGGCCAGGCCGGCAACTGGGGCGGGAAGCAAGCGCTCGACGGGCTGAAGGACGAATGCCGGCAGCTCGTCGTGGACGCCGCCGCGGCCGTCGCCGCCGTCCTCGAGCCGACCTTGCGCATCCTGTCCCGCTGGATCGCCGAGCGGGTGCTGGAAGCTGCGGAGAAGCGCCGCGAGGCCGGCCGCCTGGAGTTCCACGACCTGCTGGTGATCGCACGCGAGGTGCTCCGCGGTGAGGACGGCGCCCCGGTGCGCGCCGCACTGCAGGACCGGTACCAGCGCCTGCTGCTCGACGAGTTCCAGGACACCGACCCCATCCAGATCGAGCTCGCCGTCCGCATCGCCGGTGGGTCGGCGGCCTCGGCTGATCGGTGGGAGGACGTCGACGTCCCGCCGGGCTCCCTGTTCGTGGTCGGCGACCCCAAGCAATCCATCTACCGGTTCCGCCGGGCCGACATCGCGATGTACATGAAGGCGCAGGACGTCGTCGGGGAGCACGTCAGCCTGACGACGAACTTCCGCACCGTCGCGCCGGTGGTGGACTGGGTCAACAGCGTGTTCGACCGGCTGATCGTGGCCGAGCCCGATCGGCAGCCTGCGTTCCAGCCCTTGGTTCCTGACCGCCCCGCGCATGACGGCGCTCCCGCGGTCGTCGTCCTGGGCGCGGAGCCGCACCAGGGGCTCCCCCGGTCGAGCGCGTCGATCCTGCGGGAGCGGGAGGCCGCTGACGTCGCTGGCGTCATCCGCCGGGCGGTGGAGGAGGGCTGGCCGGTCTGCGTCGACGGGGAGTGGCGGCCGGCCCGGCTGGACGACGTCGCCGTCCTGCTGCCGGCCCGCACGTCGCTGCCGTTCCTCGAGTCTGCCCTCGATCGGGCAGGCATCGCGTACCGGGCCGAGTCCAGCTCGCTGGTCTACGAGGCGCAGGAGGTCCGCGACCTGATGGCCGCGGCGCGGGCGATCGCCGACCCGTCCGACGCGTTGTCTCTGGTGACCGCGCTGAGGTCGCCACTGTTCGGCTGCGGGGACGACGACCTGTGGACCTGGAAGCACGGGCGCGGGGCCCTGAGCGTCATCGCCCCGCTCGACGAGGCACGGGCGGACCATCCCGTCGGCCCGTCACTCGCCTACCTGCAGAAGCTGCACCGGGCGGCTCGATGGATGGCACCGAGCGAGGTGCTGACCCGGCTCGTCGCCGACCGCCGCATGCTCGAGGTCGCCGCGCAGGGCCCGCAGGCTCGTGACCAGTGGCGGCGGCTGCGGTTCGTCATCGACCAGGCCCGCGCGTGGGCAGAGTCCGAGCACGGTGGGCTGCGGGCCTACCTGGCGTGGGCGCAGCAGCAGAGCGGCGATTCGTCGCGGGTCGTCGAGTCGGCGCTGCCCGAGACGGATGCCGAGGCCGTGCGCATCATGACCGTGCACGGCGCCAAGGGGCTCGAGTTCCCGATCGTCGTGATGAGCGGCATGACCTCGGGCCAGCGCCGGCCCGGTGGCGTGCGGGTGCTCTGGACCGCCGACGGCTACGAGGTGTCAATCCGCAAGGGCGTCACGACCGGCGACTTCGACGTGGCCGCGCCCGTCGACGAGCAGATGGACGACCGAGAGCGCCGCCGACTGCTGTACGTCGCGGCAACGCGAGCGCGGGACCACCTCGTCGTCTCCCTTCACCGGTCGTCCGGGACCTCCCAGACGAGCGCGAAGCTGCTGGCCGACGACGGCGGCGCACGGTCCGGCGCCGAGGCGTGGTCGGTCGACCAGCTCCCTGCGGGCGCCGCGCAACCGTCCATCACCACCGGCCGGATTGCCCCGCCAGACCGTGAAGCATGGTGGGCCACCGTCAGCCCGGCGCGCGAGGCGAGCCGACGCACGTCGGCCGTCTCCGCATCCGGACTGGAGGGAAGCGAGCCTGCGGTGGCCCTCGGGGTCGACGACGCGGGCCTGGCCAAGGGCACGCAGAACATCGACCTCCCGCCGTGGTCGAAGGGGAGGTACGGGACGGCGATCGGCCGGGCGGTGCACGCAGTGCTGCAGACCGTCGACTTGTTGACGGGTGCCGGACTCGACGAAGCCGTGGCGGCGCAGTGCGCCGCGGAGGGCGTCGAGCCGCACGCCGAGGTCGTCACGGCCTTGGTGCGTTCTGCCCTCGACTCGAAGCTGATCCGCGAGACGGCCAGAAGACCCCATTGGCGCGAGATGTACGTCGGCGCGGTCCAACCCGACGGCACAGTCCTCGAGGGCATCGTCGACCTCGCAGTAAGGCGCACTGACGAGTCCGTGCTGATCGTGGATTACAAGACAGACGCCGTGCCGGGCAGCGGTCTTGACGCGCGAGCCGGCTTCTACGCTCCGCAGCTGAGAGCTTACGAACGCATATTGACCCGTACGGGGACCGTTCAGCCGTCGACCGCGCTCCTTTTCCTGCGCCCCGAGGAAACAGTCATTAAGCCGGGGCCCGCCGGCGCCACGAATGTGACTGAAGCCGCCCATGCCATGGGAGGAAGCGACGTCGACGGCCCACGACCTGATTCCCCCTGATGGCCGAGGTCTCGTGGAAGTCCGGTCGAGGGCAGTTTTGCCGCGGACGAGTAAGTTCCGTGCGACGGCAGCTTTCCCCAATGACTGAACGCGAGGACCGCCACGGGGATGCGTCCGGCAGGATTGCATTGCAAACGAGGACATTGCAGCGATGCACCGAGGGTCCTGTCAGGTCTTCATCAATCGAGCGACAACATTCGTCAAGCGGCACGATTGGTCAGCACTGGACCAGTACAACCGATGGGGCGACAATTTGCGATGACTACAAGGCGCCCTGTGTCACGATTGGAAATCAATGAGGCACGCTCGTGTAATCCTGGCAACCATCTTCATGGCTTCTGTCTTGTCAGGATGCGGCTCAGGTGAGTGCGACTACCACACGCCAGGGGCCCAGCCCGGGAGCGCTCAAGATCTGCGGGATCAGCAGCACGAAGCCGCCGGCGACGGCCGCTGCGTTCCGAGCTGAGAGGACACCAAAACGTGGCGGGCGGTGGCGTTGAGCAGGGCGTTGCGGGCGTTGGGTGCTTAGGTACCGTCATCATCTTTTTCATCGCGCTCTTCCTTGGTGCAGGCTTCTTCGGTGCAGCTGGAATTGCGCTCATCGCACTGTTGATCACGGGGTGGGCTCTGAGCACGCTTGCTTGATGCTGGAAATCGGCGAGGTGATGGTCCCCACCGGCGGGTTGTTCGAGAGCGAAGCCGACGACTAAGTCAAGGGCAGGCGCCATCCGCGAGCCCCAGTCCGCAAAAGACAAGGGCGTACAGCGAGCTAACCACGACGGATCCCCAAGATGGTCGGTGGTGAACTTGCACGCTCTTGACCGCATCGGTGGGCGGGGACACCGACACGGAGGCTGCAGTCGCTGGCCGGCGCCGTGTTCCGCATCGCGGGCATCCCGATGCGGTGGACATCGGTCGTGCACGGCTGCGTTCCCGGGGGCGGCCACCGACGCTGGGACCTCGCCGACGTGCACGAGCTCGCCGCTGCGCTGACCGGGTCCCGGTTCACCCGGCACCGCCATCGACGACCGCCATAATCGAGCCGGTCGAGGTCGCGGACGACGTGTGGGCCAGCGACCTGACCGCGCCCGGCACAGCTCACCCGACTTCGCCGTCGTCTCGCTGTGCCGGGTCGGCGAGCCGCTCGGCCACGCGGTGCCGCGATTCGCACACCTGACCGACGACGACGCCATCAGCGAGCTGGACGCCGTCCTGACCGACGTCCTCGGCGACATCGCGGCAGCGAGGGCCGGAGGCCGGCCGGCGCCGTGCGCTGCTACGCGGGCCAGTCGCGGACCTGACTGGTGCTGCGCGCGTGGCTGCTGCTCAGCCAGCGCTTGACCGCGCAGCAGGCAAATGGACACCGTCGCAGCCAGGTGGACGCACCTGAGCCGGTGGAACGACAGCTTCACCGCCGCACTCGAGCGTGTGCACTGAACTGCGGAGCAGTAGCAGGCCCCGTCAGAACAGCCGCTCAGAGCTCCAAGTACGACGCGAGTAGCCGGCTCTTGATGGGTCGCCGGTCTACGCGGCTCATCAAAAAGCCCGGTGCGTAGTCCGCAACGAAGATTTGCTCCCACCGCTCGGCCCCCGTGAACCTCATCTGGTTCTGGCTCCTCGTGCCAAGCACTTGGATGAGCAGGGCTTCGAACTCACCCACGGCACTCCGCGTGCTCACGTTCTCGACCGCGTTCCGGGTGACGATGCGACTCCAGCCGTCCCGTTCAGGCCAGTCCTCGACATTGTCGAAGCTGAACCAGGAGAACCGCGACCAGTCCTTCTGCTTGTCCTGGTCGTGAGCCTTCAACCGTTGACCGAGCCCGTGCGCTCCGGACGCCAATCCGACATACGTCGCGCCGTAGTCGTTGTAGAGGAGGTAGAACCCTCGTGCGCGACGAAAGTCGCAGACGCGCAAGGCCCCCTTGTTCTGGTTCCGTCGTCCCAGTAGCTGCCAGCGTTCGCCGGCGTCGTGCGGGCCGAAGACCTCATCCCGTTGCCAGAAGAGGCCGAAGGCGCCTATCAAGTGATTGCTCATCCGGGGTGGTCCGATCTCGTGCTGGCTGTCATGGCAGAGCGCTCACGGTTGCTCTTCGTAGCCGAGATCCATCAGTCGCTGCCGTGCAACAGCGATCTCCCGACGTGAGAACAAGGACGCGAAGTCGGGATCCACGACAGCCCATTCGACGCTGTGCTCGATCATGTCCTCCTGGTCCAAGCGCCGCAGGAGACGAAGAGGCTCCGCCCTCCCCACGATGAACTTGGCGAAGTCCACCGCACCGAGTGCGTCCAATCGCTCGCGGTACCAGTCGTTCAGCAAGGAACCCGCGGCGTCGACGCCAGAAGCAATTCTCGATCGGAAGGCCTCAGCCGGGTCGGGCGGCGCGAACGCGGCCTCCCGGCGAGGAGCGGGCGCGGCCGACGGCGCCCAGGTCCCCGACTGCCCCCTCGCCGGGTCCCCCACGACCAGGTCGCTGCCCCTGCGAAGGACCACGCCTGCCCTCTCCACACGCAAGACCGCGGCGGACACGGCGGACTGGATGTCCGCACCGGCTCGCCGCCACCGGTACAGGTTCCGCACGGCAGTCAGCACCGCCTCGTCGGTCATGACGCCCGCATCGCGTACGAGCGATGTCACCGCCAGATCGAGCTCGGCGGGCGGCACGTGCCCGACCTTCCGGACAGCGTCGTCGTCGGCCGGGACCCGGACGGTCTCGGCGGTTCGCCCGGCGATGCTGAGGAAGTCCCTGTCATCGCGGATGACGCGCAGGCCGTCGACCTGGACGCGCGACAGCACCCAATCCACGTTGCTCTGGATGAGGGCACCCGCTCGGCCGATGTCCCAGTCCGTTCTCAGGAGCTCTAGCAGCCGGTCCCGGTGCATCGGGGCCTCGGCCCTCAACACCCGCTCGATGTAGGCCCGCAGTGCCGGTCGAGATTCAGCCGCGCCGGGCGCGAAGCCGCTGTACTCACTCCGCGTCCGGCCGTACCCAACTGCGCTCGGCAGCGGCACGGCCCACGCCGGAGGTGCGTCGAAGTCGATCTCCTCCTCGATGACCTCCACCGGGGCCGCCACTCGAGGTTGGGGCACCGTGGGAATCGGCTCATCGGCCACCGCGGCGTCGATGGCGGCCTTCAGACGTCGGATCGACCCGTTCCGGTCCCGCACCCAGGTGAGTCCCCAGATGCGGTGCATCCGCCACCCGAGGCCCTCGAGGACCTGCTGCCTCAGACGGTCCCGATCGCGAGCTGACTTCGCGGAATGGTACTGGGCACCGTCGCACTCGATACCCAGGACGTACTCACCCGGTCGCTCCGGATGCGTCACCGCCAGGTCGATGCGGTAGCCAGCGCTCCCCACCTGCGGTGTGGCCTGGTATCCCATCGACCGCACCACATCCAGCACGTCCTCCTCGAAAGGGCTTTCGGGTGCGGCGTCCCCGTCGACGGCACCGACTGCGAGGGCCGTGCGGCCACGGGCCGCGTAGTCCAGGTAGGCCTTCAGATGGGGGATCCCACCCTGGTCCGGATCCGGGGCCGGGAATTCGTCGTTGGTGATCTGGGAGGCCCGGAATGACGACACGACCTCGACCTTCCGACGAGCACGTGTGATGGCCACGTTGAGACGGCGCCAGCCGGACTTCTTGTTCAGAGGGCCGAAGTTCATCGTGAACTTGCCGTCGGCATCGGGTCCGTAGCCGACGCTGAAGATGGTGATGTCCCGCTCGTCCCCCTGGACGTTCTCGAGGCTCTTCACGAAGAACCCGTCCAGGCGGTCCGTCCGGGTGAGCAGACGACCCAGGACAGGCTCCGTGGCCGCGCGACGCTCGAGGGCTGCGAGCACAGCGTCTTCCTGCGCGGCCGAGAAGGTGATAACCCCCATCGACAGGTTCCGGTTCTGCACAGCATGGTGCAGGACTCTGTCCACGACCGCTTCGGCCTCGACGGGGTTGTCCCGCGTCGTGCCCCGCTGGTAGACGCCCTCGACCACGAAGCTCTCGATGCCCAGGTCGTCTGCTGCGAACGTGGCGCCGGGGAAGGTGTGCAGCCGACCCTCGTACACGCGGTGGTTGGAGTACGTGATGAGGGACTCGTGCTGACTGCGGTAGTGCCAGTCGAGCCCCAGGCTAGGAATGGTCCCGGCCGCCTTGGCGAGGTCGAGCACCGAACCGAAGGAGTCAGGCGCCGACTCGTCGTCCTCCGCCACGTCGTCGTCCGTCGAGCCGAAGAAGTTGGTGGGCGGGAGCTGCCGCTGGTCGCCGGCGACGATCAGCGCGGAGCCCCGGTAGATGCAGTTGATGGCATCCCACGGCAGCACCTGCGACGCCTCGTCGAAGATGACGACGTCGAACCGCATGTCGGACGGCAAGTACTGGGAGACGGCCAGCGGACTCATCATGAAGCAAGGCTTGAGATGGCGGAGCAGTCCTGCTGTCTCGCCGATCAACTGCCTGATCGGCTTGTGGCGCGACTTCTTCATTGCTTCGCGCTTGATAGTGGCCGCAGCCGGCGAGTGCAGGGACGCCGGTCGCAGGGCGTTGCACGCATCCACGACGTCCGCGAAACGCTTCTCGACCAGTTGTGCGTCGAGGCCTCGGAAATGCTCGACCAGGGCATCCCGATCCGCGGGACTATGCCGCTCCAGCCTTTCGTCCGTCCGGACGATGGCGTCCACCCACGCCAGCAGAACCGCTCGTTCGATGAGCGGCGCGACCTGGTCGGCGGGGCGGGCCTGCTCGACGATCTCGTCCACCACCATGCCCAACTTGACGGCGAACCAGGCCCGCTGCCGGGTGTACTGCTCGAAGACCGGCACCTGGTCGAGCGCTGTGTCCGCCATGTCCCGCAGCAGCTCCGTGGCTCCGGCGAGATCAGATGCGAGCTCGCTGATCAGCTCCGCGCGGCGAGCCGGGACGAAGACCTCGACGAGCGCCGGGCGGTGCTCACTCCACGCCCTAAGCCGGGCTTCCAGCTCGGCCGAGGTGATGGTGAGGGAGTCGAGCGACCGAGCGACCAGGGGCTCGGTCTTGCCACCGAGCAGGGCTTGTACCGATTCCGCCCAGGCAAGGGACCCCCCGAGATCGACCCAATCGGTGTCGAGTCCGTCATAGGCAGGACCAAGCTCGTTCCTGTCTGCCTCGAACGCCTCCAAGATCGCCGAGCTTCTGGCGTCCCGGCCCGCAGCTGCGACGAGGATGCTCCGAACCTCGGCCAACGGCAGGTCGCGACCGACGATCGTGGCCACGTGGTCGGACGCCTGCTGGACGGGTTCGAGAGCTTTGGCGAGGTTCTCCGCCCACGTCGCCAGATTGACGAGCGGTAGACCGGTCAGGTGATTCGTGAACTGCCCGAACCGTTGGTGGACCTCCCCCCACAGCTGCGCGACGGAGTTCCGGAGCTCGATCCCGATCGCGCTCAACAGAGGGTTTGGCTGACCGTCAGCGCCGAGCTGGTTGGCCAGGGCCGGGACGTCGAGGTCACGTCCCGCGATCTGGACAGCTCGTCGTGCCACCTCCAGAGCAGCGCTGACGCGGTCGAAGTCCGTGTCGACGCTGCGGTAGTAGAAGCCCAGGCCGGCTGCACGCTCCTGTTCACCGTTCGACAGGGCGCGCTCCGCCTGCTGCCACGCAGCGGCCTCCTCCAGCCGAGCCCGCACCTCGGCGTTGGCCTTCCCTGTGACCGTGACGGCCTTCAAGGCCCTGCGGTCGGCTCGCGCCTGGCTGGAGAAGCGACCGAATCCGGTGTGCGACTCGGCGAATCGTCGGTGGAGGGCACGGAGGTCGAGCTCGAGGGCCGCAGGGGTGAACACCTCGTCGATGGACGCTCGCCTTTCGCGCACGGTCGCGACGAGGGTTCTCAGCACGGCCTCGGACTCGGCGAGGGCGGCGTGGAGGTGCGGGTTGAACCACTCGTTGAGCGGGCGTGCTGCTGAGGTTCCGAGAGCAGCCAGGTCGGCGAGGCGGTGGGCGACCTCCAGGCTGGGCCCATCCGCTCCGAACCCCAGATCCACCCCGAGTCGACGGGCATGCTGGTCGATCTCGACCAGCCTCGGCGGCAGAGCCGTCAACCAGGCCACCAGCTGTGCGACCTCGCTCGCCACCACTGCGTCACCGACCGCCCAGCCGAACCGGCCGTTGTCGTGCAACCCCTCGGTCTGGACGACGAGCTCGCTCTCCAGGGCCCCGTGCCGCGGACCTGCAGTGCCCTCCAGCTCGGCCTGAGCAGCCGTGAACTCCTCGACAGCCTGCTTGCGCGCCACCAGACGAGCACGCTTCTCGCTCAGGGCTGCACCGTCCAGGCACAACCACTCGACGGGGGCGTGGCGCGGACGCTGCTCAGCCAGTGCCAGGAGGGAGATGCGACGGCGCACCGCGTCGTGCGAGCGCGGAAAGCTTCGACCGATCTCGGTGTCCACCGCGTCGACGAGGTCGACGAGCGACGCCCCTGCGGCCGCCGCGGCGTGCGCCCTGCGGTGCAGGTCGTCGACGTCGACCCGGGAGCCCGGCACGATGTCGAGATCTCGCCACAGGAAGTCCGGACCAGCGGTGACCGGGTCCCAGACACGGCTCAGCCGTACCCCCCGGTCGCGGATCTCAGCGAGCTCGTGCTCGCGCAGGTCGAGCCATTCCTCCCGGTAGGGAACGCTGACCCCCGTGTAGGCGGCCAGCTGCGTCGTCCTGCCGAGGACCTGGAACAGGCTCTGCCCGAGGAGCTCCCGCTGCTCGTTCATCGCGGCTGCGAACTCTGTGAGCTGCGTCCGATCTGCGACGAGGGAACTGCGTTGGGCACTGCTGAAGCCGGTCGATACCCGAGTCCGCGTGGTCAGGGCGGAGTGGAGCTGACCGGCGACCTGCTTACGGGTCGCCGCATGACTGTGCAGCTCGAGGATGAACGGGTCGAGCCGCTTGGCGCTCAGGCGGTTGCGGACGACGTCCAGCGCGGCGGCCTTCTCGCTGACGAACAAGACCGACTTGCCCACGGCCATCAACTCGGCGATGACGTTCGCGATCGTCTGGCTCTTGCCCGTTCCCGGCGGGCCGTCCATCACGAAGCTTTTGCCGTCGCGAGCGGCGATGATGCAGCGCCGTTGCGTGCTGTCCGCATCAAGGATCGACATCATCTGCTCGGGTGGCAGCACCCGGTCCACGTCGTCGTAGGTTGCTGTGTCGAAGGCGTAGTCCTGGCCCGAAGGTGCGTCAGGACCGAGCGCCAGTACCTGGACCATGGGGTCGGCGAGGACCGCCTCACCGTTCTCCTGGAGATCCCGGTAGATGGCCTCCTTGTGGAAGCTGAACGTGGTCAGCACCGCGCGCTGGGTCACCTGCATCCGGTGGTCGCCCGCGACGGCGGTTGCCACCTGCCGCAGGTAGCCCTCGACGTCCGTCGAGTCGATGTCGGCAGGCGGCAGCGCGATGCCGAACAGCTGCTCCATCACCAGACCGAGTGCCGGGTTGAGGACCACGTCGTCCTCGGTGGCGGCAAGTGTCCAGTGCGATGCATCGCCGGCTCGGCTGAGTCGCACGGGCAGGAGGAGCAAGGGGCTGTCGGCCGGCTTGTCGTCCGCGTCGACCCATGAGAGGAAACCGATGCCGAGGTACAGGCTCCAGAACCCGCGGTCGGCGAAGGTCTGCTGACTGACCTGGTCGAGTCGCCGCAACGACGCTGGCAGGTCCTTCTCGGACTTGTTGGTGACCTCGACGACGACGCGACCGTCCCGCGGGAGCGGCCGACGCTCGGACTCCTCCCCCAGCACGGCGGTTCCCCGCACCGCGACCTCAACGGACCCCAGGGCCTCCCACAGTTCCCTGAGGCGGCTTGGCTGCACCTGCAGCGACGCCGACTTGGTGTGCTTGAAGTAGACGAGCCGTTGACGCCGGTCGACCGCGACCAGCGCGCTCTTCCACGCTTGGAGTTGGCGGTTGAGCTTCGCTTCGGCGTCGCGCGTCAACAGCTGGGGGACATGGCGCGACGCAGTCATCGTTGGGTGCTCCTTGCGAGGCGGTGAACCAGCGCAACGACCAGCTCGCGGTCGTCGTCGTCCAGCATGTCGATGAGTTCGGCCAAGCCGGGGCCCGCAGTCGGCTTCCGTGGGTCGTCGACGTCATCCGTCTCGTCGACGCGGCCTTGGTCGGCGGGGACCTCGTTCGGCAGGAGGTGCCGCAGACCGGGGGGAAGGTCAGCCGTGCAGATCAACCTGAGGAGCTGAGTGCAGCGGGTCATCGCCACATAGAGACGGCGAAGGCCGTCGGCACCCCCGGCCGCGATGGCGGACGGTTCGACGACGTACACCGCGTCGAACTCCAGTCCTTTCACCATGGACACTGGGACGACGGTCAGAGCCCGCCCGAAATCCTCTGCCGCACCGTCGCCGACGCGGTCAGCAAACTTCGCGGTGAGGGCCTCGTAAACCTCCGCGTGGTCTTGATCAGGGACGACGACGGCGGTGGTCAGACCTGCCTCGACGTCCGCGCTCGCCAGCGTCACCACAGTTGCGAGAAGGTCGGCGTCCGACTGCGCTGCCACATGGACCGTCGGTGCTCCCAGGCCCTGACGAACCGAGCGGGGCACTGCGAGGTCCGGTGCAATGTGCGGTAGCAGTCCGGCTGCCAGCTCGACCACGGGCCCGGGCACTCGGTAGCCGACGGTGAGATCCTCGATTTGCGCCGGCTGGTGGTGCAGGTGGACCGTCAGCTCTTGCCAATCGTCGCGGATCCACTGGCCGGTGGCTTGGGCCAGGTCGCCAAGGAGCGTGAACGACCCGCTCGGACAGCGCCGGGCCAACGCTCGGGCCTGCATCGGTGAGAGGTCCTGCGCCTCGTCCACGACGACGTGTCCGTACGAGCGGCCCTCGCCGTTCAAGAGGTAAGAGAGCTCATCGAGGCAGAACAGGTCCGCGGCTGTCCAGGGCTCGTCGTCGATCGAGGAGCGCGGCTCGCGGAAGAGTAGGGCCCGTTCATCAGCCGAGAGCACCCCCGATGCCGCATCGACCAACCATGTCTGGGTGCCGTAGACGCCGCGCAGCATTTCCTCAGGTGTGAGCGTCGGCCACATCCGGTCCAGAGCGTTGGTGAAGGTGGAGAGCCTCCGCAGCGCTGGCTCGGTCGCGATGACCGCTCGTCCAGCTGCTGCTTGTGCCTCGGAGTAGGCGCGGAATGCGGCAGCCGACAAAGACTGCCGCAGCACGTCACGGGCCTGATTGTGCGGAAGGCGACGAGACGCCGCGTCGGTGACGAGCTCGCGGACCTCGTCACCCGTCAGTGATGCCCTCGCCCCACCCAGCGCGAATTCGAGATCGCCCTCGGCCCACCCACGACGCGCGGTGAGCGCCCGGTGCAGCACCTCGCTCATCGCGGCGCTGCCCTTGATGCGTGCTGTCTCCGGGCGCTCCCAACCAGTCGCCAGCGCCTCCCCTGCGTAGAGAGACCCGAGATCGACCTGCAGCACGTCGGATGCGTCAAGCGATGGGAGCACACCGCTCATGTAGCTCAGAAAAGCAGTGGAGGGCGCGACGACGAGGATCCCGGTGCGCCTCAGATCGGCGTCGTTGAACGCCTGCCATGCCGCCCGGTGGAGACCCACGACCGTCTTGCCGGTCCCGGGCCCGCCCTGGACGACGAGCACACCCTGCCGCGGTGCGCGGATGGCGCGGAACTGCTCGGCCTGGATCGTGGCCACGACTTCGCGCATGACGCCGTCACGAGACCGGTCCAGCTCGATCAGCAGGGCGTCGCTGAGCGGAGTCGGGCCGTCCGACCGGCCGGCGAGGACGTCGACTGCTGTCGATGCGGTGATTTCGTCGACGACCTGGGACAAGACCCGGTCCTGCTCGACGAAGACCCGCTTGAGCGCGAGACCGGATGGTTGGGCAGGGCTGGCCTCGTAGAACACCTGCGCCGCCGGGGAGTGCCAGCCTGCGACGAGGAGGTTCTTCGTCTCGTCGTGCACACGGCGTCGACCGATGTAGAGCGGCTCTTCGTGCGGGCGATCAACACGACCGAAGACGAGCTGCCCGGATCCGCGCGAATTCCGCAGGAGGTCCAACGCACGCTTGAGGGCGAAGGACGTGGCGCGGTTGCCTTCCTCGTACGTGTTGTAGGTGACCTCGACCGCGGCGAGGCCCTTGTCGAGCATCTCGTAGGCGGTGGAGACGTAGGCCTGCTCGACCTCGTGCTCCGGGTGCCTAGGCAATGAGGCCGCGCTGATTGCTTCCCCGTCCGGCAACGACCGGCCTTCGACTGCGGTGCGCCCCGACAACGATCTCCCCCATGTGGCTGCGACCAACCTCGTTCCGCAACCTTGCCATCCCGTCACGACGAATCTCGACACCTCAGAGTTCCACCTCACCCAGTTGTGGCGAGTGTCCGACCTTGACCACACCCTCGGATCCGCAGCCGGCCGTGTTCGAGACTTCGCCGTCCGGTTCAGGTAGGAAGACCGAGTACGACGGACCGGCCCGTCGTACCGACTCTGTGGGGGATCTGGAATGCGTGCTGGGCATGTGCGATCAGCCGGACAAGGGGCGTCGAAGGCAACAGGGCGGCTCGGGCAATGAAGGCGGTCGACGCCCACCTCCTGACCCTTCTGAAGGCCAGCAGCCAGTTCATCGTGCCGATCTACCAGCGGCTGTACTCGTGGCAGGAGAGCGAGTGCCAACAGTTGTGGGCAGACATCCTGCGGGCCGGTGCGAATGAACAACTCGGGGCTCATTTCACCGGGTCGATCGTCTACGTGGCCAGGGAACAGGGGACCAACACGTCCGCTGAGCCCGATCTGCTGATCGACGGACAGCAGCGGGTCACGACCGTGACTTTGCTGCTCATGGCTCTGGCCGAGCGCCTTGCGACCTTCCCCGACCGAGAACGCGAACCGGTGGAAGGTTTCTCGCCGCAGAAGATTCACGGCCTCTTCCTGACCAACGCCTACGAGAGCGGCGACAAGCAGTACAAGCTCATCCTGTCCCAGGCCGATCGTGACGCCCTGATCTCACTGCTTAACGGTGTCAGCCCCGGACCCGACGTCGTGAGCCGCATCGTCCCCAACCTTGAGTTCTTCCGCACCAAGTTGTCTGATCCGAAGCTCGACATCTCCGTCGTTTGCCGAGGACTCGACAAACTAGTCGTCGTCGACGTCAAGCTCACCCGCGGGGTCGACAACCCGCAGCTCGTGTTCGAGGCAATGAACTCGACCGGCCGCAAGCTTTCCCAAGCCGACCTGATTCGCAACTACGTCCTCATGGACCTACCACCCAACGACCAGAGCAACCTGTACACCTCGCACTGGCGACCGATGGAGCTCGAGTTCGTCGGAGCGCGGGACAGTCAGTTCGACGAGTTCGTCCGTCACTACCTGACGATCAAGACCGGCACCATCCCGCGCCTCGACGACATCTACGAGGCCTTCAAGGCCCATGCAGTGGCTGTGGTGGCGGCTGGTGACGACGTGCGGTCCCTCGTCACGGAGCTTCGCCAATACGCCCGCCGCTACTGCGCCATCGCACTGGGCAAGGAGGCCGAGGGACGACTGAGGTCCGCGTTCGGAGACCTGGACCAGATCAAGGCCGACGTCGTCTATCCCTTCCTGTTGGAGTGCTACACCGACTACGACCTCGGAGTCCTGGACCGCGACGAACTGCTTGCGATAGTCCGGTTGGTCGTGTCCTACGTCTTCCGCCGCGCCGTCTGTCGGGTGCCCACGAACTCGTTGAACACCACGTTCGCGACGTTCCGATCGGCTGTTCGAAAGGACCGGTACGTCGAGAGCGTCGCCGCGCACTTCATCAACATGAAGAGCTACCGGGCCTTCCCAACGGATGCGGAGTTCCTTGAAGCGCTGACCACGACGGACCTGTACAACTTCCGTCGGCGCTCGTACTTCCTCCGGGTGCTGGAGAACCACGGGAGGAAGGAGACCGTGACGATCGAGAACTACACAATTGAGCACATCCTCCCGCAGAACGAGAATCTCTCGCCCGCCTGGCGGGACGTTCTGGGCCCGGACTGGCAGGAAGTGCAGCGCAAGTACCTGCATACGCTCGGGAACCTCACGCTGAGCGGTTACAACTCGGAGTACTCGGATCACCCCTTCGCGACCAAGCGCGATATGCCGGGCGGCTTCGCTGAGAGCCCGCTGCAGCTCAACAAGGGCCTGGGACAGCTGTCCACGTGGGGAGAGCCCGAGATCAGGGACCGAGCCGATCGCCTCGCGGCACAGGCGGTCAGCATCTGGCAGCGTCCTGACGTCGCCCCAGACCTCCTGGCCGAACTCACGGCTCGCCGCGACGACAACGACTTCAGCATCGAGGATCACCCGAACTTGTTGACGCCGGAGCGTCGTGCGCTGTTCGAGCGGTTCACCGCCGAGGTCATGGCGCTCGATCCCGGCATCACCCGGACGTACCGCAAGCTGTACGTCGCGTTCCGCGCTGAGTCGAGCATCGTCGACGTCGTCCCCCAGAAGGCCCGGCTGCGCCTGAGCTTGAACCTTCCGTTCGAGGCCCTGCACGACGAACGTCACCTTGCGTGGGATGTCAGCGGTCGCGGGCACTGGGGTAACGGGGACACCGAGGTGGGCCTCAGCGAGGACTCCGACTTCGCCTACGTCATGGGCCTGGTCCGACAATCGCACGAGTACCAGATGGGTGGCGATTGAGATCGACAGCAGCAAGCCGACGACCGGTCCGACCACGACCGGCCAGACGGTACTCGTGAGATCGAGCAACGGCCCATGGACTGCCCCGGAGATGCACGGCTACGCGAACGAGGCCGACATGCAGGCCATGCTGCACGTCACGCCGTCCCTGATCGACGGAGTAAACCCGGACGCGATCTCCGTGACGGAGTTCGGCACGGTTGCCGGGCCTGCTGACCTCGTCATCGTCGACACCACTGGGGGGCTGACGCTCGTCGAGTGCAAGCTCGTACGGAATCCCCAGATCCGGCGTGAGATAGTTGGGCAGGTCTTCGACTACGCCGCACGGCTCGCCGAGACCACCCCCGCTTCGTTCGCCGAGCTGTGGGCGGGCCGCGGCGGGCCCCCGCTGGACGCCTTCTTCGAGGGCCGGACGGAAGCCCGCGAGCGGTTCGAGGCCGACCTGGCTGCTGGCGCGTTCACCTTGGTCCTCGCCGTCGACCGCATCCATGATGATCTTCGGCGCATCGTGCGGTACCTCAACGAACACACGTCGGCCGGTGTCCGCCTGCTGGCAGTGGAACTCAACAAGCTGACATTCGGCGACACCGAGGTCTTGGTACCGACCGTGTACGGGCGTGAGTCAGCTGATCAGAAGGATGCCCGCTCCAGCTCGTCCACACGTCGATGGGCGTACGAAGACGTCGACGCAGATTTGCGCTCGCGCGACCCGCAGCTGGCTGATGGTCTGCGGGCCTTCGAGCAGGAGATGGCTCATGCCGGATTCCGCGTGCAGGGCGGCGGGGCGGGCAGCGTCCCGAGCTACTCGATGTGGGGCCCGATGGTGGACGGCAGGGCGCCGACCCCCTTCAGCGTGTACGCCGGCGACCGCCCGTTGCTGTCCTGCACGTTCGAATGGAGCCGGTCTGCGGGGGAAGCAGCCGTGACCGCCTTCCTGGACGGATTGTTAGAGGCCGGCATCGAGCTGGAACGCGATCAGATCGTTGCCGCTGGTTTCAAGAAGCGACCGTCGGTATCTCTGGACGTAGTGGTCGATCCGCGTCGTCGAGCCGCAATTGTCTCAGCCGCCCGTCGCCTACTGCCCTCTGCATCGGATCATCCAACGATCAGCAGCGATGCATACTGAACTCCGGCTGAGGAATGGTGGCTACGGTCTGGTCTGATCGGTCGACGATGTACACCCAGCTGAGCGCCATCGATTACGAGCAGCGGTACACGCTGAGGACGCCGGGCTCCGCCCTTGTCTGCCAAATAAACCTAGGTTGTCATCATGACGAAAGAACCCCGGCCGCTCCCATTCTTCGACGAGACAGACTTCGGGGCGAACTTTCTCGTCGAGGTACGGAACTACGGTTTGACGGACGAGGACCTGGGGGGTTGGCGCGAGGCGGAGCTGGCCCATCTTTTCTACCAGGCTCGGGAACACGGGTTGGACCCCAAACGCCTCGGGACTTGGATGCGCGAACTGGGTGACTCGGATGCCGTCCGGGAGCGCTGGTTGCATGAGGAACATTCCGCAACCGGACGGGACGATGACGGCGAGGACCACCAGGACGAAGACGAGGCGGACGAGCAGTACGAGGACGAGCCTCAGGACGTCGACGAGGCACAGGCCGAAGACTTTGAGACCGGCTGGGCGGTGGTCGGGGAGCTAGCCCAGGAGTGGTCCCACGTTTGGTACGAGGGCTCAGAGCACGCCTGGCTCAGGTACGCGTGGTCGGCGCTAAACCAAGCAGGCATGACCGCAGTCGGCGACCCGGTGGACCGAGCTGAAGCGGTCGCGAGGCTCCTTGCCTTGACCACGCTGTACCGCGTCTTCCACGCACACGCCCACGAGACCGAGCACGTCGACGAGTGGCAGGACATGGGCGATCAGCTCTGCGGCCGCGAGCCGCTCGTGTCGGCGTTCGTATGGGGGCAGCTCAGCGAACGTCGGGGGCTCGCCGCGTACACCGATGATGACGACGAGCTCCCTGACGGGTTCGCCAAGGCGCTTGTCTGGCACTACGCCGAGGAGGTGGCGAGGGCTCTCACCGATCAGCTTGGGGAGAACCTCCTGTTCGCTTCCTTGTGGGCCTCGTCCTCCCCCGGCGTTCGGTTTCCCCTGAATGACCGTCGATACCACGAGTCTGTCGACGAGGACCCGTGGGAGAAGATGACGGCCTACACCTGGGTGAGCGACGGCATGAGTCTGTGAGCGCCACCTGAGGACGCCGGCCGTCACCGTCGCTCGCCAAGCAGCGAAGTGGGTCCCTGCGGCAGGTGCAACCAGACGCGAGACTTGGCCTGGTCGCTCTTGCCAACAGGGGCCACAGAGAGGTTTCGCATCCCATTCTTGGTCGTTCTCAGACGTCGCGGAACCGGCATCTCTGGTACCAGTTCGTGGGGGATGGTCGCGATGCGGCGGCTGCCATAAGTGCTGACGGTGGTCCTCTGTCTGCTCAATCAGTGAGTTCGCGGAGGCGTTAGGCCCACCTGCGGCCATGTCGAAGAATATGGACCAGGCGATTTGCTTATGGTCCGAACGTGCAGGTCCCTTGGCGCGCCCTCGCCTAGAAGGTGACGCCCCTATGTTCGGCCATACACCCGTGGCACTCGCCGCTGGCATCCATGTGCCAGGGCGAGAAGGATGAACGACACGTTCGACACCATCGGATGCGGCGCCTGCTCGCTGCGGTGATTCCGTGGATGGTTGCGCGGACAACCTCAGAGTTGGACACCAGCTCCGCAGATGAGAAAGTCACGCTGTCCTCCGGGGTGATCCCGCACCTGTGCCCATGCCAAGTGCCGACCGGCCGGGCCAGAACGACAACACAACCATCAACGCCCATGAGGACTTGTTCTGGGTCTCCGCTCACGTACCACTCACGCACCGTGAGGTCCTGGGCCTGCATGATGTCATCCGCCCGTCGCCACCCTCCACCGATGACGTCCACCAGTCCTCCGGCGGGCAAACGCAGCACGTCAGCAAGTTCCGCGGTCGACATGTCGCCCTCGTACTGATTTGCGTAGTCGGTACCGTCCTCGCTGCCCGCAGGCCGACCTGTCATGCCGCAACTCGCGGCGCCATCGACTCCATCTGCTCGATGACCAGGCGGATGGCCTCCGGCTGCTGGTCCGGCGGGTACTTGTAACTGATCAGGAGCCGTTTGATGGACGACCGCAACTTGGCGCGGACGTCATCCCGCACCGTCCAGTCGGTCTTGACATCGCGGCGCATGACTACGACGAGCTCGCGTGCGATCTGCGCGAGTACATCTGTCCCTTGAAGCTCGACCGCCGACTTGTTCGTTCCCACCGCGTCGTAGAAAGCCAACTCATCGGAACTGAGCGGGGGGTCGAATTTCGCCCCGCGCGCAGCCTCGGCCGCGACGTCGCGAGCCATCTCGATCATGGCCGCGATGATCTCGGCCGACGTCAGTTGCTGATTGGTGTACTTGTTCATCAGTTCCTGAAGCCGGGCCGAGAACGCCCGCTGACGCACGAGGTTGTGACGTGTGGCAGCTGCCGACTCACCGACCAGCATGTCGCGCAGCGCCTCGATCGCCAGGTGCGGGTTCGCTGCCTGCTGCACCGAGGCGGTGTACTCAGGCGTCAGGTCGGTCAGCTTGGGCCGCTCCATCCCGGCCGCCTCGTAGATGTCCACGATCTCCCCGGTGACCGTCGCCGACGCAACGAGGCCAGCGAGCATCAGCTCGATCTCCGCCGGCACCGGACGACCTTCGGCCTGGCGCGCAGCGGCGTCGAACTTGCCCATCCACACCCGCACCTCCTCGTAGAACTGTGCAGGGGCGCGCAGCTCCGGGAGGTTCGTGCCGCCGGCGGACAGCGCCCAGGCCCGGGACAGGTTGTTGGTCAACTCCCGGAACCGGTCGACGAGTGGCTTCTCGTCGTCCCCGACCTGGTTACCGGGTGTCGTGGGGGAACGGACCCAGTTGGTGAGTCCGAGCAGGGCGTCGCGGTAGCTCCGGGCGTCGCCGTTGAGCTTCGAGCGCCAATCGAACCCCGCGCACAGGTCGTCCAGCTGGCCGATCAGATCTCGGGTCAGCTGTACGGATTCGGCGACATCGCGGCCGACCGGCTTCTCGTCCTGGTCTCGCTCGGTGTACTCGGCCAGCGCGGCGGCGAGGTTCTCGGTGATCGGTGCGTAGGCGACCAGTAGGCCGGCATCCTTGGCCTTGAAGGTGCGGTTGACGCGGGCGAGGGTCTGCATGAGCAGCGCCCCCCGGAGCGGGCGATCCAGGTAGAGGGTGTGCAGCGGTGGCGCGTCGAAGCCGGTCAACATCATGTTCTGCACGATCACCAGCTCGAGCGGGTCCTCGCCGGACTCCTCCTTGAGCCGGGCCTGGACGACCTTGTTCTGCGACTGGCGCCGCACGTGGTTAGAGATTGGGGGCTGGTCGCTTGCTGTTCCGGAGTACACGACCTTGATCACGCCGGCGTCGAGTGCGTTGGACGTCCACTCGGGCCGTAGCGCGACGATTTCGTCGTAGAGCCGGGCACAGATCTCCCGGGTGGCTCCGACGATCATCGCCCGTCCGGACCAACCGAGGAACGGCCGGACGGCGTCCCGCCGGCGTTCCCAGTGCTCGACGATGTCGGCGGCCAACGCCTTCAATCGCGCAGGCGCCCCGTACACAGCGTTCAGGACGGCGACGGTCGCTTCGACCCTGGCGCGCTCGACGTCGTCCAGACCCGTGGTCGCCTCGTCGGCAGCGGCGTCCAGTTGCTCCGGGGTGAGGTCCTCGGTGCGCTCGACGGTGATCAACCGGGGCTCGAACATGACTGGCACGGTGGCGCCGTCAGCGACTGCGCGCGTCAGGTCATAGGTGTCGATGACCGGCCCGAAGACCTCGGCTGTGTTGCGGTCGGCGAGTGCGATCGGGGTGCCGGTGAACGCGATGAAGGTGGCGTGCGGAAGAGCGTCCCGAATGTGCCGCGCAAAACCGTCGAGGTCGTCGTAGTGGCTACGGTGAGCCTCGTCGACGATCACGATGATGTTCCGCCGGTCCGACAACAGCGGGTGGGCCTGCCCGCCGGTCCGTTCGGCATCGGTGCGACCGAACTTCTGCAGCGTGGTGAAGTAGATGCCGCCGGTGTTGCGATCGGCCAATGCGGTGCGCAGCTCGTCGCGGCTGCCGACCTGCACGGGGCTCTCGCGGAGCAGCCGGGAGACGGCGAAGCCGGTGAACAGCTGGTCATCGAGCTCGGTCCGGTCGGTCACGACGACGAGGGTGGGGTTGGCCAGCGCCGGGTGGTCGGCCACCGCGTGGGCGTAGAGCTCCATCTCCATCGACTTGCCCGAGCCCTGCGTGTGCCAGACGACGCCAGCCCGCCCGTCTCTGCGGACCGCGTCCACCGTGCTCCCCACTGCCTTGGTGACCGCGAAGTACTGGTGGGGCTTGGCGACCCGCTTGAGCCAACCGTCCCCGAGCTCGTCGAAGGCGATGAAGTTGCGCAGCAGCTGACCGAATCGCTCCTGGTTCGCCAGCCCGTCGATGAGCACGTCGAGTGCGATCTGGACGTCGACATCGGCCGGGTTGCTGCCCGTGGCGACGACGGCTCCGTCATCGTCGACGTTCCAGGGCGCGTAGTGGTTGAGCGGAGTGAAGGGGGTGCCGTAGGCCGCGGCCAGACCGTCGCTGATGACGGTGAGCGCGCAGCCGCGGAAGGCCAACGGGAACTCTCGCAGGTAGGTAGCCAGCTGGGCGTGCGCCTGAGACAGGTCACCGTCGGCGCGCTTGAGCTCGACGATCAGGACGGGGATGCCGTTGAGGTAGCCGACGACGTCGAATCGGCGCTCGACGTCATGATCTCGAATGGTGACCTGCGATGCAACGAAGTAATCGTTGTCCTCCACTCGATGGCCGACGACGCGGATGGTGGGGTTCTGCTCGACACCGGCGGAATCGGTGTAGGTCAGACCACGGAAACCGCCCACCATGATCTGGTGCATCCGGTAATTCTCGGTGATGGCGTCGGCCGACTTCGGCGCCAGGATGTCGGCTACGGCCTGCTCGCGGTACTCCAGCGGCACATGCGGGTTAAGCCGGTGAACGGCGGCCAGCAGGCGTCCCCGGCAGAAGAGGTCGGCCCAGCTGGTCCGGCCATCCTCCGCGCCCGGCGCGATGGCGACACCACTGAGTGGTGCCCAGCCGTGCCCGGCGAACTGCTCGATCGCGACCATTTCCCAGTCGGACTCACTAAAGGTCATGCCGGCTCCCCGTAGACGGTGTCGTTGCTGATCCCAAGCTGCCTGGTTACCGACCGTTGTGGGCCCTCGTGAGCTGATAAGGCGCCCTATCGAGGTAACCGCGCTCGCGGGGTCGACGTCCAAATTTAGTCACGTCACTGCCTCGGCCGCTTCTTCAGCGTCGCGAACGGCGATACGGCCGGACAACAGCAGCGGCAGCAGTTCGTCTCGAGTGGCTGCTAAGCGCTCTCGTTCCATCTCAGCTGCCAAGGCGGCGTCCCACAGACCTGTCATCAGGCCGTCCATCCCGCCCACCGCACCCCAAGGGGGGACGGGGGTCGGCTGGTCGAGGTGGTGGCGCTGGATGTGGCCCATGGTCGTGGCCTTGTCGGCCGCAATAGCCTTGAACTCGACGAGTTTGGTTTGCACTGCCTGGTTCACCAGCCATAGAGGCCAGCCCTTATCGGCCACGACCTTGAAGATGTGCTGGTTAATGATCGCTTCCGGCCGAAACCATCGTACTGCCGTCAGCGATCCGGACCAGGCAAACAGGAGGTCCCCGGGGCGGGCGACGTGGTCGCCAGCAACGTCGATGTCGTTGTGGACGGTGGACCCGCCGACACCCGAGTTCAACTCGGCGATCCT
The DNA here is from genome assembly GCF_900100695.1 of Klenkia brasiliensis. Taxonomy (GTDB): domain Bacteria; phylum Actinomycetota; class Actinomycetes; order Mycobacteriales; family Geodermatophilaceae; genus Klenkia; species Klenkia brasiliensis. Next base: position 681,905 of record NZ_FNCF01000003.1, read on the forward strand.
GATGACGACTCGCCCCGTTCCGGTCGCGCCCTTCGTGAATGCTTTGCCGTTAACGAAACGAGCCAACGACGACAACGGTGCTGTCTCGCTGGCGGCCTCCTCGTAGATGGTTGCGGCCAGTGCGTCAGCCTTCTCGATCACGGCGGCGTTCGCGGCACTCTTCTCATCGAGGGCGCCCAACACCTCCACAATCGCCCGCTGCTCGTCCGCATTAGGCAGGTCGAGAGATAAGGAAGCTATGTCCCGAAGATTGATGTACGCGGCCATGTCCGTGTTGTTCGCTCGGTGGGCCGCCTGCCCGAGAAAGGCGCCAGACCTGAACCAGTAAGCCAGTAGTCGTGGATGAAGGACTGTTTCGTCGCGAACCCTGAAGTAACAAAGCTGTGGACTGTAGACGACTTGCTCCGCACTATTCGGATAGACGGCAACGCGGCCAACCGTTCCTTTCGTGGTCAGCAGTACGTCCCCGGGCTGACTCGCCTTCGAGCCGATAGCTTTTGCGTAAACTTCGCTCACGAAGTCGGGTCCTGTTGTATGAACTTCGCCGTCTGTCACATCGGCGACCCGAAGAATGCGGAACCCGGGCTGCCCATGCTCGGACCTCTTCGTCCTGTATCCGTCACCGAAGTCAAGAACCCCACGCGATCGCAGCTCAGCAAGGGAGACCTCAGGCATGGAGGCGCTCCAGTTGGGTGCGGACGAGCTGTTCGAGTCGGTTGGATTCGTCGAAGGCGGCCAGGAGCTCGCCGCGGAGCCGGTCGATCTTTGCGTCCAGGGGTTCGCCGTCGTCCTCGACCGCGGCCGCCCCCACGTAGCGGCCGGGGGTCAGCGCGTAGTCGGCTTCCTTGATCTCGGCCAGTGGCACCGAGCGGCAGAAGCCGGGCACGTCCTCGTACGACAGCCCCTTCGCGACGGCCGATTGCGAGCCGCGCCAGGCGTGGAAGGTGTCGCCGATCCGGACGACCTCTTCGTCGGTGAGCGCCCGCTCGGCCCGGTCGACCATCACACCCAGCTCCCGGGCGTCGATGAACAGCACCTCACCGGCGCGGGCACCCTTATCGCGCGCGAAGAACCACAGGCACACCGGGATCCCGGTCGAGCGGAACAGCTGCGTGGGCAGCGCCACCATGCACGACACCAGGTCGGCCTCGACGATCGCCGCCCGGATGTCGCCCTCACCGTTGCTCTGCGAGGACATCGATCCGTTGGCCATCACCACGCCGGCCTGTCCGCGGGGCGCGAGCTTGGACAAGATGTGCTGAATCCACGCGTAGTTGGCGTTGTTCGCCGGCGGCACCCCGTACACCCAGCGCGGGTCGTCCGTGCTGCGCGTCCAGTCCTTCACGTTGAAGGGCGGGTTGGCGAGCACGTAGTTCATCTGCACATCGCCGTGTTGGTCGCGCGCGAAGGTGTCACCCCACCGCGCACCAAGGCCCTTGTTCTCGATGCCGTGGATGGCCAAGTTCATCTTCGCCATCCGCCAGGTCTCCTCGATCGACTCCTGACCGAAGATCGCCACCTCGCTCGGGTCGCCGTCGTGCTCGCGCAGAAACTTCGTCGTCTGCACGAACATGCCCCCCGAGCCGCAGCACGGGTCATAGACCCGGCCCTTGGTCGGCTCCAACACCTCGACCAGCACCCGCACCACCGACGGCGGGGTGAAGAACTCCCCACCGCGCTTACCCTCCGCCCGCGCGAAGTTGCCCAGGAAGTACTCGTAGACCTCGCCCATCAGGTCCCGGGCCCGGTGCTCGCCCTGCCGGCTGAACCGGGCGCTGTTGAACAGGTCGATCAGCTCGCCCAGACGGCGCTGGTCGATGTTGTCGTTGTTGTAGAGCCGGGGCAGCGTGCCGCGCAGGTTCTCGTTGGCCACCATGAGCGCGTCCATCGCCGCCACGATCAGCTCACCGATCGTGCGATCGGGTTCGTGGCCCTCGGCCGGCTTGCCCTTGGCGTACTGCGCCAGATAGGCCCACCGAGCCACCGGCGGGACGACGAACACCCCGTACCCCTGGTACTCGTCCCGGTCGTCGATCAGCCCGGCGATCTGGTCCTCGGTCCACCCGTCTGCCTCGGCATCGGCACGGATCTGCTCGCGCCGCTCGTCAAAGGCGTCGGACACGTACTTCAAGAACACCAGCCCCAGGATCACGTCCTTGTACTGGTGCGCCGACAACGAACCGCGCAGCTTGTCGGCGGCCTTCCACAGAGTGTCCTTCAGCTCCTTCATCGTCGAAGGAGCCGTGGACTGCTTGGCACGTGGAGGCACGAGGCTCACCTGTTCTCGAGAGTTGTAGTGGTATCCGGGACAGCCAGCGAACCCGCCGCAACCCC
>NZ_FNCF01000005.1 GCF_900100695.1 Klenkia brasiliensis
GGGGTGGGTGCTGGGGAAGTACACGGGGTTGGGTGGTGAGTCCTCGGTGCTGGGGTTCCCGACGTCGGACGAGGTGGCGGTGCCCGGTGGGGTGTCGCAGTCGTTCCAGGGCGGGATGGTGTTCAGTTCGGCGGCCACGGGTGCGCACGAGGTGCACGGGTGGGTGCTGGACAAGTGGACGGCGATGGGTGGGGTGTCGGGGGCGTTGGGTTTCCCGACGTCGGACGAGGTCCGGACGGCGGATGGTGTGTACAACACGTTCGTGGGTGGGGCGGTGTTCTCCACGCCGTCGACGGGTGCGCACGAGGTGCACGGGTGGATCGGTGCGCGGTGGCTGGCGTTGGGTGCTGGTTCGGCGGCGGTGGGTTTCCCGGTGTCGGACGAGCTGCCGGTGGGGGACGGGGTGGGTGTGTACAACCAGTTCTCGAACGGGGTGGTGGTGTCCTCGCCGTCCACCGGTGCCCATGACGTGCGTGGTGCGTTGGCGGTGAAGTGGTCGGCGTTGGGTGGTGCCGGGTCGTTCCTGGGTTACCCGACCGCTGATCAGCGGTCGGCGCCCGGTGGTGGGCAGGTGGCTGCGTTCTCCGGTGGGTCGGTGTACTGGTCGTCGGGGACGGGTGCCTTCGAGGTGCACGGGTGGATCCGGGACCGGTGGTTGGCCAACGGTGGGCCCGGTGGTGGGTTGGGGTACCCGACCTCGGACGAGCAGCCGGCGCCGGGTGGGGTGGGGGTGTTCCAGACCTTCGCCAACGGGTTGGTGTTCTCCTCGCCCTCGACCGGTGCGCGGGAGGTGCGTGGGTTGATCGAGGACGAGTACACGGCGTTGGGTGGGTTGGCCTCCTCGGTGGGTGTGCCGGTGACCGATGAGCTGACGATGCCCGACGGGTTCGGTCGGGCGAGCGTGTTCTCCAGCGGTGCGGCGATCTACTACTCCCCGGCCAGTGGTGCCTGGCAGGTGCGGGGGTGGATCCGGGGGACGTGGTCGGCGACGAACGCCGAGGCCGGTTTCCTGGGGTACCCGCTGGGTGACGAGGAGTCGGCGGGGGTGCCCGGTGCGGTGCTGCAGCGGTTCCAGGGTGGTCGGGTGTACTCCTCGGGTGCCACCGGTGCCCGGGAGGTGCACGGGTCGATCTTGGCGCGGTACCTGCAGCTGGGGGGGCCGGCGTCGTCGCTGGGGTTGCCGGTGAGCAACGAGTACCGGTCGGGGAACGTGGCGCGCAGCGACTTCCAGCGCGGCTCGATCACCTGCAACCTCACCACCGGCGCCATCACGGTCACCACGTCGTGACGACGGTCGCGGGCGGACCCGCCGGGGGCTCCGGCGCCCCCGGCGGTGCCGTGGGTAGCGTCACCGGCATGAGCTCCGTCGCCGTGGGACAGAAGCGGCCGTGGAAGGCAGCCCTCGACGACCTCGCCGACGGCTGGAAGCAGCGCGAGCTGTGGGGGCACCTGGGCTGGCAGGACATCCGCCAGCGCTACCGCCGGTCGGTGCTCGGGCCCATCTGGATCTCCATCACGATGGCCGTCACCGCGGTCGCGCTGGGCATCCTCTACGCGGGGTTGTTCAACAACGACCTGTCGGTCCAGCTGCCCTACATCCTGGTCGGCTTCATCGTCTGGGGCTTCATCAGCGGCTGCATCGGCGAGGGCGCCGAGGTGTTCATCGCCAACGAGGGCCTGATCAAGCACCTCCCGGCCCCGCTGAGCGTGCACGTGTACCGCCTGGTGTGGCGGCAGAGCCTGTTCTTCCTGCACAACCTCGTCGTCTACGTGGTCATGCTGGTGATCTTCCCGCAGCCGCTGCGGTGGACCGACCTGACGGCGGTCCCGGCCTTCCTACTCCTGGCGGTCAACGGGGCCTGGGTCGCGCTGCTGCTCGGCATCATCACCACGCGGTTCCGGGACCTGACCCCCATCACGCAGTCGATCGTGCAGCTGTCGTTCTTCCTCACGCCCATCGTGTGGATCTACGACGACCTGCTCAACAGCCCCAACCCGGCGGTGGCCGAGCGCGCCCGGCTGGCCGAGCTCAACCCCTTCCTCCACTTCGTGGAGATCATCCGGCGGCCCATGCTCGGCGAGCCGCAGAACCTGACCAACTGGGTGGTCGTCCTGGTCATCACGGTCGTCGGCTGGGCGCTGACGATGCTCGTGCTGCGCCGCTTCCGCTCCCGCGTCTCCTACTGGGTGTGACCGTGACCGAGACAGCCCGCCACGTCAGCATCAGCACCGAGGGTGCCTGCGTGGACTTCCCCATCTTCGACGCCAAGAGCAGGTCGCTGAAGAAGACCGTGGCCGGCCTGGTCGGCGGGAACATCGACAGCGGCGCCAAGGTGCCGATCATCGAGGCGCTCAAGGACATCACCCTGCACCTCGAGCACGGCGCCCGCGTCGGCCTGGTGGGGCACAACGGGGCGGGCAAGTCCACCCTGCTGCGGCTGCTGTCGGGGATCTACGAGCCCACGCGGGGCCGGGCCGCCATCAACGGCCGGGTCGCCCCGGTGTTCGACCTCGGCGTCGGCATGGACCCGGAGATCTCGGGCCTGGAGAACATCATGATCCGGGGCCTGTTCCTCGGCATGACCCGCAAGCAGATGGAGAGCCGGGTCGACGACATCGCCGACTTCACCGAGCTCGGGGACTTCCTCCGGATGCCGCTGCGGACCTACTCCACCGGCATGCGCGTGCGGTTGGCGCTGGGCGTGGTCACCAGCATCGACCCGGAGATCCTGCTGCTGGACGAAGGCATCGGCGCGGTGGACGCGGCGTTCCTGGAGAAGAGCAAGAAGCGGCTGTCCGAGCTCGTCGAGCGCTCGGGCCTGCTGGTGTTCGCCTCGCACTCCGACGAGTTCCTCCGCGAGCTGTGCGACACCGCGCTGTGGATGGAGCACGGCCAGATCAAGCAGCAGGGGCCCCTGGAGGACGTGCTGCGGGCCTACAAGGGCGCAGGCGGGTGACGACCGCCCCGGGGCGGGTCGTGGCCGTCGTCGTGACCCGTCAGCGGACCGAGCTGCTGGGGCACAGCCTGGCCGCGCTCGCCGCCCAGGACCACCCGGTCGACCACGTCGTGGTGGTCGACAACGGCCCCGAGGCGCCGGCCCGGGCGGTGGTCGAGGCGAGCGGGCTGCCGCACACCTACCTGCTCAGCGAGCGCAACCTCGGCGGGGCGGGCGGGTTCGCCCTGGGCATGCTGCACGCGCTCGCGCTCGGGGCCGACTGGGTGTGGTGCGCCGACGACGACGGCCGGCCCGCCGACTCCCGGGTGCTGGCCACGCTGCTGGCGACCGCCGCCGAGCACGACCTGGCCGAGGTCTCGCCGCTGGTCGCCGACCTCGCCGACCCCGACCGGCTGGCCTTCCCGCTGCGCCGCGGGCTGCGCTGGCGGCGGCGGCGGTCGGACTTCGCCGACACCGACCTGATCCCCGGCTACGCGTCGCTGTTCAACGGCGCGCTGTTCAGCGCCCGGGCCATCGAGGCCGTCGGCGTCCCCGACCTGCGGCTGTTCTTCCGGGGCGACGAGACCGAGATCCACCGGCGGCTGGTCCGCAGCGGTCTGCGCTTCGGCACCGCCACCGCGACCGCCTACCTGCACCCCGAGGGGACGACGGAGTTCGAGCCCATCCTCGGCGGCCGGCTGTCCGCGCAGTACCCGGCGAACCCGGTCAAGCGGTACTTCACCTACCGCAACCGCGGCTACCTCATGGCCCAGCCGGGCATGCGGTGGCTGCTCCCGCTGGAGTTCCTCCGCTTCGGCTGGTTCTTCCTGGTGCACCGCCGCGACGCCGCCGCCTGGCGCGAGTGGCTCTCGCTCACCCGCGCCGGGCGGCGCGAACGCTTCAGGCGTCCGTGACCTCGAAGGCCTTCGCCCAGCTCGCGGGCGAGGTCAGCTGCTCCAGGTGCGCGCGGTACTGGGCGCTCAACCGGGGGAACTCCCGGTAGAGGGTCACGTGCGTGCGGACCGAGTGCCGCAGCATGCGCCAGAACGTGTCCGGCTCCCGTCGGCGGAAGGTCACGCCGCGGCCGTCGGCGGTGCCGACGGTGGCGCTGTCCAGCCGGGAGAGCAAGAACCAGCGGGCGTCCTGCGCGGCGATGTTCATCTCGGGCACGTCCTGGGCCTGCGGCTTGGCCGGCCGCAGGTTGTGCACGAGCGCCGCGCCGAGGGTGCGGCCGATCGTCACCGGCGTCGTCGGGGGCTTCATGAACCGCTCGGCCTTGATGGCGCCCATCGACGGCAGGGGGAGGTCGCTGGAGGACGGGATGATCTGGCCGTCGGGGTAGTCGCCCTGGTGCTCCAGGGCCACCGGCAGCGCCGTCGGCAGGATCGGGAACAGCCGCTCCGGGCCGGCGAGGAAGTCCTCGTAGGCGCGGTGGTGCAGCGACGCGGTCGCGTACTGCAGCATGATCAGGAACTTCAGGTCGAACTTGAAGGTGTCCTGCAGCAGCTTCCCGCCGCGCTTGTAGGGGGTGTGCAGCGCCGCGGCCACCAGCCGGTTGCGGGTGTGGAAGTAGGCCTGCCAGCCGGCGGTGTCGTCCTTGTCGCTCCAGGACAGGTGCCACACGGCGACCCCGGGCAGGGTCGCGGTCGGGTACCCGTTCTCCCCGGCACGGATGCCGTACTCGGCGTCGTCCCACTTGATGAACAGCGGGAGGGCCAGCCCGGTGCGCTCGACGACCTCGCGCGGGATGAGGCACATCCACCAGCCGGTGTAGTCGACGTCGATCCGGCGGTGCAGGTCCGGCGACCGGCGCAGCGACTTCTTGGCGAAGTCGTGGGCGTACTCGGTGTTGGGCGCGGCCCGCCAGAAGAACTTGTCGCGCGCGACGACCTCGCCCATGGTGTGCAGCACCGAGCGGTCCTGCAGGGCCAGCATCTGGCCGCCGACGAGCATCGGGCGCTTGGCGTAGCGGGCGAAGGCGAACAGCCGGGCGATGCTGTCGGGCTCGAGCTGGACGTCGTCGTCGAGCAGGATGTGGTGGGTCGCCTGCGTCTGCAGCATCTCGTACATCGTCCGCGAGAACCCGCCGCTGCCCCCGAGGTTGGGCTGCTCGACCAGGCGCAGCTTGGACCCCAGGGCGTCCTCGACCGCGCCGAAGCGGGCGGCGTCGCGGACCTTCTTGTTGCCCTGGTCGGCCACCACGACGGTGTCGATGAGGTCGGCGACGACCTCGTCGGAGGCGAGGGCCTCCAGCGCGGCGACGCAGTCGGTCGGCCGGTTGAAGGTGCAGATGCCGACGCTGAGCCGGGTCTCGTGGGCCGGGGCCTCGGGGGCCCACCAGCCGGCCCGCTGCACGGTGAGCGTGCCGTCGTCGGCGGTGACGTCGAACCAGTACCAGCCGCCGTCCTCGAACGGGGTCAGGTCCAGGTCGAACTCGACGGTGCGGTCGTCGCCCTTGGTGGTGGTGCCGGTGACGTGGATGATGCTGCCGTCGGCCTTGGACCGGTAGACGTCGACCCGGCCGGGGCCGGAGACCTGCAGCTTGAGCACCACGGAGCCCAGCACGGTCCAGCGGCGCCAGTAGGAGGCCGGGAAGGCGTTGAAGTAGGCGGCGAAGGAGACCTCGTTGCCCGCCGCGATGGTCGCCACCTCGCGGCCCGAGGAGCGGACCCGCTTGGCCTTGCCCTCGTCGAGGTAGAGCGAGCGGACCTTGGACGGGTCACCGGGGCGCGGCAGGATCACCCGCTGCAGCAGGGTGACGGCCTTGCTGGTGGCCAGGTCGTCGGCCTGGGGCTCGGCCACGCGCTCGGGGGAGACCCCCTGGTCCTGGGTGCTGGTCACGGTTCAGTCCTCCAGGCGGCCGTCGAGCGACGTGCCCTGGTCGAAGAAGGGGCGGATCCGGTTGTCGAACATGCTCAGGGCGGACCCGATGGCCATGTGCATGTCCAGGTACTTGTAGGTGCCCAGGCGCCCGCCGAAGAGGACCCGCTTCTCGGCGGCCTCCTTCTTGGCCAGCTCCCGGTAGGTCTCGAGCTTGGCCCGGTCCTCGGGCGTGTTGACCGGGTAGTACGGCTCGTCGCCGGCGACCGCGTTGCGCGAGTACTCGCGGACGACGACGGTCTTGTCGGTCGGGTAGTCCCGCTCCGGGTGGAAGTGCCGGAACTCGTGGATCCGGGTGTAGGGCACGTCCTCGTCGGCGTAGTTCATCACCGAGGTGCCCTGGAAGTCACCGATCGGCAGGACCTCGGTCTCGAAGTCCAGGGTGCGCCAGCCGAGCTCGCCGGCGGCGTAGTCGAAGTACTTGTCGATCGGGCCGGTGAAGACCGTGGGGACGTCGGCGGGCAGGGTGTCCCGCACGTCGAACCAGTCGGTGGACAGCCGGACCTCGATGTTGGGGTGGTCGGCCATCTTCTGCAGCCACGCGGTGTAGCCGTCGACCGGCAGGCCCTCGTAGGTGTCGTTGAAGTACCGGTTGTCGAAGGTGTAGCGGACCGGGAGGCGGGCGATGACGGCGGCCGGCAGCTCGGTGGGGTCGGTCTGCCACTGCTTCTTGGTGTAGCCCTTGATGAAGGCCTCGTAGAGCGGGCGCCCGATCAGGGAGATCGCCTTCTCCTCGAGGTTGGCCGCCTCCGCCGTGTCGATCTCGCCGGACTGCTCGGCGACCAGCTCGCGGGCCTCGGTCGGGGTGAAGCTGCGGCCGAAGAACTCGCCCAGCGTGGCCAGGTTCATCGGCAGCGAGTAGGTCTTGCCGTCGTGGACGGAGAAGACCCGGTGCACGTAGCCGGTGAAGTCGGTGAACTGGTTGACGTAGTCCCAGACCCGCTTGTTCGAGGTGTGGAACAGGTGGGCGCCGTAGCGGTGCACCTCGATGCCGGTCTCGGGCTCGGCCTCGGAGTAGGCGTTGCCGCCGATGTGGTCGCGGCGGTCCAGCACCAGGACCTTCTTGTCCAGCTGCGTGGCGACGCGTTCGGCCACGGTGAGGCCGAAGAAGCCGGAGCCGACGATGACGAGGTCTGGGCTTCCTGAGGTCACGGTTGGCGACGATACCGTTGCGCGGACGACGGAGGGGTCGTGCCCGGCCCTAGGGTCGGGGTGTGGATGCTGCTGGTGACCGGCTGCGCGTGGTCGCGGTGACCTACTCGCCGGGGGACTCCGTGGAGTCCTTCGTGGCCTCGGTGGGGGCGGCCACGACCCGCCCGGTGGAGGTCGTGCTGGCCGACAACGGGTCCACCGACGGTGCCCCGGAGGCCGCCGCGGCCGCCCACGAGCACGTGCGGGTGCTGCGCACCGGCGGCAACGTGGGCTACGGGGCCGCGGTCGACGCGGGGCTGGCCGGCGCACCGGGCCGCTGGGCGCTGGTGGCCAACCCCGACGTCGTGCTGGAGCCCGGCTCGGTCGACGAGCTGCTCTTGGTGGCCGCGCGCTGGCCCCGCGCCGGCGCGGTGGGCCCGGCCATCCGCACGCCGGACGGCGAGCTCTACCCCTCGGCGCGCGACCTGCCGCGGCTGTCCACCGGCGCCGGGCACGCGGCGCTGGGCTGGGTCTGGCCGGCCAACCCCTGGACGGCGCGCTACCGCCGCGAGCGCGAGGCGCCGCGCGAGCGCACCGCGGGCTGGCTGTCCGGGTCGTGCTTCCTGGTCGACCTGGAGGCCTTCCGCGCGGTCGGTGGCTTCGACCCGGGCTACTTCATGTACTTCGAGGACGTCGACCTGGGCGAGCGGCTGGGCCGGGCGGGCTACCTCAACGTCTACGCGCCGTCGGCGGTGGTGGTCCACGAGGGCGGGCACGCCACCCGGCGCCAGCCGCACCGGATGGCCCGGGTGCACCACACCAGCGCGCTGCGCTACCTCTCCCGCCGCTACCCCGGGCCGGTGCACGCGCCGCTGCGGCTGGCGCTGCGCGCCGGGCTGGGGGGCCGGATGCTGCTGTCCTACGTCAGCGGGCAGGTCGCCGCCGGGGCGCGTTTCCAGCGCGGTGCGGCCGACCTGCAGGATGGTGCCCCATGAGGCACGCGGTGATCATGGCCGGCGGCTCCGGGACGCGGCTGTGGCCCCTCTCGCGCTCCGCCCGGCCCAAGCAGCTCCTGGACGTCGTCGCCGAGGAGGGCGGGGGCGCGCACAGCCTGCTGGCCGAGGCGTTCACCCGGTTGCAGGCCGTGCTGCCCACCGAGCAGATCTGGGTGTGCACCGCCGCCCGCTACGGGGACGCCGTGCGCGCGGCGCTGCCCGAGCTCGGCGCCGACCGGCTGATCCTGGAGCCGGTGGCCCGCGACACGGCCAACGCCGTCGGCCTGGCCGCCGCGCTGGTCGCCGACGCCGACCCGGACGCCGAGCTCGCCGTGGTGTCGGCCGACCACGTCATCCGGCCCGTCGAGCGGTTCGCCGACGCGCTGCGCACCGCCTACGACTGCCTCGCCGTCCGGCCCCGGTCGCTGGTGACCCTCGGCATCACGCCGACGTCGCCGGCCACCGGGTTCGGCTACGTGCAGAAGGGCGCGCCGACCGAGGTCGCCGGTGCGGCCGAGGCGGCGTCCTTCCGGGAGAAGCCGGACCTCGCGACGGCCCAGGGCTACCTGGACTCGGGGGAGTACCTCTGGAACTCCGGCATGTTCGTCTGGCGGGCCCAGACCGTGCTCGACGCGCTGCGCGACCACCTGCCGGAGTCCGCCGACGGCCTGGCCCGCATCGTCGCCGCGCAGGACCGCGCGGCCGCGCTGGCCGAGGTGTTCCCGACGCTGCCGAAGATCAGCGTCGACTACGCGGTGCTCGAGCCCGCGGCCACCGAGCCCGGCCGGGTGCTGGTCGTCGACCTCGACGTCGACTGGCTCGACGTCGGCTCCTGGCCCGCCCTGGCCCACACGCTGGACACCGACGACGCGGGCAACGCCGTCCGCGGGCCGGTGGTCGCCCTGGACAGCAGCGGCAACGTCGTCCTCTCCGACGACCCCGACCACCTGGTCGCCCTCGTCGGCGTGCGCGACAGCGTCGTGGTGCACACCGCCGACGTGACGATGGTCTGCCCGGTCGGGGACGCCGAGCGGGTCAAGCAGCTGCTGGCCGCGGCCGAGGAACGCTTCCCCGGCCGCTACGCCTGAGGCGCCTACCCTCGGGTCCGTGACCGCCGCGACCGTCCTCCCCCGGGAGCGGACCTGGCAGGCCGACTGGCCGCTGGACGTGCGCCGGGCGCTGTCGCCGCACCGGCACGGGCACAGCGACCCGACCCTGCAGTACGCCGAGGACGGCGCGGCCTGGCGGACCACCACGACCCCCGACGGCGCGGCCACCGTCCGGCTCACCGCCCGCGGCGGGCTGGTGCGGGCGCAGGCCTGGGGCCCGGGTGCGGCGTGGGCGCTGGAGGCGGTCCCGCGGTGGCTGGGCGCCGAGGACCGGCCCGAGGACTTCCCGGCCGACCGGCACCCGCTGGTGCAGCGGCTGCACCGGGCCTCGCCGTGGCTGCGCATCGGCGGCACCGGCCGGGTGTGGGATGCCCTCGTGCCGGCGGTGCTGGAGCAGAAGGTGACCGGCATCGAGGCGCACCGCACCTTCGTGCAGCTGCTCCGGCTGGCGGGTGACCCCGCCCCCGGCCCGGCGCCGGCGGGCATGCGGGTGGTGCCGTCGGCGCAGCGGGTGCGCGCGGTGACCGACTGGGAGTGGCACCGCTGCGGGCTGGACGGCGCCCGCCGCCGCGCCCTGCTCGCCGTCGCCTCCGTGGCGTCCCGGCTCGAGTGCGACGACCACACCGACTGCGAGGGCCTGCGCCGGCGGCTGCGCTCGGTGCCCGGCATCGGCGTGTGGACCGCGGCCGAGGTGGCGCAGCGGGCGATCGGCTGCCCGGACCAGGTCAGCGTCGGGGACTACCACCTCAAGAACCTGGTCGGCTGGTCGCTGGCGGGCCGGAAGACCGACGACGCCGGGATGCTGGAGCTGCTGGAGCCCTTCCGCGGCCACCGGCAGCGCGTCGTGCGGCTGCTGGAGGTCGGCGGGTCCCGGCCGCCGAAGCGCGGCCCGCGGATGGCCCCGACCGACCACCGCCGCCTGTGACGGGTGGGGCACGACCCTTCTCAGGACGCCGCGGCCCGGCTACCGTCGTCGGCCGGACTACGGGGGGTCGGTCGTGCGGCGGTCGAGGTGGTGCGCGATCCTGCTCGCGCTGGTGGTGGTCGGCTTCTGGCCCTGGACCCCGGCGTCGGCGGCGTCGGCCGACCTGACCGGTGGCGGCGGCCTCGCCCCCGGGGCGTCGGTGACCTCCCCGAACGGCCGCTACAGCCTGCAGATGCAGACCGACGGCAACCTGGTCGTGCTGGCCCCCGGGTCGCGGGTGCTGTTCCACAGCTGGACGTGGGGCCGGCCCGGGGCGCGGCTGGACGTGCAGACCGACGGCAACGCCGTGGTCCGCGGCAGCGACGGGCGGCCGCTCTGGGACACCGGGACGTGGGGCAACCCCGGCGCCCGGCTGGCGCTGCAGGACGACGGCAACCTGGTCGTCTACCGGGCCGACGGGGCGGCCCTGTGGTCCAGCGGGTGGGACCGCACCCAGCTCTCCGGCAACCAGCAGCTGCTCCAGGGCCAGCGGATCACCAGCGCGAACGGCCGGTACTCCCTGGACATGCAGCGCGACGGCAACCTGGTGGTGTACGCCCGGGACGGGCGGCCGTTGTTCGCCAGCGGCTCCTACGGTGCGACGTCGCTGCGGCTGCAGACCGACGGCAACCTGGTGGCCTACCGGGCCGACGGGTCGGCGGCGTGGGACAGCGGCACCTGGCGCGAGGGCCCGACCCGGCTCGCGGTGCAGGACGACGGCAACGTGGTGCTCTACCGGGCCGACGGCACCGCGGCCTGGCGCACCGGGTGGGACACCGGGCAGACCGCGCAGCCGGCCAGCCGCGGGACCTACCTGCCCCCGGCCGGGCTCCCGGTCGCGGCCGACACCGGCCGGTCGTGGCAGGTGGTCACGGTGGTCGCGCCGTCGGCCGGCTCGACCACCGCGACGCTCACCGGGTGGGAGGTCCGCGGGGGCCGCTGGGTCGCGGTCGTCGGACCGGTGACGGCGTCGGTGGGCTCCGGGGGCGTCGGCGCGGCCAGCGAGACCGCCACCCGGACGCCGGCGGGCACCTTCTCGCTGACCGAGGCCTTCGGCCGCGCGGTCAACCCCGGCTCCCCGCTGCCCTACCGCCAGATCGACGGCAACGACTGGTGGGTCTCCGACACGGCCAGCCCGGCGTACAACACCTACGCGCGGTGCGCGCCCGGCAGCTGCCCGTTCCGCGAGGGGGCGGGGGAGAACCTCTGGGCCCAGGGGTCGGTCTACGACTACGCGGTGGTCATCGACTACAACCGCTGGCCGGCGGTGCCCGGGGCGGGGTCCGCCTTCTTCCTGCACGTCTCGAACGGCCGGCCCACGGCCGGGTGCGTGGCCACCGACCGGGCGACGGTCACCACCCTGCTCCGCTGGCTGACCCCGTCGGCCGGGCCCCTGGTGTCGATCGCCGCGCGCTGAGGCTCAGCGCGCGGCGGCCGCGCGCAGCTGCTCGTACCGGGCGGTGCACTGCGCCATCGTCGGCAGCAGGCCCTGGTCCCGGGCGTCGGCCAGCGTGGGCGCGGCGGTGTCCTTGGCCGACAGCTCGAACTCGACGCCGGCCGGCCAGGGGAGCGCGAGGTCGGGGTCCATCGGGTGCACGCCGAACTCGCGGCCGGGGGAGTACCCGGACGACACCAGGTAGGTCACCGAGGTGTGGTCCTCCAGCGCGACGAAGGCGTGGCCGAGGCCCTCGGCGAGGTAGACCGCGCGGGGGTGCTCGCTGTCCAGCTCCACGGCGTCCACGGTGCCGAAGGTGGGCGAGTCGACCCGGACGTCGACGACGACGTCCAGGACCCGGCCGCTGGGGCAGTAGACGTACTTGGCCTGGCCGGGGGGCACGAGGGCGAAGTGCACGCCGCGCAGCACGCCGCGGGCGGAGACGGAGTGGTTGGCCTGGGCCAGGGTGAGCGGGTGCCCGACCGCCTCGGCCAGCACGTCGGCCCGGTACCACTCGGTGAACCGGCCCCGGCTGTCGCCGTGGGGCACCAGGTCCAGCACGTAGGCGTCGGGCACGGCCAGTTCGCGGACGTTCACGCCAGCAGCCCCATCAGGTAGTCGCCGTAGCCGCTCTTGCCCAGGGGCTCGGCCGCCCGCCGCAGGCCGTCGTCGTCCAGCCAGCCGTTGCGCCAGGCGACCTCCTCGATGCAGCCGATCTTGAGGCCCTGCCGCTCCTCGACCACCGAGACGAACTCGGTGGCCTGGCGCAGCGAGGCGAAGGTGCCGGTGTCCAGCCACGCCGTGCCGCGGTCCAGGGCGGTGACGGTGAGGCGGCCCTCGCGCAGGTAGTGCTCGTTGACCGCGGTGATCTCCAGCTCGCCGCGCGCGCTGGGGGTGATCGAGCGGGCGACGTCGACCACGTCGGCGGCGTAGAAGTACAGGCCGGGGACGGCGAAGGAGCTCTTCGGCGCGGCCGGCTTCTCCTCGATCGAGAGCACCCGGCCCTCGTCGTCGAACTCGACCACGCCGTAGGCCGCCGGGTCGGCCACGTGGTAGGCGAACACGTGCCCGCCCGCGGGGTCGGGCAGCCGGGACAGCGCCGTGCCCAGGCCCGCGCCGTAGAAGATGTTGTCGCCCAGCACCAGGGCCACCGACTGGTCGCCGATGAACTCCGCGCCGATGAGGAACGCCTGCGCCAGGCCCTCGGGCCGGGGCTGCACCGCGTACTCGATCCGCATGCCCAGCCGCGACCCGTCGCCGAGCAGGTGCTCGAAGGCGGCCTGGTCGGCGGGGGTGGTGATGACCAGCACCTCGCGCACCCCGGCCATCATCAGCGTGGAGAGCGGGTAGTAGACCATCGGCTTGTCGTAGACCGGCATCAGCTGCTTGCTGACCGCCTGCGTGATGGGGAAGAGCCGGCTGCCGGTGCCCCCGGCGAGGATGATGCCGCGCATTGGCCAGACGCTAGGGCACCGGTGACCGGGTGTGACCGACCCCTGGCCCGTCCGGGTGAGATGTCCTCGGCCCAGGGCCTGCGCCCCGTTACCGTCCTGGGCATGCGCGTCCTCGTCACCGGCGGTGCCGGCTTCATCGGCTCCCACTACGTCCGGACGATGCTGTCGGGTGGCTACCCCGGCTACGAGGACGCCGAGGTCACGGTCTTCGACAAGCTGACCTACGCGGGCAACCTGGCCAACCTCGCCCCGGTGTCGGACGGCCCCCGCTACCGGTTCGTGCACGGCGACATCTGCTCGCCCGCCGACCTCGACGCGGCGCTGCCCGGCCACGACGTGGTGGTCAACTTCGCCGCCGAGTCCCACGTGGACCGGTCGATCACCGGTGCCGCCGGGTTCGTGCTGACCAACGTGCTCGGCGCCCAGCAGGTGTTCGAGGCCGCGCTGCGGCACGGCGTCCGCCGGGTGGTGCACGTGTCCACCGACGAGGTCTACGGGTCCATCGACGAGGGCTCGTGGACCGAGGACCACCTCCTGGAGCCCAACTCGCCGTACTCGGCGGCCAAGGCCGGCAGCGACCTGATCGCCCGGGCCTACGCGCAGACCTACGGGATGGACATCTCCATCACCCGGTGCAGCAACAACTACGGGCCCTACCACTTCCCCGAGAAGGTCATCCCGCTGTTCGTCACCAACCTGCTCGACGGGCACACGGTGCCCCTCTACGGGGTCGGGGCGAACGTGCGCGACTGGCTGTTCGTCGACGACCACTGCCGCGGCATCCAGCTGGTCGTGGAGAAGGGCGCGCCGGGGGAGTTCTACAACATCGGCGGGGGCCGCGAGCTGTCCAACCGCGAGCTCACCGAGCAGCTGCTGGCCGCCACCGGCCGCGACTGGTCCTACGTCGAGGAGATCGTCGACCCGCGGGGCGGCGGCCACGACAAGCGCTACTCCGTCGACTACTCCAAGACCGCCGGGCTCGGCTACGCGCCCCGGATGACCTTCGAGGACGGCCTGGCGCTGACCGTGCAGTGGTTCCGCGACAACCGCGCCTGGTGGGAGCCGCTCAAGGCCGCGGCCGCCACCGCCCGCGCGTGAGCACCGCCTGGTTCCTCACCGGGTCCCGTGGCCAGCTCGGGCACGACCTGCAGCTGGCCCTCGCCGGGTCCGGCGACGACGTCACCGCCGTGGGCCGGGCCGAGGTCGACCTGACCGACGAGTCGTCGGTGCGCGGTGCGGTGCGGTCCTGGCTGGCCGGGGTGACCGCGGACCGGGCGGTGGTGGTCAACGCCGCGGCCTACACCGCGGTGGACGCCGCCGAGGACGACGAGGCCACCGCGCTGGTGGTCAACGGGCACGCGCCGGGCTGGCTGGCGCAGGAGCTCGCCGGCCGGGGGCGGCTGGTGCACGTGTCCACCGACTACGTCTTCGACGGCGCGGCCACCGAGCCCTACCCCGTCGACGCGCTCCCCGCGCCCCGCTCGGCCTACGGCCGGACCAAGCTGGCGGGGGAGCGGGCGGTCGCGGCCGCCGGCGGGGACGCCGCCGTGGTGCGCACCGCGTGGGTGCACGGCCGGCACGGCGGCAACTTCGTGCGCACCATGGCCGCGCTCGAGCGGTCGCGGGACACCGTGTCGGTGGTGGCCGACCAGGTGGGCTCCCCGACGTGGTCGGCCGACCTCGCCGACGGCCTGGTCGCGCTGGGCCGCGCCGAGGGGCCGGTCCCGCCGGTGCTGCACTGCACGAACGCCGGCCAGGTCAGCTGGTTCGGCTTGGCGCAGGCGGTGTTCGCCGAGCTCGGTGCCGACCCGGCCCGGGTGCTGCCCACCACGTCGGCGGCGTTCGTCCGCCCGGCGCCGCGACCGGCCTTCTCCGTGCTGGACGGCAGCGCGTGGGACACCGCGGGCCTGCCCGCCCGCCGGGACTGGCGCGCGGCCCTGCACGAGGCGATGACCGAGGGCTACCGGGACTGACCGGCCGGGGCACCCAGCCGGATGCGCCCGACCAGGGAGGACCCGCCCGGGGTGCCGACCGGTTCCCACCGCGTCGCCCAGCCCTCTGCGTGCAGCTGCACCAGCGCCGCGCCCACCAGCGCGCCCAGCGAGAGCGCGGTGGCCTGCGTCGGGGCGTCGGTGAGGTGCACGTCGACGACGTCGTCCTCCTCGCCCCCGTAGGAGAACACCACCGGGAACTCCGGCAGCGCGGCGACCGCCACCCGGAAGGCCGCCGCCACCGCCTCCCGCGCCCCCGGCCGGGGGAGGACCCCGGCCGCCGCGGTGCGGTCGGGCACCAGGTCGCGGGTGCCCAGCGCGAACAGGTCGCCCGGGCCCAGCCGCACGAGCGGCCGGGTGCCGGTGTCCTCGGCCGGCGCTGCGGTCGACAGGCCGCGGACGACGGCGACCGGCACCCCCGCGAGCTTGCCCTTCACCAGGTCGGCCGCTGCGGCGAGCTCGTCGACCAGCGCCACCTGGGTGGTCTCCAGCCGGTTGCCGTGCGCGTCGACGTCGCCGCGGTGGTCCAGCAGCGCGGGGATGCCGGCCGACCCGACCGCGACGTCGGTGAGGCCCTCGCGCCAGGTGCGGCCGAAGGTGTCGCTGACCACGACGGCCACGGTCACCCCCAGCAGCTCGGCCAGCGCGGACCGCAGCCGGCGCGCCGAGGCGTCGGCGTCCTCGGGCAGCAGCACCAGGGTGTCCCCGGCGGTGTTGGAGGCGTCGATGCCGGCGGCGGCGACCACCCACCCGTGGTGGGTCTGGACGATCTTCAGGGGGCCGCGGCGGGCGACCACCCGGACGGTCTGCGCGTCGATCGCCCGCTGCCGGACCGCCTCCCGGTCGGCGCCCGGGGGGACGGTGACCAGGGTGCCCTCGACCTTGGAGACCACCTTGCTGGTCACCACCAGCACGTCGCCGTCGGCCAGCCACGGCGCGGCCCCCGCCACGGCGCCGGCCAGGTCGTCGCCCGGCCCGAACTCGGGCAGGCCGGTGACCGGCGTGATCGTCAGGCCCGGCGGCAGCTCACCCACGTGCGGCATCCAACGCCGCCTGCGCCATGGCCTGCGTGGCCGGGGGGTCGGTCATGAGCAGCGGCACCCGGCGGACGTCCACGCCGGGGACGTCGGCGGTGTCGGTGTCGTGCACCAGCCAGGCGTCCAGCAGGCCGCCGTCGGACCGCGCGCCGTAGTGCCGCCCGACGCCCTCGGCGCTGACCTCGACCCCGATCGCGGGCAGGCACCGGTCGGCCATGCCGCGCAGCGGTGCGCCGCCGACGACGGGGGACAGGCCCACCACGCGGGCGGGGGAGGCGAGGAGGGCGTCCCGCAGACCGGGGACGCCGAGCACGGTGCCGATCGACACCACCGGGTTGGACGGCGCGAGCAGCACGGCGTCGGCGGTGGCGAAGGCCTCGGCGACGCCCGGTGCCGGCCGGGCGTCGTCCACCCCGACCTGCACGAAGGCGGAGGCGTCCAGCGCCGCGCGGTGGCGGACCCACCACTCCTGGAAGTGGATCGCCCGCTGCCGGCCGGTGTCGGGGTCGCTCACCACGACGTGGGTCTCGACGCGCTGGTCGCTCATCGGCAGCAGGGTGACCCCGGGCCGCCAGCGCTGCGCCAGGGCCAGCGTGACCTCCGACAGGGGGTAACCGGCGTCGAGCATCCGGGTGCGCACGAGGTGGGTCGCGAGGTCGCGGTCGCCGAGCCCGAACCAGGTCGGCTCGGCGCCGTAGGCAGCCAGTTCGTCCTTCACGACCCAGCTCTCGTCGCGTCGGCCCCATCCCCGGACCGGGTCGATTCCGTCACCGAGCGTATACATCACCGAGTCGAGGTCGGGGCAGATGCGCAGGCCGTGCAGGGTGACGTCGTCGCCGGTGTTCACCACGGCCGTGATGTCGGCGTCCGGGGCCGCGGCACGCACCCCGAGCAGGAACCGGGCACCCCCGACGCCACCGGCCACGACCACGATCCGCATGCACACCATGGTGCCTGATGGCAAGACCCGTTCTCGGGGTCGGATCCGTGTCGGAATGATCTGGACCAACTCCCCGGGTTGAGCAGGCAATAGTTGTTCACGAGGGCGGCGTGTCTCCGGGTTTCGTGACGCTTCCGGAACCCTCCGTGACCGCTGTGACGGGTGGGACTGGTGGGACGGGGAGCTCGACTTGACCCCACCCAACCGACACGGCTGTAATTCCATCGGTGTCACCAAGTGCGCGCCGTCGGGAGTGGCCCGATGATCACGCACTGTGACGAAGGCGAGAGGGGACGCATCGTCATGGCAGAGGTGTCGTGGTTGAGCGAGTACAAGCAGCAGCAGACCGCCGCGGCCGGCGGCGGCGCCGGCGGCGTGGCGGGGTTCAGCGCGCTGAACTGGTCCTCCGGCCTGGAGGACGAGGACCAGGGGTGGCAGGAGCGCGCCCTGTGCGCCGAGACCGACCCCGAGGCGTTCTTCCCGGAGAAGGGCGGCTCGACCCGCGAGGCCAAGAAGATCTGCACCGGGTGCGAGGTCAAGGTCGAGTGCCTCGAGTACGCCCTCGGCAACGACGAGCGCTTCGGCATCTGGGGCGGCCTCTCCGAGCGTGAGCGGCGCCGCCTGCGCCGCCGGGCGGTCTGAGCCCCACCTCCGCCGTGGGCCACCATGGACGGGTGTTCACCCGGGTGGCCGAAGGACGGGCGAGGGTGGTGCGGGAGATCCGCGCCGCCGCCCCGCTCCTGGCAGGACCAGCGACACCGACCACCGCCCGCGGGCCCTGGCTGGCCGCCGCGCTCCACGCGGCGCCGGCCCCCGCCCCCCGGGTGCGCCACCGGGCCGTGGTCGTCGAGGCGCACCGGCAGGGTCGTCCCGCAGGGGCGGCCCTGCTGTCGTCGGTGCCGGTGCTGCGGCGCGGGCGCCGGGTCACCGCCGTCCGGCTGCTCGGGGACGGCGGCCCGCCCGGCCCGCCCGGGACGGCCCCCCGCCGGCTGCCGGCCGCCGACCCCGCCGTGGCCGGGCTGCTCGCCGACGGCATCGCCGACCTGCTGGCGCACACCCGCGGCCCGTGGGAGCTGTCCCTCACCGGCCTGCCGCTGGGTGACCCCGTCCTGGCCGCGCTCGGTGCCCGGCTGGGCACCGGTGCGCTGTTCCGCACCACCCGCAGCCGGGCGCTGGTCGACGCCCTCGACGACGTCGGGCCGGTGCACCGGTCCACGGACCCGGCCGCGCTCGAGCGGTGGTTGCCGGTCCTGCTCGAGCACCGCCCCGCCGGTACCCGCCGTGCCGACCTGCGCGCCCTCGTGCGGGTGCACGCGGCCGCCGGGGTGGTCGAGCACGCCGTCGTCGCGTCCGGTGACGGCGCGCGGGCCGGCCTGCTGACGCTGCTCGACGGCGGCGTGCGGCGGCCCTGGTTCGGCTTCGGCCCGGGCCTGCGCGAGGCGCCCGGTCAGCCGTGGGTGTCGCTGGTGGCCGACTCCCGGGGCCGCTGACCCGGGGCCGCCGGGCTCAGTCCGACAGCGTCGCGCCCGGCAGGGCGGCGGCCTCGCCGTCGCCGAGCCGCAGGGTGCCGGTGACCGTGCCGCGGCGGTCCGCCACCTCGACCTCGAGGGCGTAGCTGCGCCCGGTGTAGACCGGCGCGGACCCGTTGGGGCGGGTGTAGGTCGGGAAGGACCCCGTCAGCTGCACGCCGTCGTCGGTGCGGGTGGCCCGCAGGTCGGGCGAGGGCAGGTCGGCGTACTCGGCCAGGCCGCGGCGGCAGTCGGCCGCGGCGGGGTCGGCGGGCGGGGCGTCGGCCAGGCAGTTCCAGACCTCGAGCTCGACGTGGGCCAGGGCGCGGTCGCCGTCGTCGGAGACCCGCAGCCGGGGGTAGGCCACGGTGACGCCGACCGCCCGCGGCTCCAGGACCACCCCGCCGAAGGAGACCTCGGCGGTGAACCCGTCGCCGCCGGGCTCCAGGTCGGTGCCGGCCAGGTCGCCGGCGGCCGCGGCGGTCAGCGGCGCAGCCGTCGTGGGCGCCGCGGAGGTGGTCCGGGCCGTGGTCGCCGTGGACCCGCCCGCGGTGCCCGGCGTCGAGGCGGCGGGGGTGGTGTCCCCGCCGCTGCCGAGGACGGCGGCCGCGACGGCCGCGGCGGCGACCACGACCACCGCGGCGCCGGCCACGGCGACCCGGCGGCGCCCGCCCGCCCCGCCGTCCGCGCCGCGGGCCGTGCCGCCGTCCCTGCCGCCGTCCGTGCTGTCGTCCGAGCTGTGGACCCCGCCGCCGGTCGCGTCGCCGCTCGTGGGTGCCGGCCCGCCGACCGCGCCGGGGGCCACCGGCGCGGCGGGCGGTGTCCGGGGGGAGCCGGGGGGCGCGGCGAAGAACCCGGGGAGGTCGTCGAGCTCGCGGCGCGGTGGGACGGGCGGCGCCGGTTCCGGTGCAGCCGCCCCCGACCGCCGCCGGCGGCGTCCCCGTGCCCGTTCCGTCACGCCCGACAGCATGTCAGCCGGTCGGGTCGATCTCCTCCGGGTCGCGGCCGAGCAGGACCGCCACCTGGTCGACGACCACGTCGCGCACCAGGTCGGCGAGGTCCTCGGGGTCGTGCGCCCGGATCTCCAGCGGGCGGCGGTACACGACGATCCGCGGCGGGTGGTCGACGCCGGCCTCGCGGCGACCGGGCAGGACCCGGGCCAGCGGCACGCTGCCGTCGTCGAGCACGTCGGCGTCCAGCACCACCTCGTCGGGGCTGGAGTGGTCCACCCAGGGCACGTCCTCGACGGCGAACTCCACGCCGGCGAGCTCCTTCTCCCAATGCCGCTCGATGTCCTCGACGGCGTCCAGCACGAGGTCGTCGAACTGCTCCGACCGGCTGCGCGACAGCGGCACACCGGGCGGGACGAGCCGGCCCCGCAGGCCGCGGCCGTGCCGGTCGCGGCGGCGGGCGGGGGGACGAGGCATGGCGGGGCGAGCCTACGCACCCGGCGGGTGCCCGCGGTGACACGGCCGCGGTGCGCCTGCTGACGCAACTCCGGCAGCGGGGCTAGGGTGCCAGCCGTGAGGAACCGGTGGTGAGGCAGTCACGTCGCTGCTCGCGCAGTGGGTGCGCGCAGCCGGCGGCGGCCACGCTGACCTACGTGTACGCGGAGTCCACGGCCGTCGTCGGTCCGTTGGCGACCTACTCCGAGCCGCACAGCTACGACCTGTGCGAGTTCCACGCCGAGCGGCTGACCGTGCCGCGCGGCTGGGAGGTCGTCCGCCACGAGGTCGACACCGAGGACTCCGGCCCCACCGGCGACGACCTGCTGGCCCTGGCCGACGCGGTCCGCGAGGCGGCGCGCCCGGAGCCCGAGCGCGACCCCGCCGACGACGGCTCGGGCACCCGGCGCGGTCACCTGCGGGTGCTGCCCAACCTGCCCTGACCGGCGCCGTCGTACCCCGTCGCTAGGGTCGCACCCGTGGACCCGGCCGGGCCCACGACGACCGACCCGAGGTGGACCCGCGGTGCCCGACCTGTCCTCGCTCATCAAGGCCTACGACGTCCGCGGGGTCGTGCCCGACCAGTGGGACGAGGACGTGGCCCGCGCCATCGGCGCCGCGTTCGCCGAGTTCGTGCACGCCGAGAGCGGCGCGACCGCGGTCGTCACCGCCCACGACATGCGCGAGACCTCCGTGCCGCTGTCCCGCGCCTTCGCCGAGGGCGTGCTCAGCCGGGGGGTCGACGTCGTGGAGGCCGGGCTGGGCTCCACCGACATGCTGTACTTCGCCGCCGGCAGCCTCGACCTGCCGGGCGCGATGTTCACCGCCAGCCACAACCCGGCGCAGTACAACGGCATCAAGATGTGCCGGGCCGGCGCGGCCCCCATCGGCCAGGACTCCGGCCTCGCCCAGATCCGCTCCTGGACCGAGCAGCTGCTCGACGGTGCGGCCGTGCTCGACCGCGCGGTCGACGAGCCCGGCACGGTGAGCAGCCGCGACGTGCTGGCCGAGTACTCGGCCTACCTGCGCGGCCTGGTCGACCTGGCCGGCATCCGGCCGCTGAAGGTCGTGGTCGACGCCGGCAACGGCATGGGCGGGCACACCGTGCCGGTGGTGCTCGACGGGCTGCCGCTGGAGGTGGTCCCGATGTACTTCGAGCTCGACGGCTCCTTCCCCAACCACGAGGCCAACCCGCTGGACCCGGCCAACCTGGTCGACCTGCAGCGGGCGGTCCCCGAGCACGGCGCCGACCTCGGCCTGGCCTTCGACGGCGACGCCGACCGGGTGTTCGTGGTCGACGAGCACGGGGACCCGGTCAGCCCGTCGGCCATCACCGCCCTGGTGGCGGTGCGCGAGCTCGCCCGCGGCGTGGGGACGACGATCATCCACAACCTGATCACCTCCTCGGCGGTTCCCGAGATCGTCCGCGAGCACGGCGGCGAGCCGGTGCGCACCCGGGTGGGCCACAGCTTCATCAAGGCCGAGATGGCCCGCACCGACGCCGTCTTCGGCGGCGAGCACTCCGCGCACTACTACTTCCGCGACTTCTGGCGCGCCGACACCGGGATGCTCGCCGCGCTGCACGTGCTCGCCGCCCTGGGCGAGCAGCCCCGGCCGCTGTCCGAGCTGGCCGCGGCCTACAGCCGGTACAGCGCGTCGGGCGAGATCAACTCCACCGTGGCCGACGCGGCCGACCGGGTCGCCGCGGTGCGCGAGGCCTGGACCGCCGACGAGGGCGTGACCGTCGACGAGCTCGACGGGCTGACCGTCACGCTGCCCGACGGCGCCTGGTTCAACCTGCGCGCCAGCAACACCGAACCGCTGCTCCGGCTCAACGTCGAGGCCCCCGACGAGCGGCGGATGACCCAGATCCGCGACGACGTGCTGGAGATGGTGCGCGCATGACCACCGACGCGTTCCCGGCGACCCTGGGCATCGACCCGGCCCTGCTGGGGATCCTCGCCTGCCCCGACACCCACCACAGCCCGCTGACCGTCGACACCGCGGCCGGCGAGCTGCTGTGCTCGACCTGCGACCGGGCCTTCCCGGTCCGCGACGGCATCCCGGTGCTGCTGCTGGACGAGGCCCGGCACCGCGGGGCCGGATCCGGGGACGGGGCGGAGTGAGGGCATGACCTCCCCGGAGCTGGCCGAGGAGGTCCTCGACGACCCGGAGCTGCTGCGGGCGCGCGACCCGCGCGGCCTGCTGCCCGCCGTGGCCGGCGCCGGGGCGCAGGTCCGGGAGACCGCCAGCCTGACCGCGGAGGCGGGCCTGGAGCGGGTGACCGCCGCCGGGCGGCCGCGCGGTCTGGTCGTCGTGGCCCGCCGCGAGGGCGCGGTCGCCGCCGCCGTGCTGCGCGCCCTCCTGGGGCCGGCCAGCCCGGTCACCGTCGACGTCGTCCCCGGCCCGCAGCTGCCGGTCTGGATGGGGGCCTCCGACGTCGCCGTGGTCGCCACCCGCACCGGCGCGGGCGCCTACGCCGTCACCCCGGCGCACGAGGCGACCCGGCGCGGCGTGGCCGTGGTCGGCATCGGCGCCGAGGGCGCCCCGCTGCACGCCACCTGCGCCGGCGGCCGCGCGCCCTACGTCCCGCTGCCGCCCGGCCGGGTGCAGCACACCACGCTGTGGTCGCTGCTCACCCCGATGCTGCTGCTGGCCGCCGAGCTCGGCCTGCTGCCGCCCGACCTGGCCGACACCGCCGCGGTGGCCGACGCCCTCGACGCCGTCGCCGCCGACTGCGGGCCGGTCACCCCGACCTACGCCAACCCGGCCAAGACCCTCGCCCTGGACCTGCTCGACGCGCTGCCCGTGGTCGTCGCCGAGGGCCCGCTCGCCGCGGCCGCGGCCGGCCGCGTCGCCGACCAGCTGGCCACCCTCGCCGGGCTGCCCGCGCCCACGTTCCGGCTGCCCGACCAGCGGGTCGCCGCCGAGGCCGTCCTCGGTGGTCCGCTGGCCCCCGACGCCGGCGACGACTTCTTCCGCGACCGCGCCGAGGACGACGGCCGACGGCTGCGGCTGGTCACCGTCCGCGACAGGGCGGCCCCCGACGACGGCCGGGCCGAGCGCGACCCGCGGTCGGCGTCGGAGGCCCTGCGCCAGGTGCTGCGCACCGCCACGGAGCGGAACGTGCCGGTCACCGGCCTCGCCGAGCAGGGGGCCGAGCAGGACCTCCCCGAGGGCGTCGGGCGCCTGGTCACCGTCGCCCGGCAGCTGGTCGCCGGCGACCTGGCCGCGGTCTACCTGGCCCTGGCCCTGGACGCTGAGCGGGCTCGGGGAGGCGGGGGCAGACTCCTCCCGTGACGCAACCAGCCCCGCGCGACGCCGACGCACCCGAGCAGCAGGGGGGCGGCCACGGCGGCGGGGCCAGGGCCGTCGTCGCGGCCCTGCTGGCCAACCTCGGGATCGCCGCGGCCAAGTTCGTCGCCTTCCTGGTGACCGGGGCCTCCTCGATGCTCGCCGAGGCCATCCACTCGGTGGCCGACTCCGGCAACCAGGTGCTGCTGCTGGTGGGCGGGCGCACCTCCCGCCGCGCCGCGGACGCCGAGCACCCGTTCGGCTTCGGCCGCGACCGCTACGTCTACGGCTTCCTGGTCGCGGTGGTGCTCTTCAGCGTCGGCGGGTGCTTCGCCGTCTACGAGGGCGTGCACAAGATCCTGGCGCCCGAGGAGCTCACCAGCCCGGGCTGGGCCTTCGGCGTGCTGGGCGTGGCGATCGTGTTGGAGTCCTTCTCCCTGCGCACCGCCAAGAAGGAGACCGACGCCGTCCGGCACGAGGGGGAGAGCTACTGGGCCTTCATCCGCCGGGCCCGGGCGCCCGAGCTCCCGGTGGTGCTGCTCGAGGACACCGCCGCGCTGTCTGGTCTGCTGCTGGCGCTGATCGGCGTCGGGCTGACCGCCGTCACCGGCAACGGCGTCTGGGACGGCATCGGCACGGTGGCCATCGGCCTGCTGCTGGTGGCGGTCGCCTCCGTGCTGGCGGTGGAGACCAAGAGCCTGCTGCTGGGCGAGGCGGCCACCCCCGACGTGCAGCGGCGGATCGAGCAGGCCCTGGTCGGCGGCGAGCACGTCGAGTCGGTCATCCACCTGCGCACCCAGCACCTCGCCCCCGAGGAGCTGCTCGTCGCCGCGAAGATCGCCGTCCGGCACGACGACACCGCCGAGGCGGTCGCCCGGGCCATCGACGAGGCCGAGTCCCGGATCCGCACCCAGGTGCCCATCGCGACGCTCATCTACCTCGAGCCCGACATCCGCCGGGCCGCGGGCCGGGGGCGGGGGCCGGAGGTCCCGACCACCGGGGGCTGAGCACGCCCCCGGTAGCCTCCCGCCCGATGTGGCAGCTACGGAGCAGTGTCCGACACTACGACTGGGGCGATGACTCGATCATCCCCGAACTCCTGGGTCTGGAGGCCGACGGCCGGCCCTGGGCGGAGCTGTGGATGGGGGCCCACCCCGACGAGCCCAGCCTGCTGCCCGACGGCCGCGGGCTGGACGCCGCCGTCGCGGCCGACCCGGAGGGCCTGCTCGGCGAGCCGGTGCGCCGGCGGTTCGGCGACCGGCTGCCCTTCCTGATGAAGGTGCTCGCCGCCGGGTCCCCGCTGTCGCTGCAGGCCCACCCCACCAAGGCGCAGGCCGAGGCCGGCTTCGCCGCCGAGGAGGAGGCCGGCGTCCCGCGCGAGGACCCCACCCGCACCTACAAGGACGCCAACCACAAGCCGGAGATCCTCTGCGCGCTGACCCCGGTGGAGGCGCTCTGCGGGTTCCGGCCGGTGGAGGAGTCGCTGCACTGCCTGGCCAAGCTGCAGCTGCCCGAGCTCAAGCCCACCATCGCCGCGCTGGCCCGGGGTGGGCTGAAGGTCGCCGTCCCGCAGCTGCTGGCCCTGTCCGGCCGGCGTCGGCAGTCCCTCGTGGCGGCGGTCGCCGACCGCGCGGCCGCGTCGGTGGCCGCCAACGACCCGGAGTTCATCAACACCTACCGCTGGGCCGCGCGCCTGGCGGAGAAGTACCCGGGCGACCCCGGCGTGGTCATCTCGCTGATGTGCAACCACCTCACCCTGCAGCCGGGCGAGGCCGTGTTCCTCCCGGCGGGCAACCTGCACGCCTACCTGGCCGGCAGCGGCGTCGAGCTGATGGCGAACTCGGACAACGTGCTGCGCGGCGGGCTGACGCCCAAGCACATCGACCTGGCCGCCCTGGTCGAGGTGCTCGACTTCACCGACGGCAAGGTGCCCGTGCTGCGCCCGGTCCTGGGCCCGGGCGGGCTGCGCTACCCGGTGCCGATCGACGACTTCGACCTGACCCGGGTGCAGCTGGACGGGCAGCCGGGCGAGCTCACGACCCCGGGCCCGCAGATCCTGCTGTGCGTCGAGCAGACCGCCGTGCTGGCGGCGGGCGGGGAGCAGGTCACCCTGCAGCCGGGCGGCGCGGCGTTCGTGCCCGCGGGGGAGACGCTGCACGTCAGCGGCCCCGCGGTGCTCTTCCGGGCCACCACCGCCCTGCTCTGAGGCCCCGGCGCGGGCCGTGCCGACGCGTTATCCTGGTCGGCGGCACGAGCCCCGCCGAAGCCTCGGCATGCTCGCTCACGAACAGATCCGACGCTGCCGCAGCCACCGGGCGCGGCCGGGACCCACTCTGGAGCGACATGACCGCCAGCACTGGCGCGCGCACCCTGACCGACGGCGACTTCAAGGTCGCCGACCTCTCCCTCGCCGGCTTCGGCCGCAAGGAGATCACCCTCGCCGAGCACGAGATGCCCGGGCTCATGGCCCTGCGCGCCGAGTACGCCGAGGAGCAGCCGCTGGCCGGCGCCCGCATCGCCGGCTCGCTGCACATGACCGTGCAGACCGCCGTCCTCATAGAGACCCTGACCGCGCTGGGCGCCGACGTCCGCTGGGTCTCCTGCAACATCTTCTCCACCCAGGACCACGCCGCCGCGGCGATCGCCGTCGGCCCCGAGGGCACCCCCGAGGCCCCGGCCGGCGTGCCGGTCTTCGCCTGGAAGGGCGAGACGCTGGAGGAGTACTGGTGGTGCACCCAGCGCCTGTTCGAGTTCCGTGACCCCTCCGGCACGGTCATCGGCCCGAACATGATCCTGGACGACGGCGGCGACGCCACGATGCTGGTGCACCTGGGCACCCGGTTCGCCGCCGACGGCGCGGTGCCCGACACCACCGAGGCCGACAGCGAGGAGTTCGGCGTCGTGCTGCAGGTGCTGCGCGACACCCTCGCCGCCGACCCGCAGGTCTGGACCCGCATCGGTGAGGGCATCAAGGGCGTCACCGAGGAGACCACCACCGGTGTGCTGCGGCTGTACGAGCTCGCCCGCGACGGCCGTCTGCTCTTCCCGGCCATCAACGTCAACGACTCGGTGACCAAGAGCAAGTTCGACAACCTCTACGGCTGCCGGCACTCCCTCATCGACGGCATCAACCGCGCCAC
The DNA here is from genome assembly GCF_900100695.1 of Klenkia brasiliensis. Lineage (GTDB taxonomy): Bacteria > Actinomycetota > Actinomycetes > Mycobacteriales > Geodermatophilaceae > Klenkia > Klenkia brasiliensis. The sequence continues at coordinate 26,260 of NZ_FNCF01000005.1, forward strand.
CGACGTCATGATCGGTGGCAAGGTCGCCGTCGTCTGCGGTTTCGGCGACGTCGGCAAGGGCTGCGCCGAGGCGCTGCGCGGCCAGGGCGCCCGGGTGATCGTCACCGAGATCGACCCGATCTGCGCGCTGCAGGCGGCGATGGAGGGCTACCAGGTCACCACCCTGGACGACGTCATCTCCCAGGCCGACATCGTGGTCACCACGACCGGCAACAAGGACATCATCTCGGCCGAGCAGCTGGCCGCCACGAAGCACCAGGCGATCATCGGCAACATCGGGCACTTCGACAACGAGATCGACATGGCCGGCCTGGCCCGCACCCCGGGCATCGTGAAGACCACCATCAAGCCGCAGGTCGACGAGTGGCGGTTCCCCGACGGCCACACGATCATCGTGCTCTCCGAGGGCCGGCTGCTGAACCTGGGCAACGCCACCGGGCACCCCAGCTTCGTGATGAGCAACTCCTTCACCAACCAGGTGCTCGCCCAGATCGAGCTGTGGGGCAACCGCGCCGCCTACGAGGGCAAGACCCCCGGCGTCACCGTGCTGCCCAAGCACCTGGACGAGAAGGTGGCCCGGCTGCACCTGGACGCGCTCGGCGTCAAGCTGACCGAGCTGACCAAGGTGCAGGCCGACTACCTCGGCGTGCCGGTCGAGGGTCCGTACAAGAGCGACCACTACCGGTACTGACGCACCCCACCGCACCCGCCCGGGTCAGCCGACCCGGGCGGGTGCGGTACCCGCCCGGCCCCCACGCGCACAATGGGCCCGTGCCCTCCTCCGCCGTGCCCGGTTCCGCCCGCGGACGCGTGCTGGTCGTCGACGACGACGCCGCGCTCGCCGAGATGCTCGGCATCGTGCTGCGCCGCGAGGGGTACGAGCCGGCCTTCGTCGCCGACGGCGCCCGCGCGCTGGCCACCTTCGCGCAGGTCCGCCCCGACCTGGTGCTGCTGGACCTCATGCTGCCCGGCCGCAACGGCCTGCAGATCTGCGGGGACATCCGCGCCCAGTCCGGCGTGCCGATCATCATGCTGACGGCCAAGGGCGACACCATCGACGTGGTGCAGGGCCTGGAGGCCGGCGCCGACGACTACGTCACCAAGCCCTTCAAGCCCGTCGAGCTGGTCGCGCGGGTGCGCTCGCAGCTGCGCCGCGGGGAGACCGGTCAGGCCGAGACGCTGAGCATCGGCGACCTGACCATCGACGTGCCCGCCCACCAGGTCAGCCGCGGCGGGGAGTCCATCGCGCTGACCCCGCTGGAGTTCGACCTGCTGGTCGCGCTGGCCCGCAAGCCGCGCCAGGTGTTCACCCGCGAGCTGCTGCTCGAGCAGGTGTGGGGCTACCGGCACGCCGCCGACACCCGCCTGGTGAACGTGCACGTGCAGCGGCTGCGCTCGAAGGTCGAGCGCGACCCCGAGCGCCCCGAGGTCGTGCTGACCGTGCGCGGGGTGGGCTACAAGGCCGGCCCGGCATGACCCGGCGGTGAACCGCCGCGCGGCGGTCGCCGCGGCGCTGCGCCGTGCCTCGGCGTCGGGCTGGCGGGCCTGGCGCTCCTCGCTGCAGCTGCGCATCGGCGCGATCACCATGCTGGTGGCCGGTGTCGTGGTGGTCGTGGTCAGCGTCGTGCTGTTCAACCAGATCAAGAGCCAGCTGCTCGACGTCAAGCGCGAGGCCGCGATCGACCAGGCGCAGTCCGGGGTCGCCTACGCCCAGTCGCAGGTCTCGGGCATCGTCACCGGCGACGCGGCCAGCGTGCGCACCACCCTGGCCCGCACCGTCCGCGAGCTGCAGAGCCGCAACGGCGAGGCCGGCAACTTCGACACCGTGCTGGTCTACCGCACCGGGGACGTCGCCCGCCCGGCCGCCAGCCGCCAGCAGCTCTACCCCAACCTGCCGCCGGAGCTGGTGGCCGCCGTCGACTCCGGCACCCAGGTGTGGCAGTACGCCACCGTGCCCGAGGGCGGCTCCCGCGACGTGCCGACCCTGCTCGTCGGGGCGCCGGTGCCCATCGACGGGCAGGGCGGGGAGCAGGTCGACCTGTACTACGCCTTCCCGTTGGACCAGGAGCAGCAGACGCTGTCGCTGGTGCGCAGCACGGTGGCCATCAGCGGCATCGCGCTGACCCTGTTCGTGGTCGGCATCGGCGTGCTGGTCACCCGGCTGGTCGTCGGCCCCGTGCGGCAGGCCGCGCAGGGCGCGCAGCGGCTGGCCGAGGGCCGGCTGGAGGAGCGCCTGGCGGTCAGCGGCAGCGACGACCTGGCCCGGCTGGCCAGCAGCTTCAACGCGATGGCCGACAGCCTGCAGAAGCAGATCACCCAGCTGGAGGCGCTGTCGCAGCTGCAGCAGCGGTTCACCTCCGACGTCTCCCACGAGCTGCGCACCCCGCTGACCACGGTGCAGATGGCCGCGGAGGTGCTGCACGAGTCGCGCGGGGACTTCGACCCGGCGCTGGCCCGGTCCGCCGAGCTGCTCTACGCCGAGGTCAACCGGTTCGAGGCGCTGCTGTCGGACCTGCTGGAGATCAGCCGGTACGACGCGGGGGCGGCGCAGCTGGAGGCCGAGCCGACCGACCTGGGGCCGCTGCTGCGGCGGGTCGCGGGCGACCTGGCGAGCCTGGCCGACCGGCACGGCTGCGAGCTGCAGGTGCGCACCCCCGACCGGCCGGTGATCGCCGACGTCGACGCGCGCCGGGTGCAGCGGGTGCTGCGCAACCTCGTCGGCAACGCCATCGAGCACGGTGCCGGCCACCCGGTCGAGCTCACCCTCGCCGCCAACCGGACGGCGGCGGCGGTCACCGTGCGCGACCACGGCATCGGGTTGGACTCCGAGGAGGCCCAGCACGTGTTCGACCGGTTCTGGCGGGCCGACCCGGCCCGGGTGCGCACCGTCGGAGGGTCGGGCCTGGGGCTGTCCATCAGCCTGGAGGACGCCCGGCTGCACGGCGGGTGGCTGCAGGTGTGGGGCCAGCCCGGGCAGGGCGCGCAGTTCCGGCTCACCCTGCCGCTGACCGAGGGCGCCGAGCTGACCGGGTCGCCGCTGCCGCTGCGCCCGGTCGTCGTCCGCCGGGTCCGGAGCCCGCGGTGAGGGCCCGTGCCGCCGCGGCCCTGCTCGCGCTGGGCGTGCTGGCCGGGTGCGGCACCGTCCCCGACAGCTCGGCGCCGGTGCAGATCACCCAGGTCGCCGAGCCGCCCGGCGACATCGGCATCGAGGCGCTGCCGCCGGTGGCCGGGGCGAGCCCGGAGGAGGTGGTGCGCGGCTTCGTCGACGCGATGGCCAGCACCACCCGCAACCACCCCGTGGCCCGGCAGTACCTGACCCGCGAGGCGGCGGGGGAGTGGGACGACACCGACGGCGTCACGGTCATCAGCGCCGACTACGCCCCGGTGGCGTCGGCCGACGGGAGCGTCACGCTCACCGCGGGCCTGGTCGGCAAGGTGGACACGCAGGGCTCGTTCACCGTGGGCGCCGGCCAGGCCTTCGCGTTCACCTTCGCCCTGACCGAGGAGGACGGGGAGTGGCGGATCGCCAACCCCACCGACGGCCTCGTGCAGCTCGAGCCGGACTTCGCCCGCACCTACGACCAGGTCAACGCGTTCTTCCTCGACCCCACCGGCACCCGGGTGGTCCCCGACCCCCGGTTCCTGGTGTCGGGGGAGTCCCAGCCCACGGCGCTGGTGGACCGGCTGCTCGTCGGCCCCTCGACCGCGGTGGCCGCGGGGGTCGTCAACCCCGCCGCCGGGGTGGAGCTGCGCAGCAACGTGGCCGTCGACCAGCAGGTGGCGACGGTGGACCTGACCGGCCTGCCGACCGGGGGCGCCGACGCGCTCAACGTGCTCTGCGCGCAGCTGGTGTGGTCGCTGGACCAGCTGGACGACGTCCGGGCCGTGCGGGTGACCGTGGACGGCGAACCGGTCGACCTGCCCGGCGTCCCCGACGTGCAGACCGTCGACGACTGGGCCTCCTTCGACCCCGACGCGGTGCCCGCCGCCTCCGTCGGGCACTACGTGGCCGACGGCGCGCTGCGCACGGTGACCGCCGGCGAGGTCGTCCCCGGCGCGGCGGGCACCGGCCAGCTGGGGCTGGTGTCGGCCGCGGTCACCGCCGACGCGCGCACCAACGAGCTGGGCACCACGGTCGCGGTCGCGGTCGTGGGCGGGAGCACGACGCTGCTGGCCGGGCCCTACGGCGGCGACCTGACCGCGGTGCTCACCGCGGGGAGCTTCACGGTGCCGACGGTCTCGGCCACCCGCGAGGAGGTCTGGACGGTCCGCGACGGCACGGAGGTCATCCGGGTCCCGGCCACCGGTTCGCCGCAGACGGTCAGCGCCACCACCCTGCCCGGCCTCGGCCCGGCCCGGGTGTTCCGGCTCTCGCCCGACGGGGTGCGGGCCGCGGTCGTGGTGGACGGGCCCGACGGCGGCCAGCTGCTGGTGGGCACGGTCGTGCGGGACGACGACCAGGTGGCGGTGCGCGACCTGCGCGCGGTGGCGCCGGACCTGTCGCAGGTCGTCGACGTCGCCTGGCGCACCGCCTCGTCGCTGGTGGTGCTGGCCGGGGCCCGCGACGAGGACGGCACCGGCCCCTACACCGTCGGCGTCGACGGGTGGGGCCTGGACGCGCTGAGCAGCGCCGGGTTGCCGGCCCAGCCCACCGCGGTGGCCGCGGCGCCGTCCCGCCCGGTGCTCGTCGTGGCCGGCGGCACGCTGTGGCAGCTGGCCGCGGGCACCTGGTCCACCCTGGTCCGCGGCCAGGGCCCGGTCGCCGGCGGGAGCCCGTTCTACCCGCTCTGAGCGCTGTCCACAGGCCCGGCCGCGCCGGGCCGGCACCGGGCACGATCGGCACCGTGCTGCGTGCGCTGGTGGCCTCCCTGGTGGGCTCGACGGTGGACCTCGTGCTGCCCCGGGTGTGCGCGGGGTGCGGCCGCCCCGGCCACGTGCTGTGCCCGCGGTGCGCGCAGCTGCTGGCCCGGCCGCGGCTGGCCGCGCCCCGCCGGCACCCCGACGGGTTCCCGCCGACGGTCGCGGCCGGGGCCTACGCCGGGCCGGTGCGGCCGGCCGTCGTCGCGTTCAAGGAGCGGGGCCGCGCCGAGCTGGCCGGCCCGCTCGGCGCAGCGCTGGCCCTGGCCGTGGCGGCCCTCCGGTCGGCCACCGACCCGGGCGCGCCCGTCGTCCTCGTGCCGCTGCCCAGCAGCCGCGCGGCGCTGCGGGAACGGGGGCGCGACCACGTCGGCGAGCTGGCCCGTGCGGCGGTCCGCGAGCTGCGCCGGGCCGGGGTGCCGGCGGGGGTCGGCGACTGGCTGGGGCGCCGGGGCCGGGTGCGCGACTCCACCGGCCTGGACGTCGGCGGCCGCCGGGCCAACCTGGCGGGCACCTTCACCGCGAGCCCGCCGGCCCGGCCGCACGGGCTGGTGGTGCTGGTCGACGACGTGGTCACCACCGGGGCGACGCTCACCGAGGCCGCCGCGGCGCTGGCCCGGCCCGGCCTGCCGGTCCTCGCCGCAGTGGTGGCGGCGACCCCGCGTGGCGTGACCCCGGGCGTGGCGGCGCCCGGACCTGGGGTGTTCACCGTGCGCAGCCCCTGAGGACCCCGTGGGTGGACCTCCTGCACTGTCGCATCGGGCCCGGCGCGGCTAGCGTCGGGGCGATCACACCCGAGTTCGGGAGGTCACATGGAGATCGTCGTCCGAGGTCGCAACGTCGAGGTGCCCGAGCACTTCCGGCAGACCGTCGAGGACAAGGTCGGCCAGCTGGAGCGCTTCGACGGCAAGATCGAGCGCCTCGACGTGGAGCTGCTCCACGAGAAGAACCCGCGCCAGTCGGCGAACTGCCAGCGCGTGGAGATCACCCTGCGCGGCAAGGGCCCGGTGGCCCGCGCCGAGGCCTGCGCGGCGGACTTCCTGTCCGCCCTGGACGCCGCCGTCGGCAAGCTGGAGAACCGGCTGCGGCGGGCCGCCGACCGCCGTCGCGTGCACCACGGCCGGCGCACCCCGGCCAGCCTCCGCCTGGACGGGTCGGCCGCCGCGGCGGCCCTCGGGGAGCTGGACCAGCGGCTGGCCGACGCCGACGCCCCGGCCGAGCCGGAGGAGAACCTCCCCGGCCGCGTCGTGCGCGAGAAGCAGCACCCGGCCACCCCGATGACCGTCGACCAGGCGCTGCTCGAGATGGAGCTCGTCGGCCACGACTTCTTCCTGTTCGCCTGCGCCGAGACCGGTCAGCCCACCGTGGTCTACCGCCGGCACGCCTACGACTACGGCCTGATCCGGCTGTCGGGCGCACCGGTGGCCACCCCGGCCGCGGCCCCGGCTGCGGCTGCGGCGAAGGAGCCCGCGCGCGTGTAGTCGGCACCCCCCGGTGGCCCGTCCTGCTCGGCAGGGCGGGCCACCGTCGGGTCAGAGGGTCCCGAGCACCCGGTCGACGGCGATCTCCAGCACCACGCGCGCCGGGTTCTCCCGCGGCTGGCGGTACCGGGCGGCGTAGCGGGCCACCGCGTCGGCCACCGACGCCGGGTCCTCCCGCACGGTCGCGGTGCCCTCCAGGGTCACCCAGCGCCGGCCGTCGACCGAGCAGACCGCCACCCGCGCGGTGCCGCCCGCGGCGCGCACGTGCCGGGCCTTGACCGACGTCCCCGAGGTGATCACCCGGGCCGTCGCGGTGGCGGGGTCCAGGGTGACCCCGACCGGGACCACGTGCGGGCTGCCGTCGGCGCGCAGCGTGGTCAGCGTCGCCAGGTGCCGCTCGGTGAAGAAGGTGCGCAGGTCGTCGGAGAACTCGGGGCGGGCCACCGGCGCAGCCTAGGGCCTGCCCGGACCCACCGGTCCGACCTGCGCAAGCGCCGCTGGCGGGGCAGGATCCCCGCCGTGGAGCTGCAGGGGTCGCGGGTGTGGGTGGTCGGGGCGAGCGGGGTGCTCGGGGGTGCGCTGGCCCGCGGGCTGGCCGCCGCGGGCGCGCAGGTGGCGCTGGCCGGGCGGGACGCCGGGCGCACCGCGGCGCTGGCGCAGGAGCTGGGCGGGGTGCCCACCCAGGTGCTCGACGCCGTCGACGTGGAGTCCGGCCGGGCGGCGGCGCAGGCGGCCGCCGAGGCCCTGGGCGGGCTGGACGCCGTCGTGGTGGCCACCGGCGTGGTCGCGTTCGGCCCGGCGGCCGAGGCCGACGACGCCGTGGTCGAGGAGCTGTTCGCGGTGAACACCCTGGGCCCGATGAGCCTGGTGCGCGCCGTCCTGCCGCGGTTGACCGACGGCGGGGCGGTGGTGCTGCTGTCGGCGATCGTGGCCGACGCGCCGACGCTGCAGATGGCCGAGTACTCCGCGTCCAAGGCCGCGCTGTCGGCGTGGGCCTCGGTGCTGCGCCGGGAGCTGCGGTCGCGCCGGGTCGCCGTCCTCGACGTCAAGCCCCCGCACGTGGACACCGGCCTGGTCGACCGTGCGCTGGCCGGCGCGCCGCCCCGGCTGCCGGAGGGCTTCCCCGCCCGGGCCGTGGTCGACGCCGTCCTGGACGGCATGCGGCAGGGCGCCAAGGAGGTCGCACTCGACCCGCGGGCCGGGGAACTCGTCCTGCGCTGAGCCGGGGTGGTGGCGGGACGGCACTACATTGGTCGCGTGGTGTTCTCCAAGATCCTGCGCGCCGGTGAGGGCAAGATCGTCCGGCGGCTGTCCAAGATCGCGGACGCGGTCGAGTCCCTCGAGGCCGACGTCGTCGACCTGACCGACGCCGAGCTGCGCGCGAAGACCGACGAGTTCAAGGAGCGCTACGCCGACGGCGAGTCGCTGGACTCGATGCTCCCCGAGGCGTTCGCCGTGGTCCGCGAGGGCGCCGGGCGCACGCTGGGCCAGCGGCACTACCGCGTGCAGCTCATGGGTGGCGCGGCGCTGCACCTGGGCAACATCGCCGAGATGCGCACCGGTGAGGGCAAGACGCTGACCGGCGTCCTGCCGGCCTACCTCAACGCGCTCACCGGCGACGGCGTGCACGTGGTCACCACCAACGACTACCTGGCCAAGCGCGACGCCGAGTGGATGGGCCGGGTGCACCGCTTCCTGGGCCTGTCGGTGGGCACCATCCTGTCCGGGGAGAAGCCCGCCCAGCGCCGCGAGCAGTACCTGTGCGACATCACGCACGGCACGAACAACGAGTTCGGCTTCGACTACCTGCGCGACAACATGGCCTGGACCAAGGGCGACCTGGTGCAGCGCGGCCACCACTTCGCGATCGTCGACGAGGTCGACTCCATCCTCATCGACGAGGCCCGCACGCCGCTGATCATCAGCGGCCCGGCCGAGCAGTCGGCCAAGTGGTACGGCGAGTTCGCCCGCATCGCCCCGCTGCTCAAGCGCGACCGGCACTACGAGGTCGAGGAGAGCAAGCGCACCGTCGCCATCACCGAGGAGGGCGTCGAGTTCGTCGAGGACCAGCTCGGCATCGACAACCTCTACGAGGCGGTCAACACCCCGCTGATCGGGTACCTGAACAACGCGCTGAAGGCCAAGGAGCTCTTCCACCGCGACCAGGAGTACATCGTCACCAACGGCGAGGTGCTCATCGTCGACGAGTTCACCGGCCGCGTGCTGGCCGGCCGCCGCTACAACGAGGGCATGCACCAGGCCATCGAGGCCAAGGAGAAGGTGGCGATCAAGGACGAGAACCAGACCCTCGCCACCATCACGCTGCAGAACTACTTCCGGCTCTACGAGAAGCTCTCCGGGATGACCGGCACCGCCCAGACCGAGGCGGCCGAGCTCAACCAGACCTACAAGGTCGGCGTCGTGCCCATCCCGACGAACCGGCCGATGGTCCGCGAGGACCGCTCCGACGTCATCTACAAGACCGAGAAGGCCAAGTTCGAGGCCGTCGTCGACGACATCGCCGAGCGGGTCGAGGCCGGGCAGCCGGTCCTGGTCGGCACCGCGTCGGTCGAGAAGTCCGAGGTGGTGAGCAAGTACCTGCTCAAGCGGGGCATCCCGCACGAGGTGCTCAACGCCAAGAACCACGCCCGGGAGGCCGCGATCGTGGCCCAGGCCGGCCGGCTGGCGGCGGTCACCGTGGCCACCAACATGGCCGGCCGCGGCACCGACATCCAGCTCGGCGGCAACCCCGAGGTCATCGCCGACGACGAGCTGCGCGCCCGCGGCCTGTCGCCGACGGAGACCCCCGAGGAGTACGAGGCCGCCTGGGACGACGCGCTGGCGCAGGCCAAGGCGCAGGTGGCCAAGGAGCACGAGGAGGTCGTCGAGGCCGGCGGGCTCTACGTGCTGGGCACCGAGCGGCACGAGAGCCGCCGGATCGACAACCAGCTGCGCGGCCGGTCGGGCCGGCAGGGCGACCCGGGGGAGTCCCGGTTCTACCTCTCGCTGGGCGATGACCTCATGCGGCGGTTCAACGGCCCGATGCTCGAGTCGATGATGACCACGCTGCGGGTCCCCGAGGACCAGCCGATCGAGTCCAAGATGGTCAGCCGCGCCATCCGCTCGGCCCAGACGCAGGTCGAGCAGCAGAACTTCGAGACCCGCAAGGACGTCCTGAAGTACGACGAGGTGCTCAACCGGCAGCGCACCGTCATCTACGACGAGCGCCGCAAGGTGCTCGACGGCGAGGACCTGCACGAGCAGGTCGAGTCGATGCTCGACGACGTCGTCGCCGCCTACGTCGACGGCGCCACCGAGGCCGGCTACGCCGAGGACTGGGACCTCGAGCAGCTGTGGACCGGGCTCAAGGCGCTCTACCCGGTGGGCATCACCGTCGAGGAGCTGCTCGACGAGCACGCCGAGGGCGACCAGTCCGCGCTCACCGCCGACGTGCTCAAGCGCGAGCTGCTGGCCGACGTCCAGGCGCAGTACGAGGTCCGCGAGGAGACCCTCGGCAGCGAGGTCACCCGCGAGCTCGAGCGCCGGGTCCTGCTCAGCGTGCTGGACCGCAAGTGGCGCGAGCACCTGTACGAGATGGACTACCTGCGGGCCGGCATCCACCTGCGCGCGATGGCCAACCGCGACCCGGTCGTGGAGTACCAGCGCGAGGGCTACGACATGTTCAACGCGATGCTCGACGGGATCAAGGAGGAGTCCGTCGGCTTCCTGTTCAACCTCGAGGTCAAGACCAAGGAGCAGACCGAGGCCGAGGCCAAGGCCAAGCAGGACGCCGCCGAGGCCGAGGCGCTGGCCCGCGCCCAGGCCGGCAACGAGCGGGTGCTGGCCCGGGAGGCGGCCGCCCGTGCGCAGCAGGCGATGAAGCCCGCCGAGCCGGCGCCCCAGCCGACGGCCAGTGCGCGGCGCTCCCCGGCGCCGGAGGCCGCTGCCGAGCCGGTCGCCACCGGCACCGGTCCGGAGCTGGCGGTCAAGGGTCTGGAGGCGCCGGCGCCGGCCGCCGGGCTGACCTACTCCGCCCCCGGTCTGGACTCCTCGGCGGCCGAGGGGCGGACCGGCAAGGCCGGCGCGGCGAAGACGGCCACGGTCACCGGCACCAAGGCGCCGGCGCGCAACGCGCCCTGCCCCTGCGGGTCGGGCAAGAAGTACAAGCAGTGCCACGGAGCCGCGGGGGCCTGACCGGGCACCCGGGTCGGCCGACCGCCCCGCCCAGCCGGCGGGGTGGTCAGCCGACCTGCAGGGCGGTGCACCGCCAGCCGCCCTCCACGACCTCCAGCCGGGCCGCGACCGCGTGGGCCCGGCCGTTGCGGCGGGCCACCGCGCACACCTCGGCGACCCCCTCCACCGGCTCGGCCACCCGGACCGCGCCCACCAGCAGGGGCCCGCTGCCGGCCACGCACCAGTGCGGGCGCCGGCCCTGGCTGACCGCGGTGAACACCGGCAGCGTGTAGGCCGAGCGGAGCTGGGCGAAGGGGCGGCGCCCGCCGAAGGCCTCCAGCGTCATGGTCACCAGCCGGTGGGCCACCGGTCCCGGGTCGGGGAGCCCGCGGCGCCGGGCGGGCGGTCCCTGCGGGGCGCCCGGTCGCGGGCCCGGCAGCAGGTGCGGCCGGGGCGAGGGCACGCCGGGGCGCAGCAGCCGGGTGACCGGCGCGGGGTCCAGGGCCGGGCCGGGGGTGTCGACCAGGCGCAGCCGGACCTGCCGCCACGGGTCGTGCGCCGGGTCGGGGCACGGGTCGGACCGCGGGTCGGGACCCGGGTCGGGCCACGGTGCGGTCAGCGGGGCCGGGGTGCTCATGGGGGGTGTCTCCTCGGGTGGGCGGGTCGGGTCAGGGGGCGCGCAGGACCTGGCCGGGCAGCAGCAGGTCGGGGTCCGGGCCGATCACCGCGGCGTTGACCTGCCACCAGGCCGCGACGGCGTCGGCGACGGCCGCTGGTCCGGGCGCACCGGCCGCGCCCGGTCGGGCGGCGAGCCAGGTGGCGGCGATGTCCCACAGGCAGTCGCCGCGCACCACGACGTGGGCCCCGGCCGGCGCCGGGGCCGGCCAGTCGGGCACCGGCGCGAGGTCACCGGCCAGGCCCCGGTCCGCCGTGCCGGTGGTGACCTGCTGGGCCGCGGTCACCGCGAGCGCGGGCCCGGTGGGGGCGGCGGCGACGACCGGGGCGGTGGCCAGCGAGAGGCCCACGGCGAGGGCGGCGGCCCGGCGCAGCGTGGCCGGCAGCAGCAGGCGCAGCAGCGGTGCCGCGACCCGGGCGAGGGGCGGGGGACCGCTGCTGGCGACGGTGAGGACCAGCCCCAGCACGCCCCACGCCCAGCACGCCGCGGCCAGCGCCCAGACGACGGGCACGAGCAGGGCGTCGGGACCGGCGGTGTCGACCACCCGCTGCGGGTCGGCGAGCACGGCGGCCCACGCGGCCGGGTCGGGGGCGAGGGCACGCAGACCCGCCCCGGCGGCCAGCACCACGAGCGTGGTGGTGGCCCAGCGCTGCACGGACATGGGACCTCCTCGGGATCTGTCGACAGCGAACACGACCATCGCAATCAAATGCAAGCAAATGCACGCATCTGTGGATGGGTAGGGTCCGGCCATGCGCTGGGAGCAGCTGTTCGCCGACCTCGAGGCGGCCTTCGCGGCCGAGCAGGCCGCGGCCGAGGACCTGGCGTCGCGCACGCGTGCCGAGGTGGGCGCGGTCCGGCTGGCCGACCGGCTGCGCGGCAGCACCGGGCGCGACGTCGCGCTGGACTGCGCGGGCGCCGGGCGGGTGGCGGGACGGCTGGTCGACGTCGGCAGCGACTGGGTGCTGCTGGCCGCCGAGCGGGGTCAGGAGCTGCTGGTGGCGACCGGGTGCCTGCGCGCGGTCGGCGGCCTGGGGCCGGTGACCGCACCGGCCGACGAGCCGGGGGTGGTGGCCCGGTCCTGGGACCTGCGCCGGGCGGTGCGCGGCCTGGCCCGGGACCGGGCGGCGGTGCGCTGCGTGCTCCAGGACGGCACCGTCCTCACCGGGACGGTGGACCGGGTCGGCGCGGACTTCCTCGAGCTGGCCGAGCACCACCTCGACCAGCCCCGGCGGCGCACCGCGGTCACGTCCGTGCGCGCGGTGGTGCTGGGTGCGGTGGCGCTGCTCGCCTCGCCCGGCGCCGGGTGAGGCCGGTCAGGCGTCCTGCGTGCGCCCCTCGGGTCGGGCGGGCTCGGGCGGCGGGGTGGACCCGCGGGCCTCGGCGTACTTCTGCTGGATGAAGCGCTCGAGCTCGTCGCGCTCGACCCGCCACTGCCCCCGCCCGCCGATCTGGATGGCGATGAGCTCCTTGCGCCGCACCAGGGCGTAGGCCTGCGACCACGAGACGTTGAGCGTCTCGGCGACGTCGTCGAGGGTCAGGAAGCGGGGCGTGGCCATCGGGGTGGTGTGTCTCCCTCCAGAGGTGGCCGCCAGTCTGGCACCTCCGGCCTGCCCCGGTGGGGTGGGTCCACAGGCCGATCCGTCCACAGGCACTGCACGTGGACCGCGCCGTCGGTCATCATCTGCACCTGTTCGCGCCCGAACGGCCGCGACCGCGGAGAACGGGGACCAGATGACGGGCAGTGCGCTGCTGGACGGCAGGACCGCGGGCGGCCCCGGTGCCCCCGGTGCGCCGCCGGCCGGGCCCGTGCCGCGCCGGGTGCGGCCACCGCGGTGGCTGGACCTGCGCTTGGTGCTCGGTGTGCTGCTGGTGCTGGGCTCGGTGCTGGTCGGTGCCCGCGTGGTGACGGCGGCCGGTGCCACCGTGCCCGTGTGGTCCGCCGCGACGGACCTGGCCGCGGGCAGCGTGCTGCGCGCCGACGACCTGGTCGCCGTGCAGGTGCGGCTCGACGACGTCGCCGCCGGCTACCTGGCCGCCTCGACCGACCCCGCGGGCCAGGTCCTCGGCCGGGCGGTGCTGGCCGGCGAGCTGGTCCCGCGCGCGGCCCTCGAGCCGGCGTCCGAGCAGGTCCAGCTCGCCCTCCCGGTCCAGGCCGGGTACGCCCCGCCGGGCCTGGCCCGGGGCCAGCGGGTCGACGTCTACGCCGTGGCCGACCCGGCGGCGGGGGCCACCGACACCTCGGGGGAGGTGTCCCTCGTGCTCGCCGGCGCCCCCGTGCAGGCGGTGTCCGGCCGCGGCGAGGGCGTGCTGTCGGCCGCGACCACGACCATCCAGGTCGTGGTCGGGCTGGACGCCGACGACGTCCCCGGCGTGCTGTCGGCCGTCGGCGGCCGGGCGCTGGTGGTCGTGGTGCGCGACGGCGCCGCCGGGGGCGGGCCGGCCACCGTCCCCACGACGGTCCCGGTGCCGACCACGGCGGGCCCGACCGGCTGATGGCGCTGCAGGTCTTCACCGCCACGACCGGGGCGGCGTGGGAGTCCGAGCTCGTCGGGGCGCTGGACCGCGCCGACCACGGCGTCGTCGTCGTCCGCCGGTTCGTCGACCTGGCCGACCTGCTGGCCGCGGCCGGCACGGGCACCGGGCAGGCCGTCCTGCTGTCGGCCGAGCTGCGCCGGCTCGACGGGGACGCCGTGGCCCGGCTGACGGCCGCCGGCGTCGCGGTGGTGGGTCTGGTCGAGCCCGGGGACGACGAGGCCGCCGAACGGCTGCGCCGGCTGGGCGTGGGCCGGGTGCTGCCCGCCGACACCGATGCTGCCGGCATCGCCGCCGCGCTGCGCGAGGCGGTCGCGGGCCCCGCGCCCGCCCCCGGCGGACGCGACGTCGCCGACCCGCGGGCGGCCCTGCCGGCCCTGGGGCTGCCCGACGACCCGGCCGCCCGGCCCGCCGGCCGTGGCCGGGTGGTGGCGGTGTGGGGCCCGACCGGCGCCCCGGGCCGCACCACGGTGGCCGTCGGCCTGGCCGACGAGGCCGCCCGGCTCGGGGTCCCGACCCTGCTGCTGGACGCCGACGTGTACGGCGGGGTCGTGGCGCAGGTCCTCGGCCTGCTCGACGAGTCGCCGGGCATCGCCGCGGCCGCCCGCCAGGCCACGGCCGGCACCCTGGACGTCGCCCGGCTCGCCCGGCTGGCCTGGGCGGTGTCGCCGCAGCTGCGGGTGCTCACCGGCCTGGCCCGCGCCGACCGGTGGCCGGAGCTGCGGCCCGGGGCGGTCGCCGCGGTGCTCGAGCAGGCCCGCCGGCTGACCGCGCTGACCGTGGTCGACTGCGCCTTCTGCGTCGAGGAGGACGAGGAGCTGTCCTTCGACACCGCCGCACCCCGCCGCAACGGCGTCACCACGACCGTCCTGGAGCAGGCCGACACGGTGCTGTGCGTCAGCGGCGCCGACCCGGTCGCCCTGCAGCGGACCATCCGCGCGCTCGGGCAGCTGCGCGACGTGCTGCCCGGCGTGGAGCCGGGGGTGCTGGTCAACCAGGTCCGCCGCGGCCCGGTGCCGGGGGACCCCGAGCAGGAGATCGGGACGGCGCTGGCCCGGTTCACCGGCGCCCGCGTGGCCGGGTTCCTGCCCGCCGACCGGCGGGCGACCGACGCCGCGCTGGCCGCCGGCCGCACCCTCGCCGAGGTCGCCGACCGCTCCCCGCTGCGCCTGGGGTTGCGGTCGCTGGCGGCGGAGCTGACCGGGGTGCCGGCGCCGGGGCGCCCACGTCGCCGTCGCTGACCGGCATGGCTAGGTTGGGGCCCCCGACGGAGGGAGCACCGTGGTCGACCGGCTGACCTCGCTGGACGCGTCGTTCCTCTACCTCGAGGAGCCCGACACCCCGATGCACGTCGCCGGGTTCCTGGTGCTGGAGTCCCCGCGCGGGGGCCTGGACCACGAGGACCTGGTCGACCTCGTGCGCTCCCGGCTGCCGCTGGTGCCCCGGTTCCGGCAGAAGGTCGTCGAGGTGCCCGGCCACCTGGCCAACCCCGCGTGGGTCGACGACCCCGACTTCGACGTCACCTACCACGTGCGGCGCTCGGCGCTGCCCCGGCCGGGGACCGAGGAGCAGCTGCTGGACCTGGTCGCCCGGCTGACCGCCCGGCCGCTGGACCACCACCGCCCCCTGTGGGAGATGTACCTGGTCGAGGGCCTGGCCGACGACCGGATCGCGGTGGTCACCAAGACCCACCCGGCGCTGGTCGACGGGCTGACGGCCATCGACATCGGCCAGGTCATCCTCGACGACGCCCCGGTGCCCGCCGACCGGCCCGCGCCGGCCGACGACTGGCGTCCCCGCCGGCCCCCCGGCCCGGTCGCGCTGGTCTGGGAGGCGGTGGAGGAGGCGGTGCAGCGGCCCACCGCGGTGCTGGACACCGTCCGGACCGCCACCGGCGACCTGCGCGCCACGGCGGGTCGGCTGGTGGGCACCGCCGGGTCGGTGCTCAGCGCCCTGGCCCGCACCACGGTGCGCCCGGCCCCGACCAGCCCGCTCAACGGCTCCATCGGCCGGCAGCGGCGGGTCGCGGTCGCGCGCGCGGACCTCGAGCAGCTCAAGGCGGTGCGGGCGGTGCTCGGGGGCACCGTCAACGACGTCCTGCTGGCGACGGTGACCGGGGCGCTGCGCGAGTGGCTGCTCTCCCGCGGCGAGCCGGTGGTCGGGTCGACGTCGATCCGGGCCCTGGTGCCCGTGTCGGTGCGGCCGGACGACACCGGTGTCGACGCCGACGACCCGACCGGCGGGGTGGTGTCCTCCCTGCTGCTGGACCTCCCGGTCGGCGAGCCCAACCCCCGGGTGCGGGTGGCCCGGATCGGCTACGCGATGCGCGGGGCGGCCCAGGGCGGCCAGTCGGTGGGGGCCGGCACCCTGGTCGCGCTCTCGGGGTTCGCGCCGCCGACCCTGCACGCCCTCGGCGCGCGGGCGGCCAGCGGGTTGTCCCGCCGGCTGTTCAACCTGGTGGTCACCAACGTCCCGGGCCCGCAGCAGCCGCTCTACGCCTCGGGTGCCCGGATGCTCGAGGTCTTCCCGGTGGTGCCGCTGGCCCGCGGCCAGGGGCTGGCCATCGGGCTCACCAGCTACGACGGCACGGTGTACTTCGGCCTCAACGCCGACCGCGACTCCGTCTCCGACGTCGACGTGCTGGCCGACCTCATCGAGCAGGAGGTCGCCGACCTGGTCGAGACCACCGCCGAGGGGCCGCCGGCGCCGCAACCCCCACCCACCCGCCGGGCGCCGACCCGGCGGCCGCGCAGGGGCGCGGCCGGGGGAGACTGACCGGGTGCGCGTGTACCTACCGGCCACCACGACCGTCCTGCGCCAGCTGCTCGACGAGGGGCGGGTGCCCGGCCCGCTGACGGTGTTCGCGGTGACCCCCGAGCTGCGCGGGTTCTACGAGCTCTCCGACACCGACGAGGAGGAGCTGGAGTACGCCGCGCTGCTCGGCGCGGCCCGCGCCAGCCTGCGGTTGCTGGACGTCGACCCCGCCGCCGCCCGCCGCCGGGTGGTGCTGGCCGCCGACCTCCCCGACGACGCCGTCACCCCGCTGTCGGACCCCGACACCGACCGCGGTGCCGCCCGGGCCTCGGCCGACCTCGCCCTGGCCGACGTGGCCAGCGCGCACATCGACACCGCCGAGGCCGAGCCCGACGTCGCCGCTGCCGTGGCCGTCGTGCTGGAGGCCGACCTCGGCAGCGAGGACTCGCAGTTCGTCGTCGACCAGGCCGAGGGGCACGAACTGGCCTGGTACGCCACGCAGGAGCTCGGCCCCGCGCTCGACCTGCTCTGACCCCGCTCACCGCCGGGCCACCTGCACCCGGGTGGTGGTGCCCCCGGTGACCAGCCACCCCGCGCCCGGCCGGGCCGGGAGGGCGGCGCGGGGCAGTCGGGCGCCCAGCAGCTCGCCGTCCCCGCGCGCCGGCTGCAGCAGCAGCGCGGTGCGGGTGCGGCGCAGCGTGGGGGCCGGCCCGCGGTAGGCCCCCGCGACGTCGGCGGGTGCGGCCGCGGCGACGAGCACGGCCGGCCCGCCCGGGGCGGTGACCGCGGCCAGCGCGTCGAGCAGGTCGTCGGGCAGCTGGCCGAGGTCGTCGGCGAGCACCACACCGGCCGCACCGCCCAGCCGCTCGGTCCAGGCCCGCAGACCGCCGGGTTCGTCGACGCGGTCGGCGGGGGTGGGGCCCGCACGCCGGTGCGGCGCGCCGACGAGCAGCACCGGCGTACCGCCGGCGGCCAGCCGGGCCGCCAGGGCGGTCAGCGTGGTGGACCGGCCGCTCCCCGGTGGGCCGGCGACCAGCAGCCCGCCGGTGCGGTGCAGGTCCACCGTGACCGGGGTCCCGCCGTCGCCGCCCGGACCGAGCAGCGCCACCCCCGCCGGCAGCCCGGCGACGGGCGGGGCGGCCGGGTCGGCCGGCAGCTCCACCACCTCCACCCGGCCGGGGACGGGGACGGACGCACCGGCGGGTGCCGGCAGCGGGCGGGGGAGGGCCAGCTGCACCTCGGTCGCCTCGTCGTCCAGCAGCGCCCGCCCGGGCGGCCGGTGCGCTGGGACCCGGGCGGCCGGCACCCCCGCGACGGCGTAGTCGGCCCGGTCGGCCAGCGGGAGGACGAGCCGGTGCCCGACCGCCCCGGCCAGCCGGCTGCCCGGCAGCGCCCGGTCGGTGGTGAGGACGGCGGTCAGCCCCACGGCCGCGCCCTCGCGCACCAGCCGCAGCAGCGCGGTGCCCCCGGTGCCGGGTGCGAGCTCCTCCAGCTCGGTGCCCGCCGTGTCGGCGCCGTCGACGAGCAGCAGCAGGCGGGGGTGCGGCCCGGGCGCGGTCCGGCGGCGGTCGACCTCCTCCTGCAGCCGGGTGACCAGCCGCTCCAGCCGGTGCCCCGCGCCGCGGCCGACCACGGTGCCGGTGTGCGGCAGCCCGGACAACGCCCGGGCGAGCTCGCCGCCGGCGTGGTCGACGGCGTGCACGTGCAGGTCCGCGGGGCCCCGACCGGCGACCGCCTCCCCGAGCAGCGTGCGCAGCGCCGTCGTCCGGCCGCTGCGCGGGCCCCCGACCACGAGCCACCCGCCGCCGGCCCCCAGGTCGACCAGCAGGTCCTCCTGCCGCTGCTGGTCGGGCCGGTCGACCACGCCCCACCGCACCGGGGCGCCCGGTTCGGCCCCGGCCGCCGGGTGGACCTGGTCGGGCAGGGCCGGCAGCCAGGGCCGGGGCGGCGGCGGAACACCCACGGCCCGGGCCCGCAGCGTGCGCACCTGGTCCGCCAGGTCGGTGCTCCCCGCTACCCCGCCCGGTTCGGCCGGCCCGCCGGCCGGGAGCGGGGCCGGGGGCCAGCGGCGGACCCGCACGGCGTCGTCCCGGTCGGCGGGCACCCCCACCCGGGCCACCTGCAGCGGCAGCGGGGCCTCCGCACCGACCCGCAGCAGGGCGCGCCCGGGCCGGTCGACCGGGAGCCAGGCGGCGTCGGGGACGCCCAGCACGTCCCGTGAGCCGGTCTCGTCGGTGGTGCGCAGGCACAGCCGGACGGTGCAGTTCGCGCGGATCTCCGGGCTCACCGACCCCGAGGGCCGCTGGGTGGCCAGCACCAGGTGCACACCCAGGGACCGGCCGCGCTGCGCGATCGCGACCAGGCCCGGCACGAAACCCGGCAGCTCCTCGCCCAGGGTGGCGAACTCGTCCACGACGATGACCAGCCGCGGCAGGAGCACCTCGCCCTGTTCGTCGCCCGTGCCGTCGCCCGCGCCCCCGACCGGCAGGTCGGCCAGGTCGCGGGCACCGCACCCGGCCAGCACCCGCTCCCGCCGGGTCAGCTCGGCGGTCAGCGAGCGCAGCGCGCGGGCGGTGGAGGCGCCGTCGAGGTCGGTGAGCAGGCCCACCGTGTGCGGCAGGTCGGCGGCCTCCCCGAAGGCGGCGCCGCCCTTGTAGTCGACCAGCAGGAAGCTGCACCGGTCCGGCGGGTGGGCCGCGGCCAGCCCCAGCACGAGGGTGCGCAGCAGCTCGGACTTCCCGGCCCCCGTGGTGCCGGCCACCAGGGCGTGCGGGCCGACCGCGCACAGGTCGAGGGTCACCGGGCCCGAGGTGCCGACACCGAGGACGGCCGCCAGCGTCGACCTCGACCGGGACCACGGCGCGGGCACCGGGCCGACGAGGTCGCGCCACCGCACCGCGTCGGGCAGTCCGCCCGGCCCCTGCGGCACCGTCAGCGGGGCGAGGTCCGCGGCCACCTGCTCGGCCAGGTCGAGTGCCAGGCGGTCGAGGACGACGTGGACGTCCGGGCGGCCGCTGCGGCGCAGCCGGGCGCCCGCGCCGGTCTCGCCGACCACCTCCACCGACGCGGTCGCCCCGCCCGCCGGCACCCGCCCGACGGCGACCGCACCGCGCTCGCGCGCCCGCCGGAGCACCTCGGCGCCGTCCTCGTCGAGCGGGCCGTCCACGACGACGAGGTGGGCCGCGCCGGGGGCGGGCACGGTGCCCAGGTGGGGCAGCCACCGGGCCCACCGCCAGTCGGCCGCCTCGGCGTCCCCGGTCAGCAGCGTGAGGGAGACGGCGTCGGGCGGGTGCAGGACGGCGACCTGGCAGACCAGCTGCCGCAGCGCGCCCAGCAGGGCCGCGCGCGGGCCCCGGACCTCCAGCCCGCCCTCCCGCAGGTCCAGCAGCACCGGCAGCCGGTCGGCCCCGACCGGCGTCTGCGTGCCGTCGCCGCCGCGCCGGGAGACCGCGGTGCTGCCGGGACCGGTGCCCAGCCGGACCACCAGGAGGTCGGGGTCGGTGGCCGGGCGTTCCCAGAGCGGGGCGCAGCGCCGCCGGGCGGCCGAGACCAGGGCCGCCGGGTCGGGGGCCAGTGCCTCCCGCAGGCCGGCCTCGGCCGCGACCGCGGCGGTGACCTCGGCGTCGGCGCGGGCCAGGTCGACGGCGTGCTCGGCGGTGCGCCGGCGGTGGCCGCGACGTCCGGACCAGCGGTCGGAGACCCACCCGCCGAGGGCGACCAGGGGGCCCAGCAGGGCGAAGAACAGGAACGTCGGGGTGTGCAGCGCCCAGGCCAGGGCGCCGCCGGCCAGCGCGGGCAGCAGCACCGCGATCCAGGCGAGGGCCCGGCGGGGAGGTGGTTCGGGCGCGCCGGGGACCGCCACCGCGACCACCGGGACGGCGGGCGGCGACGGTCGGGGCGCCGCGGCGGCGAGCCAGCGGCCACCGGGGGCGGGTACGACGGGGACCGTGGACCCGGCCGGGGCGGTCAACCGCAGGGCGCTGGCGCCCACCTGCACCACGGCGCCCAGCGGCCACGGCACCGGGTCGGGGCCCAGCACCCGGGTGCCGCCGCCGGCACCGGCGCCGACCGACAGCCGGCTGCCGTTGGCCGAGCCCAGGTCGCGGACGACCACCCCGGTGCCGGCGACCGTGACCTCCAGGTGCTGCCGGGAGACGTCGGGGTCGGGCAGCCGGACCCGCGCGGACCCGGTCCCGCGCGGGCCGCCGCGGCCGACGACGAGCACGCCCTGCGCGAGCGGGTGGCAGGCACCGGCCCCCGGCCCACCGCTGACCTGCAGCTCCAGCGCCCCACCCACCGGGGTGGTGCGCGGACCGGGCCGGTCGGCGCCCAGCCGCGCGCCGTGCCGCACCCGGGGGTCCGACAGCGGGGTGTCGTCCTCGAGACGGTCCGGGCCGCACCACAGCCCGCCGACGGGCAGCCCGCACGCGGCGAGCCCGGCCCGGACCGAGGCCAGGTCGTGGCCGTCGGTGGCCTGCACCTCGACGTCGGCGACGCCCCCGGGGCCGTGCAGGCTCCACCGCCGGGTGGACCGGTCGGGGGCGCCTGGGTGGGTGGGCATGCGCGCAGGGTCACCCGGGCCGGCCGGTGGCGGTACCCGCCCCGGCCGATCTGTGGACAGGGGTCCCGCCTGTGGACGACCGGGGCCCGCCGCCGCCGTCCGGCCCTACCGTCCCTGCTCGACCGGGACCCACCCGGACCAGAGGAGGACACCGTGAAGGTCGACATCGCCACCCTGCAGGCCATGGCCGCCCAGTGCCGCGGGGAGGCCGGCGAGCAGTCCGCGCGCCTGGCCACCCTGTCCGCCGCCGTCGGCACCGGCGTCACCGACGGCTGGACCGACAGCGCCGCGGCCGTGCAGTTCAGCCACCTGTACGAGCAGTGGCGGCTGTCCAGCCAGAACATCAGCGTGGCGCTGTCGGGCATGGGCGACCTGCTCACCGACGTGGGCAACGCCTACCAGCAGCACGAGGCGCAGATGGCCGCGCGCATCGGCGCGATGGTCTGAGCGGCCGCGGCGCTCAGCCCGGTGGGTCGCCGCCCCCGGCCGGGGCGGTGACCGCCGGCCCGGGGGCCCGTTCGCGGTCCCGCCGCAGCCGTTCCCACGGCAGGATCGACAGGATCGCGATGCAGTGCGGCAGGAAGATGATGCCGACGCCGGCGTAGACCATGACGTGGAAGCCGAGCAGGAAGACCACCAGGCCGATCCGCGCGCGGTCGCTGCGCACCAGCAGCACCAGCGGCGAGGCGAACTCGAAGACCAGCATCACCCACTGCGCGGCCGGCAGCAGCCAGGCCACGTCGAGGGTCCACAGCGACAGGTCGGTGCCGCGGCGGACCACGGCGCGGGTCAGGGTGGAGCCCGTCGCCCAGTCCCAGCCGCCGAAGCGCATCTTGGCCCAGGCGGCCAGGAAGTAGGTCAGCATGACCGTGACCAGGATGGCCGCCGAGGCGAAGCCGGCGGCCTGGGAGGAGCGCCGGTCGCGCCAGCGGGCCACGCCCACGGTGGGCAGCACCGCCAGGGCGACCAGGTAGGCGATGCGGTCGTGGTCGACCTTGCCGTAGCTCATCGCGATGACCATCCACTCCGCATACAGGAGGAAGACGGCCCAGCCCAGCACCCGGGGTGCCCGGCCGGTGGCGGCGGCCACCGCGGCGACGACCAGCGCCCACTGCACGACCAGCACCACCGTGTGGGTGGGGGTGGGCAGGTGCAGCAGGCGACCGACGAGCAGTGGTTGGTAGAACTCGGTCGGCACGTCGGCGTGCGCCTTGACCCACGCGGTGGTGAGGAAGACGTCGACCGGGATGAACAGGTAGGCGATCGCGCGGAACACCGCGATGCGCGCCAGCGGGACCGGCCGGAACCACCAGCGCGGGGTCAGCGGCACCGCGGGCGCGGTCTCCGGGCGCACCGGGGCGGCGGCGCTCACGAGCCGGCCGCCAGGTCGTAGGAGACCAGCACGTCGTCGGTGTAGGCGCCGGTCTGCTGGCCGTCGACGAGCTCGAAGCGGCGCTGCACGACCTCCACCCGCACCAGGTCCGGGCCCGAGGGGTGGCGCTGCTCGTAGGACTCCGCGACCAGCCCGAGCAGCGCCGGGTCGTCGACCAGGCGCGGCAGCTGGCCCTCGAACTCCGCGCGGCGCAGGCCCACCTCGCCACCGGACAGGCGCACCTCCTCGCCCGCCGCGGTCACCCCGACGACGCGGGTCGAGACGACCGGGGTGTTCGGGTCGGCGCGGGTGGAGTACATCCGGAACGGGCCGAAGGGGAACTCCGAGTCGTCGCCCCAGACGCTGCCAGCCAGCAGCAGGACCAGGACCACCGCGGTCGCGGCCAGCCGGGCGGCCCGGCCGCCGCGGCCGAGCTCCACGACCTCGGGCTCGGCCCGCACGTCGGGCTCGGTCTGCAGGGGCACCGGCCCATCGTAGGATCGCCCGGCCCCCGCGTCCGGTCACCGGGCGGGGAACACCCAGTTCAGCACCCAGCAAGCACCCAGGTCGACGACGACACCAGGAGCGCACCCGTGCAGTTCGGTCGGTACTACGAGGAGTTCGAGGTCGGGGCGGTCTACAAGCACTGGCCCGGGAAGACGGTCACCGAGTACGACGACCACCTGTTCTGCCTCATCACCATGAACCACCACCCGCTGCACCTGGACGCCCACTACGCCGGGGAGACCACCGACTTCGGCAAGAACGTCGTGGTCGGCAACTACGTCTACTCGCTGCTGCTGGGCATGAGCGTCGCCGACGTCAGCGGCAAGGCCATCGCCAACCTCGAGGTCGAGTCGCTCAAGCACGTGGCGCCCACGTTCCACGGGGACACGATCTACGGCGAGACCACCGTGCTGGACAAGACGGAGTCCCGGTCCAAGGACGACCGCGGGGTCGTGCACGTGGAGACCATCGGCTACAAGCAGGACGGCACGGTGGTGTGCGTCTTCCGGCGCAAGGTCATGGTGCCCAAGCGCTCCTACGGCGAGGCCCGCGGCGGCGAGCAGCCCGGCCGGCCCGAGCCGGTCCGCCGGTAGGTCAGCAGCGGGGGAGCAGCCCCCAGCCGCCCAGGGTCTCCACCAGCCCGGGCGTGCAGCGCAACCGGGCCAGCCCGGCCGCGTCGACGAACGCGACGTCCGCGGCGTCGTCCCCCGCGACGGGGACGGCGCCCGGGTCGAGCAGCGTGCAGACCAGGTCGACCACCTCGTAGACCGGCGCGCCGGCCGGCACCTGCACCCGGCCGGCCTCGGCGCCGGGGAGCACCCGCAGCCCGGTCTCCTCCAGCACCTCCCGGACCACCGCGGTGGCGTCGTCCTCCCCGGGCTCGACCCGTCCGCCGGGCACCGACCAGGCCCCCCGGTCGGGGTCGTGCGCGCGCTGCACCAGCAGCAACCGGCCGGCCGGGTCGTGCACCACCGCGCCCACGCAGGCCACCAGTCCGCTCACCCCCGCGACGCTAGCGTTGACAGGACACGGGGTGGCCCGCGACGGTGGGCGGGATGACGAGCGGGACGAGCACCGGTCCGGTCTGCCCCCGGTGCGGCGAGGACCTCGTGGTGCGCCCCGGGTCGGCCGAGGCGTGGTGCCACCTGCACGCCGCGGTGACCCCGCTGCACCACAGCGTCGTGCTGTCCCACGACACGCTCTCCGCCGTCTGCCTGGACGCGCGGGTGCCGGCGTGGGTGCCCGACCCGATGCCGGCGGGCTGGTCGGTCACCGGCATCGCCTGGGGCGGGGAGCCCGGGGCGCGCGGGATCGTCGTCGACTGCGCCGGGCCGGCGCCGCTGGGCGGGTCCGCGGAGCTGGTGCTGGTCGCCGAGGAGCCGGGCACGGGCCTGGGCGCCGGGTACGCCGGTCTGCCCTGGCTGGACCCCGGCGAGCTCATCGACGGCCCGTCCGCGGCCGCGGTGCAGGCCGCCGGCCAGCGCGCGCCGCTGTGGTCGGTGCCCACCGCCGACGACCGCTGGGCCTTCGTCGGCGAGGCCTACGGCGTCTGGCTGTGGCTGGTCGCGTGGCCGGCCACCGCGGCCTGGCTGCTCGCCGAGGACCTGGTGCTGCTGGACCTGCGGGACCGCGTGCCGGCCGACCTCCCGCTGGGCCCGCCGGGGGAGCACCTGCTCCCGGGCAGCTGAGCCGCGCCGGCACGGGCGTGTCGCGCCGGTGACGGGTGCGGCCTGTGTTACCCATGTGACCGCGGTCCTCCCCGGCCGCACGGGTGCCCCCGGGCCCCGGCCCGCCGACCCCGGACGGAGGAGCCGCGTGAACCTCAAGAAGCTGCTCACCTGGCTCGTCGTCGCCTTCGTGCTCTTCTACGTGATCCGCCAGCCGCAGTCCTCGGCCGACATCGTCAAGAGCGCCGGCACCGCCCTGGGTGACGCCGCGTCCTCGCTGGCGACGTTCGTCGGCTCGCTGTTCTGACCCTGCCGTCGTGACCCGTCCCCGGGGCGCGTCCGCGGCCCTGGGCCGCGACGCCAGCCGCTACCTCCTGCCCGACGAGGAGGCGGTGGTCAACCAGCGCCGGCACTGGGCGGTGCTGGTCCGGCCCGGCGTGCGCGGCGTCCCGGTGCTGGTGGTCGGGGTCTGGCTGCTGCAGGTCGACCCGGGGAACCGGTTCAGCACCGTGCTCGGGCTGCTGGTCGCCCTCGGCGCCCTGGGCTACCTGGGGTTCGCCGTCGCCGAGTGGTGGATCCGGCACTTCCTGGTCACCCGGCGCCGCGTGCTGCTCACCTCGGGCGTGGTCGTGCGCAAGGTCGCCGTCATGCCGCTGCGGCGCATCACCGACCTGACCTACCAGGAGACCCTCGTCGGGCAGCTGCTCGGCTACGGCGGGTTCCGGTTCGAGTCCGCCGGTCAGGACCAGGCGCTGTCCCAGATCACCTACCTGCCCGACGCGAAGACCATCTACGACCGGATCAGCGGCCTGCTGTTCCCCAGCGACGGGGCCCGGCGCGGGGGCGAGGACGAGGACGGCAGCCCCGACCCGGCCCCGGCTCCGGCACCCCGGCCGCGGGGCGGGGACGGCCGGCACAGCACCGGTCCCATCCCGGGGTTCCGCAGCCGCTACCCGCGCACGCGCTGAGCGGGCACGGCAGGCTGTCCCCGATGCGCATCGACCTGCACACCCACTCGTCGGTGTCCGACGGCACCGACACCCCCGCCGAGCTCGTCGCCGCGGCGGCCGCGGCCGGGCTCGACGTCGTCGCGCTGACCGACCACGACACCACCGACGGCTGGGCCGCCGCCCGCGCGGCCTGCCCGCCGGGCCTGGCACTGGTGCCCGGGATGGAGCTGTCCTGCCGCTGGTTCCCCGCCGACGACCGCCCGATCAGCGTGCACCTGCTGGCCTACCTGTTCGACCCCGACGCCCCGGCGCTGGCCGCCGAGCGGGCCCGGCTGCGTGCCGAGCGGCTCACCCGGGGCGAGCGGATGGTGACCGCGCTGGCCGCGGACGGCTTCCCGGTCTCGTGGGACCAGGTGGTGGCCCGCAGCGGCGGCGGGGTGGTCGGGCGCCCGCACGTGGCCCGGGCGCTGGTCGAGGCCGGCGTGGTCGGCTCGGTCGACGAGGCGTTCGCCGGCCCGCTGCACCACACCAGCCCCTACTACGTGGCCAAGGCCGACACCGACGTGCTGGAGGGCATCGCGCTGGTCCGCGCCGCCGGCGGGGTGCCGGTGTTCGCCCACGGCCTGGCCCGCTCCCGCGGCCGGGTGGTGGGCGACGACGCGCTGGCCGCCATGGCCGGCGCCGGGCTGCTCGGGCTGGAGGTCGACCACCCCGACCACGTCGACGCCGACCGCGCCCACCTGCGGGCGCTGGCCGCCGACCTGGGCCTGCTGGCCACCGGGTCCAGCGACTACCACGGCACGAACAAGCGGACCCCGATCGCGGCGTGCACCACCGACCTCGAGCAGTACGAGCGGCTGCTCGCCGCGGGCACCGGGAGCGCGCCGTCCGCCGGGTGAGGTCGTGTCGGACCCCCCGGCTACGGTGCCGGGCATGACCGCGGGTGGGCAGCTGGAGATGCCGGGGATGCCGCGCCGGTTGTTCCCGGCCACCCCCAGCAAGCTGGCCACCTTCTCCGACTGCCCCCGCCGCTACCGGATGGCCTACCTCGACCGGCCCACCCCGCCCAAGGGCCCGCCGTGGGCGCACAACACCGTCGGCTCGGCGGTGCACGCTGCGCTGCGGTCCTGGTGGGAGCTGCCGGTGCCCCAGCGCACCCCGCGGGCGGCGCGCCAGCTGCTGTACGGCCACTGGTCCGACACCGGGTTCGCCGACGCCGAGCAGTCCGCGACGTGGCGGGCGCGCGCGGCGGGCTGGCTGGACGAGTACGTGCCCACCCTCGACCCCGCCGACGAGCCGGTCGGCACCGAGCGCCAGGTCGCGGCCACCACCGAGCGGCTGGCGGTCAGCGGCCGGGTCGACCGCATCGACGCCCGCGACGGCGAGCTGGTGGTCGTGGACTACAAGACCGGTCGGCGCCCCAGCACCGAGGACGAGGCCCGCGGGTCACCGGCGCTGGCGCTCTACGTGCTCGGCGTGCGGCGCACGCTGCGCCGGCCCTGCACCCGGGTCGAGCTGCACCACCTGCCCACGGGCACCGTGGCGTCCTTCGAGCACACCGACCGGTCGCTGGCCAACCACGTGCGCCGGGCCGAGGACGTCGCCGAGGACATCACCGCCGCGACCGCCGCCCGCGAGGCCGGGGCCGGCGACGACGAGGCGTTCCCGCCGGTGCCCGGGCAGCAGTGCGGCTGGTGCGACTTCCGGCGGTCCTGCCCCACCGGCCAGGCCGCCGCCCCGGCCCGCGAGACCTGGAGCTTCCTCCCCGTCGAGGAGTGAGGTCAGGCCACCCGGGCGCGGGCGGCGCGCAGGGTCGGGTTGTCCCGGATGCGGGCGGGCACGGCCAGCGTGGTCGCCCGGAACGCCCGGACGGCGGCCGTGGTCGCCGGCTCGGACAGCGCCAGACCGGGCAGGCCGTACATCGACCGGGCCCACCGCGGCAGCGTGGCCACCCCGAGCGAGGCCAGACCCGCCCAGGCCGGGCGGGCCGGGGTGAGCAGCTGCACCCAGCCGGGCATCGGCGGCACGACGACGAACCGGGCCGCCTGCCGCGCCGGGTCGGTGAGCGCGAGCTGCGGGCGCACCCGGCGGAAGTAGCCGGCGAGCTCCTCGACGTCGGCGGGCACCTCGCCCGGGGTGCACCCGACCAGCTCGGCCGCGACCACCTGCTCGCGCACGTAGCGGTCGGCGTCGTCGTCGGTCAGCGGGACGCCGGCCCGGCGGGCCACCGACAGCAGCGAGTCGACCTCGCACGCGTGCACCCACAGCAGCAGGTCGGGGTCGTCGACGGAGTACGCGCGGCCGGTGGTCTCCTCGGTGTCGGACTTCCCGCGGTGCGCCCCGCGCACCCGGCGCACCGCCCGCAACGCCTCCTTGCGGGTGCCGAAGGTCAGCGTCGCGACGTACTCCGCGGTGCGCGTCAGCCGGGCCCACGGCTCGTCGCGGAACCCGTCGGAGAACCGGTGCACCCCGGCCATGGCGACCGGGTGCAGCGCCTGCAGCAGCAGCGCCCGGATGCCCCCGACGGAGAAGCTGGGGTCGGCGTGGATGCGCCAGGTGACCGAGTCCGGCCCGAAGAAGCCCGCCCGGTCCTCCTCGGGGGTCACGCGCGCACCTCCGCGGGGACCGAGGACCAGAACGACGTGAGGACGGCGACGGTGGCGGCCGGCTGCTCGATGGCGGGGGAGTGCACCGCACCGGCGAGCACCTCGTGCCGGGCACCCAGCCGGTGGGCCATGTCCTCCTGCGCGGCCGGGGTCCAGGCGTCGTCGTCGGCGCCGTGCGCGACCAGCACGGGGACGCCGGTGGCGGCGAGCGCGGCGACCCGGTCGGGCTCGCCGGTCATCGCGTCGGCCATCCCGGACAGGCCCGCGGCGGTGTTGGCCAGGAACCTGCGGGCCAGGAAGTCGCGCACCGCCGGCGGCACGGCCTGGGCCCGGGGGTCGTCTACGGCCAGCTGCTCCAGGGTCCGGTGCACCAGGGGCACCCCACCGGCGTCCAGCAGCGGGGCCAGGTGGGCCAGCAGCTCGGTGCGCGGCCCGGTCAGGCCGACCGGGCCGCTGCCGAGCAGGGTGAGCGAGGCGAACCGGGCCGGGTCGGCCAGCACGGCGCCGCGGGCGACCAGCCCGCCGAAGCTGTGCCCGAGCAGGTGGACCGGGCCGGTCAGCTGCCCGGCCACCCGCAGCAGGTCGGCGGCGAGCTCGTCGACGGTGTAGGCGGCCGGGTCGTCGGGGCCGGGCGACTCGAACTGCCCGCGCTGGTCCAGCGCGACCACCCGCCACCCCGCGTCGGTCACCGGGTCGACCAGCGGGGCGAAGTCCTCCTTGGAGCCGGTGTAGCCGGGCACCAGCAGCACGGTCCCGCGCGGGCGGGGACCGGTGTCCAGGGCGGCCAGCGGGCCGGTCGCGCCGTCGAGGGTCACCGCCGACGCCCCGTGCGGGGTCAGCTGGCGCAGGTCGTCGGGAGCGCTGAGCTCGGAGCCTCCGGGGAGCATGACCTCATTGAACGCCGGGTGCGCGGCCTCGCGCTCCCGACCCCACCCCTCAGGAGAAGGCGGCCCGCTCGCCGGTCGTGCCGACGACCACCACCGGACCGACCACGGCCGTGCGGGCGCCGACGGGGACGGCGGGGGCGGTCGAGCGGCCCAGCTCGGTGCCGGTGAGCAGGTCGCGGGTGACGAAGGCGCCGTCCTCGGGCACGACGACGGAGGTGCCGGCCTGCTTGCCGTCCGGCGTCGCGGGCAGGCCGACGGCGGGCACCGACCACGCAGCCGCACCCGTCGTGGTGTCCACGGCGGTGAGGGTGCCCCGCGCCCAGAGCAGCGCGGTGCCGCCGGCCGAGGTCTGCAGCGGTGCGGTGCCGTCGTCGGCCGGCAGGGGGAGGGTCTGCAGGGTGCCGCCGTCGGGGGCCCTGAGCGCCAGGAGCTGGTCCCCGTCCACGACGCCCACCACGCCGTCGGCGCCGGCCAGCCGCGCGGTGCCGGTACCGGTCCCGAGCGGGCGGCTCCAGGTCAGCGTGCCGTCGAACCCGTCCAGCAGCTGGGCCTGCAGACCGCCGTCCGCGCACCGCTGCAGCAGGGCGACCCCGGTCGTGCCCGCGGTGGCGTCGACCAGCCGGCAGCCGGCGTCGGCGGCGTGGTGCCAGCGGATGTTGTTGCCCAGCGGGTCCACGGTGGCCAGCCCGGTCGGGCTGGTGGCCAGCACGATGCGGTCGGTGCTGGTGAGGGTGGCGTCGGCGCGGAACCCGACGCTGCGGTACCAGACCCGCTCGCCGGTGGTCGCGCGCAGCGCGGTCAGCTCGTCGCAGCGGCCGCCGGTGGAGAACAGCACGACCACCACGCCGTCGACGGCGGTCGCGCCGCACAGCCGGGCACCGGACCGGGTGTAGTGCCAGGCCTCCTCGCCGGTGGCCGGGTCGACCATCGCCACGCCGTCGGCGGCGGGGACCACCACCCGGTCGGACTCGACCACCGACGCGGTGGCCGGTCCGCCGGTGTCGACCGACCAGGCGGCGGTCAGCGCCGCGGCCGGGGTGCCCGCCGGCGTGGCGGGGGGTGCAGCCGTGGTGCTGGAGGTGGCCGCGGCGTCGGACCCGCGCCAGGCCAGGACGGCGACGGCGACCACCACGAGGGTGGCCGCCGTCCACACCCACACCCGAGGCGGAGGCAGGCGGGTCACGGGAGCATCGTGCCCGACGCGCCCGTGGTCAGGAGGCGGCGGTCTCGCCGCCGCCGGAGCGCCCGGCGCCCCCGCGACGACGACGGCGCCGCGGCCGGCGCGGACCGTCCCCGGCAGCGGCCGAGCCGTCGGCGGCGTCGGTCGGGGCCGCGGCCGGCGAGCCCTCGCCCGCTGCGGCCGCACCGGCGGCGGCCTCCCCGTTGCCGCGGGTGCGGCGCCGGGGACGGCTCTTGCGCGGGCCGACGACCGGCGTCTCGTCCGCGGCGGCCTCGCGGCCCGGGCCGGAGGAGCCGCCGTGCCCGCCCCGGCCACCGCGCTCACCGCCGCGCTCGCCACCGCGCTGGCGCTTGCCGGTCTCGCCCAGGTCCTCGAGCACCTCGGCGTCCAGGCCCTCGCGGGTGCGCTGGGCGCGGGGGAGACGACCGGTGGCGGTCTCGGGCACGTCGAGGTCGGTGTAGACCCACGGCGAGGTGGAGTAGGTCTCCGGCGGGTCGGTGAAGTCCAGGTCCAGCGCCTTGTTGATCAGCTGCCAGCGCGGGATGTCGTCCCAGTCGACCAGGGTGACCGCGACGCCGGTGCTGCCCGCCCGGCCGGTGCGGCCGATCCGGTGCACGTAGGTCTTCTCGTCCTCGGGGCACTGGTAGTTCACCACGTGGCTGACGCCGGTGACGTCGATGCCGCGGGCGGCGACGTCGGTGGCGACCAGCACGTCGACCTTGCCGGAGCGGAAGGCCCGCAGCGCCTGCTCGCGGGCGCCCTGGCCCAGGTCGCCGTGCACGGCGGCCGCGGCGAACCCGCGGTCGACCAGCTCGTCGGCGACCTTCTGCGCGGTGCGCTTGGTCCGGCAGAACACCATGACCAGGCCGCGGTCGCGGGCCTGCAGCACGCGGGACAGCAGCTCGGGCTTGTCCAGGTTGTGCGCCCGGTAGACGAACTGGGTGGTCTGCGGGACCGTCGAGCCCTCGTCGTTGCCGTGCGCCCGGATGTGGGTGGGCTGGCTCATGAACGACCGCGACAGCGTCACGATCGGGCCGGGCATGGTGGCCGAGAACAGCATGGTCTGCCGCTGGTCGGGGACCATCGCGAGGATCCGCTCGATGTCGGGCAGGAAGCCCAGGTCGAGCATCTCGTCGGCCTCGTCGAGCACCAGTCCGCGGACCTTGCCGAGCACCAGGTGGCCCTGCTGGGCCAGGTCCAGCAGCCGTCCCGGGGTGCCGACCACGACCTCGACGCCGGCCTGCAGCGCGCTGACCTGGGGCTCGAAGGCGCGGCCACCGTAGATGGCCTGCACGCGGATGCCGCGGCGCGCGCCGGCGGCGGCCAGGTCGCGGGAGACCTGCACGCACAGCTCGCGGGTGGGGACGACGACCAGGGCCTGCGGGACGCCGTCGGCGCCCTCGGACGGCGGGGTGACCCGCTGCAGCAGCGGGACGCCGAAGCCGAGGGTCTTGCCGGTGCCCGTGCGAGCCTGGCCGATCAGGTCGTTGCCGGCCAGCGCCAGGGGCAGGGTGAGCTCCTGGATGGCGAAGGTGCGGGTGATCCCGACGTCGGCGAGCGCCGCGACGATGTCGGGGTGCACGTCGAACTCGCTGAACAGCGGGGCGTCGGGGGTGACCGGGGCGCCGCCCAGGTCGTCGATCTGCTGCTCGAGCTGCTCCGGGTCGGGCGCGCCGCTCTCGGCGTGGTCGACCTCGGGGGTCTGCGGGGTGGTGTCGTCGTCCTGGGGCTGGTTCAGGGTGGTCAGTGCTCTCGCCTCGGTCCGGAGGGGGCCGCGTGCTGCCAGTGGCGCACCGCGGCCCGGTCGTCTCGTTGATCCAGCGCCGACGCGGCCAGCGGACCGGGCGTCGTGGGGCATCCTCACCCGGGAGACCGACCGTGCACCCGCGGTCAGGCGGGTCGGCGGTCGTCGTCCAGCGGTCATCAGCGCACACGGAGAGCGAGCCGTGCGGCTCGCCGCGGCACATCCTACCTCGGGATACGGTCCGCACAGGTCCCGCGGCAGCGCGCGGGCGTGCCCGCCCCCGCCGGGGACGGGTCCGGCGGCGTGGAGGGGGTGCCCGGGTGAGCTCGGCGAACGCGGTGGACGACGGGGTGGACGGCGGCGTCGGCGGCGGCGCGGGGGGCGCGGGGGACCGGGCGGTGGTCGACCTGCTGGGCGTGCTGGCCTACGCGGAGCTGACCGCCTTCGACCGCCTGGCGGAGGACGCGCGGCTGGCCCCGACGCTGGCCGGACGGGCCGCGCTGGCCCGGATGGCCGCGGCGGAGATCGGCCACCACCAGCGGCTGTGCGACCGGCTGGCCGAGCTGGGCCACGACCCCGCTGCGGCGATGGCGCCGTTCACCGCGCCGCTGGACGCCTTCCACGACGGCACCCGGGCCGGGACCTGGCTGGAGGGCCTGGTCAAGGCCTACGTCGGCGACGGCCTGGCCCGCGACTTCCACCGCGAGGTCGCGGCGTTCCTGCCCGAGCCCGACCGGGGGCTAGTACTGGAGGTGCTGGCCGACACCGGCTACGCCGACTTCGCCGTCCGGGAGGTCCGCGCGGCCATCGCCGAGGACCGCCGGCTGTCCGGCCGGCTGGCGCTGTGGGCGCGGCGGCTGGTGGGGGAGGCGCTGACCCAGTCGCAGGCGGTCATCGCCGAGCGCGACGACCTGGCCGAGCTCCTGATCACCGGCACCGGCGACCTCAACGGCGTCGCGGACCTGCTGCAGCGGCTCATGGACGCCCACGGCGAGCGGATGCGGGCGCTGGGTCTGAACGGGTGAGGTCCGCCGGGGCCGGGCCGGCCCCGGCGGACCTCGCCGGGCTCAGGCGCCGCCGGCGATGAAGCCGACGCGGCGGACGTCGGCCTCGGCGATCTCGACGTAGGCGATCCGGTCGGTCGGGACGACGACACGGCGGCCGCGCTCGTCGACCAGGGTCAGCAGCCCGTCCTTGGACCCGGTCATGGCCTTGGAGACCTCGTCCGCGATCTCGTCGGGGGTCTTCGGGCTGTCGATGACCAGCTCGCGGGGGGAGTGTTGGACACCGATCTTGACTTCCACGCTGGAGATGCCTCCTCAGGTCTGGCGGCCGGTGCCGCTACCCGATCGACGCTAGCCGAGCCCGCGGACGCGTGCGGCGCTGCGGGCTGCGCTGTCGGCGAACGTCAGCTGCGGGTGGGGTGGTCGGCGTCGCCGAGGCGGGGGAAACCGGAGATGCCTCGCCAGGCCAGGGAGCTCATCAGGGCCACGGCCTCGTCGCGGGACACGGTGCCCTTGCGGGGCAGCCACCAGCGGGCGCTGGTCTCGGCCAGGCCGGTCATGCCCGAGGCGAGCAGCAGGGCGCGCTCCTGGTCGACGCCGGTGTCGGCGGCGATCACCTCGGCGATGGCCTCGACGCACCCGCGGGTGCCGGCGTCGACGATCCGGCGGACCTCGTCGTCGTTGCGCAGGTCGGACTCGAAGACCAACCGGAACGCCTCGCCGTCGGCGTCGATGAAGTCGAAGTAGGCACCGACCGCGCCGTCGACCCGGGTGCGGTTGTCGTCGGTGCCGCTCATCGCCTGGCGCATGCGCTCGGTCAGCTCGCCGACCTGCTGCTCCAGCAGGGCCAGGTACAGCTCCCGCTTGCCCGGGAAGTGCTGGTAGAGCACCGGCTTGCTGACCCCGGCGGCCACCGCGATGTCGTCCATCGCCGCGGCGTGGAACCCCTGGGCGACGAAGACCTCCTGCGCGGCGCGCAGCAGCTGCAGCCGGCGGGCCCCGCGGGGCAGGCGGGAGGTCCGGCGGACGGGGTCGTCGGCGGGCGCGGACGGTCGGGAGGGCTGCATGGCCCGGCAGATGTTACCGGCGGGTTCGGCCGGCCGTGCCCGGGCGGCCGGGGTGGTCTACCGTCCCGCGGGTGCACGACGTCCGTCCGGTCCCGGAGGCCGCCCCCACCGGCAGCGGCCCGGGCGAGCCGCGGGCGGCCGGCCGGTCCACCGCGGTGCTGCCGGTGTACGAGGGCTGGCGCCCGCCGTGGCCGGGCGAGGAGCTGCCCGCCGACGGCGGCACGGTCTTCCTGCGCCACACCCCCTACGCCGGCCCGGACGACGGCCCCCGGGCACGGGCCCTGTACGTCCACGGCCTGGGCGGGGCGTCGACGAACTGGACCGACCTGGCCGGGCTGCTCTCCGGCCGGCTCGAGGGGTACGCCCTCGACCTCCCCGGCTTCGGGCGCTCCGCCCCGCCGGCCGACGGCGGGTACGCCGTGGCCCGGCACGTGCAGGCCGTCGAGGCCGTGCTCGCCGACGTGTCGGCCCGCCCGGGGCCCGGTGCCGGGGGGCCGGTGCACCTGCTGGGCAACTCCCTCGGCGGGCTGGTCAGCCTGCTGGTCGCGGCCCGCCGTCCCGACCTCGTCGCCACCCTCACCCTGATCTCCCCGGCGATGCCGGTCTACCGGGTCCCCGCCGCCTTCGACCGGGCCATCGCCCTCCTGCTGCTGCCCGGCATCCCGGCGCTGGCGGAGAAGCGGGTCCGGCTCGGGGCGCCCGAGGACCGGGTCCGGGCGACGCTGGAGATGTGCTTCGGGGACCCCGCCCGGGTGCCCGAGGTGCGGCTGCGCGAGGCGGTCGACGAGGCGCGGCTGCGCGACGAGCAGGCCTGGGCCGGACGGGCGCTGACCCGCACCATGCGCGGGCTGATGACCTCCTACCTGCGGGTCGGCCGGGCCAACGCCTGGCGGGCGGCCCGCGGCGTCACCGCCCCGGCGCTGGTCGTCTGGGGCGACCGCGACAAGCTCGTGGACCCGCGTCTCGCGCCGCGGCTGGCCACGACGCTGCCCGACGCCCGGCTGCAGGTGCAGACCGGGGTCGGCCACGTGGCGATGATGGAGGCACCCGAGGACACCGCCCGCGCGGTCCTGGCCCTGCTGGACGAGGTGGCCCCCGGCTGACCCCGCGCGCGCCTGGCGGGACGGGTGCGACGGGACGGACGGGCACGGGCGGACACGGGACCCGGCGCGCCCCGTACGGACCGGTCCGCGACGGGGGTCGTGAGAACCTGGGCGGCGTGACCCCGCCGGACCGCGCCGTCGACCGTGCCGTCGACCGCGACCCGGCCGGACCCCGCGACGCGCAGGGGCGCCCGCCGGTGCCGCCGCCGCTGGTGGGCCCGCGGCACCGCGGTGGCTCCCGGGGCCGCCCGCGGGGCACGTTCCCGCCCGCGCCCGACCCGCTGCCCCGCCCGGTGGCCGGCACCGGGCTGCGCACCACGGCCGGGCCCCTGGTGGCGCGCCGCGACCCGGTGGGCCGCCGCGGTCCGCGCCGGGCGCACGCGGGGGGCCGCTTCGCCCGGTTCGTCGCCCGCTGGGGCTGGCGGGCCTACGCCGTCCCGCTGCTGTCGGTGCTGACCGTGCTCGCCCTGGTCGACGTCGCGGTGACCGGCACCGAGCCGGCCGCCTCGGCCTCGGGGGCGTCGGCGCCCTCGGTGGGTGCCCCGGCGTCCTCCTCCTCGGCCGCGCCGACCAGCCCCGCGGCCGCCGTGCTGGATCAGCCGCCGGCGCCGGCGGAGGGCGAGGCCGACCCCACCGACCTGGTCGCGACCACCGGCCCGGCCAGCTACGTCGAGACCGGGGCCGGGACGGTGAGCGTCGTCGACGGCACGTCGGCGGTCTACGGCACCGGGCCGCTGCGGCGCTTCGTCGTGGAGGTCGAGGACGGCATCGGCATGGACGGCCCGGCCTTCGCCGCCGCGGTCGAGGCCACGCTGGGCGACCCCCGCTCGTGGGGCCACGACGGCGCGATGAGCTTCCAGCGGGTCGGCGCCGCCGAGGCCGCGGCCGGGGACTACGACTTCCGGGTCAGCCTGGTCAGCCCGGGCAGCATGGAGACCTACTGCCCCGGCGTGGGCACCGGCGGCTACACCTCCTGCCGGTACGGCGAGCGCGCCGTGATCAACCTGGCCCGCTGGGAGACCGCCGTCCCCGACTACGCCGGGGACATCGCGACGTACCGGCAGTACGTGGTCAACCACGAGGTCGGGCACGCCCTCGGCAACGGCCACCAGCCCTGCCCCGGCCCCGGGCAGCTGGCCCCGGTGATGCAGCAGCAGACCCTGGGCCTGCAGGGCTGCGCGAAGAACGCCTGGCCCTTCCCGTGACCGACCCGCTCCGGCTGGCCTTCGCCGAGGTCCACCGCTCCCGGCCCCGCGCCCTGGTGTCCCCGTTCGGCCGGGTGCACCGGCCCGGGCCGCTGCACCTCGTCCCCGGGGCGCGCACCGACCTGGGGTCCGCCCCGCCCGCGCCGTTCTGGGCGGTCACCGCCGACGTCGCGCGGATCGACCCGGGTGCCGGGGTGGCCCTCGGCGTCGCCGGCCCCGGTGGGTCGGTCCTGCTGCGCCGCGCCCCGGACGGCGACCGGTGGCTGGTCGAGGTCTCCGGCGTCGTCGTCTGCAGCGCGCCGCTGCCGCCGGAGCCGGCGCACCGGGTGGCCGTCGTGGGCAACGAGAACCAGGTGACGGTGCTGACCGCGCCCGCGGGGTCCTCCGACGAGGGCAGCTGGCGGCCGCTGGTGACCGAGCGGGAAGCGGTCCGCCGGGTGCTCGACCTGCGCCGCGCCGACGTCCTGGCCGGACTGCGGTTCGTGGTCGAGGCCGACGGGACCGGGACGGTGGAGCTCGCGGACCTGCTGGCCGGGTCCTTCGGCGCGGCCGGTGTCCGCGACCCCCAGGTCGTCACGACCACCGACGGCCGGCCGCTCGTGCGCGACGGCCGGCTGCTGCTCACGATGACCTGCGCCGGGCTCGGCTTCTTCCAGCAGGCGCACTGGGGCGTGTGGGCCCTGGACCCCGCCGACCCCGGCAGCCTGGAGCAGGTGGGGGAGCTGTTCTCCCGCCGCGACGGCCTGGTGCTCGGCGACCACGCCGGCCACGTCGTCGTGGACGAGGACACCGGCGTCGCCACGGTGCTGGTCTCGACCTGGGGCGACCACGACCCCGGCCGGGGCGTCCACGTCCGCGCCGTCCGCACCACCGCCGACGTCCTCCTGGGGACGCACGTCCTCGGGACGGAGCGGGTCGACCTGCCCACCGAGGTCAGCGCCTGGGACCCGACGCTGGCCCGGGTCGGGGGCCGGTGGCACCTGGGCTTCGTGGAGTGCCCGTCCTTCGGCCCCCCGCGCTACGAGTTCCACCCCGCGCTCGCGGCCACCGACGACCCCGACCCGCTGCGCGGTCTGCGCCGCGTGGGCGGCGACCCCGGCCGGAGCCAGACCGAGGGCACCGTGTGGCAGCGCTTCGGCGACGGCTGGTATCTGCTGGCCAGTGACGGCGACGCGCGCACCTACCCGGTCTACGACGCGCAGCTGCGGGAGCGCGGCCTGCTGCAGGCGCCCTACGGCACCAACATCCCGCACCCGATGGTCGTCCCCGCCGCGGGCGCGTGGTGGGTGGTCACCTTCGACGGGACGCCGTGGGGGGACGACGTCCTCGGCTACGGCACGCACGGCGACCTCGTGGTGATGCGCGCCGACCCGCCGGGGAGGCCCTCGCTGCGGGCCCGGGCGGGGGCGGTGCGGAGGCGGCTGACCCGTGGTGCCTGACGCGGGAAGAGGGAGGGCTGGCAGGCTGTTGGGGCTCGTGAGGACGCCGTACCCAGCACGCTAGGAGCCCGTCGTGACGTTGCCACCGCTGGTGGAGCCCGCTGCCGACCTGTCGATCGACGAGGTCCGCCGCTACAGCCGCCACCTGATCATCCCCGACGTCGGGATGGACGGGCAGAAGCGGCTGAAGAACGCCAAGGTGCTGGCCGTCGGGGCCGGTGGCCTCGGCTCGCCCACCCTGATGTACCTCGCCGCCGCCGGTGTCGGCACGCTCGGCATCGTGGAGTTCGACGTCGTGGACGAGTCGAACCTGCAGCGGCAGATCATCCACGGCCAGTCCGACGTCGGCCGCTCCAAGGCCGAGAGCGCGCGCGACTCGATCAAGGAGATCAACCCGCTGGTCGACGTCCGGCTGCACGAGGTGCGGCTGGACTCCTCCAACGTCGAGGAGATCTTCAGCCAGTACGACCTGATCGTCGACGGCACCGACAACTTCGCGACCCGCTACCTGGTCAACGACGCCTGCGTGCTGCTCGGCAAGCCCTACGTCTGGGGCTCGATCTACCGCTTCGACGGCCAGGTGTCGGTGTTCTGGGACGAGCACGGCCCCAACTACCGCGACCTGTACCCGGTGCCGCCGCCGCCCGGGATGGTCCCCTCCTGCGCCGAGGGCGGTGTGCTGGGCGTGCTGTGCGCGACCATCGGCGCCATCCAGGCCACCGAGGCGGTCAAGCTCATCACCGGCATCGGCGAGACGCTGCTGGGCCGGCTGATGGTCTACGACGCCCTGGAGATGACCTTCCGCACCATCAAGATCCGCAAGGACCCCGAGGCGGAGCCCATCACCGGGCTCATCGACTACGAGGCCTTCTGCGGCGTGGTCAGCGAGGAGGCCCAGGAGGCGGCCGCCGGCTCGACGATCACCGTCGACGAGCTGAAGGACATGATGGACGCCGGCAAGGACTTCGAGCTCATCGACGTCCGCGAGCCCAACGAGTACGAGATCGTGTCGATCCCCGGCGCGAAGCTCGTCCCGAAGGACGAGATCCTGTCCGGCCGGGCGCTGTCCTCGCTGCCGCAGGACAAGCCGATCGTGCTGCACTGCAAGACCGGGGTCCGCTCGGCCGAGGCGCTCGCCGCGGTCAAGGCCGCGGGCTTCCGGGACGCCGTCCACGTGCAGGGCGGCGTGACCGCGTGGGCCACGCGCATCGACAAGGCGCTGCCCACCTACTGATCCACCGCGCGCACAGACGGGACCGGACCTGCGGGTCCGGTCCCGTCTGCGTTTGACTGGCCCGGTGGACGCGGAGCACGCCCGGTTGCTGGGCCTCTTCCAACGGGCGCAGGCCCAGGTCACCGATCTGGTCGACGCGGTCGAGCGCGAGCAGTGGGACGCCGGGGTCCTGCCCGGGTGGGACGTGGCCGACCTGGTCGCGCACCTCGTCGCCGGTCAGCGCGGGCTGACCGCGGCGCTGGCGGGCGACCCGACGGGGTCCGTCCCCGAGGACACCGAGGAGCTGCTCGCCGGTGACCCGCTCGGGTCCTGGGAGGACGCCGCGGACACCGCGCTCACCGCCGTCGCCCAGCCCGGGGCGCTCGCCGGCCCGCTGGAGCTGCCCGCGGGGCCGGTCCCGGCCGCCGACCACCTCGCGGCGCTGACCACCGAGCTCACCGTGCACGCCTGGGACCTGGCCCGGGCGACGGGCGGGGACACCCGGCTCGACGGCGAGCTGGTCGCGGCCGGGCTGGCCGACGCGCAGCGCCGGGCCGGGCCCGACGGGCTGCCCGGCGCCTACGCCCCGCCGGTGGACGCCGCCGCGGACGCCGACCCGCTGGTCCGCCTGCTCGCGGTGACCGGCCGCCGAGCGTGACCGACCCGTGATCATCCCGCTCGGCCGATGTGGTTGGCCGGCCCTACGATCCGGTTCGGCACAGTCCGCACGACGTGGAGGTCCTCCCCATGAGTCAGCCGCCCCAGGGCCAGCCGCCCTACGGCAACCCGTCGCAGGGCGGGCAGCCGCCGTACGGCCAGCAGCCCGGTGGTGACCAGCCGACCGAGGTGTTCGGCCAGCAGGGCTCCTCGGGCCCCGGTCAGCAGGGTCCGGGCCAGCAGGGGCCGGGTCAGCAGGGTGGCTGGGGGAGC
Organism: Klenkia brasiliensis; assembly: GCF_900100695.1. Classification (GTDB taxonomy): domain Bacteria; phylum Actinomycetota; class Actinomycetes; order Mycobacteriales; family Geodermatophilaceae; genus Klenkia; species Klenkia brasiliensis. The sequence continues at coordinate 66,171 of NZ_FNCF01000005.1, forward strand.
CAGCAGCCCACCCAGCAGTTCGGCCAGCAGGGGCCGGGCCAGCAGGGGCCGGGCCAGCAGGCTCCCGGGCAGGGCGGGTGGGGCCAGCAGCCCCCGACGCAGCAGTTCGGCCAGCCCGGCTACTCCCAGCCCGGTTACGGCCAGCCGGGTCAGCCCGGCCAGGGCGGGCCCGGTTTCGGCGGTCCCGGTGGTCCGGGTGGTCCCGGTGGGCCCGGTGGCCCCTACGGCGGTCAGCCCGGCGGGTCGGGCGGGAACAAGAAGGGCCTGATCATCGGCGGTGTCGCCGCCCTCGTGATCATCATCGCCGTCGTCCTGGTCCTGGTCCTGACCCAGGGTGGCGACTCCGAGAACACGGCGAGCACCAGCACCGCCACCACGACCACGTCGTCGTCCTCCTCGTCCTCGAGCGAGGAGACGACCTCCTCGAGCGAGGACACCACGTCCTCGAGCTCGAGCACCGGCGGCGAGGACGACCTGCTGTCGATCCTGCCCACCGACTTCACCGACTGCGGTCCGATCGACCTGCCCACCGACGGCGCCACCGCCGCCGCGGAGTGCGGGCCGGCCACCACCCAGCCCGGCCCGGACGCCGCGCGGTTCTACCTGTACGACAGCCAGTCCACGCTGGACTCGGTGTTCGCCACCGACATCGGTGCGCTCGGCGTGCAGCCCATCCCCGACGGCCAGGACTGCAGCACCGCCGTGGGCAGCGGCACCTGGACCGCCGGCGGCGTGCCCGGCGGGCAGGTCGGCTGCGGCATCTCGCCGGACGGCTACGTGTTCATCGCGTGGACCGACGACGAGTACCTGACCGAGGGGATCGTCCGGCTGACCGGTTCGACGCAGACCGAGGTCTCTGCGCTCTACGACTGGTGGCTGACCAACAGCAACTACAACTGAGCCGGTGCGGGCCGACCACCTCACCGGGTCGGCCCGCCCCGGCCCGGACCCCGCCGACGTCGACGAGGCCGTCCTCGACGTCGTGGAGGGCATCCCGCCCGGGCGGGTCAGCACGTACGGCGCGGTCGGGCGGCTCGTCGGGGTGGGTCCCCGGCGGGTCGCCCGTGCGCTGTCGCAGGGCGGCGCGGCCGTGCCGTGGCACCGGGTCGTGCGCGCCGACGGCACCGCCGCAGAACCGGTGCGCGCCCGGCAGCTGGCCCTGCTGGCCGCCGAGGGGGTCCCGGTCCGCCGGCAGCGGGTGGACCTGGCCGCGGTCGGCTGGCCCGACGACTGACGCCGGCCCCGGTCCTGTCGTACCCCCGTGGTGTCATCGGGGCATGAGCGCGACGGGCACCGCCGAACCGGCGTACCGGCTCGTCCTGCCGTCGGGCACCGCAGCGGCGCCCCCGGTGCTCGACCCGGCGCAGCGCGCCGTCGTCGACCACCCGGGCGGTCCGCTGCTGGTGCTCGCCGGGCCCGGCACCGGCAAGACCACCACCATCGTGGAGGCGGTCGCCGCCCGCATCGAGGCCGGGCACGACCCCGAGCAGGTGCTGGTGCTCACCTTCAGCCGCAAGGCCGCCGCCGAGCTGCGCACCCGGATCACCGCCCGCGTCGGCCGCACCGTCCGCGAGCCGGTCGCCCGCACCTTCCACTCCTACGCCTTCGGGGTGCTGCACCGCGCCGCGGCGCTGCGCGGCGACCCCCCGCCGCGGCTGCTCACCTCCGCCGAGCAGGACCTCACGGTCAGCCGGCTGCTCGCCGGCGACGCGGAGGACGACGGCGTGCGCTGGCCCGCCGACCTGCACCCCGCCCTGGCCACGGCCGGCTTCCGCCGCGAGCTGCGCGAGCTCCTGCTGCGGGCGACCGAGCGGGGCCTGCCCCCGCAGCGGCTCGCCGAGCTCGGCCGCGACCACGACCGGCCGCACTGGGTCGCCGCGGCCCGGTTCGCCCGCCAGTACGCCGAGGTCACCGCGTTCGAGACGCTGTTCGGCGGGTCGGGCAGCGGCTACGACCCCGCCGAGCTGGTCCGCGAGGCCATCGAGGAGCTGCGCGCCGACGACGCGCTGCTGCGCGCCGAGCAGGCCCGCGCGGGCTGGCTGTTCGTCGACGAGTACCAGGACACCGACCCCGCGCAGGTCGAGCTGCTCCAGCTGCTGGCCGGCGGCGGCCGCGACCTGGTCGTGGTCGGCGACCCCGACCAGGCGATCTACGCCTTCCGCGGCTCCGAGCCGCGCGGCCTGCTGGAGTTCCCGCAACGGTTCCGGCACGCCGACGGCCGGCCCGCCGCCCGGGTCGCGCTCGGCACCTGCCGCCGCTCGGGTGCTGAGCTGCTGCGGGTCGGCCGGCGGGTCGCCGAGGGGTTGCCGGGTCCGTGGGAGCACCGCCGGCTGACCTCCGCCGAGGGCACCCCCGCGGGCGAGGTCGAGGTGCACGTGTTCGACACCCCCGCCGTGGAGGCCGCCCACGTCGCCGACACCCTGCGCCGGGCCCACCTGCTCGACGGTCTGCCCTGGTCGCGGATGGCCGTGGTCGTCCGCGGGTCGGCCGCACTCGGGCCGGTGCGGCGGGCGCTGGCGCAGTCCGGGGTGCCGGTGGCGGTCTCCTCCGACGACCTGGCGCTGGCCCGCCAGCCCGCCGTCGAGCCGCTGCTGGCCGCGCTGCGCGCCCTCCTGCCACCCCGTGCCGCGACCCCCGACGTGCCGGCGCCGGACGGTGCCCACCCGACCGGGGCGGGGCGCAGCCCGGGTGCACCGCCGCCGGAGACCGGGCTGACCGAGCCCGGCGCCGAGGCGCTGCTGGCCTCGCCGCTGGGCGGCGCCACGGTGCTCGACCTGCGCCGGCTGCGCCGCGCCGCCCGGCGGGCGCTCGTCGACCGGCGCGTCGACCCCGCTGAGCGCGGCACGCCGCTGGCCGACCTGCTGGCCGACGCCACCCTCCTGGACGAGGTGCCGCAGCCGGTGGCCCGGCCGGCCACCCGGGTGGCCGCCGTGCTGGCCGCGGGCCGGGTCGCCCTGCTGCGCGGCGGGTCGGCCGAGGACGTGCTGTGGGCCATGTGGCAGGCCAGCGGCCTGTCCCCGAGGTGGGCGGCGGCCAGTGCGGCCGGTGGCCCCGCCGGTGCGGTGGCCGACCGCGACCTCGACGCCGTGGTGGCACTGTTCGACGCCGCCGCCCGGTTCGTCGACCGCCTCCCGGGCGCGCAGGTCGCCGACTTCGTCGACCACTTCGGCGCCCAGGAGCTGCCCGGCGACGGCGGGGCGGCGCGGGCCCCGGCCGGCGAGACCGTGCGGGTGCTCACCGCCCACGCGTCCAAGGGGCTGGAGTGGGACCTGGTGTGCGTGGCCGGCGTGCAGGAGGGCGTCTGGCCCGACCTGCGCACCCGGGCCAGCCTGCTGGGGGCCGAGGACCTCGTCGACGTCGCCTCCGGCGCCGACCCGGCCGCGCTGGACCGGCGCACCCTGGCCCTGGCCGAGGAACGCCGGCTGTTCTACGTCGCGGTCACCCGGGCCCGCCGGCGCCTGGTCGTCACCGCCGTCGACGCCGGCCTCGACGGCGGCGACGTCGGCGCCAACGCCTCCCGCTTCCTCGACCTGGTCGCCCCGCCGCCGGTCGACGGCGACGGCGTGCGCCCGCACACCCCGCTGCCCCGGGCGCTCACCCTGCCCGCCCTGGTCGCCGACCTGCGCCGGGCCCTCACCGACCCGCAGACGCCGGCCGCCCGGCGCACCAGCGCGGCCGCGGTGCTGCGCCGGCTGGCCCACGAGCGCGTCCCCGGCGCCGACCCGGCCGGCTGGTGGGGGCTGCCCGAGCTGTCCGACGACGCCCCGCTCGCCGCCGACGACACCGTCGTGCGGGTGCGGCCCTCGGCCATCGACACCTTCCAGCGCTGCCCGCTGCGCTGGGTGCTGGGGTCGGTCGGCGCCGAGGCGTCGCCGGAGACCACCCGCACGGTCGGCTCCGCGGTGCACGACGTCGCCCAGCAGGTCGCCGAGGGCCTGTCCGCCGACGAGGCGCCCGCGGTCCTCGCCGCCGAGCTCGACCGCCTCGACCTGGGCCCGGGCTGGTTCGACCAGCGGCAGCGCGAGCGCGCCCAGGAGATGCTCGGCAAGTTCCTCGCCTGGCACGCCCGCGCCGACCGCGAACTGGTCGCCGCGGAGGAGGACTTCGACGTCGTGGTCGGGCGGGCCCGGCTGCGCGGTCAGGTCGACCGGCTCGAGCGCGACGCCGAGGGCCGGCTGGTGGTGGTCGACCTCAAGACCGGCAAGACGGCGCCGCGCACCGTGGAGGAGCACGGTCAGCTGGCCGCCTACCAGGTCGCCGTGGCCGAGGGCGCCTTCGCCGGGCACGGCACCGTGCCCGGCGGTGCGGCGCTGCTGCAGGTCGGCGGTTCCCAGAAGTCGGCCAAGGAGCACGCCCAGCCGGCCCTGCCGGCCGACGTGCCCGCCGCGGCCACCTGGGCGGGGGAGCTGGTCGCCGAGGTCGGCGAGGGCATGGGTGCGGCCACCTTCGCGGTGCGCACCGACGCCGACTGCGACCGGTGCTCCTTCCGCCGCAGCTGCCCGCTGCAGGAGTCCGGCCGGCAGGTGACCCGGTGAGTCGCCGCGGCGGGGCCGAGGGGCAGCTCGCCCTCGACCTGCCCGGCTTCGTCGCGCCCGGGCCGGCCGCCCTCCCCGAGCTGCTCGACCCGGCCGAGGTGGCCCGCCGGTGCGGGCTGTCCTACGCCCCGTCGGCCGAGCAGGCCGCGGTGGTGCAGGCCCCGGTCGACCGGCCGATGGTCGTCGTCGCCGGCGCCGGGTCGGGCAAGACCGAGACGATGGCCGCCCGCGTCGCCTGGCTGGTGGCCAACCAGCTGGTCGCCCCCGAGGCGGTGCTCGGCCTGACCTTCACCCGCAAGGCGGCCAGCGAGCTCGGCGCCCGCATCCGGCTGCGGCTCACGGCGCTGGCCGCGCACCCCGACACCGACCCCGACCTGCGGGCCCGCCTCGAGGTGGCCACCCCCACCGTGGCCACCTACCACGGCTACGCGGCCGGCATCGTCGCCGAGCACGGTCTGCGGATCGGGGTGGAGCCCGGCGCCGGCGTCCTCGGCCCGGCCATGTGCTGGGGCCAGGCCGCCACCGTCGTGGCCGCGCACACCGGCGACATGGCCGACGTCGCCCTCGGCCTGGTCAGCACCACCGAGGACGTCCTGCAGCTGGCCGCGGAGCTGGGGGAGCACGACGTCACCCCCGACCAGCTGCGCCGCTGGACCGAGCGGCTGCAGGCCCAGGTGCACGCCTACCCGGTGACCGGCCGGACGAAGGGGCCCTACGCCGACGTGCTCAAGATGCTCGGCCGGCAGCGGGCCCGGGTGGCGCTGCTGCCCATGGTCGAGGCGTTCGAGGCCCGCAAGCGGGCCGCCGGCGCCATCGACTACGCCGACCAGGTCGCCTCCGCCGCCCGGGTCGCCACCGGTGCGCCCGACGTCGGCCGCCGGGAGCGGGCCCGGTGGCGGGTGGTGCTGCTCGACGAGTACCAGGACACCTCGGTGGGCCAGCTGCGCATGCTGGAGGCGTTGTTCGGCGGGGCCAGCCACCACCCCGTCCTCGCCGTCGGCGACCCCCGGCAGTCGATCTACGGCTGGCGGGGCGCCTCGTCGGGCACCATCGAGCGGTTCCCCCGCACCTTCCCGGGGGCGCCCGACCGCCCCGCCGACCGGCTGACGCTGTCCACCAGCTGGCGCAACGACCACGCCGTGCTCGCCGTCGCCAACCGGGTCGCCGCCGACCTGCCCCAGCCCGAGCACGCCGCCCCGCTGCCCGACCTCACCGCCGCCCCCACGGCCGGCCCCGGCGAGGTCCGCGTCGCGCTGCACCCGACGGTGGCCGAGGAGACGGCTGCCCTGGCCGACCGGCTGGCCGCGGAGTGGCACGCGGCCGGCGACGGGTCGGGGTCCCGCCCGACGGTCGCGGTGCTGGCCCGCCGCCGCGCCCAGCTGCCCGGCATCGCCGCCGCCCTGCGCGAGCGTGGGCTGCCGGTGGAGGTCGTCGGCCTCGGCGGGCTGCTCGACGTCCCGGAGGTCTCCGACGTCGTCGCCACCCTCACCGTCCTGGTCGACCCCACGGCCGGCGACGCGCTCGGTCGGCTGCTCACCGGGGCCCGCTGGCGCATCGGCCCCCGTGACCTGGCCGCCCTCGAGGCCCGGGCGCGCCACCTGGTCCAGGAGCGCCGCCCCGCCCCGGCGGAGGGCACGGTCGGCGAACCGGGTGCCGGCGTGCCCGCCCCGGCGCCGGCCGGCGAGCGCGGCAGCATCGTCGAGGCGCTGGACGACCTGGGCCCGGCTCGGGCCTACTCCGCCGAGGGGCACCGCCGGCTGCGTCGCCTGGGGGCCGAGCTGTCCCTGCTGCGCGGCCGGCTGGGCGAGCCGTTGCCCGACCTCGTCGACGAGGTGGTCCGGGTGCTCGGCCTGGAGACCGAGCTGGCCAGCCACCCCGACGCCAGCCCGGGGGGCGCCCGGGCCCACCTGGACGCCCTGCACGCGGTGGCGGCCGAGTTCGCCGACCTGGCCGAGCTGCCGTCGCTGCCGGCGTTCCTGGGTTACCTGTCCGACGCCGAGGTGCGCGAGCGCGGTCTGGAGCCCGGGGAGGTCGCGGTCAACCCCGAGGCCGTGCAGCTGCTCACCGCGCACTCGGCCAAGGGCCTGGAGTGGGACGTCGTGGCGGTGCCGGGCATGACGGTCGGCCAGTTCCCCAGCCGCACCGACACCGCCGACTCCTGGATCAACGACCCCGGGGCGGTCCCGGTCGACCTGCGGGTCACCGACCGGGCGGACCTGCCCGGCCTCCGGTTGCCGGTGCCGGGGTCCGGTGACCAGGCGCAGGTCCGCGACGCCCTCGCCGACTACGTCGTGGCCTGGAAGGAGTTCGGCGCGGCCGAGGAGGTCCGGCTGGGCTACGTCGCGGTCACCCGGGCCCGGCGGCTGCTGCTGTGCTCGGGCAGTTGGTGGCGCGACGGCGTGAAGCCCAACGGCCCGTCCAGCCTCCTGCTCGCCGTCCGCGATGCCGTCGAGGCGGTCGGGCCGGAGCGGGGCGGGGTCGACGCCTGGGCCGACCCGCCGCCCGACGGTGCCACCAACCCGGCCCTGGCGGAGTGGCCGGTCGGCGTCTGGCCGGCCGACCCGCTGTCGGCGGGTCGCCGCCGGTCGCTGTCGGCTGCGGCCGAGCTCGTCGGGGCCACCCGGCCGCACCCGCTGGGCGAGCCGGGCCTGGGTGCCGCCGACGACCCGGTGGTCACCGACTGGGTCCGCGATGCCCAGCTGCTGCTGCGGGAGCGGGCGGAGTCCGGCCGCAGCGCCACGGAGGTGGTGCTGCCCGGGCACCTGTCGGTGTCCGCGCTGGTGGCGCTGCGCCGCGACCCGGCCGCGCTGGCCCGGCGGCTGCGCCGTCCGTTGCCGGCCGCGCCCGCCCCGCTGGCCCGCCGCGGCACCGCGTTCCACCTGTGGCTGGAGCAGCGCTTCGGCGCCTCCCGGCTGATCGACCTGGACGAGCTGCCCGGGTCCGGCGACGCGGCGGCGGCGCCCGACGAGGCGTTGACCGCGCTGCAGGAGGCCTTCCTGGCCAGTCCCTGGGCGCACCGGCAGCCGGTCGACGTCGAGGCACCGTTCGAGACCCCGCTGGGCCCGCTGACGCTGCGCGGGCGCATCGACGCCGTCTACTCCGACGGCGGGGTGGGCCCGGGGGCCCGGTACGAGGTCATCGACTGGAAGACCGGACCCGTCCCCGGCGCCGCCGAGCTGGCCGCGGTGGGGGTGCAGCTGGCGGCCTACCGGTTGGGCTGGTCCCGGCTGGCCGGGGTGCCGGTCGAGCAGGTCAGCGCCGGTTTCCACCACGTGCTGGCGCAGGAGACCCTGCGCCCGGTCGACCTGCTCGACGAGCCCGGGCTGGTGGCCCTGGTGACCGGCGGCTGAGGGCGGCCCGGGGTGGGGTCAGCCGGTCGCGACCCGGTCGAGCACCGCGGCGGCCAGCTCGCGGGGCGCGGTCTCGGGCACCCAGTGCGAGACGCCGGTGAGCTCGACGAACCGGTAGTCCCCGGTCACCTGGTCCGCGCACGCCTGCGCCGCGGTCCGGCCCACGGCCATGTCCTGGTCGCTCCACACGTAGGTGGTCGGCACGTCGACCGGGTCCACCGGGGTGGAGGAGCTCATGGCGCGGTACCAGTCCAGCGCCGCGGTCAGCGCGCCCGGCGCCGACAGGTGCGCCACGTAGTCCTCGATGGCCTCCGGCGGGACGTCACCGAGGATGCGGCGCAGCCGGCGGGCGTCGTCCTCCAGCAGCACCCGCTCGGCCTTCCCGGGCTGCCAGAACAGCTTGATGTAGGCCGAGCGCTCCTTCTGCTCCGGATCGGCGCGGTAGGCCAGGGTGTAGGCGGTGGGGTGCGGCACGGACACCGCGGTGAGGGTGCGCACCCGGTCGGGGTGCCAGGCGGTCAGCGCCCACGCGACGTTGGCGCCCCAGTCGTGCCCGACGACGTCGGCGGTGGGCAGGTCCAGCGCGGTCATCAGGTCCGCGGTCACGGCCGCCAGCGCCGGGAGCGCGTAGGCGTCGGTCTCGCCGGGCCGGGCGCCGGGGGAGTAGCCCAGCTGGTCGGGGGCGTAGGTGCGCAGCCCGGCCTCGGCCAGCAGCGGGGTGACCGCCGACCAGGACAGCGAGGTCTCCGGGAACCCGTGCAGCAGCAGCACCGGCCGGCCGTCCTCGGGTCCGTCGGTCCGCACGTCGAAGACCAGGTCGCCGACGTCCACCTGCAGCAGGCCCGCGCTCATGCCCGCGAACGTAGCCCGGGCCCGCCCGGCGGGCGCGTTACGGTCGCCTGCGTGAGCAGCAACCCCGAACGCGACTTCGTCACCGGCCACCTCGACGACCTGCACGCCGACCTGGACGCCTGGCTGCGCATCCCGTCGATCTCCGCCGACCCGGCGCACACCCCCGACGTCGCCACCAGCGCCGAGTGGCTGGCCGGTGCGCTGCGCGGGGTGGGCTTCCCCGTCGTCGAGGTCTGGCCCACCGCCGGCGCCCCCGCCGTCTACGCCGAGTGGCCCTCCGCCGACGCCGGTGCCCCCGTCGCGCTGGTCTACGGCCACCACGACGTGCAGCCGGTCACCCCGGAGGAGGCCTGGACCCACCCGCCGTTCGAGCCCACCGTCGTCGAGACCGACCTCGGCCCCGAGCTGCACGCCCGCGGGGCCATCGACGACAAGGGCAACGTCGCCTTCCACCTGCTGGGCATGCGCGCGCACCTGGCCGCCACCGGCCGCGACACCCCCGCCGTCACGGTCAAGCTGCTCGTCGAGGGCGAGGAGGAGTCCGGCTCGCCGCACTTCCGCACGCTGCTCGAGGAGCGCCGCGACCGGCTGGCCTGCGACGTGGTGGTGGTCAGCGACACCGGCATGGCCGCCCCCGACGTCCCCAGCGCCGTCACCGCGATGCGCGGCCTGGCCGACGCCGAGATCACCCTGCGCGGACCGGGCGTGGACCTGCACTCGGGCTCCTTCGGCGGCGCGGTGCCCAACCCGCTGCACGCCATGGCCGCCCTGCTCGCCGCGCTGCACGACGAGCAGGGCCGGGTCACCTTGCCGGGCTTCTACGACAAGGTCCGCCCGCTCACCGACCGCGAGCGCGAGCTGATGGGCCGGGTGCCCTTCGACGAGGCCGCGTGGCTGGCCGGCCCGGCCGCCTCGCGCACCGCCGCGGGCGAGACCGGCTTCAGCACCCTGGAGCGGATCGGTGCCCGGCCGACCGCCGAGGTCAACGGCATGTGGGGCGGGTACACCGGCCCCGGCCACAAGACGATCGTCCCGGCCGAGGCGCACGCCAAGGTCACCTTCCGGCTGGTCGCCGACCAGGTGCCCGCCGACCTCGCCGACCAGGTGCGGGCCTGGGTCGACGCGAACCTGCCCGAGGGCATCGAAGCCGACGTCCACGTCCCGCCGGGCGGGGTCAGCCCCTGCGCCAGCGACCTCGACCACCCGGCGATGGCCGCCCTGCTGACCTCCATCGGCCAGGCCTTCGACCGCGGCGCCGACGAGGTCCTGTTCACCCGCGAGGGCGGCAGCGGCCCCGAGGCCGACCTCGTCGACGTCCTCGGCGCACCCCTGCTGTTCCTCGGCGTCGGGCTGCCCACCGACCGCATCCACGCCCCCAACGAGCGGGTGCTGCTGCCGATGCTGCACCGCGGCGCCGAGGCGGCCGCGCACCTGTGGCGCGAGCTGGCCACCGTGCCGTTCGCCCGCTGAGGGACCGGCGTGGACGCGGGTGACACCTTCGGCCCCTACCGGGTCCTCGGCGTCCTGGGCCGGGGCGGCATGGGCGAGGTCGTGCGGGCGCTGGACGCCGAGCACGAGCGCGAGGTGGCGCTGAAGGTCCTGCACCCGCAGTGGGCCGGCGACGAGTCCTACCGCGAACGGTTCCGCCGGGAAGCCAGGGTGGTGGCCCGGCTGCGCGAACCGCACGTGGTGCCCATCCACCGCTACGGCGAGGTCGACGGCCGGCTGTTCCTGGACATGCGGCTGGTCGAGGGCGAGGACCTGGCGGGCCTGCTGCGCCGCACGGGTCCGTTGGACCCGGCCCGCGCCGTCGACGTCGTCGGCCAGGTCGCCCGGGCGCTGGACGCCGCGCACGCCGACGGCCTGGTGCACCGCGACGTCAAGCCGTCCAACGTGCTGCTGGTGGCCCGCGCCGACGGCGGGGACCTCGCGGGTTCCGTCGCCGGGGACGACTTCGCCTACCTCGTCGACTTCGGCATCGCCCGGCCGGTGGGGGAGCAGACCGGCCCCTCGCTGACCGGCACCGGGCTGACGATCGGCAGCACCGAGTACATGGCCCCCGAGCGGTTCCAGGGCCGCGAGCTGTCCCCGGCCACCGACGTCTACTCGCTGGCCTGCGTGCTGTTCGAGGCCCTCACCGGCCGCCGGCCCTTCCCGCCCGGGGACGCGGTCGCGCAGATGCACGCCCACCTCGACGCCACCCCGCCGCCGCCGAGCGCGCTGCGCCCAGGCCTGCCGCAGGTGCTCGACGGCGTCGTGCTGCGCGGGCTGGCCAAGGACCCCGCCCAGCGCTGGACGTCGGCCGGGGGCATGGCCGCGGCCGCCCGTGCCGCGCTCGGCGTCAGCGGGATCGAGGTGCCCCGTCCCGCCGAGCGGCCCCCGGGTCCGCACGGCACCGCCCCGACCGTCGTGGGCGGAGCGCCCGACGCCGGCCGCCCGGTCACCGCGCTGGGCCCCGCGCGGACGAGCGCCCCGCCCCCGGCGTTCCCGGGTCCGCCGCCGTGGGCACCGTCGCCGGCGGCGCCCACGGGCGGCGGACCCCGCCGCCGCGGGCTGCAGGTCGCCCTGGCCGCGCTGGCCGTGCTCGCGGTGGGCCTCGGCACCTGGGCGGCGATCGCCACCGTCCGCGGCGGGCAGGCGCGCGCCGACCTCGCCGACGCCCGCCAGGCCCTGCTCGCCGTCGACCTGCCGCGCGACGTCGACCCCGCCTCGTGCACCCGCACCGACCCCGGCGACGGGGTGCTCATCGGCCTGGACTGCGGCGTCAGCCCGTCCGCCGACGGGCCCAGCAGCCAGTCCTACGCCCTCTCCGCCTCACCCGGCGCCGCGGCGGCCGCCTTCGACGCGCTCGTCGCGCAGGACGGGCTCACCCAGCTCGACGGCGACAGCTCCTCGGACTGCTCCGGCCTGGACGGCGACCAGGGCTGGGTCCGGCTCACCGACTTCGACGGCCAGCCCCGCGGCCGGCTGTCCTGCTCGGTCGACGCCGACGGCGCGCCCCGGCTCACCTGGACCTGGGACGACCGCTCGGGCTACGCCACCGTGACCGGCCGGGGCGGGCAGCAGGGGCTGTCCGAGCTGCTGGGCTGGTGGCGCGACGAGGTCGACCGGGACGACCTGTGAGCGGCCCGCACCGCTCGGGGCTCGGGGCATGAGCGGACCGGGGCCGGCCCCCGCCGGCTACTACCCCGACCCGGACGGCGCGCCCGGGATGGTCCGCTGGTGGGACGGCACCACCTGGTCCGACGTCACCGTCCCCGCCGGCCCCGGCGTCACCACCGGGCTGGGGGAGGCCGTCCACCGCCCGCCGGCCCCGTCCTGGCAATCTCCGCCGGTGGCGCCCCGCGGCCCCGGCCGGGCGGTCGGCATCGCGGTGGCCGCCGTCGTCGCGGTCGTCGTCGTGGTGGCCGTGGTCGTCGTCGGGGTCGTGGCGAGCCGGCCGGCCACCGACCCCGGGCCGACCGGTCTCGCCGGCCCGGTCCCCACCGGCCCCACCTTCGCCCCCGGCACCGTGCAGATCGTCGACGAGGCCGCCGGCATCGCCTACCCGTTCCTGGGCGACGGCTGGTACGAGTACGTGCTCACCCCGCCCCTGGAGACCACGTCGGTGCGCGGGCAGTACTTCGTCACCCAGGACGCCGTCCCCGACGGCGGTGAGTTCATCGCCCAGATCACCTCCGGCCCGGTCGCCGAGGGCTACGGCTGGACCGGCCCGGGCAGCGAGCAGGCCACCGTGGAGACCCTCGCCGAGAGCGTCCGGGCCAACTACTACCCCGGGCCCAACGAGCGCGACGAGCTGCGCGACGAGGCGGTCACCGTCGACGGCGCACCGGGCTGGCTCTACGAGTTCACCCTGAGCTGGGACGCCGAGGGCTACGACGCCACCGGCGAGCGTGCGGCGCTGCTGCTGGTGGACACCGGTCGCCCGGCCCCGGCGCTGCTCTACCTGTCGATCCCCAACACCCACGCCGAGCTCTACGGCGTCATCGACCGGGTCATCGAGGCCGTCGACGTCCTGTGACGCCCAGCGCCTAGGCTCGGGCGGTGAGCTCTCCTCCTGCGGAACTGACCCTGCGGCACCCGGTGGAGAGGTTCACCCTCGACAACGGGCTGCGGGTCGTGCTCGCCCCCGACACCAGCGTCCCGGTGGTCGCCGTCAGCGTCTTCTACGACGTCGGCATGCGGTCCGAGCCCGAGGGCCGCACCGGGTTCGCGCACCTCTTCGAGCACGTCATGTTCCAGGGCTCGGCGCACGTGCCGAAGATGGAGCACGCCCGCCTGGTGCAGGCCGCCGGCGGCAGCTTCAACGGCTCCACCCACCAGGACTACACGAACTACTACGAGGCGCTGCCCGCCGAGGCGCTGGAGCGTGCGCTGTTCCTGGAGGCCGACCGGATGGCGGCCCCGGCCATCACCGAGGAGAACCTCCGCAACCAGATCGACGTGGTCAAGGAGGAGATCCGGGTCAACGTGCTCAACCGGCCCTACGGCGCGTTCCCCTGGCTGCAGCTCCCGCAGATCGCCTTCGGGTCCTTCGCCAACACCCACGACGGGTACGGCTCCTTCGTCGACCTGGAGTCCTCCACGGTCGCCGACGCGCAGGACTTCTTCGACCGCTACTACGCCCCGGCCAACGCGGTGCTGTGCATCGGCGGCGACCTCGACGTCGCGGAGACCGAACGGCTGGTGCGCCGGCACTTCGACGCCGTCCCGCACCGCGCCGCCCCGCCGACCCCCTACACCGGCGAGCCCTCGCCCACCGGTCCCCGGCACGGCGTGGTCGTCGACGCCCTCGCCCCGGCCCCGGCGGTGGCGATCGGCTGGCGGGTGCCCGACCCGGTCGGCGACCTGGACACCTACCTCGGCACGGTCCTGCTGTCGGAGCTGCTCAGCGAGGGCGACGCCTCCCGCCTCGAGCTCCGCCTGGTGCACCGCGACCACCTGGCGATCGCCCAGTCCTCCTACGTCGGGCTGTTCGGCGACCCCTTCGACGTCCGCGACGCCACCCTGCTCACCACCCAGGTGCACCACCCCGCCGACGTCGCGGCGCAGCGGGTCCTCGACGCCGTCCACGAGGAGGTCGACCGGGTCGCCCAGGACGGCGTCGGGGTCGACGAGCTCAGCCGCGTGCAGGCCCGCACCAGCACCCAGCTGCTGCGCGGTGCCGACTCCGTCCTCGGCCGCACCCTGGGGTTCGCCTCGGCGGAGCTGATCCACGGCCGTGCCGAGCTGGCCGGCGAGCTCGCCGCCCGGCTGGCCGCCGTCACCCCCGAGCAGGTGCAGCACGCCGCCCGCGGGCTGGCCCGCGACACCGCCGCCGTCCTCGAGCTGCACACCGCCGGAGGCACCGCATGAGCGCGCCCGTCCTCGACCTCTCCCTCGTCCCGCCGCTGGGCGACCCCCGCCCGCAGCCGGTGCCCGAGGTCCACCTGACCACCCTGGACTCCGGCCTGCGGGTCGCCGTGGTGCCCCGGGCCGGCGTCCCGCTGGTCGAGCTGCGGCTGCGGGTGCCCTTCGCCGCCGCCTCGGCGCGCACCGCGGCCGCGCACGTGGCCCGCACCTCGGTGCTCACCGGCGCCGTGCTGCTGGGCACCCAGGCCCACGACCAGGTGCAGATCGCCCAGCTGCTGCAGGCCGAGGGCGCGGAGATGTCGGTCTCCGCCGACCCCGACCGGCTGCTGCTCGGCACCACGATGCTGCCCTCGGGCCTGCCCGCCGTCCTGGCGGTGCTCGCCGAGCTGCTCACCGCGCCGACCTACCCGGCCGGCCCGGTCGCGGCGGAGAAGGCGCGGGTCGCCGAGCGGATCGCCATCGCCCGCTCCCAGCCCGGCGTGGTCGCCCGCACGGCGCTGGCCACCCGCCGCTACGGGGTGCACCCCTACGCCGTCCAGCTGCCCGAGACCGAGCAGGTGCAGGCGCTCACGCCCGCCGCGCTGCGCAAGCTGCACCGCGAGCGGGTGCTGCCCGCCGGCAGCACCCTCGTCCTGGTCGGCGACGTCGACCCCGCCGCGGCCACCGACGCCGTGGCCGCCGCGCTGTCGGGGTGGACCGGCACCGGCGCCGCGGTCGACGCCCCGCCGCTGCCGGCCACCCCGGCCGGCCCGCTGCAGCTGGTCGACCGGCCCGGCGCCGTGCAGTCCAACCTGCGCATCGGCGGCCCGGCCCCCGGCCGCCGCGACCCCGAGCTGCCCGCCGTCCGGCTGGCCAGCACCGTCTACGGCGGCTACTTCTCCTCCCGGCTGGTGGAGAACATCCGCGAGCGCCGCGGCTACACCTACAGCCCGCGCAGCTCGGTGGACCACCTGCAGGCCGGGTCGTCCTTCCTCGTCGAGGCCGATGTCGCCACCGAGGTCACCGGGCCGGCGCTGCTGGAGACCCAGTACGAGCTGGGCCGCATCGCGCTGCTGCCGGTCACCGAGGCCGAGCTGGAGGCGGCCCGCCGCTACCTGCTGGGCACCACGGCGCTGGCCACCGCCACCCACGCCGGCCTGGCCAGCACGCTCTCGGCGCTGGTGGGGTCGGGCCTGCCGGCCGAGTGGCTCACCGAGCACCAGGCCGCGCTGGCCGCCACCACCCTGGACGAGGTCACCGCGGCCGCCCGCCGCTGGCTGCACCCCGCCGGGCTGACCACGGTCGTCGTCGGCGACGCCGAGCGGGTCGCCGACCAGCTCGAGGCGCTGGGCCCGGTGCAGCGGTGAGCGTCCCGCCGGGTGGGAGCACCCCCGCGGACAACCCGCCGCCCAGCGAGCTGCCGGTCGACGTGGCCGTCTGGCCCGAGCACACGTCGGCGACCACGGACGACGTGCCGGTGCTCTCCCGGGTCGGGCACGACCGCGGGCACCTGGACCGCTCCCTCGACGACCCGGCCCGCGGCCGCCCGGTCCGGGTGCTGGTCATGGACGAGCGCCGTCAGGTCCCGGTGCGGGAGGGCGCCGAGGGCCCCGAGCTGCTGTGGGACCAGCGGGCCGGGTTCCCGGCCGGCGGCATCTACCTGGGCCACGCCGACGACGTCGCCTACGCCGTGCTGCGCGGGGAGCGGTCGCTGAGCGTCGGCGGCACGCCGGTGGACGGCTGGAGCGGGCTGCGCGAGATCGGGTCCGACCTCGGCGACCGGGACGCCGGGCTGCTCGCCCAGGCCACCGGCATCGTCGAGTGGCACGAGCGCAACCGGTTCAGCCCCTACACGGGTGCGGCCACGGTGGTGGAGAAGGCTGGCTGGACCCAGCGCGACCCCACCACCGGCCAGGAGGTCTTCCCGCGGACCGACCCCGCGGTGATCATGCTCGTGCACGACGGCGACCGGGTGCTGCTGGGCCGGCAGGCGGTCTGGCCGCCGGGCCGGTTCTCCATCCTGGCCGGGTTCGTCGAGCCGGGGGAGTCCGCGGAGGCAGCGGTGGCCCGCGAGGTCGCCGAGGAGGTGGGCGTCGAGGTCACCGACGTCCGCTACGTCGGCAGTCAGCCCTGGCCCTTCCCGCAGTCGCTCATGCTCGGGTTCACCGCGCGGGCGGTGAGCACCGAGCTGCACGTCGACCACGACGAGATCGAGGAGGCGCGCTGGTTCACCCGCGAGGAGCTGCGCAGCGGCACGGGCCCGGCCGCGCTGCCGCCGCCGGTCTCCATCGCCCGGCACATCATCGACGGGTGGCTGTCCGAGGGGCCTCAGGCGTAGCGGCCCTGCAGGACCAGCGCCGGCCGGTCGGCGTGGTCGGCCAGCACGACGGCGTCGGCCAGGGCGGCCGGGTCGACCTCGTCGTCGTACCGGTCGAACGCGGGCAGCTCCCACTGCTGCTCGGCGGGTGTCCGCCGCCGCCGGGCGGCCGCGGACACCCGGAGGTGGACGACGACGTCGAAGGCCAGCCCGACGCCCTGCAGCAGCGCGCCGGGCACGAGCAGGACGCCGGACACCGGGACCCGGGCGGCCCGCGTGGCGCGGTCACGGTCGACGTCCCACAGCTCGGGCAGCACGTCGCCCGGGCCGCCGGGGCCGACGCGGTCGAGGACCTCCCGGGCCAGCGCGGACACGTCCAGCCAGTCGGTGTAGCGGGCACCGGGGTCGGTCCGGCCGTGCTCCAGGCGCACCGAGGCCGGCCGCAGGAACCCCGCGGCGGGCACCACGGCCGCCCGCCGGCCCAGGGCCGGGAGGAGGGCGGCGACGTCGGCGGCCAGCCGCTCGGGGGCCGCGACGTCGGGTCCGTCGACCGCCACCCGCAGCGCGCCGGCGCCGGGCTCCGGCTCGGTCGCGGCGAGGAGGTCGGCCAGCCGCTGCGCGAGCGCGGCGGGGGAGAGCGGGACCGGGGTGCTCAGCGCTCGCCCTCGACGAGGACGGCGTGCCGGGCGCGGGTGCGCTCGACCCGTCGTCGGGTGGAGCGCTCGACGACGGGCGGCGCTGCCGGGGCAGGCACGGGCGGGGGACCGCCCAGGCCGTCGAGCACCTCGCGGGCCAGGTCGTGGACCGGCCGGCCCACGGCGCGGGCCTCGCGGCGCAGCTGCTCGAACGCCTCGCGCGGCGTCGTCCCCCCGCGCACCGCCAGCACCCCGATGGCGCGCTCGGTGGACACCCGGGTGGCCAGGGCGTGCTCCAGCTGGGCCACCTGGCGGTGCAGCGCGGCCAGCTCGGCCTCCCGCGGGTCGCCGGACGGCTCGTCGCCGGCGGACCCGCGGGCGGCCCGGCGCACGTCGCGCCCCGGTTCGGGGGAGGCGCCGAGGTCCTCGGCGATCAGGTCGGCCAGCACCATGGCCTCGACCAGGTCGGCGGCGTGCTCCGACCCGGCCGGGGTGAGCACCGCCCACCCGCGGGTCGTGCGCGTGACGACGAAGGCCGGGTCACCGGCCGCCGTCCGCACCACGTCGTCGGGTGCGAGCGCGCCCACGGGGGTGTCCGCCACCAGGTCCTCCTCCGGTGCCCGCGACCGACCTGGCCGCGCGCGCACCTGCTCCCCACGGCCGGTGTCCTCGTGATCATCGCCCGAGGACGGCCGCGGGTGGGGGATCACGCGCCGGTGGACCGCGAGAGCTGGCTCTTGACCTGGTCGATGCTGGGGTTGGTCAGCGCAGTGCCGTCGGCGAAGACCAGCGTCGGAACGGTCTGGTTGCCGCCGTTGGCCTTCATGACCAGCTCGGCGGCGGACTCGTCGTGCTCGATGTTGACCTCGGCCCACTCGATGCCCTCGCGCTGCATCAGCTTCTTGAGGCGCACGCAGTACCCGCACCAGCTGGTGGTGTACATGGTCACGGCTGCGGTCGGGGCGGTCATGGTCTTGATCCTCCATGCTGTCGGCGCCGGCGCACGTCGAGGGGTGGACCGGCTCGTGCTGGGGAGAACGCCGCTGCCCCGGGGATGCTTCCCCGGACCGTCGTACCCGGCTGCCAGACTCGGGGCGTGGCAGTGGGGGAGCGCGTGGGCGCCGGGGCGGTGACCGGTGCCGAGGCGGTGCTCGCCGGGCTCGACGACGAGCAGCGCGCCGCGGCGGCCGCGGTGCGCGGGCCGGTCTGCATCCTGGCCGGCGCGGGCACCGGCAAGACCCGCACCATCACCCACCGCATCGCCTACGGCGTGCACAGCGGCGTCTACACCCCCGAGCAGGTCCTCGCCGTCACCTTCACCGCCCGCGCCGCCGGGGAGCTGCGGGGGCGGCTGTCCGGGCTCGGCGTCGGCGGGGTGCAGGCGCGCACCTTCCACGCCGCGGCCCTGCGCCAGCTCCGCTACTTCGCCCCCCGCGTGCTCGGCGGCCCCATGCCCGAGCTGGTGGAGAACAAGCTGCGCGTGGTGGCCGGGGCGGCGACCCGGCACCGGCTGACCACCGACCGCACCTCCCTGCGCGACCTGGCCGGGGAGATCGAGTGGGCCAAGACCACCCTGGCCACCCCCGACGACTACCCGGCGCGGGCCCGCGCCGCCGGCCGGGAGACGCCCTTCGAGCCGGCCGCGGTCGCGGCGGTCTACGCCAGCTACGAGCAGGCCAAGCAGCGCGACGGCACGCTGGACTTCGAGGACCTGCTGCTGGTCACCGCCTTCGCCCTCGAGGAGCACCGCGACGTCGCCGCCGAGGTGCGCGGGCAGTACCGGCACTTCGTCGTCGACGAGTACCAGGACGTCAACCCGCTGCAGCAGCGGCTGCTCGACGCCTGGCTGGGCGGGCGGGCCGAGCTGTGCGTGGTCGGTGACCCGCACCAGACCATCTACTCCTTCACCGGGGCGGACCCCGACTACCTGCTGGGCTTCCCCGACCGCTACCCCGACGCCGAGGTGGTGGCCCTCGAGCGCGACTACCGGTCCACGCCCGAGGTGGTGGGGCTGGCGAACCGGCTGATCGGCATGGCACCGCGCCGGGCCGGGCTGCCGTCGCTTCGGCTGCGCGGCCAGCGCGCCGCCGGCCCCGAGCCGCGGTTCGTCGAGCACCCCGACGAGCCCACCGAGGCCGCCGCGGTCGCCGCCGCCTGCCGGGCGCTGGTCGACTCCGGGGTCCCCGCCGCCGAGATCGCGGTGCTGTTCCGGATCAACGCGCAGTCCCAGGTCTACGAGGCCGCCCTCACCGACGTCGGCGTGCCCTACGTGCTCAAGGGCGGGGAGCGGTTCTTCGAGCGGCCCGAGGTCCGCGAGGCGGTGCTGCTGCTGCGCGGGGCCGCGGCCGGCCGGGACGACGGCACGCCGCTGGTCACCGCCGTCCGCGACGTGCTGGCCTCGGTCGGCTGGGCCGAGCACCGCCCGCCGCCGGGCGGGGCCGCCCGCGACCGCTGGCAGTCGCTCTCGGCGCTGGTCGACCTCGCCGTCGACCTGGTCGCCGAGCAGCCCGTGCTCACCATGGCCGGCTTCGTCACCCACCTGGCCGAGCGGGCCGGCGCCCAGCACGCCCCGACCGTGCAGGGCGTGACCCTGGCGTCGATGCACGCGGCGAAGGGCCTGGAGTGGGACGCGGTCTTCGTCGTCGGCCTGGTCGACGGCGTCGTGCCGATCGCGCAGTCGCTGGTCCGCCCCGAGGCGGTGGAGGAGGAGCGGCGGCTGCTGTACGTCGCGGTCACCCGGGCGCGCGAGCAGCTCACCCTGTCCTGGTCGCTGTCCCGGCAGCCCGGGGGCAAGCGGCCCCGCTCGCGCAGCCGGTTCCTCGAGGGCCTGGCACCCGACACCGGCACCCGCGTGCGCCGACCGTCGCCGCGCCGGGCCGAGGTGGTCCTCGACGGCGCGGCCGCCGAGCTGTTCGAGCGGCTGCGGGCCTGGCGGTCGGCCACCGCCTCGGCGGCCTCCGTCCCGGCCTACGTGGTGCTCGGCGACGCCACCCTGCAGGCCGTCGCCGAGACCCGCCCGGGCTCGCTCGCCGAGCTGTCGGCGCTGCCCGGCATCGGCGCGCGGAAGCTGGAGATGTACGGCGCCGAGGTGCTCGCCGAGGTCGCTGCGACGACCTCCCGTTAATTGCGTTGACCGGCTCCGACGGGGCCCCTAACCTCACCTGCACGCACCCACGGAGGGTCGCAGCCCACCGGCTGCACCCCGAGCCCCGGAAGGAGGGGTCCACGTGATCGGCACCGACATCTCGACGACCCCGTCCTGCACCGGGGTCCTCGTCGTGCGCGGCACCGGTCTGCCCGCCGCCTGGGGCGCCGTCGACGGCCGCACCGCCCCGTTCGGCGCCACCGGTCTGCCGACCGGCCCGGCCCTGCGGCCCCGCGTCGAGGCGATGACCCTCGGCGCCCCGGCCCACCAGGCCTACGACGCCACCGGTGGCACCGCCGCCGTCCAGCTGAACAGCGACACCCCGGGTGACCTGCCTCCGGGAGACCCACCGAGCTAGGCAGCTCGGTCGGTCCCCTCGAGGCCGCGGAACCCGGACAACCGGGATCCGCGGCCTTCTTCGTGCCGTCGATCCCACCGACCTGACCGGTCGGCGGGACCTCCGCCGCCGGAGCACGACGAGGAGAGAGGAACGACCGTGCAGCACACGATCGAGCGACCGGTGTCCGTCCCGCGCGCCGAGCTCGAGCGGGCGGAGCGGACGGCGTTGCCCTGCCGGGTGCAGGACCCGGACCTGTGGTTCGCGGAGGCGCCGGCGCAGCTGGAGCAGGCCAAGGAGTTCTGCGGGTCCTGCCCGCTGCAGGCCTCCTGCCTGGCCGGCGCGCTGGACCGCGGCGAGCCCTGGGGCGTCTGGGGCGGGCAGATCTTCGACCACGGGGTCGTGATCGCCCGCAAGCGCCCGCGTGGCCGCCCGCGCAAGGTCGCGGCCTGACCCACCCACCCACCCACACCACTCACGACACCCCGGAGGGGGGAGAGATGGACCTCCACCACGAGCGGCTCGCCGGCGACCTGTTCCTGGCCCGCGCCCGGCAGGCCGACCTGCTGGCCGACGCGGACGCCGCGGCCCGCGCCCGCCGGGTGCTGGCCGCCCGGCGCTGGGCCCGGCGCGCCGAGCGGGCGTCCCGGCGCGCCGCCCGGGCCAGCGCCGCCGTCCGGTGATCAGGCCGGACAGTGATCAGGCCGGACAGTGATCAGGTGACCTGATCACTGTCCGGCCGACCACACCGACGTCGGTGCGGGTGGCCGCACCTGGACCAGGTCACCTGATCACCGTCGGGGGCCGGGCGGTCAGTCGGCGAAGCCGGGCAGCCAGCGGGTGATGACCGAGCGGAAGTCGGCCTCGGCGTCGAGCTGGCACAGCACCCCGATGGACCCGATGGTCACCCGGTGGATCAGCAGGTAGGCCGGCGGCAGGTTCAGCTGCCGGCCGAGCCGGCTGGCCTCGCTGCGCGGGTCGCCGATGCGGTTGGCCTGGTCCTGCATCCAGGACCGGGTGAAGTGGAACCGGTCGCGCGCCACCGGCTCCAGCAGGGGCAGCAGGTAGTCCAGCACCGCCTGCGCGTCGACCTCGACCGACGGCTTGACGAAGCCCTCCGTGCGCAGGTCCGCCAGCACGTCGTCGGCCCGGCCCTCCAGCGCCCAGCGCACCAGCCGGCCGATCGGCTCGGGGTAGCCGTCGGGCAGCCGCGCCACCGCACCGAAGTCGATGACGCCGAAGCGGCCGTCGGGCAGCAGCCGGAAGTTCCCCGGGTGCGGGTCGGCGTGCAGCAGGCCCGAGCGGCGCGGCCCGGAGAAGTGCAGGGTGGACAGCAGCAGGCCCGCCCGGTCGCGCTGCTCCCTGGTGCCCGACGCGATGATCCTCGAGAGCGGGGTGCCCTCCATCCACTCCGAGACGATGACCTTGGGCGCGCTGGCCACGATCCGCGGGACGGCGATCTGCTCGTCCCCGGCGTAGGCGGCGGCGAAGGCGCGCTGGGAGTCGGCCTCCATCGCGTAGTCCAGCTCCTCGGCGACCCGCGCCTTGAGCTCGGTGATGAGCGGCTTGACGTCCATGCCCGGGAAGAGCACCGCGAACATCCGGGCGAAGCGGGCCAGCTGGTTGAGGTCGGCCATCAGGGCGGCCCCGGCACCCGGGTACTGGATCTTGACCGCCACGTCGCGGCCGTCGCGCCAGGTCGCGCGGTGCACCTGGCCGATGCTCGCCGCGGCGGCGGGGGTGTCGTCGAAGTCGGCGAACCGCGTGCGCCAGGTACCGCCCAGCTGTTGGGCCAGCACCGCGTGCACGGTGCGGACCGGCATCGGCGGGGCCTCCTCCTGCAGCTTGACGAGGGCCTCGCGGTAGGGGGCGGCGAGCTCCTCGGGGACGGCGGCCTCGAACACCGACAGCGTCTGCCCGAGCTTCATGGCGCCGCCCTTGAGCTGGCCCAGGACGGCGAACAGCTGCTCGGCGGTGCGCTGCTGCAGGTCCGCCGACACCTGCTCGGCGGACTGCCCCGACAACCGCCGGCCCAGCCCGATCGTGGCCCGGCCCGCCGCACCCAGCGGCAGCGAGGCCAGCCGGGCGGTGCGCGACACGCTGCCGCGGGGGATCACCCGTCCGTCGTCGGTCACGGCCCCAGTGTCCCTGGTCGCGCGCCCGCGCGCCGGGACGACCCCGGGTGCCCCGCCGGGCCGGTGCCCGGCCGGCAGCCGCAGGCCGGGTGCGGTGGCCAGCGCCGCCGGCTGGGCAGCAGGTCCGGCGCGCGCAGCTCGAGGGTGGCCTCCAGCGCCGCCGGTGCCGCGGACCCGTCCAGGTGGGCCAACACCTGGCCCAGGGCGGTGAGCGCGGTGGCCAGGCACAGCGCCGTGCCGCCGCCGACGGCGTGGTCGGGGGGCGCGTGCAGCTGGGCGGCCAGCGCCGGCCAGCCCGGGTCGGCGTCGGTGCGGTGCAGCTGGGCGCAGCGCAGGCAGGCGGTGCGCCCGGGGACGACGAGCGGTCCGACCACCCCCACCTGCCCGCGGACCGTGGCCACCAGGTGCGGACCGCGCTCCCCGTGCACCGGCACCGGGTCCAGGGCCGCCCAGGGCCGGGTGAGCACCAGCAGGTCGGGCGCGGTGCCCGCCGGCAGCGGCCGCAGGTCGACCTCGGGCACGGCCCGCCGGACGGCGTCGGCGGCGGCCAGGGTGCGCGGGCGCCCCTCGTCGGCCGCGCACAGCCCGCCGACCACCGTGTCGGCCGCGCCGGCGGCACCGCGGTCGCGCACGTGCACCCGGCCCACGCCGCTGGCGGCCAGCAGGGCGGCCAGCGGCACGCCCACGCGGGTGGCGCCGTCGACCACGACGGCGGCCGTGCGGCGCCGGGCCCACGCCCCGGCACCGCCGGCGCCCACCGCGGCGGCCACCTCGGCAGCGGTGCGCGAGCGGGCCGCCGGCGTGGCGGAGGTGGCCAGGAGGTCGGCCGAGGCCAGGTCGACCAGCCGCCCGCCCGCGCGCAGACCGGTGAGCAGGTCCTCGACGACGCCGGGGTCGAGCTCGGCGGCCACCGCCCCGGCCAGCACCGACCGGGTGGTGCGAGCGCCGTCCAGACCGCGGACGAGGTCGGCGACCGCGCCCGCCGCACCGGCCGGCAGCGGGCCGAGCTGCACGCCCGGGTCGCCGTCGGTCCCGCCGACCCGGACGGTCACCGGGTCGACCCGCAGCACGGGGGTGCCGGGGAGCAGCAGGGGCCGGTCGCTGTCGGTCACGCCCGGCAGCGTCGCACCGGGGGCGGCAGTCGCCGCGCGGTGCTCCACAACCTGTGGACAAGGGTGTGGAGCACGTGTTGAGCGCTCGGCGTGGCGCTGTGCACGGACCGGGGACGGGCCGACCGCGGCGGTGCCCACCCCGTCCCCCGATCCGCCGGTGGGCCGCCCGGCCGGGGCCGGCCCGCGACCCGGACGGGTGTGGACGGCGGCCGCTGTCCACCGACGGTGTGGACCTGCACCCGACCGGGTGTCGGCGGGGTGGGCGGTGCCGGCGTCGGTCGCTACGGTGCGTGCGTGCCGTCCACGTCCAGCCCCTGTCCGACCCCGGAACCGGTCGAGGTCCGGCGCAGCGCCCGGCGCCGCCGCACGGTGACCGCCTACCGGCAGGACGGACGCACGGTGGTGCTCATCCCGGCGTCGTTCAGCCGGTCGGAGGAGCGCACCTGGGTGGACCGCATGGTCGCCAAGCTGGAGACCCGGGAGCGCCGGGGCCGGCGCGCGCTGGGCGGGGACGAGGAGCTGATGGTCCGCGCCCGCGCCCTGTCCACCGCCTACCTCGACGGGGTGCTGCCGGCCAGCGTGCGCTGGGTGGACAACCAGAACCGGCGCTGGGGCTCCTGCACCCCGGCCGACCGCACCATCCGGCTGTCCAGCCGGCTGCGGGCGATGCCCGAGTACGTCGTGGACTACGTGCTGGTCCACGAGCTCGCGCACCTGCACCGGCCCGCGCACGACCAGGCCTTCTGGGCGCTGGTGGAGCGCTACCCGAAGGCCGAGCGCGCGCTGGGCTACCTCGAGGCGGTCGAGGCCGGCTCCGTCGGCTGACCGGGGGCGGTCAGCCGACCTGCGGGCCCCGGCCGTCCCGGTCGCCGTCCGGCCCCTCCTCCTCCGGCGCGGGCCCGTCGCCGGACGCGTCGCCCGAGAGGTCCAGGCCGGCGGTCAGCCGGTCGAACTCGTCCTCCTCCTCGGACCGGCGGCCCTGCCGGCCGACGAAGTCCAGCGGCTCGTCCAGGTCGTCGGCGGTGGGCAGCAGGTCCGGGTGCGACCACAGCTGGTCGCGGGCCTCCGTCCCGTGCTGGGCGGCCATCGCGCCCCAGACCGCGGCGGCGTCGCGCAACCGGCGCGGCCGCAGCTCCAGCCCGACGAGCGTGGCGAAGGTCTGCTCGGCCGGCCCGCCGGAGGCCCGGCGGCGGCGCATCGTCTCGGCCAGGGCCCCGTGGCCGGGCAGCCGCTGCCCCGCGGCCTCCGCGACCACGACGTCGACCCAGCCCTCGACCAGGGCCAGCAGCGTCTCCAGGCGGCGCAGCGCGGACTTCTGCTCCGGCGTCTCGGCCGGCTCCAGCACCCCGCTGCCCAGCAGCTGCTGCAGCTTGTCGGGGTCCTGCGGGTCGAAGCCGCCCTCCATGCCGCCCATCGCGTCCTCGAGACCGCGCTGGATGGCGTCGGCGTCGACGTGGATGCCGCGGGCGTAGGCGTGCACGGCGTCGGTGAGCTGCTGGCGCAGCCACGGCACGTGCGCGAACAGCCGGTGGTGGGCGGCCTCGCGCAGGGCCAGGAACAGCCGCACCTCCTCGGCCGGGCGGTCCAGGCCCTCGCGGAAGGCGTCGACGTTCTGCGGCACGAGCGCGGCGGTCCCCGCCGGCGCCAGCGGCAGGCCCACGTCGGTGCTGGTGACGACCTCGTCGGCCAGCTTGCCCAGCGCCTGGCCGACCTGGGCGCCGAACATGACCCCGCCCATGCGGCCCATGACCCCCGACAGCGGCCCGGCCATCGCGGCGGCCTCGGCCGGCAGCGCGGACGTCATCGCCGCGACCACCCGCTCGGCCAGCGGGTCGACCAGCGCGCCCCAGGCGGGCAGCGTCTGCTCCAGCCAGTCCACCCGCGACCAGGCGACGGTGCGCTCGATGCCCGACGGCAGCTCGGTGACCTGGTCCAGCCACAGGTCGGCCAGCCGCAGCGCCTCGGCGACCTGGGCCTGCTCGGCGGCCGAGGTGGGCTGGTGCCCGGCGGCCAGCTGGCTGATCGCGCCCTGCCGGGCGAGGTCCCAGTTGACCGGCCCCCCGGACCAGGTCATCAGCTTCTGCAGCTCGGCGAACAACGGCATCTTGCCCAGCAGGTCCTCCGGCGACCCGCCCCCGGCACCGCCGAACAGCGCGCCGAAGCCGAACGGGTCGGCCGGGTCCTGGCCACCGCCGCCCTGGTCACGCCGCTGCGGGTCGCGGTCGGCGGGTCCGAAACCGAAGGGGAGGTCGCTCATGGTCACCACGGTAGCCGCGCCGGGCGGCCCGGGAGGGCCGCACAGCAAGCCCTGGGTGAACACAGCGCGGGCACCGATGCCCGGGCCGGGGGCGGGCCCGTCACCTACTGTCGGCCCCCGTGAGCCGTCGTGTGACCGTCCTGGTGGCGGGTGTGGTGCTCCTGCTGGGGTTCGGGCTGGTGGGCACGCTCGTGCCGGTGCCCTACGTGGCGCAGGTGCCCGGCCCCACCTACAACACCCTCGGCGACCTCGACGGCGAGCCGATCATCAGCGTGGCCGGCCGCGACCGCAACGACGTCAGCGGCAACCTCAACCTGACCACGGTCGGGGTGCCGCAGCGTCCGCTGACGCTGGTCGGGGCGGTGCAGGGCTGGTTCTCCGACGAGGTGTCGGTGGTGCCCCGCGACACCGTGTACCCGCCCGACCGCACCGTCGAGGAGACCCAGCAGCAGAACCGGCAGGCCTTCCTGACCTCGGAGCAGTCGGCCAACGCCGCCGCGCTGGGCGAGCTCGGCTACCCGGACAAGGTGGTCGTGCAGTCGGTGGCCGACGGGTCGCCGTCGGCCGGTCAGCTGGAGGTCGGCGACGCGGTCGAGGCGGTCGACGGGTCGCCGACCCCGGACACCGACACCCTGGACTCGGTGCTGACCGCCATCCCGGCCGGCACCGCGGTGACCGTGGACTACACCCGGCTGGGCCAGGCGGGCTCGACCACCGTCACCACGACGTCCAACGACAGCCGCCCGGGCTCCTTCCTCGGCATCGGGGTGCTGCAGACGCCGTCCGCGCCGTTCACGGTGTCCATCCGGGTCGACGACGTCGGCGGGCCCTCGGCCGGCCTGATGCTGACGCTGGGGATCATCGACCTCGTCGGCGACACCGACCTGACCCAGGGCGCGGTCATCGCCGGCACCGGCACGATCGACGCCGCCGGCACGGTCGGCCCGATCGGCGGCATCCCGCTCAAGATGATCGCCGCCCGCGACATCGGCGCGGAGCTGTTCCTGGTGCCCGCGGACAACTGCCAGGAGGCGTTGGCCAACGCCCAGCCCGGCCTGCCGATGGCCCGGGTGGCCACGCTCGAGGACGCCCTGACCGCCCTGCAGACCTTCCGCGACGGCGGTACCCCGACGCCCTGCACGTCCGGCGACTGACCACACCGGCGGCCTCCCGGGCAGCCGTGGTGTGCTTGGCGCCGACCCGGGAACCCCGGGGCGACCGCACGAGTTGAGCAGTCGTCCCCGGCCCAGGTTGCCCCTCGCACCTGTCGGGCGGCTGTCGGCGACGGATCCGGGTGCTGTGCACCCGGCCGTGGCGGCAGCGGGACGACGCCAACGCTCGAACGAAGGAGCCCGCCCGTGACCATGCGGCCACCCGTGCCGGTGCCGACCCTGTCCCGGCGCGCCAAGCTGGTCATCGGCGTCATCGCCGTCCTGCTGGTGCTGTTCACCGTCATCGGCACCCTGACCAACGTCTACGTCGACTACCTGTGGTTCGACGAGACCGGCTACACCGAGGTCTTCTGGACCGAGCTGCAGACCCGCGCGCTGCTGTTCGCCGTCGCCGGGGTGGCCACCGGGGGCCTGGTGGCCCTGTCGGTCTACCTGGCCTACCGGTTCCGGCCCACCTTCCGGCCGATGAGCCTGGAGCAGCAGAACCTGGAGCGCTACCGCCAGTCGCTGGAGCCCCGGCGGGTCGTGGTGCTCAGCGCCGTCGCCGTCGTCCTCGGCCTGTTCGCCGGGTTCACCGCGCAGGGCAGCTGGGAGACGTGGCTGCAGTTCCGCAACAGCACCCCCTTCGGCACCGTCGACCCCCAGTTCGGCCTGGACAACTCGTTCTTCGTGTTCGACTACCCGTTCTACCGGCTGGCGCTGGGCTTCGGGTTCGCGATCGTCATCCTGGCGCTCATCGGGTCGCTGCTGACCCACTACGTCTTCGGTGGCCTGCGGCTGCAGACCCCCGGCCAGAAGCTGTCCGGTGCGGCCCGGGTGCAGCTGTCGGTGCTGCTGGGCGTCTTCGTCGCGCTCAAGGCGGTCGCCTACTGGCTGGACCGCTACGGCACGGTCTACTCCGACCGCGGCGGGGTGTTCACCGGCGCCAGCTACACCGACGTCAACGCCCTGCTGCCGGCCAAGACCATCCTGGTGTTCGTCGCGGTCATCTGCGCCATCGCGTTCTTCGCCAACATCGTCGTCCGCAACTTCGCGCTGCCGGCCGCCTCGCTGGTGCTGCTCATGCTGTCCTCGCTGGTCATCGGCGTGGCCTACCCGGCGATCGTGCAGCAGTTCGTGGTCCGCCCGACCCCCGACGAGCGGGAGGCGCCCTACATCGCCCGCGCGATCGACGCGACCCGCGAGGCCTACGACATCGCCGACGTCGACTACGTGAACTACGCGCAGGACCAGACCGGCGGCTCGACCAGCGACGCCGACGCCGCCCAGGCCGCCGCCGAGCTCGCCGGGTCGCCGACCGTGGAGAACATCCGGCTCCTGGACCCGAACGTGCTCGCCCCGACGTTCACCGCGCTGCAGCAGATCCGCAACGTCTACGGCTTCCCGGAGCGGCTGGACGTCGACCGGTACACCGTCGACGGGGTGACGCAGGACTACGTGGTCGCCGCCCGCGAGCTCGACCAGACCAACCTGTCGGACAACCAGAGCAGCTGGATCAACCGGCACACCGTCTACACCCACGGCAACGGCTTCGTCGCCGCCCCCGCCAACCAGGTCGTGACCGGCCAGAACGACGGCGGCCAGCCGAACTTCACCGGCGCCAGCGACCTGCCGACCACCGGTGACATCCCGGTGGACCAGGCCCGCATCTACTACGGCGAGCTGCTCAACGACAACGGCACCGACGTCTACTCGGTCGTCGGGGCGGCCGACGGCGAGGCGCCGCGGGAGTTCGACCGGCCCGAGTCCGGCGGCGACGACCAGGGCCAGGTGAACTCGACCTACGACGGCGAGGGCGGGGTGTCGATCGGCAGCTTCTTCCGGCAGCTGACCTTCGCCATCTACTACCGCGAGCGGAACTTCATCCTCTCCGGTGCGGTCAACGACAACTCGCGGGTGCTCTACGTCCGCGACCCGCTGGACCGGGTGGAGAAGGCCGCGCCCTTCCTGACCGTGGACGGCGACCCCTACCCGGCGGTCGTCGGCGGCCGGGTGACCTGGATCCTCGACGGCTACACCACCTCGGACGCGTTCCCCTACGCCGAGCAGATGGAGCTCGGGGAGGCCACCACCGACGCGCTCACCGGCACCGGCACGACCGCGCTGCCGAACGAGACGTTCAACTACGTGCGCAACTCGGTGAAGGCCACCGTCGACGCCTACGACGGCACCGTGACGCTGTACGCCTGGGACGACCAGGACCCGGTGCTGCAGACCTACATGAAGGCCTTCCCCGGCATCATCAAGCCGAAGTCGGAGATGTCGGACGACCTGGTCAGCCACGTCCGGTACCCGGAGGACCTGTTCAAGCTGCAGCGCGACGTCCTCACCCGGTACCACGTCAGCGACGCCGGGGACTTCTACAACCAGAACGACCGGTGGCAGATCCCCAGCGACCCGACGCGCAACACCGACCAGGCGCAGCCGCCGTACTACATCCTCAGCCAGCGGCCCGGTGACTCCGGGGCGACCTTCCAGCTGACCAGCGCGCTGAACGCGTTCAACCGGGAGAACCTCTCGGCCTTCATCTCGGCCTCGGCGGACCCGGCGACGTACGGGGAGCTGCAGGTGCTGCGGCTACCGGGCAACACCCCCTACCAGGGGCCCAGCCAGGTGCAGAACGCGATGACGTCGAACGAGACGGTGGCCTCGAACCTGAACATCCTGAGACAGGGCAGCACCGTCCAGTTCGGGAACCTGCTCACCCTCCCGATCGGCAACGCCGGGCTGCTCTACGTCGAGCCGGTGTACGTGCAGAGCCAGGACAACAACGGGTTCCCGCTGCTGCAGAAGGTGATCGTCAACTACCAGGGCCGGATCGGGTACGGCGACACCCTCGCGCAGGGCCTCGACCAGGTGTTCGGCGCCGGGGCGGGGGACTCGGCACCCGACGGCGGCACCAGCAACGGCGACACCGGTGGCGACCAGACCACCAGTCCGCCGTCCACCTCTGCACCGACCACGACGGCCCCGCCGACGGGGGGCGGGGGCGGCACGGTGGTGGACGACTCGACCGCCCAGGCGGTCGCGGCGATCCAGCAGGCGCTGCAGGACCTCGCCGACGCGCAGCGGTCGGGGGACTTCGCCGCGGTCGGCAACGCCCAGGCGGCGCTGGCCAGCGCGGCGGCGGCGTTCGAGGCGGCGCAGTCCTCGGCCTCGGCGTCGGCGTCCAGCGCGCCGGCCAGCCCGACGGGGTGACCCCCGGTGGGACCGCCCGCCGCACCCGGGGTAGGGTGGTCCCACCGACGCGGGGTGGAGCAGCTCGGTAGCTCGCTGGGCTCATAACCCAGAGGTCACAGGTTCAAATCCTGTCCCCGCTACGACCCGGAGGCCCGGTCCCGACAGGGACCGGGCCTCCGTCGTCCCCGGCCCGGCCGCGACGGTGGCGACCGTCACGGACCCCCGGTTCGACGACGCCCCGGTGACGGGGTAGTGTTCTGCGTGCGACGCGGGGTGGAGCAGCTCGGTAGCTCGCTGGGCTCATAACCCAGAGGTCACAGGTTCAAATCCTGTCCCCGCTACCAACTACGAAGGCCCGGACTCCTCGGAGTCCGGGCCTTCGTCGTGTCAGGCGGCCGGCGGCTCGCCCGCGTGCGCCCGGCGCAGCAGGGCGACCAGCCCGTCGCGGGTCACCTCGCGGGGGTTGGCGTAGGGCGCGGCCAGCACCTGGTCGGCGATCCGGTCGACGTCGCCGGCGGCCATGCCGAGCTCGGCCAGCGACCGGGGCGCACCGAGGGAACCGGCGAGCTCCCACAGCGTGCGTGCGGGGTCGGGACCCAGGCCCAGCGCGGCGACGGCGTCCGGGGCGGCCGGGGCGTTGTGGGCCAGGGCGTGCGGCAGGACGACGGTGTGCGTGGGCGCGTGCGGCAGGTCCAGGGTGCCGCCGAGGGCGTGGCACAGCTTGTGGTGCAGCCCCATCGTGGTCGCCCCGAGCACCGCACCGCACAACCAGGCGCCGTACTGGGCGTCGCCGCGGGCCTCGAGGTCGGTGGGGGCGGCGACGAGCCGGGGCAGGGCGTCGACCAGCGCCCGGGCACCCTCCGCGGCCATCAGCGAGACGACCGGGCTGGCGTCGGGGGCGTAGAGGCCCTCGACGGCGTGCGCTACGGCGTTCATGCCGCTGGTGACGGTCATGCCCACCGGCAGGGTGGTGGTCAGCTCGGCGTCGTAGACCACCGACACCGGCAGCACCCGGCGGTCCCGGCCGGTGCGCTTGGTGCCGTCCTCGGTCAGGCCCCACACCGGGGTCATCTCCGACCCGGCGTAGGTGGTGGGGACGGCGACCACCGGCAGGCCGTGCTCCAGGGCGACGGCCTTGCCCAGCCCGACCGCCGAGCCGCCGCCCACGACCACGCAGCCGTCGGCGCCCAGCTCGGTGGCCCGGTCGCGGGCGGTCCGGGCGACCTCGACGGGCACGTGCATGCGGGCACCGGGGAGCACCCCGACGCACCGGTCCCCGAGCACCCCGGCCACCCGCTCGCCGAGGTCGGCCTGCTCGGGGGAGCACAGCACCAGCACCCGGTCCAGGCCGACCGCGGTGACCTCCTCGGGCAGCCGGGCCAGCGACCCCGGGCCGAAGACGACCCGCATCGGCAGCGCGGCGTAGGTGAAGGCCCTCATGACCGCAGCAGCGAGAGGTCGAAGGTCAGCGTGCGGAAGGGGTTGGCCAGTCCCACCTGCGCGGCCCGCTGCGGGTCGTCGACCTCGGGGACCTCGCGCACCAGGGAGTCCTTCACCCCGAAGACGGCGTCGGAGTCCAGGTAGGGGCTGTCGGCGACGAACACGTGCGTGGTCACCGGCCGGTGGCCCTCCGCCGCGGCGATGAAGTGCAGGTGCGCGGGCCGGTAGGGGTGCCGGCCGGTGGCCGCCAGCAGCCGGCCGACCGGGCCGTCGTCGGGGATGGGGTAGTAGCGCGGCACCACCGACCGGAACCAGAACCGGCCCTCGGCGTCGGTGGTGAAGATCCCGCGCAGGTTGCCCGCCGGCTGCACGTCGGGCTGCTGGACGTCGTAGAAGCCGTCCTCGTTGGTCTGCCAGACGTCCACGGTGGCCCCGGCCAGCGGCTCGCCGTCGGGCCCGGTGACCTGGCCGGACACCAGGCAGGGGATGCCCTTGCCGTCCAGGGCGATGTCGTCGCCGAGCTCCCGCGGCGGGGAGGCGACCATGTGGAAGGGGCCCAGCACGGTGGACTCGGTGGCCGTGCCGCCGGTGCGGTGGTTGACGGTCTCGACCAGCATCGACACCCCGAGGACGTCGGACAGCAGGATGAACTCCTGCCGGGTCGGGGTGCAGGTCTGGCCGGTCTCGGTGAGGAACCCGATCGCGGCCTCCCACTCGGCCTCGGTCAGCTCGACGTCCTTGACGAAGTCGTGCAGGTGGCGCACCAGCGACGTCATCACCTGCCGCAGCCGCGGGTCCGGGGTGCCGGCGAAGGCCGCCGCGACCACCTCGGCCGAGCGCTCCTCGCTGAACAGCTCGGCGCTCATGCCCGGTCCAGCACGGTGCGCAGGGCGGCGCCCAGGGCGCCGGTCGCGTCGTCGACCGGGCCGGCCCAGCGGGCGGCGACGTAGCCGTCCGGGCGCACCAGCAGGGCGCCGCCGTCGGAGGTGCCGCGCACCCGGGCCCAGTCGCCGTAGAGGTCGTCGTGGGCCCGGCCCGGTCCGACGACGGCGCTGGCCACCTCCAGGCCGAGCTCCCCGCCGACCGCCGCGGCGGCGTCGACCCAGCCCTCGCCGCCGATGCCGGTGAGCACGGTGAACCGGCCGTGCCCGACCAGGTCCAGCGTGGAGACCTGGCGCCGGTGGTCGGCGGTCAGCCAGGCGTGCGGCACCTTCGCGCCGGGCCGGGAGGTGGGGTGGGAGTACAGCTCCGGGTCGCGGGTGGGCTCCTCGGGCGGGGTGCCGTCGGGGACGACGGCGGTCGAGGCGTAGCGCTGGTCCATCTCCACGCCGTGGCAGTTGAACTCGTAGTCCTTGAACGCGATGGCCTCGCGGAGCGCGGCCCGCTGCTTCTCCGCCTCCGGGGTCGCCTCCTTGCGGGCGGCCATGTGCGCCACCATCTGCTCGGGGTCGGCGGCGTCGAGCAGGCCCAGGGCGTCGAAGATGCGCGCGGTGTCGCCGATCGACTGGTTCGCCCGGTCCACGATCTGCTTGCCCACCGGTGCCCGCTCGGCGGAGTAGGTCTCCAGCAGACCCGGGCCGGCCTGGCCCTTGACCACCGCGGCGAGCTTCCACGCCAGGTTGTAGGCGTCCTGGATCGAGGTGTTGGACCCCAGGCCGTTCGACGGCGGGTGCCGGTGCACGGCGTCGCCGGCGCAGAACACCCGCCCCGCCGAGTACTGCTCGGCGTACAGGTGGTTCACCGTCCAGGCCGAGGAGGACTCGATGCGCACCGGCACCTCGTCGTCGCCGACGAGCTTGCGGACGATCGACAGCGCGTACTCCTCGGTGAGGTCCGGGGCGGGGCCGTCGATGTCGTAGCCCCACACGATCAGCCACCGGTGCCACGGGCGGACCATCCGGACCAGGCCGGCGCCGATGCCGCCGACGTCGGCACCGGGCTGCAGCACCCAGTACAGGACCGAGGGCCGGTCGGCGACCAGGTGGCTCAGGTCGGCCTCGAAGACGATGTTGATCGAGCCGCCGACGCCCATCCGGCCCACGAGCGGCAGGCCGACGTCGGTGGCGATCTGGGACCGGCCGCCGTCGGCGCCCACGACGTAGCGGGCGCGGATGTCGTACTCGTCGCCGCGGGCCCGGTCGCGCACC
Organism: Klenkia brasiliensis; assembly: GCF_900100695.1. GTDB lineage: Bacteria > Actinomycetota > Actinomycetes > Mycobacteriales > Geodermatophilaceae > Klenkia > Klenkia brasiliensis. The sequence goes on from NZ_FNCF01000005.1 coordinate 100,116, forward strand.
CGCACGGTGACGCCGTCGTCGTCCTGGGTGAGCGACAGGTACTCGGTGTCGAACCGGACCTTCGCGCCCCGGGACTGGGCGTTGTGCAGCAGCACCGGCTCCATCAGGTCCTGCGGCATGTCGCAGATGCGGCTGGGGGAGGCCGCGGTGTAGTCGGCCAGCCGGTCCGGGCGGGTGCCCCAGCTGTGCAGCCGCCCCAGCTCCTCGCCGGACAGCGACGTGCAGTAGACGAGGTTGCCCATCAGCTCCTGCGGGGCGGCCTGGGCGGCCACCTCCTCCTCGACGCCGAGGTCGCGCAGCGCCTCCATCGTCCGCTGGTTGGTGATGTGCGCCCGGGGCGTGTCGGCCAGCCGGCCGTACTTGGTGATCACCAGGGTGCGCACCCCGTACGTGGCCAGCGCCAGGGCCGCGGCCGACCCGGCCGGGCCGCTGCCGACGACCAGGACGTCGGTCTCGACGACCGTCCGCGGGGCGTCGGTGGTGGGGTGGGGCGACGTCATCGGGGAGCTCCTCCACGGCAGGTGGCCGTTCGTCTGCCGAACAGCCCTTCGCTGGACGGCTCGATCGGCGCCAGTGAAGCGCCCGGTCCCGACGGCGTCAACGGGGCGCGTGGTCAAGGTCACGGCTGTGCAACGGCGGTGCGGCGGCTGATTGACACGGCGCGACGTGTCGTACTTCACTGCCTCCGCTCTGCGCAGAACCGTTCGCACAGCGAAGCCCCTCCCATCCCCAGGAGTCCTCGTGCACCGTCGCACCCCCTCCCGACCGGGCCCGGCCCGGACCGCCGTCCGCGCGGTCGCCGCGGCCGGCGCCGGCCTGCTGACCCTCTCCGCCTGCGGAGGGGGCCTGGGCTCCGCCGACGGGGACGGCGGGGACGGCGGGGACACGCTGACCATCGGCTACGTGACCCCGCAGAGCGGGCCGCTGGCCGCCTTCGGCGAGGCCGACAGCTTCGTGGTGGACCAGATGACCGCCTACTTCGCGGACAACCCGCTGGAGATCGGCGGGACCTCCTACGACGTGGAGATCGTCGTGAAGGACACCCAGTCGGACTCGGTCCGGGCCGGCGAGGTCACCGCGGAGCTCATCAACGACGACGGCGCGGACCTCGTGCTGGCCGCGTCCACGCCCGACACCGTCAACCCGGTCGCCGACCAGTGCGAGGCCAACGGCGTCCCCTGCATCACCACGGCCGCGCCGTGGCAGCCCTACTTCTTCGGCCGCGGCGGCACCGAGGGCAGCAGCTTCGACTGGACCTACCACTTCTTCTGGGGCCTGGAGGACGTCGAGGCGGTCTACCAGGACATGTGGAGCCAGGTGGACACCAACCGCCAGGCCGGTGCCCTGTGGCCCAACGACCCCGACGGCAACGCCTGGTCGGCCGACTTCCCCGGCGTGGTCGGGGAGAACGGCTACAGCATCACCGACCCCGGTCTGTACGAGAACGGCACCCAGGACTACAGCGCGCAGATCTCGGCGTTCCAGGCCGCCGACGACCAGATCCTGCTCGGCGTGCCCATCCCGCCGGACTTCGCCACCTTCTGGCAGCAGGCGCAGCAGCAGGGGTACACCCCGCGGATCGCGACGGTGGCCAAGGCGCTGCTGTTCCCCTCGGCCGTCGAGGCGATCGGCGACTCCGCCGACGGCCTGTGCACCGAGGTCTGGTGGAGCCCGCAGCACCCGTTCACCAGCTCGCTCACCGGCCAGTCGGCCCAGGAGCTGGCCGACGCCTACGAGGAGGCGACCGGCCGGCAGTGGACCCAGCCGATCGGTTTCGTGCACGCCCTGTTCGAGGTGGCCGTCGCCGCCCTGACCGAGGCCGGCAGCACCGACGGGCAAGCCGTGGTGGACGCGCTGTCCTCGCTGCAGGTCTCGACCATCGCCGGTGACCTGGACTGGACGTCGGGCCCGGTGCCCAACGTGGCCAAGACCCCGCTGGTCGGCGGTCAGTGGCGGGCCTCCGACGGCGGCGAGCACCCCTTCGACCTGGTCGTGGTCAGCAACTCCGAGGCCCCGGAGATCCCCACCGCCGGCACCGTCGAGCCGCTGGGCTGATGACCGCCCCGCTGCTGGAGGTCACCGGCGTCGGCAAGCGCTTCGGCTCGCTCACCGTGCTGCACGACGTGTCGTTCGCGCTCGCGCCGGGGGAGGCGCTGGGCATCGTCGGCCCCAACGGGGCCGGCAAGTCCACCCTGCTGAACGTGGTCGCCGGGACGCTGCCCCCGGACGGCGGCCGGGTCGTGCTCGACGGCCAGGACGTCACCGGCACCGGGGCCGCCGCCCGGTGCCGGGGCGGCATCGGGCGCAGCTACCAGGTGCCCCGTCCCTTCAGCGGGATGACGGTCTTCGAGAACACGCTGGTGGCCGCCTCCTTCGGGGCGGGCCTGCGGAGCCGGGCGGCGGCCGACGCCGCCTTCGCCGCGCTGGTCACCGCCGGGCTGGACCACCACGCCGACACCCCGGCGGGGTCGCTGCGTCTGCTGGACCGCAAGCGCCTGGAGCTGGCCCGGGCCCTGGCCACCGACCCGCGGGTGGTCCTGCTCGACGAGATCGCCGGGGGGCTCACCGAGGCCGAGGTGCCGGCCCTGGTCGAGACCATCCAGCAGCTGGTCCGCGAGGGCGTCGCCGTGGTCTGGATCGAGCACGTGGTGCACGCGCTGGTCGCCGTGGTCACCCGGCTGATGTGCCTGACCTACGGCGAGGTCCTGGCGGTCGGGGAGCCGCGGGCGGTGCTGGCCGACCCGCGGGTGGTCGAGGTCTACCTCGGTTCCACCATCGCCGGCGACGAACCCGAGCTGGGGGAGACGGCGTGAGCGCGCTGCTCGAGGTCGACGCCGTCGACGTCTCCTACGGCGACGCGCAGGCCTTGTTCGGCCTGTCGGTCACCGTGGCCGAGGGCGAGACGCTGGCCGTCATCGGCGCGAACGGGGCGGGCAAGTCCACCCTGCTCAAGACCGTCGCGGGCGTCGTCCGGCCCCGGCGCGGCGATGTCCGGCTGGACGGCGCGAGCCTGTCCGGGGTGCCCGCGCACCGCCGGGTCGGCCGGGGCATCGCCATGAGCCCGGAGGGCCGGCGGCTGTTCCCGAGCCTGACCGTCGAGGAGAACCTGCTGGTCGGTGCGCACAGCAGGCGTCCAGGACCCTGGGCCCTGGACGCGGTCTACGCGCTGTTCCCGCTGGTCGCGGAGCGGCGCGCCCGCTCGGCGGCCAACCTGTCCGGCGGTGAGCAGCAGGCGGTGGCGATCGGCCGGGCGCTGATGGCCAACCCCCGGCTGCTGCTGCTGGACGAGGTGTCCCTCGGCCTGGCGCCGGTGGTGGTCGCCCAGCTGTACGCGGCGCTGCCGCAGATCACCGCCCAGGGCACCACCGTGCTGGTGGTGGAGCAGGACGTGCACCAGGCGCTCGCCGTCGCCGACCGGGTGCAGTGCCTGCTGGAGGGCCGGACCGTGCTGGAGGGCCCGGCGGACCGGGTCGACACCGCCGCGCTGTCGGCGGCCTACTTCGGGGTGGATGCATGAGCTGGGTCAACGCCGTCGTGCAGGGCATCCTGCTCGGCGGCCTCTACGCGCTGGTCGCGGCCGGGCTGTCCCTGGTCTTCGGGGTCATGCGGATCGTGAACCTCGCCCACGGCGTGCTGGCGGTGCTCGCCGCCTTCGGCGCCTACGTGCTGGGGGACACCCTCGGCCTGCACCCGTTCCTGGCGCTGCTGGTCGTCGTGCCGGTCATGGCGGCGGTCGGGTACGGACTGCAGCGCGGGCTGCTCAACCGGGCCCTCGGCGGCGGCGAGCTCGCCCCGCTGCTGGTCACGTTCGGGTTGGCGGTGGTGCTGCAGAACGCGCTGCTGGAGGCGTTCTCCGCCGACAGCCGCCGGCTGGACCTCGGGTCGCTGGGCACGGCGAGCATCCCGGTCACCGACGGGCTGGCGGTCGGGGTCTTCCCCCTGCTGGCCGCGGTCACCGGCGTGGTGGTCATCGCCGCCATCGGGCAGTTCCTGGCCCGCACGGCCACCGGTCGGGCGATGCGCGCCACCAGCGACGACCGGGACGCCGCGGCGCTCATGGGGATCGACGGACGGCACCTCTACGGGGTGGCGACCGCGATCGCGCTGGCGACGGTCGCGATCGCGGGCGTCTTCCTCGGTGCCCGCAGCACCTTCGACCCGGCCGCGGGCGGCACCACCCTGATCTTCGCCTTCGAGGCCGTGGTCATCGGTGGGCTCGGGTCGCTGTGGGGCACCCTGCTGGGCGGGGTGGTGCTCGGCGTCGCGCAGGCGGTGGGGGCCGCGGTCGACCCCGCGTACGGGGTGCTCGCCGGGCACGTGGTGTTCCTGGTCGTGCTGGCCACCCGCCCGCGCGGCCTGCTGCCCTCGGCGGTGACCGCGTGACCGCCGTCGCGCAGCGGCCGGCCGCCGTCCGGGTCCGCCGCGGCGGGCGGGCGGCCTGGGCCGGCGCCGGGCTGGCCGTGGTGGTGGTCGCGGTGCTCGGCTACCTGCCGCTGCTCACCACCCGCGGCACCCAGGTGCAGCTGGTCGGGCTGTTCAGCCTGGTCGTGCTCGGCACCATGTGGAACCTGCTGGCCGGCTACGGCGGCATGGTGTCCATCGGCCAGCAGGCCTACATCGGCATCGGCGGCTACGGGCTGGTGTACCTGGCCTCCACCGTCGGCGTGGACCCCTTCCTCGCCGTCCCGGTCGCCGCCGTGGTCTGCGCGGTGGTCGCCTGGCCGATCTCCTACCTGGCCTTCCGGCTGGCCGGGGGCTACTTCGCCATCGGCACCTGGGTGATCGCGGAGGTCGTCCGGCTGCTGGTCACCCAGGTCGACGCCCTGGGCGCCGGCTCGGGCGCCTCGCTGACCGGCTTCGCCGGCCTGGAGCCCACCTACCGGATCGCCTACGTCTACTGGATGTCGTTGGGCATCGTCGTCCTCGTGGTCGGCGGGGTGTACCTGCTCATGCGCTCGCGGCTGGGCCTGGCGCTCACCGCCATCCGCGACGAGCCCACCGCCGCCGGGTCGCTCGGCGTGGCCGTGACCCGGGCGAAGCGGCTGGTCTACGTGGCCGCGGCCGCCGGCTGCGGCCTGGCCGGGGCGATGGTCGTGGCCAACACCCTGCGCGTGCAGCCGGGCTCGGCCTTCTCCGTCGACTACTCCGCGATGATGATCTTCATCGTGGTGATCGGCGGCATCGGCACCATCGAGGGCCCGATCATCGGGGCGCTGGTCTTCTACGCGCTGCAGGACTCCCTCGCCGACCTGGGCAACTGGTACCTGGTGGTGGTCGGCGTCGTGGCGATCGCGGTGACCCTGCTGGCGCCGCGCGGCCTGTGGGGCCTCACCCGCGGCCGGGTGGAGCTCTTCCCGACCGGGTACCGCACGGGAAGCCGCTGACCGGGGCCGGCGTTGCGGCGGCCATGAGCAGCGACCCGTTCGTCGTCCGGCCCGACGACCACGTCTACGGCGACCCCGCCGCGGGGGTGACCGTGCTGGAGTACGGCGACTTCGAGTGCCCGTACTGCGCCGCCGCCGCCCCGGTGCTCAAGGCGCTGGTCGACGGGTCCGGCGGCGGGGTCCGGCTGGTGTTCCGGCACTGGCCGCTGCACGAGGTGCACCCGTACGCGCTGACCGCCGCCCTGGCCGCCGAGGCCGCGGCCGAGCAGGGCCGGTTCTGGGAGATGCACGACCTGCTGTTCGGCCACCAGGACCGGCTCGCCGACGCCGACCTGGTGGGCTACGCCGAGCAGCTGGGCCTGGACCCCGCCCGGGTGGTGGGGGAGGCGGCGCAGCCCTACGGCGACAAGGTCGAGGCCGACTTCGCCACCGGGGTGGCCCTGGAGGTGCCGGGCACCCCGACGGTCTTCGTGGAGCGCCAGCTGTTCAGCGGCCGGCCCGACCTGGCCGCGCTGCGCCGCGCGATCGGCGCGGCGGCGACCCCGTCAGGCGCGGACGCCGGGCTGGAGCCAGGGGCGCGGGGGCAGCGCCGGGGGTTCCTCGGACGCCGGCGAGCACAGCGGGAAACGCTCGCCGAGGGTGCGCAGCAGCAGGGTGCCGAGGACCGCTGCGGTCAGTGACCCCAGCAGGATCCCGATCTTGGCCTGCTCGCGCAGCAGCTCGTCGTCGAAGGCCAGGTCGGTGATGAACAGCGAGATGGTGAAGCCGATCCCCGCCAGGGTGGCGCCGGCCATGAGGTGCGACCAGCGGACCCCGCCGGGCAGCACGCCCCACCCGGTGCGCAGGGCGACGAACGCACCGAGCGTGATGCCGACGGCGTTGCCGACCACGAGCGCCACCGCCACCCCGAGCGTGACGGTGGACGTCGCCGCGGCCCGCAGGGTCTCCCCGTCCAGCACGACCCCGGCGTTGGCCAGCCCGAACACCGGCACCACCAGGTAGGCCGTGTACCGGTGCAGCGACTCCTGCAGCCGGGCGTTGGCCGGGACGGTGGAGGCGACGGCCAGCTTGGTGGTGCGGGCCTTGGCGGCGTCGGGGTCCTCGCGCAGGGCCCGGCCGAAGGCCGCCGTCCGGTCGATCTCGCGGCGGCTGGGTGGTCGGGCGGGCAGCAGCAGGCCGACCAGGACGCCGGCCAGCGTGGCGTGCACGCCCGACTCGTGGACGGCGAGCCACAGCGCGATGCCGGTGAGCACGTAGGGGGTCAGCGTCCACACGCCCAGCCAGCGCAGCAGCAGCAGGACCAGCACCAGCACCCCGGCGACGGCCAGCGCCGGCAGCACGATCTCGTCGGAGTAGAACAGCGCCATCACGGTGATCGCGCCGATGTCGTCGACGATGGCCAGCGTCAGCAGGAACAGCCGCAGCCGGTCGGGGCAGCGCGGGCCGAACAGCGCCAGGACGCCGAGCACGAAGGCGGTGTCGGTGCTCATCACGATGCCCCAGCCCGACGCCGCCTCGCCGGAGGGGTTGAACGCCAGGTAGACCAGGGCCGGGACCGCCAGGCCGCCCAGCGCGCCGAGGGCGGGGGCGGCCACGGTGCGCCGGTCGCGCAGCTCGCCGGTGGCCACCTCGCGGGTGATCTCCAGGCCGACGACGAGGAAGAACAGCGCCATCGCGCCGTCGTTGACCCAGTGCCGCAGGTCCATCGACAGGACGGCGTCGCCGACGCCCAGGCTCGCCGTGGTCGACCAGAAGGACTCGTAGCCGCCCGCCCACGGCGAGTTCGCCCAGGCCAGTGCCAGCAGGGTGCCGACCAGCAGGAGGGCGGAGCCGCCGGCCTCGGTGCCCATGTAGAGCCTCGAGGACGGCGACAGGGTCGGGACCGAGACGCGCAGCGCCGGGCCGGGGCGGGGTGCCTGGGTCACGCGCCGACCAACCGTCCGCTCAGAGGACGTGTTCCCCGTACATCTCGCCCAGCGGGTCGGCGATGAGCTCGATGCGTGCGCCGTCGGGGTCGCGGAAGTAGACCGAGACCCCCGAGTGCACGACGTGCTCGACGCCGGCCTCGGTCAGCCTCTCCACCAGCGCCTCCCAGCGGGCCGGCTCCACGCTGATCGCGACGTGGTGCAGCCCGCCGAGCACCTCGGCGTAGGGGCCGACGTCCAGCCCCGGGAAGTCGAAGAAGGCCAGCAGGTTCTGGTGGCCGATGTCGAAGAAGAAGTGCGTGCTGCCGGGGTAGTCGCGGTTGTCGATCAGCTCGGTCAGCGGGAAGCCGAGCACGCCCTGGTAGAAGGCGATGGTGGCCTCGACGTCGCTGCTGATCAGCGCGGTGTGGTGCAGCCCGCGGGCGGTGGACGCCGGCCGGTCGGCCGCGGGTCGCAGGTAGGTCTCCCGCAGCCGCGCGCGGGTCGACTCGATGGTGTCCAGGTCGATGGTCATACGTTCAACCATCTCACCGCCCGGCGCGGCCGTCCAGCCCGGTCACCCCCGGTGGCGCAGGTCCTCGGTGATGTCCGCGGCGGCCTGCAGGAGGGCCGGCCGCAGCCGGCTGCGCAGCTCGGCGGGGGAGACCCGGGTGGTGTGCGAGGAGACGGTGACCGCCGCGACGACCGAGCCGTCGGCACCGTGCACCGGGGCGGCCACGCACTGCACCCCGGCCTCCAGCTCCTGCTCCAGCACGCAGACGCCGGACTCCCGCACCTGGTCGACCACCGCGCGCAGCGCCGCCGGGGTGGTCACCGTCTGCGGGGTGATCGGGGCGAGGTCGGCGGCGGCCAGCACGGCGTCGAGCTCGGCGGGGGGCAGGGCCGCCAGCAGCACCCGGCCCATGGAGGAGGCGAACGCCGGGATCCGGGTGCCGACCTCCACGTTCATGCTCATGATGCGGCGGTAGGGCACGCGCACCGTGTAGAGCACGTCGGTGCCCTCGAGCACCCCCGCGGACGCGGTCTCCTCGACCTCGGCGGCGAGGCGGGCCAGCCGGTCCCGGACGACGTCCCACACCGTGGTGGTCGCCAGGTAGGCCTGCCCGAGCTCGAGCACCCGGGGGCGCAGGACCCACGTCTGCCCGTCGGTGCTGACGTAGTCCTGCGCCTGCAGGGTGTGCAGCAGCCGGCGCGCGGTCGCCGGGGCCAGGCCCACGGCCCGGGCGACCTCGGCCAGCGTGCGGCGGGGGTGGTCGCGGTCGAAGGCCCGGATGACGGCCAGCCCGCGGTCCAGGGCCCGGACGTACTCGGTGGGCTCGCTGGTCTGCGCGTCGACGAGCCGGGGTGCGGCGGTCATCGGGCTCCCTCGGTGGGCGGCTTCGGCAGGCGAACGGTACGGCACGCCGGGGCCGCTGACGAGGCCCCGGCGCGCTCAGCCAGCCAGCATCCGGTCCAGGTCGGCCAGCAGGTCCTCGACGTCCTCGATCCCGACGGACAGCCGCACCAGGTCGGCGGGCACCTCCAGCGCGCTGCCGGCCACCGAGGCGTGCGTCATCCGGTGCGGGTGCTCGACGAGGGACTCCACGCCGCCGAGGGACTCGGCGAGGGTGAACACCTGCGCCCGCTCGCACACGGCCAGCGCCGCCTCCTCGCCGGCCCGCAGCCGGAAGGACAGCATGCCGCCGGGGCCCGACATCTGCCGGGCCGCCACCTCGTGGCCGGGGTGGGTGGGCAGGCCCGGGTAGAGCACCGTCGACACGGCGGGGTGCTCGACCAGGAACTCCGCGACCTTCGTCGCGTTGGCCTGGTGCCGGTCCATCCGCACGCCCAGGGTCTTGATGCCGCGCAGCACCAGCCAGGCGTCGAACGGCCCGGCGACGGCCCCCATCGCGTTCTGGTGGAACGCCAGCCGCTCACCCAGCTCGGCGGTGCCGGCGACCAGCGCACCGCCGACGACGTCGGAGTGCCCGCCCAGGTACTTGGTCGTGGAGTGCACCACGACGTCGGCGCCCAGGGTCAGCGGCTGCTGCAGGTAGGGCGAGGCGAAGGTGTTGTCCACCGCGAGCAGTGCACCGTGCTCGTGCGCCAGCTGCGCCAGCGCGGCGATGTCGGCGATGCCCAGCAGCGGGTTGGTGGGCGTCTCGCACCAGACGAGCTTGGTGGTGGGCCGGAAGGCCGCGCGCACGGCGTCGAGGTCGGACAGGTCGACCGGGGTGTGCTCGACCCCCCACCGCTGCAGCACCTTGCTGATCAGCCGGAACGTGCCCCCGTAGGCGTCGATCGGGATGACCAGGTGGTCACCCGGGTCGAGCACCGTGCGCAGCAGCGCGTCCTCGGCGGCCAGCCCCGAGGCGAACGCCAGCCCGGCGGCGCCCTGCTCCAGCGAGGCCAGCGCCTCCTGCAGCGCGGTGCGGGTCGGGTTGGCGCTGCGGCTGTACTCGTAGCCGTTGCGCAGCCCGCCGACGCCGTCCTGCTTGTAGGTGCTGGTCAGGTGCAGCGGGACGGCGACGGCTCCGGTCGTCGGGTCGGGCTCCTGGCCGTCGTGGATCGCCCGGGTGTTGAAGCCGCTCACGCCTGCACCCCCGCCGTGCTGCCTGCGGGGATGCCGGCGAGGTGGCCGAGGACGTCCTGCCGCGTCACGACGCCGGCCGGCTTGCCGTCCTCGTGCACCAGCAGCGCGTCGGCGTCGCCGAGCGCGGCGACCGCGGCCGACACCGCCTCGCCGGAGCCGATGATCGGCAGGGGTGCGCTCATGTGCTTCTCCAGGGTGTCCGACAGCGACGCGGCGCCGGAGAACAGCTTGTCCAGCAGGGTCTTCTCCGCGACCGACCCGACCACCTCGCCGGCGGTCACCGGCGGCTCGGCGCGCACGACCGGCATCTGGCTGACGCCGTACTCGCGCAGGATGTCGATCGCCTCGCGCACGGTCTCGGTGGGGTGGGTGTGCACCAGCGCGGGCAGCCCGTCGGAGCCGGACTTGCCGCGCAGCAGCTCGCCCACCGTCTCGCCGTCGGCGGCCTCGACGAAGCCGTAGTCGGCCATCCACTCGTCGTCGAAGATCTTCTTCAGGTAGCCGCGGCCGCTGTCGGGCAGCAGCACCACCAGGACGTCGTCCTTGGTCAGCCGCTCGGCGACCCGCAGCGCCGCGACGACCGCCATCCCGCAGGAGCCGCCGACCAGCAGGCCCTCCTCGCGGGCCAGCCGGCGGGTCATCGCGAAGGAGTCGCCGTCGCTGACCGCGACGATCTCGTCGGCCACCGTCTGGTCGTAGGTGGTGGGCCAGAAGTCCTCGCCGACGCCCTCGACCAGGTAGGGCCGCCCGGTGCCGCCGGAGTACACCGAGCCCTCGGGGTCGGCCCCGATGACCTGCACCGTCCCGCCCGAGGCCTCCTTGAGGTAGCGCCCGACGCCGGAGATCGTGCCGCCGGTGCCCGCCCCGGTGACGAAGTGGGTGACCCGGCCGTCGGTCTGCGCCCAGATCTCGGGGCCGGTGGTCTCGTAGTGCGACTGCGGGTTGGCCGGGTTGGAGTACTGGTCGGGCTTCCAGCCGCCGGGGGTCTCGCGGGCCAGCCGGTCGGACACCGAGTAGTACGAGCGGGGGTCGGCCGGGTCGACCGCGGTCGGGCAGACCACGACCTCGGCGCCGTAGGCCCGCAGCACGTTGATCTTGTCCGCGCTGACCTTGTCCGGGCAGATGAAGATGCACTGGTAGCCGCGCTGCTGGGCGACGATGGCCAGGCCGACGCCGGTGTTGCCGCTGGTGGGCTCCACGATCGTGCCGCCCGGCTGCAGCGCGCCCGACTTCTCGGCCGCGTCGACCATCCGGACGGCGATCCGGTCCTTCACCGAGCCGCCGGGGTTGACGTACTCGACCTTGGCCAGCACCAGCGGGGCGTCGGGCCCGAGGTGGGCGGTGACCTTGTTCAGCCGGACCAGCGGGGTGTTCCCGATCAGGTCGACGACGGACTCGGCGTACTGCACGGGAGGTCCTCCAGCAGGGGCAGCGGGGCAACCGGGGTCCTCCGGTCACCTGCGACCTTCCCACGTGTCATCCGGTGCGGTCGCGGGCAGGTCACCGGCCATGCCACCAGCCACGGACCAGCCCACCGCCCAGCTGCCCGGGGGCGGCGCGATGCCGCTGCTCGGGTTCGGCACCTGGCAGATCACCGGCAGCGCCTGCACCGACGCCGTCCGGGCCGCCCTCGATGCCGGGTACCGGCACCTGGACACCGCGACGATGTACCGCAACGAGGCCGAGGTCGGCCGGGCGCTGGCGGAGTCCGGCGTCGCGCGCGAGGACGTCTTCGTGACCACCAAGCTGCCGCCGGACCGGGCGGACGCCGCCGGCCCCACCCTCGACGCGTCGCTGGCCGCCCTCGGCGTGGACGCCGTCGACCTGTGGCTGGTGCACTGGCCGCCCGGCGGCGCCGGGGTGGGCCTCTGGCGGGAGTTCGTCGCCGCGCGGGAGTCCGGGAAGGCCCGCGACGTCGGCGTCAGCAACTACTCCCTGGCCCAGCTCGACGAGCTCACCGAGGCCACCGGCGTCACGCCGGCGGTCAACCAGGTGCGCTGGGCGCCGGCGCTGTTCGACCCCGAGGTGCTCGAGGGCCACCGCGAGCGCGGCGTGGTGCTGGAGGGCTACAGCCCCTTCAAGAGCACCGACCTGGCCGACCCGGTGCTCGCCGAGGTCGCCGAGGCGCACGGGGTCACCCCCGCCCAGGTCGTGCTGCGCTGGCACCTGGACCACGGCGTCGTCGTCATCCCCAAGTCGGTCACGCCGGAGCGGATCGCCGCCAACGCCGAGGTGCTGTCCTGGGCCCTCACCGACGACGAGCGCGCCCGGGTGGACGCGCTGGGCAGGATGGCGTCATGACCGACCGACGCATGCTGGGCGAGCTCGAGGTGTCGGCGCAGGGACTGGGCTGCATGGGGATGAGCCAGTCCTACGGCGCCGCCGACCGGGGGGAGTCCCTGGCGACCCTCGACCGGGCCCTGGAGCTGGGCACCACCTTCTGGGACACCTCCGACGTCTACGGCGACGGGCACAACGAGGAGCTGGTCGGGGAGTCGCTGCGCGGGCGCCGCGACGCCGTGCAGCTGGCCACCAAGTTCTCCATCTCCCGCGACGACGAGGGCCGGATGCAGATCGACGGCCGCCCGGAGAACGTGCGCGCCCGCTGCGAGGCCAGCCTGCGCCGGCTCGGCGTGGACACCATCGACCTCTACTACCAGCACCGCGTCGACGCGACCGTGCCGATCGAGGACACCGTCGGCGCCATGGCCGAGCTGGTGCAGGCCGGGAAGGTCCGGTACCTCGGTCTGTCGGAGGCCTCCGCCGAGTCGGTCCGGCGGGCCGCCGCGGTGCACCCGATCACCGCGCTGCAGAGCGAGTGGTCGCTGTGGACCCGCGACCTGGAGACCTCCGGCGTCGCGGCGGTGGCCCGCGAGCACGGCATCGGGCTGGTCCCGTTCTCGCCCCTGGGGCGCGGGTTCCTCACCGGCGCGATCACCAGCCCCGACGACTTCGCCGACGACGACTTCCGCAAGGACCACCCGCGGTTCACGGGGGAGGCGTTCGCGGCCAACCTGCGGCTGGTCGACGCCGTCCGGGCGATGGCCGAGGAGAAGGGCGCCACCGCCGGGCAGCTCGCGCTGGCCTGGGTCCTGGCGCAGGGCCGCGACGTCGTCCCCATCCCCGGCACCAAGCGGGTCGCCTACCTGGAGGAGAACGCCGCCGCCGGGGACGTCGAGCTCACCGCCGACGACCTGGCCCGGCTGGACGCGATCGCCCCGCCCGGGGTGGCCGAGGGCGGCCGGTACCCCAACGCCGGCTACTCCTACGGCGACAGCCCGTCCCGGTGAGCGACCCGACCTGCGGGGTCGCCCACGGCCACACCCCCGGCGAGCCGGCCGGCGACCGGGTGCTGGTGGCCGTCTTCGCCTCACCGGTCGCGGCGGCCCTGCTGCGGTTCGGGGTCGAGTGCGGGTTCGCCCCCGTGCTGGTCGAGCCCACCGACCGCGACGTCGACGGCCTGCCCGACGGCACCGCCCGGCTGGCGGCGGTGCCGGCCGACCCGCACGCCGACGTCGTCGTCTGCGACCACCACCGGGACGAGCTCGGCGAGGTGCTGCGCGACGCCCTGGCCACCGACACCCGCTGGATCGGGCTGATGGGCAACCCCCGCCACGAGGGCCCGCACGTCGCGGCCCTCGCCGCGCTCGGGGTGCCGGCCGAGGAGGTCGCCCGGGTGCACCGGCCGATCGGGCTGGACATCGGCTCCCGCGCACCGGCGGAGATCGCCGTGTCCACGCTGGCCGGCCTGCTGGCCGACCGCAACGGCCGGTCGGGTGGCCAGCTGGCGCGCTGAGCGGAACGCCGCGGGCCGTGCCACCGTTGACCACCCGGAGCGGGCCCGCAGGCAGGTCCGCAGGACGACGGAAGGTGAGCCCCGTGGCATCGCTGTTCGACAGGATCGCCAAGTTCGCGAAGAGCCCCCAGGGTCAGCGGGCGATCCAGCAGGCCACCCAGAAGGCCCAGCAGTTCGCCAAGGACCCCAAGAACCGGGCCAAGATCGACCAGGTCCGCGCCAAGCTGCAGGGCGGTGGCGGGAAGGGCCTGCGCTGATCAGTCCCCGTGCTGGGCGCGCAGCGCGCCCAGCACGGCGGCGTGCAGGTGGCCGTTGCTGGCCACCGCGCTGCCGCCGGCCGGCCCGGGGGCGCCGTCCACGTCGGTGAACGTGCCCCCGGCCTCCCGCACGATGACGTCCAGGGCCGCGATGTCCCACAGCGACACCTCGGGCTCGCACGCCACGTCGACGGCGCCCTCGGCCACCATCGTGTAGCTCCAGAAGTCCCCGTAGGCACGGGTGCGCCACACCGACCGGGTCAGGTCGAGGAACCCGTCGAGCCGGTCGCGCTCCTCCCAGCCCGACAGCGACGAGTAGGACAGCGACGCGTCACCCAGGGCGGTGACCCCCGAGACATGGCAGCGGGTGGCCGACTCCAGCCGGCGGCCGGTGTAGGCGCCGACGCCGGCTGCGGCCCACCAGCGGCGGCCCAGCGCCGGGGCGCTCACCATCCCGACCACCGGGGTGTCGCCGTCCAGCAGGGCGATCAGGGTGGCCCAGACCGGCACCCCCCGGACGAAGTTCTTGGTGCCGTCGATCGGGTCGACCACCCACCGGCGGGACCCGTGCCCGGTGGTGCCGAACTCCTCGCCCTGCACCGCGTCGCGGGTGCGCACCCGGGCCAGGGAGGACCGCAGCTGCTGCTCCACCGCCCGGTCGGCGTCGGTCACCGGCGTGAGGTCGGGCTTGGTGTCCACCACCAGGTCCTGGGCCCGGAACCGCTCCGTGCTGATCGCGTCGGCCTGGTCGGCCAGCACGTGGGCCAGCTGCATGTCCTCGGTCCACCCGCGCCCGGTCACTCCCGCAACCTAGCTGGCGGTGCGCGACCTAGCCTGGGCGCCGTGGGAGGCGACCCGGACGCAGCGAAGCTGGTGGGCCTGCTGGCCGACCCCGACCGGCTGGCCGTGGTCGCGGCCCTCGCGCTGGGGGCGACCGACATCGCCGGGGTGGCCGGGGCGACCGGCCTGTCGCAGACCGAGGTGGCCCTGGCCGCCCGCCGGCTGGGCCGGGGCGGGCTGGTCCGCAGGGACGGCGCCTCGCTGGCGCTGCGCGCCGAGCTGTTCGCCGCCGCGGCCCGCACGGCGGGGGAGCACCGGCCGCCCCCGGAGCCGCTCTCGCCCGACCCGGCCGCCGACGCCGTGCTGCAGGCCTTCGTCGCCGACGGGCGGTTGACCTCGATCCCGGCGCACCGGGGCAAGCGGCTGGTGGTGCTGGACCACCTGGTGCGGGTCTTCGAGCCCGGCGTGCGCTACCCCGAGCGCGAGGTGAACGCGCTGCTGGCGGTCTGGCACCCCGACACCGCGGCGCTGCGGCGCTACCTGGTCGACGAGGGGCTGCTGACCCGGTCCGACGGGGTGTACTGGCGCAGCGGCGGCACCGTCGAGGTCTGACCGGCGCCCCCCAGCAGCGCCGCCAGCCCGGCGACGGGCGAGGGCCGGTGCAGCAGGAACCCCTGGGCCAGCGAGCAGCCCAGCCCGCGCAGCAGCTCGGCCTGCTCGGCGGTCTCGACGCCCTCGGCGATGACCAGCAGGTCCAGGCCCTCGGCCAGCGCCACGACGCTGCGCACGAGCCGGGCCCGCCGGGTCGAGGTGGTCACCGTGGCGGTGAAGGTGTGGTCCAGCTTCAGGTAGTCCGCCGGCAGCGTGTCCAGGCGGGCCAGCGAGGAGTAGCCGGTGCCGAAGTCGTCGATGGCGACCTGCACGCCCAGCTGCCGCAGCGCGCGCAGCGCGGCCACCGCGACCGGCGAGTCGGCCTCCACCAGGCTCTCGGTGACCTCCAGGACGGTGGCCGCGGCCGGCCAGCCGGTGCCGGCCAGGATCCCGGCGACCACGGCCGGGAAGGCCGGGTCGCAGAACTGCTGGCCCGAGACGTTGACGGTGAGCAGCAGCTGCCGTCCGGTCGCGGCCCGCAGCGCGGCCATCTCGGCGCAGGCCTGCCGCAGCACCACCTCGCCGAGCGCGCCGACCAGGCCGTGCTGCTCGGCCAGGGGGATGAACCGGGCGGGGCTGACCGACCCGAGCACGGGGTGCTCCCACCGGGCCAGGCACTCGGCGCCGACCACCGACCCGTCGGTCAGCGAGACCACCGCCTGGTAGTGCACGGTCAGGCCGACCCGGGCGGTCCGGCCGGTGGCCAGGGCGGTGCGCAGCTCGGGGAGCAGCGGGTCGGGCTGGGCGTCGTCGAGGACCGTGCGCCGCGGGGTGGCCGACCGGGCCCGGGCGAGCGCGGCGTCGGCGCGGCGGAGCAGCCCGGCGGCGGTCTCGCCCTCGTGCAGCACGGCGACGCCCGCGGCGGTGGTCACCCGCGGCAGCGCCGCCCGCAGCTGCTCGACCACGGCGAGCGCGACCGGCCCGTCGTGGCGGGGCAGCAGCACGGCGAACTCGGCGCCGTCGCGGCGGGCCAGCAGCGCTCCCGGGGGCAGCTGCGCCGACCACCGGCGGGCCACCGTGCGCAGCAGGTCCGCCGCGGCGTCGTCCCCGGCCTCCTGCTGCACGTCGTCGAAGCCGTCGAGCTCGACCAGCACCGCAGCCAGCGGGGCCCCGGTCCGGCCGGCGACGACCAGCGCCTGGTCCAGGCCCTCGTCCAGCCCTCGGCGGTTGGCCAGCCCGGTCAGCTGGTCCACCCCGGCGCTGGAGGCCCGGTCGACGAGCACGCCGACCACCGCGGCGATGCTGACGCAGACCAGCGCCAGGATCACCGACGAGGCCACCGGCAGCTCCGAGCGGTGCGCGAGGGCGACGGTGCCGCCGGCGATGGCCAGCCCGAGGTGGGCCAGCGCGGCGGGCCAGGCGAAGTAGAAGAAGGCGTCCAGGGCCACGAACACCATGACCCCGGCGGCAGCCGTCGCGCTCGACGGGCCCGGGGCCAGCAGGGCGGCCAGGGTGATCAGCGCGGTGCCGGCGCCCACCAGCAGGTGGTAGGCCGCCCGCGGCAGCCGGCGTCCCCAGCGCAGCACGGCCGCGCCGGTGACCAGCGCGACGGCCCCGACGACCAGCAGCCCCACCGGGCCGGCGGGGTCGGGGTGGCGGCCCGGCAGCCACGGCCGCAGCGCGTCCAGCCCGGCGACGCCCACCGCCGTCCCGCCGGTGAGGTAGAGGAAACCGGTCACCGCCGCCATCACGCGCGGGGTCGCCACCGCGGGCGCCCGGAACCGGTTCTGCTGCACGGGACCGACATCGACCGGAACGAATCCGTCCTGAAGTCGGCGGGCCGGGCTCCCCCCTGCGGGGGATCAGCCGGCGGTGACCGCGGCGACCAGCCGGCGGAAGGAGGCCAGCCGGGCCGCCCGCGCCGGTGGGCCCTCCTCGGCCCACGCGTCCAGCGCGCAGTCCGGGTCGCCGTCGGTGTGCGCGCAGCCGGGCGGGCAGGCCCGTGCCACCTCCGCGAGGTCGTCGAAGGCGGCCAGCACGTCGGCGGGGTCGGTGTCGGCCAGCCCGAAGCTGCGGATGCCGGGGGTGTCGATGACCATGCCGCCGCCGGGCAGGTCCAGCAGCACCGCCGAGGACGACGTGTGCCGGCCCTTGCCCACCTTGCTGACCCCGCCGGTGGCCCGCGCCGCGTCGGGCACCAGCCGGTTCACCAGCGTGGACTTGCCCACCCCGGACTGCCCGACCAGCACCGAGACCCGGTCGGCCAGCCGCGGCGCCAGCTCGTCGAGGTCGGTCTCCCGGCTGACCGCGATCGCCTCGACCTCCAGCCCGGCGTAGCGGGCCAGCAGGTCGTCGGGGCTGCCCAGGTCGGCCTTGGTCAGGCACAGCAGGGGGGTCAGCCCACCGGAGAAGGCGGCCACCAGGCAGCGGTCCAGGAACCCGGTGTGCGGCGGCGGGTCGGTGACCGCGGTGACCACCACCAGCTGCTCGGCGTTGGCCACCACCACCCGCTCGGTCGGGTCGGTGTCGTCGGCGGTGCGCCGCAGGATCGTGGTGCGCGGCTCGATGACCACGATCCGGGCCAGGGTGTCCACCCGGCCGCTGGTGTCGCCCACGAGCCGCACCCGGTCGCCGGTGACCACGCCGTGCTTGCCCAGCTCCCGCGCGCGCATCGCGGTGACCTCGACGGGCCCGCCGTCGCCGTCCACCCGGACGGTCATCCGGCCGCGGTCGACACCGACCACCAGCCCGGGGACGGCGTCGTCGTGGCTGGGCCGGGTGCGGGTGCGGGGGCGCGACCCGCGCCGGCCGGGGCGGACCCGGACGTCGTCCTCGTCGGAGCGGCCGTCGAACTTCCTGCCCGCCATCAGGCCGCCCCCCTCAGTTGACCGCTCCTGCGTGCTCGCCGAGCAGGCCGGCCCACCGGTCGAGGAAGTCCGGGAGGGTCTTGGCCACGGTGCCCGGGTCGCGCACGACGACCCCGGGGACGGCGAGGCCGAGGACCGCGGCGGCCATGACCATGCGGTGGTCGGCGTAGGAGTCGACCTCGGCGGCCCGGCGCGGGCCGGGGGTGATGGCCAACCCGTCGGGGAGCTGGGTGACCTGCGCGCCCACCGCGGTGAGCACCTCGTCGAGGGCCTGCAGCCGGTCGGTCTCGTGGCCCCGCAGGTGGGCGATGCCGGTCAGCCGGGAGGGGCCGTCGGCCAGCGCGCACAGCGCCGCGAGCACCGGGGTCAGCTCGCCGACCTCGGACAGGTCGGCCACCAGCGGGGCGATCGTCGTCCCGCCGGTGACCTGCAGCCCGTCGGCGGTGCGCTCGACCGATGCGCCCATGACCGGCAGCAGCTGCTCGAGCTGGGCGCCGGGCTGGGTGGTGCGGTGCGGCCAGTCGCGGACGGTGACCCGGCCGCCGGTGACCAGCGCGGCGGCCAGGAACGGGGCGGCGTTGGACAGGTCGGGCTCGACGACCCGGTCGACCGCGGCCACCGGGCCCGGGGCGACCCGCCAGCCCGCGCCGGTGCGCTCGACCGCGACGCCGTGCTCGGCCAGGGTCTCCACCGTCATCTGCACGTGCGGCATCGAGGGCACCCCGCCGGCCAGCCGCAGGTCCAGGCCGTCGGTGAACCGGGCAGCGGCCAGCAGCAGCCCGCTGACCACCTGGCTGGACTCGCTGGCGTCCACGGTGACGGTGCCCCCGCGCACCGCGCCGGTGCCGTGCACGGTGAACGGTGCCCGGCCGCGGCCGTCGTCGGAGACCTGCACCCCGCAGCCGCGCAGCCCGTCCAGCAGCCCGGCGTTGGGGCGCTCGCGCAGGCGGGGGTCGCCGTCCAGGGTCACCGGGCCGTCGGCGAGGGCGGCCACCGGCGGCAGGAAGCGGAGCACGGTGCCGGCCAGGCCCGCGTCGACCGTGGCCGGTCCGCGCAGCGGGCCGGGGGTGACCAGCCAGTCGTCCCCGTCGACCTCGACGCCGACGCCGAGGGCCCGCAGGCCGGCGGCCATCAGGTCGGTGTCGCGCGCCCGCAGCGGGCGCACCAGCCGGGACGGGCCGTCGGACAGCGCGGCCAGCACCAGGGCGCGCGCGGTGATCGACTTGGACCCGGGCAGGGCCACGACGGCGTCGACCGGACCGGGCGCGGACGGCGTCGACCAGCTCTTCATGCCGCCCATCCTGCCCGGTCGACGCCCGCGCCCCTCACCGCCGGCCGGTCACCGGCTCGCGGGCAGGGTGCGCACCAGGCGCCGGTTGGCGAACTCGAACATGCCCAGCTCGGACAGCTCGCGGCCGTACCCGGAGCGCTTGACCCCGCCGAAGGGCAGCTCGGCCGATGACCCGGAGGGCTGGTTGATCCAGACCATGCCCGACTCCAGCCGGTCGGCGACCGCGCGGGCCCGCTCGACGTCCCCGGAGTAGACGACCGCGGACAGCCCGTAGGCGCTGTCGTTGGCCAGCGCGACGGCCTCGTCCTCGGTGTCGACCTTGTGCAGCACCGCGGCCGGGCCGAAGAGCTCCTCGGAGAAGGCCCGCATGCCGGGGGTGACGTCGGTGAGCAGGGTGGCGTCGACGAAGGCCCCGGGCCGGTCGGGCCGCCCGCCGCCGGCGAGCACGGTGGCGCCCTTCTCGACGGCGTCGGTGATCTGGGCGTGCAGGTCGGCGGCGGCCTTCTCGGTGGACAGCGGGCCCAGCGTCGTCGACGGGTCGGCCGGGTCGCCGGGGGTGAAGCCGCCGAAGGCCTGCTGCAGGCCGGCGACGAACTCGTCCCAGACGTCGGCCAGCACGATGATCCGCTTGGCCGCGATGCAGGCCTGGCCGGTGTTGGCCATCCGGCCCATGGTGGCCGCCTTGACCGTGCGGGCCAGGTCGGGGGTGTCCAGCACGACGAAGGGGTCGCTGCCGCCGAGCTCCAGCACCGACTTCTTCAGGTGCTTGCCGGCCAGCGCGGCGACCGAGGAGCCGGCGCGCTCGCTGCCGGTGAGCGTGACGCCCTGCACCGCGGGGTGCGCGATGACCCGCTCGGTGTCGGAGATCCGGAGGAAGACGTTGGTGTAGACGCCCTCGGGGGCGCCCGCGTCGCGGAAGAGCTCCTCGAGAGCCAGCGCGCACTGCGGCACGTTCTCGGCGTGCTTGAGCACGATGGTGTTGCCCAGGGTCAGGTTCGGGCCGGCGATCCGGACCACCTGGTAGAGCGGGTAGTTCCACGGCTCGACGGCGAAGAGCACGCCGGTGGGCTCGTTGACCACGACGGCCTCGCCCTTCATCACCTCGATGGTGCGCGGGGCGAGGAACTGCTCGGCCTTGTCGGCGTAGTACCGCAGGATGCTGGCGGCCAGCGCGACCTCGCCGGCGGCCTCCTGGATCCGCTTGCCCATCTCCTTCGTGATCAGCGCGGCCAGGGCGTCGCTGCGCTCGGTCATCAGGTCCGCGGCCCGGCCGACGACGGCGGCCCGCTCGGCCACGGTGCGCCGCCGCCAGTCCAGGAACGCGGTGTGCGCCCGGTCGACCACCGCGGTCACCTGGTCCCCGGGCAGCGCCTCGAACTCCCGCTCGGTCTCCCCGGTGAAGGGGTTGACCGTGGCGTAGGGACGGTCGGCGGTGCCGCTGTCGGTCTTCGGGTGGTCCTGCGTGCTCGTCACGTCGTCGTGCCTCTCCGGTCGCTCGTGCGGTCGGGCCCCTGCCTACCCGACGCCTCCGACGGCACACCGCTGTCCTACCCCGCACCTAGAGTCGTGGCCCAGACGGGACCGGACGACGGGAGCGAGGACGCGATGTGCGGGCGCTATGCATCCAGCCGCCGGCCGGAGGACCTGGCGGCGGACTTCGAGGCCGTCCCGGTACCGGGACAGCCGCCGCTGGGCGCCGACTGGAACGTGGCACCGACCAAGGACGTCTACGTGGTCCGGCAGGCCCGGGAGCGCGACGCCGAGGGGGCCCCGACCGGCGCCTCCCACCGCGAGCTCCGGGTGGTCCGCTGGGGCCTGGTGCCCTCCTGGGCCAAGGACGTGTCGGTCGGCAACCGCATGCTCAACGCCCGCGTCGAGTCGCTGACCAGCAAGCCGGCGTTCAGCAAGGCCGCCCGCGCCCGCCGCTGCCTGGTGCCCGCCGACGGCTGGTACGAGTGGTCCCCGCGCGAGCACGCGCCGGGCAAGCAGCCCTGGTACATCACGCCCCAGGACGGCGGGGGGCTCGCCTTCGCCGGCCTCTGGGAGGTCTGGGGGCGCGGGGAGGACCGGCTCTACTCCTGCACCGTGGTGACCGCCCCGGCGGTGGGCGCGCTGGCGACCATCCACGACCGGATGCCGCTGGTCCTGCCGCGCGAGCGCTGGGCCGACTGGCTCGACCTGGGCCGCGACGACGTCGAGGCCCTCGCCGCGCCCACCCCGCCCGAGGTGGTGGAGCAGCTGGAGATCCGCCCGGTCGGGCCCGCGGTGGGCAACGTCGCGCACGGCGGCGAGCAGCTCACCGCCCGCGTCGACCCGGTCTCCCCGCCGGCCGACCAGCCCGCGCTGTTCTGAGGTGGCCGCACCCGAGACCGTCCCCGGGGCCGACCCCGTGCAGCCGGGGTCCCGCGCGCTGCCCGGCTGGGTCGCCGCCGTGGTCACCTTCCTGTCGTCGGGGGCCGTGCTGGTGCTCGAGATCGCCGGGCTGCGGCTGATCGCCCCCTACGTCGGCATCACCCTGCAGACCAACACCGCGGTCATCGGGTTCGCCCTGGCCGCCATCGCGATCGGCGCCTGGGCCGGGGGAGCGGTCGCCGACCGCCGCGACCCGCGCGGGCTGCTGGCCCCCCTGCTCGTCGGCGGCGGGGCGCTGCTGGTCGCCGTGGTGCCGGTCGTCCGGTTCGCCGGGGCAGCGCTGACCGGGGCCGACGCCGGCAGCGTGCTGCTGCTGGCCGCCGTCGCGGTCGTCGTGCCCGCCGCCCTGCTGTCGGCGGTCCCGCCGATGGTGGTCGCGCTGCAGCTGGGCAGCCTGCGCGAGACGGGGTCGGTGGTCGGCAAGCTGTCGGGCATCGGCACCCTCGGCGGCATCGCCGCCACGTTCGGCACCGGGTTCGTGCTGGTGGCGCTGCTGCCCACCAGCACCATCCTGGTCGGCACCGGGCTGGTCGTGGTCGCCTGCGGGGTCGGCCTGTGGCTGCTGCTGCGCCGCACCGTCGGTGCCCGGCTCCCCGGCGCACTGCTGGTCGCCGCCCTGGCCGGTACCGGCCTGGCGGTGGTCGCGCCCGACCCGTGCGAGGTCGAGACCACCTACCACTGCGCCCGGGTGGTGGCCGACCCCGACCGGCCCGGCGGGCGCACGCTGGTGCTGGACACGCTGCGGCACTCCTACGTCGACCTCGACGACCCGACGTACCTGGAGTTCGCCTACGTGCAGGCCGTCGCGTCGGTCAGCGACGTCTCCGCGCCCGCCGGTGAGCCGGTGTCGGCGCTGCACGTCGGCGGTGGCGGGCTCACCGTGCCCCGCTACCTGGCCGCGGTCCGGCCGGGCAGCACCAGCCGGGTGCTGGAGGTCGACGCCGGCGTGCTGGCCCTCGACCGCGCCGAGCTCGGCCTCCGGACCGGCCCGCAGCTGCAGGTCGACGTCGGCGACGCCCGGACCGGGCTGGCCGAGGAGCCCGGCGGCACCCGGGACCTGGTGGTCGGCGACGCCTTCGGCGGGCTGGCCGTGCCCTGGCAGCTGACCACCACCGAGGCGCTGGGGCTCGTCGACCGGGCGCTGACCGACGACGGCGTCTACGCGGTCAACCTCATCGACCACGGCCCGCTGTCGTTCCTGCGCGCGGAGCTGGCCACCATGCGCGCGGTCTTCCCGCACGTCGCGCTGCTCGCCCGCGCCCCCGTCGTCGCCGGCGAGGACGGCGGCAACGTGGTCGCCGTGGCCTCGCGCCGGCCGCTGGACACCGGCGCGCTGGCCACCGCGCTGGCCGGCCGCGGGCTGGCCTGGCAGGTGGTGACCGGCGACGAGCTGACCGCCTTCGTCGGCGACGCACCCGTGCTCACCGACGACCTCGCGCCGGTCGACCAGCTGCTCACGCCCTACGGCTGAGCGGTCACCGCCCGATCGGCGCGGTGCGGGCCCGGGTCAGCGCCACCAGGTCACCCGGGGCCAGCTCCAGCTGCAGGCCCCGGCGGCCGCCGCTGACGCACACGGTCGCCAGCGCGAGCGCGGAGTCGTCCACGACCGTGGGCAGCGCCCTCCGCTGGCCCAGCGGGCTGATCCCGCCGCGCACGTAGCCGCTGCTGCGCTCGGCGTCGGCCGGGTCGGCCATCGCCGCCTTCCGGCCCCCGACGGCGGCGGCCAGGGCCTTGAGGTCCAGCTGCCCGGACACCGGCACGACGGCCACCACCAGGGCGCCGTCCACCCGGGCCACCAGCGTCTTGAACACCGTCGCCGGGTCCTGGCCGAGCGCCGCCACCGCGGCCTCGCCGTAGCCCACGCCGTCCTCGTGGTCGTCGGCGTCGTAGCTGCGCAGCTCGAACCGGACACCTGCCCGCTCCAGCACCCGCACCGCGGGGGTCGCCGCCATGTGCCCGAGCCTAGGGGGAACAACGCGGGCGGCCGCGGCGCTGCAGGGACCGTGACCAGTGCAGCCGTCCCGACCCGGGCCCGCCCGCGCGCCTGCGCGGCCGTGCCCCTGGCGACCCGTCGTCCGCCCGGCCGCGCCACGACGGCGCGACTAGCATCGAGCGACGTGGTGTCCCGTCTGCGGTCGCCGCAGAGAGGACGGTCGGTGCCCGACGACAGCACGCAGCAGACCCCGGAGCAGCAGACCGCCGGCCCGCAGGTCGTGGAGACCCCCGAGCCCCGCGCCGACGGCAGCCGCACCGAGCAGGCCGAGACGCGCGCCCAGCGCGACGCCCGCTTCGAGCGCGACGCCCTGCCCTTCCTGGACCAGCTGTACCCGGCGGCGCTGCGCATGACCCGGAACCCGGCCGACGCCGAGGACCTGGTGCAGGAGACGTTCGTGAAGGCCTACTCGGCCTTCCACCAGTTCGCCGAGGGCACCAACCTCAAGGCCTGGCTGTACCGGATCCTGACCAACACCTATATCAACAACTACCGCAAGAAGCAGCGGCAGCCGCAGCAGTACCCGACCGACCAGGTGCAGGACTGGCAGCTGTTCGCCGCCGAGGAGCACAGCTCCAGCGGTCTGCGGTCGGCGGAGATGGAGGCCCTGGACCACCTCCCCGACACCGACATCAAGGAAGCGCTGCAGCAGCTGCCGGAGGACTTCCGGCTGGCGGTGTACCTCGCCGACGTCGAGGGCTTCGCCTACAAGGAGATCGCCGAGATCATGGGTACGCCCATCGGCACGGTGATGTCCCGGCTGCACCGCGGTCGGCGCGGGCTGCAGAAGCTGCTCGCCGACTACGCCCGGGAGCGCGGGTTCGCCCGTGCCGGGGCCGGAGAGGAGGGGACGTCGTGACCGACGCACCCAGCGAGCGCAGCGACGTGCAGATCAGCAGCTGCGACGACGTGCTCAGCCACGTGTTCGAGTTCCTGGACCACGAGACCGGCGACGAGCGCCGCGCGGTGATCGCTGAGCACCTCGACGAGTGCGCTCCGTGCCTGCGCGAGTTCGGCATCGAGCAGGAGTTCAAGGCGCTGGTCCGGCGCCGCTGCGGCGGTGACCCCACGCCGATGGGTCTCAAGGACCGGATCAAGCTGCAGCTGACCCAGGTGTCGTTCGAGGAGGACGGCACGACCGTCTCGGTCGAGCGGGTGACCGTGGAGCGCACCGCCGACTGACCGGCGGGCTACGGCGCGGGCCCGGCAGGGCCCGCGCCGCGCGGCTCAGGCGTTGGGCCGCTTGCCGTGGTTGGCGCCGTTCTTCTTGCGGGCGCGCCGCTTGCGTCCACGCTTGGACATCGCTGCCCTCCTCTCCTCGTGCCGGGTCCGAGCTCCTCGGGCCCCGGCCGTCCAGGGTCTCACGACCGGGCAGCGGCCTGCCCGCCGCGCCGCGGCGGGCACGGTGCGCCCGGTCGTGGCAGGGTCGACAGGACGGCGCGGGGGGCGCGCCGGGACGGGGGAGACGTGGCCGACACGGGCGGGACCGGCATCGGCAGCGTGCTGGTCGCCGGGCGCGGACCGGTGGCCTGCGGCGTCATCCGCGCCGCCGGGGCGCTGGGCGTGAAGACCGTGGCCGTGCACTCCTCCAGCGAGGCCGGGGCCCGGCACGTCCGGCTCGCCGACGAGGCGGTGCTGCTGGGCCCGTCGCCGGCCGCGGAGTCCTACCTGTCGGTCCCGCGGCTGGTGGAGGCGGCCCGCCGCAGCGGCGTGGACGCGGTGCTCGCCGTCCCCCCGGCGCTGGCCGGCAACGCCGAGCTGGCCGCGACGGTGGTCAAGGTCGGGCTCACCTGGGTGGGTCCGCCGGCGGCCGTGCTGGAGCGGCTCGGCGGCGACGGCGTGGAGCCGGCGAGCGCGCAGGGCTTCCTGGCCGTGGTCACCCCCGGTGGCCTGCGGCACGTGACGCCGGTGCGGCGCGACCGCGACGCCGGCACCGCCCGGGTCTCCTGGACCCCGCCCGGCTGGCCCGGCGACGGCGGACCGGTGCTGCCGCGGGCGGCGCAGCGGCTCCCCGACCTGGGGTGGCGGGGCCCGGTCACGGTGGGCATCGACCCCGACGGCGAGCTGGCCGAGGTGGCCGCGGGCTTCTCCCTGGACCTGGGCGTGCTGGAGCGGGCCCACGGCGTGGACGCCGTCGACCTCGCGCTGCGCTGCGCCACCGGGCGGCTGGGCCCCGAGCCGCGGCCGGCCCCCCGCCCCGCGCTCGCCGCGCAGCTGCGGGCCACCCTGCCGCCGGGGACGGCGGGCCGGGTGAGCGGCCGGCTGCCCGACGTCGACGGGCCCGCCGGGGCCGACGTCCGCGCGGTCGGCGGCTACGCACCGGGGGACCGCCTCGACGGCTGGTACGACGCGCTGCTGGCCACGGTCAGCGCCGGCGGGCCGGACCTGGCCACCGCGGCCGGCCGCGCCGCCGACGTCCTCACCGGGCTGCCCGAGACCGGTGTGCCGCACGACGGGGCGGCCGTCTGCCAGGTGCTTCACCGCCTCGCCGCCGGCTGACCGCGGGCCCGGCCCGGGCAGGGGCGAGGTGGTTGGATGACCACCGTCAACCGTTCAGCAGGAGGAGGAGCGCCGGTGGCGGTCGAGGAGATCCACGCCGAGATGGTCTCCAGCGTCTGGAAGGTCCTGGTGGCCCCCGGCGCAGAGGTGGCCGCCGGCGACACGCTGGTCATCCTGGAGTCGATGAAGATGGAGATCCCGGTGCTCACCGAGCGCGCGGGCACCGTCGCCGAGCTGCACGTCGTGGAGGGCGAGGTCCTCCAGGAGGGCGACCTCATCGCCACCGTCACCAGCTGACGCAGCCCGTGACCCAGCCGCGCAGCAGCCTGTCCGACCGGCTCTCGCGCGCCCCCGCGGTCAGCCCCTCCCAGGCCGACCACGCCCGCCGGCTGGTGGCCGACTGGCAGCTGCTGGCCGACCTGTCCTTCGCCGACCTCACCCTGTGGGTGCCGCTGGCCGGTGGCGCCTGGTGGTGCGTGGCGCAGGTCCGCCCGCTCACCGCGCCCACCACGCAGCCCGAGGACCTGGTCGGCGTCGAGCTGACCGGCGCCGACGCCGCCTCCTTCGTGCAGGTGCACCAGGGCGGCGAGCCGGTGGTCGAGGAGCCCGACGGCACCGGCAACGCCCCGCGCAGCCGGGAGGTGCTCCCGGTCCGCCACGAGGGCGCCGTCGTCGCCGTCCTGGCGCGGGACCGCCGGCTGTCGGCCACCCGGCCGCCGTCGCAGCTGGAGCTGACCTACCTCGACATCGCCGCCGAGCTCGGCGCGATGGTCTCGGCCGGGACCTTCCCGCCCCGGATGCTCGAGGACGCCGAGATGAGCCCCCGGGTGGGCGACGGGCTGGTGCGGCTGGACGGCGCCGGCCGGGCGGTCTACGCCAGCCCGAACGCGTTGTCGGCCTACCGCCGGATGGGCCTGACCGGTGACGTCGTCGGGGCCGACCTGGCCGAGCTGACCCGGCGGGCGGCCACCGACCGGGTCACCGGCGAGGTGGTGGCCGCGCACATCTCCGCCGCCGTGTCCGGCCGGTTCCCCGACCCGCTCGACGTCGAGGGCGAGGCGGCCACCCTGCTGGTGCGTGCGCTGCCCCTGCAGGCCCCCGGCGGCGAGCACGGCGCGCTGGTGCTGGTCCGCGACGTCACCGACGTGCGCCGCCGCGACCGGGCGCTGATGACCAAGGACGCCACCATCCGGGAGATCCACCACCGGGTGAAGAACAACCTGCAGACGGTGGCCGCGCTGCTGCGGCTGCAGGCCCGCCGGGTGTCCGAGCCGGCGGCCCGCGAGGCGCTGCTGGAGTCGGTGCGGCGGGTCGCCTCGATCGCCGTCGTGCACGACACCCTGGCCGGCAGCCGCGAGGACGTCGTGGACGTCGACGACGTGCTGGACCAGGTGCTGCCCATGCTCGGCGACGTGGCGTCGGTCGGGCCGGCCGCGCGAATCACCCGGGTGGGCCGCTTCGGCGAGCTCCCGGCGGCCAGCGCCACCCCGTTGGTGATGGCGGTGACCGAGCTGCTGCACAACGCCGTCGAGCACGCCTTCCCCGAGGGGGTGCCCGGCCGGGTCGAGCTCACCGCCCGGCGCGACGGCCACGACCTGCTGGTGACCATCGCCGACGACGGCAGCGGCCTGCCACCGGGCTTCGACGTGCGGGCCAGCAAGGGGCTGGGCCTGCAGATCGTGCGCACCCTGGTCACCAGCGAGCTGCACGGCCGGCTGGAGATCACCGCGCCGGACACCGGACCGGGGACGGTCGCCGTCCTCACGCTGCCCGGGGCCGGCCGCGCCCGCCGCTGACGGGCCCACCGACGACGGGAGCCGGTCACCTCGGACGAGGTGACCGGCTCCCGGTGGTGCCGTGCGGCGTCAGGCGGTGCGGACGCGGGCGCGCTGGGTGCGGCGCTTGAGCGCGCGGCGCTCGTCCTCGCTCAGCCCGCCCCAGACACCGGAGTCCTGACCCGAGGTCAGCGCCCACTCGAGGCAGGACTGCACGACCGGGCAGCGCTGGCACACGGCCTTGGCCTGCTCGATCTGGGTGACCGCGGGCCCGGTGGTCCCGATGGGGAAGAAGAGCTCGGGGTCTTCGTCCCGGCAGAGGGCGCGGTGGCGCCAGTCCATGTCGGTGTGCTCCTCGGTGTCGTCTACGGTGTGCCCGCACCCGTGGCCCGGTCGGCGACCGGGCCTGGTCTGCCGACGTCGTCCTTGTCCGGTGTCGGCGGCACCCCGCACGCTGGTGTTACCAGCGGGTTGCGTTCGTGGTCGATCGTTTCACGCGCTGAGGGTCTGTCAAGCGGTTCACCCGCCTGCCGTCGCCCCGTATGAGCAACCTCACCACGCTCCTAGCAGAACCGCCACCGTTGCGGGTGACCGGGTCCCCGTCACCCTCCCGGGGGTAGCTGGCAGCGACCTGGCGACCCGGTGGGGAACCGCTCAGACGACGACGTCGAGCGCCGAGGGCACGCTGCGCACCCGCAGCCCGGTCGCGGGCCCCAGGTGGTCGCCGTCCAGCTGCCACTCCAGCGGCCTGGTCGAGGTGATCTCCAGCTCCGCGCGGTCGTGCAGCCGGTGCACGCCGCGGCCCCGGGCGTCCGGGCGCTCGGCCATCGTGGCGCGCAGGTGGCGCAGCATGGCCAGCGGGCCGAGCCGGCCCATGGCGAAGGCCGCCAGCCCGTTCTCGAACCCGGCCTCCGGGCTCGGCACGATCGGCCGGTCGCCGAGGTAGGTCCAGGGGTTGACGTTGGACACCAGGCACAGGAACAGCCGCTCCAGCGGTTGCTCACCGGGCACCCGCAGCGTCATCGAGGGGTGCCGGCGGTCGTGGCCGAGCAGGAAGGTGCGGAAGCCGGCGCGCACGTAGAGCCGCCCGCTGGACCGGCGGCCGCGGGCGCGCTGCTCCTCCACGAGGCGGATGACCTCGGCGTCGAAGCCGAGCCCGGCGGAGAACACGAACCACCGCGGCGGGGTCCAGCCCGGGCCCCAGGCGATGTCGGTGCCGGTGTCGACCAGCGCGCTGGCGGTGCCCAGCGACACCCGCCGGGTGCGGCCGGCGCGCAGCGAGTCCAGGATCTCCGCGGTGGCCTCGACCGGGTCGCGGGAGCGCCCCAGGGCCCGGGAGAAGACGTTGGTCGACCCGCCGGGGACGACGGCCAGGGTGGGCACGTGCGCGCCCGGCCCGTCGGCCAGCAACCCGTCCACGGTCTCGTTCACCGTGCCGTCCCCGCCCAGGGTGACCACGACGTCGACGCCGTCGACGGCGGCCTGCCGGCCCAGCTCCCGGGCGTGGCCGCGGTGGGTGGTCTCGGCGACGTCGACCTTGAGGTCGGTGGACAGTGCGCGGACGAGCACCTCGCGCACCTTGGCGGTGGTGGTCGTCGCCGCCGGGTTGGTCACCAGGAGTGCGCGCACGACCTCGACAGTAGCCAGCGGGGCGGGCGGCCCCGTCGTCCGCTCCGCGGTCCACGTAGCCTCGGGACCGTGGCAGCAGGACCCGAGCACCCCGGTCGGCGCGGCTGGGCCGAGCGGCTGCTCGGCGGATCCGCCTCGCGCACCGCACCGGCCGCCCCGCGCCGCACCGCACGGGCCCCGCGCTCCCTGCGGCTGGCCGCGCTGCTGGTCGGGGTCGAGGCCCTGGGGCTGGTGGGCGTGGCCGGCACGGTGCTCTGGCTGACCCTCACCGGCAGCCCCGACAGCACCGGCCGGGCGTTGGCCGAGGTCGTCTACGTGCTGATCGGCGCGGCCGCGCTCGCGGCGGGTGCGGTCGGCCTGCACCGGGTCGCCGGCTGGGCGCGCGGCCCGGTCGTCGTCCTGCAGCTGCTGCTGGGCCTGCTCGGCTACGTCACCGCCTTCGGCGGCGGGCAGCCGGTGGCGGGGGTGGCCCTGCTGGCCTGCGTGGCCGGCGTGCTGTGGTTCCTGGCCACCCCCGAGGCCCGGCTGGCCTACACGGAGAGGTGACCGTCAGACCAGGTCGATGACGTCGGCGATGGAGTCCACGACCCGGCCGGGCCGGAAGGGGAACCGGGTGACGTCCTCGGCCCGGGTGGAGCCGGTGAGCACCAGCACGGTGTCCAGGCCGGCCTCGATGCCCGCGACGATGTCGGTGTCCATGCGGTCGCCGACCATCGTGGTGGACTCGGAGTGCCCGTCGATCCGGTTGAGCGCCGAGCGGAACATCATCGGGTTGGGCTTGCCGACGAAGTAGGGCTCGGCCCCGGTGGCCTTGGTGATCAGCGCCGCGACCGAGCCGGTGGCCGGCAGGGAGCCCTCGGCCGAGGGGCCGGTGGCGTCGGGGTTGGTGGCGATGAACCGGGCGCCGTCCTCGACCAGCCGGATGGCCCGGGTGATGGCCTCGAAGCTGTAGGTGCGGGTCTCCCCGAGCACCACGTAGTCGGGCTCGGTGTCGGTGATGGTGTAGCCGGCCTCGTGCAGCGCGGTGGTCAGCCCCGCCTCCCCGATGACGTAGGCCGAGCCGCCGGGCAGCTGCGCGGCCAGGAAGTCCGCGGTGGCCAGCGCCGAGGTCCAGATGGCCTCCTCGGGCACGTGCAGACTGGAGCGCTGCAGCCGGGCGGCGAGGTCGCGCGGGGTGAAGATCGAGTTGTTGGTGAGCACCAGGAAGCGGCGCTCGCGGTCGACCAGCCGCTGCAGGAAGTCCGCGGCGCCGGGCAGCGCCTGTCCCTCGTGCACCAGCACGCCGTCCATGTCGGTCAGCCAGCACTCGCTGGGCCCGCGGTCGGTCATCTCGTCCTCTCCTGGGCGAACTGCGCGAGGGCCGCGTCGGTCAGCCGGAAGACCGACCAGCCCTCCTGCGGACGGGCACCGGCGGCCCGGTAGAACTCGATGGACGGGGTGTTCCAGTCCAGCACCGACCACTCCAGCCGGGCGTAGCCGCGCTCGACGCAGATCGCGGCCAGGGTGCGCAGCAGCTCGCGGCCCAGGCCCGTGCCGCGGTGCGCGGGGGAGACGTAGAGGTCCTCGAGGTACACCCCGTGGGTGCCGCGCCAGGTGGAGAAGTTGCGGAACCACAGCGCGAACCCGACGACGGTGCCCCCGGCGTCGCAGGCCACGTGGCCGAACAGCGCCGGCGCCGGCCCGAACAGCGCGTCGTGCAGCTGCTCCCGGGTCATCCGCGCCTCGTCGAGGCTCTTCTCGTAGTCGGCGAGCTCGCGGACCAGCGCGACCACGGCGTCGACGTCCGCGGGGGTGACCGGGCGGATCACGACAGCAGCTCCTTGGCCCGGGCGGGGACCAGCCGGCCCAGCGGGGAGACCAGCGGCACGAGCAGCGGGGAGAACAGGTAGCCGTAGGCGACCAGGCAGAACGTCAGCACCGGCACGGTGGCCAGCCCCACGATGATCAGCACGGCGGCGGTGACCAGGCCGTAGGGACGGCGGCTCTTCGGGCTCACCAGCGACCGGAAGGACCGCCAGCGGATGTTGGAGACCATCAGCAGCCCCGGGACGACGACCACCAGCAGCACCCACAGCCGGTCCCGGCCCTCGAGGACGTCGGAGAAGGCGAACACGCTGGCCATCACCACCCCGGCCGCGCCGGGGGAGGGCAGGCCGACGAAGAAGCGCTTGTCGGCTGTCGGGTCGATGGTGACGTTGAAGCGGGCCAGCCGGATGGCCGCGCAGGCCACCCAGATGAAGCAGGCGATCCAGCCCAGCGGGTCGAAGCCGTCGCGGCCGGCGGAGAACAGCGCGAAGGTCAGCAGCGACGGGGCCAGGCCGAAGGAGACCAGGTCGGCCAGGGAGTCGAACTGCAGGCCGAACGGCGAGACCGCGCCGACCAGCCGGGCGACCGCGCCGTCGGCGATGTCCAGGACCACCGAGGCGCCGATGAGCACGCAGGCCAGGCCGTACTGGCCGCGGAAGGAGACCAGGATCGCGGCGAAGCCGCAGAGCATGTTCCCCAGCGTGAACAGGCTGGGCAGCCAGGACCGCGCGCGGCTGCGCCCGCGCCGGGAGGAGGCCCGGACGAACTCCACGGTCTGGTTGCGCCGGTTGGCCGGTCGGGTCACGACCGGCTCCCCGGGCCGAAGCGGGCGATCACGCTCTCCCCGCCCCGCACGCGCTGGCCCTTGCGCACCACGAGGGTGGCGTCGGCGGGCAGGAAGACGTCCATCCGGGAGCCGAACTTCATCAGCCCCATCCGCTCGCCGGTGGCCAGCTGAGCGCCCGCGGAGGTGCGGGTGACGATCCGGCGGGCCAGCACGCCGACCAGCTGCCGGAACACCACGGTGCGGTCGCCGTCGGCCAGCCAGATCTCGCTGCGCTCGTTGCGGTGCGCGCTCTCGGCCCGGTAGGCGGCCAGGAAGCTGCCGGGGGTGTAGCTGGTGCTGGTCACCGTGCCGCGGTAGGGCGAGCGGTTGACGTGCACGTCGACGACGGACAGGAAGATGCTCACCTGCTGCCAGCCGCCCTCGGGTGCCGGCTCGGGGCCCACGCCGTCCTGCGCGGGCCCGGCGACCATGACCATGCCGTCGGCGGGGGACAGCACGTCGTCCGGGCCGGGCGGGGCGGTGTCGCAGGCCCGCTGCGGGTCGCGGAAGAACAGCGCCATGTAGGCCGACAGGCCGAGCAGGGGCCAGGCGGCCGCCCGGGGCGCACGCCGCCCGGTCAGGCGGCCGAGGAGGCCGAGCGCCACGGCGGGGGCCAGGGGGCCGGTGATGAAGGGCCAGCCGGCCCGGTCGATGCGCATCGTGGCCCGAGGCTACCGGGCACGACGACGCCGGGCCGACCCCGAAGGGACGACCCGGCGTCGGGGGTGGTGCACCGTCAGGCGGCGGCCTTCGTCTCCCAGAAGATCTTGTCGATCTCGGCGATGTAGTCCAGCAGCTTCTGGCCCTCGGCGGGGTCGACCGACTGCTTGGCGCCGGAGGCACCGGCCTGCTTGGTGGCCTTGTTGAACAGCTCGTGCAGCTGCGGGTACTTCTCGAAGTGCGGGGGCTTGAAGTAGTCGGTCCACAGCACCCACAGGTGGTGCTTGACCAGGTCGGCGCGCTGCTCCTTGATGATCAGCGCACGCGTCTTGAAGACCTCGTCGTCGCTGCCCTGGTACTTCTCCTGCAGGGCCTTCACCGACTCGGCCTCGATGCGGGCCTGGGCGGGGTCGTACACGCCGCAGGGGAGGTCGCAGTGCGCGGTGGCCTCCACGGCGGAGAACAGGCGGGTGAGCCGCATGGGATGTCCTCGCAAAGATCGTGGGAGTGGGTCGTCTGCGACCCTACTCGCGGTGATCAGGGGCGACATGTCGGGACGAGGGCCGGTGGGCGGGGTGCCCGCGCTGCCCTCGCGCTGGGCGTTGGCCCGGGTCAGCGGGCCGTCGATGTCGCCCACGGTCAAGCACGGCGACCGGCTGCTGGTGGCCCGCGCCGACCGCGCACACCCCGGGGACGTGGTGCTCGCGCGGTTCCCTGCCCGGCCCGAGCTGCTGGTGGTCAAGCGGGTGGTCCGCGAGGTGGAGGGCGGCTGGTGGGTCGAGGGCGACAGCCCGTTCGTCGCCGACGACAGCCGGGCCTTCGGGCCGGCCACGGTGGTCGGGCGGGTCCTGCTGCGGCTCTGGCCGCGGCCGGGCAGGTTGCCCAGATCACGTCCCTGAGCCGGTTCGGGCCCGCCCGGGCTGCCCTACGCTCCGGTGTCCATGAGCTCAACGGAGAGTGTCATGACCGGCTCCACCGACCGCTTCGCCGACGACCCCGCCTTCGCGGTGCACGAGGGCGGCAAGCTGTCGGTGCAGACCAAGGGCGCGATCACGTCCATCGCGGACCTCGCCCTCACGTACACCCCGGGTGTAGCCCGCGTCTCCAGCGCCATCGCCGCCGAGCCCGAGCTCGCCCGCCGCTACACCTGGGCGCCGCGCGTGGTCGCGGTGGTCTCCGACGGCACTGCCGTCCTCGGCCTGGGCGACATCGGCCCGGCCGCCGCGCTGCCGGTGATGGAGGGCAAGGCCTGCCTGTTCCGGGAGTTCGGCGGCCTGGACTCGGTGCCGGTCGTGCTCTCCACCACCGACCCCGACGAGGTCGTGGCGGCGGTGCGGGCCATCGCGCCGTCCTTCGGCGGGATCAACCTCGAGGACATCAGCGCCCCGCGCTGCTTCGAGATCGAGGCCCGGCTCAAGGAGGCCCTGCAGATCCCGGTCATGCACGACGACCAGCACGGGACGGCGATCGTGGTGCTCGCGGCGCTGCGCAACGCCGCCACGGTGACCGGCCGCACGCTGGGCGACCTGCGCGTGGTGGTCTCCGGCGCCGGGGCGGCCGGGGTGGCGTGCACGAAGATCCTGCTGGAGGCGGGCATCGGCGAGATCGCGGTCGCGGACTCCCAGGGCCTGCTGCACGCCGGGCGGGAGGGGCTCACCGGCACCAAGCAGTGGCTGGTGGAGCACACCAACCCGACCGGGCGCACCGGGTCGATGGCCGACGCGCTCTCCGGCGCCGACGTCTACCTGGGCCTGTCCGGCGGCTCGGTGCCCGAGGAGGCGATCGCGGCGATGGCCCCGGGGTGCATCGTGTTCTCCCTGGCCAACCCGACCCCGGAGGTCGACCCGCAGATGGCGGCGAAGTACGCCGCCGTGGTGGCGACCGGGCGCAGCGACCTGCCCAACCAGATCAACAACGTGCTGGCCTTCCCCGGGGTGTTCCGCGGGGCCATCGACGCCGGCGCGACCGCGATCACCGAGGGCATGAAGCTGGCCGCCGCGACCGCCATCGCCGGGGTGGTGGGCGAGGACCTCACGCCGGAGTGCATCGTGCCCTCGCCGCTGGACCGCCGGGTCGCCGAGGCCGTCGCCGCCGCGGTGGCCGACGCCGCGCGCGCGGAGGGCGTCGTCCGGGGCTGAGGATCAGCCGGCGGCGGTGAGCCCCTGCAGGACCGCCGCCGCCGGCAGGTTCAGCCACAGCAGCACCAGCGTGGCCACCACGAAGGCCGGCACCAGCAGCACCTTCTCGGTGAAGCCGCCGGTCTGCATCGGCGAGAAGGCCACCGTCGCCCGGGGGCGGGCCAGCCAGACCAGGGGCACCGGCACCCCGCCGCAGGTCAGGAAGTCCCCGGCGATGTGCACCAGCACGCCCAGGCCCACCGCCCACGGCAGCCAGTCCGGGCCGGGGCTGTGCGCGAGCAGCAGCCAGGCCCCGCCCCAGGACAGCACCAGGTTGCCGACCACGGTCTCCTCGAACCGGCCGGGGATGACGACGTGCAGCGCGCGCAGCCCCAGCCCGATGGCCAGCGCGAGCAGCAGCAGCGCGGACCAGGCTGCCTGCGCGGCGGCGAGGGCGAGGCCGCCGAGGGCCAGCGGGGCGAGGACGGCGTCGTGCGTGCCGTGCCGGTGCCCGCCCGACAGCTTCCCGACCAGGCCCGCGGGCACCTCGGTCAGCGGGCCCCACATCCGGGAGATGGTCGACCCGCGCTGGTCCAGGTCGGGCAGCATCGCCATGCCCCCGACCGCGGCCACCCAGCTGAGCTGGGCGACCGTGCCGGAGACCGGGGCGACGGGCAGGGTGGCCGCGCCGACGGCGAGCCCGGACAGGGCGTGGGAGTGACCGAGCACCTACCCATGGTCAGCTCAGCACCCGGTGATCATGGGGTTGTGGTCCGGTGACACGCCGCTGCCCCGCGCGCCGACCGGCACCGACCCCATGATCACCGAGGGGGCGGGGGCGGAACGGGCTGGGTGGGGCGGTAGACGCGGTCCAGGACGCCGGCCAGCAGGCGCTCGGCGACCGGCCTCGGGAGGGCGGCGACCAGGGCGTGCACCGGGGCCATCCGCTCGGGGAGCGGGCCGCCGTCCAGGCCGGCGAAGGCCAGCAGGCCGTCCACCTCGGCGACGGTGAGCGCGGCCGGGTCGAGGTCGGCGGCGGCCGCGACCAGGCCCGGGTCGGGCGCTGGGGCGGGCAGCTGCGCGGCGGCACGGGCGGCGTCGGCGAGGTCGGCCAGCAGCGCCGGCACCCGGCCGGCGGTGGCCGCGGTGACGGTCAGGTGCAGGGTGGCCGGCAACCGGGAGCCGTCGGGCTGGGTGAACGGCGGCTGGGGCTGCAGCAGCCAGCCGCGGGCGGTCATCTCGTCGGCCAGGTGCAGCACGTCCAGCCCGTCGGTGCCGGCCAGCGCCACCAGCGTGGTCACCGGCTCTCCGACCACCACGACCCCGGGGACGGCGGCCAACCCGGCCACCAGCTGCTCGGTCGCCGTCCTGGCCTCGCGGGCCAGCCGTGCGTAGCCCTCGGTGCCCAGCCACCGGTGCACCGCCCACGCCGCGGCCATCGGCCCGGCCAGGCGGGTGCCGGCCAGGGTCGGGTTGACCACCGGGTAGCCCGGCCACCCCGCGGTGGCGAACCAGTGGCCCTGCCGCAGCTCCGGGTCGGCCGTCAGCAGGACCGAGACGCCCTTGGGGGCGTAG
The DNA here is from genome assembly GCF_900100695.1 of Klenkia brasiliensis. Lineage (GTDB taxonomy): Bacteria > Actinomycetota > Actinomycetes > Mycobacteriales > Geodermatophilaceae > Klenkia > Klenkia brasiliensis. The sequence continues at coordinate 136,871 of NZ_FNCF01000005.1, forward strand.
CCGTACTTGTGCAGGTCCACCGACAGGCTGCTGACGCCGGGCACCGACAGGTCGAAGGGGCCGGCGTCGAGGTGGGGGAGCAGCCAGCCGCCGATGCAGGCGTCGACGTGGCAGGGCACCCCGGCGGCTGCGGACAGCGCCGCGATCTCGGCCACCGGGTCGAGCACGCCGTGCGGGTAGGACGGCGCGCTGACCACCACCAGCGCCGTCCGGTCGGTGAGCAGTGCGGCGACGTCGTCCGGGCGGACCCGGCAGCTGACCGGGTCCACACCGACGTCGACGACGGCCAGGTCGAACAGGTGCGCGGCCTTGCGGAAGGCGGCGTGCGCGGTCACCGGCAGCAGCAGCTGCGGCCGGCAGTGGTCCTCCGGGTGGGCGGCCCGCCAGCGCGAGCGGGCCGCGAGCACCGCCAGCAGGCAGCTCTCCGTGCCGCCCGACGTCACCGTGCCGACCGTCCCCGGACCGCCGCCCAGCAGCGCCGCGGCGGCCCCGACCAGGTCGTCCTCGATCCGGGCGACGCTGGGGAAGGCGGTCGGGTCCAGCGCGTTGGTCCACTGGAAGGCCGCCTGCGCCTCGGCGGCCAGCCGGTCCACCTCGGCCAGGCCGGAGTCGTAGACGTAGGCCATGGTGGCCCCGCCGTGGGTGGGGACGTCGCCCGCCGTCAGCGCGGTGAGCTCGGCCAGTACCTCATCGGGGGTCATCGGCGGCCTCCGCGAGCCGGTAGCGGGCCAGCACCGGCAGCGAGGCCAGCACCAGCAGGGCGGGGAGCAGGCTGAAGCCCAGCAGGACGGTGGTGTCGGCAGCAGGGGTCTGGGCCACGGCGTCCCCCGTGGATGACCGGTAGCCGGCGAGGGAGAGCAGGAGGCCGAGCAGCCCGGGGCCGATCGCGAGCCCGAGGGTCTCGGCGGCGGTCCAGACGCCGGTGAACACCCCGGCCCGCCGCCGGCCCGACGCAGCCTCGTCGGCGGCGACCACGTCGGGCAGCATCGCCAGCGGGAACATCTGCATGCCGGCGTAGCCGACGCCCACCAGCACCACCAGCGCCAGCACGAGCGTGGTGCGGCCGGGGGCGCCGAGGGCCAGCGCGGCGGCGCCGACCACGAACAGCGCCGAGGACGCCAGCAGGCCCGTCCGCTTGCCCGCCCGGCGGGCCACCCGCAGCCACAGCGGCATGACCAGGATCGCCGGCCCGACCAGCGCGGCGAACAGCAGCGTCCCGGCCGTCGGGTCGCCCAGCACCTGCCGGGCGTAGTACGGCACGCCGGCCAGCATGGTGCCGACGCCGAGGGCCTGGACGACGAACCCGGTCAGCAGCAGCCGGAAGGGCCGCACCCGCGCGGCGACCCGCAGCGTCGCCAGCAGCCTGCCCTCGCTGGTCACCCGGGTCAGCGTCGGCGCCCGCCGGGTGCCCACCACCGCGCCGAGCATCCCCCCGGCCAGCAGGACGGCGACGGAGCAGGCCATCGCCAGGTACCCGGTGCGCCCGCCGCCGGCCAGGTCGACCACCGCGGGCGCCCCGGCACCGGCCAGCAGGATGCCCAGGGCGAGCGCGGCCACCCGCCAGGACATCAGCGTCGACCGCTCCGCCGGGTCGGCGGTGATCTCGGCGGGCTGGGCCACGTAGGGCACCTGGAAGCAGCCGTAGGCGGTGGCCGCCAGCAGGAAGGTGACCGCCACCCAGGCCGCCGCCCCGGCGCCGGAGGGCCCGGCGAAGACCAGCACGAACAGCACCGGCAGGGCCAGCCCGCCGGCCAGCATCCACGGCCGGCGCGGACCCCAGCGGTGCACCGTGGCGTCCGAGCGGGCACCGATCCACGGGTTCAGCAGCACGTCCCACGCCTTGGGCGCGAACACCACCAGCCCGGCCAGGCCGGCGCCGACGCCGAGCTCGTCGGTCAGGTAGAACAGCAGCAGCAGACCGGGCACGGTGCCGAAGGCCGCCGTCCCGATCGACCCCGCGGCGTAGCCCAGGTGCACGCCCCGCCCGAGGCCGGGTGCGCTGCGGGTGGAGGTGGCCACGGCGGGCAACCTAGCCTGCTCGGCGGCTACTCGTCCTCGTCGTCGTCGCCCGTGCCGCCACGGGCCAGCCACGTGGCCAGCCGCTCGACGGGCACCTCGAAGTCGGGGAACTCGTCGACGAAGGCCTGCAGCTGGTCACCCAGCCAGGCGAGGGAGACCTCCTCCTCGCCCCGGCGGGTGACCAGCTCCTCGATGCCGCGGTCGGTGAAGTACACCGGGCGCTACCGGGCGAGGGCGCGGGCGACCAGGTCCTTCTGCTCGGCCTCGTGCACCTTGGCCGAGCCGACGGCCGGGCTGGCCGAGGCCTTGCGGCTGACGACGGACAGCGTCTTCCCGGCCGGGAGGTCGGCGGGCAGGTTGACCGCCATGAACTGCCAGGCGCCCATGTTCGCCGGCTCCTCCTGCACCCAGACCACCTCGGCGGCGTTCGGGTAGCGCTCGAGGGCCTGCACCAGCTCGCCGGTGGGCAGCGGGTAGAGCTGCTCGACCCGCAGGACGGCGACGTCGTCGCTGCCCTCGGCCTCGCGGGCGGCGAGCAGGTCGTAGGCGACCTTGCCGCTGCACAGCAGCACCCGGCGCACGGCGGCGTCGTCCAGCGGCTCGCCGCCGACGCCCGGGTCGCCCAGGACCGGCCGGAACCGCTCGTCGATGAAGTCCTCCACCGGGCTGACCGCGGCCTTGGCGCGCAGCAGCGACTTGGGCGTGAAGACCACCAGCGGGCGGTGGGTGTCCGACAGCGCCTGGCGGCGCAGCAGGTGGAAGTAGTTCGCCGGGGTCGAGCAGTTGGCGACGGTCATGTTGTTCTCCGCGCACAGCTGCAGGAACCGCTCGGGCCGACCGCTGGAGTGGTCGGGGCCCTGGCCCTCCAGGCCGTGCGGCAGCAGCAGCACCACGCCCGAGCGCTGGCCCCACTTGGCCTCGCCCGAGGAGATGAACTCGTCGATGATCAGCTGGGCGCCGTCGACGAAGTCGCCGAACTGCGCCTCCCACAGCACCAGGGCGTCGGGGCGGGCCACGGAGTAGCCGTACTCGAAGCCGACCGCCGCGTACTCGCTGAGCAGGGAGTCGTAGACGAAGAACCGGGCCTGGTCCTCGGACAGGTTCGCGATCGGGGTGTACTCGGCCGCGGTCTCCCGGTCGATGAGCACCGAGTGCCGCTGCACGAACGTGCCGCGGCGGGAGTCCTGGCCGGCCAGCCGCACCGGGACGCCCTGCATGAGCAGCGACCCGAAGGCCAGCAGCTCGCCCATCGCCCAGTCGATGCCGCCCTCGCTGACCATCGCCGCGCGCCGCTCGAGCATCTTCTGCAGCTTGGGGTGGGCGGTGAAGCCCTGCGGCAGGGAGACGTGGGCGTCGCCGACGGCCTTGAGCACCTCGCGGGTGATCGCGGTGGTGGCCGACTCGGAGGGCCGCTGGTCGACCGGGCGCACCTGCTTGGAGGAGTCCTGCGCGTCGTGGGTCTCGGCGAAGGCCCGCTCGAGCTGCCCGCGGTAGTCCTTCAGCGCCTCCTCGGCCTCGGCCAGGGTGATGTCGCCCCGGCCGACCAGCGCCTCGGTGTACAGCTTCCGGACCGAGCGCTTGCGGTCGATGATGTCGTACATCAGCGGCTGGGTCATCGAGGGGTCGTCGCCCTCGTTGTGGCCCCGGCGGCGGTAGCAGACCATGTCGATGACGACGTCCTTGCGGAACGCCTGCCGGTAGTCCACGGCCAGCCGGGCCACCCGCACGCAGGCCTCGGGGTCGTCGCCGTTGACGTGGAAGACCGGCGCGCCGATCATCCGCGCGACGTCGGTGGAGTACAGGCTCGAGCGGGCCGCGGCCGGGCTGGTGGTGAAGCCGACCTGGTTGTTCACGACCACGTGCACCGTGCCGCCGGTGCGGTACCCGCGCAGCTGCGACAGGTTGAGGGTCTCGGCGACCACGCCCTGGCCGGCGAACGCGCTGTCGCCGTGCAGCAGGACCGGCAGCACGGTGAAGCCCCGCTCGCCCTTGTCCAGGATGTCCTGCTTGGCCCGCACGATGCCCTCGAGGACGGGGTTGACCGCCTCCAGGTGGCTGGGGTTGGAGGTCAGCGAGACGGTGATGCCGGCGTCGCGGGAGGGGTGCTGGAAGTGCCCGGTGGCGCCCAGGTGGTACTTCACGTCGCCCGAGCCCTGCACGGTGCCCGGGTCGATGTTGCCCTCGAACTCGCCGAAGATCTTCGCGTAGGGCTTCTGCAGCACGTTGGCCAGCACGTTGAGCCGGCCGCGGTGCGGCATGCCGATGGCGACCTCGTCGAGCTCGTGCTCGGTGGAGGCCACGAGCACCTCGTCCAGCAGCGGGATGACCGACTCGCCGCCCTCGAGGGAGAAGCGCTTCTGCCCGACGTACTTGGTCTGCAGGAAGGTCTCGAAGGCCTCGGCGGCGTTCAGCCGGGCCAGCACGTGCTTCTGCTTGTCGCGGTCAGGTGTGTCGTGCTTGACCTCGATGCGCTGCTGGAGCCACTCGCGCTCCTCGGGGTCGGTGATGTGCATGTACTCGACGCCGACCGTGCGGCAGTAGGAGTTGCGCAGCACGCCGAGGACGTCGCGCAGCGGCATCACCTTCTCGCCGGCGAACCCGCCGACCGGGAACTGCCGGTCGAGGTCCCACAGCGTCAGGCCGTGCTGGGTGATGTCCAGGTCCGGGTGGGTGCGGACCTTGAACTCCAGCGGGTCGGTGTCGGCCATGAGGTGGCCGTTGCGCCGGTAGGCCTCGATGAGCTCGACGACCCGGGCGCCCTTGTCGATCTGGCCCTCGTGCCGGACGGTGACGTCGGGGACCCAGCGGACCGGCTCGTAGGGGATCCGCAGCGAGGCGAACACGCCGTCGTAGAAGCCGTCCTCGCCCAGCAGCAGCCCGTGCAGCCGGCGCAGGAAGTCACCCGACTGCGCGCCCTGGATGATCCGGTGGTCGTAGGTCGAGGTCAGCGTGATGGTCTTGGCGACCGCCAGGTCGGTGAGCGTCTCGGGGCTCATCCCCTGGAACTCGGCCGGGTAGTCCATGGCCCCGACGCCGACGATGGTGCCCTGGCCGGTGGTCAGCCGGGGCACGGAGTGGTTGGTGCCGACCGTGCCGGGGTTGGTCAGGCTGACCGTCGTCCCGGTGAAGTCGTCCATGGTCAGCTTGCCGCCGCGGGCCCGGCGGATGACGTCCTCGTAGGCGCCCCAGAAGGCGGCGAAGTCCATCTCCTCGGAGGCCTTGATGTTGGCCACCACGAGCGAGCGGGTGCCGTCGGCCTTCGGGAGGTCGATGGCCAGGCCGAAGTTGACGTGCTCGGGCTGCACCAGCGTGGGCTTGCCGTCGACCTCGGCGAAGGAGGCGTTCATCTCGGGGAAGTCGTCCAGCGCCCGCACCAGCGCGTAGCCGATGAGGTGGGTGAAGGAGACCTTGCCGCCGCGGGAGCGGGCCAGGTGGTTGTTGATGACGATGCGGTTGTCCACCAGCAGCTTGGCGGGGACGGCGCGCACGCTGGTGGCCGTGGGCACGGTCAGCGACGCGTTCATGTTCTTCACGACGCTGGCCGCGGCGCCGCGGAGCACGCTGGTGCGCGGGCCCTCCGCGGCGGCGGCCTTGGCGGCGGGCTTCGCGGCGGGCGCGGGCTTGGTGGCCGGGCGCTGGTCGGCGGCCTTGGCGGCGGCCTGGGCGACGACGGGGGCGGTGGCCTTCGGCTCGGGCGCGGGGGTGGCCGGCCGCTGCGGCGCCGCGGCCGGCGCGGTGGCGGTGGTCGCCGGGCGGGTGGCCGAGGCCTCGGCCTCGGCGGGGGCCGGCTTCTGCGCGGGGGCCGCCTTCTGCGTGGCGGGCTCCGGGGCGGCGGGCACCGCCGCGGTGGGCTCCTGCCGGGCGGCCGGCTGCTCGGCGGCGGCGGCAGCGCCGTTGTCGCCGCCGGGCTTGTAGTCGTCGAAGAAGTCGTGCCAGGCCTGGTCGACGCTCCCCGGGTCGGCGAGGTACTGCTGGTACATCTCCTCGACGAGCCACTCGTTGGCGCCGAACCCTCCGGCTGCGGCGGCGGTGGGGGAGGGCTGGGATGCGTTCACGCTTGACACGGGGTCGAGTGCCTTCTTCGTCGATGGACGTCGTTGGACCGGTTGCCGACTGTACCGGCCCGTGCGGGGGGCAGCGGTCGTCGAGGTGGCGCGTGCGACGTGGTGCGGGTCACGGACCGCGGCCCGGGACCCGCGCGGCCGCTCAGTGCGCGACGGCGGCGCTCTCCAGCAGCGCGACGAGGTCGTCGTGGGCCGCGGACCGGGCGTCGTCCCCGGCCCGGTCGCGGGCGGCCGCGACCCGCGCGATGTCGACCGCGCTGGCCCCGTCGGAGGTGGTGGACTCCACGTCGGCACCGGCCGCCAGCAGGGCCCGCACCACGGTGAGCCGGGCGTCGCCGGGGGGTGCGTCGACGGCGGCGTGCAGCGCGGTCCGGCCGGTGTCGGCGTCGCGCCGGCCGACGGTGGCGCCGGCGTCCAGCAGCAGGGCGACGACCTCGGGGTGGGCGGCCCCGGCGGCCATCCGCAGGGCACCGTCGTCGGGGTCGGCGCCGCGGTCCAGCAGCAGCCGGACGGCGTCGACCGACCCGCCGAGCGCCGCCCAGCCCAGCAGCGACACGTCCGCGTCGTCCCGGACCGCGGAGGCGCCGGAGTCCAGCCGCGCCGCCAGCCGCGCGCTGTCGCCCAGGTAGGCCGCAGCCGCGCCGTCGGGCTCGGCGCCGCGCTCCATCAGCGGGTCGACCAGGTGCGGGGCGAACTCCAGCGCCACGTGCAGCGGGGTCCGGCCGTGCGCGCTGGTGGCCTCCAGCGGCGCGCCGGCGGCCAGCAGGACGTCGACCAGGTCCAGGTCGCCGGTCGCGACGGCCAGGTGCAGCGGCGGCCAGTCGTCGCCCACGTGCTCGACGGTGGTGGTCAGCAGTCGCGGTTGGGCGCGCACCGCGGCGCCGACGGCGTCGGCGTCGCGCGCGGCGACCAGGCCGGCCAGCCGCTGGGCGGTCATCCGCAGGGCGCGCAGCTCGCCGGTGCTCGGGCCGCTGGGGGGTGTCTGCTCGGGCATCGCGGGGACCTCGTTCGCTCGTCGGTGAGGTGTCTCGGGCGGGCGGTCGGGGCCGGTGCGGTCGGACGGCGGTCAGACCACGTCGCGGCGCACGGCCAGGACGGTGCCCAGCACGGCGGCGAGCAGACCGTATCCGAGCAGGAGCGCCCCGCCCTCCCAGGTGCCCAGGAGATCGGTCCCGCGGCCGTCGCCGGTCAGCGCGGCCAGCGCGCCGCCGGGCAGCCAGCGGTAGGCGTCGGCGGTGGCCGGGACGCTCGCGACGATCGGCTCGACGACGAACAGGTAGACCAGTGCACCCACGACGGCGCCGACCTGGTTGCGCACCAGCGCGCCCACGCCGACCCCGATGACGGCGTAGACCACCAGCGCCAGGCCCGAGCGCAGCAGCGTGCCCACGGCGTCGGCGGTCCAGTCCGGTGCGCCGCCCCGCGCGCCGCCGTAGAGGGTGGCCACCAGCACCGTGGCCGCGACCGCGGCGACGGCGAGCACCAGCCCGGCGACGGCGTAGGCGACCAGCTTGGCCACCACGACCCGGCCCCGCCGGGGGGTGACCAGGAAGGTCGGCGTGGCGGTGCGGTGCCGGTACTCCTGGGTGGTCCCGATGACGCCGAGCACGACGGCGATGACCACCACCTGGGCGGGGATGCCGGCCACCAGCGACGCGTAGGCCTCGGTCCCGACCGCGGGGAGCCCGGGTCCGCCGGGCCCGCCCGGGCCGCTGCCCTGGTCGCCGGCGAAGGCGGTGAACAGGGCGGTGAACCCGGCGGCCATCAGCGCCCCGACCGCCACCAGCCAGTAGCCGACCTTGGTGGTCAGCAGCTTGGTCCACTCCGCGCGGACGAGGTCGACGGCGGCGTTCACGAGGCGCCCCCACCGGTCGCGGCGTACTGCTCGGCGCCGCTGGTGAGCCGGAAGTACACCTCCTCGAGCCCGGTGGTGCGGGCCCGCAGCTCGTGCAGCTCCACACCGGCGGAGAAGGCGTGGGCGCCGACCTGCTCGGTGGTCATGCCGGTGACGGTGAGGGCGTCGGGGGCGGTGGACTCCACCGCCGCGCCGGCGCCGGTCAGCGCCGCGGCGAGCTGCGCGGAGGCCGGGGTGCGCACCAGCACGGTGCCCGCGGACTCGTCCCGCAGCTCGGCCAGGCTGCCCTCGCGGACCAGCTTGCCCGCACCCACGATCACCACCCGGTCGGCGGTCTGCTCGACCTCGGCGAGCAGGTGCGAGGACACCAGCACCGTGCGGCCCTGGTCGTGGGCGAGGTGGCGGAGGAACCCGCGCAGCCACTGGATGCCCTCGGGGTCCAGGCCGTTGGCCGGCTCGTCGAGGACCAGCACCCGGGGGTCGCCGAGCAGGGCCGTGGCCAGGCCCAGCCGCTGCCGCATGCCGAGGGAGTACCCGCCGGCCCGGCGCCCGCCGGCCGGGGTGAGCCCGACCTGGGCCAGGACGTCGTCGGCCCGGCGGGTGGGCAGCCCCGCGGCGCGGCAGTAGACGCGCAGGTGGTCGCGGCCGCTGCGCCCGGGGTGGAAGGCGGTCTCCAGCACCGCGCCGACCCGGGTGGCCGGCCGGGGGAGCGCGGCGTAGGGGGTGCCGCCGATGGTCGCCGTGCCGCGGTCGGGGGTGATCAGCCCGAGCGCCATCCGGAGCGTGGTGGTCTTGCCCGCGCCGTTGGGGCCGAGGAACCCGGTGACCTGCCCGGGTTCGACGGTGAAGCTCAGGGAGTCCACGGCGGTGACCGACCCGAAGGTCTTGGTGAGGTCGCGGACCTCGACGCGGCCCTCGGCGGTTGCTGCCTCGCTGCTGATGACGCCTCCTCGCTCGGTCCCCCCGCGTCGGCGCCCATCCAACCGCACGCACCGGTACCGGCGCGTTCCTGTTACCTCCCGACACACCTGCCGCGCGGGCCGCCGGTGCGTCCGCTAGGTTCCGCCCCGTGACTGCCTACCGCACCGTCGTCGTCGGCACCGACGGCTCGGAGTCCTCGCTGCGCGCGGTGGCCCGGGCCGGCGCTCTCGCGGGTGCCTGCGGCGCCACCCTGGTGATCGCCTGCGCCTACCTGCCGACCGAGCCCGACGACCGCGAGATCCGCGGTGCCACCGAGGTGCTCAAGGACGAGGCGTACCAGGTGATGGGGTCCTCCCCGGCCGAGGAGACCGTGCGCACCGCGCACGAGCGGGCCACCGCCTCCGGGGCCGGCCAGGTGCGCACCGTCGCCGTCGTCGGGTCGCCGGTGGAGGCGCTGCTGGATGTCGTGCGCCGCGAGTCCGCCGACCTGCTCGTGGTGGGCAACCGCGGGCTCAACGGCATCAAGGGCCGGCTGCTGGGCTCGGTGCCCGCCGACGCCACCCGCCGCTCGGCGGTCGACGTCCTCGTCGTGCACACCACGGACTGACCGGGGAGCCGCGCTGAGCGAACCCGCCGACGCCGTCCCCGACGCCCGGGAGGCGATGGACCGGCTGCTGCTGGGCGGGCCCCGCCGGTGGACCCGGCGGGAGGTGGCGCGGCGCTCGGGGGTGGACCCGGAGCGCACCCAACGGCTGTGGCGGGCGCTCGGGTTCGCCGACGTGGGGGACGACGAGGCGGTCTTCACCGACGCCGACGTCGAGGCGCTGCAGACCCTGGGCCGGCTGATCGACTCCGGGTTCGTGGACCTGGCCACCGAGGCCTCCATCGCCCGGGCCATGGGCCAGTCGCTGTCCCGGCTGGCCGACTGGCAGACCGACATGCTGGCCGCGCTGCTGCGCGAGCACCCCGACGACCCGGTCGACGCGGTGGCGGCGGCGCAGACCCTGCTGCCGCTGATGCGCGAGGTCCAGGACTACGTCTGGCGCCGGCACCTGGCCGCCAACGCCGAGCGGCTGCTGGCCGCCGGGCCCGACACCGCGGCCGACCGGCGCGAGCTCGCCGTCGGGTTCGCCGACCTGGTCGGCTACACCTCGCGCAGCCGGGGCATGGGCGGCCGCGAGCTCGGCGCGATGGTCGAGGACTTCGAGGGCCTGGCCGCCGACCTGGTCGCCCGCCACCACGGCCGGGTCGTGAAGACCGTCGGCGACGGGGTGCTGTTCACCTGCGCCTCGGCGGTCGACGCGGTCGAGATCGGCCTGCGGCTGCCCGAGGAGTGGGCCGCCGAGGACCGCCCGCCGCTGCGCACCGGTGCGGCGTTCGGCGCGGTGCTGACCCGGCTGGGCGACGTCTACTCCCCGGTGGTCAACCTGGCCAGCCGGCTGACCTCGCTGGCCCGGCCGGGCACGCTGCTGGTGGACCAGGAGCTGGCCCGGCTGCTGCGCGGGAGGCGCGCCTACCGGGTGCGGCCGCTGCGCCGGGTGTCGGTGCGCGGCTACGACCACCTGCAGCCCTGGCTGGTCCGCCGCCGTCCCGGCGTCCCCGTCCCCGGCGAGGACACCGGCCCCTTCGAGGACTTCCTCGACGAGCTCACCGACGACGTCCTGGACACTCCTCCCACGTGAGCGCAACTCTGGTCGCCCGCGGGCTGGCCGCCGGGCACGGCACCAAGGTCCTGTTCGCCGACCTCGACCTGGTGGTGGCGCCGGGGGACGTCGTCGGGCTGGTCGGGGTCAACGGGGCGGGCAAGTCCACGCTGCTGCGCACCCTCGCCGGCCTGCTGCCCGCCGAGCAGGGCGGGGTCGTGCTGTCCCCGCCCACGGCCACGGTCGGCTACCTGCCGCAGGAGCACGAGCGCCGCGCGGGCGAGACCGTGCTGGGCGCGCTGGCCCGCCGCACCGGCGTCGCCGAGGCGCAGGCGGCCATGGACGCCGCGCTGGTCGCGCTCACCGCGGGCGAGCCCGACGACGGCTACGCCGACGCCCTGGAGCGCTGGCTGGCCCTGGGCGGGGCCGACCTGGACGAGCGGGCCGGGGAGGTGCTGGCGTCGGTGGCGCCGGGGGTCGCCCCGGACGCGCCGATGACCGGCCTGTCCGGGGGGCAGGCGGCGCGGGTGGGCCTGGCCGCGCTGCTGCTGTCCCGCTACGACGTGCTGCTGCTCGACGAGCCCACCAACGACCTGGACCTGGCCGGGCTCGACCAGCTGGAGTCCTTCGTGGCGGGCCTGCGCACCGGCGTGGTCCTGGTCAGCCACGACCGCGAGTTCCTGGCCCGCACGGTGACCCGGGTGGTGGAGCTGGACCTGGCCCAGCAGCTGGTCCGGGTGCACGACGGCGGCTACGAGGCCTACCTGACCGAGCGGGAGGTCGACCGCCGGCACGCCCGGGAGGAGTACGAGGAGTACGCCGGGACCAAGGCCTCGCTGGAGGCACGGGCCCGGATGCAGAAGAACTGGATGGCCAAGGGCGTCCGCGACTCGATCAAGAAGAGCAAGGACGGCGACAAGCACATCAGGGCCGCTCAGCGGGCGTCCTCGGAGAAGCAGGCGGCCAAGGCCCGGCAGACCCAGCGGATGATCGAGCGGCTGGACGTGGTGGAGGAGCCGCGCAAGGAGTGGGAGCTGCGGATGGGCATCGCCGCCGCGCCCCGCGCCGGTGCCGTCGTCGCCACCCTGCGCGGCGCCGTCGTCCGGCAGGGGGACTTCACCCTGGGCCCGGTGGACCTGCAGGTCGACTGGGGCGACCGGGTGGCCATCACCGGCGCGAACGGGGCCGGCAAGTCCACCCTGCTGGCGGCGCTGCTGGGCCGGGCGGCCCTGGCCGAGGGCTCGGCGTCGCTGGGCTCGGGCGTGGCGCTGGGCGAGGTGGACCAGGCCCGGCGCAGCTTCCTCGGCGACGCACCGCTGGCCGCCGCGTTCGGTGCCGAGGTGCCCGACCTGCCCGACGCCGAGGTGCGCACGCTGCTGGCCAAGTTCGGCCTGCGCGCCGACCACGTGCTGCGCCCGGCCGGGTCGCTGAGCCCGGGGGAGCGCACGCGGGCGGCCCTGGCGCTGCTGCAGGCCCGCGGGGTGAACGTGCTGGTGCTCGACGAGCCGACCAACCACCTCGACCTGCCGGCCATCGAGCAGCTCGAGCAGGCGCTGGCCGACTACGCCGGGACGCTGCTGCTGGTCACCCACGACCGCCGGATGCTGGACACCGTGGCGGTCACCCGCCGGCTGGTGGTCAGCGGGGGGCGGGTGTCCGAGGGCTGACCGGTGCGGCGGCCGCGGCGTGCGTGCGCGGCCGGCGCGGGTGGCTGACCGGCCGCGGCGGGTCGGCCTCCAGCAACCCGGCGACGGCGTACTCGGCGAGCGCGGCCACCTCGGCCGCGGTGCCGCCGCGGGGGTCGATGGCCGGCAGCGCGTGCACCTCGAGCACCAGGTCCACCGCGCCCAGCACCCGCGCGGCGCTGGACCACCAGGACTCCCCGGGCAGCTGCGCGGTGGCCGTCGTCGGCCGGCCGGCGAGCCGGGCCCGGACGGCGACGGGGCAGACCGGCACACCGGCCTCGACCGCCGGCTGCAGCGCCGCGGGGTCGAAGCGGCCGAGCTCGGTGCCGCAGCTGGCGGCCGCCTCGGGGCGGACCAGCACGCTGCGGCCGGCGGCGAGCGCGGCACCGACCAGGTCGGCCGGGACGGTGGGCAGCCCCGGCCACACCGTGCCGTCGGCCACGGGGACGGCGGCGACGGCCGTGCGCAGCGCCAGGTCGTCCACCCAGGACACCCGGTTGGCCACGACGAGCCGCGGTCCGGTCGGCCACGCGGTCACCGGGGGCAGCACGGACACCCGGACGCCGGCCGCGGTCAGCAGCCGGGCGGCGGTGCAGACGGCGTGCCGGCGGCCGTCCCCGGCCGGGGGGCGGGCCGACGCGCGGGCCAGCGCGACGGCCAGGGCCGCGGCGCGGCGCCGGCGCAGCCCGGCCGGCGCCGTGGGGACGACGTCGGCGAGGCAGTCGGTCGAGCAGGGGCCGGTGCTCATGCGCGCAACGGTCGGGCCCCCAGGTGTCGCCCAGGTGTCGCCGGGCCCACCACGACACGTCCGTCGGCGGTCAACCTGTGCGGCGGTCCGCCGTCGTCCAGGCCAGGGTGGCCGCGGCGAGGGCGGCCAGCACCAGCAGCAGCACGGGGTAGGGCGCCACGGCGGTCAGCGCGGCGAGCACCAGCGGGGCGGCGAAGCCGAGGTAGGTGAGCGCGTAGAACACCCCGGTCAGGCCGGCCAGCTCGTGCGGGGCGGCCACCCGCTGGGTCTCCAGCAGCCCGGCGACCAGGCAGCAGCCGTAGCCGGCGCCCAGCAGCAGCGCGGTGGGCAGCAGCAGCCACGGGACGGGGGAGGCCGCGTACCCGGCGGCCACCAGGAGGCCGGCCAGCACCGCGGCGCAGCCCAGCCGGGCGGCCGGGCGGGTGTCCTGCGCGGCCAGCCGCCGGGCCAGCGGCTGCACCGCGACGCCGGTGCCCAGGGTCAGCCCGGCGACGACGGCGTTGACCGCGACGGCGTACTCGGCCGCCGTCCCGCCGCGCGCCACGAGCAGGCCGGGCAGCACGGCCAGCGACACGGTGGCGGCGGTGAACACCCACGGCGCGACGGGGACGACCAGCCGGCGGAAGCGCGGCCGCGCCACCGACCGCACCCGCAGTGCCTGGCGCAGCGGGACGGCGGCCTCGGCGCGCGGCACGGTCTCCGGCGCGCGCCACAGCGGCACCAGGACGGCGAGGGCGAGGACCAGGTGCGGCAGGTAGGCCGTGGTGAGCGGGTCGGGCGCCCACTGCGCGACCAGGCCGGCCACCAGCGGGCCGAGCCCGAAGCCGGCCGACAGCGCGGTGGCCGCCCGGCGGGCGCCGGTGCCGGGCACGGTGGTGGGGTCCCACGCCGGACCCGACAGCTCCCGCACCCAGGCGCTGCCGGCGGCGAACGCGGCGCCGCTGGCGACCCCGGCGAGCAGCCGGCCGGCGTAGAGGGCCCAGAGCTGGTCCAGCAGCAGCACTCCGGTGGCCGCGACCGACACCACGGCGGCGGCCCGCAGCACGGGGGAGCGGCCGCGGGCGTCGGAGACGGGGCCGAGCAGGAGCAGGGCGGGGATCAGGCCCAGGGCGTAGACCCCGACCAGGGCGGCGACGTCGACGGCGGACAGGCCCTCGTCCCGGCGGTAGGCGACCAGCAGGCTGACGAACTGGTTGGCGCCCCACCCGATGGCGAACATGGTGAGCGCCACCGGCAGCCACGCCCGAGGGCGCGGGGTCGCCGGGGCGCTCACGCCTCGAGCACGGCGCGCAGCCGCTGCAGGCTCTCGGCCAGGTTGCGGCGCTGGAAGTCCGCGAAGGGCCCGCGGGTGGCCACCGCGTCGAACACCCGGGCGACGGCGTCGGGCATGGTCCGCTCGTCGGTCCAGGTCTGGGTGACCCGCGTGCCGGCGCCCCCGCCGGGCAGCTCGACGGGCTCGAGCCGGTGCTCCCACGAGGCGATCCGGGCCCGCAGCCGGCGGCGGGCGCCGCCGATGGCGCGCACCCGGAACGCGAAGCGCGCGCCGGGGTCGGCCGCGGTGACCACGCACTCGGTGACCCAGCGGACGCCGCGGCGCTCGTTCAGGCCGGTGAACACCGCGCCCACCGGGAGGGGACCGGGGCGGTCGGTGCGGGCGCCGCGGTTCTCCGGGCTCCAGCCCGGTGTCCGGGTGGGGTCGGCGACCAGTGCGTAGACCGCCGCCGGCGGGACCGCCACGACGACGGAGTCGGTGACGGTGCGCTGTCGTGCCATGGAGGACCCCCGTCGCCCGGTGCTGGACGCACGACGGGCCGGATCCGTGGAGGATCCGGCCCGGTCGGTGCGTGCCCCCGGCAGGATTCGAACCTGCGCCCCTGCCTCCGGAGGGCAGTGCTCTATCCCCTGAGCTACGGGGGCTCGTGTGGTGGGGAAGCGAGCAGAACGCTAGCAGCCGCTCACGGCGCCGGGAGCGGGGACCCCCCGCGGGCGGCGAGCATGCTCGCCATGGTCGTGGTCTCCGCGGTCTGGGTGGCCACGATGGAGCCCGCCAGCCCCCGGACGACGGCCTCGGAGGCGTGCGCCTGCCCGTACTGGGCCATCTCCAGCCCGCCCTGGTGGTGCCGGATCATCAGCTGCAGGAACAGCACGTCGAAGTCGTTGCCCGTCGCCGCCCGCAGCGCGGTCAGCTCGTCGTCGGTGGCCATGCCCGGCATGAGCCCGTCCGAGGAGTGGTCGTGCATGGACGACCCCATCCAGGACATGTCGTTCGGGCCGGTGATCGGCAGGCCCCACAGGGTCAGCCAGCCCTGCATCCGCCCGACCTGGTTGAGCTGGGTCTGGGAGATGTCGAAGGCCAGCGACAGCACCTCGGGGTCGGTGGTGCGCCCGGGCGCCAGGTTGGCCATCTCCACGGCCTGCAGGTGGTGGTGGGACATGTCCAGGGAGAACCCGGCGTCCACCGAGTCCGCCGCCGGGGTGTCGGTGCGCCCGATGCCCAGGGCGACCGCCAGCCCGCCGCCGATGACCAGCAGGCCGGCCGCGATCACCGCGACGAGCACGGCGGCCAGCCGGCGCCGGGGCCGCGGGGCGGGCGCCTGGTCGGCCAGCTCGCCGGCCGGCCGGTCGGTCAGGGTGGAGGACATCTCGATCACCTCGGTCAGGCCGGGCACGGGGCCCGGCCCGGGTCAGGGGCCGCCGTCAGGGGGCCGTCAGGGGGCCGTCGTGGCGGTGGGCTCGGCGGTGGGCTCGGTCGAGGCCGTCGAGGGCGCGGCCGAGTCGGTGGTGGGGGCGTCGCTGTTCCCGATCGGCTCGCTGCTGGCGTCGGCGGGTAGGGGGTTGGCGGCGAAGTCCGGGTTCTGGCAGCTGGCGCCGACCTCGGGGTAGAGGGAGGTGCCGTCCTCGTCGGTGCCGTAGGTGAAGAAGTCCACGTACTGCTGGATGCGGGGGTCGTCGACGGAGTCCACGCCCAGCCGGTGGTTCCAGGACTCCAGGCTGATCGGGGTGCCCAGGTCCGAGGAGGACAGGCCCGCGTAGGGGGACAGCATCAGGCCGGAGTTGCCCTGCACGATGTCGGCCAGCGTCGAGATGTCGTCCTGGCTGAGCACGTCGGGGTCGTAGGTGATCCACACGGCGCCGTGCTCGAGGGAGTGCACGGCGTTCTCGTGCCGGATGTCGATGTCGTAGACGGTGCCGGTGCAGTCGGCCCAGAACGGGTCGTGCGGGCCGCCGACCGGCGGGTTCTCCTCGTAGGAGACGTTCTCGGTCACGTGCTGCTGGCCGGCGGCGTAGTCGAAGGCCTGCACGCCCTGGATCTGGTCGGCGGCGGTGATCCGGTTCTCGTTGCTCTTGTCCACCGCGTAGACGGCGTAGCCGATGACCGCGCCGGCGAAGACGACGACGGCGACGGCGGCGGCGATGAGGCCCCACGGCTTGGGCTTGGCGACGGCGGCCTGCTGCGGCCGGGTGCGCCCGCCCTGGCCCGACGCGCCTCGTCCCTTCCCGCCGGGGCGGGAGCCGGTGCCGCGGGCGGACGCGCCCTTGCCCAGCCCCGAGCCGGTGGCCTGCCGGCCACCGGCGCCCTTGCCGGGCGTGCGCCGGGCCGGGGCGTCCTTCTTCGCGGCGGCGTCGTCGGGCGTGCGGTCCTCGGGCAAGGCCTCTCCAGGTGGGTCGTGGGTCCGGCGCGTCCGCGCCCGGTCACCGGTGGGACGGCCCAGCGGGAGCCCGTCCGGCGCGCGAGTCTAGGTGCCGCACCTGTGCGGGACCGGGACGTGAGGACCCCCACAGGGGCCCCGGGGTGTGCAACGTCGCGGGGAAGTCGCTGGTTCCGGCCACCTACGATCACCAGGTGACACCCGAGCAGCTCAGTGCCCTCGTCCGTGCCGTCGTCGGCGGGGCCGTCGAGCGCGGGGCCCTGTCCGTCGACGTCCCCGCCGACGTCGTCGTGGAGCGCCCGCGCAACCCCGAGCACGGCGACTACGCGACCACCGTGGCCCTGAAGCTGGCCAAGCAGGCCGGCCGCCCGCCGCGCGAGGTGGCCGAGGTGCTGGCCGCCGACCTGCGCGAGCAGCCGGGGATCGCCCGGGTCGACGTCGCCGGCCCCGGCTTCCTCAACATCACCTTCGCGCAGGGCGCCCTGGGCCGCATCGCCGTCGACGCGGTGACGGCGGGGGAGGCCTACGGCCGCACCGACGCCCTGGCCGGCCAGCGGGTGAACCTCGAGTTCGTGTCGGCCAACCCGACCGGCCCGGTGCACATCGGCGGCACCCGGTGGGCCGCGGTCGGCGACGCGCTGGGCCGGCTGCTCACCGCCAGCGGCGCCGACGTCAGCCGCGAGTACTACTTCAACGACGCCGGCTCCCAGATCGACCGGTTCGCGCGCAGCCTGGTCGCGGCCGCGCACGGCCGGCCCGCGCCCGAGGACGGCTACGCCGGTGACTACATCGGGGAGATCGCCGGGCAGGTCGTGGCCGCGGAGCCCGGGGTGACCGAGCTGCCCGCCGCCGAGGAGCAGGAGCGCTTCCGGGTGCGCGGCGTCGAGCTCATGTTCGCCGAGATCAAGGCCTCGCTGGCCGAGTTCGGCGTCGTCTTCGACACCTACTTCTCCGAGGCCACGCTGCACGCCTCCGGTGCGCTGGAGAAGGTGATCGGCACGCTGCGCGAGCGCGGCCACGTCTACGAGGCCGACGGCGCCACCTGGCTGCGCACCACCGAGTTCGGCGACGACAAGGACCGGCCGCTGGTCAAGAGCGACGGCGACTACACCTACTTCGCCGCCGACTGCGCCTACTACCAGGACAAGCGGGACCGGGGTTTCGACCGGGTCGTGATCATGCTGGGTGCCGACCACGCCGGCTACGTCGGCCGGTACAAGGCGCTGGTGGCGGCGCTGGGCGACGACCCGGCGCAGAACCTGGAGATCCTGCTCGGCCAGCTGGTCAACCTGGTCCGCGACGGCCAGCCGCTGCGGATGAGCAAGCGGGCCGGCACGGTCATCACGCTGGCCGACCTGGTCGAGGCCGTCGGCGCCGACGCCGCCCGGTACGCCCTGGCCCGGGCCTCGGTGGACCAGCAGATCGACCTGGACCTGGACCTGTGGAGCACGCAGGCCAGCGACAACCCGGTCTTCTACGTGCAGTACGCGCACGCCCGGATCTGCTCGCTGCTGCGCGGCGCCGCCGACCTCGGCATCGACCTGGGCACCGCCGACACCGTGGACGCCGCCCAGCTGGCCCACCCGCGCGAGGTCGACCTGCTGCGCGCGATCGCGGAGTTCCCCCGGGTGGTCACCGCCGCCGCCGAGCTGCGCGCCCCGCACCGGGTGGCCCGCTACCTGGAGGAGCTGGCCGGCACCTACCACCGCTTCTACGACGCCTGCCGGGTGCTGCCCCGCGGCGACGAGGAGGCCACGGCCACCACGGTCGCCCGGCTGTGGCTGTGCTCGGCCACCCGCACGGTGCTGCGCAACGGCCTGGCCGTGCTCGGCGTGCACGCCCCGGAGCGGATGTGAGGGCGCACCCGGCGGGGCCGCTGCACGGGAACATCACCCCGCCCTCGGCCGCCGGCGCGCCCCCGGCCTCCCTCGGCCACCTCGACGCGGCGGTCTGGCCCCGCGGGGCGGCCCGGGTCGACGGCGAGCTGCACCTGGCCGGCCGGCCGGTGACCGAGCTGGCCCGCGAGCACGGCACGCCGCTGTTCGTCCTCGACGAGGCCGACTTCCGCGGCCGAGCCGCGGACTTCCGCGAGGGCTTCGCCGGCGCCGACGTGCACTACGCCTCCAAGGCGTTCCTGTGCGGTCAGGTCGCCCGCTGGGTCGCCGAGGACGGGCTGCACCTGGACGTCTGCAGCGGCAACGAGCTCTCGGTCGCGCTGGCCGCCGGGTTCCCGGCCGACCGGATCGCGCTGCACGGCAACAACAAGTCCCTCGTGGAGCTGGCCCTGGCCGTCGACGCGGGCGTGGGCCACGTGGTGCTGGACAGCTTCGACGAGGTCGACCGGCTGGTCCCGCTGGCCGCCGCCCGGGTGGCCGCCGGGGGAGCACCGGTGTCGGTGCTGGTGCGCACCACGGTGGGCATCGAGGCGCACACCCACGAGTTCATCGCCACCGCGCACGAGGACCAGAAGTTCGGGTTCTCCCTCGCCACCGGGGACGCCCTGACCGCCGCCGTCCGGGTCATCCGGGAGCCCGCGCTCGAGCTGGCCGGGCTGCACAGCCACATCGGCTCGCAGATCTTCGACACCCAGGGCTTCGAGGCCGCCGCGCACCGCGTCGTCGGGCTGATGGCCCAGGTCGAGCAGGCCACCGGCGTGGTGCTGGGCCAGCTCAACCTGGGCGGTGGCTTCGGCATCGCCTACCTCGCCGACGACGACCCGGTCGCCCCGGCCGACGTCGCAGCGCGGATGCGCGCGGTGGTCGCCGCCGAGTGCGCGGCGCTGGGCCTGCCGGTGCCCCGGCTGGCCGTCGAGCCCGGCCGCGCGATCGCCGGCCCGGGCACGGTGACGCTGTACGAGATCGGCACCATCAAGCCGGTCCGGCTGGGTGCCTCCGGTGCCCCGGGGACGCCGGGTGTGCGCAACTACGTCTCGGTCGACGGCGGGATGAGCGACAACATCCGCACCGCCCTCTACGACGCCGCCTACACCTGCGTGCTGGCCAACCGGGTCTCCGAGGCCCCGCCGGCGCTGTGCCGGGTGGTGGGCAAGCACTGCGAGAGCGGCGACGTGCTGGTGCGCGACCTGTGGCTGCCCTCGGACGTCGTCCCCGGTGACCTGCTCGCCGTGGCCGCCACCGGGGCCTACTGCTGGTCGATGGCCTCGAACTACAACTACCTGCTCAAGCCGCCGGTGGTCGCCGTGCGGGACGGGGTGTCCACCGAGGTGGTGCGGCGTCAGACACTGTCCGACGTGTTCGCCCTCGACGCCGTCCTCGCCGACGTCCCCGCGCCCGCCGTCCCGCCGTCGCAGCCCTCCGTGGGGGTGGCGTCGTGAGCGGCGCGCCGCTGCGGGTCGCGCTGCTGGGCTGCGGCACCGTCGGCTCGGCGGTGCTGCGGCTGCTGGCGGAGCAGGCCGGGGACATCACCGCCCGCGTCGGGCGGCCGGTCGAGGTGGCCGGGGTTGCCGTCCGCCGGCCCGACCGGCACCCCGGCGTGCCCGCCGAGCTGCTCACCACCGACGCGCACGCGCTGGTCACCCGCGACGACGTCGACCTGGTCGTCGAGGTCATCGGCGGCATCGACCCGGCCCGCGAGCTGATGCTCGCGGCGTTCTCGGCCGGCAAGAGCGTGGTCAGCGCCAACAAGGCGCTGCTGGCCGACGACGGGGTCGCGCTGCACGCCGCGGCCGCCGAGGCAGGCGTGGACCTGTACTACGAGGCCGCCGTCGCCGGGGCCATCCCGCTGCTGCGCCCGCTGCGCGAGTCGCTGGCCGGTGACCAGCTGACCCGGGTGGTCGGCATCGTCAACGGGACGACGAACTACATCCTGTCCCGGATGGCCGAGACCGGCGCCGGGTTCGCCGAGGCCCTGGCCGAGGCCACCGAGCTGGGCTACGCCGAGGCCGACCCCACCGCCGACGTCGACGGCTTCGACGCCGCCGCCAAGGCCGCCATCCTGGCCTCGCTGGCCTTCCACACCCCGGTGACCGCCGCCGACGTGCACCGCGAGGGCATCGCCGCGGTCAGCGCCACCGACGTCGCCCGGGCCGCCGAGATCGGCTGCACCGTCAAGCTGCTGGCGATCTGCGAGAAGGTCGAGGGGGAGCGCGGTGCCTCCGTCGCCGTCCGGGTGCACCCGGCGATGATCCCGACCTCGCACCCCCTGGCCTCGGTCGGCGGGGCGTTCAACGCGGTCTTCGTCGAGGCCGAGGCCGCCGGCCAGCTGATGTTCTACGGCCAGGGCGCCGGTGGCGAGCCCACCGCCTCCGCGGTGCTCGGCGACCTGGTCGCGGTGGCCCGCAACCGGGTGGCCGGGGTCGCCGGGCCGGGGACGACGGCCTACGCCGGGCTGCCGGTCGCGCCGATGGCGGATACCCCGACGCGGTACCACGTCAGCCTCGACGTGGCCGACGTCCCGGGCGTGCTGGCCCAGGTCGCGCAGGAGTTCGCCGCGCACGACGTGAGCATCTCCACCGTCCGCCAGGACGGCGCCGGCGAGGCCGCGACCCTGGTGATCGTCACCCACCGTGCCCCCGACTCCGCCCTGTCTGCCACGATCTCCCGGCTGCGCGAGATGCCGGCCGTCCGGGCCGTGACCAGCGTGCTGCGCGTGGAGGGACTGGCATGACCGCCGCTTCGCCGTTCTGGCCGGGGCTGATCGAGGCCTACCGTGACCGGCTGCCGGTCACCGCGTCCACCCCGGTGGTGACGCTGCAGGAGGGCGCCACCCCGCTGGTGCCCGCCCCCGAGCTGTCCCGCCGCACCGGGTGCGACGTGTACCTGAAGGTCGAGGGCGCCAACCCGACGGGGTCGTTCAAGGACCGCGGCATGACGATGGCCATCACCAAGGCCGTCGAGGAGGGTGCCCAGGCGGTCATCTGCGCCTCCACGGGCAACACCTCGGCCAGCGCCGCGGCCTACGCCGCCCGCGCCGGCCTGGTCTGCGCCGTCCTCGTCCCGCAGGGCAAGATCGCCACCGGCAAGCTCGCCCAGGCGCTGGTGCACGGCGCCAAGCTGCTGCAGGTGCAGGGCAACTTCGACGACTGCCTGGCGCTGGCGTCGAAACTGGCCATCGACTACCCGGTCAGCCTCGTCAACAGCGTCAACCAGTTCCGCATCGAGGGCCAGAAGACGGCGTCCTTCGAGATCGTGGACGTGCTCGGCGACGCCCCGGACATCCACTGCCTGCCGGTCGGCAACGCCGGCAACATCACCGCCTACTGGCAGGGCTACCGCGAGTACGCCGACGACGGCCCGGCGACCCGGCGGCCCCGCATGTTCGGGTTCCAGGCCGCCGGCGCCGCCCCCATCGTGAGCGGGTCCGTGGTCGAGAACCCCAGCACCATCGCCACCGCCATCCGGATCGGCAACCCCGCCTCCTGGACCAAGGCGCTGGCCGCCCGCGACGAGTCCGGCGGGCGCATCGACGCCGTCACCGACCGCGCGATCCTGGCCGCCTACCGGCTGCTGGCCCGCACCGAGGCGGTCTTCGTCGAGCCCGCGTCGGCCGCCTCGGTCGCGGGCCTGCTGCAGGTCGCCGAGGCCGGGGAGCTCGAGCCCGGTCAGCGGGTGGTCTGCACGGTCACCGGCAACGGCCTCAAGGACCCGGAGTGGGCGATCTCCGGGGCACCCGCGCCGGTCACCGTCCCGGTCGACGCCGCCGCTGCCGCCGCGCAGCTGGGCCTGTGACCGGCCCCGCCCCGGTGCGCATCCGCGTACCGGCCACCAGCGCCAACCTCGGCCCGGCCTTCGACAGCGCCGGCCTCGCCCTGGCCGTCTACGACGAGGTCGAGGTCTCCGTCGCCGACGGGTACTCCGTCGAGGTCGAGGGCATCGGCGCCGCCGACCTGCCCCGGGACGAGTCCCACCTCGTGGTGCGCGCCTTCCAGGCCGCCTGCGACGACCTGGGCTGGCTGCCCCCCGGCCTGCGGCTGCACGCCCGCAACGCCATCCCGCAGGGGCGCGGGCTGGGGTCGTCCGCCGCCGCCGTCGTCGCCGGGATCCTCGCCGCCTGGGCGCTGTGCCCGGCGGTCACCGGCATCGACGACGAGCGCGTGCTGGCCCTCGCCGACGTCATCGAGGGCCACCCCGACAACGTCGCCGCCTGCCTGCTCGGCGGGCTGACCCTGTCGTGGTCGGACGCCGAGGGCGCCCGCGCCACCTCCCTGGCGGTCGACCCCCGGGTCACCCCCGTGGTCTGCGTGCCCGACGCGACGCTGTCCACGCACGTCGCGCGGGCGCTGCTGCCGCCGACCGTGCCGCACGGCGACGCGGCCTTCAACGCCGGCCGCGCAGCGCTGCTCGTGCACGCGCTCACCGCCGCGCCCGAGCTGCTGCTGCCGGCCACCGAGGACCGCCTGCACCAGGACCAGCGCGGGCCGCACATGCCGGCCACCGCCGCCCTGGTCGGCGACCTGCGCGACGCCGGCCACGCCGCCGTGGTCTCCGGCGCGGGCCCCAGCGTGCTGGTGCTGGGCGCCGAGCCCGACCACGTGCCGCTGGTGCGCACCGTCGTCCCCGAGGGGTGGCAGGTGCTGGACCTGCCGGTCGAGCCGCGCGGCGCGCGCGTGCGGCACGGGGCCGTGCACGAGAACGGTGCTGTATCGTCCTGACCTGCCTGGGACGGCACCGGGGACAGCCGGTGTTGTAAGGCACCGCCAGTCGTGTCTAGGCTGGCTGCACAGCCGCCCTCGGGCGAGCACCACGCGAGACGTACCCGACGCGCCGAACCGCCGTCCTCCGCCTCGCTCCCCACAGACCCACCCCTCCTCGGTCCCGCCCGGTCCTCACCCGGGCGAACCCGAGAGGTCCGGGGGTCATCTCCTGCGCCAGGAGGCGCGGGTCACCGCAGGGAAGGACCTGTACGTGAGCGAGACCACCTCCCTGGTCGACGACGCCCCGACCGGGGACGCCGCGGCCGCAGCCGGGAAGCGCCGCCGCGGCGCCGGCCTGTCGGGCATGCTGCTGCCGGAGCTGCAGCGCCTGGCCGCCGAGCTCGGCATCCCCGGCACCGCCCGGATGCGCAAGAGCGACCTGGTCGCCGCCATCTCCGAGCGGCAGGTCGGCGCCCCGCGCGCCACCGCCCCGGCCGCGGACGCCCCGGCCCCCAGCGCGCCGGCCGACAGCACCCCGCCCGTGACCGGCGCGGCCGCGACCGAGGCAGCCGGGACAACGGCCGCCGCGAACACCGCGGTCGACAGCACCCCGGCGACCGCGCAGGCGCCCGCGCCGTCGACCGGCACCCAGGACGCAGGCACCGCCGAGTCCGGCGCGCCCGCGCCGACCACCCGCCGTCGCCGGGCCGCGAGCCGCCCGGCCGGTGCCCCCGTCGCGGCCGAGCAGCCCGCCGAGGCGCCGGCCGACCGTGCCGACCAGGACCGTGCCCCCCAGGGCCGTGCCGACCAGGGGCGTGCCGACCAGGCCCGCACCGAGCAGGGCGGCGCCGACCAGGACCGTGCCCCCCAGGACCGTGCCCCCCAGGGTCGCGGCGACCAGGACCGCGCCCAGGCCCGTGCCGAGCAGCGCGACGAGGACGGCGGCCGCCCGCAGCGCAGCCGCGGCCGCGCGCGCACCGAGCGGGCCGACCGCGACGACGCCCGCGAGGGCGGCGAGGCCCGCACCGACCGTGGCGAGCGCACCGACCGGTCCGAGCGCGACGACCAGGACCGCGACGACCGCGGCGGCCGGACCCGCACCCGCAACCGCGGCGAGGACCGCGACGGCGGCCGGGACCAGGGCCGCGACCGCGACCAGGGCCGGGACAACGGGCGGGACGGCGGCCGCGAGCAGGGCCGCGACCGCGACGAGGACCGCGACACCGGCCGCGACCGGAACCAGGGCCGTGACAACGGCCGGGACAACGGGCGGGACGCCGGGGACGACGACCGCGGGCGCGGCCGCAACCGCAACGACAACCGGGGCGAGCGCACCGACAACCGCACCGACGGGCGCGTCGACACCCGGGACCAGGGCCGCGACACCCGCGACGACGAGGACGACGACGACTTCGACGGCAACGGCCGGCGTCGCGGTCGCCGCTACCGCGACCGCAACCGGCGCGGCGGCACCCAGGGCGGGCGCGACCGCTACGACCAGGGCGAGCCCACCGTCGCCGAGGACGACGTCCTGCTGCCGGTCGCCGGCATCCTCGACGTGCTGGACAACTACGCCTTCGTCCGCACCTCGGGCTACCTGACCGGGCCCAACGACGTCTACGTCTCCCTGTCCCAGGTGCGCCGCTACGGCCTGCGCCGCGGCGACGCCATCACCGGTGCGGTCCGCCAGCCCCGCGAGGGCGAGCGCAAGGACAAGTACAACGCGCTGGTCCGGCTGGACTCGGTCAACGGGCTGGACCCCGAGCAGGCCCGCACCCGCCCGGAGTTCACCAAGCTGGTCCCGCTCTACCCCCAGGACCGGCTGCGGCTGGAGACCGAGCCGCACCTGCTCACCACCCGGGTCATCGACCTGGTCATGCCCATCGGCAAGGGCCAGCGCGCGCTCATCGTCAGCCCGCCCAAGGCCGGCAAGACCATGGTGCTGCAGGCGATCGCGAACGCGATCACCACGAACAACCCCGAGTGCCACCTCATGGTCGTCCTGGTCGACGAGCGGCCCGAGGAGGTCACCGACATGCAGCGCTCGGTGAAGGGCGAGGTCATCGCCTCGACCTTCGACCGGCCGCCGTCGGACCACACCACGGTCGCCGAGCTGTCGATCGAGCGGGCCAAGCGGTTGGTCGAGATGGGCCACGACGTCGTCGTCCTGCTCGACTCCATCACCCGGCTGGGCCGCGCCTACAACCTGGCGGCCCCCGCCAGCGGGCGCATCCTGTCCGGCGGCGTGGACTCCACCGCGCTCTACCCGCCCAAGCGCTTCCTGGGTGCCGCCCGCAACATCGAGAACGGCGGCTCGCTGACCATCATCGCCTCGGCGCTGGTGGAGACCGGGTCGACGATGGACACGGTCATCTTCGAGGAGTTCAAGGGCACCGGGAACGCCGAGGTCAAGCTCGACCGCCGGCTGGCCGACAAGCGGGTCTTCCCCGCCGTCGACGTCAACGCCTCCTCCACCCGCAAGGAGGAGCTGCTGATGAGCCCGGACGAGCTGGCCATCGTCATCAAGCTCCGCCGGGTGCTGGCCGGCCTGGAGCCGCAGCAGGCCCTCGAGCTGCTGCTGGGTCAGCTCAAGAAGACCCGCAACAACATCGAGTTCCTCATGCAGGTGCAGAAGACCACCCTGCGCGACGAGCAGCCCCAGGGCGGCCGCAGCTCCTGAGTGTGGGAGACTGGTCGACCGAGCCCCGGCGCAGGCGGAATACCAGCCCGCCGACGACGTTCAACCCCATGCACGGCCGATGGACCCGCCCGGTCCTGGAGCCCACGCGACAGACCTAGAGAGAGGGCGAGGGACATGAAGCCCGGCATCCACCCCGACTACCACGAGACCGCTGTGACCTGCGGCTGTGGCAACACCTTCACCACCCGCAGCACCATCCCCGGCGGCACGCTGTCCGTCGAGATGTGCTCGGCCTGCCACCCGTTCTACACGGGCAAGCAGCGCGTGCTGGACACCGGCGGCCGCGTGGCCCGCTTCGAGAAGCGCTTCGGCAAGCGCACCGCCGGCGCGAGCAAGTAGCACCACCGACGGCGCCCGCGCCGCTCCCCACCGGGAGCGGCGCGGGCGCCGTCGTCATGTCCCGGACCGATGACCAGGAGGACCCGTGAGCGGCACCCCGGACGGCGGCCTGGCCGACCTGCTGGCCGAGCACGCCTCCCTGGAGCTCGAGCTGGCCGAGCCCTCGGTGCACGCCGACCAGTCGCGCGCCCGCCGGCTGGCCCGCCGCTACGCCGCGCTCGCCCCGGTGGTGGCGACGTCCACCGCGCTGGAGGCGGCCCGCGCCGACCTGGGTGCGGCCCGCGAGCTCGCCGACGAGGACCCCGCGTTCGCGGCCGAGGCCAGCGGCCTGGAGACCGAGATAGCCCGCCTGGAGGACCGGCTGCGCGAGCAGCTGCTGCCCAAGGACCCCGACGACGACAAGGACGTCATCCTCGAGATCAAGGCGGGGGAGGGCGGCGCGGAGTCGGCGCTGTTCGCCGGGGACCTGCTGCGCATGTACCTGCGCTACGCCGAACGGCGCGGCTGGGCCACCGAGGTCCTCGACGCCGTCGACGCCGAGCTGGGCGGCTACAAGGACGTCGCCGTGGCGATCAAGGCCCGCGGCGACGAGGGCATCTGGTCCCGGCTGAAGTTCGAGGGCGGCGTGCACCGCGTGCAGCGCGTCCCGGTCACCGAGAGCCAGGGCCGCATCCACACCTCCGCCGTCGGCGTCCTGGTGCTGCCCGAGGCCGAGGAGGTCGACGTCGTCGTCGACCCCAACGACCTGCGCATCGACGTCTTCCGCTCGTCGGGCCCCGGCGGGCAGAGCGTGAACACCACGGACTCCGCCGTCCGGATCACCCACCTGCCCACCGGCACCGTGGTGAGCTCGCAGAACGAGAAGAGCCAGCTGCAGAACAAGGAGTCCGCGCTGCGCGTGCTGCGCTCCCGGCTGCTGGCCGCCGCCCGCGAGGAGGCGGCGGCGACGGCGTCGGACGCCCGGCGCAGCCAGGTCCGCACCGTCGACCGCAGCGAGCGGGTGCGCACCTACAACTACCCGGAGAACCGCATCTCCGACCACCGCGTCGGGTTCAAGGCGCACAACCTGGACGCCGTGCTGGACGGCGACCTGGACGCCGTCGTCGACGCCCTGGTCACCGCGCACACCGCCGAGCTGCTCGAGGCCGGCAGCTGACCCCGCGCGACCTGCTGGCCACCGCCACCCGGCGGCTGGCCGACGCCGGCGTCGAGTCCCCCCGCGTGGACGCCGAGCTGCTGCTCGCCCACGCCCTCGGCGTCCCCCGGCAGCGGCTGCTCACCCTCGCCGACGTCGCCGACCCCGGCCGGTTCGACGACCTCGTCGCCCAGCGCGCCGACCGGGTGCCGCTGCAGCACCTCACCGGCCGCGCGCCGTTCCGGCACCTCGAGCTCGCCGTCGGCCCCGGCGTCTTCGTGCCCCGCCCGGAGACCGAGCTCGTCGCCGGGTGGGTGCTCGACCGCGTCGCCGAGCTGCCGGCGCCGGTCGTCGTCGACCTCGGCACGGGGTCCGGCGCGATCGCGCTGTCGGTCGCCCACGAGCACCCCGGCGCCCAGGTCACCGCCGTGGAGCGCGACCCGGACGCCATCGCCTGGACCCGGGTCAACGCCGCCGCCCGCGCCGACGCGGGGGACACCCCGGTCACCGTGCTGGCCGGCGACATGACCGATCCCGGGCTGCTGACCGACCTCGACGGCGGCGTCGACGTCGTCGTGTCCAACCCGCCCTACGTGCCCGACGACGCGCGGCTGCCCCGGGAGGTCGCCGACCACGACCCGCCGCTGGCGCTGTGGGGTGGTCCCGACGGCCTGGACGTCGTCCGCGGCCTGCTGCGGACGGCGGCCCGGTTGCTGCGGCCCGGCGGGCTGCTGGCGATCGAGCACGCCGACGCGCAGGGCACGTCGCTGCCGGCGCTGGTGCGCGCGCACGGCGGGTTCACCGGCGTGGTCGACCACCCCGACCTGGCCGGCCGGCCCCGGTTCACCACGGCTCAGCTGCAGAACCGCGACGTGTAGCCCTCGCTGCCCGGCACCGAGACGTCCAGGTCCCGGCGCTGCACCGCGACCCGGTCGCCCCGCGCGGCGCAGGCGGACTCGAAGGCGTCGTCGGTGTACTCCACCTCGATGACCCGGTCGCCGTAGGCGTCGGTGTAGACGTCGCACTCGTCGTACACCTGGCACTGCTCGGTCACCGCGTAGTCCAGGCCCAGGGCGGCGCCGTCGAGCTCGGCGGCGTTCTTCTGCGCGATGTCCAGGCCCGCGGCGTGCGCGCGGTCGACCAGCAGCCGGGTCGTGGCCTCGGCGTCGGCGCGGGTGAGCAGGCCCGCCGACCGGGTCCAGCTGTCCAGGTTGTCCGGCTCGACGGCGTCGAACCCGTCCTCGGCGCACCCGTCGATCCAGGAGCCCACGAGCCCGGCGACCCGGTCGCGCTGCTGCGGGGTGGAGATGTCGAGCAGGAACTCCCCGGGCCAGTCCGGGTCCTCCACCCGCGCGCCGTCGGCCGTGTGCAGCAGCAGGTCCTTGGGCACCTCGTCGGTGCCGGGCTGGGTCTGGAAGGCGTTGACGTAGCAGGCCGACCACAGGCCGGGCGCCGGCGCGTCGGTGCGGTCGCGGACCACACCGGTGACGCCGTCGGCCGGCTCGTAGGCGCCCCCGAGCTGGTAGTCCACGTGCAGGCCCCAGGGCGGCCCCGCCGCGTCGTCGTCCGCGGGTGCCGAGCACGCGGTCAGCAGCAGCAGGACCACCAGCAGCCACCCGCGCACGCGTCGCAGCCTAGGTGGGGGAGACTGGGCACCCGTGGCCGACGTCTACGACTGCACCGACCCCGAGCAGCGCGCCGCGGGCATCGCCGCCGCCGCTGCCGCCCTCTCCCGCGGGGAGCTCGTGCTGCTGCCCACCGACACCGTCTACGGGGTGGCCGCCGACGCCTTCACCCCCGACGCCGTCGCCCGGCTGCTCGCCGCCAAGAACCGCGGCCGGCACATGCCGGTGCCGGTGCTGGTGCCCGAGGCCTCGACGCTGGCCGGCCTGGTCACCGTCGTCCCGCCGGACGCGCACGCCCTGGCCCGGGAGTTCTGGCCCGGTGGGCTGACCCTGGTCATGGAGCACACCCCGACCCTGTCGTGGGACCTGGGCGAGTCCGAGGGGACGGTCGCCGTCCGGCTGCCCGACGACGACGTCGCCCGCGACCTGCTGCGCCGCACCGGACCGCTCGCGGTGTCCAGCGCCAACCGGTCGGGCCGGCCCGCCGCGACCACCGCCGAGCAGGCCGAGTACCAGCTCGGCGAGCACGCCGCGGTCATCCTGGACGACGGCCCCCGCGAGGTCGGCGCCCCCAGCACGATCGTGGACTGCACCGGCGACCGGCCGCGGGTGCTCCGGGTGGGCGCCGTGGAGGTCGAGGCGCTGCGCGCGCTCGTGCCCACCCTCGTGGAGTAGCCGACGTCCCGGGCGCACCCGGCCCCGCGGGATACCGTGGGCGCCACCGTCGCCCCTCCCGGCAGGAGCCCGATCCCCCCGTGCGCGAGTACGTCGTCGTCTGCCTCACCGCGGCGCTGGTCACCTACCTGACCACGCCGGTGGTGCGGGTGCTGGCGATGCGGCTGAAGGTGGTCTCCGCCGTCCGCGACCGCGACGTGCACGTCATCCCGACCCCGCGCGGGGGAGGGGTGGCCATGTACGCCGGGGTGGCCGCCGCCGTCCTGGTGGCCAGCCGGCTACCGGCGCTGCAGCGCACCTTCGAGGACTCCCAGACCTA
Source organism: Klenkia brasiliensis (assembly GCF_900100695.1). Classification (GTDB taxonomy): domain Bacteria; phylum Actinomycetota; class Actinomycetes; order Mycobacteriales; family Geodermatophilaceae; genus Klenkia; species Klenkia brasiliensis. Next base: position 166,842 of record NZ_FNCF01000005.1, read on the forward strand.
CGCCGTCCTGGTGGCCGGCGGGCTGATCTGCCTGCTCGGGGTGCTCGACGACCGGTTCGAGATCGACGCCCTCACCAAGCTCACCGGCCAGATCGCCTGCGCCGGGGTCATGGTGCTGCTCGGTGTGCAGTTCCTCTACGTCTTCCTGCCCTTCGGCAACATCGGCACGCTGATCCTCGGCGACACCGGCGTCCCCCTGACCATCCTCACCACGGTGCTGGTGGTCAACGCGCTGAACTTCATCGACGGCCTGGACGGCCTCGCCGCCGGGGTCTCGGCGATCTCGGCCATCGCGCTGTTCGCCTACAGCTACAACCTCGGCCTGGTCGGCTACGACGACACCGCGTCGGCCCCGGCGCTGATCACCGCGGTGCTGGCCGGGGCGTGCCTGGGCTTCCTGCCGCACAACTTCTCCCCGGCGCGCATCTTCATGGGCGACTCCGGGTCGATGCTGGTCGGTCTGATGCTCTCGGCGGCCGCGGTGTCGGCGACCGGCCGGGTGGACACCCAGAGCTTCGACTCCGCCGCGAGCGTGCTGCCGCTGGCCCTGCCGCTGCTCATCCCGCTCGCGGTGCTCTTCATCCCCTTCGCCGACCTGCTGCTGGCCGTGGTGCGCCGCACCCGCAAGGGCCAGTCGCCCTTCAGCCCGGACAAGATGCACCTGCACCACCGGCTGCTCTCGATCGGCCACTCGCACCGCCGCGCCGTGCTGATCATGTACTTCTGGGCCGCGCTGCTCAGCTTCGGCGCGATCGGGCTGTCCATCTCCGGCGGCCGGGTGGAGCTGCTGGTCGTGGTGGGCACGCTGCTCGTGGTGGGCGTCGTCGTGGTGCTCAGCCCCCGGGCCCGCCGGGCCGAGCGGACGGCGGCGTCGGTGGCCGCCTCGGAGGCCCGGGCCGCGCGCGCGGGCCGCTGGTGGCACCGCCGGCCGGGGCCCCGGCGGCGCCCCGCCGTACCGTCACGGGGAGGAACCACCCCGCCCACCCGCACGCCCGACCCCACCGGAGCACCCCGATGACCCGACCGGCGCCCAGCACCCGGCCGCGCAGCGCCGCCGGGCCCTGGGACCTGTCCTTCCTGCGGGTGGGTGCCCTGGTCACCGGTGCGGTCACGCTGGTCGCCGTCCCCGTGGTCGGGCTGGGCGCGGGCTGGCCGGAGGCGCTGGGCGTCGTGCTCGGCGCCGTCATCACCACGGCGTTCTTCTGCCTGTCCGGCTACGCCATCGCGTGGGCCGGCAAGATCGACGACTCGTTCACCCTGCCCGCGGCCCTGGGCGCCTTCATGGTGAAGATCATCGGGTTCTTCGCCCTGCTGTCGGCCCTGCCCGCCGACGGCGTGCCCGACCGCACGGCGACCGCCTGGGCGGTCGTCGCCGGGGCGCTGCTGTGGAGCGGGGTGCAGGCGCGCTGGGTGTGGACCCGGCAGCTCTACTACACCACCCCGCCGGCACCACCCACCCGACCTGCGGAGTCACCCGATCCGGGCGTTCTGCGACAGCCTGTAGAAGACCCCGGTCAGGCGTCCACAGGCGGCTGATAGTGTCCGATGTGATGGACAGCGCCTCCCCGCAGAACGGTGGCCGCCGACCTGACCCCTCCCCGTCCGCGCAGACGCACCGCAGCGGTGCCGACGCAGGCTGGGGGATCACCGGGACCCTGCTGTCCGGGCTGGTCGTCTGGGGCGGGGCCGGGTGGCTGCTGGACCGCTGGCTGGACACCCGTCTGTTCGTCGTCGTCGGCATGCTCCTCGGGCTGGCGTCGGCCATCTACCTGGTCGTCGTCAAGTACGGTGCGGCCGGCGACGAGCCGGTCAGGATCAGCTCGACCAGCTACAGCAAGATCAGCTCGAAGAGCTACACGACCTACCGCAGGACCCCGGGCGGACGACGGAGCCGGCCACGGGCGCAGCAGATGACGCAGAAGGGACACCGGTGACCTCCAGCGCCTCCGCGCTCGCCAGCGTGCTCGCGGTCGAGAGCGACCCCGGCGGCGGCTTCGTGTCGCCGAGCATCGCCGAGTTCTACCCGCCGGCGCTGGCCGAGTTCTCGATCTTCGGGATCGACTTCACGATCACCCGCATCACGGTGATCTCCTGGATCGCCACCGCCGCGATCCTCGCCTTCCTGGTGCTGGCCAGCCGGCGGATGACCGTGGTGCCGCGCAAGTCCCAGTTCCTGCTCGAGGGCGGCTACTCCCTCGTCCGGGACAACATCGCCCGCGACGTGATCGGGCCGAAGTACAAGCCGTTCGTCCCGTTCCTGGGCGCGCTGTTCTTCTTCATCATCGCCAACAACGCGATGAGCATCATCCCGTTCTTCCAGATCTCGCCGATGAGCAAGTTCGCCTACCCGCTGGTGCTGGCGATCCTGGTCTACATCCTCTACAACGCGGTCGCGATCAAGAACAAGGGTCTGGGGGGCTACCTCAAGGAGGTCGCCGTCCCGCCGGGCGTGCCGCCGGTCTTCCTCATCCTGGTGACGCCGATCGAGCTGCTCCAGGTGTTCATCATCCGGCCGTTCACCCTGGCGGTCCGACTCTTCGCCAACCTGTTCGCCGGCCACATGCTGCTGGTGGTGTTCTCGCTCGGCACGGTCTACCTGCTGGGCAAGGTCGGCGAGAACTTCTCCTTCGTGTTCGCGCCGTTCTCCTTCCTCATGGCGCTGTTCATGACCTTCTTCGAGGTCCTGGTGATCGTGCTGCAGGCCTACGTCTTCACCGTCCTCACCGCCACCTACCTGAACGGAGCCGTCGAGGAGGGCCACTGAGCCCACCCGCGACGCCCGTTCGACCCCCAGACGCACCACCCCGCCAGCCGCCCGGGACCACCCCGGGTGACCGACACAGGAGGAACACCCCGCAATGGACGTTCTCGCGGAGATCTACGGCAGCATCGGTTCCGTCGGCTACGGCCTCGCCGCCATCGGCCCCGGCATCGGTGTGGGCATCGTGTGGGCCGCCTACATCCAGGCGACCGCCCGCCAGCCCGAGTCGGCCGGCCTGACCCGCACCTACGCCTTCCTCGGTGCCGCCCTGTCCGAGGCGCTCGCGCTCATCGGCCTGGTCGTGCCCTTCATCTTCGGCGCCGGCCAGCCCTGATCCCGGCTGACCCCGGCACCGAGACCATCAGGAGGTGACCTCCGTGCACATCTTCGCTGCAGAAGGTGAGCAGAACCCGCTTCTGCCCCCCGTCGGCGAAATCATCGTCGGCCTGATCACGTTCGCCATCCTGGCGTTCGTCGTCATCAAGTTCGTCTTCCCGATGATCGAGAAGACGTTCCAGGAGCGGCGCAACGCGATCGAGGGCGGCATCGAGCGGGCGGAGGCCGCCCAGGCCGAGGCCAAGGCCGCGCTGGAGCAGTACCGCGCGCAGCTGGCCGAGGCCCGCACCGAGGCCGCGCAGATCCGCGACGCCGCCCGCGCCGAGGGCCAGCAGATCCTCGAGGAGCTGCGCACCCAGGCCCAGGAGGAGTCCGCCCGGATCGTCGCCCGCGGCGAGGAGCAGCTCGCTGCCTCCCGCCAGCAGGTGGTCAACGAGCTGCGCGGGCAGATCGGCTCCATGGCCGTGACGCTCGCCGGCCGCGTGGTGGGGGAGTCCCTCGAGGACGAGGCCCGCCGCCGGGGCACGGTCGACCGCTTCCTGGACGAGCTGGACGCCATGTCGTCGTCCACCCCGTCGTCGTCCGGCGGCAGCACGGCCTACGTCCCCGAGGGCGACCGCTGATGCAGGCCGCCAGCCGCGAGGCGCTCGCGCACTCGCGCGAGCGCCTGGCCTCCCACACCGGGGGCCCCTCCGGTGCCCGGTCCGACGGCCAGGGCCTCATCGGCCTGGCCGACGACCTGTTCGCCGTGGCCCACCTGCTCGACGGGCAGGTCTCGCTGCGGCGGGCCCTGGCCGACGCGTCGGTGCGCCCCGACGACCGGGCCGGGGTGGCCGGACGGCTGCTGCGCGGCAAGGTCGGCGACGGCGCGGCCGACGTGGTCGAGACCGTGGCCCGGCAGCGCTGGTCGCGCCCGCTGGACCTGGTCGAGGCCGTCGAGACCCTCGCCACCGACGCGGCGCTGGACGCCGCGGAGGCCCGCGGCGAGCTGGACACCGTCGAGGACGAGCTGTTCCGGTTCGGCCGGATCGTCGACGGCGACCAGGAGCTGGGCCGCCTGCTCGGCGACCCCACCGCCGACCGCACGGGCAAGACGGCGCTGCTGGACCGGCTGCTGTCGGGCAAGGTCTCGCCGGTCACCGAGCGGCTGGTCCGGAACTCCCTGACCAGCCGGCACGTGCACAACGCAGCGAACGCCGTCGAGCGCCTCTCCGAGGCGGCCTCGGCCCGGCGCGGCCAGTCGGTCGCGCACGTGGTCAGCGCCGTCGAGCTGAGCGACGCGCAGCGGCAGCGGCTGACGGGGATCCTCGAGCGGACCTACGGGCGCACCATCGGCCTGCAGGTCCAGGTCGACCCCTCGATCGTCGGGGGCCTGGTCATCCGGGTCGGCGACGAGATCGTCGACGGCAGCATCGCCAACCGGCTGGCAGCGGCCGGCCGGCGCTTCGCCGGCTGACCCCCACCACCACAGACAGAACCTGAGCAGGGAAGAGGACACCCAGGGCCATGGCCGAGCTCACGATCTCCGCGGACGAGATCCGCAGTGCCATCCAGAACTACGTCAGTGACTACAGCACCGACGTCTCCCGCGAGGAGGTCGGCACCGTCACCGAGGCCGGCGACGGCATCGCCCGGGTCGAGGGCCTGCCCTCGGTCATGACCAACGAGCTCCTGGAGTTCGAGGGCGGCGTGCGCGGGCTGGCCCTGAACCTCGACGTGCGCGAGGTCGGCGTCGTCATCCTGGGCGACTTCGCCTCCATCGAGGAGGGCCAGACGGTGCGCCGCACCGGGCAGGTCCTCTCGGTGCCCGTGGGCGAGGGCTTCCTCGGCCGCGTGGTCGACCCGCTCGGCGTCTCGATCGACGGCGGCGGCGAGATCGAGACCAGCGAGCGCCGCGCCCTGGAGCTGCAGGCCCCCTCGGTGGTCCAGCGCCAGTCGGTCGGCGAGCCGCTGGCCACCGGGATCAAGGCCATCGACGCGATGACCCCGATCGGCCGCGGCCAGCGCCAGCTGATCATCGGCGACCGGCAGACCGGCAAGACCGCCATCGCGATCGACACGATCATCAACCAGAAGGCGGCCTGGGCCACCGGCGACCCGCAGCAGCAGGTCCGCTGCATCTACGTCGCGGTCGGCCAGAAGGGCTCCACCATCGCCGGCGTCAAGGCCGCGCTGGAGGACGCCGGGGCGATGGAGTACACCACCATCGTCGCCGCCCCCGCCTCGGACTCCGCGGGCTTCAAGTACATCGCCCCCTACACCGGCTCGGCCATCGGCCAGCACTGGATGTACGAGGGCAAGCACGTCCTCATCGTGTTCGACGACCTGTCCAAGCAGGCCGAGGCCTACCGCGCGGTGTCGCTGCTGCTGCGCCGCCCGCCGGGCCGTGAGGCCTACCCCGGCGACGTCTTCTACTTGCACTCCCGCCTGCTGGAGCGCTGCGCGAAGCTGTCCGACGAGCTCGGTGCCGGCTCCCAGACGGGTCTGCCGATCATCGAGACCAAGGGCAACGACGTGTCGGCCTACATCCCGACCAACGTCATCTCGATCACCGACGGCCAGATCTTCCTCGAGACGGGTCTGTTCAACTCCGGTGTCCGCCCGGCCATCAACGTCGGCATCTCGGTGTCCCGCGTCGGCGGCTCGGCGCAGACGAAGGCGATGAAGGCCGTCGCCGGCCGGCTGCGCCTGGACCTGGCCCAGTACCGCGAGCTGGAGGCCTTCTCCTCCTTCTCCTCGGACCTGGACGCCTCCTCGCGGGCCACCCTGGACCGCGGCCAGCGCCTGGTCGAGCTGCTCAAGCAGGGTCAGTACGCGCCGTTCTCCCTCGAGCGCGAGGTCGTCTCCCTGTGGCTGGGCACCCGCGGCAAGCTCGACGTCGTGCCGGTCGGCGACGTCCGCCGCTTCGAGTCCGAGTTCCTGGACTACCTGTCCCGCGGTGACTCCAGCGCGCTGGACGCCATCCGGACCTCGCTGAAGCTCGAGGACGACACCGCGGCCTCGCTCGAGTCCGCCGTCGAGTCCTTCTACGGCCAGTTCACCACCAGCGACGGCGAGTCGTTGAAGGTGAACGAGCCCGAGGTCGAGGCGATGGACGCGTCCGAGCGCGGCCAGGAGCGCGTCCAGGTCAAGAAGAAGGGCTGACATGGCCGCATCGCTCCGCCAGCTGCGGCGCCGCATCCGCTCCACCCGGTCGACGAAGAAGATCTTCTCGGCCCAGGAGCTGATCGCCGGTGCCCGCATCGTGCGCGCCCAGAACCGGGTCGAGGCCTCCAAGCCCTACGCCCGCGAGATCACCAAGGTGCTCTCGGCCCTGGCGTCGTCGGCGAGCCTGGACCACCCGCTGCTCACCGAGCGGGACAAGCCCGGCCGGGTGGCGGTGCTGGTCATCACCTCCGACCGCGGGTTCGCCGGGTCCTACAACGTCAACGTGCTGCGCCGGACCGAGGAGCTGCTCGCGCTGCTGCGCAGCGAGGGCAAGGAGCCGGTGCTCTACGTGGTCGGCCGCAAGGGCGAGACCTACTACCGGTTCCGCGACCGGCCGATGGTCGACACCTGGACCGGGTTCTCCGAGCAGCCGGCCTACTCCGACGCCCAGGCCGTCGGCAGCACCCTGATCGAGGCCTTCACCGCCGGTGAGGACGACGACACGGGCAACGCCGACGGCATCGACGGGGTCGACGAGCTGCACATCGTCTACACCGAGTTCCGCTCCCTGCTCTCGCAGGTGCCCGTCGCCAAGCGCATGGCGCCCCTGGAGGTCGAGGAGGTGGAGGAGTTCGAGCACGAGCGCGAGGACGCCCAGGCCGGCAACCGGTCCAGCGACGTCCCCACCTCGTACGAGTTCGAGCCCTCCGCCGAGGCGCTGCTGGACGCGCTGCTGCCGAAGTACATCAGCACGCGCATCTACGCGGCGATGCTCGAGTCGGCGGCCTCGGAGTCGGCGTCCCGGCGCCGGGCGATGAAGTCCGCCTCCGACAACGCCGAGGAGCTGGCCAAGAACCTCTCCCGGCAGGCCAACGCCGCCCGCCAGGCCGGCATCACCCAGGAGATCAGCGAGATCGTCGGCGGCGCCGACGCCCTCGTGTCCAGCGGGTCGGACATCTGACCCCCATGTCCACCACCAGCCAGGAGAACCAGCGATGACCCTCACCGAGGACCGTCCGAGCACGAGCGAGACCACCGGCTCCGGCCGCGTCGTCCGGGTCACCGGCCCGGTCGTCGACGTCGAGTTCCCCCGGGACTCGATGCCCGAGCTGTTCAACGCCCTGCACGTCGACGTCACCCTCGCCGACCTGGGCAAGACCCTGACCCTCGAGGTCGCCCAGCACCTCGGCGACAACGTCGTGCGCACCATCTCGATGGAGCCCACCGACGGCCTGGTCCGCGGGGCCGAGGTCCGCGACACCGGCTCGGCCATCTCGGTCCCGGTCGGCGACCAGGTCACCGGGCACGTGTTCAACGCCCTCGGCGTGTGCCTGGACGAGCCCGGCCACGGCGCCGACGGCGAGCGCTGGACGATCCACCGGCACGCGCCGAAGTTCGACCAGCTCGAGGGCCGCACCGAGATGCTGGAGACCGGCATCAAGGTCATCGACCTGCTGACCCCCTACATCAAGGGCGGCAAGATCGGCCTGTTCGGCGGGGCCGGCGTGGGCAAGACCGTCCTCATCCAGGAGATGATCCGCCGCGTCGCCCAGGAGTTCGGTGGCGTGTCGGTGTTCGCCGGTGTCGGCGAGCGCACCCGCGAGGGCAACGACCTCATCACCGAGATGACCGAGTCCGGCGTCATCAACTCGACCGCGCTGGTCTTCGGCCAGATGGACGAGCCCCCGGGCACCCGGCTGCGCGTGGCCCTGTCGGCGCTGACGATGGCGGAGTACTTCCGCGACGAGAAGGACCAGGACGTCCTCCTCTTCATCGACAACATCTTCCGGTTCACCCAGGCCGGGTCCGAGGTGTCCACCCTGCTGGGCCGCATGCCCTCCGCGGTGGGCTACCAGCCGACCCTGGCCGACGAGATGGGCGAGCTGCAGGAGCGGATCACCTCGACCCGGGGTCGGTCCATCACCTCGCTGCAGGCGATCTACGTGCCCGCCGACGACATCACCGACCCGGCGCCGCACACCACGTTCGCCCACCTGGACGCCACGACGAACCTGTCGCGGCCGATCTCGGAGAAGGGCATCTACCCCGCCGTCGACCCGCTGGACTCCACCAGCCGGATCCTCGACGCGCAGTACGTGGGCCAGGAGCACTACGACATCGCGTCGGAGGTCAAGCGGATCCTGCAGCGCTACCAGGAGCTGCAGGACATCATCGCGATCCTCGGCATCGACGAGCTCGGTGAGGAGGACAAGGTCACCGTGAACCGGGCCCGCCGCATCGAGCGGTTCCTCTCCCAGAACATGTTCGTGGCCGAGGCCTTCACCGGGCAGCCGGGCTCCTTCGTCCCGCTGTCGGAGACGCTGCAGGCGTTCAAGGCGCTCACCGAGGGCGAGTACGACCACGTCCCCGAGCAGGCGTTCTTCATGTGCGGTGGCCTCGAGGACCTCGAGGCGAACGCGGCCAAGCTGACCAGGTAGTCGCACCGCGCGGTCCCACGACGGCCGGGTACCCCCACGGGGGTGCCCGGCCGTCGTCGTCCCGGGCCCGTCCGGCGCCGCCCCACGGGCCCCACTAGCATCGACGCCGAGGTCGCGGCGCGGCGTCCTCGACCCCCACCCACCGACTCCGTCCACCACCCGTCCGGGTGGTGGTCGCCGTCTGCCCTCGCGCGGGGCCGTGGTGGGTCCGATGATCAGGGAGAGAGCGCCGGGACGACCCCGGTGCACGGCAGGAGAACCAGCGTGGACGACAGCCCGCACCCCGGAGCGTCCCCGGCCCTCGGTGCGCCCGTGGCCGTGCCCGAGCCGGCTGTGGCCCTCGACGCCGGGGAGCACCCGTCGGCCCCGCTGCCGGCCGTCGACGCCGACTGGTGCTGGCCGCCCTACGCCCCGCCGCCGCCGGCGGACACCCCCCGCTTCGACATCGACGAGTGGGCGCCCAGCTCCGTCGTGCGCCGGCCGCTGGTCCGGCTGGGCCGCTGGACCCTGCTCTACCGCCGCGGCGTCTAGCCGCCGCACAGCCCCCGGTAGGATGGGGCCGACCCGTCGCCGGTAGGCGACCAGCGCACCGGCCAGACCGGTGGACCCCGAGGAGTGTCGTGGCGACCCTGCAGGTCGAGCTCGTGGCCGTCGAGCGCCGGATCTGGTCCGGCGAGGCGACGATGGTGATCGCCCGCACCACCGAGGGCGAGCTCGGCGTCCTGCCCGGGCACGCCCCGCTGCTGGGCGAGCTGGCCCCCGGCGGCGTCGTGACCATCCGCGTCGAGGGCGGCGAGGACCTCGTGGTCGCCGCGCACGGCGGCTTCCTCTCGGTCACCGAGCAGGGTGTGTCGATCCTGGCCGAGACCGCCGAGATCTCGACCGAGATCGACGTCGAGCGGGCCCGCGAGGCCCTGCGTCGCGCCGAGTCCGCCTCCGACGACGACGAGGACACCCTCGCCGCCGCCCGCCGGGCCCAGTCCCGCCTGCGCGCGGCGGGCCAGGCGGCCTGAGGCAGCGGGCGGGCCGGCGGCCGGGACGACGACGATGACCACCGCCCTGCTCGTCCTGCTGGCGGTGGCCGTGGTCGCGGTGGCGGCGACCTTCCTGCTGCGCCGCCGCTTCCTGCTCTCCGGCCTGGGGGCGGTCACCATGTGGCTGCGCCCGGTCGGTGCCCCGCGGTGGTCGGTGGGCGTCGCCTGGTACTCCGGCGAGCAGCTGCTCTGGTACCGCGCGCTGTCGCTGTCGGTCCGCCCGACCCAGCGGCTGTGCCGCAGCGAGTTCCACGTCGAGGGCCGGCGCCGCCCGACGGTCGAGGACGGCGCGGTGCCCGACGACAGCCAGGTGCTCATCTGCCGCACCGGGGCCGGGCCGCAGGAGCTGGCGATGGACCCCTCGACGGTGACCGGCTTCCTGTCCTGGATCGAGTCGGCCCCGCCGCTGGGGCGCTAGTCGCCCTGCTGCATCGCCGCGCGCTGGGCGTGCGCGCCGCTGTGCGCACCGGGCTCCCACAGCACGTCGCCGCCGGGGTTGGCCTCGCGGGACAGGATGAACAGCAGGTCCGAGAGCCGGTTGAGGTACTTCGCCGTCTCCGCGTTGGTGCGCTCGCCGTCGGCCTGCAGCAGCGCCCAGACGCTGCGCTCGGCGCGCCGCGCGACGGTGCGGGCCTGGTGCAGCAGCGCGGCCAGCGGGGTGCCCCCGGGCAGGATGAACGAGGCCAGCTTCGGGAGGGCCTCGTTGTGCCGGTCGCAGGCGGCCTCGAGCCGCTCGGTGTAGGCCGGGGTGACCCGCAGCGGCGGGAACTCCGGGTCCGGCGTGATCGGGGTGCACAGGTCGGCCCCGACGTCGAACAGGTCGTTCTGCACGCTGCGGAGCAGGTCGGTGAGCTCGGCGGGCGGCGCACCGAGCGCCAGCGCGACACCGATCACCGAGTTGGTCTCGTCGACGTCGGCGTAGGCGACCAGCCGCGGGTCGGTCTTGGTCACCCGGCTCATGTCGCCGAGGTGGGTCTCACCGGCGTCACCGGTCCTGGTGTAGATGCGGGTGAGCCGGACGGTCATGCCCGCAGCCTATGCAGACCGCGCGTCTAGGGTTGTGCGGTGGACTGCTTCGAGGTGACCGGTGGGACGTCGCTGCGCGGGCGCGTGCGGGTGACCGGCGCGAAGAACAGCGCGCTCAAGCTCATGGCGGCCGCCCTGCTGGCCAGCGGCCGGACCACCATCGAGGAGGTCCCCGACATCCTCGACGTGGCCATCATGAGCGAGGTGCTGCGCCGGCTGGGCTGCGGGGTGGAGTTCCAGCGCTACACCGACGGCCGCGGCGGCGGGGGCGGCCGGGTGGTCGTCGACGTCCCCGAGAACCCCTCCAGCGAGACCGACTACGACCTCGTCCGCCGGATGCGCGCCTCCATCAGCGTGCTGGGCCCGCTGGTCGCCCGGTGCGGGCAGGCCAAGGTCGCGCTGCCCGGCGGTGACGCGATCGGCTCCCGCGGCCTGGACATGCACGTGGCTGGCCTGGAGCGGCTGGGCGCCACCGTGCACAGCGAGCACGGCTTCCTCATCGCCACCGCACCGCGGCTGGTGGGCACCTCCATCTGGCTGGACTTCCCGTCGGTCGGGGCGACCGAGAACCTGGTGATGGCCGCCGTGCTGGCCGAGGGCACCACGGTGGTGGACAACGCCGCGCGGGAGCCCGAGATCGTCGACATCTGCACGATGCTCACCGAGATGGGCGCCCGGATCTCCGGCGCCGGCTCCTCGACCATCACCGTGGAGGGCGTGACCGAGCTGCACCCGGTCACCCACACCACGGTGCCCGACCGGATCGTGGCCGGGACCTGGGCGATCGGTGCGGTGATGACCCGGGGCGACGTGGTGGTCGAGCGCGCGGTGCCCGAGCACCTGTCGGTCGCGCTGGACAAGCTGCGGATCGCCGGCGCCACCGTCGAGGAGGTCGAGGGCGGCGTGCGGGTGGCGATGGCCGAGCGGCCCGCCGCGGTCGACGTCGTCACCCTGCCCTTCCCGGGCTTCCCGACCGACCTGCAGCCGATGGCCGTCGCGCTGGCCGCGGTCTCCAGCGGCACCGCGCTGATCACCGAGAACGTGTTCGAGGGCCGGTTCATGTTCGTCAACGAGCTGGTCCGGCTCGGCGGCGACGTGCGCATCGACGGCCACCACGCCGTGGTCCGCGGGCGCGAGCGGCTCTCCAGCGCCCCGGTGCTGGCCACCGACATCCGGGCCGGGGCCGGGCTGGTGCTGGCCGGGCTGTGCAGCGACGGCGTCACCGAGGTCGCCGACGTGCACCACGTCGACCGCGGCTACCCCGACTTCGTGGAGCAGCTGCGCGGGCTGGGCGCGACCATCGAGCGCACCCACCGCGACCGCGACTGAGCCGCGGTCAGCTCTGGAACGTCCCCGCCAGGGCGCGGGCGCGGTCGGCGTCCTCGGGGAACACCAGGACGTCGGCCCGGTGCGGCGCGGGGAAGCGCACCGTCGAGCGGATGCCGGCGTCGGACAGCACCGCCCGCAGCGCCAGCGCGGACTCCTTGCGGGTCAGCGTCGCCACCCGGGTCAGCAGGCCGTCCTCGGCGGGGGAGCGCCGCGCCTTCCCCGGGGTGGAGGAGGCGAACGCCCAGCGCAGGAAGACCGCGATGATCGCCAGCACGATGAACGCGATCACCGGACCCACGGCGTAGTGCAGGCTGCCGGCGTCGATGGGCACGGGTGCTCCTCCTGGGTGTGCGGGATGCAACCGAGTGTGCCACCGCGTGAGCAGCACGACACTGTGGTTACCGGCCAGTAGCCCTACACTCCGCGGACATGCCGACCCCTTCAGCGCCGAAGGACCGGGACCGCCCGTGGGTGATGCGCACGTACGCGGGCCACTCCTCCCCGGCCGAGTCCAACGCCCTGTACCGCCGCAACCTGGCCAAGGGCCAGACCGGCCTCTCGGTGGCCTTCGACCTGCCGACCCAGACCGGGTACGACCCCGACGACGAGCTGGCCGCCGGTGAGGTGGGCAAGGTCGGTGTGCCGGTCAGCCACCTGGGCGACATGCGCGCCCTCTTCGACGGCATCCCGCTGGGCGAGATGAACACCTCGATGACCATCAACGCCACGGCCATGTGGCTGCTGGCGCTGTACCAGGTGGTCGCCGAGGAGCAGGGCGCCGACGTCGCGGCGCTGGCCGGCACCACGCAGAACGACATCGTCAAGGAGTACCTGTCGCGAGGCACCTACGTGTTCCCGCCGGCGCCCAGCATGCGGCTGATCACCGACATGGTGGCCCACACCGTGACGGCGATGCCCAAGTGGAACCCGATCAACATCTGCAGCTACCACCTGCAGGAGGCCGGGGCCACGCCGGTGCAGGAGATCGCCTACGCCATGAGCACCGCGATCGCCGTCCTGGACTCCGTCCGCGACTCCGGGCAGGTGCCCCAGGAGCGCTTCGGCGACGTGGTCGCCCGGATGTCGTTCTTCGTCAACGCCGGCGTCCGGTTCGTGGAGGAGATGTGCAAGATGCGCGCCTTCACCCAGCTGTGGGACGAGCTGACCCGTGAGCGCTACGGCGTGGCCGACCCCAAGCACCGCCGCTTCCGCTACGGCGTGCAGGTCAACTCCCTGGGCCTGACCGAGGCGCAGCCGGAGAACAACGTGCAGCGCATCGTGCTGGAGATGCTGGCGGTGACCCTGTCCAAGGACGCCCGCGCCCGCGCCGTGCAGCTGCCGGCGTGGAACGAGGCGCTGGGCCTGCCCCGGCCGTGGGACCAGCAGTGGTCGCTGCGGCTGCAGCAGGTGCTGGCCTACGAGACCGACCTCCTCGAGCACGACGACCTGTTCACCGGCTCGGTCGTGGTCGAGGCCAAGGTCGCCGAGCTGGTCGAGGGTGCCCGGGCCGAGATGGCCCGGGTCGAGGAGATGGGCGGCGCGGTCGCGGCCGTCGAGTCCGGTTACATGAAGGGCCAGCTGGTCGCCTCGCTGGCCGAGCGGCGCCGCCGGATGGAGAGCGGCGAGGACGTCGTCGTCGGGGTCAACAGGTTCGAGTCCACCGAGCCCAACCCGCTCACCGCCGACCTCGACACCGCCATCCAGACCGTCGACCCCGCCGTCGAGGCCGCGGCCCAGGAGGCCCTGCGCGCCTGGCGGGCCGACCGCGACGACGCCGCGGTGGCCCAGGCCCTCGACGAGCTCCGGCGGGTCGCCGGCACCGACGAGAACCTGGTGGCCGCGACGCTGGCCTGCGTGCGGGTGGGCGTCACCACGGGGGAGTGGGCCGGCGCGCTGCGCGAGGTGTTCGGCGAGTACCGCGCCCCCACCGGGGTCTCGGCGGCGGCCACCGGCGAGGCCGACGGCTCGCTCACCGACGTCCGGGAGCGGGTCCGGGCGACCGGGGAGGAGCTCGGCGGGCGGCTGAGGCTGCTGGTCGGCAAGCCGGGTCTGGACGGGCACTCCAACGGCGCCGAGCAGATCGCCGTGCGGGCGCGCGACGCCGGCTTCGAGGTCGTCTACCAGGGCATCCGGCTGACCCCGGCGCAGATCGTGTCGGCCGCGGTCGAGGAGGACGTGCACGTGGTCGGCCTGTCGGTGCTGTCGGGCTCGCACCTGCAGGTGGTGCCCGCCGTGCTGGCCGGCCTGAAGGAGGCCGGGCTGGACGACGTCCCCGTGGTGGTCGGCGGCATCGTGCCCGACGGCGACGCGCGGCGGCTGCGGGAGCAGGGCGTGGCCCGCGTCTTCACCCCGAAGGACTTCGGGATGACCGACATCATGGGCCAGATCGTCGACGTCGTCCGCGAGGCGAACGGGCTGGACGCGCCCGTCCCGGCCTAGCCGCGGTCAGCGGGTCCAGGGACCGAACCGCACCGGGACGCCGGGCGTCCACAGCACGCTGTCCGGGGCGCCCTGCACGGGCACCCCGGCGGCGGCGGTGAGGTCCTCGGACAGGTCGACGAGCTCCGCCCGGTGCAGCGGCCACTCCGGGTGCTCGTTGGGCCAGTAGGCGGTGCGGCCGAGGAACCCGCGGTGCAGCCCCCACCGGGAGGTCAGGAAGCGCTCCAGCGGTCCGGGCTCGGCGACCCGGTCGCCGACCCGGACCGCGATCCGGCTGTGCGCCCCGCGCGGGCCGGGCCAGCGGCGCCGCGACGTGTAGGTCACCACGTCGCCGTCGCGGGCGACCGACATCGCCGCGAACGTGTAGGGCAGCCGGGCCACCCAGCGGGCGGCCAGCACCGGCAGCAACCGGTCGGCCTCCAGCGAGGAGAACACCACGCCCCTCCGTCCCCGCTCGTCGACGGAGTACAGCCGCACGTTGGTCTCGGCGAAGGACCCCAGGTAGGGCAGCCCCGGCAGGCCGAAGAAGCCGATCCGGCGCATCCGGAACGGGATGAGGCCGACGTAGGTGGCGCCGTCCAGGGTGTCGGGCCGGGTGCCGGGCGGCAGGTGCGGGGCGACCAGGGCGGGGTCCACCGCCCAGTGCAGGAAGGCGAGGTCGGCCCAGCCCTGGGTGAAGACGGTCCGGGTGACCGGGCGCGGCGCGAGGGGGGTGACCGGTTCTGGGTCCACGGGCGCTGCATGCCCGGCCCCGCGGCACTCGACACCGTGACCTGCGCGTGGTGGGGTCGCACCCATGAGCCGGCCCCCGCGCACGGAGCGCGTCGACGACGTCGTCACGGTCACCCTGTGCCGGCCCGAGAGGCGCAACGCGCTGTCCCGGGACCACCTGACCCAGCTGCTGGCCGCCGTCCGCGCCGTGGCCGCCACCGACGCGACCGCGCTGGTCATTGCCGCCGAGGGCCCGGTGTTCAGCGCCGGGCACGACTTCGCCGACGTGGCGGGGGCGCCGCTGGCCGACGTCCGGTCGCTGCTGGCGCTGTGCACCGAGCTGATGCAGACCCTGCACGAGGTGCCGCAGGTCGTCGTCGCCCGGGTGCACGCGCTGGCCACCGCGGCCGGCGCCCAGCTCGTGGCCTCCTGCGACCTGGCGGTGGCCGCCGAGTCGGCCGGCTTCGCCGCGCCCGGCGGCAAGGGCGGCTGGTTCTGCCACACCCCGATGGTGCCGATCGCGCGGAGCGTCGGCCGCAAGCGGGCGATGGAGCTGGCGCTGACCGGGGACGTCGTCGACGCCCGGACGGCGCTGGACTGGGGCCTGGTCAACCGGGTGGTCCCCGACGACGAGCTGGACGCCGCCGTCGCCGACCTGGTGCACCGGGCGACCCGGGGCTCGCGGGCGTCCAAGGCGTGGGGCAAGCAGGCGCTGTACGCCCAGCTGGACCGGCCCGAGGCCGACGCCTACCTGCAGGCGGTCGAGACGATGGCCGCCTCCTCGCAGCTGGACGGCGCGCGCGAGGGCATGGCGGCCTTCCTGGGCAAGCGGCAGCCGCACTGGACCGACTGACGGGCCCGCCCGGGCGGGCGCGGTAGCGTCGGCGCCCGTGCGCCTGGTCATCGCGACGTGCTCGGTCGACTACGTCGGCCGCCTCACCGCCCACCTGCCCACCGCGACCCGGCTGCTGCTGGTCAAGGCCGACGGCTCGGTGTCGGTGCACGCCGACGACCGGGCCTACAAGCCGCTGAACTGGATGAGCCCGCCCTGCACGCTCAAGGACGAGCTGGTCGACGGCGCCGGCACCTGGACGGTCACCAACAAGGCCGGCGAGCAGCTGATCATCACCATCGACGAGGTGCTGCACGACGTCCGGCACGAGCTCGGGGTCGACCCCGGCCTGCAGAAGGACGGCGTCGAGGCCGAGCTGCAGCGGCTGCTGGCGCTGCACGTGGAGACCTTCGGCCCGGGCTGGCAGCTGGTGCGCCGCGAGTACCCCACGGCGATCGGCCCGGTGGACCTGCTCTGCCGCGACGACCGGGGGACGACGGTCGCGGTGGAGGTGAAGCGGCGCGGGGAGATCGACGGCGTCGAGCAGCTGACCCGCTACCTCGAGCTGCTCAACCGCGACCCCCTGCTGGCCCCGGTCAAGGGCGTGTTCGCCGCGCAGGAGATCAAGCCGCAGGCCCGGGTGCTCGCCCGCGACCGCGGCATCGAGTGCCTGACCGTGGACTACGCCGTCCTCAAGGGCACCGACGACCCGACGCAGCGGCTGTTCTGAGACCCGCTTCACGGCCCGCGGTGGTTACCGGCCGGTAACCAGCTCTGGCAGACTCGCCGGACCGGGGTGCGACGACGAGGTCGCGCCGGGGACGAGGGAGCGGCAGCGTGGCCAGAGAACTCAGTCAGGTCGGGGTCGTGGGCCTGGGCACGATGGGTGCGGGCATCACCGAGGTGCTCGCGCGGGCCGGCCTGGACGTGACCGCCGTGGAGGTCTCCGACGAGGCCCTCGAGCGCGGTCGGGGCCACCTGGAGCAGTCCACCGACAAGGCCGTCCAGCGCGGCAAGCTCGACGCCGCCGAGCGCGACGTGGTGCTGTCCCGGGTGCGCTGGTCCACCTCGCTGGACGACCTGGCCGAGGTCGAGCTGGTCATCGAGGCGGTCCCCGAGCGGATGGAGCTCAAGACCGAGGTCCTCGCCCGGCTGGACAAGATCTGCCCGCCGGACACGATCCTGGCGACCAACACCTCGAGCCTGTCGGTCACCGAGCTCAGTGTCGCCACCGGCCGGCCCAGCAAGGTCATCGGGATGCACTTCTTCAACCCGGCGCCGGTCATGAAGCTGGTCGAGGTCATCAGCACCGTGGTCACCGAGCCGTCGGTCATCGCCGACGTCGAGGCGCTGGCCGAGCGGCTGGGCAAGACCGACGTGACGGTGGGCGACAAGGCCGGCTTCATCGCCAACGCGCTGCTGTTCGGCTACCTCAACCACGCCGTGTCGATGTACGAGGCCCGGTACGCCAGCCGCGAGGACATCGACGCGGCCATGCGGTTGGGCTGCGGGCTGCCCATGGGCCCGCTGGCGCTGATGGACCTCATCGGCATCGACACCGCCTACGAGATCCTCGACACGATGTACAAGCAGTCGCGCGACCGGCTGCACGCCCCCAGCCCGATCATCAAGCAGCTGATGACGGCCGGGCTGCTGGGCCGCAAGACCGGCCGCGGCTTCTACACCTACGCCGGACGGGACTCCGCCGAGGTCGTCCCCGACGCGCAGACCCCCACCCCCGGCGGCGCGGCCGAGGGTGCGCGACCGGTGCGCACCGTCGGGCTGGCCGGCTCGGGGACGATGGCCACCGGGATGATCGAGGTCTTCGCCAAGGCCGGCTACGACACCCTGTTCGTCGCCCGCACCCCGGACAAGGTCGAGGGCGTGCTCGCCGCGATCGGGAAGAGCCTGGACAAGCAGGTCACCCGCGGCAAGCTCGACGAGGACGGCAAGGCCGCCGTGCTGGCCCGGCTGACCGGCACCACCGACCGCGCGGACCTGGCCGACGTCGACCTGGTGGTCGAGGCCGTCGTGGAGTCCCTCGCGGTCAAGCAGGAGCTGTTCGCCGAGCTCGGCCGGATCTGCAAGCCCGGTGCCGTGCTCGCCACCACGACGTCCTCCCTGCCGGTCATCGAGTGCGCGCAGGCCAGCGGCCGCCCCGCCGACGTCGTGGGCCTGCACTTCTTCAACCCGGCCACGGTCATGAAGCTGGTCGAGGTGGTCTCCACCGTGGCCACCGCCGACGACGTCGCGGCCACCGCGCACGCGGTCTGCCAGCAGCTGGGCAAGCACGCGGTGTCCTGCACCGACCGGTCGGGGTTCATCGTCAACGCGCTGCTGTTCCCCTACCTCAACGACGCGGTGCGGATGCTGCAGGCCCACTACGCCACCGCCGACGACATCGACGCCGCGATGAAGGTCGGCTGCGGCTACCCGATGGGCCCCTTCGAGCTGCTGGACACCGTCGGCCTGGACGTCTCGCTGGCCATCGAGCGGGAGCTCTACACCGAGTTCCGCGAGCCCGGCTTCGCCCCGGCCCCGCTGCTGGAGCACCTGGTCACCGCCGGCTACCTGGGCCGCAAGACCGGTCGCGGGTTCCGGGAGCACGCCCGCCGGTAATCTCGCACCCGAGATGGGCAGAGGACGGCGGCGGCCGCACGCAGGTGCCCGGCCGCCGCTGTCCCGGCCCCAGCCGGTGGAGAGCGCCGAGGACGGCGACTGGGTGGTGCGCCCGGTCACCGGTGCGGCCAGCACCCGGGCCTACCGCTGCCCGGGCTGCGACCAGGAGATCCGGCCGGGCACCCCGCACGTGGTGGCCTGGCCGGTCTACGCCCGCGACTCCGACCTCGATCCCTGGGACACCGAGTCCTCGGTGGACCAGCGCCGGCACTGGCACACCGCCTGCTGGCGGGCCCGCGACCGCCGTCACTGAAGGGTCGCGTAGACCACCACGTTGTCGGTGTAGCTGCGCCGGGACCGGTCGAACTCCCCGCCGCAGGTGATCAGCCGCAGCTGCGCGTCGACGGTGGGCCCGTAGACCTCCTGGGTCGCGAACGCCGTCTTGGGGTACTCGGCGACCCGGGTCACGGTGAAGGTCAGCGTGCTGCCGTCGGCCCGCCCCACCAGCACCTGCGCACCGACCTGGATGTCCTCCAGGCCCCAGAACACCGCCGGCCCCGACCGGGAGTCCACGTGCCCGGCGAGCACCGCCGGGCCCACCTCGCCGGGTGCCACGCCCTGCGCGAACCACCCGGCCTGCGCGTAGTCAGCGGGCGGGACCAGCGCGCCGGTCGTGTCCACGCCGATCGGCACCAGGCTGCTGGACAGGTCGACGCTGGGCACGGCCACCGAGATCGGGGCCGGGGCCGTCGGGCTGCCCGTGCCCACCGCGGTGACCACCGGGGCCGGCGGGCCGACCGCGCCGACGGGCTCGGCGTCGGGCGCGGCGGGCTGCAGCAGCGCCACCGTGCCGGCGACGACGGCCACCACCGCGAGCGTCCACCGCAGGGCGGTGAGCACCGGCCGGCGACGCCGGTGCCGGTGCCGCCGCGGGGACGCGTCGCGGTCGGGGACCGCCGGCTGGGCGCTCAGTGCGCGGCGTGCCGGGGCGCGGTGCGCCGACCGGGGAGGCGCCGGCCGGCGGCGAGCACCGAGCCGAGCATGGCCAGCACGGCGACCGCACCCAGGGCCAGCGGCACGGGGCCCGACCCGGCCGCGCCGCCGCCACCGGCCTCCACGCCGCCGGTGGGGACGACGCCCGGGCTGGCCGCGTCGAGCACGGTCTGCACCTGCACCCCGGAGTCGCCGTCGAGCAGCAGCACCGTGTAGGACGAGCCGCCGGCCAGGTCCACCGGGAGGTCGGTCGGCGCGCCGGAGCCGCCGGCGACCTGCAGCGACGTCTGCCCGCCGGGGACCGAGACGTAGTCGGTGAGGTCGGGGAAGGCGAGGTCGGGGGAGAGGGTGGGCCCGTCGGCGAGCTTCACCGAGGCCGGCGTGAGGGTCTGGGAGGCGTTGACCACGCGGGCGCGGGCCTGGCCCGCGGCCGGCGGGGTGAGGTCGTCGTCCAGCACGGTCAGGCCCAGCTGGGCGAAGGTGCCCACGCCGGCGACGGTGAAGGCGGTGCCGGGGTCGACGGTCACCGTGGTGGACAGCACCGGGGCCGAGGTCGCGGGCGCACCGGCCGAGCGCATCGAGACGGTGTAGGTGCCCGCGGGGACCGACTGGTAGCCCGACACGGTGCCGTAGCCGACGCCGGTCAGCACGATGCCGGTGTCGGGGCTGGACACGGAGTCGACGTAGACGTCCACGGAGGGGGTGTCCGGGCTCAGGTGCGCCAGCCGGAGCATGCCGTCGTCGGCGGCGCCCGCGGCGGAGGTGCCCCCGACCAGCAGCGCCACCGTGGTGAGCAGGACGAGCGACAGGCTGCGCCGGAGGGCCACGGGTCTCTCCCAGGGTGATGACCGGAGTACTGCGGGCCACCGTACCGATCCGTCACGCCCCCGCCAGTCGGGCGGCCGGTCCTCAGCCGCTGGCCGCGGAGACCAGGGCGTCGGGGTCGGGGTCGTAGCGGAAGCCGACCCGCAGCCCCCCGGCGTCGGCCTCGACGACGTCGGGGGCGTAGGGCGGCAGCTGGGCCGCCAGCCAGTCCTCCACCTGGTCGGCCAGCGCGGGGTCGTCGGCCAGCCGGACGCCGCCGACGGAGTCCACGACGGCGTACCGGACCGGGGTGGACACCTCCCCGGGCACGGCCGGCAGCGCCGAGATGCCCACGCCGTACTGGGCGGCGACCCCGGCCAGCAGGGTGAGCAGCCGCGGGTCGACGTCCCCCGACAGCAGCGCGCCGGTGGCCTGCCCGGCGTCGGCGGTGGTGGGGTTGGTCAGCAGGGCGGCCGACAGCTCGCGGCGCAGCAGGCGCTGGTCGGCGTCCGGGCCCCGGCGTCGCGGGTCGGCGACGACCAGCCCGCTCTCCGCGTCGCCGAACCGGGCGACGACCAGGCCGGCCGTGCCCGGTCGTGCGCCCCCGCGGCCGACCGCGAGCCCGCCGTCGCCGAGCGGCACCCCGGCCCGGCGCAGGTCCTCGGCGAGCAGCCCGTCCGCGGCCACCGGCGTGCCCGGGGGCACCTCGGCGGCCAGCCACGCGACGAGGTCCGCCCGGTCCCCGGCGCCGAAGTCGTCGGCCGGCCCGGTGCGCACCAGCACCGCGGCCGCGACCAGCGCGGCGACCAGGCCGGCGGCCGCGACCCCGGCGAGCACCGGCCGGGCGCGCCGCACGGCGTCCACCGCGAGCAGCCGCTGGACCAGGGCGCCGGCGACCAGCGCCCCGACCGGCAGGCAGACCACCAACGCGGCGAACCGGCCCGGCGGGACCACCGCGGCCAGCGTCGTGGCGGCGAGCGCGGCCGCCGGCGGGCGCCAGCGGGGCAGCAGCCACGCACCCAGCGCCCCGGCCGCCAGCAGACCGGCGGTCAGCAGCACGGGGACGACGCCGCCGGCGGCCCACGGCGCGACGACGTCGGGCTGGGGGTCCCAGACCGGCAGCAGCAGGACCAGGCCGACGAAGACCGGCGCGAGCAGGCCGGCCACGACGGTGCGGGTCGTCGCCGGCCAGCGCAGCCCGAGGCGGCCCGAGGCCAGCGCGGCCGCGGCGCCGGCCACCAGGAGGAGCAGCACGTCGGGGGCCAGCACGACCGCCGGCAGGACGGCGAGACCGGCCAGGGCGCGGACCGCGGGCCGCCGCCGTCCGGTGCCCAGCCACGCGGCCAGCAGCAGCCAGGGCACGGCCCAGGCCGCCGGGGAGCTGACCGCGTGCACGAGGGCCAGCCCGGGGACGGCACCGAAGAGCAGGACGGCGGTCGCGGCCCCGGCGTCGCCCAGCCGGGCCCGGCGGGCGACCCGCCACAGCATCAGGCACGAGACGACCAGCGCGACCCACAGCAGTTCGCGGCCGGCGCTGGCGAGCCCGGTGTCGCGCTCGGGGCCCCGGGTGAGCCAGCCCCAGGCGGCGGTGTGCACGACGGCCAGGCCGTCGGGGGTGAACGGGTCGGGGGCCGGTCCGCCGGCGAGCCAGTCCCAGGCGGGGGCGGTCAGCGCGCCGTCGTCGGCCAGCGGCGAGCTGCGCAGCACCCGGGCCGAGACGAGGGCGGCCAGCACCACCGCGAGCAGCGGGGCGAGCACGGTCCACCGCACGCCGGGGCGACCGGGGGAACGGTGCCGCGGCCGGTGCTCGGCGCCGTCCACCGACACGTCATCACGCTCCCGCGGCCGTCCATCTCGACGTGATGACCTTGACACGCACGGTCACCGCCGGCCACTTCCGAGCAGCGGTGTCCCGGATCAGCGGCGGTCGGCGTCCCCGCGCTGGGCGGGCTGGCTGCCGGTCGGCACCGACCGCACGGCGGGCTGCACCGCGGTGGCCGGCCCGGTGGCGGGTGCGGGCCGGGGCGCGGGGCGCTGCAGCGGCGGGCGCGAGGGCGCCGCCGACGCGGCGGTGCTGCCCTGCCCCGGCCGGGCCGGGGCAGCGGGGGCGGCCTGGGTGGGCTGCGCCTGCTCGACCGGTGCGGCACCGTCGGGTGCCTCCTCGGCCGGGGTGTCGCCCTCGGGTGCCTGACCGGCCGGTGCCTGCGGCGCGGCCGCGTCCGGGCCGGCCCCGCCGGGAGCGGGCTGCGCGTCCCGGGCCCCGGCCTGGTCGGTCCCCGGCGTCGCGGGCGCGTCCTCCCCGGACGGCGCGGAGGTGCCCTCGGCCTGCGGGGAGTCGGCGAGGGAGGGCAGCCGGCCGAGCAGGCTGCGGACCTCGTGCAGCCGGGCGGCCAGCTCGTCGCGGACCCGGCGGACGGCGGCGGCCTCCTCCTGCGCGGCGGTGACCAGCGCGGCGGCGCGGGCGGTGGCGTCGGCGACCCGCCGCTCGGCGGCCGCGGTGGAGGCCTTCTCCCGCTCGTCCTCGAGCCGGGCGGCCTCGGTGCGCCGGGCCCGCTGCGCGATCTCGAAGTCCTCCTCGATCTTGGTGCGGCGGGCCTGGGAGTCGGTGTCGAGCTGGGCCACCCGCTCCTGGGCCTTGGTGACCAGCTCGTCGGCCCGGGCCTGCGCCTTGGCGGCGATCTGCTCGGCCTCGTGCCGGGCCTCGGCCAGCACGCGGTCGGCGTCGGCGCCGGCCTGGGCCTGCCGCTGCACCGAGGCGTTCTCCTCGGCGGTGATCCGCTCGCGGATCGCGTCGGCCTCCTCGGCGGCCCGGCGGCGCACCTCGGCGGCCTCCTCCTCGGCCAGCCGGAGCATGTGCGAGATGCGCTCGCCCATGTTCTCGAAGGTGGGCGCACCGGCGGAGGCTGCCTTGCGGCGCAGCGCCTCCATCTCCTGGTGCAGCGCGGAGAGCTGGGCGGCCAGGTCCGAGGCCCGGGAGGCGGCGGCGTCCCGGTCGGCCATGGTGACCCGCAGGTCCGCGTCGAGCCGCTCGATCGCCTCGGCCACCTGGTCGCGGTGGTAGCCCTTGCGCACCACCTCGAAGGAGTAGGTGGCCTCACGGAGCGGGAGCAGTTCGGCGTGGGGGTCGCTCATGGCCCCATCCTTCCAGAGACGACGGGCCGGGCGGCCCGTGACGGACCGGCCCGCAGCCGTTGCACAGGCTGCGGGCCGGCCGGTCGCCTAGAGGCCGCGGAAGCGGTTGATGGCGTCGAGGTGCCGGGCGCGCTTGTCGTGGTCGCGCACGCCCAGGCCCTCCTCGGGGGCGAGGGTGAGCACGCCGACCTTCCCCTGGTGGGTGTTGGTCTGGACGTCGCGGGCGGCCTGGCCGACCTCGGCCATCGGGTAGACCTTGGACACCGTGGGGTGGATGAGGCCGCGGTCGATGAGCCGGTTGGCCTCGTAGGCCTCCTTGTAGTTCGCGAAGTGCGAGCTCAGGATCTTCTTGAGGTTCATCCACAGGTAGCGGTTGTCGTACTCGTGCAGGTAGCCCGAGGTCGAGGCGCAGGTGATGATCGTGCCGCCCTTCTTGGCGACGTAGACGCTGGCGCCGAAGGTCTCCCGGCCGGGGTGCTCGAAGACGATGTCGATGTCCTCGCCCCCGGTCAGCTCGCGGATCTTCTTGCCGAACCGCTGCCACTCCTTGGGGTCCTGGGTGCTCTCGTCCTTCCAGAACCGGTAGCCCTCGGCGGAGCGGTCGATGACCAGCTCGGCGCCCATCTTCCGCACGATCTCGGCCTTCTCGGGGCTGGAGACCACGCAGACGGGGATGGCACCGCCGTTGAGGGCCATCTGGGTGGCGTAGGAGCCCAGACCGCCCGAGGCACCCCAGATCAGCACGGTGTCGCCCTGCTTCATGTTGGCGCCGTTCTTGCTGACCAGCTGGCGGTAGGCCGTGGCGTTGACCAGGCCGGGTGCGGCGGCCTCCTCCCAGGTGAGGTGGGCCGGCTTGGGCAGCAGCTGGTTGCTCTTGACCAGGGCCAGCTCGGCCAGGCCGCCGAAGTTGGTCTCGAACCCCCAGATGCGCTGCTGGGGGTCCATCATCGTGTCGTCGTGGCCGGCCGGGTCCTCCAGCTCCACCGACAGGCAGTGCGCGACGACCTCGTCGCCGGCCTTCCACTTGTTCACGCCCGGGCCCACGGCCAGCACGACGCCGGCGAGGTCGGAGCCCACCACGTGGTAGGGCAGGTCGTGCCGCTTGGTGAGCTCGGAGACCCGCCCGTAGCGCTCCAGGAACCCGAAGGTCGACGCCGGCTCGAAGATCGACGTCCAGACGGTGTTGTAGTTCACCGAGGAGGCCATCACGGCCACGATCGCCTCGCCCGGGCCCAGCTCGGGGGTCGGCACCTCCTCGACGTGCAGGCTCTTGCGGGGGTCCTTGTCCTTGGTGGCCAGGCCCTCGAACATGTCCTGCTCGTCCTTGCGCACCAGCACGCCGCGGTAGGAGGCGGGCACGCCCAGCCCCCCGATGTCGGCCAGCTGGTCGGACAGGATGGCGTCCCTGATCTCGTTCACGTGCTGCTCCCGGGTCGTCGTTGGCTCGGTGTGCTGGCGGACGTTACTGACGAGTAGCCCGGATGTCAGCGGGATGTGGCCGGTTCCACGATCTCGACGAGCACGCCCCCGGCGTCCTTGGGGTGCACGAAGTTGACCCGGCTGCCCGCGGTGCCGCGGCGGGGCTCGTCGTAGAGCAGCCGCAGACCGCGCTCGCGCAGGGTGGCGCTGACCGCCTCGACGTCGGTGACCCGGAAGGCCAGCTGCTGCAGGCCGGGTCCCGAGCGCCCGATGAACGTCGCGATGGTGGACTCCGGGGTCAGCGGCGCGAGGAGCTGGATGCGGGTGTCGCCGGACCCGACGGCGAGCATCGCCTCGCGGACGCCCTGCTCCTCGTTGGTCTCCTCGTGCACCGACCGCACGCCGAAGGCGCGGTCGTAGAAGGCGATCGCCTCGTCCAGGTCCGGGACGGCGATCCCGACGTGGTCGATGGTGGTGAACAGCTCGGTGGGCAGTGCGGCTCCGTCGACGCTCATGCGGGCATGGTGCCGCCCACGGCGTCCTGCCGCTGGTGACCCTGGACACAGCAGAGCCCGCCGCCCCCGGTGGGGACGACGGGCTCGCGCGGTCGGTGCGGCTACTCGGCGAGGAACTGCAGCAGGGCCGTGTTGAACTCCTGCGCGTGGCTGGCGTTGATGCCGTGCGG
Source organism: Klenkia brasiliensis (assembly GCF_900100695.1). Classification (GTDB taxonomy): domain Bacteria; phylum Actinomycetota; class Actinomycetes; order Mycobacteriales; family Geodermatophilaceae; genus Klenkia; species Klenkia brasiliensis. The sequence continues at coordinate 192,547 of NZ_FNCF01000005.1, forward strand.
CCCGCCCTCGATGACCACGAGCTCGGCGCCGTCGATCGCCTCGGCCGAGCGCTTGCCCGACACCTCGAACGGGACGACGGCGTCGCTGTCGCCGTGGATGACCAGCGTCGGCACGCTCACCTTGGCGACGTCGTCCCGGAAGTCGGTGCGGCCGAAGGCGGTGATGCAGTCCAGCGTGCCCTTCGGCGACGCGGTGTTCGCGATCTGCCGGGCGAAGGCCTTCTGCGCGCCGCTGACCAGGTCCTTCTTCTCGCCCGCGGCGAAGAAGTTCTCCACGAAGTCCTCCAGGAACGCGGGGCGGTCGGTGCGCACGCCGTCCTGGAAGGTCTCGATGGTGGCGTCGTCCAGCCCGCCGTCGGGGTTGTCCTCGCTCTGGTACAGGTAGGGCGGCACGGCGGCGGCGAGCACCGCGGAGCGGACCCGGTCGGTGCCGTGGCCGGCGATGTAGCGCACGACCTCGCCACCGCCCATGGAGAAGCCGACGAGGGTGACGTCGGTGAGGTCCAGGTGGGTGAGCAGGGCGTCGAGGTCCGCGGCGAAGGTGTCGTAGTCGTAGCCGTCGAAGGGCTTGTCCGACTCGCCGAAGCCGCGCCGGTCGTAGGTGACGACGCGGTGGCCGGCCTCGACCAGGGCGGGCACCTGGGCCTCCCACGACTTCCCCGACAGGGGCCAGCCGTGGATCAGCACGACGGGGCGGCCGGTGCCGTGGTCCTCGTAGTACAGCTCGATCGGTGCTGAGTTCTCGGTGCCTACGGTCACGCGGGGCATGCTCTGATCTCCTCGGTCGTCGTCGGTTGCGGGGCGCGCATACCCGGTTGTGCGCGACCGGAACCATGGTGAACTCGGTCACCAGCCGTCGGCACGCCCGCTCCGGGCGCCCTAGGCTCGGTGGGCCGCCAACGAGGGCGGTGCACACCCCTGGAGGACCGATGGTCAAGCCCGCAGCCCCGAACCGCTCCGTGATCGTCGGCGGCGCCCGCACCCCGATGGGCCGGCTGCTCGGCTCCCTCAAGGACTTCTCCGCCGCCGACCTGGGCGGTGTGGCGATCAAGGGCGCCCTGGAGAAGGCCGGGATCAGCGGCGACCAGGTCGAGTACGTGATCATGGGCCAGGTCATCCAGGCCGGCGCCGGCCAGAACCCGGCCCGCCCCGCCGCCGTCGCCGGCGGCATCCCGATGACCGTGCCCTCCTTCACGCTGAACAAGGTCTGCCTGTCCGGGATCGACGCGATCGCGCTGGCCGACCAGCTCATCCGCGCCGGGGAGTTCGACGTCGTCGTGGCCGGCGGCATGGAGTCGATGACCCAGGCGCCGCACCTGCTCGCGGGGTCCCGCACCGGCACCAAGTACGGCAACACCACGCTGGTCGACTCGATGGCCCACGACGGCCTCTCCGACACCTTCGACCAGGTCGCGATGGGCCTGCTCACCGAGCAGGCCAACAGCCGCTACGACCTGACCCGCGAGGAGCAGGACGCCTTCGCCGCGGCCAGCCACCAGCGCGCGGCCGCCGCGCACAAGAACGGCCTGTTCGACGACGAGGTCGTCACCGTGGCGATCCCGCAGCGCAAGGGCGACCCGATCGAGTTCCGCGAGGACGAGGGCATCCGCGCCGACACCACCGCCGAGTCCCTCGGCAAGCTCAAGCCGGCCTTCACGAAGGACGGCACGATCACCGCCGGCACCGCCTCGCAGATCTCCGACGGCGCCTGCGCGGTCGTCGTCATGAGCGCGGCCAAGGCCGCCGAGCTCGGCTGCACGGTGCTCGCGGAGATCGGCGCGCACGGCGTGGTCGCCGGCCCCGACGCCACCCTGCAGCAGCAGCCCTCCCGGGCGATCGCCGCGGCCTGCGAGCGCGAGGGCATCAGCCCGGCCGACCTGGACCTGGTCGAGATCAACGAGGCGTTCGCCGCAGTGGGCATCGTGTCCACCCGCGAGCTGGGCCTGGACCCGGAGAAGGTCAACGTCAACGGCGGCGCCATCGCACTGGGCCACCCGGTCGGGATGAGCGGTGCGCGGATCGTGCTGCACCTGGCGCTGGAGCTCAAGCGGCGCGGCGGCGGCACCGGCGCGGCCGCGCTGTGCGGTGGCGGCGGCCAGGGCGACGCCCTGGTCGTGCACGTCCCCGCCTGACGGTGGGACGCCGGACCCCGGACGTCGGCGCACTGGTCGCCGGCGCCCGGGACGGCGACCCGCGCTCGGTCGCCCGGCTGATCTCCCTCGTCGAGCAGGAGAGCAAGGCGCTGCGCGAGGTCGCCGCGGCACTGGCCCCGCACACCGGCCGGGCGCAGGTGCTGGGCATCACCGGCCCGCCCGGGGTCGGCAAGTCGACCACCACCACCGCCCTGGTGCGCGGGCTGCGTCGGCGGGACCTGCGGGTGGGCGTGCTGGCGGTCGACCCGTCCTCCCCGTTCTCCGGCGGCGCGCTGCTCGGTGACCGGGTGCGGATGGGCGACCACGCCGACGACCCGGGTGTCTTCATCCGGTCGATGGCATCGCGCGGGCACCTGGGCGGGCTGTCCTGGGCCACCCCGCAGGCGCTGCGGGTGCTCGACGGCGCCGGCTGCGACGTCGTCGTGGTGGAGACGGTCGGCGTGGGCCAGTCCGAGCTCGAGGTCGCCTCGCTGGCCGACACCACCCTGGTGCTGGTGGCGCCGGGCATGGGCGACGGCATCCAGGCCGCCAAGGCCGGGATCCTCGAGGTGGCCGACGTCCTCGTGGTGAACAAGGCCGACCGGGAGGGTGCCGACCGCACCACCCGCGAGCTGCGGTCGATGCTCACCATGGCCCCGCCGTCGGGCTGGCGGCCGCCGGTGGTGCGCACGGTGGCCTCGGAGGGCACCGGCATCGACGACGTGCTCGCCCGGGTCGAGGAGCACCGGGCCTGGCTGGCGTCCTCCGGCGAGGGCGACCGGCGCCGCCGGGTGCGGGCCGCGCGGGAGATCGAGGCCATCGCGGTCGGCGAGCTGCGCCGCCGGATGGGCGACGTCGGCGGGGCCGGCGCGGTCGACGCGCTCGCCGACCGGGTGGTGGCCGGGGAGTGCGACCCCTACACCGCCGCCGACGAGCTCGTCGGGCGGCTCTGAGGGCCCCGGGGGGAGACTGGGGCCATGAGCTCGCGACCGGATGCCGTCGTCGTCGGGGCCGGGCCGAACGGGCTGGCCGCCGCACTGCGGCTGTCCGCGGCCGGGCTGCGGGTCCAGGTCGTGGAACGGGCGTCCCGGCCCGGTGGCGGCATGCGCACCGAGGAGGTCACCCTCCCGGGGTTCGCGCACGACATCTGCTCGGCGGTGCACCCGATGGGCGTGGCCTCGCCGTTCTTCCGGGAGTTCGACTGGGCCTCCCGCGGCGTCACGATGATCCACCCCGAGGTGGCCTTCGCCCACCCGCTGGACGGCGGCCGGGCCGCGGTCGCCCACCACGACCTGGACCGCACCGCGGCCGGGCTGGGCGCCGACGGGGACGCCTACCGGAAGCTGCTCGGCCCGCTGGTGGAGCACGGCGACGACGTCATCGACTACTTCCTGTCCTCGGCCTTCCGCCGGCTGCCCACCCGCAGCCTCGGCGCGGTCACCCGGTTCGCGCTCAACGCCCTGCCCAACATCCGCTGGCTGGCGCACCGGGCCTTCGACGGGGAGCCGGCCCGGGCGCTGGTCGGCGGGGCTGCGGCGCACGGCATGCTGGACCTGACCCGGCCGCTGACGGCGGGCCTGGGCATGGTGCTGACGATGCTGGCCCACCACCGCGGCTGGCCGCTGCCCGAGGGCGGCACCCAGCGGATGGCCGACGCGATGGTCACCGCGCTGGAGCAGCAGGGCGGCTCGGTGGAGTACGGGCACGAGGTCACCGACCTGCGCGAGTTCGACGGCGTGCCGGCCGTGCTGCTGGACACCTCGCCCGACGCCTTCGTCGAGATGGCCGGCGACCGGCTGACCCCGGGCTACCGGCGCTGGGTGCGCCGGTACAAGCACGGGCCCGGGGTGTTCAAGGTCGACTGGGCGCTGTCGGACCCGGTGCCGTGGACCCACCCCGACGTCCGCCGCGCCGGCACCGTGCACGTGGCCGGCACCCTCGCCGAGACGATCGCCGGCGAGGCCGCGCCGGCGGCCGGGCGGCTGACCGACGAGCCCTACGTGCTGGCCGTGCAGCCCACCGTGCTGGACCCGACCCGCGCGCCGGAGGGCAAGCACGTGTTCTGGGCCTACGTGCACGTCCCGCACGGCTCGGACGTCGACATGACCACGCAGATCGAGGCGCAGATCGAGCGGTTCGCCCCCGGCTTCCGGGACACGATCCTGGCGCGGGCGACGAAGACCGCCCCGCAGATGCAGGAGTGGAACCCGAACAACGTCGGCGGCGACATCTCCAACGGCGAGGCCTCGCTGCTGCAGATGCTCGCCCGCCCGGTGCCGCGCTGGAACACCTACAGCACGCCCCTGGAGCACGTGTTCATGGCGTCGGCGGCCACCCCGCCCGGGCCCGCGGTGCACGGCATGTGCGGCGACAACGCGGCGCGGGTGGCGCTGCGGAAGGTGTTCGGCGTCCGCGACGTCCCGCCCCTGCGCCCCGCCCCGCCCACCTGACGGCCCCGGTTCCCGGACTTCGATCAGGTGGGTTGATCCAAGTCCGTCCTCCCGCACCAGATCTCGTGCAGGAGGACGGACTTCGATCAGGGGACCTGATCAATGCTGGCGGGGTCGGGGGCGGGGGTCCCGGGGTCAGGCGACGCGGCGGGCGAACTGGTAGCCGGGCATGTCGACGCTGCCGGTGACGACGCCGGTGTCGGAGTTCAGCGCGTGCACCACCTGGCCGTCACCGATGTAGACCGCCACGTGGCTGACCGGGGAGTAGTAGAAGACCAGGTCGCCGGGCAGCAGCGACGCGCGGTCGACCGGGGTGCCGACGGCGGCCTGGTCGGCGCTGCGGCGGGGGAGCTCGACGCCGGCGGCGGCGAAGGACTGCTGGGTCAGCCCCGAGCAGTCGTAGGCCGACGGGCCGTTGCCGCCGTAGGCGTAGGCATCGCCGACCTGGGCCATGGCGTGGTCCACCGCGGCCTGCGTGGCCGGGGTGGGCGCCGCGATGCCCGAGGACGGCGCGGGGGCGTCGGTCACCGCGACGGGCGCGGCCTGCGCGGTCCCGGTGGCGCCGGGCAGGACGCCGACGGCCAGCGCGGCCGCGGCGGCACCGGTGAACACGAGCCGGCCGAGGCGGCGGCGCAGGCCGCCGTCGGGGGTGGAGGTGCTGGGGGAGGTCATGGAGGTGGGGGCCACGGATCGGTCCTCTCCTGGTCGTCCGCCGGGACACCGGACCGCCGCTGCTCGGGCAGCGGGCGGACGGACGTCGGGGGCAGCTGCGCTCCGGCGCATCCTGGATCGGCCCGCCCACGGCGGTCGCCGAACTGCCCGGCCGGACCCGCACGCCGGTCGTCGCCGACGCGGGTGCCCTGGCGGTGCCGGTCGGACGCGGGGGAAGCCCCGCCGACCGGCTCGGCCCACCGTAGCCAGACCCCGGGGCCCGGCCGCAACCCGGCGTGAGGACCCCCACACCGGCCCGGCCCGGCCACGGCGGCGTCGTCCCGGCGGTGGGAGCATGGCGGCCATGCAGCCGTCCCGCCCCGCCCGACCCGGCCAGCCCACCGACCCCCGCGCCGCCGCGCAGCAGGCCCAGCTGGCCGCCTCGCTGGCCGGGGCGGTCGACCTGGCCGCGGTCAAGGCCCGCTCGGACGCCGCCGCCCGCGCGGCCGCCGCCCCGCCGCCGAGCGCGACAACACCCGCCGGTGCGCCCGGGGGCGCCGTGGTCGACGTCGACGAGGCCACCTTCCAGACCGAGGTCATCGACCGCTCGTTCCAGGTCCCGGTCGTGCTGGACCTGTGGGCCGAGTGGTGCGGCCCGTGCAAGCAGCTCTCGCCGGTGCTGGAGAAGCTGGCCACCGAGGGCGGGGGCAGCTGGGTGCTGGCCAAGGTCGACGTCGACGCCAACCCGAACCTGGCCCAGGGCCTGCGCGTGCAGGGCATCCCGGCGGTGAAGGCCGTCTGGCAGGGCCAGCTGGTCGCCGAGTTCACCGGGGCGATCCCCGAGGAGCAGGCGCGGCAGTTCGTCACCGAGCTGGTCGCGGCGACCACCGGGGGCGCGGTCCCCGGGGCCGCCGCCGAGCCCGAGGAGCCCGAGGACCCGCGGCTGGACGCCGCCGAGGCCGCCCTGGACGCCGGGGACCTGGCCGGTGCCGAGGCCGCCTACCAGCAGATCCTCGACGTCGAGCCCGACCACCCGGTCGCCTCGGTGGCCATCAAGCAGGTCGCGCTGTTCCGCCGCGCCGAGGAGGCCGGCCCCGACGCGCTGACCGCCGCCGACGCCGCCCCCGACGACGTCGCCGCGCAGACCCGCGCCGCGGACTTCCTGCTCGGCACCGGCGACGTCGACGGCGCCTTCGCCCGGCTGCTGGACGTCGTCCGGCGCACCGCGGGCGAGGACCGGGACGCGGCCCGGCTGCACCTGGTCGAGCTGTTCGGCGTCGTGGGCAACGACGACCCCCGGGTGGGGGCCGCCCGGCGCCAGCTGTCGGCCGCGCTCTTCTAGGGCGCGCTCAGGCCTCCAGGCCGCACGACGTCAGCCCGAACAGGAAGCCCTGCCGGAACACGTCGACCAGCTGGAAGCCCGACAGGCCGACGTCGGGGAACACCGTCGGGTCCTTGCCGTAGGTCAGCAGGAAGGTGACGGCCTCGTCGAAGTCGCCCGGGGACAGCGTGATGCCCTCGTCCCCGCGCACGACCTCGCCGTACAGCGCCGCGCCGGAGAAGGCCCCGGCCTGGCAGGTGGCCGACCGGATGGCGTCCTCGTCGTCGGTGGACAGCCCCAGCTGCTCCCGCGCGGCCAGGCCGTAGGGGATGGCCACCGCGGTGAGCACCGCGTAGTCGCCGATCTCGTCGTAGGCCGGCCCGGCCAGCTCGGACGAGTCGTAGTAGACGGTGTCGTCGTCGGCGCAGAACCCGGCCTTGGCGTCGGGGGACAGGCAGTCGGGGGCGTCGCCGTCGAAGGGCTCGATGGTGGGCGCGGTGAAGTCGGCGCCGAGGTCGCTGCCGAAGGAGTCCTCGTAGTAGATCGGCAGCGACTGGTCGATCAGGTCGGGCACCTGGTCCAGGGGCAGGTTGCCGTCGTTTGCGAGGTCGGAGTCGGTGGTGAACTCGGTCTGGGTGAAGACCCGGTCGGACTCGTAGTTGTCCCGGCACGCGGCCGCGCCGCCGTCGTAGCCGTCCTGGATCGCCGAGACCCGGTCGAAGTAGGAGCCGTGCGCCTGGCTGTCGTCCGCGCCGGTGCCCGGGGGGTCGCGCACGATGAAGTACCCGGCCAGCAGGCCGTCGAGCTCGGGCGCGCGGATGGTCTCGTGCGCGGCGTTGCCGTCGGCGACCCAGCGGGTCCAGGCACCGGCGAAGCAGTCGGCCTGCGTCTCGGTGTTGATCGAGGTGTCGTTCGCCGGGTAGCCGACCCGGCCCTGCACCGCGTGGCCGAACTCGTGGGCCATGATCAGCGCCGGCAGGAACCGGCCGTACTGGTCGGCGAGCTCCTGCAGGAACGCCCGGTCGTAGCTGATCGAGTCCTCGTTGGACGCACCGACGTCGGGCGGGCAGTAGAAGGCGTTCTGCTCCACCTCCTCCGGCGCGGAGCTGCAGCCGATCTCCCCGCCCGGGTACAGCGACGCGTCGACGTCCCCGGGGTCGACGGAGAAGTAGCCGCCGGACAGCTGCGGGAAGTCCTCGCCGTAGACGTCGGGGAACTGCTGGGCCCAGAAGTCGTTCAGGTCGGCCAGCGCGTTGCGCGCGGTGACGTCGGCGGGCGTCTCGGCCGCGCCGGTGATCGGGAACGCGTCCGGGGCGACGTCGGTGATCGGCGGCTCGGCCGAGCTGGCCTGCCCGGCCACCAGGGTGCCGCCGCAGCCCGACAGCACCAGGGCCAGGGACACGAGGCCGGCGGCCAGGGCCACCGGGCGGGACGTCGCGGTCATGGGCTCCCGTTCTGCGTCGGTCCGGACCAGGCCCGGACGGCGGGACCATCATGGCCGACCACGCGGCCTCCCGCGACGAGACCGGCCCCGGACCACCCGCGCGGGGTCGTCCGGGGCCGGTGGGCGTCACCCCTCGTGCAGGAACCAGCAGGTGCCCAGCGGCGGCGCGCTGACCACCGCGGAGAACGGCTGCCCGTGCCAGGGCTCGGGGACGGCGTCCACGCCGCCCAGGTTGCCCACGCCCGAGCCGCCGTAGCCCTCGGCGTCGGTGTTGAGCACCTCGCGCCAGCGGCCGCCGCGCGGCAGGCCGATCCGGTACCCCTCGTGCGGCGTGCCGGCGAAGTTGGCCACGCAGGCCAGCGCCGAGCCGCCGGAGCCGTAGCGCAGGAAGCTGAGCACGTTGCCCGCGGCGTCGTTGGCGTCGATCCACTGGAACCCGCCGGGGTCGACGTCCAGGCTCCAGAGCGCCTCGATCTCCTTGTACCGGGCGTTCAGGTCGGCGACCAGCGACAGCACGGCCCGGTGCGCCGGGTCGTCGAGGTGCCACCAGTCCAGGGACCGGGAGTCGGCCCACTCGCCGTCCTGGGCGAACTCCTGGCCCATGAACAGCAGCTGCTTGCCGGGGTGGGCCCACATGTAGGCCAGGTAGGCCCGCACGTTGGCCAGCTGCTGCCACCGGTCACCGGGCATCTTCCGCAGCAGCGAGCCCTTGCCGTAGACGACCTCGTCGTGGCTGATCGGCAGCACGTAGTTCTCGCTGTAGGCGTAGACGAGGGAGAACGTGAGCTGGTTGTGGTGGTAGACCCGGTGCACCGGCTGCTTCTCGACGTAGCCGAGCGAGTCGTGCATCCAGCCCATGTTCCACTTGAACCCGAAGCCCAGGCCCCCGAGGTAGGTCGGCCGGGTGACGCCGGGCCACGCGGTGGACTCCTCGGCGATGGTCATCACGCCGGGGACCTCGCGGTAGACGGTCGCGTTCATCTCCTGCAGGAACGCCACGGCCTCCAGGTTCTCCCGCCCGCCGTGGATGTTCGGGGACCACTCGCCCTCCTTGCGCGAGTAGTCCAGGTAGAGCATCGACGCGACGGCGTCGACGCGCAGGCCGTCGACGTGGAACTCCTTGCACCAGTACAGGGCGTTGGCGACCAGGAAGTTGCGCACCTCGGAGCGGCCGAAGTCGAAGACGAAGGTGCCCCAGTCCATCTGCTCGCCGCGGCGGGGGTCGCCGTGCTCGTAGAGGGCGGTGCCGTCGAAGCGGCCCAGCGACCAGGCGTCCTTCGGGAAGTGCGCCGGCACCCAGTCGATGATCACGCCGAGACCGGCCTGGTGGGCCTTGTCCACCAGGTAGCGGAAGTCGTCGGGGACGCCGAAGCGGGCCGACGGGGCGAAGTAACCGGTGACCTGGTAGCCCCAGGACCCGCCGAAGGGGTGCTCGGCGACCGGCATGAACTCCAGGTGGGTGAACCCGGCGTAGGTGGCGTACTCGACCAGCTCGTCGGCCAGCTGCCGGTAGGACAGGCCCTGCTTCCACGAGCCCAGGTGCACCTCGTAGGCGCTGACCGGGCGCTCGTGCCAGTTGCCCGCGGCCCGGTCGGCCAGCCACGCGTCGTCGCCCCACTCGTAGGTGGAGTCGGTGATGACGCTGGCGTTGAGCGGGGGCACCTCGGTGGCGAAGGCCAGCGGGTCGCTCTTCTCCCGCCACTCGCCGTCGGCGCCGAGCACGTGGAAGCGGTACCGCTGGCCGACCTCGGCGGCGGGCACGAACAGCTCCCAGACCCCCGAGGAGCCCAGCGAGCGCATCGGCAGCGCGCGGGCCTGCCACCAGTCGAAGTCGCCGGTGACCTTGACCCCGCGGGCGTTGGGCGCCCAGACGGCGAAGGAGACGCCGGTGACGGTGCCGCCGGGGGTGTCGTAGCTGCGCACGTGCGCGCCGAGCACCTCCCACAGCCGCTCGTGCCGGCCCTCGCGGATCAGGTGCTGGTCCATCTCGCCCAGGGTGGGCAGCCAGCGGTAGGGGTCGTCGGCCAGCACCGTGTTCGTGCCGCCCTGCCCGTCGCCGTAGACCACCTCGACGCGGTAGTCGCCGGGCTGGGAAGGGAGCAGCGCCTCGTAGACGCCGCCCCCGTGCAGCTGCGGGGCCTCGTACCGGGTGCCGTCCTGGTCCACCACGGTCACCGCGACGGCGTCCGGGCGCAGGGTGCGCACGGCCCAGCCCTCGCCCACCGGGTGGGCGCCGAGGACGGCGTGCGGGTCGTGCGACCAGCCCTCGACCACGGCGCGGACGGCGTCGGGGTCGACCGGTGCGCCGGCCACGACGGCCGGCTCGACCGGCGCGCTGGACGGCGAGGCGGCCCGGGTGCGACGGGGGGAGGCGACCGCGCTGCTGGGGTGCTCCGGCGCGCGGTCCGCGGCGGGCCCCTGGTCACCCCCCGGTGTGCCACCCGACTCGGGGCTCGTCGAGGCGGGGGAGAGGTCCGCGGTCCCGGCGGGGGTGTCGCCGCCGGTGCCGGCCTGCTGGCCGTCCTCGCGGGGCTCCGGGTGACCGGGCTCGGCGGGGTCGCCGTCCGGGGGCTCGGGCTGCGGGGCCGAGGGCGCCGACGGGTTGCCGGGCTCGGCGACCGGCGCCGGGGCCACGACCGGGGTGGCCGTCACGCCCTGGCCGGGGTTGCTCGGGCTGTCGCGCTCGGCCTGCTCGAGCTCGGCCTGGAAGGCCTCGGTCTTCTCCTGCACGGTGCGCTGCAGGTCGTCGGGGTCGAGCGGGTCCTGCGGGTGGTCCTGCGGGTGGTCCTGCGAGGTCATCGTGGCTCCGTCCTGTGGTGGGTCGGTCAGCTCGCGGCCAGGCGGGCCAGGGAGGTCAACGGGATCATCAGCCAGTGCGGGCGGTTGCGCGCCTCGTAGACGCACTCGTAGACGGCCTTGTCCGCCTCGAGCGCCCGCAGCAGCGGGGAGGTGGCGGGGTCGGTGCCGCTGGCCCCGGCGTAGCCGGCGCAGAACGCGGCGCGGTTGCGCTCGGCCCACTCCTGCGCCCGGTAGGCCAGCTGGGTCTCGCCGGGCTGCTCGACGAGCAGGTGCCGGGCGGCGTAGTCGAAGGAGCGCAGCATCCCCGCGACGTCGCGCAGCGGGCTGTCCAGCTCCCGGCGGGCGGCCAGCGACCGGGCGGGCTCGCCCTCGAAGTCCAGCACGATCCAGCCGGTGGTGGTCCGCAGCACCTGGCCCAGGTGCAGGTCGCCGTGCACCCGCTGCGCGGTGGTGGGCGCGTCGAGGTCGGCCACCCCGGCGTAGAGCGCCCGCAGGCCGTCGGCGTGCTCGGCCAGCTCGGGCACGATGCCGACGGCGGCGTCCAGCCGCGCGGTGAGCTGGGTGGCGAGCTCGGCGTACCAGTCGGCGCCGACCTCGGCGGTGGGCAGCACCGCGGCCAGGTCGCGGTGCACCGCGGCGGTCGCCTCGCCCAGCCGCTCGGCCTCGCCGGCGAAGTCGCCGCCCACCTCGTCGGCGTGCAGGTCGGCCTCGGCGTAGAGGTCGCGCACGCTGGAGGTGGCCAGCCGCCAGCCGTCGCTGGCGTTGGGCACGAAGGCCTGCAGGAAGGCGACGGTGGCCGGCTCGGTGCCCGGCTCGCCGTCGATCTCGACGTGGCCCAGCAGCGGGGCGATGTGCGGGTTCTGGGTCGCCCGCAGCGCCTCGTGCACCTCGACGTCGGGGTTGAGCCCCGGCTCGAGGCGGCGGAACAGCTTGAGGATCGCGGTCTCGCCGTAGATCAGCGAGGTGTTGGACTGCTCGCCGGAGATGACGTCACCGGGCAGGCCCTCGGGGATGTAGGCCACGCCCGCCGGGTGGAAGTGCATCGGCCCCACGGTGGAGGCCGCCACCAGGTGGGTCAGCCACGGCACCGTGGCGTCGCGGTCGCGCATCGCGTCGTAGGCGTGGTTGTCCCCGACGGAGCCCACGTAGGCGTGCGCGACCTCCTCGTCGGGCTCGCTGCGCCAGGACAGCGGGACCAGGTAGGTCTCCTCGGCGCCGTCGGCGTAGCCGATCCGCACGCGGTGCACCGACAGCACGGGGGAGGCCTCGTCGAGGAAGAAGCCGTCCTCGGCCACCGACGCCCACTCGCGGCCCTTGCCGCCGAACCAGCGCTGGTGCGGCATCCACTCGGCCAGCAGGTCGGTCAGCGCGCTCACCGGTCGCTCCCCTCGACGCCGAGCCCGCCGCTGCCGCCGGGCGGGTCGTCGGGCGACCCGACGATGCCGGCCTCCAGCAGCGACTGCGCGACGCTGGAGCTGGTGGCGGTCTCCCAGGCCTCGTCGTCCTCGTCGGTGGCCGGCACGGCCGGCTTGGACAGCTCGAACCAGTAGAAGCCGTGCCCGGCCAGGGTGAGCATGTAGGGCAGCACCCCGATGGTCGGGAACTCCACCCGGCCGGTCAGCTCGACCGGGATGCAGCCCTCGAACCGGCGCAGGTCCAGCTCGACCGGCTGCGGGAAGCGCGACAGGTTGTTCACGCACAGCACCACGTCGTCGCCGAACTCGCGGACGAAGGACAGCACCGTGGGGTTGCGGGACCCCACCTCGGTGAAGGTGCCGACGCCGAAGGTCGGGTGCTCCTTGCGGACGGAGATCATCCGGCGGATCCAGTGCAGCATCGAGGTGGTGTTGCGCATCTGCTGCTCGACGTTGGTCACCTGGTAGCCGTAGACCGGGTCGGCGACCAGGGGCAGGTGCATCCGCTGCGGGTCGGCGGTGGAGAACCCGCCGTTGCGGTCGGGGGTCCACTGCATCGGGGTGCGCACGCCGTCGCGGTCACCGAGCCAGATGTTGTCGCCCATGCCGATCTCGTCGCCGTAGTACAGGACCGGCGACCCGGGCAGGGACAGCAGCAGCGCGGTGAACAGCTCGAGGGTGTTGGTGTCGTTGTCCAGCAGCGGGGCCAGCCGCCGGCGGATGCCGATGTTGGCCTTCATCCGGGGGTCCTTGGCGTACTCGCCCCACATGTAGTCGCGTTCCTCGTCGGTGACCATCTCGAGGGTCAGCTCGTCGTGGTTGCGGAGGAAGACGCCCCACTGGCAGTTCTCGGGGATCGCCGGCGTCTGGGCCATGATCTCCGAGATCGGGAACCGCTGCTCCCGGCGGACGGCCATGAACAACCGCGGCATGACCGGGAAGTGGAAGGCCATCTGGCACTCGTCGCCGTCCTCGCCGAAGTACTCGACGACGTCGGCCGGCCACTGGTTGGCCTCGCACAGCAGCACCCGGTCGGGGTACTCGGCGTCGACGACCTTGCGGACGGTCTTGAGCAGCTCGTGGGTCTTGGGGAGGTTCTCGCAGTTGGTCCCCTCCTCCTCGAACAGGTAGGGCACGGCGTCCAGCCGGAACCCGTCGATGCCCAGGTCCAGCCAGAACCGCAGCGCGTCGAGGATCGCCTCGACCACCTTCGGGTTCTCGAAGTTCAGGTCGGGCTGGTGGCTGAAGAACCGGTGCCAGAAGTACTGCTTGCGCACCGGGTCGAAGGTCCAGTTCGACACCTCGGTGTCGACGAAGATGATCCGCGCGTCGGAGTACTTCGTGTCGTCGTCGGACCAGACGTAGAAGTCGCCGTAGGGCCCCTCGGGGTCGTTGCGGCTGGCCTGGAACCAGGGGTGCTGGTCCGAGGTGTGGTTCATGACGAAGTCGATGATGATCCGCATGCCGCGCTCGTGGGCCTTGGCCACGAGCTCCTTGAAGTCCTCGATGTCGCCGAACTCGGGCAGCACCGCGGTGTAGTCGGCGACGTCGTAGCCGCCGTCGCGCAGGGGCGAGGCGAAGAACGGCGGCAACCACAGGCAGTCGACGCCGAGCCACTGCAGATAGTCCAGCTTGCCGATCATGCCGCGCAGGTCGCCGATGCCGTCGGCGTTGGAGTCGGCGAAGCCCCGGACGAGGACCTCGTAGAAGACGGCGCGCTTGTACCACTCCGGGTCGCTACCGGGTGCCGGCAGACCCGGCCGGTCGGCGTGCTGGGCGGGGACGGTCATGGGGGAGCTCGGTCCTCGGTTCTGGGGAGGAGGGACGGGAGCCGGTCAGCCCAGCGGGGCGTGCCGGGTGACGGTGAAGACGTGGGCGGGTTCGCGGTAGGGGTCCAGCTCGACGTAGTTGAACTGGCCCCACTCGTACTGCGCGCCGGTGATCTGGTCGGTCACGGTGAACCGGTCGGACCACTCCAGGCCCAGCGCCGACATGTCCAGGGCGGTGGTGCCGATCTGGGTGTGCTGGCTGGACAGGGACACCACGACCAGGACGGCGTCGTCGCCGGCCGGGTCGGTCTTGGAGAAGCAGATCAGGTTGTCGTTGTCGATGTCGTGGAAGCGCAGGGTGCGCAGCTGCTGCAGCGCCGGGTGCTCGCGCCGGACCTGGTTGAGCCGGGTCAGGTAGGGCGCCAGGGAGCGGCCCTGGGCCAGTGCGCCGTCGTAGTCGCGCGGGCGCAGCTGGAACTTCTCGGTGTCCAGGTACTCCTCGCTGCCCGGCTTGAGCGCGACGTGCTCGAAGAGCTCGTAGCCGGAGTACACGCCCCAGGTCGGGCTCATCATCGAGGCCAGCACCGCGCGGATCTTGAACATCGGCGGGCCGCCGAACTGCAGCGACGCGTGCAGGATGTCCGGGGTGTTGACGAAGAAGTTGGGCCGCATGTAGTGCGCGGTCCCGGCCAGCTCGCGGCCGTACTGCTCGATCTCCCACTTCTCGGTGCGCCAGGTGAAGTATGTGTAGCTCTGGGTGAACCCGACCCGGGCCAGCTGGTGCATCATCGCCGGCTTGGTGAACGCCTCGGCGAGGAAGAGCACGTCGGGGTGGCTCTTCTTGACGTCCCAGATGATCCAGTGCCAGAAGTTGATGGCCTTGGTGTGCGGGTTGTCGACCCGGAACACCTTGACCCCGGCGTCGATCCACACCTGCAGCACCCGGCGGGCCTCGGCGTAGATGCCGGCCGGGTCGTTGTCGAAGTTGATCGGGTAGATGTCCTGGTACTTCTTCGGCGGGTTCTCCGCGTAGGCGATGGTGCCGTCGGGCTTGGTGGTGAAGAACTCCGGGTGCTCGGCCACCCACGGGTGGTCCGGCGCGGCCTGCAGCGCGAAGTCCAGCGCCACCTCCATGCCCAGCTCGCGGGTGCGCGCGACGAAGGCCTCGAAGTCGGCCATCGTGCCCAGCTCGGGGTGCACGGCGTCGTGCCCGCCGTCGGCGCTGCCGATGGCCCAGGGCGAGCCGACGTCGCCCTCGACCGTGGTCAGGGTGTTGTTCTTGCCCTTGCGGTTGACCGTGCCGATCGGGTGGATCGGCGGCAGGTAGACGACGTCGAACTCCATCGCCGCGATCGCCGGCAGCCGCCGGGCGGCGTCGGCGAAGGTGCCGTGGGTGGGCACGCCGTCGACGACCGGCCCCTCCGAGCGCGGGAAGAACTCGTACCAGGAGCCGTACAGCGCGCGCTCGCGGTCCACCCACACCTCGTAGCGGGGGGACCGGGTCACCAGCCGGCGCACCGGGTGGGCGTGCAGCAGGTCGGTCATCGCCGGGGCCAGCGCCGGGGCGAGCCGGGCGCTGAGCTCCAGCGACCCGTCGCGCAGCGCGGCGGCGGCCGCGGCGACGGCGGTGCGGTGCTCGCGCGGGACGGACCGGCCGACCTCGTCGAGCAGCCGGGCGCCCTCCTCCAGGTCGTTGGCGAGGTCGGCGGCACCCTGGCCGGCCTCGACCTTGACCTCCACGGCGTGGTGCCAGGTGCCCACCGGGTCGTCCCAGGCCTCGACCTGGAAGGTCCACAGGCCCTCGCGGTCGGGGACGACGGTGGTCGTCCACCGGTCGGGCTGGTCGGAGTACCGGTGCATCCGGCGCAGCGGCGGCCGGGTGGCCCGCTTGCCGGGGGTGGCCGGCGGGCTCCAGACGACGTTGGCCGCGACGGCGTCGTGGCCCTCGCGGAAGACGGTGGCGGTGATGGGGAGGTGCTCGCCGACGACGGCGCGTGCGGAGAAGGACCCGCAGGCGACCACGGGGTCGATGTCGGTGATGCCCAGGCGGAGGTCAGCGCGGCCGGTCACCCCCGTCACGCTATCGGCGCCGGGGGCGGCGGGCACATCGGCCGGGGTGCCGCCGGGGGCCCGTCCGCACCGACCTGCGACGTCGTCCCTGGTCGATAGGCTCGTCGCGTGCGAGCTCTCCGACGACTCACCGTCCGCGCAGCGCTCCCCGAGGCGCTGCTCCCGCTGGCCCCGCTGGTGATGAACCTGCGCTGGTCCTGGCACCCCGAGACGCGCGACCTGTTCGAGGCCGTCGACCCCGACCTGTGGGTGACCTGCGGCAACGACCCGGTCCGGGTGCTCGGGGAGGTCTCCGCGGAGCGGTTGGCGGCGCTGGCCAAGGACCGCCGCTTCCTGCGCCGGCTCTCCGACGTCACCGACGACCTGCAGGACTACCTGGACGCACCGCACTGGTACCAGTCGCTGGGTGGCGACGCCCCGGCGTCCATCGCGTACTTCTCCGCCGAGTTCGGCATCACCGAGGTGCTGCCCAACTACTCCGGCGGCCTGGGCATCCTGGCCGGCGACCACCTCAAGGCGGCCTCCGACCTCGGCGTCCCGCTGATCGGCATCGGCCTGCTCTACCGGGCCGGCTACTTCTCCCAGGGCCTGTCCGCCGACGGCTGGCAGCTCGAGCACTACCCCGCGCTGGACCCGCACGGCCTGCCGCTGAAGCTGCTGCGCGACGCCGAGGGCAACGCGGTGGTCATCACCGTGCCGCTGCCCGAGGGCCGCACGCTGCACGCCCACGTCTGGCGCGCCCAGGTCGGCCGGGTGGCCCTGCTGCTGCTCGACAGCGACATCGAGGAGAACGCCCCGGCCGAGCGCGGGGTCACCGACCGGCTCTACGGCGGGGGCGAGGACCACCGGCTGCGCCAGGAGATGCTGCTGGGCATCGGCGGCGTCCGGGCGGTGCGCGCCTACTGCTCGCTCACCGGCACCCCGCAGCCCGAGGTCTTCCACGCCAACGAGGGCCACGCCGGCTTCCAGGGCGTCGAGCGCATCCGCGAGCTGACCGAGTCCCACGGGCTGTCCTTCGCCGAGGCGCTGCAGGCCGTCCGCGGCGGCACCGTGTTCACCACGCACACCCCGGTCCCGGCCGGCATCGACAGGTTCCCCCGCGCGCTCATCGAGCGGTACTTCGCCGGCTTCGGCGTCCCGGTGCACGACCTGCTGCCGCTGGGCGCCGAGGAGGACCCGACCAAGTTCAACATGGCCCACATGGGCCTGCGGCTGGGTCAGCGCGCCAACGGCGTCAGCCAGTTGCACGGCCACGTCAGCCGCGACATGTTCGGCGGGCTGTGGCCGGGCTTCGACGAGGCCGACGTGCCGATCTCCGCCATCACCAACGGGGTGCACGCCGCCACCTGGACCGCCCGCGAGCTGGTCGAGCTGGGCACCCAGACCTCCAGCCAGGGCGACCCGGCCGACGCCGAGGGCCCGGTCTGGTTCGACCAGGTCGACCGCATCGACGCCGGTGAGCTGTGGAGCACCCGCCGGCTGCTGCGCGGCCGGCTGGTCGAGGAGGTGCGCCGCCGGGTGCGCGAGAGCGCGCTGTCCCGCGGGGCGTCCGAGGCCGAGCTGGGCTGGACGGACTCGGTGTTCGACCCCGACGTGCTCACCATCGGGTTCGCCCGCCGGGTGCCCTCCTACAAGCGGCTGACCCTCATGCTGCGCGACCCGGCCCGGCTCAAGGCCCTGCTCACCGACCCCGACCGGCCCCTGCAGCTGGTCATCGCCGGCAAGAGCCACCCGGCCGACGACGGCGGCAAGCAGCTGATCCAGCAGATGGTGAAGTTCGCCGACGACCCCGACATCCGGCACCGCATCGCCTTCCTGCCCGGCTACGACATCGGCATGGCCCGCTACCTGTACTGGGGCTGCGACGTCTGGCTGAACAACCCGCTGCGGCCGCTGGAGGCCTGCGGGACCTCGGGCATGAAGTCCGCGCTCAACGGCGGGCTGAACCTGTCCATCAAGGACGGGTGGTGGGACGAGTGGTTCGACGGCCAGAACGGCTGGGCGATCCCGACCGCCGACGGCGTCGAGGACCCCGAGCGGCGCGACGACGTCGAGGCCGCGGCGATCTACGAGCTGCTGGACAAGCAGGTGCTGCCGCGCTTCTACGAGACCGACCGCGACGGCGTGCCGACCCGGTGGGTGGAGATGGTCAAGCACACCCTCAAGGACCTCGGCCCGAAGGTGCTGGCCAGCCGGATGGTGTCGGACTACGTGCAGCAGCTCTACGTGCCCGCCGCGCGCTCGGCCCGGGCGCTGGCCGAGGGCGGCTACCAGGTGGCCCGCGAGCAGGCCGCCTGGCGCGCCCACCTGCTCGGCGCCTGGGGCGGGGTGCGGGTGGCCCACGTCGAGGCGACCGGGGTGGGCGACACCCCCGAGATCGGCTCGACGATCGACCTGCGGGCCGAGGTGGAGCTGCCGGGGCTGGTCACCGGCGACGTGCAGGTGCAGGCCGCCTACGGCCGGGTCGACGACGCCGACGGGCTGCACGACGTGACCGCGGTGGCCATGTCCCACGAGGCCACCGAGGGGTCGCGGCACTGGTTCACGGCCACCGTGCCGCTGGAGCGCACGGGTGCCTTCGGCTACACGGTGCGGGTGCTGCCGTCCTCCCCGGCGCTGGCCACCCCGGCCGAGCTGGGCGTGGTCACCAACGCCTGACGGCTGGACACCTGGGGGGCGGATCGTCCACCGGAGCGCCGCGCCGGGGACGGCTGCGGACGCCGGACGAGACGATCCGCCCCACGGGTGACCAGTCGGTGAGGCCGGTGTGACCCATGGTGACCGAGGGAGCATGTCGACCGTCACGCTCCGGCGTGGCTGCCTCGCTCGGCGGCGATCACCGGGCCTCGATCATTAGGGTGACCGACATGCCCGACCGCTGTGAGGTCCTCCCCGGAGACAACGTCGTCGCCCGCCGTGCCGGCGGCCTGCTGTGGGTGGACGCCCCCGGCTCGCCCGCCCTCGTCGCGACGCTGCACGCCTGCCTGGGGCTGGCCGGTCCGGGCGCCGACCGGGTGCTCACCGCCGTCGCCGACCAGGTCGGTTCGCTGGCCTCGGGCGGGGCCTCCTTCGCCCTCGTGCTCACCGACGCCGCCGACGGCTCGGGCTCCGGCGTCGCCCTCTGGTCGGGCAAGGGCCAGCCGGCCGTGGACGGCGTCCCGGTCTCGGGCCGGCCCACCGGCGGCGGCTGCACCCTGGCCAGCGGTTTCGGCCTCGGCTCCAGCCTTTACGTGGGCCCGGGCTCCTCGCCCTCCCCGGTCCCGCCGGGCGTGGCCTACGACCTGGTCGAGGGCACCGTGCCCGGCAGCGGCGCCACCCTGCAGCTGGCCGCCGCGACCCCCGCCTCGGTCGCCGTCCCCGCCCCGCAGAGCTCCCCGGGCGCCGAGCGGTTCTCCGCCGGCTCGGACTCCGGCTTCAGCGCCCCCGCCGCCGCGCCGGCCTCCGAGCCGCAGCCGGTCGCCCAGGCCGGTGCGGCCACCGCCTTCTGGCAGCCCGACCCGCCGGCCGCCCCGGTGCTGCGCTTCGACGACGGCATGGTCGTCGACGTCGACAGCGACCTGGTGCTGGGCCGCCGCCCCGACGGGCACGAGCTGGTCACCTCCGGCACGGCCAAGCCGGTGCCGATCGCCGACACCCAGAACGTGCTGTCGTCCGCGCACGCCGCCATCCAGCGCGCCGGCCGCGAGGTCTCCCTGGTCGACCTGGGGTCGCTCAACGGCACCCACGTCGCCGGCCCCGAGGCCACCGAGTGGACGCAGCTGGAGCCGGGCGTGGCTCACGCGCTCTCCGACGGCGACCGGCTGCTGCTGGGCTGGACGGTCATCACCTTCGAGCAGTCCGCCGAGTAACCGGGCTGTGCGCCCCCTGTGAGGGGGGCCTAGGGTCGCCCGCGTGACCACGGACACAGCGCGCGCCGTCCCACCGTCCGACCCGGCGAGCCGGCGGCGCCGCCCGACCGCGAAGGGCGTCGTCGTCTGGACGCTGGTCGCGCTGGTCGGGGCGACCTGCTGGACGGTGCTCGCGCTGTCCCGCGGGGAGACCGTCAGCGCGCTGTGGATCTTGTTCGCCGCGCTGAGCAGCTACGCGATCGCCTACCGCTTCTACTCGACGTTCATCGCCGACCGGGTGCTCCGCGTCGACGACCGCCGGGCGACCCCCGCCGAGCGGCTGGAGAACGGCCGCGACTTCGAGGTCACCGACCGCCGGGTGCTCTTCGGCCACCACTTCGCCGCGATCGCCGGCGCCGGCCCGCTGGTCGGCCCGGTCCTCGCCGCGCAGATGGGCTACCTGCCCGGCACCGTCTGGATCATCGTCGGCGTCATCGCGGCCGGCGCCGTGCAGGACATGGTCGTGCTGTTCTTCTCGATGCGGCGCAACGGGCAGAGCCTGGGCCAGATGATCCGCGCCGAGATCGGCGTGGTCGGCGGCGTCGCCGCGCTGGTCGCCGTCTTCGCCATCATGATCATCATCCTGGCCGTGCTGGCGCTCATCGTGGTCAACGCCCTCGCCGAGTCGCCGTGGGGCGTGTTCTCCATCGCGCTGACCATCCCGATCGCGCTGTTCATGGGCGTGTACCTGCGGGTCATCCGGCCCGGGCGGGTGCTCGAGGCCAGCGCCATCGGCGTCGTCGCGCTGCTGGCCGCGATCATCGGCGGCGGCATGGTCGACGGCACCGCGCTGGGCGAGGCGCTCACCCTGGACAAGACCACGCTGGTCATCGCGCTGGTGGTCTACGGGTTCGTCGCCTCGGTGCTGCCGGTCTGGCTGCTGCTCACCCCGCGGGACTACCTGTCGACGTTCATGAAGATCGGCGTCATCGCGCTGCTGGCCGTCGGGCTGGTCATCGCCATGCCGGTGCTGCAGAACGACGCGGTGAGCAGCTTCGCCCTGGCCGGCACCGGGCCGGTGTTCGCCGGCTCGCTGTTCCCGTTCGTGTTCATCACCATCGCCTGCGGCGCGCTCTCGGGCTTCCACGCGCTGATCTCGTCCGGGACGACGCCGAAGATGGTCGCCAAGGAGAGCCAGGTCCGGGTGATCGGCTACGGCGGCATGCTGATGGAGTCCTTCGTGGCCATCAGCGCGCTCATCGCGGCCTGCATCCTCGACCCGGCGCTGTACTTCTCGATGAACGCGCCGGCCGGGGCCACCGGCGGCACCGTCGAGGGGGCGTCGGCGTTCGTGGCCAACCTGGGCTTCTCGATCACCCCGGCCGAGCTGCAGGCCGCGGCCGACACCATCGAGGAGGCCACCCTGGTCTCCCGCACCGGTGGCGCACCGACGCTGGCCTACGGCATCTCCGAGATCTTCCAGACCGCCTTCGGCGGCGGGCTGCAGGCCTTCTGGTACCACTTCGCGATCATGTTCGAGGCGCTGTTCATCCTCACCGCCGTCGACGCCGGCACCCGGGTGGGCCGGTTCATGCTGCAGGACACCGTCGGCAACGTGTGGAAGCGCTTCGGCGACCTGACCTGGTGGCCGGCCAGCTGGGCCGCCTCGGCCGTGGTCGTCGGCGCGTGGGGCTACATCCTCTACATCGGGGTGACCGACCCCCTGGGCGGGATCAACCAGCTCTTCCCGCTGTTCGGCATCGCCAACCAGCTGCTGGCCGCCATCGCGCTCACGCTGTGCACCACGCTGCTGGTCAAGCACGGCCGGCTGCGCTGGGTCTGGGTCACCGGCGTCCCGCTGGCGTGGGTGCTGGTCATCACGATGACCGCGTCGTTCCAGAAGGTGTTCTCCGGCGACCCCAAGGTCGGCTACTTCGCCCAGCGCAGCCAGTACGCCGACGCCCTGGCCCGGGGCGAGGTGCTCGCCCCGGCCACCGACCAGGCCGCGATGGCGCAGGTGGTCACCAACTCCACCGTCAACGGCGTGCTGCAGTCGGTGTTCGCGGTGCTGGCGCTGGTCGTGGTGGCCAACGCCGCGGTGGTCTGCGTGCGCGCGGTCCGCGCCGGCGGGCTGCCGACCACCGAGGTGCCGGCCGAGCCCTCCCGCATCGTGGAGCCCTCCGGCTTCTTCCCGACCGCGCACGAGCGGGAGCTGCTCGACGCCGAGCGCGCCCGGCTGGCCGCCGAGCGCGCACCCTCGGGTCAGCAGTGATCCGCCGCTGGGGGGCCGCCGTCCGCTGGTACCTGCGGGCGCTCACGGGGGAGGACCGCTACGACCGGCACGTGGCCGCCTGCGCCGCCGACGGCCGGGTGCCGATGACCCGCCGCGCCTTCGAGCGGCACCGCACCGACGTCGCCGCCGCGCACGCCCACGAGAGGTGCTGCTAGGGCCGCCGGAGCACCCGCAGCGCCCAGACGGTGCGCGCGGGCATCACCAGGGGCCCGGGGGCGACGACGGCCGGGCGGTCCGGGGCACCGGTGGGCCACTCCGTGGAGACCGCGAACTGGTAGCCGTCGGCCCAGGGCGCACCCGGCAGGGTCACCTCGACGTCCTCGGGGCCGGCGTGCAGCCAGACCAGCCAGGAGTCGTCGACCACCGGGCGCCCGCGCTCGTCCCGGTGCCGGATCCCGCGGCCGTCGAGGTACATGCCGATGGTCTGCAGCCCGGTGTCGAACCACTCCTCGTTGGTGATCAGCCCCCCGCCGGGGGCGAACCAGGCCAGGTCGCGGGTGCCGCCGGAGCCGGGCACCTCGTGCCCGTCGAAGAACGCCTCCTGGCGCAGCGCGGGGGAGGACCGCCGCAGCGCGACCAGCCGGGAGGTGAAGGTCCACAGGTCGGCGTCGATGTCGCCCCAGTCCAGCCAGGAGATCTCCGAGTCCTGGCAGTAGGCGTTGTTGTTGCCCAGCTGGGTGCGGCCCAGCTCGTCGCCGGCGGTCAGCATCGGGACGCCGGTGGACAGCAGCAGCGTGGCCAGCACGTTGCGCACCTGCCGCGCCCGCAGCCCGGTCACCGCCGGGTCGTCGGTGGGGCCCTCGACCCCGCAGTTCCAGCCGCGGTTGTGGCTCTCGCCGTCCCGGTTGTCCTCGCCGTTGGCCTCGTTGCGCTTGCGCTCGTAGCTGTAGAGGTCGCGCAGGGTGAACCCGTCGTGCGCGGTCACGAAGTTCACCGACGCGAACGGACGGCGGCCGTCGGAGCGGTACAGGTCGCTGGACCCGGTCAGCCGGTAGGCCAGGTCGCGGACGCCGACGTGCTGGCCGGACCACACGTCGCGCACCGTGTCGCGGTACTTGCCGTTCCACTCGGTCCACAGCGGCGGGAAGTTGCCCACCTGGTAGCCGCCCTCGCCGATGTCCCAGGGCTCGGCGATGAGCTTGACCTGGCTGACCACCGGGTCCTGGTGCACCACGTCGAAGAAGGCCGAGAGCCGGTCGACGTCGTGCATCGACCGGGCCAGCGCCGAGGCCAGGTCGAAGCGGAACCCGTCGACGTGCATCTCGGTGACCCAGTACCGCAGGGAGTCCATGAGCAGGGCCAGCACCTGGGGACGGCGGACGTCGAGGGTGTTCCCGCAGCCGGTGTAGTCGGTGTAGCGGGCCGGTGCGCCCGCGCCGAGCCGGTAGTAACCGCCGTTGTCGATGCCCTTGAACGACAGCGTCGGGCCGGTGTGGTCGCCCTCGGCGGTGTGGTTGTAGACCACGTCGAGGATCACCTCGATGCCGGCGGCGTGCATCGCCTTGACCATGGCCTTGAACTCGGTGACCTGGCCGCCGCCGGTGCCGGCGGAGGAGTAGGCGGCGTGCGGGGCGAAGTAGCCCAGCGTGTTGTAGCCCCAGTAGTTGGTCAGCCCGCGGCGCAGCAGGTGCGGCTCGGAGACGAAGTGGTGCACCGGCAGCAGCTCGACCGCGGTGACCCCCAGCGACACCAGGTGCTCGACGAAGGCCGGGTGGGCCAGGCCCGCGTAGGTGCCGCGCAGCGCCGGCGGGACGTCCGGGTGGCGCATGGTCGCGCCCTTGACGTGCACCTCGTAGATGACGGTGTCCGACCACGGGGTGCGCGGTGCGGCGTCGCCGTCCCACGGGAAGGAGTCGTGGATGACCACCCCGCGCGGCACGTGCGGGGCGGAGTCGCGGTCGTCGGGGGTGCCCGCGTCGGGGTGGCCCTCGGGGAAGCCGAACAGCGCCGGGTCCAGGGTCAGGTCGCCGTCGACGGCGCGGGCGTAGGGGTCCAGCAGCAGCTTGGCCGGGTTGTACCGGGTGCCCGAGGCGGGGTCGTAGCCGCCGTGCACGCGGTAGCCGTAGCGCTGGCCGGGGCCGACGCCCGGGAGCCGGCCGTGCCAGACCTGGTGGGTGGTCTCCTGCAGCCGCTGCCGGTGCTCGGTGCCGTCGGGGTCGAACAGGCACAGGTCCACCGCGGAGGCGCCCGCGGACCACAGCGCCACGTTGGTGCCGGTGCCGTCCCAGTGCGCGCCCAGCGGGGCCGGGCTGCCCGGCCACACCTCGACCGGTGGGCCCGATGCTCGATTCACCACGTGGCTCATCGTGCCCGACACCGGGGCCTTCCCGAGGGAGTTGCGTGGTCGGGTTGGTTGGATGGGGTCCGTGCCGAGCTCCGTGGTGGTCCAGCTCTCCGGTGTCGACGTCGTGCGGGGGAGCGCCACCCTGCTGCGCTCGGTCGACTGGACCGTCCGCGAGGACGAGCGGTGGGTGCTGCTGGGCCCCAACGGCGCGGGCAAGACCACGCTCATGCAGCTGGCCTCGGCGCAGCTGCACCCCACCCGGGGCACCGTGACGCTGCTGGGGGAGACCCTCGGCGCGGTCGACGTGTTCGAGCTGCGCCCGCGCATCGGGCTGACCAGCGCGGCGCTGGCCCAGCGCATCGGCCCGGCCGAGCGGGTCGGCGACGTCGTCGTCTCCGCCGGCTACGCCGTCATGGGCCGCTGGCGCGAGCGCTACGACGTGCACGACCTGACCCGCGCGGCGCTGCTGATGGACCAGTGGGGCGTGGGCCCCTACGCCCACCGGGAGTTCGGCACGCTGAGCGAGGGCGAGCGCAAGCGCGCCCAGATCGCGCGGGCGCTGATGACCGACCCCGAGCTGCTGCTGCTCGACGAGCCCGGCGCGGGCCTGGACCTCGGCGGCCGCGAGGACCTGGTGTCGCGGTTGACCGACCTGGCCCGCGACCCGCAGGCCCCCGCGCAGGTGCTGGTCACCCACCACGTCGAGGAGATCCCGCCCGGCTACACCCACGCGCTGCTGCTGCGCTCGGGCTCGGTGGTGGCGGCCGGCCCGGTGGACGACGTCCTCACCGCCGACCTGCTCGGCGAGACCTTCGGCCTGCCGCTGGCGCTGGGCCGGGTGCGCGGCCGCTTCACCGCCCGCCGCGCCGGCTGACCCCCTCCGGGCGGGGGAAGCCCGGCACCCGGTGACGGGGCCCGGAGGTGGGTGCAGGGCCTCCCCTGCCTAGGGTGCGGGGGAGTCGACGTCGACACCGAGGAGCACCCGCATGGCCGAGCCGGAGTTCGTGACGCTGCAGGTCGAGGACGGCGTGGGCACCATCCGCCTGGACCGCCCGAAGATGAACGCGATCGACGAGCAGCTGCACTGGGAGGTCCGCACCGCCGCGCAGGAGGCGGGCAGCCGGGCCGACGTCCGGTCGGTGGTCATCTACGGCGGCGAGCGGGTGTTCGCCGCCGGCGCCGACATCAAGGCCATGTCCCAGCTGACCGGCTCGTCGATGGTGGCGTGGGGCCGGGAGCTGACCAGCTCCTTCCGCGAGGTCGCCCGGGTGCCCAAGCCGGTCATCGCCGCCATCACCGGCTACGCCCTGGGCGGGGGCTACGAGCTGGCGCTGTGCGCGGACTTCCGGGTCATGGGGGAGTCGGCCAAGGTCGGCCAGCCCGAGATCCTGCTCGGCGTCATCCCCGGTGCCGGCGGCACGCAGCGGCTGGCCCGCCTGGTCGGGCCGGCCAAGGCCAAGGACCTGGTCTTCACCGGCCGGCACGTGGGCGCCGAGGAGGCCCTGGAGCTGGGGCTGGTGGACGCCGTCGTCCCCGACGACCAGGTCTACGCCGCCAGCGTCGCGATGGCCCGCAAGTTCGCCGCCGGCCCGCCGCTGGCGCTGGCCGCGGCCAAGCGCGCCATCGACGAGGGCCTGGACGGCGCGATCGACCACGGGCTGGCGCTGGAGAGCGAGCTGTTCGCCGGGCTGTTCGACACCGAGGACCAGAAGACCGGCATGGCCTCCTTCCTCAGCGACGGGCCGGGCAAGGCCACCTTCAGCGGTCGATGAGCGACCGGCCCGCCCAGCTGGACCGCTGCGACGAGGCCGGGCGGGCCTGGGTGGAGCGGGCGGTCGCGCTGGTCGAGGCCGACGCCCGGCGCAGCGCCGACACCCACCTGCTGGTCTACCCGCTGCCGCCGGAGTGGGGGGTGCAGCTCTACCTCAAGGACGAGTCCACCCACCCGACCGGCAGCCTCAAGCACCGGCTGGCCCGCTCGCTGTTCCTGCACGCGCTGTGCTCGGGGTGGATCGGCGAGGGGTCGACGGTGGTCGAGGCCTCCAGCGGCTCGACCGCGGTCAGCGAGGCCTACTTCGCCCGGATGCTGGGCCTGCCCTTCGTCGCGGTCATGCCCGCGTCCACCAGCCCGGAGAAGATCGCGCTCATCGAGTTCCACGGCGGCCGCTGCCACCTGGTCGCCGACGCGGGCACGGTCTACGACGAGGCCCGCCGGATCGCCACCGAGACCGGCGGGCACTACCTGGACCAGTTCACCCACGCCGAGCGGGCCACCGACTGGCGGGGCAACAACAACATCGCCGAGTCGGTGTTCGAGCAGCTGGCCGCCGAGGAGCACCCGGTGCCCGAGTGGGTCGTGGTGGGCGCCGGCACCGGGGGCACCAGCGCCACCATCGGGCGGTACCTGCGCTACCGGCGGCTGCCCACGCGGCTGGCCGTCGTCGACCCCGAGGGCTCGGCGTTCTTCCCCGGCTGGCGGGACGGCGACCCCACCGCGGTGGGCCGGCCCTCCCGCATCGAGGGCATCGGCCGGCCCCGGGTGGAGCCCTCCTTCGTGCCGACGATCGTGGACCGGATGTTCTGCGTGCCCGACGCGGCGTCCATCGCGGCGATGCGGCACCTGGAGACCGCCACCGGCCGCCGGGCCGGCGGCTCCACGGGGACCAACCTGTGGGGTGCCTTCCAGCTGGTCGCCGAGCTGGTCGCCGCCGGACGGCGGGGCAGCGTGGTGACGCTGCTGTGCGACGGCGGCGAGCGCTACGCCCGCACCTACTACTCCGACGCCTGGCTGGCCGAGCAGGGCCTGGACCTCGCACCGCACCGTCGCACGCTCGAACGGTTCGCGGTCAGCGGTGACTGGTCTCACGCGCCGACCGTCTGACGCCCCGACGTTACCCACGAGTAACGTGAATCATCAGTGCGTGTGCGGGCTCACGTCCGCACCCTGAACCCACTCGCGGAGGTGCGATGAACATCGTCGTCCTGGTCAAGCAGGTGCCCGACTCGGGCACCGAGCGCCAGCTGGACAGCTCGGACAACACCGTCGCGCGCGCCAGTGCCGACAACGTCATCAACGAGATGGACGAGTACGCCATCGAGGAGGCGCTGACGGTCAAGGAGTCGCAGGGCGGCGAGGTCACCGTGCTGACCGTCGGCCCCGACGGCGCCACCGACGCCATCCGCAAGGCCCTGTCGATGGGCGCGGACAAGGCCGTGCACGTCTCCGACGAGGCCATCCACGGCTCCTGCGCGGTGCAGACGTCGGCGGTCATCGCCGCGGCGCTCTCCCAGCTGGAGTACGACCTGGTCATCTGCGGTGCCGAGTCCACCGACGGCCGCGTCTCGGTCATGCCGGCGCTGCTGTCCGAGCGGCTGGGCATCCCGCACCTGTCCGGTGCCCGCAAGCTCACCGTCGACGGCTCGACGCTGAAGGTGGAGCGGCAGACCGACGGCGGCTTCTGGGCCCTCGAGGCGCAGACCCCGGCCATCGTGAGCACCTGGGACACCATCAACGAGCCGCGCTACCCCTCCTTCAAGGGGATCATGGCCGCCAAGAAGAAGCCGGTGGAGACCAAGTCGCTGGCCGACCTCGGCGTCGACGCCGGCACCGTCGGCCTGGCCACCGCGACCAGCCAGGTGCTGGACTTCGCCGGCCGCCCGCCCAAGGGCGAGGGCGTCAAGGTGACCGACGAGGGCGACGGCGCCGAGAAGCTCGTGGGCTTCCTGGCCAGCCAGAAGCTCGTCTGACCGGAACCACTGGAGGAGAAGACAACCATGGCTGAAGTTCTGGTCCTCGTCGAGACCGCCCCCGACGGCTCCGGCGTCCGCAAGACCACCCTCGAGGCGCTCACCGCCGCCCGCGTGCTCGGCGAGCCCTCGGCCGTCGTGCTCGGTGCCCCCGGCACCGCGGCCGGCGTCAAGGACGCCCTCGCCGAGTACGGCGCCGCGAAGGTGCTGGTCGGGGAGTCCGACGACATCGACGCCTACCTGGTGGCCCCCAAGGCCGAGGTGCTGGCGCAGCTGGTCGCCGACCGCTCGCCGGCCGCGGTGGTCATCCCCTCCACGCCGGAGGGCAAGGAGATCGCCGGCCGCCTGGCGATCAAGACCGGCTCGGGGTTCCTGACCGACGTCACCGAGATCGCCGCCGACGGCACCGCCACCCAGGTGGCCTTCGCCGGCGCGACCATCGTGCACGCCAAGGTCACCACCGGGACCCCGATCTACACCCTGCGCGGCAACTCGGTCGCCCCCGAGGCCGCCCCGGCCGCGGCCGAGGAGGAGACCGTCACCGTGTCGGTCTCCGACGCCGCCAAGCAGACCCGCGTGGTCGACCGGGTGGTCGAGCAGAAGTCCGACCGCCCCGACCTCACCGAGGCCTCGATCGTGGTCTCCGGTGGCCGCGGGGTCGCCTCGGCCGAGAACTTCTCGATCATCGAGGGCCTGGCCGACTCCCTCGGCGCGGCCGTGGGTGCCTCCCGCGCCGCGGTCGACTCCGGCTTCTACCCGCACAGCTTCCAGGTCGGGCAGACCGGCAAGACCGTCTCGCCGCAGCTCTACATCGCCGTCGGCATCTCCGGGGCCATCCAGCACCGGGCCGGCATGCAGACCTCGAAGAGCATTGTCGCGGTCAACAAGGACCCCGAGGCGCCGATCTTCGAGCTCGCCGACTTCGGCGTCGTGGGCGACCTGAACACCGTCGTGCCCGCCGCGACGGAGCAGATCACCGCCCGCAAGTAGCAGTCCCCGGGCCCAGCGTTGATCAGGGGCCCTGATCGAAGTCCGTCCTCCCTCGCCAGCGCTGCTGAGGGAGGACGGACTTTCGCGCAGGAGGACGCGCCGGGTGACGATGGGGCGGTGCTGCTCGCCGACGTCGTGACCACCTCCGCCGCGGTCGGCGCCACCCGGGCCCGGACGGCCAAGCGCGACGCCGTCGCCGACCTGCTGCGCGCCGCCGGCCCCGACGAGGTTGGCCCGGTCACCGCATGGCTGTCCGGCGCACCGCGGCAGGGCAAGCTCGGGGCCGGGTGGCGCACCCTCGCCGGCGTCGACGCCGTCCCCGCCGCCGGACCCACCCTCACCGTGGCCGCCGTCGAGGCCGCCCTCGACGAGCTCGCCGCGGTGTCCGGCGCCGGGTCCGCCGCCCGCCGCGCGCAGCTGCTGGCCGACCTGTTCGGCGCCGCCACCGCCGACGAGCAGTCCTTCCTGCTGCGGCTGCTCGGCGGGGAGCTGCGGCACGGGGCGCTGGAGGGCGTGGTGCTCGACGCCGTCGCCGCGGCCGCCGACGCGCCCGCGACCGTCGTCCGCCGGGCGTTCTTCCTGTCCGGGGAGCTGCCGGTCGTCGCCGAGCTGGCGCTGGACGGGGGAGCGGTGGCCCTGGAGGCGGTGCGGCTGGAGGTCGGCCGCCCGCTGCGGCCCATGCTCGCCTCGCCCGCCGAGGACCTCGCCGGTGCGCTGGGGGACGGTGACGTCGTGGTCGAGCACAAGATGGACGGCGCCCGGATCCAGGTGCACAAGGACGGCGCCGACGTCCGCGTCTGGACCCGCTCGCTCAAGGAGGTCACCGCGCGGGTGCCCGAGCTGGTCGAGGTGGTCCGCGGGCTGCCCGCGCAGCGGCTGGTGCTCGACGGGGAGACCCTCGCGCTCACCGACGACGGCCGGCCCCGGCCGTTCCAGGAGACCGCGGCCCGGTTCGGCGCCGACACCGGCGAGCTGCTGCTGCGGCCGTTCTTCTTCGACTGCCTGCACGCCGACGGCACCGACCTGGTCGACGAGCCGCTGGCCGCCCGCCGCGACGTGCTGGAGCGGGTGGCGGGGGAGCACCGGATGCCCGGCGTCGTCCGGCCGACCCCGGCGCAGGCCGCCGCCTTCCAGGACGCGGCGCTGGCCGCGGGCCACGAGGGCGTCGTCGTCAAGGTGCTGGGCAGCCCGTACGCCGCCGGACGGCGGGGCAGCGCCTGGCGCAAGGTCAAGCCGGTGCACACCCTGGACCTGGTCGTCATCGGCGCCGAGTGGGGCTACGGCCGGCGCACCGGGTCGCTGTCCAACATCCACCTGGGCGCCCGCGACCCCGACGGCGGCGCGCCGGTGATGGTCGGCAAGACGTTCAAGGGCATGACCGACGAGCTGCTGGCCTGGCAGACGGCCACCTTCCCGGACCTGGTCACCGCCACCGGGCGCGGTGCGGTGACGATGCGGCCCGAGCTGGTCGTGGAGATCGAGCTGGACGGCGTGCAGCGCAGCCCCCGCTACCCCGGCGGCGTCGCGCTGCGCTTCGCCCGGGTGCTGCGGTACCGCCCCGACAAGGGCCCCGCCGAGGCGGACACGATCGACGCCGTCCGCGCGCTGCTGCCGGGAAGCTCCGGGGCGGCCGGCCAGTGAGCGGCATCCTCGACGGCCGGCACCGGCTGACGACCGCCGGGCTGGTCACCCTGGTCACCTTCGTCGCGTTCGAGTCGATGGCCGTGGCGACCGTGCTGCCCACCGCGGTGGCCGAGCTCGACGGCCTGGCCTGGTACGGCTGGCCGTTCACCGCGTTCCTGGTCGCCCAGGTCGTGGGCATGGTGCTCGGCGGCGACCTCGGCGACCGGCGCGGACCGCGGGTGGCGCTGCTGTGGGGCGTCGGGGTCTTCGCGGCCGGGCTGGTCGCCTCCGGCCTGGCCGTCGACATGCCGCTGTTCGTCCTCGGCCGTGCCGTGCAGGGCCTGGGCGGCGGGTTCATCTCGGTGTCGATCTACGTGGTGGCCGGGGCGGCCTTCGACCCCCGGCTGCGCCCGGCGCTGTTCGGCGCGCTCTCGGCTGCCTGGGTCGTGCCCGCGCTGGTCGGCCCGCTGCTGGCCGGCCTGCTGACCTCGGTGGCCACCTGGCGGCTGGTGTTCCTGGGGATCCTGCCGCTGGTCGCGGCCGGGCTCGCCCTGGTGCTGCCCGCGCTGCGCCGGCTCGCCGTCCCCGCACCCGGCGCCCGCCCCGACCCGCACCGGCGCTGGTGGGCGCTGCTGTCCGGCGTCGGCGTGGCGGGGCTGCAGTACGCCGGCCAGCGGCTGGACCTCCTCGCCGTCCCGGTCGCGGTCGCCGGCCTCGTCGCGCTCGTGCTGGGCCTGGGCTACCTGCTGCCGCGCGGCACCGCCCGCGCCGCGCGGGGCCTGCCCACGGTCATCGCCTCGCGCGGGCTGCTGGCCGGGGCGTTCTTCGGCGTCGAGGCGCTCATCCCGCTGTCCCTGGCGCAGCTGCACGGGTTCACCCCCACGGCGGCCGGTATCCCGCTCTCCGCGGGTGCCGTCGGGTGGTCGGTCGCCAGCGCGCTGCAGGGTCGCCGTCCCGACCTCAGCCGGGTCCGGCTGCTGCAGCTCGGGTTCGGCTTCGTGGTGACCGGCGTCGGCGGGACCGCACTGGTCGCCGTCGCCGGGCTGCACGGCTGGCCGGTCTACGCCACCTGGGCGGTCGCCGGCCTGGGGATGGGGCTGGGCATGTCCAGCGTGGGCGTGCTGCTGCTGGAGCAGTCGCCCGAGCACCGGCGCGGCGCGGACTCGGCCTCCCTGCAGATCGCCGACGTCACCGCCGCCGCGCTGTGCATCGGCGCGGTCGGGGTGCTGCTCGGCGCCGCCACCGCGGGCCTGCTCCCGCTGCCGGCCGCGGTCCTCGCCGGGGTGGCCGGCTGCACCGCCGTCGCCGCGGTCGGCTGCGCGGTCGCCGGCCGCGCCCGGGTCCCGGCCACCTCGGTGGCCCAGGACGCGCCTACGCTGGCTCAGTCATGACGTACCTCGACCACGCGGCCACCACGCCGATGCTCCCCGAGGCCGTCGCGGCGATGACCGAGCAGCT
The DNA here is from genome assembly GCF_900100695.1 of Klenkia brasiliensis. Classification (GTDB taxonomy): domain Bacteria; phylum Actinomycetota; class Actinomycetes; order Mycobacteriales; family Geodermatophilaceae; genus Klenkia; species Klenkia brasiliensis. The sequence goes on from NZ_FNCF01000005.1 coordinate 224,820, forward strand.
GGCCCGGGTGGGCAACGCCTCGTCGCTGCACGCCAGCGGCCGCGAGGCCCGGCGCACCGCCGAGCAGTCCCGCGAGCGGCTGGCCGCCGCGCTCGGCGCCCGGCCGTCGGAGGTGCTGTTCACCGGCGGCGGCACCGAGAGCGACAACCTCGCCGTCAAGGGCATGTTCTGGGCCCGCCGGGACGCCGACCCGCGGCGCACCCGCGTCGTGGTCAGCCCGGCCGAGCACCACGCCGTGCTCGACAGCGTCGAGTGGCTGGTCGAGCACGACGGCGCCGAGGTCACCTGGCTCGACGTCGACCCCACCGGCGCGGTCACCGCCGACGCGCTGGCCGAGGCGCTGGGCGACGGCAGCGACGTCGCCGTCGCCAGCGTCATGTGGGCCAACAACGAGATCGGCGCGGTCAGCGACCTGGCGGCGCTGGCGGCGGTCGCCCACGCGGTGGGCGTGCCGCTGCACACCGACGCGGTGCAGGCCGTCGGCCAGGTGCCGGTGGACGTCGCCGCCAGCGGGGTCGACGCGCTGACGATGACCGGCCACAAGCTCGGCGGGCCGATGGGCGCCGGGGTGCTCGTGCTGCGCCGGGACGCCGAGTGCACCCCGCTGCTGCACGGCGGCGGCCAGGAGCGCGACGTCCGCTCCGGCACCCTCGACGTCGCCGCCATCGTCGGGCTGGCGGTGGCCACCACCGCCAGCGTCGCCTCCCGCACCGAGCGGGCCGCCCGGGTCGCCGCGCTGCGCGACCGGCTGGTCGCCGGCGTGGTCGAGCGCGTGCCCGACGTGCAGCTCAACGGTCCGCCGCTGGACGCCGTCGTCGCCGGCGGCCCCGGCCGGCTGCCCGGCAACGCGCACCTGTCCTTCCCGGGTGCCGAGGGCGACGCGCTGCTCATGCTGCTGGACGCCAACGGCATCGAGTGCTCCACCGGGTCGGCGTGCAGCGCGGGGGTCGCGCGGCCCAGCCACGTGCTGCTGGCCGCCGGTGCCGACCCCGAGCGGGCCCGCAGCTCGCTGCGGTTCAGCCTGGGCCACACCTCCACGGGTGCCGACGTCGACGCGGTGCTCGACGTCATCGGCCCGGTCGTCGAGCGCGCCCGGCGGGCGGGCCTGGGCCGGCGGTCGGCATGAGGGTCGTCGCCGCGATGAGCGGTGGCGTCGACTCCGCCGTCGCCGCCGCGCTCGCCGTCGAGGCCGGTCACCAGGTCACCGGGGTGCACCTGGCGCTGTCCCAGCACCGGCAGCAGCTGCGCAGCGGGTCGCGGGGGTGCTGCAGCGTCGAGGACGCCGACGACGCCCGCCGGGTCGCCGCCGAGCTGGGCATCCCGTTCTACGTGTGGGACATGGCCGACCGGTTCGCCGAGGACGTCGTCGACGACTTCGTCGCCGAGTACGCCGCGGGCCGGACGCCGAACCCCTGCCTGCGCTGCAACGAGAAGATCAAGTTCGCCGCGGTGCTGGACCGCGCGCAGGCGCTCGGCTTCGACGCCGTCGTCACCGGCCACCACGCGCGGCTGGCCGACGGCGAGCTGCGCCGGTCGGTCGACGTGGCCAAGGACCAGAGCTACGTGCTGGGTGTGCTCACCGCCCGGCAGCTGGCCGGCGCGGTGTTCCCGCTGGGGTCGATGACCAAGGAGCGGGTCCGGGCCATCGCCGCCGAGCGCAGCTACGCGGTGGCCACCAAGCCCGACAGCCACGACATCTGCTTCATCCCCGACGGGGACACCCGCGGGTTCCTCGACCGCCGGCTGGGCGCCGCGCCCGGGCCGGTGGTGGACGCCGCGACCGGCTCGGTGGTGGGGGAGCACAGCGGCACCCACGGCTTCACGGTCGGCCAGCGCAAGGGACTGGGCATCACCACCGGTGACCAGCGCCCGCGCTACGTGCTGGGCATCGAGCCGGTCAGCCGCACCGTCACGGTGGGGACGGCGGACCTCGCCGGGGTGGACGAGGTCGGCACCGGTGCGCCGACCTGGACGGGCGCGGTGCCCGCGCTGCCGTTCGACGCCGCGGTCCAGCTGCGCGCGCACGGCGCGGCCGTGCCGTGCAGCGTGACCGGGGACGGCGACGGCGGCCTGGTGCTCACGCTGCACGAGGTGCAGCGCGGGGTGGCCCCGGGGCAGTCCGCGGTGCTGTACGAGCCGGACGCCGAGCGCGGGGACCGGGTGCTGGGCCAGGCCGCGGTCGCCCGTGCCGCCCGCCGCGCACCCGTCGCCTGACCCGTCGCGGCACCCACCCGGGGTGCCGGGCAGGGGAGGCCCTGCGCCCACCGCCGCGCCCGTCCACCGGGTGCCGGGCTTCCCCTGCCTGCCCGGGTGAGCGTTCCCGGGCCGCGGTCCCGGGTCGCGTTTCCGGGCGGTGAACGATCGGCGTCGGTTCTCAGCGGAGTCTTGGTTTCGCCAGGGGTGCGGGCTAGGTTCGCCGGGGCGAGAAGGTTCGCCGCGCTACTTAGTCATGCTCTGTGATCGTTCCGTCACGCACGGTTCGGCCGGAGCCAGCTCCTGGAGGACCCTTGCGCCGAACGCGCCTCACCCTCGCCGCGACCCTGGTGGCCTCGGCCGCCCTGGTCGGGCTCCCGACGATGGCCTCCGCCGCGCCGACCGCGGCCCCTGCCGACATCCCGGTCCAGCTGCTGGGCATGAACGACTTCCACGGCCGCATCTCCGACACGACCGGCGCCGACAGCCAGCTGCTGACCGACCCGGGCCCCGACGGTGCCTACGGCACGGCCGACGACGTCACCACGACCGTCGGCGGGTCCGCCAGCGTCGCCACCACGGTGCAGTCGGCCCGGGCCGCGTTCCTCGCGCAGGGCGGCACGCCCGAGGCCTCGCTCTTCGTCGGCGCCGGTGACCTGATCAGCGCCTCGCCGTTCGACTCGAGCGTCTTCCGCGACGAGCCGACCATCGAGGTGCTGAACGCGATGGGCCTGGACGTGTCCTCCGTCGGCAACCACGAGTTCGACCGTGGCACCGACGAGCTGCGACGCATCTCGGCGGCCACCGACGGCGAGTACTCCGACGACGTCGACGCCTGCCCGGCCACCCTCGGCGGTCAGCCCTTCGAGGCCGGCGTGGACGGCTGCTTCACCGACAGCACCGGTGAGGACTTCCACGGCACGGACTACCCCTACCTGGCCGCCAACGTCATCGACACGGCCTCCGGTGAGCCCATGCTCCCGCCCTACGAGGTGTTCGACGTCGGCGGCGGCAAGCAGATGGCGCTGATCGGTGTGGTCACCGAGACCACGCCGACCATCGTGTCCCCGGCCGGCATCGCCGACGTCGAGTTCATCGACGAGGCGGAGGCCGTCAACCGGTGGGTGCCGGTGCTGCAGGCCCAGGGCATCGAGGCCATCGGCGTGCTGATCCACGAGGGCGGGGAGAACGAGGGCGGGGACTCCCTCGACGCCAACGGGTGCGACCAGCTCACCGGCCCGATCGTCGACATCAACGCCGGCGTCGACCCCGCCGTCGACCTGATCATCAGCGGCCACAGCCACCAGGCCTACAACTGCATCGTCCCCGACCCGGCCGGCAACCCGCGGCTGCTCACCCAGGCCGGGTTCTACGGCCGGCTGATCTCCGACATCCGGCTCGTCCTCGACGGCACCACCGGTGACGTCGACCGCCTGTGCGGCATCTACCAGGCCACCAACGTCCCGGTCACCCGCAACGCGCCCGACCCGGACATCGCCGCCATCGTCGGGTACTGGCAGGACGCGTCGGCCGAGGCCGGCGACGTGGTCGAGGGCAGCGCCACCGCCGACATCCGCCGGGCCGGCACGCTGAACCCGGACGGTTCGTTCACCGCCGTCCGCGACGGCGAGTCCAGCCTGGGCAACCTCGTCGCGCAGGCCCAGCTCGAGGCCCTGCAGGACCCGGCCTACGGCGACCCGGTCATTGCGTTCATGAACCCGGGCGGCCTGCGGACCGACATCCTGGCCGGCGACGTGACCTACGCCGAGCTGTTCGCCGTGCAGCCGTTCGGCAACACGGTCAACGCCATCACCCTGACAGGCGCCGACATCCGCGGCATCCTGGAGCAGCAGTTCCAGAACCCCGGTGGGCCGCGGGCGAGCAACCTGCGCCTGGGCACCTCGGAGGGCTTCGCCTACTCCTTCGACCTCGCCCAGCCCTACGGCCAGCGGGTGGACCCGGCCAGCATCACGCTGGACGGCACGGTCATCGACCCCGCCGCCAGCTACCGGGTGGTCGCCAACTCCTTCCTCGTCGCCGGTGGCGACAGCTTCACCGCCTTCACCAACGGCACCGACCCGACGACGGGCCCGGTCGACGTCGACACCGCGGTCGACTACTTCGAGGCCAACTCGCCGGTCGACCCGCCGGCGGCGGACCACGGCACGCCGACCACGTTCGCGACGGCGCCCGCCCCGGCGGTGGGCCTCGGTGGCACCACCACCGAGCCCCAGCCGGTCGGCACGGTCGATGCCAGCAGCGGTGCCCTCGGCGTCGCCGGGGCCGGCTTCACCTGCCCCGCCGACCCCGGCGACGGCGGCGGCGCGGGCGGCGGCTCCGGGACCCCCGGCACGCCGGGCACCCAGCCGGTCGCCAACCCGGGCAACGGCATCGGGACCGGCCAGCTGGCCAACACCGGTGCGGCCACCGGGCAGCTGACCGCCCTCGGCGTCGGCCTGCTGCTGGCCGGCGGGGTCGCCACCGCGGCGGGCTACCGTCGCGGGCGTGGCGTCACCCAGCGGTAGCAGCACCCAGCACGACAGCACTCCCGGCACCACCGACCCGAGGCCGGTCCCCACGTCACCGTGGGGGCCGGCCTCGGGCGTCGGCTCGCTCCCCGGCACCGACCCGGCCGAGGCCGTCCGCCTGGCCGTGGGCGAGCTGCCCGGGTTCGCGCACCTGCCCGAGCTGCCCGCCCGCGGCGCCGGCGCCGACATCACCGGCCGGACCGCCGCCCTGCTGGTGGACCTGGCCGTCGACCTGACCCCCGCCGGCTGGCGGCTGGTGCCCCGCCCCGGCAAGGACCTGCAGCGCGCGGAGGAGTTCCTCGCCCGCGACCTCGACGCCCTGCACGACGTCGCCGGCGACTGGACCGGACCGTTCAAGGTGCAGGCCGCCGGCCCCTGGACGCTGGCCTCGATGCTGGAGCGCACCCGCGGCGACCGCGCCGTCGTCGACCCCGGCGCCCGCCGCGACCTGGCGCAGTCCCTCGCCGAGGGCCTGCGGGCGCACGTCGCCGAGGTCTCGGCCCGCCTGCCCGGAGCGGCCGTCGTCGTCCAGGTCGACGAGCCGTCCCTGCCGGCCGTGCTGCAGGGCGCCCTGCCCACGGCCAGCGGCTTCGGCAAGCTGCCCGCCGTCGAGGAGCCGGTCGCGCTGGAGGAGACCACCCGCTTCCTCGAGGCCCTCGGGCACCCCGTCGTGGTGCACTGCTGCGCCCGCCAGGTGCCGCTGGCCCTGCTGCGCACCGCCGGTGCCGACGCCGTCGGGTTCGACCTGGGTCTCGTCACCGACCTCGACGCGGTCGGCACCGCGGTCGACGCCGGCACGCACCTGGTGCTGGGCGTCGTCCCGGGCACCGACACCGTCCTGCCCGCACCGAAGGCCACCGCGACCCGGCTGCAGCAGTGGTGGGGACGGCTCGGCTTCCCGGCCGAGCAACTGCACACCGCGGTGACGCTGACCCCCACCTGCGGGCTCGCCGGGGCCAGCCCCGCCTACGCCCGCGCGGCGATGGCGCACGTCCGCGAGGCGGCGAAGTACCTCCTGCCGGACTGAGTTTTCCTGTCGGACCCCCTGGCTACCGTGCACCTCGTGATCACGGACGACGCAGCACCCCAGGTCGAGGCCGAGCAGGACCGGGCCGACGTCACCGAGGTGCCCGACGCCGCCCGCGACCGGCACCGCGAGCTGTCCGAGGAGCTCGACCGGCTGGCCTTCGCCTACTACGTCAAGGACGCCCCGCTGGTCAGCGACGGCCAGTACGACGAGCTCATGGGCGAGCTCAAGGCGCTCGAGGCCGAGCACCCCGCCCTGGTCACCCCCGAGTCGCCCAGCCAGAAGGTCAACGGCGGCTTCGGCGCCACCTTCTCCCCGGTCACCCACCTCGAGCGCATGCAGAGCCTGGACAACGCCTTCAGCTCCGACGAGCTGTCGGCCTGGGCCGCCCGTGCCGACCGCGACGGCGCCGCCGGGGCCGGCTACCTCTGCGAGCTCAAGATCGACGGGCTGGCCATCGACCTGGTCTACGAGCGCGGCCGGCTGGTGCGCGCAGCCACCCGCGGCGACGGCACCACCGGAGAGGACGTCACGGCCAACGTCGCCACCATGGCCGACGTCCCGCAGCAGCTGGCCGGCGACGACGTGCCCGAGCTGGTCGAGGTGCGCGGCGAGGTCTACTTCCCGGTCGCCGCCTTCGCGGAGGTCAACGCCGCCCAGGTCGAGGCCGGCAAGGCGCCCTTCGCCAACCCCCGCAACGCCGCCGCCGGGTCGCTGCGGCAGAAGGACCCGAGGGTCACCGCCGGTCGCCCGCTGCGGCTGCTCGTGCACGGCATCGGTGCCCGCGAGGGCTTCGAGCTGGAGCGGCAGTCGCAGGCCTACGAGAAGCTCAAGGCCTTCGGCCTGCCCACCAGCGAGCGGTACGAGGTGGTGCCCGATCTCGAGGCCGTGTGGGCCTACATCGAGCGCTACCGCGAGCAGCGGCACTCCGTCGAGCACGAGATCGACGGCGTCGTGGTCAAGATCGACCAGGTCGCCCTGCAGCGCCGGCTGGGGTCGACCAGCCGCGCCCCGCGCTGGGCGATCGCGTTCAAGTACCCGCCCGAGGAGGCCACCACCAAGCTGCTGGACATCCGGGTCAACGTCGGCCGCACCGGCCGGGTCACCCCGTTCGGCTACATGGAGCCGGTGAAGGTCGCCGGCTCGACCGTGCAGCTGGCCACGCTGCACAACGCCAGCGAGGTCGTCCGCAAGGGCGTGCTGATCGGCGACACCGTGGTCATCCGCAAGGCCGGCGACGTCATCCCCGAGATCCTCGGCCCGGTCGTCGACGTGCGCACCGGCGACGAGGTCGAGTTCGTCATGCCCACGCACTGCCCCGAGTGCGGCACCGAGCTGCGGCACGAGAAGGAGGGCGACGCCGACATCCGCTGCCCGAACGCCCGCTCGTGCCCGGCCCAGCTGCGGGAGCGGGTCTTCCACGTCGCCGGCCGCGGCGCCTTCGACATCGAGGTGCTGGGCTACGAGGCGGCCACCTCGCTGCTGGCCAGCGGCCTGCTCACCGACGAGGGCGACGTGTTCTCCCTGACCGCCGAGCAGCTGGCCACCGCCGACTTCTTCACCAGGAAGGACGGCACCCTGTCGGCCAACGGGCAGCGGCTGCTGACCAACCTGCAGACCCGCAAGGACGTCCCGCTCTGGCGGGTGCTGGTCGCGCTGTCGATCCGGCACGTCGGCCCCACCGCCGCCCAGGCCCTGGCCCGTGAGTTCCGGTCGATGGACCGGCTGATGGCCGCCTCGGAGGAGGAGCTCGCCGCCGCCGACGGCGTCGGCCCGACCATCGCCGCCGCGGTCCGCGACTGGTTCGCCGTTGACTGGCACCTCGGCGTGGTCGAGAAGTGGCGCCGCGACGGCGTCCGGATGGAGGACGAGGCCTCCGACGCCGGGCCCGGCCCGCTCACCGGGGTCACCGTCGTCGTCACCGGCTCCCTGCGCGACCACAGCCGCGACCAGGCCATCGCCGCCATCCAGGAGCGGGGCGGCAAGGTCACCGGCTCGGTGTCCAAGAAGACCGGCTTCGTCGTGGTCGGCGCCGACCCCGGCAGCAAGTACGACAAGGCCGTGGCGGTCAAGGCACCGATCCTCGACGACGACGGCTTCGCGGTGCTGCTGGAGCAGGGCCCCGACGCCGCCCGCGAGGTCGCGACGGTCGGCGACGGCAGCGAGCCCGCGCCGACCGCCGAGGACGTGGCCGAGGCCCCGGCGCCGAGGAAGCGGGCACCCCGTCGGAAGAAGGCCGCGGACGCCGAGCAGGGCACTGCCGAGCAGGGCACCGCCGAGCAGGGCACCGCGCCGGCGGGCGCGGAGGAGGGGGCCTAGACCGGGGGGAGCTGGGCCACCGTCGCGGCGATGCCGGTCAGGTGGGTGAGCCGCAGCAGCTCCGAGCGGCGGAACGCCGGCCCGCCCGAGCGGCCCAGCAGCACCACGGCCCCGCCGTCGAAGGGCGCGGCCATCATCTCCACGGCCATCTCCTGCCAGAGCGCCGGCACCCAGTCCTCCTCGCTGGGCAGCAGCACCGGCGCGGTCAGCGGCAGCCACGGCAGCGCCACCCCGGTGAGGTCGGGGGCGGCCTCCGAGGCCGCGTGCACCGAGACGCCGTCCGTGGTGCCGGCCAGCACCGCCGCCCACCCGGCGTGCAGCACCCGCGGCAGCTCGCCGGCCAACAGCGCCGCGGTGCCGCTGCCCGCGCGGCCCAGGGACTCCAGCAGCTCGAGCTCGCGGTGGGTGTCCAGCTGACCGGAGAAGGGGCGCAGCGACTCCACCTGCACGCCCGGCACCGTCATCACCGCGGTGATCAGCCCGTCGACCACCCGGTCCTCGGGCAGCTCCACCACGATGTCGTCCACGGCGATCCCGTCGCCGCGCTCCAGCACGTCCACCGACACGATGTCGATGCCGGCCAGACCGAGCGCCGTCGCGACGGCGCCGAGGATGCCGGGCCGGTCGGGCACGACCAGCCGGAGCAGGTAGGACACGGGCACCTCCGCAGGACCGCCGGGTGTCGATCTCCGTCGATCGTGGGCGCCGCCAGCCTGCCGCACGGACCCCCGTCGAGGCCAACCCGCCTCGCGGGCCCGGGGGCGTGGCCCGCCCCACGTAGACTCACAGGGTCGGGGTGCCGCGTGCTCCCCGCCGTCCACCGAGCAGACCGACAGTGGGGTCCCACCACCGCATGAGCACGGACGCACACAGCCTGTCCCGAGACGACGTCGCGCACCTGGCGCGGCTGTCCCGGCTCGCCGTCACCGACGAGGAGCTCGACCGCTTCGCCGACCAGCTCGGCGTCGTGCTCGGCGCCGTCGCCCGGGTCCAGGATGCGCCGACCACCGACGTCACCCCGACCACGCACGCCGTGCCGTTGACCAACGTGCACCGGCCCGACGTCGTCACCCCCAGCCTGCCCCGCGAGCAGGTGCTCGCCGGTGCCCCGGCGGCCGAGGACGACCGGTTCCGCGTGCCGCGCATCCTGGGGGAGGAGGCGTGAGCGCCGAGCTGACCCGCCTGGACGTCACCGCCCTGCAGGCCGCCCTCGCCGGTGGCGAGACCAGCGCCGTCGAGGTCACCCGCGCCCACCTGGACGCCATCGAGGCCACCGACGGCGCGCTGAACTCCTACCTGCACGTCGACGGCGAGACCGCGCTGGCCACCGCCGCCGAGGTCGACCGCCGCCGCGCCGCCGGCGAGGAGCTGGGCCGGCTGGCCGGCGTCCCCGTCGCGCTCAAGGACGTCGTGGTCACCGACGGCGTCCCCACCACCAGCGGCTCGCGCATCCTCGAGGGCTGGCGGCCGCCCTACGACGCCACCGTCGCCGCACGCCTCAAGGCCGCCGGCACCGTCCTGCTGGGCAAGACCAACATGGACGAGTTCGCGATGGGCTCCTCCACCGAGAACTCCGCCTACGGCCCCACCCGCAACCCGTGGGACCACGACCGCATCCCCGGCGGCTCCTCCGGCGGGTCCTCGGCCGCCGTCGCCGGGTTCCTGGCGCCCTGGGCGATCGGCACCGACACCGGTGGCTCGATCCGCCAGCCCGCCGCGGTCACCGGCCTGGTCGGGCACAAGCCCACCTACGGCTCGGTGTCCCGCTACGGCCTGATCGCGTTCTCCTCCAGCCTCGACCAGGCCGGCCCGATGGCCCGCACCGTGGCCGACGCCGCGCTCATGCACGAGGTCATCGGCGGGCACGACCCGCGCGACTCCACCTCCATCGACGCCCCGGCCGCGCCCTACGTGGCGGCCGCGCAGCAGGGTGCGCAGGGCGACCTGACCGGCACCGTGGTCGGCGTCGTCCGCGAGCTCGGCGGCGAGGGCCACGCCGGAGGCTACGAGCCCGGCGTCCTCGAGGCGTTCCGCACCGGGGTCGACCAGCTGCGTGCGCTGGGTGCGGAGGTCCGCGAGGTGTCCTGCCCCAGCTTCGACCTGGCGCTGGCCGCCTACTACCTGATCGCGCCGAGCGAGGCGTCGTCCAACCTGTCCCGCTTCGACGGCGTCCGGTACGGCCTGCGGGTCGGCGACGACGGCAGCCGCGACCTGGACGAGGTCATGGCGCTCACCCGCGAGCAGGGCTTCGGGCCCGAGGTCAAGCGGCGCATCATCCTCGGCACCTACGCGCTGTCGGCCGGCTACTACGAGGCCTACTACGGCCAGGCGCAGAAGGTCCGCACGCTCATCGGCCGCGACTTCCTCACCGCCTTCGGCGACGGCGTCGACGTGCTGGTCAGCCCGACCTCCCCGAGCGTGGCCTTCCCGATCGGCCAGCGGGTCGACGACCCGCTGGCCATGTACGCCGCCGACCTGTGCACGCTGCCGGCCAGCCTGGCCGGCCTGCCGGCCATCTCGGTGCCGTGCGGGCTGTCCGAGGGCCTGCCCGTCGGCCTGCAGGTGATGGCCCCTGCACTGGCCGACGACCGCTGCTACCGCGTCGGTGCCGCGCTCGAGGCCGCGCAGGACGCCGCCCGCGGCGGCACCTTCCTGGGTCAGCTGGCGGCGCGCGCATGAGCACCGCCCTGAAGGCCGCGTGGGGGCTGACCGCCTTCGTCGTCCTCGCCGGCGCCGTGCTGTGGGCGACCACCGGCCGCGCCGTGTTCGCCGTGTTCATCGTCCTCGGGGTCCTCACCGCCGTCGGTGCCGTGGTCACCGGCCGTGCGGAGGCCCGGGAAGCCAAGAAGGAGCAGAAGTGAGCGAGCTTACGAGCGAACGCGAGGGCACAGCAGCCACGCGAACGCGTCCGACGAGCGCCAGCGAGGAGGCCTCGTGAGCACCGACCGTCTGCTCGAGTTCGACGACGTCGTCTCCCGCTACGAGCCGGTCTTCGGCCTGGAGACCCACGTCGAGCTGGGCACCGCCTCGAAGATGTTCTGCGGCTGCGCCACCACCTTCGGCGCCGAGCCCAACACCCAGACCTGCCCGGTCTGCCTCGCCCTGCCCGGCGCGCTGCCGGTGGCCAACGCCGCGGCCATCGAGGCCACCATCCGGATCGGCCTGGCGCTGGGCTGCCGGATCGCCACCTGGTGCCGGTTCGCCCGGAAGAACTACTTCTACCCCGACATCCCCAAGGGCTTCCAGACCTCGCAGTACGACGAGCCGCTGTGCACCGCGGGGCACCTGGACGTCGAGGTCGACGGCGAGACCTACCGGGTGGAGATCGAGCGGGTGCACCTCGAGGAGGACACCGGCAAGAACCTGCACGTCGGCGGGGCCACCGGGCGCATCCACGGTGCCGACCACTCGCTGGTCGACTTCAACCGCGCCGGCATCCCGCTGGTGGAGATCGTCACCAGGCCGGTCGCCGGCGTCGGCGCCAAGGCCCCCGAGGTCGCCCGCGCCTACGTCGCCGAGCTGCGCGAGATCCTGCTGGCCCTGGGCGTCTCCGAGGTCCGCATGGAGCGCGGCAACCTGCGCTGCGACGTGAACACCTCCCTGGCCCCGACCGGGTCGCTGGAGTGGGGCACCCGCACCGAGACCAAGAACGTCAACTCGCTGCGCTCGGTCGAGCGGTCGGTGCGCTACGAGATGCGCCGGCAGGCCGCGCTGCTCGACGACGGCGAGCGGATCCTGCAGGAGACCCGGCACTTCCACGAGGACACCGGCTCCACCTCGGCCGGGCGGAGCAAGGAGGAGGCCACCGACTACCGGTACTTCCCCGAGCCCGACCTCGTGCCGATGGCCCCCGACACCGACTGGGTCGAGCAGCTGCGCGCCGACCTCCCCGAGCTGCCCGCCGCCCGTCGCGCCCGGCTGCGCGAGGAGTGGGGCCTGTCGGACACCGAGATGGCCTGGCTGGTCAACGCCGGTGCCCTCGGCCTGGTCAGCGACACCGTGGCCGCCGGCGCCGACCCCGCGGACGCCCGCAAGTGGTGGCTGGGCGAGCTGTCCCGCCGCGCCAAGGACGCCGGCGTCGAGCTCGGTGACCTGGCGGTGACCCCGGCCCAGGTCGCCGAGCTCACCCAGCTGGTCGCCGAGGGCACCGTCAACGACCAGCTGGCGCGCCAGGTGCTCGACGGCGTGCTGGCCGGCGAGGGCTCCCCGCGGCAGGTCGTGGACTCCCGCGGGCTCGCGGTGATGGGTGACTCCGACGAGCTCGGGGCCGCCGTCGACGCAGCGATCGCCGGCGCCCCCGACGTGGTGGAGAAGGTCCGCGGCGGCAAGACCGCGGCCCTGGGCGCGCTGGTCGGCGCGGTCATGAAGGAGACCCGCGGCAAGGCCGATGCAGCCACCGTCCGCCGGATGCTCGAGGAACGGGTCCTGGGCGGGTGATCTCGTTGCAGCCGCTGCAGCGGGCGGACCTCGGTCTGCTCGCTGCGTGGCTGGCCGAGCCCCTCGTGGCCCGCTGGTGGGCCGAGGACCCGGCGCAGGTCGCCGCGCGCTACGGACCTGCCCTGGACGGCGCGGACCCCACCGCGCTGTACCTCGTCCTCGAGGACGGCGCCCCCGTCGGCTTCGTGCAGGTGTACTGCTTCGCCGACGAGCCGGCCTACGCCGCCGAGCTCGCCCACCTGCTCGCCGTCCCCGACGGCGCGCTGAGCATCGACTACCTGGTGGGGGAGCCCGCCGCCCGCGGCCGCGGGGTGGGGACGGCGCTGGTGCGCGCCGCCGTGGACCGCGGGTTCGCCGACCACGCGGACGCCGCCGACGTCGTCGTCCCGGTGCACGCGGACAACCGCGCGTCCTGGCGCGCGCTGGAGCGGGCCGGCTTCGTGCGGGTCGCCGAGGGCGAGCTGGAGCCCGACAACCCGGCCGACGACCGCCGGCACGTCGTGCTGCGGCGTGGGCGGACGCCCTGACGCCGCACGACCCGCTGCCCGCGGACCGCACCGAGCCACCGGTGGGACCCGCGACCGGTCAGGGTGCAGCGATCCGTTCACCGCGTGCCGTGACCGCATCGCCGCCAGGTGACCGGCTGCACCCGCGCCGACCGGGCGCGCCGTGCGATGCCCGGCCGACGAGGTGGCCCGCAGGGTCGCCGAGGACGACGGCGGAGGGCTCAGCGCACGCCGGGACGGCACCTGGCCGCGGTCGGAGACCGGAGGGCGACCGTGCTACAGCGGGCTGGTGGCGTCCGAGGCGGGCGGCTGGATGCGCAGCACCTTGTCGTCGTCCTCGGCGGGGGAGCCGATCCCGTCGGTGTTGGACGTGGTGATCCACAGCGCGCCCTCGGCGTCGACCGCCACCGACCGCAGCCGGCCGTACTCGTCGGCGAGGAACGGCTGGGGCTCCTCGACCGGCGCGCCGTCGGGTCCGAGCTGGGCGAGCACGACCTGGCGGCCGTCCAGCGCACCGAGGAAGACGAAGCTGCCCGACACCGCGCAGCCGGCCAGCCCGCCGGTCCCACCGGGCACGCTGAGCACCGCGGGCAGGCTGCCCGGCAGCGCCGCGGGCGAGCCGTAGTCCCCGCCGGCGACCAGCCGGTCGAACTCGTCGGGCCCGGTCGCGGCGTCGTCGGTGGCGTAGACCGCGCCGTCGGCGCCCAGGCACAGGCCCTTCACGTCCGACAGGCCCGAGCTGTAGACCGGGCCGGCGCCGACGGGCTGGCCGAAGACGTCGTAGGCGAGGACCTTGCCGGCCAGCGACGCGGGGTCCTGGGCCAGGGCCGCGACCCCGGTGTCGCCGGTGCCCACGTACAGGGTGCCGTCGAGGCCGAAGGCCAGCCCCCCGCCGTTGCGGGTCTCCCCGCGCGGGATCCCGGTGACCACCGGGTTGGGGGTGCCGCCGAGCGGGAAGCGGACCACCCGGTTGTCGGTGGCGGTGGACAGGTAGGCGTAGAACAGCCCGTCCTGGTCGAAGGTGGGCGACAGCGCGAGCCCGAGCAGGCCGCCGTCACCGGCGGTGTCGACGCCGGGCACCACCATCAGCTCGCGGGCGGGGGAGCGGTCGGGGAAGACCTGCAGCAGCCGGCCGGTCTCCCGCTCGGCGACCACGCCGGTGCCGTCGGGCAGCAGCACCAGCCCGGTGGGCACGGCCAGGTCGGTGGCCAGCACGTTCGGGTCGCCGGGCTGCTCCTGGCCGGTGCCCGGCGTGGGGCTGCCCGGCGCCGGGGCGGGTGCCGCGTCCGTGGGCGGGCCGACCTGCGGACCGGGTGCGTCCTGCACCTCGCGGAACGGGCCGGCGGGCGTGTAGCCCCCGCCGCACCCGGCGAGCAGGGCGCACGCGGTCGCGGCCACCAGCGCGCGGGCTCCCCGGGTCACCCCGCCGAGGGTACGCACCGGCACCCTCCCGGATCGCCGTCGCGAGCCCGGCCCCCTAGCGTCGGCACCGTGCCCGACACGCCCGTGCTCGACCTGACCGACGACGCCGACCTGCACGTCCTGGTGCCCTCCCGCGCGCTCGGCGAGCACCTGCAGCAGCTGTCCCCGCGCATCCGCGCGCACCGGGTGGACCCCACCGACGGCCCGCCCACCGGGGACGCCGCTCGCGCGCAGGTCTGGGTCCCGGCCGGCGGCTCGGGCATCCCCGACGGCTTCCTGGACGGCCTGCCCGACCTGCGCCTGGTCCAGCTGATGAGCGCCGGGGCCGAGAAGTTCGCCGGCCGGCTCCCCGAGGGCGTGGTGCTCTGCAACGCCCGCGGCGCGCACACCCCCGCCACCGCCGAGTGGGTGGTCGCGGCGACGCTGGCCGCCCAGCGCGGGCTGCCGCACTTCACCCGGGAGCAGGACGCCGGCCGCTGGTCCCCGCGCACCGACGCCTCGCTCGTCGGCGCGCGGGTGCTGGTCGTCGGCGCCGGCGACATCGGCCGCACGGTGGGCGCGATGATGGCCGGCTTCGACGTCGACCTGACCTACGTCGCCCGCACCGCCCGCGACGGCGTCCGGTCCACCGCCGAGCTGCCCGACCTGCTGCCCGCCGCCGACGTCGTGGTGGTCATCGTCCCGGTCACCGAGGAGACCACCGGCCTGGTCGACGCCGCCTTCCTGGGTGCCATGAAGGACGGCGCGCTGCTGGTCAACGCCGCCCGCGGCGTCGTCGTGGACACCGACGCCCTGCTGGCCGAGCTCACCGCCGGCCGGCTGCGCGCGGCGCTGGACGTCACCGAGCCCGAGCCGCTGCCCGAGGGCCACCCGCTGTGGTCGGCGCCGGGTCTGCTGCTCACCCCGCACGTGGCCGGTGCCGTCCCCGACACCGGACGGCGGGCCACCGAGGCCGTCGCCGCCCAGCTGCGGCGGGTGCTGGAGGGCGCGCCGCTGGAGAACGTGGTCGACCGCTACTGAACCGGGGGCGCGGCCTCGGGGTCGGGGATGCGGCCGCCGGACACCGCCGCCAGCCGGGACAGGTCGCGGGCCCGCACCACCGGCAGCCGGACCTCGGTGCCCGACGTGCGCACCAGCCACAGCGACTGGTCGTCGTCGACGCGGACGCCGGCCACCTCGGACCACGGCACCGTGCGGCCGGTCAGCAGGGTGCGCGGGGTGACGCCGTCGGGGCCGATGTCCAGGCCCACCCGCAGCACCCAGGCGGCGACCAGCGCCGGCACCAGCAGCAGGGGCGTGCCCCACCACGCCGCGGTCGCGACCGGGAGCGTGCAGACCAGCAGCACCAGCACCGGCAGCAGGGCCACCCGGCTCATCCTCATGCGTGCGACAGCCACGCAGCCGATGGTCCCAGAGGTGCCCGGGCATACCATCCCCGGCGTGACGACCGTGGACGAGAACCGCACCTCCACCATGAAGCCCCGGTCCTTCGAGGTGACCGACGGCATCACCCGCGCCCCGGCCCGCGCCATGCTGCGCGCGGTGGGCATGGGTGACGACGACTGGGACAAGCCCCAGATCGGCGTGGCCTCGTCCTGGAACGAGATCACCCCCTGCAACCTCTCCCTCGACCGGCTGGCCAAGGCCGCCAAGGAGGGCGTGCACGCCGGCGGCGGCTACCCGCTGGAGTTCGGGACGATCTCGGTGTCCGACGGCATCTCCATGGGCCACGAGGGCATGCGCGCCTCGCTGGTCTCCCGCGAGGTCATCGCCGACTCCGTCGAGACGGTCATGTTCGCCGAGCGGCTGGACGGCTCGGTGCTGCTGGCCGGCTGCGACAAGTCGCTGCCCGGCATGCTCATGGCCGCCGCCCGCCTCGACCTCGCCGCGGTCTTCCTCTACTCCGGCTCCACGCTGCCGGGGAAGCTCGGCGACAAGGACCTGACCCTCATCGACGTCTTCGAGGGCGTCGGCGCGTGCGCCGCGGGCAAGATCAGCCGCGACGAGCTGACCGCCATCGAGAAGGCGGCGTGCCCGGGCATGGGCAGCTGCGGTGGCATGTACACCGCCAACACCATGGCCAGCGTGGCCGAGGCGCTGGGCATGAGCCTGCCCGGCAGCGCCGCCCCGCCGGCACCGGACAACCGCCGCGACGACTACGCCCGCCGCTCGGGCGAGGCCGTCGTCGAGCTGCTGCGCCGCGGCATCACGGCCCGCCAGATCATGACCAAGGAGGCGTTCGAGAACGCCATCACCGTGGTCATGGCGCTGGGCGGCTCCACCAACGCGGTGCTGCACCTGATGGCCATCGCGCACGAGGCCGGCGTGGACCTCACCCTCGACGACTTCAACCGGATCGGCGACCGCACGCCGCACCTGGCCGACGTCAAGCCCTTCGGCCGGTTCGTGATGACCGACGTCGACCGCATCGGCGGTGTCCCCGTCGTCCTCAAGGCCCTGCTGGACGCCGGCCTGCTGCACGGCGACTGCCTGACCGTCACCGGCGCGACCATGGCCGAGAACCTCGAGCACATCTCCCCGCCCGACCCCGACGGCGCGATCATCCGGGCGATGGACGACCCCATCCACCGCACCGGTGGGCTGACGATCCTGCGCGGCTCGCTGTCGCCCGACGGCGCCGTGGTCAAGAGCGCCGGCTTCGACGCCGAGGTCTTCGACGGCACCGCCCGCGTCTTCGACGGCGAGGCCGGGGCCATGGAGGCGGTCACCGAGGGCACGCTCAAGGCCGGCGACGTCGTCGTCATCCGCTACGAGGGCCCGCGCGGCGGCCCCGGCATGCGCGAGATGCTCGCCGTCACCGGTGCCATCAAGGGCGCCGGGCTGGGCAAGGACGTCCTGCTGCTCACCGACGGCCGGTTCTCCGGCGGGACGACGGGCCTGTGCGTGGGGCACATCGCCCCCGAGGCCACCGACGGCGGGCCCATCGCCCTCGTCCGCGACGGCGACCGCATCGTGCTGGACCTGCGCACCCGCACCCTGGACCTGCACGTCGACGCCGACGAGCTGGCCCGCCGCCGGGAGGGCTGGGCACCCCCGGCGCCGCGCTACACCCGCGGGGTGCTCGGCAAGTACGCCAAGCTCGTCGGCTCGGCCGCCCAGGGCGCCATCTGCGGCTGAGCCGCCCCCTTGGGGTGATCCGCGTCCCGGCCGGCTCCTGCAGCCGGCCGGGACTGCCGACCTCGCTGAGGTGGAACGCACCCGGCACCGGAGCCCCCTCGTGGGCCTGCTGTGCCTCGCGCTGCTCGGTGCCACCTGGCTGCTGCCGGCCGGCGCCCACCGGCTGGCCGCCGACGGGGTGGTGGTCCTCGCCGCGCTGAGCACGGCCGCCGTCCTCGCCCGGGCCGGCCGCGCCGTGCCCGACCGCGGCTGGGCGCTGGTCGCCCGGGCCCTCGTGGTCGGCGTCGTCGCCGCCGGTGCCGCGGAGCTGGTCGGGCCCGCCCCGGGCGCGGTCGACCCGCTGCGCACCGCCTCCTCCGTCCTGCCGCACCTCATCGGCGCGGTCGCCGTCCTGGTCCTGCTCGGCCGCGCCCGGCTGCGCGCCGGCGGCACCCGGTTGCTGGTGGAGAGCGCGCTGTTCTGGACCGCGGCGTTCGTGCTGGCCCAGCTCCTCGTCGTCGGGCCCGTCCTGCGCCGGCTGCCGCTCGACGCCGCCGCCCGTGCCGGGCTGGAGGCCAGCTGCCTGGCCGCCACGGTGCTGCTGGCCGCCGGCCTCACCTTCCTCACCGCGGCGGGCCCGGCCCGCCGCACCACCGCGGGCACCGCCCTGGCCGGGCTGGCCGCGGTCACCGTCGCCGACTGCCTGGGCGTGCTGGGCTCCACCGGCGCGTTCGGGATGCTCGGCCTGGCCGCCCGGGCGCTGTTCGTGGGCGGTCTGGTGCTGCTCGCGCTGGCCGCCGCGCTCGACCCCGGCGCCGCGGCCGACGGACGCCCGGCCGACGGGCGCCTGGTCACCGGCATCACCCTGGCCGGGCAGCTCCTGCCGCACGCGGTCATGGTGCTGGCCGCCGTCCTGGTGCTCGCCTCCGCGCTGTTCGTGGCCACACCCACCCCGGCCGCGCTGGTCGCCGTCGCGGTCGGCCTCGCGCTGACCGGTGTGCACCGCGTCGTCGTGGTCGGCGACGAGGTGCGCTACGCCGGGGGGCTGGCCCGCAGCGAGGCCTGGTTCCGCAACCTGGTCCGCTCCAGCAGCGACGCCGTGCTCGTCCTGGACGCCGACCGGGTCATCACCTGGGCCGCGCCCGCGCTGGCCGACCCGGCCGACGCCGCCGGCCGCCCGCTGGTGGGCTCCCCGGTCACCGACCGCGTGCACCCCCAGGACGTCGAGACCGTGCGGGCCTGGCTGGGCGGCGAGGGGGACGGCGCCGCGCTGGCCGGTCTGTGCAGCTTCCGGCTGCCCGCCGCCGACGGCAGCTGGCAGGTGTGGGAGGCCGGTGTCACCGACCTGCGCGCCGACGCCGCCGTGGGCGCGCTCGTGCTGCAGTGCCGCGACGTCACCGTCCGGCTGCACGCCGAGGACGAGCTGCGCTCGCTGGCCTTCACCGACCCGGTCACCGGCCTGCCCAACCGTGCCGCGCACGTCATCGCCCTCGCCGAGGAGCTGGCCGCGGCCGGCCCCGGCGCCGAGGTCAGCCTGCTGCTGTTCGAGATCGAGGGCCTGGGCGACGCGCGGGAGAACGTCGGCCGGGACGTCGTCGACGTCGCGGTGGTCGAGGTCGGGCGGCGGCTGCGGGCCACCGTGCGGGCCGACGACCTGGTCGCCCGGGTCGGTCCCGAGGTGTTCGCGGTGCTGGCCCACGGCACCGGCGACGAGCCCGACCGGGTGGCCGCCCGCTGCCTGTCGGTGGTCGAGCAGCCCGTGGTCACCCAGCTGGGCCTGGTCGACCTGACCGCCGCCGTCGGCCTGGTGCCGCTGGAGGCCGGGCTGGGCGCGGAGACCGTGCTGGACCGGGCCGAGCTGGCCGTGCGCTGCGCCCGGCAGGCCGGGCCGGGGTCCGTGCGGCGCTGGGAGGTGTCGCTGGGCGCCGCCCGCGACCGCCGCGAGCGGCTGCGCGAGGACCTGGTGGGCGCCCGCGCCCGCGGCGAGCTGGCCATCGCGTGGCAGCCGATCGTGTCGCTGGCCGAGCAGCGGGTCACCGGGGTCGAGGCGCTCGCGCGCTGGGTGCACCCGGTGTTCGGGGAGCTGGAGCCCGAGGAGTTCATCCCGATCGCCGAGCGCGCCGGGCTGGTGGGGGACCTGCAGCGCTGGGTGCTGCACGAGGCCATGACCCAGGCCGCCGCGCTGCCCGAGCACGACCAGCCGCTGCGGCTGGGCGTCAACGTCTCCCCGGTGCACCTGGCCAGCGGGACCGTCGTCGGCGACGTCGCGGCCGCGCTGGCGGCCACCGGGTTCCCCGCGCAGCGCCTCGTCGTGGAGGTCACCGGCTCCACCGGTCTGGTCGACAGCCCGTCGCTGGCCGCCGACTTCGCCGCGCTGCGGTTGATGGGGGTGCACCTGGCGCTGGACGACTTCGGCGCCGGTGCCTCCTCGCTGGAGCACCTGACCCGCTGGGCGGTCGACGTGGTCAAGCTCGACCGCGCGTTCCTCGCCCGGGTGGACAAGGACGCCCGACCCCGTGCGCTGTGCGCCTCGGTCGTCGGCATCGGCAGCGCGCTGGGCATCGACGTCGTCGCCGAGGGCGTGGAGACCCCCAGCCAGCTCACCGTCCTGCGGGCGCTGGGCTGCGGTTTCGCGCAGGGCTTCCTGCTGTCCCGCCCGCTGACCCTGCCCGCCCTGGTGGCCCGGCTGGACGCCGGCGCCGGGCACCTGTGGCCCGGCCAGGTCGGCCGGGTCGGCGCCGGCTGATCCGACCGTCCCACGGAGCGGTCCACCTCGTCCCAGTGGATGGGACGAGGTGGTTGACGCGGGTGCGTCCCCGGGCGCACAGTGACGGCGTGCTGCGCTCTGCCCTCCTCGTAGTCATCGACTAGCGCGACGGTCACCCGACCGTCGCGCCCACCCCTCCGTGCCTGCCGGCACGAGGGGTTTTTTGTTGCCACGGGACCCGAGCAGGATCCGCCGCACGCCCGCCCACGCCTTCCAGGGAGACCCCCCAGATGAGCACCACCGCCAGTGCCCAGGCCACCCCCGGTGCACCCACCCAGGCCGCCGCGGCGGCCACCGTCGGCGTCGAGTCCACCGACCGTTCGCTGACCGACGCGGCCCGACCGGCGGGCGCCCCCGCGACCGGCATCACCGGCGCGCAGAGCCTCGTGCGCTCGCTCGAGGCCGTCGGCGTCGACATGGTCTTCGGCCTCCCGGGCGGGGCGATCCTCCCGCTCTACGACCCGTTGTTCGACTCCTCCGTGCGGCACGTGCTGGTCCGCCACGAGCAGGGCGCCGGCCACGCCGCGACCGGCTACGCCCAGGCCACCGGCCGGGTCGGGGTCTGCATGGCGACCTCGGGCCCCGGCGCGACCAACCTGGTCACCCCGCTGGCCGACGCCTACATGGACTCGGTGCCGGTCGTGGCGATCACCGGCCAGGTGGCCAGCGGGTTCATCGGGACCGACGCCTTCCAGGAGGCCGACATCCGCGGCATCACGATGCCGATCACCAAGCACAACTTCCTGGTCACCGACCCCGCCGAGATCCCGCAGCGGATCGCCGAGGCGTTCCACCTGGCCTCCACCGGCCGGCCCGGCCCGGTGCTGGTCGACGTCCCCAAGGACGTGCTGCAGGCGACCACCGACTTCTCCTGGCCGCCGCGGATCGACCTGCCCGGCTACAAGCCCACCACCCGCCCGCACGGCAAGCAGGTCCGCGAGGCCGCCGCGGTCATCCAGGCCGCGCGCCAGCCGGTGCTCTACGTCGGCGGCGGCGTGCTCAAGGCCGGCGCCAGCGAGGTGCTGCGCGAGCTCGCCGAGCTGACCGGGGCCCCCGTCGTCACCACCCTGATGGCCCGCGGCGCCTTCCCCGACAGCCACCCCCAGCACCTGGGCATGCCCGGCATGCACGGCACCGTCACCGCCGTCGCCGCGCTGCAGAAGGCCGACGTGCTCGTCGCCCTCGGCGCCCGCTTCGACGACCGGGTCACCGGCAAGCTGGAGAGCTTCGCGCCCGGCGCCACCGTCGTGCACGCCGACATCGACCCGGCCGAGATCGGCAAGAACCGCAAGGCCGACGTCCCGATCGTGGGCGACGCCAAGGAGACGATCACCGAGCTCGTCGCCGCGCTGACCGCCCTGCAGGACAAGGACGGCCCGGCGGACCTGTCGCCCTGGTGGGCCCAGCTCGACCGCTGGCGCGAGACCTACCCGCTGGGCTACGACCTGCCCGAGGACGGCGCGCTCTCCCCGCAGTACGTCATCGAGCGGTTGGGCGAGATCGCCGGTCCCGACGCGGTCTACTGCGCCGGTGTCGGCCAGCACCAGATGTGGGCCGCCCAGTTCGTGAAGTACGAGAAGCCGGGCACCTGGCTCAACAGCGGCGGCCTGGGGACGATGGGCTACGCCGTCCCCGCCGCCATGGGTGCCAAGGCCGGCCGCCCCGAGGCCACCGTGTGGGCCGTCGACGGCGACGGCTGCTTCCAGATGACCAACCAGGAGCTGGCCACCTGCGCCATCGAGGGCATCCCGGTCAAGGTCGCGCTGATCAACAACGGCAACCTGGGCATGGTCCGGCAGTGGCAGACCCTGTTCTACGAGGGCCGCTACTCCAACACCCGGCTGCACAACCGCGGCTCCGGCGGCGGCGAGATCGAGCCCATCCGCATCCCCGACTTCGTGCAGCTGGCCGAGGCGCTGGGCTGCGTCGGGCTGCGCTGCGAGCGGGCCGAGGACGTCGACAAGGTGATCGAGGAGGCCATGGCGATCGACGACCGCCCGGTGGTCATCGACTTCGTCGTCGGCTCGGACGCCCAGGTCTGGCCGATGGTCGCCGCCGGCGCCAGCAACGACGACATCTTGGCCGCGCGGGACGTCCGCCCGGTCTTCACGGAGGGACCGGTCTGATGACGCGCCACACCCTGTCGGTCCTGGTCGAGAACAAGTCCGGTGTGCTGGCCCGCGTCTCGGCGCTGTTCAGCCGCCGCGGCTTCAACATCGAGTCCCTCGCCGTCGGCCCCACCGAGAACCCCGACCTGTCGCGCATGACGATCGTGGTCGACGTGGAGAGCCAGCCGCTGGAGCAGATCACCAAGCAGCTGAACAAGCTCGTCGAGGTGATCAAGATCGTCGAGCTGGACGGCGCCTCGGTGCAGCGCGAGCTGCTGCTGGTCAAGGTGCGCGCGCCGCTGGCCGACCGCGCCCAGGTGCTGCAGACCGTGGAGCTGTTCCGCGCCAAGGTCATCGACGTCAACGCCGACACCGTGACCGTCGAGGCCACCGGCACCACGGAGAAGCTGCAGGCCCTGCTGGCCGTCCTCGCCCCGCTCGGGATCAAGGAGATGGCCCAGTCGGGCACCGTCGCCCTGGCCCGGGGACCGCGCTCGATGAGCGGCGCCGGTACGTTGCGCCCGGTCGAACGCTCCGCCTGAACCCCGCTCGACCCACCCGGAAACCACCGAAGGAGCCCCACCGCATGGCCGCCGAGATCTTCTACGACGACGACGCCGACCTCTCGATCATCCAGGGGCGCACGGTCGCCGTCATCGGCTACGGCAGCCAGGGCCACGCCCACTCGCTGTCGCTGCGCGACTCCGGCGTCGACGTCCGCGTCGGCCTGCCCGAGGGGTCGAGGTCCCGGGCCAAGGCCGAGGCCGAGGGCCTGCGCGTCGTCACCCCGGCCGAGGCCGCCGCCGAGGCCGACCTGATCATGATCCTGGCGCCGGACCACGTGCAGCGGTCCCTCTACGCCGAGTCGATCGAGCCCAACCTGCAGGACGGCGACGCGCTGTTCTTCGGCCACGGCTTCAACATCCGGTTCGGCTACATCAAGCCCCCGGCCGGCGTCGACGTCGCCATGGTCGCCCCCAAGGGCCCGGGCCACCTGGTGCGCCGCGAGTTCAGCGACGGCAAGGGCGTGCCCTGCCTGATCGCCGTGGAGCAGGACGCCTCGGGCTCGGCCCAGGCGCTCGCGCTGTCCTACGCCAAGGCCATCGGCGGCGCCCGCGCCGGCGTCATCAAGACGACCTTCGCCGAGGAGACCGAGACCGACCTGTTCGGCGAGCAGGCCGTGCTGTGCGGCGGCATGTCCGCGCTGGTGCAGGCCGGCTTCGAGACCCTCACCGAGGCCGGCTACCAGCCCGAGATCGCCTACTTCGAGTGCCTGCACGAGCTGAAGCTGATCGTCGACCTCATGTACGAGGGCGGCATCGCCAAGCAGCGCTGGTCGGTGTCCGACACCGCCGAGTACGGCGACTACACCTCCGGCCCGCGCGTGGTCGACGCGCGCGTCAAGGAGACGATGGGCGAGGTGCTCAAGGACATCCAGGACGGCACCTGGGCCGCGAAGTTCATCGCCGACCAGGACGCCGGCGCCCCGGACTTCAAGGCCAAGCGGGCCGCCGCCGAGGCGCACCCGATCGAGGAGACCGGCCGTCAGCTGCGCGGGCTGATGAGCTGGGTGTCGGCCTCGGACGACTACACCGGCACCGCCCAGCGCTGAGCGCCGGGTCGGGCCCAGCGGTCTCGACCCCCTGACGCACGACGGCCCCGCACCGCCCGGTGCGGGGCCGTCGTGCGTCCTGGCTCAGGCGGCCCAGGCACGCACCTCGGGCTTGCGGGTGAGCACCACGACCCCGACCGCCAGGCCCAGCAGCAGCACCGACAGGACGTCGAGGGTGCCGGCCACGGTGATCGCCAGCACCAGGTTCACCAGCCACACGACGACCAGCGCGACCCCGGCGAGCGCCAGCAGGCGGACGTCGACGCCGCGGTACAGGCGCACCGAGCCCAGGACGGTGGCCGCGGACAGCACCAGGTACAGCCCGCCGACGACGAAGCCCACCAGGCTGCCGGCGGCGAGCCCCAGGCTGAGGCCGTTGAGGCCGGGCAGCAGGCAGAACACCGCCTGCAGCGCGGCGATGGCCACCGCCGCGACCGCGGTGGGCGGTGGGCGGTGGCCGGCTGCGGGTCCGGTCACGGTGCCGGGCTCAGCGACCGCGGCGCGCGCGGTGCGCGGCGAAGAACTGCGCCGAGGCCGGGATGCACAGCAGCACCACGATGGCCACCGCCGCGGCGAAGAAGAGCAGGCTGACCACGACGTCGCCGCCGCTGGTCGAGCCGAACCCGTCGCCCAGGCTGGACAGGTTGCCGACCAGGCCGATGCCGGTGACCACGATGGAGATCGACCCGGCCACGACCAGCAGCACCCGGCTGCGCCCGGTGAGCGCCCAGACCGAGCCCCAGATGGTGAGCACGGTCCAGGACAGCACCAGCAGGCCGACCACCACGAGCACGCCGGTGATCGCGCCGGCCGCACCGCCCACGACGGAGCCGAGACCGGGGATCTCGTCGTCGAGGCCGCCCGCGCCGGCCCCGGCGCCGGCGACGACCGCGCCGCCGATGAGCAGGCCGAAGGAGAACAGCACGCCGATCGCGCCGAAGATGAACCCGAACACCGCCGAGGTGATCACCGCGCCCGGCTTCGACGGCGCCGCGGGGGCGTAGCCGTAGCCCTGCCCGTAGCCCTGGCCGTAGCCCTGCCCGTAGGGCTGCGCGTAGCCCTGGCCGTAGCCCTGGCCGTAGGGCTGCGCCGCGTACCCCTGCTGGCCGTACTGCGGGGTGCCGTAGGGCTGCTGCTGGTCGTGGGGTTGCTGCTGCCCGTAGGACTGCTGGTCGTAGGACTGCTGCCCGTAGGACTGCTGGTCGTAGGAGGACTGCTGGCCGTACGACGGCGGCTCGTACGACGAGCCGAACGGCGACGTCTCGGACCGACCCTGCTCGCCCTGCTGCTCGCTCACTGCACTCCTCCGCGCGGGACCGGCGCACGACGGGTGCACCGGTGCTGAGCAGTCAGGATGGCGGGCGGCCGGGGGAGGGGCAAGCAGGCCCCCACCCGGACGGGTCCTAGGCTGTGCCCCCGTGACCACCCCAGCGCCCGTCGTCCTCGTCGCCGAGGAGCTCGCCCCCAGCGCCCTGGAGGTGCTCGGCTCCGGGTTCGAGATCCGGCACGTCGACGGCGCCGACCGCGCGGCCCTGCTGCCCGCCCTCGCCGACGCCTCCGCCGTGCTGGTGCGCAGCGCGACGACCATCGACGCCGAGGCGCTGGCCGCCGCCCCCCACCTGAAGGTGGTGGCGCGCGCCGGCATCGGCCTGGACAACGTCGACGTCCCCGCCGCCACGGCCCGCGGCGTCCTGGTGGTCAACGCGCCCACCTCCAACATCGTCAGCGCCGCCGAGCACGCCGTCGCGCTGCTGCTGGCCGCCGCCCGGCACATCCCGGCGGCCGACGCCTCCCTGCGCGAGGGCACCTGGAAGCGGTCGAAGTTCACCGGCGTCGAGGTCACCGAGAAGACCGTCGGCGTCGTGGGCCTGGGGCGCATCGGGGTGCTGGTGGCCCAGCGGCTGGCCGCCTTCGGCGTCACCCTCATCGCCTACGACCCCTACATCCAGCCCGGCCGCGCCGCGCAGCTCGGCGTCCGGCTGGTGTCGCTGGAGGAGCTGCTCCGCGAGTCGGACTTCATCACCATCCACCTGCCCAAGACCCCCGAGACCCTCGGGATGATCGGGGCCGAGCAGCTGGCGCTGACCAAGCGCGGCGTGATCATCGTCAACGCCGCCCGCGGCGGGCTGGTCGAGGAGGCCGCGCTGGCCGACGCGCTGCGCTCGGGCCAGGTGGGCGCGGCCGGCATCGACGTCTACGCCAAGGAGCCCTGCACCGACAGCCCGCTGTTCGCGCTGCCCAACGTCGTGGTCACCCCGCACCTGGGGGCCTCCACCACCGAGGCGCAGGACAAGGCCGGGACGGCGGTCGCCCGCAGCGTCCGGCTGGCCCTGCAGGGCGACTTCGTGCCCGACGCGGTCAACGTCCAGGCCGGCGGCATCGTCGCCGAGGACGTCCGCCCGGGTCTGCCGCTGGCCGAGAAGCTCGGCCGGGTCTTCACCGCGGTCGCCGGCGGCCTCGCGCAGTCGGTCGAGGTGCAGGTGCTGGGCAAGATCGCCGAGTACGACGTCTCCGTCGTCCAGCTGGCCGTGCTGCGGGGGGTCTTCACCGACGTCGTCGAGGACCAGGTCTCCTACGTCAACGCCCCGCTGCTGGCCGAGGCCCGTGGGCTGGAGGTCTCGCTGACCTCGGACGTGGAGAGCCCGCACTACCGCAACCTGATCAGCGTGCGCGGCGCGATGGCCGACGGCACCGAGGTCACCGTCTCCGGGACCCTCTACGGCAAGAACCAGGTGCCCAAGCTGACCGAGGTCATGGGCTTCGAGATCGACCTCGAGGCCAAGGGCTACCTGCTCTTCTTCACCTACGCCGACCGGCCCGGCGTCGTGGGCACCGTGGGTGCCGCGCTGGGTGCCGCCGGGATCAACATCGCCGGTGCCCAGGTCAGCCGCACCACCCAGGGCGGCGACGCGCTCATGGCGGTCACCGTCGACAGCGAGGTCACCGGTGAGCTGCTGGCCGACATCGCCGTCCAGATCGGTGCCCGCGAGGCCCGGTCGGCCGACCTGAACCCGACCTGAGCCGCCCGCACCCGTCCTCCACCGCGGCGCCGGTCCCCACCACGGGGACCGGCGCCGCGGTGCGTCCGGACCCAGGTCGCGGACGGCGGGCGGCCAGGTGGTTGCCAGCCGGGACTGGTTGAGCACTGGTCCACTCGGCACCCGGAGCAACCTCGTTGACCCGGATGCGCGGGTGGTTGGGCCGACCACCGGGTCCGCGACCTCGCTGTCACACGCCCTGCGCCCAGCGCTCACAGACTCGGCACACGGACGAGGCGGGCTGGGCCGTTCGGGTCATGGTCCGAAGCGTTGCTCACGACCAGCGTTGGGCGGGTCCGGCGCAGAGCCGCGCCGGGACCTTCTCCCAACGCCGACAGGGGTGAACGTGGTTCCCAGGACAACCACCTCCTCCGGGGAGGGACGCCACCGCGTCCTCGCCCGGGGCGGGATCGTCGCGATCGCGGCGGCCCTCACCATGACCGGGGGTGCCGGCGCTGCGCTGGCCTCACCGGCGGACATCGCAGCGCGCGCCGGGCAGGAGCAGATCTCCCTCAGCCCGGACCAGCTGCAGCAGGTCCGCGACCAGCTCCAGGCACGCCAGGCCGGGACCCGGCCCGCAGGCCTGCCCGACAGCGGTCCGGCCTCGTTCTTCGTCGAGACCAGCACGCCCTCGACCTCGCAGGTCTACGCCGACGCCCTGCCCGGGTCCGGCGAGGCCGCCGCGGGGGCCGCGGCCGCCGCGGCCCAGCCGGCCGCCGAGGCCGCCGCCGCGGCAGTGGCGGCCGACCTGCCCGCCGTCGTGCCCGACGCGCAGGTGCTGTACACGACCTCGACGGTGCTCTCGGGCGTCGCGGTGCGCGCCGACGCCGCCGACTACGACGCGCTGGCCGCGCTGCCCGACGTCGTCGCGGTGCACCCGATCACCCCGAAGAAGGTGTCCAACAGCGGGGCCGCCGCCGTCGTGCAGGCCGTGCAGGCGTGGCAGGACCTCGGCAACACCGGCGAGGGTGTGTCCATCGGCATCATCGACACCGGCATCGACTACACCCACACCGACTTCGGCGGCAGCGGCAGCGTCGACCAGTTCGACACGCTGCAGGCCTACGAGGCCCAGCCCGCCCCGGCCGGGGTCTTCCCCAACGCCAAGGTGGTCGGCGGGTACGACTTCGTCGGCGACAGCTACAACGCCGACCCCTCGAGCCCGGCCTACCAGCCCGTGGCCATGCCCGACCCCAACCCGCTGGACTGCAACGGCCACGGCACCCACGTCGCCGGCACCTCGGCCGGCTACGGGGTCGACGCCGACGGCAGCACCTACACCGGTGGCTACACCGGCGGGGTGCCCGGCGACCTGCGGATCGGTCCGGGCATGGCTCCCGGCGCCGACCTGTACGCGCTGAAGGTCTTCGGCTGCGACGGCTCGACCGACGTGACCATGCAGGCGATCGAGTGGGCGCTGGACCCGAACGGCGACGGCGACCCGAGCGACCACCTCGACGTCGTCAACCTCTCGCTGGGCTCGGACTACGGCCTGGCCGACGACGCGGACTCCATGGCCATCAACCGGGCCATGGAGCTGGGCATGCTGGCCGTGCTGGCCGCCGGCAACGCCGGGGACAGCTACGACATCGGTGGCTCGCCGGGCAACGCCCCGCGCGGCATCGGCGTCGCGGCGAGCAACGACGGCTACGGCGTCTTCGACGGCTGGCAGGTCGTCTCGCCCGGGGGCCTGCTCGACGGCACCCGCCCGGGTCTGCGGTCGGTCGCCTACAGCGACACCGACGAGTCCGGCGCCACCAAGCCCGACGTGACCGGTGACCTGGTCTACGCCCCCGCGGGCAACACCGACGCCTGCGCGGCCCTGCCGGCCGGGTACGCGACCGGGAAGATCCTGCTGATCGAGGCCAACGGGTTCGCCTGCGGCTCGGTGGCGAAGGGCAACAACGCGATCGCGGCCGGCGCCGTCGGCTTCGTGATCATTGCCGACGACGACCTGCTCGAGACCGGCATCACCGGTGTCGCGCAGATCCCCGGCATCCTGGTGACCGCCTCCGACGGCGGCGTCCTGCGCGACGCGGTCGCCGGCGGCGCGACCGTCACGGTCACCTTCGGGCCCAGCCTGAAGGACGCCGCAGCGTTCACCGACCCCGACCAGGTGGACCTGCTCGCCTCGTTCAGCTCGCGGGGCGTCCGCCAGGAGGACGGCAGCAAGCCCGACGTGACCGCCCCGGGCGTGACCGTCTACTCCGCCGGCGTCGGCCAGGGCTCGGGCGGCGCCAGCCTCTCGGGCACCTCGATGGCCACCCCGGTCACCGCCGGCGTCACCGCGCTCATCCGCGCGGCGCACCCCGAGTGGACGACCGAGGAGGTCAAGGCGGACCTGATGAACACCGCCACCCACGACCTGTACACCGGGCCCGGCCAGACCGGTGACCGGTACGGGCCCAACCGGGTGGGCTCGGGCCGCATCGACGCCGCCTCGGCCCTGCGCAACCAGGTCCTGGCGTACGCCGAGGCCGGGTCCGGCGTGGTGACGGCGTCCTTCGGCGTCGTCGAGGTCGACCAGGAGCAGTTCAGCGCCACCAAGACCATCACGGTGGACAACAAGGGCACCCGCGCCGCGGTCTACCGCGTCACCTACGACGCGCTGGTCCAGCAGCCCGGGGTCCGGTACTCGCTGTCCGCGCAGCGGCTGACCGTCCCGCCGGGCCAGAGCCGCACGGTGACGATCACCATGACCGCCACCCAGGACGACCTGCGCAAGGTCGCCGACCCGACCGTGGTCGTCGACGACGGCCGGCAGTTCCTCGGCGAGGCCAGCGGCCGCGTCGTGCTCACCCCGACCAACAACCGGGGCGAGACGCTGCGGGTGCCGGTGCACGCCAACCCGAAGCCGTCCTCCACCCTGACGGCGACCCCGTCGGAGGACGGGTCGACCATCGGCCTGTCCGGCGAGGCCGTGGCCGACGGCGACCTGTTCGAGCCGACCAGCTACACCTCGCTGGTCAGCGCGTTCGAGCAGCTGGGCACCAGCCCGGAGATGCCCAAGTGCACCACCGAGCTGGTCAGCACCTGCTACAAGACCGAGCTCGAGCGGTCGGTCGACCTGGCCGGCGTCGGCGTCGCGTCGGACGCCCTGCAGTACGACGACGCGGGCCTGTACTTCGCGGTCTCCGCGCACGGCAGGTACACCTCGGCGGAGACGGCCGTGAACTACGGCATCTTCATCGACACCAGCGGGGACGGCGTCTGGGACTACCAGGTCACCACCACCCGCATCGCCGACTACGACCTGCCGCTGGTCGTGGTCACCGACCGGGACTACAACCTGGTCGGGGCCGGCGACGAGCCCTACGTCGCGCCGCTGAACCTCTACGACGGTCTCGTGGACACCAACGCCTACGACTCCGACGTGCAGGTCTTCGGGGTGCCGCTGTCGGTCCTGCCCGCGGACACCGGGCGGATCACCTTCGGCGTCCAGTCGGCCAGCTACAACGGCACGGTCGACGACGTGGGCACGGTCAGCACGCCGGCCGGGCCGGAGCTGGCGCCGCAGGCCATGAGCTTCGACCCGACCGCCCCGGGGCTGTCCTTCAGCACCGAGGACGGGACGGCGCTCATGGTCCCGGCGACCGACGGCACGCAGATCGCCGTCACCCAGGACGCCGCGTCCTACGCCGCGGACACCGCGGTGGGCGGCGACAAGGGCGCCATGGTCGTGCTGAGCCACAACTCCAGCGCGGCCGGCCGCACCCAGTCGGTGCCGATCGCGCCCGCCGGGGGTGCCGACTCCACGGTCGTCACCGTCCCGCCGGCGGAGGAGGCGCCGGCGCAGCCGGCGCCCGATGAGCAGGTGACCGAGCCGCCGGCCCCGCCGGCGACGGAGGCACCCGCGTCGGACGCCCCGGCGACGGACGCGCCCGCCACGGACCAGCCGGCGGACACCACCGGCTGACCCACCGCAGCACCACCTGAGCACCACCGGAGCACCACCGCACCCCGGCACCCCCCGCGACGCACGACCGCGGGGGGTGCCGGTGCGTCCGGGCCCGGGCACTAGCCTCTGAGCCCATGCGCCTGGCAGTGATCCCTGGAGACGGCATCGGCCCCGAGGTGGTGGCCGAGGGCCTCAAGGTCCTGGGCGAGGTCGCCCCCGACGTGGAGGCCACCCACTACGACCTCGGCGCCGCGCGCTGGCGGCGGACCGGGGAACTGCTGCCCGACACCGTGCTCGACGAGCTGCGCGGCCACGACGCGATCCTGCTGGGTGCCGTCGGCGACCCCGGGGTGCCCGCCGGCATCCTCGAGCGCGGTCTGCTGCTCAAGCTGCGCTTCGAGCTCGACCACCACGTCAACCTGCGCCCGGCCAAGCTCTACGACGGCGTCGAGAGCCCGCTGGCCGCCCCGGGCACCATCGACATGCTCTGCGTGCGCGAGGGCACCGAGGGCCCCTACACCGGCAACGGCGGGGTGCTGCGCCGGGACACCCCGCACGAGGTGGCCACCGAGGTCAGCGTCAACACCGCCTTCGGCGTGGAGCGGGTCGCCCGCTACGCCTTCGAGCGCGCCGTCGCCCGCCCGCGCAAGCACCTGACGCTGATCCACAAGACCAACGTGCTCACCCACGCCGGGTCGCTGTGGTCGCGCACGGTCGAGGAGGTCGCCGCGGAGTTCCCCGAGGTGACCGTGGCCTACCAGCACGTGGACGCGGCCTCGATGTTCTTCGTCACCGACCCGTCCCGGTACGACGTGATCGTCACCGACAACCTGTTCGGCGACATCGTCACCGACGTCGCCGCCGCGGTCACCGGCGGCATCGGCCTGGCCGCCAGCGGCAACATCGACGCCTCGGGCACCCACCCGTCGATGTTCGAGCCGGTGCACGGCTCGGCCCCCGACATCGCCGGCCAGGGCATCGCCGACCCCACCGCCACCGTGCTGTCGGTCGGCCTGCTGCTGGACCACCTCGGCCGCACCGAGCAGGCCCGCAAGGTCAACGCCGCCGTCGCCTTCGACCTGTCCACCCGCGACACGGCGCAGCCGTTGCGCACCGCCGAGGTCGGCGACCGCTTGGCCGCCCTCGCCGGCGGCTGACGGCCCCCTGCACCCGACCCCGCCCCGGGAGCTGCTCGACAGCTCCCGGGGCGGGGTGCCATCATCTGCGGCGATGCACACCACCGGCACGATCATCATCACCTAGCGCGCAGTCACCCCCCCCCGACTGCGCGCCCACCTCCCGTACCCCGGGAGGTTTTTTTGTGCCCGGACCCGTCCCCGCGAGGAGCACCCCCGTGACCAGCACGCCCGTCGAGGTCTTCGACACCACGCTGCGCGACGGCGCCCAGCGCGAGGGCATCACCTACTCCGTGGCCGACAAGCTCGCCGTCGCCCGGCTGCTGGACTCCGTCGGGGTCACCTACATCGAGGGCGGCTGGCCGGGCGCCCTGCCCAAGGACACCGAGTTCTTCGCCCGCGCCCGCACCGAGCTGCAGCTGCGGCACGCGGTGCTGGTCGCCTTCGGCGCCACCCGCAAGGCGGGCACCCGGGTCGAGGACGACGCCCAGGTGCGCGCCCTGCTGGACTCGCAGGCGCCGGTGGTCTGCCTGGTCGCCAAGAGCGACCCCCGCCACGTGCGCGACGCGCTGCGCACCACACCGGAGGAGAACCGGGCGATGGTGGCCGACACCGTGGCCTTCCTGGTCGGCCACGGCCGGCGGGTGTTCGTGGACTGCGAGCACTTCTTCGACGGGTACGCCGCCGACCCCGACCACGGCGTCGCCGTCCTGCAGGCGGCCTTCGACGCCGGCGCGGAGGTCGGCGTCCTGTGCGACACCAACGGCGGCATGCTGCCCTCGGGCATCGGCCGGGTGGTCGCCGACGTGCGGGCCCGGGTCACCGGCCAGCTCGGCATCCACTGCCAGGACGACACCGGCTGCGCGGTCGCCAACTCCCTGGCCGCCGTCGAGGCCGGGGTCACCCAGGTCCAGGGGACGGCGAACGGCTACGGCGAGCGCGCCGGCAACGCGAACACGTTCACCCTCATCGGCACCCTGGTCACCAAGATGGGCCTGCCCGTCGTCCCCGCCGAGTGCCTGCCCGAGCTCACCCGGGTCAGCCACGCGATCGCCGAGCTGGCCAACCTCACCCCCGACGACCACCAGCCCTTCGTCGGCGCCTCCGCGTTCGCGCACAAGGCCGGCCTGCACGCCAGCGCGATCAAGGTCAGCCCCGAGCTGTACAACCACCTGGACCCGGCGGTGGTCGGCAACGACATGCGCATCCTGGTCACCGAGATGGCCGGCCGGGCGTCGGTCGAGCTCAAGGGCCGCGAGCTGGGCGTGGACCTCACCGGCCAGGACGCCGCGGTCGGCCGGGTGGTCACCGCGGTCAAGGAGCGCGAGGCCCGCGGCTGGTCCTACGAGGCCGCCGACGCCTCCTTCGAGCTGCTGCTGCGCGGCGAGCTGCCCGACGCCCCGGCGCCGCTGTTCGAGCTGGAGAGCTGGCGGACCACCGTGGAGCACCGCACCGACGGGCAGGTGGTCAGCGAGGCCGTGGTCAAGGTCGGGCTGCCCGACGGCGACGGCGGGACCGAGCGCGTGGTCGCGGTCGGCGAGGGCAACGGGCCGGTGAACGCCCTGGACAACGCGCTGCGCGCCGCGCTGGTGGGCCGCTGGCCGCAGCTGGCCGACGTGGCGCTGAGCGACTACAAGGTGCGCATCCTGGGGTGGACCGGCGGCACCAGCGCCACCACCCGGGTGCTGGTGGACACCGCGGACAAGGCGGGGGAGTGGACCACCGTCGGCGTGCACGAGAACGTCGTCGAGGCCTCCTGGCTGGCGCTGGTCGACGCCCTCACCTACGCCGTGGTCAGCCGGTGAGCGGATCGACCCGGGAGCGCAGCAGGCAGAACTCGTTGCCCTCCGGGTCGGCGAGCACGTGCCAGGTCATGTCCTCGCTGACCGGCCCCTGACCGACGTCCACCGGGACGGCCCCGAGCTCCAGCAGCCGCTCGAGCTCGGCGGCCTGGTCGCGGTCGGTGGGGTTGACGTCCAGGTGCAGCCGACGGCGGCCCGGGGTGGGGTCGGGGACCGCGACGAAGTCCAGCACCGGCACCGGGCCCTTCGCCGGCTGGCCGGGCGGGCCCAGGGTGACCACGTCGTCGTCGGTCTCCTGCACCTCCCACCCCAGCACCTGCGCCCAGAACCGGGCCAGCGCGGCGGGGTCGGAGCAGTTGACGACGACCGAGGTGATCCGGGCTGCCATGCCCGCGGATCATGGCCCCCCGCGTGCCCGCCCGCACATCAGTAGCCTCGACCCGTGCGCATCGTCCGTTACGCCTCACCCACCGGCATGTCCTTCGGCGTCCTCGACGGCGACGGCCAGGTCGCCCAGATCGAGGGCCACCCCTTCGGCCAGATCAGCTTCACCGGCCAGCGGCACGCCGCCGCCGACGTCCGGCTGCTCTCGCCGATCCTGCCCAGCAAGGTGGTCTGCGTCGGCAAGAACTACGCCGACCACGTCGCGGAGATGAAGACCGGCGACGCGCCGAAGGAGCCGCTGCTCTTCCTCAAGCCCTCCACCTCGGTGATCGGCCCCGGTGACGCGATCCGCATCCCGCCGGGCAGCACCAACGTGCACCACGAGGCCGAGCTGGCCGTGGTCATCGGCGCGCGCGGCGCCCGGCACGTCACCGAGGAGCAGGCCGCGGCCAGCATCTTCGGCTACACGATCGGCAACGACGTCACCGAGCGCGACATGCAGCGCGCCGACAACCAGTGGACCCGGGCCAAGGGCTTCGACTCCTTCTGCCCGATCGGCCCCTGGATCGAGACCGACCTGCCCGGCATCGGCAAGGACCCCGCCGACCTGCAGGTCACCTGCACCGTCGACGGCGAGCTGCGCCAGGACGGCCGCACCAGCCAGCTGCTGTTCGGCATCCCGACGCTGATCTCCTACATCTCCCAGGTCATGACGCTGCTGCCCGGCGACGTCGTGCTCACCGGCACCCCGGCCGGCGTCGGCCCGCTGCGCGCCGGTGGCTCGGTCACCGTCGCCATCGAGGGCCTGGGCGAGCTGACCAACTCCGTCACCGGCGCGGACACGACGTCCACCGCCCGATGAGCACCCCCGTCCGCACGCGCTTCTGCCCCTCGCCCACGGGCACGGTGCACGTCGGCGTCATGCGCGCCGCCCTGTTCAACTGGGCCTACGCCAAGCACACCGGTGGGCAGTTCGTCTTCCGCATCGAGGACACCGACGAGGCGCGCAACACCGAGGAGTCCTACCGCCACCTGCTCGACAGCCTGCGCTGGCTGGGCCTGGAGTGGGACGAGGGCCCCGAGGTCGGCGGCCCGCACGGCCCGTACCGGCAGTCCGAGCGCGGGGAGGTCTACCGCGACGTGCTGGCCGAGCTGCTCGAGGCCGGGCACGCCTACGAGTCCTTCTCCACCCCCGAGGAGGTCGCCGCCCGCCGGGTCGCCGCCGGGCAGGACCCCAAGCAGGGCTACGACGGCGCCGACCGGGAGACCACCGAGGCGCAGAAGGCCGCCTTCCGCGCCGAGGGCCGCCAGCCGGTGCTGCGGCTGCGGATGCCCGACACCGACCTGTCCTGGGACGACCTGGTCCGCGGCGAGGTCACCTTCGCCGCCGGTGCCGTCCCCGACTTCGTGCTCGCCCGGGCCGGCGGCCAGCCGCTGTACACCCTGGTCAACCCGGTCGACGACGCCCTGATGGGCATCACCGACGTGCTGCGCGGCGAGGACCTGCTCTCCTCCACCCCCCGCCAGCTCGCGCTCTACACCGCGCTCACCGACGTCGGCCTCGCCCAGGGCGCCCCCCGCTTCGGCCACCTGCCGCTGGTGATGGGCGAGGGCAACAAGAAGCTGTCCAAGCGCGACCCCACGTCCAACCTCGACCTCTACCGCGAGCGCGGCTTCCTGCCCGAGGGCCTGGTCAACTACCTGGCGCTGCTGGGCTGGGCGATCGCCGACGACCGCGACGTGTTCTCACCCGCCGAGCTGGTCGAGGCCTTCGACGTCCGCCGGGTCAGCCCCAACGCGGCCCGCTTCGACCTGAAGAAGGCCGAGGCGATCAACGCCACCCACCTGCGCGCGCTGCCGGTCGAGGAGTTCGTCGCCCGGGTCACCCCCTACCTGGCCGACGCGGGGCTGGTCGACCCCACCCCGACCCCCGAACAGCAGCGGGTGCTGGACACCATCGCGCCGCTGGCCCAGGAGCGCATGGTCGTGCTGTCGGAGGCGGTTGGCCTGCTGGGCTTCCTGTTCCGCGAGCAGCCCGAGTACGACGAGGCCGCGGTGGCCAAGCAGCTCACCGGCCCCGACGCCGTCGAGGTGCTCGACGCCGCCACGGCGGCGCTGACCGCCCTCCCGGAGTGGACGACGGAGGCCGTCGAGGCGGCGCTGAAGCAGGCGCTGGTCGAGGAGCTGGGCCGCAAGCCCCGCCAGGCCTTCGGCCCGGTCCGGGTGGCGATCAGCGGCCGGACCGTCAGCCCGCCGCTGTACGAGTCGATGGAGCTGCTGGGCCGCGAGGCCTCGCTGGCCCGGCTGGCCGCCGCCCGGGAGGTCGCGGCGCGGTGACCGGGCCGGGGTGGTCCTACGGCGGTCCGCCGCCCACGCGGCCCTGGGGTGCACAGCCCCAGGTGCCGCGGTCGTGGGTGCCCGCCCCGCCCCCGCCCGTCCTCCCGCCCCCGCCGGCCGCGGGACGGCCGGTCACCCCGCCCGGGGCGCCGCCCTTCGACACCCCGCAGCCCTACGCCTGGCTGATGCGCGCCCGCGACTGGGCGTGGTGGCGTCCGCTGCTGGGCCTGCTGCTGTTCGCCGTCCTGTACGCCGTGGCCGCCGTCCTGGTGGTGTTCGTCGTGCTGCTGACCGGGGTGGTGCCGGTCGCCGACCTGCTCGACCTGGTCGACCCCGGTGTCCTGCTGCTCACCAACGCCTCGCTGATCGTGGCCATCCCGATCGTCTGGGCGTCGTGGGCGGTCGCGCACGGCATGGGCCGGGGCTGGTCGGGCTCGGTCCGCGGACGCATCCGCTGGCGGCTGCTGCGGCCGCTCACGTGGCGGGCGCTGGCCACCGTCGGCGTCGGCGTCGTGGTAACCATCGGCCTGTCGCTCATCGACGGGCCCGTCTCCGTCAGCGGGCCCGACGGCAGCTACGTCTGGCTGCTGGTCGTGGTCCTGCTGACCACGCCGCTGCAGTCGGCGGCCGAGGAGTTCGTCTTCCGCGGGTACCTCAGCCAGACCGTCGCGGCCTGGTTCCGGACCGAGCGCACCGGCGCGGTCGTCGCCGCCGTCGCGACCGCGGCGCTGTTCTCCGCCGCGCACGCCCCGCCCGACGTCCTCACGTTCTTCGACCGGTTCGTCTTCGGCCTGGCGGCCTCCTGGGTCACCCGGCTCACCGGCGGGCTGGAGGCGGCGATCGTGCTGCACGCGGTCAACAACGTCGTGGTGTTCGTCCTGGCCGGGGCGCTGGGCGGTGACACCGGCACGGCGCTGCCGCTGTCCTTCGGCACCGCGCTGCTCATCACGCTGCTGGACGTGGTGGCGATGGGGGCCTACGTGTTGCTGGTGGCCCGGGCCCGGCGGACCCTGCAGCCGGAGCTGCGCAGCCCGGCGGTCGACCTGCGCCGGGCGCCGGTGGCCTGGCAGCCGACCTGGGTGCCGGCCCCGCCGCTGCCGCCGCAGGCACCGGTCGCCACCGCGCCCGAGCCCGACGCGCGGTGGTCCCGGGAGGGGGGTGCGTGAACGCCGTCCGGGCATCGGGTAGTGTCTCCGACGGCGCCGAGAGGCCCGCACAACAGCACAGCCCATGGGGTATGGGGTAATTGGCAGCCCGACGGTTTCTGGTTCCGTTAGTCTAGGTTCGAGTCCTGGTACCCCAGCGAGGAACGCTCCACCTCCTCTGTACTATCTGCACTGAAGTTCTGGCCCCGTCGTCTAGCGGCCCAGGACGCCGCCCTCTCACGGCGGTAGCGAGGGTTCGAATCCCTTCGGGGCTACACCACGAGGACCCCCGGCCCACCAGGGCCGGGGGTCCTCCGCGTTGCACGTGCGTTGACGCCGCCTGCGCGGTGGGCTGTGATCGAGGTCTCACCCACCCTCAGCGCGGAGGCGTCCATGAGCAGGCTCCGGTTCGGCATCTTCCTGGCCCCGTTCCACCCGGCCGGGGAGAACCCCACGACCGCGCTGCAGCGCGACCTCGAGCTCGTCGCCCACCTCGACCGGCTGGACTACGACGAGGCCTGGATCGGGGAGCACCACTCCGCCGGCAGCGAGATCATCGCCTCGCCGGAGATCTTCATCGCGGCGGCCGCCGAGCGCACGAAGCGCATCAAGCTGGGCACCGGGGTGACCTCGATCAGCTACCACAACCCGCTCTGGGTGGCCGAGCGCATGGTGCTGCTGGACCACCTCACCCGCGGCCGGGTGATGCTGGGCTGCGGGCCGGGCTCGCTGCCCACCGACTCGATGATGCTGGGCCTGGACCCCACGGCCACCCGGGAGCTGCTGGCCGAGAACCTCGACATCATCATGCGGCTGCTGCACGGCGAGACGGTCACCGCGACCACCCGCACGCACACCCTCGTCGACGCCCGGCTGCACCTGCGCCCCTACAGCGAGCCGCTCTTCGACGTCGCCGTCGCCGCGGTCGCCTCGCCCACCGGCCCCCGGCAGGCCGGCACGCACGGCGTCGGGTTGCTGTCGGTGGGCGCCACGCTGTCGGCGGACGGCTTCGACGCGCTCGCCCACCACTGGGGCGTGGTGGAGGAGCGGGCGGCGGCGCACGGGCAGACGGTGTCCCGCCGCGACTGGCGGCTGGTCGGGCTCATGCACGTGGCCGAGACCCGGGAGCAGGCCTACGCCGACGTGCAGTTCGGCATCGAGCAGTGGTTCCGGTACTTCCAGAAGACCGCGGCGTTCCCGCAGATGGCGGTCGAGGGCGGCGACGTCAAGGAGATGATCGACTTCATCAACGACGCCGGGATCGGTGCGATCGGCACGGTCGAGGACGCCCGCGCCCAGGTGCAGAAGCTGTGGGACCAGTCCGGCGGGTTCGGTGCGATGCTGCTGCTGGCGCACGAGTGGGCCAACCCCGAGGCCACCCGGCGCTCCTACGAGCTCATCGCCCAGCACGTGTTCCCGCACTTCCAGGGCGGCCAGGTCACCCATGCGCAGGCCACCCAGCAGGCCAAGGAGCGGGCCGCGGGCAAGCGCGAGGACTACGCGGCCGCCCAGTTGCAGGCGGTGGCGACGATGACCGAGCGCTACCAGGCCGAGGTCGCCGCGAAGGGGTGAGCACCCAGGGTTGAGCCCCCTGCGTCCGGGGGCACCGAGCCCCCGGACGCGCCCACCCTGGGCGCGCAGACCTCGGGAGAAACTCGTGGACCTCGGCATCACCGGACGCACTGCCCTCATCACCGGAGCCGACTCCGGCATCGGCAAGGAGACCGCCCGCCTCCTGCTCGCCGAGGGGGTGAAGGTGGTGATCAGCGACCAGGACGCCGAGGCCCTGGAGAAGGCCGCCGCCGAGCTCGGCGGCGACGTCACCGCGGTGGCCGCCGACCTCACCGACGCCGCCGACGTGGAGCGGCTGAAGGCGGCGGTCACCGAGGCCATCGGCGACCCGCACATCCTGGTGAACGCGGCCGGGATCACCGGCGCCCAGGGCCTGTTCCACGAGATCGACGAGCAGGGCTGGCGGGACACCCTGGAGATCGACTTCTTCGCCGCGGTCCGGGTGGTGCGCGCCTTCGTCGACGGCATGCGGGCCAACGGCTGGGGCCGCGTCGTCCTGCTGGCCAGCGAGGACGCCGTCCAGCCCTACGTCGACGAGCTGCCCTACTGCGCGGCCAAGGCCGCCGTCCTCTCGCTGGTCAAGGGGCTGTCGAAGACCTACGGCTCGGACGGCCTGCTGGTCAACGCGGTCTCGCCGGCGTTCATCGCCTCGCCGATGACGGACAAGATGATGGAGAAGCGGGCCGACGAGAACGGAACCAGCTTCGACGAGGCCGTGGAGTCCTTCCTGGAGGAGGAGCGGCCGGGCATGGAGCTGGGCCGCCGCGGCCGGGTCGAGGAGGTCGCCGCGGTCATCGCGTTCCTCTGCTCGGAGCGCGCCAGCTTCGTCAACGGCAGCAACTACCGGGTCGACAGCGGGTCGGTCTCGACGATCTGAGTCGCGGCCGGGTGGGGCTGTTAACGTTCACAATCGTGATCAGCACCACCCGGCACCTCGCGGACGGCCGCGAGATCGTCTACTTCGACGCCGTCCCCACGCCCCGGGAGGCCGTCGACCCGCGGGAGCTGCCGCCGGTGGCGACCGCCTCCCAGGTCCGCTGGGACCCGCTGCTGGGGGAGTGGGTGGTCATCGCCGCGCACCGGCAGACCCGCACCTTCCTGCCACCGGCCGACCAGTGCCCGCTGTGCCCCTCGACCCCGGGCCGGGCGACCGAGGTGCCCGAGGCCGACTACGAGGTCGCGGTCTTCGAGAACCGCTTCCCGTCGCTGTCCACCGAGGTCGACCGGGACGTCCCCGTGCACGCCGAGGGCAACCCGCTGGTGACGCTGCGGCCGGGGGAGGGGCGCTGCGAGGTCATCGTGTTCACCAGCGACCACGACCGGTCCTTCGCCGACCTCGGCCGCGACCGCGCCCGACTGGTCGTCGATGCCTGGGCGCACCGCACGCAGGCGCTGTCCGCGCTGCCGGGCGTCGAGCAGGTCTACCTGTTCGAGAACCACGGCGAGGAGATCGGGGTGACGCTGTCGCACCCGCACGGGCAGGTCTACGCCTACCCGTTCCTCGCCCCCCGGGTGCAGCGCATCCTCGGGCAGGTGGGCGCCTACGAGGGCGACCTGTTCGCCGACGTGCTCGCCGCCGAGCGCTCGGGCCCGCGGGTGGTCGCGGCCAACGACCACTGGACGGCGTTCGTGCCGGCCGCGGCGCGCTGGCCGTACGAGCTGCAGCTGTTCCCGCACCGCCGGGTGCCCGACGTCGCCGCGCTGACCGACGAGGAGCGCGACGCCTTCGTCGAGGTGTACCTGGACGTGCTGGGCCGTTTCGCGCACCGGTTCGACGAGCCGATGAACTACATCTCCTCCTGGAACCAGGCCCCGGTGCACGCCGGGCGCGAGGAGTGGTGGCTGCACCTGCAGCTGTTCAGCTTCCGCCGCGCCCCCGGGAAGCTGAAGTACCTGGCCGGCTCGGAGTCGGGCATGGGTGCCTTCGTGTCCGACACCTCGCCCGAGGGCGCGGCCGAGGCGCTGCGGGCGGTGGTCCTGCCGTGAGCACCTTCGACGAGGTCTTCGGCACCGCCCCCGAGGGCGTGTGGCAGGCGCCCGGCCGGGCCAACGTGATCGGCGAGCACACCGACTACAACGACGGCTACGTGCTGCCGGTGGCCCTGCCGCACCGGGTGCTGGCCTCGGTCGGCCGGCGCACCGACGGCCTGCTGCGCATCGCCTCGGTGCAGCAGCTCGGGTCGGTCGTGGAGCTGCCGATGGCCGAGGTGCGGGCCGGCAACCCGGCCGGCTGGGCCGGCTACGTGGCCGGCGTGGCCGAGCAGTTCGACCTGCCCGGCGGCCTCTCGGTGCTGGTGGACGGCGACGTCCCCGCCGGCGCCGGGCTGTCCTCCTCGGCGGCGGTCACCTGCTCGGTGGCGCTGGCGCTGCGCGACCTGCTGCGGCCCGAGCTGCCGGTCGACGCCCTGGTCGACGTCGCCCGGCGGGCGGAGAACGACTTCGTCGGGGCGCCCACCGGGATCCTCGACCAGTCGGCGTCGCTGCTGTGCCAGGCCGGGCACGCGCTGTTCCTGGACACCCGTGACCGCAGCCGGCAGCAGGTGCCCCTGGACCTGGCCGCGGCCGGGCTGGCGCTGCTGGTGGTCGACACCGGCCACACGCACTCGCACGCCGACGGCGGCTACGGCGACCGGCGGCGGGAGTGCGAGGCCGCCGCGGCCGCGCTCGGCGTCCCCGCGCTGCGCGACGCCACCGTCGAGGACGTCGAGGGCATGGCCGACGAGCTGTTGCGCCGGCGCGCCCGGCACATCGTGACCGACAACGCCCGGGTGCTGGAGGTCGTGCGGATGCTGACCGACGGCGGCGACCCGCGGGCGATCGGCCCGGTGCTGACCGCCGGGCACGTGTCGCTGCGCGACGACTTCGAGATCTCCACCCCCGAGCTGGACGCGGTGGTCGACACCGCCCTGGCCGCCGGTGCGCACGGCGCGCGGATGGTCGGCGGCGGCTTCGGCGGGTCGGCGATCGTGCTGGTGGAGACCGGCGACCTGGAGGCGGTGACGGCCGCCGTCCAGCCGGCGGGTGGCAGCTACCGCACCTTCGTCGTCGTCCCCTCGCCGGGCGCGCACCGGGTCGCGTGACCGAGCTCGGCGACCTGCGCGCGTCCTACGACCGGGTCGCCGACGCCTACGTCGGGATGCAGGCCGGGGACCTCGGCGCGCACCCGTGGCTGCGGGCCGCGCTGGCCGCGTTCGCCGAGGAGGTCCGCGACCTGGGGCCGGTGCTGGACGTCGGGTGCGGCCCGGGGCAGGTGTCGGCGCACCTGGCCGGGCTGGGGGTGGACGTCTCGGGGGTCGACCTGTCCCCGCGCATGGTCGAGCACGCGCGCAGTGCCCACCCGCAGCTGCGCTTCGAGGTCGCCTCGGCCACGGAGCTCGGGCCCGCGCCCGGGTCACTGGGCGGGGTGCTGGCCTGGTGGTCGCTGTTCCACCTGCCGCGCGCGTCGGTGGCGTCGGTGCTGGCCGTGCTGGCTGAGGCGCTGGTGCCCGGCGGCCAGCTCGCGTGGGGCACCCACGTCGGGGACGGCGAGGTGCAGCGGACGGACGCCTACGGGGTCGAGGGCGTCGGGTGGACGACCTACCTGTGGCAGCCGCAGGAGATGGCCTCCGTGCTGGCGGGCGCCGGGCTCGAGCCCGTGGTGGAGCTCCGCCTCCCGCCGCTGTGGAGGGCCCGCCCGCAGGCCCTCCTCGTCGGCCGCCGCCCTCGCTGACCCCCGGTCGACCGTCGTCCGACGCTCATCGACCACTCCGGGCCAGAAGTGGTCGCCGAGCGTCAGCTGACGCCCGCCGGCGGGGCGGCCGGCGGGGCGGTCGGCGGGGCGGTCAGCGGGCGGTGCGGCCGATCGCGTGCGCGGCGTCGAGCACCGCGCCGACGACCTCCGGGCTCGGGCGGCGGCCCAGCCGCTCCACCGGCCCCGACACCGACACCGCGCCCAGCACCCCGCCGGCGCCGTCCCGCACCGGTGCCGACAGCGAGGCCACCCCGGGCTCGCGCTCGGCCACGCTGTGCGCCCAGCCGCGGCGGCGGACGTCCAGCAGTGTGCGGGCGGTGAAGGAGGCCGACTGCAGCAGCGGCGTGACCTCCTCGGCGGGCGCGAAGGCCAGCAGCGCGTGTGCCGCCGAGCCCGCTGTCATCGGCAGCCGCGCACCCACCGGCACGGTGTCCCGGAGCCCGGTGAGCCGCTCGGCGGCGGCCACGCACACCCGCGCGGCGCCGTCGCGGACGTAGAACTGCGCGCTCTCGCCGCTGGCGTCGCGCAGGGTGACCAGGTGCCGGGTCGCGGCCTCGGCGAGCTGGTCGGCGCGGTCCCGGCTGCCCCGGCCGAGCTCGGCCAGCGCGGGGCCGGGCGCCCACGACCCGTCGGGACGGCGGCGCACGAGCCGGTGCCCCTCGAGCGCGACGGCGAGCCGGTGCGCGGTCGCCCGCGGCAGTCCGGTGCGCTCCACGAGCTCGGCGAGCGTGGCCGGGTCGTCGGCGACGGCGTGCAGGATCGAGACCGCTTTGTCCAGCACGCCGACGGGGTTAGGCTGTCCCACGAGCTGATACTTGCATCCCACTGAATGGGAATGCAAACGAGCCGGAGGAGGCGCAGCCGTGGGACGGACCCTGGCGCAGAAGGTCTACGAGCAGCACGTGGTGCGACGCACCGAGGGCGAGCCGGACCTGCTCTACATCGACCTGCACCTGGTGCACGAGGTCACCAGCCCGCAGGCCTTCGACGGTCTCCGCGCGGCCGGGCGCACCGTCCGCCGGCCGGACCTGACCATGTCGACCGAGGACCACAACGTCCCCACCACCGACCTGCTGGCCCCCATCGCCGACCCGGTCAGCCGCGCGCAGGTCGAGGCGCTGCGGAAGAACACCGCGGAGTTCGGCATCCGGCAGGCGCCCATGGGCACCCGGGACCAGGGCATCGTGCACGTCATCGGCCCGCAGC
Source organism: Klenkia brasiliensis (assembly GCF_900100695.1). Classification (GTDB taxonomy): domain Bacteria; phylum Actinomycetota; class Actinomycetes; order Mycobacteriales; family Geodermatophilaceae; genus Klenkia; species Klenkia brasiliensis. The sequence continues at coordinate 269,104 of NZ_FNCF01000005.1, forward strand.
TGGGCCTGACCCAGCCCGGCATGACCATCGTGTGCGGCGACAGCCACACCTCCACCCACGGCGCCTTCGGCGCGCTGGCCTTCGGCATCGGCACCAGCGAGGTCGAGCACGTGCTGGCCACCCAGACGCTGCCCCAGCGCCCCGCCAAGCAGATGTCGGTGCGGGTCGACGGCGAGCTCCCCGCCGGCGTCAGCGCGAAGGACATCATCCTGGCCGTGATCGCCGAGATCGGGACCAACGGCGGCCAGGGCCACGTCGTCGAGTACCGGGGCACCGCCATCGAGGCGCTGTCCATGGAGTCCCGGATGACGATCTGCAACATGTCGATCGAGGCCGGCGCCCGCGCGGGCCTCATCGCCCCCGACGAGACCACGTTCGAGTACCTGCGCGGTCGCGAGCACTCGCCGCAGGGCGCCGAGTGGGACGCCGCCGTCGCCGCGTGGCGCGAGCTGCGCACCGACGACGACGCCGAGTTCGACCGCGAGGTCGTCATCGACGCCGCGTCGCTGACCCCCTACGTCACCTGGGGCACCAACCCCGGCCAGGGCCTGCCGATCAGCGGCGCGGTCCCCGACCCGGCCGACTTCGCCGACGAGACCGACCGCCGGGCGGCCGAGGACGCACTGGCCTACATGGGCCTGACCGCCGGCACCCCGATGCGCGAGATCCCCGTCGACACCGTCTTCCTCGGCTCGTGCACCAACGGCCGCATCGAGGACCTGCGGGTGGCCGCCGAGCTGCTGCGCGGCAGGAAGGTCGCCGCCGACACCCGGATGCTCGTCGTCCCCGGCTCGATCGGGGTCAAGCAGCAGGCCGAGGCCGAGGGCCTGGACGCCGTCTTCACCGCCGCCGGTGCCGAGTGGCGGGGCGCGGGCTGCTCGATGTGCCTGGGCATGAACCCCGACCAGCTGCAGCCCGGGGAGCGGTCGGCGTCGACGTCCAACCGCAACTTCCAGGGCCGGCAGGGCAAGGGCGGGCGCACCCACCTGGTCTCGCCCGCCGTCGCCGCCGCCACCGCCCTCACCGGGAAGCTCACCGCCCCGGCCGACCTGCAGGAGGTCAGTGCCTGATGGACGCCTTCACCACCCACACCGGCACCGCCGCCCCGCTGCGCCGCAGCGCGGTCGACACCGACCAGATCATCCCGGCCGAGTACCTCAAGCGGATCACCCGCACCGGCTTCGAGGACGGCCTGTTCGTCGCCTGGCGCACCAACGAGCCGGACTTCGTGCTCAACAAGCCCGAGTACGCCGACGCCTCGATCCTGGTCGCCGGCCCCGACTTCGGCACCGGCTCCTCCCGCGAGCACGCCAACTGGGCTCTGCTGGACGGCGGCTTCCGGGTGGTGATCAGCCCGCGGTTCGCCGACATCTTCCGCAACAACTCGACCAAGTCCGGCCTGCTCACGGTGGTGCTGCCGGCCGAGGACGTCGCGGCGCTGCAGGACGCCTGCGAGGCCGACCCGGCGCTGCCGGTGACCGTCGACCTGGAGGCCCGGGAGGTCCGCTGGGCCGACCGGACCGTCGGGTTCGAGATCGACGACTACACCCGCTGGCGGCTGCTCGAGGGCCTGGACGACATCGGCCTCACCGAGCGGCACCTCGCCGACATCGACGCCTACGAGGCGCAGCGCCCCTCCTGGAAGCCGACCACCACCCCGGTCTGACGGGAACCAGCAGGGCGGCGGGGGCGACTGCACAGGTGACACCCAGGAGAGGACCCCTGTGACCCACCGCCCCCGCGCCCTGCTGCTCGGCCTGCTCGCCCTGCCGCTGTGGCTGCTCGGCGCCGGCAGCGCCGCCGCCCACTCCGGCCTGAGCAGCACCGCGCCCGCCGAGGGCGCCACGGTGACCGACCCGCTCGCGGCGGTCGTGCTCACCTTCAGCGGCACGGTCCGGGGCCCCGACGTCGTCGTCACCGGCCCGGACGGCGCCCCGGTGGGCACCGCGGCGGCCACCGCCGACGGCAGCGCCGTCACCGCCCCCGTCACCCCCACCGCGACCGGCGCGCACACCGTCACCTGGGCGGTCACCTCCGCCGACGGCCACCGGCTCGAGGGCAGCTACGTCTTCACCTACGCCGGCCCCGTGCCCACCACCCAGGCGCCGACGACGACCCGGGCCCCCGTCACCCCGAGCGTCGCCCCGAGCGCCGCGCCGAGCCCGGCCGAGCCCAGCGAGGCCGCCGCCACCGCGCCCGAGGACGGGCCGAACCTGCTGGTGCGGGTCGTCCCGGTCCTGCTGGGCCTCGCCGTCGTCGGGGCGGTGGTGTGGCTGGTCCGGCGCCGTCAGGCGTCGGGGTCGGCGGGGAAGTCGCGGTAGTAGTCGGCCAGCAGCCGGCCGGGCCGACCGCCCAGCACCCACACGCTGCCCTTCGCCGCCGGCGGCCACAGCGACCCCGTCGTGCCCGGGAACCGCACGCCCAGCGCCATCAGCACCGACGGGATCGCCCCGCCCTGGCTGCAGACCACCGTGACGCCGGGCCCGCGGCGCTGCTCCAGCCAGGCCTCCACCCGGTCGATGCCGGCCTGCGGGTCGTCGCCGAAGCCGTCCTCGCCCAGCTCCGGGACGCTGCCGACCTCCAGGCCCAGCGCCCGGGCCAGCGGGGCCATCGTCTGCGCGCAGCGCACCGGTGGCGCGGCGAGCACCTCGGTGGGGCCGAAGGCGGGGAGCACCTGCGCCAGCCGGGCGGCCTGCGCCCGGCCCCGGGCGTCCAGCGGGCGCTCGTCGTCCGGCCCGGCGAAGTCGCCGCGCTCCCCGGCGCTGGCGTGCCGGACCAGCAGCAGGCTGGGCGTGCGCGGCACGTCGGTGCGGGCCAGGTCGGCCAGCACCGCGGCGTCGTGCGGGTGGGTGACCAGCTGGGAGGCCTCCGGCACCGGCAGCCAGCGCAGCTCGTCGACCTCGTCGTTGACCGCGAACTCACCGGCCACGTGCTGCATCGTCCAGTAGTCGACCCGCTTGGGGCCGTGCTTGTGGGCGTAGCGGGTCTGCACGCTGCGCCGCCCGACCGCCACGGCCAGCCCGGTCTCCTCGCCGACCTCGCGCACGGCGGCCTGCAGCGGGTGCTCCCCGTCGTCCAGCTTGCCCTTCGGCAGCGACCAGTCGTCGTACTTGGGCCGGTGCACCACGGCGGTCTCCAGCACCCCGCCGGGGCCCGTCCGCCAGACGGCGCCGCCGGCGGCCGGCTGCAGGCGCTCAGCCAGCGAGCTCACCGGCCATGACCCGCGCCTGGAAGTCGTGCTCCCCGGTCTGCGTCCAGCGGCCGTCCGCGCCGAGCTGGAAGCTGCGGACGTCGTCGGCCATCGCGCCGTCGAACATCCGCTGCAGCTGGTCGGCGGCGTGCTGGTCGCCCACCCGGAGCAGGACCTCCACGCGGCGGTCCAGGTTGCGGTGCATGAGGTCCGAGCTGCCCAGCCACCACTCCGGCGTCCCGTCGTTGGCGACGTGGATGACCCGGGAGTGCTCCAGGAACCGGCCCACGATCGAGCGCACCCGGATGTTCTCCGACAGGCCCGGCACCCCCGGCCGCAGCGCGCAGATGCCGCGGATCCACAGCTCCACCGGCACCCCGGCGGCCGAGGCCTCGTAGAGGGCGTCGATCAGCTCCTCGTCGACGAGGGAGTTCACCTTGATCCGGATCCCGGACGGCCGGCCCTCGGCGGCGTGCCGCGCCTCGCGGCGGATCTTCTCCAGCAGCCCGGCCCGGATGCCGTGCGGGGCCACCAGCAGCGACCGGTAGGTGGTCTGCCGGGAGTAGCCGGTGAGGGTGTTGAACAGGTCGGTCAGGTCGGCACCGACGCGCGGGTCGGCGGTCAGGATGCCGAGGTCCTCGTAGATGCGCGCGGTCTTGGGGTTGTAGTTGCCGGTGCCGATGTGGCAGTACCGCCGCAGGACGCCGTTCTCCCGGCGGACCACCAGCGCGGTCTTGCAGTGCGTCTTCAGGCCCACCAGGCCGTAGACGACGTGGCAGCCGGCGCGCTCCAGCGTCTTGGCCCAGCTGATGTTGGCCTCCTCGTCGAAGCGGGCCTTGATCTCCACCAGGACGACGACCTGCTTGCCGGCCTCGGCCGCCTCGATGAGCGCCTGCACGATCGGGGAGTCACCCGAGGTGCGGTAGAGGGTCTGCTTGATCGCCAGCACGTTCGGGTCGGCCGCGGCCTGCTCGATGAAGCGCTGCACGCTGGTGGCGAAGGAGTCGTAGGGGTGGTGCAGCAGCACGTCGCCCTCGCGCAGGGTGGCGAACACGCTCTTGGGGCTCTCGCCGTCGGAGAGCCGCGGGTGCGTGCCCGGCACGAAGGGCTCGTCCTTCAGCTCGGGCCGGTCCAGCCCGTACAGCGCCATGAGCGAGGCGAGGTCGAGCAGGCCCGGCACGTGCAGCACGTCGGTGGGGGACACCTCGAGCTCGTGCATGAGGACGTCGAGGATCTGCGGGTCCATCGAGTCGGTGACCTCGAGCCGGACGGCGGGGCCGAACCGGCGGCGCTGCAGCTCCCGCTCCAGCGCCTGCAGCAGGTCCTCGTCGCGGTCCTCCTCGACCTCGACGTCGGCGTTGCGGGTCACCCGGAAGACGTGCTGGTCGATGACGTCCAGGCCGGGGAACAGCTGCCCGATGTGCGCGGAGATGAGGTCCTCCAGCGGCAGGTAGACCGACTGGTCGTCCTCGGTGTGCACCGGGACGAAGCGCGGCACGTTGTCGGGCACCTTGACGCGGGCGAAGCGCGGTGCCCCCGTCTCGGGGTCGCGCACCGACACCGCCAGGTTCAGCGACAGGCCCGAGATGTAGGGGAAGGGGTGCGCGGGGTCGACGGCCAGCGGGGTGAGCACCGGGAAGACCTGGTCGCGGAAGTACTCGCGCAGCCGCATCGACTCGCCGTCGCCGACCTGGTCCCAGTGCACGATCCGGATGCCGTTCTCCTCCAGCCGCGGCAGCACGTCGTCGACGAAGACCCCGGCGTGCCGGGCGACGAGCTCCTGCGTGCGGTCAGAGATGCGCGCCAGCTGCTCGCGGATGGTCAGCCCGTCGGGGGAGCGGACGGTGAGACCGGTGCTCTGCCGGCGCTTGAGCCCGGCGATGCGCACCATGTAGAACTCGTCGAGGTTGCTGGCGAAGATCGCCAGGAACTTCACCCGCTCCAGCAGCGGGGCGCCCTCGTCCTCGGCCAGCTCCAGCACGCGGGCGTTGAAGTCCAGCCAGGACAGCTCCCGGTTCAGGAAGCGGTCGGGGTGCTGCGGGGCGGGGGGAGCCGTCTCGGTCGGCGTGTCGGGCACCCCGACATCTTGGCCTACGCCGGTGAACGGCCGGTGATCACGCGCAGGCCGGGCGCAGCGCCGCCCGGGTGCGCGGTCCGGTGCCCAGCCGCTGGGCCTCGGCGAGGTGCGCGGGGGTGTCGACGTCGCGCCGCAGGCCCGGCCAGCCGCCGGGCAGGGCCACCGCCCCGGACGCCGTGTGCGCGGCCGCGGAGCCGGGCCCGAAGGCCGGCTCCAGGAGGCCGTCGGTGACCGCCAGCAGCGTCGTCCCGGTGCCCTCGGCGTCGGCCACGAAGGACCGCCGGTGGGCGGCCGCGGCCCCCAGCGCGGCCGCGAGCTCGTCCGCGCGCAGCGCGGGCAGGTCCGAGTGCAGGGTCGCCACCAGCGGGTTCCCGGCGGCGGCGGCGCCGTGGCGGAGGGCGGCGTCCAGCCCCCCGGCCGGCGGGTCGGCCAGCACCCGGGCACCGGCCGCGGCGGCCACCGCCGCGGCGCGCGGGTCGTCGGTGACCACCCAGGCCGAGCCCACCGCGGCGCAGCCGGCCACCGCGTCGAGGGTGTCGCCCAGCATGGCCAGCACCAGGTCCTCGTGGGCAGCGCGGGTGCCGGTCGGGCCGAGCCGGGTCTTCGCCACGGCCAGCCGCTTGGCGGGGACGACGACCGACCAGCGCTGCACGTCCCCACGCTCCCACACGGTGCCGGGTGAACTGTGGGTGAACGCCCTCGCCCCCGGCCCGACCAGGCCCTACGGTGCGCCCATGGTGGCTGCGGTCGTCGTCCTGGTGGTGGTCGCGCTGGTCGCCCTGCTGGTCCGGGGACTGCGGCGGCGCCGCGCCGGCTTCTACGCCGTCGACCCCGGGGCGTCGCCGGGCGACGCCCGGGGCGCGGTCAACCGCCACTCCTGGATGCTGGGCGGGGGAGGCGGCGGGGGCGGCTGAGCCGCGCGGCGCGGGTTGCTGCCGGTCGGTGCGGGGGAACGGGGCAGACTGACCGGGTGGATTCCGACGTCGCCCCGGGCAGCCGGTGGCCGCGCCGGCGGTGGCGGCCGCGCCCACCGCTGACCTGGTCGCTGCGGATGTGCCTGTACGTGGTCTGGCCGGTCGCGGGCCTGCTCTACGACCTCCGGCTGCGGCACGCCGAGCGGATCCCGGCCACCGGCGGCGTCCTGGTGGTCGCCAACCACGTGTCGGTGCTGGACCCGCTGGCCTGCGCGATGCTGCTCTACGACGCCGGCCGCGTGCCCCGGTTCCTCGCCAAGGACGCGGTGTTCAAGGGCCTGGCCGGCACCATCCTGCGGTCGGCCGGCCAGATCCCGGTGCACCGCGGCACCTCCGCGGCGCAGAGCTCCATGCGGGCCGCCGAGCAGGCGCTGGCCGACGGCGAGGCCGTGGTGATCTACCCCGAGGGCTCGGTCACCCGCGACCCCGACTGGTGGCCCATGCAGCCGCGCACCGGCGCCGCGCGCCTGGCGCTGACCAGCGACGCCGTCGTCGTCCCGCTGGCGCAGTGGGGCCCGCAGCGGGTGCACGACTACCACACCAAGCAGCTGCACCTGCGGCTGCGCACCCGGGCCGACTACCTGGTCGGGGAGCCGGTCGACCTCTCCGACCTGCGCGCCCAGGTGCGCGAGGGCCGGCCGATCACCGCCGACCTGCTGCGCGAGGCCACCGACCGGATGATGGGCCGGGTCCGCGCCCAGCTGGGCGAGGTCCGCGGCACCACCCCGCCGGTGGCGGTGCACCCGCGGCCGGGCCGCACCGCGGGCGACCTGCCCGGGTCGGCGGGCGCCGCGTGACCCGCGCCGTGGCCCGGGCGGCGGTGCTCAGCGCGGGCAGCTGGGGGACGACGTTCGCCAAGGTGCTCGCCGACGCCGGCTCCGAGGTCACCCTCTTCGCCCGACGGCCCGAGCTCGCCGCCGCGATCACCGCCGACCGGGAGAACGCCGACTACCTGCCCGGCGTCCGGCTGCCCGACGGCGTCACCGCCACCGACGACGCCGCCCGGGCCCTGGACGGCGCGGACCTGGTGGTGCTGTCGATCCCGTCGCAGTCGCTGCGCGAGAACCTCGCCGACTGGGCCCACCTGGTGCCCGCCGACGCCACCCTGCTGTCGCTCATGAAGGGCATCGAGCTGGGCACCACGCGGCGGATGAGCGAGGTGGTCTGCGAGGTCACCGGCGCCCACCCCGACCGGGTCGCGGTGCTCAGCGGGCCCAACCTGGCCCGCGAGATCGCCGAGGAGCAGCCCTCGGCGACGGTCATCGCCTGCGCCGACACCGACCGGGCCGAGGCCCTGCAGGCCGCCTGCCACACCCGCTACTTCCGGCCCTACACCAACCCCGACGTCGTGGGCTGCGAGCTGGGCGGGGCGGTGAAGAACGTCATCGCGCTGGCCGCCGGCGTGGCCGAGGGGCTCGGGTTCGGCGACAACACCCGGGCCTCCCTGATCACCCGCGGGCTCGCCGAGACCGCCCGGCTGGGCCAGGCGCTGGGCGCGGACCCGCTGACCTTCGCCGGGCTGGCCGGGCTGGGCGACCTGGTCGCGACCTGCTCCTCCCCGCTGTCGCGCAACCGCACGTTCGGCGAGCACCTGGGCCGGGGGATGAGCATCGAGGAGACGGTGGCGGCGACCCGGCAGACCGCCGAGGGCGTGAAGTCCTGCCGCTCGGTGCTGGACCTGGCCCAGGCCCACGGGGTCGACGTGCCCATCACCGAGGCCGTCGTCCGGGTGTGCCATGAGGGGGAGTCACCGGTGCAGATGGTGCGGGAGATCATGAGCCGGGAGGCCAAGAGTGAGTGAGCTCGGCGACGGCACGCGGGTCGTGCGCGGCGGCGACGAGCCGGTCACCCCGGGGGCCCCGCTGCGGCCCTCGCCGGTGTTCGCCGCCCCGTACCACCTGGCCGAGGACCCCTACGCGACCGACTTCTACGCCCGGCCCGGCCACCCCACGCTGCGGGTGCTCGAGCGCGCGGTCGGGGACCTCGACGGCGGGGAGTGCCTGGTCTTCGCCACCGGCATGGCCGCCATCAGCGCCGCCGTCCTGGCCGTGGCCGGGGCGGGCGACCGGGTCGTGGTCCCCAGCGACGGCTACTACCAGACCCGGGCGTTCGGCGAGGGCGAGCTGACCCGGTTCGGCATCGAGGTGCAGCAGGTCCCGACGCTGCAGATCGCCGAGGTCGCCGCCCGCGGTGACCTCGACGGCGCGGCGTTCGTGCTGCTGGAGACGCCGTCCAACCCCGAGCTCGACGTCTGCGACATCGCCGCCGTCGCCGCCGCCACCCAGGCCTCCGGTGCCGTGCTCGCGGTCGACAACACCACCGCGACCCCGCTCGGGCAGCGGCCGCTCGCGCTCGGCGCGGACCTGGTGCTGGCTGCCGACACCAAGGCCCTGACCGGCCACAGCGACCTGCTCATGGGGCACGTCAGCGCCGCGCGCACCGAGCGGGGGCGGGCGCTGCACACCCGCATCAAGGCCTGGCGCGACCGCACCGGCAACGGCCCGGGCGCCTTCGACGCCTGGCTGGCGCACCGGTCGCTGTCGACGCTGGACCTGCGGCTGGCCCGCCAGGCCACCACCGCGGCCGCCGTCGCCGACCTGCTCGCCGACCACCCGGCGGTCACCGGCGTCCGCTGGCCGGGTCGGCCCGGGGACCCCTCCTTCGAGCTGGCGTCCCGGCAGATGCTGCGGATGAACGGGGTGGTGTCGGCGACCCTGGCCGACGAGGCCGCGGTGCACGCCCTGGTGCGGGCCAGCGACCTCTGGCTGGCCGCGACCAGCTTCGGCGGCGTGCACTCCACCGTCGACCGCCGCGCGCAGTGGGGCGGGGACGCCGTCGCCGAGGGGTTCGTGCGGTTCTCCTGCGGCATCGAGGACACCGCGGACGTGGTCGCCGACCTCGCCCGCGCGCTGGACACGCTGGTCTGACCCGGCCCGATAGGGTCGCCTGCGATGACCGAGACACGCAGGACCAGGGTCGCCGTCGTCTTCGGTGGACGGAGCGCGGAGCACGCCATCTCGTGCGTGTCCGCGGGCAGCGTGATGGCGGCGCTGGACCCCGCCCGCTACGAGGTGGTGCCGGTCGGCATCACCCGCGAGGGCGGCTGGGTGCTGCACGACGGCGGGCCACTGGCCATCGAGGGCGGCCGGCTGCCCGAGGTCACCGGCGGGACGGCGGTCTCCCTGGTGGGCGACCCGGGCGGGCGCGGCCTGTCGGTGCTCGAACCCGGCGAGGCCTTCGGCCGGCTGACCGACGTCGACGTCGTGTTCCCCGTGCTGCACGGGGCCTACGGCGAGGACGGCACCATCCAGGGCCTGCTGGAGATGAGCGGCCTGCCCTACGTCGGCTCGGGCGTGTTCGCCTCCGCGGCGAGCATGGACAAGGAGTTCACCAAGAAGCTGCTCACCGCCGCCGGCATCGAGCAGGGCGACCACGTCGTGCTGCGCGACGCCGCCGGCGCGCTGACCACGGACCCGGCGGCGCTGACCCAGGAGCACCGCGACCGGCTGGGCCTGCCGGTGTTCGTCAAGCCCTCCCGCGCCGGCTCCAGCATCGGCATCACCAAGGTCGCCGACTGGGCCGACTTCGACGCCGCCGTGGCCACCGCCGCCGCGGTCGACACCAAGGTCGTGGTCGAGGCCGCCGTCCCGGGCCGCGAGGTGGAGTGCGGGGTGCTCGCCGGTGTCGGCGGCGGGCTGCCCGAGACCAGCCTGCCCGCCGAGATCCGGCTGCGCGCGGGCGTCGACTGGTACGACTTCGACGCGAAGTACCTCGACGACGCGGTGGACTTCGACGTCCCCGCCGACCTCACCCCCGAGCAGACGGCCGCGGTGCAGGAGGTCTCCCGCCGGGCGTTCCTGGCGCTGGACTGCCGGGGGCTGGCCCGGGTCGACTTCTTCCTGGGCACCGACCCGGCCACCGGTGCCGACCGGCTGGTCGTCAACGAGGTCAACACCATGCCCGGCTTCACCCCCATCTCGATGTTCCCGCGGATGTGGGCCGCCTCCGGCGTGGACTACCCGACGCTGGTCGACCGGCTGGTGGCCGGCGCGCTGGCCGAGGGGTGAGCCCCTCCCGCGGCCTCCTGGTGCTGGTGTCGCTGGCCTCGCTGACGGGCTGCTCGGACGCGGTGCCCGGCTCGGCGACCTCGGCCGCCACCGCGGACGTGGGCCCGCTGCCCGGCGCCGTCGACGGCCTCGGCGACCTGGTCGTCACCGACGTGCCGTCGGGGCGGCCCCAGGTGCCCGACGACGAGCTGGACCCGCCCGCCGGCCCCAAGTCCCTGGCCGACGTCGCCGGCTACGCCGAGGACGCCGACCGCGAGGAGCAGGTGCTCACCGAGTACGGCTACCGCTGGGGGTGGGAGCGCTTCTGGGGCGCCGACGAGGACCTGACGTCGGTCTTCGTCGACCAGTTCGAGGGCCCGGACGGCGCGGCCTCCTACGCCGACGACCTGGCCCGCAACGACACCGATTACTACGGCGGCAACCCCGACCGCGACCCCGAGCACCTGCCCGACGGCTGCGCGACGCTGACCGTCGAGGACCCCGCCGAGGACACCCGGCTGACCGGGCCGGCCGCGTTCGCCTGGTGCGCGCACGGCCCGTTCACCGTCTCGGTCGCGGTCGTCTCCGCCGACACCGAGGACGCGCTCGCCCAGGTCGACGACCTCGTCGACCAGCAGCTGCAGCGCCTGCCCCGCGGCTGACCCCACCCACCCGGTCACCCCGCAGCGGTGCGGTCACCTGGCGCGCACCCGGTCAGGTGGCAGCGATGCGGTCGGTGCACGCGGTGACCGGATGGCTGGGCGGTGACCGCCTGCCCGCGCGCCGACCGGGCCGGGCTCAGGCGGTGGTGACGCCGTCCAGGTACACCCAGCGGCCCTCGACCCGGGTGAAGCGGCTGCGCTCCTGCTGGGCGCCCGCCTCGCCGTCGCGCCGGTAGGAGGCGCGGAACTCCACCACGCCCTCGGCGGCCAGCAGCCCGCCGCCCTCGACCGCCAGGATCTCCAGGCCGGTCCAGCGGGTGTCGTCGTCCAGCTCCAGGTCGGCCGGGCGGGTGCGCGGGTGCCACGTGGCCAGCAGGTAGGCGGCGTCGCCGACGGCGAAGGCGCTGTACCGGGACCGCATCAGCGCCTCGGCGGAGGGTGCGGCGGCACCGGCGTGCACCGGGCCGCAGCACTCGTCGTAGGTCAGCCCCGTGCCGCACGGGCAGCGCCGCGGGCTCATCCGGCGGGCTGCGGCTCGGTGAACGGGATCGTCGCGGCGATGGTGGGGCTGAGGGCGGTGACCAGGGCAGCGTCGGTGCTCGACGGCACCGAGATCTGCACGGGCACCGTCCGGTCGACCCCGGTGAACACGTTGACCGTCGGGTCGGTGGTGTCCACGAACCACTGCACGCCGTTGATCTCGATGAGCTGGGGGCCGCCGACGACGAAGCCTGCGGGGGCGTCGGCGCCGCAGACCAGCACCGACGCCGGGTCGCCCCAGGCGTAGACGTAGGGGGAGTCGGAGTCGACACGTCGACTCGTCTCCCCGACGACCTCCAGCGGCAGCTGGCTCATCAGCGCGGGGCAGGCGGCGTCGGCCTCGGGGGTGATCTCGGGGGTCTCGACCTCGACCGGGCTGTCGTCGCGCTGGCTGGGGGTGGCGCCGGAGACGTCGGCGACCGGGCCGTCGCCGGAGCCATCGTCCCCGCTGCCGGGGCCGAACAGCCGGATCAGCACGAGCAGCACCACGACCACCGGGACCGCGACCGCCGTCGCCACCAGCGCGGCGCGGCGGGTCGGGTCCGTCGTCCGGGGGGCCGGTGCCTCCCGTGCTTCCGTGGCCTCCGGTGCCTCCGGTGCCTCCGGTGCCTCCGGTGCCTCCGGTGCCTCCGGTGCCTCCGGTGCCTCCGGTGCCTCCGGTGCCTCCGGTGCCTCCGTGGCCTCCGGCGCCTCGTCGGGACCGGGGTCCGGCCCGTCGGGGGTGGTGCCCGGGTCGTTGCTCAGGGGAGGGACCTCAGAGGTTGACGACCGGGCAGGTCAGGGTGCGGGTGATGCCGTCGACCGACTGCACCCGGGCCACGACCAGGCGGCCCAGCTCGTCGACCGAGCCGGCCTCGGCGCGGACGATGACGTCGTAGGGGCCGGTGACGTCCTCGGCCTTGGTGACGCCGGCGATGCCGCTGATGGTCTGGGCGACCGCGGCGGCCTTGCCGACCTCGGTCTGGATCAGGATGTAGGCGTGGACCACAGCAGTTCCCTCCTCGGGCAGGACGTCGGCACCGCCGGTGGGCGGGCCGGACGGCAACGTACCCCAGCGCACCGGGGTGACCGGTGACGCGCCCCCGGCCGCACGGCCCCCGCACCGGCACCGCCGACACCGTCGGGTCGGTCGGCGAGTTCGGCGTCATCGACCGGGTGGTCGCCCGGGCCGGCACGGCCGCCGCGGCCGAGGTCGGCCCCGGCGACGACGCCGCGGTCGTGCGCGCCCCCGATGCCCGGGTGGTCGCCGCGTGCGACGTCCTGGTCGAGGGCCGGCACTTCCGGCGCGACTGGTCCTCGCCCGAGGACGTCGGGCACAAGGCCGCCGCGGCGAACCTGGCCGACGTCGCCGCGATGGGCGCGGTGCCCACCGCGCTGCTGGTCGGCCTGGCCTGCCCCGCCGACACCCCCACCGCCTGGCTGGAGGGCGTGGCCACCGGCATGGCCGAGGAGTGCGCGCCGCACGGCGCCGCGGTGGTCGGCGGCGACACGGTCGCCAGCGCCCCCGGCAGCGACGCCGTGGTGCTGTCGGTGACCGCGCTCGGCGACCTGCAGGGCCGGGCGCCGGTCACCCGGGGCGGGGCCCGGCCGGGGGACGTCGTGGCGGTGGCCGGGCGGTTGGGCTGGTCGGCGTGCGGCTGGGCGGTGCTGCGCCGCGGGTTCACCTCCCCGCACGCCGCCGTCGCCGCGCACCGCCGTCCCGAGCCGCCCTACGCGGCCGGGCCGGCCGCCGCCGACGCCGGCGCCACCGCCATGTGCGACGTCAGCGACGGCCTGCTCGCCGATGCCGGGCACATCGCGGACGCCTCGGGCGTGGTGCTGCACCTGGACCGCGGCACGCTGGAGTCCTTCGTCGACCCGGCCGGGCCGCTGGCCCAGGTCGCCGCGGCGGTGGGCGGCAACCCGCTGGGCTGGGTGCTCACCGGTGGGGAGGACCACGCGCTGCTGGCCACCTTCCCGGCCGCGGCGGACCTGCCGGCCGGGTTCGTGCGCATCGGGGTGGTCGAGGACGGCGCCCCCCGTGTGCTGGTCGACGGCGTCGGTGCCGCCGACGTCGCCGAGGGGCTGGGGGAGGGCGCCGGGCATGTCCACTTCTGAGACCTCGACGCGGCTGGTGCTGCGGCCCGCCGGCTACGACGACCCGCAGGTGGCCGAGCTCGTCGAGGCCGTGCAGCAGGAGTACGTCGTCCGCTACGGCGGCCGCGACGCGATGGAGGTCGACCCGGCCGAGGTGCTGCCGCCGCGCGGCCTGCTGCTGGTGGCCGAGGTCGGCGGCCGGGCGGTGGGCTGCGGCGCCTGGCGGGTGCACGCCCCGGGCACGGTGGAGGTCAAGCGGATGTACGTCGCGCCGCACGCCCGCCGTCAGGGTGTCGCGGAGACGGTGCTGTCCCGGCTGGAGGCCACCGCGGCCGCGGCCGGCCACCGGCGGGTGGTGCTCAACACCGGGGACAAGCAGCCCGAGGCGCTGGCGCTCTACGCGCGCGCCGGGTACACACCGGTCGCCGGGTACGGCGTCTACGCCGACGCCCCCGGCGCGGTGTTCCTCGGCAAGCAGCTCGCCGTCGTCCCGGAGGAGGGGTCCTGATGGGTGTCGTCACGGTGTCGGCCACGTTCGGCTGCGGGGGCGCGGAGATCGCGCCGGCGGTCGCGCAGCGGCTGGGTCTGCCCTTCCACGACCGGGTCATCCCGGCGCAGGTGGCGCTGCGGCTCGGCGTGCCCGTCGAGGAGGCCGAGGCCGCCGACGAGAGCGTGGTGCGCGGCCTGTGGCGGGTGGTGGCGTCCCTGGGCTCGATGCCCGACCCCGTCGGCGGGGTGCTGCCCGACGCCGGCGTCCCCGACGAGCGCGCCTTCCGGCTGCAGACCGAGCGGGTGGTCACCGACATCGCCGACGGGGCCGGCGGCGTCGTCCTGGGCCGGGCCGCGGCGATGGTGCTGCGCGACCGGCCCGACGCCCTGCACGTGCGCCTCGACGGGCCGCCCGAGCGCCGGCTCGCGGCCGCCGTGGCCCACCTGGGCCGCCCGGCCGACGAGGTGCGCCGCGAGCTGCAGGCCGCCGACCGGGCCCGCTCGGCCTACGTGCGGCACTACCACCGGTGCGACCCGGCCGAGGCGCGCCACTACCACCTGGTGGTCGACTCCACCGCCTTCGACCACGACCTGGTGGTCGACCTGGTGGTCGCCGCCGCGCGGGCGCGGGGGATCAGCGGGGAGCCAGCAGCGGGAGCATGACCCGGTCGACGACGTCGCGCACCAGGTCGTCGTCCAGCGGCCGGCCCAGCACCAGCCAGCGCTGCATGACCACCGCCGGGCCGGCCTCGCCGGCCACGGTGCCCAGCCGGGCGGGGTCGACCTCGCCCCGGGCGACCGCGGCGGTGAAGACCTGCACGAAGGCGTCCTCCCAGATGCCGGCCGACCCCGCGCGGAACGCCACGGCCAGGTCGGGCTCGTGCGGCAGCACGCCGACGACGGCGCGGGCGGCGGCGCCGACCGGGCCGTTCAGCGAGGCCACCATGGCGCCGACGACCTCCAGCAGGTCCTCCCGCAGCGACCCGGTGGACGGCACGGTCACCTGGCCGCGGTCGGCCTCGGCGATGGTCTCGGCGACCATCTGCACCCGCGAGGACCAGCGGCGGTACATGCTCGCCTTGCCCACGCCGGCCCGGCTGGCGACGGCGTCCATCGACAGCCCGTCCCAGCCCCGCTCGGCCAGCAGCTCCAGGACGGCGGTGCGCACGGAGGAGTCCACGGCGGGGTCGCGGCGGCGGCCCGGACGGAGCGGGGCGTCGGGTTCGGGCTCGGGGTCACGGCGGAACTGCACCGGTCGACTCTAGGGGTGAGCCCGCCCCGGACGCCGACGACCCCGGCCGCCGAGGGCGACCGGGGTCGTTGGGGAGGTGCGGTGGTGCAGGTCAGGCGCGGGTGAGCTTCCCGGCCCGGATGCAGCTGGTGCAGGCGTTCACGCGCTTGCGCGTGCCGTTGCCGAGGACGGCCCGCACGGACTGGATGTTCGGGTTCCAACGGCGCGGCGTGCGGCGGTGCGAGTGGGACACCGACATGCCGAACCCGGGGCCCTTGCCACACACGTCGCAGACGGCAGCCATGGTCGATCACTCCTGGAAGACAAGATTTCGTGGGCGCAGGGAACGAGCCACCCGCGCGGACAACTCGTCCACTGTAGCCGGTCGGCCCCGGCGCTGTCCGCCGGCCCCGGGGTGTCGGTGGCCACCGGTAGCCTCCGGCACGTGCTCACGGCGCTGGACGACGCCGCGGTCGGCCGCTGGAGCCGCGCCGCCGCCGACGCGCTGCGCGCCTCCCGCGGGGAGCTCGACGACCTCAACGTCTTCCCCGTCCCCGACGGCGACACGGGCACCAACCTGCTGCTCACCGCCCGCGCCGCGGCCGACGCCGTCGGCGAGGGCGGCTCCGACGGCTCGGTCACCGGGTCGGTGTGGGCGCGGTGGGCGCGCGGCGCGGTGCTGGGTGCCCGGGGGAACTCCGGGGCCATCCTCGCCCAGCTGCTGCGGGGCCTGGCCGACGACCTCGCCGGCCGCGGGCCGGCCGACGGCGCCGCCGTGGCCCGCGCCCTGCTGCGTGCCGCGCGCGAGGCCTACGCCGCGGTCGCCGAGCCCGCCGAGGGCACCTTCCTCACCGTCGCCCGGCGCAGCGCCGAGGCCGCGGCCGCCGCGGTCGAGGAGGGCCGGGCAGGGCTGGGCGAGGTGGTCCGCGCCGCCGCCGACGGCGCCCGCCGGGCGCTGCACGGCACCACCGACCAGCTGGCCGCGCTCCGCGACGCCGGGGTCGTGGACGCCGGGGGCGCCGGGTGGTGCGTCGTCCTCGACGCACTGGTCACCACCGTCACCGGAACCGAGCCCGACCGCCCGCCGCTGGCCCGCCGGTCCGGGCGGCGCGCCCGGGCGGTCCCCGCGCACCTGCACCAGCCGGCGGCCGACGCCGGCAGCGAGGTGCAGTTCCTGCTGGCCGACTCCGACGAGGAGGCCGTCGCCCGGCTGCGCACCGAGCTGGGGTGGCTGGGCGACTGCCTGGTCGTCGTGGGTGTGGACACCCCCACCGGCCGGGAGTGGAACGTCCACGTCCACGTGCACGACGTCGGCGCCGCGGTCGAGGCCGGCATCCGCGCCGGCCGGCCGCACTCCATCTCGGTCACCGCCCTCGCACCGGTGCAGGTGGCCCCGCCGGTCGCCGGGGCCCGCGCCGTGCTCGCGCTGGTGCCCGACGGGCCCGCGGCAGCCGGTGTCGCCGAGCTGCTCGGCGGCGAGGGCGTGCAGGTGCTCGGCGTCCCCGTGCCGCCCGAGCCCGACGACACCGGCGTCGCCGCCGAGGTGCAGGCCGCCGTCCGCACGGCCGTGCTCGGGGCCGGTGCGGCCGAGGTCGTGCTGCTGCCCGACCACCCGGCCCTGGTCGGCCCGGCCGGCCGGGCCGCGGTGCAGGCCCGCGGCGAGGGCCGGGACGTGGCCGTGGTGCCCACGCGCTCCCCGGTGCAGGGCCTGGCCGCCGTCGCCGTCGCCGACCCCGGCCAGCGGTTCTCCGACGACGTCATCGCCATGACCGAGGCCGCGTCGGCGACCCGCTGGGCCGAGGTGGTGCTCGCCGAGCACGAGGCGCTGACCTCGGCCGGTCGCTGCCACCCCGGTGACGCCCTCGGCCTGGTCGAGGGCGAGGTCGTGGTCGTCGGCCCCGCCCAGCTGGCGGTCACCTGCGAGCTGCTGGACCGGCTGCTGGCCGGCGGCGGCGAGCTGGTCACCCTGGTCGGTGGCCGGCTGGCCGAGGCCGCCGCCACCCACCTGGCGGCCCGGCACCCCACGGTCGAGGTGGCGGTGCACCCGCTGGGCCCGGGCGCCCGCGCGCTGCTGGTCGGGGTGGAGTGACGTGCTGGACCTGGACACCCCGCTGGGCAAGGTGGTCGGCACCCGCACCGCCAAGGCGATGGCCGAGGAGCTGGAGCTGCACACGGTGCGCGACCTGGTGCGCCACTACCCCAGCCGGTACGCCCGGCGCGGGGAGATGACCCGGTTCACCGACCTCGAGGTGGGCGACCGCGTCACCGTGCTCGGCCAGGTGCGCAAGGTCGACACCCGCCCGATGCGCAACCGCCGCGGCTCGCTGACCGAGGTCACCGTGGGCGACGGCGACGGCTCGATGCGGCTGGTCTTCTTCAACCACCGGCACGCCCGGCTCGAGGTCGGTGCCTGGGGGCTGTTCGCCGGCACGGTCGGCAGCTGGCACGGCCAGCTGCAGTTCAGCCACCCCGACTGCCAGGTCCTCGACGAGGCGACCGACGCCGAGGAGTGGGCCACCGCGATGCTGCCCATCTACCCGGCCAGCAAGAGCGTCTCCAGCTGGGTGGTGCAGAAGTCGCTCAAGCTCGTCCTCGGCGACCCCGCCGCGGCCGAGCAGCTGCTGGCCGCCGACCCGGTCCCGGCGCAGGTGCGCGCCCGGCACGGGCTGATGTCGCTGGCCCGGGCCATCTGGCTCAAGCACCACCCCGAGACCCCCGACGACGTCGAGCAGGCCGACCACCGGCTCAAGTGGGACGAGGCCCTGGTCCTGCAGGTCACCCTCGCCGCGCGGCGCCGCGCCGCGGCCCTGGAGCCCGGCATCGCCCGGCCCCGCCGCACCGGCGGCCTGGCCGACGCCGTCGACGCGGCGCTGCCCTTCGAGCTCACGGCCGGCCAGCGGGAGGTCGGGGAGGCCCTCGCCGCCGAGATCGGCCGCGAGCAGCCCATGCACCGGCTGCTGCAGGGCGAGGTCGGCTCGGGCAAGACGGTGGTGGCGCTGCGGGCCATGGCCCAGGTCGTCGACGCCGGCGGGCAGGCCGCCCTGCTGGCGCCCACCGAGGTGCTCGCCGCGCAGCACGCGCGCGGCATCGGGGCCCTGCTGGGCCCGCTGGGCCGGGCCGGCGAGATCGACGGCGACCCCGCCGGCACCCGGGTCACCCTGCTCACCGGCTCGCTGCGCGCCGCCGCCCGCCGCGCCGCGCTGGCCGAGGTCGCCGACGGCCGCGCCGGCATCGTGGTGGGCACGCACGCGCTGCTGTCCGAGGGGGTGGACTTCGCCGACCTGGGCCTGGTGGTGGTCGACGAGCAGCACCGGTTCGGCGTCGAGCAGCGCGACCGGCTGCGCGCCAAGGGCACCCGGCCGCCGCACGTCCTGGTCATGACCGCGACGCCCATCCCGCGCACCGTCGCGATGACCGTCTACGGCGACCTGGAGACCCTCACCCTGCGCCAGCTGCCCGCCGGCCGCGGCGGGGTGTCCAGCTCGGTGGTGCCGGTGGCCGAGAAGCCGGCCTGGCTGGACCGGGCCTGGGCCCGGGTGCGCGAGGAGGTCGCCGCCGGCCGGCAGGCCTACGTCGTCTGCCCGCGCATCGGCGACGACGAGGGGAAGGGCGCGACCGAGGGCCCCGACGGCCCCGACCCCGGCGACGGCGCCCCGCCGGAGACCGCGCAGACCTCCGACCGGCGCCCGCCGCTGGCCGTCCTCGACGTCGCCGAGGCGCTGGCCTCCGGTCCGCTGGCCGGCCTGCGGGTCGAGGTGCTGCACGGCCGGCTCACCCCCGAGGAGAAGGACGCCCGGATGCGGGCCTTCGCCACCCGCGAGGTCGACGTCCTGGTCGCCACCACCGTCATCGAGGTCGGCGTCGACGTCCCCAACGCGACCGTCATGGTCGTGATGGACGCCGACCGGTTCGGGGTCAGCCAGCTGCACCAGCTGCGCGGGCGGGTGGCGCGCGGCAAGCACCCGGGGCTGTGCCTGCTGGTCAGCGAGTTGTCCACGTCGTCCTCCACCGGCACCCGGCTGGCCCAGGTGGCCTCGACCACCGACGGGTTCGAGCTGGCGCGGCTGGACCTGGAGACCCGCCGCGAGGGCGATGTCCTCGGGGCGGCGCAGTCCGGCCGGCGATCGGGGGTCAAGCTGCTGTCGCTGCTGCACGACGAGGAGCTCATCGCGGCCGCCCGCACCGAGGCCGCCGCGCTGCTGGAGACCGACCTGGGCCTGGCCGCCCACCCGGAGCTGGCCGCCGCCGTCGCGTCGCTGAACGCCGGTGACCGCGCCGACTGGCTCGAGCGGGCATGACGCGGATCATCGCCGGCGCCGCGGGCGGACGACGGCTCAAGGTGCCCACCTCCGGTGTGCGGCCCACCGGCGACCGGGCCCGCGAGGGCCTGTTCAACTCGCTGGGCTCGCTGCTGGACCTCGAGGGTGCGCGGGTGCTCGACCTGTACGCCGGCTCCGGCGCGCTCGGGCTGGAGGCGCTGTCCCGCGGGGCGGCCGACGTCGTGCTCGTGGAGAACGGGCCGCGGGTGCTGCCGGTGCTGCGGGCCAACATCGCCGCCGTCGGGCTGCCCGGGGCATCGGTGGTCGGCGGCTCGGTGCCCGCGGTCCTCGCGCACCCCGCCGCCGCGCCGTTCGACCTCGTGCTGGCCGACCCGCCCTACGCCGTGACCCCGGAGGCCGTCCTGGGCGTGCTCGACGCCCTGGTCACCCACGGCTGGCTGGCACCCGACGCCGTGCTGGTGGTCGAGCGGCCGGCCCGGGAGGACCCGTGGGAGTGGCCGACACCCCTGCGGGGACTGCGCGACCGCCGCTACGGGGAGGCCCTGCTCCGGTACGGTCGCGCAGCGTGAGGTCAGCATGAGGAGAGCGGTCTGCCCGGGCTCCTTCGACCCGGTCACCAACGGGCACGTCGACGTCATCACCCGGGCCGCGGCGCTCTACGACGAGCTGGTCGTGGCGGTGCTGGTCAACCCCGGCAAGGCCGGCCTGTTCGACGTCGAGGAGCGGATGGAGCTGCTGCGCGCGGCCACCGCGGGGCTGCCCAACGTCGTCGTCGACTCCTTCTCGGGGCTGCTGGTGAACTGGTGCCGCGAGCACGACGTGCCCGTCGTGGTGAAGGGCCTGCGCGCGGTGGGGGACTTCGAGTACGAGCTGCAGATGGCCCAGATGAACCGTGAGCTGGCCGGCGTCGAGACGCTCTTCGTGCCCACCGCGCCGCAGGTCGGGCACCTGTCCTCCAGCCTGGTCAAGCAGATCGCCGCGTTCGGCGGCGACGTCTCGCACCTGGTGCCGGCCGAGGTCAACACCCGGCTGGTGGCCCGGCGCGAGCGGGAGGGGGAGTCGTGACCGAGGTGGTCTACCGGCTGTACGAGGTCGTCGACGAGCTGGCGTCGCTGATCGAGAACGCCCGCAGCGTGCCCATGTCCTCGTCCTGCATGGTCCCCCGCGACCACCTGCTGGACCTGCTGGACGACCTGCGCGAGGGGTTGCCCGAGGAGGTGCAGCAGGCCGGCGCCATCGTCGAGCAGCGCACCGAGATCCTCGAGCAGGCCCAGGCCGAGGCCGAGCGGCTCACCGGCCGCACGCGGACCGAGGCCGAGCAGGTGGTGGGCACCGCCCGGCGGCAGCGCGACGAGCTCATCGGGACCGCCCGCCGCCAGCGCGACGAGCTCATCGCCCAGGCCCAGGCCGAGGTCGAGGACCTGCTCACCCGCGCCGAGGCCGAGGCCGACCGGATCCTGGCCGAGGCCGACCGGCAGCAGGCCGAGCTGGTCGCCGAGGGCCGCGCTCAGCAGGCGGCACTGGTCGCCGCCGGCCAGGCCGAGCACGACCGCCTGGTCACCGAGACCGAGGTCTACCGCGGCGCGGTCGACCGGGCCGACGAGCTGGGGGAGCAGACCGCCGCCGAGGTCGCCCGGATGCGCGCGGAGGTCGACGAGTACGTCGACAGCCGGCTGGCCGACTTCGGCACCACGCTGGGCCACATGCAGCGCTCCGTCGAGGCCGCCCGCGCCCAGCTGCGCCAGCCCTAGGAGGCACCCGCCCACCCGACCGCGGGCTGGGGTAACCTGGGCTGCTCCCGCATGCGCTGCCCTGCACGCCCCGCGGTGAGAACCGACCCCGAGCACAGAGAAACCGTCATGCCTGCTGCCTCCACGCCCCGTCGCGGCGCCGCGTCCACCGACGCCCGGCGCCCCGGTGGCGACCCCTGGAAGGTCGACCTGCGCGAGCTGGGTCGGCGCGCGGGGTCGATGCGTGACTGGGAGAAGACCGTGCCGGCGCCCGGGGGCTGGGGCGTGGAGATGATCGGCGTCCCCGAGGGCGCGCCGGTCGAGCTGCACCTGCGGCTGGAGTCGGTCATGGAGGGCGTGCTGGTCTCCGGCGACGTCGACGTGCCCGTCACCGGCCAGTGCGCCCGCTGCCTCGACCCGGTCGAGGACACCCTGCACCTGGACGTCCAGGAGCTCTACGCCTACGAGGGCAGCACCACCGAGGCCACCAGCGAGGAGGACGAGGTCCGCCGCATCGACGGCGAGCACCTCGACCTGGCCCCGCTGGTGCGCGACACCGTCGTCCTCACCCTGCCGCTCTCGCCCACCTGCACCCCGGACTGCTCGGGTCTGTGCGTCGACTGCGGCCAGCGGCTCGACGACCTCCCGGCGGACCACTCGCACGAGCAGCTCGACCCGCGCTGGGCCGGGCTCGCCGACCGTTTCACCCCATCGAAGGAGAACTGACCGTGGCTGTCCCGAAGAGGCGCATGTCGCGCTCGAACACCCGCTCGCGCCGTTCGCAGTGGAAGGCCACCGCGCCGACGCTCGCGCCGTGCCCGAACCGCGCCTGCGGGGAGCTCAAGCCGCCGCACCAGGCCTGCCCGACCTGCGGTCAGTACGACGGCCGCCAGACCATCGCGGTCTGACCTGCCCGACCAGCACGACCACGACGTGACCGGCGACCCCACCCCGGGTGGTGCCGAGCACGCCGCACAGGCCGCCGACTGGCTGCGCGACGCCCTGGGCGTCGAGCTGCCCGGCGGCCTGCTCGCGTTGGCCCTGACCCACCGGTCCTGGGCCTACGAGCACGGCGGCCTGCCCACCAACGAGCGGCTGGAGTTCCTCGGCGACTCCGTGCTCGGCCTGGTGGTCACCGACGAGCTCTACCGCAGCCAGCCGGACCTGCCCGAGGGCCAGCTGGCCAAGCTGCGGGCCTCGGTGGTCAACATGACCTCCCTGGCCGGTGTGGCGCGCTCCCTCGGCGACGGCGGCATCGGCGCGCACCTGCTGCTGGGCCGCGGCGAGACCGCGACCGGCGGCCGGGACAAGGACTCGATCCTCGCCGACGCGCTCGAGGCGCTGCTGGGGGCCATCCACCTCGGCTGCGGGCTCGAGGTGGCCGCGGCGATCGTGCACCGGCTGTTCGACCCGCTGCTGGTCGAGTCCGCGTCGCTGGGGGCCGGCCTGGACTGGAAGACCAGCCTGCAGGAGCTCGGCGCCGCCCAGGGCCTGGGCGCCCCGGTGTACCGGATCGAGTCCGAGGGCCCCGACCACGCCAAGACCTTCACCGCCACCGTGCTGCTGGCCGACCAGCCGCGCGGCGGCGGGCACGGCCGGACCAAGAAGGCCGCCGAGCAGATGGCCGCGCAGAACGCCTGGCGCGAGCTGTCCGGACGGAGCTGACGCAGGTGCCCGAGCTGCCCGAGGTCGAGGTGGTCCGGCGCGGCCTGGAGCGCTGGGTCGCCGGCCGCACCGTCGCCGCCGTCGAGGTGCTGCACCCGCGCGCGGTCCGCCGGCACCTCGAGGGCGCCGACCACTTCGTCGCCGACCTGACCGGCGCGACGATCACCGCGGCGCACCGGCGCGGCAAGTACCTGTGGTTGCCGCTGGCCCGCGACGGCGTCGCGACCGGCCGGGTGCTGGTCGGGCACCTGGGCATGAGCGGCCAGCTGCTGGTCGAGAAGCCCGACGAGCCCCGGGAGAAGCACCTGCGGGCCCGGTTCACCTTCACCGACGGCGGCCGGGAGCTGCGCTTCGTCGACCAGCGCACCTTCGGTGGGCTGGCGACCGAGGACGCCGGGCAGGACGGCCTGCCGGTCCGGGTCGCGCACATCGCGGTCGACCCGCTGGCCGACGACTTCGACGCCGACGCCTTCGCCGCCGCGCTGCGCCGCCGGCGCACCGAGGTCAAGCGCGCGCTGCTGGACCAGACCCTCATCGGCGGGGTCGGGAACATCTACGCCGACGAGTCGCTGTGGCGGGCGCGGCTGCACGGCGCCCGGCCCACCGACAAGCTGACCCGGCGCCAGGTCGACGACCTGCTGGAGGGCATCCGCGACGTGCTGGCCGAATCGCTGGCCCAGGGCGGCACGTCCTTCGACTCCCTCTACGTCGACGTCAACGGCCAGAGCGGGTACTTCTCCCGCTCGCTGGCCGTCTACGGCCAGCTCGACCGCCCGTGCCCGCGGTGCGGCACCCCGGTCCGCCGGGAGTCCTTCATGAACCGGTCCAGCTACAGCTGCCCCAGCTGCCAGCCCCGCCCGAGGGCCCGGCGCTCGTGACCCGCCGGGTGGTCGCCCTGGTCTCCGGCGACGTGCAGGGCGTGGGCTACCGCTGGTTCGTCCGCGGCCAGGCCGGCCACCGGGGGCTGGCCGGGTCGGCGACCAACCTGCCCGACGGCCGGGTCGAGGTGGTGCTCGAGGGTCCCGACGACGACGTGCTCGCCGTGCTCGACGTGCTCACCGGGACGGCCGCGCCCGGGGCCCCGCGCGACGTGGCGCTCACCGACGAGGACTCGGTCGGTCTGCGCGGGTTCACCACGGCGTGACGGAGATGACACACCCCTGACGCGGGCGGACCGCCGTCCGCCGCGTTGACCTGCGCCCCGGCGGCTGTCACCCTGGCAGCAGTCCGCACCAGGCCGGTCCGCCCGGGTGCACCCCCCTCGTACGTGGAAGGCCGCTGTCGTCATGGCCAAGGCCCTGTTCGGTTCCGTCGTCGCCCCCCGCGAGCTCCGGGCGGCGGAGGAGATCGCCGCCCTCCGGGGCCGCATCGCCCGGCTGGAGGCCGAGGTCGCGCAGCTGCGCGCCGAGCGCGACGACCGCATCGCCCGCGAGCTGCTCACGATGGCCGCACCCGCCTCGGAGCCCGCGCTCACCCATTGAGCCACCCCGGCTGTCGGAGGTGATCGCTAGCCTCCAGCCGTGCACCTGTCCAGCCTGACGCTCAAGGGCTTCAAGTCCTTCGCGTCGGCCACGACGCTGCGCCTGGAACCGGGCATCACCGCCGTCGTGGGCCCCAACGGCTCGGGCAAGTCCAACGTCGTCGACGCCATCGCCTGGGTGCTCGGCGAGCAGGGTGCCAAGAGCCTGCGCGGCGGCAAGATGGAGGACGTCATCTTCGCCGGCACCGCCGGTCGCCAGGCCCTGGGCCGGGCCGAGGTGACGCTCACGATCGACAACGCCGACGGCGCGCTGCCCATCGACTACACCGAGGTGGCGATCACCCGCCGCATGTACCGCTCCGGGGAGAGCGAGTACGAGATCAACGGCGACAAGGTGCGGCTGCTCGACGTCCAGGAGCTGCTCAGCGACTCCGGCATCGGCCGCGAGATGCACGTCATCGTCGGCCAGGGCCAGCTCGACGCCGTGCTGTCCGGCCGCCCCGAGGACCGCCGCGGGTTCATCGAGGAGGCGGCCGGGGTGCTCAAGCACCGCAAGCGCAAGGAGAAGGCGCTGCGGAAGCTCACCTCGATGCAGGCCAACCTCGACCGGCTGGCCGACCTCACCGTCGAGCTGCGCCGCCAGCTCAAGCCGTTGGGCCGACAGGCCGAGGTGGCCCGCCGCGCCGCCGGGATCCAGGCCGACCTGCGCGACGCCCGGCTACGGCTGCTGGCCGACGACCTGGTCGCGCTGCGCACCTCGCTGGCCGCCGACGTCGCCGACGAGACCGCCGCCCGCGAGCAGCGCGCCCGGGTCGAGGGGGAGCTGGCCGCCGCGACCGGCCAGCAGGCCGCACTGGAGGCGGCGCTGGCCGCCGACGCGCCCGCGCTCGCCGCTGCGCAGGACACCTGGTTCCGGCTGTCCACGCTGGGCGAGCGGTTCCGCAGCACCGCGCAGCTGGCCGCCGAGCGGCACCGGCACCTCACCGCCCCGGTCGCCGCACCGGCCGGCCGCGACCCCGACGCCCTCGACGAGGAGGCGGCCCGGGTCGAGGCCACCGAGGCCGAGCTCGCGGCGCAGCTCACCGCCGAGCGCGGCCGCCTGGCCGCGGCCACCGCCGCCCGCACCGAGCTCGACACCGCGCTGGCCACCGCCGAGCGCGAGCTCGTCGCCGCAGCCCGCGCGCTGGCCGACCGCCGCGAGTCCCTGGCCCGGCTGTCCGGCCAGGTCGCGGCGGCCCGCTCCCGGCAGACGGCGGGGGAGGCCGAGCTGGCCCGGGCGACCGAGGCGGCCTCGGGTGCCGCGGCCCGCGCCGAGGAGGCCGCCGCACGGCTCGCCGCGGCCGGCCCCGGCGCCCCCGACGACGACCCGGCCGACGCCCACGAGGACGCCGGCCCGCAGGTCCGCGAGCACGAGGAGGCCCGGACGGCGCAGGCCGACGCGGCCCGGGTGGTCGCCGAGCTCGCCGAGGCCGAGCGGGCCGCCGAGCGCGAGCGCGGCGCCGCACAGGCCCGCCGCGACGCCCTCGCCCTCGGGCTGGCGCCGGCCGACGGCGCGGCGGCGGTGCTGGCCGGGGCCGCCGGCGGCGCGCTGGGCGGGGTCACCGGTCCGCTGTCCGACCGGCTCGCGGTGCACCCCGGCGACGAGGTCGCGGTGGCGGCCGCGCTCGGCGGGTTGGCCGAGGCCGTCGTGGTCACCGGCCCGCGGGCCGCGGCCGACGCCCTGGCGCACCTCGCCGACACCGGCGGCGGCCGGGTGGGCCTGCTGGTCAGCGGTGCCCCGGGCGGCCGGGCCGCCGACCGCCCCGCGCTGCCCGCCGGCGCCCGGTGGGCGCTGGACCTCCTCGACGCACCCGACGACCTCCGCCCGGCGCTGGCCCGCGCGCTCGAGGACACCGTGGTGGTCGCCGACCTCGCCGCCGCGGTCGCCCTGGTCACCGCGCACCCCGGGCTGCGTGCGGTCACCGCCACCGGCGACCTGCTGGGCGCCGACCGAGCCGCCGGCGGCCAGCCCGACGCCCCGTCCGGCCTGGAGGTCCGCGCCCGCGTCGACGCCGCCGACGGCGAGCTGGGCCGGGCCACCGCGCACGCCCACGACCTCGCCGCGCAGCTCGCGGCCGCCCGCGAGGCGCACCGGCTGGCCGGCGTCCGGGTCGAGGACGCCGCCACCGCCCGTCGGGCCGCCGAGCGGGAGCGCGCCGCCCGCGACCGCGCCCTGGCCGAGCTGCGGGCCGACCTCCGTTCGGCGACGGCCGAGGCGCAGCGCGCTGACGCCGCCCGGGTCCGCGCCGAGCAGGGGCTCGAGCAGGCCGAGGTCGCCGTCGCCGAGCTGGCCGGACGGCTCGCGGCTGCCGAGGCCGAGCCGGTGCCCGACGAGCCCTCGCCGCACGAGCGCGACCGGCTGCGGGCCGAGGTCGCCGTCCTGCGCACCACCGAGACCGAGGCCCGGCTGGGCGTCCGGACGGCGGAGGAGCGGGCCCGGTCGCTGCACGGCCGGGCGGAGTCGCTGCGCCGGCAGGCACGGTCCGAACGGGCCGCCCGCGAGCGCGCCGAGCAGACCCGCCGGACCCGGGCCCGCGGCGCCGAGGTGGTCGCGCAGGTGCGGGCCGGCGCCGAACGGGCGCTCGAGCTGCTGCAGGGCTCGCTCGCCCTCGCCGTCGCCGAGCGCGACGCCCTGGCGGCCGCGCGCACCGGGCGGGAGGCCGAGCTGCTCGCTGTCCGCACCCGGGTGCGGGAGCTGACCGCCGACCTGGACCGGCTGACGTCGGAGGTGCACCGCGACGAGGTGGCCCGCGCCGAGCAGCGGCTGCGGATCGGGGCGCTGGAGACCCGGGCGGTCGAGGAGCACGGCATCGAGCTCGACCAGCTCGTCGCCGAGTACGGCCCGGCCGCGCCCGTGCCGCCGACCGCGCCGCAGCTGGCCGCCGCCGAGCAGGCCGGCGACCCGCCGCCGGAGCCGGTGCCCTACGTGCGGTCGGCGCAGGAGCGGCGGGCCGCGCGTGCCGAGTCCGACCTGGCGGCGCTGGGCCGGGTCAACCCCCTGGCACTGGAGGAGTTCGCCGCGCTCGAGGAGCGCAGCGCCTTCCTCACCACCCAGCTGGAGGACCTGCGGGCCACCCGCCGGGACCTGCTCACCGTCGTCCGGGAGGTCGACGACCGCATCCACGAGGTGTTCGCCGCGGCCTTCGCCGACGTGCAGCGCGAGTTCGTCGAGGTCTTCCAGACCCTCTTCCCGGGCGGGGAGGGACGGCTGACCCTGACCGACCCCGACGACATGCTGACCACCGGGGTGGAGGTCGAGGCGCGGCCACCGGGGAAGAAGGTCAAGCGGCTCTCGCTGCTGTCCGGCGGCGAGCGGTCGCTGACCGCCGTCGCGCTGCTGGTGGCCATCTTCCGGGCGCGGCCCTCGCCGTTCTACGTGCTCGACGAGGTCGAGGCCGCCCTCGACGACGTCAACCTGGGCCGGCTGCTGACCCTGGTGGAGCAGCTGCGCGGCACGTCGCAGCTGATCGTCATCACCCACCAGAAGCGGACGATGGAGATCGCCGACGCGCTCTACGGCGTCTCGATGCGCGGCGACGGCATCACCGGGGTGATCTCCCAGCGGCTGCGCCCGGCCGGCTGACCCTCAGCGCGTCGGCCTCCGCCAGGTCTGCGCGTGCGCGTCCTGGCTCCGCGGGGTGGCTCCGCCCATCACCTGCTGGCTGCTGCGCCGCAGGGTCTCCAGCTTCCGGCCCCGCGCGTCCGCGCCCATCGCGGCACCCGTGTGCGGGGTCGCCCCGCGGCGGCGGGCGTCACGGTCGTACCGCCAGCCCACCGCCAGGCACACGCCGACCACCAGACCGAGCACCGTCCACACGAGCCAGGCCACCGCAGCACCTCCCGGTAGGGGAACCGCAGCGTCTCACAGCTCCAGGTCGACCTGCAGCGGGTGGTGGTCCGAGCACGCCGACCCGTCCAGCACGGCGGCGGCGCGGACGCCCACCTCGGGGGAGACCCACACCTGGTCGATGCGCACCCGGGGCCGGCGCGCCGGGTGGGTCAGCCCCTGCTCACGCTTCCACAGCTGCCAGCGGCGGCCCTGGTCGGCGCGGGCGCCCGCCCGGGACCACGCGTCGGCCAGCCGGCTGCGCAGCGGCACCAGCTCGGCCGCGCCGGGGCCGCAGTTGAGGTCGCCGACCACCACGGCCGGCCGGCCCGGCGGGGGCAGCAGGTCGACCAGCGCCTGGGCCTGCGCCGCGCGGGAGCGGGCCGCGTCGCTGGACAGGTGGGTGGCCACCACGCGCAGCGCGCCGTCCCCGGTGACCAGGTCCGCCCGCAGCGCGGCCCGCGGCTCGCCGGTCCCGGGGAGGGGCACCGCGGCGTCGTCGGCCACCGGCAGCCGGGTGAGCAGCGCGTTGCCGTAGCGGGCGGCGGGCCGGTCGCCCGGGCGCGCCTTCTCGATCGCCGAGGCCCACAGCAGCTCGCGGTCCAGGGCCCGGGCCAGCAGCTCGGCCTGGTCGACGCCCTCGCTGCGGGCGCCGAAGTGCCGGTCCACCTCCTGCAGGCAGACCACGTCGGGGTCGGCGTCGGCCAGCACCGCGGCGATGCGGGCCAGGTCGTGCCGGCGGTCGTCGCCGACCCCGTGGTGGATGTTGAAGGTGACCAGGCGGACGGACGTCACGCACCCCACCTTCCCAGGCGGGATGCGCCGCGGCGCTGTTGCATGGGGTGCATGCGCATCTTCTTCACCGGCGGCAGCGGCAAGGCCGGCCACCACGTCGCCCCGTTCCTCGCCGAGCAGGGCCACGAGGTCACCAACGCCGACCTCGCCCCGCTGGGCCACGACGGCATCGCCGACCTGCGCGTGGACCTCACCGACCTGGGCCAGGTGTACTCGGCGCTGGCCGGTGCGGCCCGGGCGTCGGAGCTGGAGGGGGCCTCGGTGCCCGCCTACGACGCGGTCGTGCACTTCGCCGCGATCCCGGCGATCCTGCTGTCGTCGGACGCCACCACCTACGCCACCAACATCCTGAGCACCTACAACGTGCTGGAGGCCGCGACCCGCCTCGGCATCGGCAAGGTCGTGTTCGCCTCCTCCGAGACCACCTACGGCATCTGCTTCGCCCAGGGCGAGCGCAAGCCCCTGTACGTGCCGGTGGACGAGGAGCACCCCACCGTGCCCGAGGACTCCTACGCGATGAGCAAGGTGGCCGGCGAGACCACCGCCCGGTCGTTCCAGGCCCGGTCGGGTGCCGACGTCTACGGGCTGCGGATCAACAACGTCATCGAGCCGCACGAGTACGAGCAGCTGTTCCCCGCGTTCCTGCAGGACCCGGCGCTGCGCCGGCGCAACCTGTTCGCCTACATCGACACCCGCGACCTGGGCCAGATGGTGCAGCGCTGCCTGACCACCAACGGCCTGGGCTACGAGGTGTTCAACGTGGCCAACGCCGACATGTCGGTGGCCGTCACCACCGACGAGGTGCGGGAGCGGTTCTACGCCGGGGTGGAGCAGCGCCGGCCGATGGGCCCGGACGAGACCTTCTACTCCATCGACAAGGCCCGCCGGCTGCTCGGCTACGAGCCGCAGCACTCCTGGCGCGACGTGCTGGGGTAGGCCCCTCAGGCCAGCTCGGTGTCCAGCACCCGGGTGAACACCGGGCTGCCGTCGTCGGCCCGGCTGGTGGCCCACAGCCGGAAGCGGGCACCGCGGCCGCTGAGCACCAGCTCGCCGAGCTCGTTGCCGAAGAACGGCCCGGCCTGCTTGGCCCACTCCAGGCCGGTGCGCCGGACCCGCGCGGCCTTGGTGACGGAGCCGGTGAGCGCCCGGGCCCACCGGCTCCAGCCGATCCGGAAGCCCACCTCGATGGCGTGCGGTGCCTGGTTGTGCAGCGGGGAGACCGTCAGCTGGTGCACCCGGCTGCGCAGCCCGCCGGGGGAGACCAGCTCGGCGGCGTAGGCGTGGTGCACGTCGCCGGAGAGCACGAGCACGGTGGACGGCGCCCGGCCGGACTCCCCGCGGGCCAGCGACACCAGCACCCGGCCCAGCCGCTCGAAGGACTGCCCGAACGCCGCCCAGTGCTCGAGGTCCGCGGCCTGCCGCAGCTTCTCGGCCAGCCGGCCGAGCAGCTTGCCGTGGTGCCGGACGGCGAGGGTCTCGTTCCAGCGCTCCACGTCGTGGATGGCGTGCGGCAGCAGCCACGGCAGCGAGGTGCCGACCAGCACGTGCTCCACGCCGTCCGCCACGGCCTCGCGCAGCGCCTGCTCCACCCAGGTGAACTCGGCGTCGTCGAGGATCTGCCGGTCGTGCTCGGCCAGCACCCGGCCGGCCCGGCTGTCGACCATCACCAGCCGCACGTGGTCCCAGTGCCGCACGTAGCTCCACCGGAACGCGGTGGGGTCGCCGTCGGCGCCCTCGGCCATCGCGGTGAGCATCGGGCCGGCGTCCTCGACGCCCTGCATGGCCTGCCAGGTGTCGTTGGCCGCGAGCTCGGCCGGGGACAGGTTGCCCAGGTGCTGGTGGACCCAGTAGCTGGTCAGCCCGCCGGTGATCCGGGTGCGCCACCACGGCTCGCGCTCGATCGTGGCCCGCCAGGCCGCCGAGGTGTTCCAGTCGTCGATCATCTCGTGGTCGTCGAAGATCATCGACGACGGGATCGTGGACAGCAGCCAGCGCACCTCCGGGTCGCCCCAGGACTCCCGGTACAGCCGGGTGTAGTCCTCGAAGTCCGCCGCCTGCGGGCCCGGCGGCAGCGACAGGTCGCGGCGGCCGGCCATCCAGGCCTGGGTGAGCGGGGTCGTCTCGTCGGCGTAGACCTGGTCGCCGAGCAGCACGAGCGCGTCGGGCCACTCCTGCTCCGGGGTCCCCGCCAGCTGCAGCGCGTAGCAGTCCAGCGCGTCGGGCGGGATGCCGTCGCGGGCGTCGGCCGAGGCGGGGGTGGCGTACCGGCAGGAGCCGAACGCGATCCGGAAGGGGCCCGGCCCGCCGGGGGTGCGGATCCGGCTGGGCGGGAACGCCGAGCGGGCCGGCGGCCAGACGGGGACGTCGTCCAGGTGCACCTCGTAGGGCGTCGTGCTGCCCGGCGCCAGCCCCTCGACGACCACGAGGGCGTAGTGGTGGCCCTGCACGCAGAAGGTGCGCGCGGTGGCGTCCAGCACCCGCACCGTGCACGGCCGGTCGGTCTCCACCCACACCGTGGCCGACACCGGGTCGACGTGGCGCAGCAGCGGACCCAGGACCAGGCGCGGCGTCGACGGCACGGCGCCCAGCTTGGCCCACCGCACCGGGTGGTGCCCAGTCCGGGCTGGGAGACTGGTGTGCATGGAGTTCGTGATCATCGCCGTCGCGGTCGTCGTCGTCGCGCTGCTGGTCGGGGTGGGCCTGCTGGTCGGCCGCGGCCGCCGGACGACCCGGCTGGACGAGGGCACCACCGCCCCGACCCTCACCCGGCCCCGCCCGGGCGACGACCGGTCCACGACCCCGCCCACCACGCCGCCCACCACGGTGCCGCCGGTCGGCACCGAGGACCTCGCCGTCCCCCCGGTGCAGCTGCCCCCGGCCGAGCCCGAGCCGGGGCTCACCTTCGACGTGCCGCCACCCTCGGCCGGCCGGCTGGTCCGGCTGCGCAGCCGGCTGGCGCGCTCGCAGTCCTCGCTGGGCCGCGGCCTGCTCACCGTGCTCTCGCGGGAGAAGCTGACCGAGGACGACTGGGAGGAGATCGAGGAGACCCTGCTGGCCGCCGACGTCGGCGTCGCCGCCACCACCCAGATCGTGCAGCGGCTGCGCACCCAGTCGATGGTGCTGGCCACCGGCGACGGGACGGCGCTGCGCGAGCTGCTGGTCTCCGAGCTCACCGCCGTCCTCGGCCCGGACCTGGACCGCTCGCTGGCCACCGACCGGGAGCTGGACCGGCCCGCCGTCGTCCTCGTGGTCGGGGTCAACGGCGCGGGCAAGACCACCACCTGCGGCAAGATCGCCCGGGTGCTCGTCGGCGACGGGCGCAGCGTGCTGCTGGGCGCCGCGGACACCTTCCGCGCCGCCGCCGCCGACCAGCTGGAGACCTGGGGCGAGCGGGTCGGCGTGCCCACCGTGCGCGGGCCCGAGGGCGGGGACCCCGCGTCGGTGGCCTTCGACGCGGTCCGGACCGGCCGCGAGGCCGACGTCGACGCCGTGCTGGTCGACACCGCCGGCCGGCTGCACACCAAGCTCGGCCTGATGGACGAGCTGGGCAAGGTCAAGCGGGTGGTGGAGAAGCAGAGCCCGGTCGACGAGGTGCTGCTGGTGCTCGACGCCACCACCGGCCAGAACGGCGTGGTGCAGGCCCGCGTCTTCACCGAGGCGGTCGCGGTCACGGGGGTGGTGCTGACCAAGCTCGACGGCACCGCCAAGGGCGGCATCGTGGTCTCGGTGCAGCGCGAGCTGGGCATCCCGGTGAAGCTGGTCGGGCTGGGGGAGGGCGCCGACGACCTGGCCCCGTTCGAGCCCCGCGCCTTCGCCGAGGCGCTCGTCGGCGGCTGAGCGGCGGCCGGGTCAGGCGGAGAAGCGCTCCTCGACCCGGCCCCAGCGCCAGACGGCCAGTGCCGCGCCCCAGGTCAGCACGAACAGCGCGACGATGCCGAAACCCACGTAGTCCAGGTCCCACGACGCCAGCCAGGCCAGCGGGCCGCTGTCGATGCCGAACCGCTCGACGAGCAGGCCGACGAGCACCAGCGAGCCGACACCCAGCGCGACGGTCACCGACAGCGCGGTCACCGTCAGGTTGTAGAAGACCTTGCGCACCGGCTTGACCAGCGCCCAGCCGTAGGCGCGGGTCATCAGCACGCCGTCGGCGGTGTCGAACAGGCTCATCCCGGCCATGAACAGCACCGGCAGCACGCAGATGGCGTACCAGGGCAGCACGAACGCCGCGGACCCGGCGATGAGCACCAGCAGGCCGACCTGGGTGGCGGTGTCGAAGCCCAGGCCCATGAGCAGGCCGACCGGGTAGAGGTGCCAGGGCTTGGAGACCCGGCGGGTGAACCGGCCGAGCACCCGGGCCATGAACCCGCGGTTGTGCAGGTGGTGCTCCAGCGCCGCCTCGTCCAGCTCGCCCGATCGCATCCCGCGCAGCACCTTGGCGATGCCGACCACGGCGACCAGGTTCATGCCGCCGATGACCAGCAGGAAGGCGCCGGCGACCAGGGTGCCGACCAGGCCGAGCACGGACGCCGCACCGGAGTCGCCGTCCTGGATGACGCCGGCGACGGACTGCACGCCCAGCGCCAGCAGCACGCTGGCGACCAGCACGACCGACGAGTGGCCCAGGGAGAACCAGAACCCGGTGCCGACGGCGGGCGTGCCGTCGCCGACCAGCTTGCGGGTGGTGTTGTCGATGACCGCGATGTGGTCGGCGTCGAAGGCGTGCCGCACGCCGAGCAGGTACGCGGTCAGCCCGACGCCCACGCCGAGCACGCCGGCGCTGCCCAGGTCCAGCCGCTGCGGGGCCACCGCGAACAGCAGCACGCCCCAGCCGAGCACGTGCAGCCCGACGACGACGGCGGCCATGGTGGCGATGCTGCGCTTGTCGCGGCGGCTGAAGCCCCGTGCCGGGACGGCGAGGGGGGCGGGCGCGGTGGTGGTCACGGCCGGACCCTAGTGCGAGCTCCTCGCACCTGCACAGGGGTCGCAACAAGCTCGCTGCGAGCCGTGCAACACGGCCGGAACACGGGGCCGCGACACGCGGAGCGGAGTTCACCGGTGCGAAACACGTCCGGACCGTGGGCGGAACACGGCTGCCGCACTGTCTACGGCGACCGACCCCCAGCCCCCGGCCGATGGCCGACGACCCCTGATCAGGAGGTTGCCGTGGTCAACACCGGCGACACCGCCTGGATCCTCACCAGCGCGGCCCTCGTGCTGCTGATGACCCCGGGCCTCGCGCTCTTCTACGGCGGCATGGTCCGCGCGAAGAGCGTCCTCAACATGATGATGATGAGCTTCGGAGCCCTGGCGCTGATCAGCGTGCTCTGGGTGCTCTACGGCTACTCGTTCGCCTTCGGCAACGACGTCGGCGGGGGCCTGCTGGGCAACCCGACCGAGTACCTGGGCCTCAAGGGCCTGATGGAGGACCTCACCACCGACGCCGGCGGCTACCCGGTCATGGCCTTCGTCGGCTTCCAGGCCGTGTTCGCCATCATCACCGTCGCGCTCATCTCCGGCGCCATCGCCGACCGCGCCAAGTTCGGCGCCTGGATGGTCTTCTCGGGCGTCTGGGCCACGATCGTCTACTTCCCGATCGCGCACTGGGTCTTCGACTTCACGCTCACCGACGACGACGGCACCGTCACCCACGTCGGTGGCTGGATCGCCAACAACCTGGCCGCCATCGACTTCGCCGGCGGCACCGCGGTGCACATCAACGCCGGTGCGGCCGGCCTCGCGCTGGCCCTGGTCCTCGGCAAGCGCCGCGGCTTCGGCCGCGAGGCCATGCGCCCGCACAACCTGCCGCTGGTCATGCTCGGCGCGGGCCTGCTGTGGTTCGGCTGGTTCGGGTTCAACGCCGGCTCCGCGCTGGCCGCCAACAACACCGCCGCGGTCGTCTGGGTCAACACCCTGGTCGCCACCGGTGCGGCCACCCTCGGCTGGCTGTTGACGGAGAAGATCCGCGACGGGCACTCGACCTCCCTCGGCGGCGCGTCGGGTGCGGTGGCCGGCCTGGTCGCCATCACCCCGTCCTGCTCCTCGGTGTCGCCGATCGGCGCGATCATCCTGGGGGCCATCGCCGGTGTGCTCTGCGCCCTGGCGGTCGGCCTGAAGTACAAGTTCGGCTACGACGACTCCCTCGACGTCGTCGGCGTCCACCTGGTCGGTGGCCTCTGGGGCACCATCGCCGTGGGCTTCCTGGCCACCGACTCGGCCCCGGCCGGCGTCAGCGGCCTGCTCTACGGCGGCGGTGTCGACCAGCTGTGGCGCCAGGTCGTGGGCGCCCTCGCCGTCCTCGTGGTCTCCTTCGTGCTCACCTACCTCATCGGGATCATCATCGAGAAGACGATGGGCTTCCGGATCACCGAGGAGGACGAGGTCGCCGGCATCGACCAGGTCGTGCACGCCGAGTCCGGGTACGACTTCACCAGCCTGAGCGGCGGCAGCGGCTCCGCCCTGCACCAGGCCACCACCGCCAAGACCGTGGAGGGTTCCCACTGATGAAGCTGGTCACCGCGATCGTCAAGCCGTTCAAGCTCGACGACGTCAAGAACGCCCTGGAGCTGATCGGCATCGCCGGGCTCACCGTCTCGGAGGTCCAGGGCTTCGGCCGCCAGCGCGGGCACACCGAGGTCTACCGCGGTGCGGAGTACCAGGTGGACTTCGTGCCCAAGGTGCGCATCGAGGTCGTGGTCAGCGAGCACGACGCCGCCCGCGTGGTGGACGCCGTGGTGGAGTCCGCCTCCACCGGCCAGATCGGCGACGGCAAGGTCTGGGTGACCACGATCGACGAGATCGTGCGGGTCCGGACCGGTGAGCGCGGGGCCGACGCCCTGTAGTCGCCGCACCCGTCCCGTCGGCCGGGGTGGTGGGACCCCCCCACCGCCTCGGCCGACGCCGTTCCCGGCCCGCCCCGACCACGACGAGGTGATCCCCCTGGCACACCCGGCACCCACCCCCGACGAGCTGGCCGCCCTGTCCCGCGCGGAGCGGGTCGCGGCCCTGGACGGCTGGCTGAGCGCCCTGCTGGCCGACGCCGTCCCCGCCGGCGCCCGGACCGGGGTCGCGCTGGCCGCGGTCGGCAGCCTCGGCCGCCGGGAGCCGGCGCCCTACGGCGACCTGGACCTGGTGCTGGTGCACGACGGGCGGCGCGGGATCGGCCAGGTCGCCGACGCGGTCTGGTACCCGGTCTGGGACGCCGGGCACAAGCTCGACCACTCGGTGCGCACCGTGGCCGAGGCCGCCGCGGTCGCCGGGGACGACGTCAAGGCCGGCCTGGGCCTGCTCGACGTCCGGCTGGTGGCCGGCGACGCCGAGCTGGTCGCCGCGCTGCGCTCGGCCACCCTGGGGAGCTGGCGGCAGCGGGCCTCCCGGCTGCTGCCGGACCTGCGGGAGCTGCGCCGGGCCCGGGCGCGCACCGTCGGGGAGCTGGGGTTCCTGCTCGAGCCCGACCTCAAGGAGGCCTACGGCGGCCTGCGCGACGGCCAGGTGCTGCGCGCCCTGGCCCTGGCCCAGCTGGTCGACGAGCCGCCGGCCGACGCGGGGGAGGCCTACGCGTTCCTGGTCGACGTCCGCGACGAGCTGCGCCGACGCACCCGCCGGGCCGGGGACGTGCTCGTCCGCCAGGAGCAGGCCGGGGTGGCGGCCGCCCTGGGGCTGGACGACGACGACGTCCTGCTGCGCCGGGTGAGCCTGGCCGGCCGCCGGCTGGCGTTCGTCGTGGACGAGGCCTGGCGCCGGGTGGACGCCGCCCTCGTCCGCCGCCCCCGGGCCCGCTACCGGCGGGTGCGCCGCGAGCCGCTGGCCGAGGGCCTGGTCCGGCAGGGCGACGAGGTCGTGCTCGCCCGGGACGCCAAGCCCGCCGCCGACCCCGGCCTCGTGCTGCGCGGCGCCGCCGCGGCCGCGCACGCGGACCTGCTGCTGTCCCCGTACACGCTCAAGGTGCTCGGGGCGCACTCCCCGCCGCTGCCCGAGCCCTGGCCCGCCGAGGTGCGCTGGTCGTTCCTGCGGCTGCTGGCCAGCGGGCGCAGCGCCGTCCCGGTGGTCGAGCAGCTGGACCAGGAGGGCCTGCTGGTCCGCATGCTCCCCGAGTGGGACCACGTGCGGTCGCTGCCGCAGCGCCACCCGTGGCACCGGTTCACCGTGGACCGGCACCTGGTGGAGGCGGCCTCGGCGGCCGCCGAGCTGACCCGCGACGTCGACCGGCCCGACCTGCTGCTGGTCGGTGCGCTGCTGCACGACATCGGCAAGGGCCACCCCGGCGACCACTCCGAGGTCGGTGCGGTCATCGTGCGGGAGATGGCCACCCGGATGGGGTTCGCCGCCCCCGACGTGGCGATGCTCGTGGCGATGGTGCGCTGGCACCTGCTGCTGCCCGACGTCGCCACCCACCGCGACCTGGACGACCCGGCGACCATCGACCGGGTGGTCGAGGCGATCGGCGCCGACCCCGCCCTGCTGCAGCTGCTGCACGCGCTGGCCCAGGCCGACGGCGCGGCGACCTCCACCTCGGCGTGGTCGCCGTGGAAGGCCCACCTGGTGGCCGCGCTGGTCGGCCGGGTCGCCGCGCGGCTGGGGTCGGCCGCCGTCCCCGAGCCGGTGCTCGAGCCCAGCGACCCGCTGGTCACCGCGCCCGCACCGGAGATCCCCGGCCCGACCCGCCCGGTCACCGTCGGCGTGGAGGACGTCGCCGACGGCCAGCAGGTCACCATCGGCGCCCCCGACCGGCCCGGCCTGTTCGCCCTGTGCGCGGGCGTGCTGGCGCTCAACCAGCTCGACGTGCGCGCCGCGCGGGTCACCGTCGAGGCCGGCCACGCCACCTCGGTGTTCGCCGTCCGGCCGCGGTTCGGCCGCGCCCCGGTGCCGGGCATCCTGGCCGACGGCGTGCGGGCGGCGATGGAGGGCACCCTGCCGCTGGGCGAGCGCCTCGCGCAGCGGGAGCGCGACTACAGCCAGGACACCGCGCGGGGGGCGCCGCCGCGGGTCGCCTGGTTCGACGCGGAGGCCACCGGCGCGGCCAACACGCTGGTGGAGGTGCGGGCCACCGACCGGGCCGGCCTGCTGTACCGGCTGACCGCGGCGCTGGCCGCCGAGGGGCTGGACGTGCGCGGCGCGACGGTGGAGACCCTGGGCGCGGACGCCGTCGACGCCTTCTACCTGGCCGACCCCTCGGGCACCCCGGTCGACGAGGGCCAGCGGGAACGGGTCGCCGCCTCGCTGCTGGCCGCGGCCGCCGGCACCGCACCCGACCCGGCCGCGCGCTAGGCCTGGATACCCTGGGGAGCCCCTGGTTCCACCGCTGCTGAGGACGTGTTGTGTTCGAGACCCTCTCCGACCGGCTCGACAAGGTCTTCACCGGGCTGCGCGGCAAGGGCCGGCTCTCCGACGCCGACATCGACGCCACGGCCCGGGAGATCCGGATCGCGCTGCTCGAGGCCGACGTCGCCCTGCCGGTGGTCCGCGAGTTCATCGGCGCGGTCAAGGAGCGGGCGCGCGGTGCCGCG
Source organism: Klenkia brasiliensis (assembly GCF_900100695.1). Taxonomy (GTDB): domain Bacteria; phylum Actinomycetota; class Actinomycetes; order Mycobacteriales; family Geodermatophilaceae; genus Klenkia; species Klenkia brasiliensis. The sequence goes on from NZ_FNCF01000005.1 coordinate 307,707, forward strand.
GTCAGCCAGGCGCTGAACCCCGCCCAGCAGATCATCAAGATCGTCAACGAGGAGCTCGTCGGCATCCTCGGCGGGGAGACCCGGCGCATCCGCTACGCCAAGACCTCGCCGACGGTCATCATGCTGGCCGGTCTGCAGGGCGCCGGGAAGACGACGCTGGCCGGCAAGCTCGGCCGCTGGCTCAAGGCGCAGGGGCACACCCCGCTGCTGGTGGCCTGCGACCTGCAGCGCCCCAACGCGGTCAACCAGCTGTCGGTCGTGGCCGGGCAGGCCGGGGTCGACGTCTACGCCCCGCAGCCGGGCAACGGCGTCGGCGACCCGATCCAGGTCGCCCGGGACTCGATCGAGCACGCCCGCCGCTCCATGCACGACGTCGTCGTGGTCGACACCGCCGGCCGGCTGGGCATCGACGCCGAGCTGATGGCGCAGGCCGCCGGCATCCGCGACGCCGTGCAGCCCGACGAGACGCTGTTCGTCGTCGACGCCATGATCGGCCAGGACGCCGTCACCACGGCGATCGCCTTCCAGGAGGGCGTCGGGTTCTCCGGCGTCGTGCTCACCAAGCTCGACGGCGACGCCCGCGGTGGTGCCGCGCTGTCGGTCCGCGGGGTGACCGGGCAGCCCATCATGTTCGCCTCGACCGGCGAGAAGCTGGCCGACTTCGACGTCTTCCACCCCGAGCGGATGGCCTCGCGCATCCTCGGCATGGGCGACGTGCTCACCCTCATCGAGCAGGCCGAGCAGGCCTTCGACGCCGAGCAGGCCGAGAAGATGGCCGGCAAGCTGGCCAGCCGCGACGGCTTCACCCTCGAGGACTTCCTCGAGCAGATGATGGCCATCCGCAAGATGGGGCCGATCGCCAACCTGCTCGGCATGCTGCCCGGCGCCGGGCAGATGAAGGAGCAGCTGAAGAACATCGACGACCGGGACCTCGACCGCACCGCGGCGATCATCCGGTCGATGACGCCGGGGGAGCGCAACACCCCCAAGATCATCAACGCCTCGCGGCGGGTCCGGATCGCCAACGGCTCCGGTGTCACCGTCACCGAGGTGAACTCGCTGCTGGAGCGGTTCGCGCAGGCCCAGAAGATGATGGGCCAGATGGCCGGCTCGATGGGCATGCCGGGGATGGGCCCGATGTCGAAGAAGGCCCGCGGGCGCCAGCAGCAGGCCCCGGCCCGCAAGGGCGGCAAGGGCAAGGCCAAGAAGCCCGCGCGCCGGCAGATCGGCGCCGGCCCCTCGATGCCGCCGGGCGGGATCCCGGGGCTGCCCCCGGGCCAGCAGCTGCCCGACCTGTCGACCCTCGACTTCAGCAAGTTCAAGGACCGCTGAGCCGTGCACCTGTCGGGGGTGCTGCTGCCCGAGGGGGAGCAGCGCGACCTGTGGGTGCGCGACGGGCGGATCACCTTCGAGCCGGTCCCGGGGGCCGAGACCGTCTCCCGGGGCGGCTTCGTGCTGCCGGGGCTGGTCGACGCGCACTGCCACGTCGGGATCGCGCGCGGCGGCGGGCCCGTCGCCGACCTCGCGGCCGCCCGCGAGCAGGCGCGGGTCGAGCGGGACGCGGGGGTGCTGCTGCTGCGCGACTGCGGCTCGCCGGTGGACACCCGCGCGCTGGACGACGACCCCGAGCTGCCCCGGATCCTGCGCGCCGGACAGCACGTGGCCCGCGAGCGGCGCTACCTCCCGGGCCTGGCCGTGGAGGTCGAACCCGCGTCGCTGGCCGACGAGGTGCGCACCCAGGCCCGCCGCGGCGACGGCTGGGTGAAGCTGGTCGGTGACTGGATCGACCGCGGCGTGGGCGACCTGGGCCCGCTGTGGCCCGACGACGCGCTGGCCGAGGCGATCGCCGCCGCGCACGCCGAGGGTGCCCGGGTCACCGCGCACACCTTCGGCACCGACGCCCTGCCCGGGCTCGTCCGGGCCGGCATCGACTGCGTGGAGCACGGCACCGGCCTGACCGAGGACCTCATCGGGGAGATGGCGGCGCGCGGCACGGCCGTCGTCCCCACGCTGGTGAACGTGGCGCACTTCCCCGGCTTCGCCGCGGCGGGGGAGGCGAGGTTCCCCTCCTACGCCTCGACGATGCGCCGGCTGCACGCCTCGTCGGGCGCGGTGGTGCGGGCGGCGTACGAGGCCGGGGTGCCGGTCTTCGCCGGGACCGACGCCGGCGGGGGCATCGACCACGGCACGATCGCCGAGGAGGTCCGGGCGCTGCACGCCGCCGGGCTGCCGGTCGAGGCCGCACTGGCCGCCGCGTCCTGGGCCGCCCGGGAGTGGCTGGGCCTGCCCGGCCTGGTCGAGGGGGCGCCGGCCGACCTGGTGGTCTACGACCGCGACCCCCGCGCGGACCTCGACGCCCTCGCGCGTCCGCAGCTGACGGTGCTCCGCGGCCGGGTGGTCACCCCCGCCCGGTGACCGGCCCCGGGAAACCGGTCGCAGGAGGGCGGGGGAGGGCTGGGAGACTGCCCCCGTGCTGTTGCGGATGTCCACCCTGTTCCTGCGCACCCTGCGCGACGACCCGGCCGACGCCGAGGTCCCCAGCCACCGCCTGCTGGTGCGGGGCGGCTACATCCGCCGGGCCGCGCCCGGCGGGTTCACCTGGCTGCCGCTGGGGTGGCGGGTCTACCGCAACGTCGAGCGCGTCGTCCGCGAGGAGATGGACGCGATGGGCGCGCAGGAGGTGCACTTCCCGGCGCTGCTGCCCCGCGAGCCCTACGAGGCCACCGGCCGCTGGACCGAGTACGGCGACAACCTGTTCCGCCTGCAGGACCGCAAGGGCGCCGACTTCCTGCTCGGCCCCACCCACGAGGAGATGTTCACCCTCCTCGTGAAGGACCTCTACGGGTCCTACAAGGACCTGCCCCTGTCGATCTACCAGATCCAGACCAAGTACCGGGACGAGGCACGGCCGCGGGCCGGGCTGTTCCGCGGCCGTGAGTTCGTGATGAAGGACAGCTACTCCTTCGACGTCGACGACGCCGGCCAGGACGCCTCCTACGCCGCGCACCGCGAGGCCTACACCCGCATCTTCGACCGGCTGGGCCTGGAGTACGTCATCGTCTCGGCCACCTCCGGGGCGATGGGCGGCTCCCGGTCGGAGGAGTTCCTGCACCCCACCGCGGTCGGCGAGGACACCTTCGTCCGCTCGCCCGGGGGGTACGCCGCCAACGTCGAGGCGGTCACCACCGTCGCGCCCGCGGAGATCCCCGTCGACGGCCTGCCGGCCGCGCACGTCGAGGACACCCCCGACACCCCGACCATCGAGACGCTGGTCGCCGTCGCCACCGAGCTGTTCCCCGACGCCGGCTACACCGCCGCCTCGACGCTGAAGAACGTCGTCGTGCAGCTGCGCCACCCCGACGGCACCGCCGAGCCGCTGGTCATCGGCATCCCCGGCGACCGCGAGGTCGACACCAAGCGGCTGGAGGCCCAGGTCTCCCCGGCCGAGGTCGAGCCCTTCACCGACTTCGCCGCGCACCCGGCGCTGGTCAAGGGCTACATCGGGCCGCAGGTGCTCGGTGCCGACAGCGACTCGGGCATCCGCTACCTGGTCGACCCCCGGGTGGTCATCGGCAGCCGCTGGATCACCGGGGCCAACGAGGCCGGCAAGCACGTCTTCGACCTCGTCGCCGGCCGGGACTTCACCTGGGACGGCACCGTCGAGGCCGCCGAGGTGCGCGCCGGCGACCCCGCCCCCGACGGGTCCGGCCCGCTGGAGCTGGCCCGCGGCGTGGAGATGGGCCACGTGTTCGCCCTCGGCCGCAAGTACGCCGACGCCCTGGACCTCAAGGTGCTCGACGAGAACGGCAAGCTCGTCACGGTCACCATGGGCTCCTACGGCATCGGCGTCTCCCGCGCGGTGGCCGCGATCGCGGAGTCCACGCACGACGAGCTCGGCCTGGTCTGGCCGCGCGAGGTCGCCCCGGCCGACGTGCACCTGGTCGCCACCGGCAAGGACGCAGCGGTGTTCACCGCGGCCGAGGCCCTCGCCGGCGAGCTGGTCGCCGCCGGGCTGACCGTGCTCTACGACGACCGGCCCAAGGTCAGCCCCGGCGTGAAGTTCAAGGACGCCGAGCTGCTCGGGATGCCGACCATCGTCACCGTCGGCCGCGGCCTGGCCGAGGGCGTGCTGGAGCTGCGCGACCGGGCCACCGGCGACCGGCAGGACATCCCCGTCGACGGCGCCGCCGCCGCGGTGCTGGCCGCCGTCAGGGGCTGACCCGCTCCACCAGCTCCACCTCGAAGCCGTCGGCGTCCTCCAGGTAGGCCGCCCGGTGGTCGGGCCCACCGGCGAACGGGTGGCGGTCGGCGAACAGCAGCCGCCACCCGTGCACCGGGGCGTCGTCCACCAGCCCGTCGAGCCGGCCGGCGGGCACGTGGAACGCCAGGTGGTTCAGCCCCGGACGGCGCCGCTCGTGCGCCGTCCCCAGTAGGTCCGGCGACTGCTCCAGGACGACGTAGACCTCCCCGGCCCGCCACGACCGGCCGCCCGACCAGGACTGGAAGGGCTCGGCGCCCAGCTGGGTCAGCAGCCAGCCCCAGGAGCGGACGGCGCGGGTGAGGTCGGGCACCCACAGCTCGACGTGGTGGAGCAGCATCCCGGCGTCCTCCCGTCGTCTGGCATGATGGGCGGTCGAGCACGTGCTGCCGGCGGCCCTCTCACCGTCGCGGCCGCGTGTCCACCCGCTCCGCCCCCGGCGTACCCCCACGCGCCCGCAGGGGCGAGCACCCGAGAACCCGTACGAGGAGTACACCACCCACCGTGGCCACCAAGATCAAGCTCATGCGTCTGGGCAAGATGCGCGCGCCGTACTACCGCATCGTCGTCGCCGACTCCCGCACCAAGCGGGACGGCCGCTCGATCGAGACGATCGGCAAGTACCACCCCAAGGAGGACCCCTCCTTCATCGAGGTCGACGCCGAGCGTGCCGCCTACTGGCTGGGCGTCGGTGCGCAGCCGACCGAGGCCGTCGCCGCCATCCTGCGGGTGACCGGTGACTGGCAGAAGTTCAAGGGCGAGCCGGCCCCCGAGCCGATGAAGGTCGCGGCCCCCAAGCCCGACAAGAAGGCCGCCTACGAGGAGGCCGCGCGCGCCGCCGCCGACGAGCCGGCCGCCGGGGCCACCACCCCGAAGAAGAAGGCTGCGGTCAAGGCCGACGCCACCCCCGAGGCCGAGGCCGAGCTGGCCGAGGACGCCCCGGCCGACGGGTCCGCCGGCAAGACCGCTGCCGAGTAAGACGTGCTCGAAGAGGCGCTCGAGCACCTGGTCAAGGGCATCGTCGACAACCCCGACGACGTCGCCGTCGACCTGATCAACGGCCGCCGCGGCAAGACCCTCGAGGTCCGGGTGCACCCCGACGACCTCGGCAAGGTCATCGGCCGCGGCGGGCGCACCGCCAAGGCGCTGCGCCAGGTCATGACCGGCGTCGGCGGACGCGGCCTGCGGGTCGACGTCGTCGACACCGACGGGCGCTGAGCACCACCCCGCGCCCGCAGGGCACCCCCTCCGACACCGTGGTGGTCGGCCGCATCGGCCGACCCCACGGTGTTCGTGGTGAGGTGACCGTCGAGGTGCGCACCGACGACCCCGACCGCCGGTTCCGCCCCGGCGCCGTGCTGGCCACCGAGCCGGCCGACCGCGGGCCGCTGACCGTCGAGTCGGTGAAGTGGCACTCGGGCACCCTCCTGCTGCGCATCGAGGGCGTCGCGGACCGGCAGGCCGCCGACGAGCTGCGCGGCACCCTGCTGGTGGTCGAGGTCGCCGACCTCCCCGAGCTCGAGGACGACTCCTTCTACGACCACCAGCTCGTCGGGCTGGAGGTCCGGCTCGCCGACGGCACCGTCGTCGGCAGCGTCTCCGCCGTCCGGCACGACGCCGCCGAGCTGCTCGTGGTGCGGCGACCGGGCACCCACGACCTGCTGGTGCCCTTCGTCCGCGCCATCGTCCCGACCGTGGACGTCGCCGCCGGGCACCTGGTCATCACCCCGCCCGAGGGGCTGCTGGAGCTGTGAGGATCGACGTCCTGACGATCTTCCCCGAGTACCTCGCCCCGCTGGGCCAGGCGCTGCTGGGCAAGGCCGCCGCCAAGGGGCTGGTCGAGATCGGCGTGCACGACCTGCGCGCGTGGACCGACGACGTGCACCGCACCGTCGACGACAGCCCCTACGGCGGCGGGCCGGGCATGGTCATGCGGCCCGAGCCGTGGGGCCGTGCGCTGGCCGACGTGCGCCGCCCCGGCACCCGGCTGGTGGTGCCGACCCCCGCCGGGCGCCCGTTCACCCAGGCCGTCGCGGCGCAGTGGGCGACCGAGCCGGGGCTGGTCTTCGCCTGCGGCCGGTACGAGGGCATCGACCAGCGGGTGGCCGACGACGCCGCCGCGCACGGGCCGGTGTCGGAGGTCAGCATCGGTGACTACGTGCTGGCCGGCGGGGAGTCCGCGGTGCTGGTGATGGTCGAGGCGGTCACCCGGCTGATCCCGGGCGTGGTCGGCAACGCCGAGTCCGTGGAGTTCGACTCGCACGCCGACGGGCTGCTCGAGGGGCCCTCCTACACCCGTCCGGCGTCCTGGCGCGGCCACGACGTCCCGCCGGTGCTGCTCTCCGGTGACCACGCCGCGATCGCCCGCTGGCGGCGCGCGGAGTCGATCCGGCGCACCGCCGACCGCCGTCCCGACCTGCTGGCCGGCGTCGAGCTCACCCCCGCCGACCGGGCGGCCCTGGACGCCGACGCGTGACCGCCGCGGCCCGGGGCGGCACCGCCTGGGTCCGGCCCACCGCGCGCGTGCTGGTGCTGGACCCCGCCGGCCGGGTGCTGCTGTTCGGCGGGCGGCTGACCGCCCCGGACGCCGTCCCCGGTGACGTGCAGTGGTGGTACACCCCCGGCGGCGGGGTCGAGGAGGGCGAGTCGCTGCGGGCGGCCGCCGTGCGCGAGCTGGCCGAGGAGACCGGGCTGGTCGCGGACCCGGCCGACCTCGAGGGGCCGGTCTGGCTCCGGCGGCACGTGGGGGAGTTCGGCGGCCGGGTCGTCGACAGCCGGGAGACCTTCTTCGTGCTGCGCGACGTCGAGCACGTCGTCGACGTCGCCGGCCGCACCGAGCTCGAGGTGCTGGCCGACGAGCCGCACCGCTGGTGGAGCCTCGCGGAGGTGGTCGCCTCGGCCGAGGCGTTCGCCCCGCGGGAGCTCGCCGACCTGCTGCCCGCCCTGCTGGCGGGCCCGTGGACCGGCCCGCCGCGGGTCGTCGACGGCTGAGATCACAGGCCCGCCGCGTCCACCGGCGCCCGGGTGTGGCACGATGGAGCACTGCTGCTGCCGCTCTGCATCGAGCGCGGTTCCCCGGATCACCTGCCGAGGCCGCTGCGCGCCCGGCGGGCAGCCCGAGAACAGACACCGCTAGGACTGAGGACTGCTGCGATGAACACCCTGGACGCCCTCGACGCCGAGTCGCTGCGCGACGACATCCCCGACTTCCGCCCCGGGGACACCGTGAAGGTGCACGTGCGGGTCATCGAGGGCAACCGCTCGCGCATCCAGGTCTTCCAGGGCGTCATCCTGCGCCGCCAGGGCGGGGGCATCCGCGAGACCTTCACCGTCCGCAAGGTCAGCTTCGGCGTCGGCGTGGAGCGCACCTTCCCGGTGCACACCCCCGTCGTGGAGAACATCGAGGTGCTGACCCGCGGTGACGTCCGCCGGGCCAAGCTGTACTACCTGCGCGACCTGCGCGGCAAGGCCGCCAAGATCAAGGAGAAGCGCGAGGTCCGCGAGGCCGTCGCCCGCTGACCCCGCTCGTCCCGCACGGCCCGGCTGCCCTCCGGCAGCCGGGCCGTCGTGCGTCCTGGACAGGTTGCGCGGCACCGGACCGTACGCTGACCGGCGATGAGCACCGACCGCACGAGCGACCCCGCCGACGACGAGTCCGGGAACCACCGCCCGGGCGGCGGTGAGGACGAGGTCCACGTCGGCCGGTTCTCCCGGCGGGCCCGCCGGCGTGACCGCGAGGAGCAGAAGAAGGGCTCGCTGCTCAAGGAGCTGCCGGTCCTGCTGGTGGTCGCCTTCGTGCTGGCGCTGCTGGTCAAGACGTTCCTGGTGCAGGCGTTCTTCATCCCGTCGGGCTCGATGGAGCAGACGCTGCACGGTTGCACCGGGTGCACCGGTGACCGGGTGCTGGTGACCAAGCCGCCGTACTGGTTCTCCGAGCCCCAGCCCGGCGACATCGTGGTCTTCCAGGGCCCCGACACCTGGACGCCCGAGGTGCAGGTGTCCGAACCGGGCAACTGGTTCTCCTCCGCCGCGCTGTTCCTCGGCCGGGCCATCGGCGTGGCCCCGCCCAGCGAGGACGACTACGTCAAGCGGGTCATCGCCACCGGCGGGCAGACCGTGCAGTGCTGCGACGACCAGGGCCGGGTCACCGTCGACGGCCAGCCGCTGGACGAGCCCTACATCTACGAGAACACCCCGCTGGAGTCCCGCCCGTTCGGCCCCGTGATCGTGCCCGAGGGCCGGCTGTGGGTCATGGGCGACCACCGCTCGGCCTCGGCGGACTCCCGCTCCCACGTGGGCGACCAGTACGCCGGCACCATCGGCGTGGACGACGTCATCGGCAAGGCCTCGGTCATCGTGTGGCCGTTCAGCCGGTTCACCTTCCTGGACAGCCCGGCCATCCAGCCGCAGCAGGCCGAGGGGATGGCGGTGCAGGGCGACGTCGCCCTCGTCGCGCCGCTGCTGCTCGGCCTCGGCGGCGCGGTCCCCGTCGCGGCCTGGAGACGGCGCCGCCGATGACCGCCCCCGGAATGGTGGACACCATTCCGGGGAGTGATGGAAAAAATCACCAAGAAGTGTTCAAGCACCCGCTCGGGTGAGTCGATGAACGGATTGTCAGTCATCGCACTCGAACGGAGAAAATGCAATGTCCAGCACCCCGGCCGGAACGACCCGCGGCGTCACCCGCGTTCTGCTCCTCGCTGACGCCCCGGTCCTGCGCCGTGGCCTGGTCAGCATGGTCAACGAGACCGCCGGCATGCAGGCCGTCGGCGTCCCCGGCGAGGTCCGCCGGGCCCTGACCCTGGTCGAGTCCGCCCGCCCCGACGCCGTCGTCGTCGAGCTCGGCGCCGGCCGCGCCGCCACCCTGGCCGTCTGCCGCGACCTGCGTCGCCGCTACCCCCGCGTCGCGATCGTCGCGCTGGCCACCTCCGAGGACCCCGCCGTGGTCAACGAGGCCCTCGCCGCCGGCATCCGCGGCTACCTGCTCATGAACACCTCGCCGACCCTGCTCGGCTGGTCGGTCCTGGCCGCCCGCGCCGGCCGCACCGTCGTCGACCCGCAGATCCGCCGGGTGGAGCCCAGCGAGGTCCCGGTGGCCAAGGAGCTCACCCCCTCGGTGCCGCTGACCCGCCGCGAGTCCGACGTCCTCGACGAGCTGATCCAGGGCCAGAGCAACCGCGCCATCGGCCGCAACCTGTTCATCTCCGAGGACACCGTCAAGAGCCACGTCAAGGCCATCCTGCGCAAGCTGGGTGCCCGCGACCGGGCGCACGCGGTCTCCCTGGTGCTGTCGGCCCGCAACGGCGGCAGCTGCACCTGCGGCCACGGCCACGCCCCGGCCCCGGCCGGCGAGGTCGTCGGCGAGGCCGCCACCGTCTGACCGACCCGTGCGGTCGGGGCGTCCGCCTCCTCGGCGCCCCGGCTGCACACCCCCACGGCCCCGAGCCGGTCCCCGTCGTCCGGGGGCCGGCTCGTGTCCCGTCGTAGGCTCGGCAGGCGATGGTCGCCCCACCCCGTGCCCCCGACGCCCTCTGGTCCATGGAGGGCTCGCTGCGCCGTCGCGGCTTCGCCGCCGTCGCCGGCGCCGACGAGGCCGGCCGCGGCGCCTGCGCCGGGCCCCTGGTCGCCGCCGCGTGCATCCTGCCGGCCGGACGGCGGGGCCGCGTGCCCGGCCTGGCCGACTCCAAGCTGCTCACCGCGGCTGCCCGGGAACGCGTGTACGCCGAGGTGGTGGCCCGCGCGGTGTCCTGGTCGGTGGTGGTGGTCGACGTCCCCGAGCTCGACGAGCGCGGCATGCACGTGACCAACATCGAGGCGCTGCGGCGGGCCGTCGGCGGCCTGGACACCGCGCCGGACTACGTGCTGACCGACGGCTTCCCGGTCAGCGGGCTGGCCCAGCCGACGCTGGCGGTCTGGAAGGGCGACCGGGTGGCCGCATGCGTGGCCGCGGCGTCGGTGCTGGCGAAGGTCACCCGGGACCGGATGATGGTCGACCTGCACCGCCGGTTCCCGCACTACGAGTTCGACGTGCACAAGGGCTACATCACCGACCTGCACACCGCCGCGCTGGACCGCTTCGGCCCCTGCCCGGAGCACCGGCACCGGTTCGTCAACGTGGCCCGGGCCCGGGACGCGCACGTCGCGCGTGGCGGCCGGTCCCTGATGGACGATGATGGTCGGGTGCACCAGTCCCCGACGCCCGTGGAGAGTCTGCGATGAGCACCGAGGACCTCGAGAAGTACGAGACCGAGATGGAGCTGCAGCTCTACCGGGAGTACAAGGACATCGTCCGGCAGTTCTCCTACGTGGTGGAGACCGAGCGGCGGTTCTACCTGGCCAACTCCGTGGACCTGCAGGTCCGCGAGGCCGGCGGCGAGGTGTTCTTCGAGCTGAAGCTCTCCGACGCCTGGGTCTGGGACATGTACCGGCCCGCCCGCTTCGTGAAGAACGTGCGGGTGGTGACGTTCAAGGACGTCAACGTCGAGGAGCTGGACAAGCCCGACCTCGAGCTGCCCGACGACCCCGGCATCTCGCGCGGGCCCGCCACCTGAGGCCCTAGCACGGCGGCGGGTCACCGCGCCCGCCGCCGTCCACACCGGGGGCCGCCGTCCACAGATGCGCCCGGACGGCCCCGGACCGGCGCGCCCGGCGCCACGGTGTCGGCGTGCAGACCTCCCGAGCCGACCGGCGCGCCGCCCTGGGCGCCCACGGCGAGCAGCTGGCCGTCGACCACCTGACCGCGGCCGGGCTGACCGTCCTGGACCGCAACTGGCGCTGCCCGCGCGGTGAGCTCGACGTCGTCGCCCGCGAGGGCGACGCGCTGGTGTTCTGCGAGGTCAAGACCCGCTCGGGCACCCGCTACGGCACCCCGCTGGAGGGGGTCACCCCGGCCAAGCAGGCCCGGCTCAAGCAGCTGGCCGGCCGGTGGCTCGACGCGCACGACGAGCGCGCTGGCAGCCTGCGCTTCGACGTCGTCGGGGTGGTCGTGGTCGCCGGGCGGGCCACCGTCAGCCACCTGCGCGGGGCGTTCTGATGGCGCAGGCCCGCACCTGGTCGGTGGGGTTGGTCGGGGTGGCCGGCGCCCTCGTCGAGGTGGCCGTGGACGACGCCCCCGGCGCACCCGGGCTGTCCCTGGTGGGGCTGCCCGACGCCGTGGTGCGGCAGTCGGTCGACCGGGTGCGGGCCGCCGTGCGCCGCTGCGGCTGGTCCTTCCCCGACGGCCGGGTGACCATCGCGCTGTCGCCGGCCGCGATGCCCAAGCAGGGCGCCGGCTTCGACCTCGCCCTGGCCGTGGCCGCGCTGGCCGCCACCGGCAAGCTCGCGCTGCACGACGTCGACCGCCCGGTGTTCCTCGGCGAGGTGGGCCTGGACGGCTCCCTGCGCGGGGTGCGCGGCGTGCTGCCCGGGGTGCTGGCCGCCCGCGAGGCGGGCTTCGGCACCGTCGTCGTCCCCGCCGCCAGCGCCGACGAGGCCGCGCTGGTCGGCGGGGTGCAGGTGCTGGCCGCCGCGCACCTCACCGAGGTGGTCGCCCACCTGCGCCGCGGGGGCGCCCGGCTCGGCCAGCACGTGCGGGCGCCGGCACCGCCGCTGCCGCCCGGGCCCGACCTGGCCGACGTCGTGGGCCAGGTGACGGGGCGCCGGGCGGTCGAGGTCGCGGCTGCGGGCGGGCACCACCTGTTCCTGTCCGGCCCGCCCGGGTCGGGCAAGACCATGCTGGCCCAGCGGCTGCCCGGGTTGCTGCCCGCCCTGGACGACGAGCTGGCCACCGAGGTCACCGCGGTCGCCTCGGTGGCCGGCACGCTGCCGGCCGGCGCGGCGCTGATCACCCGGCCGCCCTTCGAGGCGCCGCACCACTCGGCGTCGGCGGTGTCGCTCGTGGGCGGCGGCTCGGGCCAGATCCGACCGGGCGCGCTGTCCCGGGCGCACGGCGGCGTGCTCTTCCTGGACGAGGCCCCCGAGTTCCCGCGCACCGTGCTGGACACGCTGCGCCAGCCGCTGGAGCGGGGCACGGTCACCATCCACCGCGCGCACGGGTCGGCCACCTTCCCGTGCCGCGCGCAGCTGGTGCTGGCGGCCAACCCGTGCCCGTGCGCCTCCCCGGCCGGCGACGCGGCCTGCACCTGCGGCTCCCTGGAACGACGGCGCTACCAGGCCCGGTTGTCCGGCCCGCTGCTGGACCGGGTCGACCTGCGGGTGCAGCTGCCACCGGTCACCCGGGCGGGCTGGCTGGACCGGGTGGCGGCACCCGAGTCCACCGCCGTCGTCGCCGCGCGGGTGCGCGACGCGCGCGCCACGGCGGCGCAGCGGCTGGCCGGCACCGGGCTGCGCACCACGGGCGAGGTGCCCGGCCGGGTCCTGCGCGAACGGTGGCCGATACCGCGCGCGGCCCTGGCCCTGGCCGAGCGGGCGCTGGAGCGCGGTGCCCTCTCGGTGCGGGGCCTGGACCGCACCATGCGGGTGGCCTGGACCCTCGCCGACCTGGCGGGCCGGTCGGTCCCCGGCGCGGATGAGGTCGGCGAGGCCCTCGGCCTGCGGCTGCCGGCGGCCGCGGCGTGAGCGCCGTCGCGGAGGGCGCGCTGGTGTCGGTGGTCGCCGGCGACCCGGCCGACCCGGGGGTGCGGCAGCGGGCCGGTGCGTGGCTGACCCGGGTGTTCGAGCCGGGGGACCAGGCGCTGGTGCGCTGGGTCGGGGACACCGGCCCGGTGGCGGCGGTGCGCTCGCTGCTGGCGGGCACCGCGCCGGCCCGCTTCGTGACCCAGGCCGCCGCGCGCGGGGAGGACCGCAGCCTGGCCGACCTGCTCACCGCGGCCCGGCTGGGTGCGCGGCTCGTCGTGCCCGGTGACGACGAGTGGCCCACCCGCGCGCTGCACTGCCTGGCCGTGGCCGCCGACCGGCAGGCCCGCGGCACCGACCGCACGGTGGCCCTGGTGCCGCCCCTGGGCCTGTGGGTGCGGGGCCGGCCGCGGCTGGACGAGCTCGTCGACCGGTCGGTCGCGGTCGTCGGCTCGCGCGCCAGCACCGCCTACGGCAACCACGTGGCCGGCGAGCTGGCCGCCGGGCTGTGGTCACGGGGCTGGACGACGGTGTCGGGGGCGGCCACCGGCATCGACGCCGCCGCGCACCGGGGCGCGGTGGCCGCCGGGGGAGCGACGGTCGCGGTGCTGGCCTGCGGGGTGGACCGCGCCTACCCGGCCGGCCACGCCGCGCTGCTCGAGCGCGTGCTGGACGACGGCCTGGTGGTCAGCGAGTGGCCGCCCGGCTCGGCACCGCTGGGCCACCGGTTCCTGGTCCGCAACCGGCTGATCGCGGCGCTGTCCCGGGGCACGGTGGTCGTGGAGGCGGCCGCGCGGTCGGGGTCGCTGGCCACCGCCAACCGGGCGCGCGAGCTCGGCCGGCCGGTGATGGGCGTGCCGGGGCCGGTGACCAGTGCGCTGTCGGTCGGGGTGCACCAGCTGCTGCGCGGTGACGAGCCCGCGCGGTTGGTCAGCTCGGCCGCCGAGGTGCTGGAGGAGGTGGGCCGCATCGGCGCCGACCTCGCGGCCGCCCCCGCGCGGTCCCCGTCGCCGCGGGACGAGCTCACCGACGTCGCGCGCCGGGTGCTGGACGCCTGCCCGGTGCGGATCGGGGTCCCGCCGGAGCGGCTGGCCGCCGTCGCCGGGTGCGCCGAGCTGGACGTGCTGCGGGTGCTGCCGGTGCTGGAGCTGCACGGCCTGGTGGAGCGGGTCGCCGGTGGCTGGCGGGTCACCCGGGACCGCGGCTGACCGGCCCCGGCGCCCAGCGGGCCGGGAGCGCAGGACGGCAGACTGACGGGATGGCGGAGCAGGCCGACCCGCAGTGGGTGCGCAGCGGGTGGGGCCACCGCGTCGAGTCCCAGGACGAGGCGTACCGCGCGGTCATGCGCATCGTCTCGCTGGCGCCCCACCGGCGCTACGTCTGGCGGGGCTGCACCAGCAGCCGCCTCCGGGTCCGGTCCGGCCTGCTGCGCGAGCTGGTCGTCGACGAGGCCGACCCCCTGCCGGACGAGCTTCTCGTGCGGCAGAACGAGCTGGCCATCCTGCGGGCGGCCCGCGCGTGGGGTCCGGGCACCGGTCCGGCCGCGACCGACCTCGACCTGCTCGCTCACCTGCAGCAGCACGGTCTGCCCACCCGGCTGCTCGACGTGACCGACAACCCCATGACGGGCCTCTGGTTCGCCTGCGAGGGCGGTGACGACGTCAGCGGGGTGCTCCTCGCCCTCGACGTCACGGGCCTGCCGACCTACCCGACCACCGACCCCCGGCAGGGCTCCGGCGGGCCGGCCGAGCCGCCGGCCCGGAGCCTGCGGCAGGCGCTCCGGCGGTCGGCCCTGGACGCGCGGCCCTTCCTCGTCCGCCCGGCCGTCCCGAGCGCCCGGATGGCCGCGCAGGAGGGTCTGTTCCTGTCGGGCGTCGTCCCGGCGTTCGCCCCGCAGTGCGGCGTCGACGGGTTGCCCCTCCGGCTCGGCACCCCGCCGGGCCGGGAGAAGCTGGCCGTGCTGTTCGGGGAGCGTCAGCGCCGGGCCGGGCGCCCCACGAGGCTGCCGCTCTGCGCGCTCGTCGTCCCACCCGGCCTCAAGGCCACCATCCGCAACCACCTGACGGCGCTCAACCGGCGGCGCAGCGTGCTGTACCCGGACGTCGAGGGGTTCCGGGACGCCTACCGGGGCGACCACGTCGACCTCGACCTCGACGCGGTCCGGCCGGTCGTCTCCGCCCACGACGACGTGGACGCGGGGGAGCCCTGACCCGGCCGGTGACCGACGGTGACGGGCGCGGTGGCGGTCCACCCGGTCGGTGCCGCGTCCCGCACCGGGGCGTGGTCCTCCCGGCGAGCCCGGTTGACCCGCCCCGGACGCTCGCGCAGGCTCGCGACGTGACCGGCCGGACCGCTGCCCAGCGCGCGGCCCTGCCCCCGGCGCTGGCCGAGCCCCTGGACGCCTGGGTCGAGCACCTGACCGCCGGCCGCGACCTGTCCGGGCACACGGTGCGCGCCTACACCGCCGACGTCGTCTCCCTGCTGGACCACCTGGTCCGCCGCGGGGGCAGCCAGGTGGCCGACCTGGACCTGGCGACCCTGCGCAGCTGGCTCGCCCTGGGCCGCACCCGGGGCGACGGCCGGTCCACCACCGCGCGGCGGGCGGCGTCGGCGCGCAGCTTCACCGCCCACCTGCGCCGCGCCGGGCTGACCCCCGACGACGTGGGCCTGCGGCTGGCCAGCCCCCGGGCGCACCGCACCCTCCCCGAGGTGCTCACGGCCGACCAGGCCCGCGCGGTGGCCGAGGCGCCGCGCCCCCCGGCCGAGGACGCCACGCCCGAGCAGGCCGCCGTGGCGCTGCGGGACGCCCTCGTCGTCGACCTGCTGTACGCCAGCGGCATCCGGGTGGCCGAGCTGGTGGGCCTGGACCTCGACGACGTCGACCACGGCCGGCGGCTGCTGCGGGTGCTGGGCAAGGGGCGCAAGGAGCGCAGCGTGCCCTTCGGCGTCCCCGCCGAGCGGGCGCTGCGCGGCTGGCTGGACGCCGGCCGGCCGGTGCTGGCGCGGTCCTCCAGCGGCCCCGCGCTGCTGCTGGGCCTGCGGGGTGGCCGGCTGGACGTGCGGGAGGTGCGCCGGGTGGTGCACGCGGCCACCGCCGCGGTGCCCGGGGCACCCGACCTGGGCCCGCACGGGCTGCGGCACTCGGCCGCCACGCACGTCCTGGAGGGCGGGGCCGACCTGCGGTCGGTCCAGGAGCTGCTCGGCCACGCTAGCCTCGCGACGACGCAGATCTACACGCACGTGACGGTCGACCGGCTCCGGGCGGTCCACGCGGCGGCCCACCCACGGGCCTGAGGAGGAGCACACGGTGACGGGGACCAGCCAGACGGATGCGCGCGAGGACGACCGGCCCGACACCGCGGCCGCGGACGCCGCGCTGGCCGACCTCTGGGCGCGCTACGTGGCCGGGCGCGACTCCGCGCTGCGGGACCGGCTGATCCTGCACTACGCGCCGCTGGTGAAGTACGTCGCCGGCCGGGTCGGCTCGGGTCTGCCCGCCCACGTCGAGCAGGCCGACCTGGTCTCCTACGGCACCTTCGGCCTCATCGACGCGATCACCCGCTACGAGCCCTCCCGCGAGGTCAAGTTCGAGAGCTACGCGATGGCCCGCATCCGCGGCGCGATCATCGACGAGCTCCGCTCCACCGACTGGATCCCGCGGTCGGTGCGCATGCGCGCCCGCGAGTTCGAGCGCACCGTGGCCTCCCTGGAGACCAAGCTCCAGCGCAGCCCCACCGACAGCGAGGTCGCCGACGCGATGGGCGTCGAGGTGGAGGAGATCCGCAAGTTCCTCGGCCAGCTGTCCCTGGTCAACGTGGTCGCCCTCGACGAGCTGCTCGGCGACGACGACGGCGGGGGAGCGCCCCGGCTGGTCGACACGCTCAAGGACACCGCCGCCCTCGACCCGCAGGCGATGGCCGAGCACGGCGAGGCCCGCCAGCTGCTCGCGCGCGCGGTCGAGCAGCTGCCCGACCGGGAGAAGGTCGTGGTCAGCCTCTACTACTTCGAGGGCCTGACCCTGGCCGAGATCGGCCGGGTCCTGGGCGTGACCGAGAGCCGCATCTGCCAGCTGCACACCAAGGCCGTGCTGCACCTGCGGACCAAGCTCGCCGACATCGCCTGACCGCGGTGCCCGACGACGGCGCGGTGGCGGCCGCCGTGGCGGGGGAGCGGGCGCTGCTGGACCCGGCCGTGCGCGCGGACCCCGTCCGGGCCGGCGCCCTGCTGCACCCGGCGTTCCGCGAGGTCGGCGCGTCGGGGCGGCACTGGACCCGGGCGGAGATCCTCGACGCCCTGGCCGGCGAGCTGTCGCTGGCCGGCGAGCACACCGGGGTGCACGCGATGGCCGGCGAGCAGCTGGCCGACGACGTCGTCCACCTGACCTACGTCTCCGAGGTCGCCGGCCGGCTGGCCCGGCGCAGCTCGGTCTGGCGGCGCACGGCCGAGGGGTGGCGGCTGTGGTTCCACCAGGGCACCCCGTTCACCCCCACGGCAGCAGCCGCACCCGCGGGGGAGTGGGCAGCCGCAGCGGGTCCAGGTAGGCCACCGGCCCCGTCCGGGCGCCCCAGTGCAGGCAGGCCGCGGCGGGGCAGCCGTCGTGACCGGCCAGCAGCACCCCCAGCGGCGACCCGCGGGCGACCGCCTGGCCCGCCGCGACCGCCGGCTGCACCGGCTCGTAGGTGGTCCGCACGCCGTCGGGGTGGTCCACGCTGACCACCGGCCGGCCGGCCACCAGCCCGGCGAAGGCGACCACCCCGGCCCCGGCGGCCAGCACCGGCGCACCGGGCGCGGCGGCGAGGTCGACGCCGCGGTGACCGGCGCCGTAGACCGTGGCCGGCGGGTCGAAGGCACGGGTGACCGCGGGGACGCCGTCCAGCGGCCACCGGTAGGGCCCGGCCGGTGCGGCGACGGGCCCGGCCGGCACGGGCGCCGGGGCGGCCGGTGCCGCGGAGGCCGCGGACCCGGTGAGCAGCGCACCGGCGAGCACGACGAGCAGGACCAGGCGGAGGACGGGCACACCGCGACGGTGCCGCCACGAGGCGGCGCGCGGGCCGGCCGGGCCGCATCTGTGGACGGCGGCCCGGCCTGTGGAGGACCGCGGACGGGGCCACCCCGGGAGCGGGTATGCTGAACCTGCGACCGGTCCGAGACCGGTCGACTTCGCGCGTCCTCCTCCCACCCCAGCGGTGGGGCGGCGCCCACCCCGGTCCCGGAGAGCACGGGTGCAGGTGGCCCGCAGGACGCCAGGGCGGTGCACCACCCGGTGCGCCGCGACAACCGGGAAGCGCGGTGGACCGGCCGGAGGGCCGGGTGCCGCGCGTGCACAGAGAGGCGGCGCCACGTGGCAGTCGTCAGCATGAAGAACCTGCTCGACAGCGGGGTCCACTTCGGGCACCAGACCCGTCGCTGGAACCCGAAGATGAAGCGCTTCATCTTCACCGAGCGCAACGGCATCTACATCATCGACATCCAGCAGACGCTGGGCTACATCGACCAGGCCTACGAGTTCGTGAAGCAGACCGTCGCCCACGGCGGTTCGATCATGTTCATCGGGACCAAGCGCCAGGCGCAGGAGGTCATCGCCGAGCAGGCGACCCGGGTCGGCATGCCCTACGTCAACCAGCGCTGGCTGGGCGGCATGCTCACCAACTTCCAGACCGTCTTCAAGCGCCTCGAGCGCCTGAAGGAGCTGGAGGACCTCGAGCAGACCGGCGCGATCAACGGCCTGACCAAGAAGGAGCAGCTGGTCCTCTCCCGCGAGAAGGCCAAGCTCGAGCGCTCGCTCGGCGGCATCCGGGACATGAAGAAGGTCCCGAGCGCCGTGTGGGTCGTCGACACCAAGAAGGAGCACATCGCCGTCGGCGAGGCCCGCAAGCTGGGCATCCCCGTCGTCGCGATCCTCGACACCAACTGCGACCCCGACGAGGTCGACTACAAGATCCCGGGCAACGACGACGCCATCCGCAGCGCCGCCCTGCTGACCCGCGTGATCGCCGACGCCGTCGCCGAGGGCCTCATGGCCCGCTCGGCCGCGCAGGCCAACGCCGGCCGCGGTGAGGGCGACGCCCCCGCCGGTGCCGACGCCGAGCCGCTGGCCGACTGGGAGAAGGAGCTGCTGACCGGTGGTCAGGGCGCCGACGCCGCCGCGCCGGCCGACAGCTCCGTCCCGGCCGCGCCGGAGCAGGAGTCCGTGGTCAGCGAGCAGCAGCAGGCGCCCAACGCCGGCGACCCGGCCGTGACCGAGATCGTCCAGGACAGCACGAACCAGGCGTGACCCGACGGCGCCGCCCTCCGTCCGCGAGGGCGGACGGCGGCGCCGCGGCGTGTCCCCACCGTCCCCACCAGAAGAGGAAGTGACATGGCTGCTGTCACCGCTGCCGACGTCAAGCGTCTCCGCGACGCCACCGGCGCCGGCATGATGGACTGCAAGAAGGCCCTCACCGAGGCCGACGGCGACTACGACAAGGCCGTCGAGATCCTGCGCGTCAAGGGCGCGAAGGACGTCGGCAAGCGACTGGAGCGCTCCACCACCAACGGGCTGGTCGTCAGCCGCGACGGTGCGCTGCTCGAGCTCGACTGCGAGACCGACTTCGTCGCCAAGAACACCGACTTCTCCGCGCTGGCCGAGCGGCTGCTCGACATCGCGCTGGAGCACAAGCCGGCCGACGCCGCCGCGCTGCTGGCCACCGAGGTCGACGGCCAGACCGTCGAGAAGCTGGTCGAGGGCGAGTCCGCCCGCATCGGCGAGAAGCTGGTGCTCTCCCGGGTCGCCATCTTCGACGGCCCGACCGCGACCTACCTGCACAAGCGGGCCACCGACCTGCCCCCGGCCATCGGTGTCGCGGTGCAGTACTCGGCCGGCTCCGAGGACGCCGCGCGGTCGCTGGCGATGCACATCGCCGCCGCCCGCCCGCGCTACCTGACCCGCGACGAGGTCCCCGCCGAGGCCGTGGAGACCGAGCGCCGCGTCGCCGAGCAGACCGCGAAGGAGGAGGGCAAGCCCGAGCAGGCGATCTCCAAGATCGTCGAGGGGCGCGTCAACTCCTACTACAAGGACTTCGTCCTCCTCGAGCAGCCCTCGATCACCGAGCCCAAGCGCACGGTGAAGCAGGTCATCGACGAGGCCGGGCTCACCGTCGACCGGTTCGCCCGGTTCGAGGTCGGCCAGTCCTGACCCACCCTCCGGCCCCGTCCCCCGCACCGGGGGGCGGGGCCGGAGGTCTGTCCGGCACCTGTCGGGCAGGATGCGAGACCAGACCACCCGCGAGAGGACGACGAGACCGCCGATGACCGACCAGCTCCCGCTCTCCGCCCCCACCGCCTTCCAGGCCGCGGGCGCGGGCGGCTACGACCGCGTCCTGCTCAAGCTCTCGGGGGAGGCCTTCGGCGGCGGCGGCATCGGCGTCGACCCCGCCGTCATCCGCGACATCGCCGAGCAGCTGGCCACCGTCGTCAGCCGCGGCACCCAGGTCGCGATCGTCGTCGGCGGCGGCAACTTCTTCCGCGGCGCCGAGCTCTCCCAGGCCGGCATGGACCGCGGCCACGCCGACTACATGGGCATGCTCGGCACGGTGATGAACTGCCTGGCCCTGCAGGACTTCTGCGAGAAGGCCGGCATCGAGACCCGGGTGCAGACCGCCATCACCATGGGCCAGGTCGCCGAGCCCTACATCCCGCGCAAGGCCATGCGGCACCTGGAGAAGGGCCGCGTCGTCATCTTCGGCGCCGGTGCGGGCATGCCCTACTTCTCCACCGACACCGTCGCCGCCCAGCGCGCCCTGGAGATCGAGTGCCAGGTGCTGCTGATGGCCAAGAACGGCGTGGACGGCGTCTACTCCGCCGACCCCCGCACCGACCCCACCGCGACGATGTACACCGACCTGGACTACTCGACCGTGCTGGCCGACCAGCTGGCCGTCGCCGACGCCACCGCCATCAGCCTCTGCATGGACAACCGGATGCCGATCGTGGTGTTCAACCTGCTGCAGGACGGGAACATCGCCCGTGCCGTCGCGGGTGAGAGGATCGGCACGTTGATCAGCCGGTCCGCCTGAGGCCCCCGGCACCGACCACCCCGCACCACCGGCCCGCGGGCCACAGGAGGAGACACACGTGATCGACGACACCCTGCTCGACGCCGAGGAGCGGATGGACAAGGCCCTGTCGGTCGCCCGCGAGGACCTCGGCTCGGTCCGCACCGGCCGCGCCGCGCCGAGCATGTTCAACCGGATCGTCGTCGACTACTACGGCGCGCCCACCCCGGTGCCGCAGATGGCCTCCATCACCGTGCCCGAGGCCCGGATGGCCGTCATCAAGCCCTACGACTCCGGTCAGCTGAACGCCATCGAGACCGCGATCCGCAACTCCGACCTCGGCGTCAACCCCTCCAACGACGGCCAGATCATCCGGGTCAACTTCCCGCAGCTGACCGAGGAGCGCCGCCGCGACCTGGTCAAGCAGGCCCGGAGCAAGGGCGAGGACGCCAAGATCGCCATCCGCAACGTGCGTCGCCGGGCCAAGGAGGAGCTCGACCGCATCGTCAAGGACGGCGAGGCCGGCGAGGACGACGTCCGCCGCGCGGAGAAGGACCTCGACGACCTGACCGCCCAGCACGTGGCCGGCATCGACGAGGCGATGAAGAACAAGGAAGCCGAGCTGCTCGAGGTCTGAGCCGCCCGACCGAGCCGACACCGCCCCGCCCGATGGCCGCCGTCCCCACCCCACCACCCGGTCCGCAGCGACCGGGCCGTGGGCGTGCCCGGGTCGCCGAGCCCGGAACCGAGGCGCTGCCGGTGGTCGGCCGGCCCCCGGCGAGCGGCCCGGGCCGGCCCGTGCCGCCGCTGCCCCGGGTCCTGCCCACCGTGCCCGACGACCACGACCGTGACCACGACGCCGACGCGGACGGGCCGCCGGTGACGGCGCTGCCGGACGCCCTCGGCGCCGAGGCGACCGGCCGGCCGCCGGCCGAGACGCCGTCGGGCGCCCCCAGGGTCAGCCGCGCCGGGCGCGACCTGGGTGCCGCGGTCGGCGTGGGCGCGGGCCTGGGCGCGGTGGTCATCGCGTCGCTGTTCCTCTACCGGCCGAGCTTCCTGGTCGTCGTCGCGCTGGCCGTGGTGATCAGCGTGACGGAGCTGGTCCGGGCCCTGGACAACGGCGGGTACCGGCCGCCGCTGCCGCCCGTGCTCGTCGGCGGCGTGCTGATGCTCGGCCTGGCCTGGGTCCGCGGCCCGTCGGGGCTGGTGGTCGCCTTCCTGGTCACCGTGCTGGCCGTGCTGCTGTGGCGGCTCGGCGACGGGCCGGTGGGCTACCTGCGCGACACCTCGGCCGCGGTCCTGGTGGCGCTCTACGTGCCGCTGCTGGCCGGGTTCGCGGTGCTGCTGCTGGTGCCCGACGACGGTGCGGCCCGGGTGCTGCTCTTCATCGCCACCGTGGTGTGCAGCGACGTCGGCGGCTACGCGGCGGGCGTGCTGTTCGGCAAGCACCCGATGGCGAGGCGGATCAGCCCGAAGAAGTCCTGGGAGGGCTTCGCCGGGTCGGTCACCGCGTGCGTGCTCATCGGCGTCCTGGCCATCACGCTGGCCTTCCACGGGCCGTGGTGGGGCGGCGTGGTGTTCGGGGTGGCGATGGCCGCGACCGCGACCGTCGGCGACCTGGCCGAGTCGCTCATCAAGCGGGACCTCGGTATCAAGGACATGGGCACGCTGCTGCCCGGCCACGGCGGGCTGATGGACCGGATGGACTCGCTGCTGCCGTCGGCCGTCGTGGCCTACCTGCTGCTGAGCGCGCTCGTCCCGGCCTAGAGCGGCGGCAGGTCGCCGGCTCCGCGGGGGCGCGGCCAGTCCACGACCCGGACGACGGCCTCGACCGGCAACCGGCCGTACAGGTGCGGGAACCGCATGGCCTCCGGGTCCCCGGGCACGCCCGGCTCCCAGCGCACGGGGCCGGCCAGCCGGTCCTCGTCGACGACCAGCAGGACGACGTCGTCGCGGTCGTCGAAGAGCCGCTGGGCCGGCAGGTGCACCTGGTCGGGGGCGGACAGGTGCACGAAGCCGACGTCGGGGAGGGGGTCGACGCCGCCCCTCCCGGCGGCCGCGGCCCAGTCGGCGGCGGTGGCGAGGTGCAGCAGCACGCCCCCACCCTAGGGCGACCTAGGCTGCCGGGGATGGACGAGCAGGCCGGGCCGACCGAGTGGGGCACCACGGTCGGGGTCGGCCCGTGGGTGGGTCCCTGGCCCGACGACCCGCGCTACGACCGGCAGCTGCTCGCCGAGGGTGACCGGCGCAACGTCGTCGACCGCTACCGGTACTGGACGGTCGAGGCGGTGGTGGCCGACCTGGACCGCCGCCGGCACGACTTCCACGTGGCCATCGAGAACTTCGGCCACGACCTGAACATCGGCACGGTGGTGCGCACCGCCAACGCCTTCCTCGCCGCCGAGGTGCACGTGGTCGGCCGGCGCCGGTGGAACCGCCGCGGCGCGATGGTCACCGACCGGTACCAGCACCTGCGCCACCACCCCGACGTCGCGGGCCTGCTGTCCTGGGCCCGGGACGCCGGGGTGGCCGTGGTGGCGGTGGACAACGGACCCGGCGCGCTGCCGCTGGAGACGGCGGACCTGCCGCGGCGGTGCGTGCTGCTGTTCGGCGAGGAGGGGCCGGGGCTGACCGCCGAGGCCCGGGCCGGGGCCGACCTGACCGTGTCGATCTCCCAGTTCGGGTCCACCCGGTCGCTCAACGCCGGCGTGGCGGCCGGCATCGCCATGCACGGCTGGGTCCGGCAGCACGCCGACCTCACTGGTGGTGACCGCTAGATCGCTGACGGTCGCCGCGCCTCCGGCACACCGGGGCGGGTGCGCGGCAGCATGGGGGACCCCGTCCGTCCCGAGGAGACCCCGTGAGCAGTCCCGCCGTCCCGCCGCCCGCCGGGTCACCCGACCCCGGCGCCGGGTGGGACGCCGGGTGGCTGCCCGACTGGGTGGCGCCCGCCGCCCCCGCCGACCAGCCCGGGCCGACGGCGGCACCCGCGGCCGACGGGACCCCCGGGGACGAGACCGGCCACCAGCCGCCCGGGTCACCGGCCGCCCCGCTGGGCCGGCGGGTCACCGTCGCCGTCGCGGCGGCCGCGCTCGTGGTCGCCGCGGCGCTGCTGGCCGCGGCCGGCGGCAGCACCGCACCCGGGACCGCGGCGGCCGACGCGCCGACCTCGGCCACCCCCTCGGCCCGCGCCACCGCGGTGCCGCTCGGCTCCCCCGGGGCGGCGGCGCCGCCCACCTCGCCCGCCGGCGCGGTCGCGCCGTCCTCCGGCCCCACGCCCACGGAGGAACCGGCGCCGGTCACCGGCCCGGCCGCGACGGGGTCCGCAGCGGTCGTCGTCCCGCCCGCGCCCGACCCCGCGGACGTCGTCCCGTCCGTGCCCGAGGCAGCCGGCCCGGTCGGCTCGGCCACGACCGTGCCTGCCCCGGCCGACGGCGCCGCGGCCACCGACCCGACCGCGGTGCCCACCGCCCCCGCGCCCACGGCGGGCAGCCCGGCGGGGACCAGCTCGGCACCGCCGGCCGACGCCCCGCCGGCCGACACCCCACCCACCGGTGCCCCGCCTCCCGGCACCCCGCCCACCGACGTCCCGGCTCCCGACGCCCCGCCCACCGGCACGGCGCCGGCGCCGAGCGGCGAGCCGACCCCGGAACCGGTCGACCCGGGTGCCGCGGACCCCGGCGCACCGGCGACGGCCCCTGCACCGGGAGCGCCCGCCGACACCGCCGAGGGCTGAGCGGGAGCGATCTCACCCGCCCGGCGGGCGCACGACCCCCCGGGAGGGTGGGACAGTGGTGCGGTCATGACTGCCGACACCACCGAGCCCCGCGCCCCGCTGCCCCTGGTCTTCGAGGCCCCGCGCCGGGCGGCCAAGCCCCCGCGCCACCTCGCCGACCTCACCCGCGAGCAGGCGCGCGCCGCCGTCGCCGAGCTGGGCCACCCCGCGTTCCGGGCCGACCAGCTCGCCCGGCACTTCTACGCGGGGGTCACCGACCCGGCCGCGATGACCGACCTGCCGGCGGCCGTGCGCGCCGACCTCGTCGAGGCCATGCTGCCGGGGCTGCTTACCGTCGTGCGGCACCAGAGCGCCGACGGCGGACGCACCCGCAAGACCCTGTGGCGGCTGCACGACGGCGCCCTGGTCGAGAGCGTGCTCATGCGCTACCCCGACCGGGCGACGGTCTGCATCTCCAGCCAGGCCGGCTGCGGCATGGCCTGCCCGTTCTGCGCGACCGGCCAGGGCGGGCTCACCCGCAACCTGTCGGCCGCCGAGATCATCGGCCAGGCGGTGGCGGCCGCGGCCGCCATGGCGTCGGGGGAGATCCCCGGCGGGCCCGGCCGGCTGTCCAACGTCGTCTTCATGGGCATGGGCGAGCCGCTGGCGAACTACAACCGGGTGCGCACCACGCTCGACGCGCTGCTGACGCCGGCGCCGCACGGCCTGGGCCTGGCGCAGCGGTCGGTGACCGTCTCCACCGTCGGGCTGGTGCCGGCCATCCACCGGCTGACCGAGGAGCGCCTCAACGTCACCCTCGCGGTGAGCCTGCACGCCCCCGACGACGAGCTGCGCGACACCCTGGTGCCGGTGAACACCCGGTGGAACGTCACCGAGGTGCTCGAGGCCGCCGACGCCTACGCCCGGCGGACCGGACGCCGCTACTCCATCGAGTACGCCCTCATCCGCGACGTCAACGACCAGCCCTTCCGCGCCGACCTGCTCGGCCGGCGGCTGGCCAAGCGGCTCGCGCACGTCAACCTGATCCCGCTCAACCCGACCCCGGGGAGCAAGTGGGACGCCAGCCCCCTGCCCGCGCAGCGGGAGTTCGTGGCCCGGCTGCGGGCCCACGGCGTGGCGACGACGGTGCGCGACACCCGCGGGCAGGACATCGACGGCGCGTGCGGTCAGCTTGCGGCCAGCGAGACCCCCGGCATCCCGTCGGTGGCCGCGCCGCAGCCCGAGCTCGAGGAGACCGTGCCCCTCGGCTGAGGCCGGCCGGGCGGTCTACTCCGAGCGCCAGGCGTTCTTGCGGCGGCGCCAGTCCCAGACCAGGACGAGCAGCAGGCCCGCGGCGATCGCGTTGAGCCAGATGTTCTCCACGTTGCCCTCGTGGTTGGTGAACTGGAACGAGAACAGGATCAGCGCGGCGATGACCACGCCGATGCGGCCCTTCTTCCCGGTCTCCCCGTGCCAGCCCCAGTCCTCGGGGCGGTCCGCGTCGTGCACCGGCTCCGAGCCGGCACGCACGATCGCCTCCTCGCGGTTGGACTGGGCGACGACGGTCGCGCTGGTCTGCTGGCCGAGGTGGTCCTTGCCGCTCACCCGCCCATCATGGCAGCAGTGCACCCGCCGCACGCGACGGCCCGACGGGTCGGTCAGGATGTCGGCCATGAGCGAGCCCCGCACGGTCACCGTCCTGGGTTCCACGGGTTCCATCGGCACCCAGGCGCTGCAGGTGGTCGCCGCCAACCCCGAGCGGCTGCGGATCACCGGCCTGGCCGCCGGCGGGTCCGACGTCGCGCTGCTGGCCGAGCAGGCGCTGACCCTCGGGGTCGACACCGTCGCCGTCGCCCGCGCCACCGCCGCCCAGGACCTGCAGCTGGCCTTCTACGCCGCCGCCCAGCAGCGCGGCTGGTCCGAGGGCCGGTACCGGTTGCCCGAGATCCTGGCCGGCCCGCGCGCCGCCGAGGAGCTCGCCGCCCGGCCGGCCGACGTCGTGCTGAACGGCATCACCGGGTCGATCGGCCTCGGCCCGACCCTGGCCGCCCTGCACGCCGGGCGCACCGTCGCGCTGGCCAACAAGGAGTCCCTGGTCGCCGGCGGTGCCCTGGTCACCGCCGCGGCCGCACCCGGGCAGCTGCTGCCGGTGGACTCCGAGCACTCCGCGCTGGCGCAGTGCCTGCGCAGCGGCGCCCGGGGCGAGGTGGCCCGGCTGGTGCTCACCGCCAGCGGGGGCCCCTTCCGCGGCCGGTCGGCCGACGCGCTGGCCGACGTCGGCGTGGAGCAGGCGCTGGCCCACCCGACCTGGGCGATGGGCCCGGTGGTGACCATCAACAGCGCCACGCTGGTCAACAAGGGCCTGGAGGTCATCGAGGCGCACCTGCTCTTCGGCGTCCCCTACGCCGACATCGACGTCGTCGTCCACCCGCAGTCGGTCGTGCACTCGATGGTGACCTTCGTCGACGGCGCGACCATCGCGCAGGCCAGCCCGCCGGACATGCGGCTGCCGATCGCGCTGGCGCTGGGCTGGCCCGACCGGCTGCCCCACGTGCAGCCCGCCCTGGACTGGACGGCGGCGTCGGCGTGGGAGTTCGCCCCGCTGGACGACGAGGCCTTCCCCTCGGTCCGGCTGGCGCGGCAGGCGGGGGAGGCCGGCGGCGTGGTGCCGGCCATGTACAACGCGGCCAACGAGGAGGCCGTCGCGGCGTTCCTGGCCGGGGACCTGGCGTTCCCGGGGATCGTGCAGACGATCGCGCGTACCCTCGACGCGGCGCCGGACCTCGGCGTCCCCACCGCCGTCGAGGACGTGCTGGCCGCCGAGAGGTGGGCCCGGGAGCACGCCCGCGCCGCGATCGCCGGAGGCTGACCTGAGCACGATCCTGCTGACCGTCCTCGGGATCGTCGCGTTCTTCCTCGGGTTGCTGTTCTCCATCGGCTTCCACGAGTTCGGCCACTTCTACTGGGCCCGGAAGTTCGGCATGCGGGTGCCGCAGTTCATGGTCGGCTTCGGGCCGACGTTGTTCTCCCGCCGTCGGGGCGAGACCGAGTACGGCGTCAAGTGGATCCCGCTGGGCGGCTACATCCGCATCGTCGGCATGATCCCGCCGGCCGAGGAGGGCGAGAGCAGGCGCGCCACCCGGATGCGCAGCTTCATCGCCGAGGTCCGCGGGGCGGCGCTCAACGACGTGCTGCCCACCGACGGCGACCGCGTCTTCTGGAAGAAGCCATGTTGGCAGCGGGTCGTGGTGATGTCGGCCGGGCCGCTGCACAACCTGTTCCTGGCCGTCGTGCTGTTCACCCTGACGCTGACCACCATCGGCACCCAGGTGCTCACCACCACGCTGGCCTCGGTGCCGGCGTGCGTGCTGCCCTCCAACGCCGCGACCCTGACCGACGACTACACCGACGCGCAGCGCTGCTCCACCCCGCTGGTCACCACCGGCCCGCAGCAGGGCCAGCTGTGCCAGGCCGGGACCGCCGACTGCGCGGTGCCCGCGGAGAGCCCCGCCGCCGAGGCCGGCCTGCAGCCCGGCGACACCATCACCGCGATCGACGGCCGCCCGCTGGACCCCACCGCGTGGGACTCCTGGACCCAGGTGCAGACCGCGGTCCGCGCCTCGCCGGACCAGCCGCTGACGCTCACCGTCGCCCGCGACGGCGCGGAGCAGCAGGTGACGGTCACCCCGATCCCCAACACCGTGGCGAGCCTGGACGGCGAGGGCACCGTCACCGCGGGCTACCTCGGCGTCAGCCCCGCGGGCACGCTGGCCCGCCAGTCGATCACCGAGGTGCCCTCCTACTTCGGCAACATCGTGGCCAACTCCGTGGACCGGCTGCTGGAGATCCCGCAGCGCATCCCGGCGCTGTTCGGCGCCGCGTTCCTCGGCGAGCAGCGCGACGAGAACGGCCCGATCGGCATCGTCGGGGTGGGCCGCATCTCCGGCGAGGTGTTCTCGCTCAGCCAGTTCAGCGGGCTGGAGAAGCTCAGCTTCTTCCTGGGCCTGCTGGCCAGCGTCAACCTGGTGCTGTTCCTGTTCAACCTGCTGCCGATCTACCCCCTCGACGGCGGGCACGTGGCCGGGGCGCTGTACGAGAAGGCCCGGTCCACCGTCGCCCGCTGGCGCGGCAAGGCCGACCCGGGTCCCTTCGACATCGCCCGGCTGATGCCGGTCGCCTACGTGGTGGCCGGGCTGTTCATCGCCCTGTCCGCGCTGCTCCTGGTGGCCGACGTGGTCAACCCGATCACGCTGCAGTAGGCCGGTCGGGTGGGGGACAATGGAGTCGTGAGCGTCAACCTCGGCATGCCCGCCCCGCCCCCGCCCGTCCTGGCCCCGCGCCGGAAGACGCGGCAGCTCGACGTCGGCGGCGTCGGGGTCGGGAGCGACTCCCCGGTCAGCGTGCAGTCGATGTGCACCACCAAGACCGCCGACATCAACGCGACGCTGCAGCAGATCGCCGAGCTCACCGCCTCGGGCTGCCAGATCGTGCGGGTCGCCGTCCCCGACACCGACGACGCCGAGGCGCTGCCGGTCATCGCCAAGAAGTCGCAGATCCCGGTCATCGCCGACATCCACTTCCAGCCGCGCTACGTCTTCGCCGCGATCGAGGCAGGCTGCGCCGCCGTCCGGGTCAACCCGGGCAACATCAAGAAGTTCGACGACAAGGTCGGCGACATCGCCAGGGCCGCCAAGGAGCACGGCACCCCGATCCGGATCGGGGTCAACGCCGGCTCGCTGGACAAGCGGCTGCTGGAGAAGTACGGCAAGGCCACCCCCGAGGCGCTGGTGGAGTCCGCGCTGTGGGAGTGCTCGCTGTTCGAGGAGCACGACTTCCGCGACATCAAGATCTCGGTGAAGCACAACGACCCGGTGGTCATGGTGCGCGCCTACGAGCTGCTGGCCCAGCAGTGCGACTACCCGCTGCACCTGGGCGTCACCGAGGCCGGGCCGGCGTTCCAGGGCACCATCAAGTCCGCCGTCGCCTTCGGGGCGCTGCTGTCGCAGGGCATCGGCGACACCATCCGGGTCTCGCTGTCCGCGCCGCCGGTCGAGGAGGTCAAGGTCGGCCTGCAGATCCTGGAGTCGCTCAACCTCAAGCCGCGCCGGCTGGAGATCGTGTCCTGCCCGTCCTGCGGCCGGGCCCAGGTCGACGTCTACAAGCTCGCCGACGAGGTCACCGCGGGCCTGGAGGGCATGGAGATCCCGCTGCGCGTCGCGGTCATGGGCTGCGTCGTCAACGGCCCCGGCGAGGCCCGCGAGGCCGACCTGGGCGTGGCCTCGGGCAACGGCAAGGGCCAGATCTTCGTCAAGGGCGAGGTCATCAAGACCGTGCCGGAGTCCCAGATCGTGGAGACCCTCATCGAGGAGGCCTTCCGGATCGCCGAGCAGCAGGCCGACGACGGCGTCCCCTCCGGGGCGCCCACCGTCACCGTCTCCTGACCCCGTGACCGTGCTGGGCGCCCGCGCGGCGCGGGTGCTCGGGGCCGCCGACGAGCGGGCCGTCCGGCAGCTGCTGGACACCGACCCGGTGGCCACCTGCATGCTGGCCGGCCGGGTCGAGACCCACGGCACCGACCCGGCGTCCCTGGGCGCCCCGCTGTGGGGGCTGGACGGCGACGGCCGGCTGGACGCGGTGTGCCTGGCCGGGGCGAACCTCATCCCGTTCAGCCGGCCCGGCTGCGAGGTCGAGGCCGCCCGGGCCTTCGCCGACCGGGCCCGCCGCGCCGGGCGGCGCTGCTCGACCATCGTCGGGCAGGTCGCCGTCGTGGCGCCGCTGTGGGAGCGCCTGGAGCCGCACTGGGGTCCGGCCCGCGACGTGCGCCCCCGGCAGCCGCTGCTGGCCATCGACGGCCCGCCGCTGGTCGCCGCCGAGCCGCGGGTGCGCCCCGTCCGGCTGGGGCAGCTGGAGACCCTGCTGCCGGCGGCGGTGGCCATGTTCACCGAGGAGGTCGGGGTCAGCCCGCTGCGGGTGGACGGCGGCGCCGGCTACCGCGCCCGGGTCACCGAGCTGGTCCGGGCCGGTCAGTCGCTGGCCTGGATCGAGGACGGCCCCGGCGGCCCCGAGGTCGTCTTCAAGGCCGAGGTCGGGGCCGTCTCGCGCGCCGCCTGCCAGGTGCAGGGCGTCTGGGTCGCCCCGCAGCACCGGGGGAGGGGCATCGGGCAGACCGGCACGGCCGCGGTGGTCGAGTACGCCCGCCGGTCGATCGCCCCGGTGGTCAGCCTGTACGTCAACGACTTCAACGCCCCCGCCCGGGCCGCCTACCAGCGGGTCGGTTTCCGCGACGCCGGCACCTACGCCTCGATCCTGTTCTGACGCGGCCCCCGTCCTGTCAGGGACCTGTGCCAAGGTGCCGGGGTGCGCAGATCACGGGGTGCGGTCCTGCTGGTGGCGTCGGCCGTGCTGGCCGGCCCGGTGCTGTCGGCGTGCAGCTCCGACGACCCGGCCGACGGCGCCCGCAGCGCCGCGCAGGCCTTCCTCGACGCCTGGTCCGGCGGTGACCTGGAGTCCGCGGCCGGCGACACCGACGACGCCGCCACGGCGACCACGCTGCTGCAGCAGACCGCCGAGGACCTGCCCGACGCCACGCTGACCGCCGACCTCGGCCAGGTCTCCGTGGGCGGCGACGGCGACACCACCGCCACCGTCGCGTGGACGGCCACCTGGGACCTCGCCGCGGCCCCCGACTGGACCTACGACGCCACCCTCGACCTGCGCCGGGCCGACGGCGACGCCCCCTGGCAGGTCGTCGCCGAGCCGACCGTCGTGCACCCGGAGCTGGGGGAGGGCCAGCACCTGCAGCTCGCCCGGTCGCTGCCCGAGCGCGCCGCCGTCACCGACGCCGCCGGCGCACCCCTGTTCACCGAGACCGAGGTGGTCGACGTGGGCGTCGACAAGGGGCAGGTCACCGATCTGGCGTCGCTGTCCGCGGCGCTCGGCGCGGCCACCGGCGTCGACCCGGCCACCATCACCGCCGACGTCCAGGCCGCCGGCGACGGCCAGTTCGTCCCGGTGATCACGCTGCGCCGCGACGCCTTCGAGGCGATCCGGGCCCAGGTGTTCGACCTGCCCGGTGCGGTGTTCCCGACCTCCACCCGGCTGCTGGCGCCCACCGCCCGCTTCGGCGCCGCGCTGCTGGGCCGGGTCGGCGACGCCACCGCCGAGGTGCTGGAGGAGACCACCGGCGAGGACGGCCGACCGCTCTACGCCGCCGGTGACCAGCTGGGCCTGTCCGGTCTGCAACGGGCCTACCAGGAGCAGCTGGCCGGCACCCCGGGGTTCACCGTCGCCGTGGTCAGCCTGGACACCACCACCGGCGACACCGGCACCGTGGTGGGCTCGGTCGACCCGGTGCCCGGCACCCCGGTGCAGACCCCGCTCGTGCCGGCCGTCCAGTCCGCCGCCGACGCCGCGGTCGCCGGTCAGTCCCTGGCCACCCACCTGGTGGTCGTGCGGCCCGGCACCGGGGAGGTGCTGGCGGTCAGCTCGAACGAGGCGGCGAACGCCGGCAACGCGCTCAGCGGCCAGTTCCCGCCCGGCTCCAGCATGAAGACCATCACCGCCACCGCGCTGCTCGGGGCCGGCACGGTCACCCCCGACACCCCGGTGCCCTGCCCGGGCACCACCACCGTCGACGGCCGGGAGTTCGAGAACGAGGACCAGTTCGACCTCGGCACCGTCCCCCTGACCGAGGCCTTCGCGCAGTCGTGCAACACGACCTTCATCCAGCAGGCCCTGACCCTGCCCGACGGCGCGCTGTCGGCGGCCGCGGCGAGCTACGGCGTGGGCACCGACTGGCAGCTGCCGGTCGGCATCTTCTCCGGCAGCGTGCCCGCCGCCAGCACCGGCACCACCGAGGCGGCCGACGCGATCGGCCAGGGCGAGGTGCTCATGAGCCCCGCGCAGATGGCGCTGGTCGCGGCCGGCATCGCCAGCGGCACCCCCGCGGCACCCGTCGAGGTGGTCGGTGCCCCCGCCGCCGGCCCGGCCCCGGCCGGCCCCGGCCAGGCGGTGCTGGACCAGCTGCGGCCGATGATGCGCCAGGTCGTGCTCACCGGTACCGCCCGTGCCCTGGGCGGGCAGGGCGAGGTGTACGGCAAGACCGGCACCGCGGAGTTCGGGTCGAACGTGCCGCCGGACTCGCACGGCTGGTTCGTGGGCTACCAGCTGGGCGGGCCGCAGGGCGACATCGCCTTCGCCGTCCTGGTCGAGGCCGGGCAGTCCAGCAGCGCCGCCGTGGCCGTCGCCGACACCTTCCTCAGCGGTCTGGCCGGGTGAGGGTCAGCCGCCGGGGTTGAGCACCTGGTTGCCGATGATCACCGCGGAGATGCCGCCGAACACCAGGACGGCGAGCACCATGACGGCGAGCCGGTAGCCGCGCACCCGGATCGGTGCGGGCAGCGCCGTCCGGTTGAGCCGGATGAGCAGGATCGAGTAGACGAACATCATGAAGCCGCCGACCACCGAGCTGATCACCAGCAGCACCAGCGGCTGGTCGAACCCCGACAGCAGGACGACGGCCCCGACCACCAGCAGGCCCCACACGACGGTCGAGTAGATCCGGCTCTCGCTCCACCGCCGCGACCCGGCCAGGTAGGAGACCTTGACGGTGTCGGCCACCAGCCGGGCGGTGTAGTCGCAGATGCCCAGCGCGGCGGCGTACAGCGACACCGCGCCGATCCACCAGAAGAAGGTGCCGAACCAGCTCCCGACGGTGTCGGCGAGCACCTGCCCCTCCACCTGCAGGAAGCTGATGTCGTTGCCGGGGGTGTCCTGGCCGAGCACGGTGGCGTAGGCGATCACCGAGGTCGCCGAGATGGTCAGCCAGGTCAGGAACCAGAAGCTCACCAGCTGCTCGGTGTTGGCCACCCGCCACCACCCCCGCCAGCGGCGCAGGTTGTCCTCGGTCGCCGGGAACAGGAAGCCGGTGGACGGCGTGGCCTGGTCCTCCCCGGTCACCGGGGACACCAGGCGCGGGATGCGGGCACCCATCCCGAAGCCCTTGTCGCGGATCCAGTTGCTCTGCACCAGGTTCTGCCCGCCGCCGCCCCCGGCGAAGGCGAGCGCGCCGAGCACCAGGGCCAGGCCGAGCTGGCTGGGCACCGACCCGAAGTCGGTGACCACCCGGCGGGTCTCGGCGACGTCGTCGGCGCCCACCACCGCGACGAAGGCGATGACGATGAACGCCAGGACCGCGCCCACCTTGACGAACTCGACCCGCTCGACGGCGGTGTAGACCACCGGCGACAGCGTCAGCACCAGACCGATCGAGGCCAGCATCAGCAGCGCGATCAGCGTCACGTCGCCCCCGCCGACGGCGTAGGTGAGCACGGTGGCCGAGCTCGTGGCCCACCCGGGCCACAGGTTGGCCAGGACCGTGAGCAGCCCGAACACCAGGCCCCAGTGCCGCCACAGCCGGGAGAACCCGGTGAGCGCGGTCTCCCCGGTGGCCAGGGTGTAGCGCTCGATCTCCATGTTGATGAACAGCTGCAGGGTCACCCCGACGAACGCCGCCCACAGGAAGGACAGCCCCACCTCGCTGGCGATGTAGGGGTAGAGCACGAACTCACCGGACGCCAGGCCGATGCCGGCGCCGATCACGCCGGGCCCCAGCACCGCGCGCAGCGGGCGGGGCTCGGGCAGGTCCGCGGTCCCCGGCAGCGGCAGGGCCCCGCCCGCGGTCGGGAAGCGGCGCCCCGGTTCCTGCGCGGCGAGCGGGTCGTCGGTGGGCCCGGCCCCGGGCGCAGCGGTCATGCCGCCGATCCTGGGACCCGCACAGCCCACACGCAGGACGGGAGCGGCGCCGGTCGGCTCAGAGGCCGGGCGTGGCCGTGGTCGGCGGCGTGGCCCCCGCCCGGGCGCGCCAGGCGACCGCGCGGGCCTCGGCCGCCGACGCCGCCGCCACGGCGAGCTCCCGGACGGCGCGGTCGGCGGCCTGGTCGAGCACCCACACCCACGCCGCCGTCGTGCCGTCCTCCAGCTGGGCGGCCAGCCGGGAGGCGTCGACGGCCGACAGCACCGGGAAGGGCAGCTGGTAGGCCGGCGCGGTCGGCACCGGGTCCGCGCCGCGGTCGGTCAGCAGCCCCGCCAGCCGGTCGCGCAGGTCGCGGTGCGCCTCCACCGCGGTGCCCACGGCGGTGCGGTCCTCCTCGGCCAGGGCTGCCCCGACCGTGCCGTAGCCCCACACGGCGGCGTGCTCCGCGGCCAGCGCGTCCTGCAGCGCGGCGGTCTCCGCCCGCGCGGACCCGGCCTCGCCCGAGGACGTGGCGGCCGCGGAGGTCGAGGGGGACGTGCCCGAGGGGGAGGTCACGCCAGCACCACCAGCTGACCGCGCAGGCCCGCGGCGATGCTGCCCAGCAGGGCGGCCCGCGCGCCGGTGAAGTCCAGGCAGGCCGCGGCGTGGGAGTCGGCCGCCGCGGCCAGCCGGGCGCGCAGCTCGGCCCGCGGGTCGGCCGGTGCCGCCGACGGGGCCGCGGACGCCGTCGAGGAGGCCGGTGCACCGGCCGACGCCGAGGTGGTCGCGGACCCGGTGACCGACGGTGCGGCCTCCTGCAGCCGGCGCAGCTGCTGGCCGCACTGGTCGGCCAGCGCCGGGGCGGCGGCGGCCAGGTCGGGGGCGGCGGCCAGCGCGGCGGACACCGCGGCCACCAGCTCCTCCTGCACCGCCAGCTGACCGGCCAGCCGGTCGACCTGCTGCGGGGTCACCGCGTCGGCGCCGGGGGCCGGGTCGGTGCAGCCGGCCAGCGCGCCCAGCAGCGGGACCGCCCCGGCCGCGACCAGCAGCGACCGCCGGGTGAACGCCCCCGCGGTGGCCGGACGGGCGGGGCGGGTGGACATCGGGCACATCCTGGCAGCTGACCGGCCGGGAGGCGCGCCCGCCGGGCCGGTCACCGCGCCGCGGGCGGTACCGTGGACCACCGCGTCGCGCACGCCGCGACCGCCACCGGCGCCTCCGGCGCCCGCCCGGGTGCGCCGGCCGACCCGCCCGACCACCCCGCTCGACCCGCCCGCCCGAGGAGGCCCCTGGTGTCCACGTCCCCCGGCTCCCGCTCCGGACCGGTCGCCACCGAGCGGCTGACCGCCTGGTTCGCCCCGGTGGTCGCCGACGCCGGCTACGACCTCGAGGACCTCGACGTCCGCGCGGCCGGCAACCGCTTCGTCGTCCGGGTCGTGGTCGACCGCGACAGCGGGGTGAGCCTGGACGACGTGGCCGAGGTCAGCCGCGCGCTGTCCGACGTCCTCGACGCCGAGGACGACGACCTGGGCCGCTCGCCCTACGTCCTGGAGGTCACCAGCCCGGGGGTGGACCGGCCGCTGACCCTGCCCCGCCACTGGCGGCGCAACGTCGGCCGGCTGGTCACCACCACCGCGGTCGGGGAGCAGCTGGTCGGCCGGGTGGTCTCGGTCGACGACGACGGCGTGGTGCTGGCGGTGGAGAAGGGCGGGGCCAAGAAGGGCCAGGTCCGCAAGCCCGCCGGCAACCGGACGCTGACCTGGGCCGAGCTGGGCGAGGGCCGGGTGCAGGTGGAGTTCAACCGCCCGGCCGGCCACCGCGACGCGCACCTGGTCCACGAGGGCCCCGACGAGGGCCCCGACGAGGGCTCCGACGAGGGCCCCGACGACACCGACGACGACCTCGACGCGGACGACGAGCTCGACGCAGCAGAAGGAGAACAGTGAACATCGACGTGACCGCCCTCAAGGCGGTCGAGCGCGAGAAGGGCATCCCGGCCGACACCGTGCTGCAGGCGATCGAGACCGCACTGGTCACCGCCTACCGGCACGCCGACGGCGCGGCCAAGCACGTCCGGGTGCAGATCGACCGCAAGAGCGGCGAGGTCGTCGTGCTGGCCCAGGAGCTGGGCGAGGACGGCGAGGTCGTGCACGAGTGGGACGACACCCCCACCGACTTCGGCCGGATCGCGGCCAGCACCGCCAAGCAGGTCATCGTGCAGAGGCTGCGCGACGCCGAGCACGAGCAGACCTTCGGGGAGTACGCCGGCAAGGAGGGCGACATCGTCGGCGGCATCGTGCAGGCCCACGAGCGCCGCAACAACGAGGGCACCGTGCTGGTCGACATCGGCAAGGTCGAGGCCAACCTGCCGGCCACCGAGCAGGTGCCGGGGGAGAGCTACCCGCACGGCAGCCGGCTCAAGGCCTACGTGGTCTCGGTCGCCCGCACCTACCGGGGGCCGCAGGTCACCGTCTCGCGCAGCCACCCCAACCTGGTGCGCAAGCTGTTCGCCCTCGAGGTGCCCGAGATCGCCGACGGCAGCGTCGAGATCGTCGCGGTCGCCCGCGAGGCCGGCCACCGGTCCAAGATCGCCGTCCGCACGGCCGTGCCGGGGCTGAACGCCAAGGGTGCCTGCATCGGCCCGATGGGCCAGCGGGTGCGCAACGTGATGAGCGAGCTGCACGGCGAGAAGATCGACATCGTCGACTGGTCCGACGACGAGGCCACCTTCGTGGCCAACGCGCTGTCCCCGGCCCGGGTCAGCAGTGCCCGGGTGGTCGACCCGGCCGCCCGTGCGGTCCGGGTCGTCGTGCCGGACTACCAGCTGTCGCTGGCCATCGGCAAGGAGGGCCAGAACGCCCGGCTCGCCGCCCGGCTCACCGGTTGCCGGATCGACATCCGCAGCGACGCGCAGCCCGAGACCCCCGACACCGTCTCGCCGGGGGAGGGACGGGCGCCGCTGCGCTCGGCCCCCCGCCCGGCCGGCACCCCGGCGGGGCCGCCGCCGCGGGGCGGGGCCCGTCCCGGTCAGCGGCGACCGGAGCACCGCGGCCCGTCGGCGCGCTAGACTGGTCGATGGCCGCCTCGCCGATCCCGGTCCGCACCTGTGTGGGGTGCCGGCAACGCGCTCCGGTCACCGAACTGCTGCGCGTCGTCGTGCGGGAGTCCCGGCTGGTGCCGGACCCCGCCCGTCGGCTGCCCGGACGGGGCGCCTCCGTGCACCCCACCCCGGACTGCGTGCGCGCAGCGGTCCGGCGTCGGGCCTTCCCGCGGGCACTGCGCAGCAGCGCCCCGCTCCGGACCGACCAGCTCGAGGACCACGTCGCCACCCCGTCACCCGACGGCTCCCCGGCGCGGCCCGCACCACCGCAGCACCAGCACCAACCGTCGGACCGGCACCCGGCCGGTCCGCTCGTCGAGAGCAGGACGACCTCGGATGACCCACCCGTGAAGTCGCACCGATGACCATGTACCACTGACGACGAGGTCGCGCGGGCCAGCCGCCGGCCTCACCCCGTGAGGAGACCAGTGCCAGGCAAAGCCCGCGTGCACGAGCTCGCCAAGGAGCTCGGCATCGACAGCAAGGCCGTGCTCGCCAAGCTCAAGGAGCAGGGCGAGTTCGTGAAGTCCGCATCGTCCACCGTCGAGGCGCCCGTCGCCCGGCGGCTGCGTGAGGCCTACGGGTCCGGCAGCGCGTCCGCGCCGGCCAGCAGCGCCCCCAAGCCGGCCCCGCGCCCGGCCGCCCCGGCGCCCGCGCCGCAGGCCCCCGCCCCGCGCGCGCAGGCACCGGCCGCCCCGGCGGCCAGCGCCCCCGCCGCCCCGAGCGCTCCCGCGGCCACCCCGGCCCCGGGTCCCCGCCCGGTCGGCCGTCCCGCCGGTGCCGGCCCCCGGCCCGGTCCCCGTCCGGCCCCGCAGGCGCCGGCCGCCCAGGCCCCGGCTGCGCAGGCCCCGGCCCCGCAGGCGCCGGCCGCCCAGGCCCCGGCTGCCCAGGCGCCGTCCGCACCGGCCCAGCCGCGTCCGGGCGCGCCCCGTCCGGGTGCGCCGCGACCGGCCGCCCCCGGTGGCTCGGCCCCCGGCCAGGGTGGTCCCCGCCCCGGCCCCCGTCCGGCCCCGCGGCCGGGCAACAACCCCTTCAGCAGCGCCCCGCGCCCGGCGGCCCCCCGCCCCGGTGGCGGTGCGCCCGGCGGCGCGCCCGGTCAGGGTGCCCCCGGCCAGGGCGGTCCCCGTCCCGGCCCGGGTGCCGGCGGTCCGCGTCCCGCGGCGGGCCCCGGCGGCCCGCGTCCGGCGGCGGGCCCCGGCGGTCCCCGTCCGGCGGCGGGCCCCGGCGGCCCGCGTCCCAACCCGGGCATGATGCCGCAGCGGCCGAGCCCGGGCATGATGCCCGGTCGCGCGGCCGGCCGGCCCGGCGGTGCCCCCGGCGGCCGTGGCCGTCCCGGTGCCCCCGGTGGCGGCGGTGGCTTCCGTCCCGGTGGCGGTGGCCCCGGTGGCGGCGGCGGTGCCCCCGCGGGCGGTTTCCGCCCCGGTGGCGGTGGCCGCGGTCGCGGGCGCGGTGGCTCGGGTGCGGGCACCGCGGGTGCCTTCGGGCGTCCGGGTGGTCGCGGACCGGTCCGCGGGCGCAAGAGCAAGAAGCAGAGGCGTCAGGAGTTCGACTCCATGGCCGCGCCGTCGATGGGTGGCGTCAGCCTGCCCCGCGGCAACGGCCAGACCGTGCGGCTGCCGCGCGGTGCCTCGCTGACCGACCTGGCCGAGCGCATCGGCGCCCAGCCGGCCGCGCTGGTGACCGCCCTGTTCCACCTGGGCGAGATGGTCACCGCCACGCAGTCGGTCAACGACGAGACGCTGCAGCTGCTCGGGGCCGAGATCGACTGGGACATCCAGGTCGTCAGCCCCGAGGACGAGGACCGCGAGCTGCTCGAGACCTTCGACCTCACCTTCGGCGACGAGGAGGGCGACGAGGACGACTGGAGCGCCCGCCCGCCGGTGGTCACGGTCATGGGTCACGTCGACCACGGCAAGACCAAGCTGCTGGACGCCCTGCGCCACACCAACGTGGTGGCCAAGGAGGCCGGTGGCATCACCCAGCACATCGGCGCCTACCAGATCGTCACCGAGCTGGACGGCGTCGAGCGGCCGATCACCTTCATCGACACCCCGGGTCACGAGTCGTTCACCGCGATGCGTGCCCGTGGCGCCAAGGTGACCGACATCGTCGTGCTGGTGGTCGCGGCCGACGACGGCGTCATGCCGCAGACGGTCGAGGCGCTCAACCACGCCCAGGCGGCCGACGTGCCGATCGTGGTCGCGGTGAACAAGATCGACAAGGAGGGGGCCAACCCCGCCAAGATCCGCCAGCAGCTCACCGAGTACGGCCTGGTCGCCGAGGAGTACGGCGGCGAGACGATGTTCGTCGACGTCTCGGCCACCACGCGCCAGGGCCTCGAGGACCTCGAGGCCGCGGTGCTGCTGACCGCGGACGCCTCCCTGGACCTGCGCGCCAACACCGAGCAGGACCCGCAGGGTGTGGTCATCGAGGGCAAGCTGGACAAGGGCCGGGGCCCCGTCGCCACGGTGCTGGTCCAGCGCGGCACGCTGCGCCAGGGTGACTCGATCGTGGCCGGCGACGCCTACGGCCGCGTCCGGTCGCTGCTCGACGAGCACGGCAACAAGCTCAAGGAGGCCCTGCCGGCGCGTCCGGTGCAGGTCGTCGGTCTGACGTCGGTGCCCCGCGCCGGCGACACCTTCCTCGTCGTCGAGGAGGACCGCACGGCCCGCCAGATCGCCGACCGTCGCCAGGCCCGCATCCGCAACGCGCAGAACGCGCAGGCGCGCAAGCGGATCAGCCTGGAGGACCTCGACGCCGCCCTGAAGGAGAGCCGCGAGCTCAACCTGATCATCAAGGGCGACAACTCCGGCACCGTGGAGGCGCTGGAGGAGGCCCTGATGAAGATCGAGGTGAGCGACGACCTGTCGCTGCGGGTCATCCACCGCGGCGTCGGCGGCATCACCAAGAGCGACATCGACCTGGCGCTGGCCGACGACGTCATCGTCCTGGGCTTCAACGTCCGGGCCGAGGGCCAGGCCACCGAGCTCGCCAACCGCGAGGGCGTCGACGTGCGCTACTACTCGGTGATCTACCAGGCCATCGAGGAGATCGAGGCCGCGCTCAAGGGCATGCTCAAGCCCGAGTTCGAAGAGGTGCAGCTGGGCACCGCGGAGGTCCGCGAGGTCTTCCGGGTCCCCCGCATCGGCAACGTCGCGGGTTCGCTGGTGCGCAGCGGCACGATCGTGCGCAACAGCAAGGCCCGGCTCATCCGCGACGGTGCGGTCGTCGCCGACAACCTGTCGGTGGACTCCCTGCGCCGGTTCAAGGACGACGCCACCGAGGTCCGCGAGGGCTACGAGTGCGGCATCGGCCTGGGGTCGTTCAACGACATCAAGGTCGACGACGTGATCGAGACCTTCGAGCTGCGCGAGAAGCCCCGCGCCTGACCGCGGGAGCAGGTCGGCGGATGATGGACCGGTGTTCACCGGTGCGTTGACCGCCGACCTGCTCCTGGGCGACGTCCACTCCCTCAAGGAGAAGCGTTCGCTCGTCCGGCCCGTCGTGGCCGAGCTGCGGCGCCGCTACGCGGTGGCCGCCGCCGAGGTCGGCGACACCGACCTGCACCGCCGAGCGCAGGTCGGTGTCGCCACGGTCGCCGGGGACGCCGCCCAGGTGGGCGAGGTCCTCGACGCCTGCGAGCGGTTGCTCGCCCAGCGCCCGGAGCTGACCCTGCTGTCCACGCACCGTCAGCTCTTCAGCACCGACGATTCCTGACCCGACGACCCGCAGGGGGACCCGATGGCCGACGCCGCCCGGGCACGACGGCTGGCGGTGCGCATCCGCCAGATCGTCTCCGCCACCATCGAGATGCAGATCAAGGACCCCCGGCTGGGGATGGTCACCATCACCGACTCCCGGGTGACCAGCGACCTGCGCGAGGCCACGCTGTTCTACACCGTCTACGGCGACGCCGAGGCCGCCGCCGACTCCGCGGCCGCCCTGGCCAGCGCCACCGGCGTGCTGCGGTCGACGGTGGGCAAGCAGACCGGCATCAAGTTCGTGCCCACGCTGACCTTCGTCTCCGACGCGGTCCCCGAGACCGCCCGCGAGCTCGACGAGGCACTGGAGCGCGCCCGGCACGCCGACGAGGAGCTCGCCCGCGCCCGGGCCGGTGCTGCCTACGCCGGCGACGCCGACCCCTACCGCAAGCCCGCCGTCGACGACGACACCGACGACGACGCCCACGACACCGACGCCCACGACACCGACGACACCGACGACGACCAGGACGACGACGTGCTGGCCGACGACCGGCAGGGGAGCGCCCGATGACCCAGCAGCCCGGCACCGAGGCCGTCGACCCCGGCGACGGCACCGAGGCATCCGCGGTCCTCGGTGGCCGCGTCGAGCCCGCCGACGGCGACCCCACGGCCGGCGGCCGCACCGGCCTGGCCGGCGACGCCGACCCGGCCAGCGACCCGAACG
This sequence comes from Klenkia brasiliensis, assembly GCF_900100695.1. Classification (GTDB taxonomy): domain Bacteria; phylum Actinomycetota; class Actinomycetes; order Mycobacteriales; family Geodermatophilaceae; genus Klenkia; species Klenkia brasiliensis. The sequence goes on from NZ_FNCF01000005.1 coordinate 349,527, forward strand.
CGGCCTCCATCGCCGCCGACGAACCCTCCGACGGCGGACCGGCCATCCCGGTCGCCGGCGGGTCGCCCGGCGAGGAGCCCGACGAGGTGCCCCACGCCGACCCCGGTCCCGGCGACGACTGAGCGCGGACCCGGGCCCGTGGCTCCCGAGGGCGCGCTGGCCGCCGCCGTCGCCGTCCTCACCCGGGCGGTCGACGACGGCGCCGTCGTCGTCCTTAGCGCGCACGTGCAGCCCGACGCCGACGCGCTGGGCAGCGTGCTCGCGCTGGCCGAGGGGCTGCGGCGGCGCGGGGCGCGGGTGACCGCGACCTTCCCCGGTCCCTTCGTGCTGCCCGAGTCGCTGGCCTGGCTCCCCGGCACCGACCGGCTCGTGCCCGCCACCGACCTCCCGGCCCACCCCGACCTGGTGGTCGGCCTGGACGCCGCGGACCTGCGGCGCCTCGGCGAGGTGGGCCCGGTGCTGACGGCCGCCCCGGCCTCCCTGGTGGTCGACCACCACGCCTCCAACCCCGGGTTCGGGGCGGTGCAGCTGGTCGACCCCGACGCCGCGGCCACCGTGGCGCTGGTGGCCGACCTGCTCGACGGCCTGGGTGTCGACCTGGACGCCGAGCTGGCCACCTGCCTGTACGCGGGGCTGGCCGCCGACACCGGGTCCTTCCGGTTCGGCAACACCTCGCCGGCCACCCACGGCCTCGCCGCCCGGCTGCTGGCCACCGGCATCGACCACGCCCGGATCAGCCAGCGCCTGTTCGACACCGCGCCCTTCGGCTGGCTGTCGCTGCTGTCCCTGGCGGCCGGCCGGGCCCAGCTGGAGCGCACGGGCCACGGCCTGGTCTGGACCTGGGCCACCACCGCCGAGGCCGCCGCGCACGGGCTGCCCGCCGACCAGCTCGAGGCCCTGGTCGACGTGGTCCGCTCCGCCGAGGAGGCCGACGTCGCCTGCGTGCTCAAGGGCACCGACTCCGGGGCCTGGAACGTCTCGCTGCGCTCCCGCGGCGCCACCGACGTGTCCGCGGTGGCCATGGCGCTGGGCGGCGGCGGGCACCGGATGGCCGCCGGGTTCACCTCCTCCCTCGACCGCGAGGCCACCCTGGCGGCCATCCGCGAGCGGTTGTGACCCGGTCGGTCCCGGCCCTGGCGCTGCCGGCGCTGGTGGTGCTGGCGGCCGAGCCGCTGTACCTGCTGGTCGACACCGCGGTCATCGGCCACCTGGGCACCGTCGAGCTCGGCGGGCTGGCCGTCGGCGGCGGTCTGCTCGCCCCGGTCGCCGGCCTGCTCAACTTCCTGGCCTACGGGACGACGGCGCGCGCCGCGCGGCGGGCCGGCGCCGGGGACCGCGCGGGCGCCGTGGGCGAGGGCGTGCAGGCCACCTGGCTGGCGCTGGGGCTCGGGCTGGCCGGGGTGCTGGTGTTCCAGCTGGCCGCGGGCCCGTTGACCCGGGTGCTCGCCGGCGGCGCCGGACCGGTGGCGGAGGCCGCGGAGGGCTGGCTGCGGGTGGCGTGCCTGGGCCTGCCGCTGCTGCTGGTCGCGCTGGCCGGCAACGGGTGGCTGCGCGGGGTGGCCGAGCTCGGCCGGCCGGTGCGGTTCGTCGTCGCCGGCAGCCTGGTCTCCCTGGTGCTCAACCCGCTGCTGGTCTACCCCGCCGGCCTCGGCCTGGAGGGCTCCGCGGTCGCGAACGTCTGCGGCCAGGCGGTGTCCGCGGTGCTGTTCCTGGCCGCGCTGCGCCGCGAGGGCGTCCCGCTGCGGCCCCGGCTGCCCGCCGTGCTGGCCCAGCTCACCATCGGCCGGGACCTGCTGCTGCGGGCGGCCGTCCTGCAGGGCGCCTTCGCCGTCGCGGCCGCCGTCGTGGCCCGGTCCAGCACCGCCGAGCTCGGCGCGCACCAGATCGCGCTGCAGCTGTGGCTCTTCCTCGCCCTGGTCCTCGACGCCTACGCCGTCGCCGCGCAGACCCTGGTCGGGCAGGCCCTCGGCGCCGGCCGGGTCGCCGACGCCCGCGCGGCCGCGGCGCGGGTGGTGTGGTGGGGCCTGGGCACCGGCACGGTCGTCGCCGTCGCCCTGCTGCTCGCCCGGCCCGTGGTGGCCCCGCTGTTCACCGGCGACGCCGCCGTGCTGGGCCAGGCCGCCGTCGTCTGGTGGTTCCTCGCGCTCATGCAGCCGCTGGCCGGGGTCGTCTTCGCGCTCGACGGCGTGCTCATGGGCGCCGGCGACGTCGGCTACCTGCGCACCGTGACCATCGGGTCGGCGCTGGTCGGCTTCGTGCCGCTGTCGTTGCTCTCGCTCCCGCTGGGCTGGGGCCTGCCCGGCGTCTGGACCGGGCTGACGCTGTTCATCGCGCTGCGGCTGGTCGCCGTCCTGGCCCGGGTGTCCGGTGACCGGTGGACCCGTGCCACGGTGGTCCGGTGAGCCCCCGCCGTCCCGACGCCGACGTCCCGCCCGGCCTGCTGGTGGTCGACAAGCAGCCCGGCATGACCTCCCACGACGTGGTGGCCCGGGCCCGGCGCGCGCTGTCGGTGCGCAAGGTCGGCCACGCCGGCACCCTGGACCCGATGGCCACCGGGGTGCTGGTGCTCGGCGTCGGCGCGGCCACCCGGCTGCTCGGCCACCTCGCGGGCAACGACAAGGCCTACGCGGCCACGGTGCGGTTCGGGCAGACCACGGTGACCGACGACCGCGAGGGCGAGGTGCTCACCACCACCCCGGCCGGGGCGCTCACCGACGAGCAGGTCCGGGCCGCGCTGGCGCAGCAGACCGGTCCGTTGCAGCAGGTGCCGTCGGCGGTCAGCGCGGTGAAGGTCGGCGGGGTGCGGTCCTACGACCGGGTCCGCGCCGGCGAGCAGGTCGAGCTGGCTCCCCGCCCGGTCACCGTGCACTCGCTGGCCGTGCTCGACGTCCGCCGGCCGACCGCGGACCTGGTCGACGCCGACGTCGAGGTGGTCTGCTCCACCGGCACCTACATCCGCGCCGTCGCCCGCGACGCCGGGGCCGCGCTCGGCGTCGGCGGGCATCTCACCGCGCTGCGGCGCACCCGGTCGGGCCCGTTCGACCAGGCCGCCGCCCGCCCGGTCGAGGACGCCGCGGCCGCCCTGCTGGCCGGCGCCGGCGCGGGGTTCGTGCCGCTGACCGCCGCGGCCACCGCGGTGTTCCCGGAGCGGCCGGTCTCCGCGGAGGAGGCGGTCGACCTCGGGCACGGCAAGCGGGTCGCCGCCACCGGCGCGCCCGGCCTGCACGCCGCGGTCGACCCCACCGGCCGGCTGGTCGCGCTGGTCGAGGACACCGGCCGCACGGCCCGGGTGTCGGTGGGCTTCCCCGCCTGAGCTCAGCCGACCGGCGTCGGGGGCTCCTGCCCGGTCAGCACCGCTGCCGCGTTGCGGGCGGCCAGCACGGCCATCGCCTCCCGGGTCTGCACGGTCGCCGACCCCAGGTGCGGGGTCAGCAGCACGTCGTCGCGGCCCACCAGGCCGGGGTGGAGCGCGGGTTCGTCCTCGAACACGTCCAGCGCCGCGCCCCGGATCTCCCCGGCCTCCAGCGCCGCCACCAGCGCTGCCTCGTCGACCACCGGGCCGCGGGCGGTGTTGACCAGGAAGGCGGTCGGGCGCATCGACCGCAGCGCGGCGGCGTCCACCAGGTGCCGGGTGCCGGGGGTCAGCGGGCAGTGCAGGGACACCACGTCGGAGCTCGCCAGCAGGTCGGCGAGCGGCAAGCGCTCGGCGGGCGGGGCGTCGGCGGCAGCGGGGTGGCGGGCCGCGTAGGCGACGTGCATCCCGAACGCCGCCGCCCGGCGGGCCACCGCCTGCCCGATCGCGCCGTAGCCGACCAGTCCCAGCCGGGCCCCGCGCAGCCCCGTGCCGAGCATGAAGTCCAGGTCCCAGCCCCACGACCGGCCCGCGCGCAGCAACCGGTCGCCCTCGCCGACCCGCCGGGTGATGCCCAGCAGCAGGGCCAGGGTCAGGTCGGCGGTCGCGTCGGTGAGCACGCCGGGGGTGTTGGTGACCCTGACACCGCGCCGCCGGCAGGCCTCGACGTCGACGTTGTCGTAGCCGACCGCGATGTTGGCGACCACCTTCAGCTGGGGGCCGGCGGCGTCCAGCAGGGCGTCGTCGACCCGGTCCAGGAGCAGGCAGACCAGCGCGTCGGCGCCGGCCACGGCGGTGCGCAGCTCCTCGGCGCCCAGCGGCCGGTCCACCTCGGGGCGGTGGACGTCGGCGACGGCGGTCAGCACCGCCACCGCGGCGTCCGGCAGCCGCCGGCTCAGCACCACCCGGGGTCGGTCCACGACCGGACCGTACGGCGTCAGCGGGACCGGTGCGGCCGCGCCAGCAGGAGCACCCCGGCGACGGTGAGCGCCAGCCCCGCCACCAGCACCGGTGCCCACCCCGGCCGCAGCCGGTCCCCGAGCAGGGCCAGCCCGACCAGCCCGGGCACCACCACCTGGGTGGTCGACAGCACCGCGGTCACCGTGCCGACCGCGCCCGAGCGCAGGGCGGCGGCGGTCCACAGCGTGCCGGTCAGCCCCAGCACCAGGACGGCGTACGCCAGCGGCTCGGCGGCGAGCTCCAGCACCGACGCCCACCCGGCCGACCGCACGTGCAGGGCCCGCACCGACAGCGCCACCCCGCCGTAGGCGAGCCCCGCCGCCGCCGCGGTCGCCACCGCCGTCCCCGACCGGCGCACCGGCTCCAGGGCGAGCAGCGTGACGACGGCGACGGCGAGCAGCGCCGGTTCCGCGGCGGCGGGCAGCGCGGCCGGCCGCCCGGGCTGCGCCGCGGCGGCGACCAGCACCGAGCCGAGGACGACGGCGACCACCCCCGCCAGGGAGCGCCGCGGCAGGTCGCGCACCCGCCCGGGCCGGCCGGCCACCGTCGTCACCGCGACCGCCCCGGCCAGCACCGACTGCACGGTGACCACCGGCAGGGAGCGCAGCGCCACCACCGACAGCACCCAGCCCAGGCCGTCCAGCACCAGCCCGCCGACGTAGCGGGGCTGGGTGGCCAGCGGCCGGCCCGGCCGCACCCGCCGGCTGCCCTCGGCCTCCAGCAGCGAGGCGGCGCTGTTGACCAGCATGGCCAGGACGGCGGCGGCCAGCGCCAGCTCGGTCACGCCGGAGATGGTCCCCGACCGGTGTGGGCCGCGGCCGGGTGGGGCAGGGGAAGAGGCATGAGCGTCGTGAAGATCAACGTGCTGACCGTGCCCGCCGAGGCCCGGGAGCGGCTCGAGGACCGCTTCGCCAACCGCGCCGGGGCCGTGGAGTCCTCCGACGGGTTCGAGTGGTTCGAGCTGCTGCGCCCGGTCGAGGGGATCGACTCCTACCTCGTCTACACCCGCTGGCGCAGCGAGGAGGACTTCCAGGCCTGGCAGGACGGGCAGGACTTCGCCCGCGGCCACTCCGGCGGCGGGTCGGGGATGGCCCCGGCCGCGACCGGGTCGCACGTGTGGACGTTCGAGGTGGTCACCCAGGCGGCGGCGAAGAGCTGAGCGGGGCGGGGTCGCCCGCCGCAGGGCCCGGCGCGGTGTCGGTCACCGAGCTGGCGCCGCGCACCGCGTCGGCCCACCGCCGCTCCCGCTCCGCCGGGGTGAGGACGTCCTCGGCCGTCGCCGTCACGAAGTCGGTGACGACGTCGGCGAACCGGCGGGGGTCGTCCACCTGCGGGAAGTGCCCGGCCCCGGGGAACACCTCCAGCCGGCTGCCCGGCAGCAGCGCGTGCAGCTCGTGGGCGTGCCGCACCGGGATGACGGCGTCCGCCGCGCCCCACACCAGCAGCAGCGGCAGGGCCTGCGCCAGGTACACCCGGTCGGCGGCGCTGACCCGCTGACCGCCGGTGTCCAGCACCGCGCGGGCGGTGTGCACGAAGGCCGCACGGGCATCGGCGTCGGCGAGGGTGTCCAGCCCGCTGACCACCTGCGTGGTGCCCGGCGGCGTCCAGCGCTGCAGGGGCCGCAGCACCTGCCGGCCGGCGGCGCGGGTCCACCGGTTGAACACCGCCGGCAGCACGTACTCCGCGCCCGGCAGGGTGACCGCGCGCAGGGCGGGGGAGACGTCGCGGCCCAGGCCGCCGGAGTCGACCAGCACCAGGCGCTCGACCAGGGCGGGGAACTGGTGGGCGAACTGCAGCGCCACCCCACCGCCCAGGCTGTGGCCGACCACGGTCGCCGACCCGGCCCCCAGCACGGTGAGCAGGTCGCGGGCCTGGGTGGCGAAGGCGCCCAGGCTGTAGTCGCCGGGCGGCTTCTCCGACTCGCCGTGGCCCATCAGGTCCGGCGCCACCACCCGGTGGGTGCGGGCCAGCTCGTCCAGGGCCGGGCCGAAGCTGGCGCCCGAGCCGAGCAGGCCGTGCACCAGCAGCAGGACCGGCCCCCCGGTGCCGCCGACCCGGGCGGACAGGTCGTGGCCGTGCAGCCGGACCCGCACCTGCCGCACGTGCGGCGTCGTCCAGGGTGTGACCGCGGGTGACATGCAACCGAGCGTAGGTCGCTCCGGCCGGGCCGCGCTGCGGCGCGGGTCTAGGGTGCAGGGGGCCGGGCAGGTGCCCGGCGCAGTCCCCGAAGCCTCGAAGTGGGAGCCATGACCGACACGCTCAGCCCCAGCCACACCTCCTCGCGCACGTTCGCCGAGGGCGTGCCGCTGGTGGTGGAGCAGGCGACCCGCCGCCCGGTGGCCGAGCGCGAGCAGCTGCTCGCCGACCCCGGCTTCGGCAAGGTCTTCACCGACCACATGGTCGTGGCCCGCTACGTCGCCGGCCGCGGCTGGACCGAGGCGAAGCTGACCGGGTACGCCCCGCTGCAGCTGGACCCCAGCACCGCCGCGCTGCACTACGCGCAGTCGATCTTCGAGGGCCTCAAGGCCTACGCCCAGCCCGACGGCTCGGTGGCGGTCTTCCGGCCCGAGCAGAACGCGGCCCGGATGGCCCGCGGAGCGGTCCGCATGGCGATGCCGCCGGTCCCGGCCGAGGGCTTCCTGGCCGCCGTCGACGCCCTGGTCGACGCCGACCGCGACTGGGTGCCCACCGGCCCCGACCAGACGCTGTACCTGCGCCCCTACCAGCTGGCCGTGGAGCCCTTCCTCGGCGTCCGCCCCGCCGCCGAGTACCTGTTCGTGGTCATCGCCAGCCCGGCCGGTGCCTACTTCCCGCGCGGCGTCCAGCCGGTGTCGGTCTACCTGTCCGAGGACTACATCCGGGCCGCCCCCGGCGGCACCGGCGACGTCAAGTGCGCCGGCAACTACGCGGCCAGCCTCCTGGCCCAGGAGCAGGCCATCGCGGCCGGCTGCGACCAGGTCGTCTGGCTCGACGCCACGGAGAAGAAGTACGTCGAGGAGATGGGCGGGATGAACCTGTTCTTCGTCCTCGGCGCGGGCGACGACGCCGAGCTGGTCACCCCCGAGCTGACCGGCACCCTGCTGCCCGGCATCACCCGCGAGTCGCTGATCACCGTCGCGCGCGAGCTCGGCCACCGGGTCACCGAGCGCCGGTTCTCCGTCGATGAGTGGCGCGCCGGGGTGGCCGACGGCTCGATCACCGAGACCTTCGCCTGCGGCACCGCCGCGGTGATCACCCCGGTCGGCCACGTGAAGGCCCGCACCGGTGACTTCACCGTCGGCGACGGCACCCCGGGTGCGGTGACCATGGCGCTGCGCGAGCGGCTGCTCGACATCCAGCACGGGCGCGTCGCCGACGAGCACGGCTGGCTGCACACCGTCACCGCCGGCTGACGTGCAGCGCTGGCGCGGCCTGGAGGCGACTCCCGGCGACCTGGGCCGGACCGTGGTCACCGTCGGCATGTACGACGGCGTCCACCGCGGGCACCAGCAGCTGATCGGCGCCGCGGTGGACCGGGCACGCAGCCTGGGCCGCCCGGCCCTGCTGCTGACCTTCGACCCGCACCCGGCCGAGGTCGTGCGGCCCGGCGCCCACCCGGCGATCCTCACCTCGGCCGACCGCAAGGCCGAGCTGGTCGCCGAGCTGGGCGTGGACGCGATGTGCGTGCTGCCCTTCACCCCGGAGTTCAGCCGGTTGTCGCCGGAGTCCTTCACCCACACCGTGCTGGTCGAGCACCTGCACGCGGTGGCGGTCGTGGTGGGGGAGAACTTCAGCTACGGCCACCGCGCCGCCGGCGACGTCGCCTCCCTGACCCGCGAGGGACGGCGGTTCGGCTTCGCCGTCGAGGGCCTGGACCTGGCGGCGGACTCCGCCGGCGGGGGAGAGGTGACGATCTCCTCCACCTACATCCGGGCCTGCGTGGCCGCCGGTGACCTCGGTGCGGCGGCCCGCGCGCTGGGCCGCCCGCACCGGGTGGACGGCGTGGTGGTCAAGGGCGACCAGCGCGGCCGCGAGATGGGCTACCCGACGGCGAACGTGGAGTCCCCGCCGTACACCGCGGTCCCCGCCGACGGCGTCTACGCCGGTCACCTGGTGCTGCGGGACCGGCAGGGCCGCAGCGGCCGGCGCTTCCCGGCGGCGATCTCGGTGGGCACCAACCCGACCTTCCAGGGCACCCACCGCACCGTGGAGGCGTTCCTGCTGGACTGGTCCGGGGACCTCTACGGCGAGCACGTGGGCGTGGAGTTCGTCGAGCGGCTGCGCCCGATGGTGGCCTACACCGGCATGGCGGCGCTCATCGAGCAGATGGACCTCGACGTCGCCGAGACCCGGCGCGTCCTGGGCACCGTGTAACCTCGTGCCGACGTCGGCTCGTCCGACGTGTGTGCATGCTGCCCCCGTGACACCGACCGGGGGCCACACGTGACCTGCCCAGGAGGCACCCATGGCGCTGGAGAGCGCGACGAAGAAGCAGATCATGACCGAGTACGCGACGGTCGAGGGTGACACCGGGTCCCCCGAGGTGCAGGTGGCGATGCTGACCCGACGGATCAGCGACCTGACCGAGCACCTCAAGCAGCACAAGCACGACCACCACAGCCGGCGGGGCCTGCTCCTGCTGGTCGGCCGGCGTCGCCGGCTGCTGAACTACCTGGCCAAGACCGACATCAACCGCTACCGCTCGCTCATCGAGCGGCTCGGTCTGCGCCGCTAGCACGTCGAGGGGACCGGCTCCGCGCTCCGCGGGACGGTCCCCTCTCCCGTGCGGCACCCGCCGCACGGGCCCAGGCGGACCCGCACCGGCCCTGGTCGCGCACCGCGCACGGCCCGGTCCTCGGTAGTGGCCCCCGGGACGCGGCAGGCACCAGCCCCGCGACCCGAGGGCTTCGATCGAAGACCGGTCCCAGGGACCACCCGGCGCACCCCGCCGAACCAAGAGGGCGCCGCCGCATGCGGCGCAGGAAGAGGACTCACGAGATGTCCGCACCCACCGACACCATCGACTACGACGCCGAGGACGGCGTCTTCACCGCCTCCGCGGTGATCGACAACGGGTCCTTCGGGTCCCGCACCGTCACCTTCGAGACCGGGCGGCTGGCCAAGCAGGCCGCCGGCTCCGTCGTCGCCACCATGGGCGACACCACGCTGCTGTCGGCCACCACGGCCGGCCGCCAGCCCAAGGACCACTTCGACTTCTTCCCGCTGACGGTGGACGTCGAGGAGCGGATGTACGCGATCGGGAAGATCCCCGGTTCGTTCTTCCGCCGCGAGGGCCGTCCGTCGGAGGACGCGATCCTCACCTGCCGCCTCATCGACCGCCCGCTGCGCCCGACCTTCGCGAAGGGCCTGCGCAACGAGGTCCAGGTCGTCATCAGCGTGCTCTCGCTGGACCCCGACCACCTCTACGACGTGCTGGCCATCAACGGCGCCTCGGCGTCCACCCAGCTCTCGGGCCTGCCCTTCTCCGGCCCGGTCGGCGCCACCCGCGTCGCGCTGATCAACGGCCAGTGGGTCGGCTTCCCCACCCACACCGAGCTCGAGGACGCCGTCTTCGACATGGTCGTGGCCGGGCGGGTCCTGCCCGACGGCGACGTCGCGATCATGATGGTCGAGGCCGAGGCCACCGAGAAGACCATCGAGCTGGTCGCCGGCGGCGCCACCGCCCCCACCGAGGAGGTCGTGGCGCAGGGCCTCGAGGCCGCCAAGCCCTTCATCAAGGCGCTGTGCGAGGCGCAGTCGGCGCTGGCCGGCAAGGCCGCCAAGCCCGTGCAGGACTTCCCCCGCTTCCTGGACTACCAGGACGACGTCTACGCCGCCGTCGAGGCCCAGGCGCACGAGAAGCTGACCGTGGCCCAGGCCATCGCCGGCAAGGCCGAGCGCGAGGACGCCACCGACGTGCTCAAGGACGAGGTCAAGGCCGCGCTGGCCGACCAGTTCGAGGGCCGCGAGAAGGAGATCTCCGCCGCCTTCCGCGCCGTCACCAAGAAGGTCGTCCGGCAGCGCATCCTGCGCGACAAGGTCCGCATCGACGGCCGTGGCGTCACCGACATCCGCCCCCTGTCGGCCGAGGTCGAGGTGCTCCCGCGGGTGCACGGCTCGGCGCTGTTCGAGCGCGGCGAGACCCAGATCATGGGCGTCACCACGCTGAACATGCTCCGCATGGAGCAGCAGCTGGACACCCTGAACCCGGTGACCCGCAAGCGGTACATGCACAACTACAACTTCCCGCCGTACTCCACCGGCGAGACCGGCCGCGTGGGCTCGCCCAAGCGCCGCGAGATCGGCCACGGCGCCCTCGCCGAGCGCGCGCTGCTGCCCGTGCTGCCCGACCGCGAGGAGTTCCCCTACGCGATCCGGCAGGTGTCCGAGGCGCTGGGCTCCAACGGCTCGACCTCGATGGGCTCGGTCTGCGCCTCGACCCTGTCGTTGCTCAACGCCGGTGTGCCGCTGCGCGCCCCGGTCGCCGGCATCGCCATGGGTCTGGTCTCCGACCAGGTCGACGGGAAGACCGAGTACGTCGCGCTGACCGACATCCTCGGCGCCGAGGACGCCTTCGGCGACATGGACTTCAAGGTCGCCGGCACCAAGGACTTCGTGACCGCCCTCCAGCTGGACACCAAGCTCGACGGCATCCCCTCCGACGTCCTCGCCGGTGCGCTGACCCAGGCCCGCGCGGCCCGGCTGCACATCCTCGACGTCATGCTCGAGGCCATCGACGGCCCCGACGAGATGAGCCCGTTCGCCCCCCGGGTGACCACGGTGCGCATCCCGGTCGACAAGATCGGCGCGGTCATCGGCCCCAAGGGCCAGATGATCAACGCGATCCAGGACGAGACCGGCGCCGACATCACCATCGAGGACGACGGCACGATCTACGTCGGCGCCTCCGACGGCCCCTCGGCCCAGGCCGCGGTCGACCGGATCAACGCCATCGCCAACCCGCAGCTGCCCAAGGTCGGCGAGCGGTTCCTGGGCACGGTCGTCAAGACCACCGCCTTCGGTGCCTTCGTCTCCCTGCTGCCCGGCCGCGACGGCCTGGTGCACATCAGCAAGCTGGGCAACGGCAAGCGGATCGCCAAGGTCGAGGACGTCGCCAACGTCGGCGACAAGCTGCAGGTCGAGATCACCGACATCGACGCCCGCGGCAAGATCAGCCTCGTCCCGGTCGTGGACGCGGCCGCCGAGGCCGCCCCGGCCGAGGCCGCTGCCGCGCCCGCGGGTGAGTGACCACGGCTGACCACAGCTCGACCGTGACCGGGGTGGGTGCCGACCAGGCGCCCACCCCGGTCGCCGTCGGGCGGACCGAGGTGCTGGACGTCGACGAGGTCGGCGGGCGCGTCGAGCGCACGGAGCTGCCCGGGGGCCTGCGGGTCATCACCGAGCAGATGCCGGGCGTGCTGTCGGCGACCGTCGGCATCTGGGTCGGCGTGGGCTCGCGCGATGAGACCCCGGGGCTGGGGGGTTCGTCGCACTTCCTCGAGCACCTGCTGTTCAAGGGCACCCGCTCGCGGACGGCGCTGGAGATCGCCACGGCCATGGACGCCGTCGGCGGTGAGATGAACGCCTTCACCGCCAAGGAGCACACCTGCTACTACGCCAACGTGCTCGCCAGCGACCTGCCGTTGGCGGTGACCCTGCTCGGTGACCTGGTCACCGATGCGCTGAACACCGCCCCGGACCTGGAGTCCGAGCGCACGGTGGTGCTCGAGGAGATCGCCATGCGCGACGACGAGCCCGCCGACGCCGTGCACGACCTGTTCGCCACGACCCTGTTCGGCGACACCCCGCTGGGCCGGTCGGTGCTGGGCACGGTCGAGTCCATCGAGGCACTCACCCGGGACGACGTCGACGGCTGGTACCGGAGCCGGTACTCGGCACCCTCGATCGTGGTCGCCGCCGCCGGCCGGGTGGACCACGCGCAGGTCCTGGACCTGGTGCGCGCCGCGTTCGGCGACCGGCTGGCCGGCGACGTCCGGCCGGACCCGCTGCGCACCGGCGACGACGGCGTGCCCGGCACGCCCGCGCACCGGACCGGCCTGATCCACCGGCGCACCGAGCAGACGCACCTGCTGCTCGGGTCTGTGGGGCTGGGTCGGCTGGACCCGGCCCGGTACGCCGCCGCCGTGCTGGACGCCGCGGTGGGGGGCGGCATGAGCTCCCGGCTGTTCCAGGAGATCCGCGAGAAGCGCGGCCTGGTCTACAGCGTGGGGTCCTCGCTCACCCACTACGCCGGCAGCGGGGTGTTCTCCGTCTACGCCGGCTGCGCCCCCAAGCGCGTCCCCGAGGTGCTGCGCCTGGTGCGCTCCGGGCTCGCGGAGGTGGCCGCCGACGGCCTGCGGGACGACGAGGTGGCCCGGGGCATCGGGCAGCTGAAGGGCGGCCTGGTGCTGGGCCTGGAGGACACCGGGTCCCGGATGAGCAGGATCGGCAAGAGCGAGCTCTCCTACGGGGAGTACCTCCCGGTGCGGGAGGTCCTGGCCCGGCTCGAGGCGGTGGACACCGCGGAGGTGCGCGCGGTGGCCGCGGACCTGCTGGCCCGGCCCACCGCGCTGGCCGTGGTCGGCCCCTACCGGGAGAAGGACCTGGAGCGGCTGGGCGCATGAGGGAGTGGTCCACCGAGCACGGCGCCCTGGCGCGGGGGACGTTCGCCGTCGCCGTGCTGGTGTCCCTCGCCGTGCTGTTCGCCCCGCCGGGTGACGTGCCCGCCACCCCCTACGGCGTGGACAAGGTGGTGCACGCCCTGCTCTTCGCCGCGCTCGCCTTCACCGCGCGCTGGGCCGGGGTCGGCCGCGCCGTCACCGCCGGGCTCACGGTGCTCTACGCCGCGGTCAGCGAGGCGCTGCAGGGCACCGACCTGGTCGGCCGGGACGCCTCCCTCGGCGACTGGCTCGCCGACGTCGTCGGGGTGCTCGCCGGCCTCCTGCTGTGGCGCGCGGTGGCTGCGGTCCGGCGCTGACCCGCCCTGGGTTGCGTCCCGGTGCGGTGCCCGTCAGGGTGCCGACCATGACCTCCAGCAGCCCCGTCACCGCCCCCGCCCCCGACGGCCCGCTCACCTCGGTCGCCGTGCTCGGTGCCCGTGGCCGGATGGGCGTGGAGGTGTGCCGGGCCGTCAACGAGGCCGAGGACCTGGAGCTGGTGGCCATGGTCGAGGGCAGCGAGTGGCTGTTCAACGTGGCCGACGGGGGCGCGCAGGTGGCCGTCGACTTCACCCGCCCGGAGTCGGTGATGGAGAACATCCGCTTCTGCATCGACCAGGGCATCCACTGCGTCGTCGGCACCACCGGGTTCGACGACGAGAAGATCGCCACCATCCGGGAGTGGCTGGCCCCCAAGCCCGACCTCGGCGTGCTCATCGCGCCCAACTTCGGCATCGGCGCGGTGCTGCTCATGAAGTTCGCGGCCGAGGCCGCCCGCTTCTTCACCTCCGTCGAGGTGGTCGAGCTGCACCACCCCAACAAGGTCGACGCCCCCTCGGGGACGGCCACCCGCACCGCGCAGCTCATCAGCCAGGCGCGGGCAGCAGCCGGCGTCGCCCCGGCGCCCGACGCCACGCAGGAGGGGGCGTCGCTGCCCGGTGCCCGGGGTGCGGTCGTCGACGGGGTGCCCGTGCACGCGGTGCGGCTGGCCGGGCTGGTCGCGCACGAGGAGGTGCTGCTCGGCACCCACGGCGAGACGCTGACCCTGCGGCACGACTCCTACGACCGGTCGTCCTTCATGCCGGGCGTCCTGCTCGCCGTGCGCGAGATCCAGCGCCGGCCCGGTCTGACCATCGGCATCGAGTCCCTGCTCGGTCTCTGACCCCTCCGGCGGGGGAGCGGAGCGGGCCGGACACGCCCGCGACACCCCGCCGACACGTGACCTGCCTCCCAGACCGCTCCGGCTCGGAACTCGCTGACCTGCCCGTTCGCCCCGGGGGCACCCCCGTCGGACGACGGACGGCCACTCGGGGGACCCCCCGGGTTTGACGCGCCCCGACCCGTGGCGTAACTTTCTCTCTGCGCCGGGGACGACCGCGAGGCCGGGCCCGAAGCGCCGAGCAGGACAACAAGCCGAGACATCGAAGGCCGGGAGGCCGGGGTTCTTGCGCGTCCGCTCTTTGAGAACTCAACAGCGTGCCGAAAGTCAGTGCCAATTGTTTGACCCCTTGAACTTTTGGGTTCGGGGTTTCTGGATTGATGATCGAGACTGTCAGGTCTTGGTTCTTGGTCTGGGTTGAATTCATCTACGGAGAGTTTGATCCTGGCTCAGGACGAACGCTGGCGGCGTGCTTAACACATGCAAGTCGAACGATGAAGCCAGCTTGCTGGTGGATTAGTGGCGAACGGGTGAGTAACACGTGGGCAACCTGCCCCCGGCTCTGGGATAACTCCAAGAAATTGGTGCTAATAC
>NZ_FNCF01000014.1 GCF_900100695.1 Klenkia brasiliensis
CGACCGGCTCCGCGGCGAGCTCCTGGCCGCCTTCGACGAATCCAACCGACTCGAACAGCTCGTCCGCACCCAACTGGAGCGCCTCCATGCCTGAGTGGACCACCAGCACTATCGCGGAGATTGCGGACAAGTCTTTGCGCTCAATCGCCATCGGGCCTTTTGGGTCCGCGCTGAAGGCCGAGGTGTACTCGCGTTCTGGCGTCGCCGTCGTCCGAGGTCAAGACATCACCGCTGGTAAGTCGCTCTCCGCACAGGACCGCGTCTACGTACCGAAGGATGTTGCCGCTCAGTTCCCTGCTTGCATCGTGCGCGACGGTGATCTGGTCTTCCCCCACCGAGGGGCAATTGGTCGGGTGGGAATTGTCAGCGGCGAAGAGCTCCTCATCTCGTCGAGTTTGATGAAGCTTAGCGTGGATAAATCACGGTTCGATCCACTCTTCATCTTCTACTACTTCCGCTGGCGTGGACGCGACGAGCTGCTGGCACGGGCGTCGACAGTCGGAACCCCGGGGATTGGCCAACCCCTTGCCTCCCTCCGTGGCATCCCCATCACGTATCCACCCTTGAATTCTCAGCGGGCTATTGCGGAAGTGCTGGGTGCACTCGACGACAAGATCGCCGCAAACGCCTCTGCCCTGGCTCTGCTCGACGAGCTCGGGCAGACCGAGTTCACTCGGGCGCGACAGGCAGTGGTGTCAGCACCCGTGAGCTTTGGCGACGTCGCGGCTATCGGTGGGGGTGGCACACCGAAGACTGCGATCGCCGACTACTGGGACGGGGATGTCGCCTGGGCGACCCCCACCGACGTGACCGGCCTTGCGGCTCCGTATTTGAACTATACAAAGCGCTCGCTCACCGCCGAGGGTCTCGCTTCCTGCTCGTCGCCGCTGTACCCAGCGGGCTCCATTCTGATGACGTCCCGCGCGACTATCGGCGCCTTCGCTATCGCACAGAATCCAATGGCGGTAAATCAGGGCTTTATCGTCGTGAACGCCATCAATCCCGATCACCAGTGGTGGCTGTTTCACGAGATGCGCGCGCGGGTCGACGAGTTCCTCGCCTTTGCGAATGGTGCAACTTTCCTGGAGCTTCCGCGCGGACGCTTCAAAGCTTTGCCCGTGCAGATTCCACATGAGGATGTGGCGCGCGCGTTCCGCAGCGCCGCTACTTCGCTGCATGAACGCGCAGTCGCGTTGGTTGAGGAGAACGAGCGGCTATCGGCGACGCGGGACGAGTTGCTTCCGCTGCTGATGTCTGGCCGCATCACCATCCGCGGCGCCGAAGGGGTCGATGCGCTTGTTTCTGGGGTTGCGGCGGGTTCGCTGGCTGTCCCGGATACCACTACAACTCTCGAGAACAGGTGAGCCTCGTGCCTCCACGTGCCAAGCAGTCCACGGCT
>NZ_FNCF01000010.1 GCF_900100695.1 Klenkia brasiliensis
CTCAGGCATGGAGGCGCTCCAGTTGGGTGCGGACGAGCTGTTCGAGTCGGTTGGATTCGTCGAAGGCGGCCAGGAGCTCGCCGCGGAGCCGGTCGATCTTTGCGTCCAGGGGTTCGCCGTCGTCCTCGACCGCGGCCGCCCCCACGTAGCGGCCGGGGGTCAGCGCGTAGTCGGCTTCCTTGATCTCGGCCAGTGGCACCGAGCGGCAGAAGCCGGGCACGTCCTCGTACGACAGCCCCTTCGCGACGGCCGATTGCGAGCCGCGCCAGGCGTGGAAGGTGTCGCCGATCCGGACGACCTCTTCGTCGGTGAGCGCCCGCTCGGCCCGGTCGACCATCACACCCAGCTCCCGGGCGTCGATGAACAGCACCTCACCGGCGCGGGCACCCTTATCGCGCGCGAAGAACCACAGGCACACCGGGATCCCGGTCGAGCGGAACAGCTGCGTGGGCAGCGCCACCATGCACGACACCAGGTCGGCCTCGACGATCGCCGCCCGGATGTCGCCCTCACCGTTGCTCTGCGAGGACATCGATCCGTTGGCCATCACCACGCCGGCCTGTCCGCGGGGCGCGAGCTTGGACAAGATGTGCTGAATCCACGCGTAGTTGGCGTTGTTCGCCGGCGGCACCCCGTACACCCAGCGCGGGTCGTCCGTGCTGCGCGTCCAGTCCTTCACGTTGAAGGGCGGGTTGGCGAGCACGTAGTTCATCTGCACATCGCCGTGTTGGTCGCGCGCGAAGGTGTCACCCCACCGCGCACCAAGGCCCTTGTTCTCGATGCCGTGGATGGCCAAGTTCATCTTCGCCATCCGCCAGGTCTCCTCGATCGACTCCTGACCGAAGATCGCCACCTCGCTCGGGTCGCCGTCGTGCTCGCGCAGAAACTTCGTCGTCTGCACGAACATGCCCCCCGAGCCGCAGCACGGGTCATAGACCCGGCCCTTGGTCGGCTCCAACACCTCGACCAGCACCCGCACCACCGACGGCGGGGTGAAGAACTCCCCACCGCGCTTACCCTCCGCCCGCGCGAAGTTGCCCAGGAAGTACTCGTAGACCTCGCCCATCAGGTCCCGGGCCCGGTGCTCGCCCTGCCGGCTGAACCGGGCGCTGTTGAACAGGTCGATCAGCTCGCCCAGACGGCGCTGGTCGATGTTGTCGTTGTTGTAGAGCCGGGGCAGCGTGCCGCGCAGGTTCTCGTTGGCCACCATGAGCGCGTCCATCGCCGCCACGATCAGCTCACCGATCGTGCGATCGGGTTCGTGGCCCTCGGCCGGCTTGCCCTTGGCGTACTGCGCCAGATAGGCCCACCGAGCCACCGGCGGGACGACGAACACCCCGTACCCCTGGTACTCGTCCCGGTCGTCGATCAGCCCGGCGATCTGGTCCTCGGTCCACCCGTCTGCCTCGGCATCGGCACGGATCTGCTCGCGCCGCTCGTCAAAGGCGTCGGACACGTACTTCAAGAACACCAGCCCCAGGATCACGTCCTTGTACTGGTGCGCCGACAACGAACCGCGCAGCTTGTCGGCGGCCTTCCACAGAGTGTCCTTCAGCTCCTTCATCGTCGAAGGAGCCGTGGACTGCTTGGCACGTGGAGGCACGAGGCTCACCTGTTCTCGAGAGTTGTAGTGGTATCCGGGACAGCCAGCGAACCCGCCGCAACCCCTCGGACGAGCGCGTCAGCCCAGGCGGTTAGCGCCTGTTCCTTCCGACGGAGTTCGGTGCGGTAACGGGTGACCTCAGCGAGCCGGGTGCTAAGTGCCTGCGCCTCGGCGCGTGGGAGCGCAGGCACCTCCCAGGTCTGCCACTCGGTGCCCGGCCGAGCCTGGTTGATCCGCGCGGCCAGTATGTGGGCACTGACCGGCGCGTTTTCGGCCAGGCGCAGGATGCGACTTGGTGTAGCCACCAGGTTGCCGCCGCGGGTGTCGACCATGGCCCGGGGCTGTGGCCTCTCCAGGAAGACGACGTCCCCGGGCTCGGTCCAGCCGCCGCTGCGGGCGCGGGCGTCGAAGGGGTCAAGCCGGACGGCATCCAAAGCCCCGTCGGCGGTGAGTACGTGCACCGTGCCGGTGAGGTCGGCGTCCGTGGGCGCGATGCGCCGGCCCTGACGCAACGTCAGCCGCTTGGCGGCGACGAGCTGACCCAGCGACACCAAGCTCACGACCATCCGCCCGTGCCCCGCCGTGACTGCTGTCGTGACCTCAGGCAGTGGCTCGGAGAGCACCGCCGCCGCCGCGTGGGCACGGTCCAGTAGTCCGTCCTCGACGAGTAGATGCTGGGCCCGGGCGCCGCGCGGCACGAGCGGACCGCCGGCCAGCACCCCCTCGCGTTCCCCAGAGCGCAGATAACGGTAGGCGCGCGCTTCGGTCCTCCCGCTGCCCATCGGCGCCAGCGCCTGGGCGATGTCGGCAGACAGGTCGGTCAGATCGAGGGCGGCTCCGTCGTCCAGGTCTGCGAGACGCACGTCTCTGCGACCGGCGCCACCAGTCAGAACCCAGATCGCTGCGCTCTGCCGATGGGCGGTACGCCACATCCCCCGGGGGAGACGGAGCACGGCGGCCAACGGCCCGGGGCGCACCGTCATGGCGCGCAGCTTCTCGGCTTGGCCGGTAAGCGCGTCGGTCATCGTCGCCGCAGGTCCGAGCGCTACTGCGACATCCCCCGGTCCGAGACCCACCGCCAACTTGTCCAGAGCATCCAGGACGTCGTCCCGAGGCCGACCGAGCAGCGACCGCACCCGGACGACGGGGCTGGTGGTCTCACCGGTCGTCACGGCCCAGCCCAGGATGGCGGCCTGACGACGAAGCCTGCGGTCGTCGGACAGCACAGCGGCGAAGTGCGGCGCCAACGCTCGGTCCAGCCGCTTGTCACCGGTCGGGTCAAGGACGGCGTCCTTGCGCCCGGCGGTGGCGACGCTGGTGACCAGGTCGACCAGCTCCGGGGTGCAGCCGCGGTCGCCCACCTGACGGGCGAGGCGGCTGCCGTCCAGGCGGTTCAGCGCATCCTCGGGGCCGAGGGAGGCGGCGACCAGCTCGTCGATGTGACCGGCGAGGTCAGCGGGCCAACCTCCATCGCGCACCTCGCCGAGCAGGAAGGCGTCGTCCGGATCTACCTCGGTGGCCAGCGCGACGAGATCAGCGCGGGCCAGGTCCTCGCCGGTGACCAAGGCCAGCGTCAGCAGCATCTCGGCAGAGGTGTGACCGGCATCAACCGGTGATGCCATCGTCGGGGCGTCCAGCGCGTACTCCGGGTTACGACCGCGTCCGGTGGCGGCCAGGTAGGCGACGACGTCGTCCATGGCGAAGTACTCGACACTGTTGATGACATCGACAGCGACCGGAAACGGGATCGTCTCGCCGCGGACGGAGGTCCGGGTACGCCACATCGACGGCACCGGGCGTTGCACGCCGGCCAGGGCCGCGATGTCAGGCAGGGTGAGCAGGCGGGCTGGAGTGGACGTCGACATCGGGCACCTCCTCGTATCGATTGGCATGACCGTAGCCCACGACGAGTCACCTGCCGGCTGCGAATCGTGATAAGCCCCCTTATCAGTGATAATTTTTGGCAGGTGGACCAAACGTAGAGACGGTGGACGCAGGTCATCCGCCGCGTGGCCCCACTTCCGAGGAGCTGCGCCATGACCCAGCACGAGCCCCACGAGCCCGCCGTCCACCTCGACCTACGCGAGCCCGCGCTCGTCGTCCGCACCCTCCGCCTGACGGATGAGGCCGTGGTCCGGGAGGCGCGGCACTGGACGACGGGCCGGCGTGGGCCGGCGGTCGAAGGCGTCAACACGGACGCCGATCTGTCGGTGTTCCTGACCGAGGCCGTGGTGCTCGGGGCGCGGGCCCTGGCAGCGATGGGACAGTCCGGTGAGGCCCGTGCCGTGGAGGCAATGCTCCGGGAGGTCAGGGAGAAGACGGCCTCTGCCACGCATGAGGCCGCGCAGCTGACCCGGCGCACCGTGTCGGCTGCTGCCGAGACGATGGACAAGGCGACCACATCGGCCAAGCGGTCGATCACCGAGGCCGAGGAGCGCAGCCGTAAGGAGCTGACGGCGGCGGTGGACGCAGCGCAGAAGGCCATCGTCGCGGAGATGCAGCGCACTCTCGGCGGGGAGAACCCCGCCCTGGTGGAACGGTTGAGGCCCCTGCTCGACGCCTTCGGTACCAGCGTCGGTGAGTCTGCGCGATCTGCCACGGATGAGCTGCTCCGTCAGGCGGTCAAGCAGTTCGACCCGGCCGACCCGACCTCTCCGGTGGCCAAGCTGGCTTCCGCACTCGCCCAGCAACAGGAAGTCGTCACCGCCAAGCTGGACAAGAACCACGCCGAGCTGGCGGTCGCTGTCGCTGAGCTGGCCACTGTGGTCAAGGTCGAGCGGGGCAAGTCGAACGTCGTCCACCTGACCACGCTGAAGGGCCGCCCGTTCGAGGACTCCGTCGGCGGGCTGCTGCGAGAGCTCGCCGCCGGCCTTGGGGACGAGTACGCGGTGACAGGCACCAGCGCTGGTCGGCTGCCGAACAGCAAGAAGGGTGACGCCGTCCTGCACGTGGGCGGTGCAGACGTCCGAGTAGTGGTCGAGGTGACGGACTCGACCGCCCGCCGGCAGTGGATCCCGTACTTCGACGAGGCAGAGCGGAACCGGGATGCGCTCGCCGCGCTGGGCGTCGTCCGGACCATCGAGCAGAACGGGGGTCAGCACGTCCGGATCCTCGGTCCGCGGCGGGTGGTCGTCGCCTTCGACCCGGAGCATGACGAGCCGGAGCTGTTGCGCACCGTCCTGCAGCTCCTGCGGGCCGCCGCCTTGGCAGCAAGTGCACGAAGTGGGGCTGCGGAGGTAATAACTGCCACTGAGCACATCGCCGCCGCAGTCGCTCAGCTCAGCGTCGTCGACAGCATCAAGAAGGCAGCCGCCGGCATCCAGAAGAGCGGGTTCGCCATCGAAGGGGACTGCGCGAAGGTCACCACTGCGATCCGTCGTTCGCTGGACCTGGCGCTGGCCGCTCTGGGCGGCATCACATCGTCTGAGCTCTCGTCCGCTGAGAAGTTCGGCGCCGCCTGAGCGCACGGACCAGCTCAGGGTGCCGCGGCACCTTGAGCTGGTCAGATGACCCTTCCGATCACCTCCGACGCAGGGCCGCATCCGTGATCGCGGGCGGGGCGTAGCCGGCGTCGTCCGCGCGGATGTTCGTCCCCGGCGGCACGATCGCGTCGATGGCGTCCAGGACGTCGTCCGACAGCTCGACGTCCACCGCCGGCAACTGACTCGTCAGCTGCTCCATCGTCCGCGGGCCGATGATCGACGACGTCACTCCCGGGTGCCGGATCGTGAACGCGATCGCCAGCTGCGGCAGGCTCACCCCCGCCTGCTCGGCCACCCCGGCCAACGCGTCGGCGGCGTCCAGCTTGCGCTGGTTGACCGGGTCCGAGAGGTCGTAACGCGACGCCATCCGGCCACCCATCAGCGACGCACGTGCCGTCTGCGGCGCATCGGCACCCTTGCGCCACTTGCCCGACAGCCACCCACCGGCCAGCGGGCTCCACACCAACGTCCCCATGCCGTACTCCTGCGTCACCGGCAGCAGCTCGCGCTCGATCCCGCGCACGAGCATCGAGTACGGCGGCTGCTCGGCCACGAACCGCCCGCTGTGCCGCACCGACGCAGCCCACTGCGCCTGCACCACCTGCGACGGCAGGAACGTCGAGCTGCCGAAGTAGCGGATCTTGCCCGCCCGCACCAGGTCGGTCAGCGCGTCGAGGGTCTCCTCGATCTCCGTCTCGGGCGACGGACGGTGGATCTGGTATAGGTCGATGTGGTCGGTCTGCAGCCGCCGCAGGCTGTTCTCCACCTCGGTCACCAGCCACCGCCGGCTGTTGCCCTGCTGGTTGGGGTCCTCCCCCATCGCGCCGTGCGCCTTGGTCGCCAGCACCACGTTCTCCCGCCGTCCACCGGCGAGCGCCTTGCCGACGATCTCCTCGCTCTCCCCCGCCGAGTACACGTCCGCGGTGTCCACGAAGTTGATCCCGGCGTCGAGCGCGGCGTGGATGATCCGCACCGACTCGTCGTGGTCGGGGTTGCCCCACGCCCCGAACATCATCGCCCCCAGGCAGAGCGGGCTGACCTTCACACCGGTGCGTCCGAGCGTGCGCATCTCCATGTCCCCTTCCTACGCCTCGCGGCTGCGCCGGGTTGACAGCATCACTATCGATAGTGATGCTGTCGACGTGCGCATCGCCGAGCTGGCCGAACGGAGCGGGGTCAGCGCCGCCTCGATCAAGTGGTACGTCAGCGAGGGGCTGCTGCCCGCCGGCGAGCGCACCGGCTACAACCAGACCTCCTACGACGACGACCACCTGGCCCGGCTCCGGCTCATCCGCTCGCTGATCGAGGTCGGCGGGCTGTCGGTTGCCGCGGCCAAGGACGTCCTCGCCGCCGCCGACGACCCCGACCACCCGTTCGGCAACACCCTCGGCGTCGCGCAGGCCTCGCTCCCCCGCGTCGCCGCCCCGCCGTCCGCGGAGTCGCTCCGCCGCGTCGCCGACGTCGCCCGCCGTCAGGGCTGGACCGTCCACGACGGCAACCCCGGCCTGGTCGCGGCCGCCGCCGTCCTCGACCGGTACCTCGCCCTGGGACGCGACGATCTCGCCGCCGTCCTGCCCGCCTACGCCCGCGCCGTCGAGCTCGTCGCCGAGGCCGACATCGACACCATCAGCAAGACCCTGGACGCCGGCCCCGCGACCGCCGCCCAGACCGTCGTCGTCGGCACCGTGCTCGGCGACGCCCTCCTCGCCGGACTGCGCCGCATGGCGCAGGAGAGCGAGTCCGTCCGCCGCTTCGGAACCGGGAGCCCGTCATGACCGCCGTCCTCGACCGCCCCACCACCACCCCGCCCCGGCTGAACCGCGTGCTGCTCGCCGTCGCCGGGGTCATGGTTGCGACCGCCGTCGTCACCGCCGTCCTGGCCGTGGTCGACCCCGTGCAGATCATCGGCCGCAACGGGTGGCTCAAGCCGCTGAAGTTCTCGATCTCGATCGCCGTCTACGCGCTCACCATCGCCTGGCTGCTCACCCTGCTGCCCGCCCGCCGCCAGCGGCTGGGCCGGGGCATCGCCTGGGTCATCGCGATCGCCATGGCCGTCGAGATGACCGCCATCGTCGGCGCGGTCGCACTCGGTACGACCAGCCACTTCAACGTCTCCACCCCGCTGCACAGCGCGGTGTGGGCGTCGATGGGCACCGCGATCGCCGCCGTCTGGCTGGTCACCGTGGCGCTCGCCGTCCTGCTGTGGCGGGCCGTCGACGACCCCGCCCGGCGGCTGGCGATCCGGGCCGGGCTGGTCATCGGCCTGGCCGGGATGGCCGTCGCGTTCCTCATGACCTCGCCCACCGCCGACCAGCTGAACGACTACTCCGGGATCGTCGGCGCGCACGCGGTCGGGGTGCCGGATGACGGCCCGGGCCTGCCGCTGCTGGGCTGGTCCACCACCGGCGGCGACCTGCGGGTGCCGCACTTCGTCGGCATGCACGCCCTGCAGGCGCTGCCGTTGCTCGCCTTCGGCCTCGAGGCACTGCGCCGGCGCGTTCCTGCCCTCGACAGCCCGCGCAGCCGGTTCCGGGTCGTCGCCGCCGCGTCGGTGGGCTATGCCGCGCTGGTCGGGTTCTTGACCTGGCAGGCGCTGGCCGGCATCCCGGTCACCGGCTTCCTGGGCTGACGCGCAGGAAGTTGATCATCGCCAGGTGGCTGGTCGACACCCCGTCGGCGGCAGCCACCTGACGATGATCAACTGCGCGGTGGAGGCATCAGCGGCCGGCGGCCCGGGCCTCCTCCCGCCACCGCTTGCGGGCGGCCGCAACGACGGCGTGCATCGGGTGCGAGCGGTTCTCGGCCTGGTTCAGCGGCGGCTCCAGCTCGACGATGACGTCGGCCTCCACCGACCACGGCTCCTGGTGCTCGGCCCAGCTGACGTGCAGGGTCGCCGCCATCCACTCCGACAACGCCAGCTCGTCGCGGTTCAGCAGCACCGGCCGTGTCGTCCACCGGCTGCGCCACCCCTGCTGCTCCACCAGCAGCGCCGCCAGCGACCGGCGCAGGGTGGAGGACCCCGTCGTCCCGCGGATGTGATCGCCCACGACGCGCGACCGCAGGGTCGCCGCCGACGTCGGCCCGTTCGGCGCGATGCCGACGTACAGCAGCTGCACCGGCGCGGTCGGGTGCCTCGGGCCCGAGACCCCGGGCAGCGCACCGAAGCGGCCCCACCAGGCGTAGAGACCGGCTGCCTTCGGGATCGCGTCGGGCACCTCGGGCACCGGCAGGGGCACCGAGCGGAGGGCGTCGAGCACGGGTTTCACGGCTCCAGTCAACCGCCGGCCCTGCGAGCATGTCCCGATGCGTCCCCGCCTCGTCGTCCTCGGCGCCGCGCTCGCGCTGACCGCCTGCACCTCCTCCGCACCGGACGACGCCCCGCAGGCCGACCTGCCCAGCGGCGTCCTGCTCGACCAGGTGCAGGACGTCGACACCGGCCTCGCGCTGACCGGCGGCACCGGCCGGCTGCTGCAGGCCGCCCTCGACAGCACCGACACGCCCGTGCTGCTCAGCACCACCGACCCGGCCGGGCAGGCCGGGATCACCCGCGGCACCGACCTGTCCGCCCGCGTGACGATCGCCGCGCTCGGCCAGTTCGGCGGCGTGGCCGAGATGGGCATCGCAGCCGACGACACGGCCGTCCTGGTCGGGGACGCCACCGACGGGCCCGCGGTCATCCGCGTGGCCCCCGACGGTGGCGAGCAGGTGCTGCCGGTCGCCCTGCCCGAGGCGCTCGGCATCAATTCGCTGTCCTCGGTCTCCCCGCGCACCGTTGACTTCACGCCCGACGCCTCGCGCGTCGTCGTCACCAGCACCCCGACCGACTACTCCCAGGGCACCCCCGTCGCGACCGGCACGCTGCAGGTCGCCGTCGTCGACACCACCACCGGGACGACGACGCAGGCCACCCAGGTGCAGCTCGCCCAGCCCGCCGCCGTCATCCCCGGGACCGACCCACCGGTCGCCGTCGAGGACACCCTGATCACCGCCGACGGCAGCGTCCTGGTCGCCGTCGGCCTGGCCGGCCAGGAGTCGCAGCTGCTGCGGTTCGACCCGTCGCTGACCCCGGGCGCCACGGCGCTCTACGACCGGCCGGACGTCGACGGCACCACCTTCCTGGCCGCGGACGACGACGGCTCCGCCTACCTGACCCAGACCGGCGTCGGCGTCCAGCTGCTCCGCGTCCCGGTGGGCGGCACCGCGCCGGAGGAGGTCGCCGTGCTCGAGGACGGCCCGGCGACCGTCGGCGGGCTGGTCGTCGCCAGCGGCCACGCCTACTTGTCCGGCATCACCGACACCGAACTCGGCCAGACCGTGCGGGCCGTCGACCTGGCCACCGGCGACACCACCCCGGCGGTCGGGTTCTGCCGCGAGGGGTCGAACTCCGTGCCGGCGCTCGGCAGCTCCGGCGACACGCTGCTGGTGTCCGCGCTGTGCAGCGACGAGTCGACCAACGAGCAGCACCTCTACCTGTTCCGGGCGCCCTGACCGGGGCCTGGCAACCTCCCGGACACGCTCCGCACCGACCCGTCCCGCCGTCCGTGCGGAAAGGTTGACCGCAACTCTTCCTCCGCGGAACCCGGCCGATCCCGGGCGGCGGTGAGCTGGGCTCCTCCCACCGAGAGGACCATTGCCGTGCCCGACCTCTTCTCCCCGTTCACGCTCAAGGGCGTCACCCTGCGCAACCGCATCGCGATGTCGCCGATGACGATGTACGGCTCCACCGACGGCCAGATGGACGACTACCACGTCATGTACCTCGGGGCCCGGGCCGCCGGAGGGTTCGGGCTGGTCTTCCCGGAGCAGATCGCCATCACCCCCGAGGGCCGGACGACGACCTCGTGCGCCGGCATCTGGTCCGACGACCAGGTCGAGGGCCACCGCCGGGTGACGAGCATGATCAAGCGCTTCGGCGGCGTCGCGGGCATCCAGCTCGGCCACACCGGCCGCAAGGGCAGCGAGCTCCCGCCGCACAAGGGCGTCAACGAGATGGGCACCTGGAAGGCGCTGGCCCCCGACCACCCGGACGGCTGGCTGACGTCGGGCCCCTCGGCCATCCCCGCCGGCGGCGACCACTCCTACCCCGTGCACGCGCTGACCGTCGAGGAGATCAAGGGCCTGCACCGCAGCTACGCCGACGCCGCCCGCCGCGCCGCCGACGCCGGCTACGAGTGGCTGGAGATGCACTTCGCGCACGGCTACCTCGCGGCCAGCTTCTTCTCCCCGCTGGCCAACCAGCGCACCGACGAGTACGGCGGGTCGGTCCGCAACCGCGCCCGGTTCCTGCTCGAGGCGCTGGACGCCGTCCGTGAGGTCTGGCCCGAGCACCTGCCGCTGACCATGCGGCTGGGGTCGGACGACTTCCACCCCGACGGCACCCAGTTCGAGGACTCCATCGAGGCCATCGGCTGGATGAAGGAGCACGGCCTGGACCTCGCCGACCTCTCGATGGGCGGCAACACCGACGACATGCGCGACCCGCACTTCTTCAACGAGCCGGCCGGCTTCGTCCCCCGCGCCACCCGGGTCCGCCGCGAGGTGGGCATCCCGGTGGCCACCAGCTGGAACCTCGGCGTCCCGCAGACCGCCGACGCGGTGATCCGCGAGGAGCTCATCGACGTCGCGATGATCGGCCGACCGGCGCTGTCCAACCCGCACTGGCCGGTCTGGGCCGCCCGCGAGCTCGGCCACCCGGCTCCGTTCGACCTGGTGCCGGCCGACTGGCGCTGGTGGCTGTCGAACTTCCGCGGCCACGCCCCGAGCATCGGCCTGCCGCCCACGCCCGAGGAGGCCTTGGCCGCCGCCCAGGCGGGCGCCACGGTCGCTGCCTGACCGGTGCACCCCGGTGGCCCGGAACCCCAGCGGTTCCGGGCCACCGGCGTACGGAGGTCCCGCCGGACCCGCGCTCGCCGAGCGGGCGGTGCACACCCGATGCCTCAAGTCAACCGATGACTAGCCGAATACTTATCCAGAGGATAAGTTCGTGCAGATCATCCGGGAGGTGGATGTGGCCGCTGCACCAGATGCGATGACCCGAGCACCGTTGCGGACTGTCCGCCCGCAGGACCTGGCGAACGTCTACACCCAACCCAACGTGCAGCTTGCCCGACTGGTCCGCCAGGGAGTGGTTCGCAGAGCCGCGCCCGGTCTCTACTACGCCCTCCCCGACGACCGGGAGCGGGACTGGGTGCCGACCCTGGAGGGACTGGCTGCCGGTGCCGCGACGGCGCTGTACGGCGATCGCGTGCCGGTTCTCATGCACCTGACCGCGGCCCGGGTGCACGGCGCGCTCCCGCGAGCCATCGGCGTCGCCGTCGTCGCAGTACCGGGACAGCACCGACCTCTGCAGGTCGCCGATCGAGCCGAGGGGACCATCACCTTCGTCACCCGGGACGTCGACGCACTCGACGCCGTGCTCCTGCGCACCGACCTCGGTCCGGCGCTCGTCACCACGCCCGAGCAGACCGTGCTCGACCTGACCAAGCGGCCCCATCTCGGGGGCCTACCGGCCGAGAGCGAGGACGCCGTCCGCACGCTCCTGCCACGATGCGCGCCGGAGCGGCTCGAACGGCTCGCCGAGGAGCAGCGGATGGGCGCGACGCTCAAGCGGCTGCGCGCAGCGCACGCACCCGCATGACGCGCGGGTCCCGCGGCCCCGACCCGGCACAGCTCGCGACCGTCCGCGACGGCTTCGGCGTCGCGGACGAGCAGGTGCTCCGCGACCACGCCATCAGCCATGTCCTGGCGGCCATCGCCGACAGCGACGTGCAGGACCAGCTGGTGTTCATCGGCGGGACCGCGCTGTCCCGCACGTTCCTGCCGGACCTCAGGCTGAGCGAGGACATCGACCTCCTCGCGACCGGTCCCCGTGCCGCCGTCGCTGCTGCGATCGAGGATGCGGTCCGGAGGGGCCTGCAGCGGACGCACGGGCCGACGACGTGGCAACCGCCGATCGCCAGCACCCGAGGGGCGCAGTCGAGCGTGCTGCTCGTCGGGGACGACATCAGGATCCGGGTCCAGCTGCTCGCCGCGGCCGGCTACCCCGCGTGGCCAGGAGAACGCCGACAGATCGAGCAGCGGTATTCGGACGCGCCACCCGCGACCCTGACGACACCCACCGCCCCCGCCTTCGCCGCCTGGAAGACCGTCACCTGGATGGACCGCCACGCACCCCGCGACCTCTACGACCTCTGGGGTCTCGGTCGCGCCGGCCACATCGACGCCGAGGCCGCCTTGCTCTTCCGCAAGCACGGCCCGACGGCCGGCCCCGTGCAGCCGTGGATGTTCGACCGCGCGCCCGGTCGGACGGACTGGACCACCGCCCTCAGCCACCAGGGACGCATCGAGGTGGGGCCGGAGGAGGCGCGCGACCAGGTGCGCGCCTGGTGGAACGACGCGGTGGCTGCGGCGAGCACCTGATCGAACGCGATGGAAACCGTCAGCAGTCGTCCTGCTTCCACTGCCCCTCCTCGCGGGCCCAGGGCTCCGAGGTCTGGTTGATCGCGGAGACGTCGTAGGTGTAGGTCACGCGGGCCAAATTGCCCGACACCTCGGCCGAGTAGCTCGTGATGGGCAACGCCGAGCCGTACAGCTGGGAGGCCGCCGCGACTATGCCCGTGAACTGAGCCAGCGAGGTCCGGTCCTTGCAGCGAACCGTGAAGAGGTCGTAGGCGGCGACCGCGTCGCCGGTCAGGAAGGCGTTCGAGTAGCTCTGCACCGCGTCGCGGAGACCGTCCTGTGCAGGCTCGCTGCTGGTGGCGGCGCTCGACGTACTGGTGCTCTCGGATGACGTGCTCGTCCCTGCGGGGATCGACGAGGTCGCAGCCGCGGACTCCTCCGGGGTGGACCCGCAGCCTGCGAGGCCCAGCAGACCAGCCGCGACGCCCAGGACAACGCTCTTGTTCATGTGCACCGCTTCCGCTCCGGGGAGTCCTTACCTGGGGTAAGGACAGAGAGGCGGAACCTACCGATTTGGATCCTGTCGCTCCCCCGACCGCCGATGCGGGATCGCTCACACCTCCACGGGTCAGCGCTGCAGCCGCGCGGCCTGGCGCTGGAGGTGGTCGCGCTCGGCGGTGTTGGTCGCCGCCCGCGCGGCCTCGGCGTACAGCTGGGCGGCGCGCGCCAGGTCGCCGTCCTCCTCGTGCAGGTGCGCCGCCACGGCCGCCCACCGCGGCAGCCCGGGGTCGACGAGAGCGAGCGCGGCGAGGCCGGCGCGCGGGCCGTCGGCCTCCCCGACCGCCACGGCCCGGTTGAGCCGCGCCACCGGTGACCCGGTCAGCGCGACCAGCTCGTCGTACCACTCCACGACCTGCACCCAGTCGGTCTCCGCGGCCGAGGCGGCGTCGCAGTGCAGTGCCGCGATCGCCGCCTGCGCCTGGTACTCCCCCAGCCGGTCCTGCGCGAGTGCGGTCTGCAGCAACGAGACGCCCTCGGCGACCAGCCGGGTGTCCCAGAGCGACCGGTCCTGCACCGCGAGCGGCACCAGCGCGCCGTCCGCCGAGAACCGGGCCGGACGGCGGGCCGCGTGCAGCAGCATCAGCGCCAGCAGGCCGGCGACCTCCGGGTGGTCGAACCCGCGGTGCAGCTGCCGGGTGAGCCGGACCGCCTCGGCGACCAGGTCGACGTCCCCGCTGTAGCCCTCGTTGAACACCAGGTACAGCGTCCGCAGCACGGTGCCGACGTCCCCCGGCGCGTCCAGCCGGACGCCGGAGACCATCCGCTTCGCCCGGCTGATCCGCTGCGCCATCGTCGCCTCGGGCACCAGGTAGGCCTCGGCGATCTGCCGGGTGGTCAGCCCGCCGACCGCGCGCAGCGTCAGCGCGACCGCCGACGACGGGGTCAGCGACGGGTGCGCGCAGAGGAAGTACAGCTGCAGCGAGTCGTCCCGCCCGGAGACCTCGACGGGCTCCTCGGGCGGGGCCTCCTCCCGGCGCTGCCGGGCGACGTCCGACCGGACGGCGTCCAGGTACCGCCGCCACGCGACGGTGACCAGCCAGGCGCGGACGTCGCGCGGCGGGTCCGCCGCCCAGGTGCGCAGGCCCTCGACCAGCGCGTCCTGGACGGCGTCCTCGGCGGCGGCGAACTCGGCGCCCCGGCGGACCAGGGCGCCGAGCACCTGCGGGACGGCGGCCCGCAGGTCGGCGTCGGTCACTCCGTGATGACCGGCGGCTCGCTCATCACCGGGCGCAGCTCCAGCCACTCGCCCAGCGGCTTCCCGCCCGCGGCCGGGGCCGACGACAGCTCCCCGGCCAGCTCCAGCGCCCGGTCGTAGTCGGCGACGTCGATGATCATCCAGCCGGCGATGAGGTCCTTGGTCTCGGCGAACGGGCCGTCGGTGACCGGCGGCTTGCCCTCGCCGTCGAAGCGGACCCAGGTGCCCTCGGGCGCGAGCGCGTCGGCGGACACGAACTCGCCGGTGTCCTGCAGCCGCTCGGCGAAGTCGCGCATGAACTGGATGTGGTCGCGCCACTCCTGCGGCGTCCAGTCGTCGCCCGACACGTTGTTGGTCGGGGCGGGCGCGCCGCGGTAGTGCTTGAGCATCAGGTACTTCGGCATGGTCGTCTCCTCGCGTCCGTGCGGCCCATCCTGACCGCCTCCACCCAGGGGACGGAACCGGCTCCGCGTTCTCGACATGCACCGTCCTTCGCCGCACAAAAGGAACTCATCGGTACCGCGTGGTGCAGTCCGTGCCGATGGTGAGGGAGGCCTACGAACGAACACCTGTACCTACGGGGGAACCACAGTGATCACCACCCGCACCGCCCGACTGACCACCTGGGGCATGGCCCTGGCCGTCGTCGCCTCGACCACTCTCACCGGCTGTGGCAGCGACGAACCCACCGCCACCCCTGCGGCCACGTCGGACACCACCTCGGCACCGACCACCGAGGCTCTCCCCACCACCGCCGCCCCGCTGCCGACGACTCAGGCACCGACGAGCTCGGTCGCCGCCCCCGTCGTCGACTTCGTCATGCCCGACCTCGTCGGCATCGATCTGCAGACGGCGCAGAACACCATCCAGACCCTTGGGGTCTTCTACACGGTCTCGCACGACCTGTTCGGCTCCCGCAACCAGGTGCTCGACTCGAACTGGATCGTCTGCGACCAGAACGTCGCAGCCGGCCAGCAGGTCACCGGTGCGGCCGAAGGATCGATCGACTTCGGCGTGGTGAAGCGGGAGGAGACCTGCCCCTGATGTGCCACGGTCGGGGTCGCCCACGGCGACCCCGACCGCCTCAGGTGGCGGGCGGGGCCGACGGACGCCCAGCGCCGGCCATCTCCTCCTCCAACGCGGTGAGCAGAGCCTGGTCGGTCCCCGGGGCCGGTCCCGACGCCGTGAACCGGCTGCGCTGGTCGTCCTTCCACCGCCGCACGCTGTCCCGCGTGACGGCCAGCTGGGCGTCGAGCACCATCCCCGTCGCCTTCGACTCGGCCTCGAGGGTCCGGGCGGCCCGCGCCTCCGCCGCCGCGATGCCCGCACGGGCCATCGTCTCGGCCTCCTCGTACTCGGTCTGCTGCCGCAACCGGGCACGGGCCTCGACCCGCTCCTCGTCCAGGGTCATCAGCCGCTCGTAGAGGGACGGCGGCGCCAGCGCCAGCATGGTCTTGAAGAAGATCGGCAGGCACTCGAGCGCGGTGAGGAAGAGGAACAGCAGCAGGTGCGCCGTGCCGAGGACGGGATCACGGTCCTGGATGCGCTCGAGAGCGGAGAGGCGGGCCAGGATCCCGCCGCTGTTCTCCTGCTCGGCGTCGTGCGACGCAATCGCCGCGGATCGCTGCGTCTCCGCGGCGTCCACCTCGCCCTGCAGACGGTCGACCGTGGCCTGCTGGTCCGCGGTCCGGGTGGCCTCCTCCGCCTCGAGCTGGGTCCGGACCTCGGGGACGAGCGCCGTCAGCTGACCGTCCAGGGCCTGCCACTCCCCCTGCAGCCGGTCCCGCTCGGCCATCTTCGCCAGCGACACGTCGCCCACACCGCGGTCCCCGGTGCCACAGGTGCCGTCGTTCTCGCACTGCACCGCGGCCGCGGCATCGTCGTAACGCAGTCGCGCCTGGTCGACCCGGGCCTGCAGGTCGACCACGGCGGGATCGGCCCGGACGTCGGCGTCGGTCACACCATCGGCGATGTCGGCCTGCAGGCCGGCGATCTGCTGGCGCTTGTCCCCGATGTCGGC
Organism: Klenkia brasiliensis; assembly: GCF_900100695.1. Lineage (GTDB taxonomy): Bacteria > Actinomycetota > Actinomycetes > Mycobacteriales > Geodermatophilaceae > Klenkia > Klenkia brasiliensis. Next base: position 16,260 of record NZ_FNCF01000010.1, read on the forward strand.
GAACCGGCTGTCCGAATCCAGCTGCTGGGCGAAGGCGTTCTCGCTCTCCGCGCTCATCCGCTCGAGCTCCACGTTGATCTCACTGCTGAAGACGGCGAGCGTCAGGGGTGTGGACACCACGGCACCGATCAGGACGGCGAGCAGCACGCGCGGCAGGGCCATGCCCAGGGTGCCGATCTTGCTGCGCAACCGCGGGCTGGACACGACCAGCCAGCGGTCCATGTTGAGGATGATCAAGCCCCACACTGCGCCGCCGACGAGCGCCCACGGCAGCGACGAGTGCAGCGCGATGACCAGCGCGTAGCTGGCAGCCGCGACGGCCAGGCTCGCCACCGAGACGAGGACCGCGCCCATGGCCACCTGCTTGGTCCGCTCCTTCGGCGCCTCGGCGAGCACCTGCCGGTTCGCGCCGGCGACGGTCAGCAGGACCTCGGACACCCTCGACTTCGCCGACATCACCGGTCACCCCCGCGGCGGGACCAGGCCTGCAGCACGACCCGTGGAACACCGACGACCGCAGCCGGGCGGCCCACCGGGCCGCGGATCTCCTGCTGGGCACCGAAGAAGGCGTCCAGCGTCGCGGTGACAGGACGCGCGGCACCGAGGGAGACACCGACGTCAGCGTGCAGGGCGACCGGCGGAGGTGCAGCCGCTGACCCGAGATCGACCTCGGGCACCTGGACGGCGACGACGGTGGGCGTCGCGACGTCGGTCCGCCCACGACGGCCGAACGCGGTCAGCTCGACACGGCGCGTGACGTCGACGAATACGGTCGTCTCGCCGCACGCCGGGTGGCCAGGCACGCCGTCGACCACGACGTCGCCCGCACCCTGGAAGCACCACGTGACGCTGACCCGGGAGCCGGGCCGCACGATCGTGTGGCTGACCGAGAGCGCCCGGACGACGGGCGGACGCTGGTCGCTGCTCTCCCCCAGGTGGCCACCGTGCCGGCAGTGGCCGATGGCCGGACGGGCGGCGTCGGCCGCCGCGACGGCATCCTGCCGACCTTCGCGCAACCAGTTGTCGGTCCAGGGCAGCGCGGTGAAGGGCGCGTGCGGGCGCGGCTTCCCGCCGGGCACACGGTGCTGCAGCCAGAGCCGGAACCATGCGGCCAGCCACAGGAGCATCCCGGACACCAGGACAGCGAGCAGCGTGTCGGCGACGAACCCGCCGACGCGGTCGGCCTCGACGTGTCCGCTCCAGGTCGTGTTGCTGTCGAGGGCGACGACGGCGCCGATCGCGACCAGGAAGGCCCAGCCCACGAACAACGGATCGCGGCGCAGCGGATGACGGAGCACGTTCCCCCCAGCTGAGGGACGCGTGGCGATCCCGGATGAGCGTCGTCGCACGGCCGGCGGCCAGGACGTCGGCTGCAGCATCACGCTCGGTGATCGTCACCGACAGCGACCGTCACCCGGTCGGGCGCACCGGTCTCGTAACTTCACCTGAACCGGTGGACGGGGAGTCACCACTCCGGAGGGCATGCAGCGATGCCACCTCGCGCAGGTAGCGGACCACCACGGCCCGCTCGTCGGGCGTCATGGCGCGGGCGACGGCGTCCATCGCCCGGATGACCGGCTCCCAGTGCGCCCAGCTCTCCGCCGCCCCGGCCGGGGTCACGTCGACCAGCACGCTGCGCCGGTCGTCGGGGTGCGGGCGCCGCACGACCCGACCGGCGGCCACCAGCCGGTCCACCAGCACGGTCGCCGACGCCGTCCGGACGTCGAGCCGCCGCGCCAGCGTCCCCACCGTCATCGGGCCGAGCTGCAGCAGCAGGCCGACCGCGGTCACGTCGGTGACCGGCATGCCGAGGTCGCGGGCGATGCGGGAGGCCAGCTCGCGCGAGGCGTGCATGGCCGCCTGCATGCCCGTGGTCACCTCGGTCAGGTCCGGCAGGCTCTCCATTTGCTAGGCAATCTAGCAACCTGCAGGGTGGTCGGCATGACCTCCGTGCTCGTCTCCGGCGCCAGCGTCGCCGGCCCCACCACCGCCTCCTGGCTCGCCCGCGCCGGCCACGACGTCACCGTCGTCGAACGCGCCGACTCGCTGCGCGACGAGGGCCAGAACATCGACGTCCGCGGCGCCGCCCGCGAGGTGCTGCGCCGGATGGGCCTGGAGGAGACCGCGCTGGCCCACGGCACCGGCGAGCAGGGCACCGTCTTCCTCGGCGAGGGCGGCCGCGAGCTGGCCCGCTTCCCCGCCAGCTCCGACGACACCACCGGCCCGACCGCGGAGCTGGAGATCCTGCGCGGCCGGCTCGGCCAGCTGCTGTTCGACCACACCGAGGACGACGTCGCCTACCGGTTCGGCGACCAGATCACCGCCCTCGACCAGGACCCGGACGGCGTCGACGTCACCTTCGCCTCCGGCACGCAGGAGCGCTACGACCTCGTCGTCCTCGCCGACGGCGTCAACTCCCGCAGCCGCGAGCTGGTGCTGCCCGACGCCCCGCGCCGGTACCTCGGCATGGTCATCGCCTACCTGACCATCCCGCGCGCCGACGACGACACCGACTGGTGGCGTTGGTACGTCGCCGGCCGCGGCCGCGGGGTCAACCTGCGCCCGGACGACACCGGCACCCAGCGCGCGATGCTCAACCTGATGACCGACGTCCGCGGCATCGACGCCCTCGACCGCGACGCCCAGGTCACCCTGCTGCGGCGGGCCTTCGCCGGCGCCGGCTGGCAGACCGACCGCATCCTCGCCGAACTGGACGACGCCCCGATGTACCTCGAGGACCTCGCCCAGATCCACCTCGACCGCTGGTCGGTCGGCCGGGTCGTGCTCACCGGCGACGCCGCCTGGTGCGCCACCCCGGTCAGCGGCATCGGCACCACGCTCGCGCTGACCGGCGCCTACACCCTGGCCGCCTGCCTGGCCGCGCACGACGACCACCGCGCCGCCTTCGCCGACTACGACGCCCGGATGCGCCCCTTCGTCGAGAAGGGCCAGTCGCTGCCGCCGGGCACCCCCGGCCTGGCCAACCCGCAGACCGACCTGGGGCGCAAGCTCCTGGGGACGGCGCTCAAGCTGGCCGCCAGCCCGGTGGCCACGAAGCTCGGCGGCATCGCCGGCCGCTTCGGCAACCCGCCCGCCGACGAGTACGAGCTGCCGGCCGCATGAGCACCGTCCTGGTCACCGGCGCCACCCGCGGCATCGGACGGGAGACCGCCCGGCAGTTCGCCGCGCTGGGCCACACCGTGTTCCTGGGCGCACGGGACCTCGAGCGCGGGCGCGCCGTCGCAGCCGAGGTCGGCGCGCTGCCGGTGCTGCTCGACGTCACCGACACCTCGTCGGTGGCCGGCGCACTGGCCGCGGTCGGTGCACGGTCGGGCCGGCTGGACGTGCTGGTCAACAACGCCGGCGTCCCGGACAACACGGTCGAGGTGGCGGACGTCGACGGCGACACCGCCCTGCGGGTGCTCGACACCAACGTGGCCGGCGTCGTCCGGGTGACCCAGGCCGCGCTGCCGCTGCTGCGGGCAGCCGAGGACCCGGTGGTGGTCAACGTGGGCAGCGGCCTGGGCTCGTTCGCCGCCACCACCGACCCCGACCGGCCGGAGTCGCAGACCCCGCTCATCGTCTACGCGGCCAGCAAGGCGGCCCTGGCCATGCTGACGCTGAAGTACGCGCGGGCGCTGCCCGGCGTCCGGGTGGTCGCGGCCTGCCCCGGCCTCACCGACACCGACTTCGCGGCCGGCTTCCCGGGCGCCCGGCCGGTCGGCGAGGCCGCCGCGGTCGTGGTGTCGGCCGCGCTGGCCGGGCCGGACGGGCCCACCGGCGTCGTCCTCGAGGAGGACGGGCCGCTGGCGTGGTGAGCCGGGGCGCCTCCCTGGTGGTCCTGGTGCTGGCGCTCGCCGGGTGCACCGGCGGCGACCCGGACCTGCCGGACGCGACCGCGACCAGCACGAGCTACCAGCCCTTCGGCGAGCCGTGCGCGACGGTGCCGGCGGGCTACGCCGCGACCAGCGAGCAGCCGGTCTCGGCCGCCATCGCCGGCGAACCGCTGTTGTCCAACCTCGACGTCGTGCTGCAGCAGTCCGGGCTGGGACCCGAGCTGGACGCCGCGCCCGCGTTGACCGTGCTGGCCCCCGTGGACGCCGCCGTCGAGGTGCTGCCCCGCGACACCTACGCGCTCGACCTCACCGGACCGCGCCTGGCGCCGCTGCTGGCCCACCACGTGCTCGACGTCCGGCTCCCCGCCGAGCAGCTCGCCCCCGGGCAGGACACCCGCAACGGCGACCGGGTCACCGTCGAGCAGGCGGACGGCGTCGTCCGGGTACCGGCCGACGGCACGCTGCTCGGCCAGGTCCCGGCCACGGTCTGCGGCACGCTGGAGACGGCGAACGCGACGGTGCTGCTGGTCGACCAGGTGCTCCGCCCGCGCCCCTGACACGCCCGGGGGCGGACGCGCCGCGCCCGGACCACGCGCCCTGCCAGCCGGCACCCGACGGCGTATCAGAACCACACCGTTCCGCCACGCCCGTGCCACAGCTGAATCTCAGGTCACACCACGACCCGGAGGCCACCATGCGCCTGCGCACCGCCCTCACCGTCCTCGCCGCCACCGGCCTGACCCTCTGCACCACGGGCACGGCGTCCGCCGCCGACCTCGACTGCGCCGACTTCCCCAACCAGGCCGCCGCGCAGGCGAACCTGGACGCCAACCCCAGCGACCCGAACGGCCTGGACGCGAACGACAACGGGCGGGCCTGCGAGGACTACGCCTACGCCGCCAGCAGTGGCGCGCAGGTGTCCACCCGGCCCCAGGGCGCGGTGGCGGCCGGCGACGGCAGCGCGTCGGAGGGCCCGGGCGTGCTGCCGTACGCCGTCGGCGGTCTCGCCCTCCTCGGCGCCGCCGGTGCCGGGGTGGCCGCCCGCCGCAGCGCCCGCGCCACCGCCTGACCGCACCACCGGCCGACCACGCCACCGGCGGACCACCCCGTGCGGCACCGCGCACCCGAACCCGACCTCCCTGGGCCGCCGCCCAGGGAGGTCGTGGTGCGCATCGGCGGCCCGTACCCGCCGCCGCTGGTGCACGTCACCCGGTACGAGCGGCCCCGGTCCCGGTACGCCACCCAGGGCTGGACGGCGCTGTCCGCGTCCCTGGCCGCCGTCGGTGTCGGCGTCCTGCTGCTGGCACCCGGCAGCCCGGCCCCGCTCCGGCAGGAGGTCGCGGCGTCGGTCCCGGTGAGTGCCCCGGTTGCGGCCCCGCTGGCCGTGCCCGACGCGGTCCGCGCCGAGCCTGACCTCCCGGGCCCGTTGCTGCTCGCGCCCAGCGAGCCCCTCGCCGTCCGCATTCCGGTGCTCCGCACCACCGCGGACGTCGTCGACCTGGGTCTGGACGACGACGGCGCCCTGGAGACACCCGACGGCGCCGAGCCCGTCGGCTGGTACACCGGCTCCCCCACCCCGGGCGCCCTCGGCCCGGCGGTGCTCGCCGGGCACGTCGACTGGGCCGGCGAGCCGGGCACCTTCCTCGGCCTGCGCGAGCTGCTGCCCGGCGACCAGGTCGAGGTGCAGCGCGCCGACGGCAGCACCGCGGTGTTCGCCGTCGACCGGGTGACCGAGCACGGCAAGGACGACTTCCCCACCGAGGAGGTCTACGGGGACACCACCACCGCCCAGCTGCGGCTGATCACCTGCGGCGGGGCCTTCGACGAGGACACCGGCCAGTACCTGGACAACGTCGTCGTGTTCGCGAGCCTCGTCGGCGTCCGGTGACCATCGGCAGGTGGCCGGTCGACGCGCCGGCGGCGGCAGCCACCCGCCGATGATCACGACGGGAGAGCGCGCGGGAGAGCGGGTGGGACCCTGGGGGGATGCGCACTCGACTGGTGGTCCTGACCAGCCTGCTCGCGCTGGCGGCGTGCGGGCAACAGGGCACCGGCGGCCCGGCCCCGCAGCTGCCCGACGACGGCGACGCCCTCGTGCTGCGGGTGGTCGAGACCGGCGGCTCCGGACCCGGGTTCGACCCGGCCCCGCTGCCCTTCGTCACCGTGCACCGCGACGGCCGCGTGCTCAGCCTGGGCCCGGTCGCGGCGATCTACCCGCCGTTCGCCTGGCCCAACGTGCAGCTGCACCGCGTCGACGACGCCGTGCTGGCCGAGCTGGTGCAGGCCGCGCAGGACGCCGGGGTCACCGGCACCGCCGACCTCGGCGACCCGCAGATCGCCGACGCGCGCACCACGTCGATCACCCTCGTAAACGACCAGGGCACCACCACCCGCGACGTCCCCGCCCTGCGCGAGGGGATCGGCGCCCCCTCGCTGACCGCCGAGCAGACGGCCGCCCGGCGGGCGCTGGTCGCCCTGGTCGACCGGCTCCGCGACCTGGCGACCACCGGGCGCCCGGAGTCCTACCGCCCGACCGCGGTGGCCGCGGTCGCCCGGCCCTGGACCCCGGTCGACGGCCCGCTCCCGGAGCAGCCGGCGGTGTCCTGGCCCGGCCCGGCACTGCCCGGTGAGCCGATCGCCCCCGGTGTCGGCTGCGCCCTGGCCACCGGGGAGCAGGCCGCCGCCCTGGTCCGGGCCGCCACCTCCGCCTCCACGCTCACCCCCTGGACCGACGGCGGCCGCACCTGGGCGGTGACGTTCCGGCCGCTGCTGCCCCACGAGTCCGGGTGCGCCGACCTCGTCCCGTGACCCGCAGGGGTGAGCCCCCGGTCAAGGACCGCCAGAACCGCTCCGACCCGTATCCCATGAGCCCGGCCACCCGTCTGCGCGCCCTCGTGCTGGCGGCGGCCGTCCTCGCCCTCGGTGCCTGGCCCACCACCCGGGTCGCCACCGTCCTGACCATCACCGCGCTGGCCGCGCTCGCACCGCTGGTCGCCGTCCGCCGGTACCGGCCGGACCGGCCCGAGCCGTGGCTGGCGATCAGCGCGATGCTCGCCTGCTGGTGGTCCGCCATCGCGTTCGGTCACAGCGCCCCGACGGTCGCGGTGACCACCCAGGCGCTGGGCATCGCCGTCGCCACCGGGCTGTTCGCCGTCCTGTTCGCCCGGCAGCGGCGGGCCGCGCCCCGCGACCGACGGCGCAGCCGCCGCGAGGTCTGGGGCCGCCGCAGCGACCAGGCCATGGTCGCCGTCGTCATCGCACTGGCGCTCGCGCAGGCCGTCGCCGGCGCGCTGGTCCCCGGCGCACCGTGGTCGGTCGCCTTCGCCCCCTTCGACCTGGTGCTCATCTGCCTGCTGCTGCGCTTCACCGCCTCCCGCGCCGACCTCGGGCCGAGCATGCGGCTGCTCGTGGTGGGCGGCATCGGCGCCGCGGTCTACGACTGCCTGGCCGCCGACTCCGGCGTCCGCATCCCCGGCCCGCAGGCGACCCAGAACGTGGTCTGGGTCGCCGCGATGCTGTTCTTCCTGGCCGGCACCTTGCACCCCGGGATGGCCACCGCCTTCTCCCCCGCCCGGCTGACCCGGCTGCGCTCGGAGTCCGCCCGGCTGCTGGGCACCGCGCCGCTGGTGCTGGTGCCCGTCGCCCTCGCGCTGCTCGACAGCGCCGCCGCGCTCCCGCTCACCGTGCACCTGGCCGCCGCGGCCGCGGTCGCCGCGCTGGCCATCGCGCGCGGCGCGCAGACCATCCGGGCCAGCGAGGGCCTCGCCCGCCGCGACCCGCTCACCGGTCTGGCCAACCGCCGCGGCCTGCGCGCCGCCTTCGAGGACCTCGTCCCGCCCACCACCGACCCCGCGCACCGCGTGGGCCGGCTCGCCGTCCTGGACCTGGACGACTTCAAGCACGTCAACGACACCTACGGGCACGAGACCGGCGACGCGCTGCTGGTCGCCGTCGCCGGCCGGCTGACCGACGCGGTCGGCGCGTCGGGCACCGTCACCCGCTCCGGCGGCGACGAGTTCGTGCTGCTGCTGCGCCCGGGCGCCCGCGACGTCGGCGCAGTGCTCGCCACCGCCTTCGCCGCACCGGTGCCGCTGGCCGGCCTGTCGTTCGGGGTCCGCTGCAGCGCCGGCTGGGTGGACCTCACCGGCGCCAGCGAGCTGCCGCTGGCCCTGGCCGACGCCGACGTCGCCCTCTACGCCAGCAAGGACGGCGCCCGCGGCCGCGCCACCGGCTTCTCCCCCGAGCAGCGCGAGCAGGTGCTGGGCTCCCTCGCCCTGGGTGCGGACCTGCGACGGCTGGTCGCCGGCGACCCCGCGGCCGGCGAGCTCATGCTGCACTACCAGCCGCTGGTCGCGCTGCCCTCCCGCACGGTGCGCGGCTGCGAGGCGCTGGTGCGCTGGCGGCACCCCGAGCGCGGGTTGCTCTCCCCCGACACCTTCCTGCCCGTCGCCGAGGCGCAGGGCACCGCCGCCGCGATCGACACCTGGGTGCTGCGCGAGGCCTGCCGCTCGGCGACGACCTGGCCCGACCCCGACTGGACGGTGAGCGTCAACCTCGGCCGCTCGTCGATGGTCTGCCCCGACCTCGCCGCCACCGTGCGGGCCACCCTGGCCGAGACCGGCCTGCCGGCGGCCCGGCTGCACCTGGAGATCACCGAGCACGACCAGCTGCCCGCCGACGCCGGCGTGCTGGCCCTGCACGAGCTGGCCGCCGACGGCGTGGGCCTGGCCCTGGACGACTTCGGCACCGGCTACACCTCGGTCGCCTACCTGCAGCGCTACCCGATCACCGTGCTCAAGCTCGACCGCAGCGTCACCGGCTGCGACGCCTCGCCCGCCCTGCTCAGCGGCCTCGTCGGGCTGGCCGACGCCCTGGGCACCACGGTGCTCGCCGAGGGCATCGAGACCGACGAGCAGTGCACGCGGCTGGCCCGGCTCGGGGTGGACGCCGGCCAGGGCTGGCTGTTCGGCCGCCCGGTGCCCGCCGACCGGCTGGGCGACCTGCGCCCGCTGCCGGCCGGAGCAGCCCCGGAGGGATGAGTTGCGGACCCGACCGGTCAAGACCGACCCGTCCGGGGCCGACAACACGGGGGTGACCGTCCCCGCCCGCCTGCTCGCCGCCGCCACCGCCGTGGCGCTGGCGCTGTGCCTGCTGCCGGGCACCCGGGCGGACGCCGTCGTCGGCATCAGCGTGCTGGCCGCGCTGGCCCCGCTCATCACCTTGCTCCGGCACCCGGCCGCCTGGCTGATGTGGTCGCTGGTGGCCGGCATGCTCGGCACCTGGGCGGTCTCCATGGCCGTCACCGACATCTCCCCCGCCCTCGCCGGGGCGACCCAGCTGCTGGGCCTGGTGCTCGCCGTCTCCCTCGTCGTCACCCTGTACGCCCAGCACCTGCGGGCCCGCCCGGCCGACCGTCGCCGGCACGAGCGCGGCAGCTGGGCGCGCCGCGCCGACCAGGCCGCCCTCGCCGTCGTCACCGGGCTCGCGACCGCCCAGATCGCCACCACCGCGCTGTCCCCGACCGCCCCCGTCGGCGCGGCGTGGGCGCCGGTCGACGCGCTCGTGGTCGCGGTGCTGCTGCGCTTCGCCTGCTCCCGGGCCGGGCTCACCCGCAGCCTGCAGCTGGTGCTGGCCGCCGGCGCGGTCAACTGCCTCTACGACATGGTCGCCTCGTCCTCGGGCGTGCGGCTGCAGCCGCTGGACCGGCCGGTGCAACTGCTCTGGGCGCTGTCGATGGCCCTGTTCGTCGCCGGCGCCCTGCACCCCAGCGCCGGCACCGCGTTCTCCTCGTCCTCCCTGCGCCACCTGCGCCCGGAGTCCGGCCGGGTGCTCGGGCTGGTCGCGCTCGCGCCCGTGCCGCTGGTGCTGGCCCTGCTGAACCCGGGCGGGCGGCTGCCCTGGCTGGTCTACGTTGCCGCCGGCACCGCGCTGGCCGCGCTCACCACGGCCCGCGGCGCCCAGGCGCTGGCGGCCAGCGAGGCCTACGCCCGGCTCGACCCGCTCACCGGCCTGGCCAACCGCCGCGGCCTGCAGAGCGCCTACGAGGCGCTGCTGCTGGCCGCCTCCTCCACCGGCGGCCCGGTCGGCCGGCTCGTGCTGCTCGACCTGGACGACTTCAAGGTGGTCAACGACACCCACGGCCACGAGTCCGGTGACCAGCTGCTGTGCGTGGTCGCCGACCGGCTGCGGACGGCGGTCGGCGGCGCCGGCACCGTCGCCCGGTCCGGCGGCGACGAGTTCGTCCTCGTCCTGCACCCCGGCGCCCCGCCGGTGGACGCGCTGCTGCGCGCCGCCCTGGACGGGCCGGTCACCCTCGCCGGGGCACCGGGCACCCGCTTCGACGTCCGGGCCAGTGCGGGCTGGGTCGACCTGGAGGAGGACAGCCGCCTGCCGCACGCCCTCGCAGACGCCGACATCGCGCTCTACACCAGCAAGGCCACCCACCGCGGGGCCGCGACCGCGTTCGTGCCCGCCCAGCGCCAGGAGGTCCTCGGCCAGCTCGGCCTGGGCGAGGACCTGCGCCGGCTGGTGGCCGGCGGGTCGGGCGCCGGTCAGCTGTTCCTGCTGCACCAGCCCCTGGTCGACCTGGTCGACGGCCGGGTGCTCGGGTACGAGGCGCTCGTCCGCTGGCAGCACCCCACCCGCGGCCTGCTCGCCCCCGACTCGTTCCTGCCCGTCGCCGAGAGCCAGGGCCAGGGCGCCGCGCTGGACGGGTGGGTGCTCGCGCAGGCCTGCGCCACCGCCGCGGGCTGGCCGGCCGACCTCACCGTGAGCGTCAACCTGGGCCGCTCCTCGATGGTGGACCCGCTGCTGGCCGACCGGGTGCGCGCGGCGCTGCGCGACAGCGGCCTGGACCCCCGTCGGCTGCACCTGGAGATCACCGAGCACGAGGCGCTGCCCGCCGACGCCGGCGTCGCGGCGCTGCACGAGCTGGCCGACCTCGGCGTGGGCGTCAGCCTCGACGACTTCGGCACCGGCTACACCTCGCTGGTCTACCTGCACCGCTACCCGGTCGGCGTGCTCAAGCTCGACCGGTCCATCACCGGCGCCGACACCAGCGACGAGCTCATCGCCGGGCTGACCAGCCTGGCCTCGGCCCTGGGCATCCGGGTGCTCGCCGAGGGCGTGGAGACCGAGGAGCAGCACCGCCGGCTGGCCGGGTTCGGCATCGACGCCGGCCAGGGGTGGCTCTTCGGCCGCCCCGTCCCGGCCGCCGACCTCGTGCACCGGGCCGAGCCCGTCAGCAACCCCATGTAGCTCAGTAGTCACACCCCGGAGTGCCCCGCCGGGTCGAGCCCGACCACCGCCCTACCCTCGCGCCGATCACGATCACGGCCGGGAGGGGTGACATGCAGGTCGACGACGTCCAGTCGCTGCAGCAGCACGCGGCCTGGCGGCTGCTCCGCGCCGACGACGCGCCCCTCGTCGTCGCGTTCCTCGCCCGCGTCTTCACCGAGGGCGGCGCGCACGGCCTGCCCGCCGGCGAGCTCGCCGACCGCCTCGCCGACCTGCTCGCCGAGCTCGACGGCACCCCCCGCGTCCCGGTCGACGCCCGCGGCTACCTCGACGGCTGGGCCGGCCCGGACGGCGGCTGGCTGCGCGCCTGGTACCCGCCCGGCTCCGACGAGCCGCTCATGGACGCCACCCCCGCCGCCGAGCTCGCCGTCGCCTTCGTCCGTGGCCTGCAGCCCCGGCCCTTCGTCGACACCGCCGCCCGGCTGGGCGCCGTGGTCGACCTGCTGCGCGCGCTGGCCACCGAGGACGTCGAGCCGGCCCTGCAGCGCGACCGCTACCTGCACCTCACCGCCACCGCGACCGGCCTGCTGGCCGACCTGCGCGCGGTCGAGGCCGCCTTCCGCGCGCGCGACCGCGAGCTGCGCGACGCCATCGCCGCCGGGGACGGCGCGCTGGCCCTCGACGTCGCCGCCGGCCGCCGGGGCATCGCCGAGACCGACCAGGGCCGCAGCTTCCACGCCTGCTACGACCGGCTGCTCTCCCCCCGCCTGCAGGACGAGCTGATCGAGCTGCTGGACCGGGTGCACGCCCTGCCCGCGGTGCGCACCTGCACCGACCCCCGGATGCGGCGCATCCGGCACGACCTGGTCGCCGCCGCCCAGCACACCCGCCAGGTGCTGCGCGGGCTGGTCGACGTGCTGCGCACCGGCCTGGACGACCGGGTGTGGCAGGAGAACCGCCGCGTGCTGGACCTGGTGGCCGGCATCGAGACCCGCGCCCGCACGCTGTCGGCGGGCCTGGCCGACCTGGACGGGTTCGCCGTCGAGCTCGACGACCTGCACCCCACCGTCGTGCTGCCGATGGAGCGCCACCTCTACGCCCCGCCCCGCCGCGCCGCCGTCGACAGCGCCCGGCCCGAGGCCGGCGACGAGGACTTCGCCGCCGCGGCCCTCTTCGACCAGGTGCAGGTCGACCCGGTGCCGCTCACCGCGCACGTGCGCCGCGCCCTGCTGCAGCGCCCCCGCGTGGAGCTGGCGACCGTGCTGGAGCAGCACCCGCTGCAGCACGGCCTCGCCGAGCTGGTCGCCTACCTGTCGCTGCGCGACGAGGCCTTCGACGTCGTCCTGCCCGCGCCCTCGGACGAGGACCAGCCCGGGGACGACGACACCGTCGCCTGGACCGACCCCGACGGCCGGGCCCGCACCGCCACCCTGCCCCGCGTGGTCTACGCCCGCCGCGACACCGACCCGCGCGCCGGCTCCCGGCACCCGGCCGGCCGCCGCGCCCACCCCGCCGTCCCGACCGTGCTCGCGGAGGACCCCCGATGACCACCCTGCTGCCCCCCGCACCGCCCCGGGCCGAGCTGAGCCTGCCGCTGGTGGTGACCTCGTTGATGCGCGGCGTCGTCCAACGTGAGTCTCAACCGGAAGTGTGGCGGCACCTGCTCGCCCTGCAGCCGGACCTGCGCGACCACGTCGCCGTCCTCGGGCTGGTGCCGGTGGTCGACGAGACCGAGGGCTACGCCTTCCTGCGCCAGCGCCCCGACGAGGAGCCCGACGGCGGCGTCCCCGTGCCCCGGCTGGTGGCCCGCCGGTCGCTGTCGTTCCCGGTCAGCCTGCTGCTGGCGCTGCTGCGCCGCCGGCTGGCCGCCACCGACGCCGGTGAGGCCGGCAGCCGGCTGGTGCTCACCCGGCTGGAGATCGTCGACCTGCTCGCCGACGTGCTCCCCGACCCCGGCCGCCGCAACCGGCTGGTCGAGCAGGTCGACGGGCACATCGCCAAGGCCGTCGAGCTCGGCTTCCTGCGCCGGATGCCCGGCCCGGACGGCGGCTTCGAGGTCCGCCGGGTGCTCAAGGCCTTCGTCGACGCGCAGTGGCTGGCCGACTTCGACGCCAAGCTCGCCGAGTACGCCGCCGCCACCCAGCAGCTGCAGCCCGCCGTGGAGGACCTGCCGTGACCACCCTCCCGCCCGTGCCGCACCTGCTGCTGACCACCGAGGACGACGGCCCCGACGGCCCCGCCCCCCGCGCCGGGTTCCGGCTCGACCGCCTCGAGCTGCTCAACTGGGGCACGTTCGACCGCAAGGTCTGGACGCTGCGCGCCGACGGGCAGAACACGCTGCTCACCGGCGACATCGGGTCGGGCAAGTCGACCATCGTCGACGCGCTGACCACCCTGCTGCTTCCCGCGGCAAGGGTCTCCTACAACGAGGCCGCCGGCGCCCCCACCCGCGAGCGGGACCTGCGCTCCTACGTGCAGGGCCACTGGCGGGCCGAGCGCGGCTCCACCGGCGGCACCCGCACCGTCGGCCTGCGCCCGGGCAGCACCTGGACCGCGCTGCTGGCGGTGTTCCGCAACGAGGGCCTGGACGAGGTCGTCACCCTCGGCCAGGTGTTCTGGCTGCGCTCGGGCGAGGTCGGCCAGCCCGACCGGTTCCACCTCGTCGCCGACCGCGACCTCTCGATCGCCGGCGACCTCGCCGACTTCGGCAGCGACCCCGCGGCACTGCGCCGCCGGCTGGCCGCCCGGCCCGACGTCGAGGTCTTCGGCACCTTCACCGAGTACGGCCGCGCCTTCCGCAACCGGCTGGGCATCGCCTCGGAGCAGGCGATGGACCTGTTCCACCAGACCGTGTCGATGAAGACCGTCGGCGACCTCAACGGCTTCGTCCGCAGCCACCTGCTCGAGCCCGGGGACTCCGCCGGCTGGGTGGACCGGCTGCTCGGCCACGTCGACCACCTCACCCGCGCCCACGACGCCGTCGTCACCGGCCGCGCGCAGCTGGCCCAGCTGCGGCCGGTGCTCGCCGACGCCGACCGGCACGCCGTGCTCACCGAGCAGATCGCCACCGTCGACGCCGACCTGGCCGCGCTCCCCCGCTGGGCGGACACCCTGCGCGAGAAGCTGCTCGCCGCCCGCGCCACCACCCAGCGCGCCGAGGTCGCCACCGTCGACCGCGCGCTGACCCAGGGCATCACCAACCTGGACCTGGCCCGCGCCCGCGAGCTGTCGCTGACCATGCAGCGCACCGGCAACGGCGGCGAGCGGCTGCGCTACATCGACGACCAGCTGCTCGAGCTCGAGGAGGCCCGCCGCGAGCGGCGCACCCGGGCCGGGGTGTTCGCCGGCCTGCTGGAGGCCACCGGACTGGACCCGGTCGTGGACGGCGAGGACTTCGTCGTCCGGCGCACCGAGGTCGCCGAGGCCCTCGCCCGCGCCGTGGAGAGCGAGGCCGAGGCCGAGGACCGCCTCGCCGAGGTCGAGGTGGCGCTGGCCGCGCTGCGCTCGCGCGCCGCCGGCATCGGCCACGAGCTGACCGGGCTGCGCGGGCGCACCGGCGCCGTCCCCCGCGAGCAGGTGCTCCTGCGCGACCGGCTGGCCGCCGCCCTCGGGGTCGACGCCGCCGCCCTGCCCTTCGCCGGCGAGCTGGTCCGCGTCTCCCCCGTGCACGCCGAGTGGCTGCCCGCCGCCGAGCGGGTGCTGCGCGACTTCGCGCTCACCCTGCTGGTCCCCGCGCAGCACTACGCCGACGTCTGCGCCTGGGTGGAGGCCGCCGACCTCGGTGCGCAGCTGGCCTACCTGCCGGTGCCCGCCGAGCTGCCCACCGCCGCACCCATGCCCGCGCCGCAGTCGCTGGCCGCCGTCCTGGAGGTCCGGTCCTCCCCGCTGGCGGCCTGGGTGGAGGGCCAGCTGGCCCGCCGCGCCCCGCACCTGCGGGTCGACGACGTCGAGGAGTTCGCCCGCACGCCCGTCGCGGTCACCCGGACCGGCCAGGTCAAGGACCGCACCGGCCGGCACGCCCTGGACGACCGGCACCCCACCGGCGACCCGGTGCACCGCGTGCTGGGCTGGGACAACGCCGGCAAGATCCGCGCGCTGACCGCCGCGGAGAACGCCCTGCTGCCCCAGCTCGCCGAGCTCACCGCCGCCCGCGACGCCGTCCGCGCCGAGCGCTCCCGCGCCGTGGCCCGCGGCCGCGACCTCGCCCAGCTGTCGGCCTACGACAGCTGGCGGGCGCTGGACTGGCAGGGCGCCATCCGGCAGATCGCGGAGCTCGGCCGGGAGCGGGACCTGCTGGTCGCGGCCTCGGGCGTGCTGTTCGGCCTGGACGGCGCGATGGACGACGTCCGCCGCGACATCGTGGCCCTGGCCACCGCGCAGGCCACCCTGCAGCAGCGCCGCGGCGCCGCCGCGCACGCCCTGGGCGAGACGTTCTCGGTGCTGGAGGGCGTGCGCCGCCGGCTGGGCGCCGCCGGTGCCGCCGACGAGACCCCCGACGTGCGGCCCGCGCAGCTCGCGGTGGACGACGGCTCCGCGGTCGCCCGGGCGCTGCGCATCGACCGCTCGCTGACCGCCCCCGAGCGGCTGGACCGCCGCGCCCTGGTGGCCTCGGTCCCGGTGACCGACCTGGCCGACGTCGACGAGCGCGAGCGGAACATGCGCGCGCTGCTGGAGCGCGAGCGCACCACCCAGGTGTCGGTGCGCGCCGAGGTCGAGGAGCGGATGGTGCGCGCGATGGCCGCCTTCCGCGCCCAGCACCCCGACGTCGCCGCCTCCCTGGACGCCTCGCGCGGTGCCGTGGAGTCCTTCCGGGCGCTGCACGAGCGGCTGCGCACCGACCAGCTGCCCCGCGCCGAGGCCGCGTTCACCGCGCTGCTGGAGCAGGACACCGTCCGCGACGTCGCCGGGTTCCTCGCCGAGCTGGAGCACCGCGCCGACCAGGTCACCGAGCGGGTGGCGGCCATCAACGGCTCGCTGCACGACATCGACTACCACCCGGGCCGCTACCTGGCCCTGGAGGCCCGGCGCTCGGGCGCCCCGGAGATCGAGGACTTCCGCGCGGACCTGCGGGCCTGCGCCGAGGCCGACGGCACCGACCCGGAGGAGCGCTTCGCCCGGGTCGCCCGCGTGGTGCACCGGCTGCGCGGCCGCGCCGGGCACGCCGCCGAGGACCGCCGCTGGGCGCGGCTGGTCACCGACGTGCGCACCTGGTTCGAGTTCACCGCGACCGAGCGGTGGCGGCACGACGGCGCCGAGCACGAGACGCACACCGACGCCGGCGGCAAGTCCGGCGGCCAGAAGGAGAAGCTGGCCTACACGGTGCTCGCCGCCTCGCTGGCCTACCAGTTCGGCATCGACCCGACGCGGACGATGGCCCGCGACTTCCGGTTCGTGGTCATCGACGAGGCGTTCGGGCGCGGGTCGGACGACTCCACCCGGTTCGCCCTGGACCTGTTCGCCCGGCTGGGCCTGCAGCTGCTCGTCGTCACCCCGCTGCAGAAGATCCACACCATCGAGCCCTACGTGGCGTCGCTGGCCTACGTGGACAACCAGCAGGGCGACGAGTCGCGGCTGCAGTGCCTCACCGTCGCGGACTACCGCGCCCGCCGGGCCCTGTCGCGCACGGTGCGGGACGGCGTCACCGCCCTCGGCTGAGGGCCTCCTCCAGGGCGGCGGCGAACGCGACCGGGTCGCCGCCCTGGCCGGGGTGGAACCCGCCGTGCCCGCCGGGGAAGGTCAGCAGCGGCAGGCCGTGCTCGGCGGCCACCGCGGCCGCCGTCCGCCCGGTCGTCGCCTGCCCCGACCACGCACCGACCCCGACGGCCACCCGTCCCTCGGGCAGGTCCCCGACCCGGTGCGAGGTGATCGACCGCAGGCCCAGCACCATCCGGGTCATCGCCCGCTGGTCGGCCTCGCCGGGCAGCTCCGGCGGCGGCGGGAAGCCGTTCTGCCGGGCGAACTCGCCCATCGCGGCCAGCAGGCCCTGCTCCCGGTGCAGGCGCTGCACCTCGTCGCCGTTCGCGCGGTGCAGGTCGGCGTCCGCCAGGTACTCGACCAGCGGCGGCTCGTGCGCGACCACGGTGCGCATCTGCTCGGGGTGGGTGGCGGCCAGCTCCAGCGCGGTGATGGCGCCGCCGCTGGACCCGAACACGTCGGCCGGCTCGGAGGTGACCGCGGCCAGCACCCGGGACAGGTCGTCGGCCAGGGTGGCGACGTCCGGCGGCTGCGCGGAGTCGGTCATCGTGCTGGCGCCGGTGCCGCGCGGGTCGTGCAGCACGACGGTGTGCGCCCCGGTCAGCCGCTCGGCCAGCGGCCGGAACCCGTCGGCGGGCATGGGGTGGCCGATGAGCGCCAGCACCGGGCCGCTGCCGAGCACCTCGTAGGACAGGACGGCGCCCGGGGCGTCGAGGGTGTGGGTCGTCACGCGGGCAGTCTGCCGCGCTAGAGCTCCGGGATGCACACCCCGGCGCCGAGGCGCGCGAGGCCCGCCAGGTCGCCGTCGGCGAAGTCGAGCACCTCGCCGCTGGTGGTCGACGCCATCAGCTGGTCTGCGTCCCAGACGTGCGCCAGGCCGACGACGTGGCCGAGCTCGTGCAGCAGGATCGCCCGGCCCACGGCGGCGTCCCCGCCCGCGGCCAGCTCGGCGTACTCCGGGCCGTCCAGGGTCACGCTGCCGGTCACCCAGGCCAGCGGACCGCCCTCGGGCCCGGCCGACGCGCTGCCGCCCAGACCCGCGACGTCGCCGGCCAGGCCCGGCTCCTGGTCGGGGGTGCGCCAGCCGACCAGCACCGGCGCCCACCGGTCGCCGTACCGGTCGGGCTGGTAGGCCGCGCGGTCGCCCCCGGGCAGCTCGTCGGTGGTGCCCTCGTAGCGGAACTGCAGCCCGGTCACCTCGGTCATCCGGGCCAGCGCGTCGACCAGCAGCGGCTCGGCGTCCGCGGGGGCGCCGTCGGGGCTGAGCACGACCGCGACCGGCCGGCACGGGTCCCAGGCGACCGGGGTGATGCCGTCGTCCTGCTCCGCGACGAAGGCGAAGACGTCACTGGCCGGGGCCGGCGGCGGGGCGCCCAGGGGCTCGTCGGACTCCTCGTACCCGGGGGTGGGCACGGTGCGCGGCGCGGTCTCGGCCGCCACCGTTGGGTCGGCCCGCGGCACGGGCGGGGCCTCGCCGGTGCGCAGCCACCAGCCGGCGGCGACCAGGCCTACGACGGCGACGGCCACCACGAAGGCGCGCAGCACCCGCGACCCACGACGGGGCGGCGGTGCCGGCGGCAGCGCTGCCTGGGCCGGCGGGGGCTGGGTCGGCGGGGGCCAGGGCGGCAGCGGGTAGCGCTGCGTGGCCGGGTCCTCGGTCATCGCCCCCAGTGTGCGGGACCGGCCGCCCGGACCGGCGTCACACGCCGAGGTGCGCCAGCGCCTGGACCAGCAGGTGGCTCTGCCCGTTGGCCAGCTCGGCGAGCACGCCGGGGTCGCGGGCCTCGTCCGGGGTGAACCAGGTCAGCTCCAGGGCGTCCTGCTGGGGCTCGCAGTCGCCCTCGACCGGCACCACGTAGGCCAGCGAGACCGCGTGCTGGCGGGGGTCGTGGAAGGGGGTGACGCCGGGGGTCGGGAAGTACTCGGCGATGGTGAACGGCTGCGGCGAGGCCGGCACCCGGGGCAGCGCGAGGGGGCCGAGGTCCTTCTCCAGGTGGCGGAGCAGGGCCGCCCGCACCCGCTCGTGGTAGAGCACCCGGCCCGAGACCAGCGCCCGCTTGATCTGGCCGTCCTCGCCCGCGCGCAGCAGCAGGCCGATCTTGGTGACGGCGCCGTGGTCGTCCACCCGGACCGGGACGGCGTCGACGTAGAGGATCGGCAACCGCTCGCGCGCGCTGTCCATCTCCTCCCGGGAGAGCCAGCCGGCGTCGGTCAGGGTGGTCGCCTCGGTCATGTGCACTGTCTAGTCCACGACACGCCCGATCAGGCGCAGCGGGGTCCGCTCCGCGGGCCGAGCTCGGCCAGGCCCTCGAGGTCGCCCTGCTGGTAGACCCGGCCCCGCGACCCGCCGCCGTCCATCAGCTGGCCGGGGTCGTCGACGTGGCCCAGTCCGACGAGGTGGCCCAGCTCGTGCAGCAGCGTGCCGCGTGCCTGCTCGTGCGACGCCTCGGCGAAGTAGTCAGCGTCCAGGGAGACCTGGCCCCGGGTCCAGACCCCGCCGGTCGCCGTCGGCCGCGCCCAGGCCAGGGCCTCGCCGTCGCGGTACAGCTGCTCGTCGGCGCCCGGCACCCAGGAGATGAGCACCTCGGCGCCGGCCGGCAGGACGTCGACGGCGCTGGCCGACGTCGGCGACACCCGCGTCGAGCCCAGTGCCTGGAAGGTCAGCCCGGTGGCGTCCTCGACGGTGTTCACCGCCTCGCCCAGCAGCGCCAGCGCGCCGTCGGGGGCGTGGTCCCAGTTCACGGCGTAGCCGATCGGGCTGCACGGGTCCCAGGTGACCGGGGTGCCGTCGGGGTGCTCCTGCAGGAACGCGTGCGCGCCGGGCTCCAGGGCCCGGGCGGGCGAGACGGTGTTGGCCACGAACAGCGCAGCGGCCAGCGGTACCTCGAGGGCGAGGACGACGAGGGCGGCGGCCCGGATGCGGGAGCGGCGGCGCGGGGAGGTCACCGGCACATCGTGGTGCCGGAACCTCCCTGTTCTCACGCTGTGTCACCGAATCGGTGGCCGACACCACCCGGTCGGGCGTCACCCGGCGGTCGGCAGCGGCTCCTGCGGGCACGTACCGAGCACGGTGGCCATCGCGTCGTGCTCGGCCTGGGTGGTCCACAGGCCGTAGGCGGCCTTGACCGCGACCTGGCGGGCGACGTAGGCGCAGCGGTAGCCGCGGTCGGGCGGCAGCCAGGTCGCGGCGTCGCCGTCGCGCTTCTGGGAGTTCAGCCCGCCGTCGACGGCGAGGAGGTTGAGCGGGTCGTTGGCGAAGGCGACCCGGGTGGCGGCGTCCCAGCCCTGCGCACCGGTCTGCCAGCTGTTCGACAACGCCACCACGTGGTCGATCTGCACGGCCTCGCTGGTGCCCTGACCGCGCTGGAACAGGATCGTGGCGCCCGAGTACGGGTCGACCAGGACGCCGCTGGTGACCACGCAGTCGCGGGTGCCGGGGCGGAACTGCTCGGCGGTGAGGTCGCGGGCGAGCACGTCGTTGCGGGTGTCGCAGCCGTTGCGGTCGGTGTCGACCCAGCCCTCGCCGTACTGGTCGCGCTCGTAGCCGGTCTGCGGCGCCCGGCCGCGCACGGGCAGCTGGGCCAGCGCGGCCAGCGCCGTGCCCGGGGCCGCGGCCACCGGGGACTGGGTGGCCACCGGAGGCTGGGTGGCCACCGGAGGCTGGGTGGCCACCGGAGGCTGGGTGGCCTCCGGGGTCGTTCCGGCCGACGACGGCACGGACGACGACGGTGCCGGCGATGCCGGCAGCTGGGTGCTCGCGGTGGGGACCGGCGCCGGGGCCGCGTCCTCCCCGCCCAGCACGCCGAACCCGACGCCGAGCAGCACGGCCAGCGCGCACACCGCCGACAGCAGGGCGCGGCGGCTGCGCCGGGACGGGCCGGTGCGGGCGGGGCCGGCCCGCTCGGACCGGACGCGCACGGGTCGGGAGCTCACCGCTCGAGGGTGCCGACCGCGTCCGCGCGGGTGCCCCAGCGACACGCGTTCTGGTTGGATCGGCCGCCGTGACCGGTGACGACGAGCTGCACCGCCTGTCCATGACCGTGCTCATGACGCCGGACATGAGCAACTTCTCCGGGGACGTGCACGGCGGGCAGCTGCTCAAGCTGCTGGACCAGGTCGCCTACACCTGCGCCTCGCGGTACAGCCGGACCTACGCGGTCACCCTCAGCGTGGACCAGGTGGTGTTCCGCGAGGCCATCCACGTGGGTGAGCTGGTCACCTTCCAGGCCAGCGTCAACCACACCGGCCGGACGTCGATGGAGATCGGCATCCGGGTGACCACGGAGGACCTGCGCGCCGGGGAGGTCCGGCACACCAACAGCTGCTACTTCACGATGGTGGCGCTGGACGGCGACCGCCGTCCGGTGCCCGTGCCGCCGCTGAAGCTGGCGACCGAGGAGCAGCGCCGGCGGCACGCCGCGGCGGTGGCCCGGCGGGAGCTGCGCCGGGAGATCCAGGCCCGGTCCGAGGCGATCCGCGCCACGGTGCCCTGACGGCGCTCAGCCCAGGCGGCGGCGCAGCTCGTCCTTGCGGACCTTGAGGCTGGCCGTCCGCGGCAGGGTGTCCACGAACTCCACCCGGGCCGGCAGCTTGTAGGACGCCAGCCGGCCGCGGCCGAACTCCCGGACGCCGGCCGGGTCCAGGCCCGCGCCCGGCCGCGGCACCACCACGGCGGTGACCGCCTCGCCCCAGCGGGCGTCGGGCAGGCCGAGCACGCTCACCTCGGCGATGCCCGGGTGCTGGGCGAGCACCCGCTCCACCTCGGCGGGGTACACGTTCATCCCGCCGCTGACCACCATGTCCTTGGCGCGGTCGGTGATGTAGACGTAGCCCGCGGCGTCCACCCGGCCGACGTCGCCGGTGCGCAGCCAGCCGTCGCGCAGCACCTCGGCGGTGAGGTCGGGGCGGTCCAGGTAGCCGGCGGTCATCGTCTCCGACGCCACCTCCAGCTCGCCGGTGCCCCCCGCCGGCAGCGGGCCGCCGTCCGGGCCGACCGCGCGCACCGACGCGATCGTCGCCGGCCGGCCGGCGGAGGACAGCACGTCCTCGGCGGCGCAGCCGGGCAACCAGTCGCCGGGCACGGTGGCGGTGACCGGGGCGCCGGTCTCGGTCATGCCGTAGGTCTCGACGAACCGGCCGCCGATGACGTCGACCAGCGCGGCGGCGTGCTCGCGCGGCAGCACCGACGCCGAGTGCAGCACGGTGCCCAGCGTGCCCAGCACCTCCGGGCGGGCGCGCAGCGCCTCGACCAGGTCGGGCACCAGCGGGCTGGGCGCGTAGGTGAACGTGGACCCCTCGGCGGCCATCCGGTCCACCCACGCGTCAGCGGGCAGCCCGGCCATGAACGACACCACCGACCCCAGCGCCAGGTGCGGCAGCACGACGCCCCAGATGCCGGCGGCGAAGGCCAGCGTGCCGGTGAACGCGCACGAGCCGTAGGGCCGCAGCCCGTCGTGGGCCGGCATGTGCGCCAGGATCCGGTGCACGCCCTCCTGCGTGTGCACCACACCCTTCGGCGTGCCGGTGGTGCCGCTGGTGGAGCCGACCAGGGCGGCCGCGGCGGGGTCGACGAGCGGGCCGGGCAGGGTGTCGGCCGCCGCGTCCCCGGCGTCCAGGTCGACCACCGGCAGGCCGGGCCGGGCGCCGAGCGCCGCGTCGACGAGGTCGGCCCGGCCAGCGGTGTGCAGCACGACGTCCGCCCGGGACGCGTCGAGGACGGCGGCGACCTCGGGGGCGGCCCACCGGTCGTTGACGTGCAGCGCGGTCGCCCCGCACAGGCCCGCGGCCAGGTAGCCCTCGATGCCGGCGGCGCTGTCCTGCACCACCAGCGCGACCCGGGACCCGGGCCCGACGCCCCGCGCGGCCAGCTGGTGCGCCAGGCCCGCGGCCCGGCGGGCGACCTGCCGGTGCGTGCGCTGGCCACCGGCCCAGCGGACGGCGGGGTGGTCACCGGCCCGCAGCATCCGGGTGACCACCGGGTGCGCCCAGGTCGGGGTCACGCGAGCCCGCGCACCGTCTGCAGGGTGCCCACGCCGGCCGGGTCGGCGTCGGTGCACGCGGGCACCAGGACGACGGTGCCCACCCCGGCGTCGGCGTAGGCGGCCAGCGCGGCGCGGGCGTCGTCCGGCGTCCCGACCACGCCGACCGAGGCGACCATGGCGTCGGGCACCTCGGCCAGCAGCTCGGCGGGCGGCGCGCCGGCGCGGGCGCGGGCGACGACGTCGCCGAAGCCGGCCCGCTCGAACGCCTCGGCGTAGCCCGGCGCCGCGAGGTAGGGCACCAGGCCGCGGCGCAGCTGGTCGACCGCGCCCGCGGGCGGGCCGTCCGGGCCCACCGCGGCCGGGCTCCACACCGCGACCTCGGGCAGCGGCCGGCCGAGCCCACCGGCGATCTCCCGGCAGCGGGCGACCAGCCGGGCGGCGAGGTCCGGGCCGACGAGGTTGAGCACCAGCTGGTCGGCGTGCAGCACGGCTGCCCGCAGCGCCCGGTCGCCGAACGCGGCGACCACCAGCCGGCCACCGGGCGGGGCCAGCCGCAGCCGGTAGCCGCTGGTGGACACCACCTCCCCGGCCAGCTCGCCGCGGCCGCCGGCCAGCAGCGTGCGCAGCACCTGCGCGGACTCCGCGAGCGCGGTGGCCGAGCCGCGGCGGGACCGGCCGTGCCAGCGCTCGACGACGACGGTGCTGGAGGTGCCAAGCGCCACCGACACCCGCCGGCCGGTCAGGTCGGCCACCGACGCCGCGCCGACCGCGACCATCGCCGGGTCGCGGACGGTGACCGCCAGCGGCCCGACCACCAGCTCGGCGGGGCCGGGACCCAGCGCGGTGGCGAGCGCGAACGCGTCGTAGGTGGCCATCTCCCCCACCCAGACGCAGGGGTAGCCGGCCCGCTCGGCGGCGGCCGCGGTGGCCCGCACCTCGGCGGCCGGCCGGTCCTGCCACAGCCCGAGGGAGACCTCCAGCCGCACGCTCACTCCGCGAAGTCCTGGGTCATCCCCATGCCGGCGAGCAGGGTGGCCCGGTCGTAGTACTCCAGCCACTCGGTGACGCCCTCGGGCCCGACGGCCAGCACGCCGACCACGGGCACCTCGCCGTGCACGCCGGCCCGGTCGAAGACGTCCCGCCGCTCGACGAAGACCCGCCCGTCGACCACACCCATGGCGCGGACCCGCAGCTCCAGGGAGGTCAGGCCCTCGGCCAGCACGGCCAGCCGCTCCGCAATCGCGGCGCGGCCGACCAGCGGGGTGCTCATCACGCTGTGCAGCACGCCCTCGGGGGCGAACAGGTCGACGACGGCGGCCCAGTCCTGCCGGTCCCAGGCGGCGACCATGGCCCGGACGACGTCCATCTTCTCGTCGTCGGTCACGACGCCGCCTGCTGCGCGCGCAGCTCGCGCTTGAGCACCTTGCCGACCGGGTTGCGGGGCAGCTCGGTGCGCAGCTCCAGCCTCTCGGGCAGCTTGTACGAGGCGATCCGCTGCTGTCGCAGGAAGTCCACCAGCTCCTCCAGGGTCAGGGTCGCGCCGGCCCGGGGGACGACGACGGCGGCCACCCGCTCCCCCAGCACGTCGTCCGGGTAGCCGACCACCGCAACGTCGGCGACCGCCGGGTGGGCCCCGATCAGGCCCTCCAGCTCGGCGGGCGCGATGTTCATGCCTCCGCGGATGACCAGGTCCTTGGCCCGGTCGACGTAGCGCAGGAACTCGCGCCGGTCGCCGGCGACCTCGAAGACGTCGCCGGTGCGCAGCGCGCCGGTCTCGTCGAAGGGCGAGGGCCGGCCGTCGCCGTCCAGGTATCCGGCGAACACCGTCGGCCCGGACAGCCGCAGCTCCCCCGGCGTCCCCGGCTCGGTGACCTCCGCACCGGTGACCGGGTCGACCAGCCGGACGCCGACCCAGTCGGCGACCCGGGTGGTCCAGGTGACGCCGGGGGCGCCGAAGCGGGGGAAGTAGCGGGCGCGCTGCTCGGGGTCGGGGACGTCCTGCGGGTCCGACAGCAGGGCGACGCCCTCGTTGGACCCGAAGAAGTTGATGATCGCGATCCCGCGGTCGGCCCAGCCGCGGACCATCGTCGGCGACAGCGGCGTGGAGCCCGAGCCGATCCGGGTCAGCGTCGACAGGTCCACCCGCGACAGCAGCGCCTCGTCCTGCAGCAGCACGGTGAGCAGCGCCGGCGGGGCGACGGTGTAGGTGACGCCCTCGGCGGCGATCTGGCCGAGGAAGACCGGGACGTCGAAGGGATGGTGCTGCACCAGGACGGCGCCGGTGCGCAGCCAGGGCAGGAACATGCCGTTGATGCCGGCCATGTTGATCATCGGGAACGGGTTGAGCAGCACGTCGTCGGCGGTCATCCGCGGCGCGTCGACGGTGGCCCAGCAGATGGCCAGCCAGTCGTGGGCGCAGCGGGGCACGCCCTTGGGGCGGCTCTCGGTGCCCGAGGTCCAGCAGACGGTGAGGCAGGCGTTGGGGTCGGCCGGGTGCTCGGCGACGTGCGCGGCGACGGCGGCCCGGTCGGCGTCCGAGGCCGGGCCGGTGGGCACCACCTCGACCCGGTCGGGCAGCGCGGCCGGTGCCGCGGCGGGATCGCCGAGCGCGACCAGGTGCACCAGCCCCGGCAGCGCGTCGGCGTAGCCGGCGAGCTCGGCGGCCGGGGACCGGTCGCCGAGCCGGGCGCAGCTGACGAACACCCGGAACCGCGCCTGCTCGGCCAGGTCGCGCACCTCGTGCTCGCGGTACTGCACCGGCAGCGGGCTGACCACTACCCCGATCCGCCAGGCGGCGAGGTAGACCTCGACCAGCTCGACGGAGTTGGGCAGCTGCACACCGAGCAGGTCACCCGGGCCCAGGCCCAGGTCCAGGAACCGGGCGGCGAGCGCGGTGACCTCGTCGTCCAGCTCGCCCCAGGTCAGCCGCCGCGGCGGGCCGCCGGTGAGGTCGGCCTTGTTCGCGGGGTCCACCAGCGCCAGGCGGTCGGCACGGGCGGCGACCTGGGCGTCCAGCAGACCCTGCACCGTCTCGTCGGTCCACCAGCCGCGGGCCCGGAAGTCGGCCACCCGGTCGGCGGGGTGCAGGGCCAGCAGGTTCGTCATCGGGTCCCTCCGGGGAGGTCGGTGCGCCGGGTGGCCGGGACGCGCCCGGCCACCCGGCGGTGGGTCACTGATAGCGGGAGGAGATGTCGACGACGTCGCCGGCGGACTCGAACTCGGCGGCCGCGGCGTTCCAGGTGTAGGGCTCGAACGCGAGGATCCCGAAGGACTGCGTCGGGCTCATCTGGTAGCTGATGCCGTCGATGAACATCGGCGGGGCGTAGTCCTGGGTGCGGGCCGCCTGCATGATCGACAGCCGGCTCAGCCCGTCCTCGGAGTCGGCGGCCTGGGTGAACACGTCGACCATCAGGTCGGCGATGACCCAGCCGTTGACCGTGTAGCTGTTGGTCGGGTCGTCGGCGCCGTTGGCCTGCGCCTGCTCCAGGTACTGCTGCACGTCCGGGTCGTCGGCGAAGGCCGGGTTGGCCGGGTCCTTGAGCCAGCGCAGGATCTGCTGGCCGTCGGCCGCCTCGCCCGCGGGGGCGTAGAGGGTCGCGCCGTCGGCGCAGTTGGAGGGCTGGATGACCGTCTCCGGCGCCCAGCCCGCCCGGCCGATCGCGTTGGTCAGCGCCAGGCAGTCGGTGGTGACCCCGGCGTCGACCAGGATCTGCGCGCCGGTGGCCTTCAGCGTGCTGGCCGCGGTGTTCGGGTCGGTCAGCGGGGCCTCGCCGACCAGCTCGAAGTCGGTGCCCTCGAAGGCATCGCGGTAGGCGTCGGCGATGCCCTGGCCGGACTCGCTCTGGTTGACCGCCATGGCCACGGTGGCGCCGTCGGGGTACTGCGCGGTGAGGCTCTCCACGACCACCTGGGCCTCCACCTCGGCCGAGGGCAGGTACTCCGTGGTCCACGGGTACTGCTCGACGTCGCGGTAGGCCGGGACGCTGGCCTGGGCGAACAGCAGCGGCACGCAGGCGTCGGTCTGGTCGTCGGCCATCGCCGAGAGCTGCCCGGAGCCGAAGGTGTCCAGCACGTCGACGCCCTCGCTCTGGATGAGCTCGCCGACGTTGGCCTTGGCCCGCTCGGGGTTGAAGGCGTCGTCGCGGGTGACGACCTCCAGCTGCACGCCGTCGATGCCGCCCTCGTCGTTGGCGACGGCGAAGCGGGCCTCCATGCCGGCGATGACGTTGCCGACGGCGTCGGCCAGCGGGCCGGACAGCGGGGCGGACCAGCCCACCTTGAGCGTGTCGGTGATCTCGGCGGTGGCGGCGTCGGGGTCGGCGCAGTCGTCCGCGGTGACCACCGAGGCGGCGTCGGCGGTGTCCCCGCCGTCCGTCCCGTCGTCGGAGGCGCCGGTGTTGGTGCCGCAGGCACCCAGCAGCAGCGCGGCGAGGGCGGCGGTGGCGACCCTGGTCGTCCTTCTCATCGTGGCTGGTCCTCATCGGTCGAGGGGGGCGGTCCGGGCTGCTGCCCGTCCGGTTCGGGGGGCCCGCCGGGGTCGCGGGCGGTGCGGGCCAGCGCTGGGTGGTCGGCGTCGACCACGGTCACCACGCGGCGCAGCGCGATCTGGGCGCGGCCCACGACGCCCTCGGGCATCAGGAAGACCAGCGCGATGAGCAGCACGCCGAACGCGATGCCCGACACCGGGCCGGGCGCGACCAGCGAGGTCAGGTAGGGCAGGAAGACCACCGCGACGGCGCCGACGACCGGGCCCAGCAGGGTGGCCGCACCGCCCAGCACCAGGCCGGTGACCAGCTCGATCGACTTGAGCAGGGTGAAGGACCCGTCGGGGGCCAGCGCCCCCACGTACATGGCGAACAACGCCCCGGCCAGACCGGTGATCGCCGCGGACAGGCCGAAGGTGAGGATCTTGACCCGCGCGACGTGCACGCCCTGCGCGGCGGCGGCCAGCTCGTGGTCGCGCACCGCCCGCATGGCCAGGCCGGCCCGGCTGCGGGTCAGGTTGCGCACCAGCAGCAGGACCAGCACCAGCGCGATCGCCGAGACCCAGAACAGCCAGATGCCGC
Organism: Klenkia brasiliensis; assembly: GCF_900100695.1. Classification (GTDB taxonomy): domain Bacteria; phylum Actinomycetota; class Actinomycetes; order Mycobacteriales; family Geodermatophilaceae; genus Klenkia; species Klenkia brasiliensis. The sequence continues at coordinate 44,073 of NZ_FNCF01000010.1, forward strand.
GCTGGGCCCGGCTGATCCCGGTCCACTCCGGCGGGGTGAGCAGCCGGGCCCGGATGACCAGGCCCGCGGCACCGCCGGTCAGGTCGTCGAAGCGGCGGACGAGCTCGGGGAAGGCGACGCCGACGGCCAGCGTGACCAGGGCCAGGTACAGCCCGTGGATGCGCAGCGACGGCAGCCCGACCAGCAGGCCGGCGACGAAGCAGAACCCGATGGCCACCGGCACGGTGAGCATCGCGTCGAAGCCGTACTGCACCACCAGCACACCGGTCGTGTAGGCGCCCAGGCCGAAGAAGGCGGAGTGCCCGATCGACAGCAGGCCGGTGTAGCCGGTGACCAGGTTCAGCCCGGCGATGGCGATGGCCAGCACGAACACGTTGGTCAGCTGGCCCATCCGGAACAGCGGCCAGGTGGAGGCCCACACCAGCAGGGCGACCACGAGCAGCAGGCCGGCCACCTGCAGGCCGCGGTGGGCCGCCGAGCCGCGCACCAGGACCCGGCCCGGTGCGACCGGCCGCCCGCGCGGGGCCGGGGTGGTGGTGGGACGGTCGGCCACGGCGGTCACACGCGCTCCAGACGTCGGCTGCCGAACAGCCCGGTGGGCCGGACGAGCAGGATGAGGACGATGACCACGAGCACCGTGGTCTGCTGCATGGCCCCGCCCAGCGCCGGCACGTAGCCGGTGACCAGGGCCTCGAGGACGCCGATGACCAGCCCGCCGACGATCGCGCCGCCGAGGCTGTCCAGGCCGCCGAACAGCGCGGCGGCAGAGGCGGCGATGAAGACGGTGAACATCGTGGTCAGCGACAGCTGCTGCGGCGCCAGCGGCGTGACCAGCACGCCGGCCAGCCCGCCGATCGCCCCCGACAGGCCCCAGCCCAGCGCCAGTACCCGGCTGGTGGGCACCCCGGCCAGCGCCGCGGACTCCGGGTTGTCGGCCACGGCCCGCATGTGCAGGCCCACCCGGGTGCGCCGGAACAGCAGCGACACCAGGCCGACCAGCACGACCAGCACCACCCAGACGCCGAGCGCGTCGCCGTAGAGCCGGGCCCCGCCCAGGGACACGTAGTCGTCCAGGCCGTTGGGGAAGGGGCTGGGCATCACCTTGGTCTCGGTGCCGAACAGCAGCGCGTCCAGCGCGTTCAGCCCGGTGAACAGCCCCAGGGCCACGATGAGGACGGCGGTGTCGTTCTTGCGCTGCACCGGCCGGACCAGCAGCCGCTCGATGCCGGCGCCCAGCACGAAGCCCAGCGCGATCGAGGCCAGCACGGCCAGCCACACCGGGGAGCCCAGGGTGGTCAGCCACCAGGCCACGAAGGTGGTGAACAGGGCCAGCTCGCCCTGCGCGAAGTTGATCGTGCCGCTGCCCCGGAACACCACCACCAGGGCCAGGGCCAGCAGCGCGTACACCGAGCCGTTGGTCAGCCCGGAGACCAGTCTCTCCAGCAGGAGGTCCATGTCGGCGATCCCCTCAGAAGCCCAGGTAGGCGCGCCGGACGGCGTCGTCGCGGCGGAAGTCCTCGGCGGTGCCGGTGGCGGCGACCTCACCGACCTCGAGCAGGTGCACCCGGTGCGCCAGGTCCAGCGCCAGCTCGGCGTTCTGCTCCACGACCAGCAGCGCGGTGCCCTGCTCGGCGTTGATCGCGCCCAGGGTGGCGAACAGGCCCTGCACCACGATCGGCGCCAGGCCCAAGCTGGGCTCGTCGCACAGCAGCAGCTGCGGCCTGCTCATCAGCGCGCGGGCGACGGCGAGCATCTGCTGCTCGCCGCCCGAGAGCAGCCCGGCGGACTGCCCGGACCGCTCGCGCAGCACCGGGAAGGTGTCGAACCAGCGCTCGACGTCCTCGGCGATGCCCTTCCGGTCCTTCCGGGTGGCCGCCCCGACGTGCAGGTTGTCCAGCACCGAGAGGGTGGCCAGGGTGCCGCGGCCCTGCGGCACCAGGCTCATCCCAGCGGCGACCACGCGGTCGGGCCGGGTGCCGAGCTCGGCGCCGCCCAGCCGGACCTCACCGCGCCGGGGCAGCATCCCGGCCAGCGCCTTCATGGTGGTGGTCTTGCCGGCGCCGTTGGCGCCCAGCACGACGGCGACCTCGCCCTCGTCGACGGTCAGGTCGATGCCGTGCAGCACGTCGGCGGCGCCGTAGCCGGCCCGCAGCCCGCGGACCTCGAGCAGGCTCATGCCGCGCGCCCCAGGTAGGCCGCGACCACGGCGGGGTCGCGGCGGACCTCGTCGGGGCTGCCGGCGGCGATCCGGCGGCCGAAGTCCATCGCCACGACCCGGTCGGAGATGCCCATGACCAGGCCCATGTGGTGCTCGACCAGCAGCGCGGCGAAGCCGAACCGGTCGCGCAGCGCGACCAGCAGCCCGCCGAGCTCGTCGACCTCGGCGTGGGTGAGCCCGCCGGCCGGCTCGTCGAGCAGCAGCAGGCTCGGCTCGGCCATCAGCGCGCGGGCCAGCTCCACCCGCTTGCGGGTGCCGAAGGGCAACCCGGCCGCGGGCAGCAGGGCCACGTCGAGCAGCTCGAGCTGCTCGACCAGCTCCCACGCCCGGGCGCGCAGGGCGGCGGTGCGCCGGGTGGCGCCGGGCCAGGCCAGCAGGCCCGGGACGATGCCGGTGCCCGGCTGCGCGGCCGCGCCGGTGAGCACGTTGTCCAGCACGGTCATCGACCCGAACAGGGCCAGGTTCTGGAAGGTGCGCGCGATGCCGAGGCCGGCGATCCGGTGCGCGGGGACGGCGAGCAGGTCCCGGCCGGCGAACCGGATCGACCCCTCGGCGGGCTCGTAGATGCGGGTGATGCAGTTGAACAGCGTCGTCTTGCCCGCGCCGTTGGGGCCGATCAGCCCGCAGATCTCGCCGGGGCGGACGTCGAAGGACAGGTCGCGCAGCGCCGTGACGCCGCCGAAGCGCACCGCCACGCCGCGCACCTCCAGCAGCGGGTCGTGCGCATCCGCTCCGGGCACGGCCCCTCCTCGCTCGTCCGGCCGAACCGCCCCTGTGCGGTTCCGGTGTGATGGCGATTACTACAGCAGACAGAGCGACTGGTCAACGAAGTCGTCGGTTGCGTGGCGCAAGGACTGTCGTGGGCGCCGTCCCGTGCGTTTCTTGACCCCAGCGTGTGGAGTGGTTCACTCTGTCAGCTGTAGTGCTGTGCGTTCGTCGACCCCAGGGAGAAGCCTTGACCGACCGCCCCGACCCGACCGCCGCGACCCTGGCCCGGCTGGTCGCCAAGCAGGAGGTCGCGGACCTGCTGGCCCGGTACCTGCGGGCCATCGACCGGGGCGACGTCGAGGGCCTGCGCGCCTGCTACCTGCCCGGGGCGACCGAGGACCACGGCGGGGTGTTCACCGGCGACGCGCAGGCCTACGTCGACTCCGTCGCCGCCACCCTCGTCCACCCGCGCGCGGTGGGCACGCACGCGCTGACCAACGTGCTGGTCGAGGTCGACGAGGACGCCACCACCGCGGTCGCGGAGTCCTACGTGCTGGCCTTCGCCCGGGTGCGCACCCCCGACGGCCCGGTCGCGGACTCCCTCACCGCCGCGCGGATGGTCGACCGGCTGCGCTGCGTCGAGGGCCGCTGGGGCATCGAGCACCGCACCCTGCGCTTCGACTGGAACCACGACATGCCGCGCACGGAGGGCTGGCTCTACGGCCTGCTCGCCGGCGACCCCGCCGAGCTGCGCCGCAGCGGCCGGTTCCCCGACGACCCGATCTACACCGCCGCCCCCGCCCCCGCAGGGAGCGCCGCGTGAGCGGGACGTCGATCGAGGGCGCCACCGTTCTGGTCACCGGCGCCAACCGCGGCATCGGCCTGGCCTTCGTGCAGGAGGCGCTGGCCGGCGGCGCGGCGCGGGTGCACGCCGGCGTCCGCGCACCCGAGGGCGTCGTCCCCGACAGCCCCGTGCCCGGCGACGACCGGGTGGTGCCCGTGCGCCTGGACGTCACCGACCCCGCCCAGGTCGCCGCCGCCGCCGCGGCCTGCGCCGACACCACCGTGGTGGTCAACAACGCCGGCCTGCACACCGGCACCCGGCTGGTGCGCTGCGCCGACCCGGCCGACGCCCGTGCCGAGATGGAGGTCAACTACTTCGGCGTGCTCGCCATGACCCGGGCCTTCGCCGACGTCATCGCCGGCAACGGCGGCGGCGCGTTCGTCAACGTGCTCTCGGTGGCCGGCATGGTGCCCGCGCCGTTCATGGGCGGCTACTCCCCCGCCAAGGCCGCGGCGCTGTGGCTGTCCACCATCGCCCGGGCCGAGCTCGCCGGCGACGGCATCGGCGTCACCGCGCTGATCGTCGGGTCGGTGGACACCCGGATGGCCGCGCATGTCGACGGCCGCAAGGAGGACCCCCGCGACATCGCCCGGGCCGGGTACAAGGCGCTGCGCCGCGGCGAGCCCGTCGCCGACACCGACTGGATGGCCGTGGACGCCCGCGCCCGGATGGCCCGCGACCCCGCCGGCTACGAGCGCGCGCTGGCCAGGCTGCTCGACGTCGCCGAGCTGCGGACCAGCCGGTGAGGCCCATCCGGGTCGCGCAGTGGGCGACCGGCGCGATCGGCAAGACCTGCCTGCGCGGGGTCATCGACCGACCCGACCTGGAGCTGGTCGGGCTCTACGTCTACTCCGACCGCAAGGCCGGCCGGGACGCCGGGGACATCGCCCGCCGCGGGCACACCGGCGTCACCGCCACCCGCAGCGTCGACGAGCTGCTGGCCACCGGCCCCGACGTCGTGCTGCACACCCCGCGGCTGCAGGTGCCCTACGAGACCCACGACGCCGACATCTGCCGCCTGCTGCGCGCCGGCGTCGACGTGGTCACCACCGCCGGCCACCACTTCCCCCGCGCGCACGGCCCCGCGCGGGAGGCGATGTTCCTCGACGCCTGCCACGCCGGCAGCGCCACCCTCTACGGCGTGGGCATCAGCCCCGGCGTGGTCGGCGAGCGGCTGGCCCTGGCGCTGACCGGCGTCTCGGTGGACCTGGACGCCGTCGAGATCGACGAGGTGCTCGACGCTCGCCGGATGCCCGACCCGGAGTTCGTCTTCCGGGTGATGGGCATGGGCGGGCCGGTCGAGGCGCTCGACACCGGCGGGGAGCTGCCGGTGCTCTACGGGAAGCTCTACCGCGAGACGCTGCTGTTCATGGCCGAGCGGATGGGCCTCGTGGTCGAGGACGTCGTGCCCGACCACCGCGTCGTCCCGGCCAGCCGGGACCTGCAGGTCGCCGCCGGCACCATCCGGGCCGGCACCGTCGGGTCCACCGAGTGGCGCTGGCACGCCGTCGTCGGCGGCCGCCGGGTGCTGAGCCTGTCGATCATCTGGACGATGGAACCCGACCTGCCCGACTACGCCGGGCGGGACGAGTGGACCGTGCGGGTGCACGGCCGCCCCGGCGTCGTCATGACGCTGAACCTGGTCGAGCCCGACGACCCCACCAGCCGCACCACCGCCGCGCAGTTCGTCACCGCCGGCCCCGTGCTGCGCGCCGTCGTCCCCGTGCACGAGGCGCCCCCCGGGATCCTCGAGCCCCCCGTCTTCGGCCCGTACCAGCCCGTTGCCCGCCCCGTCCTGCAGGAGACGCCATGACCGTCGAGACCGCAGCCGCGCCCGCGCCGTGGACCCCGCCGCCGGTCCCGGTGCCGGCCGCCTACCGCGACCCCGACTACGCCCTGCTGCCCGACGGACGACGGGCCGAGCGGCTGGCCGACATGCTGCGCGCCCGGGCCGCGGCCACCCCCGACGTGGACGCCGTGCTCGAGGTCGGCCGCACCACCAGCTGGGCGGAGCTGGACCGCACCGCCAACCGGGTCGCGCAGGCACTCGCCCGCGACGGCGTGCGGGCCGGGGACCGGGTGGCCTACGTGGGCGCCAACGCGCCGTCCTTCCTGGCGGTGCTGTTCGGCGCGGCCAAGCTCGGCGCGGTCCCGGCGCCGCTGAACGCCCTGCTCGCGGTGCCGGAGCTGTCGGTCGTGCTGGCCGACGCCCGCCCCGCGGTGCTGGTGGTCGGCGCCGGCAGCGGCCCCGCGGCCGCCGCGGCGACCGGGTCCACCCGGATGGTCGCGGTGGACGACGGCGTGGCCGGCGCGGTGCCGTGGGACACCTGGCTGGCCGGGGCCGACGACACCGACCCCGGCGTGGTGGTCGACCCGCAGGACACCGCGGTGCTGTTCTTCAGCTCCGGCACCACCGGCCGGCCCAAGGGCATCGAGCTCACCGGCGCCAACCTCGGCCAGGCGCTGGCCGCGTCCTACTACCTGCTCGACCTCGACGTGCGCAGCGTGGCCATGGCGCCCATCCCGTTCTTCCACGTCGCCGGCATCGGGCTGGCCCTGGCCGCGGTGCTCGGCGGCAGCGCGCTGCTGCTGGAGGCCCCGACGGACCTGGCAGGGGTCGCCGAGCTGTGGCAGCGGCGCGCGGTGACCCACGCGGTCGCCGTCCCCACGGTGCTGCAGATGCTGCTGCAGCTGCCCGCGGTGCGGCAGGCCGACTGGTCGACCCTGCAGTACGTCATCTACGGCGCCTCGCCGATCCCGGTGCCGGTGCTGACCGACGCCGCCGAGGTCTTCGGCTGCCGGTTCCTGCAGAGCTACGGGCTCACCGAGTCCACCGGCGGCATCACGATGCTCATGCCCGAGGACCACCGGCCCGACCCGGCCGACCCGGTCGCGGTGGCCCGGCTGCGGTCGGTGGGCCGGCCGATGCCCGGGGTGCCGGTGCGGGTGGTCGACCCGGTGACGCTGGAGGACCTGCCGCCCGGGCAGCGCGGCGAGGTGCTCATCGGCGGCGGGCACGTGATGAAGGGGTACTGGGAACGGCCCGAGGACACCGCGGCGTCGCTGCTGCCCGGCGGCTGGCTGCGCACCGGCGACGGCGGCTCCTTCGACGATGGCGGTTACCTGTTCCTGCACGACCGGCTGAAGGACATGATCATCACCGGCGGCGAGAACGTGTTCCCGGCCGAGGTGGAGAGCGTGCTGACCGGCCACCCGGGCGTGGTGGAGGTCGCCGTCGTCGGGGTGCCGTCGGGCCGCTGGGGCGAGTCGCCGCACGCCGTCGTCGTCCCGAGGGACCCGGCGTCCTTCGACCCCGACGAGCTGCTCACCTGGGCGCGGGAGCGGCTGGCCCACTACAAGTGCCCGGTCGGGGTGACCGTCGTGGGCACCCTGCCGCGCAACGCGTCGGGGAAGCTGCTCAAGCGCCAGCTGCGCGCCGACCTCGCGAGCTGACCCCCGCGCCCACGGGCCCGGCTCCCCCGGGGGCCGGGCTCGTGGGCGTTCAGCGGAAGCGGACCGGCATGCCGCCGAAGGTCAGCGGCTCGTCGGGTGCGGTGCACCCCGGGCGCAGCGAGAGCTCCACACCGCACAGCCCGCTGCCCTCGGCGGTGAACCGCACGGTGCGGCCGGGCCGGCCGGGGGCGGCGAGCACCAGCTGCGGGCACCCGTCCGCGCCGGTGGTGACCGGGACGCCGAGGATCGAGCCCAGGACGGCGGCTCGCGCCTGCGGGTCGGGGCCGCCGACGTCCACGCCGAGCACGTCGTCGACCAGCGCACCCGAGGACCGCTGCATCGGCACGTCGTCCCAGAACCAGACGTCGGGGTCGGCGATGCCGTCCAGCTCCACCAGCAGCCCGAGGTCGCCGGGGCGCAGCTGCACGATGCGGTGGCCGTAGACCTCTTGGTCGGCCACCACCCGCACCCCGGCCGCGGCGGCGGCGGCCACCCCGGCGGCGACGTCGTCCACCTGGATCGACAGCCCGTACCCGCCGCGGCCGCCGACCTTGGTCAGCCACCGGACCAGCGGGACGTCCTGGCGCAGCGGCCCGACCAGCTCCAGGAACGCCCCGCCGCCGGCCGGGCCCTCGTGCGCGGCGCCGATCGGCAGCGATTCGTCGGCCATGCCCACGGTCTCCAGCACCGGGTCGGGGAAGCCCGGCGCCAGACCGAGCGCGGCCCGGGCGGCGGCCGAGTCGCCCGGGAGGTCGCGGGTGGCGCTGATGACCTGGCGCAGCTGGGCCCAGCGGGCGCTCACGCGATGCCCCGGTCGTGCCCGGCCCACAGCGGGGCGCGCAGCTCGCGGCGCAGCACCTTGCCCGAGGGGTTGCGCGGCAGGGCGCCCACCACCTGCACCCGGCGCGGGCACTTGTAGTGCGCCAGCCGCTCGCGGCAGCCGGCCAGCAGGTCGTCCGGGTCCAGCCGGGCGCCGGGGACGGCGACCACGAAGGCCACCGGGGACTCGCCCCACCGGTCCGAGGGCTCCCCCACCACGGCGACCTCGGCGACGCCGGGGTGCGCGGCCAGGGCGTTCTCCACCTCGGCGGGGTAGACGTTCTCCCCACCGCTGACGATGACGTCCTTGATCCGGTCCCGCAGGTAGAGGTAGCCGTCGGCATCGAGCTCGCCGACGTCGCCGGTGCGCAGCCACCCGCCGGGCAGGAACACCTCGGCGGTCGCGGTCGGGTTGCGCCAGTAGCCGGTGGTGACCACGGGCCCGCGGACGACGACCTCGCCCACCTCGCCGGCCGGCAGCGGCGTCCCGTCGACGTCGACCACGCCCACCTCGACCCCGGGCACCGCGCGGCCCGCCGAGCGCAGCCGGTGCACGGTCGCCGGGTCGGGCACGTGGTCCGCGGGCGGCAGCAGCGTGGTGACGCCGAGGGTCTCGGTCAGCCCGTAGCTCTGCGACAGCTGCGCCCCGAAGAGCGCCTGCGCCCGCCGCATGAGGGTCTCCGAGATCGGGGAAGCGCCGTAGACCACGTGCCGGAGCGAGGAGAGGTCGGCGCGGGCGGCGGCCGGGTCGGCGCAGAGGATGCCGATGATCACCGGGACCATCGCCGCGTGGGTGGCCCGGTGCGCCACGATTGCCTCGAGCATCGCGGCCGGCGTGGGCTCCCGGAACTGCACCAGCGTGCCGCCGGCAGCGAGCGTGATCAGCGACCAGCCGCCCGCCGCGATGTGGTAGTAGGGCGTGGGCACCAGGCTGACCGAGTCGGCGTCCACGTCGAACAGCGCGCCGAAGGCCTCGACCGCGGCGAGCAGCCCGGCGACGGTGATCTGCACGCCCTTGGGACGACCGGTGGTGCCCGAGGAGTACATGAGCGCGGCCAGGGCGTCGCCGTCCCGGTCCCGGTGCGGGTCGGTGGCGGGCTGGGCGGCCAGCCACGCCTCGTACGCCGTCCGGTCCCCCGCCGGGCCGTCGAAGACCAGGGCGGGGACGGCCAGGTCGGCCGGCAGCAGCGACGCGAGCTCGGCCTCCACCAGCACCGCGGAGACCTCGGCGTCGGCCAGGATCCAGGCGACCTCGTCGGCGGCCAGCCGGAAGTTCAGGGGGACGACGACCAGCCCGGCCTTCTGCGTGCCGGCGAACAGCTCCCAGTACTCGGTGGCGTTGTGGCCCAGGTAGGCCACCCGCTCCCCGGCCCGCAGGCCCAGCGCCACCAGGCCGGCGGCCAGCCGGTCGGAGCGCTCGGCGAGCTCGCCGTGGGTGCACGCGCGGCCGGCACCGACGACGGCGGGGTGCTGCGGCGAGCGGGCGGCCGGGGCACGCAGCAGCGCGGCCAGCGTGGTGGCCCGGCTGTCGATCAAGGTCGTCACGGGGTCTCCTCGTCCAGGGAGGGCGCAGCGGCCCCCACGATCTCGATGTCGGCACCGCGCAGCCGGGACCGGCAGACGTCGCAGGCCAGGCACGGCTCGAAGGTCTGCCCGCAGCCGCGGTGCACCTGCACCACGGCCGGCCCCTCGGGGGCGCGGAACCAGTCCTGGCCCCAGCGCAGCGTGGTCTCCACGACCGGGAAGAAGGCCCGGCCCTTGTCGGTCAGGTGGTACTGCGCCCAGTCGGCGCGCTCGGGGTCGGGCCGGGGAGCCAGCACGCCGAGGTCGGTGAAGGTGCGCAGCCGGTCGGACACCACCGTCGGCGGGGCACCCAGGAAGGTCTGGAACTCCCCGAACCGGGTGGCGCCGCGGAACGCCGCACCCAGCAGCGCCGAGGACCAGCGGTTGCCGATCAGCGCCATGGTCTCGGGGAACATGCCCGGCCCGTCGGTCACCCCGACCACCGGCGCGGCCGGGGCCGCCCGGCGGCGCGTGGTCGCCGCCGGCACCGACCGCTCCCAGGAGCCGCTGGGGCCCCAGCTGCCGGCGACGTCCCGGGGGTGCACCACGCCGCCGCAGGCCTCGCAGGTCAGCAGCGCGCGGAACGCCGACCCGCAGGACCGGTGCACCTTGTGCGGGAGCGCCGCGGCGTGCTCGGGCACCCAGCGGCGCTCCCACTCCCAGATGGAGAGCATGACCGGCCACAGCGCTCGGCCCCGGGCGGTGAGCAGGTACTCGTGCCGCTCGGGCCGCTCGGAGTACTGCTGCCGCCGGTGGACCCCGACCTCGGTGAGCCGGGTCAGCCGGTTGGTCAGCACCGAGTTCGAGATCGGCAGCCGTGCCTTCCACTCACCGAATCGGCGGGCACCCAGCAGCGACTGCTGCACCAGCAGCAGGTTCCACTCGTCACCGATCAGCGGCAGGGTGGCACCGATCTGGTTGACCCCGCCGGCCGGCAGCGGGGTCGGCGACTCGCCGGGGTCGGCGTCGGCCGCGCCCAGCGGGAGGCTCACAGGCCCACCGCGGTGGCCGGGTCGTCGCTGGTCGCCCAGCCGGGCAGCGAGTCGCCGGAGGCCCAGGTCGAGTGCGTGCCGCTCGAGATCCGCTCGGGCAGTTGCAGGGTGCACACCGGCCCGTCCGACAGCCGCGCCGCGTCGAACACCAGGCAGTAGGACGCGTCGGCACGCATGTCCGTGGTGAGGGTGACCAGGTAGCCGTCGTCCTCGGCGGTGGAGCCGACCCGCGGGGCCATCGCGGTCTCGCTGCCGTAGACGCCCTCGCCGAAGGAGATCCGCTCCTCCGTGCCGGTCTTCAGGTCGTGCCGCACCAGGCCGTCGAAGAGGAACCAGGCGGGCTTGCCGGTGGCGGCGTAGGCGTAGCGGTAGTCCCGGCCGGCGTAGCCGCCGTTCATCATCCCGAACTCGGTCACGGTGTCCGAGAGCTGCTCCTCGCGGACCAGCCCGGTGCGCAGGTTCAGCCGCCACCGGTGCAGCCGGGACTGCATGCGGTCCAGCGCGAGGAACCGGAAGGCGCGCTCCCACTTGTTGCCCATGCCGTTGTCGGCCGGCTCGGGGTCGCCCTGGAAGAAGCCGTCCAGGACGATCTCTTCGCCGTCCTCGTAGGCGTTCACCCAGTGCAGCACGTAGGTCGACTCCGCCTCGAACCAGCGGATGGACTCCGGGCCGCCACGGCGCGGGATGACCCCGATCCGGGTGGGCAGCTCGGGGTGGAACCGCGCCGCGTAGTGGCCCTGGCCGATGAGCTCGGGGTCCCAGAACAGCGGGCAGTCGTTGAGGATCGCGTAGTTCTCGGTGTAGGCCATGTCGTGCGGCAGCCGCGGGCCGGGCAGCTCGACGTCGACGTAGTGCACCAGCTTGTCGTCGGCGTCGACCACGCCGTAGTGCATGTACGGGGCCTGCGTGCCGTAGTTGAAGAACAGCAGCTCGCCGGTGCGGTCGTCGGCCTTGGGGTGCGCCGACACGCCCCAGTCGAAGGGGAAGTCCCCGCCCCAGGTGGCCTTGCCGAGGGTCTCGGCGGTGCGCGGGTCCAGCCGGTAGAGGTCGCCGCACTGGTAGAAGGTGGTCAGCGCCGTCCCGTTGTGCACCACCACGTCGGTGCTGGAGGCGTCCTTCATCCGGCCGCGCGCGCCCCAGCCGTCGTCCCGCTTGGCGATGGCCGGGCGCTCGGCCAGCCCGGCCCACAGCGGGCCGCCGGCCTCGGCCTCGGCCAGCAGGCCGTCGGTGCGCACGAACCGGTTGCGGTAGAAGGCCTCCCCGCCGCGGAAGCCGACGACGTGCACCATGCCGTCGCCGTCGAAGGGGTGGTAGTTGCGCAGCGCGGGGTGCACCGGGTTCTCGGTGTTGCGCAGGTACACCCCGTCCAGGTCGGTGGGCACCTCGCCCTGCACGACGGTGAGGTCGTCGGCCCGGAACTCGGTGGTCTGCGGCCGCCAGGGCCCGGTGCGGTAGGGGTGGTCGTCGTCCGCCGGGAGGGTGGACAGGACACGACCGACGATCTCGACGTCCACGGGTGGTTCCTCTCTCGCAGGTCGGGTGGTCAGGCGGCGGGGGCAGACCCGACCACGAAGCTCACCGTGGTCGTGGTGCTGCCGCCGATGTTGAGGGTCATGAAGGTGTCGGCACCCTCGACCTGGTACTCGCCGGCCGTGCCGGTGACCTGCTTGGCGGCGTCGACGAGCATCCGGACGCCGGTGGCGCCGACCGGGTGGCCGCCGCCGATGAGCCCGCCGCTGGGGTTCACCGGTAGCCGGCCGCCGATCTCGAGGTCACCGTCCTCGACCGCCTGCCAGTTCTTGCCCGGCTCGGTGAGGCCGACGTGGTCGATGGCCAGGTACTCCGAGGGCGTGAAGCAGTCGTGGGTCTCCAGGCCATCGACGCCGTCGAGGGTCACCCCGGCCCGACCGAAGGCGTCCTGCACGGCCTGCCGCACGTGCGGCAGCAGGTAGGGGTCCTCGGCGGAGCGGTCCAGCTTCTGCTGCAGGCCCAGGCCCACCGTGCGGTGGCCCCAGCCCAGCATCCGGGCCAGCGGACGGCGGGTGGCCTGCGGGTGCGCGGCCAGCCAGCGGTCGGAGACCAGCACGACGCCGGCCGCGCCGTCGGTGACCTGGCTGCAGTCGTAGCGCCGCATCCGGCCCTCGACCACCGGGTTGTCGGCCCGGTCGGTGGCGGTGCCGACCAGCTGGCCGACCTCCCACCCGCGGGTCTGCGCGTTCGGGTTCCGCTTGGCGTTGGCGAAGTTCAGCTGCGCGATCGCCTGCAGGTGGACGTCGTCCAGGCCGTACCGGTCGTCGTAGGCCTGGGCCACCCGGTCGAACATGTGGGGCCACATGAACCGGGCACCCTGGCCCTCGTGGCCGATCCACGCCGCGGCGCCGAGGTGGCCCGCGGCCTGGTCCCCGGGCACGGTCTTCTCCAACTCGACGCCCAGGACCAGCGCGCAGTCGTAGTGACCGGCCTGCAGGTCGGCCATCGCGGCCAGGACGGCGATGCTGCCCGACGCGCACGCGGCCTCGTGCCGCGCGGCGGGCACGCCCCACAGCGCGGGCTCGACGGTGGCCGGCATCGCGCCGAGCTGACCCTGCCCGGTGAACAGCTGTCCGAAGGCGTTGCCGACGTGCACGACCTCGACCTGCTCGGGGCCCAGGCCCGCGGACTCCAGCGTGCCGCGCACGACCTCGGCGGTGAGGTCGGCGCTGTCCCCGCCCTCGCGCGTCAGGTTGCGGGCGAAGTCGGTCTGGTACCCGCCCGCCACCCAGATGCCGGTGCCGTCCACGGCGCCTCCTCGATCGGTGCTTGCCTGTATGACTCAGGTCATACTACAACTAACAGAGCAAGTCGACCAGCACCTCCGGGACGGAGAACCGAGATGACCGACGCCTACGTGCTCGACTTCGTGCGCTCACCGCGCGGGAAGGGGTCCCGCCGCGGCGCGCTGCACGGGCACGGCCCGGTCGAGCTGGTCACCGGGCTGCAGCACGCGCTCGTCGACCGCACCGGCCTCGACGCCGGCCGGGTCGAGGACGTGGTGCTCGGCTGCGCCTCCCAGGTCGACGAGCAGGGCGCCAACCTGGCGCGGACGGCGACCCTGCTGGCCGGCTGGGGCGACCGGGTGCCGGGCGTGACCCTCAACCGGTTCTGCGCCTCCGGGGTGGACGCCGTGGCGCAGACCGCGGGCCGGATCCGCGGCGGCGACCTCGACCTGGCCGTGGCCGGCGGCGTCGAGAGCGTGTCCCGGGTGCCGATGTTCACCGACCGCGGGCCGCTGTGGGCCGACCCCGCGACCATCTCCGCCGTCGGGTCGGTGCACATGGGCATCGCCGCCGACCTCAACGCCACCCTCGACGGGTTCACCCGCGAGCAGCTGGACGCCTACGCCGTGGAGACCCACGCCAAGGCGGCCGCGGCCTGGGACGCCGGCCGCTACGCCGGGTCGGTGGTGCCCTTCACCGGGCCGGACGGCGAGCCGGTCACCCGCGACGAGCTGGTCCGCCCGGGCACCTCCGCGGAGTCCCTGGCCCAGCTGCCCCCCGCCTTCGCCGAGCTCGGCGCGCAGGGCCAGGACGCGCTCGTGGCCGCTGCACACCCCGGCGTCGGGCCGCTGCGGCACGAGCACACCGTGGGCACCTCCCCCGCCCTGGCCGACGGCGCCGCCCTGCTCCTGCTGGGCTCCCGCGCGGCCGCCGAGGCCGCTGGTCTGCGCGCCCGGGCCCGGGTGGTGGCCTCGGCGACCGCGGCCACCGACCCCGTGGTGATGCTCACCGCCGGCCAGCAGGCGGTGGAGGCAGTGCTCGCCCGGGCCGGGCTGACCGCCGCCGACGTGGACGTGTTCGAGTTCGCCGAGGCGTTCGCCGCGCTGTGCCTGCGATTCCGCCGGGACCTCGACGCCGGGCCCGACCGGCTCAACCCCGACGGCGGCACGATCGCCATGGGCCACGCCTTCGGCGCCACCGGCGCGATCCTGGTCGGCCAGTGCGTCGCCGAACTCGAGGCGCGGGAGGGCCGCTACGGCGTCGCGGCGGTCAGCGGCGCCGCCGGGCTGGGCGTCGCCGTCCTGGTGGAACGGGAGCCCGCGTGATCCCCCGGCTGGCCGGCCGGGTCGTCGTCGTCACCGGCGGTGGCAAGGGCCTGGGCCGTGCCTTCGCCCTGCATCTGGCCGCGGCCGGCGCGCACGTCGTGGTGAATAACCGCGACCGGGTGCGCGACGTGCACGGCCGGCGCGCCGCCGACGCCGTCGTCGCCGAGATCGAGGCCGCCGGGGGCAGAGCCGTCGCCGAGCACGGCGAGGTGGAGGACCCGGCCACCGCCGACCGGCTGGTCGCCCTCGCCCTGGACAGGTGGGGGCGGCTGGACGGCTGCCTGACCAGCGCCGGCATCAACCCCCTCGCCCTGGCCCACCGGGTGGAGCCCGAGGAGTTCGCCCGGGTGCTGGCGGTCAACGTGGCCGGCACCGCGCAGGTGGCCGGGGCGTGCCTGCGGGCGATGCGGGACCAGGGCTCCGGCCGGGTGCTGCTGGTCTCCAGCGGCGCCGGCCTGCACGGCGAGCTGGCCGCCGCGGCCTACGCCGCCAGCAAGGGCGCGGTCGTCGCCCTGGCCCGGACCATGGCGATCGAGGGTCCCCGCAAGGGTGTGGCGGCCAACGTGCTGCTGCCCTACGCGACCACGCAGATGACCGACCAGGGCATGGACCGCCGCTACGTCGACGCCATGGCACCCGAGCTGGTCGCCCCCGTCGCCACCGCGCTGCTCGACCCGGCCTGCCCGCTCAACGGCCAGGTCGTGGTCGCCGCGGCCGGCGCCGTGCGCACCGCCGACGCCGTCGAGTACGACCCCGTGCGGCTGCCCGACGGACCGCTGACCGGCCCGGACCTCGCCGGCCTGCTGGCCACCAGCCGCGCCGGCGCACCCCGCACCTTCGCCTCCGCCCAGGAGGCGTTCCTCGACCTCGCGGCCGCCGTCGCACCCACCCCCACCGGAGGACCCGCGTGACCGACCTGCCCTGGACCGACCTGACCGTGAACCTGGCCGGCAGCCTGCTCGCCCTGGTGGTGCTGCTGGGCGCCGTCATGGCGCTGGCCACCGCGATTGGCAAGCAGTCGATCATCGACGTGGTCTGGGGGCCCGGGTTCGTCGTCGTCGCCGGGGTGAGCCTGGTGCTGTCGTCCGGGGACGGCGGGGACACCGGCCGCCGCTGGCTGGTGTTCGCGCTTACTGCGGTCTGGGGGCTGCGGCTGGGCGGCTACATCTTCGCCCGCAACCACGGCAGGCCCGAAGACCGCCGCTACGAGGCGTTGATGCGCAAGCGCACCGGCCCGCTGGTGCCCTTCCTCGTCCGGCGGATCTACGGCTACCAGGGCGTCGTCCTGTTCGTGGTGTCGCTGCCGGTGCAGGTGGCGATGTACGAGTCCGCGCCGCTGAGCTGGCTGGACGCCGTCGCCGTGCTCCTGTGGCTGGTCGGGTTCGTCTTCGAGGCCATCGGGGACTGGCAGCTGGCCCGGTTCAAGGCCGACCCGGCGAACGCCGGGCAGATCATGGACCGGGGCCTGTGGGCCTGGACCCGGCACCCCAACTACTTCGGCGACAGCTGCGTGTGGGTGGCGCTGTTCCTGCTGGCGCTGGGCTCCTGGTGGGGGCTGCTGACCGTGGTCTCGCCGTGGCTGATGGTCCGGATGCTGGTCACGGGCTCGGGCGCGGCGCTGCTGGAGCGCGGCATGATGCGCCGTCGCGGCGACGCCTACGCCGACTACGTGGCCCGCACCAGCGGCTTCCTGCCCCGCCCGCCGCGGCGCTCCCCGGCCCCGCGGTGAGCCACGACGTCGCCGACCTGCTGGGCGTGCTCGACCTCGCCCCGGCCGGGGAGGACCGGTTCTGCGGCGGCAGCGCCGCGCTGGCACTGCCTCAGCTGTTCGGCGGCCAGCTGCTCGCCCAGGCCGTCGTCGCGGCGGGCCGCACGGTGCGGCCGGACCGGTCGACGGTGTCGCTGCACGCCTCCTTCCTCCGGCCCGGGCGGTCCGGGGTGCCGCTGGACCTGGCGGTCGAGCGGGTCCGCGACGGCCGGCTGCTGTCCACCCGCGAGGTACGCATCCGCCAGGGCGGCGCGGAGGTCTGCCGGGTGGTGACGACGGCGGCCGTGGACGGCGAGGGACCGGGCCACGCGCCGCCGCTGCCCGACGTCCGGCCGGCCGCCGAGCTGCCGGACCTGGCCGCGGCGTCCGCACCGCACGGCGGGCTGGGCCCGGTGTGGGCGGGGTTCGACGCGGTGGAGGTGCGGCTGCCGGCGCTGCCCCCCGGTGGCGTCCCGCCGGAACCGCCGGGACCGGGCGTGGTGGGGGTGGGCGGCGGCACCTCGACGGCCTGGATGCGGGCGGCGGGCCCGCTGCCCGACGACCCGCTGCTGCACCGCGCGGTGCTGGCCTACCTGTCGGACCTGCTGCTGATCTCCGCGGCCGTCCAGCCGCACGGCTACCACCTGGGGCACGAGCGGGCCTTCGACGAGCAGTGGTCGGCTGTGTCGCTGGACCACGCGATGTGGTGGCACACCCGGCCCCGGGGCGACGAGTGGCTGCTGTTCGAGCTGGCCTCGCCCGCGTCGGTGGGCGGCCGGGCGCTGGTCACCGCGCAGGTGTGGGCCCAGGACGGCACCCCGGTGGCCGGGGTGGCCCAGCAGGCGCTGGTGCTGCCACGGATACCGTCGCCGGCGTGACCTCCCCCGAAGCGTTCTACCTGCCGCTCGGCGACGGGCGGTTCGAGCCCACGACGGCCACCGAGAGCCCGTGGGACGGCAGCGCGCAGCACGGCGGCCCGCCCACCGCGCTGCTGGCGCACCTGGCCGCGCAGCAGTCGGGCCAGCAGCCGGTGCGGGTGTCGGTGGACTTCCTGGGGGCGATCCCGCGGGCCGAGTGCACCGTGGAGGTCTCGCCGCTGCGGCCCGGGCGGCGGATCGACCTGACCGAGGCCGTGCTGTCGGTGCAGGGCCGGCCGGCCGTGGTGGCGCGGGTGTGGTCGCTGGCGCCGGGGCCGACGCCGCCGGTGGTGCACCCGCCCGTGCCGCCGTCCCCGGTGGAGGACGCGGTGCCCTCGCAGGTGCTGCCGCACCTCACCGACTGGGGCTACGGCCAGGCGCTGGAGTGGCGCTACGCCCGCGGGTCGGCCTACGAGCTGGGCGCGGCCGACGTCTGGACGCGGCTGCGCATCCCGCTGGTCGCCGGGGTTGAGCCGACCGGCACCGACCGCGTGCTGGTGGCCGCCGACGCCGCCAACGGCATCTCCGCCGAGCTGCCGCTGGAGCACTGGCTCTCGATCCCGCCCGGGGTGACGGTGCACCTGACCCGGGAGGCCGAGGGCGAGTGGGTGCACCTGGCCTGCCGGACCACGATCGGCGCCAACGGGCTCGGGTTGTGCACCGGCACGGTCTCCGACGCCGGCGGCGTGGTCGGCGAGGTGGCGCAGCCCCTGCTGGTGCGGGCAAGGTGAGCCGATGACGATCTCGCGGACCGACCGGGTGCGGCTGGTGTCGGCCGGCCTGGGCGCCGGCGGGCTGGCGCTGCTGCTGTTGCCCCGCTGGTCGCTGCGCACCCTGGCGCCGGGCCGGCGGGCGCCCGCCGCCTGGCTGGTGCGGGTGCTGGGGGCGCGGACCGTGCTGCAGAGCGCATTGCTGCTGGCGTCGCCGACCCGGGAGGGCATGCAGGCCGGCGCCGCCGTCGACGCCCTGCACGCGGCGAGCATGGTGCCGGCGGCGCTGGTCTGGCCCCGGTTCCGGCAGGCCGCCGCGATCAGCGGCGGCTGGGCCGCCGCGGCCACCGCCGCCCAGCTCGCGGTCGCGCCGCTGGCCGACGACCCGGTGCACGTCCCCGGCGACGTTGACTGACCCGCGCGGTCGAGGTCCCCGCCCCCGCGACGACGGTCGCCGCGGCACGGTTCTCCCCGGCGACGTTGGGCCCTGAGTCGCCTTGCGGTTCAGAGCTCGAGTGCGCTGAGTCGCCGGGCGCTTCAGAGCACGAGGGCGATGAGTCGCTGGGCGACCCAGGTGTGCTCGAGCTCTGACCCGCTGGGGGACTCAGCGCACGACGTCGGCCGAGGACACCTCCCGAGGACGGACGCGACCTCTTCCCGGCGCCGGGCCGTCATCCAGCACGCGGGGCGGCGACCTCCCACAGGTGGCCGGCCGGGTCGGCGAAGGTCGCCGTCCGCACGCCCCACGGCCGGTCCTGCGGGCCGTTGCGCAGCGGCACCCTCAGCTCGGCGAGCTCGGCGCACACCGCGTCGACGTCGGCGACCTCGACGGTGAGCAGGCACCGCGCTGCCCCCGGGGATCCCACGGCACCGGGCTCCACCAGGTCGCCGGCCTGGTCGGCCTGCAGCAGGTTGACCACCACGTTGCCGATGGACAGCGCGGTCGAGACGTCGTCGGCGAACAGCTCGTGGCCCTCGAACACCGCGGCGTAGAACCGGCGGGCGGCGTCGAGGTCCTCGACGAACAGGGTGATGGTCTGCAGGTCGCGCAGCGGCACGGTCAGCTCCTCGGTCGGGGGTCGTCGGAGCTGGGACCGGCCGGGCGGGCCGGACTCATCGCGGGACCGGCGTCCAGCCCTCCGCCGTCCGCAGCGGGCCCTTGAGCACCTTGCCGCCGGCGTTGCGCGGCAGCGGCCCGTCGAGCACCCGCACCCACTGCGGCACCTTGTAGTCGGCCAGCCGGTGCCGGGCGAACGCGGCGAACTCCGCGAGGTCCAGCGGCTCGCGCACCAGCAGGACCGCGCCCACCTTCTCCCCCATCACGTCGTCCGGGACGCCGACGACGGCGACCTCCAGGACGTCGGGGTGCTCGGCGAGGGCGTTCTCCACCTCGACGGAGTACACGTTCTCCCCGCCCCGGTTGATCATGTCCTTGGCCCGGTCGACGATCCGGACCAGGCCCTCGGCGTCGATCGTCGCGAGGTCGCCGGTGTGCAGCCAGCCGCCCCGGAAGGTCTCCGCCGTCCGGGCCGGGTCGCCCCAGTACCCGGTCGCGACGTTGGGCCCGCGGACGAGCAGCTCCCCGACGCCGGTGTCCGGGTCGGGCCGGTCGACCGCGACGTCGACCACGGGGGCCGGGAAGCCGACGGAGTCGGCGTGCGCGTCGGTCCAGGCGTCGGGCAGGAAGGTGGCCAGCGCGCTGGTCTCCGACAGGCCGAACCCGTTGCCCAGCCGGGTGCCCGGGAACGCCGCGCGCAGCCGGTGCACCAGCTCGGGGGCCATCGGCGCCCCGCCGTAGGACAGCGCCCGCACGCTGGACACGTCGGTGGTGGCGAGGTCGGGGTGCCGCATCACGAGCTCGTAGATGGTCGGCACGCTGGTCAGCAGGGTGACCCGGTGCTCGGCGACCGCGGCCAGGAAGGCGGCGGGTGAGAACTTCGGCATGAGCACGGTGGTGCCGGCCATGAGCACCTGGGTGACCATCTGCGAGCAGCAGCCGGTGACGTGGAACAGCGGCACGGAGATCAGCGAGACGTTGCGGTCGGCCGGGTCGAGCTCGCGGCAGCGCTGCACGTTCTCCGCCGAGCTGAGCAGGCACTCCTGGGTGAGCACCGCGCCCTTGGGCCGGCCGGTCGTGCCCGAGGTGTAGAACAGCGCGGCCACGTCGGCGTGCGCGGGGTCGGCCGGCTCGGCCGGCTTGCCGTCGGGCAGGTCGGGGGTGTCCAGGACGATCGCGGCGCCGGAGTCGGCGACCACGTAGTCGCGCTCGACCGGCGCGAGCCGGGTGTTCAGCGGGACGACGACGGCGCCGGCCAGCTGGGCGCCCCAGAACGCGAGCATCCACGCCAGGCCGTTCGGCAAGCCGACGGCGACCCGGTCCCCCGGCGCGACGCCGGCCGCGCGCAGTCCGCCGGCCACCCGGGCGGCGCCGTCCCACAGCTCGCGGTAGGTGGCGGTGCCGCCGCCGAGCTCGACGACGGCGGTGCGGTCGGGGTGCGCCGCGACGGCGTCGGCGAAGCCGCGGACGACGTTGCGCGCCAGGCCGGTGTACCGGGCGACGCCGTCCTCGCCCCGCTGGATCCCGCTGTTCTCGAAGACCACCGTTGCATCCTGCACCTACTGGCTGAGGACGGCCCAGCCGTGGGCGGGCAGCTCCAGGTCACCGCCCCGCGGCGCGCCCGACCCGGCGAGCAGCTCGCCGGCGGCGGGGACCACGGCCGGGCCGGGCGCCAGGTTGAGCGCGACGAGCAGCACCTCGCCGCCGGCGGAGGTGCGGTAGATCAGCTGCTCGTTGGTCAGGTGCAGCTGCACGGTGCGGGCCCGGTGCAGCCAGCGGTGCCGGCGGCGCAGGCCGATCAGCTCCTGGTGCAGCGCGAAGGTGGCCCCGCCCCGGACGGCGAGCGGGTCGGCGGGGAACTCCGGCCGGATGGCGTCGTCGCCGCCGGCGCGGTGCTCCTTGATGCCGTGCCAGCCGAACTCGTCGCCCGACCACACGGCCGGCGTCCCGCCCGTGGTGAGCAGCAGGACCAGCGCGTGCGGCAGCAGGTGCTCCCCGACCTGGTCCACGATCCGCGTGACGTCGTGGTTGCCGACGAACGTCCACGGCACGAAGGCGTCGAGGAACCCGTCGTGGCGCTCCAGCGCGTGCGCGGTCTCGAACAGGTTGCCCTCGGCGAGCCCGTGCCAGATGCCCTGCCACAGCTCGTACTGGGTGACCGCGTCCATGCCCGAGGCCGCGACGACCCCGGCGTAGTCGCCGTGGATGACCTCGCCGACCACGTAGACGTCGGGGTGCCGCTCCCGGACGGCGGGCAGCACCCGGGCCCAGAACTCGGGCCGGACGGCGTAGGCGGCGTCCAGCCGCCACCCGTCGGCGCCGCGGTCCAGCCAGTGGCACATCACCTCGACGACGAGGGCCACGACGTCGTCCTGCGTGTGGTCGAGCTCGACGAGCAGGTCGTGGCCCTCGAAGGTGCCCGGCCGGTCGCCGTCCCACCGGATCCAGTGGCGGCGGGCCGGGTCGGCGACGGCGGGGTGGTCGCGGCCGACGTGGTTGAACACGCCGTCCAGCAGCACCCGGATCCCCCGCTCGTGCGCGGCGGCGACGAGGTCGTCGAAGTCCTGCTCGTCGCCCAGCCGCGGGTCGATGCGCAGGTGGTCGAGGGTGTCGTAGCCGTGCGTGGCCGACGCGAACACCGGCCCCAGCGCCAGGCCGTTGCAGCCCAGCGCGACCAGGTGGTCCAGCCAGCCGGTGATCCGCGGCAGCCGGTGGGTCACCGGCTCGACCGCCTCGCGCTCGGCACCGACGAACCCCAGCGGGTGCACCTGCCACCAGATGGCGTCGGCGACCCAGGCCGGCTCGCTCACACGATGCCCACGAGGGCCGGCCACGGGTCGTCGCCGGCCACCGCGGCACCGAGCACCCGCGCCCAGGTCGTCTCGCTGCCGGCGTCGTCGCGCCAGGACCACATCCGGGTGGTCAGGTGGTGCAGCCGGTGCTCCAGGGTGAACCCGATCGCGCCGTGCACCTGGTGCGCCAGCCGCGCGACCACGTCGACGGCCGCGCCGGCCCGCACCTTGCCCGCCGCGGCCGCCAGCTCCAGCGGCTCACCGCGGTCCAGCCGCTGCACGGCGGCGTCGACCAGGGCCGACACCGCGGTCACCTCGCCGGCCATCTGCGCCAGCTGCACCTGGATGCCCTGGAACTTCGCCAGCGGCCGGCCGAACTGCACCCGCTCGCCGGCGTACTGCACGGTCCAGGCCAGCACGGTCTGCGCCGCCGCGGACAGCTGCACCGCCCGGGCCAGCGCGAACCGGGCCCGCAGCTCCCCCACCGGGCCGACCTGCGCGGGCACGCCGTCGAGCACGTAGGACCCGCGCGGCTGCCCGGCCAGGTCCACGGCGTCGCTGGCCTCGAGGTCGCCCACGTCGACCAGCGCGAGCACCTCGCCGTCCGGGCCGTCGGCGACCGCGACCAGGTGCCGGGCCACCCCGGCCCAGGGCACGTCGGTCGCCGTCCCCGAGATGCGGCCGTCCTCGACCCGCAGCGCCCCGGTGACCGAGACGGTCAGCGGCTCGTCCACCGGCGGCAGCGCCAGCCCCGCGGCCAGGACGGCGGGGCCGGCGACCAGCAGCTGCTCGGCGACCGGCACCGCGCCGGCCCCCGCGGCCAGGGTGGCGACGACGGCGACCGCGTCGGCCAGCTCGCCGCCGGACCCGCCGGCCTCCTCGGGCAGCCCGACCCCGGTCAGCCCGGCCTCGGCCAGCTCGGCCCACAGCTGCGCGTCCCACCGGCGCTCGGCGGTCAGCTTGACCGGCTCGTGCCTGGCCAGGATCTCCCGGACCGTGGCGACGACGAGGTCCTGCTCGCCGCTCATCGCAGACCCAGCCCGCGCGCCACGATCCCGCGCAGGATCTCGTTGGTGCCGCCGCGCAGCGTGTAGCCGGGCTGGTGCAGCTGCGCCTCGGCCAGCGCCCTCCCGAGCGGGTCGGGTGAGTCCAGGGATGCCGGGACGTCGACCACCCGGCGGATCTCCTCGGCGACGTCGGCCTCGAACGTCGTCCCCACGTCCTTGACCAGCGCCGCGGGGATGTCGGGCAGCTCGCCGCGGTCCAGCGCCGCGGCGATCCGGATCGACAGCTGCCGCAGCGCCAGCAACCGGGCCGACAGCCGGCCCAGGGTGGCGAGCTCGGCGTCGGTCGACGCGCGGCGGGCGAAGGCGGCCAGCAGCGGGAAGGTGGACAGGATGCGCTCGGGGCCGCTGCGCTCGAAGGCCAGCTCGGCGGTCACCTGGTGCCAGCCGGCGCCCTCCTCGCCCAGCAGCATGTCGCCGGGGACGACGACGGAGTCGAAGACCACCTCGTTGAAGTGGTGGCCGCCGTCGAGGATGCGGATCGGGTTGATAGTGATGCCCGGCAGCGACAGGTCGACCAGCAGCTGGCTCATCCCGGCGTGCCGGGCGGACGGGTCGGCGGGGGCGGTGCGCACCAGCACGATCGCGTAGTGGCTGTGGTGGGCGTTCGACGTCCACACCTTGGCGCCGTCGACCACCCAGTCGCCGTCGGCGTTGCGCACCGCCTTCGTGCGGATCGAGGCCAGGTCGGAGCCGGAGTCGGGCTCGCTCATCCCGATGACGAAGAAGCACTCGCCCGCGGCGATCCGCGGCAGGATCTCCTTGCGCTGGGTCTCGGTGCCGTAGCGCAGCAGGTTGGGCCCGGACTGCCGGTCGGCGATCCAGTGCGCGGCGACCGGCGCACCGGCCGCCAGCAGCTCCTCGGTGACGGCGTAGCGCTCCATCGCGGTGCGCTCGTGCCCGCCGTACTCCTTGGGCCAGGTCATGCCGAGCCAGCCCCGCTCCCCCAGCTTGCGGGAGAACGCGGGGTCGACCCCGGACAGCCAGGTGTCCACGTGCGTGGTGAAGCTGCCGGCGGCGAGCTCCTCGGCGAGGAACTGCCGGACCTCGAGCCGCACCGCCTCGGCGGCCTCGGAGGGCGGTGCGGGGGCGAGCGTCAGCGTCGACGGCATGCCCTGGATGGAACCAGGTCAGCGGACGGTGAGCAGCATCGGTCCGCGGGGCTTGGGGATGGGGACGGCGCGGATGACCACGCCGGCGGCGGGGTCGGCGGTGACCCGCCGGCCGGCCAGCAGTCGGGCGACGATCGCCTTGACCATCACCTCGGCGACGTGGTTGCCGATGCACAGGTGCGCCCCGCCGCCGAAGGGCACGAACAGGTGGCTGTGCTGCTTGTGCTCCTCGCGGCCGGGGGCGAACCGGTCGGGGTCGAAGGCGTCGGGCCGGGTCCACCAGTCGGGGTGGCGGTGCAGCGCCAGGCTGGACACGTTCACCCCGTGCCCGGCCGGCACCCGGACGCCGGTGATCTCGACGTCGGCCAGGGCGTGCCGCGGGGAGAACGGCACCGGCGGGCTCAGCCGCAGCGCCTCCTGCATGGCGCGGGTGGTGTGCTCCAGGCGGCCGTGGTCGGCCGGGGTGACCGGGGCGCCGTCCAGCGCGCGGACCTCCTCGGCCACCCGGTCCTGCTCGGCCGGGTGCAGGGCGAGCTGCCACAGCATCACCGCCAGCGTCGACGTGGTGGTGTCGTGCGCGGCGAGCATGAGGAAGACCATGTGGTCCACGACGTCGTCGACCGGGAGCAGCTCGCCGTCCTCGGTGGTCGCGTGCGCCAGGCGCGAGAGCAGGTCGCCGCGGGGCTCCTCGCGGCGCCGCTGGGCGACCAGCTCGCCGAACACGCGGGTCAGCTCGGCCCGGCCCTGCAGGCCGCGCCGGTAGGTCGACCCGGGGAGCGCCACCCGCAGCGGGGTGATCGAGGCCGCCACCGCGGCCTGGAAGGCCTGGTTGACCCGCTCGGACTGCTCGCCCAGGGACACCCCGACGAACACCTCGGCGGCGATGTCGAGCGTCAGCCGCTTCATCAGCACGTACACGTCGACGTCGCCGGCGGGCAGGGACCGCAGGTGCCGGTCGGTCACGTCGTGGATGGCGTCGACGTAGCCGGTCAGCGCGGCCCGGCTGAAGGCCTGCTGCATGACCCGCCGGTGCCGGTGGTGGTCGTCGAAGTCGCGCAGCATGAGCCCGTTGCGGAACAGCGGGCCGATCGAGCTGGACCAGCCGCCCTCGCTGGAGAGCACCTTGCCCGGGTCCAGGTAGATCTCCCGGGTCGCCTGCGGGGTCAGGAACGTGACGCCCTCGCGGCCCAGCACCCGCATCCGGTACACGTCGCCGTAGCGCCGGCGGTGGCGCTCGGTCAGGCCGCGGGCGTCCCGCACGAACATCAGGGTGTGGCCGACCAGCGGCCAGCCGCGGTCACCGGGGACGTGCGCCAGCAGGTCCGCGGACATCGTCGACCACCTCCGACGGCGACCCTAGCCATGCAGGTGACCCGGGTCACGCACCTGCGGACGGCACCACCACGACGACGGCCAAGCACAGCGCGGCGACCAGCACGCCCAGCACCCACGGGCCGCGGGTCGCCGCCGGGGACCCGTCCCGCAGCGCGCGGCTGCGCCGCCACCCGAGGACGACGGCGACCGCGGCCACCAGCACCGAGGCGGCGACGAGCACCGCGGTGGCGGCCGCCCCCCGCCCGGTGAGCACCCGCACCAGCAGCAGCGCCCCGTTGGCCAGCACCGCCAGGCCCGTGCGGGCCCACGCCAGCGCCGTGCGCTCGGCGGCCAGCGTGGGCGGGGCGCTCACGAGGACAGCAGCAGCAGGACCGACAGCACCAGCGCCACGACCGCCAGCCCCGCGGCGAGGACGACGCCCGACCGGGGCGTGGGCAGCGGCTCCCCGCGGCGCATGCAGCGCTGCACCCGCTGCCAGCGGAGCAGCCCGCCCACCGCGCAGAGGACGCTGAGCGCACCCAGCCCCACCCCGAGGGCGGTGCGCAGGGCCGGTGCGCCGAGGTCGGGGACGAACTGGTCCAGGGCCACCCCGGCGGCCAGCAGTGACAGCGCGGTGCGCAGCCAGGCCAGGAAGGTGCGCTCGTTGGCGAGGGTGAACCGGTAGTCCGGCTCGGTCTCCACAGGGGCCTCCGAGGTCCGTCGTACCACCGGCCTAGTCTGGCCCCCAAGCGCCGACGACCTGAGGAACACCCCGTGACGATCGCTCCTGCCCCGATCGTGAGCCGTCCTTCTCCGGTTCACGTGGCCGAGAAGGGTTCGCGGCTGTCGATGCTGCTGCGGACCACCGACCACAAGGTGATCGGGTTGATGTACCTGGCCACCTCGTTCACCTGGTTCATGGTGGGTGGCCTGATGGCCATGCTCATGCGTGGTGAGCTGGCCCGTCCGGGTCTGCAGTTCCTGTCGAATGAGCAGTACAACCAGTTGTTCACCATGCACGGCACGGTGATGCTGTTGTTCTTCGCGACGCCGTTGTTCTTCGCGTTCGCGAACCTGATCCTGCCGTTGCAGCTGGGTGCCCCGGATGTGGCGTTCCCGCGGCTGAACGCGTTCTCGTACTGGTTGTTCCTCTTCGGTGGGTTGATCCTGATCTCGGGGTTCTTCACCCCGGGTGG
>NZ_FNCF01000006.1 GCF_900100695.1 Klenkia brasiliensis
GACGCCCGCAACATCTCCACCTCGATCGTGCGCGACGGCGACGACTACGTCATCAACGGCCGCAAGTGGTGGATCACCGGCTCGGCCGACGAGCGCTGCCAGGTCTTCATCGTCATGGGCAAGACCGACCCCGACGGCCCGCCGCACCGGCAGCAGTCGATGATCCTGGTCCCCCGCGACACCCCCGGCCTGGAGATCGTCCGGCACCTGCCCGTCTTCGGCTACCAGGACCAGCACGGGCACTCCGAGCTGCGGTTCACCGACGTCCGGGTGCCGGCGCGCAACATGCTGGCCGGCGAGGGCGACGGGTTCATGATCGCCCAGGCGCGGCTGGGCCCCGGCCGCATCCACCACTGCATGCGGGCGATCGGCATGGCCGAGCGGGCGCTCGCGCTGATGGTGCGGCGCACGCAGGAGCGGGTGGCCTTCGGCCGCCCGCTGGCCGAGCAGGGCACCGTGCGCGAGCAGATCGCGCTGTCGCGCATCGAGGTCGACCAGGCCCGGCTGCTGGTGCTCAAGACTGCCGACCTGATCGACAGGTACGGCGCCAAGGGCGCCCGCACCGAGATCGCCGCCATCAAGGTGGCCGCACCGAAGGTGTGCCTGGACGTCATCGACCGCGCCATCCAGGTGCACGGCGGCGCCGGGGTCAGCGACGACACCCCGCTGGCCGAGTTCTGGGCGCACGCCCGCACCCTGCGGATCGTCGACGGCCCCGACGCCGTGCACATCCGTTCGGTGGCCAAGGAGGAACTGGCGCGCGAGCGGCCCTACGCGGGCTGAGCGCTCACATCGTCATGTTGCCGCCGATGGCCCCGGCGGCGATGTGGCCCTGCAGGGTGGCCTGGTCCAGGCCCACCGCGGTCAGCGCGTCGGCGTCGCGCTGGGTGTCGATCGTGTCCGGCAGGTCGGCCGCGGCCAGGGCGTCGGCGGTGTCGTTGTCGCCCTGCCCGTGCAGCAGCTGCACCAGGTCCTGCTTCGCCAGCTCCACGCCGTGCCTCCCGTCGCCGCGGGGGCCCGTCGCCCCCGTCGGCGCAGGTGGTGCCCGTCACACCGAGGGGTAAACCGCGCTTACCCGCGGGCGCGGCGCACCAGGAACCCGCCGATGGCCGCCAGCAGCACCGCGACGACGATCTGCGCGACCGCCACCGCCGTCTGGTCCCGGGTGAACCAGGTGGGGCTGGAGAACAGCAGCACCACCGCGATGCCGAGCAGGAGCAGCCCCACCAGGCGTTCGCGGCGGGCTGGTGCAGGTCCACGGCGGGTGCGGGGCTCGGCCATGCGTGCAGCCTAGGAGCCCCGCACCCGAGCGGTCAGCGGACGCCGAGGAGGTGGTCCATGGCCAGCTGGTCCAGCCGCTCGAACGCGCAGCCCCGGGCCGCGAGCGCCTCGACGTCGAAGCTCTCCTCGCGCACGGTCGCCAGCGTCTCGCCGGCGGCCAGGGTGGGCTGGGAGAGCTCGGCGACCTTGGCGGTCTCGAGCGCCTCGGCCACCTCGGGGTCGGCCCGGAACGCCGCGGCCTTCTCCTTGAGCACCAGGTAGTTGGCCATGCACGCCCGCGCCGACTCCCAGACGCCCTCGACGTCCTCGGTGCGCGGCGGCTTGTAGTCGAAGTGCAGGTAGCCGTCGTAGCCCTGGGTCTCCAGGGTGTCCACGGTCCAGAACGCCCCGCGCAGGTTGCCGGCGCCGAAGCGCAGGTCCTGGTCGAAGCGCGGGCCGTGCTGGCCGTTGAGGTCGACGTGGAACAGCTTGCCGTGCCACAGCGCCTGGGCGATGCCGGCGGCGAAGTTCAGCCCGGCCATCTCCTCGTGCCCGACCTCGGGGTTCAGCCCGACCATCTCGGAGTGCTCCAGCTCGCTGATCAGCGCGAGGGCGTGGCCGATCGTGGGCAGCAGGATGTCCCCGCGGGGCTCGTTCGGCTTGGGCTCGATGGCGAACCGCAGGTCGTAGCCCTGCTCCTGGACGTAGGCGCAGAGGGTGTCCAGGCCCTCCTTGTAGCGCTCCAGCGCCGCACCGATGTCCTTGGCCGCGCCGGACTCGGCGCCCTCGCGACCGCCCCAGAACACGTAGGTGGTCGCGCCCAGCTCGGCAGCCAGGTCGATGTTGCGGGCGGCCTTGGCCAGGGCGTACCGGCGGACGTCGCGGTCGTTGGCGGTGAACGCGCCGTCCTTGAACACCGCGGCGCCGAACAGGTTGGTGGTGGCCATCTCCACGCCCATGCCGGTCTCGGTCAGGGCGTCCCTGAACCGGGCCAGGGTGGCGTCGCGGGTGGCGTCGTCGGGCACCAGGTCGTCGTCGTGGAAGGTCACGGCGGCGGCACCGAGCTCGGCGAGGCGGTGCACGGCCTCGACCGGGTCCATCGGCTCGCGGACGGGCCCGCCGAACACGTCGACGCCCTGCCAGCCGACGGTCCACAGGCCGAAGGAGAAGCGGTCGGCGGGGGTGGGGGTGCGGGTCATGCGGAGGCCTCCAGGGGCACGATCGTCGGGTTGTCGAACACCGGCTGCAGCGCGACGTGCGCGCCACCCCGGACGGCTGCGGTGAAGCCGAGGGTGGACAGGGCCACCCGGTCGGCGTCCTCGACCCGGGCCGCGAGTGCGGCGCGCAGCGGGTCGAGCAGGAACTCGCCGACCACGGCGAAGTACCCGCCGAGGACGACGACGGCGGGGTCGAACAGGGCCACCAGGACGGCGGCGCCCACGCCCAGGCCGGTGCCGATGCCGGCGAGGGCCTCCAGCGTGCGGGCGTCACCGGCGCGGGCCCGGGCCACCACCTCACCGAGGCGGTCCTCCAGGTCGCGGCCGGGGTCGCGCAGCGGGTCGTCGGGGTCGGCGGCGGCGCGCAGCAGCGCGCCCAGGCCCACGACGGTCTCCCAGCAGCCGCGGCGGCCGCAGCCGCAGGGGGCGTCGCCGGGGGTGAGCGCGAGGTGGCCGACCTCGCCGCCCAGGCCGGTGCTGCCGCGCAGCAGCTGCCCGCCGGTCACCACTCCCCCGCCGACGCCGACCTCACCGGTCAGGTAGACCAGGTCGGGCACGCCGGCGTGCGGTCCGGCCGACACCTCGGCCAGCGCGGACAGGTCGGCGTCGTTGCCCACGGTGACCGGCAGGCCGAGGCCGGCGAGGCCGGCCGCGACGTCCGTCCCGACCCAGCCGGGCAGGTTGGGCGCGGTGCGGACGACGGAGCCCTGCACCCCGCCCGGCACGGCGACGGTGACCCCCACGGCGGCCGCGGCCTGGTTCGCCCGCGCCTCGGACACCAGCGCCGATGCGCGCGCCAGCACCTCGACCGGACGCAGGCCCGGGACGTCGAGGGCCGTCCGGGACTCCCAGCGGACCTGCCCGGCGAGGTCGAGGGCGAGCACCGCCAGGTAGTCCACGTTGACCTCGACGCCGATGCCGCAGACGCCCCCGGCCAGCCCGACCAGCGTGCCGGGGCGGCCCACGGAGCCGGGCCGGTGCACGGCGCCCTCGGCGACCAGACCGCGCTCGACGAGCTCGGTGACCAGGCTGGAGACCGTGGCCTTGGTCAGCCCGGTGTCGGTGGCCAGCCGGGCACGGCTGCGCGGACCGCCGTCGCGCAGGCAGGCGAGCGCGGCAGCGAGGTTCGCGCTGCGCACCTGCCCCTGCGTCTGCACCGGCCACTCCCATTCGTTCGGTCCCTGCACTATTGTCTGGGTCACGTCGCCCCGTCAACTGCGCCGCTCCCGCCCCACCACCCAGGAGGACCCGTGCCGCTCGTCGCCGGTGTGGACAGCTCGACCCAGGCCTGCAAGGTCGTCGTCCGCGACGCCGACTCCGGCGAGCTGGTGCGCGAGGGCCGGGCGCGCCACCCCGAGGGCACCGAGGTGCACCCCGACGCCTGGGAGGCCGCGCTCACCGAGGCGCTGGCCGCCGCGGGCGGGCTGGACGACGTCGCGGCGCTGTCGGTGGGCGGCCAGCAGCACGGCATGGTCTGCCTGGACGACGCCGGCGAGGTGGTCCGCCCGGCGCTGCTGTGGAACGACACCCGCTCCGCCGACGCCGCCGCCGACCTGGTCGCCGAGCTGGGTGGCGGGCAGGCCTGGGCCGACGCGGTGGGCGTCGTGCCGGTCGCCTCCTTCACCGGCGCCAAGCTGCGCTGGCTGGCCGACGCCGAGCCCGGCAACGCCGACCGCACCGCCGCGGTCTGCCTGCCGCACGACTGGCTGACCTGGCGGTTGCCCGGCGCGCAGGGCCTGGACACCCTGGTGACGGACCGGTCCGACGCCAGCGGCACGGCCTACTGGTCGGCCCGCACCGGGGAGTACCGCCGCGACCTGCTGGAGCTGGCGCTGCGCGGCCGCTCCCCCGCCGTCCCGCGGGTGGCCGGGCCGGCCGAGGTGGTCGGCCGGCACGGGCAGGTCGTCCTCGGCCCCGGCGCCGGGGACAACGCGGCCGCCGCCCTCGGGCTGGGCGCGGGCCCGGGCGACGTCGTCGTCTCGATCGGCACGTCGGGGGTGGTGACGGCGGTGTCCGACGTCCCGGCCGCCGACCCCACGGGCACCGTGGCCGGGTTCGCCGACGCCACCGGGCGGCACCTGCCGCTGGTCTGCACGCTGAACGCCGCCCGGGTGCTCGACGCCGCCGCGGCGATGCTGCGGGTGTCCCTGGACGAGCTCGCCGAGCTGGCGCTCGCCGCCCCGGCCGGCGCCGACGGGCTGGTGCTGGTGCCCTACCTGGAGGGCGAGCGGACGCCGGACCTGCCGCGCGCCACCGGCTCGGTGCACGGGCTGACGCTGCGCACCTCCACCCCGGCGCACTGGGCCCGGGCCGCCGTCGAGGGCCTGCTGTGCGGGCTGGCCGACGGCATCGACGCACTGGTGGCGCAGGGGGCCTCGGTGGAGCGGGTGCTGCTGGTCGGCGGGGGAGCGCGGTCGGCGGCGGTGCAGCAGATCGCCCCCGCGGTGCTCGGCCGGCCGGTCGTCGTCCCCGCGCCCGGCGAGGCGGTGGCCGACGGCGCGGCCCGGCAGGCGGCGTGGGTGCTGACCGGCGAGCTGCCGGGCTGGGCCGGGTCGGCCACCCGCACCGTGGAGGCCGACCCGACGCCGTCGGTGCGCGAGCGCTACGCCGAGGTGCAGCCCCGCACCGACCGCTGACCCCGGCTCACCCCCGGCTCTCAGATGGCCGCGGGGTAGCGGGAGTGCTCGGGGAAGTTGCCGTACAGCAGCTCGCCCTCGGGGCCCTGGGTGACCGCCTGCACCAGCAGCTCGCCGCCCACGAAGCAGCCCAGCCAGGAGGCGCCGCGGCCGCCGAAGGGCTCGGCCCGGTCGCCGCGGGAGCGGGGCTTGTTGATGCCGACCTTGAACGCCTGCACCTCGCGGGCCAGCCGGTGCGCCTTCTCCTCGTCGTCGCAGGCCAGCGAGGCGACCAGCGCGCCGTTGGAGGCGTTCATCTGGGCCAGCAGCTCGGCCTCGCTGTCGACCACGACGATGGTGTCGACCGGCCCGAACGGCTCGGAGTGCATGAGCGCCGAGGCGCCGCCGGGGGAGAGCAGGGCGGCGGGCGCGACGTAGGCGGAGGTGTCCTGGCCGGCGATGAACCGGCCGTCGGCCAGCGACCCGCGCCAGAGCGGCACGGCGCCGCGGTGCATGGCGTCCGACACCCGCTCGCGCAGCTCGGTGGCCTTGCCCGCGCTGATCACCGGCCCGAAGTCCAGCACCGGCAGCTCGTCGTCGTCGTGCTCCACGGCCAGCGGGTGACCGAAGCGCAGCGACTGCACCACGGGCAGGTAGGTGGCCAGGAACTGGTCGACGAGCTCGCGCTGCACGACGTAGCGCGGGTAGGCGGTGCAGCGCTGCTTGCCGTACTCGAAGCCCTTCTTCAGGTGCGCGGCCAGGCCGTCCCAGTCGGAGAACTCCCAGATGCCCCAGGCGTTGAGGCCCTCCTGCTCGAGCATGTGCCGCTTGCCGGTGTCCAGCAGCCCGGCGGCGACCTTGCCGCCGTTGGAGCGCCCGCCGACGAAGGCCAGCGCGCCGACCTCGGGGGAGCGGACCAGCACGCTGGACAGCTCCGCCCCACCACCCGACAGCAGCGTCACCGGCAGGCCCTCGCGGGCCATCAGCGCGTGCGCCAGGGTCAGGCAGGTCGCCCCGCCCTGGGAGGGGGTCTTGGCGACGACGGCGTTGCCGGCCAGGAGCTGCACCAGCTCGGCGTGCACCAGCACCGACATCGGGTAGTTCCAGCTGGCGATGTTGGAGACCGGCCCGTCCAGCGGCGTCCGGTCCCCGAGCATCCCGTCGATCTCCTCGACGTACCAGCGCACGCCGTCCAGGGCGCGGTCGACGTCGGCGCAGGCCAGCCGCCACGGCTTGCCGATCTCCCAGGCCAGCAGCAGCGCCAGGTCGTCGCGGGCGTCGGCCATCGCCTCGACCGCCGCGCTCACCCGCGCCTTGCGCTCGGCGACCGGGGTGGTCGCCCACTCCCGGTGCGCGGCGGCCGCAGCCAGCACGGCGTGCTGCGCCTCCCCGGCGGACACCTTGGGCAGCCCGGTCAGCTTCGAGCCGTCGACGGGGGAGACGAGGGTCTCGGGGTCGCCGATCGGCCGCCAGGACCCGTCGACCAGGTTGTGCAGCCGATCGGTGCCGAAGGCCTCCGGTGCCCGGTCCGCGGCCCGGCCGAGGACGGCGGCCCACTCGGTGCCGGGCTTCAGGTGCAACGACGTCGCTGTCATGTCGGCACCCTGCCAGAACGCTGCCCGCCGCGTGGGTGACCGCGATCACGGTTGAGAAGAGCGTCACACCTGCCGACGACAGGGGAGAATGAGAGTTCATCCACCAGCGAGGAGCCTGAGTTCCACCATGCCCACCATCGAGGGAACCGCCGTCCGCAAGCTCGTCATCGCCTGCGATGCCGGCATGGCCAGCAGCGTGCTGATGAGCGTCCAGCTGCGCAAGCACCTCGGTGACGTCGTGGTCGAGCACAGCCCGCTGGACGCGCTGCCCGAGGACGCCGACGTCGTCCTGACCCACGGCAAGCTGGCCGACCGGGTCCGTGCCGCCGCCGGCGACCGCCCGGTCATCGCCTACACCGCCGTCGTCGGCGACCCCGCCGTGGCCGGCCTGGTCGCCGCGATCCGCGCCGGCGAGCCCATCTCCGGCTGACCGCTCGTCAGCCCCGCGACGGGGGTTCGCCGGCCTCCAGGGCCGCGCGCGCCGCGGCCGGGTCGTAGGCGCAGGCGTCGGTGACGTCGGTGACCGCCCCGGCCACCGGCGCGGGGGTCGCCGACACCTCCGAGGTCGGGGCCGCGGACGTCGTCGGCGCGGCCGAGGTGGTCGGTGCCGGGACGGGTGCGGTGCCCAGGGCCTGCTGCACCAGCGCGCGCATGCGGTCGTAGTCCGGGTAGGCCGGGTCGATCGCCGAGTTGTCGAACACGACGCTGCGGATGTCGGCGTCCTTGACCAGGAAGGCCAGGTCGACGAAGTCGTCGAGGACCGACTGGGGGACGTCGGTGGAGACGATGTCCGACGTCGTGGCGGCCAGCTGCTGGTAGCGGGTCAGCAGGGTGACCGGGTCGGCCGCGTCGACGATCGCGTCGAGCACGCAGCGCTGGCGGTCCATCCGCAGGTAGTCGGTGAGGCCGAAGCGGCCGCGGGCGAAGTCCAGCGCCGTGGTGCCGTCCATCTCCTGGTCCGGGCCGGGGGCGATGTAGCGGTCGGGCAGGGTGCCGGTGGCCTGGTCGCCGTTCACGGGGACGTAGTAGTTGACGTTGACCGTGATGCCGCCGAGGGCGTCGACCAGCTGGCTGAACCCGTCCAGGTTGACCAGCACGTAGTAGTCGATGGGCAGGCCCAGGGCGGTGCCGACCCCCAGCTTGAGCCAGTCGGCACCCGGGTTGTCGCTGGGGGTGCCGAGCGCGTCGGGGTACAGCGCGGGTCCGTTGCGGTAGACCGCGTTGAGCAGGCCCTCGCTCTCGGAGTCGGCCTCGAACCCGTCGGGGAACAGCTGCGCGAGCTCCGAGCCGGGCGGGAACGGCAGGTTCTCCAGGTTGCGCGGCAGGCTGAACAGCGTCGTGTCGCCGGTGTCGGTGTCGATGCTGGCCACGATCACGGTGTCGGTGCGCACGCCGTCGCGGCCCGCGCCGCCGTCGCCCCCGAGCAGCAGGACGTTGACCCGCTCCTGGTCCCCGAACGGGTTGACCGGGTCGGCCGGCTCCTGCACGGTCGCGCTCTGCCCGTCGGCGAAGACGGTGTCGACCAGCCCGCGCTGCGCGCCGGCCACCCGGACGGCGGTGACCGCGGGGACGGCGACCGCGGCGACCAGCAGCGCCACCAGCACGGCACCGGCGCCCTGCTGCAGGCGGGAGGTGCGGCGGGGGAGCAGCAGCCGGTACCCGGTGACCACCACCGCGATCCAGAGCACGGCCAGCACGCCCACCCCGACCATCACGCCGAGCAGCACCTGGGGGTCGACCGCGGCCCGGACGGCGGTGCGCTGACCGGCGGTGGCCAGCCAGACCGCGCCGCCGAGCAGCAGGAGGAACACCGCCAGGACCACGGCACCGGTGCGGCGCCACCCGGCGGCGAGCAGGCCGGCGCCCGGCACGACGGCGCCGAGCACGGTCAGCGCAGCGGCGCGCCCGAAGCTGCGGGCGGGGCGGACGGACCGGTCCTGCTCCTCTGGCACGCGGTCGGTCTCGCCGTCGGGGTCGGGGTGGTACCCCGGGACGGAGGAGGCCACGGCCATCGGGGGCAGGCCGGCGGCGGCCCGGGCCTGCGCGGCGAGCTCGGGGTCGGTGCCGCCCTCGGCGCGGCGCCGGCCGGCGGTCGTCGGCCCCGGGACGGGCGGTGGCCGGTCGCCGGGGGACCGGTCACCGGGGGACTGCGCGCCGGGGGGCTGCGCGCCGGAGGGGTGGGTGCCGGGCACCGGCGGCCGTGCGGCGCGCAGGTCGCGGCGGGGGATGCGGGTGGTGCGGTCGACCGGGTCGGTCGGGTCGGTCGGGTCGGTCACGCCCTCACCCGCACGCCTCTCCCCCGCTCGTCGGCCGTCCGCATCCGCCCATGATCGCACCGGTGGGACGGGCGGGTCGTCCTGGGCGAGCAGGGTCACCCGTCGGCGGGACCCCTCACCAGCGCACCGGCAGCGCGTCCAGACCGAACACGATCGACCGCTGACGGAACGTCAGGGCGGCGGGGTCGGCGTCCACCGCCAGCCCGGGGAAGCGCCGCAGCAGCGCCGGGAACGCGATCTGCAGCTCCAGCCGGGCCAGCGGGGCACCCAGGCAGTGGTGGATGCCGTGCCCGAAGGCGACGTGCTGGGTGGGGGAGCGGCGCAGGTCGAGCCGGTCGGGGTCGGCGAGCAGCCGTGGGTCGCGGTCGGCGCCGGCCAGCGAGCACAGCACGAGGTCCCCGGCGGCCACCTGCTGCCCGGCGAGCTCGACGTCGGCACGGGCGAACCGGGGGAAGGCCACCTGCACGACGCTGAGGTGGCGCAGCAGCTCCTCGACGACGCCGGGCACCGCAGCCGGCTCGTCCCGCACCAGGGCGGCGTGCGCCGGGTCGCGCAGCAGGAGCAGGGTGCCCAGCGCCAGCATGCTGGCCGTCGTCTCGTGCCCGCCGACCAGCAGGCCGTCGACCAGGCCGGCCAGCTCGACGTCGTCCACGTCGTGGCCGTGGGTGCGCACCAGCTCGCCGAGCAGGCCCGGGCCGGGCTGCGCGCGCTCGCGGGCGACCAGGTCGCGCAGGTGGGCCAGGCCGTCGGCCGCGGAGTCCAGCGGGGCCAGGACCGAGGCCAGCAGGTCGAACCGGCCGGTCGCGATGGAGGCGAAGGCCTCCTGGTCGGCGCGGGACACCCCGAGCAGCTCGCCGATCACCATCGCCGGCACCGGGGTGGCGAACTCGGCGACCAGGTCGGCGCCGGGCCCGGCCGCGGCGAGGGCGTCCAGCCGCTCGTGCACCACCCGCTCCACCGCCGGGGCCAGGGCGGCCAGCCGGCGGGCGGTGAACGCCGGGGCCAGCATGCGGCGCAGCCGGGTGTGGTCGGGCGGGTCGCGGAAGCCCAGGCCGCCGGGGTCGGCCAGCCCGAGGTCGCCGTCGTCGTCCCCGCCGGCCGCCGCGAGGTGCGCGAAGTCGTTGCTGAAGGCGGCGGTGTCGGCGAGCACGGCCCGCACGTCGGCGTGCCGCGTGACCAGCCAGACCGGGTTGCCGAACAGGTCCAGCCGGGTGACGGGCCCCTCCTCGCGCCGCTGCGCCAGCCAGCCGACGGGGTCGACGTCGTCCCGGGTGAGCGGGGCGAAGACGTCGTCGATCGCGAGCTCGGTCACGGGGGCTCAGTCGTCGGCGGGCCGCCCGGGGTTCCCGAGCAGGGCCGTGGTGTCCAGCTCGAAGTGCACCGTCTGCAGCAGCTCGCCGGGCACCCGCTCGTCGAGGACCTCCACCACGGGCAGCGACCGCCAGAACGCCTCGGCCCCGGGGACGGCGGTGTCGGTGTGCAGGCACAGCGTGCGGTAGCCGCCCTCGGTGACCGCCCACCGCGCCGCCGCGGTGACCAGGGCGCGGGCCACACCGCGGCGGCGGTGCTCGGCGAGCACCCACACCCGCACCAGCTGGGCGACCGGCCGGTCGGCGTAGCGCTCGACCAGTGCCTGCGGGCTGCGCGGGCCGCCGGTGCGCACCGCGGTGGTGCCCATCAGCACGCCGTCGTCGTCGCGGGCGAGCAGGAGCACCTGACCGGGGGTGCGCAGGTAGGCCGTGGCCGGGTCGGCCACGTCGGCGTGCCACTCGGGGCGGAACCCGTAGCCGAGGTCCTCCTCCAGGACCCGCAGCATGAGCGCCCGCGCGGGGGCGACGTCGTCGGGTCCGGCCGGCTGCACGTGCACCCTTGTTGCAAGCATCAGGCAACAGCGTGCCACAGCCCGGGGCCGAGTAGCGTCCCCCCCGTCGGCCCCACCCTGGAGGTGCACGGTGTCCCGGACCCCCGCCACGACGGCGCTGCTGACCGAGCTCGAGCCGGTCGTCGAGGAGAACCTGAACCGGCACGAGAAGATGGCGCAGGAGTGGCACCCGCACGACTACGTGCCGTGGTCGCAGGGCCGCGACTTCGCCTTCCTGGGCGGCGAGGACTGGGCGCCCGAGCAGTCCCGGCTGGACGCCACCGCCAAGGCGGCGATGATCACCAACCTGCTCACCGAGGACAACCTGCCGAGCTACCACCGGGAGATCGCCACCCGGTTCAGCCGGGACGGCGCCTGGGGCACCTGGGTGGGCCGCTGGACGGCCGAGGAGAACCGGCACGGCATCGCCATCCGCGACTACCTCGTGGTCACCCGCGGTGTCGACCCGGTCGAGCTCGAGCGCGCCCGGATGGACTACATGACCTCGGGCTACGACTCCGGGGACAAGACCCCGCTCGAGGCGGTGGCCTACGTGTCCTTCCAGGAGCTGGCCACCCGGGTGAGCCACCGCAACACCGGCAAGGCGACCAACGACCCGATCGCCGACCAGATGCTCGCCCGGATCGCCAAGGACGAGAACCTGCACATGGTCTTCTACCGGAACATCGTCGCGGCGGCGCTGGACATCGCCCCCGACGAGACGATGCGCGCCATCGCCGACGAGGTCATCGGTTTCGAGATGCCCGGCGCCACGATGGCCGGGTTCCGGAAGAACTCCACGATCATCGCCAAGGCCG
Source organism: Klenkia brasiliensis (assembly GCF_900100695.1). Lineage (GTDB taxonomy): Bacteria > Actinomycetota > Actinomycetes > Mycobacteriales > Geodermatophilaceae > Klenkia > Klenkia brasiliensis. The sequence goes on from NZ_FNCF01000006.1 coordinate 11,643, forward strand.
GGATCTACGACCTGCGGCTGCACCACGACGACGTCGTCGCGCCGATCCTGCGGCACTGGAAGGTCTTCGAGCGCACCGGCTTCGGGCCCGAGGGGGAGAAGGCGCGCGAGGAGCTGGCCGCGTTCATGTCCGGCCTGGACGCGCAGGCGACGAAGTTCGTGGAGTCCCGGCAGCGGATGCGCGACCGACTGCAGGCCAAGCAGGACGCCGAGATCGCCCCCCTCTCCCAGGCCTGAGGCACCCGCCCGCCTGCCGGGGCGAGGGATCCCCTCCACCACGGATCGCCGCTGTGCGTGGTGCAGGGGATCCCCTGCCTCGGCGGGTCGGCTGCGTCGTCCCTAGGGTCGACCCGTGCGCCTGGCGACCTGGAACGTGAACTCCGTCCGGACCCGGGTCGACCGGGTCACCGCGTTCCTGGAGCGCAGCGGCGTCGACGTCCTGGCCATCCAGGAGACCAAGTGCCGGGACGACCAGTTCCCGCACCTGCCCTTCGAGGCCATCGGCTACGAGGTCGCCCACGTCGGGCACTCGCAGTGGAACGGCGTCGCCGTGGTGTCCCGGGTCGGGATCGAAGACGTGCAGGTCGGCTTCGACGGCATGCCGTCCTGGTCGTCGAAGGAGGGCGTGGAGCCCGCCCCCGAGGCCCGGGCCATCGGGGCGACCTGCGGCGGCGTCCGGATGTGGTCGCTCTACGTGCCCAACGGCCGGCAGCTGGGCGACCCGCACCTGACCTACAAGCTGGAGTGGCTGGCGGCGCTGCGCACGACGGCCGCGGGCTGGCTGGCCGCCGACGGCGACGCGCAGATCGCGCTGACCGGCGACTGGAACATCGCCCCGCAGGACGACGACGTCTGGGACATGGCGGTGTTCAGCCACTCCACGCACGTCAGCCCGCCCGAGCGGGCGGCGTTCGCCGCGGTGGTGGACGCCGGCTACGCCGACGTGGTGCGCCCGCACACGCCGGGGGAGTTCACCTACTGGGACTACACCCAGCTCCGCTTCCCACGCCGTGAGGGGATGCGGATCGACTTCCAGCTGTGCTCACCGGCCTTGGCCGCCCGGGTGACCGGCGCGTCGATCGACCGGCAGGAGCGCAAGGGCAAGGGCGCCTCCGACCACGCCCCGGTCCTGGTGGACCTGGCCGACTAGCGCACGATCCCCGTCGGGCCGCCGGGCCCGCCGGAGGGCCGGACGTCGCCGAGGCGGTCCAGCGCGCGCCGCCAGCGCGGGGTGCGCCGCTGCTCGAGCTGGGCGATCCGGGCCTCGAGCTCGTCGACCCGGCCGACCGGGCGCACCGGCGGCGGCGGGGGGACGGCCAGCTCCGCGAGCTGGGTGGTCAGCGCCTGCACCACCTCGGCGGCGTCGGCGGGGGACAGGTGCACGGTGCCCACGCAGACGCTCTCGCGCCACACGCTGAGGTTGATGGCGTGCAGGTCGGGGTGCCGGGTGATCCGCACACCCCGGCCCTGACCGCGCCGGTCGAGCACCCACGAACCCATCCGTGACACCGCCGGCACCGTCATGGCACGACGGTCCTGGTCGGGGCCCGGTTCGTCAACCGGGAAGCAGATGGCACCCCGCCCAGTTGCATGAAGCAACAACCAATGCAGGAAGAGGGCACGGACATGGCGCAGTTCGAAGGCAAGGTCGCGATCGTCACCGGGGGTGGCAGCGGCATCGGTGAGGCGGTGGTCAAGGAGCTGGCCGCCGAGGGCGCCCGGGTCGTGGTGACCGACGTGCAGCTGGCGGCCGCCCAGCGCGTCGTCGACGAGGTCGAGCGGGCCGGCGGCACGGCGGTGGCGGTCGAGGCCGACTCGTCGGTCGCCGGGGACAACGAGCGCGCCGTGCAGGTGGCGGTGGACACCTTCGGCGGCCTGCACCTGGCGGTGAACAACGCCGGCATCGGGGCGCCGCCGCAGCCGATCGGCGAGTACGACGTCGCCGCGTGGGACCGCGTGCGGAGCGTCGACCTGGACGGCGTCTTCTACGCCCTGCGGTACGAGATCCCCGCGATGCTCGCCTCCGGCGGCGGCGCCATCGTCAACATGGGCTCCGTGCTCGGCTCGGTCGGCATCGCGCACAACGCCGCCTACGTCGCGTCCAAGCACGCGCTGGTGGGCCTCACCAAGGTCGCCGCGCTGGAGTACACCGCCCAGGGCGTCCGCACGAACGCCGTCGGCCCCGGCTTCATCGACACGCCCCTGGTGCGCGCCTCGCTGTCGCCCGAGGCCCTGGCCGCCCTGGAGGCCGAGCACGCCGCCCAGCGGCTGGGCACCGACGCCGAGGTGTCGGCGCTCGTGCTGTTCCTGCTCAGCGACCGGGCCTCCTTCATCAGCGGCAGCTACCACCTCGTCGACGGCGGCTACAGCGCGCACTGACACCGGCACCGGCGGGGAAGCGGACCCCCGGGTCCCGGTGTTCTCCCCGGTGATGACCACTGCAGCCCCCACCCGCGTGTGGACCCCGTCCCGCGTGCTGGTGACCGCGTCCGCCGCCGCCCTCCCGTACGGGCAGGCCGTCCTCGACCGCGTGCAGGCCGCCGGCGTCCCCGACGTCCGCGTGCTGCCCGGCGACCGGCTGCCCAACCTGCGGGGGGACGGCGACCGGGCCGCCTTCATGGCCGCCAAGGACACCCTCGCCGTGGTGGTGGGCGCGCCCTCGAAACGGAAGCTGCAGCCGATCCCGCCGTCCGCGGACTGGCGGTTCGACCTGGCCGAGGGCTGCCCCGCGCACTGCCAGTACTGCTACCTCGCCGGGTCGCTGTCCGGGCCGCCGGTCACCCGGGTGTTCGCCGACCTGCCCGACGTCCTCACCTCCCTCGACGGCTACGTCGGGCGCGGCGCGGTCACCTCGGGCACCGCGGAGCGCGGCCACGAGGGGACGACGTTCGAGGCGTCCTGCTACACCGACCCGCTGGCCATCGAGCACCTGACCGGCGGGCTGGCCACCGCCATCACGCACTTCGGGACGCACGCCTGGCCCGGGCCGGTGCAGCTGCGGGCGACCACCAAGTTCGACGACGTCGAGCCGCTGCTGGACCTGCCGCACCGCGGGCGCACCCGGCTGCGCTTCTCGGTCAACGCCGCCACCGTCGGCCGGCGGTTCGAGGGCGCGACCTCGCCGGTGCCCGCCCGGGTGGCCGCGCTGGGCCGGGTGGCCGAGGCCGGCTACCCGGTCGGGCTGACGATCGCGCCGATCATGCCGGTGGAGGACTGGCGCACCGAGTACGGCGAGCTGCTGGACTCCGTGGCCGCCGTGCTGCCCGCCGGGGCCGACCTGACGGTCGAGTGCATCACGCACCGGTTCACGCCGGGCAGCAAGGCCACGCTGCTGGACTGGTACCCGCGCACCAAGCTGGAGATGGACGAGGACCTGCGGGCGCAGAAGCGCGGCAAGTTCGGCGCGGTCAAGCACGTCTACCCGAAGCCCGTGATGGCGGAGCTGCGCGGCTGGTTCACCGACGCGGTCGACCAGAGGCTGCCGGGCGCTCGCTTCCTCTACTGGACATGACCGTTCAGTAATGTGCGCCGGGTGGAGCCCGCCGAGTTCGCCCGCCAGTTCTCCCGGTTCATGAGCTGGGCCCACGAGGCCGGCGACGGGCAGGCCGACGGCCCGGTCACCAGCGCCCTGCGCGAGCACCTGGGTGCCGACGCCGCCGACCTGCCGGTGGTGGCCCGGGAGCTGGCCCCCTTCGAGCAGGTCAACCTGCAGATCGCGCTGGAGCGGTGGGTGGCCGACCGCGACGTGCAGGTGGTCGGCTACTCGGTGCCGCCGCACCACATGCACCCCGAGCTGGCCCAGCTGCTGTCCGGCGAGGGCCTGCCCCGGCTGCGCCGCACCGCCCCGCCGCTGGCCGACCTGCCCTCGGGCCCGGGCCGGACGACGGCGGTCTGGCGGACGGCGCTGCTGCTGGTCCGCGACGACCGCGGCGCCTCCGTGCTGCTGGTCCGTGGCCCCGAGCGGCACCAGCAGCCCACGCTGACCGTCGAGGTGGCCGGTCTCCCCGGCGCGCAGGCGCAGGAGGTCCTCGCCGAGCTGGACGCCCTCCGCGCCCGGCACAACGTCTACCGCGGCCAGGTGCTCGAGCTGCGGCAGAGCAACAGCGGCGTCGACGTCCTGTTCCCGGTGCTGCCGCGCACCGAGCGGGCCGACGTCGTCCTGCCCGAGGAGGTGCTCGCCCGGGTCGAGCGGCACAGCATCGGCATCGCCGAGCAGCGGGACGCGCTGCGCGCGGCCGGCCAGCACCTCAAGCGCGGCCTGCTGCTGTTCGGCCCGCCCGGCACCGGCAAGACGCACACCACCCGGTACGTGGTGCAGCACGTCCCCGGCGCCACCGTGCTGCTGCTCTCGGGCCGGTCGCTGCACCTGGTGGGCGAGGTGACCCAGTTGGCCCGCGACCTGGAGCCCGCCGTCGTCGTCCTGGAGGACGTCGACCTGGTGGCCGAGGACCGCGGCCACTCCCACGGGCCGCAGCCGGTGCTGTTCGAGCTGCTGGACGCCATGGACGGCGCGGCAAGCGACGCCGACCTGCTGTTCGTGCTGACCACCAACCGGGCCGAGGCGCTGGAGCACGCGCTGGCCGCCCGGCCGGGCCGGGTGGACGTCGCGGTGGAGATCGGCCTGCCCGACGCCGACGCCCGGCGCCGGCTGCTGGAGGTCTACGGGCGGGGGAGCGGTCTGGCCGTCGGTCCGGACGACGTCGAGCACGTCGTCGGCGCCACCGCGGGCGTCACGGCGTCGTTCATCAAGGAGCTGGTGCGCCGGGCGGTGCTGGAGTCGCTGCTGGCCGGGGCCACCGACGGCACGGTGACGGGGGAGCACCTGCGCCGCGCGCTGGACGACCTGCTCGACAGCACGCAGGAGGTCACCCGCGCCCTGCTGGGGGTGCCGGGGCAGCCGTAACCTGGCTCCCCGTGCTCGTCCTGCTGCCGCCCTCGGAGACCAAGCACGCCGGAGGGTCGGGCGCGCCGCTGGACCTCGCCGCGCTGACCGCCGCCGACGAGCTGACCGCCACGCGGTCGCAGCTGGTCGACGCGTTGGTCGCGCTGGCCGACGACGTGCCGGCGTCCCGCACGGCGCTCGGGCTCTCGCCGACGCAGGACGACGAGGTCGAGCGCAACGCCGCACTGCGGACCGCGCCCACGATGCCGGCGGTGCAGCGCTACACCGGGGTGCTCTACGACGCCCTCGACGTCGGCACGCTCACGAAGGTGCAGCGGGCGAAGGCGGACGCGCGGCTGGCGGTGGGGTCGGCGCTGTTCGGCGTCGTCCGGGCCGGGGACCCGATCCCGGCCTACCGGCTGTCGGCCCACTCCCACCTGCCTGGCCTCCCCAACCTGCGGGCGGTGTGGAAGCCGGTGCTCGCGCCCGTGCTCGCCGCGACGGGGGGGCTCGTCGTCGACCTGCGGTCGGGCAGCTACCAGGCGCTGGCCCCGGTGCCGGGCGCGGTGACGGTCGACGTGGTCAGCGAGCGCGCCGACGGGTCGCGCGCGGTCATCAGCCACTTCAACAAGGCGCACAAGGGCCGGGTCGCCCGGCTGCTGGTCACCAGCCGCGCCGAGCCCGGTGACGCCACGGCGCTGGTGGCGCTGCTGCGGCGCGGCGGGTTCCACGTGGAACGGGCCCGCGGCGGCACGGCGCTGACCCTCGTCGTCCCGGCCTGAGCTGTCGCAGATCGAGACAGCTGCCCGGGCGCGGACCGGGCGGGCTCGGGCCAGACTGGCGGCATGATCTTCATCTGCGTCCGATTCCCGGTGAAGCCCGAGCACGCCGACCAGTGGCCCGAGATCTCGCGGGAGTTCACCGAGGCCACCCGTGCCGAGCCCGGCAACCTGTTCTTCGAGTGGGCCCGCAACGTCGAGGACCCCAACGAGTACATCGTCATCGAGGGCTTCCAGGACGACGCCGCCGAGGCGCACGTGACCGCCGACCACTTCAAGAAGGCCCAGGCGGAGCTGCCGCAGTACCTCGTGCGCACGCCGAAGGTCCGCAACATGCAGATCCCGGGCGAGCACTGGGACGACCTCGGCGAGTTCACCGTCTCCTGACGCACGCGTGCCCCCGACCCGGTCGGGTCGGGGGCACGCGGGGGTCCGTCAGAGCTTGGCGATGTCGATCACGAAGCGGTAGCGGACGTCGGAGGCGACGACCCGCTCGTAGGCCTCGTCGATCTGGTCGCCGCCGATGACCTCGATCTCGGCCCCCAGGCCGTGCTCGGCGCAGAAGTCCAGCATCTCCTGGGTCTCGCGGATGCCGCCGATCTTCGACCCGGCCAGCGAGCGCCGGTTCTGGATGAGGGAGAACGCGGCCTCCTTCATCGGCTCCTCGGGGGCGCCGACCTCGACCAGCGTCCCGTTGACCCGCAGCAGGCCCAGGTAGGCGTCCAGGTCGAGGGTGGCCGAGACGGTGTTGACGATCAGGTCGAACTGGCCGGCCAGCTGCTCGAAGGTCTCCGGGTCGCTGGTGGCGTAGTAGTGCTGGGCACCCAGGCGCAGGCCGTCCTCCTGCTTCTTCAGCGACTGCGACAGCACGGTGACCTCGGCGCCCAGGGCGGCGGCGATCTTCACGCCCATGTGGCCGAGCCCGCCGAGGCCGACGATGGCGACCTTCTTGCCCGGGCCGGCACCCCAGTGCTTGAGCGGGGAGTACAGCGTGATGCCGGCGCACAGCAGCGGTGCGGCCGCGTCGAGCTCGATGCCCTCGGGGATGCCGAGCACGTAGTTCTCGTCCACGACGATCTGCTCGGAGTAGCCGCCGTCGGTGGGCTTGCCGTCCTGCATGCCGCCGTAGGTGCCGGTCTCGCCCTTGAGGCAGTACTGCTCCTCGCCGACCTTGCAGTTCTCGCACTCGCGGCAGGAGTCGACGAAGCAGCCGACGCCGACCCGGTCGCCCACCTTGTACTTGGTCACCTCGGAGCCGACCTCGGCGACGGTGCCGGCGATCTCGTGGCCGGGCACCAGCGGGTAGTTGGCGGCACCCCACTCGTCGCGGGCGGTGTGGATGTCGGAGTGGCAGATGCCGGCGTAGGCGATCTCGATGCGGACGTCGTGCGGACGGACGTCCCGGCGCTCGATGGTGGTGCGCTCGAAGCTGCCACCGGCGCTGGCGGTGGCCCGGGCGGTCACGGTCGTGGGCACAGGTGTCTCCTCGGATCGGGTTCGGGGGGGGTGCGCCGCAGAGCAGCGCCACCCACGCCTACCCATGCGCATTGCGCACAATGCATGTGGGACCGGGGTCACAGGTTCTTCTGCCACCACGCGACGTCGACCCAGCGCCCGAACTTGCGGCCCACCTCGCTGATCGTGGCCACGTGGGTGAAGCCGAAGGACCGGTGCAGCGCCTCGGACACCGGGTTGGGCTGCGCGACGACCGCGAGGACCCGGTGCACGTCCTCGCCGGCCAGCGCCTCGAGGAGCCTCGCGTAGAGGGCCCGGCCCAGGCCCTGCCCGGTGGCGTCGGGGGCGAGGTAGACGCTGGTCTCCACCGTGGCGTCGTAGGCCGGGCGGGGGCGGAACGGGCCGCTGGCGGCGAAGCCGACCACCGCGCCGTCCCGCTCGGCCACCAGCACCCGGTGCCGGCCGCCGGGGTGGGCGGCCAGCCATGCGGCGCGCTCGGCCTCGGTGGGGCGGTCCAGGTCGAAGGTGGCCACGGTGTGCTCGACGTGGTGGCCGTAGACGGCGGTGATCGCGGGGACGTCGTCCGGGGTCGCGGGGCGCACGGTCATCGGATCAGTCTGACCCCCGGAGATGCCTCACCGCTGAGGTACTTCTCGCGCTACGGTCCCCGGGTGACCGACGAGCTGTGCACCCGCCCCGCCACCGAGCTGGCCGACCTCGTCCGCCGCCGGGAGGTCAGCGCCCGCGAGCTGCTCGAGGCGCACCTGGCCCGGATCGACCGGTTCGACGGCGGTGTCAACGCGATCGTCACCCGGGACGACGACGCCGCCCGGGCCGCCGCCGACGAGGCCGACGCCCGGCTGGCCCGCGGCGAGGTGGTCGGCCCGCTGCACGGCGTCCCGGTCGCGCACAAGGACACCCACCAGACCGGCGGCATGCGGACCACCTGGGGCTCGCCGCTGCACCGCGACACCGTGCCCGCCCGCGACGAGCTCGTCGTCGCCCGGCTGCGCGAGGCCGGGGCGGTCCGGGTCGGCAAGACCAACGTCCCGGAGTTCGCCGCCGGCTCGCACACCTTCAACACCCTCTTCGGTGCCACGCACAACCCCTACCGGCACGGCCTGTCCGCCGGTGGGTCCTCGGGCGGGGCCGCCGCCGCGCTGGCCGCCGGCTTCGTGCCGCTGGCCGAGGGCAGCGACATGGGCGGCTCGCTGCGCAACCCGGCCGCGTTCTGCAACGTCGTCGGGCTGCGGCCCACCCCCGGCCGGGTGCCCTCGCACCCCACGTCGATCGGCTGGTCGCAGCTGTCGGTGCAGGGCCCGATGGCGCGCACCGTCTCCGACGTCGCCCTCGGCCTGTCCGTGCTGGCCGGACCCGACCCGCGGGTGCCCATCTCGCTGTCGGACCCGGGGTCGGCGTTCGCCGCGCCGCTGCCCACCGAGCTGACCGGGCTGCGCATCGCCTGGACGCCGGACCTCGGCGGCCGGGTTCCGGTCGACCCGGCGATCACCGAGGTGCTGACCGCACAGCTGCAGGTGTTCAGCGACCTCGGGGCCGTCGTCGAGGAGGACTGCCCCGATCTGACCGGCGCCGACGAGGCGTTCGGCACCCTGCGCGCGTGGCTGTTCGAGGCCTCCTTCGGCGACGCCGTCCGACGCTCGCCGGAGCTGGTCAAGGAGACGATCCGCTGGAACGCCGCGGTGGGTGCGTCCCTGACCGGCGCCGACGTCGGCCGGGCCGAGGTCGCGCACACGAAGCTGTACGAGCGCGTCGTCGAGTTCTTCACCCGCTACGACGTGCTGCTGGCCCCGGTCACCCAGGTGCTGCCCTTCCCCGTCGAGCAGGAGTACCCGACGTCGGTGGCGGGGGTGGAGTTCGAGGACTACCTGGGCTGGATGCGCTCCTGCACGCTGATCAGCGCCACCGGCTGCCCCGCGCTCAGCGTGCCCGGCGGGTTCACCCCCGACGGGCTGCCGGTGGGCCTGCAGATCATCGCCGCGCCGCGGGCCGACCGGCGGGTGCTCGAGGTGGGCCACGCGTTCGAGCAGGCCACCCGGTACGGGGAGCGCCGCCCGGTCCTGGGGTGATTCCGGGCCCCAGCGTTGATCGGGGGAGTTGATCCAACTCCGTCCTGGTGCACGAGATCTGGTGAACCAGGACGGACTTCGATCAACCTCCCTGATCAACGCTGACGGCGCCGGGCAGGCAGGATGGCGGCGGTGACCTCCCCGACCCCGCCGTGGTGGACCTCCGCCGTCGTCTACCAGGTCTACCCCCGCTCCTTCGCCGACTCCGACGGCGACGGGGTCGGCGACATCAACGGCATCCGCGGGAAGCTGGACCACCTGGCCGACCTCGGCGTCGACGTCGTCTGGCTGTCCCCGGTCTACCGCTCGCCGCAGGACGACAACGGCTACGACATCAGCGACTACCGCGACGTCGACCCGGTGTTCGGCACCCTGGCCGACCTGGACGCACTGGTCGCCGAGGCGCACGAGCGGGGCATCAAGGTCGTGATGGACCTGGTGGTCAACCACACCAGCGACGAGCACCCCTGGTTCGTGGAGAGCCGGTCGAGCACGACCAACCCCAAGCGCGACTGGTACTGGTGGCGCGACCCCCGCGACGGCGCGGAGCCCACCGGCTGGCGGTCCTTCTTCTCCGGCCCCGCCTGGGAGCTCGACGAGACCACCGGCCAGTACTACCTGCACCTGTTCAGCCGCAAGCAGCCCGACCTCAACTGGGAGAACCCCGAGGTCCGGGCGGCGGTGTACGAGATGATGCGCTGGTGGCTCGACCGCGGGGTCGACGGCTTCCGGATGGACGTCATCAACATGATCAGCAAGGACCCCGCCCTGCCGGAGGGCACCGACGGCTGGCTGTTCGGGCCGCGGCTGCACGAGTTCCTCGCCGAGATGCACCGCGAGGTCTTCGCCGGCCGGGACGCCGACCTGATCACCGTCGGGGAGATGCCCGGCGTCACCGTCGACCAGGCCCGCGAGGTGACCGACCCCGCCCGTGCCGAGCTGGACATGGTGTTCCAGTTCGAGCACGTCGGCCTCGACCACGGCGACTCCAAGTGGGATGCCCGCCCGCTGCGGCTGACCGACCTCAAGGAGTCCTTCGGTCGCTGGCAGGCCGGGCTGGCCGACGTCGGCTGGAACTCCCTCTACTGGGACAACCACGACCAGCCGCGCGCGGTGTCCCGCTTCGGCGACGACTCGCCCCGGTACCGCCGCGACTCCGCCACCTGCCTGGCCACCCTGCTGCACGGCCACCGCGGGACGCCCTACGTCTACCAGGGGGAGGAGATCGGCATGGCCAACTCCACCTGGGGCGGCGTCCGCGACTTCCGGGACATCGAGACGCTCAACCACGTCGCCGAGGCCGTCGCCGGCGGGCAGGACCTCGACGAGGTGCTCGACGCGGTGCGCCCGGCCAGCCGGGACAACGCCCGCACCCCGGTGCAGTGGGACGCCTCCGCGCACGCCGGCTTCACCACCGGCGAGCCGTGGATCGCGGTCAACCCCGACCACGTCGAGTGGAACGTCGCCGCCCAGCGCGACGACCCGCACTCCGTGCTGGCCCACCACCGCGCGCTGATCGCGCTGCGGCACGCCAACCGGACCGTGCAGCTGGGGGCGTTCGCGATGCTGCTGCCCGACCACCAGGACGTCTACGCCTACACCCGGACGTCGGACGACGAGACCCTGCTCGTGGTGTGCAACGTGTCGGCCACCCCGCACGAGCTGGCCGGGCTGCTGCCCGAGGCGGTCGGCGCGGAGGTGGTGCTGAGCAACCGCGACCACCTGCCCGACCACGACCCCGCCGTCCTGGGCCCCTGGGACGCCCGCATCCTCCGCCTGCCCCGCTGAGGCTCAGGCCCGGCGCAGCCCCCGCAGGGTGCGGACGGCGACCACAAGCTCGGCCAGCTCGTGCGACTCCCCGGCGGCCAGCTCGGCCAGCTGGGCGGCGGCCCGGCGCTGGCCGGTGTCCCAGCGGTCGGCCCAGCGGGTGACCAGGGCGCTCGGGTCGTCGTCGTCGCCCGAGCGCCCGCGCAGCACCTCGGTGGTCAGCGCGGCCTGCTCGGCGGTGAGGTCGTCGCGCAGCGCCGCCCGGGCCATCGCCGGCCAGCGCCGGTCGCGCGGCAGGCCGGTGATCAGCTCGCGCAGCGGCACCAGGTCCAGCCGGGCCGCGAGGGCCTCCCAGACCCGGCCGGCCAGCGGCACCGGCGCCCCGGTGACCTCGGCGACGACGGCCAGGTCGAGGGCCCCCGGCAGCAGGGGGGCGACCGCCACCGCGGCGGCGAGGTCCGCGGGGACCCCGGCCGACCGGAGCCCGGCGGCGCGCTCGGCGTAGGCCTCCGCGTCGGCGCCGAGCAGCCACTCGGGCTGGCCGGCGACCACGGTGGCCACCGGCCCGGCGAACCGGGCGGTCAGCGTGGCGATCGACGGTGCGGGCTCGGCGGACAGCTCGGGCTGGCGCAGCAGCCAGCGGGTCGCCCGCTCGGCCAGCCGGGTGGCCTCGGTCCGCAGCTGCACCTGCACCGCGGCGGGCACCCGGTTGTCCAGCGGGCGGGCGGCGTCCCACAGCCGGTCGACGTCGAACACCGCGCGGGCCACCGCGTGCGCCCGCACCACGGCCACCAGGGGCGCGCCGGTCTCCTCGCCGAGCCGGAACAGCCCGGTCACCCCGGCGACGTTGACCGCCCGGTTGACCAGGGCGGTCGCGATGATCTCCCGGCGTAGCGGGTGCCGGTCGACCGCGTCGGGGAACCGCTCCCGCAGCGCCGCCGGCACGTAGTCGGTGAGCAGCCGGCCCAGCGCGGGGTCGTCGGGCAGCGTCGAGTGCAGCACCGCGTCGTCGGCCTCGAGCTTGGCGTAGGCCAGCAGCACCGAGAGCTCCGGCGAGGTGAGCGCCTGGCCGTCGCGGCGCCGCTCGGACAGCGCCCGCCCGTCGGGGAGCGCCTCGACCGCGCGGTCCAGCCGGCCCGAGCGCTCCAGCGACCGCATGAACCGGGTGTGCGCGTCGAGCAGGCTGCGCGCGGACGTGACCTCGGCGGCCAGGGTGGCGTTCTGCGCGTAGTTGTCGGTGAGCACCTGGTCGGCGACCTCGGTGGTCATCGACGCCAGCAGCTGCGCGCGCTCGTCGGGGGACAGCTGGACCGCGTTGAGCGCGATCTTGATGTTGACCTCGTGGTCGGAGGTGTCCACGCCGGCGGAGTTGTCGATGGCGTCGGTGTTCACCCGCCCGCCGGCCAGGGCGTACTCCACCCGGCCGCGCTGGGTCAGGCCCAGGTTGCCGCCCTCGCCGACCACCCGGACCCGCAGCTGCTCGCCGTTGACCCGCACCGCGTCGTTGGCCTTGTCCCCGACGTCGAGGTGGCTCTCGGTCGTCGCCTTCACGTAGGTGCCGATGCCGCCGTTGAACAGCAGGTCCACCGGGGCGAGCAGCACCGCGCGGACCAGCTCCGCCGGGGTCAGGTGCTCGACGCCCTCCGGCAGGCCGAGCGCGACCCGCATCGGCTCGCTGACCGGCACCGACTTCGCCGTCCGCGGCCACACGCCGCCGCCGGCGCTGATCAGCCCCGGGTCGTAGTCGGCCCAGCTCGAGCGGGGGAGGGCGAACAGCCGCTGCCGCTCGGCGAAGCCGGTGGCGGCGTCGGGGGTGGGGTCGACGAACACGTGCCGGTGGTCGAAGGCGGCCACCAGCCGCAGGTGCTCCGACAGCAGCATGCCGTTGCCGAACACGTCGCCGCTCATGTCGCCGACGCCGACGACGGTGATCTCCTGGCTCTGGGTGTCGATGCCCAGCTCCCGGAAGTGCCGGGTGACCGACTCCCAGGCGCCGCGGGCGGTGATGCCCATGGCCTTGTGGTCGTAGCCGACCGACCCGCCCGAGGCGAAGGCGTCGCCCAGCCAGAACCCGCGCTCGACCGCGACCGAGTTGGCCAGGTCGGAGAAGGTCGCCGTCCCCTTGTCGGCCGCGACCACGAGGTAGGTGTCCACGGCGTCGTGCCGCACGACGCCCTCGGCGGGCACGACCTCGCCGTCGACCAGGTCGTCGGTCAGCGAGAGCAGCGCGCCGATGAACAGCTGGTAGCAGGCCCGGCCCTCGGCCAGCCACGCATCGCGGTCGGCCGGCGGGCGCAGCAGCACGAACCCGCCCTTGGCACCGGTGGGCACGATGACGGTGTTCTTCACGGTCTGGGCCTTGACCAGGCCGAGGATCTCGGTGCGCAGGTCCTCGCGCCGGTCGCTCCAGCGCAGCCCGCCGCGCGCGACCGCGCCGAAGCGCAGGTGCACCCCGAGGACCCGGGGCGAGGACACCCACACCTCCCGGGCCGGGCGCGGCTCGGGCAGGTCGGGGACGGCGTGCGGGTCGAGCTTGATGGCCAGCGGCGTGCCGTCGGTGAAGGCGGTCGCGGTGTAGGCGGTGGTCCGCTGGGTGGCCCGGACGGCGGCCAACAGCGCGGTGAGCACCCGGTCGGCGTCCAGGGAGTCGACCGCGCCGATCCGCTGGGTCAGCCGGTCGACCAGCTCGCGCTGCTGCGCCTCGCGGTCGCCGTGCTGCCGCGGGTCGAACCGGACGGTGAACAGGTCGACGACGCCGGAGACGACGTCGGGGTGCCCGGCGAGCACGGACTCCACGTAGCCGGCGGAGAAGGGCAGCCCGCCCTGCCGCAACCACTGCACGTAGGCCCGCACGACGGCGACCTGCTGCCAGGTCAGCCCGGCCACCAGCACCAGCGCGCCCAGGCCGTCGTCCTCGGCGTCGCCGCGCCAGACCGCGGTGATCGCGTCGGTGAACCGGCGGGGCAGGGAGTCCAGCGCCGGCAGGTCGGCGGTCGGGGTGGACAGGCCGAAGTCGTACACCCAGGCCAGCGGCGAGCCGATCCGGTCGATCTCGTAGGGCCGCTCGTCGACGACGTCCACGCCCAGGTGCTGCAGCACCGGCAGCACCTGGCTCAGCAGCAGCCGCTCGCCGACCCGGAAGACGGTCAGCCGGCGCTCGCCGGGGGCGGCGTCGCGGGGGGTCCACAGCCGCAGCGACAGCTCGCCGGCCTCGAGGGAGTCCAGCCGGTCGAGGTCGGCGACGGCGGTGGAGGCCGGGAAGTCGGCCTGGTAGGCCGGGGGGAACGCGTCGGCGACCTGGGCGAGCCGCCGCTCGGCGTCCGCCCCGTACTCGGCGGTGAGGACGTCGGTCAGGTCGTCGGTCCAGCTGCGGGCCGCGGCGGCCAGCTGGCGCTCGAGCTCGGGGACGTCGACGTCGGGCAGCGCCGCGACGCCGCGGCCGGTCTGCACGCGGACGACGAAGTGCAGCCGGGCGAGCACCGACTCGGTGGAGCGGGCGGTGTACTCGATGGAGGAGCCGCCCAGGCTGGACAGCAGGATCCGCTGCATCGCCAGCCGGACCTCGGTGGTGTACCGGTCGCGGGGCAGGTAGACCAGCGCGGAGAAGAACCGGCCGAAGGGGTCCCGGCGCAGGAACAGCCGGGTCTGCCGGCGCTCGCGCAGGTGCAGCACGGCCAGCGCGACGGGCAGCAGCTCGTCGACGTCGACCTGCAGCAGCTCGTCGCGGGGGTAGGTCTCCAGGACGTCGAGCAGCTCCTTGCCGGTGTGGCTGTCGGGCTCGACGCCCGAGCGCTCGAGCACCTGCGCCGCGGTCCGCCGGACGAGGGGGACGTCGGTGACGCTGGCGGTGTAGGCGCCGGTGGGGAACAGCCCGACGATGCGGTGCTGGCGGCCGCGGGTGCCCTGCGGGCCGGGCAGGGTGACCGCGACGACGTCCAGCCAGGCGGGGCGGTGCACGGTGGAGCGGACGTCGGCCTTGGTCACCACGACCCGGCGGCCCACCACGTCGCGGGCGGCGGCGCCGACCGGCACGACCGGGGTGCTCATGTCGGTGTCGCTGCGCAGCACGCCCAGCCCGGTGCCGGGGACCGCGGCGGTGGCCGGGGTGCCGTGCTCGTCGACGAGGTCGACGTCGCGGGCGCCGAGGAAGACGAAGTTGCCCTCGGTCATCCAGCGCAGCAGGGCGGCGGCCTCGTGCGGGTCGCCGAGGGCGGCGTCGGCCGGGTCGGCCGGGTCCCAGGGCTCCTCGTCGAGGAAGTGGGCCAGGTCCAGGGCGCGGTCGCGCAGCTTGCCGGCGTCCTCGTGCACGCCGCGGACGTCGGCGAGCACCGTGCGCAGGCCCCGCACCAGGTCGTCGGCGGCCTCGTCGTCGATGGTCCCGGCGAGGACGACGGCGATCCAGGACTCCGCGATGGCGTCGGGCTGGTCGGCGGCGCCGTCCGTGCCGTCGCAGAACTGCAGCAGCCTCCCGGTGACGTCGCGGCGCACGGTGACCACGGGGTGCACGACGTGGTCCAGGACCACCTTCTGCCGCACGACCTCGGCGGTGACCGAGTCGACCAGGAACGGCATGTCGTCGGTGACCACCCGCAGCACCGAGGAGCCGCCCTGCGTGCGGTCCACGGCGACCAGCGCGGAGCCCTGCGGGCGGGTGGCGGCCAGCGCGAGGTGGTCCAGGGCCAGCCGGGCCAGCGAGCCGGGGTCGTGGCCGACGACCTCGGCGGCGGGCTCGCCGCGGAAGTAGGAGTGCACGACGGCGGGGACGTCGTCGTCGGTGAGGCCGGCCGGGAGGTCGGGCACCTCGTCGTCGGTGAGCGACTCCCCGGCCCGGTCGAGCAGCTGGGCCTTCTCGGTGCGGGCGGCCTCGAGGGCGGCCATGTCGGCCGGGCGGACGGTGTCGGGCTCCGGGGTCCTCTCCGGGGTCGCGACGGGTGGGTGGACGCTCCCGGGCCGTGCCATGACCCCGACGCTAGCGGGCAGACGTCCTGGACGTCATCCGCGGTCGCCGGTGTGTCAGGCCTTGACCTTCAGCGGCAGCAGCAGCTCGGCGACCCAGCTGAACACGGCGATGAGGAAGCCGCCGACGACCGCCGTCCAGAAGCCGTCGACCTGCAGCCGGTCGCTGATCGCGGCGGTGATGCCGAGCAGCGCGGCGTTCACCACGAGCAGGAACAACCCGAGCGTGAGGACGACGAAGGGCAGCGACAGCAGCCGCACCACCGGCCCGACGATCGTGTTGACGATCGCGAACAGCAGGGCGACCCAGAGGTAGGTGCCGGCCTCCCCGAACGTGCCCTGGGTGTTGCCGACGACGGTGATGCCGCTGACCAGCTGGGTGACCACGTAGATGATCACGGCCAGGACGACGACGCGGAGCGCGAACCTCACGACGGTGGACACGGCTGCACCCTAGGTCCGCCCACCCGCATCGGCCCTTCTACACCTGTCTAGCGGCTGCCGTAGACACCCCGATGGTGCCCGATGCGCGCGGGCCACGGGCTCGGCACGCTTCCTGGGCCTTCCCGCCCGGGAATGCCCAGGGCGCACGCCAGGCCGACGGCTGGCCGGGTCAGACGGACAGGACGGCGAGCACCAGCGCGGTCGCGACCGGGCTGAGCACCAGCAGGTCCAACCACCGCTCCGGGGCCGGCGACTGCCGGTCCGCCCAAGTCGCCACCCGGCGGGGGAGGAGCAGCCCCAGCCGGGTTCCCGGCAGCACGAGCACCACGACGAGCGCGACGACGACGGGTGCGCCCGGCGGGACACCCACCGCGAGGCCGACGAGCACCGGGGTGAGCAGGGCGGCGACCCTGCCTCGACGAACCCGAGCACCGCCGCGACCGTGGCGACCCCGGGTCGACGGGGGAACGGGTCCGGCCGGAGCACCGGTTCCATCGCGCCGGGCCAGCCCGTGGGGGCGGGCCGGGCCCGGGCGGAGTCCGGGTGGGTCACGCGGCGCTCCTCGGTCGGTCCGCACCACCCTCCCCGAGCCCCGGGACCCGGAGAAGGCGCCCTCACCCGGCCGGGGGACGGCCGGTTCCACGTGGAACCGCTGATCAGTGCCAGACTAGCCTCCCGGCTGTGACGACGCACACCGACGGCCACCTCTCGACCGGGCAGCACCGGCAGACCTGGACGCCGGACGGCGACGTCGTCGGGGTCGTCGTCCTGGTGCACGGGCTGCACGAGCACGCCGGCCGGTACGCGCACGTCGCGGAGCGGCTGGCCCGGTCCGGGTACGCCACCTGGGCGCCCGACCACCCCGGCCACGGCCGGTCCCCGGGCAGCCGTGGCAACATCGGTTCCCTGGCCACCACCGTCGCCGGTGTCGACGAGACCGCGCAGCAGGCCGCGGCGGCCCACCCCGGCGTCCCGCTGTTCGTCTACGGGCACAGCATGGGCGGCCTGGTCGCCGCGCAGTACCTGACCGGGACGCCGTCGGTGCCGGTGCGGGGCGCCGTGCTGTCGGCCGCCGCCCTCGACCTGGCCTCGGCCAACCCGGTGCAGCAGAAGGTCGCCCCGCTGCTGGGCCGGCTGCTGCCCGACCTGGGCGTGCTGACCCTCGACGCCGACGCGGTCAGCCGCGACCCCGCCGTGGTGGCCGCCTACCGCGCCGACCCGCTGAACCGGATGGGCAAGGTCCGCGCCCGCACCGGCGCGGAGATGATCACCGCGGTGGCCGCGATGCCCGCCCGGCTGCGCCGGCTCACCCTGCCGCTGCTGGTCGTCCACGGCGGCGCCGACCGACTGGTGCCCCCGGCGGCCAGCGAACTGGTCGCCACCGGCACCGCGTCGTCCGACGTCACCCACACCGTCTACCCGGGGCTGTTCCACGAGCCGCACAACGAGCCCGAGCGCGAGCAGGTCCTCGACGACGTCGTGGGCTGGCTGGACGCCCACCGCTGAGACCGGTCAGGCCCCGCGGACCCGCCACACCACGTCGCCCACCGCGCTGGTCTCGACGTGGTCCACGACGAAGCCCTCGCGCTCGTAGAACGCGGCGGCCCGCTCGTTGGCCGCGAAGTGCTCCAGCAGCACCCGGCCGCCGTCCAGCCCGCGGGTGACCTCGGCCAGCAACCGCGGCCCGAGCCCGGCACCCCGCTGGTCCGGGTGGACGTAGAGCTTCCACACCACGTCGTCCGCACCCCACCGCCCGCGCTGCGCCATCCCGACCAGCGCGCCGTCGTCCTCGGCGAGCACGACCTGGCCGGCGGCCACCGCCTCGGCGAGCTGCTCGGGGCGCCACCAGTCGCGGACCTGCGCCCGCGCGGCCGCCTCGCCGATCAGCGGGGCGTAGTGGGCGGGGACGACCTGCTCCCCGAACCGCACCAGCGCGGGGACGTCGTCCGGCCCGGCCGACCGCAGCAGCACCCCGTCCATGCCGGCATCCTGCCCGGTCACGGCCCGAGCAGGGCGGCGACCACCAGCAGGACGGGGATCGACCCGGCGGTGGTCACGGTGACCGTCTGCTGCGCCAGCCGCTCGCCGGTGCCGTAGGCGACCGCGTAGGTGTAGACGTTCTGCGCCGTCGGCAGCGCCGAGAGGACGACGACGACGAACAGCTCGGCGCCGCCGATGCCCACCGCCGCGGCCAGCGCCCAGGCCAGGCCCGGCATCACGAGCAGCTTCAGCGCGCTGAGCACGAGCACGGCGCGGCGCTCGGGCCCGCGGCCGGGCACCGGGGCACCGCGCAGCGAGATGCCGTAGGCCAGCAGCACCGCCGGGACGGCGAGGGAGGCCAGCAGCTGCAGCGGGTCGAGCACCAGGTCGGGCACCCGCCACCCCGCCGCGCTCACCACCAGGCCGGCCACCGAGGCGAGCAGCACGGGGTTGCGGAACGGCGCGGTGAGCCGCACCCAGCGGGGGGTGCCGTCCGCGGATCCGGACAGGTCCAGCGCCACCACCGCGGCCGGCACCAGCACGACCAGCTGGAACAGCAGCAGCGGCGCGACCAGGGTGGCGTCGCCGAGCACGTGGACGGCGATCGGGATGCCGAGGTTGGCCGAGTTGACCATGCCGGCGGAGATGGCGGCGATCGTCGTCCGGCCGGTGCCCCAGCGGCGCACCACCCCGGCGACCACGACCACACCGGCGACGGCGAGCGCCGCGGCGGAGGTGACCCAGAGCGTGCCGGAGAAGACCTGGCCGAGGTCGGCGGCGGCGAGGGTGACGAACAGCAGCGCCGGGGTGGCGACCCGGAAGGAGGTCTGCGCCAGGACCAGCTGGGCGCCCGGGGGCAGGACGTCGCGGCGGGCGGCCAGGTAGCCGACGGCGATCACCACGCCGATGACCACGAACCCGGTCAGCACCCCCGCCACCGCTGCAGTCTGCGTGCCGCCCCCGGACCCCGCGCCACCGCCGTCGCGTTTCCCCGGGGACACCACCGCGTTTCCGCGGAAACGCTTCGCGAGGCCGCCGCGTCTCCGCGGGAACACCTCCCGGGCGCCGAGCGCGCACCGAGCGCCCCGGGGACTCCGCCGCGGGGCCGTGGCTGCACGGTCAGGGCGCGGGGACGACGATCCGCGCCTCGGTGTTGCCGCCGCACTCCGCGGTGCCGTCGACCCGCACGTACTCCGGCCGCACGGTCACCTCGGCGACCACGGCCCCGTTCTGCCGCACCCGGGCCGTCACCTCCTCGGGCCGCTCCGCGAACAGGCCCAGCTGCGCGCGGCCGTCGTCGCCCAGCTCGAGCACCGGGTCGCCCGGCGCGGGGGTGGGGGTCGTGGGCGGTGGCACGGCCGGGGTGCCCGGCGTGCCCGGGAGCGGGGCACGGGTGGGGGCGTCGAGCAGCTCGACCGGCGGCGGGCAGGCCGGGTCGCAGTCCAGCTCGACCGTGCGGCCGGACCCGGCCGGCCACTCCTGGGCGAGGTCGACCACCAGCACGCTGCCGTAGCCGATCGCGGGGCAGACGGTGTCACCGACGCCGCACCCCGCCGTGCCGAGCACACCGGCGGCCAGCAGGGCGGCGCGGACCCGACGGGCGCGGGCCCGACGGGACGCCGGAGCAGGCCGGTCGCGGACCTCCGCCACCAGCTGCCTGGCCGTCACGACCGACGCCGGCTCGGTCACCGGTACCCCGTCGACGTCTCGCACCGGTCGAGGTCGGCCCAGAACGCGTCCACGCCCTCCCCCGTCAGCAACCCGTCGAAGCCGAGGGACCCGTCGACCGACACGCTCACCCCCCAGCCGGCAGCGACCATGCACCGCTGGATCAGCGGGCCGTAGGACGGGTCGCTGGGCAACTGCGAGGACTCCACCCGGGTCCAGGCGGACGGCCCGAAGGGACGGGAGGAGTCGAAGCTGTCGACCCACCGCGCCGGGACCTCGCCCGCAGCACTCGTGGCGGTGATGCCCGGGGCGGCCGCCGCTCCGGCCGGCGGCAGCTCGACCTCCGCCTGCACGACCCCACCGGCCGACGGCAGGTCCTCGAAGCCGGACGTGTCAGCGGTGAACAGGCTGGTCACCGCCGGGCTGTAGCGGACCTGGTCCTCCGGCCGGGCGACCACCACCAGGTAGCCGACGCCTCCCGCGACGTCGAGCAGGCCGAGCGGGGCGGCGGCGGTGGTCCGGGTGGGCACCCCGGCCAGCTGCAGCGTCAGCCCGTCGGCAGGGTCGGTGTCCACGAACCATGCGTAGGCGAGCTGACCGCTGGTGCGGCCGATGACCAGCGCCCAGACCTGGCCACCTCGGACCTCGCCGACGAAGGCCACGTGCCGGTTGTCCGGGGCGGGGTCGAGGATCTGGCCCGCGCTGATGCCCGCGATGCCGGTCTCCCAGCTCGCCGAAGCAGCGACGGCCACGGCGTCGGCGTCGTCGGCCAGGGAGCCCCGGGTGGGGGCGTCGAACAGGCTGGACACCTCCGCCGACCCGCCGGCGGCGACCGCGCTGGCCTCGGTGGGCCCGGACCGGTCGACCAGCGCGGGCACGGCGGCCACCACCACGGCGATCGCCGCGGCCACCCCGGCCCAGCGCAGCCGCCGGCGGTCCTGGGCGCGGTGCAGGTCGACGACCAGGTCGGCGGTCTCCTCGCCGCGGCCGCGGGGGGCGTCGGCGGCCAGGTCGTGCAGCAGGGTGCGGACGTCGGTGCTCACGAGGTCCTCCGGGCGTAGATCGAGGTGTCGGGGTCGGCGGCGGACGTCGCGTCCAGGTGCCGCCGCAGGGTGGCCAGCCCGCGGGCCGCGTGGGTGCTGACCGTGCTGGTCGAGCAGCCGAGCACCCGGGCGGTCTCGGCCTCGGTCAGGTCCTCGAACCACCGCAGGACGACGACCGCGCGGGCCTTGGGCGACAGCTCCCGCAGCGCGGCGCGGACGAGGTCGGTGGTGGCCAGCCGCTCCTGCAGGTCGTCGCCGGGCCGGTCGGGGACGGTCTCGATGACCTGCTCGGACGTCGACATCCGGCGCCGCCAGCTGACGTGCGAGGTGACGAGGATCCGCCGCACGTAGGCCAGCCGGGAGTCCGCGCGCTGCACCTTCGCCCAGTGCCGGTGCGCCTTGACCAGCGTGGTCTGCACCAGGTCCTCGGCGTGGCCGTGGTCGCCGGTGAGCAGGTACGCCGTCCGCAGCAACGGCCCCTCCACCTCGACGACGAAGTCCGTGAACCCGTCGTCGCTCACCCGCTGCCCCCCGCCGTGGTCGTCACACCCGGAAGACGCCGCGACCGGTCCGGACACCCGACACCAGCGAGGTCACGATCCGGTCACGGAGGCACCGGGCCCGCCGTCGATCGACGCTCGCCGACCATTCCGCAGCCGGAGTGGCCGATCACCGTCGATCGACGGTCCGGCGGCACCCGGGAGACTGGGCGGCGTGGCGCGGGTCAGCACGGGCGAGGCGGTGCGTGCAGCGGTCCTCGTGGCGATCCTGGCCGCCGGCGCCGTCGTCGCGCTGACCACCGACCTGCCCACGGTCGACCAGCTGCGCAGCCGGGTCGCCGACGCCGGCCTGCTGGGGTGGGCCGCCATCGCCGGCGGCACCGCGGTCGCCGTCCTCGCGCCCATCCCGCGGACCGCGCTGGCCCTGCTCACCGGGATCCTGCTCGGCTTCTGGCCGGGCCTGCTGGTCACCGTGGTCGGCGCGCTGCTCGGCGCGCTCATGGGCTTCGGCCTCGGCCGGGCACTGGGCCGGGGCACGCTGCTGCGGCTGGCCGGGCCCCGGCTGCACAAGGCCGACCAGCTGGCCATGGAGCGGGGGTTCACCGCCGTCCTGCTGGCCCGGCTGACCCCGGTGCTGCCGTTCTTCCTGGTCAACTACGCCGGCGGGCTGTCCGGCGTCCGGCTGCCGGTGTACCTGGCCGCGACCTTCGTCGGGCTGCTGCCCGGCGCGGTGTTCAACGTCGCGGTCGGCTCGGTGGCCGGCGGGCTGGGGGAGTGGGGCCTGGCGATCACGATCGGGCCGGCGGCGGTCGTGCTGGCCGTGCTCGGCGTGCGGTGGTGGCGGCGTCGAGGTCGCTCTACCCCGGTCTCGGCTGAACGCTAGACAGCCGTAGACGACCCGATCGTCGTGGTCACCCGGACGACGGAGGGCGTCGGCGGCACCGAGCCGAACCCGAACCGCACGGGTGGGTCCACCCGCGCCAGGCCGCCGAGGTCGGCGCCGTCCCAGCCGGCGGAGGCCGAGCGCAGCAGGTGCAGGTCCTGCACGCCGTACCACTCGGTGCGCCCGTTCCCGGCGCTCCCGCGGGTGCGCATGCCGGCCAGCCGGGCGAGCGGGTCGAGCAGCCCCACCCAGGCCGGGGTACGGGCCAGCGGTGACGGAACGGTCCGCAGCAGCCAGCCCAGGGCCGGACGGCGGCCGGTGGTCACGCGCAGCGCGAGCGGCCCGGCGTGCACGACCCACTGGTCGCCGGCCCGGCCCACGTCGACCGACACGACCCGGACCTCGTCGAAGGTGTAGGTGCCGGCCACGAACTCCGCCAGCTCCTGCGTCTGGGCCAGCAGCAGCCGGTGGCCGTCGGGCCGCTCGACCATGACGTCGGAGACCGGGCCGAGCGGGGACCGGGGCCAGTGCCCGACCACCAGCCGGGTCCCCGACGTCGTCCCGGCGCCCAGGATCCAGCCGTCGTACCGCACCCGCATGCGACACGCGCTACCCCGTTCTACGTGCTTCTACGTCCCGGGCTAGAGAGCGGAATACGGTGCCCGACATGGATCCCGTGCGGAACCCCTACGCCCCCGGCGCGGGCCAGCGCCCGCCGGAGCTCGCCGGCCGGGACGCCGAGCTGGGCGCCTTCGACGTGGTGCTGGAGCGGATCGCGCACGGCCGCCCGGAGCGGTCACTGGTGCTCACCGGGCTGCGCGGGGTGGGCAAGACGGTGCTGCTCAACCACCTGCGCTCGGCGGCGATCGCCCGCGGGTGGGGCACGGGCAAGATCGAGGCCCGGCCGGACCAGTCGCTGCGCCGGCCGGTGGCCAGCGCGCTGCACATGGCGCTGCGGGAGCTGGGGCCGCGGCACGGCAACGCCGAGGCGGTGGCCGACGTCCTCGGGGTGGTCAAGGCGTTCGCCCAGTTCCAGCCGGCCGACGCCAAGCTGCGCGACCGCTGGCAGCCCGGCATCGACGCCCCCGCCGCCACCGGCCGGGCCGACACCGGCGACATGGAGATCGACCTGGTCGAGCTGCTGTCCGACGCGGCCGGGGTCGCCGCCGACACCGGCAAGGGCATCGCGCTGTTCATCGACGAGATGCAGGACGTGCAGCCCGACGACGTCAGCGCCATCTGCGCGGCCTGCCACGAGCTGTCCCAGCAGGGTGCGCCGCTGATCGTCGTGGGCGCCGGGCTGCCGCACCTGCCCGCCGTCCTGTCGGCGTCGAAGTCCTACTCCGAGCGGCTGTTCCGCTACCTGCGGATCGACCGGCTGGACCGGGCCGCGGCCGACCGGGCGCTGGTCGGCCCGGCCGAGCGGGAGGACGTCGAGTACACGGCCGAGGCGCTGGACGCCCTGTACGCCGCCGCCGACGGCTACCCCTACTTCGTGCAGGCCTACGGCAAGGTCACCTGGGACCTGGCCGCCACCACCCCCATCACCGCGGACGACGTCGCGGTGGCGGCGCCGGCCGCGGAGGCCGAGCTCGCGGTGGGCTTCTTCGGCTCCCGCTACGACCGGGCCACGCCCGCCGAGCGGGAGTACATGCACGCCATGGCCGACCTGGGCGGGCCGGCCGGCGCCGCGGTGAGCACCAGCGACGTCGCCGTCTCGCTGGGCCGCAAGCCCGCGTCGCTCTCCCCGGCGCGGGACTCGCTGATCAAGAAGGGCCTGGTCTACAGCGCCGAGCGCGGGCAGATCGCCTTCACCGTGCCGCACTTCGGCCGCTACCTGCTGCGCCAGCCCGACTGAAAGTGCGGTGCGTGTCCCGGACAGAGGGGGGCGTGGAGGAGTTCGAGGCGGTGGCGCGGGCCGTCGTGGAGCCGGTGCGCCGGTACCTGCACCGCCGCACCGACGCCGCGACCGCCGACGACGCGCTCGGCGAGGTGCTGCTGGTGCTGTGGCGGCGGGCGGCCGACGTCCCCGCCGACCCGGTGCCGTGGGCGATCGGGGTGGCCCGGCTGTGCCTGGCCAACGCCGAGCGCAGCCGCTGGCGCCAGCACCGGCTGGCCGCCCGGATCGGTCCCGCCGGCCCGGAGCCCGACCCGGCCGAGGACGTCGCCGGCGCGCTGGACGACGCCGCCCGGGTCCGCGCCGCGCTGACCCAGCTGACGGACGCCGACGCCGAGCTGCTGCGGCTGTCCGCCTGGGACGGGCTCACCACCGGCCAGCTGGCCCAGCTGCTGGGCATCACGCCCAACGCGGTGGCCATCCGGCTGCACCGGGCCCGCGGGCGGCTGCGGGAGGCAGTGCAAAGGCAGGACCCCGAGCCGGACAGGACGGGACGAGGGAAGGGGAGGGCATGACCGACGAACCGGCCGACGCGACGCTGGACGCCCGGCTGCGGGCCGCCGACCCCCTCCCCGACCTGCCCCCGCTCGCCCCCGAGCGGCTCGACCAGCTCCTGGAGGACACCGTGACCAGCACCGCCGCACCGACCCGCCGCCCCCGCGCCCTGCTGCTGGCCGCCGCGGCGGCCGCCGTCGTCGTGGTCGGCGGGGGAGCGCTGGCCCTGACCGGCCAGGACGGCGGGACGACGACGCTCGCTCTCGCCGCCCCCGACGTCTCCGCCAGCTGCGCCGCCCTGACCCCGGAGCTGCTGGCCGGCAGCGACGTCGCCTTCGCCGGCCGGGTCACCGCGATCTCGGGCGGCGTCGTGGTGCTGGAGACGGTGCAGCGCTTCGCCGGCGAGGTCGGGGACACCGTCGAGGTCACCCAGGGCGAGGGCAGCGTGGTGGACGGCGCCCCGATCACCTTCGAGCAGGGGCAGGTCTACCTGCTGTCCGCCGACGGCGGCACGATCGGCTCCTGCAGCGGCAGCGGTCCGGACTCCCCCGAGCTGCGCACCCTGTTCGAGCAGGCCTTCGGCGGCTGACCTACCGGCCGCCCGCCTCGATCCGGGGCGGGCGGCGCAGGTGCTCGTAGACCACGCTGGTGCGCACGTCGGCCACCTCGGGCCGCTGGGTGAGCCGGTCGATGACGAAGGCGTAGAGCGCCTCGTTGTCGGCGACGGCCACGTGCACCAGGAAGTCCTCGGTGCCGGTGGTGACGAACAGGCCGATGGTCTCGGGCAGGCCCTGCACCCAGTCCCGGAAGGCCTCGATGGCCCGCCGCGACGGCGGCCGCACCCGGATCGCGATGAGCGCCTGCACCGGCCGGCCGATCGCGGCCAGGTCGACGTCCAGGGTCGCCCCGCGGATCACGCCCCGGTCGCGCAGCGCCCGGGTGCGCTCCAGCGCCGTGGACGGTGCGACGCCCACGTCGGCCGCGACGTCGCGGTTGCTGCGCCGCGCATCGGACTGGAGGGAGCGCAGGATCGCCGCATCGAGTTCGTCCACCCGGCCATCCTGGCGCACGTCGCCGAACGAAGTTCGGGATTGGCCTGCTGCGTCCGTGGATGTGCCTAGCGTGGCGGCATGACGACGCACGACGTACCCGCCTTCACCGCCGACGAGGTCGTGACGGCCGAACCCACACGCAACGCCCGGCTCAAGTGGGTGGTGGTCGTCGACGCCGAGGTGCCGGCCGGGGAGATGGTCAACGCCGTCGCCTGCACCGCCGCCGCCACCGGCGCGGCCGTCGACCACCTGCTGGCCCACGGCGGGCCCGACGCCGACGGCGCCCACCACCCGGGGCTGCCGTGGGCGGGGTGCAGCGTGCTGACCGCCTCGTCGCAGGAGCTGGCCGCCGTCCGGGCCAAGGCGGTCGGCTCGCCCGGCGTGCTGGTCGTGGACATGCCGCGGGCCGCGCAGACGCACCGGGTCTACGACGAGTACCTCGCCGAGCTGGCCGGCACCGCGGCCGAGGACCTGGCCTGCCGGGCGGTCAGCATCGTCGGCCCGCGCAACCGGGTGGCCGCCCTCACCAAGCGGC
This sequence comes from Klenkia brasiliensis, assembly GCF_900100695.1. Lineage (GTDB taxonomy): Bacteria > Actinomycetota > Actinomycetes > Mycobacteriales > Geodermatophilaceae > Klenkia > Klenkia brasiliensis. The sequence goes on from NZ_FNCF01000006.1 coordinate 38,065, forward strand.
TGGGCCTGCTCACCGGTTGAGCGGCGGCCCGGCCGGGCAGGAGCGGCCCGGCGTCCAGACCCCGGCGCCGTCCGACGACGACGAGCGGGGTGGGTGGCCGTGCCGACGTGGCTGGAGGCCGGGCTGTGGGGGCTGCTGGGCGGCGGGGCGCTGGTCCTGGGTGCGCTGGTGGCCTGGTTCCTCCGCGTGCCGCAGGTCGTGGTCGCCTCGGTGATGGCCTTCGGGTCCGGGGTGCTCATCTCGGCGGTCGCCTTCGACCTGATGGCCGAGGCCGCGGAGACCGGTGGGCTGGTGCCCACCGCGCTGGGCTTCCTCGGCGGGGCGGTCACCTACCTGGGTGCCAACGCGCTGCTGGCCCGCCGCGGGGCGCGGCACCGCAAGCGGTCGGGGGACCAGCAGCCCTCGGAGGACCAGCAGCAGGGCAGCGGCGCGGCGATCGCGGTCGGCGCGCTGCTGGACGGCGTCCCGGAGTCCGTCGTCCTGGGGGTGGGGCTGCTCGGCGGCGGGGCGGTGAGCCTGCCGGTGCTGGCGGCGGTGTTCATCTCCAACGTGCCCGAGGGCCTGTCCAGCGCGGCCGGGATGAAGCGCAGCGGCCGCTCCGCCGGCTACGTCTTCGGCGTGTGGGGCGGCATCGCGGTGCTCTCGGGCCTGTCCGCGCTGGTCGGCTACGTCGCCCTGGGCAGCGCGCCGCCCGAGGCCATCGCCGTCATCACCGCGGTGGCGGCCGGGGCGATCCTGACGATGATCGCCGACACGATGATCCCCGAGGCCTTCGAGCGCACCCGGACCTGGACCGGCCTGATCACCGCGCTGGGCTTCCTGCTCGCCTTCGCCATCGAGCTCGCCTGACCGGGTTCCACGTGGAACGGGGACGCACCCGGCCCCACGGGGGGAGGGCCGGGTGCGTCCGGTCGGGGAGGGTCAGCGCTGCGGGCCGATGCCCTGCGCGTTGAGCCCCTCGATGATCCGGCTGGTCTCCTCGAACCCGATCACCAGGATCGCGTCGGGGTTGAACTCGACCATCTGGGAGACCTCGCTGTCGAAGTTCGCCGCCGTCGGGTCGTAGACCAGCGAACGGATCGAGTCCTCCGACAACCCGTCGGCGACCAGGTCGGCGGCGGTGTTGTCGGCCAGCCCGGTGCCGTAGGGGTCGTTGAGCGCCAGGATGCCGACGGTGTTGTTGCCGTCGCCGCCGATCAGGTCGGCCAGCGCCCGGGCCTGCAGGGTGTCCGGGGGCACGGTGCGGAAGAACAGGCCCTGGTCGGGGTAGTCGGTCAGCCGGTCGGAGGTGCTGGCCGGGCTGATCATCGCCACGCCGGCGCCGGTGATCGCGTCGATCACGGTCAGCGTCACGCCCGAGGACGACGCCCCGATGATCACGTTCGCCCCCGACTGCAGCAGCCGGTCGGCGGTCTGGGTCGCGGTGTCGGTGCTCGCGTCGCCGGAGTCCCCGGTGTCGAGCTGCACCGGGTTGCCCAGCACCCCGCCCGCGGCGTTGACGTCGCCCACGGCCAGGTTCAGCGCCGCGATCTGCTGCGGGCCCTGGTAGGACAGGCTGCCGGTCAGCGGGGTGAGGCTGCCGATCACCAGCGGTGCCCCGGTCGTGCCCGGTGCGGCCGGCGCCGGGCCCTCGTCGGTCGCGGCGTCCGCCAGGTCACCGGCCTGCACGAACTGCCGGGCGTCCAGGTCGATCTGGTCGTCCTCGGTGAAGCTCTCGATGGCGAAGCTCGCCACCGACGGCTCCCCGGGCTCGGTGAACGCCAGCGGGCCGTTGACGCCGTCGTAGTCGGGGTTCCCGCCGGCCTGGATGATCGCGGTGCAGGACGCGTAGTCGGTGCAGGTCTCCCCGCCGAAGGTCACCCCGTTGACGTAGGGCGCCCAGACCGTGGCCTGGTTGCTCCCGGCCAGCTGCGCGGCGAGCGAGGCGATGACCACGGCGTCGTAGGTCTCGGCCGCGGTGTTGAAGTTGGTCAGCGACGGGTCGAGGGCCAGCAGCCGGTCGCGGAAGTCCTGCCCGACGTCGGTGAGCAGCACGGTGCCGCGCATGCCGGCCAGCGCGCCGGGGGAGGATGCGAAGTCCTCGCCCAGGCCGTTGTTCATGTTGCCGTCGGCGCCGTAGACGTTGACCTGCTTCGCGCCGTCGGAGGCGGCCGCGCTGCCTGCCCCGGCGTCGCCGTCGTCCGGGCCGCCGCCGCAGGCGCCCAGCGCCAGCAGGGTCGCGGCGGCGAGCGCACCGGCGCGGAGGTGGGTGGTGCGCATCTGTTCTCCTTCGTGGGGGTGGGTGGGGGAGCGGGGTCGGTCAGCGCATGGCCGAGCCGCCGGCGATGACCACGGTCTCGCCGGTGACGTAGCCCGGTTCCAGCAGCCGCTGGACCCAGACGGCGATCTCGTCGGGGTCGGCGACCCGGCCCAGCGGGATGCCGGCGGCGGCCTCGGCCATCCGGCCGGTGGCGGCGTTGCCGGGGGTGTCGACCCAGCCCGGCGCGACGGCGTTCACCACCACCTGGTCGGGCGCGAGCTCGATGGCCAACGACTTCGTCAGCGACAGCACCGCTGCCTTGGAGGCGCTGTAGAGCAGCTGGCCGGGGGAGACGGCGAAGGCGTCGACGGAGGCGAAGTTGACCACCGCGCCACCGCCGGCCGCCCGCAGGTGCGGGACCGCGGCCGCGGTGACCACCAGCGTGCCGAGCACGTTGACGTCGAACACCGCGCGGTAGGTCTCGTCGGTGAAGTCCTCGAGCCGGGTGGGCGGGTAGATGCCGGCGCAGTTGACCACGCCGGTCAGCCGCTGCCCGGCGACGAGGCGGTCCACCGCGGCGGTGACGCCGGCGCGGTCGGTGACGTCGACGGGCACCGGCACCAGCTGCTCGCCGAGCTCGTCGGCCAGCGCGGCGAGGGGGTCGGCGGCCCGGTCCAGGGCGAGCACCCGCCAGCCGGCGGCGACCAGCCGCTGCACCAGCGCCCGGCCCATGCCGCTGGCGGCGCCGGTGACCAGCACGGTGTCGCTCACCGGGCCACCTCCTGCGCCGCGCGGGCGGGGGCGGTCGGCACGACGGCGTCCAGCGCGGCGTGCGAGCGGGCCATCCACTGCGTCCACACCGGGCGCAGCACGTCGACCCGGTCGGTCGGGCCGCCGGCGGGCAGCAGCAGCTCGGCCAGCGGCCGGTCGGTGCGGCCCTCGAGGCCGAGCAGCCGGACGGCGAGGGCCGACTGCGCGCTGAACACCGGGAACTGCGCGCCCCGCGGGCTGGCCAGCCCGACGGTGTAGAGCCGCGAGGTCCCGACCGGGACGACCATGCCGCCGACCCGCAGCGGCGCCCCGGCCGACCAGGTCAGCTGGTCGGGTGCCAGGAACGGCAGGCTGACCCGGAAGCCGGTGGCCCACAGCACGGTGTCGAAGTCGGCGCTGGTGCCGTCGGCGAAGGAGACCGTGCGGCCCTCCGTGCCCACCACGCCGGTGCGGGCGGTGATCCGGCCGTGCTGCAGCCAGTACAGGAGCAGGTCGTTGACCACCGGCAGCTGCTCGTTGAGGTTGCGGGTCACCGGCGGCTGCAGGCCCGGGTAGTCCGCGTGCGTGCCCACCGACACCCGGACCAGGGCCCGCTGCACCCGCTCGGCGGCCCACGGCGGCAGCGTGGCCAGGAAGGGCAGCTGGTTGCGACCGCGGCCGAAGAAGGTCTTGGGCTGGAACACCTGGCCGTGCCGCATGGCGATGGAGACGTCCAGCCGGGCGTTGGCGGCGTCGACGGCGAGGTCGCAGCCGCTGTTCCCGGCACCCACCACGAGCACGCGGTGACCCTCGACGTCGGCCACCGACCGGTACTGCGAGGAGTGCAGCGACCGGCCGGTGAAGCCCTCGGCGACCGCCGGCAGCTTCGGGTCCCAGTGGTGGCCGTTGGCGACCACCACGGCGTCGAAGCGCTCGGTCGTGCCGCCGGCGGTGACGTCCCAGCCGGAGACGCCGTCGTCCGGGCTGGTCACGGCGGTGACCTCGGTGCCGAACCGGACGTGGTCGAGCAGGCCGTGGTCGGCGGCGAAGGCGTCGAGGTAGGCCACCACCTGCTCCCGGCTGGGGAACAGCGGGTAGGTGGCGGGCATCGGTACGCCGTCGAAGCAGGACACGTCCCGCGGCGTGATCAGGTGCAGCGCCTCGTAGTCGGTGTGCCAGTGCCCGCCGGCCCGGTCGCCGCGCTCGTACGCGACCACGTCGTGCCCGGCGTCCCGGAACACCCGGACCGCCTCCAGACCGGCCGCCCCGGCGCCGATCACGCAGACGCGCTGTGCGGTGCTGCTCGCCACGGCGTCCTCCCCCCTCGCCGGCCCGTGCGGCCGGTCCTGGAGCGAGTCTCGGGGGCCCCGAGCGCGCTGTGAACGGCCAGTTCGCGACGCCAGCTCAAGGCTCAGCCTCTGGCCGGGCCGCCGTCCGCCGCCTGCTGCAGGGCCCGGATGTGGGTGTGCGCCAGGTCCATGAACACCCGGGTGGCCGGGCTGAGCGTGCCGCCGGCCCGGGTGATGAAGGCGAACCGCTCGACGACGGGCGGGTCCAGCGGCGCCCAGTGCAGCCGGCCGGGGTAGCCCGACCAGCGGGTGACCAGGTAGCTGACCAGCGAGTCGCCGAGCCCGTGGGCGGCCAGCTCGACCGCGGCGGTCTGGAACTCGACCTCGATCTGCGGCTGCAGGACCAGCCCGGCCGCGGCCGCCCGCTCGGTGAGCACCCGGCGCAGCGGGTCCTCGGCGCCCCACCGGGCCTCGGACAGGATCAGCGGCGCGGCGGCCAGCTGCTGCACGGTCACCGGTGCCCGCGCCCGGTCGCCGTCGGTGCTGACGTAGACCACGGAGTCCACCAGCACCGGCGGGCCGACGTCGAGCCCGCGCTCGTCGATCGGCAGCTGCACCAGGCCGGCCTCGAGCTCCCCGCGCCGGACCTGGGCGGCGACCTCCGAGCTGTTCAGCCCGACCACCCGGGTGACCACCCCGGGGTAGCGGGAGCGGAAGTCGCCGATCAGCGCGGTCAGCAGGTAGAGGTGCGCGCTGGAGAAGGTGCCGAAGCTGACCGTGCCGCCGGCCAGCTCGCGCACGCCCCGGGCGCTGTCGGCCAGCGCCTGCGCGTCGGCCAGCGTGCGCCGGGCCCCGGGCAGCAGCGCCCGGCCGGCCTCGGTGAGCTGCAGCCGCCGGTTGGTGCGCACGAAGAGGGTGACGCCGAGGGTGTGCTCGAGCCGGCGCACCTGCTCGGAGAGGCTGGGCTGGGCGACGTGGGTGGCCTCGGCGGCGGCGACGAAGGAGCCGTGCTCGACCGCGGCGACGAAGTACGCCAGCTGCTGCAGGGTCGGCAGCCGGGCCACGCCCCGGGACGCTACCGGTCACCGGGCCCGCACAGCACGACGCCCGCACCTCGTCGAGGAGGTGCGGGCGTCGGCGTCCCGGGCCGGGGTCAGCGGGTGGTGGCTGCCCCGGCGAACTCGCGGCGCTGGTCGCCGGCGTCCTCGACGGCGGGGTCGGCGTGGCCGTCGTCGAGCATCGTGGTCTCGTCGAAGGGACGCTCGCCCGCCAGCACGGCCTTCATCTGCTCGCGGTCCAGCTCCTTGGTCCAGGTCGCCACCAGCATGCAGGCGATGGCGTTGCCGGAGAAGTTGGTGACCGCGCGGGCCTCGCTCATGAACCGGTCGATGCCGACGATGAGGCCGACGCCGTCCAGCAGCTCGGGGCGGTGCGAGGAGAGGCCGCCGGCCAGCGTCGCCAGACCGGCACCGGAGACGCCGGCCGCGCCCTTCGAGGCGATGATCATGAAGACCAGCAGGCCGATCTGCTCGCCCACGCTCAGCGGGTCACCGAGGGCCTCGGCGATGAACAGCGAGGCCATCGTCAGGTAGATCGCGGTGCCGTCGAGGTTGAAGGAGTACCCGGTCGGCACGACGATGCCGGCGACGGGCTTGCTGACGCCGATGTGCTCCATCTTGGCGATCAGGCGGGGCAGTGCGGTCTCCGAGGAGGACGAGGAGACGATCAGCAGGTACTCGCGGCCCAGGTACTTCAGGAACGAGAACACGTTGATGCCGACGACCGCCCGCAGGATGGCGCCGAGGAAGACGAGGACGAAGACCGCGCAGGTGACGTAGAAGCCGAGCATGAGGATGCCCAGGCTCTTCAGCGCGTCGATGCCCGTGGCGCCGACGACCGCGGCGATGGCGCCGAAGGCACCGATCGGGGCCACCCACATGATCATCGCGAGGATGCGGAAGACCAGCTTCTGGATGTGCCCGATGCCGACGAGGATCGGGGCCCCGGCGCGGCCCATGGCCTGCAGCGCGAAGCCGACCAGCAGCGCGACCAGCAGCGCCTGCAGCACCGAGCCCGCGGTCAGGGACGACAGCAGGGTGGTCGGGATGAGCGACAGGATGAACCCGGTGGTGCCCTCGGGGGCGGTCTCGGCCCCGGTCGCCACGAGCTCGGCCCCCGCGCCGCGGACCTCGTCGGTCAGCTGCAGGCCCTCACCCGGGTGCAGCACGTTGCCGACCAGCAGGCCGATGAACAGCGCCACCGTCGACATCGCGATGAAGTAGCCCAGGGCCAGGCCACCGATCCGACCGACCTGGGCGGCCTGCCGGATGGCGCCGATGCCCAGCACGATCGTGCAGAAGATGACCGGGGCGATGATCATCTTGATCAGCGCGACGAACACGGTGCCCAGCCACTTCAGCTCCGTCCCGAACTCCGGGAACACCAACCCGACCACGATGCCGGCGAGCACCGCGACGATCACCGCGATGTAGAGCCAGTGGGTCTTGTCGCGCTTCTGCTTCTGCACCGGCGCACTGCCGGCTGCGGGGGTGGTCGAGGCCATGACTGCTCCTGTGGAGTCTGGCGGAGCTCCGGGCTCCGGACTGCGGCCGCCTGGTCCGGCGACGACATCACCGTGGCCGACCGCGTGACCCGGGTCACCGTTGCGTTCATTGCGTGCACACTTCCCCCGTGCGCATCCCCGCCGTGCTGGCCCGCAGCCGCCGCGAGCGCGGCAGCCTGGCCCGCCAGCTGCTGGGCCTGCAGGCGCTGGTGCTGGTGGTCGTCGTGCTCACCCTGGGCTGGACGGCGGTCGTCGACGCCCGCCACGCGGTCGAGGACCGGGCCACCAACCAGGCCCGCAGCATCGCCGAGACGATCGCGGACTCCCCGCTGGTGCGCGAGGCCGTGGTGGAGCCCGACCCGACCGCCGTCCTGCAGCCCTACGTGGAGCAGGTCCGGGCCGACACCGCGACGTCCTTCATCACCGTGATGGCCCCCGACCGCACCCGGTTCACCCACCCCGACCCCGCCCAGATCGGCAAGCCGTTCCGGGGCAACATCGACCAGGCGCTGCGGGGCACCACCTTCACCGAGACCTACACCGGCACGCTGGGTCCCTCGGTCCGCGCGGTGGCGCCGATCTTCGCCGTCGGCAGCAGCACCGACGTCGTCGCGCTGGTCAGCGTGGGCATCACCGTCACCGCCATCGGCGCCGACGTCGCCACCGCGCTGCCCGGCGTGCTCGGGGTCGCGGCCGCCGTGCTCGCGGTCGGCGCGCTGGGCAGCTGGCTGATCAGCCGCCGGCTGCGCCGGCAGACCCACGGCCTGGGTGCGCAGCCGCTGGCCCGGATGCTCGAGTACTACGACGCGGTGCTGCACGCCGTCCGCGAGGGCCTGCTGCTGCTGGACGGCGACCGGCGGGTGCAGCTGGTCAACGACGAGGCCCGCCGGCTGCTCGGGCTGGACGCCGACGTCACCGGCCGGCACGTCACCGAGCTGGGCCTCTCGCCCGAGCTGGCCACCACCCTCTCCCAGCAGCGGCTGGCCGTGGACGAGGTGCACGTCAGCGGCGACCGGGTGCTGGTGGTCAGCCAGATGCCGGCCACCCCGCAGGGCCGCTCGGTCGGTGCCGTGGTGACCCTGCGCGACCACACCGACCTGCAGGCGCTGACCGGCGAGCTGGACAGCGTGCGCGCGTTCGCCGAGTCGCTGCGCTCCCAGGCCCACGAGGCGGCCAACCGGCTGCACACCACGGTGTCGCTGGTGGAGCTGGGCCGCACCGAGGAGGCCGTGGAGTTCGCCACCGCCGAGCTCGCGGTGGCCCAGCGGCTCACCGACCGGGTGGTCGAGGCCGTCGAGGAACCGGTGCTGGCCGCGCTGCTGCTGGGCAAGGCGGCCACCGCGCACGAGCGGGGCGTGACCCTGGAGATCGACCCCGCCACCTCGGTGGGCGCCACCGGCATCCCGGGCGGGGACCTGGTGACCATCGTGGGCAACCTGCTGGACAACGCCATCGACGCCGCCCTCGCCGGCGACCCCCCGCGGGAGGTGCAGCTGGCGCTGTGGCAGGCCGAGGGCCGCCTCGAGCTGCGGGTGGAGGACACCGGCCCCGGCGTCGACGACCCCGACCAGGTGTTCCGCCGCGGCTGGACCACCAAGGCCACCGGCCAGGGCCTGGGCCTGGCGCTCGTCGCGCAGGCGGTGAAGCGCAACGGCGGGACGGTGTCGGTGCGGCCGGGTCCGGGCGCGGAGTTCTCCGTCTCGCTGCCGGTGCGCGCGGCGGTGTCGTCGTGACCGAGCTGGCGGTGCTGGTCGTCGAGGACGAACCGGTCGCGGCGGAGGCGCACCGCGCGCACGTCGACCGGGCCCCCGGGTTCCGCTGCGTGGGGGTGGCCGGCACCGGCCGGGCGGCGTGGGACGCGCTCGGGCGCACCGCCGTGGACCTGGTGCTGCTGGACATGAACCTGCCCGACACCCACGGCACCGAGCTGCTGCGCCGGCTGCGCGCGGCCGGCCGGGACGTCGACGTGCTGGCCGTGACCTCGGCGCGGGAGCTGGCCACGGTCCGGGCGGCGGCCGCGCACGGGGTGGTCGGCTACCTGCTCAAGCCGTTCACCGGGTCGGCGCTGCGCGACCGGCTGTCCGCCTACGCCGAGCACCGCGCCGTGCTGCGCGCCGAGGGCGACGTGGCCGGCCAGGACGCCGTCGACCGCGCGCTGGACCACGTCCGCCCGGCCCGCCCGGCCGCGCTGCCCAAGGGCATGGGCCGGGAGACCCTCGACGCGGTGGTCGCCGTCGTCCGGTCGCGGGACGGGGTGAGCGCCGGGGAGGCGGCCGAGGCCATCGGCGCTTCGCGGATCACCGCCCGCCGCTACCTCGAGCACCTGGCCGACACCGGCCTGGTCACCCGCCAGCCGCGGTACGGCGGCGCCGGCCGCCCCGAGCTCGAGTACCGCTGGCAGGCCTAGCCGCGGGCCAGGGCGGGCTCGGGGTGCGGCTCCGACGGGGGTTCCGCCTTCGCCAGCGCGCTGGGCCACCAGACCCTCCGGCCGAGCAGCAGCACCGCGGCCGGGACCAGCAGCGAGCGGACGACGAAGGTGTCCAGCAGGACGCCGAAGGCGACCAGGAACGCGATCTGCAGCAGGAAGAGGATCGGCAGCACGCCCAGCGCGGCGAAGGTCGCGGCCAGCACGATGCCCGCGCTGGTGATGACGCCGCCGGTGACCGACAGGCCGGTGAGCACCCCGGCCCGGGTGCCCCGGTGCAGCGACTCCTCGCGCACCCGGGTCATCAGGAAGATCGAGTAGTCGATCCCCAGCGCGACCAGGAACACGAAGGCGTACAGCGGCACCGTCGGGTCGCCGCCGGGCAGGTCGAGCACGTGGTCGAAGACGAGCGCGGCCGCGCCCAGGGTGGCCGCGAAGGACAGCACGTTGCAGACCAGCAGCAGCAGCGGGGCGACCAGCGAGCGCAGCAGCAGGGCCAGCACCACGAAGACCACCAGCAGGATCACCGGGATGATCCGGTCGCGGTCGGCGGTGGAGATGTCCCTGACGTCCAGCGCCTGCGCCGTCGTCCCACCGACCAGGACGTCCGGCGAGACGGCGTCCAGGTCGGTGCGGAGCGCCGCGACGGCGTCCTCGGCGGCCGGGGAGTCGGCCGGGTCGTCGAGGGTGACCTGCAGCTGCACCAGGCCGCCTACCACCCGCGGCCGGCCGGTGGCCTGGTCGACGGTGGGCTGCACCGCCGAGACGCCGCCGGCGGCCTGCACCGCGCTGGTCACCGCGGCCAGGTCGGCCTGCGGCGCCACGACCAGGGTGGGCGAGCCCGACCCGGCCGGGAAGTGCCGGGCCAGCGCCTCGCCGCCGACGACGGACTCCACCCGGTCCAGGAAGGTGTCGCTCTGCGGGACGCCGTCGCTGGGCAGGGTGGGGGCGAAGGCGGCCAGCACCAGCAGGGCCAGCGCGCTGAGCACGCCGACCGCGACCGGACGGCGACCGACCAGCCGGGAGGCCCTCGCCCACGCGCCGGTCGACTCCGGGCCCCGCGAGCCCACGTGCGGCACCGCGGGCCAGAACACCCAGCGGCCGTGCTCGCCCGACGACGTCCGGCCGGGGAGCACGAGCAGGGCGGGCAGGAAGGTCAGCGCGGCCAGCACCGCGGCGACGATGCCGACCGCGGTGACCGGCCCGAGGCCGCGGGTGGGGCCGATGTCGGCCAGCAGCAGGCAGAGCAGCCCGAGGACGACGGTGGCCGCGCTGGCCAGCACCGGCTCGAGCGTCTGGCGCCAGGCCCGGCGCATGGCGTCGTAGCGGTCGTCGTGCCGGCGCAGCTCCTCGCGGTAGCGGGCGACCAGCAGCAGCGAGTAGTCGGTGGCCGCACCGACCACCAGGATCGAGAGGATGCCCTGGCCCTGGCCGTCCAGGGTGACCACGCCGGCGTCGGCGAGCAGGTAGACCACCAGGCTGGCGGTGGTGAGCGCGAACCCGGCGGTGAGCAGCACGAAGAACGGCAGCACCGGCGACCGGTAGACCACCAGCAGGATGACCAGGACGGCGATGCCGGCGACCAGCAGCAGGGTGCCGTCGATGCCGCCGAACGCGCTGACCAGGTCGGCGGTGGTGGCGGCGGGCCCGGCGACGTACACGGTGGCGCCGGCGAGGTCGGGCTCGGCGGCGCGGATCTGCTGCACGGCCACCGTGATCGGGCTCTCGCCGTCGGGCAGCTGGGCCGACAGCTCACCGGCGTCGAAGGAGACCAGCGCCAGCGCGGCCCGGCCGTCCTCGCTGGGGATGACCGGGATCGGCCCGGGCACCAGGAAGTCACCGACCGTGCGGCCGTCGGCGACCTCGACGCCGGGTACCGACTGCGCGAACGTGCCGAACGCGGCGAGCTGGTCCTGGGTGAGCGCGCTGCCGGACTCCACCAGCAGGAAGGCCGGGAAGGAGTCGGAGTCGCCGAAGCCGGCCGACAGCTCCGCCACCCGCTGGGACTCCGCGGAGCCGGGCAGGAACGCGCTCTGGTCGTTGGACTGGACCTCCGAGAGCTTGCCGCTGTACGGGCCGGCGACGCCGGACAGGGCCAGCCAGCCGACCACGAGGAGGGCGGGCAGCAGCCACCGCAGCGGGCGGCGGGGAGGGGTCTTCTCGGGCACGGCGCACTCCTGGGGGCCACAATGATCAGCCTGCTGAGCGAACGGTAGATGATGCTCAGCTTGCTGACCATTCGACGGGGGAGATAGCGCGTGCCGCAGTCGTCCGACCTGTCCGGCTGGGCCACCGGCCGGCTGCTGTCCACCGCCGCCCGGCTGGCCGAGCACGCCTGGGACTCCCACCTCGCGCAGTGGGACCTCAACCACGCCAGCTTCGCCGTGCTGCACCTGCTGTCGACGGCCCCGCGCTCGCAGCGCGAGCTGGCCCAGGCCATGCAGGTCGAGGACCAGACGATGAGCCGCGTGCTCGAGCGCCTGGAGCGGCAGGGCCACGTGGCCCGCGAGCGCTCGACCACCGACCGCCGCCGGGTCGAGGTCAGCGCCACCGGGTCCGGGCGCACCGCCCTGGCCGAGGCCGGCGCCGGCGACGCCGCCGAGCGGGTGCTGGGCGAGGCGGTCGAGGACCTGCCGCGGCTGCGCGCCGAGCTCGCCACCCTGGTCGGGCGGCTGTCCGCCCGGCGCTGGTCGCCCCCGTCCTGAGCTGGGCTGCGATGCTGCTCCGGTGCCTGCCGTCGACGCCGTCCTCGCCGACCTCCCCGCGCACCGGCGCGAGCTGTTCACCGCCCGCGTCGACCGGTGGCTGCCCGACCTGCTGGCCGGCCTGACCCCCCTCTACCCCGACCCCGCCGCGGTCGCCGACCGGCTGCTGCTGGCCGCGGCGCAGGCCTTCGCCGCCCGCGAGGACGAGCTGCACGCCCTGGACCTGCGCCGCTCGCTGGCCCCCGACTGGTTCCAGCGGCCCGACGTGCTGGGCTACGCCGCCTACGCCGACCGGTTCGCCGGCGACCTGGCCGCGGTCGCCGCCCGGGTGCCCTACCTGGAGTCCCTCGGCGTCCGGTACCTGCACCTCATGCCGCTGCTCACCCCCGGGCCGCCGCCCGACGACGGCGGCTACGCGGTGGCCGACTACGGCTCGGTCCGGCCCGACCTCGGCACGATGGAGGACCTGGCCGCCCTCACCCGCGAGCTGCGCGGCCGGGGGATGAGCCTGTGCCTGGACCTGGTGCTCAACCACGTCGCCGACACCCACGCGTGGGCGCTGGCGGCCAAGGCCGGCGACCCGGTGAAGCGGGCCTACTTCCACGTCTTCGCCGACCGCACCCAGCCCGACGCGTACGAGGCCACCCTGCCCGAGGTCTTCCCCGACCTGGCGCCGGGCAACTTCACCTGGGACGACGACCTGGACGGCTGGGTCTGGACGACGTTCAACAGCTACCAGTGGGACGTCGACTTCGCGAACCCCGACGTGCTGTGCGAGTACGCCCACGTCGTGCTGGACCTGGCCAACCGCGGCGTGGAGGTGCTGCGGCTGGACGCCATCGCCTTCACCTGGAAGCGGCTGGGCACCGACTGCCAGAACCAGCCGGAGGTGCACGCGCTGACCCAGGCGCTGCGCACGGTCGCCCGGATCGCCTGCCCCGCGCTGCTGTTCAAGGCCGAGGCCATCGTCGGCCCGCGCGACCTGATGCCCTACCTCGGCACCGGCGAGCACTGGGGCAAGGTCAGCGACCTGGCCTACCACAACGGGCTCATGGTGCAGGTCTGGTCGATGCTCGCCAGCCGGGACGCCGTGCTGGCCTCGCACGCCCTGCAGCAGCTGCCGGCGCCGCCCTCGACCACCGCGTGGGTCACCTACGTGCGCTGCCACGACGACATCGGCTGGGCCATCGACGACGGCGACGCCGCGGCGGTCGGCATCGACGGGTACGAGCACCGCCGCTTCCTGTCCGACTGGTACTCGGGGCAGTTCTGGCAGTCCTGGGCGCAGGGCCTGGTGTTCGGGGAGAACCCGGCCACCGGCGACCGGCGCATCTCCGGGACGGCGGCCTCGCTGGCCGGCGCGGGTGCCTGGGACCCGCAGGCGGCGGCCCGGGTGCTGCTGGCGCACGCCGTGGTGCTGGGCTTCGGCGGCATCCCGGTGCTGTGGTCCGGCGACGAGCTGGGCCTGCAGAACGACCCGCGGTGGGCCGAGGAACCCGGGCACGCCGACGACAACCGCTGGGCGCACCGGCCCCGGCTGACCTGGGGTCCCGACGACCGGCCGGTGCCCGACTCGCCGGCGATCGCCGAGGGCATCGCCGCACTGGTCCGGGCGCGCACCACGCTGCCCCAGCTCCACGCCTCGGTGCCGGCCACGGTGCTGGACCCGCGCGACCCCGCCGTCCTGCTGGTGGCCCGGCACCACCCGCTGGGCACGGTGCTCGGCGCCTACAACGTCGCGCCCGGCCCCCGGCACGTGCCGCTGGACCTGCTGCGGGAGCTGGGCCTGGACCCGGCGACCGTGGTCGACCACCTCACCGGCGCCGGCCCGCGGATCGCCGACGGCGCGGTGCAGCTGGCGCCCTACCAGGCCGTCTGGCTGCGCTGAGCGGTCAGCCGGGCACCGGCGACTGCACCACCCCGCTGCCCAGGTCCTTGACGTAGAGGTCGCGCAGCCGGTTGGTGTCGGCGGGCAGCAGCGCCTGCGACGTGGTGAGCACGACCAGGTCACCGGTCACCGCGACCGGGCGGCCGTACTCGGTCGGCGCCACCGCACCGGTCGGACCGCTCACCGGGCGGCCGTCGGCGTCGGCGGTCACCAGGGTGAGCGTGCCGGTGACCAGGTCCCGCCGGAACGTGTCGGTGTGGCCGTTGGTGTCGCCGGTGGGCGCCGCGGCGGTGGTGAAGAACGCGTACCGGCCGGTCGGGTCCAGCGCCAGCTGGTGCTCCCACGCGCCGGTCTGGCCGTCACCGAGGGCGGCCACCGCGCCGGTGACGGTGTCCTTGCGGTAGGCCAGCTGGGTCGACCACGAGCTGGTCGGCGCCGTCGGCTTGGCCGAGGTGGAGAACACCACGTACCGGCCGTCGTCGGAGATGTCCACGTCCCCGGTGTCCCGGGCGACCGCGACCGGGGTGCTGCCGACGGTGCTGACCACGACCGGGTCGGCGCCGCCGGTCAGGGTGGCCCGGTAGAGCACGACGGGGCCGCCGGAGCCGGTGGCCGGGAAGAGGGTGTACCGGCCGTCGGGGGTGATGGCCAGCGCCGGGCCGGCGACCTGGCGGGTCAGCTCCCCGCCCGAGGCGGTGGCCGAGACGCGGGTGACCGCGCCGGTGGACAGCCGCTTGGCGTAGAGGTCGACCACGCCGTTGCCGTCGACCGGGCCGAGGTCGTTGCGGGCGGAGTAGAAGAGCACCAGGTCGCCGTCGCCGCTGATCACCACGGCCGGGCTGGTCGCGTAGACCGCGGACGCCGTCTGCAGCACCGTGCCGGCCACGGAGGCGTTGACCCGGCCGCCGGCCGGGACGCTGACCAGCGCCCAGGTACCGGTGACCGTGTCCAGCCGGTAGACGTCGGCCCGGCCGTTGGTGTCGGCGGGGACCAGCGCCGCGGTCGTGGCCAGCGCGACGTACCGCCCGTCGTCGCTGATCGCCGGGGCCGCGGAGTTCGTGGCGTCGGCGGCGGTGGCCGAGGCCGGCAGCGGGGCGATGCGGGTGGCGGTGCCGGCGACCCGGTCGATCCGGTACAGCTCGTAGGCGGTGTTGGTGTCCGAGGCCTCCAGCCGGGCCCGGGTGCCGGTGACGACGTACCGGCCGTCGGAGCTGACCGCGAGCGCCCCGGTGTCGCCCGACCCCGCTGCGGGCACCGTGCCGACGACGGGGACGACGACGACCGTGGCCGACACCGGGGAGACGTTGCCGCTGGGGTCGACCGCCTGGACGGTGTAGGCGTAGGAGGTCCCGTTGACCAGCCCGCCGTCGGTGGCCGAGGTCCCGGTGACGGTCGCGACCTGCACGCCGTCGCGGAGGACCCGGTAGGTGAGCGGGTCGACGTCGGCGGGCGCGGTCCAGGTGAGGGTGACCGCGGTGTTGCCCGGGCGGGCGGCCAGGGCGGTCGGCGCGGCCGGGGCGGTGCTGTCGTAGGGCGTGGCGGTGACGGTGGCCGAGACCGGGGAGACGTTGCCGTGCCCGTCGACGGCGACGACCTGCAGGTCCACCGCGGTGCCCGGGGCCAGGCCGGTCACCGTGGCGGAGGCGCCGGTGGTGGCGGCCACGACCGCACCGCCGCGCAGCACGCGGTAGCCCACGACGTCGGTGTCGGCCGGCGCGGTCCAGGTGACGGTGACGGTGCGCTCGCCGGCGGTGGCCGTCGGCGCGGTCGGGGCGGCCGGCGGGGTCAGGTCGGTGGGGGTGGCGGTGACCGTGGCCTGCGCCGAGCGGTTGCCGTGCCCGTCGACGGCGACGACGGCGTACCGGTAGGCGGTGTCGTTGGTCAGCCCGGTGTCGGTGAACGACGTCCCGGTGACCGTGCCGACCTGCACGCCGTCCCGGAGCACGGCGTAGGACGCGAGGTCGGGCTCGGTGCCCGCGGCCCAGCTGAGCACCACCTGCCCGTCCCCGCGCTGCGCGGTCAGCGCGGCGGGGGCGGCCGGGGCGGTGAGGTCGGTGGGGGTGCCGTCCACGCCGGCCGAGGGCCCGGACGCGTTGCCGTGCCCGTCGACGGCCACCACGGAGTACCGGTGGACGGTGTCGTTGGTCAGGCCGGTGTCGGTGTAGGTGGTCCCGGTGACGGTGGCGACCTGCACCCCGTCGCGCAGCACCCGGTAGCCGACCACGTCGGGCTCGGGGCTCGGGGCCCAGCTGAGGGTGACCTGCCCGTCGCCGCGGTCGGTGGCGACACCGGTGGGTGCGCCGGGGGCGGTGAGGTCGGTGGGGGTGGCGCCGACCGGCGCCGAGGCGGCCGACCGGTTGCCGTGGGTGTCGACCGCGACGAGGGCGAACGACGTCGCCCGGTCGTTGGTCAGCCCGGTGGCGGTGTAGGTGGTGCCGGTGACCGTGGCGATCTCCGTGCCGTCGCGCAGCACCCGGTAGGACGCGAGGTCCGGCTCGGTGTTGGCGGTCCAGGTCAGCACCACCTGGCCGTCACCTCGTGTGGCCGCGAGCCCGGTGGGCACGGCCGGCGGGGTCAGGTCGGTCGGGGTGGCGGGCACCGCGGCGGTGGCCACCCCGACGTTGCCGTGGCCGTCGACCGCGGCCAGCCGGTAGGCGTAGGTGACGTCGTTGGTCACCGCGGTGTCGGTCCAGGAGGTGCCGCTGACGGTGGCGAGCAGGACGCCGTCGCGGAACAGCCGGTACCCGACGACGTCGGTCTCGGGGTTGGCGGTCCAGGTCAGGTCCACCCGGCCGTCGCCCCGGACGGCGGTGAACCCGGTGGGCGTACCCGGTGCGGTCAGGTCGGTCGGGGTGGCCGACACCGCGGTCGAGGGCGCGGACCGGTTGCCGTGGGTGTCCACGGCGACCAGCCGGTAGGTGTAGGCGGTGTCGTTGACCACCGCGGTGTCGGTCCAACTGGTCGCGCCGGTGACGGTCGCGACCTCGGTGCCGTCGCGCAGCACCCGGTAGGAGGCCAGGTCCGGCTCGGGGTTCGCGGTCCAGGACAGCGTGACCCGGCCGTCGCCGCGGGCCGCGGCCAGCCCGGTGGGCGCGGCGGGGGGCGTGAAGTCGGTCGGGGTGGCGGTGACGGTGGGGTCGGAGGCGGCCGACCGGTTGCCGTGGGTGTCCACGGCGACGACCCGGTAGGCGTAGCTGCGGTCGTTGACCAACCCGGTGTCGGTGTAGGACGTCCCGGTGACCGTGGCGACCTCGGTGCTATCGCGCAGCACCCGGTAGGTGGCGACGTCGGTCTCCGGGTTCGCCGTCCAGGTCAGGGCCACCTGGCCGTCGCCGCGGACGGCGACCAGCCCGGTGGGCGCGGACGGCGGGGTGAGGTCGGTGGGGGTGGCCGACACCGCCGCCGAGGGCACCGACCGGTTGCCGTGGGTGTCCACGGCGACGACCCGGTAGGCGTAGCTGCGGTCGTTGACGAGGCCGGTGTCGGTGTACGACGTCCCGGTGACCGTGGCGACCTCGGTGCCGTCGCGCAGCACCCGGTAGGTGGCCAGGTCCGCCTCGGAGTTCGCCGTCCAGGTCAGGGCCACCTGGCCGTCGCCGCGGACGGCGGCCAGACCCGTCGGCGGGGCCGGCGGGGTGAGGTCCGTCGGGGTCGCGGTCACCGCGGCGCTGGGCGCCGAGCGGTTGGCGTGGGTGTCGACGGCGGCGAGCCGGTAGGCGTAGCTGCGGTCGTTGACCAGCCCGGTGTCGGCGTAGGAGGTGGTCCCCGCGGCGATCACCGCCACCTCCTGGCCGTCGCGCAGCAGCCGGTAGCTGGCCAGGTCGGGCTCGGGGTTCGCCGTCCAGGTCAGGTCGACCCGGCCGTCGCCGCGGGTCGCGGTCAGCCCGGTCGGGGCCGAGGGCGCCGTCAGGTCGGTCGGGGTGGCGTTGACGCTGCTCGTGGGGGCGGAGCGGTTGCCGTGGGTGTCGACGGCGAGCACCGCGTACTGGTAGGTCGTGTCGTTGGTCAGCCCGGTGTCGGTCCACGCCTGCGTCCCGGCGGGCACGATGCCCACCTCGACGCCGTTGCGCAGCACGCGGTAGCCGGCCAGGTCGGGCTCGGTGTTCGCGGCCCAGGACAGCGTCACCTGGCTGTCGCCCCGCTCGGCGAGGAAGCCGGTCGGGGTGGCCGGCGGGGTCAGGTCGGTGGGGGTGGCGGCCACGGCCGGGGAGGACGACGCCGACCACTGCCGGGACACGTCGACCGCCTGCACCGTGTAGCGGTAGGTGGTGTCGTTGACCAGCCCGGTGTCGGTGTAGGTGCGGGCGGTGAGGGTGCCGCTGACCGGCGTCCCGTCCCGCAGCACCCGGTAGCCGGCCAGGTCAGACTCGGTGTTCGCCGCCCACGAGACGGTGACCCGACCGTCGCCGCGCACCGCGGTCACCCCGGTCGGCGCGGCCGGGGCCACGCCGTCCCGGGGGTAGCTGGTGGCGGTCGCCGGGACGGTGCCGGTCGCGCTCGCCAGGTTGAGGAAGCCGTAGCTGGTCCGGGTGTAGACCTCGACGGTGTAGTCGGTGCCGTTCGTCAGCCCGGTGATGGCGGCGGTCGTGGAGGTCCCGGTGACGGTGGTCTGGTAGGAGCCCAGCCTCACTACGTAGCCGCTGCGGTTGGGCTCGGTCGACGCCGTCCAGCTGACCCGGGTGAACTCCCCGTTGCCGGGGGTGATGACCACGTTGGTCGGCGGCAGCGGGTCGCTGTCGCTGGCCTCGACGAGCACCGGCCGTCCGAGGGGCGTCGACGGGCCGGGCGCCAGGGCGACGAACGCGCCGCCGAGGAGCACGAGCAGCAGGGCGCCGCGCACCCACCGGCGCAGCACCTGTGCTCGCTCCACGTGGAACATCCCCCGTCCGGGACCCGGGCGGCGGGTCCACGCACCATTTCGGCACGGCGGCGTGAAGTATTGCGTCCTATCGAGTTTCGTTCACCACGACGAGGGGGGCGGGACAATGCTTGAAGACTCAAGCACATCGGCGTACGGTCCCGGCCATGACCTCGATCTTCGATCCCCGGGTGCCGGCCGGCGCCTTCGACGAGTTCCTCGTCGACGCGCTCCCCGCGGCCCGCGAGCAGCGCACCTGGAGCGACGGCGACGGGGCCCTGCCCAGCCTCTACCTCAGCCACGGCGCGCCCCCGCTGTTCGACGACGGCCCCTGGATGCGCGAGCTGCACACCTGGGCGCTCTCGATGCCCAAGCCCAAGGACGTGCTCATCGTGAGCGCGCACTGGGAGTCCGCGCCGCTGTCGATCTCCTCGTCGGCCGCCGCGACCCCGCTGGTCTACGACTTCGGCGGGTTCGCCCGCCGGTACTACGAGATGACCTACGAGACGCCCGACGCCTCCGACCTGGCCCGCCGGGTGGCCGCGGCGATGCCCGACCGCGAGACGGTGCACGAGCACCGCAGCCGCGGCCTGGACCACGGAGCCTGGGTCCCGCTCAAGGTCATGTACCCCCTCGGCGACGTCCCGGTGCTGCAGCTGAGCCTGCCCACCCACGACCCGCACCGGCTGCTCGACCTCGGCCGGCGCATCCGCGAACTGCGCGCCGAGGGCACGCTGGTGATCGGCTCGGGCTTCATGACCCACGGGCTGCCGTTCCTGACCCGGGAGTCGATCGCCTCGGGCACCGTCCCGGGCTGGTCGCGCGACTTCGACGCCTGGGCCGCCGAGCTGCTGGCCGCCGGCGACGTCGAGGGCCTGGCCCGCTACGCCGCCGACGCCCCCGGGCTGCCCTACGCCCACCCGACGGTCGAGCACCTCAGCCCGCTGTTCGTCACCCTCGGTGCCGCCGACGACCCCGAGACCCCGGCCACCACCACGGTCGAGGGCTGGATGATGGGGCTGTCCCGCCGCTCCTTCCAGGTCTGAGGCGGCTCAGGTCCGGAAGGTCGCCACGGTCGCCCGCAGCTCCCCGGCCATCCGGGCCAGCTCGTCGACGGCGAGCTGGCTCTGGCCCAGGGCCTGCGTCGTGGAGCGCGCGGCACCGGAGACGCCGTCGATGTTGGCGGTGATCTGCGCGGTGCCGGTCGCCGCACCCGCGACCGAGCGGGTCATCTCCGCGGTCGTCGCGGTCTGCTCCTCCACCGCGCTGGCGATGGTCAGCTGGTAGTCGTTGATCTGCTCGATGACCGCGCCGATCCGGCCGATCGCCTCGACCGCGCCGCCGGTGTCGGACTGGATGGCCTCGACCCGCCGGGTGATCTCCTCGGTGGCGCGGGCCGTCTCCTGCGCCAGCTGCTTGACCTCGTCGGCGACCACCGCGAAGCCCTTGCCGGCCTCGCCGGCCCGCGCGGCCTCGATGGTGGCGTTGAGCGCGAGCAGGTTGGTCTGCCCGGCGATGGCCGAGATCAGCTTGACCACGTCGCCGATCTCCTGGGACGACGCACCCAGCCGGGCGATCGTCTCGTTGGTGGCGGCGGCCTCGCTGACCGCGCCCGCGGCGACGCGCGCGGCCTCGTTGGCGTTCTGCGCGATCTCCCGGATCGAGGCGCCCATCTGCTCGGCGCCGGCGGACACCGTGGCCACCGAGCGGGACACCTCCTCCGCGGCCGAGCTCGCCGCGCCGGACTGGCCCGAGGTCTGCTCGGCCGACGCGGAGATCTGCGCCGCCGAGGCCGCCAGCTCGGAGCTGGCGGCGGCGACCGCCGCGGCCGAGGTGACCACCGAGCCGATGACCTCCCGCAGCGAGGTCTGCGCGCGCTGCAGGGTGCGGCCCATCTGGCCGATCTCGTCGGTGCCGCGGACCCCGAGGTCGGCGGTGAGGTCGCCGTCGGCCAGCGCCTCGAGGCCCCGCTTGAGCCGGCCGACCGGGCGCACGACCGACAGGTAGGTCGCCTTGCCCACCCGGGCCACGACGGCCAGGCCGAGCAGGGCCACCAGTGGGCCCACCCAGGTGGTCACCAGCAGCGTGCGGTCCAGGGCGGCCTGCGCGGTGGCCTGGTCGGCGCTGAGTGCGTCGGCGGCCTCGGCGACCGCCTTGCCCGCGGTGTCCTCGGCGGCCTGCACCTCGGTCCACCGCGGCCGGGCGGCGTCCTGGTCGGCGACCGCGTCGTCGACGAAGGCCACCACGGTGCGCGCGTAGTCGGTGACGGTGCCGGCCAGGCCCTCGGCCAGCGGCCGGGCCGCGGAGTCGGCCGGGACGGCGGTCAGCTGCGCCACCAGGTCCTCGACCTGGCCCGCCAGCCCGGCCACCTGGTCGCGCTGGCTCTGCGGGTCGGCCCGGACCAGCGCCTCGTAGGCCTCGACCTGCAGGTCGCTGGTGCGGTTGCCGAGCTCCAGGACGGCGGTCCGGGCCGACGTCAGCGCCTCCAGCCGGCTCGACGACGCCCCGATGGCGGCGTTGCCGACGACCAGCGCGGCCAGCAGCCCGCCGACCGCGGCCAGCACCACCCCGCCCAGGAACAGCCCCTTGTACCGCAGCGACCGGTACGCGAGCCCCCGCTTGCGCCGGACCTGCCGGCCGCCCTCGACCACCGTCTCGGTCACCACGTGAACGTGCCCACCGTCGTCCGCAGCTCCCCGGCCATCCGGGCCAGCTCGTCGACGGCCACCCGGGTCTGCCCGAGCGCCTGCGTCGTCGTCCCCGCCGCGGCCGAGACGCCGGTGATGGTCGCGGCGATCTCGGTGCTGCCACCGGCGGCCTCGGCCACGCTGCGGGACATCTCGTTCGTGGTGGCCGTCTGCTCCTCCACGGCGCTGGCGATGGTCAGCTGGTAGTCGTTGATCTGCCCGATGACCTCACCGATCCGCCCGATCGCGGCCACCGCACCACCGGTGTCGGCCTGGATCGCCTCCACCCGCCGGGCGATGTCCTCCGTCGCCCGCGCCGTCTCCTGCGCCAGCTCCTTGACCTCGTTGGCCACCACGGCGAAGCCCTTGCCCGCCTCACCGGCCCGCGCCGCCTCGATGGTGGCGTTCAGCGCCAGCAGGTTGGTCTGCTCCGCGATCGACGTGATCACCTTCACCACGTCGCCGATCTCCTTGGACGACAGGCCCAGCTTCTGGATGGTCTGGTTGGTCTCCTCGGCCTCGGTGACGGCCTCCGCGGCCACCCGGGCGGCCTCGTTGGCGTTCTGCGCGATCTCCCGGATCGACGCGCTCATCTCCTCGGCACCGGCCGCGACCGTGGCGACCGAGCGGGAGACCTCGTCGGCCGAGCCGGAGACCACGCCGGACTGCACGCTGGTCTGCTCGGCCGAGGCGGCGATCTGGGCGGCCGAGGCCGACAGCTCCTCGCTCGAGGCGGCCACCGCGTCGGCCGACCCGACCACCGAGGCCATCAGCGAGCGCAGGTTGGTCTGCGCGGTCCCCAGGGCCCCGGCCATCCGGCCCAGCTCGTCGCCGGAGTACACGGTCGGGGCGACGGTGAGGTCACCGCGCTCGAGGGCCTCCAGCGAGCCCTGCACGGAGCGGACCGACCGCCGGATGCCCCGGACCACGGCCCAGGCCAGGCCCGACCCGAGGGCCACCATGAGCACCAGCCCGGCGACGAGCATCCACACCGCGCGGCCGGCTGCCGCGTCGGTCTCGACGATCTGCCCGGCGGCCTCGGTGCTGGAGCGCTCGGACTCGGCGGAGAAGTCGTCCATCACCGCGTCCACGGCCGACTGCAGCGACCCGGTCAGCACGATCGCGACACCGGCCTCGTTGCCCGAGTCGGCCGCGCCGACCAGCTGCTGGTCGGCGATCGTGTAGTAGGTCTGCAGGTCCGAGCGGAACTGCGCCCAGGCCGACGGGTCGATCGCGAGCTGCCCGTAGTCCTCGATCTTGGCGTCGATGTCGGTGCGCCGCTCGGCCAGCTCGGCCTTCATGTCCACCCGGTCGGCCTCGCTGAGCAGGGCGTAGCCGGCGTAGCGGGCGCGGTCGCCCTGGTAGGCGCGCTGCAGCTCGCCGAGGGCGACCAGCTGGACGATGTGGCCGTGGTACAGGTCGTTGGCCTCGGCCCGCAGGTAGGACAGGCGCGAGAGGGCCAGCCCGCTGAGGGCGGCCGCCATCAGGCAGACGACGGCGACGATCGCGCCGATCTTGACGGACACGGACCGGTCGGTGAACCAGCGCACGGCGGACTCCAGGGCGACGTGCCGGCCTCGTGCCGGTCACAGGCGTCACAACGGTCACACCGGTCACACCTTGAGCCGCTGCGGGGCGATGTCACCGAACCGCATCCCGACCTGCGGGTCACCGCCCCGCGGCGGTCGACACGTCGACGGCCCGGTCAGCCCTCCCGGGGCGGGCTCTTGACCCCCAGCACCGGGCACTCGACGTCGAGCAGGATGCGCTGGGCGGCCGACCCCATGAGCAGCTTGCCCACCGCGGAGCGCCGCTTCAGGCCGATGACCAGCAGTTCTGCGCCGGTCTCGGTGCAGACGGCCGACAGCTCCTCGGCGACGTCGCGGCCCCGGACGGGCTGGCGGACCTCGGTGCGCAGCCCGCTGGCGGCCAGCTCGTCGTGCAGCGCGCGCAGCTGGTCACCCCGGAGGAACTCCTCGTCCACGAGCGCGTCGCCGCGCGAGGAGTTGACCACCACGAGCAGGGCGTCGCGGCGGTGCGCCTCCGCGACGGCGTGCTCCAGTGCGGCCCGGCCACGGGGGTTGGGCACGTAGCCCACGACGACGACGCTCATGCCCCCCACCCTTCCCGGTTCGCGGCCTTCTGCACCTCGCGGTCCTCCTCCTGCTCCCGGGCGACCTCCTCCGGGGTGGCCCGCCGGCCCCGGACCGCGCGCAGCACGACGGGGACGACCAGCGCGAGCAGGGCCAGCAGCAGCACGACCCGGCTGAACCACGTGTCCACCAGCACGCCCAGGTCGCCGTCGCTGATCGCCAGCGCCCGGCGCAGGTTGGTCTCGGCGATGGGCCCCAGGATCAGCCCGATGACCGCCGGGGCCACCGGCCAGCCGAAGCGGCGCATGGCGAACCCGAGCAGGCCCAGCACCAGCAGGATGACCAGGTCCAGCGGGTCGGCGTTCACCGCGAAGGAGCCCAGCGAGGCGAACAGCAGGATCCCGGCGTAGAGGTAGGGCCGGGGGATCTTGAGCAGCTTCACCCACAGCCCCACCAGCGGCAGGTTCAGCACGATGAGCATGACGTTGCCGATGAACAGCGACGCGATCAGCGCCCAGACCAGCGGGCCCTCGGTGGTCAGCAGGGTGGGGCCGGGCTGGATGCCGTAGCCCTGGAACGCGGCCAGGATGATCGCCGCGGTCGCCGAGGTCGGGATGCCCAGCGTCAGCAGCGGCACCAGCACGCCCGCCGCCGAGGCGTTGTTGGCCGCCTCGGGCCCGGCGACGCCCTCGATGGCGCCCTTGCCGAACTCCTCGGGGTGCCTGGTCAGCTTCTTCTCGGTCGCGTAGGACAGGAAGGTCGGGATCTCCGCTCCGCCGGCGGGCATGACGCCGAACGGGAAGCCCAGCGCCGTCCCCCGCAGCCAGGGCTTCCAGGACCGCCGCAGGTCCTCCCGGGTCATCCAGCTGCCCTTGTGGTCGATGACCTGCACCGACCCCTTCCGCAGCCGGCTGGCCACGTAGAGGGACTCCCCGACCGCGAACAGCGCCACGGCGACCACGACGACGTCGATGCCGTCGGACAGCTGCGGCACGCCGAGGGTGAACCGCTCCTGCCCGGTGAGCACGTCGGTGCCGACCAGGCCGAGGTAGAGGCCCAGGCACAGCGACGCCAGCCCGCGCAGCGGCGAGGACCCCAGCACCGTGGCCACCGCCACGAAGGCCAGCACGGCGAGGGCGAAGTAGTCGGCGGTGGTCACCCCGATGGCCAGGTCGACCAGGGTGGGCGCGACCAGCGCGAGCAGCAGCGTGGCGATGGTGCCGGCGACGAAGGACCCGATCGCCGCGGTGGCCAGCGCGGCGGACCCGCGGCCGGCCTTGGCCATCTTGTTGCCCTCGAGCGCGGTCATGATCGACGCGGACTCGCCGGGGGTGTTGAGCAGGATCGACGTGGTCGACCCGCCGTACATTCCGCCGTAGTAGATGCCGGCGAACATGATCAGCGCGGCGGTGGGCTCCAGCACGAACGTGGCCGGCAGGAGCAGCGCCACCGTCATCGACGGGCCGATGCCCGGCAGCACGCCGACCGCGGTGCCCAGCACCACGCCCAGCAGCGCGAAGAACAGGTTGACCGGGGTGATGGCGTCGGCGAACCCGCCGAGCAGGTCGGAGATCGCCATCAGAACCAGCTCGTCAGGAACTCGAGGACGACCCCGCCGGGCAGCGCCACGCTCAGCGCCTTGACGAAGACGATCCACACCACGCAGCCGACGACCAGCCCGACCAGGAACGGCCGCACGACGCCGACCGCCCCGAGGGCCCAGGCCACCGCGGCGAACATCAGCGCCACCGCCAGCGGCCAGCCCACCACGTTGATCAGCAGCGCGTGCGCGGCGAAGGCGACGGCGATGACCGCCACCGCCCGCCAGTCGGTGGGCGCGGTGAGGTCGACGTCCTCGCTGTCGTCGGCCGGGCCGCGGTCACCGCGCAGCACCCGGATGGCCAGCAGTGCGCCGGTGGCCAGGGTCAGCCCGCCCACCGCGTAGGGGAAGAACCGCGGACCGATCGTGTTCGAGCTGTTCGGGATGGCGATGGCCCCGGCGTCGACCAGCAGGTAGACGCCCAGCGCGGCCAGCAGCACCGCGCCGACCAGCTCGCCGGGGAAGCCCGTGCGGGGCTGCGGAGCCACCTCCGCGGCGACCGACTCCTCGCTCTCGTTCACTGGATCAGCCCGATCTCGGTGAGGACCTGGCGCACGCGGGTCTCCTCCTCGGCGAGGAACTCGCCGTACTCGTCGCCGGTCTGGAAGGTGTCCAGCCACCCGTTGGCGTCCAGCGCCTGGGCCCACTCGTCGGTGTCGTGCGCCTCGGCGACCAGCGCGATGAGGTCCTCGCGGGCGCCGTCGGACATGCCCGGCCGGGCCATCAGCCCGCGCCAGTTGGTGACCTCGACGTCCAGGCCCTGCTCGATGATCGTGGGCACGTCGGGCACCGCGCTGGACCGGTCGGCGGTGGAGACCGCGATGCCCTTGAGGTCGCCGGAGGCCACCTGCGGGCCGTAGTCGGCGGTGCCGGAGATGCCGGCGGCGACCTGGTTGCCCAGCAGCGCCGCCAGGGACTCCCCGCCGCCGGAGTAGGCGATGTAGTTGATCTCGCGGGGGTCGATGCCGGCCGCCTGGGCCAGCAGCCCCGCCAGGATCTGGTCGGTGCCGCCGGCCGAGCCACCGGCGATCGGGGTGCCGCGCGGGTCGGCCGCCCAGCCGGCGACGAAGTCCTCGAGCGTGTCGTAGGGCGACTCGGCGGGGACCACGACCAGCTCGGTCTCCGCGATCAGCTGCGCGATCGGGGTGACGTCGTCCAGCCGGGTGGTGGAGTCGTTGGTGTCGATGGCGCCCACCATGACCAGGCCCATCATCATCAGCAGCGCGTCGTCGTCCTCGCGGGCGAGCTGGCCGATGCCGATGGTGCCGCCGGCCCCCTCGACGTTGAACACCTGCACGTTGCGGGCGATGCCGGTCTGCTGGATCACCCGCTGCAGCGTGCGGGCGGTGGTGTCCCACCCGCCGCCCGGGCTGGCCGGCACCATCATCCGCAGCCGGGAGAGGTCCCCGGGTTGCACGACGGTGCCCGCGCACGCGGCGAGGGTGGACACGGCCGGGAGCGCGAGCGCGCCGGCGAGGAAGCCGCGGCGGGTCAGCGGCACGGGAGCCGCCCGGGATGGTTGCCGATCACCCCCAGAACCTAGGTGAGGACCAGCTGTGCGTCACCTGTCCGTCGTGGACGACGGGTCAGGCCCCGAGCGCGTCGGCGAGGGAGGTCAGCAGTTCCCGGACGCCGTCCAGGTCGGCCACCCGCAGCTGGGCGGCCGTGTCGCCGTCCCCGACCTTGACCGTCACCGCCCCGGTGCGGGGGGCCAGCGCGGTGAAGGCGTCCTCGTCGGTGACGTCGTCGCCCAGGTAGAGCACGCCGTCGGCGCCGAGCTGCTCGGCCAGCCGGAGCACCGCCGTCCCCTTGTCGGCGTCGGTGACGGCGAGCTCAAGGACGTCCTTGCCGGGCTTGGCGGTGTGGTGCGGGCCGGCGGCCGCGGCGGCCCGCTCCAGCAGCGCGGTGGCGGCGGCGCGGTCGGCGACGGTGCGCACGTGCACGGCGACCGCGGCCGGCTTGACCTCCAGCCGGGCG
This sequence comes from Klenkia brasiliensis, assembly GCF_900100695.1. Lineage (GTDB taxonomy): Bacteria > Actinomycetota > Actinomycetes > Mycobacteriales > Geodermatophilaceae > Klenkia > Klenkia brasiliensis. Next base: position 65,139 of record NZ_FNCF01000006.1, read on the forward strand.
CCCTCGACCGCCTCGACCAGCGGGGTGAGCGCGTCGACCAGCAGGTCGCGCTCGGCGGCGACGGCGGGGTCGAGCCCGTCGTCGTGCTCGGCGCCGTGGCTGCCGATGAACCGGAACGGCTCGGCCAGCCCCGAGGTCGCGCGCAGGTCCTGGACCCCGCGGCCGCTGACCAGGGCGACGACGACGTCCTGCGCCCCGGCCAGCCGGCGCAGCAGGTCCGGGGCCCACTCCTCGGGCACGGCCTCGCCGGGCACGTCGCGCAGCCGGGCGAGCACGCCGTCGTAGTCGGTGGCCACCAGCAGCGGCCGGCGGCCGGCCAGCCGGGCCACGACCTCGGTGCCGGCGGTCACTGCGCCTCCGCCTGCAGCGCGGCGAAGAACGAGCCGGCCCAGTGCTCGAGGTCGTGCCTGGCCAGGTAGCGGCGCATCGCCTTCATGGCCTTGGCCGCCTCGGCGGGGTCGGCCCGCAGTGCCCGCATGAGCTGCTTCTTGACGCCGTCCTTGTCGTGCGGGTTGACCAGGTAGGCCTGCTTGAGCTCGGCGGCGGCGCCGGCGAACTCGCTGAGCACCAGCGTGCCGCCGTTGTCGCTGCGGGCCGCGACGTACTCCTTGGCCACCAGGTTCATGCCGTCGCGGTAGGGCGTCACGAGCATGACGTCGGCGGCGCGGTAGAGGGCGGCGAGCTCCTCGCGCGGCATCGACTGGTTGAAGTAGTGCACCGCGGGCCCGGAGGTGGAGCCGAAGACGCCGTTGATGTGGCCGACCTGCTGCTCGATGGTCTCGCGCATCGTCACGTAGTGCTCGACCCGCTCGCGGCTGGGCGTGGCCACCTGCACGAACACCGTGGACGGCGCCTCGACCAGCTCGTCCTCCAGCAGCTCCAGGAAGACCTCGAGCCGGACGGCGATGCCCTTGGTGTAGTCCAGCCGGTCGACGCCGAGGATGACCTTCTCCGGGTTGCCCAGCTCCTGCCGGATCTCCGCCGCCCGGGCCACGACCTCGGGCCGGCGGGCGAGGGACTCGAAGTCGGCGACGTCGATGGAGATCGGGAACGCCTTGGCGGTGACCGTGCGCCCGTCGTAGGAGATCGTGCTGCCCTTGGTCGGCAGGTCGTGCAGCCGGCGGGCCAGCTGCACGAAGTTCGCCGCCCCGGCGGGCATCTGGAAGCCGATGAGGTCGGCACCGAGCAGGCCCTCGACGATGGCGTAGCGCCAGGGCAGCTGGGTGAACAGCTCGTAGGGCGGGAACGGGATGTGCAGGAAGAACCCGATGGTCAGGTCGGGGCGCAGCTGCCGCAGCATCGCCGGGACCAGCTGCAGCTGGTAGTCGTGCACCCAGACGATGGCGTCCTGCGCGGCGACCTCGGCGGCCTTCTCGGCGAACCGGCGGTTGACCTGCACGTAGGCGTTCCACCAGGTGCGGTGGTACTCGGGCTTCTCGACCACGTCGTGGTACAGCGGCCACAGCGAGGCGTTGGAGAAGCCCTCGTAGTAGAGGTCGACCTCGTCGTCGGACAGGCCCACCGGCACCAGGTGCATGCCGCCGGACTCGAAGGGCTCGGGGGCGTCCCCGGCCTTGCCCGACCAGCCCACCCAGGCACCGCCGCGGCCGGCCACGAAGGGCTCCAGCGCGGTGACCAGGCCGCCGGGGCTGCGGGTCCAGCTGAGCGACCCGTCGGCGGCGACCACCTGGTCCACCGGCAACCGGTTCGCGACCACGACGACGGGGCTCTCGGACCTCTGCTTGTCAGCCATACCGCACCCGACCCTACTGAGCACCCGGGGCGGCCGCAGGTCAGCGGAGGGCCGCGTACCCGACCGCCGCGGCGGCCAGGCCGAGCACCAGCGACCCGCCGAGGTAGCCCAGCGCCCGGCCGACCCGGCGCTCCTCGACCAGCCGCACGACGTCGTACCCGAACGTCGAGAAGGTGGTCAGCGTGCCGCAGAACCCGGTGCCGACCAGCGCCACCACGGCCGGGTCGAGGTCCCGGGCGCCGAGCACCGCGCCCAGCACCAGGCTGCCCGCGACGTTGACCGCGAGGATGCCCACCACGGTGCCGGTGCCCCGCCACCGCGCGGCCGCCCGGTCGGCGGCCAGCCGCAGCGGCGCACCCACCAGCGCGCCCAGGGCCACCCACAGCGCGGTCACCGGACCACCCGCCGTCCGGCGGCCAGGCCCACGACCACCGCGAGCAGCCCGCCCAGCGCGCTGACCAGCACGTAGGCGGCCGCGACGGGCCAGCGGCCGGCCTCGACCAGCTGCGCGGCGTCGACGGCGAAGGTGGAGAACGTGGTGTACCCGCCGAGCACCCCGGTGGCCAGGAAGGGCCGCAGCCAGGGGTGGCCGGGGGAGCGGGCGAGCAGCACCGCCAGCAGCAGGCCGATGGCCAGGCAGCCGGTCAGGTTGACCGTGACCGTCGCCCACGGCCAGCTGCCGGGGGTGTGCGGCAGCCCGAGGGAGACCGCCCAGCGGGCCAGCGCCCCCAGCACCCCGCCGCAGGCCACCACGAGGTAGGTCCGCACGGTGCGGCAGCATGCCACCCGCCGTCCCCCTGGTATCGGAAGCTCGACCAGGCCTGTCCGGCCCGACGGGGGGTGCAAAGCTTCCGATACCGCCGCGGGGCAGGGTGGGGGAGCGACGACGAGAGGCGGCAGCGTGGCCGGACCCTTGCAGGGCGTGCGGGTGGTGGAGTTCGCGGGGCTGGGGCCGGGGCCCTTCTGCGGCATGCTCCTGGCCGACCTCGGCGCGGACGTCGTCCGGGTCGACCGGCGGGCCCGCGCCGGCGGGCTGGTCGGCTCGCTGGGCGCGACGTCGCTGCTGGACCGCGGCAAGCGCTCGATCGCCCTGGACCTCAAGGACGACGGCGACCTGGCCGTCGTCCGGGCGCTGGTGGGCCGGGCCGACGTGCTGCTCGAGGGCTTCCGCCCCGGGGTGATGGAGCGCCTGGGCCTGGGCCCGGAGCAGGCGCACGCGGCCAACCCCGCCCTGGTCTACGGCCGGATGACCGGCTGGGGGCAGACCGGCCCGCTGGCGCACAGCGCCGGCCACGACATCGGCTACGTCGCGCTCACCGGGGCGCTCGGGGCGACCGGGCGGCCGGGCGAGCGGCCGGCGCCGCCGATCAACCTGCTCGGTGACTTCGGCGGCGGCGGGGTGTTCCTGGCGCTGGGCGTGGTGGCCGGCCTGCTGCACGCCCGCACCGCGGGGGAGGGGCAGGTCGTCGACGCAGCGATCGTCGACGGGACCGCCGTCCTCACCACGATGATCCACGGGATGCTCGACGCGGGCGCCTGGACCGACGAGCGCGGGGTGAACCTGCTCGACACCGGCGCCCCGTTCTACGACGTCTACGCCTGCGCCGACGGCACGTTCCTGGCCGTGGGCGCGCTGGAGGAGCAGTTCTACGCGGCCCTGCTCGACGGCCTGGGGCTGGCCGGCGACCCCACGCTCCCCGACCGCCGGGACCGCTCGGCGTGGCCGGCGCTGCGGGAGCGGTTCGCCGAGGTCCTCGCGAGCCGCACCCGCGCGGAGTGGTGGCAGGTGTTCGCCGGCACCGACGCCTGCGTGGCACCGGCCTGGTCGCTGCTGGAGGCCACCACCGACGAGCACAACCGCGAGCGCGGGGTCTTCGTCGAGGTGGACGGCGTGGTGCAGCCCGGCGTCGCGCCGCGCTTCTCGGCCACACCGGGCGCGGTGGGCCGCGTGCCGGCCGTCGGCGAGCACGACGCGGAGATCCGGGCCGAGCTCGGGCTCTGAGGCCCCGGGGGGACCCGGCCGGGCGGGGAGTGGCCACCGCCCGGCCGGGTCACCGCGTCAGGACGGCGACAGCGCGGCGAGCGCCTTGTCGGCGTGCTTGGCGAACTTGAACTCGCTCTTGATGACGTCGCGCACCCGGCCGTCGGTGCCGATCACGATCGTGTGCCGCTTGACCGGGGCGGCCTTCCACCCCCGGTGGGTGCCGTAGGCGGTGCACACCGCACCGTCGGCGTCGGACAGCAGCGGGTAGTCGAAGCCGTTCCCGTCCGCGAACGCCTTCTGCTTCTCGACGCTGTCCTCGCTGATGCCCACGCGCTGGGCCCCGACGGCGGCGAAGCGGGCGGCCTCGTCGCGGACGGTGCACATCTCGGTGGTGCACCCACCGGAGGAGGCCAGCGGGTAGAAGAAGAGGACGACGGGTCCGTCCTGCAGCATCGTGGACAGCCGCCGGGGACGGCCGTCCTGGTCCGGCAGCTCGAAATCGGGAGCGACGTCTCCGGTCTTCATGCCTCTCCTTCGTCCTGGGTGACCCGGACGGTTCATGCCGGGCGCGCGGGGCTCCCCCCACCCGCCCCGTGGCCGGGTGGGGGGAGCGGTGCGGTCAGCCGGCGCGCAGCGCCGCGACGGCGGCGACGACGTCGACCAGGCCGGCGCCCTTGTCGAAGGACGTCGTCCGGTCGCCGACCGTCTGGTAGGCCGCGCCGTCGGTGTAGCGGTGGGCCGTGCCCACCAGGGCCGCCTCGACCTCGGCCGGGGTCGCGGTCGGGTCGGCCTGGAACAGCTGGGCGACGATGCCGGCGATGTGCGGGGCCGCCATCGAGGTGCCGCTGATGGTGTTGAAGGTGCCGACGTCGAGCAGGCCGGGGCCGTTCTGCGGGGCCAGGCCGGTCGCGCAGATCGGCAGGTAGAGCCGGCAGGAGGACGTGATGTCCTCACCGGGCGCCGACAGGTCGGGCCAGGTCGAGGAGTCGGTCGCCGCACCGCGCGAGGAGTACTCGCTCACCACGCCGTCACGGGTGCCGGTCGCCTCGTCGTAGTAGGAGGCGACGGAGAGGATGCCGCCGGTCGGGTCCTGGCCGGGCGGGTTGGTCAGCGAGGTCGAGCCGTCGCCGCCGTCGTTGCCGGCCGCCCACACGGTCACGACACCCTCCTCGACGAGGGCCCGCTGCAGCTTCACGGTGGCCGAGTTCGGGTCGAACGCGCCGCCGCCGGTGGGGCCGTAGGAGTTGTTGGTGACCTTGATCGGCGGGCAGACCTCGGCGCTGACGCCGGGGCCGCAGGGCGCGTCGTGGTTCTCCAGCACCCAGTTCAGCGCGGAGTCCGCGCCGACGATGAGCAGCACCGCGCCGGTGGAGATGGACACCAGGGAGGCGCCGGGGGCCGCGCCCTGCAGCTGGGTGCCGTCGGTGAGCGTGGTGGGCCGACCGGCGACGATGCCGTTGACGTGCGTGCCGTGCCCGCCGCCGGAGATCGTGTCGGTGTCGACCAGGTCGGGCACCGGCACGACGCAGTCGGTCGTGGTGGTCGACTCGTCCAGGCAGATGCTCTTCAGGTTGGCCACGACGGCGTCGGTGCCGTCGGCGTCCTGCAGGTAGGGGTGGGTGGGGTCGACACCGGAGTCGATGACCGCGACCGAGACCCCGCTGCCGTCCAGCGGCAGGCCGTCGGCCCCGGTGAGGGTGTCGACGGCCTCCGCGCCACGGGTGGCGATGTTGGACGTGGAGTCGGCGAACTCGATCGGGGCGTTGCCCTCGAGGTAGGTGACGCCGGGCTGGGTGCGCGCCGCCTCGACCTGGTCGGCGGTGCCGCGGGCGACCACCACGCCGATCTTCTCGAACTCGGTGACGGTGTCCATGCCGGTGGCGGCGACGGCGGCCCGGGCGGCCGCGGCGTCGGTGCCGTGCACGAGGACGGTGGTGGGCAACCCGGCGGCGAGCGTGCCGAGCTGGTCGGCCAGGAAGGCCTGGACGGGGGCCGCTGCGGTGCTGGCGGGTGCGGCGGAGGCGGGGCTGCTGGCGAACAGGGCGCCGGCGACGAGCGCGGCACCCCCGACCAGTCCGACGGTTCGGCGGTACCTGTGCACGGGCTCTCCTCGACGGCGGGTGGCGCGGCGACTGCGCCGCGCCGCTGTGCGTGCGCTGTGCCGGGAGAACGAGCCGGGCGGCATTCGGTTACCCGAGGACACGACCTCGGCGTGTCGCCCCCCGCCGGTCGCCGCCGGCACGCTGGGAGGATGGCCGCGTGAACACCCCCCTCGTGGCCCTGGCCAGCGTCGTCGCGCTGGTGCTGGCCGCCCTCGGCGGGCTGTCCACGGCGCTGCGCCGGCGCACCGGCCTGGCGCACCTGGTCGCCGCCGGGGCGCTGGAGGCGGTGCTCCTGGTCCAGCTGGCGCTCGTGGCCGTCGCGATGGCCGGTGGGCAGCGCCCGCCGGAGACCGCCACGTTCCTGGCCTACCTGATCAGCGTGGTGCTGGTCCCGGTCGCCGGCGTGCTGTGGGCGCGCTCCGAACCCACGCGCTGGGCCGGCACGGTGCTGGCCGTCGCCGCGCTGGTCGTCTCCGTGATGGTCTGGCGCCTGCTGCAGCTGTGGGAGGCCACCGGTGCCTGACCGCTTCGGGGCCCCGGCCGCCGAGCCCTCCGACGCCGCCGGCAGCGCCCGCGGCCCGGGCCGGGTGCTGGTCGCCGTCTACGGCACCTTCGCCCTCGCGGCGGGTGCCCGGGCCGCGGTGCAGCTGGCCACCCGGTTCGACGAGGCGCCGGTCGCCTACCTGCTCTCGGCGTTCTCCGCGGTGGTCTACGTGGTGGCCACAGTCGGCCTGGCGCGCGGCGGGCGCGGCGGGCGGCGCACCGCCGTGGTGGCGTGCCTGGTCGAGCTGGTCGGCGTGCTCGTCGTGGGCACGCTGTCGCTGGCCGACCGCGCCGCGTTCCCCGACGCCACCGTGTGGTCGGTGTACGGGCAGGGCTACGGGTTCATCCCGCTCGCCCTGCCCGTCCTCGGCCTGCTGTGGCTGCGCCACCTCGGCGAGGTGGAGCGGGACGCGGCCGATCAGAAGTCGCCGCCACCACCGAAGTCGCCGAAGTCCCCGCCGCCGAAGTCGCCACCGGCGTCGGCACCGGGGTCCCCGCCGCCGCCGTCCTCGTAGCCCTGCGCGTAGGCCTCCTCGTCGCCCCCGCCGAACAGGCCGCCGTCGCCGACCCCGGTGTCGAAGAGGGCGTCGGCCACCGCGGTGCCGACGACGACGCCGGCGACCGTGCCCAGCAGCGAGGCGCCGACCATCGACCCGAAGCCCGGGCCGCCGCGCCCGCCCATGCCGCCGCCGCCGAAGGAGCGCTCGAGGGTGCCGGGCTGGCGGACCTCGGCCCGGGTGGCCGCGCGGGCCAGCTGCTGCGGGTCGTCGGAGGTGGGCCGTTCACCGGGCGGGACGGCGTCGCCGAGCTGGGTGAGCACCTGCTGGCGCTGCTCGGGGGTGAGCTTCGCGAAGGCCTCGGCGTGCGCGGCCTCGACCTGGTCCGGCGGGGCGGTGCGCAGCAGGTACCGGTAGCGCTCGACCGCCTGCTCGTCGGCCGACCGCGGCGGGCCGGCGGGCGGCGCGGCCGGGGGTGCGGTGGGGCGGGGGGCGGGTTCGCGCCCCAGGAGGCGGTCCAGGAAGCCCATCGTCGTCGTCCTCTCGTCGGGAGCTGCACCCGCCTCACGAGCGGGCCGGCGCATCCGTTCCCCCGATCGGCGGACCGGTCACCCCGGGCCGCCCCCGGTACCATCGCCCCGTGCCACCGGCCCCCGAGCCCGCCGGCCCCGACGCCGCGGACGTACCTCCCGAGGCCGCAGCCGTCGTGGCGGACGCCGCCGCCGGTGCCGCCACCGGTGCCGGGCAGGACCGCGGCCGCGAGCAGCAGGCCGGTGCGGTGGGTGCCGCGGCCGCCGTGGTGTCGCAGTCCGGCGGCGGCGCCCGCTCGGCCCTGCCCGGGGTGCTCGCCGACGTCCCGGTGGCCGTGCTGGTCATCGACCAGCACGCCGGCACCGTGGTCTACGCCAACACCGCCGCCATCGAGCTGGCCGGTGACGTCCGGCTGCCGCTGCCCATCGACGAGTGGGGCACCAGCGCCGGGCTGACCGACCTGGGCGGGGAGCCGCTGGCCAGCTCGGGCAGCCCGCTGTCGCTGGTCGCCGAGGGCACCCCGGTGTCCGGCGAGGCGGTCCGGCTCAGCCCGGCCGACGGGTCGCCCGGCCGGACGCTCTGGGTCACCGGGTTCCCGCTGTCCCCCGTGCCCGACGCCGAGCAGCTGGCGCTGGTGGTGTTCCTGCAGATCGACGCCGACCGCGTCGACGACGAGACGCAGCTGCAGGCGCTGCGGGAGCGGGCGGTGCTGGCCACCGACATCTGCTTCACCATCACCGACCCGCGCCGCGAGGACGACCCGCTGGTGTGGGTCAACCCCTCCTTCACCCGGGTGACCGGCTACACCTACGAGGAGTCCGTCGGCGCCAACTGCCGGTTCCTGCAGGGGCCGGCCACCGACCGCGCCGTCGTGGCCCGCATCCGGGCGGGTCTGGACGCGCGCCGGCCGGTGACCGAGACCCTGCTCAACTTCCGCAAGGACGGCACCGCGTTCTGGAACCAGGTGTCGATCAGCCCGGTCTTCGACGGCGCCGGCGAGCTGGTCAGCTTCGTCGGGGTGCAGACCGACGTCACCGAGCGGGTGCGGGTCGAGCGCGAGCGCGAGGCCGCCTTCGCCGCCGAGCAGGCCGCCCGCCGGGAGGCCGAGCTGGCCCAGGCCGTGGCCGAGCAGGCCCGGGCCGACGCCGAGGAGGCCCGCGAGGAGGCCGAGCTGGCGCAGGAGCGGCTGGGCCTGATGGCCGAGACGACCAGCTCGCTCAGCGCGACGCTGGACATGACCGAGCTGCTGGACCGGCTGGCCGACCTGTGCGTGCCGCTGCTGGCCGACTGGGTGTTCGTCACCGTCGTCGACCCGCACGGCGACGTGCAGGAGACCGCCGCACGGCACCGCCGGGGCCTGCCCGACGAGCTGCGCGCCATCAGCACCGAGCACGCGCTGCACCTGACGCCGGGCTCACCGAGCCGGCAGGCGATGGAGACCCGCCAGCCGGTGCTGATGGCCGAGGTCACCGACGCGGAGCTGGACGAGGTGTTCGCGCGGGAGAGCACCCGCGAGGCCTTCCACCGCCTGGGTGGCCGCTCGGTGCTGGCGGTGCCGATGATCGCCCGCCGCCGGGTGCTGGGGGCGGTGGCGCTGGTGCGGCAGTCCGAGGAGCGCCCCTTCGACGACCACGACGTCGACCTGGTGCAGGACCTCGCCCGCCGGGCCGCGCTGGCGCTGGACAACGTGCGCCTCTACCAGGCCGAGCACCAGGTCGCGGAGACCCTGCAGCGGTCGCTGCTGCCGACGCTCCCCGACATCCCCGGGGTCGCCGCGGCGGCGCACTACGTCAGCGCGTCGACCGCCGCGGACGTGGGCGGCGACTTCTACGACCTGCTGCAGCTGCCCGACGGCGCGGTCGGGGTGGCCATCGGCGACGTCGTCGGCCACGACGTCGCCGCGGCCGCCGCGATGGGTCACCTGCGCGGCCTGCTGCGGGCCTGCATGTGGGACGCCGCCGACCCCGACCCCGGTTCCGTGCTGGGCCGGGTCGACCGGCTGGTGCAGGGCCTGCACGTCGCGTCGATGGCGACCATGGCCTACGTGCGGGCCGAGCCGCCGGTGGGCGAGGGCCGGCCGTGGCGGCTGCTGGTGGCCAGCGCCGGTCACCCGCCCCTGCTGCTTCGCCTGCCCGACGGCGAGGTCCGGGTGCTCAGCGAGGCCGCCGGCCTGCTGGTCGGCGTGGACGCCGACACCCGCCGGTCCACGGTGGTGCTGGAGGTGCCGGCCGGCACCGTGCTGATCGGCTACACCGACGGGCTGGTCGAGCACCCCGGCGCCGACCTGGACGACGGCATCGCCGGGCTGGTGCAGCGGCTGGGCGACGCCCCCGCCGGGGCGGGCCCGGCCGAGCTGATCGAGCGGGCCGTGGCGACCGACCTGGACCGGCGCGACGACGTGGCCCTCATCGCCGTCTGCTTCAGCTAGACCAGCCCCCGCCCCGCCCCCGCCGTCGATCGACGGTCACCGACCACTCCGCAGCCGGAGTGGTCGACCAGCGTCGATCGACGGCCTCGCCCGGCCGGGGTCAGGCGCCCGGCGGGGGGACGACGGCGGCCTGCAGGCCGTAGGCGCCGCGGTGGAAGACCAGCGGGGTGCGCGCGGCGGTGGCGCCCAGGTCGAGCACCCGGCCGACGACGATGGTGTGGTCACCGCCGTCGTGCTCGGCGTGCAGCTCGCAGTCGATCCAGGCCACCACGCCGTCGAGCACCGGCGAGCCGTGGGCGCTGGGCGTCCAGCCGACCCCGGCGAACTTGTCGGTGCCCGAGCGGGAGAACTGGGTGGACAGCCCGTCCTGGTCGTCGGCCAGCACGTTGACGCAGAACCGGCCGATGGCCCGCAGCCGCGGCCAGGTGGTCGAGCTGCGGGCCGGCGCGAAGCTGACCAGGGGCGGGTCCAGGGACAACGAGCTGAACGACTGGCAGGTGAACCCGATCGGGCCGGACTCCTCCACCGCCGTCACCACCGTGATGCCGGAGGCGAAGTGGCCCAGCACGTCCCGCATCACGCGGGGGTCGACGATCTCCTGCGGCTCGGTCATGCCGCGATCTTGCCCCGCCTCACCCCTGGCCGCCGATGTTGAACATCCACGGGGTGCCGAAGCGGTCGGTGCAGGCGCCGTACTCGTCGCCCCACATCTGCACGGCCAGCGGCACCGACACGTCGGCGCCGTCGGAGAGCTGGCCCCACCAGTCGCGCAGCTTCTCGGTGTCGGTGCCGCTGATGCACACCGTCGTCCCGGCCGCCTTCTCGAAGCCCATCCCCGGGCCGGTGTCCGAGCCCATGAGCAGGATGCCGTCGGGGGTCTCGAGCTGGCCGTGCATCACCTTGTCGGCGTCGGGGCCGTCCATGCCGAACTCGCCGAACGTGTTGATGGTCAGGGTGCCGCCGAGGATGCGCTGGTAGGTCTCCATCGCCTCCCGGGCGGTGCCGTCGAAGGACAGGTAGGGGCACAGGTTCGCGGTCATGCCAGCAGGACGGTCGGGGGCCGGGGAACTCATCGGCCGCCGAGGAACTGGCCCAGCGCGCCGCCGAACCCGCCCTCGCCGGACTGCTGACCCGCGCCCTGCCCGCCGATCGCGCTGACCGGGGGCTCCTCGGAGGCCTGGACGACGACGAAGCCCTGGCCGTGGAAGGAGAGGGTGAACCGCTCGCCGGTGGTGCGGCCGATGAGGGTGCCCAGGCCGAAGGAGTCGTTGGACTGCAGGCCGGTCTGCAGCGAGGAGGACCAGGCGACGGCGGCCTGCGGGTCGGCGTAGGTGGGCTGGTTGACCGCGAGCACGACCGGCTGGCCCTTGGTGGTGATCGCGATCCGGCCGACGCCGGTGAACACGCAGTTGAACAGGCCCGCGTTGCCGCCCATGCCGGCACCGGACACCCGCCGGATGTCGTAGGACAGCGTGGGGTCGAAGGCCAGCACGTTGGCACCGTTGATGGTCAGCCCGTCGGAGCCGTCGAGGTCGACGACGTGCACGTCCTGCGCGGCGTCGGCGAGGAACAGGTCGCCGCGGCCGCGGACCTTCATCAGCGGCACGCCCTCGCCGGTCAGCTTCTGCTTGAGGAACCCGCCGATGCCGCCGGAGCCCATCGCGTCGAACTGCAGGTCGCCCTGGTAGGCCACCATCGAGCCGGCCCGGGCGAAGACCTCGCCGTCCAGCCCGACGCGGCACATCTTGCCGCCCTGCTTCTGGATGCCGGCGGCCTGCTGCTCGGCGTACTCGGGGGCGAACAACTCGCTGCGCATGCGTGGTCTCCTCTGCCGGTGGGCCCCGTGCCGGCGGTCATCCTGCCGCGTACCGGCACCCCTGGCTACGGTCGATCGGTGACCTCCCCCGAGACGCCGGAGCTCGACCAGCTGCTCACCACCGCCGCGGGCGCGGCGGACCCCGCCGGCGGCTTCGGGTACCTCGACGAGCACGGCCGGCGCACGCCGGGGAAGGTCCCCGAGACCTGGATCGGCGCCCGGATGACCCACGTGTTCGGCTTGGCCGCCGCCTGGGGCCGGCCCGGGGCCGCCGAGCTGGCCGAGCACGGGCGGCGGGCCCTGACCGGGCTGCTGCACGACGACGAGCACGGCGGCTGGGGGTCCGACGCGCACGCGACCGGCCCGAAGCAGGCCTACGTGCACGCCTTCGTCGTGCTGGCCGGCGCCACCCTCAGCCGGGTCGGGCGGCCCGGCGGCACCGAGCTGCTGCACGACGCGCTCGCGGTGTGGGACGAGCACTTCTGGGACGACGACGCCGGCGCCGCGGTCGAGGAGTGGGACGCCGCCTGGACCACCTGCGCCGACTACCGGGGCGCCAACGCCAACATGCACGGCGTCGAGGCCCACCTGGCCGCCGCCGACGCCCTGGCCGCGCTGGGCGACCACGACCGGGCGGCGCAGCTGCGGCAGCGCTGCGTGCGCACCGCGGAGCGCGTCGTGGGCGAGGCCCGGGCCCGCGACTGGCGGCTGCCCGAGCACTTCGACGCGACCTGGACCGCGCAGCCCGAGTACAACCGGGACGCCCCGGCCGACCCGTTCCGGCCCTACGGCGTCACCGTCGGGCACCAGTTCGAGTGGGCCCGGCTGGTCGCGCACCTCGGCACCGTCGTCGAGCTGCCGGCCGACCTCGCGGAGGCACCGGGGGCGCTGTACCGGGTGGCCGTCGAGCGCGGGGAGAGCCCCGACGGGCACCCCGGCTTCGTCTACACCCTGGACTGGGACGACCGGCCCGTCGTGCCCGCCCGCATGCACTGGGTGATGGCCGAGGCGCTGGCCGCGGCCGCGGTCCTCGGGGCGCTGACCGGCGACCCGCGGTACGGCGCGGACCACGAGCGCTGGTCGGCCCTGGTCGAGCTCCTGGTGCGCGACCCGCGCACCGGCAACTGGCACCACGAGCTGATGCCCGACGGTCAGCTCGGGCACACCACCTGGACCGGCCAGCCCGACGCCTACCACGTGGCCCAGGCCCTGCTGCTGCCCCGGCTGCCGGTGACCAGCAGCGTCGCGGAGTCCGTCGTCCGGGCGGTCGGGCAGGCCGTTCCACGTGGAACGGCCTAGCCGACCGCCACCGCGTGGAACTCGACCTCGGCGGCCAGGACCGCGGCGTACCACCGGTCCAGGTCCGCGTCGGGCACCTCGGGCCCGATCCGGTCGACGTCGTCGCGCAGCGCGTCGACCTGGGCGAGGAAGGCCGGCTCGGCGTGCAGCCGGACCCAGGCCTGCAGGTCCGGCTGCCGGGGCGCGTCGACGGCCGCCGCCGCGGTGCACCACCGGGCGTACATGGTCTCGGCGGCGTACATGCCGACCACCGCCGCGGCCCGGCCCCCCTCCGCCACCTGGGCCAGCACCACGTCGGCCAGCACCGCAGCGCGGGCGAGCACGCCGTCCACCTCGGCGGGCTCGACCGGGGAGCGCCCGCGCAGCCCGGCGAAGTACTCCCGCTGGTCGGTGACCAGGTTGGTCAGCGACCGGGCGTGCGGCAGCAGCTCGTCCCAGGTCGCGGACTCCCAGACCACCCGGCCGAGCACCCGGGAGGCGGTGAGCACGAAGGCCTCCTCCACCAGCAGGTAGCGGGCGAGGGCGGCGTCGGTGAGCGTGCCGTCGGTGACCTGCTGGACGAACGGGATCGCGCAGGCGGCGGCGAGCACCCCCTGCTGGCGCTCGAGCAGCCCGGCGGACCGGCTCAGCTGCGGGTCAGCCAACGGACCAGTCCGTCCCACAGGTCGGTGTAGCCCGGCCACTGCTCGCAGAACTCCGGCGGGGCCCAGTGCGGCGAGCAGTCGGAGGTGAAGACCCCGGCCCGGCCCGAGCCGTACTCGTCCAGGGCGACCAGCGGGTCGTCGCCGACCAGGGCGGGGACGACCGCACCGGCCCGGGCGACCACCCGGTTGTAGCCCAGCAGCAGCGGCCACTGCTCGCCGGCGCCGCCGAGGGCGGGGTGGTCGGCGTCGGTGACCGTGGGCGAGATGCCGGCCGGCGCCTCGACCCGGTCGTCCTCGGCCAGCATCTCCACCGGCAGCACCTCGGCGATCGCGGTCTGCCGGAACGCCGCCCGGGCCTGGAACCCGGAGAAGGACAGGTAGCCACCGACCATCAGCAGGGCACCGCCGGCCCCGACCCAGTCGCGCAGCGCGGCCAGCCGGTCCGCGCCGGGGGTGAACCGCTCGAAGACGCCGGGGGCGAGCTGGATGGAGTTGGCGCCGATGTCGGACAGCACCACCAGGTCGTAGGCCGACAGGTCCGCGGCGTCGTCCGGGAAACCGGTGGGCACCAGGTGCGCGGGCAGGTGCACGACCTCGTGGCCGCGGGCGGTCAGCGCGTCGCGCAGCGGACCGACGCCCTCCACGTAGGAGTGCACCGAGAACTCGTCCACCCCCTTCACGTGCGTCGAGGTGGTCATCCAGCTCTCGCCGGCGATCAGGATCCGGGCCACGTCAGCGTCCTCTCGGTGCGCGCTCGAACAGCGCGCGGGGGTTGGCGGTCATCAGGGCGGTCACCGCGTCGTCGTCCAGCCCGCTGCGGCGCAGCCGGTCGGCGAAGACGACGGGGACGTAGGCCAGCCCGTTGCCGCCGTGGCGGGCGAGCATGGCCTTGAGGAACAGGTCGTGGGAGAGCAGCACCCGGTCGCCGTGCCCGGCCGCGACCAGCGCCGCCACGGCGGCGGCGCTCTCGGTGGGCGACGGCGACTGGCCCTCGCCGGGGTAGTCGAAGGGCATCCCGACCATGTCGAACTCCAGCACCGCGCCGCGGTCGGCGACGGCGAGCTGGTAGTCGCGGTCGGCGCCCGAGGGGTCCATGTGGCAGAGCACGACGGCGCCGGGGTCCACGCCCTCGGAGCCCACGACCACGTCGAGCACCTCGTGGGCGCAGCGCTGCCAGCCGGGCAGGTGCACGAACAGGGGGACGCCGACCTCGCGCTGGGCCCGGCAGGCCGCGCGCAGCGCCGTCCGCTCGTCGTCGGTGAAGGCCGGGGAGACCCCGATCTCGCCGATGACGCCGGGGCGGACGTCGTGGCCGGAGGTGAACTCGGCGACGAGCTCGGCGGCCAGCCGGTCGGCGGTGGAGGTGGCCAGGTGCGGCGGGTGGGTGGCCTGCAGGTACCAGCCCGAGCCCATCACCACCTGCACCCCCGTCGCCTCCGACAGCGCCCGCAGCCGGCCCGGCGCGCGGCCGATGCCCGGCGGGGTCAGGTCGACCACCGTGCGGCCGCCGACGCCGGCGAACCGGTGCAGGTCGGCGGCCATCGCGGCGTCGTCGTCCAGCCGGCAGTTGTCGGCGTTCTCGTACGGGTGGTCGGCCAGCAGCCAGGCCAGGTCGGCGCTGACCGGCGCGTCCAGCAGGTCGCGCAGCCGCGGGTCGGGGGAGGGCCGGAAGGCCACGCTGACGTCGTTGGCCAGGTGCTCGTGCGGCAGCACCAGGCCCAGGTCGGCTGAGTCGACGTCGCCGGTGACGGTGCG
The DNA here is from genome assembly GCF_900100695.1 of Klenkia brasiliensis. Taxonomy (GTDB): domain Bacteria; phylum Actinomycetota; class Actinomycetes; order Mycobacteriales; family Geodermatophilaceae; genus Klenkia; species Klenkia brasiliensis. The sequence goes on from NZ_FNCF01000006.1 coordinate 80,491, forward strand.
GACGGCGGTCATGCGCGGCGGGTCAGCCGCTGCACGAACCAGGCCAGGTCGCGCCCGCGCAGGTTGACCCACACGACCAGCACCAGCACCGCGCCGGTGATGATCGGCGTGAGGTACGGGCTGACCGACAGCAGGGTGAGCCCGTTGGCGATGATCTGGGTCAGCAGCGCGCCGATCAGGGTGCCGACGATGGTGCCGCGGCCGCCCAGCAGGCTGGTGCCGCCCAGCACGACCGCGGCGATCACGGTCAGCTCGAAGCCCTGCGCGCTGTTGGCCGACCCCGACCCCAGCCGGGCGGCGATGAGCAGGCCGGCCAGGCCCGCCGCCAGGCCGGAGAACCCGAGCGCGGCCATCGTCACCAGCTTCACGTTCACCCCCGCCCGGCGGACGGACTCCGCCGCGGCGCCGATGCCGATGACGTACTGGCCGAACCGGGTGGCGTGCAGCAGCACCAGGCCGAGGACGACGACGGCCAGCGCGATCCAGGCGGTGGCGGAGAAGCCCAGCCAGCGCGCCGTCCCGAGCTTCGCCACGAAGGTGGTGGAGGCGATCGGCACCGAGAAGCCCTCGGTCTGGAACAGGGCCAGGCCCCGGACGACCGACAGCGTGGCCAGCGTGACGATGAAGGCGGGGATGCCCTGGTAGGCGGTGAACCAGCCGTTGACCAGGCCCCAGCCCAGGCCCATGAGCAGCGCGGCGACCATGACCAGCGAGGAGTCCCAGCCGGCGACCAGCAGCTGGGCCGAGATGGCCGCGACGAAGGCGACGATCGAGCCCACCGACAGGTCGATCTGCCCGGCCGTGATCACGAAGGTCATGGCCACGCCGACGATGAGCACCGGGCCGACCTGGGTGGCCAGGTTGGACAGGTTGGCGAAGGTCAGGAAGGCGCTGTCGGCGGCGGCGAAGAAGACGAACACCGCCAGGGTGACCCCGGCCATGACCAGGGTGGCCTTGTTGGTGCGCTCCCACAGCGACCGCTGCCGGGCCAGCCGCTGCACGCTCGGCCCGGCCGGCGCCTCCGGCGGGGTCTGGGTGGTGCTCATGCCCGGCTCCCTTCGGTGCGGGTCGGCTGCGGGGTGCGGGTGATGAGGCCGACCAGCTTCTCGATGTCGAGGTCGGCGATGGCGGCGTCGTCGACGCTCTGGCCCTCGTACATCACCGTGATCCGGTCGCAGACCCGGAACAGGTCCTGCAGGCGGTGGGTGATGAGGATGACGCCGACGCCCTGCGCCGCGACGTCGCCGATGAGCTTGAGCACCGACTCGACCTCCGCGACGGCGAGCGCGGCGGTCGGCTCGTCGAGGATGAGGACGTCGGGGGCGAAGGACACCGCCCGGGCGATGGCGACGGTCTGCCGCTGCCCGCCGGACAGCGTGCCGATCTCCTGGTGGGTGCTGGTGACCTTCACGTGCAGGTCCGCGAGGATCCGGGCGGCCTGCTCGTGCATGGCCCTGCGGTCGATGAACGCGCCGCGCTTGGGCTCCCGGCCCAGGAACAGGTTGCTGGCCACGTCGAGGGTGTCGCACAGCGCCAGGTCCTGGTAGACGATGCCGATCTTCTCGGCCTGGGCGTCGGAGGGGGTGCTGAAGCGCACCGGCTCGCCGTGCACCCGGATCTCGCCGTCGTCGTGCTGCACGGCGCCGGCCAGCACCTTCATCAAGGTGGACTTCCCGGCGCCGTTGTCCCCCACGAGACCGAGGACCTCGCCGCGGCGCAGGGTCAGGTCGACGCCGCGCAGCGACTTCACCGGCCCGTAGGACTTGGTGATCCCGGACAGCTCGACGAGCAGGTCGCCGGGGAGGGCCGTGCCCGGTCCCGTGGGGGCCATCGGTCAGTCCTCCAGGTAGAAGGTGTAGTCGTCGACGTTGTCGGGCGTGACGATCTCGGTGGGCACGGGCTGGTCACGCTCGACCGGGTTGCCGCAGGCCAGGTCGATCGCCGCGGCCATCGCGCGGTAGCCGAACTCGAAGGTCTGCTGCTGCACGACGCCGGTGATCCAGCCGTCGCGCAGGCCGTCGACGGCCGGGTCGGAGAGGTCCCAGCCGACGACGTCGACCCGGTCCTGAGCGCCCTGGCCGCGCACCGCGGCGGCGACGCCGATGAGCGCGGGCTCGCCGGTGGCGTAGACGTACTGCAGGTCCGGGTTGCCGGTGAGCAGGTTCTCCGCGGCCGACTGGGCGGTCTCCTGCACGTTCTTGCCGTCCACCACGGTGCCCACGGTCATCCCGCCGGCGGTGACGGCGTCGGTGAAGCCCTGCTGGCGCTCGAGCTGGATGGTGGAGTTGAGCGCGCCGACGATGCCGACCTCGCCCTCGCCGCCGGACTGGTCCAGCAGCGCCTGGCCGATCTGCGCGCCGCCCTCGGAGTTGGCGGTGCCGACCTGGGCGTCGATGCTGGCGTCGTCGACGATCGCGTCGACGGCCACCACCGGGATGCCGGCGGCGTCGGCGGCCTGCACGGAGGGCTTGATGCCCTCGGTGTCGATGGCGTCGACGATGATCGCGTCCACCCCGCCGGCGACCAGGGTGTCGATGGCGTTGGCCTGGGTCACCGAGTCGTCGTTGCCGCTGATGATCTGCAGGTCCACGCCCTGGTCGTCGGCCATGGCCTGGGCGGCGGCGTTGATCTGGTTGAAGAACAGCGCCTGCAGGTTGATGGTGACCAGCCCGACCTTGAAGGGCCCGTCGGCGGGCTGCTCGCAGCCGGTGGGCTGCACGCTGGGGGCCGGCAGCGAGGACGGCGCCTGGCTACCGGGCGCCGCGGAGTCGGCGGCGGGCGAGCCGCTGTCGCACGCGGCGAGGGCGAGCAGGCAGGCGCCTGCGGCGAGGGCGAGGGGGCGGCGCTTCACGGGTTCTCCTCGGGACGGGGTGGGCGGTGCGGGGGCGGTCAGGCGGTGCGGGCGAGCTGGTCCAGGGCGGCGGTGACCTGGTCGGGGGCCGGGGCGGCGCGGGCGCCCTCCCGGGTGCAGGACAGGCTGGCGGCGACACCGGCCCGGGTGGCGGCGGCGACCGGCGGCAGACCGGCGGCCAGACCCGCGAGGTGGGTGCCGACGAAGCAGTCCCCGGCACCGGTGTCGTCCACGACGTCCACCGGCAGGGCCGGTCCCGACGCCGCCCCGTCGGGGCCGGCGAGCTCCCAGCCGGCCGCGCCGTCGGTGACGACCAGCGTGGTGCGCGGGCCCCGGTCGGCGGCGGAGAGCCCGAGCAGACCGGTCAGCCGGGTGCGGCCCACGACGACGTGGTCGGCGGCGGCCAGCGCCGCCCGGGCCACCCCGGTGTCCTCGCAGCCGTCCAGGTCCACGGCCAGCACCACGCCCGGGCGGGCCGCGGCCGGCAGCTGCGCGGCGCGGTACCCGTCGAGGTAGAGCACCCCGCCGCCGGCCCCGGCCAGCCGGTCGGCGACCCGGGCCACGTGCGCGGCACCCAGGGCGTCGTCCTGGCTCACGACCGACCGCCGGCCGTCGCCGTCCACCAGCACGATGGCGGTGGACAGGTAGCCGGACCGGTCCGTCCAGGCGGTGTCCACGCCCTCGTCGTCCAGCTGGGCGAGGAACAGGTCGCTGGGCAGGTCCGACCCCACCACGCCGGCGAACGCGGCACGGGCCCCGGCCCGGGCGGCGGCGACCGCGGCGTTGGCCCCCATCCCACCGGGCAGCTGGTCGATGGCGGTGGCGTGCACCCGCTCGTCCGGGGCGGGGAAGCGGGGGACCCGGCCGACCACGTCCAGGTTGGCGTAGCCGCAGAAGACCACGGGCGCGCCGGGCGTCACCGGCCGGCCGCCCGGGCCACGTCGCGCACCTTCGCCGGGTCGACCCGGCCCCACCAGCGGCCGTTCTCCTTGGCCGCGGAGGCCACGATCGCGCCGTCGCACTCGGCGAGCAGGGCCGCGGCGTTGGTGGGGTCGACCCCGCTGCCGATGATGACCGGCAGCTGGGTGTGGTCCCGGATGCCGACGACCTCGGAGACGCTGGTGGCGTGGCCGGTGCGCGAGCCGGTGGCGATGAGCACGTCGGCGTCGAAGAACTCGGCGTCCTCGGTCTGCTCGGCCAGCGTGCGGTCGGCCACGATGGCGTGCGCCCCGTGCTTGACGTGCACGTCGGCGAAGACCTTGACCGGGTCGGCGCCGATGCCGTGCCGGTAGCGGGTGGTGCGGGCCGCCTGGCCCTCGATGAAGCCCTCGTTGGCCACGTAGGCGTTGACCCACTGGTTGACCCGCACCCAGCCCGCGCCGGCGGCCCAGGCGCTGGCGACCGAGCACTCACCGGCGTTGGACAGCACGCTCACGCCGACCTTCGGGCCCAGCTCGGCGACCACCGCGGCGGTGATGACGCCCATCGACGCGGCCACCTCGTAGCCGTGCTCGCCGGGCTTGAGGAAGGGCAGGTCCCAGTGGTTCTCCACGATCACCGAGTCGAACCCGTTGCCGGTGTAGGCCCGGGCCTCCTCGACGGCGTAGCGCACGACCTCGGCGACCGGCTGGCCCCGGTAGGCCGGGCTGCCGGGCAGGGCGGGCAGGTGCACGGCGCCGATCAGGGCGGTGCCCTCCCCGAACAGCTCGGCCACGGCCGAGGGCTTGCGGGGGTAGACCCCGAGGGGTGCGGACACCGTCGTCACCATCCGTGTAATCGATTGCCAAGGCGTGACCGACGCTACAGCGCGGGCCCTGCCCGCCGTCAAGAGGCAATCGTTTACATTCGTGTTGCAGCTGGTCAGCGCGATGACACGCAATCGACACGGGCGGAACAGGACGCGGTCGTGCAGGATGGGACGGCCCCCGTTCCAGGGGTCGGGACGGGGGGGCCGTGGGCCGGGTGACCATCCGGGACGTCGCCGAGCGCGCCGGCGTCTCGACCGCCACCGTCTCGCGGGCGCTGTCCGGCGCCCGGCCGGTGTCGCCGTCGGTGCTCGAGACGGTCACCCGGGCCGCCGACGACCTGGGCTACTCCGGCAACGGCATCGCCAGCGCGCTGCGCCGCAGCCGCACCGACACCGTCGGCATGGTCGTGCCCAGCATCGCCAACCCGTTCTTCACCGCCCTGGTCGAGGGCGTCGAGCACGCCCTCCAGCAGGCGGGCCGGCAGCTGTTCCTGTGCTCGTCGCGCTCGGACCCCGACCTGGAGGCCCAGCGGCTGCGCAGCCTGGTCGCCCGGCAGGTCGACGGCATCGTGATCAGCCCGGTGCACGGCATCCGCAGCCGCGAGGCGCTGGCCTGGGCCACCGACCAGCTGCCGCTGGTGCAGGTCGACCGCTACGTCGCCGGGGTCGACAGCGACTGGGTCGGGGTGGACGACGACCTGGCCCTCCGGCTCGTCGTCGACCACCTGGCCGACAGCGGGGTGACCAGCGCGGCGTTCATCAGCTCGACGCTGACCAACTCCTCCACCGAGCTGCGCGTCGCCGGGTTCACCGAGCACACCGCGCGCCGCGGGGTGGCGGTCCGGGACGTGCTGCTCGGCGAGTACTCCATCGCCTGGGGCCGCGAGGCCATGCAGCGCCTGGTGGCTGCCGGCCCGCTCCCCGACGCCGTCGTCTGCGCCGACGACCTGATCGCGCTGGGCGTGCTGCAGGCCTGCGCGGCGGCCGGCGTCGCCGTCCCCGCGGACGTGCTGGTCACCGGGTTCGACGACATCCCCTACGCCGCGCTGTCCGACCCCCCGCTGACCACCGTCCGGCAGCCCCAGGACGACATCGCCGAGGAGGCGGTCCGGCTGCTGTCGGCCGCGCTCGGCCCGCACCGGGCGCCGCCGGCCCGGTCCGCGCTCGCGCCGTCCCTGGTCGTGCGGGCCAGCACCGGCGTCAGCGCCAGCGGCTGACCACCTCGCCGAACACCCGCACCGCCTGCTCGAGCTCGGCCACCTCGACGTACTCGTCGCGGGCGTGCATGACCGCCGGGGTGCCGGGCCCCCAGACCACCACGGGCGCCCCGGCGGCGAGCGGCCCCAGCACCGAGCCGTCGGTGAAGTAGGTCGCCGGCTCCGCGCGCACCCGCGCCGGGAGGGCCCGCACCCAGGGGTCGTCGGCGTCGGTGCGCAGCGGCGGCAGGTCGACCCGGACCTCCACCTCGGACACCTCGGGCTGGCCACGCCACCAGGCCTGCAGCGCCGCACCGTCGCCGACGGTGCGCATGTCGACCACCACCTCGGCGGCGTCGGGCACCACGTTGGGCACGGTGCCGCCGGCGATGACCCCCGGGTTCCAGGTCTCGGTGCCCAAGAACGGCTCGGTGGCCAGCGGCAGCCCTGCGCCGCCCGGGGCGCCGGCCCGGGCGAGCACGGCGACCAGGTCGAGGACGGCGTTGTGGCCCAGGTGCGGGGTGCTGCCGTGCGCCGCCCGGCCGGCCGCGCGCACGGCCAGCCACAGGGCGCCGCGGTGGCCGAGCACCACCTCGTTGCCGGTGGCCTCGGGGACGACCACCGCACCGGTGGGCGTGCCGGCCAGCGCCTGCGCCGCCACTGCCGCGCCGTGCGAGCCGATCTCCTCGTCGCTGGTCAGCAGCAGGCCCACCGGGACCTCGGGGTCGGCGGCGGCCACCGCGGCGGCCGCGGCCACCAGGCCGGCCTTCATGTCCGAGCCGCCCCGGCCCCAGACCCGGCCGTCCTCGGCGTCGGCGCCGAACGGGTCGCGCTGCCAGTGCGCGGCGTCGGCGGCCGGCACCGTGTCCACGTGGCAGGCGAACAGCAACCGCGGCCGGGCCGGGTCGGTGGGCGTGGCCAGCAGCGTCCAGGGGTGGTCGCGGTCCTCGCCGTCGGTGCGCCGCAGGTGCGGGGCCTGCGCGCCCACCACCTCGGTCAGGACGCCGATGAGGTCCCGCTGCGGCCGGGGGTCACCGGACACGGTGGGCCGACGCACCAGCTCGCGGACCAGGTCGACCGGGTCGATCGTCATGCCCCCACCCTGCCCGTTCCACGTGGAACGGGCACGCCTCACCAGGCGGGTGGGGCCGCCTGCGGCTCGGGCTGCGGCGGGCCGCCGCGGCCGCGCACGTGGTCGACCCAGCCACCGACCACCGGCAGCACGCCGAGGACGGCGGACACCGCCGGGACGGGCAGCAGGAAGACCACCAGCAGCGCCTGCCCGAAGGAGGACCCGTAGGACGACGCCGCGCTCAGCACCGCCTGCAGCAGCACCGCCAGCGCCAGGGCCACCCCGCCGCTGACCAGCACCCAGCGGTCACGGCCGGCCAGCAGCCGGGTGCCGCCGAGCACCAGCGCGGCACCGGCGGGGATGCCGACCACGAGGCCGAGCCAGCTGCTGGTGCCGCCGTCCGACCCGGCCAGCAGCACGACCGCGACCAGCCCCCAGAGCAGGGCGATGCCGCCGGCGACGAAGCCCAGCGTCGCGGCCGCGGTGGCCTGCGGCGGGCGACCGGGTCCGCGCGGCCACGCCGGCGGTGGCGGGGGTGGTGGGGTCCAGCCCCACGGCTGCCCCCAGGACCGGTCCCCTGCCGGCGCCCCCCACTGCTGCTGGCCCCATGCCTGCTGACCCCATGCCTGCTGGTCCCACGCCTGCTGACCCCATGCCTGCTGCGGCGGGTAGGGCGGGAGCGGACCGGCCGGCCAGCCGGGGTGGGGCTGCGAGGGCGGCGGGCCCGTGTACGGCTCGTGCTCGGGCGCGTCGGCGCCGTCCCGGGGTGCGCTCACCCCTGCAGTGTGGCCGACCGCGCCGCCGTCCCCGGTCAGGTCAGTCGCCGGGTGCCTCGTGGCGCCCGTGCCCGGTGCCCGCCGCGGCCGGCTCGCGCGGACCGGCGCCGGCGGCACCGTGCGCGCCGTGGTGGCCCGGGCCGTCGAGCTTGGCGCCCTCCACGTCCAGGTCGGGCAGCACCTTCTCCGCCCACCGCGGCAGCCACCAGGCCGAGCGGCCCATCAGCACCAGGACGGCGGGCACCAGGGTCATGCGCACCAGGAAGGCGTCGATGAGCACACCCACCGCCAGCCCGAAGGCGATGGACTTGACCACCGGCTCGTCGATCGTGAGGAAGCTGGCGAACACCGAGAACATGATCAGCGCCGCGGCGGTGACCACCCGGGCCGCGTGCCGCATGCCCTCCAGCACGGCCTCGCGCGGGGACGCCCCGTGCACGTAGGCCTCCCGCATGCGCGAGACCAGGAAGACCTCGTAGTCCATCGCCAGCCCGAACAGCACCGCGATGAGGATGATCGGCATCAGGCTGACCACCGGGCCGGCGCTGGCCACCCCGAACAGGTCGATCAGCCAGCCCCACTGGAAGACCGCCACCACCGCACCGAAGGACGCCACCACCGACAGCAGGAACCCCAGCGCGGCCTTGACCGGCACCAGCACCGAGCGGAAGACCAGCAGCAGCAGGACCACCGACAGGCCGACGACCACCAGGGCGAAGGGCACCAGCGCGGCACCCAGGGTGCTGGAGACGTCGATCGCCACCGCGGTCTGCCCGGTCACCGCGATCGTGCCGCCGGTCTGCTGCTCCAGCTGCGGGGCCAGGTCGCGGATGTCGCCCACCAGCCGGGTGGTCGCCTCCTCCTGCGGGCCGCTCTCGGGGATGACCTGGATCAGCCAGGTGGTCTCGCCGATCTGCTGCGGCACGGCGGCCAGGACGTCGTCCAGCCCGCCCGTCGTGGTGCCGGGCACCAGCCCCGGCGTGCCGCCGATCGCCTCCGCGACCGCCTGCGCACCGGCCTGCCCGCCGGCGGCGTCGACGCCGTCGAGCAGCACGACCAGCGGGCCGTTCAGCCCGGGGCCGAAGTACTCGGCGACCGCGTCGTAGGTGGCCCGCTGCGAGCTGCCCTCGGCGGCGGTGCCGTTGTCGGGCAGGGCGAGCTCCAGCTCGGTGGTCGGCAGCGCGACCACCACCAGCCCGGCGACGACGAGCAGTGCGGTCAGCCACGGCACCCGGGTGACCAGCGCGGCCCAGCGGACACCGAGCGACCGCCCGCCCGAGGCGCTGGCCTCCTCCAGCCGGGCGGTGCGGCTGCCCGGCCGCGGCGTCAGCCGGGCACCGGCGAAGCCCATCAGCGCCGGCACGAGGGTCAGCGCGACGGCGACGGCGACCAGCACGGTGCCGGCCGCGCCCAGGCCCATGACGGTCAGGAACGGGATGCCGACCACCGAGAGGCCGGCGAGCGCGACCACGACGGTGAGCCCGGCGAACACCACCGCGGAGCCCGCGGTGCCCACGGCGCGGCCGGCCGAGTGCTCGGGGTCGGCGCCGGCGGCGAGCTGGCTGCGGTGCCGGGACAGGATGAACAGGGTGTAGTCGATGCCGACCGCCAGGCCGATCATCAGGGCCAGCGTCGGGGCCGAGGACGACAGCGTGGTGAAGCTGCCGATCGCCAGGAACCCGAGCAGCCCGACGGCGACGCCGACCAGTGCGGTGAGCAGGTTCATCCCGGCGGCCAGCAGCGAGCCGAGGGCGATCGCGAGGACGACGACGGCGACGGCCACGCCGACGAACTCCAGCGGCCCCACGGTCACCGCCGTGGTCTGGAAGGCGTTCCCGCCCACGTCGACGGTGAGCCCGGCGTCCGAGGCGGCCGACGTGGCGTCCTGCAGCTGCTCGAGGGCGTCGTCGGCCAGCAGCGTGTTGTTGACCGTGTACTGCACGTTCGCCAGCGCGGCCCGGCCGTCCAGGCTGATGGCCTGCGACTGGAACGGGTCGACGACCGCCCCGACGTCGGCGACCTGGCCCATCGCCTGCACGGCCTGCTCGATGGCCTGCTGGGCGGCCGGGTCGGCGACGCTCGACCCGTCCGGTGCGATGAACACGACCTGCGCGCTGGCGCCGGCCGCGGCCGGGGAGACCTCGGTGAGCCGGTCGAGGGCCTGCTGGGACTCCGAGCCGGGGATGGTGAACCGGTCGTCGAAGGACAGCCCGCGCACCAGCACGGCGGCCGCGACGCCGGCGAGGACCAGCACCCAGACGGCGACGACGGCCCACCGGTTGCGGAACGAGGCGCGGCCGAGCCGCTGCAGCAGGGTGGACACGGGGTGCTCCTACGGGGTGGGGGCGGTGACGCCCCGGACGAGGGCGAGGAAGGCGGTGCGCTCGATCGCGCCCGCGGGGGTGCCGGGTGTGCTGGCCGAGGCGAGGGCCAGGCCGTGGTGCAGGGCGAGGAAGGCGTGCGCGACGTCGGCCGCCGGCGCGGTGAGGGTGATGCCCAGGGTGTCCGCCGCGCGGACGAGCACCTCGGCGACCTGGGCGGCCATGCCGGCGGAGAAGCGGTCCAGCAGCCTGGCTGCGTCGGCGTCGCGGGCGGCGAGCAGCTGGTACTCGGTGAGCACGAGGGTCCAGGTGCGGCTGGCGTTGAGCAGGCCGGCCACCCGGTCGACGGCGGCGACCAGCGGGTCGGCGGCGCCGGACACCTCGGCGACCAGCTGCTCGGCGGCGGCCAGGTCCCGGGCGGTCTCCCGGGTCATCAGGGCCGCGAAGAGCTCGTGCTTGGTGGTGAAGCTGGAGTAGAAGGCGCCGCGGGTGAAGCCGCCGCGGCGGCAGATGTCCTCGACGCTGGCTGCGGCGAAGCCGGTGTCGGCGAAGGTCTCGAGGGCGGCGTCGAGCAGCCGTTCGACGGTGACCGCGCGGCGGCGGGTCGTCGGGGCACTCACGATGCAGGACTGTATTGGATACAGCCCTGCATCGCAGCGCCGGTCAGATGGTGGGCAGCACCTTCTTCATCTGCTCCTCGGTGTCCGTGCCGAGCTTCTCGAGGGCCGGCTTGAGCAGCGGCCCGGCGACCGACGCGACGCCGTGGAAGTCGAAGTCGACGTGGTAGGTGATCTCCGTGGTGCGGGGGTCCACCGCGCGCAGGGAGATGTCGTCGGTCGAGGTGACCGTCTTGTTCTCCCCGACCAGCGTCAGGTGGTCGGGCTCCCACCGCTCGAGGCGGTACTCGAGCTCCGTCTCCCGGCCCATGAACTCGCTGACGTTGTGCCAGCGCGAGCCCACCTGGACCGGCTGGCCGTCCAGCGGGGTGCAGGTCTTCGTGCCCGGGTCCCAGGCCTCGGCGTGGGCGAAGTCGGCGAGGTAGGGCCCCACCTTCTCGATGGGGGCGTTGACGGTGAAGGTGCGCTCGACGGTCGGCATGCCCGCCGTCCTTCCCGCTCCCCGAGGAACTGAACCGCTTGTTCCGCAGGTCAGCGAACCGGACCGTCCACACGCGAGGACGACGGGCGGGGCCCGAGGGACGAGTGGCCCCGCCCCGAGGACGAGCAGGACGGCTCAGCACAGCCGCCGTGGGCACCTGGCCGCGGTTGGAGGCCGCAGGCCGACCATCTACACGAGCGCGCGCCCCACCGCGACGCGGCGGATCTCGGGGGCGGCGATCCGGGCGGCGTCGGCCTCCTGGTCGTTGCTCTCGGTCTGCGACCGGCGCTCGGCCTCGACGCGGGCCTGGTAGGCGGCCACCTCGTTGGCGATGCGCTCCTCGTCCCAGCCCAGGACGCCGGCCACGGCGCGGGCCACCGGCTCGGCGGACTCGGTGCCGCGGTGCGGGGTCTCGATCGAGATCCGGGTGCGCCGGGCGAGCAGGTCGTCCAGGTGCAGCGCACCCTCGTGCGCGGCGCCCCAGACCATCTCGACCAGCAGGTACTCCTCGGCGCCGGGCACGGGCTGCAGCAGGTCGCGGTCCTCGGCGGCCAGGGCCAGCACGTCGGGGGTCATCGAGCCGAACCGGTTGAGCAGGTGCTCGGCGCGGTAGCGGCCGATGCCCCACTGGTCGGCCAGCCGGTCCAGGGAGTTGACCATCGCGTGGTAGCCCTCGGCGCCCAGCAGCGGGATGTCCTCGGTGACGCTGGCCGGGATGCTGCGGGTGACGTCCTCGGCGACGGCGTCCACGGCGTCGGCGGCCATCGGCCGGTAGGTCGTGTACTTGCCGCCGGCCACGGAGATGACGCCGGGCGAGGGCCGGGCGACGGCGTGCTCGCGGGAGAGCTGGCTGGTGTCCTCGGACTCCCCGGACAGCAGCGGGCGCAGCCCGGCGTAGACGCCGGAGATGTCGTCGTGGCTGAGCGGGGTGGTGAGCACGGCGTTGACGTGCTCGAGGATGTAGTCGATGTCGGCCTTGGACGCCGCCGGGTGGGCCTTGTCCAGGTCCCAGTCGGTGTCGGTGGTGCCGACGATCCAGTGCGAGCCCCACGGGATGACGAACAGGACCGACTTCTCGGTCTTGAGGATCAGCCCGGTCTCGCCGTTGATCCGGTCGCGCGGGACGACGATGTGCACGCCCTTCGAGGCGCGCACGTGGAACCGGCCGCGGCCGCCGACCAGGGTCTGCAGGTCGTCGGTCCACACGCCGGTGGCGTTGACCACGACCTCGCTCCGGACGTCGACCTCCTGGCCGGTCTCCACGTCGCGCACCCGGGCGCCGACGACGCGGCCGCCCACGCGGGTGAAGGAGACGACCTCGGCGGAGTTGAGCACGGTGGCGCCGTACTTGGCCGCGGTGAGGGCGACGGTGAGGGTGTGCCGGGCGTCGTCGGCCTGCGCGTCGTAGTAGCGCACGGCGCCGACCAGGGCGTCGGGCCGCAGCGCCGGGAAGAGCTTGCGCGCGCCGGTGCGGGTGAGGTGCTTCTGCGCGGGCATCGGCTCGCTGAGCGCACCGAACCGGGCCAGGCCGTCGTAGAGGGCGAGACCGGCGGTGACGTAGGGCCGCTCCCACACCCGGTGGGTGAGCGGGTAGAGGAACTGCAGCGGCTTGACCAGGTGCGGGCTGATCCGGTTGACCGCGAGGTCGCGCTCGTGCAGCGCCTCGCGGACCAGGCCGAAGTCGAACTGCTCCAGGTAGCGCAGCCCGCCGTGGAAGAGCTTGGAGGACCGCGAGGAGGTGCCCGACGCGAAGTCGCGCGCCTCGACCATGGCGGTCTTGAGGCCGCGGGTGGCGGCGTCCAGCGCGACGCCGGCGCCGGTGACACCGCCCCCGACGACGAGGACCTCGAACTCCTCGGCGGCCAGCGCGGCCCACGCGGCGGCACGCTGCTCGGGACCCAGGACGGGGACGGCGGACATGGCGAACTCCTCGCGACGTCGAGTCCGGCGCGGCTCTGCTCCGGACGCTCGACCGCCACGGTAGGACCGGGGCACGGGCCCGGCGACGCGAGCCGTACGACGATGTCGTACAGCTGCGGGTCAGTCGGCGCCCCACGCGATCGACAGCCGGACCGCCTTCTCCCAGGTCGGGTACTCCGCGGCCAGCTGCGCCGCGCGCCTCGGCACGGGGCTCCACTGCGCCGACCGGTGCCAGTTGCGCCGCAGCGCCTCGACGTCGGCCCACAGCCCGACGGCCAGGCCCGCGGCGTAGGCCGCGCCCAGCGAGACGGTCTCCCCGACCATCGGCCGCACGACGGGGGTGTCCAGCACGTCGGCGACGAACTGCATGAGCAGGTTGTTGGTGGTCATCCCGCCGTCCACCCGGAGCGAGGGCAGCTGCAGCCCGGAGTCCGCGGCCATCGCCAGCACCACGTCGCGGGTCTGCCAGCCGGTCGCCTCCAGCACCGCCCGCGCCAGGTGCCCCTTGGTCACGTAGGAGGTCAGCCCGGCCACCAGCCCGCGCGCCTCGCCGCGCCAGTGCGGGGCGAGCAGCCCGGAGAAGGCGGGGACGACGTAGCAGCCGCCGTTGTCGGCCACGGTGCGGGCCAGCGTCTCGATCTCCGGGGCGGTGGCGATCAGCCCGAGCCCGTCGCGCAGCCACTGCACCAGCGCGCCGGCGACCGCGACCGACCCCTCCAGCGCGTAGTGCACCGGCTCCCCGGCCAGCTGGTAGGCCACCGTGGAGATCGACCCGGACCGGGTCCGCACCAGCTCGGTGCCGGTGTTCTGCAGCAGGAAGCTGCCGGTCCCGTAGGTGCACTTGGCCTCGCCCGGGGTGAAGCAGGCCTGCCCGAACAGCGCCGCCTGCTGGTCGCCGAGGGTGCCGGTGATCGGGATGGGCGACCCGAGCGCGGTCGCCGTCCCCAGCTGCCCGACCGAGGGCCTGATCTCGGGCAGCAGCGCGGCCGGGATGCCGAAGAAGTCCAGCAGGACGGGGTCCCAGGTGCAGCTGCGGCAGTCCATCAGCGACGTCCGGCTGGCGTTGGTCACGTCTGTGACGTGCACGCCGCCGTCCGGGCCCCCCGTGAGGTTCCAGACCAGCCAGGTCTCCATCGTGCCGAACAGCAGCTCCCCGGCCTCGGCCCGCTCCCGGGCGCGCGGCACGTGGTCGAGCACCCAGCGCAGCCGTGGGCCGGCGAAGTAGCCCGCGATGTCCATCCCGCTGCGCTCGCGGACCACCGCGGCGTCGGGCCGGGACGAGAGCCGGGCGACCAGGTCGGCGGTCCGGGTGTCCTGCCAGACGATGGCCCGGGTGACCGGCCGGCCGGTCGCCCGCTCCCACACCACCGTCGTCTCGCGCTGGTTGGCGATGCCCAGCGCCACCACCTCGCCCGCGGACGACGCCGCGTCGCGCAGCGCCTGGGCCGCCGTCCGCTGGGTGTTGGCCCAGATCTCCATCGGGTCGTGCTCGACCCAGCCCGGGCGGGGGAAGAACTGCCGGTGCTCCCGCTGGCGCACCGACACCAGCCGGCCGCCGCGGTCGAACACGATCGAGCGGGTCGACGTCGTGCCCTGGTCCACGGCGAGGACGACGCGGTCAGCCATGCCAGCCCAGCTCCCGGGAGATGGCCTGCGCCGACTCGACCACCATCGACACCAGCAGCGGCCGCGGCTGGTGCTGGCGGTCCAGCACCGACTCCGCCGGCCCGCTGATGCCCAGCGCGGCGACCACCAGGCCGGTCGAGCCCCGCACCGGTGCGGCCAGCCCCGCCGTCCCCGCCTCGTGGCCGCCGTCCTCGGCCGCCCAGCCACGGGCCCGGACGGCGGCGACGTCGGCCCGGCGGGCGTCGACGGTGCCCCGGACCGAGCGGTGCGGGGCGAAGGCCAGCAGCACCTTGCCCAGCGCGGTGCGGTCGGCGGGGAGCACGCTGCCGACGTCGAGTACCTGGGCGGAGTCGTCGGGGCGGAACACGTGGTGCACCACGCGGACCTGCTCGCGCTCGAGGATGGCCAGCCGGACGGCGTGGCCGCTGCGGGAGGCCAGTGCGTCGGTCCAGTTCGACGCCCGGGAGCGCAGCTCGTTCACGTCGAGGTGGCCGGCGCCCAGCCGCAGCAGGCCGGGGCCCAGCGCGTAGCGGCCCTCGCGGTCCTGCTCGACGAACCGCACCCCGAGCAGGGTGCGGAGCAGGCTGTGCGCGGTGGTCTTGGGCAGCCCGACGGCCGCGGCGATGTCGGTGACGCCGAGGGTGCCACCGCTGCCGGCGACCACCTGCAGGATCGCGGCGGCCCGCTCGAGGGACTGCACGGATCCGGGCACACCGCGGAACCTAGGCCATCCGGCACCCGGTGGTCCTGTCCGACCATGTCGTACGGCGGCGCTTCCGCGCGGTGATCGGGCCCACCTAGCGTCCCCCCGACAGCGCCGGAGGGTGATCGGGGACACAGGCGGCACCCCTCGGCGTCACACCGGCCCGCACCGCCGCGGGCCCAGTGGACAGGAGCACCATCCATGGACCAGGTCAGTCTGCTGACCGTCTTCGGCAGCGAGGTCATCGGCACCGGGATCCTCATCCTGCTCGGCGTGGGCGTCGTCGCCAACGTCCTGCTCGCCAAGTCCGGCGCCCTCGGCGGCGGCTACATCGTGATCATCTTCGGCTGGGGTCTGGCCGTCTTCGCCGGCGTGTACGCCGCGGCCAAGTCCGGCGCCCACCTGAACCCGGCCGTCACCGTCGGGTTGTGGGCCAGCGGCGCCTCGGAGTACGCGCCGGGCGTCCCGATCACGATCAGCTCGACCCTGGTGTACTTCGCCGGCGAGCTCGTCGGCGCGTTCCTCGGTGCGGTCGTGGCCTGGGTGGCCTTCCAGAAGCACTACCAGGAGGAGACCGACCCGGGCACCATCCGGGGCACGTTCTGCACCTCGCCGGCCATCCCGAGCCCGGTCAACAACGTGCTCACCGAGCTGATCGGCACCTTCGTGCTGATCTACATCATCCTGCGCTTCGGGGACACCCCGACCGAGATCGGCCCGCTGGCCGTCGCCCTGCTGGTCGTCGGCATCGGCGCCTCGCTCGGCGGCCCGACCGGGTACGCCATCAACCCCGCCCGCGACCTCGGCCCCCGCATCGCCCACGCCGTGCTGCCCATCAGGAACAAGGGCGACAACGGGTGGGGCTACTCCTGGGTGCCGATCGTCGGTCCGGTCCTCGGCGCGCTGCTGGCCGGCGGTCTCGTCAACATCACCAGCTGAACCCCTCGCCCCCTCACCGACCTCAGAGCAGAGGAGACACCCCCATGGCAGGCAAGTACGTCGCCGCGATCGACCAGGGCACGACCAGCACCCGCTGCATCCTGTTCGACCACGACGGGAAGATCGTGGCCACCGGCCAGAAGGAGCACGAGCAGATCTTCCCGCGCGCCGGCTGGGTCGAGCACGACCCGATGGAGATCTGGGGCAACACCCGCGAGGTCGTCGGCCAGGCCCTGGCCCGCGGCAACGCCTCGACCTCCGACATCGTCGCGGTCGGCATCACCAACCAGCGCGAGACCACCGTGGTGTGGGACCGGACCACCGGGCAGCCGGTCTACAACGCGATCGTCTGGCAGGACACCCGCACCGGGAAGATCTGCGACTCCCTCGCCGCGCTCGGCGGCGGGGACGAGCGCTACAAGGACCGGGTCGGCCTGCCGCTGGCGACCTACTTCGCCGGGCCCAAGGTCCGCTGGATCCTGGACAACGTCGACGGCGCCCGCGAGCGGGCCGAGGCCGGTGACCTGGTCATGGGCACCATCGACTCCTGGCTGATCTGGAACATGACCGGCGGGACCGACGGCGGCAAGCACCTCACCGACGTCTCCAACGCCAGCCGCACCATGCTGATGGACTACCGCACCCTGGAGTGGCTGCCCGACATCGCCGAGGAGATGGGCATCCCGATGTCCATGCTCCCGGAGATCCGGAGCAACTCCGAGGTCTACGGCGAGGGCCGGGCGGCCGGGTTCCTGGCCGGCGTGCCGATCTCGGGGTCGCTGGGCGACCAGCAGGCAGCCACCTTCGGGCAGGTCTGCTTCGAGCGCGGCATGGCCAAGAACACCTACGGCACCGGCAACTTCATGCTGCTCAACACCGGCGAGGAGGCCGTCCCGTCGGAGAACGGCCTGCTCACCACGCTCTGCTACAAGCTGGGCGACGCCAAGCCGGTGTACGCGCTGGAGGGCTCCATCGCCGTCACCGGGTCGCTGGTGCAGTGGCTGCGCGACAACCTGGGCATGATCAAGGACGCCCCGGAGATCGAGACCCTGGCCGCCGGCGTCGAGGACAACGGCGGGGCCTACATCGTGCCGGCGTTCTCCGGCCTGTTCGCCCCGCACTGGCGCTCCGACGCCCGCGGCGCGCTGGTCGGCCTGACCCGCTACGTCAACAAGGGCCACATCGCCCGCGCCGTGCTGGAGGCCACCGCCTTCCAGACCCGCGAGGTGCTCGACGCGATGAACGCCGACTCCGGCGTCGACCTGACCGAGTTGCGGGTGGACGGCGGCATGGTCGGCAACGAGCTGCTCATGCAGTTCCAGGCCGACGTGCTCGACGTGCCGGTGATCCGCCCGGAGATCGTGGAGACCACCGCGCTGGGTGCGGCCTACGCGGCGGGCCTGGCGGTCGGTTTCTGGTCCGACCTCGACGAGCTCACCGCCAAGTGGGCCGAGGACAAGCGCTGGGAGCCGGCGATGGACGCCGGCGAGCGCGACCGGCAGTACCGCAACTGGCAGAAGGCCGTCACCAAGACCCTGGACTGGGTCGACGACGACGTCTCCTGACGCCGGGTGAGCACGGTCCGGCCCCCTGCACCCGGTGCGGTGCAGGGGGCCGGACCGTCGGGCGGTCAGCCCGGTGGGCCGGCCGACCAGCTGCGGACCGTGGGCAGGGCGGCGAACACGGCGGTGGTCACCGGGAGCACGAGGGCGACGACGGTGAACCCGGTGATGCCGTAGCGCTCGTCGGCGGAGAGCCGGGCCAGGCCGATCACCAGCGACAGCAGCAGGACCCCGACGGCGGCCAGCGTGCCGACCAGCAGCACCGGGCCCGGACGGCGCTGCAGCACCCGCACCCCGCCCCAGACCATGGCCGCGGCGCACGGGAGGCCGAGGATGAGGACCCGGCTGGACACGTCGTCGCTGCCGGTCAGCACCCCGACCAGGAAGGCCAGCGACCCGACGGCGGTGAGCCCGCCGGTGACGAACCCGAGCACGGCGGCCGTGGTGGCGACCCCGGGCCGGCGCGGCGGCTGCGGGCCGTGGCCGGGCGGGCCGTACCCCGTAGGGCCGTACCCGGGCGGCCCGTAGCCCGGAGGCGGGCCGTACCCGGGCGGCCCGTACCCCGGAGGCGGGCCGTACCCGGGCGGCCCGTACCCCGGCGGCGGCCCGTACCCCGGAGGTCCGTAGCCCGGAGGCGGCCCGTACCCCGGCGGCGGCCCATAGCCCGGGGGCGACCCGTAGCCCGGAGGCGAGCCGTGGCCCGGATCGCCGTGGTCGGGCTGGGGGCCCGGCACGGGCGGCGGTGGGTGGTGGCCCGGCCGCGAGCTGTAGCCGGACGCACCGGGGTCGGGCGAGGTCACGACCCCAGGGCCGCGGAGACCACGGCGCGGGCCTCCTCCTGGACCTGGGCCAGGTGGTCGGGCCCGCGGAAGGACTCCGCGTAGATCTTGTAGACGTCCTCGGTGCCCGACGGGCGTGCGGCGAACCAGGCGTTCTCGGTCGTCACCTTGAGCCCGCCGACCTTCGCGCCGTTGCCGGGGGCCTCGGTGAGCTTGCCGGTGATCGGCTCGCCGGCCAGCTCGGTGGCGGAGACGTCGGCGGGGGAGAGCTTGCCGAGCTTCGCCTTCTCCTCGCGGCTGGCCGCGGCGTCGACCCGGGCGTAGGCGGACTCGCCGAACCTCTCGGTCAGCCCGCGGTGCAGCTCGCTCGGCGAGGACCCGGTGACCGCCTGGATCTCCGACGCCAGCAGGGCCAGCAGGATGCCGTCCTTGTCCGTCGTCCACACCCCGCCGTCGCGGCGCAGGAACGACGCCCCGGCCGATTCCTCGCCGCCGAAGCCGACCGACCCGTCGATGAGCCCGGGCACGAACCACTTGAAGCCGACCGGCACCTCGCGCAGCTCGCGGCCCAGGTCGGCCACCACCCGGTCGATGAGGGAGGAGGACACCAGCGTCTTGCCCACCGCGGTGGACGGTGCCCAGTCGGGCCGGTGGGCGAACAGGTAGGAGATGGCGACGGCCAGGTAGTGGTTGGGGTTCATCAGCCCGCCGTCGGGGGTGACGATGCCGTGCCGGTCGGCGTCGGCGTCGTTGCCGGTGGCGACCTGGAACCGGTCCTTCTGCTCGATGAGCGAGGCCATGGCGGACGGCGAGGAGCAGTCCATCCGGATCTTGCCGTCCCAGTCCAGCGTCATGAACCGCCACGTGGCGTCGACCAGCGGGTTCACCACGGTGAGGTCGAGACCGTGCACCTCGGCGATGCGGCCCCAGTAGTCGACGCTGGCCCCGCCCAGCGGGTCGGCGCCGATGCGCACCCCGGCCGCGCGCACGGCGTCCAGGTCGAGCACGTGCGGCAGGTCGGCGACGTAGTCGCCGGTGAAGTCGTGGCCCCGCGCGGCGGCGCGGGCCTTCGCGAAGGGCACCCGCCGGACGCCGTCGAGCCCGGCGCGCAGCAGCTCGTTGGCGCGGTCGGCGATCCAGCCGGTGGCGTCGGAGTCGGCCGGGCCGCCGTGCGGCGGGTTGTACTTGAAGCCGCCGTCGCGGGGCGGGTTGTGGCTGGGCGTGACCACGATGCCGTCGGCCAGCCCGGAGCTCTTGCCGCGGTTGGCCCGCAGGATGGCGTGGCTGACCGCGGGCGTGGGGGTGTACCGGTCGGCGTCGTCGACCAGCACGGTGACGTCGTTGGCGACCAGCACCTCCAGCGCGCTGGCCCACGCCGGCTCGGAGAGGCCGTGGGTGTCGCGGCCGACGAACAACGGGCCGTCGAAGCCCTGGCCGCGCCGGTACTCCACGATCGCCTGCGTGGTGGCCAGGATGTGCGCCTCGTTGAACGCACCGTCGAGGCTGGACCCGCGGTGGCCGCTGGTGCCGAACACGACCTGCTGGCCCGGGTCCTCGGGGTCGGGCTGCACGGTGTAGTAGGCGGTGACCAGGTGCGCCAGGTCGACCAGGTCCGAGGGCTGGGCCGGGGTGCCGGCGCGGTCGTCGCTCATGCCGGTGATCCTCGCCCGTGCCGCCCCCCGCTGGCGAGTCGTCGTCCACAGGTCACGGTGCTGTCCACAGATCGCGGCGGCGCGCCCGGGATGTCGGTGGCCGTGGCTACCGTCGTGGACGTGACCGCAGCGCTCTCCCTCCCCCTGGACGAGGAGTTCCTCGCGTCCTGCTTCGGGGACGCGGTGACCTTCCGCGGCCGGGCCTGCCTGCGCGAGCGCAAGGTCCGCTCGGTCACCGTGCAGTCCGGCGACCACGTCTCCGGCGTCGTCGCCGGGTCGCGCGGCGAGGTCTACCAGGTGGCCGCGTTCGCCGACGTCGAGGAGTGGGTCAGCCGCTGCACCTGCCCGGTCGGGCAGGCCTGCAAGCACGCGGTCGCGGTGCTGCTCAGCCTGGGCCCCGACGGCCAGGGGGCGGCGGTCGACCAGGCCGGGGCGCTGGTCGAGGCGTGGCCCGCCGCCGCTCCCCGGGTGGCCACGCCCAAGCCCGCCTGGCAGACCGCGCTGGCCGACCTCACCCCGAACGCCGCCGGCACCGACCTGGTGCCGATCGGCCTGCAGTTCGAGCTGAACGCCGCGACGGGGCGCTCCGGGCAGCGGGTGCCGGTCCAGGTCCGGCTGCGGCCGGTGGTGCCCGGTCGGGCCGGCCGGTGGGTGCGCACCGGCATCTCCTGGCGCGACCTGCCCTTCGAGTACGGCCCGCTGCGCCGGGTGCCCGAGCACCGCGACGTGCTCGTCGAGCTGTACCGGGCCGCGCAGAGCGCCGGCAGCACCGGCTTCTACGGCACCACCGACGCGGTGTTCCTCGACGACGTCGGCCCGCAGCTGTGGCGGCTGCTGGCCGAGGCGCACCGCGCCGGGGTCACCTTCGTGACGGCGAAGACCCAGGCCGAGCGGGTGGTGCTGGAGCCGCCGGCGCCGCTGCGCATGGAGGCCACCCGCGACCGCGACCTGCTGCTCGAGGCGGTCGTGGGCCGGGCGTCGGGGCCGTCCCCGGTGGCCGGGCTGACCCTGGTCGGCACCCCGGTGCACGGGGCGTTCGAGGTCGCCGACGACGCACTGCGCCTGGTCCCGTTCGCCGGCCGGGTGCCGGTGGAGCTGTCCCGGATGATCTCCCGCTTCCCCCGGCTGGAGGTCCCCGCCGCCGACGTCGAGCGGGTCCGCGCCGAGCTGGTGCCCGCCCTGCAGCGCATGGTCGAGTTGGTCTCGCCCGACGGGTCGGTCGAGCTGCCCTCGGTCGAGCCCCCGGTGCTGGCGCTGACCGTCAGCCACGCCGAGGGTGCCCGGCTGACCCTGGAGTGGGCGCTGATCTACCCGGCCGGCCCGGTCGAGGGCGACGGCGTCCCCGAGGGCCGGCGGGTCCCGCTGGGCGGCGCGGGCAGCGACCCGGGCCGCGACGACCGCGCCGAGCGGGCACTGCTCACCGGCCTGGTGCTGCCCGACGGCCGGTTCCCGCAGCTGCGGCAGGCCACCGTGCAGCGCGGGCTGGTGCCCACCGTCGAGCTGCGCGAGCTCGACGCCGCGGTGTTCTGCGAGGGCGTGCTGCCCTCGCTGCGCGCCCAGGGGGTGAAGGTCACCGAGCTGGGCGACGCCCCCGACTACCGGGCCGCCACCTCCGCGCCGGTGGTCAGCGTGTCGGTCACCGACCCCGCCGCCGACGGCTCCGACTGGTTCGACCTGGGCATCACGGTCACCGTCGAGGGCCAGGAGGTGCCCTTCGCGCACCTGTTCCGGGCGCTGGCCACCAAGCAGACCCACCTGTTCCTGCCCAGCGGCACCTACTTCCCCCTCGACGGGCCCGAGTTCGCCGTGCTGGCCCAGCTCATCGCGGAGGCCGCCGGCATGGCCGACCCCCGCAAACCGCCGACGCGGATCAACCGGTGGCAGGCCGGGCTGTGGGGCGACCTGCGCCAGCTGGGCGTGGTCGCCGAGCAGAGCGCCCGCTGGGAGCGCAGCACCGCCGCCCTGCTCGCCCTCGACGAGGTGCCCACCCCGCCGGTCCCGGCCGGGATCACCGCGCAGCTGCGGCCCTACCAGCTCGAGGGCTACCGCTGGCTGTCCCTGCTGTGGGACCACGACCTCGGCGGCGTGCTCGCCGACGACATGGGCCTGGGCAAGACCCTGCAGGCCCTCGCTCTGCTGCAGCGGGCCAAGGACGCCGGCCAGCTGACCGCGCCGGTGCTGGTGGTCGCCCCCACCAGCGTGGTGGGCAACTGGGTGTCCGAGGCGGCCCGGTTCGCCCCCGGCCTGGCCGTCACCGCGGTCGAGGAGACCTCGGCCAAGGCCGGCCGGCCGCTGGCGGAGCGGATCGCCGGCGCCGACCTGGTGGTCACCTCCTACACGCTGCTGCGCCTGGACGAGGCCGAGTACGCGCGGGCCGCCTGGCGCGGGATGCTGCTGGACGAGGCCCAGTTCGTGAAGAACCGGCAGGCCAAGGCCTACCGCGCGGCCCGCACCGTCGACGCCCCGTTCAAGCTGGCCATCACGGGCACGCCGATGGAGAACAGCCTGATGGACCTGTGGTCCCTGCTGTCCATCTGCGCGCCCGGGTTGTTCCCCGACCCCGAGGCGTTCAACGAGCTCTGGCGCCGACCGATCGAGCGGGGCACCGACCCGGGCCGGCTGGGCACCCTGCGCCGCCGGTTGCGGCCGCTGATGCTGCGCCGCACCAAGGAGCTGGTGGCCGCCGACCTGCCGGCCAAGCAGGAGCAGGTGCTCGAGGTCCGGCTCACCGGCCGGCACGAGACGCTCTACCGCACCGCGCTGCAGCGTGAACGCCGCAAGGTGCTGCGGCTGGTCGAGGACATGGACGCGCACCGCTTCGAGATCCTGCGGTCATTGACGCTGCTGCGGCAGCTGGCGCTGGACCCGGCGCTGGCCGACCCCGAGCACGACGCGGTCCGCTCGGACAAGACCGAGGCGTTCCTGGAGCACCTGCGCGAGGTCCTGGCCGAGGGCCACCGGGTGCTGGTGTTCAGCCAGTTCACCGGCTACCTGGCCCGCATCCGCGCCCAGCTGGACGCCGAGGGCATCGGCTACGCCTACCTCGACGGCAGCACCCGGCAGCGGCCCGCGGTCATCCAGAGCTTCACCGACGGCGTCGTCCCGGTGTTCCTGATCAGCCTCAAGGCCGGCGGGTTCGGGCTCAACCTCACCGCCGCCGACTACGTGTTCGTGCTCGACCCGTGGTGGAACCCGGCGGCGGAGGCCCAGGCGGTCGACCGGGCACACCGCATCGGGCAGACCCGCAACGTGATGGTCTACCGGCTGGTCGCCAAGGACACCATCGAGGAGAAGGTGATGGCGCTCAAGGCCCGCAAGCAGGCCGTCTTCGACCAGGTCGTCGACGACGACGGCACGCTGTCCGCGCCGCTGACCGCCGAGGACATCCGCGGCCTGTTCGACTAGCCCCGACGGTGCGCCCGACCGGGGCCGGTCCCTACCGTCGCTCGACCGCCTCGAGGAAGCGGCGGACGGTCTCGGTGAAGACCTCGGGGGCCTCCGAGTGCACCCAGTGCCCGGCGTTCTTCACCCGCACCAGCCGCACCCGCGGGAACAGCTCCTCCATCCGCGGCCGGTCCGCGTCCAGCACGTAGGACGAGTGCGCGCCGGCGATCCACAGCACCGGGCCGTCGAACACCGCGCCGGCCGGCGGGTCGGGGAACTCCCGCAGCACCGCGAGGTCCCGGGCCAGCACCGGCAGGTTGAGCCGCCACCGCCACGCTGCTCGTCCACCCGCCCCGCCACCCCCGGCCGTCCCGTCGCGCACGAGGGACTGCAGCAGGAACCCGCGGACCATGTCGCTGGGCACCGCGGCGGCCAGCGCCGCGTCGGCCTCCTCCCGCCGGGTCAGCGCGGTCAGGTCCACGGCCTGCATCGCCTCGATGAACTCGGCGAACGGGGAGGCCTCCTCGTCCGGGTCGTCGGTCCGGCCACCGGTCAGCGGGTAGACCGACGGCGAGATGTCGACGACGACCAGCCCGCGCAGCAGCTCCGGGTGCCGGAGCGCCAGCTGCATCGCGACCTTGCCGCCCATCGAGTGCCCGACCAGGGTCACCGGCTCGCCGAACCCGGTCAGCAGCGCGGCGACCAGCTCGGCCATCTCGACGTAGTCCAGCCGGTCGGTCCACGGCGAGTGCCCGTGGTTGGGCAGGTCCACCAGGGTGACCCGGTGGCCGTCCTCGGCCAGCTGCTTGCCCACCGTCGTCCAGTTGCGGCCCTGGCCGAACAGGCCGTGCACGAAGACGACCCGGGGGCCGTCGTCGCCGAGGGTCCGGGTGGCCAGGTCGAGGTCGGCGCTCACCCCGACATCCGACCAGACGCCGGCGACCGGCGGGGCAGGAGCCACCCTGCGGGGACGGCGGGACCGGTGTGGCGACCGGGGCGGTCCCCGTCCCGTGTCGTCACCGGGCGACGGGCGGGCCGACCCCCAGGGTGGTCCGGTGATCACCGGCGAGGCAGTGGTGTGGGCAGGCAGCGGCACCCTGTGGCCCGGCACGGGCTGGGGGGACCCGCTGGCCGAGCAGCTGGCCGCGCTGGGCTGGCGGGTCTCGCTGGTGCCGTGGGGTGACCCGGCCTTCGAGCACCGCGGCCGTCCCGACGTGCTGCACGTGTTCAGCGGCGGCCTCGAGGCCGTCGGGTCCGGCACCACGGCGATGGCCGAGCGGCTCGACGCCGTCCGGTCCGCCCTGGCCGTGGCCGACGAGGGCCGCGCCGCGGTGGTCGGCATCTGCCTGGGCGCGCAGATGGTCGCGGCGGTCGCCACGGGGACGGCACCCCAGCCGGTCGCCGCCGGCGGCGAGGTCGGGGTCACCACCGTGCACGGGCACGGCGTCCCCGACCTGACCGTGCCGACCGCCCACGTGCAGGAGGTGCCCCCCGCGGTGCTGCACCGGCCGGGCGTCCGGTTGCTGTGGAGCAACACGGTCAGCACCGTGCAGGGCTTCGCCGTGGGCCGGGCCGCGGTCGGCGTGCAGTTCCACCCCGAGCTCACCGTGCCGGAGTCCCGGTGGGCGTCGGCGTCGTTCCGGTCGCTGCTCGACGTGCCCGACGCACCGCCGGCCACCGGCGCCGTCGACCCGGCCGGCAGCCTCTCGACGGTGCTGGCCGCAGCCGGCGCGCACCACCGGGTCGGCGCGCTCGCCGCCTGACCCGGCGCGGGCCCGCCGGCACGTAGCGTCGGACGCCGTGCCCGGACGACGCAGGACCACCCGCACGGCCACGCCGCGCACGGCCGCCCCCCGCAAGGCCGCCCCCCGCAAGGCCGCCGCCCGCACAGCCGCGCCGCGCAAGGCTGCCCCGCGCACGGCCGCTCCCGGCAAGGCCGCCCCGCGCACGGCGGCGACCGCGCCTCCGCGGGCGGTCGCCGGCGCGGGGGAGCGGGTGTGGGTGCTCGCCGTCCCGTTCCGCGCCCCGGCGCCCGGCGCCGTGTGGGACAAGGAGCTGCAGGCCCACGTCTGGGTCGGCGCCACCCCGCCGCCGGAGCTGGCCCCCTACGTCCCCGGCCCGCACACCGTGGAGCGGTTCCTGGAGGACGAGCTCAACCCCGACCCCCGCCCGGTGCCCGCCGGTGACCGGATGACCCCGCGCGCCGAGCAGGTCACCGGGGCGGCCGCGGTCGCCGCCGCCGAGGCCGCCGGTGCCCGGATGTTCCTGCTCGGCGACGACCCCGGCGTGGGCAAGACCGGCACCGCCGTCCTGGCCGTGCAGCAGATCGCCGCCCGCCGCGGCGCGCGGACCGTGCTCGTCGTCGCCGACCGCCCCGCGGCCATCACCATCCCGCACTGGACGCGCTCCATCAGCGCCTTCGGCGCCGGTGACCTGCGCTGGTGCGTCACCACCTGGGACCGGCTGGGCAAGGTGCGGGACCTGCGGTTCGACGTCGTGGTGGCCGACGAGGCGCACATGGTCCGGCACACCACCACCCAGCGGTGGAAGCACTGGAAGGCCGTCTCCGGCGGCGGCCGGGTGAAGGACGCGCCCTTCGTGCTGCTGACGACGGCGACACCGGCGCACTCGCCGCTGGAGCTGCCCTACCTGGCGCCGCACTTCGCGACGCTGCACGGCGAACCGCTGCGTGCCTGGGCCGACCTGCCCGCCCGGCTGACCGAGCACGGGTTCCACGTGGAACGTGGCCGCTACGGCAGCACGTGGACCGAGGACCCCGACGAGCGGCGCGCCGACCTCGCCCGGCTGCGCGGCTGGCTGACCGACACCGACCCGCCGACCACCCTGCACCGGGCCGCTCCATGGGGCGACGTGCAGGTCACCGGCACCCCGGTCGCGCTGACCCCCGCCGAGCGCGCGCAGTACGACAGCGACTGGCAGGAGTTCCGGGCCGAGATGCAGCTGGCGAGGAGGTCCCGGCAGACCGCCCGGGGCCGGGCCGCGCTGCTGCGGTTCCGGCAGAAGGCCGGGCTCATCCGGGTGCCCGCGACCGTGGACTGGGTGCGGGCGCAGGTGGAGGCCGACCGGCAGGTGGCGGTCTCGGTCGAGTTCGTGGAGACCGCCGCCGACTCGATCCGCGAGGCCCTGCTGGCCGCCGGGGTGCCGGTGTCGGGCATCTACGGCCGGGACCGCTTCGACGTGGAGGCCGAGCGACTGCGGTTCCAGCGCGGGGAGTCCCGGGTCTGCGTGTTCACCGTGACCGCCTCGATCAGCCTGCACGCCGGCGAGCAGCTGCCCGGCGGCACCGCCGCCTCGACCACCCCGCGGGTGGGCCTGTTCCACCAGCCCCGGTTCTCCGGCATCGCCGCACGCCAGGTCACCGGTCGCACCCACCGCGACCACCAGGTCTCGCCGTGGCGGATCGCCTACGCCGAGGACACCGTCGAGGAGCAGGTGGCCAGGGTGATGGTCGAGCGGCTGGCGGTCACCGGCTCGACCGCGGGCGGCGACACCGCCGGCCTGCAGCAGATCGCCGAGCTGCTGGACGCCGACTGGCTGCCCCAGGCCTCGCTCACCGGCGCGGACTGAGGCCGCGCCGCGTGGTGATCATGGGGTTCTCGCCCGGGGACACGCCGGCCCCGGGCGCGTCCCCGTCACCGACCCCATGATCACGGGCAGGACGGGCGGGCCTCAGGCGGGCGCGACCATCCGCATGGGCAGGTGGGGGATGCCGTCCTCCAGGTAGTCGTCGCCCGATCGCCGGAAGCCGAACCGGCCGTACCAGCCCTCCAGGTAGGCCTGGGCACCGATGTCGACCGTGCGGCCGGCGCACAGCTCCAGCCCGCGCCGGACCAGCTGCGCCGAGAGCCCCCGGCCGCGGGCGGACCCCGCCGTCGCCACCCGGCCGATGGCCCGGTCCGCGCCGTTCTCCAGCACCCGGATGCAGGACAGCACCTCGCCGTCCTCCCCGGGCACCCAGACGTGCAGCGTGCCCGGCTCGGCGTCCCGGCCGTCGAGCTCGGGGTAGGGGCAGGACTGCTCCACCACGAACACGTCGACCCGCAGCCTGAGCAGGCCGTACAGCTCGGCGGCGGACAGGTCGGCGAACCGCTTCTCGACGATCACGCCGACCATCCTCGCCCCCGGCTCAGCCGTGGTGGCCGTCGACCTGACCGTCGACGGGCACCTGCTGGGCCGGGCCGACTCCCATCCGGTCGGCGGCGGCCCCGGACAGCCGCTCGAGCAGCTTCTGCACGTCCAGCCCGGTGAGGTCGCCGGACAGCTGCAGCCCCTGGGCGACGTTCGAGGCCACCGACCTCGACAACGACCCCGGGCCGTCGGCGCTGATCACGGTCATCTTCTCCACGCTGGACAGCGGGGCGGCCGCGGCGGAGACGACCTCGGGCAGCACCTTGACCAGCAGGTCCAGGATCGCCGCCTCGCCGTAGGTGCTGAAGGCCTGCGAGCGGGCGTCCATCGACTCGGCCTCGGCCTTGCCCTTGGCCAGGATCGCCGCGGCCTCGGCCGCGCCCTCGCGCTCCACCGCGTCGGCGATGGCCTGCCGGCGCAGCTTCTCGGCCTCACCGCGCTTGGCGCCCTCGATGGCCTCGGCCTCGGCCAGCGCCGAGCGGCGGGCCCGCTCGCCCTCACCGGAGAGCTTGGCCTGCTCGGCCGCGGCCTGGGCGGCGGCGATGGTGGCCTGCCGGTCGGCCTCCGCGGTGAGGATCTTCGAGTTCTTGCGGCCCTCGGCCTCCTGCTCCACCCGGTACCGCTCGGCGTCTGCCGGCCGGCGGACCTTGGTGTCCAGCTGGGCCTGGGTCAGCGAGGCGTTCCGCGCGGCGACCTTCTCCTGTTCGGCGAGCACCTGCTGGTCCTGCGCGGCCTGCGCCAGCGGACCGGCCGCGGCGGCCTTGGCCTTGGCGGCGTCGATCTCGGCGTTGATCTCGGCCTGCTTGAGGGCCAGCTGCCGCTGGGACACCGCGATGGCCTCGTCGGCGAGCAGCTGCTCCTGCTGGGCGGCCTGGCGGGCGCGGGCCTCGGCGATGGAGGCCTCCTTGAGCACCCGGGCGGCCTCGGGCCGGCCCAGGTCGGCCAGGTAGGTGCCCTCGGCCTGGATGTCCTGCAGCTGGAAGGTGTCCAGCACCAGGCCCTGGCCGGTGAGCGAGGACTCGGCCTCCTCGGCCACGGCGGAGGCGAAGGCGGCGCGGTCGCGGATGATCTCCTCGATCGTCAGCCGGCCCACGATGGAGCGCAGCGCACCGGCGAGCACCTCCGAGGTGAAGGTGTCGATGCCCTGCTGCTGCTGCAGGAACCGCTGCGCGGCGGCGCGGATGGAGGACTCGTTCCCGCCGACCTTGACGATGGCCACGCCCTCGAGGTCGCACTTGACGCCCTGCTTGCTCACCGCGCCCCGGATGCCGACCGGGATGCGCCGGCTGGACAGGTCGAGGGTGTGCAGCTTCTGCACCACCGGCAGCACGAAGACGCTGGCGCCCATGACGACCTTCTGGCCGGACATGTCGCGGCTGACCGTGCCGTCGGCCCCGGTGACCGACCGGCCCTGCCGGCCGGTGACCAGGAAGGCCTGGTTGGGCCCGGCCACCTTGATCCGGGAGAGCACCAGCAGCACGAGCAGGATCACGAGGACGGCGATGCCGCCGATCGCGTAGAGCAGGGTCACGGGGTGGTGCCTCCTGACGGGTCCGGGGCGGTCGAGACGACCTCCACCGAGGTCGGCGACGGGGTGTCGACGACGTAGACGGGGGTGCCGGTCGGCAGCGGGACCTCGCTGCGGGCGGCGTACTTGAGCTGCTGGCCGTGCAGGGACAGCCGCACCTCGCCGAACCCGCCGGCCGGGACGGCGGAGACCACCACGCCCTGCGCACCGAGGACGTCGCCGCCGGTGAGCGTGGGCGTGGTCGGCATGTCCCGCAGCGCGGACGCGAGCTTGACCGCACCGGCGGCCAGCGGCAGCGCCACCACGACGCCGACCAGCAGGCAGAGCAGCACGGTGACGGCGCCGGGGAGCGCCGGCAGCAGTGCCGAGGCCGCTGCCCCGCCGAAACCGACCCCGCCGACGAACGCGGCGATCGCCGGCAGCGAGAACGGGCCGTCGGCGTCGGGGTGGCCGAGACCGGCGAGCTCCCCGCCCAGCAGCGCGACCAGCAGGACCAGCACACCGACACCACCCACGGCGAGGAACGCGATCGCGGTGGCGTCCAACGTGCTCCTCGTCGACGGCGGGCGGGTGGGCCGACAGCCTCACAGGCCCGACGGGTTCCGATCAAGCCCCGATCAGGATCTGTGGACCCGGCTCACCCCTGTGGACGAGCTGCGGTGCCGGGGTGCCAGGATCGGCGATGACACGGGGTGCCCCGCCAGGGGGCTGAGATGACACCCGTCGAACCTGCTCCAGCTCGTACTGGCGAAGGGATGTCGACATGAGCCGTTCCACCACGGCGTCGCTGATGGCGGCCCGGGCCGCCCTCACCGAGGTGCGCCCATTGGTGCACTGCCTGACCAACACCGTCGTGCAGGCCTTCACCGCGAACGCGCTGCTGGCGGTCGGCGCCTCGCCGGCCATGGTGGACGCCCCCGAGGAGGCCGCCGAGTTCGCCGCGGTCGCGTCGGCGGTGCTGGTCAACGTGGGCACCCTGAACGCGCGCACGGCCGAGGCGATGCGGGCCGCCGCCGCGCGGGCCGCGGACGACGCGAAGCCCTGGGTGCTCGACCCGGTCGCGGTCGGCGCGCTCGGCTTCCGCACCCGACTGGCCGCCGAGCTGCTCGAGCACCGGCCCGACGTCATCCGCGGCAACGCCTCCGAGGTCATCGCGCTGGCCGGCGCCGGGGCCGGCGGGCGGGGCACCGACAGCACCGCGGGGGTCGACAGCGCCGCGTCGGCGGCCGCCGACCTGGCCCGCCGCACCGGTGGCGTCGTCGCGGTGAGCGGCGAGGTCGACCTGGTCACCGACGGCGAGCGCACCCTCCGGGTCGGGGGCGGGCACGTCCTGCTGACCCGCACCACGGGGGCCGGCTGCGCCCTCGGCGCGCTGACGGCCGCGTACGTGGCCGCGACCGGGTCGGTCCTCTGGGGCGCCGTGGCCGCCCACGCGCACGTGGCCCTGGCCGCGGAGCGCGCGGCGGCGGTGTGCGGCGGCCCGGGGTCGTTCGCGATCGCCTGGCTGGACGCCCTCGACGCGATCGGCCCCGACGAGCTGGCCGACGCCGACGTCCGGGACCAGGCGTGAGGCTCGACCCGACGCTGTACCTGGTCACCGACACCGCGCTCTGCGCGCCGCGCTCGGTGCCCGAGGTGGTGGCGGCCGCGGTCGCCGGCGGGGTCACCGCCGTCCAGGTGCGGGACAAGACCGCCTCCCGGCGCGAGCTGCTCGCGCTGACCCGGGCCGTGCAGGCCGTGCTCGCCGACCGGCGGGACGTCGCGGTCGTGGTCGACGACGCCCTGGACGTCGCCCTGCTGGCTGACGCGGACGGCGTGCACGTCGGCCAGTCCGACCTCCCGGTCGCCGAGGTCCGGGCGCATGCCCCGCACCTGCACCTCGGCCTGTCGGTGGGCACGGACGACGAGCTGGTCGCGGCCCGGGCGCTGCCGGCGGGCACGGTCGACCTGCTGGGCATCGGTCCGGTCTGGGCCACGGCCACCAAGACCGACGCGGGCCCGGCGCTGGGGCCGGCGGGCGTGTCGCGGCTGGTGGCCGGCGCCGGTGGACTGACCACGGTGGCCATCGGTGGCGTCCGTGCCGACCGGGTCGCCGAGCTGGCCGCGACCGGCGTCGACGGCGTCTGCGTGGTCTCCGACGTCTGCGCCGCACCCGACCCCCGCGCGGCCGCGGCGGCCCTGCGGGCGGCAGGGCGATGAGCGCGCGGGTGGCGCTCACCGTCGCCGGCTCCGACCCCAGCGGCGGTGCGGGCATCCAGGCCGACCTGGCCACCTTCGCCGGGCTGGCCACCTACGGCACCGCGGTGCTGACCGGCCTCACCGCGCAGAACACCCACGGCGTCACCGGGGTGCACCCGGTCCCGGCCGCCTTCGTCACCCAGCAGCTCGACACCCTGCTCGACGACGTGGCGGTGCACGCCGCCAAGACCGGGATGCTCGGCTCGGCGGCCGTGGTGCACGCCGTCGTCGACGTGCTCGCCCGGCGACCGGTCGGCCCGCTCGTGGTCGACCCGGTGATGGTGGCGACCAGCGGGGATGCACTGATCGACGACGACGCGGTCGACGCGGTCCGGACGGCGCTGCTGCCGATCGCCGACCTGGTCACCCCGAACGTCCCCGAGGCAGCGCGGCTGCTCGGCACGGAACCGGCCCGGACCGTCGACGACCTGCGCGACCAGGCGGTGGCCCTGCTCGCCCTCGGCCCGGGCGCGGTGCTGGTCAAGGGCGGTCACCTGGCCCGGGAGCTGGGGGAGGGCACCGACGTCCTCGCCGTCCGGCAGGCCGACGGGACGACGGCGGTGCACCTGAGCCGTCGTCCGCTGGTCGACACCTCGAACACCCACGGCACCGGCTGCACGCTGTCGGCCGCGCTCGCCGCCGAGGCCACGACGGCCGGGGTGACCGGCGCGGCCCCGGACTGGCCGGTGCTCGTCGAGACGGCGCGGGACGTGCTGCAGGCCGCCCTGCTCCACGCCGACCGGCTGCACGTCGGGTCGGGCAACGGGCCGGTGTCCCACGGCGCGCACGCCTGGGGGGAGCTGTGAGCTTCTCCGACGAGGCCTGGGCCGGCACCGAGGTCGTGCGCGCCGAGATCGACGCGCTGGAGTTCCTCGCCGAGCTGGCCGACGGCAGCCTGGACGACGCCGCCTTCCGGTTCTACCTCGAGCAGGACGCCCTCTACCTGGCCGGGTACGCCAAGGCGCTGGCCCTCCTGGCCGCCCGCGCGCCCGACCCGCGGGCCGGGGCGTTCTGGGCGAGCGCGGCGCACACCGCCGCGGTGGTCGAGACCGCGCTGCACGGCGACCTGCTGGCGCTGCTCGGCGGCGGCCCGCGCACCGACGAGCACAGCCCGACCTGCCGGGCCTACGTCTCCTACCTGGTCGCGACGGCGGCGACCGAGCCGTACGCGGTGGCCTGTGCGGCCGTGCTGCCCTGCTTCTGGGTGTACGCGCACACCGGCGCCCGGTTGGCCCCCGCCGCCCGGGCCGTGCCCGACCACCCGTACCTGCGCTGGGTGACCACCTACGACGACCCGGCGTTCCAGGAGTCGACCCGGCGGGCCCGGGAGCTCACCGACGCCGCCGCGACCCCCGACCTGGAGCCGGCCATGCTGCGGGCGTTCGCCGTCGCCACGGCCTACGAACGGGACTTCTGGTCCTCGGTGCCCCGCCAGTCCGGCGGCTCGGCCGGGACCAGCGCGGGGTCGTCGACGGCGTAGGTGCGCACCGGGCCGGGCGGGGTCAGCGGTCCCTCGAACCGGACGGTGACCCGGCCCAGGCCGCTGCCCCACACCCACCCGCTGCCCATCTCGGCGTGGGCGACGTCCTGCCCGGGGTGCCACGAGCGCGACTGCGGCGCCGGGGTCTCCTCCTCGTCCTCCTCGGTGTCGATGACGACCGGGGCCTCGTCGGGGGCGAACAGGTCGCCCTGCACGTAGGTGGCCAGGGCCGAGACGCCGACGCCGAGCAGCCGGACCCCGCCGGTGCGGTCGATGCCGGCCAGCAGCCGGGTGGCGACGTCGGTGACGGTGCGGGCGTCGTCCACCGGCTGGGGCAGGGTCTGCGAGCGGGTGAGGGTGGTGAAGTCGTAGCGGCGGAACTTCAGCGTCACCGTGCGGCCCGCCGTCCCCTCCTTCTGCAGCCGGGCGACCACCCGGTCGGCCAGCCAGCGGATCTCGCTCTGCAGCCGGCCCAGGTCGGTCAGGTCGGTGGCGTAGGTGCGCTCGGCGGAGACGCTCTTGGCCTCCCGGTCGGGGACGACGGGCCGGTCGTCCAGCGCCCGGGCCAGCCGGAACAGGCCGGTGCCGTGCGCCTGGCCGACCAGGGCGACCAGGTCGGTCAGCGACCGCTCGTGCAGGTCGCCGACGGTGCGGACCCCGACCGCGGACAGCCGGTCGCCGGTCGCCGGCCCCACCCCGGGCAGCGAGCGCACCGGCAGCGGGTGCAGCACGTCCAGCTCCGACCCCGCGGGGACGACGAGCAGGCCGTCGGGCTTGTCCAGCTCGCTGCCGATCTTGGTCATCGTCTTGGACGACCCGATGCCGACCGAGCCGCGGACTCCGCCGGTGGCGGCATGGATGCGCTCCTTGAGGTCCCGGGCCAGCGCGGTCAGCCCCGCCACGGACAGGTCGTGGTCCCCCGCGGCCAGATCGACGTAGGCCTCGTCCACGCTGACCTGCTCGACCAGCGGCGAGAGCTCGCGCAGCAGGTCCATCACCACCCGCGAGGTGACGGAGTAGGCGGCGAACCGGCCACCGAGGAACGCCGTCCCCGGTGGGCAGCGGCGGCGGGCCTCCGCGGTGGACATGGCGCTGCGGGCGCCGTAGGCGCGGGCCTCGTAGGAGGCGGTGGAGACCACCCCGCGCCCGCCCGTGCCGCCGACCACCACCGGCCGGCCGCGCAGGGAGGGCTTGTCGCGCTGCTCGACCGCGGCGAAGAACGCGTCCAGGTCCAGGTGCAGCACGCTGGCCTCGGATCGCATCCCCTGCATGATGCCCGGATGAGCGAGCACGCGAGCTGGGCCGCCATCACGGCCGAGGACCCCGCCCACTCCCAGTGGTACGTCGACCGCTTCCGCGGCCTGGCGGCCGAGGGCGCCGACCTGGACGGCGAGGCACGGCTGGTCGACGCGATGCTGCCCCGCGGCTCCCGGGTGCTGGACGCCGGTTGCGGCCCGGGCCGGGTCGGCGGCGCCCTGCACCGCGCCGGGCACTCCGTGACCGGGGTGGACGGCGACCCGGTGCTGGTGGCCGCCGCGGAGGCCGACCACCCCGGCCCGCGCTGGCTGGTCGACGACCTGACCACCGTCGACCTGGGCGAGACCTTCGACGCGGTGGTCTGCGCGGGCAACGTGATCACCTTCGTGGAGCCGGCGCTGCGCCGCGACGCGCTCACCCGGCTGCGCGCCCACCTGGTGCCCGAGGGCCGGATGGCCATCGGTTTCGGCGACCACCGCGGCTACGGGTTCGCCGAGTTCCGGGCCGACGCCGCGGCGACCGGCTGGGCGGAGGACGTGCTGCTGTCCACGTGGGACCTGCGCCCCTTCGCCGCGGACTCGACCTTCCTGGTCGCCCTCCTCAGACCAGCTGCAGCGCCCGCTCCGCCCGGCCGAGGGTGACCCGCTGGCCCCAGGTGAGGGTCAGGTGGTCCTCCTCCAGGCCGTCGCCGAAGGCCACCAGGCGGTCGCTCTCCACGGTCACCGCCAGCTCCTCGCCGGCCCCCAGCAGGCCCTCGGTGCAGGTGGTGCCGGTGACCGGCGAGGGCCAGGCCTCCCGCACGAACCAGGCCAGCGCGGGGTCGGTCGGGCCGGGCAGCGCGAGCCCGCTGCGCCGCTCCAGCGCCGCTGACCGGCACCACCCGGTGGCACCGGTGCCGGTCGACACCAGCAGCCCGGACGACGCCTGCCGCTCCGGCTCGGCCCCGGGCGCCTGCAGCCGGTAGCGGGCGGTCTGGTGGGTCGGCTGACCCAGGTAGACCTCGTTGAGCGCGGTCAGCTCCTGCCCGTCGTCGGTCCGGGCCCGCACCATCGTGCGGGCCTGCGTGCGGTGCCGGGCGGCGAGCAGCTCGTTGACGTCGGCGGGCCGGTGCCGGACCAGCACGCCGGCGTTGCGGCCGGGCTCGGGGTCCACGCCGACCACCGGCTGGCCGACGAGGTACTTGGCCACGTTGGCGACCAGCCCGTCCTGCCCGACCACGAGGACGACGTCGTCGGGGGCGAAGAGGAACCGCGGCAGGTCGGCGCGCTCCACGCTGCCCCGCCGCCAGTTCAGCGGCACCTGCGCCAGCGCGGTGGCGACGGCGGCCCGCTGGGCGGCGTCGTGCGCGGCGACCTCCTCGACGTCGCGGCCGCGGCTGCGCAGGAAGAACGCGGCCTGCCCGCGGGTGCCGTGCCGGGCCACCAGCTCGGTGAGCTCGGTGGCCCGGTGCACCAGCACCACGCGGGGGGCCAGGCTCATTCCGCGCTCCGCGCAGGCCCGCTCACCGATCGGTCCCGAGCGTGGCCAGCAGCCCCGTGAGCACGTCCGGCGTGACCGTGATGCTCTGTATCTGCGGCAGGTTCGAGGCCAGCTGCCGCAGGGCCAGCGCGTGCACAATCTCCACCGGCATGTCCACCCAGACGGCCCACTCGGCCCGGTTGGCCGCACCGCGGGCCTCGCCCTGCACCCGGGTGCGCTCGGCCTCCACCGCTGCTGCGGCCCGGTCGCGGCGGGCCTTGGACTCCGCGGCGACCTCGGCGGCGGCCGCGGCGTTCTCCGCCTCCCGGCGGGCGTTGACGCCGCGCTGGCCGACCAGCTCCTCCTCGCGGCGGGCCAGCTCGACCTGGTTGGCCAGTTCGTTCTCGCTGATCGCCCGCTCCCGCTCCACCGCGGTGGCCCGCCGGGCGTAGGTCGCGGCGTCCGCCTCGGCCTGCACCCGCTCGCGGGTCGGCGTCCGCAGGGCGCGCTCGACCTCGGGCTCGGGCCGGATCGCGACCACCCGGACGTCGACCACGGCGATGCCGGTCTCGGCGAGCCGGGCGTCGGCGGCCAGGCCGGCGGCCACCGCGTCGCGCACCGGACCCACACCGGCGGTGAGCGAGGTGGTCAGGCCGGTGCCGGCCAGCAGGTCGATGGCGTGCTGCTGCGCCGACTCGGTGAGCAGCCCGGCGACCTGCTCCAGCGGCGTGCCGCGCCACCGGCCGGTGTCGGGGTCCACGGAGAAGTCGACCCGGCCGACGGCCAGCGCCGGGTCGGCGAACCGGAAGGTGAGCGTCATCTGCACGGTGACGTCCTGGAAGTCCGCCGTCCGGGCGTGGAACAGCAGCGGCAGCTCCCGGTCGTCGACCGGGACCTCGCTGAGCACGGCCGACAGCGGGCGGAACCAGAAGCTGGCGCCGGTCCCGCCGTGCCGGAGCCGGCCGGCGGTCACGTGCTGCACGTAGGCGGTCGCCGAACCACGCAGGTGGCGGGCGAAGGGGTAGCGGGCGATGTCGGCCACGACGTCCTCCTCGGTTCGATGTCGTCATCGCGACGATAAGTAGGTGACCTCCTTGTCGTCAAGATGACGTTAGGGTGGCGGCGTGGCCCACCCCCCGTTCGCGGTGACCGTCGACCTGGTCGTGCTGACCGTGCGCGCCGACGAGCTGTGCGTGCTGCTGGTGCGCCGCGGTGAGGAGCCCTTCCGCGGTCGGGACGCCCTGCCCGGCGGGTTCGTCCTCCCCGACGAGGACCTGGCCACGGCGGCCGCCCGCGAGCTGGCCGAGGAGACCGGGCTGGCGGTGGGGCACCTGGAGCAGCTGGCCTCCTACGGCGACCCCGGCCGCGACCCCCGCCAGCGGGTGGTCACCGTCGCCCACCTGGCGCTGGTGCCCGACCAGCCGGTGCCGACGGCGGGCTCCGACGCCGCGGAGGCACGCTGGGTGCCGGTCGCCGACGCCCGCGGGTTGGCGTTCGACCACGACCGGGTGCTCGCCGACGGCGTGGAGCGGGCCCGGGCGAAGCTGGAGTACACCGCACTGGCGACCGCGTTCTGCCCGCCGACGTTCACCGTGGCCCAGCTGCGCCGGGTCTACGAGGTGGTGTGGGGCCGGGCGCTGGACCCCCGCAACTTCCACCGCAAGGTCACCGGCGCCCCCGGTCTGCTGGCGCCGACGGGGGAGACCACGACCCGGGACGGCGGCCGCCCGGCGCAGCTGTACCGCCGCGGACCGGCCGAGCAGCTGCACCCGCCCCTGCTCCGCGCCGACACCTGATCAGCCGGTGCGCAGCCGCGGTGGGGCCATGACCCGCCAGGCGTCCTCGACCAGCTCGGCCAGCAGGGCCGGGTCGACGTCGTCCAGCCGGACCAGGACGGCGGGGTGGCCGTCGAAGTGCGGGATGGTGAAGCAGACCTCGGGCTCGGCGGCCAGCAGCTCGGCCTTGCCGCCCTCGCCGTCCACCCGGACGCCCATGATCTCCCCGTCCGGGGCGGCCTCCCCCAGGTCGGCCCGGTCCTTCTTCCCCAGCGGCCGGACCCAGACGAAGGTCTTCCCGGCCACCTTCCAGCACCGGTTGCCCCAGGTGGTGCCCTCCGCGACCGACGGCAGACCCGTGGCCACCCGCTCGACGTCGTCCCAGGTGGCCACGGGGCCACCTTGGCGCGGTCGGGGGTCAGGGGGCAAGGGCCGCCCGGACGCGGTCGGCGACCTGGGCCATGGTGTCGCGGGCGCGCACCGGGTCCTCGGTGAGGAAGTAGTGGTCGACGCCGGGGGTGTCGTGGTGCCACACCTCGACCCCGGCCTCGCGCAGCCGCTGCGCGTACCGGACGCCGTCGGGGCGGAGCGTGTCGCGGCCGGCGGTGAGGACCAGCGCGGGGGGCAGGCCGGTCAGGTCGGGAGCCAGGAGCGGGGAGGCGTAGGGCTCCCGGCGGCGCTCGACGTCGGGGAAGTAGACCCGGCGGACCAGCCCGCGCAGCGACGGCGAGATCATCCCGGCGCCGGCCGGGACCTCGGAGGCCATGTCGAGGGCCGGGATGCCGAGCACCTGCAGCGCCGGGGCGAAGGAACCCCGGTCCCGGGCCATCAGGGCGACCGCGGCCGCCATGCCGCCGCCGGAGGAGAACCCGCCCACGGAGGTGCGGCCGGAGCGCTGCGCCACCCACGCCGCCACGTCGTGGGCCTGCTCCTGGGCGACCGGGTAGGCGACGTAGGGGCCGGTGCGGAAGTCGACGTTGTGCACCACCGCGCCGGTGGTGGCGGCGAGGTAGCGGCACCACCAGTCGTCCATCTGCGGGAAGCGCATCAGCCACGCGCCGCCGTGCAGGTGCACGTGCGCCGTCGCGCCATGCCCGTACACGTGCACCGGGACGTGCCCGTGCCGGGTGGGGACCCGCACGACGGTGGGCGCGGGCAGCTCGGAGCCCGCGAACCGCAGCTGCTCGCCGTAGCGGACGGTCCACCGCGCGGTCGCGTGCATCGCCATGGCCTGCAGCCGGTCGGTGATCCGCACGGCCGGTGTTCGTCGCGGGCGGCCGTGCGGATGGGGTGGACCCTGCGCGTGAGCTACCTGCCCGACCCGGCGACCGTCTCCCGGCACGGCGAGCAGGAGGTCGCCGGGCAGACCCGCTTCGTGGCCACCGGGGCCCCAGACCCGCACGTGCACCGCACCTCCAGCGAGCACCTCCGCGGCATGGTCGAGCTGCGGGCCGACGGGCGGGTGCCGACCACCGAGGAGCTCGACGAGCTGGCCGCCCGCTACGACCAGCTCAACCTGCGGGACTGACCCCGGGCCGGTCGCGGTCCTGCCAGGTGCACACGCACACCTCGTTGCCCTCCACGTCGGCCAGCACCCAGAACGCGCGCGCCGCGTCGTCGGACAGCAGCCGCCCGCCCGCCGCCAGCGCCGCGGCGACCCGGGCGGGCGCGACGTCGTGCGGCACGGTGATGTCCAGGTGGATGCGGTTGCGCTGCGGCCGGGCGGCGTCCATCTGCTGGAACCAGACCGCGGGCAGCCGGCCGGCGGGGTCGACCAGCGCGTCCTCGTCGCCGGGCTGGGGCACCAGGTCGAGCACGGCGGCCCAGAACGGGCGCACGGCCGGGATGTCCAGGGCGTCGACGGCGATCTCCAGCTCCTGCACGCCCGTCTCGCCCACCGGGTCGACCGGCCGGTCCACCAGCTCGGTGACCCGGCGGGCCAGGTCGACGTCGGTGGCGGTCACGACGCCGCGGGCCCGGTCCTGCAGGGCCAGCCGGAGCCGGTCGGGGCGCAGGTCGGCCCGCAGGTGCGCGTCGCCGTCGGGCCCGAGCTCGACGGCCACCGCGGTGAGCAGGCCGGCGCCCTCGGCCAGGGAGTCCAGCGGGACGGCGGTGACCAGCTCGCCGAGCAGCAACCGCCACCCGAGGGCGGCGACGGCGTCCTGGGCCTGGGTGCGGGTCAGCGCGGGGGAGTCCATGCCCCGCATGCTGCCCGGTGCCTCCGACAGCCCGTCAGCTCTCCTGCTCCCACAGCGCCCGGTGGTACCTGATCCGCTCGGCGTCGGGCTCGATGCCGTACGCCGCGAAGAACTCCGGCTGGTGCCCCTCCCCGAAGTTCCAGTCCAGGCTGAGCGAGGCCACCGCCAGGTCGGCCCAGCGGTCGCCGACGCCGAGGTCGCCGAGGTCCACGTGGCCGACCCAGCGGCCGGCGTCGTCGACGAGGGTGTTGGGGGCGCAGGCGTCGCCGTGGACGACGACCGGGTCCGTGACCGGCGGACGGGGGCCGAGCCCCGGCGGGGTGCGCGCCGCCCAGCTCTCGCCGGCCCGGTCGGCGGGGACCACGTCGACCGGCAGCGCGTGCACGGCCCGCAGGCCGGTCGCGATGGCGGCGATGGCCTCGGACCGACGGGCCCGCCACCGGTCGCCCACCGCGTGCTCCCCGGGCAGCGGCGCGGCGAGCAGCCACTGCTGGTGGTCGTCGGCGCCGTGGTCGAGCAGGGCCGGGACGGGGTGCCGGCCGGCGAGCCAGCCCAGCGCGTCCCGCTCCCGGGCGAGGTCCGGGCCGGCCGGGCGCGGGCTCCACTTGAGGTACGGCCCGTCGCCGAGCCGGAAGGTCAGCCCGCCGAGCTCGTTGCGCCAGACCAGCTCCGCGGTCCCGTGCCGCTCCTGCAGCCCGAGGACGACGGGCGGCACGCCCTCGGGCCCCAGGGTGTGGAACGCGGCCAGGTCGGCGAACTCGCTCACCGGCCCATCACCGCACACCGGCGGCGCCGGGCGCCACCGGGTTCGCAGGGATCAGTTGGCCATGTCCACGAAGCGGGAGTAGTGGCCCTGGAAGGCGACGGTGACGTTCGCGGTCGGGCCGTTGCGGTGCTTGACCAGCATGATGTCGGCCTCGCCGGCCCGCGGGGACTCCTTCTCGTACATGTCCTCGCGGTGGATCATCATGACCATGTCGGCGTCCTGCTCGATCGAGCCGGACTCGCGGAGGTCGGACAGCATCGGCTTCTTGTCCTGGCGCTGCTCGGAGCCACGGTTGAGCTGGCTCATCGCGATGACCGGCACCTCGAGCTCCTTGGCCAGCAGCTTCAGCGCACGGGAGAACTCCGAGACC
Organism: Klenkia brasiliensis; assembly: GCF_900100695.1. GTDB lineage: Bacteria > Actinomycetota > Actinomycetes > Mycobacteriales > Geodermatophilaceae > Klenkia > Klenkia brasiliensis. The sequence continues at coordinate 121,336 of NZ_FNCF01000006.1, forward strand.
TCCTGCTGACGGGACTCCACCCGCTTGCCCGACGTCATCAGCTGGAGGTAGTCGATGACCACCAGCTTGAGGTCGTTGCGCTGCTTGAGCCGCCGGGCCTTGGCCCGGATCTCCATCATCGTCATGTTCGGCGAGTCGTCGATGTAGAGCGGTGCGTCGGCGACCTCGCCCATGCGGCGGGCCAGCTTCGACCAGTCCTCGTCGGACAGCGTGCCGGCGCGCATGTGGTGCAGCGGCACCTTCGCCTCGGCCGACAGCAGACGCATGGTGATCTCGTGCTTGCTCATCTCCAGGGAGAAGATGCAGGCCGCCATGTGGTGCTTGACCGACGCCGAGCGCGCGATGTCCAGGCCGAGGGTGGACTTGCCGACGCCGGGGCGGGCGGCGATGACGACCATCTGGCCGGCCTGCAGGCCGTTGGTGAGCTCGTCGAGGTCGCGGATGCCGGTGGGCACCCCGCGCGCGGTGCCGCCGCGGCTGGCGATGGCGTCGAGCTCGTCCATCGTGGGCTGCAGGACGTCCTCGAGGCGCGAGTAGTCCTCGCTCATCCGCTTCTCGGTGACGTCGTAGATCTCCTGCTGGGCGCGGTCGACGATGTCGTCGACGTCGCCCTTGCCGCCGGCGGCGCCGTAGCCCAGCTGCACGACGCGGGTGCCGGCCTCGACCAGCCGCCGCAGCACGGCCTGCTCGGCCACGATCGCGGCGTAGTAGCCGGCGTTGGCCGCGGTGGGCGTGGAGGCGATGAGGGTGTGCAGGTAGACCGCGCCACCCATGCGGGACAGCTGGTCGGTGCGGTTGAGCTCGGCGGCGACGGTGATCGCGTCGGCGGGCTCGCCGCGGCCGTAGAGGTCGAGGATGCAGTCGAAGACGACCTGGTGCGCGGGGCGGTAGAAGTCGGCGCCGTGCAGGACCTCCACCACGTCGGCGATCGCGTCCTTGCTCAGCAGCATGCCGCCGAGGACGGACTGCTCGGCAGCGACGTCCTGAGGGGGCTGGCGGTCGTACTCCGGCGCCGAGGCCACCGGCCTGCTGATGTCGTCGACCACTGCCACGCGCGGTGCTCCCCTTCGCTGTTCGGTCCCCCGGCCACGACCGCCGCCCATCCCGGGCGGGCCGTCGTGGTCCTTGCTACCGCGGGGGTCCGACAGTTCCGCGGGGCGGCCGGCCGGGCGCCCGGCGGCGCGCTCGGAGGGGAACGCTAGGCAGCGGGGAGGGCCCCGTCCACGACCGGTGTGCACAGCCCTCTGCACAACCTGTGGACAGCGCCGTGGACGGACGCAGCCGCCGTGTGGACGACGTCGGGACGGTCATCCGTCACCGGACGGAAAGCGCCCCGTCACCTGGTGATCGGCTGGCCCCAGGCTGTGGACGGCAGAAAAACTTGCTGCCGCCAGCGGCCCGGGCGCGTCGTGGCCGGGCGCGTCGCACCACCGTCCCCACCAGCCCCACCGCGGTCCCGCACGTGGCGCCAGGACGCCGGACGGCCGACTGCCGGAACGCCGGAGGGGGCGCCGGACCAGGTGGTCCGACGCCCCCTCCGGGACTGGTGCTGCGATCAGGCGGCGACGACCTCGATGGCCAGCGAGGCGCTGACCTCGGGGTGCACCCGCACCGTGACGGTGTGGGCACCGGTCGACTTGATCGAGCTGGGCAGCTCGACCCGGCGACGGTCCAGCGAGGGACCACCGGCGGCGGTCACCGCGGCGACGACGTCGGCCGTGGTGATCGAGCCGAACAGCCGGCCGCCCTTGCCGGCCTTGGCCGGCACGGTGACGGTCAGCGAGCCCAGCTGGCCGGCGACCTGCTTGGCCTCCTCGAGCGTGGCGACCTCGCGGGCCGCACGCGCCCGGCGGATGCCGGCCACCTGCTTCTCGGCACCGCGGGAGGCGACGATCGCCAGGCCGCGGGGCAGGAGGTAGTTGCGGGCGTACCCGCCCTTCACCTCGACGGTGTCCCCGGCGGAGCCGAGGCCGGCGACCTCGTGGGTCAGGATCAGCTTCGATGCGCTCATGGTCAGCGCGCCGTGGAGGTGTAGGGCAGCAGGGCCATCTCGCGGCTGTTCTTCACGGCCACGGCGACGTCGCGCTGGTGCTGGCTGCAGTTGCCGCTGACGCGGCGGGCACGGATCTTGCCGCGGTCGGAGATGAACTTCCGCAGCAGGGTCGTGTCCTTGTAGTCGACGTAGGTCGCCTTGTCCTTGCAGAACTGGCAGACCTTCTTCTTCGGCTTGCGAATCGGAGGCTTGGGCACAGGAATCTCTTTCTCAGGGGTGGTACGAGATCAGAAGGGGGGCTCGTCGGAGGACGAGGCCGGGGTCGACCACGGGTCGCTGGAGCCGCCACCGCCGCCGGAGGAGCCGAAGCCCCCGCCGCCGCCGGAGCCGCCGCCGAACCCGCCACCGCCGCCCTCGCCGCGGTTGGCCTTGGTGACCTTCGCGGTGGCGTAGCGGAGCGAGGGGCCGATCTCGTCGACCTCCAGCTCGACGACGGTGCGCTTCTCACCTTCCTTCGTGTCGAAGGAACGCTGCTTCAGGCGACCGCTGACGATGACCCGGGAGCCACGGGTGAGCGACTCGGCGACGTTCTCCGCCGCCTGCCGCCACACGTTGCAGCGCAGGAAGAGGGCCTCGCCGTCCTTCCACTCCGACGTCTGGCGGTCGAAGGTCCGCGGCGTGGAGGCCACGGTGAAGTTGGCGACGGCGGCGCCGGACGGCGTGAAACGCAACTCCGGGTCGGCGGTCAGGTTGCCGATGACGGTGATGACGGTCTCGCCGGCCATGGTCAGTGGACCTCGGGCCGCATCAGCTTCGTGCGCAGGATGGACTCGTTCAGGTTGAGCTGACGGTCCAGCTCCGCGACCGCGGCGGGCTCGGACTGGATGTCGACGACGGCGTAGATGCCCTCGACGTTCTTCTTGATCTCGTACGCCAGGCGGCGACGGCCCCAGATCTCGGTCTTCGCGGTGCCACCGGCGTTGGTGACGACGGAGAGGAACCGCTCCAGGCTGGGAGCGATCGAACGCTCCTCCAGCTCGGGATCGAGGATGATCATCAATTCGTAGTGACGCACGGAGAACCCCACCTCCTCTGGTCTCAGCGGCTGCAGGGCATCTGCAGCAGGAGGGCTTGCACGCGTCGCGCCCCCGCACGGCCCAGGACAGCAGCCGGACAGGAGCGCTCCGCCGAGGGTACCAGCCGCCGCGAGCGGCGTCCCCGCAGGTCAGGAGCGGGAGGACGCCCGCTGGGCCAGGTGGGTGCGGACCAGGGCCGCGGTGACGCCGGCCAGCGCGACGACGGCGGCCAGCGCCGGCACCGACAGCGCCGGGTCGGGGCTGCTGGCCTGGGAGTCCGAGGCCACCTCGACGCCGTCGCCGCTGCCCGACAGCGACCCGCCCAGGCCGGCGAGCTGGCCGAAGACCGGCACGGAGGCGCCGTCGTAGCTGCCGGCGACGCCGCCGCCACCGGTCCCGCTGCCGCTGCCGGACCGGGAGGACGACGCGTCGCCGGTGGCGAAGCGCGAGGGGTCGAAGGCCGCGGCCGCCGAGGTGTCCAGCGGGGCGAGCTGGCCCGAGGTGCTGGGCAGCCCGTAGGAGTAGCCGGTGCCGTCGACCGGCGCCGCGGGCTGCTGGGTGCTCGGCGCCGCGGGGGCGGTGGTCGGCTGGCCGCCGGTCACCGGGGTGTCCACCGGGGCGGTCGGCGCCGTCGACGGCACCGGGTTGGTCACGGTGACCGGGGGGAGGGTGGGCAGGTTGGCCGAGGGCAGGTTGGGCAGCGGCACGAGCGTGTTCACCACGAACGGGGCGCCGACCGGCAGCGCCGGCAGGGTGCGGACGACACCGTTGACCAGGTCGTTGACGACCGCGGACGGCGTGCCCGACGCCGGCACCACCCGGTAGGTGTAGGTGATCGCGCCGACGGTGCTCGACGGGAACGTGTACTGGGCCGACTGCCCCAGCTGCAGGCCCTTCGTCGAGCCGTTGAAGGTGACCGAGACGTCGGTGTAGACCGTCGCGCCCAGCGAGCCGACCAGCGGCAGGGTGAGGCTGGCCGGGTAGGAGGCCACCGAGTTGACGAAGGTGACCGTGCCGCCGGCGTCGATGCTCACCGTCGGCGGGGTGAGCGTCTTGATCTCCACCGTGGCCGTGGGGGCCGCCGTGGCGGCCGGCGCGGCCAGGACCGAGCCCGCCATCGCGAGCAGCCACCCGAGGGTGAGCACGGCGATCCCCCGCCGTGCCGACCGTGCGATCACTCCGCTGTGCATCGTCCTGCGCCTCTCCGTCGAGACCGTCCTGCGTGCGACCCGTCAGCAGTACCTACGAGTAACACCTACCACGTCGAAGAACGAGTGTGTGACCTACGAGATACGCCCGCACCTCGATGTCACCCCCGCGGCCTACGTTCGGGGGCATGTCGTCGCACCCGGTAGGAGTACACGTCGGTTCTGGTCTGACCGAGGGCAACGAGGTCGAGGACGGCGGCGTGCTGGCCCGGGCCGCCGAGGTCGACGCCTCGGCCGTGCAGGTCTTCCTCGCCGACCCGCAGGACTGGAAGGCTCCGGCGCCCCGGCCGGACACCGAGGAGCTGCGCGCCGCCGAGCTGACGGTCTTCGTGCACGCGCCCTACGTGCTCAACGTGGCCTCGACGAACAACCGCATCCGCATCCCCAGCCGCAAGCTGCTCGGCCAGCACGCCGCGGCGTCGGCGGCGATCGGCGCCGCCGGCATGGTGGTGCACGGCGGCCACGTGACCGGCAAGGACGACCCGGCCGCGGGCTTCGACAACTGGCGCAAGCTGTTCGAGCGGCAGGCCGCCGACGGCGGGTTCCCGGTCCCCGTGCTGGTGGAGAACACCGCGGGCGGGGACAAGGCGATGGCCCGCGAGCTCGACGCGCTGGCCCGGCTGTGGGAGGCCGTCGGCGAGTTCGGCGCCGGCTTCGTGCTGGACACCTGCCACGCCTGGGCCGCCGGGTGGGACCTGTCCTCCGTGGTCGACGACGTCCGGGCCATCACCGGCCGCATCGACCTGGTGCACCTCAACGACAGCCGGGACGAGGCCGGCTCGATGCGCGACCGGCACGCCCCGCTCGGCGAGGGGCAGATCCCGGAGGAGCTACTGCTCGGCGTGGCGAGGTCGGCCGGCTGCCCCGTCGTCCTCGAGACCCCCGGCGACGCGGCCTCCCACGCCGGCGAGATCGCCCGGGTCCGGGCCGCGCTGGCGTAGCCGGAAGCGGTCGGGGGCCCGGTCGAGGACCCCGCCGGCGGGGTCGTCGGTGCCCGGCCAGCTGCGCCGCACCCGGTCGAGCTCGGGGTGCCACACGTCGCGGACCACGAGGGCCATGAGCACCACGACGGCGACGTCGCGGACCCCGACCGCCAGGAAGAACCACTGCACGTCGACACCCTTGTTGTCGGTGCCGAGGTACCAGAGCAGCCGCGGCACCCACAGCACCGCCTCGGTGGCCTGCCACAGCAGCAGCGACCGCCAGGACGGGCGGGCCAGCACCGCCAGCGGCAGCAGCCACAGCGAGTACTGCGGGCTCCACACCTTGTTGACCAGCAGGAACCCGGCGACCAGCAGGAAGGCGAGCTGGGCGACCCGGGGCCGCTGCGGGGCGGTGAGCCCCAGCACCGCGACGGCCACGCAGACCGCAAGGGTCGCCGCCGCCACCCAGGCGTTGAGCACCGACGGGCTCTGGCCCTCGGCGAGCGGCCCGTCGAACAGGGTGCCGCCGGTGGCCTGGATGGCGATGTTCCACAGCGTGTCCGGGTCGGCGGGCCGGCTGTCGTTGAGCGTGAAGAACAGCTGCCAGTTCTCCGGCGCCAGCAGCGCGATCGGCAGGTTCACCACCAGCCAGGCGGCCGCGGCGGCCACGGTCGTGGTCGCCCAGGCGCGCAGCTTCCCGGCGCGCAGGCACAGCACCAGCAGGACGCCGAGCAGCAGCACCGGGTAGAGCTTGGCCGCCGTCCCCAGCCCGAGGAGGACCCCGGCCAGCACGGGGTGCCGCGTGGCCCAGGCCCACATGGCCAGCGACGCCAGGGCGACGGCGAACAGGTCCCAGTTGGTGAAGGCGTGCACCACCAGCAGCGGCGAGAGCCCGATCATCGCGGCGTCCCAGGGCCGCCGTCCGGTGAGGCCGACGACGGAGCGGGTGACGAGCAGGGCGCAGATGCTCAGCAGCAGGCAGGTGACGACGTAGTAGCTCTGCACCGGCACGACGGTGGGCAGCAGGCCGACCGTCTGGGCCAGCGAGTCGTAGCCGCGGGCGAGCACCGCGGCGACCCACATGAACCCGCCGGTGAGCACCGGGTACTCGACCGCGGAGTCCAGGTAGGGCACCTGGCCGGTGTCCAGCCCGCGCAGCCCGAACAGCGGCACCGTGTCGGAGTAGCAGAAGTGGGTGTACTGCTTGGAGCCCGTCCAGTTGCCGTCGGCGCACGGGTTCTGCTTGGCCCAGGCCAGCGCCAGGCCGACGACGCAGAACAACAGGCAGACCCGCAGCGGGGTCCAGAACAGCGCCCGGCCGGTGACGGCGTGCCGGCCCCACGGTCCGCCGACGGCCTCGCTGGCCTGCGCGGCGACCCGGTCGGTCCAGCTCGGCACCACCCGGTCCGGCCACGGCGGTGCGGCCACCCGGGGCGGGGACGACGCGGGCCCGCCGTCCGGCTGGTCGGCCGGCGGCGGGCCCGTGTCCTGCGTGCTCACGGGGACAGTCTGCCCCGGGGGGTCACCCGTTCGGTTGACCGTTGCCCGGTGGCAGCCCGATGGTCGGCGGGCCCTGCGTCGTCGTCGGGGCCTGCGTCGTGGTGGGCGGGGCCTGCGTCGTGGTCGGCGGGGCCTGGGTGGTCGTCGGCGGGGCCTCGGTCGTGGTGACCGGGGCCTCGGTGGTGGTCACCGGGGCCTGCGTCGTGCGCGGTGCCTCGGTGGTGGGGTCCGGGACGGCGTTGCTGTCGCCGTTGTCCCCGTCGATGAGCTGCCGGGTGGGCAGCTCCTCCACCGGCGTGCCAGCGAGCACCCGGTCCATGAACTCCTGCCAGATCTGGCCGGGCAGACCGGAGCCGAAGATCGGCGAGCCGTTGGCGTTGATGATGGCCGAGTTGTCGTCGGACCCCATCCACACGGCCGTGGAGATCGACGGCGTGTAGCCGACCATCCAGGCGTCGGTGCTGTTCACCGTGCTGTCCTGCTGGCCCTGGGTACCGGTCTTGCTGGCCACCGGCCGGTCGCCGTCCAGGCTGCGCCGGGAGTACTCGGCGACGCCTTCGGTCGACAGCGTGGTGTCGCTGGCGACGTCGGCCGGGACGGCCTGGGTGCCGGCGTCCACCGCCGCCCCGGGGGCGAGCACGACCCCGCCCTCGGAGTCGGTGATCTGCGAGACGAAGTGGGTGGCGTGCCGCACGCCGCCGTTCGCCAGCGTCGCGAAGCCGACGGCCTGGTCGATGGGACGCACCGCGTACTCACCGATGCCGATCGAGGCGCCGGGGACGCCCGAGTCCGGGTTGACCAGGATCGGCTGGTCGTTGTAGATCGGGCTCGAGGTCCCCTGCCAGGTGTCGCCGAGACCCATCGCGGCCAGTGCCGTGGTGCGCACGTTGTCCGCGCCGACCTCGTAGGCCAATCCGTAGAACGTGGTGTTCAGCGACCGGGTCATGGCCTGCACCAGGGTGCAGTTGCCGCAGGAGGCCCCGCCGGAGTTCCGCACCGGCTGGTCGGGGCGGTCCGGGAAGGTCTGCGGCGAGCTGCCGTTGCGCCGGGAGTCGATGGCGATGCCCTGCTGGAGGGCGGTCGCCATGACGTAGGGCTTGAACGACGAGCCCGGGGGCCGCGGGTTGTTCGCGTAGTCGTACCCGGTGCCGGTGGCGCCGCCGTAGTAGGCCAGCACGCCGCCCGTGCGCGGGTCGACGGCCACCAGGGCCTGGCGCAGCGTCCCGGGCTCGCCCTGCATCACGGAGTTCACCGAGTCCACCGCAGCCTGCTGGTAGGCCGGGTTGACCGTGGTGACGATCCGGTATCCGCTGCTGATGAGTTCGTCCTGGGTCAGGTTCAGCCGCGACCTCACCTCGTTGATCGCCTGCTGCACGATCAGCCCCTCGGGGCCGTCGGGCAGGCCCAGGGACGAGCCGGTCACCGGCAGCACCTCGGGGTAGGTCGAGGCCTCCCGGTCGGCCTGGCTCAGCCAGCCCTGCTCGACCATGCCGTCGAGCACCAGGCCCCAGCGGTCCTGGGCGCCCTCCGGGTTGTTCGCCGGGTCGTAGGCGCTGGGGCTGCGGACCAGGACGGCGAGGACGGCGCCCTGCTGCGCGGTGAGCGCGCTGGCGTCGACGCCGAAGTAGGTCTGCGCCGCGGCCTGGATGCCGTAGGCACCACGGCCGAAGTAGATGGTGTTGAGGTACCCCTCGAGGATCTCGTCCTTGGAGTAGTTGTTGTCCAGCTTGACCGCCAGGAAGAGCTCCTGGAACTTGCGGCTGAAGGTCTGGTCGGCGGTCAGCAGGGTGTTCTTCACGTACTGCTGGGTGATCGTCGACCCGCCCTGGGTGGAGCCGCCGGTCAGGTTGTTCCACGCGGCCCGGGCGATGCCGGTGACGGAGATGCCGGGGTCGGAGTAGAAGTTCCGGTTCTCCGCGGCCAGGATCGCGTCCCGGGCCGGGTCGGACACCTGGTCGAGGGTGACGTTGATCCGGTTCTCCGACCCCAGCCGGGCCATCTCGGTGGTGCCGTCGGAGTAGTAGACGATCGTGGTCTGGGCCTGGGAGACGTCGTCCAGGCTGGGCACCTTGGTGTTGGCGTAGACCACGCCGACGAAGACGCCGAGCAGCAGCAGCCCGCCCAGCACCAGGGAGGCCAGGACCTTGTAGACGCGGCGGCGTTTCTGCTTCGCCGTCCGCTTGCCCTTGCCGCGCTTGCCGGCGGCCGGCCTGGCCGACACCGTCGCGGCGCCCTCGCCGCGGGCTGCCGTCGTCCGGCCCCGGTCACCGCCGCGGCGCGCCGAGCGCGGGTCGGGACGGCGCGGGTCGGGACGCCCGCCGCCGCCGGAACGGGTGGCCCGCGCCGGCGGGGGTCGGCGGACCGAGCCGGCGGGCAGCCCGACGGGTGAGGTCTCGTCGTGGGGAGGCACGGCGGTGGCCCCTCTCTTCGGATGGTGTGCGACGGGCTCGGGTCAGCGGACCAGCATGCCCCGGTCGAGGTGTCGCGGTCCAGGATGACCGCTCCAGCTGTGGACGGCCGGGAACGGTCCGTCCGTGCACGTGTCGCGCCGGGCGCGCCGGTGTCAGTCCGGGGCGGTCCGGCGCCGGGCGCGGCGGGGTTCCCGGCCGGGCACCGGCTCGGCGCCCAGCAGGTAGGAGACGGCCAGGTGGTTCCACCGGCAGGCGCGGCAGACCTCGACGCAGTAGACGGCGAACTCGTCCTGCATCGCGTCCATCCGGGCCAGCTCGCGTTGCCGTTTCGCCTGCCCGGCGACCGTCCCCAGGGCCTCACCGTAGACGTAGTTGACCCTGGTCAGCAGCGTGTTCTGGCACACCGGGCACCGATCGGGGGTCTCCTCGCCGTGGTGGCGGGCGGCCTGGACCAGGTGCGGGGTGGCGTCGCAGACCTCGGCCAGGGCGACCCGGCCGGCGCGCACGTCGGCCAGCACCGCGCGCTTGCGCAGCGTGTGGTCGACCGTCGATCGGCGCGGCACCCGACCAGCGTACGACCGGTCGCGGCCCCGGCGGACCTGACAAACGGATCCGTATGCAAGCTGACAAACCTCCGGCTATGTTCGTACCGTCCGGTCCCGCAGCGCGGCCGGCCCGGACGGACCGCACCAGCAGCCCGCACCACACCACCAACCGCCGCGCAGCGTCGCCGGCACTCCAGGAGGACCCATGGGATCGGTCAAGGTCGCCATCGTGGGCGTCGGCAACTGCGCCGCCTCACTCGTGCAGGGAGTCGAGTACTACAAGGACGCCGACGAGACGCACAGCGTCCCCGGCCTGATGCACGTCCGCTTCGGCGAGTACCACGTCTCCGACGTGCAGTTCGTCGCCGCGTTCGACGTCGACGCCAAGAAGGTCGGCCAGGACCTGTCCGCGGCCATCGGCGCCAGCGAGAACAACACCATCCGCATCTGCGACGTCCCCCCGCTGGGCGTCACCGTGCAGCGCGGCACCACCCTCGACGGCCTGGGCAAGTACTACCGCCAGACCATCGAGGAGTCCGACGAGCAGCCGGTCGACGTCGTGGCCGCCCTGCGCGAGTCCGGCGCCGACGTGCTGGTCTGCTACCTGCCGGTCGGCTCGCAGGAGGCCGCGGAGTTCTACGCCCAGGCCGCCCTCGACGCCGGGGTCGCCTTCGTCAACGCGCTGCCGGTGTTCATCGCCGGGACCAAGGAGTGGGCGGACAAGTTCACCGCCGCCGGTGTCCCGATCGTGGGCGACGACATCAAGAGCCAGGTCGGCGCGACCATCACCCACCGGGTGCTGGCCAAGCTGTTCGAGGACCGCGGCGTGCAGCTGGACCGCACCATGCAGCTCAACGTCGGCGGCAACATGGACTTCAAGAACATGCTCGAGCGCGAGCGCCTGGAGTCCAAGAAGATCTCCAAGACCCAGGCCGTCACCAGCCAGGTCGACCGCGACATGGGCAAGGACAACGTGCACATCGGCCCGTCGGACCACGTGCCGTGGCTGTCGGACCGCAAGTGGGCCTACGTCCGGCTCGAGGGCCGCGCGTTCGGCGACGTCCCGCTGAACCTGGAGTACAAGCTCGAGGTCTGGGACTCCCCGAACTCGGCCGGCATCATCATCGACGCCGTCCGGGCCGCCAAGATCGCCAAGGACCGCGGGATCGGGGGGCCGATCCTGTCGGCGTCCTCGTACTTCATGAAGAGCCCGCCGGTGCAGTACAGCGACTCCGAGGCCCGCGACGCCGTCGAGGCGTTCATCCGCGGGGACGTCGAGCGCTGACCGACCGGGCCGGTGTGCCTCCCTACCCTGGGGGCATGCCGGCCCGCTCCCGTTGGATCGCCCTGTTGGTCGCCCTCGCCGTGTCCGTGCTGGCCGGGTGCAGCAGCGGGGGGTCCGCCGCCGACCGCAACCCCGGCGACAAGATCACCGAGGACGAGGCGCAGACGCTGGCCGGCCTGCTGCACCGCAACTACACCGCCGGCGGCGCGGACTTCACCATCACCGCGCCCTACGCGGAGGGCACCGTGCTGACCCTGACCGGGGAGATGGACTTCCGGCAGGGCATCGGCCGGGCGCAGGCGGTCACCACCTACGGCAACGGCCAGCCCGACGACACCCGGACGCTGTTCTTCACCACCGCCGACCTCTGGTACGGCGACGTCCCGGGGCTCACCGAGGCGATGGCGGCGGCCGGGCGCCCGGGCACCACCTACCTGGAGCGGCCGATCGCCAGCACCCAGGCCAACGGGACGGCGTCGCTGGTCGACGTCCTGGTGCAGCTGCTGCCCAACCTGTCCCAGCGCGCGGACGACGACCCCCGGTCCTTCCTGGAGCGCAACTACACCTGGCAGGGCCAGCGCTCGGTGGACGGCCAGCTCGCCGCGGCGTACCAGACCGGCAACGGGGCGACGATCGTGGTGTCGGCGGAGTCGAAGATGCTCCTGCAGTACACGACGCGGCTGCCCGACCAGACCTTCGAGGTCACGATCAACCTCAGCGACCCGGGCACACGGACCATCACCGTGCCCGGCGAGGCGGAGACCGCGCTGGCGTCGGACTACCCCCAGGTGGCGGCCGAGCTGGGGTTCTGAGGCCGCGCCCCCGGCACGCAGAACGGGAGGGACGGTCTCTTCCCCAGACCGCCCCTCCCGCAGCTGCCAGTCTGCCAGACCGGACGGCGTCGGGCGAGCCTCCTGGGGCCGGAGTGGCGGGTCAGTTCTGGGTGGGGTCGGCCGTGGCCGTGGCCAGCACCGCGCGGGCGCCGGTCTGCCGGCGCAGCACGCGGTGCCACAGAGCCGAGCCGGCCTCCGCGGAGAGCACGTCGTCGGCGCGGGCGGCCACGCAGGCCCAGGCACCCTCGGCCATCTCGCCGCCCAGCTGGCCGGGGGACCAACCGGCGTACCCGGCGAACACCCGCAGGCCGCGCACCGCCGGGGCGAGGCCGTCGGGGTCGCCGTCCAGGTCGACCAGGTGGACGTCGGCGTCGACGGTCTGCAGGCCCGGACCGCCCTCGGCGCAGACGGCGAGCCCCAGCGCGGTCTCGCTCTCGCACGGACCGCCCACGTGGAAGACCCCCGGCGCGACGGCCAGGTGCGCCCAGCCGGGCAGCACCTCGGCGATCCGCACCTCGCTGGGCCGGTTGAGCACCACCCCGACGGTGCCGGAGGGGGAGTGGTCGACGACGTAGACCACGGTGCCGGCGAAGTTGGGGTCGCCGAGCGCGGGCATCGCGACCAGCAGGGACCCGGGACGGACATCGGCGATGCGCCCCAGGGTCAGCGGGGGCGCGACCGCACCGGGCGCCCGGCCCGCCGCCGGGGCGGTGGGCCGGCGGTCCGGGTCTGGCGACGGGGGCACCGCGTTCATCGCGCCCAGTGTGCCCCAGGACGGGGCCCTCCGGGGGCAACAGGCGCCGCCCGGTCCGACCGTAGGGTGCGCGGGTGTGGGGGGACGGGCAGCGACGGCGCGCCGGCTGCTGGGGCGGGCGGACTTCCGCCGGCTGCTGCTCACCCGGCTGACCGCCCAGTTCGGCGACGGCGTGTTCCAGGCGGCCCTGGCCGGCACGGTGCTGTTCAACCCGCAGCGGGCCGCCGACCCGGTCGACGTCGCCGCCGGGTTCGCCGTCCTGTTGCTGCCGTACTCGGTGGTGGGTCCCTTCGCCGGCGTCTGGCTGGACCGCTGGAGCCGCCGGCAGGTGCTGCTGGTGGCCAACGGCCTGCGGGCCGGGCTGGTCGCCGTCGTCGCCGCGCTGACCTGGGCCGGGGTGGACGGGCCGGCCTACTACCTGGCCGGGCTGGCGGTGTTCTCGGTCAACCGGTTCGTGCTCTCGGCGCTGTCGGCCGGGCTGCCGCACACCTGCGACCGGGCCGAGCTCGTCCCGGCGAACGCGCTGAGCACCACCGCCGGGGCGGTGGCCGGGGTGCTCGGCGGCGGCGTGGCCATCGGCGTGCGCGCCCTGGTCGGCGGGGACGACGCCGGCTACGCCGCCCTGGCCCTTTTCGCCGCCCTGCCCTACCTGGTGTCCGCGGGCGTGGTCGCCGGGTTCGCCCGCGCCCACCTCGGCCCGGACCACTCCTCGCGCACCGCGACGGTCTCCGCGCGGGACGTGCTGCACGGGATGGCCGCCGGTGGCCGGCACGTGCTGGCCTCCCGGGCGGCGACCTGGGTGCTGTCGGTGATGGCCGTGCAGCGGGTCTGCTTCGGCCTGCTCACCCTGCTGACCCTGCTGCTCTACCGCGGCACCCTCGACCCGGTCGGCCCCTTCCCGGTCGGCCTGGCGGGGCTCGCGCAGGTGCTCGCCGCCGGCGCGGTGGGCACGCTGCTGGCCGCCGCGGCCACGCCGCCCGCCGTCCGCCGGTGGGGCAAGGTCCGCTGGACGACGGCGGCGCTGGTGCTCGGGGGGGTGGGTCAGCTGGCCCTGGGTCTGCCCTTCCTCGCCCCGGCCGTGGTGGCCGCCGGCTTCGTGCTGGGCTTCGTCGGCCAGGCGGTGAAGATCTGCGTGGACAGCACCCTGCAGGAGGTCGTGCACGACGACTTCCGGGGCCGGGTGTTCTCCGTCTACGACACCCTGTTCAACGTCACCTTCGTGGCCGCCGTGGTGGTCGGCGCGTTCGCGCTGCCCGGGTCGGGCCGCAGCGTGCCGGCGCTGGCCGTCGTCGCGGGGCTCTACCTCGCCGTGGCCCTCGCCAACGCCCTGCGCGGCCAGCGGGCGGTCAGCGCGAGCGCCACCAGCTGAGCAGCTCGGCCTCGGCGACGTCGGGGTCCAGCGGGCCGCGCTCCAGGCGCAGCTCCTTGAGGAACCGCCAGGCCTCGCCGACCTCGCGGCCCGGCGCGATGCCCAGCAGCTCCATGATCCGGTTGCCGTCCAGGTCCGGCCGCACCCGCGCCAGGTCCTCGGCGGCCGACAGCTCGGCGATCCGGCGCTCCAGCGAGTCGTAGGTCGCCGACAGCTGCGCGGCGCGGCGCCGGTTGCGGGTCGTGGAGTCCGAGCGGACCAGCTTGTGCAGGCGGGGGAGCAGGTCGCCGGCGTCGGTCACGTACCGCCGGACGGCCGAGTCGGTCCACTCGCCCGAGCCGTAGCCGTGGAAGCGCAGGTGCAGGAAGGTCAGCCGCCCGACCTGCTCGACGACCTCCTTGGGGTACTTCAGCGCGGTCAGCCGCTTGCGCACGAGCTTGGCGCCGACGACCTCGTGGTGGTGGAAGGACACCCGCCCGCGCGGCTCGTGCCGGCGGGTGGCCGGCTTGCCGATGTCGTGCAGCAGGGCCGCCAGCCGCAGCACCAGGTCCGGGGACGGCGAGTCCGGGTCGGCCAGGTCCAGCGCGATGGCCTGGTCGAGCACGGTGAGGGAGTGGGCGTAGACGTCCTTGTGCTGGTGGTGCTCGTCGATCTCCATCCGCAGCGCGGACAGCTCGGGCAGCACGACGTCGGCCAGCCCGGTGGCCACCAGCAGCTCCAGCGCCGCGCGGGGGGCGTCGTTGCACAGCGTGCGGGAGAACTCCTGCTGCACCCGCTCGGCGGTGATCCGGCCCAGCTCGGGTGCCAGCCGGGTCATCGCCTCGACCACCTCGGGCACCGGGGTCAGGCCCAGCTGGGCGACGAACCGGACGGCGCGCAGCATCCGCAGGGGGTCGTCGGCGAAGGAGTCCTCCGCCGTCCCCGGGGTGCGCAGCCGGCCGGCGAGCAGGTCGCCCAGCCCGCCGAAGGGGTCGGTCACGGTCCGGTCCGGGCCGAGGGAGACCGCCATCGCGTTCACGGTGAAGTCCCGGCGGGCGAGGTCGTCGACCAGCGAGGAGCCCCACGCCACCTCGGGGTTGCGCGACTCCCGGTCGTAGCGGTCGGCCCGGTAGGTGGTGATCTCCAGCCGCTCGCCGCGCACCTCGGCGCCGACGGTGCCGAACGCGATCCCCTGGTTCCACGTGGAACCGGCCAGGCCCTGCAGCACGGCGAGGGTCTGCTCGGGGGTGGCCGAGGTGGTCAGGTCCAGGTCGCCGATGCGCGGCGTGCCCGACCCCGCCGCGAGCAGGGCGTCGCGGACCGAGCCGCCGACCAGGTGCACCTCGTGCCCGGCCGCGGTGAAGCGCTCGCCGACCAGCCCCAGAACGGGCGTGAGGTCCACCAGGTCGCGGACGGTCTCCTGCACGGCCTCGGGGACCGGCTGGGGCTCGGGGCGCGACGGCTGCTCGGACACGACCAGCCAGGCTACTGAGGCCGGTCGCGCTACCCTGCAGGCATGGCTCCGACGGGCGGACGACGGCGCCCGGGCCGACGTCTGCGCCGGGTCGACGAGACCTCCGCCGGCGGGCTGGTCGTCGCCGACGACGACGGCACCGGGCCCCGCGCGGCGCTCATCGGGCGCACCGACCGCCGCGGCCGGTTGCTGTGGTCCCTGCCCAAGGGGCACATCGAGGCCGGCGAGACCCCGGAGGACACCGCCGTGCGCGAGGTGGCCGAGGAGACCGGGATCATCGGCGAGGTCGTCGCACCGCTGGGGATCATCGACTTCTGGTTCGTCGCCGACGGCCGCCGGGTGCACAAGACCGTGCACCACTTCCTCCTCCGCGCGGTCGGCGGTGCGCTCTCCGACGAGGACGTCGAGGTCACCGAGGTGGCGTGGGTGCCGCTGACCGAGCTCTCCGGCCGGCTGGCCTACGCCGACGAGCGGGCGCTGGTCGAGCGCGCCCCCGGCCTGCTGGCCGACAGCGCGTGACCCGCCGGGCTGCCGGCGGCGCCGGACGCCCCGCGACCCGCACCTGGGGGTGGACCCGCGCAGGGGCCCTGCTGCTGACCGCGCTCCTGGGCGCCCTGCTGCTGCCCGGCGCCCAGGCGCAGGCCGCCCCGGCGGCGAGCCCCGCCGCGCCGGTGCGCATCACGATCACCTCGCTGGAGCCGCGCACGGTCACCCCGGCGAGCACGGTCGTGGTCACCGGCACGCTGACCAACGACGGGGACGACACCATCACCGACCTCTCGGTGCGGCTGCAGCGCGGCGACCGGCTGGCCACCCGCGACGAGCTGGCCGCCGACGCCGCCGACCCGTCCCCGGGGGACGCCGCCCAGGCGCCGTTCCAGGCGCTGACCAACGTGGTGCTCGAGCCGGGCGACCCGACCCCGTTCACCTACACCGCCTCGGCCGCCGACCTGGCCCTCACCGCCGACGGCGTGTACCCCGTCCTGCTCAACGTCAACGGCACCCGGGCCGGGCTGGTCGAGCGGGTGGGGGAGCTGTCGACCTACCTGCCGGTCTTCTCCACCACGACCAGCCGGACGTCGGTGGCCTGGCTGTGGCCGCTCACCGACCGGCCGCACCGCGACGCCTCGGGCGCCTTCACCGACGACGACCTGGCCACGGAGGTCGCCGCCGACGGCCGCCTCGACCGGGCGCTGACCGTGCTGGAGGACCTGCCCGACGGGGGCCGCACGGTGCCGGTGACGCTGGCGGTCGACCCGGCGCTGGTCGAGGAGCTGACCGCGATGGCGGGGGGCTACACCGTCGACGGCGCAGCCGGGCAGGGCGTGGCCGCGGCCGGGGACTGGCTGTCGCGGCTGCGGTCGCTGGCCGCCGTCCACCCGGTGGTCGCGCTGCCCTACGCCGACGTCGACGCCGACGCCCTGCAGGCAGCCGGCCTGCCGGCGGTGCTGACCCGGTCGCTGCCGGGCACCGTCGAGGGCACCGCCGCCCAGCCGGCCGACCAGGGCCCGCTGCCCGAGGCGTCGGCCACCGCGACCACCACCGCCCCGGCGCCGGCCCCGACGACGAGCGCGGGGGAGCGGATCCTCGCCGACGCGCTGGACACCACCCCGCGCACCGACCTGGCCTGGCCGGCGGGGGGCGCGGTGCGCACCGACACGCTGGCCACGCTCACCGCGGGCGGCGTCGACCAGCTGGTGCTCGGCGAGGGCGCCTACTCCGACGCGGACGCCGCCGTGGGCCGCACCGGCCGCGCGGCCGCGGCCCGCGTGCCGGTCGACACCGCCGGCGGCACGCTGACCACCCTGGTCGGGGACTCCGCGCTGGCCCAGGTCGTGGCGGGGGCCGACACCGCCGCGGGCGGCCCCCGGGTGGCCGAGCAGCGCTACCTGGCCGAGCTGGGCGTGCTGACCTCCCAGCTGGCCGCGGTCGACCCGGCGGTGGCCCAGACGGTGCTCGTCGTCCCGCCCCGCGAGGTCGAGTCCGACCCGGACTGGACCACCCCCATGCTGGCCGACACCGCGTCGGAGCCCTGGCTGGCCGCGGTGGGCCTGGACGACCTCGCGACGGGACCGGTCGCCGACGCCGGCGACCTGGTGGCCCCCGCCGACGACGCCCGGCTCGCCGGCCCGGGCATGGCCGCGGTCGCCGCGGCCGTGGCGGTCCGCGACGACGTCGCCGGGGCGGTCGTCGGCGACCCCGGCACGGTGCTGGCCGGCTACGACGCCGCCGCCTCCCGCGCGACGTCGGCGGCCTGGCGCGCCGACCCCGACGGCTTCGCGGCGTCGGCGGCGGACCTGCAGCAGACCCTGAGCGGGCTGCGCGGCGAGGTCGGCCTGGTGGCCCCGGCCGACGGCGCCTACAGCCTGGCCTCCAGCGACGCCCCGCTGGTGCTCACCGTGCGCAACGACCTGCCCTTCGCCGTCGACGTCACCCTGGACCTGCAGACCCGCAGCGGCGTGGGCTTCCAGGCCGAGACCGTGCCCGCGCAGCGGCTGGAGCCCCAGTCGCGCACGGTCGTCACCGTGCCCACCTCCGTGCAGCAGTCGGGCAGCTTCACCGTGGTCGCCCAGCTGGCCACCCCGGCCGGCGGTCCGCTGGGCACGCAGGTGCAGCTGCGGGTGAGCAGCACCGCCTACGGCCCGATCACGCTGGCCATCACCATCGGCGCGGCCGCCCTGCTGGGCCTGCTGTTCCTGCGGCGGCTGGTCCTGTTCGTGCTGCGCCGCCGGCGCGGTGAGCCCGCCCCCGTCGACGACGACGTGCTGGTGCCCGTGGACGGCGACCCGGCCGGCCCGCGCCCCGCTCCGCCCACCCGGAGCCCGGTGTGAGCGGCGGGTCGCACCGGCCCGACGGCGACCCGGCCTCGGGCGAGGGGCCGACGGTGGCCGAGATCGTGGAGCGCGCGGCCCAGGAGCGCCGCAGCGGCGAGCAGCCGGCCGCCGAGCCGGCCCGGCCCGCCCGGACCGCCCGGCCGTTGCCGCCCGCGCCCTACGGCGCCGTCCCGCCGCCGCTGGCCGCGCCCTCGGCCAGTGCGCTGGCCGGGCACCCGACCACCGACGACCCCGCGGTCCCGCAGCAGCGGCCCGCGCGCCGGCCCGACCCCCGCGAGGACCACCGCGAGGACCACCGCCAGGACCACCGTCCCGGTCGCCGACCGGAGGGCGCGAGCGGACCGGGCACCCGGTTCAGCCCGCTCGGCGCGGCGCTCGCCCCGCCCACGCCCGCGGCGCGGCCGGCCACCCCGCCACCGCCCGCACCGCCACCGCCCGCACCGCGACCGCAGGACCCGCCGCCGCTCCCGCCGGTGCCCGGTCCGGCCACCCGCTCCGGCGAGCAGGTGTCGTTCCGGACCCGCTTCGTCCCCAGCCCGGACGACACCCAGGTCATCCCGGTGCTGCCGCCGGTGCCCAGCCGGGTCGAGGAGGACGAGGACACCGGCACCGTCGTCGCCCGCGAGGGCACCCCCGGCGGCAGCCGCGGCATCCTGCGCGCCGCCGGGACGATGGCCGTGGCCAGCCTGGTCTCCCGCGTCACCGGCCTGCTGCGGACCATCGTGGTGGCCGCCGCCCTCGGCGTGGGGCTGGTGAACGACGCCTACAACACGGCCAACACGCTGCCGAACATCGTCTACGAGCTGCTCCTCGGCGGGGTGCTGACCTCCGTCGTGGTCCCGCTGCTGGTGCACGCCCAGGAACGCGACCGCGACGGCGGCGTCGGCTACGCGCAACGGCTGACCACGCTGGCGATGGCCGGGCTGGTCGTGATGACCGGCTTGGCCGTGCTGGCCGCCCCGCTGCTCACCCGCGCCTACGGCATCACCGGCGACCCGGACCAGGTGGCCCTGGCCAACTGGCTGGCGCGGCTCCTGCTCCTCGAGATCGTCTTCTACGGTCTCGGCGCCCTGGCCACCGCGATCCTCAACGCGCGGGGGGTGTTCGGCTGGCCGGCCTGGGCGCCGGTGCTCAACAACGTCGTCGTCATCGCGACGGCCGTGCTCTTCGTCGTGGCCAGCGGGCCGGGTCGCCTGACGCCGGTCACGATCACCCCGACCCAGGTCTGGCTGCTGGGTGTCGGCACCACCCTGGGCATCGCCGTCCAGGCGCTCGTCCTGGTCCCGCAGCTGCGGAAGGTCGGCGTCCCGCTGCGCCCCCGGTGGGGGCTGCGCGGCTCCGGTCTGGGCGAGGCGGGGACGCTGGGCCTCTGGGTGGTCGGCTACGTCGCGATCAGCCAGGTCGGCGTCGTCGTGGCCACCCGCATCGCCAACGCCGCCGGGCGCGAGCTCGGGCTGGGCTCGGCCGGCTTCGGCATCGCCAGCCTGCTGTTCCAGATGCCCTACGGGATCATCGGCGTCGCGCTGCTGACCGCGTTGGTGCCGCGGATGAGCCGTGCCGCGAGCCGGCAGGACGTCCCCGGGGTCGCCGCCGACCTGTCGCTGGGCATGCGGCTGTCCGCCGTCGGCCTGCTCCCGGTGACCGGCCTCCTGGTGGTCCTCGGCCCGGCCCTGACCACGGTGGCCTTCGGGCACGGCGAGACCTCGCTGGAGCAGGCGCGCTCGATCGGCACCGCCCTGGCCCTGGGGGCCTTCGGGCTGCTGCCGATGGCGGTGACCCTCCTGCAGCTGCGGGTCTTCTACGCCATGAAGGACGCCCGCACCCCGACGCTCATCCAGCTGGCGATGGTCGCCGTCCGGGTGCCCCTGCTGCTCGTCGTGCCCACGGTCGTCGAGCCGCAGCACGTCGTCGCCGGGCTCATGGTGGCGACGTCGCTGACCTACGTCACCGGCTGGGTGGCCGGCGACGTCGCCCTGCGGCGCAAGCTGGGCGCCGTGCGCACCGGGGACGCCGCCGGGCCGGTGCTGAAGATGCTGGTCGTGTCGGTGGTCGCCGGCGCCGTCGGCTGGGGTGCGGCGCACCTCACCACCGGACTGGTCGGGACGTCGGTCACCGGGTCGCTCGTGACCCTCCTCGTCGGTAGCCTGGTCATCGGCGTCGTGGTCGTCATCGGCGTCGTGCTGGCGAAGGTCCCGGAGGTCTCGGGCCCGGTCGCGGCCGTCCGGGCTCGCCTGGGCGGGGCACGGCGGTGAGCGACCCGGCACCGCGACCGGCGCGCGAGGGCTCCGGCAGGGCACCAGGGAGGTCGGCAGCGTCCGTGACGTCGACGACCACCGGCCTGCCCGACCGCTACCGCCCGATCGACCAGCTCGCCCCCGACGAGCCGACCGCCACCGGCGTCATCCGCTCGTGGCGCGCCCGCGACCGGGTGCTCAACCGCGACGTCGCGCTGCGCGTGCACACCCCCGGCGGCCCCGCCGCGCGTGAGTGGATCGCCCGGGCGCTGACCGCCGGCGGGCTGGCCACCCCGGCGCTGTCCATGGTCTACGACGCCGCCGAGGGCACCCCCGACGACAGCCCCGCGGCCTACGTGGTCAACGAGTGGATCGACGGCCAGACGCTGGCCGAGCGGCTGGAGTCCGGGCCGCTGCCCGAGCGCGAGGCCCGCACCGTCGTCCGCCGGCTGGCCGAGGGCGTCGCCGAGGCGCACCGGGTCGGCCTGGCCGTCGGCGGCCTCACCCCCGACCACGTGGTGCTCCGGCCCGGTGGCCTGGTCGGTCTGCTCGCCGTCCCCGCGGCCGAGGGCAGCATCCCCGGCGACATCGCCGCACTGGGCGCGCTGCTCGAGCTGTGCCTCACCGGCCGCCGCGGCGACGAGCCCGGCGCGCAGCCCCCGCACATCGTCCAGCCCGACCTCGCCGCCCTGGTCCGCCGCGCCCGCTCCACCGAGCCGGGCACCGCGCTGTCCAGCGTCGCCGCGATGGCCGCGCTGCTCGGCGACCGGCCACGCACCGGGCACACCGCACCCCAGCTGGCCGTGCGCGGCGACGAGTCCGAGAGCGGCTGGCTGCGCAAGCTGCGCGACCGCCGCGACGCCGAGGACGCCGCCGCGACCGCCGCCGGGCGCCCCCCGCGGCGCGACGACGACGCCGTCCCGCTGGCGCGCGACAGCTACCCCCCGGTGCCGCGGGTGGTCGACGACCGCGACGACGAGGACGACCTCGACTGGGGCTCGGCCTTCGCCGGCGAGGACGACGACGAGGTCGTGGACGCCGAGCCGCAGGCCCCCAGCTGGCGCCGCCGGCTGGTCGTGGTCGGCCTGCCGCTGCTCGCCCTGGTGATGGTGGTCGCCGCCGGCTGGTGGCTGGGCACCAACGTCATCTCCGCGGCCAGCAACGTCGACGACGTGCAGGGCTCCACCCCGGGCGTCACGGCCCCCACCAGCGGCGGCGAGGACGGCGGGGAGGACCAGGGCACCCCCGCGGGCACCCCGCTGCAGATCAGCACCGCGCAGGTGTTCGACCCCTTCGGCGACGGCGAGCCCGAGAACGACGGCGACGTGCCGCTGTCCTACGACGGCGACCCGGCCACCGTGTGGCCCACCCTGACCTACCGGGGCTCGGCCGACTTCGGCAACCTCAAGCCCGGCGTGGGCGTCCTCTACGACCTCGGGTCGGAGCAGGCGCTGTCCGGGGTCACCGTGACCGGCTCCGAGGGCGCCGCCGTCGAGGTCCGCACCGGTGACTCCGCGGACGGCGACCTGGACTCCTTCGCGGTCGGCGCCCAGGGCGAGTTGACCGGCGGCGCCGACGAGCTCTCCTTCTCCTCCCCGGTGACCAGCCGCTACGTGCTGGTCTGGGTGACCGGGCTGGTCCCCGCCGACGGCGGCTTCCAGGCCGGCCTCGCCGAGGTGTCCCCGCTCTCGGCGGGCTGAGGCCCGCAGCAGCCCTGGTCCGATCCGGGCACGGCCCGGGAATGCTCGCCCTAGGCTGTCCGTTGTGCCGCCCGTGACGAACGACCAGCCCACCCCCGGCCCCGCTGTCTCGGCCCCCGGCGACCCCGGGCAGTCCCCGGCGATCCCGCCCGCCGAGCACGACGGCGTGCGCGACCTGATCATCATTGGGTCCGGTCCGGCCGGCTACACCGCCGCCACCTACGCCGCCCGCGCCAACCTGCACCCGCTGGTGTTCGAGGGCTCGCAGTTCGGCGGCGCGCTCATGACCACCACCGAGGTGGAGAACTTCCCCGGGTTCCCCGAGGGCATCCAGGGCCCGCAGCTGATGGACGACATGCGCACCCAGGCCGAGCGCTTCGGCGCCGAGCTGGTGCCCAGCGACGTCACCGAGGTCGACCTCACGGCCACCCCCAAGGTGGTCAAGGTGGGCGACGAGGTGCACCGCGCGCACGCCGTCATCGTGGCGACCGGCTCGAAGTACCGGTACCTGGGCCTGGAGAACGAGGCCCGGCTGCTGGGCCACGGCGTCTCGGCCTGCGCCACCTGCGACGGGTTCTTCTTCCGCGACCAGGACATCGCGGTCGTCGGGGGCGGTGACTCCGCGATGGAGGAGGCCACCTTCCTCACCCGGTTCGCCAAGTCGGTCACCGTGGTGCACCGCCGCCCCGAGCTGCGGGCGTCGAAGATCATGCAGAAGCGCGCCCAGGACAACGAGAAGATCCGCTGGGCGCTGGGCAAGCAGGTCACCGACGTGCACGGCGAGAACCAGGTCCAGTCGGTCACCCTGACCGACACCGAGACCGGCGCCACCGAGACCATGGACGTCAGCGGCCTGTTCGTGGCCATCGGGCACGACCCGCGCAGCGAGATCTTCGCCGGCCAGCTCAAGCTCGACGACGAGGGCTACATCCAGGTGGAGCACCCGACCACCCGCACCAACATCGACGGCGTCTTCGCCTGCGGCGACGTGGTCGACCACATCTACCGCCAGGCCATCACCTCCGCCGGCACCGGTGCCGCGGCCGCGATCGACGCCGAGCGCTGGCTCGCCGACACCTTCGACGAGCGCTGACCCCCACCCCCCGCGCACGACCCGACAACAAGGAGCCATCCCCATGGCAGGCAACACCGTGAAGGTCACCGACGACAGCTTCGCCACCGACGTGCTCGGCAGCGACAAGCCGGTGCTCGTGGACTTCTGGGCCGAGTGGTGCGGCCCCTGCAAGATGGTCGCCCCGGTCCTCGAGGAGATCGCCACCGAGCACGGCGACAAGCTCACCATCGCCAAGCTGAACATCGACGAGAACCCGCAGATCGCCCGCGACTACCAGGTCATGTCGATCCCGACCATGACCGTGTTCCAGGGCGGCAAGCCGGTCAAGAGCATCATCGGCGCCAAGCCCAAGGGCGCGATCCTCTCCGACCTCGCCGACTTCATCTGACACCACCGGACGGGGGGTACGGGCCGCACGGCCCGTGCCCCCCGTTCGTGCGTCCCGGGGGCCCCGCCCTCGCCGTGGCGCCCCGGCAGGACCACAATCGGTGCCGACACGGACACACCCAGACTGGAGCGACCCCCGCGTGCAGATCCTGCTCCCCGGCAGCGCCGGCCCCGCCGTCGCGGAGGTCCAGGCGGCCCTGCGAGGTCTCGGGCTGCTCACCACGCCGCCCGGTGGCCCCGACGTCTACGACGAGGCGACCGCGCTCGCCGTCCGGCACTTCCAGCAGGTCCGCGGCCTCTCGGTCGACGGCCGGGTCGGCGAGGAGACCTACCGGGCGCTGACCGAGGCCCGCTGGTCGCTCGGCGACCGGCTGCTGCGCTACGACCCCGAGCGGCCGATGCGCGGCGACGACGTGCACAACCTGCAGGAGCGCCTGCTCGAGCTCGGCTACGACGCCGGCCGCGCCGACGGCATCCTGGGCGCCGAGACCGAGTCCGGGCTGCGCGGGTTCCAGCGAGACTACGGCCTGACCGTCGACGGCACCTGCGGCCCGGGCACCCTGCGCGCGCTGCGCCAGCTGGGCCGGCGGGTGACCGGCGGACGCCCCCAGCTGCTGCGGCAGAGCGCCGGCATGGTCGAGTCCGGCCCGCACCTGATCGGCCGGGTCATCGTCATCGACCCCGGCCACGGCGGCGAGGACACCGGGTTCACCGCCGGGGAGACCACCGAGGCCGACCTGGTCTTCGACCTGGCCTCGCGGATCGAGGGCCGGCTGGCCGCCGCCGGCGCCACGGTCTACCTGACCCGCGGCCGCCGCGGCGGGCCCTCCCTGGAGGAGCGCACCGCCTTCGCCAACTCCGCGCGCGCGGACCTGTTCGTGTCCCTGCACATGGAGGCGCACGGCTCCCGGCACGCCCGCGGGGTGGCCAGCTACTACTACGGCACCGGCTCGGGCGCGTCGTCCACCGTCGGCGAGGAGTTCGCCAACCTGCTGCGCCGCGAGGTCATCGCCCGCACCGGGATGCTCGACTGCGGCTCGCACGCCAAGACCTGGGACCTGCTCCGGCTGACCCGCATGCCGGCCATCCGGCTGGACTGCGGGTACCTGTCCCACCCGGTCGACCGCCAGCTCCTGCTCGACGCCCGGCTCCGCTCGACCGTCGCCTCCAGCGTGCTGGCCGCCGTCCAGCGGTTGTTCCTGCCCGCGGAGGCCGACCCGCCGACCGGCACCTACCAGTTGTCCACACCGGCGTAGGACAGCTTCCCGGGTTCCGTCAGGTGACGTCCCTACACTGCGGTCATGCCTTCCCCGACGCCTGACCTCCCGGTTGGCACAGCGGGCCAGGTCCCGGTCCCGGCGCGGCACCCGCGGCTGGACCCGCTGGCCGACCGCTACGCCGCCCGCACCCACGGCATGAAGAGCTCGGAGATCCGGGCCCTGTTCTCCGTCGTCAGCCGACCCGAGGTGGTCTCGCTGGCCGGCGGCATGCCCGCCGTCACCGCCCTGCCGCTGGACGCCGTGGGCTCCATGATCGGCGAGCTGGTGTCCGGCATGGGCGCGCAGACCCTGCAGTACGGCTCCGGCCAGGGCGACCCCCGGCTGCGCGAGCGGATCTGCGACGTCATGGCGCTGGAGGGCATCACCGACGCCTCGCCGTCGGAGGTCGTGGTCACCGTCGGCTCCCAGCAGGCCCTGGACCTGGTCACCCGGGTCTTCTGCGACCCCGGCGACGTCGTGCTGGCCGAGGCGCCGTCCTACGTGGGTGCCCTGGGCGTCTTCCAGGCCGCGCAGGCCCGGGTGCAGCACGTCGCGATGGACGACGACGGCCTGGTGCCCGAGGCCCTCGAGGACGCGCTCGTCGAGTGCCGCGCCCGCGGCGACAAGGTCAAGTTCCTCTACACGATCCCGAACTTCCACAACCCGGCCGGCATCACCCTCACCGAGGAGCGCCGGGTCAGGATCATGGAGATCGCCGACCGGTACGACCTGCTGGTGGTCGAGGACAACCCCTACGGCCTGCTGGGCTTCGACCGCGAGCCGATGCGCGCGCTGCGGGCCCGCGACGCCGAGCGGGTCATCTACCTCGGGTCGTTCTCCAAGACCTTCTCCCCGGGCCTGCGCGTGGGCTGGGTGCTCGCCCCGCTCGCCGTCCGGGAGAAGCTGGTGCTGGCCACCGAGGCGCAGGTGCTCTGCCCGCCCTCCCTCACCCAGTACGCCGTCGCCCGGTACCTGGACACCCAGCCCTGGCAGCAGCAGATCAAGACCTTCATCGAGCTCTACCGCGAGCGCCGCGACGCCACCCTGGAGTCCCTCGCCGCGCTCATGCCGCCGGGCACCACCTGGACCAGGCCCGACGGCGGGTTCTACGTCTGGCTGAAGCTGCCCTCGGGCCTGGACGCCAAGCTCATGCAGCCGCGCGCGGTGAGCGCCCACGTGGCCTACGTGCCCGGCATCGGCTTCTACGCCGACGGCCAGGGCAAGGAGTACATGCGGCTGTCCTACTGCTACCCCGAGCCCGACCAGATCCGCGAGGGCGTGCGCCGGCTGGCCCGCGTCGTGGAGGCCGAGCTCGACCTGCACACCACCTTCGGGTCGGTCGACACCGGCCGCTTCCGTGCCGTGCGGCCGGCCGGGCCGCAGGTGCCCGTGGTCGAGCCGATCACCGGCCCGGCCTCCTCCGACAGCATCGGTGACCCAGTGGGGGACCAGCCGTGAGCACCCAGCCCGCCACCGTCGACGAGGACACCGACCTGCTGCGCGCCGTCGTGCTGGCCGGCGGCCTCACCTTCGAGCGCGAGGTCAGCCTGTCCTCGGGCACCCAGGTGGTCGAGGCCCTGCTGCGCGCGGGCCTGGACGCCGAGCTGCGCGACGCCGACGCCGACCTGCTGCCCGGCCTGGCCGCGGCCCCGGCCGACGCCGTCTTCATCGCCCTGCACGGCTCCACCGGCGAGGACGGCGCGGTGCGGGCGGTGCTCGACCTCGCCGGCATCCCCTACGTCGGGTCCCCGGCGGCGGCCTGCCGGCTCGCCTGGGACAAGCCCGCGGCCAAGTCCGTCGTCCGGTCCGCCGGCGTCACGACCCCCGACTGGGTCGCCCTGCCGCACTCCACCTTCCGCGAGCTGGGCGCCGGCGCGGTGCTCGACCTCATCGTCGCCCGGCTGGGCCTGCCGCTGATGGTCAAGCCCGCCTCCGGCGGCTCCGCGCTGGGCGCGCAGAAGGTCACCCGGGTCGAGGACCTGCCCGCCTCGATGGTCAGCTGCTTCGCCTACGGCGACACGGTGCTCGTGGAGCGCTTCGTCGACGGCATCGAGCTGGCCGTGTCGGTCGTCGACCTGGGGGAGGGGCCGCAGGCGCTGCCGGCGGTGGAGATCGCCCCCGAGTCCGGCGTCTTCGACTACACCTCGCGCTACACCCCCGGGCTGACCGAGTACCACACCCCGGCCCGGGTGGACGACGACGTCGCGCAGCGGGCGGCCGACGCCGCGGTCACCGTGCACCGCGCGCTGGGCCTGGCCGACCTGTCCCGCACCGACCTCATCGTCGACGCCGAGGGGGCCGTGCACTTCCTCGAGGTCAACGTGTCGCCGGGGCTGACCGAGACGTCGATGTTCCCGATGGCCGTCGAGGCAGCCGGTCACCGGCTCGGCGACGTCCTCACCCGACTGCTCCACCTGGCCGCCGCCCGGGGCTGACCCCTCGCGGGTTCCGTCGGTGACGGAACCCGCGGTCAGGCGGGGGGCTGGCTCCGGCCGGTGATCTCCGGCGCCATCATGCCGACGATCCGCTGCAGGTCGTCCACCGAGCCGAACTCGACGACGATCCGGCCCTTGGCCCGGCCGATCTGCACCTTGACCTTGGTCTCGAACGCGTCCGACAGCCGGTGGGCGAGGTCCTCGACACCGGGCGCGGTGATGGTGCGGCCGGACTTGCGCCTGGCCTCGGGCTCGTGCGCGACGGCGAGCGCCACGGCCTCCTCGGTGGCCCGCACGCTCATGCCCTCGGCGACGATGCGGGTGGCGA
The DNA here is from genome assembly GCF_900100695.1 of Klenkia brasiliensis. Lineage (GTDB taxonomy): Bacteria > Actinomycetota > Actinomycetes > Mycobacteriales > Geodermatophilaceae > Klenkia > Klenkia brasiliensis. The sequence goes on from NZ_FNCF01000006.1 coordinate 148,938, forward strand.
GGGCGTCCATCGCCTCCGGGGTGGGCAGGCCGAGCAGGGCGCGCGCGTGCCCGGCCGAGAGCACGCCGGCCGCGACCCGGGTCTGCACCTTCACCGGCAGCTTCATCAGCCGGATGGTGTTGGTGACCTGCGAGCGGCTGCGCCCGATCCGGCTGGCGAGCTCCTCGTGGGTGGCCCCGAACTCCTCGAGCAGCTGCTGGTAGGCCGCCGCCTCCTCGAGCGGGTTCAGCTGCACCCGGTGGATGTTCTCCAGCAGCGCGTCGCGCAGCATCGCGTCGTCGGAGGTCTCCCGCACGATGGCGGGCACGCTCTCCAGCTCCGCGGCCCGGGCGGCGCGCAGCCGGCGCTCGCCCATGATGAGCTCGTAGCCGCCCTCACCCCGCTCCCGGACCACGATCGGCTGCAGCAGCCCGAACTCCCTGACGGAGTGGGTGAGCTCCTCCAGCGCCTCGTCGTCGAAGACCAGCCGCGGCTGCTTGGGGTTGGGGACGACGTCGGTGACCGCCACCTCGCGCAGGGAGGCCCCCGGGATGCCGGCGACCTCCGCGGGCTGGTCGGCGACCGGCGCCAGCGTCGGGGCGGCCGGCAGGCCCGCCGCGGCACGCTCGGCGGCGGCCTCCACGGCCTCCGCGGCGCGCGCGGCCGGGGTGGCCGTGGCCGCCGGTGCGCTGGTGGGGATGAGGGCCGCCAGGCCCCGGCCGAGTCCGCCGCGCTTGGTCATGAGTCCTCCTGGGATCGGGTCGCCACGGACTGACCGAGGACGAGGGCGTTGAGCGGCGGGGCCGCCGGCGGCGCAGCGGTCGGGGACGGCTGGGCCGGCACGAGGGGCTGCAGCGCCGCCCCCCGCACGGCCAGCTCCCGCGCGGCCTCCACGTAGCTGGTCGACCCCCGCGAACCGGGGTCGTAGGTGAGCACCGACTGGCCGTAGCCCGGCGCCTCGCTGACCCGGACGTTGCGGGGGATGACGGTGGACAGCACCAGCTCGCCGAAGTGGTTGCGCACCTCGTCGGCGACCTGGTCGGCGAGCTTGGTGCGACCGTCGTGCATGGTGAGCAGGATGGTGCTCACGGTGATGCCGGGGTTCAGGTGCGCCCGGACCAGCTCGATGTTGGACAGCAGCTGGCCCAGGCCCTCGAGGGCGTAGTACTCGCACTGGATCGGGATGAGCACCTCGTCCCCGGCGACCAGGGCGTTGAGGGTCAGCAGCCCCAGCGACGGCGGGCAGTCGATCAGCACGTAGTGCGGGCGCTCGTCGGCGGGCAGGGCGTGCAGGTGCGCCTCGATGGCCCGCCGCAGCCGGTGCTCGCGGGCGACCACGCTGACCAGCTCGATCTCCGCGCCGGCCAGGTCGATGGTGGCCGGCACGCAGCGCAGGTTCGGCGAGGCGGTGGTGGGGTGGGTGACCTCGCCGAGGGTGGCGTCGCCGACCAGCGCGTCGTAGACCGACGGCGTGCCCACGACGTGCTCGACGCCCAGGGCGGTGCTGGCGTTGCCCTGCGGGTCGAGGTCGATGACCAGCACCCGGAGCCCGAACAGCGACAGTGCCACCCCGAGGTTCACCGTCGAGGTGGTCTTGCCGACGCCGCCCTTCTGGTTGGCGACCGTGAGCACCCGGATCCGGCCCGGGGGAGGGAAGGGGTCCTGCTCGCCGGCGTGCAGCACCCGGGTCGCCCGCATCGCCTCCATCGCGATGGGGCTGTCGAACTCCGCTCCGGCCGGCGGGAGGTCGGCGGCCAGGCTGCTGCGCAGCCGTTCGCCCGGGTCCGTCATGCCGAAGTCCTCCTCACCCGCACCCGTTCCACGTGGAACAGGGTCGGGTCGCTGTAGCCAGTTCCACGTGAAACGCCAACCGTGGAATTCCGCGGTCCAGCCTACGGGTCGACGAGTCGACGCCGGGGGAGTCCGCTCAGCGGCCGGTGCGGGTCATCACGACGACCTGCGTGGCCGCCTCGCCGAGGTCGGCCCCGACGGGCCGCACGTGCACGTCGCGCATGCCCGCCGCGGCCAGCTCGGGCACCAGGTCGGGCACCTCGGCCGCGGCCTTGGCCCCGACGAGGGCGACGAGCTGGGCCCCGGGCCGCAGCATGCCGCGCACCCAGCCGACGAGCCGGGGGAGCGGTGCCACCGCGCGGGCGGTGACGACGTCCACCTGGCCCACCGCCCGGACGACGGACTTCTCCTCCGCCCGGCCGCGGACCACCGACCAGTCGGTACCCAGCTCCTGGACGACGTGGGTCAGGAACTCCACGCGCCGTGCCATCGGCTCCACCAGGGTCAGCGCGAGGTCGGGCCGGGCCAGGGCCAGCGGGATGCCCGGCAGGCCCGCCCCACTGCCCACATCCACCACACGGGCCCCGTGCGGCACGGCCTCGGCGACCGCCACGCTGTTGAGCACGTGCCGCTCCCACAGCCGCGGCACCTCGCGCGGGCCGATCAGCCCGCGCACCACGCCCTCGCCGGCGAGCAGCTCGACGTAGCGCCGAGCACCGGCCAGCTGGTCGCCGAAGGCCGCGGCCGCGACCGGCGGCTCCACCGGCAGCTCGGCCGTCTCCCCACCGGGGTGGGTCACGACGCGGGCAGGACCACGACGCGGCGGTTCGGCTCCTCGCCCTCGGACTCGCTGCGGACGCCGTCGGCGGCGGCGATGACGTCGTGCACGACCTTCCGCTCGAACGGGTTCATCGGCGACAGGCGCTCCGCGGTCCCGCTGGCGGCCACCCGGGAGGCGGCCTGGCCGGCCAGCTCGGTGAGGTCGGCGCGGCGCTTGGCGCGGAACCCGCCGATGTCGAGCATCAGCCGGCTGCGGGTGCCGGTGGACTGCGCCACCGCCAGGCGGGTCAGCTCCTGCAGGGCCTCCAGGGTGGCCCCACCGGGACCGATGAGGGTGGTCAGCTCGTCGCCGACCACGGCCACCGACGCGCGGTCGCCCTCGACGTCGAGGTCGATGTCGCCGTCCACGTCGAGGATGTCGAGGAGCCGCTCGAGGTAGTCGCCGGCGACGTCGCCCTCCTGGACGAGCAGGTCGTCCTCCTCGTCGTCCTCCTCGTCGTCCTCGTCGCCGTCGGTGTCCTCGGCGTCGGTCGTGTCGTCCTCGAGGACGTCGACGGGCTCGACCACGGCGTCCGCGTCGACCGGGTCGGCGTCGGGCAGGGCGGTCTCGGTCTCGGTGCTGCTCTGCGGGGTGCTCACGTGGTCTCCTCCTGGGGGAGTGCCGGCGGCCGGGGGTGGACCCGGAGGTGGGAGGGGCGCGCGGCGCGCGCCGGGTGGGTCAGCGCCGTCGGCGCTTGCCCCGGTTGGCCGGTCCTGCCGACCCGCCCGCGGCGCGCGGCCGGCTGCCCCCGCCGGCCCGTGCGCCGGTGCCCGGGGCGGTCCCGTTGCCCGACGCCGTGCTCCCGGTGCCCGGGTCGGTCGGCGTGGGGTCGTCCTGGGGCGTGGTGTCCGCGCCGGCGTCCGGCGCGGCGTCGATCGTCGCGGACGGGGCGGCCTTCTTGGGACGCACCGGCTTCGCGCCCGGCTTGGGGGCGAGCAGCTTCGGGTCGATCCGCGGCTTGTCGGCCTCGGCCTTGGCCAGGGCGGCCGGCGACCCGGGCGGGGGCATCTTCTTCAGGATGTAGAACTGCTGGCCCAGGGTCCACAGGTTGTTGGTGAACCAGTACAGCAGCACCAGGATCGGGAAGAAGAAGCCCGAGACGAACAGGCTGATCGGCATGCCGTAGAGCAGCAGCTTCTGCACGGTGGCGGCCTGGCCCTCGACCGGGCCGGAGCGGCGCTGGATCTGCTTCTGCGTGTAGAAGGTCGTGAAGCACATGATGATGATCAAGATCATCGCCACGACGCGGATGTTGGTGTAGCTGCCACCGGTCAGGGCCAGGATCGCCCGTTCCTTGTCGCCCACCATGTTGAACGAGGAGGCGATCGGGGCACCGAACAGCTTGGCCGTGGCCGCGTTGTTCGTGAGGTCGTCGTCCCAGCTGTACAGACCCGGCTTGCCCGGCGCGATGCGGCGCAGCACGTGGAACAGGCCGATGAAGATCGGGATCTGCGGCAGGATCGGCAGGCAGCCGGCCAGCGGGTTGACCCCGCGCTCCTTCTGCAGCGCCATCATCGCCTGGCTGAAGCCCTGCTTGTCCGCGCCGTACTGCTTGCGCAGCTTCTGGATCTCGGGCTGGATCTCCTGCATCGCCCGCTGGCTCTTGACCTGCTTGACGAACAGCCGGAACAGCAGGATGCGGATGGTCACCACCAGCATGACCACCGACAGCGCCCAGGCGATGCCGCCCGCCGGGTCCAGGAACGTGGAGAACAGTGCGTGCCACTGCTTCATCACCCACGCGATCGCGGTGTACAGCCAGTCAAGCAACGCGGGCCTCCGTGGACGGCGTGGGCGGGGTCGGGGGGCAGGGCCGGGATCCCCGCGCGGACGCTGTGTCCGACGAGTGGATCAGCTGGGCGGTTCCGGGGACGAGGTCGACGCCGCCACGGTGCCAGGGCGCGCACTTGGCGATCCGCACCACGGCCAGCCACCCGCCGCGGGCGGCCCCGTGGACCTGGACCGCCTCCTGCGCGTACTCGCTGCAGGTGGGGGTGAACCGGCAGCGCGGTCCCAGCAGCGGGCTGATGCCACGCCGGTAGAACCCGATGAGGCCCAGCAGGGCGCGGGCGCCGGCGCTCACCGGCTGCCCAGCACGCGGTCGAGGCCGCGGGTGAGGTCCCGGCGCAGCGTGGCGGTGTCGGCGCCGGCCGCCTCGGGGCGGGCCCGGACGACGAGGTCGGCCGCGGCGGGGAGCCGGTGCAGCTCCTCGCGGACCAGGTGCCGCAGCTGCCGGGTCACCCGGTGGCGGCAGACCGAGTTGCCCACGGCCTTGCCGACCACGAAACCGGCCCGTGGTCCGGGAGGGGGGTCACCAGGACCCCCGCCACGGACGACGGGCCGTTCGGGGAGGTAGTGCACGACCAGGGTCGGGCGCCCGGCACGCCGGCCGGAGCGGACGACCACGGTGAACTCCGGACGCCGGCGCAGGCGGGCCTGCGCAGGCAGCACGTCAGGCGGAGAGCTTCTCGCGGCCCTTGCGGCGGCGGCCGGCAAGGATGGCGCGGCCGGCCCGGGTGCGCATCCGGAGCCGGAAGCCGTGGGTCTTGGACCGGCGACGGTTGTTCGGCTGGAACGTGCGCTTGCTCACGAGGTGCTCCCACTGACGACGACGAGGTGGCGACCACCGCACGGGCGGTCGCGCAGCGGTGCCGGGCCGGGACCGGCAGTGCGCCGGGACCCTGCCTGCACCGAGGCTGGTGGCCTGCGCCCAGGACCGGGACCACGTGGCGGGCACGCAGCAACCGTCCGCTGTGCACAGACGCAGCCAGCATAGCCGAGGCGGCCGCGGTGGCGGTGGGCGCCCGCAGCAGGGGTCGTCCCGGGCCCTCCACGGGGCCCCGCCACGGCCCCACCGAACCACACCGGTGTCGTTGCCCGCCTGTGGACGGTGCTGTTAGCGTCGCCTCGCTCGCCACCGGTCGAGAGGGACGTCCCGGGTGACCCGACCACGGTCGGTCCACCCCCGGCACCCGGCCCGGTCCACATCCCCCTCCTGCACGCTGAGCTGGGCGGACGGCCTGGACCGGCCCGATCGGGCCACCCTCTGCCACAGCACGTCCCCACCCGTCGTCCACACTCTGTGGACAGCGGTGTGGACCCCGCCCGGACCACGGTCCACAGCGGTGGATCCACCCGGGGACGACGGGCCGGCCCGGCGGTCGCGCACACAGGGTCACCGCCGACCACAGCGCAGCACCAGGCACGCACAGGCACGCACAGGCACGACGGGGACGCGCGCAGCAGGCACGACGGGGACGGAAGGGACGGAAGTCGATGGCCGACACCACCGGCGAGCTGGGACCGGTCTGGGACCGGATCCGGGAACGCCTGGCCGGCGACCTGACCCGCCAGCAGAACGCGATGCTCGGCCTGACTCGTCCGCTGGGTCTGGTCGAGGGCGTCTTCGTGCTGGCCGCGCCCAACGAGTTCACCCAGACGGTGCTGGAGTCCCGCATCCGCACCGCGCTCACCGACGCGCTCACCGCCGAGTTCGGACGCGAGACCAAGGTCGCCGTGCAGCTGGAGGACGCCCCGCCGGCTCGCGACGACCGGCGCGACGACCACCGCACCCCCGACCGGCCCGTGCCGGTCCGCCGCCCGGTCGACCGGGCCGAGGACGACCGCCCCGGGCCCGAGCGCTTCGACGGCCTCGACGGGTTCGACGGGTTCGAGGGTGACCGCCGCGACGCCGAGCCGTGGGGGAGCGACGACCGCGAGCGCGGCGAGCGCGACCGCGACGCCGAGGACCGCGCCGCCCGGGCCCAGGCCGACGACGGGCGCACCGCGTTCGGCGTCCGCACCGACGTCTGGCTGCCCGAGTCCGGCGACGGCCGCGACTGGTCCCGCGGCAACGGCGCGGCACCGGGCCGGGACCTCCCGCGCACCGACCCCCGCCGGCCCGCACCGTGGGACGGCCCGGACACCGACCCCGACGCCGGTGCGGCCCGCCGCCCCGCCGCCGCCGGCCGCACCGCCGGGGGCGACCTGGGCCTGAACCCCAAGTACGTCTTCGACAGCTTCGTGATCGGCAACAGCAACCGGTTCGCCCACGCCGCGGCCGTCGCCGTCGCCGAGGCCCCCGCCCGGGCCTACAACCCGCTGTTCGTCTACGGCGACTCCGGGCTGGGCAAGACCCACCTGCTGCACGCGATCGGCCACTACGCCGCGCGGATGTTCCCCGACGTGCGGGTCCGGTACGTCTCCACCGAGGAGTTCACCAACGAGTTCATCAACCTGGTGCACTCCGGGCGGGCCGAGGACTTCCGGCGTCGCTACCGGGACATCGACTTCCTGCTCATCGACGACATCCAGTTCCTGGAGCGCGCCGAGCGGACGCAGGAGGAGTTCTTCCACACCTTCAACACGCTGCACAACGCCAGCAAGCAGATCGTCATCACCAGCGACCGGCCGCCCAAGAAGCTGACCACGCTGGAGGACCGGCTGCGCACCCGCTTCGAGTGGGGGCTGATCACCGACGTGCAGGCCCCCGACCTCGAGACCCGCATCGCCATCCTGCGCAAGAAGGCCTACGGCGAGCGGCTGCAGGCCCCCGACCCGGTGCTGGAGTTCATCGCCAGCAAGGTGCAGACCAACATCCGCGAGCTCGAGGGCGCCCTCATCCGGGTCACCGCCTTCGCCAGCCTGAACAAGCAGCCGGTCGACCTGGCGCTGGCCGAGCTGGTGCTCAAGGACCTGATCAGCGACGAGCAGGGCCCGCAGATCACCGCCGCGATCATCATGGCCGCCACCGCCGAGTACTTCTCCGTGACGATGGAGGAGCTGCAGGGCGCCAACCGCAGCCGCACGCTGGTCAACGCCCGGCAGATCGCGATGTACCTGTGCCGTGAGCTCACCGAGCTGTCCCTGCCGCGGATCGGGGCCTCGTTCGGCGGCAAGGACCACACCACGGTCATGCACGCGGTCAAGAAGATCACCGGCCTGATGGGCGAGCGCCGCGCCACCTACACCCAGGTCACCGAGCTCACCGCCCGGATCAAGTCCCGCGCCCGCCAGTAGCAGGTCGACAAGACCCTTCATCCCCAGATCTGTGCACAGGGTGGGGACTGCGGATCCCCATGTCGACCCGCCCCGTACCCAGCGGGTGCACCGGTTCTCCCCGCTCCGTCCCCCGGACGGGTGCGTTGGGGATCCACCGGGGGCTGGGACGGGACAGCGGGTGGACCGGGGGTGGAAGCGGACGGTCACCGGTGGAGGACGGCCGACGAATCCCCATGTCGACCCCAGCCGACAGGTCACCGGCCCACACCGCGCCAACAGCCCCGCACCGGCCCTGACCTGCGCCGACGTCCTCGGTCCCCAGTACCCACACCTGTGATGACGAGGATGAGGGAGTTCTCTCGAGGAGTTCTCGAACCACACCCTGGGTGTGCACGTGCGGTCGACGAGTCGACAGGAGCAGCAGCACGACCAGCACCGGCAGCGGCCAGGAGGGGCATTCGACTCCGACCGCCCCGGCAGGGGAGACTGTCGCCCGCACCGAGACAGGACCCGCAGGACGACGAGCAGGGGTGGACGACGACATGAAGTTCCGGGTGGCACGCGAGGTGCTCTCCGACGCGGTGGCCTGGACGGCGCGCAGCCTCCCGCCGCGGCCGTCGGTCCCCGTCCTGGCCGGCATCCTGCTGGAGGTGCAGGGCGCCTCCCTGTCGGTGTCGGGCTTCGACTACGAGGTCTCCGCCCGCGCCGAGGTCGACGTCTCCTCCACCGAGGACGGCCGCACGCTGGTGCCCGGCCGGCTGCTGGCCGAGATCGTCCGCGCCCTGCCGCCGCACCCGGTCGACGTCGTCGCCGAGGGCGCCCGGCTGGCCATCAGCTGCGGCAACGCCCGGTTCTCCCTGCCGACGCTGCCGGTCGAGGACTACCCCTCCCTGCCGTCGCTGCCCTCCACCGCCGGCGTCGTCGACAGCGACGCGTTCGCCGAGGCGGTCGGCCAGGTCGCCGTCGCGGCAGGTCGCGACGACACGCTGCCGATGCTCACCGGCGTCCGGCTGGAGATCGAGGACGACCGGGTGACCCTGGCCGCCACCGACCGCTACCGCCTCGCCGTCCGCGAGTTCGCCTGGCGCCCCGAGGTCTCGGGGCTGTCGGCCGCCGTCCTGGTGCCCGCCCGCACGCTCGCCGACGCGGCCAAGACGCTGACCAGCGGCCCGGAGGTCGTGCTGTCGCTGTCCTCGGGCGGTGCCGGCGAGGGCATCCTGGGCCTGTCGGGCAAGGACCGGCAGACCACGACCCGGCTGCTGGACGCCGAGTTCGTCAAGTACCGCGCGATCATGCCCAACGAGTCGGCGTCGCACGCGCTGCTGCCGGTGGGTGCCTTCACCGACGCGGCCAAGCGCGTCGCGCTGGTCGCCGAGCGCGGCACCCCGCTGCGCTGCGAGTTCACCCCCGGCCAGGTCACCCTGCGGGCCGGCGGCACCGACGACGAGGGCCAGGCCGAGGAGCGCTGCGACGTCGAGTTCGACGGCGACCCGCTGACGATCGGGTTCAACCCGACCTTCCTGCTCGACGGGCTGGCCTCGGTGCACACCGAGCGCGCCCGGATGGACTTCACCAGCGCGCTCAAGCCCGCGGTGCTGTCCGGCCACGAGGAACCGGCCGAGGACGGCGCCCCGCGCCCCGGCTCCTACCGCTACCTGATCATGCCGGTGCGCCTGCCCGGCTGACCCGCCGCGCGACCCCGGGCCGGGGCGAGCACGATGGGCACCGCCCGGGGGCAGTGCCGCCCGCACCGGGGACGAGACCGACTCGAGGAGGACCGGCGTGCAGCTGGGGTTGATCGGACTGGGCAAGATGGGCGGCAACATGCGCGAGCGTGTCCGCCGGGCCGGGCACGAGGTGGTCGGCTACGACCGCTCGCCCGAGCTGCAGGACGTCGACAGCCTCGAGGCGCTGGTCGGCGCCCTGCAGGCGCCGCGCGTGGTGTGGGTGATGGTCCCTGCCGGTGACCCCACCCGGGAGACCGTCGAGGCCCTGGGCGACCTGCTCGAGGCCGGCGACGTGGTCGTCGACGGCGGCAACTCGAAGTTCACCGACGACCAGGTGCACGCCGACCTCCTGGCGCAGAAGGGCATCGGCTACGTCGACGCCGGCGTCTCCGGCGGTGTCTGGGGTCTGCAGAACGGCTACGCGCTCATGGTGGGCGGCTCGAAGGAGGACGTCGCCAAGGTCCAGCCGATCTTCGACGCCCTCAAGCCGCCGCTGGACAAGGAGAGCGACTCCCCGGCCGGCGAGGGCGCGGGCTTCGTGCACGCCGGGCCGGTGGGCGCCGGGCACTTCGCCAAGATGGTCCACAACGGCATCGAGTACGCGATGATGCAGGCCTACGGCGAGGGCTACGAGCTGCTGGCCGCCGTCGACCTGATCGAGGACGTCCCCGGCGTCATCGCCTCCTGGACCCAGGGCACCGTCATCCGCTCCTGGCTGCTGGACCTGCTGGTCCGCGCGCTGCAGGAGGACCCGGGTCTGGACGACATCACCGGCTGGGCCGCCGACTCCGGCGAGGGCCGCTGGACCGTCGAGCAGGCCATCGAGCACGCCGTCCCCATGCCGGCGATCTCGGCGTCGCTGTTCGCCCGCTTCTCCTCGCGGCAGGACGACAGCCCGACCATGAAGGCCGTCGCGGCGCTGCGGAACCAGTTCGGCGGCCACGCGGTCAAGGCCCGCGAGGTCGAGGACCCCGCCTAGCGTGTACGTCCGCCACCTCCAGCTCGGGTCCTTCCGCAGCTGGGAGGCCGTCGACCTGGCGCTGACGCCGGGTCCGACGGTCCTCGTCGGCCGCAACGGCCAGGGCAAGACCAACCTGGTCGAGGCGGTCGGCTACCTGGCGACGCTGGGCAGCCACCGGGTGTCCTCCGACGCCCCGCTGGTCCGGCACGGCGCCGCGCAGGCGGTGGTCCGGGCGGCGCTGCGCAAGGACGACCGGGAGCTGCTGGTCGAGGTCGAGATCAACCCGGGCAAGGCCAACCGGGTGCGGGTCAACCGCTCGCCGCTGCCCCGGCCGCGCGAGCTGCTCGGTCTGGTCAAGACCGTGCTCTTCGCCCCCGAGGACCTCGCCCTGGTCCGCGGCGACCCGACCGAGCGGCGCCGGTTCCTCGACGACCTGCTGGTCAGCCGCACGCCGCGGCTGGCCGGGGTGCGCGCGGACTACGAGCGGGTACTCAAGCAGCGCAACGCGCTGCTCAAGACCGCCAAGCTCGCCCGCGGCAACCTGGCCACGCTCGAGGTGTGGGACGGCCACCTCGCCGACCTCGGCGGTCAGCTGCTGGCCGCCCGGCTGCAGCTGGCCGCCGACCTCGACCCGTTCGTCACCGCCGCCTACGAGGGCGTGGCCGGCGAGGGCGCCGACCGGGCCCGGCTGGGCTACACCAGCACCGTCCCGCTGGCCGGGGACGGGACGGCGTTCCTGCCCGGCATCGGGGTGCCCTCGGCGGCGGAGCTGACCGCCGCGCTGGCCCGCCGGGTGGAGGAGCGGCGCAAGGAGGAGGTCGACCGCGGGGTCACCCTGGTCGGCCCGCACCGCGACGACCTGGTGCTGCACCTGGGCCCGGTGCCGGCGAAGGGCTACGCCAGCCACGGCGAGTCCTGGTCGTTCGCGCTGGCGGTCAAGCTGGCCTGCTTCGCGCTGCTGCGCGCCGACGGCGAGGAACCCGTGCTGGTGCTCGACGACGTCTTCGCCGAGCTCGACGCCGGCCGCCGCACCGCGCTGGCCGAGGTGGCCGGCACCGCCGAGCAGTGCCTGATCACCGCCGCGGTGGCCGAGGACGTACCGGCCGCGCTGCGCGGCACCCGGGTGCAGGTCGCCGCCGGCACCGCCACCGTGCTGCCGGCCGAGGTCGACGGACCCGTCGCCGCGGAGGAGGCTGGGGCCCATGGGTGAGGCGCATGGGTGAGGACCGGCCCGCCCGGCCCAGCGACATCGCCCGGGCCGCGCTGGACGCCGCCCGCGCCGCCTCGGCCGCCCGCCCCCGCCCCACCCGCCGCCGGGTCGCCGGGCCCCGGCGCTCCTGGACCGGCCCGGGCCCCGGCGCCGACGACCCGCAGACCCTCGGGTCGCTGGTCGACTCCCTGGTCAGCGCGGAGGACTGGGGCGAGCGCACCAAGGTCGGCTCGGTGTTCGGCCGCTGGGACTCCCTGGTCGGGCCCGACATCGCAGCGCACTGCGCCCCGCAGTCGCTCAGCGAGGGCGAGCTGACCGTGGTCGCGGAGTCCACGGCCTGGGCCACCCAGCTGCGGATGATGGCCCCGACCATCCTCGGCAAGCTGCACAACCAGGTCGGCGGGGACGTCGTGACCCGGTTGCGCGTTGTCGGTCCGACGGCACCCAGCTGGAAGAAGGGCCCCCGCACCGTCCGCGGGCGCGGCCCCCGCGACACGTACGGCTGACACCGAGGAGAGAGAGCACCCCGATGAGCACCCCCCGGAACGACGGCTTCGACGACCGTCCCGAGGACCAGCGCGGCTGGACCGAGCCCACCCACCTCGGGCAGGGCGGGCAGCAGCCCGAGCAGCCGCCGGCCCAGCAGGGCGGGAGCTGGGAGCCGCCGGGCTGGTCGCTGCCCGACGCCGCCCCCGACCGGCCCGCCCCGCAGCCCCCCGCCCAGCAGCCCCCCGCCCAGCAGCCCCCCGCCCAGCCGGTGGACCGGCAGCCGACCCAGGAGTGGGAGGCCACCCCGCCCCCCGCGCAGCAGTGGGACCCGCCGGCGCAGCAGCAGCCCCAGCCCTGGGACGCCCGGCCGCAGCAGGCCCCGCCGGCCCAGCAGGAGCGGCGCGGGCTGTTCGGCCGCCGCCCGCGCAAGCCCTCGGAGATCGAGCAGGCGTTCATGCCCAAGGGCGGTCCGGCCGGCGACCTGGCCTCCTGGGGCGCCGCGCACGGCTGGACGCCCTCGGACGGCACCGCCCCGGAGGACGGGCCGCTGGCCGAGCTGACCCGCAGCGCCCCGGTCCGGCCGGCGAAGTCCGAGGTGCCGAGCAACGTGCTGCGCGGCCGGGCCGACGGTGTGGACCTCGTCGCCTTCGACGTGGTCGCCCCCTACGGCCGCGGCTGGGTGCCCACCTACGCGATCACCGCCGCCCCCGTGCTGGGCCACGTGCCCGGGTTCCGGCTGACCCCCGCCCGCTTCTGGCGGCACGGCGCCGGCGACCTGCTGCAGCTGCCCAGCGGTGACCAGGAGTTCGACACCCGCTGGGTGCTGCTGGCCGCCGAGGACTCCCCCGTGCTGCGCCGGCTGGTCGAGGACCCGGTCGTCCGGCAGCTGCTGCTGGGCTCCGACGGCGGCGACGAGCTGTGGTCCGCGGCGGGCTTCGTGGCCGCCGTGCGGCCCGACGGGCAGCGCCCGCTGCTGGTCGAGCACCACGCCCGGATCCTGGTCGCGGTCGTGGGCGCCCTCGCCGCCGGGCGGTGACCCCGCCGGTCCGCCCGCCGCGCGCGGGGGTCCGTGAGCTCTGGCCGCTGCTGCGCCCGCACCGCGCCGCCCTGGTCGCGGCCGCGGTGCTGTCCCTGGTGTCGGCGGCCGCCGCGCTGGCCCAGCCGCTGCTGGTGTCGCGGGTGGTCGACGCGGTCGGCGCTGGCCGCCCCCTGCTGCCGGTGGTGGCCGCGCTGGTCGTGGTGCTGGTGGCGGCCGCCGTCCTCGGGGCCGGCCAGCAGTACCTGCTGCAGCGCACCGCCGAGGGCGTCGTCCTCACCACCCGGCGCACGCTGGCCGACCGGCTGCTGCGGCTGCCGGTCGTCGAGTACGACCGGCGGCGCACCGGAGACCTGATGAGCCGGGTCGGCGCGGACACCACGCTGCTGCGGGCCACCGTCACCAGCGGGGTCGTCGAGGTCGGCGGGGCGCTGGTGGTCGGGATCGGCGCGCTGGTGGCGATGGCGCTGGTCGACGGCGTGCTCCTGCTGGTCACCGTCGGGTCGGTGAGCATCGGCGTCGTCGTGGCGGTCGCCGCGGCCCGGCGGGTGCGCACGCTGTCCCGGCAGGCCCAGGAGCAGGTCGGGGCCATGAGCGCGGCCGTGGAGCGGGCACTGTCGGCGGTGCGCACCATCCGGGCCAGCGGGGCCACCGCCCGCGAGGTCGACACGGTGGGCGTCTCTGCGCAGCGGGCCTGGGCGGCCGGCGTCGCGGTGGCCCGCCTGCAGGCGCTGGTCTCCCCGGCCAGCTCGATCGCCGTGCAGGGCGCGTTCCTCGCCGTCCTCGGCCTCGGCGGCTACCGGGTGGCCACCGGCTCCATCGGCGTCGCGGACCTCATCGCGTTCATCCTCTACCTGTTCCTGCTGGTCATGCCCCTGGGCCAGGTCATCCGCGCCTACACCGAGCTGCAGACCGGGCTCGGCGCGCTCGCCCGGGTGCAGGAGGTGCTCGCGCTGGAGCCCGAGGACGACGACCGGCCGCAGCGCCCGGGCACGACCACCGCGCCGCGGCTGCCCGCCCCCGGCGACCCGGTCCCGCTGCTGGAGCTGCGCGACGTCGGGTTCGGCTACGCCGACGGCACCCCGGTGCTGCACGGGGTGTCCTTCTCGGTGCCCGCCGGCAGCCGCACCGCCGTCGTCGGGCCCTCCGGTGCGGGCAAGTCCACGCTGCTGGCGCTGGTCGAGGGCTTCTACCCGCTCACGTCGGGGTCGGTGCGGTGGGCCGGCACCGACGTCCGGGAGCTGCCGCGCGCGGCGCTGCGCGCCCGGATGGGCTACGTGGAGCAGGAGGCCCCGGTGCTGGCCGGCACCGTGCGGGAGAACCTGCTGCTGGCCGCGCCGGGCACCCCGGAGCCCGAGCTGTGGCAGGTGCTCGCCGACGTCGGGCTCACCCCGGTCGTCGAGCGCTCCGAGCTCGGCCTGGACGTGCTGGTCGGCGACGACGGCGTGCTGCTGTCCGGCGGGGAGCGGCAGCGGCTGGCCATCGCCCGGTCGCTGCTCGCCCGCCCGGCGCTGCTGCTGCTCGACGAGCCCACCGCCAGCCTCGACGCCCGCAACGAGACCCTGCTGCGGCAGACGCTGGACGCCGCCGCGCGGGACCGGGCGCTGCTGGTGGTGGCCCACCGGCTGTCCACCGTGCGCGACTCCGACCAGATCGTGGTGCTCGAGGGCGGCCGGGTGGTCGCCGTCGGCACCCACGACGAACTGGTCGAGACCGACCCCCTCTACCGGGAGCTCGCCACCGCCCAGCTGCTGGTCTGAGTGGCGGCTGTGCGCGGCACGGTCCACGCTCGCCCGCACCACCCGCGGAGAAGGGCAGCCGATGGCCACCACCGAGCAGCAGACCCAGCCCGAGCTCAAGCGGGTGATGGGTCCCGGCCTGCTCCTGCTGTTCATCGTCGGCGACGTGCTGGGCACCGGCATCTACGCCCTCACCGGCCAGGTGGCCGCGCAGGTCGGCGGCATCGTGTGGGCGCCGTTCCTCGTCGCCTTCCTGGTCGCGCTGGTCACCGCGTTCAGCTACCTGGAGCTGGTCACCAAGTACCCCCGCGCCGCCGGCGCCGCGCTGTACACGCACAAGGCCTTCGGCGTGCACTTCCTGACGTTCCTGGTCGCCTTCGCGGTGATGAGCTCGGGCATCACGTCGGCGTCCACGGCGGCGCGGGCGTTCAGCTCCAACGCCGCGGCCGTGCTCGGGCTCGACCTCGGCGAGGGCATCGGCATCACCCTCATCGGGCTGGGCTTCATGGGGCTGGTCGCGGTGGTCAACCTGCGCGGGGTCGGCGAGAGCGTGAAGGCCAACGTGGTGCTCACCTGCGTCGAGCTCACCGGGCTGCTGATCGTCATCGGGGTCGGGGCGTGGGCGCTGGGCCTGGGCGAGGGCGACCTGTCCCGGGTCACCGAGGTCGACACCGGCGACCAGAGCCTGGTCGGCGGGGTCATCGCCGCCACCGGGCTGGCCTTCTTCGCGATGGTCGGCTTCGAGGACTCGGTCAACATGGCCGAGGAGTGCAAGGAGCCGCGGCGGATCTTCCCCCGGGTGCTGCTCACGGGCCTGGCCATCACCGGCGTCATCTACGTGCTGGTGTCGATCTCGGCGATCTCGCTGGTGCCGGCCGACCGGCTGTCCGAGGGCGACACCCCGCTGCTGCAGGTGGTGCAGGCCGGGGCACCGGGCTTCCCGCTCGGGCTCTTCGGCGTCATCACCATGTTCGCCGTCGCCAACTCCGCGCTGATCAACATGCTGATGGCCAGCCGGCTGGTCTACGGCATGAGCCGGGAGGGCGTGCTGCCCCCGCTGCTGGGCCGGGTCGGGCCGCGCCGGCGCACCCCGGTGACGGCGATCCTGTTCACCACCGCGCTGGCCTTCGGGCTCATCACCTTCGTCGGTGCGGTCCCCGACCTCGGGGGGACGACGGCGCTGCTGCTGCTGGTGGTCTTCGCCGTGGTCAACGTGGCCGTGCTGGTGCTGCGCCGCGACCGGGTGGACGCCGACCACTTCCGGACGCCGACCGTGCTGCCGGTCGTCGGGGCGCTGGCCTGCGCGTACCTGGCCACGCCGCTGGCCGGCCGGCCCGTCGTGCAGTACCAGATCGCCGGCGTCCTGCTGGCCGTCGGCGTCGCGCTGTGGGCGGTCACCGTCGTGGTCGACCGGCGGACCGGCACATCGGCCCGGCTGGACCCCGAGGCCCTCGCCGGCGACGGCCCGGTGAACTGAGGGGGCCAGCGCCCTCTCTGAGTCCGTGACGGACGCCGAGCCAACACCGGTGGTGGTCGAGGTCCTCCTGGTGCGGCAGAGGTGACGTCAGGGCGCGGACGGCGCGGTTCTGTCGGCGGGACCCGGTACCATCGAGGGGTCGTACCGCCAGCAGCCCGCTGAGCGCCGTCCTGCGCGTCCCGCCCTCCCCGGCGGGTGCCCGGGGGCCGGCCGGTGGTCTCGCGAGAAGAAGGGCCCCACGTGGCTGGATCCGGCAAGCCTGCCGAGCAGAACTCCTACTCCGGAAGCTCGATCACCGTCCTCGAGGGGCTCGAGGCGGTCCGCAAGCGCCCGGGCATGTACATCGGCTCCACCGGTGAGCGCGGCCTGCACCACATGGTGTGGGAGGTCGTGGACAACGCCGTCGACGAGTCGCTGGCCGGGTTCTGCGACACCGTGCGGGTCACCCTGCTCGACGACGGCGGCGTCCGGGTCGAGGACAACGGCCGCGGCATCCCGGTCGACGAGCACCCGGTGCAGAAGCGGCCCACCGTCGAGGTCGTCCTGACGATCCTGCACGCCGGCGGCAAGTTCGACGGCAAGTCCTACGGCGTCTCCGGTGGTCTGCACGGCGTCGGCGTCACCGTGGTCAACGCGCTGTCCACCTCGCTGGACGTCGAGATCTGGCGCGACGGCACCGAGTACGCCCAGCACTACACCGAGACCGTGCCCGGCGAGCTGCGCACGATCGGGTCCACCAAGAAGCGCGGCACCGCGATCACCTTCTGGGCCGACCCGGCGATCTTCGAGACCACCGTCTACAACTACGAGACGATCCGCCGCCGCCTGCAGGAGATGGCCTTCCTCAACAAGGGCCTGACCATCGTGCTGCGCGACGAGCGGCGCAGCACCGCGGTCGCCGAGGCCGCCGCCGAGGAGCTGCTGACGCTCGAGGCCGAGCCCGTGGAGACCGACGAGAAGCCCTTCGAGGCCACCGAGGTCACCTACCGCTACGACGGCGGCCTGTCCGACTACGTCAAGCACGTCAACGCCAAGAAGAACCCGATCCACAAGTCGGTCATCGCCTTCGGCGCCGACGGCACCGGCAAGAACGACACCGCGATGAGCCTCGAGGTCGCGATGCAGTGGTCGGAGTCCTACTCCGAGTCGGTGCACACCTTCGCCAACATCATCAACACCCACGAGGGCGGCACCCACGAGGAGGGCTTCCGCGCGGCGCTGACCTCGATCGTCAACCGGTACGCCGTCGAGAAGAAGATCCTCAAGGACAAGCCCGAGGACAAGCTCTCCGGCGAGGACATCCGCGAGGGCCTGGCCGCGATCGTCTCGGTCAAGCTCGGCGACCCCCAGTTCGAGGGCCAGACCAAGACCAAGCTCGGCAACACCGAGGTCAAGGGCTTCGTGCAGCGGGTCTGCAACGAGCAGATCGGCCACTGGTTCGAGGCCAACCCGGCCGAGGCCAAGACGATCATCACCAAGGCCAGCTCGGCCGCCCGCGCCCGCCGCGCCGCCCAGGACGCCCGCAAGCTGGCCCGCAAGAGCCTGCTGTCGGTGTCCGGCCTGCCCGGCAAGCTCTCCGACTGCCGCTCCACCGACCCCGCCCGAAGCGAGGTCTACATCGTCGAGGGCGACTCGGCCGGCGGTTCGGCCAAGTCCGGCCGCGACTCGATGTTCCAGGCGATCCTGCCCATCCGCGGCAAGATCATCAACGTCGAGAAGGCGCGCATCGACCGGGTGCTGAAGAACACCGAGGTCCAGTCGATGATCACGGCGTTCGGCACCGGCATCCACGACGAGTTCGACATCAGCAAGCTCCGCTACCACAAGATCGTGCTGATGGCCGACGCCGACGTCGACGGCCAGCACATCTCCACGCTGCTGCTCACCCTGCTGTTCCGGTTCATGCGGCCGCTGGTCGAGGGCCAGTACGTCTACCTGGCCAAGCCCCCGCTGTACAAGATCAAGTGGGGCGGCAAGCACGACGACGAGTACGCCTACTCCGACCGCGAGCGCGACGCGCTGGTCAAGGCCGGCGCCGAGGGCGGGCGCAAGGTCAAGGAGGAGATGATCCAGCGCTACAAGGGTCTGGGCGAGATGAACGCCGGGGAGCTGTGGGAGACCACGATGAACCCCGAGACCCGCATCCTGCGTCAGGTCACCCTCGAGGACGCCGCGGCCGCCGACGAGATCTTCAGCGTCCTGATGGGCGAGGACGTCGAGGCCCGCCGCTCCTTCATCACCCGCAACGCCAAGGACGTCCGCTTCCTCGACGTCTGACCGGGCCGCTCCGGGCCCTTCCGGGCCCGGGGCGGCCGGCCGGCCACCGGAGCGCCACCCGGTAGCCACCCGGACGTCGTCCAAACCCCTTGTCGACCTGGACTTTTGTCCACCGCTGTGCACTCACCTGTGGAGAACTGAACCGTGACCGAGCCCGTGAGCACCGACCGCATCGAGATGGTCGACCTCCAGCAGGAGATGCAGCGCAGCTACATCGACTACGCGATGAGCGTGATCGTGGGCCGCGCGCTCCCCGAGGTGCGCGACGGCCTGAAGCCGGTGCACCGCCGCGTGCTGTTCGCCATGTACGACCAGAACTTCCGCCCCGACCGCGGCTACGTGAAGTGCGCCCGCCCGGTCGCCGAGGTCATGGGCAACTACCACCCCCACGGCGACACCGCGATCTACGACGCCCTGGTCCGCCTGGCCCAGCCCTGGTCGATGCGCTACCCGCTCATCGACGGCCAGGGCAACTTCGGCTCCCCGGGCAACGACCCCGCCGCCGCCATGCGCTACACCGAGTGCCGGCTCACCCCGCTGGCCATGGAGATGCTGGCCGGGATCAACGAGGAGACCGTCGACTACCAGGGCAACTACGACGGCCGCACCGAGGAGCCCGTCGTCCTGCCCGCGCGGGTCCCGAACCTGCTGATCAACGGCTCGGCCGGCATCGCGGTCGGCATGGCCACCAACATGCCCCCGCACAACCTGCGCGAGGTGGCCGAGGCCGTCTACTGGATGCTCGACCACCCCGAGGCCGCCGCCGAGGAGGCGCTGGCCGCGTGCATGGAGCGGATCAAGGGCCCCGACTTCCCGACCCACGGCCTGATCGTCGGCCGCGACGGCATCGAGGACGCCTACCGCACCGGGCGCGGCTCGGTCCGCATGCGCGCGGTGGTCGCCGTCGAGGAGGACTCCCGCGGCCGGGTGCAGCTGGTGGTCACCGAGCTGCCCTACCAGGTCAACCCGGACAATCTCGCCGAGAACATCGCCGAGCAGGTCAAGGACGGCCGGCTGCAGGGCATCTCGGAGATCGCCGACGAGTCCTCCGACCGCGTCGGCCGCCGGCTGGTCATCACCCTGCGCCGCGACGCCGTCGCCAAGGTGGTGCTGAACAACCTCTACAAGCACACCCAGCTGCAGACCTCCTTCGGCTGCAACATGCTCTCGATCGTCGACGGCGTGCCCCGCACGCTGCGCCTGGACGAGCTCGTCCGGTACTGGGTCATCCACCAGATCGAGGTCATCCAGCGGCGCACCCGCTACCGGCTGCGCAAGGCCGAGGAGCGCGCGCACATCCTGCGCGGCTACGCCAAGGCCCTCGACCAGCTCGACGCCGTCATCGCCCTCATCCGGGCCAGCGCCTCGGCCGAGGCCGCGCGCACCGGCCTGATGGAGCTGCTCGAGGTCGACGAGGTGCAGGCGCTGGCCATCCTCGACCTGCAGCTGCGCCGCCTGGCCGCCCTCGAGCGCCAGCGGATCCTCGACGAGCTGGCCGAGATCGAGGCCACCATCGCCGACCTGCAGGCCATCCTGGACTCCCCCGAGCGGCAGCGGCAGATCGTCCGCGACGAGCTCAAGGAGATCGTCGACAAGTACGGCGACGACCGGCGCACCCAGTTCGTCGCGCACGACGGCGACGTGTCCATGGAGGACCTCATCGCCAAGGAGCAGGTGGTCGTCACGATCACCCGCACCGGCTACGCCAAGCGCACCAAGGCCGACCTGTACCGCTCCCAGCGGCGCGGCGGCAAGGGCGTCATGGGCGCCACGCTCAAGCAGGACGACCTGATCCAGCAGTTCTTCGTGGGCTCCACCCACGACTGGATCCTGTTCTTCACCAACAAGGGCCGGGTCTACCGGGCCAAGGCCTACGAGCTGCCCGAGGCCGCCCGCACCGCCCGCGGCGCCCACGTGGCCAACATCCTGGCCTTCCAGCCCGACGAGAAGATCGCCCAGGTCATCCAGATCAAGGACTACGGCGTCGCCCCGTACCTGGTGCTGGCCACCGCCGGCGGCCAGGTCAAGAAGACCCGGCTGGCCGACTTCGACTCCCCGCGCAGCGGCGGGGTCATCGCGATCAACCTGCGCGACGGCGACGAGCTGGTCGGCGCCGCGCTGATCGACCCCGAGCAGAACCTGCTGCTGGTCACCCGCAAGGCGATGAGCATCTGCTTCAAGGCCGACGACGTGCAGCTGCGCCCGATGGGCCGGGCCACCGAGGGCGTGCGCGGCATCTCGCTGGCCGACGACGACCAGCTGCTGAGCATGATCGTGGTGACCGAGGGCGTCGACGTCCTGGTCGCCACCGAGGGGGGCTACGCCAAGCGCACCGGGATCGAGAACTACCCGGAGCAGAACCGCGGCGGCAAGGGCGTGCTCACCGCCGACCCGAAGGCCCGCAAGGGCGCCCTGGTCGGCGCGCTGTCGGTGGTGCTCGGCGACGAGCTCTACGCCATCACCTCCTCCGGCGGCGTCATCCGCACCCCGGTCAACGGCGTCCGGCACAACAAGGACCGGGCGACCATGGGCGTCAAGCTGATGAACCTCCCCGAGGACGTCTCGATCGTGGCCATCGCCCGCACCACGGACAACGACGAGGCCGAGGCCTCCGGCCAGACTGCGCTGTGATCGCGCCGTCGGCAAGCCTGGTGGCTTGCCGACGGCGGGGCGCACGGCGTGCCGGTCCGGCACGGGGCCCCGCCCGGGGCCCGCACGCCTAGGCTGGGGCGAATGCCGGGCCCCGGCGCGGACCGCGAGGTCCGGGGCGGGACCGGCTGATCGACGACCGAAGTGCGGACGCCGCCCCCGCGGGTGGCTCCGGGCGCGACGGGGACGGGCCCCGGGACGGAGAGCGGCATGAGCGACCGGACGCAGGGCTCGGTGCGGACCGACGACTCCGGGGCGGCCGCCGACCCGGAGACCGCGGCCATCCCCACCGAGAAGCCGGGCTCCGGCCCCGAGGTCCCGCCCGCCCCCGCGGCCGACGCGGGCAGCGCCCGCCCGTCGGGCTCGGCGCCGGCCTCCGCGGGCGCACCCGCCCCGTCGTCCTCGGGCGCCTCGTCCTCGGGCTCCTCGCCCTCGGGTCAGGGCAAGGGCTCCGGTGGGGCCAACGGCTCCGGCGGCGCCAAGGGCTCCGGCGGTGCCAAGCCCGCCGCCGCCCCCGGGTGGGGTGGTGCGGCCCCGGCCGGCACCGCGCAGACCGCGGCGGTCCGCCCGGGCGGTCAGGCCCCCTCGAAGTCGGCGAAGCCGGCCGCCTCCGCCACCCCGTCCGCCCCGGCGGAGCGACCGGCGCAGTCCGGTCGCCCGACCGGCCAGCAGCCCGCCGCCCCGCGGGCCGCCGGTGCCGCGGCCGCCGGTGCCGCCGCGGGCGCCCGGGCCGGCGCCCCGCAGACCGGGGTCCGCCCGGCCAACCGGGACGCCGGTGCCCCCCGCCAGTCCTCCTCGCGGCCGGCGCAGCGCCCCGCCGAGGCCCGCGCCGCGGAGGCCCCGGGCCGCACCGCGGTCACCGAGCAGGGCGAGCGCACCGGCGTGCGCGGTGCCGTGAAGGGTGGCAAGGGCCCCCGCCGGGCGCGGCTGCAGCTGCGGCACATCGACACCTGGTCGGCGCTGAAGATCTCGCTGGTGCTGGCCATCGCGCTGTTCTTCGTCTGGATGGTCGCCGTCGGCGTGCTCTACGGCGTGCTCAGCGGGCTCGGCGTGTTCAGCACGCTCAACGACCTCATCGGCCAGCTCGGCTCATCCTCCGGCGACGCGACCGGTGAGGTCATCACCCCGGGCATCGTGTTCGGCGGGGCCGCGGTCATCGGCGCGGTGAACATCGTGCTGTTCACCGCGCTGTGCACCGTCGGCACCTTCGTCTACAACCTGTGCGCCGACCTCGTCGGCGGGCTGGAGGTCACGCTCTCCGAGCGCGACTCCTGACCGGCCACCCCCGGTCGGCGGGGCCGACCGGGGGCCACGTATGCTTTCCGAGGTTCACGGGCCTGTAGCTCAGGCGGTTAGAGCGCATCCCTGATAAGGATGAGGCCGGAGGTTCAAGTCCTCCCAGGCCCACCCGTGCACTGCCCCACCGCGAGGAGGTCGGCCCCGTGCTGAAGAAGGTCGCCGTGGCCGCCCTCGCGGCGGGCACCCTGCTGGTCCTGCGCAAGCGGACGGCGGCGAAGGGCGACCAGGGGCTGTGGGCCGAGGCCACCAGCAGCCCGGACGCCGTCCGGACCACGCACCGCTAGCACCCCCCGGGGACGTAGCTCAATTGGTAGAGCACCGCCTTTGCAAGGCGGGGGTCAGGGGTTCGATTCCCCTCGTCTCCACGCTGGTCCTGCTGCTCGCCGGCTGCGGCGGGGGGACCGACGGCGCCGGGTCCACCACCCCGGCCACCACCCCGCCGGCCTCCAGCCCCTCCGCGGCGCCGACCACCACGGCGCCGGCCCCCACCACGGCGGCCGAGCCGGTCACCACCGAGGCCGACTGCCCGTACCTGGACACCGCCTACGTCGAGGGCACCGTCGGCCAGCGCACCCCCACGGTCACCACCACCGGTGTCCCCGGTGGGCCGCCGCCGACCTGCACCTTCGACAAGCCGAACGGCGAGCCGGCGCTCGTGGTCGAGATCAGCCAGGCCGCCGACCCGG
Source organism: Klenkia brasiliensis (assembly GCF_900100695.1). Classification (GTDB taxonomy): domain Bacteria; phylum Actinomycetota; class Actinomycetes; order Mycobacteriales; family Geodermatophilaceae; genus Klenkia; species Klenkia brasiliensis. The sequence continues at coordinate 172,079 of NZ_FNCF01000006.1, forward strand.
TCGCCGCGCAGACCGCCGCCGTCGAGCGGGTGGCCGCCCTCGGAGGCACCGCGGTGCGCGACATCGGTGACGGCGGGGGCATCGCCGTCGGCCCGCAGACGGTGCTCGCGGTCGCCGACGGCTCCCTGGTCGTGGTGGTGACGGTGAACCAGGAGTCCAGCCTGCAGGCCCGCGAGATCGCCCGGACGGTGGTCGGGGCGGTCTGAGCGCCCCATCACCGCAGGTGGGACGATGGAGCGCGTGACCGAATCGACTCCTGCGCGGCGCGCAGTCCTGCACACCAACCACGGCGACATCACCGTGGACCTGTTCCCGGACCACGCCCCCAAGACCGTCGCCAACTTCGCCGAGCTCGCCGAGGGCAGCCGGGAGTGGGTCGACCCCCGCACCCGGGCGAAGACCACCGACAAGCTCTACGACGGCACGGTCTTCCACCGGGTCATCGACGGCTTCATGATCCAGGGCGGCGACCCGCTGGGCCAGGGCACCGGCGGCCCCGGCTACCGCTTCGGCGACGAGTTCCACCCCGACCTGCAGTTCTCGCGCCCCTACCTGCTCGCCATGGCCAACGCCGGCCCGGGCACCAACGGCTCGCAGTTCTTCATCACCGTCACCAACACCCCGCACCTGAACAACAAGCACACGATCTTCGGCGAGGTCGCCGACGACGCCTCCCGCCAGGTCGTCGACGCGATCGCGAAGGTCCCCACCGCCCGCGGTGACCGTCCGCTCGAGGACGTCGTCATCACCTCGGTCGAGGTGCAGCGCAGCTGAGCACGCCCACCGGACCCGGGGGTGCGGGCGAGCAGCCCGCACCCCCGGTGCCCACCTGCTACCGGCACCCCGACCGGCCCACGCGCATCTCCTGCGTGCGGTGCGGCCGGCCGATCTGCCCCGCCTGCATGCACCCCGCCTCGGTCGGGTTCCAGTGCCCGGAGGAGATCGCCGACGCCCGGCGCACCGTCCGGGCCCCCAAGCGCACCACCGGCATGCGGGTCGCCGGCCGCCGCTGGGGCACCGTCACCGTCGTCCTCATCGCGCTCAACGTCGCGGTCGCCGTGGCCACCGCCGTCTCGGCGCTGCTGGCCGGGCTGAACCCGGTCACCTCCTTCAACTCCCCGCTGACCAGCGAGCTGCTCAGCGCCCCGGTCCTGGTCGACCAGGGCCAGTGGTGGCGCGTGGTCACCAGCGCCTTCACCCACGCCAGCCTGGTCCACCTCGCGCTGAACATGCTCGCTCTGCTGCTGTTCGGCTCCGAGCTCGAGCGCATGCTCGGCAAGGGCCGCTACCTGACCGTCTACCTGGTGTCCGCGCTCGGCGGCGCGGCCGCCCTGCAGCTGTTCGGCGCCTACGTCGGCGGTGTGGTCGGCGCCTCGGGCGCCATCTACGGCCTGCTCGGGGCCTTCGGCGTGGTGCTGGTCCGGCAGAAGCAGGACCTGCGCGGCCTGCTCACCCTGCTGGCGATCAACCTGGTGATCAGCCTGCTGCCCGGGGTCTCCCTGCTCGGGCACCTCGGCGGCCTGGTCGCCGGCGCGGCCACCGCGGCCGTGCTGCTGTGGGTCCGCCGCCGCACCGCGCTGGCCGTGGCCGGGGTCGCCGTCCTCGTCGTGGTCCTGCTGGTGCTCACCTTCGGCGGTCTCCGCTAGGCGCGGTGCCCCAGCAGCCGGGCGCCGACCTGCTCCGGGTCGGCGCCCAGGTCCCGCCGGCCGAGCACCACCAGCACCGCGTCGTCGCCGGCGTCCTCCAGCTCCAACGACGTCGTGCGCACCCCCAGCCGGCGCCCCGTGCGCACCCGGGCCCGCAACCGGCCCCGGGGGATGACCGTCCGCCGCCCGAGCGCGCGGACGACGACCTCGTCGTCGTCGGCGGTCAGCCGCGGGCGCAGCAGCAGGTCCCGGACGGCGACCACGGCCAGCAGCAGCGCGGCGGCCCCCACCAGCACCCGGCCCGCGGCGTCGGTCCAGACCGTGGCGGCGCCCAGGACGACGGCCGCGGCGGCGGCCAGCGCGGTCTCCACCGGGCGGGTCGTCCACTGCTGCGGTGCGGGCACGGCAGCCAGCTTCCCAGCCCGTCCGTCCACCGGTGCGGGCCGGTTGTCCACAGCCGGGCGCCCGGCACCGCGACGCGCGGTCCGACCTCGGCGTTCGTGCTCCGCGCCACCACCCGGACACGCCGGGTGACCGGCCCCGGGACGGGGTCGTCACGGTCCACGAGTCGACTTCTCCACACCTGTGTGCACAGGTGGGGACAGAAGAACAGGCGTGTAGTTACGCGGGTGGACCCTCCGCACCATCCGTCACAGCCCGGCTGTCTGCCCAGGTCAGCGCGGTGTGCAGCGGGGAGCGGGTTCCACACTCGGTGGACAAACCTGGGGGCGGTCGCCCACCGGCGTTGTGGACCCGGTCGCCGGCCTGTGCACACACCCACCGCGGCCGGGCGGTCGACATCTCGACCCCGACCGGACGGGTTCGTCCCACTCGCCCTGCGGGCACGCCCGGCAACCCACACGCTGGACGGGTGCAGGTACTGGTGACGGGTGCGTCCGGGTTCGTGGGTGGTCGGCTGGCGCCGGCCCTGGTCGAGGAGGGGCACGAGGTCCGGGCCATGACCCGCCGCCCCGAGCGGTACTCCGGGGCCGGGGAGGCGGTGCGCGGCGACGTGTCCGACGCCGGCTCGCTGCGCACGGCCCTGCAGGGCTGCGACGCCGCCTACTACCTGGTGCACAGCCTGGACTCCTCGGACTTCCAGGACAAGGACGCCGAGGCCGCCCGCACCTTCGGCCGCGCCGCCGCCGACGCCGGGGTGCGCCGGATCATCTACCTCGGTGGGCTCGGCGACGACGCCGACGACCTGTCCCCGCACCTGCGCAGCCGCCGCGAGGTCGAGCGGCTGCTGGGTGAGGGCGCGGTGCCGGTGACGGTGCTGCGGGCCGGGATCGTGGTCGGGCACGGCGGGGTGTCCTGGGAGATGACCCGGCAGCTGGTCGCCCACCTGCCCGCGATGATCACCCCGCGCTGGGTGCACACCCGCACCCAGCCGATCGCCATCGCCGACGTGGTGCGCTACCTGGTCGGGGTGCTCGACGCCCCCGAGGCCGAGGGCCGGGTGTTCGAGGTCGGCGGGCCCGAGGTGCTCGAGTACCTGGAGATGCTGACCCGGGTGGCCGAGATCCAGGGCCGCCACCTCTTCGTGCTGCCCGTGCCGCTGCTGAGCCCGCAGCTGTCCTCGCGGTGGCTGTCCCTGGTCACCGACGTCGACCTGCAGACCGGCCGCTCCCTCATCGACTCGATGACCAACGAGGTGGTGGTGCGCGACCACGCCATCCGCGACGTCGTCCCCTTCGAGCCGATGGACTACGACCAGGCGGTGCTGGTCGCCCTCGGCGAGCGGGCCGCGGCCCGGCGCAGGGCCGCGGGTGACCGGCACAAGCACGGCGGGCTGCTGGCCCGGGGGGCCCGGGCGTGAACGTGCTGGGCCGGACGCCGCGGAGCCGGCTGGACCGCGCCGTCCTGCGGCTGGCCGAGCGCACCCCGGACTGGCTCATCGACCCGGTACCGCGCGACCACCGGGAGAGCGACGCGGCCTTCCGGCGCCGCCGCCGGGTGACCGGCGCGTTCTCCGTGCTGGGGGCCGGCATGCTGGGCCTGTCGCTGTCCCAGAAGCCGGACTCCAAGGAGTTCTACGGGCTGACGATGGCCGTGGCCGGCACCTGGGTCGCCGGCGGCATCGCCTCGGGCCCGCTGCACCTGGGCTGGATGCGCTCGGCCCGGGAGACGGTGCACCGCCCGGTGGTCACCCCGGTGCTCACCGGCGCGGGGGTGTTCGGCGCGTTCTACGGCGCCGCGCTGGTCGCCAAGCGCATCCCGGTGCTCAACCGGGCGGTCACCCGCATCCTGCGCTACGCCCACCAGGGCAACCCGGCCCTGGTGACGATGACGACCCTGACCAACGGGGTGGCCGAGGAGGTGTTCTTCCGGGGCGCGCTCTACGCCGCCGCCGGGACGCGGCACCCGGTGCTGAAGTCGACCGCCGTCTACGGCCTGGCCACGACCTCGACCCGCAACCCGGCGCTGGTGCTGGCGTCGGTGGTGATGGGCGCGCTGTTCGGCTGGCAGCGGAAGATCACCGGCGGCATCCAGGCGCCGGTGCTGACGCACCTGACCTGGTCGGCGCTGATGCTGCGCTACCTGCCGCCGCTCTTCGCCGACCAGCCCTCGATCGAGGCCGAGGCCTCCCAGCAGCGGGACTGACGGCCCACGGCGCGGCTCAGCGCCAGCGCATGCTCATGACCAGCCCGGCGACCATGGCGCCGAAGCCGATGGCGAAGTTCCACGCCGACAGCGAGACCATGAAGCCGATCTGGTCGCCGGCCACGTAGTAGACGACGATCCACACCAGCCCGAGCAGCATCAGCGCGATCATCACGGGGGCGTACCAGCGGGGGCTGGGCCGGGCGGCGCGGGCCTTGGCGGCGCTCGAGGGCAGCACGCCCTCGGGCGGGGTGTACACCGACTTCTTGCGCACCTTGGACTTGGGCACCGCGACGACTCCTCGACCTTGCACATCGGTACTGCTGATCTGATCGGGCCCCAGCCTAAGCTGCAGACATGCGGACGAGGGGCGGTGACCCGCGGCGGCGTGCCTGGAACGCCCTGGTCCCGGTCGTGGCGCTGGCCGCCGGACTGCTCTTCGCGACGTCCGGGCAGACCGCACGCGGCACCGACCTGCGGGCCGGCGACGTCACCCAGCTCTCGCAGCTGATCGAGCAGCTGAACGCGGCCAACGACGCCCAGGAGGACCAGCTCGACCAGCTGCGGGCCCGTGCCGACGCGCTCACCCAGGCCGAGGCCGGCCGCAACTCCGACGTGGCCGCGGCCACCGCCGCCGGCGACGCCGAGCAGGTCTCCGCCGGCTTCACCCCCGTCAGCGGCCCGGGTGTGGAGATCACCCTGGACGACGCGCCGGAGACGGCCACCGGGACCCCGCCCCGCGGCGCCACCCTCGATGACCTGGTCATCCACCAGTCCGACGTGCAGGGCGTTGTCAACGCGCTGTGGGCGGCCGGCGCCGACGGCGTGAGCGTGATGGGCCAGCGGCTCATCGCCACCAGCGCCGTCCGCTGCGTCGGCAACGTCCTGCTGCTGCAGGGCCGGACCTGGTCCCCGCCGTTCGTCATCACCGCCGTCGGCGACGCCGACGCGATGCGCGAGCGGCTCGGCCAGTCCTACGAGGTGTCGCTGCTGCAGCAGGCCGTGGACAGGTTCGGCCTGACCTACCGGGTGCAGGACCGCGGGCAGGTGGACCTGCCCGCCTACGATGGCGCGCTGGACCTGCAGTACGCCTCGGCCGCCGGCTGAGGTCCGGGGGCGGGGCTCGGGGAGGAACGATGGACGACGCGGACACCGGCGGACCACGCCGGGGCCGGCACGCGCCCGAGGAGCCCACCGCGCAGGCGCCGCTGCCGGTGCCCGAGGACGCGACCGTGCGGCACACCTGGCAGCCCGAGCTGAACCCGGCCGAGCCCGCCACCGGCCGGCACGCCGTGGTCGACGACCGCGCCCGGTGGGACGACGACACCGACGTCGCGATCGACCCCGTGCAGGACGGACCGCACGACGCCGTCCCCGCTGACGCCGTCACCGCGGACGGCGACCACGACGGCGACCGCGGTGCCGCCCCGGCCGCCGCAGCCCGACCCGCCCGCACGACCGGCGACCTGGTGCGCACCGGCGTCCGGGGCGTGGGCCAGCTGCTGGTCACCGCGGGCCTGGTCGTGCTGCTCTTCGTCGTCTACGAGGTGTGGATCACCGACCTCACCAGCGACCGCAAGCAGGACGCCCTGTCCCAGGAGCTGCGCGACGACTGGGAGGGCGACGACCCCACCGTGCCCACGCTGCCCGACGGCGGCATCTCCGAGGTGCCGCTGGGCCAGGGGTTCGCCTTCATCCGCATCCCCCGCTTCGGCGCCGACTACGTCAAGGTCATCCTCGAGGGCACCGACGAGGACGAGCTGGTCGAGGGCCCGGGCCACTACGTCGACTCCGCGATGCCCGGCGAGCAGGGCAACTTCGCCCTCGCCGGCCACCGGGTGGGCAAGGGCTCGCCGTTCCTGGACCTGGACCAGCTGCAGCCCGGCGACCCGATCGTGATCGAGACCCAGACGACGTGGTTCGTCTACCGGGTGCTCGGCGACGACGACCCCAACGGCGTCCCCGGCCAGCAGATCGTGCTGCCCACCGACGTCTCGGTCATCGCGCCCACCCCGAACGGTCCGCTGACCGGCCCGGCCAGCGGCGCCTACCTGACGCTGACCACCTGCCACCCGAAGTTCTCCGCCCGCGAGCGGCTCATCGTGCACGCGGTGCTCGACGGCTCCCCGATCCCCAAGTCCGACGCCCCGCAGGGCCCGCCGGCGCTGAGCGAGGGCTGATGTACACCTGGATCTGGCGGCACCTGCCGGGCACCACGGCGCTCAAGGCCGCGCAGGCCCTGGTGCTGGTGCTGGCGGTGTGCGCGCTGCTGCTGTTCGTCGTCTTCCCGTGGGTGGAGCCCAAGCTGCCCTTCAACGACGTGACGGTGGACCAGTGACCGCCCGGGTGCTCGTCGTCGACAACTTCGACAGCTTCGTCTACAACCTGGTGCAGTACCTCGGCCAGCTCGGCGTCCCCAGCGAGGTGCGGCGCAACGACGCCGTCACCGTCGACGAGCTCGCCGACCTCGACGTGGCCGGCGTCCTGCTCTCCCCCGGACCCGGGACGCCGACCGACGCCGGGGTGACCGTGCCGATGGTGCGCGCGGCCGCCGAGGCGGGCGTGCCGGTGCTGGGCGTCTGCCTGGGCCACCAGGCCATCGCCGAGGCCTTCGGCGGCGACGTCGTGCGCGCCCCGGAGCTGCTGCACGGCAAGACCAGCCAGGTCGTGCACGACGGCCAGGGCGTGCTGGCCGGCCTGCCGTCGCCGTTCACCGCGACCCGCTACCACTCCCTGGCCGTGGAGTCCTCGACCTTCCCCGCCGAGCTGGAGGTCACCGGCCGCACGCCCTCGGGCATCGTGATGGCCCTGCGGCACCGCGAGCTGCCCGTCGAGGGCGTGCAGTTCCACCCGGAGTCCGTCCTCACCGAGGGCGGCCACCAGATGCTCGCCACCTGGTTGCGCCAGTGCGGCGTCGAGGTCGACCAGGAGCTGGTGGACAAGGCCGGCGCCGCCGCGCAGAGGCTCGTCACCGCCGTCGGCTGACCGCCCCCTCCCCGGCCCGCGGGGTCAGGCGGTGGGCTGGCCGGGGATGGGGATGCCGGTGCCCGTCGAGGGCGCGGTGGTCGTCGTGGTGGGCGCCGTCGTCGTGGTGGTCTCCGTGGGCACGGGGACGGCGACGAGCACGGTGATCTGGTCGTCGGCGGTGGCCTGCTGACCCGACCCGGGCTCGGTGCCGATCGCCTGGCCGGCGGGGACCTCGTTGCTCTCGGCGTTCTGCTGGGTGATGTCGCTGAACCCGGCGGCCTGCAGCGTCGCCCGGGCCTGCTCGTAGGTCTGCCCCCGGACGTCGGGGATCGGCGCGCTGCCGGTGGAGACGCTCAGCGTGATGACCTGGGTCTCCGGGTCGGCCTGGCTGCCCTGGCCGGGCTCGACCGCGACCACCTGGCCGGCGGGCTCGGTGGAGGCCTCCTGGCGGCTGTTCACCCGGGTGAAGCCGGCGTTCTCCAGGTTGGAGCGGGCCTCGTCCTCGGTGAGGCCGACGACGTTGGGGATGGCCACGGTGTCCGGCCCGGCGCTGACCACCAGCGCGACGGCGGTGCCCTCGTCGACGGTGGCGCCCGCGGCGGGGTCGCTGCTGATCACCGAGCCCTCGGCGACGTCGGCGCTGGCCGCGGTGGTGACCGGACCGGCGGTGAGGCCGGCCTGCTGCAGCGCAGCGGTGGCCGCGGCCTGGGTCTGGCCGACCAGGTTGGGCACCTGCACGCTGGCCGTGGTGGGCTCGGTGGGGGTCGCGTCGCCGCCCCCGCTGTTCAGGGCGACGAGCAGCACGACGAGCCCGGCGAGCACCAGGACGCCGGCGACGACGAGGGCGATGATCCCCCGGCGGCGGCGCTTGGCGGCGGCCTCGTCCTCGTCGTCCCAGTGGTCGTCCTGGCCGGGGTAGCCACCGGCCGCGGCCGCCCCGATGTAGGAGGTCCGCTCGGCGTCGCCCATGACCGGGGTGGCCTCGACGCGCTGGCCGGCGACCGCGCGCAGCAGGTCGCTGCGCATCTCGGCGGCGGACTGGTAGCGGTTGGCCGGGTTCTTGCTCATCGCCTTGAGCAGGATGGCGTCGAGCTCCGGCGGCACCTCGGGGTTGATCGAGGACGGCGTGCGGGGGTCCTCGCGCACGTGCTGGTAGGCCACGGCCACGGGGGAGTCGCCGGTGAAGGGCGGCGCGCCGGTGACGAGCTCGTACAGCAGGCAGCCGGCGGAGTAGACGTCGGAGCGGGCGTCGACGCCCTCGCCGCGGGCCTGCTCCGGCGACAGGTACTGCGCGGTGCCGATGACCGCGGCGGTGGAGGTCATCGTGGCGGCGGAGTCCGAGACCGCCCGCGCGATGCCGAAGTCCATCACCTTGACGGTGCCCTGCGGGGTGATCATCACGTTCCCGGGCTTCACGTCCCGGTGCACGATGCCGTTGCGGTGGCTGAAGTCCAGGGCGGCGCAGATGTCGGCGGTCAGCGACATCGCCCGGGCCGGCTCGAGCCGGCCCTCCCGGCGCAGCACGTCGCGCAGGGTCTCGCCCTCGACGTACTCCATCACGATGTAGGGGGTCGCCCCGGTGGTCGTGCGGTCCTCGCCGGTGTCGTAGACCGCGACGATCGCCGGGTGGTTCAGCGACGCGGCGGCCTGCGCCTCGCGACGGAACCGCACCTGGAAGGAGGGGTCGCGCGCCAGGTCGGAGCGCAGCACCTTGACCGCCACCTCGCGGCCCAGCCGCAGGTCCCGCCCCCGGTGCACCTCGGCCATCCCGCCGCGGCCGAGGACACCACCGATCTCGTAGCGCTCGCCGAGCACCTGCGGGGTGGTCATCGGGGGTCCTCTCGGGGGCTGTCCGGGGTGTCCGGACCATCGGGCAGCGTAGGCGATCCGGTCGTGCGCGCCGGGGAGGCGCCGGTCACGTGGTCGGACCGGAGGCGTCGGGGGCGGTGCTCTCGGTCGTGGTGGGCGCCGCGGTCGTGGTCGGGGCCGGGGACGACAGGGTCGGGGACGACGTCGTGGGCGCCGCGGTCGTGGTGCGCGGGGCCTGCGTGGTGGTGGTGCCGGCCGGCGGCGGGGCCTGCGTCGTCTCCTGGCCCGGGTCCTCGGTCTGCTCCTGCGTCTCCTCGGTGGTCTGCTCCGCGGAGCTCTCCGAGGTCCCCGGCGCCGACTCCGTCGTCGTGGCGGCGGGTGCCGAGGTGGTGGTCGCGGGGGTGGTCGTCGTCCCCGGGGTGCGGGCCTCGTCGTCGCCGCCACCGAGCAGGGTCAAGGCCAGCACCGCGCCCAGGACCAGCAGCAGGACGGCGGCCGCGGCCACCCACGGCCAGGGCGAGCGGCGTCGGCGGCCGTCGTCCTCGTCGTCCCAGCCGTCGTCCTCGCCGTCGACCGGCGGGCCCTGCAGGGGCGGCATGGTGCGCGGGGCGGTCGCGGGACCGCCGGCCGCGCCGAGGGCGCCCGCGGCGGCCAGGGCCCCGGCCGCACCGGCGGCCACCGGACCGATGACCTGGGTGCCGTCGCCGCCGGCGACGGGGATGTAGGCGGTGGTGGCGGCCGACGTCGCCGGCCCCGGTCCGCCGGCGGCCACCGCGCGGGCGGCGGCCGCGAAGGCCCCGCCGTCGGGGAACCGCTGCCCGGGGTCCTTGGCCAGGGCCTTCTCGATCAGTGCCTGCACCGGGCCGGGCACGGTGGGCGGCAGCGGCGGCGGGGGGCGGTTGATCTGGGCCAGCGCGATGGCCACCTGCGAGTCGCCGTCGAAGGGCCGGTTGCCGGCCAGGCACTCGTAGCCCAGGACGCCGAGGGAGTAGACGTCGGAGGCGGCGGTGACCTGGAAGCCCTGCGCCTGCTCGGGGGACAGGTACTGCGCGGTGCCCACGACCATGCCGGTGCGGGTGAGCGGGGCGGCGTCGCGGGCCCAGGCGATGCCGAAGTCGGTCAGCTTCACCACGCCGTCGGGGCGGACCATGAGGTTGCCGGGCTTGATGTCGCGGTGCACCACGCCGGCCCGGTGCGCCGCCGACAGGCCCTCGCCGGCCTGGGCGAGCACGTCGAGGGTGCGCTCGGGGGACAGCGTCAGCTCGCGGTCGAGGATCGAGACCAGCGGCTCGCCCTCGACGTACTCCATCACCAGGAACGCGACCTCGCGGCCGTCGGTGTCGGTGATCTCGCCGTAGTCGTAGACCGAGGCGATGTTCTGGTGCGCCAGGCCCGCGGTGTGCCGGGCCTCGTTGCGGAAGCGCTCGAGGAAGTTCCGGTCGCCGGTGTACTCGGCCTTGAGGACCTTGGCGGCGACCGTGCGGCCCAGGGTGCGGTCGGTGGCCCGCCACACCTCGCCCATGCCGCCGGTGGCGATCGGTGCGGTGATCTCGTACCGGTCGGCGAGCACGCTGCCCACGTGGAGCGTCATCAGTTCCCCCCGCGGGCGGCGAGGTAGGCCGACATGACCTGCTGCGCCACCGGTGCGGACAGGTCGCCCCCCGTGCCCTGCCCGCCCTGGATGAACACCGCGACGGCGATCTGCGGGTCGCCGTCGGGCCCGGCGTAGCCGACGAACCACTGGTTGTCGTCGTCCTCGGCGGTGGTCTGGGCCGTACCGGTCTTCCCGCCGACGGTGTAGCCGTCGATCTGCGCACGCCGGCCCGAGCCGTTCTCCACGACGCTGACCATCATCTGCTGCAGCTGGCCGGCCACCTCGGCGGAGACCGGCTGGCCCATCTCGGTGGGCTCGGTCTGGTCGACGACGCTGAGGTCGGGCGCCTGCAGCTGGTCGACCAGGTAGGGCGTCATCAGCGTGCCGTCGTTGGCGATCGCAGCCGCGATCATCGCCCCCTGCAGGGGCGTGATCTGCACGTTCTGCTGGCCGATGGAGGCCACCGCCAGCTGCGCGTCGCCGTCGATGTCGCCCACGGTGCTCTCCGCCACCGTCAACGGCATGTCGAACTGGCCCTGGTCGATGCCGAAGGCCTCGGCGGTGGCGCGGATGCGGTCCTCGCCGAGGTCGACGCCGAGCTCGGCGAAGGCGGTGTTGCAGGAGATCGTCAGCGCGTCGATCAGCGGCTGCTCGCCGGAGGCGGCGCAGGACTCACCGTTGTAGTTGTTCAGCGGCCGGCTGGTGCCGGGCAGCACGTACTGCTGCGGGGCCGGGACGACGGTGTCGGGGGTGTAGCCGTCCTGCAGCGCCGCCGCCGAGGTGATCAGCTTGAACACCGAACCGGGGGAGTGCCGCTCGGAGATGGTGGCGTTCGTCCGCGGGTCGGGGTCCATCGTCGACAGCTGGTCGGAGTAGGCGCGGATGGCCGCCGGGTCGTGGCTGGAGAGCTGGTTGGGGTCGTAGCCGGGGCTGCTCACCATGGCCAGCACCGCGCCGGTGCGGGGGTCCAGCGCCACCACGGCGCCGTCGACCCCGCCGAGGGCGTCGAAGGCGGCCTGCTGCGCGGCCGGGTCGAGGGTGAGCTCGACGTTGCCGCCGGAGGGGTCGCGGCCGGTGAACAGGTCGGCGATCCGGCGGAAGGCCAGCCGGTCGTCCGAGCCGGAGAGGATGTCGTTCTCGGCCCGCTCGATGCCGCTGTTGCCGTAGACCAGCGAGTAGTAGCCGGTGACCGTCGAGTACACCTCGGCGTTGGGGTACTGCCGCAGGTAGGTGAGGGTGTCGTCGGTGGCCACCGACTGCGCGACCGGGTTGCCGGCCACGACGATCGCGCCGCGCTCCCGGTCGTACTCCTCGGCCAGGATGCGGGTGTTCGACGGGTTGGCGCGCAGCTCCGAGGAGCGCACGACCTGGATGTAGTTGGCGTTGAGGATCAGCAGGGTGAACAGCACCAGCACGCTGATCGCGACCTTGCGCAGCGGCGAGTTCACGGCTTGACCACCTCGGTGAGGGCCTCGCCGAGCTTGGGCGCCGGCGGGGCCGGCGGGGCGGCCGGCCGGCGGGCGGCGTCGCTGATCCGCACCAGCAGCGCGACCAGGCCGAAGTTGGCCACCAGCGACGAACCGCCGTAGGCCACGAACGGGGTGGTCAGACCGGTCAGCGGCAGCAGCCCGGTGACGCCGCCGAGCACGACGAAGACCTGCCACGCGACGCCGAAGGCCAGCCCCGCCGCCAGCAGCTTGCCGAACCCGTCGCGGACCACCAGCGACGTGCGCAGCCCGCGCTCGACCAGCACCAGGTACAGCACCACGATCGCGACCAGGCCGAACAGGCCCAGTTCCTCGCCCAGCGCGGCGGCGATGAAGTCGCTCTTGGCCACCGGCACCTGGTCCGGGCGCCCGCCGCCCAGGCCGGCGCCGAACAGCCCGCCGGTGCCCAGGCCGAACAGCGACTGCACGACCTGGTAGCCACCGCCGTCGGGGTAGTAGGCGAAGGGGTCCAGCCAGGTGTCCACGCGCACCCGGACGTGGCCGAACAGCTGGTAGGCCACGGTGCCGCCGGCGGCGAACAGCAGGACACCGATGAGCAGCCAGGACGCCCGCTCGGTGGCCACGTAGAGCATCACCACGAAGATGCCGAACAGCAGCAGCGAGCTGCCCAGGTCGCGCTCGAAGACCAGCACCAGGATCGACACGCCCCAGGCGACCAGCACCGGGCCCAGGTCGCGGGCCCGCGGCACCTCCAGGCCCAGCACCCGGCGGCTGGCCAGCGCCAGCACGTCGCGCTTGTCGACCAGGTAGGCGGCGAAGAAGATGACCAGGCAGATCTTGGCGAACTCGCCGGGCTGGATGGAGAAGCCGGCGACGCGGATCCAGATCTTGGCGCCGTTGACCTCCGACAGCGCCGAGGGCAGCACCGCGGGGATGGCCAGCAGCACCAGGCCGACCAGGCCGATGGTGTAGGCCAGCCGGGACAGCGCCCGGTGGTCGCGGACGACCAGCAGGACGGCGACGAACAGCACCATGCCGACGGTGGCCCACAGCAGCTGGGTGGGTGCGTCCTCGCGGGCCGACACCGACTCGCCGAGGGCGTTGGCGGCGATGTCCAGCCGGTGGATCATCGACAGCCCGAGGCCGGTGAGCACCGCGACGCAGGGCAGCAGCAGCGGGTCGGCGTAGGGCGCGACCTTGCGGACGACGAGGTGGGCGACCAGCCACAGGCCGGTGAACCAGGCACCGAAGGTGGCGATCTCCGGGCTGGGCGAACCGGTGACGGTGATGTCGACGATGGTCTGCGCGGCCAGCGTGATGAGCACCGCGAAGCCCAGCATCAGCAGTTCGGTGCCGCGCCGCTTGGGCGGCGTGGTGACCCCGGGCGCACCCTGCCTCGGGTCGGTGCCCGGCCCGGCCGCGGGGGCGGCCATCAGTCCGCCTCCCGGCAGTCCACCCCGGGTTCCTGCGTCCGGGTGGACGTCGACGTGCTCGTGGTCGTGGTCGGCGCGGTGGTGGTGGGCGGCGCGGCGGTGGCGGCGGGGTCGCTCGGGGGGGCCGTCGTCGTCGGCGCGGTCGTGCCCGGGGCGCCGGTGGTCGGCGAGCTGCTGGCCGAGCCGGACGGCGTCGCGCCCACCGTGCGGCACTCGGGCAGCCGCTGCTCGAGCAGGTTGGACAGGATCCGGTCGGCGTCGCCCCGGTCGCTGGCCTCGATGCCCGACTCGACCCGGCTGCGGGCGGCCTGGGTCAGGTCGGTGAGGGCGAGGTCGGTCGGGGTGTCCAGCCGGTAGAGGTCCAGGCCCACCAGCGAGGCGTTGATGCCGCGGTAGACCCCGACGTCCCCGCCGTCGACGGAGCGGACGAACCAGTGGTTGCCGACGAAGGCGTAGAAGCCGACCGCGGCGGCGCCGAGCACGACCACGGCGGCCAGCGCGAGCAGCGCGGTGCGCAGCGGGCGGCGCCGCTTGACCGGCGGGGTGGCCGTGGCCACCGACGCGGTGGGCGTGGCCGGGCGCGGGTCGGCCAGCGCCGCCCGACCGGCGGCGGAGCGGGGGTCGACCTCGCGCTGGCCGCGGTTGTCCCCGGCCGCGCCGTCGACGACCGGGTCGATGGAGGAGCTGCCGTCGTCGTCGACGACGTCGGCCACGATGCAGGTGATGTTGTCCGGGCCGCCGCTGCGCAGGGCGAGCTCGACCAGCCGGTCGGCGGTGGCCTGCGGGTCGGGGTCGCGCAGCGCCTCGGCCATCGTCTCGTGGCTGACCACGCCGGACAGGCCGTCGGAGCACAGCAGGTAGCGGTCGCCGGCCCGGGCCTCGCGCATCGAGAGGTCGGGTTCGACGTCCTGGCCGTTGAGCGCCCGCAGCAGCAGCGAGCGCTGCGGGTGGCTGTTGGCCTCGTCCTCGGTGATCCGGCCGTCGTCGATCAGGGTCTGCACGAACGTGTCGTCGTGGGTGATCTGGTTGAGCTGGCCGTCGCGCACCAGGTAGGCGCGGGAGTCGCCGACGTGGCACAGCGCCAGCCGGCCACCGGCGAACAGCACCGCGGTGAGGGTGGTGCCCATGCCCTCGAGCTCGGGGGACTCGCGGATCACCTCGCGCAGGTGCTCGCTGCCGTCGAACACGGCGTTGCGCAGCGAGGAGAGCATGTCGCCGGAGGGGGTGTCGTCGTCCAGGTGCTCCAGCGCGGCGATGACCACCTTGCTGGCGACGTCGCCCGCCGCGTGCCCGCCCATGCCGTCGGCGACGGCGAGCAGCCGGGGCCCCGCGTAGACGGAGTCCTGGTTGCTGCCGCGGATCAGACCGCGGTCCGAACGCGCCGCGTAGCGCAGCACCAGGGTCATGAGCGCAGCTCCAGCACTGTCTGTCCGATCCGGATCGGCTGGCCGGGGGCGACCAGGAGGGGGCCCTGCACCCGCTGCTGGTCCAGGTAGGTGCCGTTGGTGGAGCCGAGGTCCTCGACGTACCACTGGCCGCCGCGGTTGGTCAGCCGGGCGTGCCGGGAGCTCGCGAAGTCGTCGGTGAGCACGAGCGTGGAGTCGTCGGCCCGGCCGATGAGGATCGCCTGCTCACCCAGGGTGATCTTGGTGCCGGACAGCGGCCCGGCGGTGACCAGCAGGTTCTTCGGGCCGCGGCCGCCGCGCTTCTTGCCGGCCTGGGCGCGCGGGGGCACCGAGGAGACCCGGCCGGTGCGGCCGCCGAGCAGGTCGGCCCGGACCACCCGGAAGGCGGCGAAGACGAACAGCCACAGCAGCAGCAGGAAGCCGAACCGGAAGACCTGCAGGACGATCTCGGCGGTCATGCGCCGTCCTGCCGGTAGACCAGCACGGAGTGCCCGATCCGGATGACGTCGCCGTCGGACAGCGGCTGGCGGCCGACCCGGCGGCCGTTGACCAGCGTGCCGTTGGTCGAGCCGAGGTCCTGGACGCTGGCCACCGGCCCCTCGAGGACGACGTCGACGTGCTTGCGGCTGACCCCGGTGTCGGGGAGGCGGATGTCGGCCTCGGTGCCGCGGCCGATCACGTTGCTGCCGGCGCCCAGGACGTGCCGGGTGCCCGGGCCGTCGACGACCAGCACGTGGGTGACCCCCGGGCGCTGCCCGGCGCGGCCGACGACGGAGGGACCGCCGGGCTCCTGGCCGCGCAGGGAGGGCAGCGGCGGCAGTGGCGGGAGGCCCGGGCGGGCGGGCGGCGGCGGGGCGGGGTCGTGGCCCGGGACGGGCCCGCCCCAGCTCTCGTCGAGGTCGGTGGCGAAGCGCTGGGGGCGCTGGCCCGCGCGGGGGTCGGCGACGTGGGAGGCGACCTCGAACACGCCGGTGTGCAGCTCCTCGTCGCGCTCGAGCCGGACCTGGACGTCGCCGAAGGTCTGGAAGCCCTCGTCGTCGACGTGCTCGGACACCATGTCGGCGAGCTCGGCGGCCAGCTGCTCGGACCACTCGGCCAGGTTGTCGTAGTCGGTGGGGCCCAGCCGCACCTCGTAGACGTTGGGCACCAGCACGCGGCCCTCGCCCATCACCTTGCGCTGCTCGGTGGCCTCGCGCTGCAGGGCCTTGGCGATCTCGGCCGGGTGCACCTTGCCCTTGAAGATGCGGGCGAAGGCCAGGCCGACCATGCCCTCCAGGCGACGCTCGAAGCGCTGCAGCACACCCACAGTCGCTCCCTACGCTCGGTTGACCTCCCACTGACTGGCAGCCGATCGTAACCGGGCACGGGTCCGCGGACCGGTCGGTGAGCGCGCGACGCCCCGATGGAAGGCGCTCGCGGGCGGCTGCTAGTGTTCTCCCTCGCCAGGGCAAGTGGCGGAATGGCAGACGCGCACGGTTCAGGTCCGTGTGTCCGAGAGGACGTGGGGGTTCAACTCCCCCCTTGCCCACAGTGCAGACGAGAGGCCCCACCCGATCCGGGTGGGGCCTCTCGTCGTCGGTGGGTCAGCCGCGGCGGGCCGGCGCACCGCGGGTGGTGAGCGTACGGCCCAGCAGCACCGCGCCCCACGGGCCGACCAC
Organism: Klenkia brasiliensis; assembly: GCF_900100695.1. GTDB lineage: Bacteria > Actinomycetota > Actinomycetes > Mycobacteriales > Geodermatophilaceae > Klenkia > Klenkia brasiliensis. Next base: position 188,644 of record NZ_FNCF01000006.1, read on the forward strand.
CCACACCGGCCAGGGGTAGCCGAAGCCGCCGGCCAGCGACGAGGCCAGGTAGACCGCCCACACGACGAGCGCGACCGTCAGGTACCCGCGCCACGCCTGGCGCAGGTCCCCGCCCCCGCAGCTGCCGTAGGTGGCGCGCTGCTCGGGACGGCGGGCCGGGGCGGGCGCGGGCAGGTCGGCGGTGAGCGGGGCGAGCTCGGCGAGGGTGCGCGCGGCGTAGGCGGCGGCCAGGCGCTCGTCGTACTCGGTGACGGTGAGACGACCCTCGGACAGCGCCCGGCCGAGGACCTCGGCGACGGCGGTGCGGTCGGTGTCGGCGGCGCGGAGCTCGGTGGCGGGCATGCGACGAGTCTTCCCAGCGCACGGGCCCGCCACCACTGACACCTGTCACCGATGTGCTGGTCGGCCCGTCACGGGTAGGGCGCGGTCATGACCCCCCGCGACACGGCCGCCGCCGTCCTGGGCCAGCACGGCACCACCTTCGCGGCGCAGGCCGGCATCCGGCTCGCCGACACCCCCGCCCCGCTCTGGCAGCTGCTGGTGCTGGCCGAGCTGCTGTCCGCCCGCATCGACGCCGACATCGCGGTCGCGGCGACCTCCGAGCTGCTCGACGCCGGGCTGACCACCCCCGACCACATGCTCGAGGCCAGCTGGCAGGACCGGGTCGACGCGCTGGGCCGGGGCCACTACCGCCGCTACGACGAGCGCACCTCCCGCCAGCTGGGCGACCTCGCCACCCAGGTCCGCGACCGCTGGCACGGCGACCTGAGCCGGCTGGCCGCCGAGGCCGACGGCGACGCCGACCGGGCCGCCGCGCTGCTGCAGGACTTCCCCGGCTTCGGTCCGCTCGGCGCGCACGTGTTCCTCCGCGAGGCGCAGGCCGTGTGGCCGTGGCTGCGCCCGCACCTGGACGACCGGGCGCTGCGCGGCGCCGAGCGGGTCGGCCTGCCCACCGACCCGGCCGCCCTCGCCGACCTGGTGGACGGCGACGACCTGGCCCGCCTCGCCGCCGGCCTGGTCCGGGTGTCCCTGCTGGGCAACGGCGAGGAACCGCTCGCCGGGTGACCCCTCGCCGGGTGCACCGAGCCGTGGTGAGGTGACCCCGTGCCGATCGACCCGCACTTCCCGCCGTTCCTGCAGCGCCTCGTCGACCTCGGGGCCACCCCGCTGGTCCGCGGCGACGCCGCCGTCGACCGGGAGCGCTACCGCGCGCTGTCGCTGGCCCGCCGCGGCGAGGGCTACCGGCCCGAACCGGTCGCCGACGTGGAGGACCGGACGGTCGACGGGCCGGCCGGCGACCTCGCGGTGCGGGTCTACCGGTCGGGCCTGGGCCGGGTCGGCGGGCAGGCCCGCCCGGTGGTGGTGTGGCTGCACGGCGGCGGCTGGGCGGTCGGCGACCTGGAGACCCACGACCCGGTGTGCCGGGCGGTGGCCAACCGGCTCGGCGCGATCGTCGTCGCGGTGGACTACCGGCTGGCCCCCGAGCACCCGCACCCCGCGCCGCTGGAGGACAGCCTGGCCGCCGTCCGCTGGGCCGCGGAGCGCTGGCCCTCGGCGCCGCTGGTCGTCGCGGGCGACAGCGCCGGCGCCGGGCTGGCGGTCGGGGTGGCGCTGCGCTGCCGGGACGAGGGCGGCCCGGTGCTGGCCGCGCAGCTGCTGGCCTACCCCGGTCTGGACCCCACCATGGCCATGCCGTCGGTCGAGCAGAACGCCACCGGCCTGTTCCTCGAGTCCTCGGACATGCGGCAGTTCTGGGACTGGTACCTGCCCGACGGCGGCGACCGCTGGACCGCCCCGCTGGGCACCGACCTCTCCGGGTTGCCGCCGGCGGTGGTGGCCACCGCCGAGTTCGACCCGCTGCGCGACGAGGGCGACACCTACGCCGTCGAGCTGGCCGCCGCGGGGGTGCACGTCGTCCACCTGCCCGGCCCCGGCCTGGTGCACGGCTACTTCGGTCTGACCGAGATCGCACCGGCCGCCGCCGTCCGGCGGGCCGAGGTGCTCGACGTGCTGGCCGACCTGCTCGGCATGCCCGGCGTGGTGCCCGAGGAGGCCGCGTGGCCGACCACCGAGCCGCTGGGGGCGTGGCTGGAGCGCGGCAGCGCGCGGGTCGCGGTGGACCTGCGCGGCGGCGGCCTGCGGCGGCTCGCGGTCGGCGACTGGGACGTCCTGGACGGCTACCGCACCGGCGAGGTGCCGAAGGGACGGCGGGGCGGCCTGCTGCTGCCCTGGCCGAACCGGCTGCGCGGGGGCCGCTGGTCCTGGCGGGGCACCGACCTGCAGCTGGACACCGCGGCCGGGGGCGCGGCCATGCACGGCCTGCTGTCCTGGCAGCCCTTCTCGGTGCTGGCCCGCACCCAGGACACCGTCACCGTCGGCACCGTGCTGGAGCCGCGGCCGGGCTACCCGTTCCGGCTGGCCGTGGCGGTGGACTACCGGCTGGACCCCGACCGGCTGACCGTGACCGTCCGGGTGCGCAACGCCGGCACCCACGACGCCCCCTTCGGCGTCGGCATGCACCCCTACCTGCACGTGGGGTCCGAGGACGACGGCGCGATCGGCGCCGCGAGCCTGCAGGTGCCCGCCCGCACCGGCCTGGACCTGGACGGCGGCCTGCCCACCGGCGGCCGGCACGCCTTCGACGGCGCGGTCGGCACCATCGGCGACCGGGCGCTGGACGACGCCCTCACCGACCTGGTACGCGACGAGGACGGCTGGGCGCGGGTACGGCTGGCCGGCCCGGCCGGGGAGCTGGAGCTGGCCGTGGACGGCCGGTGGCCGTGGCTGCAGGTCTACACCGGCGACACGCTGCCGGAGGGACAGCGGCGGCGGAGCCTGGCCGTGGAGCCGATGACCTGCCCGCCGAACGCGCTGGCCGACGGCGCCGACCTGGTGGTGCTGGCGCCCGAGGAGACCTGGGCGGGCAGCTGGACGCTGTCCTGGCGGCCCGCCTAGAGGTCGCCGCGCCGGGCCAGCTGGCGCAGCCGCTCGAACACCCGGGCCCGCACCTGGTCCTCGGCCCGCTCGGGCCAGCCCTCGAAGACCAGCGAGGCCTCCAGCCGGCCGTCGGTGACCGGGTAGCCGCGCCGCACCTCGGCCGGGCCGGCCACCACCCGGCCCTCGCCCAGGTGCAGGGTCACGGTCACCCGGTCCAGCACCGCCGGCCAGCCGTCGGTGACCGGCCAGCGCCCGCGCACGCCGGTCTCGGACAGGTCCAGCGTGGTGCCCTCGACGCTGCGGGCACCGTCGGTGAGCACGGCCGGCAGCAGCACCTCGGCGCGCACCGCGCCGCGGCGCTGGCCGTCGCGGACGCTGCCCAGGGGCTCCAGCCGCCAGGTGGGCTCGCCGTCGGTCACCACCTCCAGCACCCGGGCGGTGCGGGCGCGGGGGCCGCGGCGGGAGGACCAGATCAGCTCGACGTCCTGGCCGACCGGGACGCGGATGCGCCGTCCGGTGCGGTCCTGGGCGACGGTGACCACGAGGACGCCGTCCCCGGGCTGGTCCTCGGGCACGAAGGAGACCAGCAGGTCGTCGCGGTCGGGCACGTGCACGTCGAGCACGCTGCGGGGGCCGGGCAGCTCCTCGCCGTCGGTCATCTGGGTCACTCCCGTCTCGGTGGCGGCGTCAGGCTGGCACGCCGGACGGCCTCCGTGCAGCACCCGGCGCGCGACACTGACCACATGCAGGTCCTCGAGCTGTGGCGCTACCCGGTCAAGTCGTTGCAGGGCGAGCGGTGCGACGCCGTCGACGTCGGCCCGGAGGGGTTCGTCGGCGACCGGGCGTGGGCGCTGTTCGACACGTCCACCGGCTTCGGCCTCACCGCCCGCCGGGTGCCCGAGCTGCTGTTCGCCGCCGCCCGCACCACCGGCGGCCGGCCCGACGTGGTGCTCCCCGACGGCACGGTGACCGGGGACGACGCCGTCCTCTCCGACTGGGTGGGCCGGCCGGTCGAGCTGCGGCCGGCCAGCCACCCCGGCCCGCGGACCTACGAGAACCCCGCCGACCTGGAGACCGAGTCGCGGTGGAACCCCTTCTCCGGGGCCGACGGCGCCTTCCACGACAACGCCGGCTCCCGCGTCACGCTGCTGTCGACCGGGTCCACCGGCGACTGGTCGCCGCGCCGGTTCCGGGCCAACGTGCTGCTCGACGGCGCCGGGGAGGACGAGCTGGTCGGCCAGCGCGTGCGGCTGGGCACCGCGGTCCTCGACGTCGTCGCCCCGGTGGCCCGCTGCGTGATGACCACCCGGCCGCAACCCGGAGGGGTCGGCCGGGACACCGGGGTGCTCAAGACCATCCACCGCACGCACGAGGGCACGCTGTCGGTGGGGGCGGTGCCCAGCGGCGGGGGCCGGATCGCGGTCGGCGACGAGCTGCGGGCATGGTGAACCCCGTGCAGACCGTGGAGCTCCGCCCGGGCGAGGACGTCATCCGGCTGGGTCAGCTGCTGAAGCTGGTCGACGCCGTCCCCACCGGCGCGCAGGTCAAGGACGTGCTGGCCGAGGGCGTCGTGCAGGTCAACGGCGAGCCCGAGGACCGCCGCGGGCGCCAGCTGCACGCCGGCGACGTGGTGAGCATCGAGGGCCTGGGCGACGTCCGGGTGGACCGGGCGCCCTAGCGCGCGGCCAGCGACCGCAGCGCGGCCACCAGCAGCGGCCCGAACGCCGGCTCGGTGGCCAGCACGACGCGGTGCTCCGGCCGGCCGGGGTGCACGCCGCCCACCACGGTGCGGCCCCGCTCCTCGCCGTCCCCGGTGGTGACGACCACCGGCCCGGTCAGCTCGCCGACCACCTGCACCGCGTCGGTGAGCAGCGCGGCGGCCAGCGGGTCGTAGAGGACGGCGAGGCGCCGGCCGAACACGCCCCGGTAGAACTCGCCGTAGACGTCGAGCATCCGGCCGACCGCGGCGACGGCGGGGGAGGGGTCGGTGCGCAGCGCGTCCAGGTCCTCGGCCTCCAGGCGCTGCAGGCGGGCGGCGTCCACCGGGAGCGCGGTCACCGGCCACGGGGCGGCGAAGACGAGGTCCGCGGCCTCCGGGTCGTTCCAGATGTTGGCCTCGGCGTGCGGGGTGATGTTGCCGGGCTCGGTGAACGCCCCGCCCATGACCACGACGTCGCGGACCAGCCCGGGCAGGTCGGGGGCGGCGTCGAGGGCGGCGGCGAGGTTGGTCAGCGGGCCGATCGCCAGCACCCGGAGGGCGCCCCGGTGCTCGTGGGCGAGGTCCAGCAGCAGCTGCACCGACCCGCGGGGGTCCGGCGTCCGCGTGGTCGGGGGCAGCTCGACGTCGCCGATGCCGTTGGTGCCGTGGACGTCGGGGGCGCCGCCGGCGTAGGCCCGGGTGCGGAAGTCGCGGGTGCCGGCGGCCACCGGGACGGCCGGCGCACCGAGCAGGTCGAGCACCTGCAGCGTGTTCTGCGCGGCGCCCGCGGCGTCGAGGTTGCCCGACACGGTGCCGATGCCCACCAGCTCCAGCTCGGGACGGGTGAGCAGGAACGCCAGCGCCAGCACGTCGTCGATGCCGGGGTCGCAGTCGAGGAACACGGGAGTGCGGGCGACCACGACGGGGGACTCCTGGGGACGGCTGGACGGACCCGGCGGACGCTACCGGCCCCGCCCGCGGCGCGTGCGGGGCCGGGACGCGCGGCGGCTACCGCGGCTGGCAGGTGGGGCACCACCAGACCTTGCGGTTGCCCATCTCGGCGACCTCGACCGGCGTCCCGCTGCGCAGGCAGGGCTCGCCCTCGCGGCGGAAGACGTAGAAGGCGTCGTCCCGGCTGACGTGCCCGTCGGTGCCCGGCCGGTCGGCGGGGTCGGTGGTGATCTCCTTGCCGCCGCGGTCCACCGCGGCCTTCATCACCCGGCGCATCTGCGACCACATGGTCGTGAACTCGTCCTCGGTGACGTCGACGCCGGGCCGGTGCGGGTCGACCCCGGCCAGGAACGGCACCTCCGCCCGCCAGATCAGCCCTGCCCCGGCGGTCACCGCCTGGTCCAGCAGCAGCCCGCCGATGGGCTTCGTGGACTTCCGCACCTTGGCCCAGGCGACGTCGGGGTCGGCGTCGTCGCGCAGCGGGTCGGGGCCGAGCTTGGCGACCGCGCGGTCCAGGCCCTCCTCGTCGACGAGCGTGCAGGTGATCGCCCCGCGCAGCTCGGCGCTGAGCGCGGCGTCCCCGCGCCCGGACCGCAGCCGCAGCCGGACGCCGGAGTCGTCGGCCTTCACCACCGGCCGGCCCGAGAGCTGCTGGTGGTCGTGGTCCCACCAGGTCCAGCCACCGATCAGCCCCAGGTGCACGTGCAGGTACTGCGGGGAGTCCCCCGAGAAGCGCAGGAACAGGTTCTTGCCGAACGCCTCGGTGCCGCGCAGCGTGCGGCCGTCCAGCGCCGCCGCGCCGTCGGCGAACCGGCCCTGCGGGCTCTCCGCGTGGACCACGTGGCCGGTCATCGCCTCGTCGAACCGGCGCGCGTCGACGTGGATCATGTGTCCCTCGGGCATGGGCCCTGTGTACCTGCACGTTCCACGTGGAACGGTGACGGGGTGGCTCGCGTGCTGAGGGTGTCCGGTCCGCTCGACTTCGTCGCGGTGCGCGAGGAGTTCGACGTCCCGCAGGGGTTCCCGGCCGACGTCCTCGCCGAGGCCGACCGGGTGGCGGCCAACCCCCCGCTGCCCGACCACGACGCCACCGACCTGCCGCTGGTCACCCTCGACCCGCCCGGCGCCCGCGACCTCGACCAGGCGGTGCACCTGGCCCGCACGGACAGCGGCTACCGGGTCTCCTACGCCATCGCCGACGTCGGCGCATTCGTCCCGCTCGGCAGCGCGCTGGACGCCGAGGCCCGCCGGCGCGGCCAGACCGTCTACTGCCCCGACGGCCGCACCCCGCTGCACCCGCCGCAGCTGAGCGAGGGCGCGGCCAGCCTGCTGCCCGGCCAGCTCCGCCCGGCCGCTCTGTGGACGATCGACCTGGACGCCGACGGCGAGGTGACCGCGGTGGACCTGCGCCGGGCCCGGGTGCGCAGCCGCGCCCAGCTGGACTACGAGTCGGTCGGCGAGCAGCTGCCCGTCGAGCTGGAGCTGCTGCCCGAGATCGGCCGGCTGCTGCAGGCCCGGGCCCGCGACCGGGGCGCGATCGAGCTGGGCACGCCGTCCCAGGAGGTCGAGCCCGGGCCCGACGGCGGCTGGACCGTCGTGTTCCGCGGCCAGAGCGACGTCGAGGGCTGGAACGCGCAGATCTCCCTGCTCACCGGCCGCTGCGCCGCGCGGCTGATGCTCGACGGCGGCGTGGGCATCCTGCGCACCCTGCCGCCGCCGGACCCCGGCGCCGTGGCCGCGCTCCGGCGGCTGGCGCCCGGCCTCGGGGTGGCCTGGCCCGACGGCGCGACCCCGGGCGAGGTCGTCGCCACCCTGGACCCGGCCCGGCCCCGGCACGCCGCCTTCCTCGACGCCGCGACCTCGCTGCTGCGCGGCGCCGGCTACACCGCCTTCGACGGCGAGCCCCCGGCGCAGCCCGGGCACGGCGGTGTCGGCGGGCCCTACGCCCACGTCACCGCCCCGCTGCGCCGGCTGGTCGACCGGTTCGGCACCGAGGTCTGCCTCGCCCTCGCCGCGGGTGCCCAGCCGTCGGCGGAGCTGCGGGCCGCGCTGCCGGAGCTCACCGACCTGATGGCTGCCTCCGACCGGCGCACCCACGCCGTCGAGCGGGCCGTCGTCGACCTGGTCGAGGCCACCCTGCTGGCCGACCGGGTGGGCGAGGTGTTCGATGCGGTCGTGCTCGACGCCGACGACGACCGCGCCACGGTGGTGCTGGTGGACCTGGCCGTGCAGGGCCGTGCCGACGGCCGGTTCGAGGCCGGCGAGGTCGCCCGGGTGCGGGTCGAGGTCGCCGACCCGGCCACCCGCACGGTCCGCTTCGGGGACGCCCGGTGAGCCTGCTCGCCCAGCGCCTGCAGGGCTTCGGGACGACGGTGTTCGCCGAGATGAGCGCCCTGGCGGTGGCCACCGGCTCGGTCAACCTCGGGCAGGGCTTCCCCGACACCCCCGGCCCGGCCGAGGTGCTGGACGTCGCCCGCGCGGCCATCGGCACCGACCTCGACCAGTACCCGCCCGGCCCCGGCCTGCCGGTGCTGCGCGAGGCGGTCGCCGCCCACGTGCAGCGCTTCCGCGGCCTGTCCTACGACCCGGCCACCGAGGTGCTGGTCACCGCCGGGGCCACCGAGGCGCTGGCCGGCGCGCTGCTGGGGCTGCTGGACCCCGGCGACGAGGTCGTGGTCTTCGAGCCCCTCTACGACAGCTACGCCGCCTGCATCTCGATGGCCGGCGGCGTCGTCGTCCCGGTGCCGCTGCGGCCCCCGCCACCCGGGGAGGCCGGCCGGTGGACCTTCGATCCCGCGCAGCTGCGGGCCGCGGTGACCCCCCGCACCAAGCTGGTGCTGCTCAACACCCCGCACAACCCGACCGGCAAGGTGTTCGACCGGGCCGAGCTGGAGCTGGTCGCCGACGTCGTCCGCGAGCACGACCTGGTGGCGCTGACCGACGAGGTCTACGAGCACCTGGTCTTCACCGGAGCGCGGCACGTGTCGCTGGCGGAGCTGCCCGGCATGCGCGAGCGCACGCTGGTGGTCAGCAGCGGCGGCAAGACGTTCTCCACCACCGGCTGGAAGGTCGGCTGGGTGTGCGGCCCGGCCGAGCTGGTGACCTGCGTGCGGACGGCGAAGCAGTTCCTCACCTACGTCAACGCCGGCCCGTTCCAGCCGGCCATCGCCGCCGGGCTCGGCCTGCCCGACGCGTTCTTCGCCCGGGTCGCCGCCGACCTGGAGCACCAGCGCGACCTGCTCGTCGCCGGGCTCGCCGAGGCCGGGCTGCCGGTGATCAGCCCGGAGGCCACCTACTTCGCCACCGTGCGGGTCGACGGGGACGGGCTCGCCTTCTGCCGCGAGCTGCCGCACCGGGTCGGGGTGGTCGCCGTCCCCATGTCGGCGTTCTACCTGGCCCAGCACGCCGAGCTGGGCCGCGACCTGGTCCGGTTCGCCTTCTGCAAGCGGCCCGAGGTGCTCGCCGAGGCCGTCCGGAGGCTGACCGCATGAGGGTGGCCGTCGTCCAGCACGACATCGTCTGGGAGGACCGGGCGGCCAACCACGCCCGGCTGGCCGGGCTGGTCGACCGCGCGGTGGGCGCCGGCGGTGAGCTGGTGCTGCTGAGCGAGACCTTCTCCACCGGGTTCTCCATGCGGCACGGCATCGGCGAGCCCGAGGGCGGGTCGTCGGCGCAGTGGCTGGCCGAGCAGGCCGCCCGGCACGGCGTCTGGGTGGGCGGTTCCAGCGCCGAGGTCGCCGCCGACGACCCGCGGCCCGCCAACTCCTTCGTGCTGGCCGGTCCCGACGGCACGGTGCACCGCTACCGCAAGCTGCACCCGTTCACCCACACCGGTGAGCACGAGTACTTCCGGGCCGGCACCACCCCGGTGACCGTGCAGGTCGGCGACCTGCGGGTGAGCCTGTTCGTCTGCTACGACCTGCGCTTCGCCGACGAGTTCTGGGCCCTCGCCCCGGACACCGACGTCTACCTGGTGCCGGCCAACTGGCCCGCCGCCCGCCGGCTGCACTGGCAGACCCTGCTGCAGGCCCGGGCGATCGAGAACCAGGCCTACGTCGTCGGCTGCAACCGGGTGGGCACCGCCGGCGACGGCACCGAGCACGCCGGCGACAGCCGCATCATCAGCCCGCTCGGCGAGCTGCTGGCCACCGCGGCGGGCGGGGAGACCGTGCTGGTGGCCGATGTCGACCCGGCCGAGGTCGCCCGGGTGCGCGAGCGGTTCCGCTTCCTGCAGGACCGGCGCCCCTAGTCCTCGGGCTGGACGCCGACCAGGCGGACCTCCTCGGCGTCCAGCTGGGCCATCACCCGGCGCAGCACCAGGTCGTCGATGGCGTGCAGGTCGCGCAGCCGGACCACGGCGTCCCGCTTGTCGGCCAGCAGCGCCAGCCGCAGCCGCCGCTCGGACTCCGCCTCGGCCAGCACCGCCTTCTTCGCCGCGCGGTGGTCGGGGTCGGTCACCCGGCCGTCGCTGAGCACCTGGGTCAGGTGCAGCTGCCGCTCCCGGGCCTCGTGGGCCTCCCGCACCCGGGCCACCACGGCCTCGGGGACGCCGAGCTCGGCGGCCCGCACGTCCAGCGCGGCCTGCGCGGCACCCAGGGCCTCCCGCTGCGCCAGCAGCTCCTCCTGCGCCTCCGCCGGGTCGGGCTGCAGCCGGGAGAAGCGGATGACCGCCGGCAGGGTGAGCCCCTGCACCACCAGCAGCACGACGATGACGCCGAAGGTGACCATCAGCAGCAGGTCCCGGCCCTCCAGCGGCCCGCCGGCCGCCGTCGTCGTGGGGACGGCGAGGGCCGCCGCGAGCGACACGGCCCCGCGGAAGCCGGCCCACTGGCCGGGCAGCCGACCGCGGAACCCCACCCGGCGCAGCCGCTGCGCCGGCCGCCGGTCCAGGGCCCGGATGACGTAGGGCAGCGTGTTGCCCCAGACCAGCCGGGTGCCGGCCACCGTGAGGGCGACCCACAGCGTGGCCACCACCCCGGTCCAGATCTCCGCCGCGCTGCGGCCCTCGACCACCGCGTGCAGCTCCAGCCCGACCAGCACGAACAGCGACCCGTTGAGCAGGAAGGTGGTCAGCGACCAGAACCCGGCGGCCTGCACCCGGGCGCTGGGTGAGATGACCCGGGTGGCGATCTGGGTGAGCGTCAGCCCGCAGGTGACCACCGCGACCACGCCCGAGGCGTGCAGCAGCTCGGCGGGCAGGTAGGCCACGAACGGGGTCAGGACGCCGACCACGTTCTCCAGCCGGACGTCGGTCAGCCGCCGGCGCAGCTCGGTGACCGCGAAGGCCAGCGCCAGCCCGACCGCGATCCCGCCGGCGTAGGAGGCCACCAGCCGCCAGGCCACCCCGCCGGGCCCGACGTCCAGCGTGCCCACCGCCACCCCGACCGCGACGCCGAAGACCACCAGCGCGGTGCCGTCGTTGACCAGGCTCTCCGCCCGCAGCAGGGTGCGCGCCCGGCGCGGCAGCAGGCCGGCGACCGTGGCGATGGCCGTGGCGTCGGTGGGCGCGAGCACCGCGCCGAGCACGAACGCCATCGGCCAGGACAGGCCCAGCGCGTGCCCGACGACCGCGACCGTGCCGGCGGTGACCAGCACCAGGCCGACCGACATCAGGCTGATCACCCGCAGGTCCGCCCGGATCTGGCGCAGCGAGATGGTCAGCGACTCCCAGTACAGCAGCGCCGGGAGGAAGAGGAACAGGACGACGTCGGGGGGCATCTCCACCCCGCCGACGCCGGGCAGGAACCCCACGACGGTGCCCAGGGCGAGCAGCACCAGCGGCGGCGGGAGCCGGACCCAGCGCGCCAGCAGGGTGCCGAGGAGGACCAGGACACCGACGACCACCACGACCTCGAGCGCGTGCACGGGGTCGATCCTTCCCCTCAGACCGGCGGCAGCACCAGTTCCGCCGCCAGCGCGCGGTGGTCGCTGCCGGGCAGGTCGTGCACCTCGAAGGAGGCCACGCCGATCCGGCGGTCGGCCAGCACGTGGTCCAGGGTCAGCCGGGGCTGCGGGCGGCCCTCCGGCGTCCAGGTGTGCACCAGCGAGCGGCCGGTGCGGGCACCGGCGTCGGCGTACCCCCGGGCCAGCAGCCGGCGGTAGGTGGCGTGGTCGGGGGTGGCGTTGAAGTCACCGGCCAGCACCCGCAGCACGTCGCCGCCGGCCGCGGGCAGCTGCGCCATCTCCCGCTCCCACCGGCGGGTGCGCCGCGTGGTCACCGGCGGGTCGGTGTGCACCGCGACGACCTCCAGGTCCGGACCGCCGGGCACGGCCAGCCGGACGACGGGCTGCTCGAACCGGCCGGGTGCACCCGACCGCCCGAGCACCTCCAGCCGGGTCCACACCGCACCGCCCGCGGCCGGCGGCGCACCGGGCCGGTGCCCGCGCACGTGCTCGCTGGGCAGCAGGTCGGCCAGCCCGGCATCCCGGAACCGGCGGTCGGCGTCCGGGGTGAGCTCGACCAGGCAGAGGACGTCGGCGTCGAAGGACCGCACCAGCTCCACCAGGACGGCGGGGTCGGCGCGGCCGTGCAGCAGGTTCGCCGACACGATCCGCACCCGGGGCCCCGCCCCGGGCGGGGGCGCGGCCACGGTGCGGCCTGCGGTCGCCCCGGCCAGCACACCCGCGGCGGCCGCGGCGACCACGGTGGCCAGCGGGGCCCGCCGGGCCGCGGCGACCCCCAGCGGCAGCACCGCCGACGCCGCGGCGTAGGGGACGAAGGACATGCCGGGGACCAGGGGCCAGCCCCGCTCGGTGCCGGTGGCGCGCAACCCGGCGCACACCGCCCACGGGACGGTCAGGGCCAGGGGCAGCAGCTCGCGCCGGACGGTGCTCATCGCCGCCCATGATCGACCACGGGGTTGCCGTTCACCTGGCTGAGGTAGAAAGCCCACCTCAGCGGATCAACCGAGCAGGAGTGGGTGCAGCGTGGCGACCGAGCACACGGAGATCGAGCGGAAGTTCGACGTCGAGGAGACGTTCGCGCTGCCCGACCTCGCGGGGGTGCCCGGGGTGGCCTCGGTCGGCGCCCCCGTGGTGCACGAGCTGGCGGCCACCTACTACGACACCGCCGACCTGCGGCTGGCCCGCGCCCGGATCACCCTGCGCCGTCGCACCGGCGGTCCCGACGACGGCTGGCACCTCAAGCTCCCGGCCGCCGCCGGCGCCCGCCGCGAGCTGCACACCGTGCTCGGCCGGGCGCTGAAGTCCCCGCCGCGGGCGGTGCTGCTGCCGGTGCTGGGCGTCGTCCGGCGCGCCCCGGCCGGCCAGGTCGCGACCCTGCACACCCGCCGCACCGTCGTCCCGCTGCTGGGCGAGGACGGCCGGGTGCTCGTCGAGGTCGCCGACGACCAGGTCACCGGCACCGCGCTGCCGGCCGCCGCCGGTGAGGCCGCCGTCGTCACCACCTGGCGCGAGGTCGAGGTCGAGCTGGTCGACGGCGACGAGGAGCTGCTGGGCGCGGTCGGCGCCGAGCTGGTCGTCTCCGGTGCCCGCCCCTCGGCGTCGGCGGCGAAGCTGACCCGGGTCCTGGCCGACCGGCTGGCCGGCCCGCCGCCGGCCCCGGTCGCCGACGAGGCCGACGACGAGGACGACGCCGGCGACGGCGAGGACGCCCCGGTGGTCGAGGAGCCGCTGCCCACCGGCAAGAAGGCCCGCGCCAAGGAGCTCGCCCGCCGCGAGGAGGCCGCCAGGAAGGCCGCCAAGCAGGCCAAGAAGGCGAAGAAGGCCGCGGCGAAGGAGGCGGCGGAGGCCGCGCGGCTGGCCGCGGTCCCCAAGGCCGGCGAGGTCGTCGTCGCCGCGGTCGGCGGCCAGCTGGAGGCGCTGCAGCGGGCCGACCTCATGGTCCGCACCGACGTCCCCGACGGCGTGCACCAGGTGCGGGTCGCCGCGCGCCGGATCCGCAGCATCCTGGCCGCCTACCGCCCGGTGCTCGACCGCACCCGCACCGACGCCGTCCGCGACGAGCTGCAGTGGCTGGGGCAGGAGCTCTCGGGCACCCGCGACGCCGAGGTCTCCCTGGAGCACCTGCGCGAGCTCGTCGCCGCCCAGCCCCCCGAGTTCGTGCTCGGCCCCGTCGCCGCCCGGCTGCAGCAGGCCGAGATCCAGGGCGGGACCGCGGGCGCCGGCCACGCCGTCGCCACCCTGAGCCTGTCCCGGTACCTGAACCTGCTCGACGCCCTGCACGCCCTGGTCGCCGCGCCGCCGCCGACCGAGCGGGCCGCCGAGCCCGCCGCCGACGTGCTGGCCGACGTGCTGCGGCACACGGTCAAGCGGCTGCAGAAGCTGGTCGACACCGCCGAGGACGCCGAGTTCGCCGAGGACGGCGAGGTGCACGGCGCGGCGGAGAGCCCCTACGACCTCGCGCTGCACGAGGTGCGCAAGGCCGGCAAGCGGGTCCGCTACACCGCGGAGGTCGCCGCCCCGGTGCTGGACGCCGGCGGGAAGAAGAACGGCGCCGTGATGGGCGTGGTCGACGCGATGAAGCAGCTGCAGGACGTGCTGGGCGACCGGCAGGACACCGTGGTCACCCGGGAGCTGTGCCGCACCCAGGGCCTGGCCGCCTTCGCCGCCGGCGAGAACGCCTGGACCTACGGCCGGCTGCACGCCCTGGAGGAGATGCGGGCCGTGCAGGCCGAGCGCGACTTCTGGGCGCTGTGGCCGACGCTGGGCCCCGTGCTGAACGGGGTCACGCGCAAGCGGTGAGACTGGCACCGTGATCGCCTTCGGTGCCGTCGTCTCCCTCGCGATGGTGCTGCTGCACGGGTACCTCTGGTTCCGGCTCGTGCGCAGCACCACCCGGCCGGGAGCGGTCCGGCGGTGGGCCACCGTCGCCGTCGTCGTCCTCGCCGTCCTGGTGGTGGCCGCGGTGGTCGGCCGGCGGTCGCTGCCGTTCGCGGTGCAGACGCCGCTGGACTGGGTCGGCTACACGTGGCTGGGGCTGGCGTTCTACCTGTTCCTGGCGCTGCTGGTGCTCGAGCCCGTGCGCTGGGTGCTGCGCGCCCGGCAGCGGCGCGCCGTCCCCTCGTCCCCGGCTCCCGAGCCGTCGCCCGAGCCGTCGACCGGACCGTCCGCCGAGGCGGCCCCGGAGCCGGTGGACGTCTCGCGGCGGCTGTTCCTGGCCCGGTCGCTGGCCGTCACCGCCGGCGTCGCGGCGGTGGGGACCGCGGGCTACGGGGTGTGGGCGGCCAACTCCGCCCCCGTCGTCCGGCGGGTGCCGATCCGGCTGGCCGGCCTGCCGCCGGAGCTGGCCGGCTACCGGATCGTCACCTTCTCCGACGGGCACCTGTCCGCGACCTACGGGGGACGCCGGTTCGAGCGGCTGGTGGAGACGGTGAACGCCCAGCAGCCCGACGTCGTCGCCGTGGTCGGGGACCTGGTCGACGGCACGCTGGCGGAGCTGCGCGAGGACGTCGCCCCGCTGGGGGACCTGGTCAGCCGGCAGGGCGCCTTCTTCGTCACCGGCAACCACGAGTACTTCGTGCCCGACACCGACGAGTGGCTGCGGCACCTGCCCACCCTGGGCGTGGACGTGCTGCGCAACGAGCGGGTCGAGCTGGGCCGCGGCGGCGCGGTGTTCGACCTGGCCGGCATCGACGACCGGACGGCGGCCGCCTCGGGGCTGGCCGGGCACGGCGCGGACCTCGACGCCGCGCTGGACGGCCGCGACGACAGCCGGCCGGTCGTGCTGCTGGCGCACCAGCCCGTGCAGGTCGAGCAGGCGCGGGCGGCCGGGGTGGACCTGCAGCTGTCCGGGCACACCCACGGCGGACAGCTGTGGCCCTTCGACTACGCGGTGCTGCTGGACCAGCCCGCCGTGGAGGGGCTGTCGCAGCAGGGGGACACGCAGCTCTACGTCACCGCCGGCGCCGGCTACTGGGGCCCGCCGATGCGGGTCGGTGCCCGACCCGAGGTGACCGTGATCGAGCTGCAGCCCCGGTAGGTCAGATCGAGCGGAGGGCGGCGAAGGCCTCGTCGATCAGCTCGGTGAGCGGGCGGGTGCCGCCGGTCTCCGCCCACCGCAGGAACGAGGTCGTCGACGCGCTGAGGCAGGCCGACAGCACGACGACGTCCGCGGCGCCCTCGGGGGTGGCCAGGTCGACGCCGAGCACCTCGGCCAGGGAGTCCGCGGACGCCCGTTCGCGGTCGTAGGCGCGCCGGCGCAGGGCCGGCTCGGCGTGCACCAGCTGCCAGCGGCGGATGGACTCCGGGCGCGCGTGCTCCTCGATCTCGCCCACGATGGCGTGCAGCCCGAGCCGGATGCGCTCGGGCAGCGGCAGGTCGGCCGGGGTCCGGGAGAGGTGGGTGCGGATCCAGGACAGGTCCTGCTCGGGCAGGACGACGTGCTCCTTGGTGCGGAAGTAGGCGTAGAAGGTGGGCACCGACACGTCGGCCGCCTCGGCGATGTCGGCGACGGAGACCGCGTCGTAGCCGTGCGCGGCGAAGAGCTCGTAGGCGGCGTCGGTGAGCCGGCGACGCGTCGCGTCGCGTTTCAGAGTTCGCCAGTCCTCGTTCGCCACCCGGGCATCGTCGCAGGTGGCGGGCCTGACCGCGGCCCCGACAGGCCTCAGCGGGGCAGGTGCGGCTCGACGACGGCGGCGAGCAGCTCGGCCACCAGGGCGTCCGCGACCGCCGCCGGGTCCTCCCCGGTGAGCCACCGGGCGACCAGGACGGCGCCGGCGGCCTCGAGGGCGAGGGCCGGGAACCCGCCGGCGGGGACGTCGCCGCGGCCCTCGGCCCGGGCGACCACCGCCCGGGCGGCGGCGGGCCAGTCGCCGACCGGCCCGTCGGGGAGGGCGGGCTGCAGCGGGGCCTCCGGGCCCAGGGCCGGGACGGTGCGCCGCCAGGCCCGGGCGCGGGGCGAGGCGAGCGCGCCGGCGAGTGCGTGCAGCAGCGCCCGCGCGTCGACGGTGAGCGAACCGCCGTCCTCGGGGACCAGGTCGGGGGAGGTGCTGCCGAAGGCGTCCCGGACGAGGTCGTCCTTGCTGCGCCAGCGCCGGTAGATGGTCGCCTTGCCGACCCCGGCGCGGCGGGCCACCTCGTCGAGGGCGCAGGCGTCCAGCCCGCCCTCGCACAGCAGCTGCAGCGCGGCGTCCAGGATCGCCACGTCCAGGGCCGGGTCCCTCGGTCGGCCGACCGGTCGGGGGGCCGGTGGCGCTGTCCGGGTGGTCATGCCGGCCCTCCTGGGCTCTGGAACGGAGTGTTCCGGAATGCTAACCACCGATGGGTGCACGACGGAACCGTCCGGCAACCCGTCCATTCGTCATGACGTCCGGACGTCTTGCGATCGAGTACCTTTCGCACGTGAGCGCGGACACCGGACCCAAGTACCTGGCCGTCCGCGAGCACCTGCGCCGGCGGGTGCTGGAGATGCCCGAGCACGCGCTCCTGCCGCCCGAGCCGGTGCTGTGCGCCGAGTACGGGGTCAGCCGGATCACCCTGCGCCGGGCCGTCGACGGCCTCGTGGCCGACGGCCACCTGGTGCGGGAGCAGGGGCGCGGCACCTACGTCACGCGTCCGGGCATCCGGCACGAGTACCGCGAGAGCTTCGTGCACCGGATCGCCGGGTTCCACTCGGTGATGACCGAGCAGGGCGCCCAGGTCGGCACCACCGTGCTCGGCCAGCAGGTGCTCACCGCCCCGACCACGGTCGCCGCGGAGCTGCGGCTGGAGCCGGCGGACCAGGTCGTCGAGCTGGTGCGGCTGCGGTCGGTGGACGGGCTGCCCAACCACGTCGTCCGCTCCTTCCTGCCCGCCGAGGACTACCCCAAGGCGGCCACCGAGGACTTCGGGCACGGCTCGCTCTACGAGTTCCTCCGCCGCGAGTACGAGGCCGACCTCGCCCGCGCCCGGATCGTGGTCGACGTCGGCACCGCCGCGGCCGAGGAGGCCGAGGTGCTGCAGGTGGTCGCCGGCTCGCCCCTGCTGGTGGTGCGCACGACCGTGTTCGACGGGTTCGGCAACCCGCTGGTGCACTCGTTCTCCCGGCTGCGCCCGGACGTCAGCCAGGTGGAGTTCGAGGTCTCCGTCGGCGGCCGCTGAGCTGTGCCGCAGGTCGCCGTCCTACCGTCGTCGTCGTGACCACTGCCAGCGGTACCCGCCGGGTGCCCGAACGCCGGGAGGACGTCTGGCGTGCGCTGGCGGTCCTGCACCCCTACTGCGCGGTCTGCGACGTCTCCTACGTGGTGTCCGGGCCGGTCGGCACGGGCGCGACCTTCGTCTGCTCGCCCGGTGAGCTCACCGACGGCGCCAGCCCCAAGGACGGCGCCCCGCGCGGCACGATCGTGGAGTGGCGGCCGGCCCGCGTCGTGGTCACCCGGCTGGAGCTGACCCCCGAGACCTGGACGACCCGCATCGAGCTGGCCGACGCCGGCAAGGGCGGTGCCGACGGCACCGACGTCACCATCACCGTCACCCACGAGCCGGTCCGCGGCTCGCGGCTGGTGCGCCTGCTGCAGCGCAGCTCGATGCAGCGGCTGGTCGAGCGGACCGTCGACGGCGAGCTGGCCAAGCTGCCCGCCCACCTGGAGCAGGCGCTCGCGGACGGCTGACCTGCCGGGGAACCCTCCCCGCCGCGAGGCGTTGGTCTCGTGTGACCGCGCACGCACTGGAGTGGCAGCGGGCGGCGGCCGCCCTCATCCGGGCGATGCCCCGCCACCGCCTGGTCGGCAACGGCATGCAGGCCACCGACGCCGACGAGCTGCACGCCCGGGTCAGCGCCGGCTCGGCGTGGTCCGAGGTCGCCGCGCGGCTGGCCCGCCGGCAGACCACCGCCGCGATGGCCGCCATCGAGGCCGGCGACCGCGCCACCGCGCGGGACCGGTTCCTGCGCGCCGCGGCCTGCTACAGCTTCGGCCAGGTGCCGCTGGAGGACGGGCCGGCCAAGCGGGTGCTCTACCGCGACCTGGTCGACGCGTTCGGCCGGGCCGGCGCGCTGCTGGACCCGCCGGCCGAGCACGTGCTGGTGCCGTGGCGGGGCCGCAGCCTGCGCGGCTGGCTGCTGCGCCCGGCCGACGTCGTCCGCCCGCCGGTGGTCGTGGTGCTCGGCGGCATCGACGCCTGGCGGGAGGAGTACGCCGCCGGCGCCGAGCTGGTCCGCGACCGGGGCGTGGCGCTGTTCCTGCTGGATGCACCCGGGCAGGGCGAGACCCGCGTGCTGGGCGGGCTGCACCTGGACCGCGACGTCCGGCTGGCGCTGTCGGCCGCGGTCGACCACGTGCTGGCCGACCCCCGCCTGGGTGACCGGGTCGCGGTGTGGGGCAACAGCATGGGTGGGCACCTGGCCGCGCTGCTGGCCGCCCAGGACCCGCGGATCGCCGCCTGCGTGGTCACCGGCGGCACGGTGCGCCCGGCCGAGACGCACACCCGGTTCCCGCGGTTCCTGGCGAAGGTGCAGGCGATGCTGGGGCTGGACCCGGAGGCTTCCCGCACGCTGATGGACGACCTCGAGCTCGACGCCGCCACCCTCGCCGGGCTGACCTGCCCGCTGCTGGTGCAGCACGGCACCCGCGACGCGGTCTTCAAGGTGGCCAACGCCCGGCACCTGCACGACCTGGCCGGCTCGGCCGACCGCACCTGGCAGGAGTGGCCGGACGGCGACCACTGCGTGGACAACCACGCCGACGAGAAGTACCTGGCCGTGGCGCGCTGGCTGGCGCCCCGGCTCACCGGTCGCTGGTGACGGCCTCCCGGTAGTCGGGGTAGGTCGCCAGCACGTCCTCGATCTCCACGATGTCGGGGAAGTCGGGGACCTCCTGGTGCCTGCGGAGGAAGACCACGGTGCGCTCGACCAGGTCGGCCTCGTCGCCGGCGTCGACACCCAGCTCGGCCAGCGCCTCGGGCGTGAGCCGGAACCAGGTCTCCATCGTCTCCTCGCCGTCGGTGAGGCGGACGACGTACTGGCCGTCGCCCTGGGGCTCGATGTCGTAGTCCTCGTTCGCGCTCGGGCTGCTCATGCGGGGGCCCCTACCCGGCCGGGTGCGGCGCGACTCAGACCGTGACCGAATCCCCAGGGGCGAGCCGGCGGTACTCGCCGGGGACGCCGGGACCGTTCTCGCCGAGGAAGTTCGCGCCGACCATCAGACCGGTCTCGTTCAGCAGCCCGTCGTGCACGGCCAGCGAGTGCGCGGGCGCCACCTCGCGCACGTAGTCGATGAGCTCGCCGGTCTTCGACCACGGGGCGTGCAGCGGCAGCAGCAGCGTCTCGACGCCGCCCTCGGGGACGGTCAGCGCGTCGCCGGGGTGGAAGACCCGCCCGTCGACGAGGAAGCCGACGTTGGCGATGCGTGGGATGTCGGGGTGGATGACCGCGTGCCACTCGCCCTGCACGGCGACGTCGAACCCGGCGGCGGTGAAGGCGTCGCCGTGGCCGACCACGTGCACCCGCTGGCCGGCGTCCAGCTGCTCGGCGACCGAGCGGTTGGTCCACACCTCCAGGGCCGGGTCGGCGTCCAGGGCCTGCTTCGTGCGCTCGACGTCGAGGTGGTCGAAGTGCTCGTGGGTGATGAGCAGCGCCGACGCGCCGTCCCAGGCGGACTCCTCGGTGAACGCGCCGGGGTCCAGGAGCAGGCGGCGGTCGCCGTCGGACAGGACGACGCAGGCGTGCCCGTGCTTGGTGAGCTGCATGGCGGCACCGTGCCACGGCATGCGGACGGGCGCATGCGGTCCAGGGAACCCGCAGGTCACGGCCAGGTGCTGCCAGGAGGTGGACACGCCGTAGCGACCTGCGGGGCGTCCCGCTTGACGGGCAGGAGCTGACCAACCCGGACGGGTGAGTTCGTGGCCGGCGTCCCTGCGGGGGCGCCGTCGGGAGGCCGACGGTTGGGTCATGAGCCAACTCGTCCTCACCCTCGCCGCCGCCCAGGGCCGCAGCACCGGCATCTGGCACGCCGTGGAGCTGCACCGCAGCCCGTCCGAGCTGGACGGCGCCTGCGAGGTCGCGGTGTGCGGCGCCCTCGCCCGCGTCGACGTCGAGCAGGTCTGGGACGGCGCCGACGAGGACAGCTGCGAAGCCTGCGCCGACCTCCTCTACTGACCCCACCACCAATCCCACCCAACCCCCACCTGCATCTCCACCCCCACCCCCCCTCCGCTGCCCCGGCGGAGGCGTCACCTGACGGTGATGGACCACTTCTGCCGGGTTCCGGGCCGTAGGCGTCAGATGACGGCTCGCTCGCGGGCGATGCGCGGCGCGCGGGCGTGGAACGCCGCGGCGATCTCCGCGCGGGCGGCCGCAGGATCGGCGTGGGCGCGCCGGTAGTCGATCCGCAGGGTCGCCCAGTCCAGGGCCAGCGCGGCTGCGTCGCGTCGACGGTCCCGCGCCCAGTGGTCCGGCGACCGGTGGTAGGCCGCGCCGTCCAGCTCGATGCCCAACCGTTCCGCCTCGAGCGCGCCGTCGAAGCGGATCGTGCCGATGGCGGTCTCCAGTGCGTACTGCTGCTGGACCGCAGGCAGGCCGGGCACGTCGAGCACGTGCTGCATGCCCCAGACCTCGAACTCGCTCTGCGCCCCGGCCCGCAGTGCAGCCACCAGCTCCAACAGCAGGCCCCGGCCCGGTAGGCGCGGCCGTCCCAGCACCTCGTCGTGGACCTGGTCAGCGGTCACCCTGCGCCGGCGGACCGCACCGATCACCGCACCGCGCGCCACCTCGACGGCCCGCCGGCCACCGCGCTCCGAGTGCGCGTGGCCCCAGCAGTCGACGAGGGAGACCACGTCGCGGGTCACCGGCAGGCCCTGCCGCACCGGTCCGTCCAGGTCGTCCACCACCCGCACCTGCACCCAGTCTGGACGGCGGGGGGTCAGGTGACGACCGGTGCCCGTGGCGACGTGCACCAGACCGCCTGCCTCGGTGACCAGGTCGGCGAGGTACAGCGCGCTGCGCCCGCACAGGCGGCGCCGCGACCACAGCACCGCCGCGGTGGCCCGGGTCCGCCACTCACCGGCGCGGTCCGGGACGACGAGGACGCCCGGGAGCGGTCGCAGCAGCCGGCCGTCCCGGATCCAGCGGCTCACGCTGGTCGTCCCGGTCTCGGCGGCGACCTCGCTCCGCAACCGGGCGCCGTCCGCCCCCATGACCTGACCGAGTTCCACGCTCATGACCGCACGGTGCGGGTACGGCAGCGGCACCAGCGCCCAGGTGGCCGATCCGTGGACAACCGCAGCCGATGTGCACGACGAGCCCCACCCGCGCTGCCGCTCTGCTACCGCCCCTCGATCGGCGTCACCTGACGGTCATGGCCCGTTCCGGCGCAGAAGTGGGCCAGTGCCATCAGGTGACGCCTGCACCCGGGGGCGGAGGGTGGGGGTGTGGGGGTCAGGCGCCTGTGAAGGTGGGCTTGCGCTTGCCGAGGAAGGCCTCGACGGCTTCCTGGTGGTCGTGGGTGTGGCCCAGCGCGCTCTGCAGCTCGGCCTCCTTCGCCAGCGTCGTCCCCAGCGAGTCGGTGGCCGCGGTCGCCAGGACCTCCTTGACCGCGCGGAAGGCGGCGGTGGGGCCGGCGGCCAGCTGCGCGGCCAGCGCCTGCGCGGTGGCCAGCACCTCCTCGGCCGGCACGACCCGGTGCACCATGCCCCACTCCGCGGCCTGCTCGGCGGTGAACGGGGTGGGCAGCAGCAGCAGCTCGGCGGCCCGCGAGCCGCCCACGCAGTGCACCAGGCGGGACGCCAGCGCGGAGTCGCTGCCCAGCCCGACGCCGACGAACGCGGTGGTGAACTTCGCGCCGGCGGCGGCCACCCGCAGGTCGCCGCCCAGCGCCAGGCCCAGGCCGGCCCCGGCGCACGCGCCGTTCACCGCTACCACGACCGGCACCCGCAGCGCGGCCAGCGCCAGCACCATCGGGTTGTACTCGGCCGGGACGACGTCCAGCGCCGGCCGGCCCTCGCGCAGCTCCTGCACGTGCTGGGCCAGGTCCTGACCCACGCAGAACGCCTTGCCCGTACCGGTGAGGACGACGGCCCGCACGGCGGCGTCCTCGGCGAGTGCCCGCAGGTGGTCGGTCAGCGACAGGCGGATGTCGTGGGTCAGTCCCGGGGCGGGCAGGGTCAGGGTCGCCACGGCCCCGTCGTCGGTGCGCTGCACGGCTGGCTCGCTCATGGGACTCCGTCGTCTCCTCAGCTGTAGTCGTGGAACCCGCGGCCGGTCTTGCGGCCCAGGTCACCGGCGGCCACCTTGTCACGCAGCAGCTGCGGCGGCGCGAACCGGTCGCCCAGCTCCCCGGCCAGGTAGTCGGCGATCGCCAGCCGCACGTCCAGGCCGACCAGGTCGCTGGAGCGCAGCGGGCCCATCGGGTGCCGGTAGCCCAGCTCCATCGCGGTGTCGATGGCCTCGGCGTCGGCGACGCCCTCCTCCAGCATCCGGATCGCCTCCAGCCCGAGCAGCACGCCCAGCCGCGAGGAGGCGAACCCGGGGGAGTCGCGGACGACGATGCCGGTCTTGCCCAGCGCCTCGGCCCAGCCCAGCGCGGTGGCGACGACGTCCTCGGCGGTGTCGGCGGCCCGCACCACCTCGACCAGCTTGGACGCCGGCACCGGGTTGAAGAAGTGCATGCCGACGAACCGCTGCGGGCGCTGCAGGGCCGCGGCCAGTTCCGTCACCGACAGCGAGCTGGTGTTGGTGGCCAGCACCGCCCCGGGGCCGATCGCGCGCTCGGCCGCCGTCAGCACCTCGACCTTGAGCGCCGGCACCTCCGGCACCGCCTCCACCACCAGCTCGCAGTCGGCGGGCAGCTCGGCGGGGGTGTCGACCATGGTCAGCCGGGCCGCGGCGTCCTCGACCGACCCGGACAGCTTGCCGCGGCGGGCGGCCTCCTCGAGCCCGGCGACGATGCGGTCGTGCGCGGCCTGCGCGGCGGACCCCCCGGCCTCGACCACGTGCACGGACGCCCCGGTGCCCAGCAGCACCTGGGCGATGCCGCCGCCCATCCGGCCACCGCCGACGACGCCGACCGTGCGCGGCATCAGACCCGCTCCACCAGCATCGACACGCCCTGGCCGACGCCGACGCAGAGCGTGGCCAGCCCGCGGCGGCCGCCCTCGCGCTCCAGCCGGCCCAGCAGCGTGACCAGCAGGCGGGCGCCCGAGCAGCCCAGCGGGTGGCCCAGGGCGATGGCGCCGCCGTCGGCGTTGGTGATCTCCTCGTCGATGCCCAGCCGGCGCAGCACGCCGAGGGACTGCGCGGCGAAGGCCTCGTTGAGCTCGACGGCGTCCAGGTCGGCGACGGTCCAGCCGGCCTTGGCCAGCGCCTTCTCCGTCGCCGGCACCGGGCCCAGGCCCATCACGTTGGGCGCGACGCCGGCCGAGGCCGACACCACGACCCGGGCGCGGGGGGTGAGGCCGTGCCGCTCGACCGCGTCGGCGGAGGCCAGCACCAGCGCGGCGGCGCCGTCGGACAGCGGGGAGCTGTTGCCGGCGGTGACGATGCCGTGCGACCGGAAGACCGGCCGCAGCTTGCCCAGGGACTCCATCGAGGAGCCCGGCCGCGGGCCCTCGTCGCGGGTGACGGTGACCGTCTCCTTCTTCCCCGCCACCTCGACCGGCACGATCTCCGCGTCGAACCGGCCGGCCTCCTGGGCGGCGACCGCGCGGGTGTGGCTGCGGACGGCGAAGGCGTCGCACTCGTCGCGGGTCAGCCCGTCGAGCGCGGCGATCTCCTCGGCGGTCTCACCCATCGACAGGGTGATCTTGCGGGTGCGGGGGTCCTCGGGGTGCTCCACCCCGCGGTCGTGGGCGGCGAAGACCGGGTTGGTGAACCGCCAGCCCAGCGAGGTGTCCACGACCTCGCCGGGGCGGGCCCACGGGGTGCCGGGCTTGGCCATCACCCAGGGCGCGCGGGTCATGGACTCCACGCCCCCGGCGATGGCCAGGTCCAGCTCGCCGGCCCGGATGGCTGCGGCGGCCGAGGCGGTGGCGGTCAGCCCGGAGGCGCACAGCCGGTTGGTGGTGAAGCCGGGGACGGTGTCGGGCAGCCCCGCCAGCAGCACGGCCATCCGGGCGACGTCCCGGTTGTCCTCGCCGGCCTGGTTGGCCGCACCGAGCACGACCTCCTCGACGGCCTCGGCCGGGGCGCCGGAGCGGCGCAGCGCCTCCCCGACCACCAGCGCGGCCAGGTCGTCGGGCCGGACGCCGGCCAGCGCGCCGCCGTACTTCCCCTGCGGTGTGCGGACGCCGTCGACCAGGAACACCTCGTTACCGACCATCCGGTCAGGTAAGCGGACGGCACCCACCCGGGCAAGTCCCGGCTCCCACCCAGTGGTCGCGCAGCGTTCATTTGACTCGTTCAAGATTACGGGGCAGGGTGGGGGTGTGCCGACGACGACCGAGCTGGAGCAGGCCCTGCGGGCCGCCGCGCTCCGGGTCACCCGGCCGCGGCTCGCCGTCCTGGCGGTGCTGCGCGAGCACGCGCACGCCACCACCGACGAGGTGCTCGGCGCGGTGCGCGAGCGCCTCCCCGAGGTTTCCCACCAGGCCGTCTACGACGTGCTGCGGGCGCTGACCGCCACCGGGCTGGTCCGCCGGATCGAGCCCCAGGGCTCGGTCGCCCGCTACGAGGTCCGGGTGGGCGACAACCACCACCACCTGGTGTGCCGTTCCTGCGGTGTCATCGCCGACGTCGACTGCGCGGTCGGCGCCGCCCCCTGTCTGGCCCCGTCCGAGGACCTCGGCTTCGTCGTCGACGAGGCCGAGGTCATCTACTGGGGCCTCTGCCGCGCCTGCAGCGCGGCACCCACCGTCCTGCCCACCCTCGACAGCCCAGCAGAGAGAGGCACGCGATGAGCGAGTACGACAAGTCCACGGTCCCGGCCGAGGACTACGACAAGACCGAGGTCGCCAAGGCGCACTCGGCCAGCACCAGCGAGAGCGAGAACCCGGCGATCAAGTCGCCGGAGCCGGTCCACGGCGGCCGCCCCCGCACCGAGCAGGACTGGTGGCCCAACCAGGTCGACCTGCGGGTCCTCGACCGCTCGGCCGCCACGAACGACCCGCTGGGCGCCGACTTCGACTACGCCGCCGAGTTCGCCAAGCTCGACGTGGCGGAGCTCAAGCGCGACCTCGTCGAGGTCATGCACACCTCGCAGGACTGGTGGCCCTCGGACTGGGGCCACTACGGCCCGCTGTTCATCCGGATGTCCTGGCACGCCGCGGGCACCTACCGCAGCGCCGACGGCCGGGGTGGCGGCGGCGAGGGCGGGCAGCGCTTCGCCCCGCTCAACAGCTGGCCCGACAACGCCAACCTGGACAAGGCCCGCCGCCTGCTGCTGCCGATCAAGCAGAAGTACGGCCGCAAGATCTCGTGGGCCGACCTGCTGGTGCTCGCCGGCAACGTCGCCCACGACGACATGGGCCTGAAGACCTTCGGGTTCGCCTTCGGCCGCAAGGACCAGTGGCAGCCCAGCGAGATCTTCTGGGGTCCCGAGGACACCTGGCTCGGCGACGAGCGCTACGCCGACGCCGACACCCCGCTGGACCTGGACGAGGGCCACCTGGCCGCCGTCACCATGGGCCTGATCTACGTCAACCCCGAGGGCCCGCAGGGCAAGCCCGACCCGCTGGGCTCGGCGCACGACATCCGCGTCACCTTCAGCCGCATGGGCATGAACGACGAGGAGACCGTCGCCCTGGTCGCCGGCGGCCACACCTTCGGCAAGACCCACGGTGCCGGCAACCCCGAGCTGGTCGGCCCGGAGCCGAACGGCTGCCCCGTGCACGGCAACGGCCTGGGCTGGAAGAGCCAGTACGGCACCGGCAAGGGCGCCGACACCATCACCAGCGGCCTCGAGGGCGCGTGGACCCCCACGCCGACCCAGTGGGACAACACCTACTTCGAGATGCTGTTCAGCTACGAGTGGGAGCTCACCGAGAGCCCCGCCGGTGCCAAGCAGTGGAGGCCGAAGAACCCCGAGGCGCAGGAGCTCGTCCCCGACGCCCACATCGAGGGCAAGCGGAACGCGCCGATGATGGCCACCTCCGACCTGGCGCTCATGGCCGACCCGGCGTTCAAGGAGATCTCCGAGCGGTTCTACAACGACCCGGAGTACTTCGCCGACACCTACGCCCGCGCCTGGTTCAAGCTGCTGCACCGCGACATGGGCCCGGTGTCCCGCTACCTGGGTCCCGACGTCCCCACCGAGGAGCTCGTCTGGCAGGACCCGGTCCCCGCCGTCGACCACGAGCTCGTGGGCGAGGCCGAGATCGCCGACCTCAAGCAGCGGCTGCTGGCCAGCGGCCCGTCGGTGTCCCAGCTGGTGCACCTGGCGTGGTCGGCCGCGGCGTCCTACCGCGACACCGACAAGCGCGGTGGCGCCAACGGCGGCCGCATCCGGCTGGAGCCGCAGATCGGCTGGGCGGCCAACGCCGGCGTCGCCGACGTCATCCCGGCCGTGGAGAAGGTCAAGGCCGACTTCGAGGCCGAGACCGGCAAGAAGGTCTCCTTCGCCGACCTCGTGGTGCTCGCCGGCACCGCCGCGGTGGAGAAGGCCGCGGCCGACGCCGGTGTGCCGGTGACCGTGGGCTTCACCCCCGGCCGCACCGACGCCACCCAGGAGCAGACCGACCCGGACAACTTCAAGTGGCTGCAGCCCAAGGCCGACGGCTTCCGCAGCTACCTGCTGCCGGGCAGCAAGCTGCAGCCCGAGCAGCTGCTGGTGGACAAGGCCTTCACCCTGGGCCTGACCGCCAAGGAGATGACCGTGCTGGTCGGTGGCCTGCGGGTGCTGGGCGCCAACACCGGCGGCGTGCAGCACGGCGTGTTCACCGACCGGGTGGGCGTGCTCAGCCAGGACTTCTTCCGCACGGTCCTGGACCTGGGCATCGACTGGCGGACCTCGCGCGACACCGAGGACGTCTACGAGGGCGTGGGCGCCGACGGCTCCGTGGTGCACACCGCCACCGCCGCCGACCTGGTGTTCAACTCCAACGCCATCCTGCGCGGGATCGTCGAGGTCTACTCCTCCGACGACGCCGCCGAGCAGTTCGTCCAGGACTTCGCCACCGCGTGGACCAAGGTCATGGACAACGACCGGTTCGAGGTCAAGCGCTGACCTGATCGGCCTCCCGGGGGCCCCGGGGAGTTCTCAGCACGCTGGGAACTTCCTGGGGCCCCTGGTCGTACCGGCCGCAGCCGTCCTAAGGTATGCCTGCCCTCACCGCTCGGTGGGGGCATTCGTCCGTCCGGAGGCTGCCGTGGGTGCGCTGTTCTTCCCCAGCTACCTGATCGGCCTGCGCGAGGGCCTGGAGATGGTCCTCGTCGTCAGCGTGCTGGTCGCCTACCTGGTCAAGACCGGGCGCCGGCAGCACCTGGTGCCCGTGTGGGCCGGGGTCGGCGCCGCCGTCGTGCTGTCCGTCGGGTTCGGCGCGGTGCTGTCCTACGTGTCCTCCACCGTGCTCGGCGGACCCGGCCAGGAGCTCTTCGACGCCATCACCTCGGTCGTCGCCGTCGCCCTGGTCACCTGGATGATCTTCTGGATGCGGCGCACCGCCCGCCGGCTGTCCGGTGAGCTGCGCGGCCGGCTGGACGACGCCGTGGGCCTGGGCCTGGGCGCCGTGGTCGGCATCGCGTTCGCCTCCGTGGTCCGCGAGGGCCTGGAGACCACGCTGCTGTTCTTCGCCTCCGCGCAGGGCGCGGTGAGCGCCACCCCGCTGGTGGGCCTGGCCGCCGGGCTGGCCAGCGCCGTCCTCCTCGGCGTGCTGCTCTACCTGGGCGCCGTGCGGATCGACCTGTCCCGGTTCTTCACCGTCAGCGGCGTGCTGCTGGTGTTCGTCGCCGCCGGCATCTTCAAGTACGGCATCCACGACTTCCAGGAGGCCGGCGTCCTGCCCGGCCTGACCACCTACGCCTACGACGCCTCCTCCTGGCTGCAGCCGGGCAGTTGGTGGGGTGCGGTCCTGGACGGCGTGTTCCACATCTCCGCCCAGCCGTCGGTGCTCGAGGTGGTGGCCTACCTGGCCTACCTCGTCCCGGTGCTGGTGCTGTTCCTCCGCCCCGGCCGCACGGCCGCGGCCACCCCCACCCCGAAGACCACGGAGCACGTCGATGCGCACGCGTAGGACCCCCCTCGTCGCGGCCGGGGCCGCCACCCTCACCGTGCTGGCCGCCTGCGGGGGCGGGTCGGGGTCGGGCACGGACGCCGCCGGGGACGCCTCCGACGACATCGCCGTCACCGCCTCGGACTCCGCCTGCGACGTGGACGCCAGCTCGCTGGCGGCCGGCACCCACCAGTTCACGGTGACCAACACCGGCTCCTCGGTCACCGAGTTCTACGTCTACGCCGAGGGCGACCGGATCATGGGCGAGGTCGAGAACATCGCCCCCGGCGTGGCGCGCTCCCTGCTGGTCGAGCTGCCCGCGGGGGAGTACCAGACGGCCTGCAAGCCCGGCATGACCGGCGACGGCATCCGCAACGCGCTCACCGTGACCGGCGAGTCGGCGCAGCTGTCCGACGACGAGCAGCTGCAGGCCGCCGTCACCGACTACCTGCGCTACGTCGGCAGCCAGGTCACCGCCCTGCAGGAGCAGACCCAGGCCTTCGCCGACGCGGTCAAGGCCGGGGACGTGGCCCAGGCCCAGGCGCTCTACCCCGAGGCCCGGAAGTACTACGAGCGGATCGAGCCGGTCGCGGAGAGCCTCGGCGACCTCGACCCGCGGATCGACGCCCGGGAGAACGACGTCGCCGAGGGCGACACCTGGACCGGCTTCCACGTGCTCGAGCGCGACCTGTGGGCCACCGGCGACCTCTCGCAGGCCGGCCCCGTGGCCGACCAGCTGGTCGCCGACGTGGGCGACCTGGTCACCCAGGTGCAGGGCATCAAGCTCCAGCCCCTCGACCTGGCCAACGGTGCCCTCGAGCTGCTCGACGAGATCGCCAGCAGCAAGGTCACCGGTGAGGAGGAGCGGTACTCCCACACCGACCTCTGGGACTTCCAGGCGAACCTGGACGGCTCGCAGGCCGCCGTGCAGGCGCTGCGCCCGGCCGTCGCCGAGGCCGACCCGGACCTCGCCACCGCGCTGGACAGCGCCTTCGCCGCCACCCAGGCCGAGCTCGCGCAGTACGCCGACGGCGACGGGTTCGTGCTGTACACCGCGCTCACCCCGGAACAGGTGCAGGGCCTGTCGGACTCGCTCAACGCCCTCGCCGCGCAGGTCAGCCAGGTGCCGGCCGCCGTCGCCGGCTGATCGGGGACAGTGGGTGCCGTGAAGCTCTCCCGCCGCGACTTCTTCGGGGCCGCCGGCGTCGGGGCGGCGGGTGTCGTCGCCCTCGGCGCCGGGGGCATCGCCAGCAGCCGGGCCGCCGCGCCCGCCGACCAGGGGACGACGACGGCCTCGGGTGCCGTGGAGTTCCACGGCGCGCACCAGGCCGGCATCACCACCCCGGCGCAGGACCGGCTGCACTTCGTCGCCTTCGACGTCATCACCGACGACCGGGCCGCGCTGGTGCGGATGCTGCAGCAGTGGACGCAGGCCGCCCGCCGGATGACCCGCGGCCAGGACGCCGGCCCGGTCGGCGCGGTCGCCGGCGGTGACTATGCCCCGCCGGACGACACCGGCGAGGCGATGGGCCTGCCCCCGGCCGGTCTCACGCTGACCATCGGGTTCGGGCCCACCCTGTTCACCGCCGCGGACGGGACGGACCGGTTCGGCATCGCCGACCGCCGTCCCGACGCCCTGGTCCCGCTGCCGGCCTTCCCCGGCGACGAGCTCGTCCCCGCGATCAGCGACGGCGACCTGTGCATCCAGGCCTGCGCCGACGACCCCCAGGTCGCGGTGCACGCCGTGCGGAACCTGGCCCGGATCGGCCAGGGCCTGGTCGGGGTCCGCTGGTCGCAGCTGGGCTTCGGCCGCACGTCCTCGACCACCTCGGACCAGGCCACCCCGCGCAACCTGTTCGGGTTCAAGGACGGCACCGACAACCTCAAGGCCGAGCAGACCGCCACCCTGGACCGCTTCGTCTGGGTCGACGACCCCGGTTCCTGGATGCACGGCGGTTCCTACCTGGTCAGCCGCCGGATCCGGATGCTGGTCGAGGTCTGGGACCGGCAGGGCCTGCGCGACCAGGAGCAGACCATCGGCCGCACCAAGGGCACCGGTGCGCCGCTGGGCCAGCAGGCCGAGTTCGACCCGGTCGACCTGTCCGCGCTGCCGGCCACCTCGCACGTGTCGCTGGCCCACCCCACGAACGCCGGGACGGCGATCCTGCGGCGCGGCTACAGCTTCGTGGACGGCTCCGACGGCCTGGGGCGGCTGGACGCCGGGCTGTTCTTCCTCTGCTACCAGGCCGACCCGGCCACCGGGTTCGTGCAGGTGCAGCGCAACCTGCGCACGGACAAGCTCAACGAGTACGTCCAGCACACGTCGTCGGCGCTGTTCGCCTGCCCGCCGGGCCTGGCCGGCGAGGACGACTGGTGGGGCTCGGGCCTGTTCGGCTGAGCGACCCGGCCCTGGAGGGTGCAGCATGGACCGGGTGTCGCAGCCCCGGGTCCTCGCCGACCGCTACGAGCTGCGGTCGCTGATCGCCACCGGCGGCATGGGCCAGGTGTGGCGGGCGCACGACCGCCGGCTGTCGCGGCCGGTCGCGGTCAAGGTGCTGCGCAACGAGTACGCCGGCGACCCGGAGTTCCTCGCGCGGTTCCGCGCCGAGGCCCGGCACGCCGCGCTGCTGGGCCACCGCAACGTCACCGCGGTCTTCGACTACGGCGAGACCGGTGCCGAGGGCGGCGAGCACCTGGCCTGGCTGGTCATGGAGCTGGTGCCCGGTGAGTCCCTGGCCGCCGTCCGCCGGCGGGTGGGGGCGCTGCCGCCCGAGCAGGTGCTCGAGGTGGTGGCCCAGGCCGGCGCCGGGCTCGGTGCCGCGCACGAGGCCGGGATCGTGCACCGGGACGTCAAGCCCGGGAACCTGCTGCTGCGCCCCGACGGGTCGGTCGCCGTCACCGACTTCGGCATCGCCTGGTCGGCCGAGAGCGTCGCGCTCACCCGCACCGGCCAGGTCATCGGCACCGCGCACTACCTCTCGCCCGAGCAGGCCCGCGGCCGCCCGGCCACCCCGGCCAGCGACGTGTACGCCCTGGGCATGGTGGCCTACGAGCTGCTGGCCGGCCGGCGCGCCTTCGACGGCGAGAGCTCGGTCGCGGTCGCCATGCAGCAGCTGCACGACGAGCCCGACCCGCTGCCGGACACCGTGCCGGCCCCGGTGCGGGACCTGGTCGCGGCGATGCTGGTCAAGGACGCCGCGGGCCGGCTGGCCGACGGCGACGCGGTGGTGGCCGCCGCCGACCACGCCCGCCGGCAGCTCGGCGACGGCGACGAGCCCACCGAGCTGCTCACCCTGGTCCCCCCGCCGTCGGTCACCGCCCTGCTCACCCCGGCGCTGGACCCGACGCCGGTCCCCGGCCGCGGACCAGCCACCGCCACGACCACGGCGCCCGCCCCCCGCCGGCACGGACGCCGGCGGATGCTGGTCGCCGCCGTGGCGCTGGCCCTGCTGCTGGTCGGCGGCGGCACCGCGCTCCTGGTCGGGCTGGGCGGGTCCACCCCGGCGGACGCCGGCTCGTCCACCAGCTCGGCCTCGGCGACCCCCGACCCCATCACCCTGGACGCCGCCGACTACACCGGCCGACCGCTGGAGGAGGTGGTCGCCGAGCTCACCGCCCTCGGGCTGTCGGTGACCACCGCCGAGGTCGCCGGCGACGGATCCACCGACGGCCTGGTGACCGGGGTCGACCCGGCCGGCACCGCGTTGCAGCCCGGCGCGGCCGTCACGGTCTCCTACGGCTCCCCGGCCCCCGCCACCCAGGAGCCGACCACCGAGGCGCCGGTGACGACGCAGCCCCCGGCGACCCAGGTGTCCACCCCCGACCCGACGACGGCGCCCGAGCCGACCACCGCGCCCACGACGGAGGCCGCGCCCGGACCGGCCGGCGGCGGCCCGGGGAACGGCAACGGCGGCCCGGGGAACGGGAACGGCAACGGCAACGGCAACGGCAACGGCAACGGCGGTGCCGGCCCGGGGAACGGCAACGGCGGCGGTCCGGGCGGGGGCGGCCGGGGCAACGGCAAGCCCTGACCGCTGAGCCCTGACCGCCCGGGCGGGTCGCTGACCTGCGGTGCTGGGCCGTCCGCGGCCCGGCTGCCAGGATGGGGCGCGTGCACGAGCTGGAGACCCGCGTCCTGGGCGACCGCTACGAGCTCCGGTCGGTGATCGCCACCGGCGGCATGGGCCGGGTGTGGCGGGCCCACGACCAGCGGCTGCGCCGGCCGGTGGCGGTGAAGCTGCTGCGCGGCGAGTACGCCGGCGACCCCGAGTTCCTCGCCCGCTTCCGCGCCGAGGCCCGGCACACCGCGCTGCTGCGCGACGAGCACGTCGCCGCGGTCTACGACTACGGCGAGACAGGGGTGGACGGCGAGCAGCTGGCCTGGCTGGTCATGGAGCTGGTCGAGGGCGAGCCGCTGTCGACGGTGCGCAGGCGCGAGGGCGCGCTCGAAGCCGACCGCGTCGTCGACCTCCTCGGCCAGGCGGCCTCCGGCCTGGCCGCCGCCCACGCCGCCGGGGTGGTGCACCGCGACGTCAAGCCCGGCAACCTGCTGGTGCGGGCCGACGGCAGCCTGGCCGTCACCGACTTCGGCATCGCCTGGTCGGCCGCCAGCGTCGCGCTGACCGGCACCGGCGAGGTCATCGGCACCGCGCACTACCTGTCCCCGGAGCAGGCCCGGGGCGAGCAGGCCACGGCGGCCAGCGACGTCTACGCCCTCGGCGTGGTGGGCCACGAGCTGCTCACCGGCCGCCGCGCCTTCGACGGCGACAGCCCGGTCGCCGTCGTCCTGCAGCAGATCCACGACGACCCCGAGCCGCTGCCCGCCACGGTCCCCGCCGGGGTCGCCCAGCTCCTGGACGCGATGCTGGCCAAGGACCCGGCCCGGCGGCTGCCCGACGGCGCCGCGGTGCTGGCCGAGGTGCAGCGGCTGGTCGAGCGCGGCCTCGGTCCGGTCACGGAGCGGATCACGCCGGCCCGCCACCGCCGCGCGGCCGCCCCGCCGCCGCGTCGCCGCCGGCGGGTGCTGCTGGCGGCCGGCGCCGCCGCCGGCCTGGCCGGTGTGCTCGCCGCCGGGGCGCTCCTGCTCGGCGGCACCGGGGCCGGCCCGGAGGCCGCGGCTGCACCAGCCACCGCACCGGCCACCGCACCCGCCACGGGGTCGGCCGCGGCCCCCACCGCGGCGGGGACCACCCCGCCCACGGAGCCGGCCGCCGGCGGCGCGGACTGGTCGGCGCCCGCTCCGGTGCCGCAGCTGGGTGCGCCCACCGGCACCGGCCTCGGCCAGGCCGTGCCCACCACCCCGCCGCCCACGACGGTGGCCCCCACCACCCCCGAGGACGACGACCGCGGCGACGGGCGCGGGGACGGCCGGGGCGGTGGCAGTGGCAGTGGTGGTGGCGGTGGCGGCCGCGGCGGCGGGCTCGGCGACCTGTTCCCCGGCTGGCCCCTGCCCACCGGCCGCGGCTGAGCCGGCCGTGCCCGCCGAGGGTCAGGCCGACGTCCGGCTGGACGCGCTGCTGACCGTGGTGCTCGAGCTGGGCCGGGCCACCACCCTGCGGGAGCTGGCCGGCAGCGTGCTCGTGCGCGGCATGGGCGTGCTGGGCGCGGCGGGCGGGGCGCTCGCCGTCCGCGACCCCGCCGACGACAGCGCGCTGCGGCTGGTGCTCACCGACGGCCTCGGCGGGCTGCGGGAGGAGACCCACGGCGCGCTGCCGCTGGACGAGGACTGGCCCGCCGTGGTGGCCGCCCGCACCGGCACCCGGGTCGTGCTGCACGACGCGGCCGAGGCGGTGGCCCAGCACCCCGGCATGGCCGAGGTGGTCGCGGCGTCCGGGTGCCCGGCCTGGGCCGTGCTGCCCCTGGAGGCCGGCGACCGGGTGCTCGGCTCGCTGAGCGTGGGCTGGTCGCGCCCGCAACGGTTCGACCCCGCCGACCTGGCCGTGGTGGAGGCCTTCGCCGCGCAGTGCGCCCAGGCGCTGGACCGGCTGCTGACCCGGCAGGCCGAGCAGCGCGCCCTGCGCGCGCTGGCCGACACCGTGGCGGCCCTGCAGCGCAGCCTGCTGTCGGCCCCGCCGTCGCAGGAGGGTCTGCAGGTCGCGGTGCGCTACCGCCCGGCGGCGCGGCAGGCCCAGGTGGGCGGGGACTGGTACGACGGCTTCCGGCTGGCCGACGGCCGCACCGTGCTCGTCATCGGCGACGTCACCGGGCACGACTCGTCGGCGGCCGCGGCCATGGCGTCGGTGCGCAACGTGCTGCGCGGCGTGGCGCACGCCGGCGGCGGCAGCCCGGCCGCGATGGCCGCGGGCCTGGACCGCGCCCTGCGCGACCTACCGGTGGCGACGCTGGCCACCGCGGTGCTGGCCGTGGTCGAGCCGCACCCCGACGGCGCGCTGCTGCGCTGGACCTGCGCCGGTCACCCGCCTCCGCTGCTGGCCGTCCCGGGCTGCCCGCCCGTCGTGCTGGACCGCCCCGCCGACCTGCTGCTCGGCGTGGACCCCGACCGGCCGCGCTCGGACCACGAGGTGCTGCTGCCGCCCGGCTCGACGGTGCTGCTGCACACCGACGGCCTCGTCGAGCGCCGGGACGCCCCGCTCGACGTCGGCACGGCCGCGCTGCTCGCCCGGCTGGCGCAGCTGCGCGACCTGCCGCTCGAGGAGCTCGCGGACCGGCTGCTGGGCCCGCCCGGCGCGGCCGACGACGAGTGCGACCGCGACGACGACGTCGCCCTGCTCGCGCTCAGGACCCGCGACGGCGCAGCCACACCCCACCGGCCACCAGCGCGGTGGCCAGGGTGAGCACGAACCCGCGGTCGCTCGCCCCGCCGCCGGGGAAGACGACGACCAGCAGCCAGAACAGCGCGAGGCCACCGGCGCCCGCCGCGCCCACCTGCCAGGCCTGACCCCGGCTGAGCCCGCCCCGGCTGGGCACGTGCGGCACCAGGGCGACCAGCCCGGCCAGCACCGCGAACACCGACCAGGCCGTCGCGGCCGACCACAGGGTGGCACCGAGCACGGACAGCGAGAGCCCGACGACCAGCAGCACCAGCCCGACCACCCCGAGGACGGCGGCGGTCAGCGCGGCGCGGTCGGCGGAACTGCGCGGGCGGGCACCCACCCGGGCAGCCGTGGACACCTCGGGTCCGGGCAGCGGGGGCGGCACCGGGGCCGAGCCCGCCATCGGGCCGGTGGGCTGCGGGGGGTAGGCCGGGTCGTAGGCGGGTTCGGTGGTGTGCGCGGGGGAGGCCGGGTCGTACGGCGGCTCGACGCGGGCCCCGGACCGCTCGGGACGGGGCTCCGGGCGGGAGGGCGGCGGGTACGGCGGCTGGCTCACGCGGGCCACCGTAACGGCGCCTAGTGTCGGTGCGCGTGGGAGCACGCGCGGGCATCGTCGTCACCGGCACCGAGGTCCTCACCGGCCGGGTCACCGACCGGAACGGCCCCTGGCTGGCCGAGGAGCTGCGCCGGCTCGGCGTCGACGTCGGCTCGGTGGTCGTGGTCGGCGACCGGCCCGAGGACCTGCGCGCGGCGCTGGGCTTCCTCGCCGCGGGCACCGACCTGGTCATCACCTCCGGCGGGCTGGGGCCGACCGCGGACGACCTGACCGCCGAGGTGGTCGGGGACTTCTGCGGCCGCCCGTCGGCGGTCGACGAGGACCTCGCCCGCCGGATCGGCGCGATCGTGGACAGGCTCATGGCCCGCCGGGGGTGGCGGGTCGACCCGGCCGCCACCGAGGCCGGCACCCGCAAGCAGGCCCGGGTGCCGCAGGGCGCCGTGGTGCTGGAGCCGGTGGGCACCGCGCCGGGTCTCGTCGTCCCGCCGGTGACCGGCGACGGGCCCCCGGTCGTCGTCCTCCCCGGCCCGCCGAGCGAGCTGCAGGCGATGTGGCCGGCCGCGCTGGCGGCCGCCCCCGTGCGGGCGGTGCTGGACCGGGCGCAGGAGCTGCGCCAGGACACCCTGCGGCTGTGGGGCACCCCGGAGTCCGAGCTCGCCGCCACGCTGCGCCGGGTCGACGACCAGCTCGCCGGCCTGGAGATCACCACCTGCCTGCGCGACGGCGAGCTGGAGATCGTCACCCGCTACGCGCCGGACGCCGCCGACGCCTACGGCCGGCTGGTCGAGGCCGTGCGCAGCGACTACGCCGCCACCCTGTTCAGCGAGGGCCCCGAGGTCGACGCGCTCGTCGCCGACGCCCTGGCCGAGCGCGGCCTGACCGTGGCCACCGCCGAGTCCTGCACCGGCGGGCAGCTGGTCGCCCGGCTGATCGACCGGCCCGGCGCCTCGGCGTGGGTGCCGGGCGGGGTGGTGTCCTACGCCAACAGCGCCAAGGAGCAGCTGCTCGGCGTCCGCCCCGACACCCTGGCCACCGTCGGCGCGGTCAGCCCCGAGGTCGCCCGGCAGCTCGCCGACGGCGCCCGCGACCGGTTCGGCGCCGACGTCGGCATCGGCGTCACCGGCATCGCCGGGCCCGGCGGGGGCAGCCCGGACAAGCCGGTGGGCACCGTGCACCTGTGCGCGGTCGGCCCCGACGGAGTCGTCACCCGCTCCCTCGTCGTCCCCGGGGACCGGGCGGCCTTCCGCAAGCGCACCGTGACCGTCGGCATGCACCTGCTCCGGGCGCTGCTGCTCGGCGGCCCGCCGGCATGATCACGTTCCACGTGGAACCGCGGTGGGCAGGAGGACCGGCATGAGCTCGCTGCGCCTGCACGCCACCGGCGCCGTCCACCCCGACGAGGCCTGGGACCGCTACCTGCACCCGGCCAAGTGGTCGGACTGGTCGCCGCAGATCCGCGGGGTCGACACCGACGCCGTCCGCATCGACCCCGGCGTCACCGGCAAGGTGATCGGTCCGCTGGGGGTCTCCGCGCCCTTCGTGGTCGACGCCGTCGACGACGCCGCCCGGGAGTGGACCTGGTCGGTGGACATCGGCCCCGGCACCCTGGTCCTGGTGCACTGGGTGCGCCCCGGCCCCGAGGGCGGGACGACGACCGGGCTGAAGGTGTCCGGGCCGCTCCTGCCGGTGGTCGGCTACGTGCCGCTGGCCGCGTTCGCCCTGCAGCGGCTGGTCCGTCCCTGACGGGTCGTACCGTCGCGGGGTGACCGACACCCACACGGTGACCAACCAGGTGCCCCCGTTGGTGGGGCACGACCCGGTCGCCGGCGACACCGCGCTGGTCGAGGCGTGCCTGCGCCACGCCGACGCGCTCACCCTGGACTCGCTGGAGGACCTGGGCGCGCTGGCCGGCAGCGAGCAGGCCGCCGAGTGGGGCCGGCTGGCGAACGAGAACCCGCCGCGGCTGCGCACCCACGACCGCACCGGGCACCGCGTCGACGAGGTCGAGTTCCACCCCGCCTGGCACGAGCTGATGACCGCGGCGTTCGCGCACGGGCTGGGCGGCACGCCGTGGGCGCTGGCGTCGGCCGAGGAGCCCGACCCGCACGCCCACGTGCGCCGGGCGGTCGGGTACCTGGGCTGGACGCAGGTCGAGGCCGGCCACGGCTGCCCGGTGACCATGACCTACGCCGTGGTCCCCGCGCTGCGCCGGGCGCCGGAGCTCGCGGTGGTGTTCGAGCCGGGCCTGACCTCCACCACCTACGAGCCCGGCCTGGCCGACCCGCGCACCAAGGCCGGCCTGGTCGCCGGCATGGGGATGACGGAGAAGCAGGGCGGGTCCGACGTGCGGGCCGGCACCACGCGGGCCACCCCGCGGATCGACGGCACCTACCACCTGACCGGCCACAAGTGGTTCACCTCGGCGCCGATGAGCGACCTGTTCCTGGTGCTCGCCCAGACCGAGGAGGGCGTCTCCTGCTTCCTGGTGCCGCGGATGCTGCCCGACGGCGGGCGCAACGTCTTCCGGCTGCAGCGGCTCAAGGACAAGCTGGGCGACCGGTCCAACGCCTCGTCGGAGGTCGAGTTCGACCGCACCGTCGGCTGGCTGGTGGGGGAGCCCGGCCGCGGCGTGCGGGCGATCCTGGACATGGTCACCACCACCCGGCTGGACTGCGTGCTGGGCTCGGCGGCCACCGTGCGCGCCGCGCTCACCCAGGCGCTGCACCACGCCCGGCACCGCTCGGCGTTCGGCGCGCTGCTGGTCGACCAGCCGCTGATGCGCAACGTGCTCGCCGACGTGGCGGTGGAGAGCGAGGCGGCCACCGCGCTGGCGGTCCGGCTGGCCGCGGCGCAGGACGCCGGGGAGGCCGACTTCCTGCGGCTGGCCGGGGCCGCGGCGAAGTTCCACGTCTGCAAGCGCACGCCGGCCGTGGTGGCCGAGGCGCTGGAGGTGCTCGGCGGGAACGGCTACGTCGAGGAGTCGGTGCTGCCGCGGCTGTACCGCCAGTCGCCGCTGAACTCGATCTGGGAGGGCAGCGGCAACGTCATCGCCCTGGACGTGCTGCGCGCGATGGAGCGGGACTCCGCGTCGGTGGCCGCCGTCCTCGCCGAGGTCGGTGCCGCCGCCGGTGCCGACGACCGGTTCGACGCCGCCGTCGCGCGGCTGCGGGCCGAGCTCGCCGACCCGGTCGACCTGCCCTTCCGCGCCCGCCGGGTGGCCTCGCTGCTGGCGCTGTGCCTGCAGGGCTCGCTGCTGCTGCAGCACGCCCCCGGCGCGGTCGCCGACGCCTTCTGCGCCACCCGGCTGGCCGGGGACTGGGGCAGCGTCCTCGGCACGCTGCCGGCCGGCACCGCCGCCGGGGAGATCGTCGAGCGCGCGGTGGTCGCCCCCGCCTAGCGGTGGGAACCTGGGCGGGGTGACGCAGCGCAAGCCCGAGGGCATGTCCTTCGAGACCTGGGTCGACCACCAGATCCGGACGGCGGACGAGCGCGGCGCCTTCGCCGACCTCCCGGGTGCGGGCAAGCCGCTGCCCCGGGACGACGGCCCGCAGGACAGCTACACCTGGGCGCTGGCCTGGGCCCGCCGGCAGGAGCCGGACGCGGCCTTCCTGCCGCCCTCCCTCGGGCTGGGCCGTGAGCGCGACGACCTGCCCGACCGGCTCGCCGCGCTGACCCGCGAGGACCGGGTGCGGGCCGCGGTGCGGGAGTTCAACGACCGGGTGGCGGCGTCCTGGCGCACCCCGCTGGACGGGCCGCCGGTCGTCGTCCGCAAGCACGACGAGGAGGCCCTGGTCGCCGCCTGGCGGGCGGCCCGGCCGACGCCCGCGCCCGCCGCACCGCCCCCGGCCGCGCCTGCCCGCCGTCCCTGGTGGCGCCGGCGGCGTTGACCGGGGTGCTCCCGTGGGACGGCTGCGGCGGGAGGGACGACGCGCGCCCCCGGCTGCGGGGGCTCACGGGGCGACGGCGTTAGCGTGGGGACGATGGCGATCGACCTGAGGCGGCGGCTGGCGCACCCGCGCCCGGTCCTGCCCGGGCCCGGCGACCGGCCGGTGGTGCCGCCGCTGGTCACCCCGCGGCTGCGGCTGCGCCCGGTCCGCCCGGCCGACGGCGACGCCGTGGTCGCGCTGCACGGCGACCCGGAGGTCATGCGCCACCTGGGCACCGGCCGGCCCGTCCCGGCCGCGCGGGTGCGCGACCGGGACCTGCCCCGGCTGCTGGCCGACCACGGCCCGCTGCCGCTGGGCTACTGGGCCGCCGAGGACCGCGCCACCGACGCCTTCGTCGGCTGGTTCGAGCTGCGGCCGATGGTCACCGAGACCGTCGCCGCCGTGGAGCTGGGCTACCGGCTGCACCGCTCCTACTGGGGCGGCGGGCTGGCCACCGAGGGTGCGGCCGTGCTCGTCGACGCGGCGTTCGCCAGCACCGACGTCGACGAGGTCGTGGCCACCACGCTCGCGGTGAACACCGGGTCCCGGCGGGTGATGGAGAAGCTGGGGCTGACCTGGCGGCGGACCTACACCGAGGACCGCACCGCCCCGATCACCGGCGCCGAGCTCGGCGAGGTCGAGTACGCGGTGACCCGCGCCGACTGGCGGCCGCTGCGGCCGCAGCCCTTCCACCGGCGGCAGCCGCGCCGCCGGCTGGTCCGCCGGGCCTGAGGGTCAGCGCCCCCGGTCGAGCAGCAGCAGCGCGTAGCCGGCCAGCGAGGGCCCGTCGGTGAACCCGCCGGCGGCGATGCGGGCCACCAGCTCGGTCTCGGGCACGAAGGCGTGCACCATGTCGGCCTCGGTGACCTCCCGCGCGGTCGGCCCGGGCGTCAGCCCGGTGGCCAGCCACACGTCGAACTCCTGCGTGGACAGGCCGGGGGAGACGTCGAGGTGGCCCAGGTGGCGCAGGTCGGCCGCGCGCAGCCCGGTCTCCTCGGCCAGCTCGGCGCGGGCCAGGTCCGCCGGGCTCCCGGACGCGCCGTGCGACCAGGTGCCTTGCGGGAACTCCCAGCAGCGCCGGCCGACCGGGTGCCGGTGCTGCTCGACCAGCCAGAACCCGTCGTCCTCGGCCGCGATGACCAGCGCGAAGTGCGGCTTCTCCACCACTCCGTACACGCCGGTGCTGCCGTCCTCACGGACGACGACGTCCTCGCGGACCCGGGTCCAGGGGTTGCGGTAGACCTCGCGGCTGCTCGTGGTGCGCACCCGGTCAGCCTGCCAGCGGCAGGTTCCCTGCGGCCTCGGCGGCCTCGGCGGCCTCGGCGGCGGCGTCGTGCGCCACCCGGTGGCGCCGGAGCACCTCCCGGTTGTCCAGCAGCACCCCGACGGCGTACCGGACGTCGAGGCGCTCACCGTTGGCCGCCCAGCCGAGCGGCAGGTCCGAGGGGGTGTCGACGAACGACTCCGCCCCACGGTCGGCGTGCTCGTCCTGCCACACCGGGGTCCCGTCGACCGCGTGGGCGAGGAGCCGTCCGGACCGGCGGTGCAGGGTGAGGTCGAGGTCGTGCACTGCCCCGTGGTCGCGGTCGCACAGCAGGACCAGGTTGTCGACATCGGTGCGCCCGCCGTGCAGCCAGTGCCGCAGGTGGTGGGCGTGCAGCCGTTCGGGACGGTCCTCGGAGCACCCCGGCCGCGCGCAGCCGCCGTCGCGGACCAACAGGGCCCGGCGCTGGGCCGTGCTCGCCCGCCGGCGGGTCCGGCCGCAGGCGAGCACGCGGGCGCCGTCGACGAGGACCGCGGTGACCGCGGCGTCGCACGCCAGCCGTCGCGCCTGGGCCGGGCTCAGCGCCGCGACACCGTCGATCGACGCCTGACCGGCGGCGAGGTCGTCGGCGAGGACGGTCGCGTCGACCCGCACCAGCACCTCGCGGCGCGCTGGGTCGCCGGGCCGGGTGTCGACGTGGCCTGCCCCGGCGCGCACCAGGTCGACGAAGGCCGTGGCACGGCCCACGGTGACCCGGTGCTCCCTGCGCGCGGACGCATCGGCCGCGGACCCGCCCGTCTCGTCGTCGGCTGCGGTGCGGGCCACGCGCTCGCGTCGGCCGAGCACCTCGGCCCAGTTCTCGACGGCGGCGACGACCTCGGCGGCGTGCTCGGCCGGCAACCGCAGGTGCAGGGAGACCGTGCCGTCACCCTCGTCGCGCCAGTCGAACCGGTGCTCGGGGCCGCGGTGGCGGGCGGTGGCGTCGGCGCCCTCGGGCCATCGGTCGGCCCAGACCTGGGCGGCAGCGCGCCGGCCGGCCACCAGCGCCTCGTCGGGCGTGGCACCGGCCTCCTCGGCCTCGGCCCGCGCCTCCTGGTCGGCCTCCTCGGCGCGGACGCGGGTGTGGGCCGTGGTCCGGTCGTCGGAGCGGCGCCACCCGGCGACGACCCGCTCGAGCTGGGACGCCGTGGTGTGCTCGGCCAGCCGGAGCAGGGTCTGCTCGGTCTCCTCGGTGGCCACCCGGACGACCGCGCGGACCTTGGCGTAGGACAGCTGCCCGGCGCCGAAGGCGGCCGTCACCGCCGGCAGCGTGCGCAGGGCCCGGGCCACCCGGACGTGCTCGCGTGCTGCGCCCGGGCTCAGGCCGCACTGCCAGGCCAGCCAGTGCGCGCACGACGTCACGCCCGGGAGGGCCCACCCCCGCCGCCGGTCGAACTCCTCGACCAGGGCCAGCCACGCCGCCGTCGCGGCCGCGATGGCCACCGCTCCGGACCGCAACCGGGTGGCCAGCGCCTCGACGGCCTGCTGCTCGGCCCTGCGTTGCTCGTCCTCCCGGTCGGCGTCCTCCGTCACGTCCTCGACCACCGCGTGCACGTCGCCTCCTTGGCTCGAACTGGTGTTCGACAGGATGGCGGCGGGGTCCGACAAGAACCCGGACCGTGCTCGGACGGCGACCCGGTGTGCGCGGCGGCGTCTCCGCGGAGACGCCGTCAGCGGACGGCGAGCCCGGCCGGGGTGCAGACGGCGAGGACGGCGCGGAGGTGGCCGGGCAGCTCCTGCTGCACCCGCGACAGGGCCTCGCAGGCCGGGACGCCGGGCACCAGCGCCCGTCGGTGGGCGTGCGCGTGCGTGCGGGTGGTGGCCAGCAGCAGCGCGGCCGCCCACGGCGCGTCGACGTCGGGCAGCTGCTCGGCGATGGTGGCGGTCAGGCCCTGCTCGGTCTCGGCGAGGATGGTGCGCTCGTAGCTGGCCAGCACCGGCGAGGAGTCGATCTGCCCGGCCATCGCCAGGTTGTCGGGGTCCTCCAGCGAGTGCAGGTAGCCCAAGGTCCGCTCGGTCAGGTGCCGCACCAGGACGTCGGCCGGGTCCTCCTCGACCTCGGCCGGCGGCAGCTGCGGCATCTCCAGCGCGTACGGGACACGCCCGAGGAAGAACAGCGCCTCCTTGCTCGGCGCGTGGTTGAACACCGTCTGCACGGCGACGTCGGCGGTCCGGGCGATCTGCAGGACGGTGGTGTTCTCGAAGCCCTGCGCCAGGAACAGGGCGCGTGCGGCGGTGACGATCTGCTCGCGGGTGCGCTCCCGTTTGCGGTCCCGCCTGGAGATCTCGGCCAGGACGCCTCCCCCGTCGATGCTGTGCGGCAGCCACGAACTGTATGAGACCTGGAACAAGACCGTCCAGCGTCGCCGGCGTGACGGCTGCGACGATGCACCGGTGGAGACCCCCCGGCGACGACGTGCCCGGCGCGCCACCGCGCCGGCCGGACCCCCGGAGCGGGTGACCCCGGCACCCGCTCCGGCCCCGGTCGCCCCCGCGACCCGGCACACTGACCCGGTGACCGCGACCGAGACCACCGACCCCGGGTCCGGCGTGGCCGTGGACCGCCCCGCGCTGGACCTGCTGGTGTGGGACGCCCCGAACATCGACATGACCCTGGCCACGGTCATCGGTGCCCGGCCGACCGCGGCCTCCCGCCCGCGCTTCGACGCCATCGCCGCCTGGTTCGTCGGCGGGTCCGGCGAGCCCGGGCGCGGCGGCGCCGACGACGTCGAGGCCTGCGTGTTCGCCAACGTGCCCCCGCAGCACGTGACCACGCTGCGCGGCTGGGTCGAGGCCCTGCGCAGCTTCGGCTACTCGGTGTTCGCCCGGCCCAAGAGCCGCCCGGACGACGACATCGACCAGTCGATGCTCGACCACATCGAGGTGCGCGCGGCCAGCCACCGGCTGCGCCGGCTGGTGGTGTTCTCCGGCGACGGCCGCAACTTCGCCGAGCCGCTCGAGGACCTCGCCCGCGCCGGCACCGACGTCGTCGTCGTCGCCTTCTCCGAGGTCGCCGGCTACGCGATCAGCTCCGACCTGCTGCACTTCGTCGACATCGAGGACGTGCCGGGGGCCTTCGCGGCGCCGCTGGACCGGGTCCGGCTGGACTCCCTGCCGCCGGACGGCGCCTGGCTGCGGCCGACCAAGAGCCTCCGCGACGCCGCGGCCGCCTACTCGACGAAGCACCCGTGACGGCCCCGGGGGAGGAGGGCACCCGCACCGACCCGGGGACCGGCGGGTTCGCCGCCGTCGTCCCGAGCCCGCGGGAGCCGGTCGACCCGGCCCCGGTCGAGGGCAGCGTGCTGGTGCCCGGCGAGACCGTCTGGCGGATCGAGCAGGCCACCCGGCACGCGGTCTTCGTCGACGCCGCCGACTACTTCGCCACCCTCAAGCA
Organism: Klenkia brasiliensis; assembly: GCF_900100695.1. GTDB lineage: Bacteria > Actinomycetota > Actinomycetes > Mycobacteriales > Geodermatophilaceae > Klenkia > Klenkia brasiliensis. The sequence continues at coordinate 233,196 of NZ_FNCF01000006.1, forward strand.
GGTGGTGCTGCAGGCGCAGCGGCAGGTGCTGTTCATCGGCTGGGACTTCGACCCCCGCATCCGGATGGACCCGCGGGCACCGGGACGGGGTCGCGACGACCGCGTCGGCCGGGTGCTGGCCGCGGCCGTGGAGCGCAACCCCGACCTGTTCGTCGGCGTGCTCCAGTGGGACCTGGGCATGCTCGAGGCGCTGGGCCGCGGCCTGGCCCCGCTGGTGCTGATCAACCGGCGCACCCCCGACCGGCTGCAGCTGCGGGTCGACACCCACCACCCCCTCGGCGGCGCGCACCACCAGAAGATCGTGGTGGTCGACGACTGCCTGGCCTTCGCCGGCGGCATCGACGTCACCGCCGACCGCTGGGACACCTCCGAGCACCTGGACCGCCAGCGGCACCGGCACCGGCCGCGCTCGGCCCGCACCACCCAGCCCTGGCACGACGTCACCAGCCTGGTCTCCGGCCCCGCGGCCAAGGCCCTGGGCGACCTGGCCCGGCGGCGCTGGGCCGCGGGCACCGGCGAGGACCTCGACCCCGTCGAGGGCGTGGAGCACTGCTGGCCCGAGCAGGTGCCGGTGCTGCTGTCCGACGTCGACGTCGCCATCTCGCGCACCCGGCCGCGGCACCGCGACTGGGAGCTGGTGCACGAGATCGAGGACCTGTGGCTGGCCATGGTCGCCAGCGCCCGCCGGTGCGTCTACATCGAGAGCCAGTACTTCGCCAACCGCCGGGTCGCCGAGGCCATCGCCGAGCGGCTGGGCGAGGAGGACGGCCCCGAGTTCGTCGTCGTCAACCCCGAGACCGCCGACGGGTGGCTCGAGGAGAAGGCGATGGGCACCGCCCGCGCCAAGCTGCTGGGCATGGTGCGCAAGGCCGACGTGCACGGCCGGTTCGGCGTCTACGTGCCGGTCACCGAGAAGCGCGCGCCGGTCTACGTGCACGCCAAGGTGTGCGTCGTCGACGACCGGCTGCTGCGCATCGGCTCCTCGAACCTGAACAACCGGTCGATGGGCCTGGACACCGAGTGCGACCTCACCATCGAGGCACCCGCCGGTGACCCGCGGCGCGCGGAGATCTCCGCGGCGGTGCTCGGCGTGCGTGACCGGCTGCTCGCCGAGCACCTCGGGGTCGGCCCGGACGACGTCGCCGCCGCGGTCGCCGCGCACGGCGGCTCGCTGCTGGCCGCGGTCGAGGCCCTGCGCCGGGACACCGGCCGCTCCCTGCAGCCCTTCCAGCCGCCGCGGCAGGGGCTGATCGACACCCTGCTGGCCGACACCGAGCTGCTCGACCCCGAGCACACGCCCTCGAAGGTGCAGCGCGTGGTCGGCCGGGTGCAGCGCCGGGGCCACCGCCGCCCGCGCGCCTAGCGGCCGGTTAGGGTGCCCTCACATGGACGGGCACCCGAGGACGGCGGACGGCCTGCTGCGGCGGGCGCTGCGCCGGCACCCGCGCGAGCTCGGGGCCGCCACCGTGCTGCTGTCGCTGCACCAGGCGTGCGAGGCGCTGGTCCCGGTGGCCATCGGCGTGACCATCGACCGGGCGGTCGCCACCGGCTCGGTGCCGGCGCTGCTGGCCTGCCTGGCGGCCACGGCGCTGCTGTTCGTCGTGCTCTCCCAGGCCTACCGGTACGGGGCCCGGCACGTGGTCACCGGCTGGTGGACCGAGACGCACCGGCTGCGGGTGGAGGTGGCCGCCCGGGTGCTCGACCCGCACGGCCTGCGCGGTGCGCCCCCGGCCGGGGAGCTGCTGAGCACCGCGACCGACGACGCCGAGCGGGCCGGCCGGGTGGTCGAGGCCGCCTCGCTGGTGGTGGCCGGGACGACCGCGCTGGTGGTGTCGGCCTTCGGGCTGCTGGCGGTCAGCGTGCCGCTGGGCGTCGGCGTGCTGCTCGGCGCGCCGCTGCTGGTCGGGCTGCTGCAGCTGCTGGGCCCGTGGCTGACCCGGCGCACCGCCACCCAGCAGGCCGACGTCGCCCGCGCCGCCGGCCTGGCCGCCGACCTGGTCCGCGGCACCCGGGTGCTGCGCGGGATCCGCGCCGAGGACGCCGCCGCCGACCGCTACCGGCGGGCCAGCCGTGCCGCGCTGGCCTCCACGCTGCGCTCGGCGGGCGCCATCGGTGCCTACCGCGGTGCGACCGTGCTGGGCAGCGGGTTGTTCGGCGTCGCCGTCGCCGGGGTGGCCGGTGCGCTGGCGCTGGACGGGGCGATGACGGTCGGCCAGCTGGTGACCGTCGTGGGGCTGGCCCAGTTCCTCGCCGAGCCGGTCGGCCTGCTCGGCTTCGCCGGCCAGAAGGTGGCCGAGGCCCGCGCGTCGGCGGCCCGGCTGGTCGCCGTGCTCACCGCCGAGCCGCTGCACCCGGTGGGCGCCGCACCGCGGCCGGGCCCGGGGGCGCTCGCGGTGCCCGCAGCCGGGTTCCACGTGGAACCCGGCGAGGTGCTCGGGGTGGTGGCACCCGACCCCGCCGACGCCGAGTCGCTGGTGGCCCTGCTCGGCCTGCGCCGGCCGGTCACGCCCGGGGAGCTGCTGCTGGACGGCGCGGACGCCGCCGCGCTGGACCCGGCCGCGGTCCGCGCCCGGGTGCTGGTCGAGCCGCACGCGGTGGTGCTGTTCGAGGGCACCCTGCGCACCGCGCTGGACCCGGCCGGCGCCGCCGACGACACCGCGCTGACCCGCGCCCTGGCCGCGGCCGGCGCCGCCGACCTGCCCGACCTGGACCTGCCGGTGGCCGACCGCGGCCGGTCGCTGTCCGGCGGGCAGCGGCAGCGGGTCGGCCTGGCCCGCGCCCTGCTGCGGGCCCCGGACGTGCTGGTGCTGCACGACCCGACCACGGCGGTCGACGCGGTCACCGAGGCCGACGTCGCCGACGGCCTGCGCGGGCTGCGGGCCGGCCGGACGACGGTGCTGGTCACCAGCAGCCCGGCGCTGCTGGGCCGCTGCGACCGGGTCGTGGTGCTGCGCGGCGGGTCGGTCGAGGCGGTCGGCACGCACGCCGAGCTGACCGGGCACGCCGGCTACGCCGCGGCGGTGCTGCGGTGACCGGCTCCCTGCTCCCGGTCGCCACCCCGCGCCGGGCCGGCCGGGTGGTCTGGACGCAGCTGCGCGCGCGGCCGCTGGCCACCGCGGCGACCGCGCTGTCGGCGGTCGCGGCCGCCGCGGCCGGTCTGCTGGCCCCGGCGGTGCTGGGCCGGTTGGTGGACGCCGTCGACCGCGGCACCGGGTCGGTGTGGCCCTACGCGTGGGCGCTGCTGGGGGCGGCGGTGCTGGCCGCCGTCCTGACCGGGGTGTCGACGGTGCTGGTGGCCCGGCTCGGGGAGACCGTGCTGGCCCGGCTGCGGGAGGCCGTGGTGGACCGGGCGCTGCACCTGCCCTCGGCGACGCTGGACCGGGTGCGCGGCGGCGACCTGCTGTCCCGCGTCACCGACGACGTCGCGAAGGTCGCCGAGGCGGTGACCAGCGCGCTGCCGCAGGTCGCCGCGGCCGGGCTGACGGTGCTGCTCACGCTCGTGGGCCTGGGCGCCCTGGACTGGCGGCTGGCGCTGGCCGGGGCGCTCGCGCTCCCGCTGTACGTGCTGGCGCTGCGCTGGTACCTGCCGCGCTCGGCGCCGCGGTACGCCGCCGAGCGGGTGGCGATGGGGGAGCGGTCGCAGGCCCTGGTCTCCTCGCTGCAGGGGGTGGACACCGTGCACGCCTACGCCGACGAGGCCCGGCACCGCGCGGTGGTCGACGAGCGGTCGGGCCAGGCGCTGCGGATCACGCTCGGGGTCTTCCGGCTGTTCACCGACTTCGGCTGGCGGATGAACCGGGCCGAGTACGTCGGGCTGGCCGCCGTCCTCGCGGTCGGGTTCTGGCTGGTGCGCGACGGCGACACCACGGTCGGCGCGGTGACGACGGCGGCGCTGTTGTTCCACCGGCTGTTCGGCCCCCTGGGGCTGCTGCTGGTCACCTTCGACGACGTGCAGTCCGCCGGCGCCTCGCTGGTGCGGATGGTCGGGGTGGCGGACCTGCCGGTGCCGCCGTCGCCGGCACCGGCGTCCGGGCGGCCGGCGGTCGAGCTGCGCGGGGTGGGCCACTCCTACGGCGGGGCACCGGTGCTCGCCGACGTCGACCTGGTGCTCGCGCCGGGGGAGCGCGTCGCGCTGGTGGGGGCGTCGGGGGCGGGCAAGACCACGCTGGCCGGGGTGCTGGCCGGTGCCCTGCGGCCCACCGCGGGCGAGGTGCTGGTGGACGGCGCGCCGGCCGACCTGCGCGCGCACGTCGGCCTGGTCAGCCAGGAGGTGCACGTGTTCGCCGGGACGCTGGCCGACGACGTCCGGCTGGCCCGCCCCGGTGCCACCGATGCCGAGGTGGCCGCCGCGCTGCGCACCGTGGGCGCGGACTGGGCCCTCGGGCTGGGCCTGGGCACCCTCGTCGGCGACGGCGGGCGCACGCTGACCGCCCCGCAGGCCCAGCAGCTGGCGCTGGCCCGGCTGGTGCTCGCCGACCCGCCGGTCGCGGTGCTCGACGAGGCCACGGCCGAGGCCGGCAGCGCGGGCGCCCGGGACCTGGAGGAGGCCGCGACGGCCGCCACCGCCGGGCGCACCACGCTGGTGGTGGCGCACCGGCTGACCCAGGCCGCCCGGGCCGACCGGGTGGTGGTGCTGGCCGCCGGCCGGGTCGTGGAGCAGGGCACCCACGCCGAGCTGGTCGCCGCGGGCGGCCGCTACGCCGACCTGTGGTCGGCGTGGACCGCCCGCGGCTGACGTCCGGGGAAGTCGGTGGCGGGCCCGGGGCCCGGGCTGGCAGCCTGCCCCGCGTGGTGGACCTGTCCGACGTCTTCTGGCTCGCCCACACCGGCCTGCCCCGGGAGGCGCCGGGCTCGCGCCGGACCACCGAGCTGCTGCTCGCCCTGGCCGGTCCGCTGCCCGACCGGCCGCGGGTCCTGGACGCCGGCTGCGGCACCGGCCCGGCGTCGGTGCTGCTCGCCGGGCTGACCGGGGGCGACGTCACCGCGGTCGACCTGCACGCCCCCTTCCTCGCCGCCGTCGCCGAGCGCGCCCGCGCCGCGGGGGTGGCCGACCGGGTGCACCCGCTGCGGGCCTCGATCGACGCGCTCCCGCTGGCGCCGGGCACGGTCGACCTGGTGTGGGCCGAGGGTTCGGCGTACACGGTGGGGGTGGACGCGGCGCTGGCGGGGTGGCGGCCGCTGCTCGCGCCCGGCGGTGCCGTCGTCCTCACCGAGTGCGGGTGGACGACGGCCGCCCCCGCCCCGGGTGCCCGCGCCTTCTGGGACCGCGGCTACCCCGCGATGCGCAGCACGGCCGGCGACGTCGAGGCCTTCCGCGCCGCCGGGTGGGTCGTGCACGCCACCTACCTGCTGCCCGACGCCGACTGGGCCGCCTACTACGACCCGCTGGCGGCCCGCATCGAGCAGCTGCGCGCCGAGGGCGTCGACGGGGCCCTGCTGGACCAGGTGGGCGAGGAGGTCGCGGTGCGCGCCGCGCACGCCGGCGACTACGGCTACACCGGCTACGTGCTGCGCCCCCGCTGATCAGACCGGGGGGACGGCGGCGCGCTGGAAGAGGCGGGACAGCACGATCTCGGTCTGCGTGCCGGTGACGTCGGGCAGGCCGCGGATGCGCTGCAGCACCTCCTCCAGGTGCCGCACGTCGCGGGTCTGCACCTGCAGGACGGCGTCGGGCGCCCCGGAGACGGTCCAGGCGCTCACCGCCTCGGGCAGCGCGCCGAGGTCCTGGGTCAGCCGGCGCGGGGAGACCACGCCGGAGTAGGAGACCTCGACGTAGGCCTCGGTCGACCAGCCCAGCGCCGCGGGGTCGACCACCGCGGTGAACCCCCGGATGGCGCCCGAGGCCAGCAGGCGGTCCACCCGCCGCTTGACCGCCGGCGCGGACAGCCCGACCTCGTCGCCGATCTCGGCGAAGGTGGCCCGGGCGTCGCGCTGCAGGGCGGTCACGATCCCGCGGTCGATGTCGTCGACGATCACCGGCGAAGCGTTGCACCTGGAGCGGCCAGAACGCAACGGATCGACGGTACGGCACAACGGCCGGGGATCGACTGCGTGGGCGCGCGGCCCGACCATGGATCGGTGACCTTCCCCGTCCAGCAGGCCGCCCCTGCACCGGAGCGCACCGCGCGCACCCGGCACTTCGTGATGTGCCCGCCGACCCACTTCGACGTGGTGTCGGTGCTCAACCCGTGGATGGACCCCGCCGTCCCCGTCGACCGCGACCGGGCGATGAGCCAGTGGTCGGGGCTGGTCGCTGCCTACCAGTCGCTCGGCCACCGGGTCGACCTGCTGGCGCCGGGCCCCGGCCTGCCGGACATGGTCTTCGCCGCCAACGGCGCCCTGGTCGTCGGTGGCCGCGCGTTGGGTGCGGCCTTCCTGCACCCCGAGCGCCGGCCCGAGGCTGCGCTGCACCGGGAGCTGCTGGCCGAGCTCGGCATCGCGGTGCACGAGCCGGTGCACACCAACGAGGGCGAGGGCGACTTCGCCGTGGTCGGGGACCTGGTGCTGGCCGGCACCGGCTTCCGCACCGACCGCGCCGCGCACGCCGAGGCCCAGGAGGTGCTCGGCGTCCCCGTCGTCTCCCTGCAGCTGGTCGACCCGCGCTTCTACCACCTGGACACCTGCCTGGCGGTGCTCGACGACACCACCGTGGCCTGGTTCCCGGCCGCGTTCTCGGCCAGCAGCCAGCAGGTGGTGCGCACGCTGTTCCCCGGCGCGGTCGAGGCGACCGAGGCCGACGCGCTGGCCTTCGGGCTGAACGCGGTCTCCGACGGCCGGCACGTGCTGCTGCCGGTGGCGGCGACGACGCTCGCCGCGGACCTGCGGGCGGCCGGTTTCGAGCCGGTCGGGATCGAGCTGGACGAGCTGGTGAAGGCGGGGGGCAGCGTCAAGTGCTGCACCCTCGAGCTGCGACAGGAGGAGCGGGCATGACCGCGTTCGTGGGTGTGCAGGACATGGCGCGGCTGCTGGCCGCCACCGGCGTGGGCCCGGCGATCGCCCAGGTCGCCGAGCGGGTGCACGCGGACTTCGTCCGCTGGGCGGAGTTCGACAAGACCCCGCGGGTGGCCAGCCACTCGCCGATCGGCGTCATCGAGCTGATGCCGACCAGCGACGGGCAGCGGTACGGGTTCAAGTACGTCAACGGCCACCCGACCAACCCCGAGCGCGGCTTCCAGACCGTGACCGCGTTCGGCGCGCTGGCCGACGTCGACACCGGCTACCCGCTGCTGCTGGCGGAGATGACCCTGCTGACCGCCGTGCGGACGGCGGCGACCTCCGCGGTGGCGGCCCGCGCGCTGGCCCGGCCCGACGCGCGCCGGCTGGCCCTGGTCGGCGCCGGCAGCCAGGCGGAGTTCCAGGCCTGGGGCATGCGCACCGCCCTGGGCATCACCGACCTCGCGGTGTTCGACCCCGACCCGGCCGCCGCCGCCAAGCTGGTCCGCCACCTGCAGCCGGCCGGGTTCACCGTCACGTTGTGCGCGACGGCGGGCGAGGCGGTGCGCGGCGCCGACGTCGTCACCACCTGCACCGCGGACAAGGCCCGGGCCCTCGTGCTCGACGCCGCCGACGTCGCCCCCGGCACCCACCTCAACGCCATCGGCGGCGACTGCCCCGGCAAGACCGAGCTGCCCGTCGAGCTGGTGCGCGCCGCGAGCGTGTTCATCGAGTTCGAGGCCCAGACCCGCGTCGAGGGCGAGATCCAGGCCCTGCCCGCCGACTCGCCGGTCACCGAGCTGTGGGAGGTGCTGGCCGGGCGCCGTCCGGGCCGCACGCGGGCCGACGAGGTCACCCTCTTCGACTCGGTGGGGTTCGCCGTCGAGGACTTCAGCGCGCTGTGCTGGCTCGCCGACGCCGTCCGGGGCACGCCGTGGTCGACCGAGCTGGACCTGGTCGCCGACCCGGCCGACCCCAAGGACCTCTTCGGCCTGGTCGCCGCTGCGGGGGCCCCGCTGCCGGCCTGACCCGTCCGGGTGGCGCGCCCTCTTCTGTTGTGCGCAATGAGGTGCCACACTCCACGCAGTCGGGTGCACCGGGTTCGAGAAGAGGGTCCGGTGCACACGGCCCGCGGTGGCTCAGCCCCGCAGGATGCGGCGGGCCGCCGCGGTCAGCTCGGCCACCAGCTGCTCGTCCACCCCGGAGTGCGCGATGAGCTCGACGCTGCGGTGCAGGGCGTCGTCAGCCACCGGGACGCCCACCACCCCCTCGGCCGTCCGGTCGGCGATCGACGCCGGCACCAGCGAGATGCCGAGCCCGGCCGCCACGTAGGCGGCCACCAGCAGGTAGTCGTCGCTGCGCGCGCGGGCCCGCGGGCGGAACCCCACCGCGCCCGCCGCCGCCCGCAGCAGCAGCTCGATCGGCTCGTCGGGCTGGGCGGAGAGGATCCAGTCCTCCTCGGCGAGGTCCTCCAGCTCCACCCCGGCCAGCGTCCCGGCCAGCCGGTGCCCGGCCGGGACCAGCAGGCTCAGCGGCTCCTCGGCCAGCACCCGCCGGTCGCAGCCCGGCGGCACCGGCCGGGTGTCCGCGGCGCTGGTGTAGACCACCGCCGCGTCGACCCGCAGCTCGGCCAGGTCCCGGCGCAGGACGGCGACCTCGGCCTCCCGGACGGTGATCCGCACGCCCTGCGCGCGGGACCAGGACAGCAGGTGCGGCAGGAGCAGCAGCCCCGCCGAGGGGTAGATGCCCAGCACCACCCGCCGGCGCCGGTCCCGCGCGAACGCGCGCACCTCGGCCAGCGCGCGTTCGCTGCGCTCCAGCACGGCCCGGGCATGGGGCAGCAGCTCGGCGCCCGCCGGGGTGAGCCGGGAGCCGGTCGGGGTCGCCGAGACCGCCGGCGTGCCCAGCTCGCGGGCCAGGCCCCGCAGGTGGTGGGTGACGGTCGGCTGGCTCCACCCCAGCGCCGCCGCGGCCCGGGAGACCGAGCCGGCGTCGGCGACCGCGCACAGGGCGGCGAGCTGGCGGAGGTCGAGCACCCCGGATGCATACCAGGTATGGAGCGACCCACGGATGACGCTCTTCTGCCTGGCCCCCCGCAGCGGCCACGATGTCGCCGCCGGGGCGGCAGGCGCGCCCGGGGGACGCTCGAGGAGAGGGCGACATGACCGCAGTGGCCGATCTGGTCGGTGTGCAGGACCGGGCGCTGTCCCGGGCCGAGCTCGCCGTGCTGGACGCGATCGACGAGCAGGGCGTGGTGGAGGACCTGGTCCGGTCGATCCGGGTGCCCAGCACCACCGGCTCGGACGCGGAGACCGAGGAGCAGCACCAGCAGGCGGCGGCGCTGACCCGGCTCGGCTTCGACGTCGACACCTGGGCGCTGGACCTGCCCGCGCTGGCCGCGCACCCGGACTTCCCGGGCACCGAGGCGCCGCGCACCGAGGGCGTCGGCGTGGTGGGCGTGCTCGGCCCTGCCGGGGTGCCGGCCCTGGTGCTGCAGGGGCACGTCGACGTCGTCCCCACCGGCGACCTGGGCAAGTGGGTGGACCGCGACCCGTTCAGCGGCGCGGTGCGCGGCGGCGCGGTGCACGGCCGCGGTGCCTGCGACATGAAGGCCGGCTGCGCGGTCAACCTGGGCGTGGCCCGGGCCCTCGCGGCGTCCGGGGTGCGGCTGGAGCGCCCGTTCGCGGTGCATTCCGTGGTCTCCGAGGAGGACGGCGGGCTGGGCGCGTTCGCGACGGTGGTCCGGGGGCACCGGGGCGAGGCCGCGGTGATCACCGAGCCGACCAGCGGGCGGGTACTGGTGGCCAACGCCGGGGCGCTGACCTTCGAGCTCACCGTCGACGGCCGGGCCGCGCACGGCAGCACCCGGCTGGAGGGGCACAGCGCCGTGGAGGCGTTCCTGCCGGTGTTCGCCGCGCTCACCGAGCTGGAGCGGGAGCGCAACGCCGCGCCGCACCCGCTGTTCGCCGGCCAGCCGCTGCCCTACCCCATCTCGGTCGGCACGCTCCGCGCCGGTGACTGGGCCAGCAGCGTCCCCGACGTGCTGGTCGCCGAGGGCCGCATGGGCGTCCGGCTCGGCGAGGCACCGGAGGAGGCGCGGGCCGCACTGCGCCGCGCCCTGGACGACCTCGCCGCCGGTGACCCGTGGCTGCGCGACCACCCGGTGCGGCTGGCCTGGACCGGCGGCCAGTTCGCCAGCGGCCGGCTCGCCGAGGGCCACCCGCTGCTCGGCGAGGTCACCCGCGCGGTGCACGACGTCGAGGGCCGGACGGCGGCGGCCGCGGCGGCGCCCTACGGCAGCGACCTGCGGCTCTACACCGGTCTGAGCGGCATCCCGACGCTGCAGTACGGCCCCGGCGACGTCCGGTTCGCGCACGCCCCGCGGGAGCAGGTGCGCATCGAGGAGGTGCTGCGCACGACCCGCACCCTGGCCGTGCTCGCCGCGCGCCGCTGCGGCGCCCACCTCTGACGCCGGCGTGGGCGGGGCCGGCCTCAGCGCAGGTGGGTGACCACGGACTCGCCGGGCGGCACGGGGTGGCCGTGCGTGCACCGCACCTCGGCGACGACCTCCGCGCCGCACCCGGCGTGCGCCACGGCGATCGGGGGGCCGCCGGGGACGCCGGCGTGCGCGTCGCCCCACTGCCGCAGCGCGGTGATCACCGGGAGGAAGTCCAGCCCCGCTGGGGTCAGCCGGTACTCCTGCCGCACCCGCTGGCCCGGCTCGCGGTAGTCGGCGCGCGCGAGCAGCCCGGCGTCGACCAGCTCGGCCAGCCGCCGGGCGGTCATCGGCTCGCTGAGCCCGGTGCGGACGGCGAAGTCGGCGAACCGCCGGGTGCCCAGCGCCGCCTCGCGCAGCAGCAGCAGGGACGACCGGGACCCCACCAGGTCCAGGGTCGCCGCGATCGTGCAGTGCTCCCGGACCCCGGTCGGCGCGTCCATCCCCACCTCGCTTGTGCGCAGTTGAGCCAGGTGTCATGGTGTGCTGGCTCATCCCCACTGTAGCCAGCCCGGCGGAGGTCGTCCCGTGCCCGAGCAGACCGACGTCGACCGCACCCGCCGGCGGACCCTGGCCACCGCGGCCGGGTCCACCCTCCTCGTGCTCGCCGTCTTCGTCACCCCGCTCGGCACCGGCGTGCGGACGGCGACCGACTTCGGGGCCGGTCCCGGTGCGCAGGCCTGGCTGCTGTCCTCGATAAGCGTGGGGCTGGCCGCCGCGCTGCTCACCGCCGGGGTGCTCGCCGACGACGTGGGACGGCGCCGCGTGCTGGTCGCCGGGCTGGCCCTCGTCGCCGCCGGCGCCGCAGTGGCCGGCCTGGCGGGCGGCACCGTGCCCTTCGTGGTGGGCCGGCTGGTGCAGGGCGTGGGCGGCGCCGCGGTCCTGGCGGGTGCGCTCGGCGTCATCGGCCAGGTGTTCCCGCCGGGCCCGGACCGGGCGCGGGCGGCGGCGGTGTGGGGGGCCAGCGTCGGCGCGGGCACCGGGTTCGGCGGCGTCGCGACCGTGCTGCTCGACCACGGCACGCAGTGGCGGGTGACCTACCTGGTGACCGCGGTCGTCGGCACCGGCGTCGCCCTTGTCGCCCACCGCACCCTGCCCGGTGCCGTCCCCGCGCCCCGGCGCCGGCCCGACGTCGCCGGCGCGGTGCTGCTCGCCGCGGGCCTGTCCGCACTGCTCGCCGGCCTGGTGCAGTCGCGCAGCGCGTCCGGCCCGGCCGGCGTCGTCCTGCTGGTCGGGGGTGCCCTGCTGCTGGTCGCGTTCGCGGTCACCGAGCGGCGCAGCCCGGCGCCGATGATCGACCTGGCGCTGTTCGCCGCACCCGGCTTCCGGGCCGCGACCCTCGGCGCGCTGCTCACCGGCGGCGCGATGGTGGGGCTGGCGTCCTACCTGCCCTCGATGGTGCAGCGCGGCCTGGGCGCCTCGCTGCTGGCCGCCACGCTGCTGGTGCTGTTCTGGTCGGCGGTCAGCACGGCCACCTCGGTCGCGCTCCGCTGGCTGCCCGGTGTCGACGGCCGGCTGCTGCTGGCCGGCGCGCTGGTCGTGGCCGGGCTGGGCATGGCCGCCCTGGCCGCGGTCGGCACGGGGAGCTCCCCGGCGGTGCTGCTGCCCGGCCTGCTGGTCTACGGCATCGGCTACGGCGCAGCGAACGCGGCGCTGGGCCGGGAGGCGGTGGCCCACGTGCCGGCCGAGCGGGCGGGGATGGGCAGCGGGGCCAACAACACCGCCCGCTACGTCGGCGCGGCGCTCGGGACGACGGCCGTGGTCCTCGTCGCCTCCGCGGCCGGTCCCGCCGGGACGGCTGCCGGCCAGCTCGCCGGCTGGGACCACGCCGCGCTGGGCGCCGCGGCGGTCGCCGTCCTCGGCGGGCTGGGGATCGCGCTGACCGGCCGCCGGGCCCGCCGAGCGGCGCCGACGCTGGTCAGCGGGCCGCGCGGCGGCTAGCTTCCCGCCATGACGACCTTCTGGATCGTGGTGGGCGTGCTGGTGGTGGCCGGGCTGGCCGCCATGCTGGTGCACGACCGGCGGGCGACGATGCGGGGTGCCCGGCTGAACCCGGACATCGGCTCCGACGTCGGCCGGGGGCACGCGGACCCGGACGCCTACCGCGGGTCGCAGGGCAGCACGCCCAACGGGTGGGGGATGGGCAGCGGGAACTAGCCGCAGGAGCCCACCGAGATGCCGTGCGAGGTCAGCCACGGCACCGGGTTGCGGCGGTCGGCGTACAGCCCGCCGTAGTGGGTCTCCACGTGCACGTGCGGGCCGGTGGACTGGCCGCGGTTGCCCACGGTCGCGATCTGCTGCCCGGCCGACACGACCTGGCCCGGTCGCACGGTGAAGCTGTCGACGTGCCCGTAGAGGGTGACCACGCCGTCGGGGTGCTGCACGTAGACCGCCTGGCCGAACCCGCTCGCGGGGCCGGCGTCCAGGACCACGCCGCCCTCGGGGGCGTAGATCGGCGTGCCGATGGGCGCGGCGACGTCGATGCCGAAGTGCGTCGTCCCCCAGCGCGAGCCGTAGCAGGAGGTGACCCGGCCGTCGACGAGCGAGCCGTCGCCGGTGCTGCTCACGCTGGCGGCGGCGACCGACGCCTGCGCCGCGGCGGCCGCGGCCGCCGCCGCGTCCTCCACCCCCTGCGCCTCCAGCAGCGCGGTCTGCGCGGCCAGCAGCTCGGCGTCGAGATCGGCCTTCTGCGCGGTGACCGCGTCGAAGGACTCCTGGGCGGCGGCCAGCTGCTGCTGGGCCGCGGCGTCGGACTCCGCGGCGGCCTGCGCGGCGGCGTCCAGCCGGCCGACGGCCTCCTGCGCTGCCGCGTCCGCGGCCTGCTCCTGGTCCCGCTGCGCCTCGACGGCGTCCAGCCGGCCGGTGCGGTCCAGCCCGAGCTGCTCCATGGTGGCCGCGCGCTGCAGCACGTCCTCGGGGCTCTCGGCGTCCAGCAGCACCTGCGCGGTGCCGAAGGTCTGCTGGCCCATGAACGCCTCGCGGCCCAGCGTGGCCACGTCGTCCTCGGCCACCTCGGTGGCGGCCTGTGCCTCGGCGAGCGCGGCCGCGGTGGCGGCCTGCGCCTCCTGCGCCGTCGTGAGCTCCTCCTGCGCGACGCGGTCGGCGTCGGCGGCGGCCTCGGCCAGCACCGTCGAGCGGGCCAGCTCCTCCTCCGCGGCGGCGACCAGGGCGGCGACCCGGTCCACCTCGGCCTGCGCGGCGGCGACCGCGGCGGTGTCGGCGGGGGCGGCGGCGGCCGGCGGGGCCGCCGTGCCGAGAGCCAGGAGTGCCCCGAGCGCGAGGACGGCGAGCCGGGGACGCATCGGTCCGACGCTAACCGACGGTCACCGCCGATGTCACGGGTGGGTAACGGACCGATCCGTCACGCGGCCCTCAGGCGAGGCTGCCCCGGGGGGCCGGGGTGGCCCCGGGGACGGCGACGCCCGAGGTCAGGCGCGCCCACACGTGCTTGCGGCCGCCGTCGGCGGACCAGCCGTGGTCGACCGAGAGCTGCGCCACCATCGGCAGCCCCATGCCGCCCAGCGCCGGGTCGCGGTCGACCGCGGGCACCGGTGGCCGGTCGACCGCCTCGTCCGACAGCGCCAGCACCCAGCCCTCGGCGGTGGCCACGATGACGGCCTCGACGGCGCCGCCGCCGTGCCGCAGCGCGTTGGAGGCCAGCTCCTCGAAGGCCAGCAGGAGCCCCTCGCGGGCGTCCTCGGTCGACGACGAGGTCAGCGACGGGTGCGCCAGGCGGGCGCGCAGGTCCATCCGCACGCGGGACGCGTCGTGCACGCTGGGGAGCTGCCAGCGCCACACGTCACCCGGGACGTCCGGGACCGGGGACTGCGGCCAGGCGGCTTCGGCGGGCACCCGCGCCCTCCCCTTCTCGGACGGTGTCGGTCAGGAACTGCGCCCATCCTCACCGACACCGCCGGGACGCGCAGCCGGAAGGCCCGGGGGAGACTTCCCGGGTGACGAGCGCCGGCCCGCTGCCCGACGACCTGGTGCGGCTGCGCAACCAGCTCGCCGCCGTCCCGTTCGCCCTCGACACCCCGGGCCGGGACGCCGCGGTCCGGGCGGTCCGCTCCGTGGTCGACCAGGTCGACGACCACCTGCTGCCGCGGCTGCGCGACGTCGACGCGCCGCTGCTCGTGGTGGTCGGCGGGTCGACGGGCGCGGGGAAGTCCACGCTGGTCAACAGCCTGCTGCAGGCCGAGGTGACCCGGGCCGGGGTGCTCCGGCCGACCACCCGCACCCCGGTGCTCGTCTGCGCCCCCGCCGACCGGGGTGCCTTCGCCGACGACCGGGTGCTGCCGGTCCAGGTCGAGGTGCACCCGGCGGTCCCCGAGGGCCTGGCGCTGGTCGACGCGCCGGACGTCGACAGCGTGGTGGAGGCCAACCGCGACCTCGCCGGCCAGCTGCTGTCGGCCGCGGACCTCTGGGTCTTCGTCACCACCGCGGCCCGCTACGCCGACGCCGTCCCGTGGGACCTGCTCCGCACCGCCGCCGAGCGCGGCACCGCGCTGGCCGTCGTCCTGGACCGGGTGCCGCCGGAGGCCACCCGCGAGGTCGCCACCGACCTGGCCGGGATGCTCGAGCGGGCCGGGCTCGCCCAGGCCCGGCTGTGGGTGGTCGAGGAGCGGCCGCTGGTCGGGGGGTTCCTGCCCGAGGACCAGGTGGCCCCGCTGCGCGGATGGCTGCGCGGGCTCGCCGCCGACGCGGAGGCCCGGGCCGAGGTGGTGCGGCAGACCCTGGTCGGGGCGCTGGCCAGCCTGGACGACCGGGTGGCCGGCATCGCCCGGGCCGTCGACGAGCAGGCCGCCGCGGCCGCGGCGCTGCGCACCGCCGCCGACGCCGCCTACGGCCGGGCCGCGACCGCCGTCGACGAGGGCGTGCGCAACGGCACCCTGCTGCGCGGTGAGGTGCTCGCCCGCTGGCAGGAGTTCGTCGGCACCGGGGAGTGGATGCGGTCGCTGCAGGCCGGCATCGGTCGGCTGCGGGACCGGGTCACCGCCGCGGTCACCGGCCGCCCCACGCCCGCCCAGGACCTGACCGGCGCGCTGGAGAGCGGGGTGGAGCGGCTGCTGTGCTCGGCCGCCGAGACCGCCGCCGAGGACACCGTCACCACCTGGCGCGGCCTGCCCGGGGGCGCCGCGGTGGTCGCCGGCCGCGAGCGGGAGCTGTCCACGGTGGGCCCGCAGTTCACCGAGGCCGCCGGGCGCACGGTGCGTGACTGGCAGGGCGCGGTGCTGGAGCTGGTCCGCGGCGAGGGCGCGGGCAAGCGGTCGCGGGCCCGGCTGCTGTCCTGGGGCGTGAACGGCGCCGGCGCCGTCGTCATGGTCGCGGTGTTCGCGCAGACCGCGGGCCTGTCCGGCGCCGAGGTCGCGGTCGCCGGCGGCACGACGGTGGTGGGCCAGCGGGTGCTGGAGGCGGTGTTCGGCGACTCCGCGGTGCGCCAGCTGGCCGAGCGGGCCCGCGGCGACCTCGACGAGCGGACCGGGGCGTTGCTCCACGTGGAACACCGGCGCTTCACCGAGCTGCTCGACGGTGCGGCCGGCCCCGACGACGCCGCCGGGCTGCGGGAGAGCGCCCGCACCGTGGCGCGGGCCCGTGGCTGAGCGCGGGCTCACCGCCCGCCTCGGCGGGCTGCGCGAGGCGGTCGAGGCCGCCGAGGGCCGCCTCGAGGTGCCCGAGGTGGGCCGGGCGCGCGCCCTGCTGGCCAAGGCCGGTGCCCGGCAGGCGCTGGGCGAGGCCACCGTCGTCGCGCTGGCCGGGGCCACCGGCAGCGGCAAGTCCACCCTGTTCAACGCGCTGTCCGGAGCCCAGGTCAGCACCCCCGGCGTGCGCCGGCCGACCACCGGCACCGCGCACGCCACCGTCTGGGGCGAGCCGCAGGACGCGCTGCTGGACTGGCTGCAGGTGCCCCGCCGGCACCTGCACGCCCCCACCGGCACACCGCAGGACGCGGCGCTGGACGGCCTGGTGCTGCTGGACCTGCCCGACCACGACAGCGTCCGGCTGGAGAACCGGCTGGAGGTCGACCGGCTGGTCGAGCTGGTCGACGTCCTGGTCTGGGTGCTCGACCCCGAGAAGTACGCCGACGCCGCGGTGCACGACCGCTACCTGGAGCCCCTGGCCGGGCACGCCGGCGCGCTGCTCGTGGTGCTCAACCAGGCCGACCGGCTGCCAGAGGCCGACCTCGCCACGATCCGGGCCGACCTGCGGCGGCTGCTGGACGCCGAGGGCCTGGCCGACGCCGCGCTGCTGCCGATCAGCGCCCGCACCGGTGCCGGGCTGCCCGAGCTGACCGGCCTGCTCGCCGACCGGGTGGCCGCCCGCCGCGCGGCCACCGAACGGCTGACCGCCGACGTCCGGGCCGCCGCCCGCGACCTGCAGCAGCACTGCGGCACCTCCTCGTCGGGGGCGCGCAGGGCCGACCGGGCCGCGCTGACCCGGGCGCTGTCCGACGCCGCCGGCGTGCCCGCGGTGACGTCGGCGGTCGAGCGCTCGACCCTCAAGGCCGGCACCGCGGCGACCGGCTGGCCGGTGGTGCGCTGGCTGGGCAAGCTGCGCCCGGACCCGCTGCGCCGGCTGCACCTGCAGGCGGGCGCGCGCAGCTCGCTGCCCGAGGTCGGGGCGGTGGAGCAGGCCGGGATGGCGACCGCCGTCCGCCGGGCCCGCGACGCCGCGGGGGAGGGCCTGCCGCTGGTGTGGGCCGACGACCTGCGCCGGCGGACGGAGGTGAGCACCGAGCGGCTGGCCGACCGGCTCGACCAGGCCGTCGCCGGCACCGACCTGGGGTCCGACCGCACGCCGCTGTGGCAGCGCGGGGTCGGTGGGCTGCAGTGGCTGGTCACCGCGGCGGCCCTGGTCGGGGCGCTCTGGCTGCTCGTGCTGGTGGTGCTGGGCTGGCTGCAGGTCGCCGACCTGGTGCCGCTGCCGCGGGTCGAGGGCATCCCGGTGCCGACGCTGCTGCTGGTCGGCGGCCTGCTCGCCGGGTTGCTGCTCGCCGTCCTGGCGCGCCCGTTCGTGGCCTTCCGGGCGCGCAGACGGGCGCGGCGGGTGCGCCGGCGGCTGGACGACGCGGTCGCCGCGGTCGGCCAGGCGGAGGTGCTCGACCCGCTGGCCGCCACCACGGCCGACCACGACCGATTCTGCGCCGCCCTGGCCCGCGCCGCCGGCTGAGCGGCGGCGCGGACCGGGCCGTCAGTTCAGCGGGCGGACGCCGTCGGGCAGGTTGCCGCCGCGGATGGCCGCGGTGGCGAAGTCGGCGAACGCGGTCAGCGCCAGGCGCTGGGTCCACGGGCCGAAGGACACCCGGGCGACGCCGAGCTGCTCGAGCCGCGACTGCGGCAGCGAGCCGGGGACGTTGATGACCGACACCCGGCGCTCGCCGATGCCGTCCACCAGCTGCACCACGGTCGGCTCGTCGAGCAGGCCGGGCACGAACACGCAGGTTGCGCCGGCCTCCAGGAAGGCCCGGCCGCGCTCGACGGCGTCGGCGACCACGTCGGCGCGGGGGCGGTCGCCGGCCTTGACGAAGGCGTCGGTGCGCGCGTTCAGCACGAACGGGACGCCCTCGGCCTCACCGGCGGCCACGACGGCCTCGACCGCGGCGACGGCGTCGGCCAGCGGCTTCATCTGGTCCTCGAGGTTCGCGCCGACGACGCCCACCCCGATCGCCTTGCGGACGGTCTCGCCGGGGTCGCCGTAGCCGGCCTCGAGGTCGGCGGAGACGGGGAGGTCGGTGGCGGCGGCGATGCGGCCGATGGCCTCGACCATCGTGTCCACGGGGATGACCTCGCCGTCGGCGTAGCCGTAGGAGGCGGCGATGGAGTGGCTGGCCGTGGCCAGCGCCTTCGTGCCGGGGAGGTCGGCGACGACGGTCGCGCTGATGACGTCCCAGACGTTGACGACGGTCAGCAGCTCGGGGGCGGTGTGCAGCCGGGCCAGCGCCTCGGCCTTCTCGCGGTTGCTCATGGGGAGAGTCAAGCGGACGGCGGCACGGCGGGCCCGGTGGGATCGGTGGGCGGCACCGACTCCGGCGGCATCCCGGACACGTCCAGCCGCAGCAGCAGCCCGGTCATCTCCAGCGGGCCGGTCACGATCCTCGAGGTGGCGACCACCCGCACGCCCTTGCCCGCGGACTCGGGGTGCTCGCTGACCCACACCAGCGCAGTGACCCCGGCGGAGCCGAAGAAGGTCACCCCGGACAGGTCAACTACCAGCCGGTCGGGGGCGGCCCGCAGCGCCCCCAGCAGGGACGCCTGGAGCTCGGGACCGTGCGCGGAGTCGAGGGTGCCGGTCACCCGGGCCACCAGCTCGCCGTCGTGCGGCCCGTCGGTGACGAGGGTGAAGCCGGGCTCGTCCGCGAGCCCGTGGACCGTCTCCATGCCCTGAGCATGGGCCGGGGCGGCGCCGGGCAAACCTGGTGGCCTGCCCACCAAGATGTCGGCGTGGACTTCGACGAGGTGGCCGACGAGCTGTACGCGCAGCTGCCCGCCGACTTCATCGGCGCCCGCACCGACGCCGTGGCCGAGGCCAAGCGCACCGACAAGGGCCTCGCCCGCCGCATCGGCGAGCTCGGCAAGCCGACCCTGGCCGCCTGGACGGTGAACCTGCTGGTGCGCGAGTCCGGCGACCAGGTGTCCGAGCTGGTCGAGCTGGGCGACCTGCTGCGGCGCGCCCAGGACGACCTGGACCCCGAGCAGCTGCGGGCCCTGGACAAGCAGCGCCGGCAGGTGGTCCGCGCGCTGGCCCGGGAGGCCGCCAAGCACGCCCGCCGCGCCGGCCACCCGGTCAGCGACGCCGTCGTCGTCCAGGTCGAGGAGACCCTCAAGGCCGCCGTCGCCGACCCGGACGCCGCGGAGCAGGTGCTCGCCGGGCGGCTCACCGGGGCGCTCGCCTACAACGGTCTGGGGACGCCGGAGCCCACCGCGCCGACCACCCGCCGCCCGCCCCGCCGTCCGGCCTCCTCCGTGCCCGCCGAGCCGCCCCCGCCGCCGCTGGACCTGGACGCGGCGCGCACCGCCAAGGCCGAGCGGGCCGCCCGCCGGGAGGCGGAGGAGAAGCTGCGCGACGCCCGGGCCACCCTGCGCACCGCCCGGGCCGCGGTGGACGACGCCGCCGCCGAGGCCGAGCAGGCGACCGCGGCGGCGAAGGAGGCCGCGCAGGCCGCCGGCGCCGCGCGCGGGGAGCGGGACGACGCCCGGGCCCGGGTCGCCGAGCTGGAGGCGGCCCTGGAGCAGGCCCGGCAGCGGGCCGCGCAGGCCGAGGAGGAGGCCGGCGCCGCCGAGGCGGAGGCCGACCGGGCCGAGGCCGACCGCGCCGCCGCGGAGGAGGACCTGCAGCGCGCCGAGGCCGACCGCGACCGCGCCCAGCAGGTGGTCGACGAGCTGTCCTGAACCGCGCCCGTCGACGCGGACGCGCTCAGTTGATGATCTCGGCCCGTTCCACGTGGAGCAGGGAGGTCAGCCGGTCCCGCCACCCCTGCAGCGCCTCCGGGGTCAGGCGGGTCCAGTCCTCGACCTCCCGCACCACGCGCAGCGGCGCGGTGCTGCGGTAGGAGCGGGTGGGGTTGCCCGGGAACTTCTTGTCCGTGACGTTCGGGTCGTCCTCGAAGGGGCCGGTGGGCTCCACCTCGTAGACGTGCGGGTCGCCCGCCCCCGACCGCAGCTCGACGGCGATCTCGGCGGCCAGCCCCGCGCCGTCGACCAGCGCGGTGAAGTAGACGTGGTTCATGGTCATCTCGGGCCGGTAGTTCGACGGCCGCCCGGCGACGAGCAGCTCGCCCGGTCGCAGCGCGGCCGCCGTCCCGTGGAAGAACGGCCCGGTCTCGTCGGCGGCACCCACCGGTCCATGGTGCCCCCCGGGTGTCAGGAGCGGTAGGAGCACATCCGGCTGACCAGGAACTCGACGGCGGCCCCGCTGTCCACGGTCTCGGCGACCTCGACCCCGCGGTCGGCCACCGTGCGGCGGTCCACCAGGGTCTGGCCGCGGTCGGCACCGAGCGAGGTGCCGACGACGACGTCGCGCCGCACCGTGCCCAGCGTCCCCGGCACGATCGCCTCGGTCAGGGCCAGCGCGTCGTGCACGCAGACGCCGTCGATGCCGTAGCGGTCGCGGGCGGCGTCGACGTACTGCCGCAGGAACCCCGCGGCGGCCGCGCCCACCGGCCCGGCGTGGCGGAAGCGGGCGATGCCGGCCTCGGTGAGCACGGTCGGCAGGGTGACGTCCAGGCCGACCATGGTCACCGGCAGGTCCGAGCCCAGCACGGCCGCGGCGGCCTCCGGGTCGGCCCAGGCGTTGAACTCCGCGGCCGCGGTGACGTTGCCGCCGCGGGTGGCCGACCCACCCATCCACACCACCCGGCCGATGCGGGCGGCGGCCTCGGGGAAGACGTGCAGCAGCAGCGCGACGTTGGTCAGCGGGCCGATCGGGGCGACGGTGACCGTGCCGGGGTCGTGCGCCACGAGCAGCTCGGCGAGGGCGACCACGGCCGGGCGGGGGTCGACCGGGACGGGGGAGGGCGGCAGCTCCACCCCGCCCAGGCCGGCGGTGCCGTGCACGTGCCCGGCCCGCTCGGGGAGGAGGTGCACCAGCGGGCCGGCGGCGCCGGCGGCGACCGGGACGTCGGAGCGGCCGGCCAGGTGCAGCACCCGCAGCGCGTTCTCGGTGACCTGGGCCAGCTCCACGTTGCCGTGCACGGTGGTGACCAGCCGCAGGTCGACCTCCGGGCTGGCCAGCGCCAGCAGGATGGCCAGCGCGTCGTCGATGCCGGGGTCGGTGTCGATCACCAGCGGGATGCGTTCGGTCACCTCCGAGAGCCTGCCCCACTAGCATGCGACCCGTGCACCAGGGCATCGACGACTTCGCCATGCCCGACCCCGCGCAGGTGCGCGCCGCCACCGACCTGCTGCGGATGCTGAGCGACCCCACCCGGTTCTCGGTGCTGTGGGCCCTGGCGCAGGGCGAGAGCAACGTCGCGTGCCTGGCCGAGCTGGCCGGCACCTCGCCCACCGCGGTCAGCCAGCACCTGTCCAAGCTGCGGCTGGCCGGGCTGGTGCAGGGCCGCCGCGAGGGCACCTTCGTCTACTACACCGTGGCCGAGGGCCCGCTGGGCACGCTGCTGGTCCAGGCGCTGCGCGCGGTCGGGGCCGACCCCGCCGCCGTGCGGCAGCACTGACCCCGCCCGTCACACCCGACACGCCCGCCCCAGGCGTCGCGCCGCGAGGTCATCGACCCCGCGTCGGAGCGCGACCTGCGGAAACGCGGTGCACAGTCGACTTGTGACCCGCTCCGGGGCACGGTCACCGGCCGGCGACGCGCCGTGCACAACGGTTCGGTCACGCGCGCCGCGGAGCGTGTGCGCGCGGCGTCGTCCCGGCTGTCACAGCAGCCACTCTTCTCCCTGACCGCAGTCCCTTCCCCGGCTGCGGCCCACGCTTCGCAAGGAGAGGAGAGACCCATGCCCGAGTCGCTGCAGTACCCGGTCATCCGGCCCAGCAGCGCTGCTCGGCTGCGGGTCGCCGGTGACGCCCGGCGCGATGCGGCACCCCCGCTGTCCGCCCTGACCTCGGCCCAGCGGGTCGAGCTGGCGCGGCAGGCCGTCGCGGCCCACCGGCCCGGCGGGCACCCGCCGGTGCGGCAGGCGTTCCCGGTCGCCCGGCTGGTCGCCGCGCCGCCGCCGCGGCCCCGTCCGCGCCGGTCGGCGGTCCCCGTGCTCACCCTGGTCCGGCTGGTCGCCTGGATCCGGGCCGCCTACCGCCGCCTCGGCTCGTGGGGCGCCGGCCCGGACGGCGCCCACCTGGCGTGGGGCCGGCCCGTGGTCGCGCCCCGTCCGGTCGCGCCGGCCGTGCGGCACCGCGCCCCGGACGACGACGACCCGGTGCCCATGCGGGAGCTGCCCAGCACCCCGCGCGTCCCCGCGGCGCCCCCGGAGGCGCTGCGCACCCGTCCCCGCCCGGCGGCCACCCCGCCGCGGCGGGTGGCGCCCCCCGCGCCGGTCCCGTCGGGTCGTCCTGTCCAGCGGACGGCGCGGCGTGCGGTGGTCCGCGGGGTGGCCTGGACCTCGTCCCGGTCCTCGCCGGGCACGCTGCGACCCAGCGGCGGGGTCCGTAGGTTGGAGCGGTGTTCACGACCCGTCCCGAGCTCGCCGGGACCTTCGGCATGGTCGCCTCGACGCACTGGCTCGCCAGCTCGGCCGGGATGGCGACCCTCGAGGCCGGCGGCAACGCCTTCGACGCCGCCGTCGCCGCAGGGTTCGTGCTCCACGTCGTCGAGCCGCACCTCAACGGCCCGGGTGGCGAGGTCCCGGTCGTCTTCGCCCGCGGCGGGTCCGGTGGGCTCGCGGGCCGGGCCGCCGTGCTCTCGGGCCAGGGGGTCGCCCCGGCCACAGCCACCATCGAAGCGTTCGAGGCACTCGGTCTCGAGCTGGTCCCCGGTACGGGCCTGCTCGCGGCCACCGTCCCCGGTGCCGTCGGTGCCTGGCTGACCCTCCTCCGCGACCACGGCAGCCTGCCGCTGGACGCCGTCCTCCGCTACGCGATCGAGTACGCCGAGTCCGGCCACCCGCTCTCCCCACGGGTGGCAGCGACCGTCGCCTCGGTCTCCGAGCACTTCTCCACCCACTGGCCGACCTCGGCCGCCACCTGGCTCGCCGCCGACGGAGCTCCTCCGGAAGCCGGTCGCCTGTTCCGCAACCCCGCCCTCGCCTCCACCTACCGCCGGCTGCTCGACGCAGCGCGCGGACCCTCCCGGGAGGCGGGCATCGATGCGGCGCTCGCGGCCTGGTACTCCGGATTCGTCGCCGATGCGATCGACGTGTTCTCCCGGCGCCCCGTGCGCGACGACTCCGGTCGCGACCACGCGGGCTTCCTCACCGGGCACGACCTGGCCAGCTGGCAGCCGACGTACGAGCCCCCGGTCACGACCGACTGGCGAGGGTGGGACGTCTCGAAGGCCGGGCCGTGGTCCCAGGGACCGGCACTGCTCCAGGCGCTGGCGATGCTGGACGGGGTCCCCGCGCTGGCACCGGGTTCCGGAGCCGGGCAGCAGACACCCTCCGCCGAGGTCGTCCACGCCACCGTCGAGGCGGTCAAGCTGGCCATGGGCGACCGCGAGGCCTGGTACGGGGACGTGCCCGACGTCCCGATCCCGCAGTTGCTCGACCCGCAGTACACCGCCGGGAGGCGGGCGCTCGTCGGTGACACCGCAAGCCTGACCTTGCGGCCCGGTGCACCCGACGGGCGCCCGCCCCGGCTCCCCCGGCACGTGACGGACCCGTCCGGGAGCTTCGCCACCGGCGCCGGCGTCGGGGAGCCCACCGTGGCCCGCACCGGCGAGCACATCACCGAGGCAGACGGCACCACCCGCGGCGACACCTGCCACGTCGACGTGGTCGACCGCTGGGGCAACATCGTGTCGGCGACCCCGTCCGGTGGCTGGCTGCAGAGCTCGCCGACCATCCCCGAGCTGGGCTTCTGCCTCGGCACCCGGGCGCAGATGTTCTGGCTGGACCGCGGGCTGCCCAACTCGCTGGCCCCCCGCAAGCGGCCGCGCACCACGCTCACCCCGACGCTGGCGCAGGACCGCTCCACCGGCCGCTGGCTGGCCTTCGGCACGCCGGGCGGGGACCAGCAGGAGCAGTGGCAGCTGTGCTTCTGGCTGGCGCACACCGTCCGCGGCCTGGACCTGCAGGCCGCCATCGACGCCCCGGCCTGGCACACCACGTCCTTCCCGTCGTCGTTCTACCCGCGCGAGACGGTGGCCGGGGAGGTCGTCGTGGAGTCCCGGCTGGGCGAGGAGGTCATCGCCGACCTGCGCCGCCGCGGGCACACCGTCGTGGTCGCCGACCCCTGGTCCCTGGGCCGGCTGTCGGCGGTGTCGGCCGACCCCTCGACCGGCCTGCTCACCGCCGCGGCCAACCCGCGCGGCATGCAGGGCTACGCCGTCGGCCGCTGACCGCGGGTCAGCGGCGGACGTCGGCGGGGCCGGTGCCGACCGGGAAGCCGGCGTCGCGCCACGCAGCGAACCCACCGGTCAGGTCGGTGGCCCGGTGCAGCCCGACGGCGCGCAGGCTCGCCGCGGCCAGCGACGAGCTGTAGCCCTCGTGGCAGACCACGACCACCTCGACGTCCCACCCGGTGGCCTCGGGGATGCGGCTGCCGCTGGTGGGGTCCAGCCGCCACTCCAGCACGGTGCGGTCGATGACCAGCGCGCCCGGGAGCTCGCCCTGCTCGGCGCGCTGGGTCTCGGTGCGGGTGTCCACGACCAGGGCCCCGCGTGCCAGCGCGGCCGCCGTACCCGCCGGGTCCAGCCGCACGACACCGGCGCGGGACCGGGCCAGCACAGCGTCGACGCCGGGCCGGTCGGGGTTCAGCGGGGCAGCAGCGCCCACACGCTCTTGGTGCCGCCGACGGTGTGCCAGCCGTGCGCGGTCGACATCTCGGCGATCAGGTAGAGGCCGAGGCCGCCCTGGCTGGGGTCGCGGCCGATGGCCGGGGTGGGCGGGGCGACCGCGGCGGAGTCGCAGACCTCGACCAGCCAGGACGCGCCGTGCGGAGCGACCCGCGCGACCACGCCGGACCCGCCGTGCCGCAGCGCGTTGGAGGCCATCTCGTCGAAGGCCAGCACGACGCGGTCGACCAGCTCGGCCGCGTCGTCGGACCCCGAGCCGTCGAGGGCGGCGACGAGGTGGCGGCGCAGCTGGGCGCGGACCCGCGGCAGCTCGGAGACGTGCTCGAGCGGCCAGACCTCACCGGGCGGCGCGTCCGGCGGTGCCGCGGACGGCCACACCGGGCTCGCCGTGTCGCGGTCCAACCGGGGACTCCTCGTCGTCGTCGCGGGTCGCCGGGGCGGGCGAACCGGGGACAGTCGACCACGGACGCCCCCGTCCGGCACCCCGGGGGGTCACCCCGACCTCACCCCGCGGGCGCCGCGGCCAGGGCCGCCACCCGGGTCACGGTGGTCCAGTTGCGGCCGGTGCCGGTCGTGCCGAGCAACCGGTCCCACGCCCAGCCGCCGACCGGCGTCCCCAGCACCCCGTCGGGCAGCCACAGGTGCAGGTCGCGCCCGCGCAGCGCCCACGCCCCGTCGCCCGGGCCCGCGGCGGGCACCGCGGTGACCCGCCCCGGCGCGGGGACGGCGGGCAGGAAGGTGACCAGGTAGCGGGCCGGGTCCAGCTCGGTGCCCGCCGGCAGCGCCACCGGCCCGGCGGTGACGACGTCGGCCAGCTCGGCGGCGGACCGGACGACGACCGCGACGTCGTGGCCGAACTCCGCCGCGATGCAGGCGTGCACGTCGGCGGCCAGGTCGGCCTCGACGCGGTCGGTCTCCAGGACGACGTTGCCGCTGCTCAGGTGGGTGGTCACCGCCCCGTAGCCGCGCGCGGCGAGCACCTCGCGGAGCGGACCCATCGCGATCCGCTTCGCCTTCCCCACGTTGATCCCGCGCAGCAGGACGACCGACCGGGCCACGACCGGCACCGTAGGGCCCACGACGTCGCGACACGAGTCTGTGACCCCGCTGTGACGCGGACCCGCCAGTCTCGTCCCGAGCAGGGACGACGGGTCCCGGGGGAGGGGTGCAGCGATGGCGACGACGAGGCCCGCGAAGGTGCGGCGCGACCCGGCCGACCCCGACGGCATGCCGCTGTGGGGCACCGCGGTCCCGCTGGGCCTGCAGCACGTGCTGGCCATGTTCACCTCGAACCTGACCCCGGCGATCCTGCTGGCCGGGGTGATCGGCGCGACCACCGGCGAGGCCGTGCTGCTGGTGCAGGCCGCGCTGCTGTGCGCCGGCCTGGCCACGTTGCTGCAGACCATCGGCATCGGCCCGGTGGGCAGCCGGCTGCCGCTCATGATGGGCTCGGGCTTCGCCTTCATCGCGGTCGCCGTCCCGCTGGCCGCCGAGCGCGGGCTGGACGCCGTGCTGGGTGGGGTGCTGGTCACCGCGCTGGTGCAGGTCGCCATCGGCCTGGGCATCCACCGGATCGCCTTCCTGTTCCCGCCCGTGGTGACCGGCACGATCATCCTGGTCATCGGCCTGGGCCTGCTGCCCAGCGGGATCAACCTCGCCGCCGGCGGCGTGGGCAGCCCCGACTTCGGCTCCTGGGCCAACCTCGGCGTCGCCGCGCTCGTGCTCGTGCTGACCGTGGTGCTCAACCAGTACGCCCGCGGCCTGGCCCGGGCGGCGTCGGTGCTCATCGCGGTGCTGGTGGGCTACCTGGTCGCCGTCCCGCTCGGCCTGCTCGACCTGTCCTCGGTCGGCGAGCGGCCGGTGGTGGCCTTCCCGGCGCCCTTCGCCTTCGGCGTCTCCTTCGAGCTGGTCGCGATCCTGTCGATGGCGGTCGTCGGCGTGGTCAACATGGTCGACTCGGTGGGCACCGTGCACGCGGTGACCGAGGGCGGCGCGGGGCGGCCGGCCACCCGCCGGGAGCTGCGCGGCGGGATCCTGGCCGAGGGCGGCTCCGCGGTGCTCGGCGGGGTGTTCGGCGCGCTGCCCACGACGATGTTCAGCCAGAACATCGGCCTGGTCGCGCTCACCAAGCAGATGAGCCGGCACGTGGTGACCATCGGCGCCTGCGTGCTGGTCGGGCTCTCGCTGCTGCCGCAGCTGGCCGCGGTGCTGGCCGCCGTCCCGCCCGCGGTGCTCGGCGGCGGCGTGCTGGTGCTGTTCGGGATGGTCTGCGCGATCGGCATCGAGCTGCTGAGCAAGGACGGCCTGACCCCCCGGTCGCTGCTCGTCGTGGCGCTGTCGGTCGGTCTGGGCCGCGGCATCGCGTCGGCGCCCGACGCGATCGCCGGCGTGGTCGGCGAGTGGGGTGCGCTGTTCAGCTCCGGCATCGTCGTCTCGGCGCTGGTGGCGATCGTGCTCAACCTGGTCCTGCCCGGCCGCGCGGTGCCCGCGCCGGAGCCGCCGTCGCCGGCCGAGCCGTTCGTCGAGGCCGCCCGCGAGGAGCGCGCCGCGGACTGAGGCGGGGCCGCACAGGGAGGGGTCCTAGGGTGCGGCGGTGATGGCGAAGCCGGGGCTGCTCGAGGTGCGCGACCTCTCCGTCGGCTACGGCGGGGAGCCGGTCTGCGCGCCGGTCAGCGTCGGCGTCGCCCCTGGTACGGCCCTGGGCGTGATCGGCCCGAACGGGGCCGGCAAGTCCACCGTGCTGCAGACCGTCGTCGGCCTGCTGCCGCCGATCGCGGGCACCGTGCAGTTCGACGGCCGGCCCGTCGACGAGCGCGAGGCCGCCTTCCGCCGGGACGTCGCCACCGTGCTGGACGACGACGCCTTCTTCCCCTCCCTCACCGGCACCGAGCACCTGCTGCTCACCGCCCGCGGCCACGGGGTGGCCGACGCCGACGAGGTGGTGGACGCCGAGGTCGCGGAGTTCGGCCTGGCCGAGCGGGCGCACGCGCTGCCCTCGGCGCTGTCGTCGGGCCAGCGCCGCCGGCTGGCGCTGGCCGCGGCGTTCGTCCGGCCGGCCCGGCTGCTGGTGCTCGACGAGCCCGAGCGCCGGCTGGACGCCCAGATGCGCCGCCGGCTGGCCGCCCGGGTCGCCGCCGAGGTGGCCGGCGGGCTGACCGTGGTCTTCGCCAGCCACGACCCGGAGTTCCTGTCCACCGTCGCCCGCCGGGTGCTCGTGGTCGACGACGACGCGTGCACCGTGGTGTCCCCGAAGGACGCCGTCGCCGCCCTGCACGCGGGGTGAGCACCGCGGCCTCGGTGACCGCCGAGCTCACCGGCACCGGCGTCCGGCGGTTCACCCGCCGGGCGACCGCCCGCCGTGCGGACACCAGCTGGCTGACCCTCGGCGGGGACCTGCTGTCCGCGCTCACCACCGCCGGCGTGGTCGTCGCGGTGCTCGGCGGCGCCTTCTCCGCGCTGCGCGAGCGGATCGCGGCCCGCCCGCCGGCGCCGGCGACCGACCTGCCCGGCGAGCTCACCGCCCTGGTGGCCGCCCTCGTCGTCGCCGCCGCGGTCGTCGCGCTGCTCTCCCGGCTCGGCCCGCTCAGCGCCACCCCGGCGGCCGCCGCGTGGTGGCTGCCGCTGCCCGCCGACCGCCGCGGCCTGCTGCGCGGGGACCTGCGGCGGGTCGGCGCCGTCGCCGTGGTGGCCGCGGTCGTGGTCGCGCTGCCCGTGGTGCTGGCCGCACCGGCCGCGCCGACCCTGCTCGAGGTCGTGGTCACCGTGCTCGCCGCGGCGCTGCTCGCCCTGCTGGCGGTCGGGGTGCTGGTGCTGCTGCAGGCCCGCTCGCTCACCGGCTGGGTGGCACCGGCGGCCGGGTCGCTGGCCACCGTCGCCGTCGTCGTCCCCGCCGTGCTCGGCACCGTCGGCGCGGGCGGGTCCGGGTGGACCTGGGTGCCGGCCGCCCCGGACCTCCCGCTGCCGGTGCTCGCCGGCGTCCCGCTGCTGCTGGCCGCGGGGGCGCTGCTGGCCGCCGACCGGGTCAGCGGCCGGGTGCCGGCCGGGGCGCTGCGCGACCGGGGGACGGCGGTGCTCGTCGCCTCGGTCTCGGCGCTGTCGCTGGACACCCGCGAGCTCGGCCGGGCGCTGGGCACCCCGGTGCACCCGCCGCGGCGGGCCCGGCGCTGGGCCCGCGTGCACACGCCGTGGCAGGCGGTGGTGGCCGGCGACCTCGCGGTGACCACCCGGTCGCCGTGGCGGTGGGGCCAGCTAGCCATCGGCACCGCGCTGCCGGTGCTCGCCGCCCGCACCGACGGCCTGGGCGGGGTGCCCGCGCTGGTCGCGGTCGCCGTCGTCCTGGGCTGGTCGCTGGCCGCCGTCGCACTGGGCGAGCCCTCGCGGCAGGCGCACGGCGCACCCGCCGCCGACCGGTCGCTCCCGCTGGGCGCCCGCGACGTGGTCCGGGCCCGCGCGCTGGTGCCGCTGGCCGGGCTGGTGGTGGTCTGCGCGGTCTCCGCCGGGCTGGTCGGGCTGGGCTGGGAGTGGGCGGCCCTGGGTGCGGCCACCGCGCCGGCGTGGGCGGGGGCGGCGGTGCGCGGCGGCTACCGGCCCGAGCTGGACTGGTCGGGCCCGGTGCTGTCCTCCCCGGTGGGCGCGGTTCCGGTCACGGTGGTGTTCACCCTGCTGCGGGGTCCGGACCTGGGCATCCTCGGGTCGGTGCCGCTGGTCATCGGCCTGCTGCTCGGCGTGGTCCCGCCGCTGCTGCTGGGTGTCGCCCTGGGCTGGTCGGTGCTGCTCGGGCTGGTCGCGGTGGAGACCGCGCAGCGCCGGAGGTCCTAGCCGCCGACGAACAGCGGCGCCCAGGTGCCCGCCAGCACGCTGGTGGTCACCGCGACCGCGGCGACCAGCACGGCGCCGGCCACGAACAGGTGGTCGCGGGCGTGCAGCACCGAGCCGCGGGCGTTGGTCCGAGGGATGCCGGAGTCGAAGCCGCGGGCGTCCATCGCGGTGGCCAGCCGACCGGCCCGTCGGACCGCCCCGACCAGCAGGGTGAACGCGATGCCGGCGACCAGCCGCGCCCGGGCCACCGGGTTGCGCCCGGCCTCCACCCCGCGGGTGCGCCGGGCCAGCTGCACGGTCTCGAACTCGGCCACCAGCAGCGGCACCAGCCGCAGCGCGGCCAGCGACCCCACCGCCACCCGCGGCGGGAACCGCCAGTGCACGGTGAGCGCGTCGGCCAGCCGCACCGGGTCGGTGGAGGCGACCAGCAGCACGCCGGGCAGCGCCAGCCCGACGACCCGCAGCGCGATGCCCAGCGCGCCCAGCGCCCCGGCGTCCCCGAGGACGACGTTGACCACGGCCAGCGTCCCCGCGCCCAGCAGCAGGGGCCAGGTGCGCAGCAGCAGCGCCCGCGGGTCGGTCAGCCCGGCCGCGGGCAGCAGGCACAGCTCGGCGGCGACCACCACGGCCGGCGTGACGGCGTCGAGGGTGGCCAGCAGCGCCAGGCTGACCGCGACCGCGGCCAGGATCTGCGCGCACGGGTTGATCCGCGACAGCGGGACGTCGGGGGCGGGACCCAGCGACAGGGAGGCGGTCACGGCGCCACCTCGGCGTCGGCGAGGACGTCGACCAGGTCGCGGTCGTGGGTCACCGCGGCCACCGCGCAGCCGGCGGCCCGCTGCTCGGCCAGCAGGGTGACCAGCTCCCGCCAGGTGGCGGCGTCCTGGCCGAAGGTGGGCTCGTCGAGCACCAGCACGGCCGGCGCCGTGGCCAGGGCGGTGGCCACCGACAGCCGGCGCTGCTGCCCGCCGGAGAGGGTGAAGGGGTTGGCGTCGGCGAACGGGGCCAGGCCGAGGCGCTCCAGCAGCTCCTCGGCGCGGGCCCGGGCGGTGGCCGAGCCGCTGCCGCTGCGCAGCGGGCCGAGCTCAAGCTCGTCGCGCAGCCGGCCGGTGAGGAACTGGTGCTCGGGCTGCTGGAACACCGTGCCGATGCGGGTGACCAGGTCGCCGGCCCGCCAGCGGTGCGGACGGCGTTCCCCGTGGACGGCCAGCTCGGCCGACGCCAGCACGGACCCGGTCGTGGGTGCGCGCAGGCCGGCCAGCAGCAGCGCGAGCGTCGACTTCCCGGTCCCGTTGGGCCCGGTCACCGCGGTCACCGTCCCGGCGGCCAGCGCCAGCGAGGTGGGGTGCAGGGCCGGTGTCGTCGTCCCCCGGTAGGTGAACCCGGCCCGCTCCGCGCCCAGCCGGGTCGGCCCGGGGGTCGCAGCGGGCAGCACCAGGCTGGCCGCGCGGGGCTGCGGCGCCCAGCCGGGCGGGTGCTCGACCAGCCCGCCCTCGCGCACCTCGACCACCCGGTCCACCAGCGGCAGCCACGGGCCGGCGTCGTGGTCGACGACCAGCAGCGTGGTTCCACGTGCAACCACGGCGCGGGCCACCGCCTCGCGGACCACGGCGGCGCCGGCCGGGTCGAGCTGGGCGGTGGGCTCGTCGAGCAGCAGCAGCCCGGGTCGGCGGGCCAGCGCGCCGGCCAGCACCAGCCGCTGCTTCTCCCCGCCGGACAGCGCCTGGGTGGGCCGGTCGCGCCCGTACCGCCAGCCCACCGCGGCCAGCGCGTCGTCCACCCGCGGCCAGATGGCCTCGGGCGGCAACCCGGCGTTCTCCAGCCCGAAGGCGACGTCGTCCCCGGCGCGGGTCATCACCAGCTGGGCGTCGGGGTCCTGCATGAGCAGGCCCAGCCGGTCCCGGGCACCGGCGGGTGGCCGGCCGTCGACGGCCAGCTCGCCGGTGACCTCCGCGGCCTCGGCGTCCAGCAGCCCGGCGAGCGCGGCGAACAGGGTGGACTTGCCGGCCCCCGAGGCGCCGGTGACCAGCACCCGCTCGCCGGGGGCGACGTCCAGGTCGACGCCGGTCAGCGCCCAGGCCAGCCGGCCGGCGTGCCGCACCGCCAGCCCGCGGGCCCGGACGGCGGCCGGCCGGGCGGTGCCCCGCCCGGCCACCGCGACCGGTTGCTCAGACGCGGCTGCGCCCCGAGGCGAACGAGCTCAGCGCACCGGTGCGGGCCAGTGCCCGCACCAGCAGCAGGCCGAGCACCCCGGCGATGACCACGCTGCTGAGCACGGTCAGCACGGTGTAGGGCACCTTGACGCCCCAGAAGGACACCTCGGGGTAGTAGAGCGTGAGGTCCAGCAGCGAGGTGGACAGCCCGGCGGTGACCGCGGCCAGCACCGCGGTGCCCCAGCCGAAGCGCCGGTAGCGGGCCAGCGCGAAGCCCAGCTCGCCGCCCAGGCCCTGCACCAGGCCGTAGACCACGATGATGCCGCCGTAGGGCGAGGCCAGCAGGCTCACGGCGGCGGCCAGCGTCGAGGCGAAGGTGGCCGCGCCGGGCTTGCGCACCAGCAGCCCGGCGACCAGGGCCGGCACCAGGTAGACGCCGTTCATCACCCCGGACACCGGCGGGACCAGCGCGATCGCCGAGTTCACCAGGTTCCACAGGATGAAGACCACGCCGAAGGCGACGCCGAGGACGGCGGTGGTGACGATGTCCACGGTGCGCCACCGAGCGGTGGTGACGGGACGGTCCTGCACGGACATGTGCTGCTCCAGACTCCCTACGCCGGCATGACCCGGTTCAGGTTCGAGGGTCTGCGGTTGCCCGCACTCTCAGCGCCGAGGCGCTCCCCTGTCGGTGTGTTCGGTTGTGCGGACCACACTAGCCCGCGGTCAGCGCCCCCGGCGAGGCCGCCCGCGCGGCCACCCAGCCGGCCAGCTCGTCGGCGGGCAGCGGGCGGGCGTGCAGGTAGCCCTGGGACAGGTCGCAGCCCAGCCGCTCCAGCTCGTGCAGGGTCGGCTCGTCCTCCACGCCCTCGGCGACCACCCGCATCCCCAGCCGGTGCGCCAGGTCGATGGTCGAGCCGACGATGGCCGCCGTCCGGTGGTCGGTGCGCAGGTCGGCGGTGAACGAGCGGTCGAGCTTCAGCTCGCCCACCGGCAGCCGCCGGAGGTAGCCCAGCGACGACCAGCCGGTCCCGTAGTCGTCGATGCTGAGCCCGGCGCCGAGCCCGGCCAGCGCGGTGAGCACCCCGCGCACCTGGGGGGAGTCACCGGCGAACACGTTCTCGGTGACCTCCAGGACGAGGTCGGCGGGGTCGACCCGGTGGTGCAGGAGGCGGCCCAGCAGCCGCTCGGGCAGCGCCTCGTCGAGCAGGTTGCTCGCCGACAGGTTCACCGAGACCCGCAGCCGCACCCCGTCGGCCCGCCAGCGGGCCAGCTGCGCCAGCGCCAGCTCCAGGACCCGCTCGGTCAGGGGACCGATGAGGCCGTGCGCCTCGGCCAGCGGCACGAACGACGCCGGGCCCAGCAGCCCCCGCGCGGGGTGCTGCCAGCGCACCAGCGCCTCGACGCCGTGCAGCGCGCCGGTGCCGACGTCGACCTGGGGCTGCAGGTGCAGCACCAGCTCGTCGCGGACCAGGGCCAGCCGCAGCTCCTCGACCAGCCGCAGCTGGCCCGAGGTGTCGTCGTGCCGGGCGGGGTCGTGCAGCACCGGCCCGGTGCGCAGCCGCTTGCTCTCCCGCAGCGCCGTCGCCGCCCGCACGAACAGCTGCTCGCCGTCGTCGGCGGTGGTCGCCGCCAGGCCCATGCTGGCCGTGACGTGCAGCCGCAGGCCGCCGACGGTGAACGGCCCGGCCAGCGCGGCGGTCAACCGGGCACCGAGCTCGAGCGGGTCGGTCGGCGGCATCCCGGGGGGCGTCGCGGCGACCACGGCGAAGTCGTCGCCGCCGAGCCGGCCGAGCACGCACGTGGCCCGCAGCGCCCCCTGCAGCCGGCCGGCGACCTCGACGAGGAGCTGGTCCCCACCGCGGCTGCCGAGGCCGTCGTTGATGGTGCCGAAGTCGTCGACGTCCAGGACGGCCAGGCACACCTGCTCACCGGTGCCGGTGACCTGGGCGATCCGGTGCAGCAGGGCGCGCCGGTTCGCGGTGCCGGTGAGCTCGTCGGTGGTGGCCTGCTGGCGGACCTCGGCGAGCTGGGTCAGCCCGCGCAGGCCGTGCAGCAGCCGGACCCCGCACACCGCGGTGGTGAACCCGGCCAGCACGACGACGAGGGCGCTGACCCGGGTGGCGGCCACGGCGAGCACCGCCACCACGCCGAGCAGCATCGCCAGCGCCTCGCCGGCGGTGAGCGAACCGTCCCGTCGGCCGGGCGGGGCCGGGCGGGGCCGCCGGGCGGCGGCGCAGGCGAGCACCGCGGCGGCCAGCGCGAGGGGGAGGGGGGCCCAGTCGGCCCCGGAGATGCCCAGTGCCCGCGCCCAGACGGGGACGACGACGACCACCGTGGCCGCGGTCGTCAGCCAGCCGCGGGGGTCGCGCACCCCCGCCGACAGCGGGGTCAGGACGGCGGCCAGCAGCAGGACGGCGCTGGCCGACGCCGGCAGCTCGAGGACCAGCCGGGCGGTCTGCGGCCGGTCGGCGAGGGGCCCGCCGTGCGCCGTCCAGGCCTCCAGCGCGGCGAGCACCAGCGCCGCGGCGGCGACACCGGTCCAGGCCTCGTACCGGCGCTGCAGCAG
The DNA here is from genome assembly GCF_900100695.1 of Klenkia brasiliensis. Classification (GTDB taxonomy): domain Bacteria; phylum Actinomycetota; class Actinomycetes; order Mycobacteriales; family Geodermatophilaceae; genus Klenkia; species Klenkia brasiliensis. Next base: position 267,565 of record NZ_FNCF01000006.1, read on the forward strand.
GCGGGAGCCCCGGTTCCAGCGGACCAGCCCGCTGTACAGCACCGGGAACGCCGCCGTCGTCAGCACCGCCGGCACGACCGACCAGGGGCCGCCGAGGTCGAGGGAGAGCTGGACCAGCCGGTAGAGGGCGTTGCCGCCGAGCAGGGCGGCGCCCAGCGCCAGCCGGGTCCACGTGCCGCGCTCCGTCGGCGTGGTGCGGGCCCGCCGCAGGCACAGCAGCGCCGCGCCGGCGAACGCCGTCGTGGTGCCCACCCGGGCGGGCACCGGGTGGCCCAGCGCCACGAGGGCGACCGCGAGGGCGGCCGCGCCGAGGACGGCGGCCAGCAGCCGGACCGGGCTCGGGGGTGGGTTCACCCCCTCCCCTTCGACCGCCGGGGGGCCTTGCTGAACCCGAGGACTCCGGTGCCCACCCCGGACGGGCGACCGGCCGGGTCGGCGGCGGGGCGGGGCACCTGGTAGGACGGTCCGCGGACCTACCGGCCGGTAGCGCACCCGGCCGCCCGGTCGGCGGCGGCGCCCGGCCCCCCGAACCAGGAGGAGACAGCAATGGCGCAGGCTCAGCGGACGGCGATCGTGACGGGTGCGGCCCGGGGGATCGGGGCGGCGATCGCCACCCGGCTCGCCGCGGACGGGATGTCCGTCGCGGTCCTGGACCTCGACGAGGGCGCGTGCGCCGGCACCGTCGAGGCGATCAAGGCCGCCGGCGGCGACGCCGTCGCGGTGGGTGCCGACGTCTCCGACGAGGCCTCGGTGGCCGCGGCCGTCGAGCGGGTCGCCGAGGCCCTCGGCGGACCGACCGTGCTGGTGAACAACGCCGGCATCACCCGTGACAACCTGCTGTTCAAGATGAGCGTGGCCGACTGGGACGCCGTCATGGGCGTGCACCTGCGCGGGGCGTTCCTGATGAGCCGGGCGGCGCAGAAGCACATGGTGGAGGCCGAGTTCGGCCGGATCGTGAACCTGTCCAGCGTCTCGGCGCTGGGCAACCGCGGCCAGGTCAACTACTCCGCGGCCAAGGCCGGCATGCAGGGCTTCACCAAGACCCTGGCCATCGAGCTGGGCCGCTGGAACGTGACCGCCAACGCCATCGCGCCCGGGTTCATCGAGACCGAGATGACCGCCGCGACCGCCGAGCGGGTGGGCATGCCGTTCGAGGACTTCAAGGCCGCCGCCGCCAAGCAGATCCCCGTCGCCCGGGTCGGCCAGCCCGAGGACATCGCGCACACCGTGTCCTTCCTGGCCAGCGAGGGCGCCGGGTTCGTCTCCGGGCAGGTCATCTACGTCGCCGGCGGCCCGCGCGACTGACCCGCCGGGGCGGCCCGCTGACCTGGGGATGGTTGGCGGGCCGCCGCAGCGGGGAGGAGGTGCCGGTCCCACGAGGGCTGGAGACCACGGCCGGAGTGACCCCGCGAGACGCTGGAGTCCCCGCATGCCGTTCGACTGCACCGCCGAGTCCGCCCACTTCGCCTGCTCCCTGGGGCTGGTGCTGCGCCAGTACGCCCGTGAGCTCGACTGGGCCGACGGCGGCGTGGTCGAGCTCGGCACCGGCGACGCGCGCGCGGTGTCCGAGGTCGTCGCCGGGCTGCCGGGGCTGGCCGTCCGCTCGTGGGACGTCGACGCCGCCTCGGTCGACGAGGCCCGCGCCGTGGTCGCCGAGCACGGCGTCGCCGGGCGCTACACCGTCGAGCACGGGGACTTCTTCGCCGGGAGCGCCGGGTCGCCCGCCCGCACGGTGATCACCAACCCGCCCTACCTGCCCGCCCCGGACGGCGACCTGCAGCTGCCGGGCCTGTGGGGCGGTCCGGACGGCAACGCGCTGCTGCTGCGGGTGCTGGAGGGGCCGTGGGAGAACGTCGTCGCCGCGGTGGCCAGCTACGCCGACCCGGTGGGCACCCTGGCCGCCGCCGCGGACGCGGGGTTCCGGGTGGCCAGCTTCCTGGCCATGCCGCTGGAGCTCGGGCACTACAGCCGCGAGCCCAAGGTGCTGGACCGCATCCGCGAGCTCGTCGACGCCGGCCGCGGCTGGGCCGACGAGGACTCCTACATGGTCGCCGTCGCCCTGCTCACCCGGTCACCGCGGATCGCCGGTGACCGGTCGGCAGAGCTGGCCGGTGCGCTGCAGCTACCGGCCGTCCCGGTCCTCGCCGCTGCCTGAGGCGCGGGCCGGCTGGCGGACCATGGCCCAGACGGGCAGCTCGTGGTCGACGGCGGTGCGGGTGGCGTGGGTGACCGCGAACCCCTGCCGCTGCGCCCAGGTGACCGCCAGCCGGGTGTAGACGGTCAGCGCGGCCGGCACGCCGTCGGCGTCGCAGCGCTCCAGCACCGGCCGGCAGACCTCGGCGGCGAGCCCCGCGTGCCGGCGCCCCTCCAGCGTGCCGACGGCGAGCAACCGCCAGTGCGGCACGTCGGGCAGGCCCTGCTCGGCCAGCCGCTCGCTGGCCAGCACCACCGGCTGCCGGCTGCCCAGCATCCGCGGCAGGTCCCGGTCGAGCACCGCCTGCAGGTCGTCGGCCACCGGCGGCGGGGACGGCGGCGCCCACACCGCGACGCACGCGCCGTCCCCGGTCGTCCAGACGGAGTCGGTGTCCAGCCCGCGCAGGACGGCGAGCTCGCACCAGCGGTGCAGCCGCTGCGCCCGGCCGTCCTCGGGCAGCGCCCAGCCCGACCACCGGTAGTCGGCCCAGGCGCGCGCGAGCGTGGCCGAGGTGCGGGGGACGTCGGGCCGGCGGGCGGGCCGGACGGCGGGGTCGCTCACCGCACCACTCCACCACGGCGGCGCATCCGAGGACGTCGAGGTCCGGATCCCCACACGGGGGTGGGTGCCCTCCGCCGGCCGCCGACCTGCGCCGATGGGCAGGTGTGACCTCCCGCTCCGTCCGCACCGGCCTGCCCCTGTGGGCCCACCTGGCCGCACTCGTCCTCGTCCCGCTGCTGGGCGTGGGCGCCTTCGCCGCGTTCCTGGTGGTCCGGGCCGGCGGCGACGCCGACGCCGCGGCGGAGGCCGACCGCTCCGTCCGGTCCGCGGCCGCCCTGGCCACCGCGGCCGGGGCGGTGGACCGCGAGGTGCTGCCGATGCTGACCGTGGCCGCCCTGCAGAACCCCGGCGCGGCCCAGAGCCTGGGTGTCCCGGCGGCCTTCGCGGAGGCGGCGCTGAGCGCGGCCCGCAGCGGGCTGGCCGACGCCCGGTCGGCCACCGACGACGCCGTCACGGCGGCGGGCCGGCACGGCGCGACCGCCGCCGTGGACGCCGCGACGACGACCATCGCCCGGCTGCGCGCGGACGTCGACGCCCCGGGCCAGGACCTCGGGTCCCTCGCCGACGCCTACTACGGCATGGGGGAGGCCGCCGACGCGCTCGCGGCCGCGAGCCGGTCGGAGATGGCCGGGGCGTCGACCGCCGACATCCCGGGCGCCACCACCGCCGCGGTCGCCGACGTCGACCTGGTCGCCCGGTACGTCCAGGCCAGCAGCCGGCAGCTGCCCCAGTTCCTGGGCTGGACCTTCGCCGCCACCAGCGACCTGGACACCGGCGCCTCCTGGACCCAGGCGCAGCAGGACTACACCTCCGCGGTCCTCGGCCTGGGCGGGCTGCGCAGCTCCGAGCTGGCGCAGGACTGGCGGGACCTGCAGGCCACGCCGGCCGCGCAGACGCTGCAGGGCACCATCGGCGCGGCGGGGCCCGAGCCCGTCGAGCTGCCGCTGCTGACCATCTCCGGCCTGGTGACCGCGGGCACCGAGCGCTCCGCCGACGCGGACGCGCTTCTGGCCTCCGCGGTCGGCACCGCCGTCGACGCCGCGGCGGCCGACCGGGCCGCCGCCGACGCCGAGCGGACGACGACCCTGCTGGCCGCGTTCCTGGTCACGCTGGTCGCCGTCACCGTCGCCTGGTGGTTCGGCCGGTCGGTCACCCGGTCGCTGGCCGCCGTGGCCGGGCAGGCCGCCCAGATCAGCCGCGGCTCGCTGGTCGCGGTGCCGGTGACCGGCCCCCGCGAGGTCCGCACCGTCTCCGGCGCGCTCGACGACGCCGTGGGCAGCCTGCGCCGCATCCAGGACCAGGCCGCCGCCGTCGCCCGCGGCGAGCTGGACAGCCCGACGCTGTCGGAGTCGCTCCCCGGCCCGCTGGGCGAGGTCGTGCACGACTCGGTGCAGCAGCTGGTGCGGTCGGTCCAGCTGCGTGACCGGCTGCAGTCCGAGCTCGCCCACCAGGCCGCCCACGACCCGCTCACCGACCTGCCCAACCGGGCGCAGGCGCTGCAGCTGGTCGACGCCGCGCTCGCCCGCGGCCAGCGGTCGGGCTCGATGGTCGGCGTCCTGTTCGTCGACCTGGACGGGTTCAAGGCGGTCAACGACCGCGCCGGGCACGCCGCGGGGGACGCCGTCCTGCGGACGGTGGCCGGCCGGCTGGCGACCGGGGTGCGCGCCGGGGACACCGTCTGCCGCCTGGGCGGGGACGAGTTCGTCGCGCTCATCGAGCCGGTGGACGACGTCCGGGCGCTGGTGGCCCTCGCCGAGCGGCTGGTGGCCGCGGTGGCCGAGGACGTGCTGGTGCCGCACGCCTCCGGCGGCCAGGTCGCCGTGCACGTCGGCGCCAGCATCGGGGTGGCCATCTCCCAGGACGGCCAGCTGGTCGGCGAGACGCTGATCGCGCAGGCCGACGCCGCCACCTACCTGGCCAAGGCCCGCGGCAAGGGCCGGGTCGAGCTGTTCGACGACGAGCTGCGGTCGCGGATGGCCGCCCGCCACGAGCTGGACGCCCACCTGCGCGACGCGCTCGAGCACGGCGGGCTGCGGCTGGTCTACCAGCCGGTGGTCGAGGTGGTCAGCGGCGAGGTGACCGGCTGGGAGGCGCTGCTGCGCTGGGAGCACGAGGGCCGCTCGGTGCCGCCGTCGGAGTTCATCCCGGTCGCCGAGGACTCCGACCTGGTCTGCGACCTCGACGCCTGGGTGCTCCGGCGGGCCACCGCCCAGCTGGCGTCCTGGCGCACGGCCCGGGGCGAGTCCGACGGCGGGCCGACGATGGCGGTGAACCTGTCCGGCCGGCACCTGGCCGACCCGCGGGTGGTCGACCACGTGCGCGACGCGCTGACCGCGGCCGGTCTGCCCGCGCAGCTGCTGGTGCTGGAGGTGACCGAGACGGTGCTGGTCGACTCCCCGGCCGCGCTGGACCACCTGGCCCGGCTGCGGGCGCTGGGCGTGGGCATCGCCATCGACGACTTCGGCACCGGCTACACCAGCATCGGCCAGCTCGGTGCGATGCCGGTGGACACGCTGAAGATCGACCGGTCCTTCGTCGCCTCCGAGGACCCCGCCCAGCGCTCGCTGGTCACCCTGATGATCCAGACCGCGCACATCCTCGGCCTGGGCGTGGTGGCGGAGGGCGTCGAGCGGGTCTCCCAGCTGGAGGACCTGCGCGACGACCGGTGCGACCAGGCGCAGGGCTACCTGATGGACCGCCCGCTGGAGCCGGCCGAGGCCTTCGCCCGGTACGGGGCGGTGATCGCCCCCGGCGTGCTCAGCTGACCGCGGCGCCCGGCTGCGGGCGGATGACCAGGATCGAGCTGGTCGCCGTCGCCAGCAGCCGGTCGTCGGCGTCGGTGAGCCGGGCCTCGGCCAGCGCGGTGCGCCCGCCGAGGTGGGTGACCGTGCCGGTGCAGCGGGCCAGGCCCGTGCGGGTGGTCATCGCCCGCAGGAACTTCACGGTGAGGTCCAGGCTGGTGTAGCCGACCCCGGCCGGGAGCATGGAGTGCACCGCGCAGCCGGTCGCGGAGTCCAGGATCGTCGCGTAGACCCCGCCGTGCACGGAGCCGATCGGGTTGTAGTGGTACTCGGCCGGCTCGATGGTGAACACGACCTTGCCCGGCTCCACCGACTCCAGGCCCATGCCCAGGGTGGCCGCGATCGGTGCGGCCGGCAGCCGGCCCTCGGCGATGGCCCGCAGCACGTCGATGCCCGAGCTGGTCATCACCTCCGCCGCGGACTCCATCGGGTCGCCCCATGTGTAGCTGCGCTCACGGGTCATGCCCGGGAACGTAGCCGAGGCGGGAGGATGCCCGGCATGCGTCTGGTCCTCGACGAGCTCGTCGTCCGGCCCTGGCTCCCGACCGACCTCGACGCGGTCTGGGCAGCCCTGCAGGACCCGGCCATCCGGCTGTGGAACGGCAGCGGGGCGCGGTCCCGCCAGGAGGCCGCGGTGTGGCTGGCCCGGCGCAGCGAGGGCGAGGACCACGTCTCCCGCGCCGTGGTCGACGCCGGCGGGGTGCTGCTGGGGTCGGTGTCGCTGCACTCGATCCACGACGGCGGGGCCGAGATCGGCTACTGGGTGGTGCCCGCCGCCCGGGGGCGCCGGGTCGCGCCGCGGGTGGTGGACGCGACCGTGCGCTGGGCCTTCGCCGAGCTCGGGCTGGAGCGGGTCGAGCTGGCGCACGCGGTGGAGAACACCGCGTCCGGCCGGGTCGCCGAGCGGGCGGGTTTCGTGCTGGAGGGCCGGCTCCGGCAGGCCTACCGGTACGGCGACGGGCTGCGGCACGACGAGCTGCTGTGGTCCCGGCTGCCGGGTGACCCCTTGACGTGACCGGCAACTGACATCTTAGATGTCAGTCGTGGAACGGGTGCTGCTCCGCGACCGTGCCGCGGCCCTGCTGCGCGAGGCGATCGTCAGCGGCGAGCTGCCGCCCGGCGGCGTCGTCAAGGACGCCGAGCTGGCCGGCCGCCTGGGGCTGTCGGTGGCCCCCGTGCGGATGGCGCTGGCGCGGCTGGCCGACGAGGGGCTGGTGGAGTCCAAGCCGCAGAGCCACACCCGGGTCACCGCCGTCGTCCCCTCGGTGGTGCACGACGCCGCCGTCGTCGTCCGCGCGATGCACGAGCTGGCGGTGGCGACCGGCGTCCCCCGGGTCACCGCCGAGGACCTGGCCGCGATGCGGGACGCCAACGCCCGGTTCGCGGCCGCCGTCGCCGCCGGGGACGTCGACACCGCGCTGGCCTGCGACGACGAGCTGCACGACGTGCTGGTCGACCGGGCCGGCAACGGCGCCGTGCGGGCCACCGTCGACCGGTTCACCCCGCTGGTCCGCCGGCTGGAGCGGCTGCGCTTCGGCGCCGCCCACGGCGCGGACTCCGTCGACCTGCACGACCGGCTGATCACCGCCTGCGAGCACCGGGACGTCGAGGCCGCCGTCCGCACGACCACCGCCATCTGGACGGCGCTGCTGTCCGAGCTGACCGAGGAGAACCCGTGACCACCCTGGCCGACTTCCCCCGCACCCCGCTGCTGTTCGGGCCCTCGCCGGTGCACCGGCTCGACCGGCTGACCGAGCACCTCGGCGGCGCCGCGGTCTGGGCCAAGCGCGAGGACTGCAACTCCGGCATCGCCTACGGCGGCAACAAGACCCGCAAGCTGGAGTACCTGGTCGCCGACGCCCTCGCCCAGGGCTGCGACACCCTGGTCTCCATCGGCGGCGTGCAGAGCAACCACACCCGCCAGGTCGCCGCGGTCGCCGCGCACCTGGGCCTGGACTGCGTGCTCGTGCAGGAGAGCTGGGTCGACTGGCCCGACGCGGTCTACGACAAGGTCGGCAACATCCTGATCAGCCGGCTGGCGGGGGCCGACGTCCGGCTGGTCAAGGCCGGGTTCGGCATCGGGTTCAAGGAGTCGTGGGAGACCGCGCTGGCCGAGATCGAGGCCCGTGGCGGCAAGCCCTACGCCATCCCGGCCGGCGCCTCGGACCACCCGCTCGGCGGCCACGGCTTCGCCCGCTGGGCCCACGAGGTGGCCGAGCAGGAGGAGGCGCTGGGCGTCTTCTTCGACACCGTCGTGGTCTGCTCGGTGACCGGGTCCACCCAGGCCGGCATGGTGGCCGGGTTCGCGAAGCTGGAGGAGGACGGCGCGCGCCCGCGGCGGGTGCTGGGCGTCGACGCCTCGGCCAGGCCCGCGGAGACCCGCGACCAGGTGCTGCGGATCGCCCAGCGCACCGCGGCCGCCATCGGCGTGCAGCGCGAGCTCACCCTGGACGACGTCGAGCTCGACGAGCGCTTCCACGCCGGCGTGTACGGGATCCCGGACGACACCACCCTGCGCGCGATGGAGACCGCGGCCCGCACCGAGGGCATGGTCACCGACCCGGTCTACGAGGGGAAGTCGATGGCCGCGACCATCGAGCTGGTGCGCAGCGGCGAGGTCGCCCGCGACGCGACGGTGCTGTACGCCCACCTCGGCGGCCAGCCCGCCCTCAACGGGTACAGCGCCCTGTTCAGCTGACCGCTGCCGTCGGGGTGGGGTGCCGCCGGGTGAGCACCGCCGCCCCGGCCGACAGCACCAGCACCAGGGCGGCGAGCGCCACCGCGGCGGTCGTCAGCGACGTCGCGGTGGCGATCTCGCCGACCCCGACCACCGGCACGGTGATGCCGAGGTAGGCCACGACGAAGAAGCTCGAGGTCACCGCCGCCCGCTCGTCGGGGGAGGCCAGCCCGCCCACGCGGGCGACGGCGGACTGGAAGCTGAACCCGACCCCGGCACCCCCGACGACGGCGGCGAGCAGGAACAGCGGGAGCGACCCGACCGCCAGTGCCACGACGACCAGCGCGGTGCCGGTCGGCAGCAGTCCCGCACCGACCAGGGCGGCCCGGTCGGGGTCCCAGCGCTGCACCAGCAGCTGGCAGCCCACCGCGGCGGCGAACATGACCGCGACGGACAGGCCGACCAGCTGCGGGCCGGGGTCCCCGAGCTCCTGGCCGAGGAACGAGGACGTCAGCGAGGTGAACAGGCCCAGGACGGCGAAGGCCGCGAACCCGCCCACCGCCGCGGCGGCGAAGCGCGACCGGGTGGCGCGCGGGACCGACAGCCGCTGCGGCCGCACGGCGCCGGCCAGCCCACCGGCGCGCGGTCGGGTCTCCGGCACCGTCCCGAGGGCCAGCACCGGCAGCAGCAGGACCAGGAAGGTCAGGTAGGGGGCGACCGTCGGGCCGGGCAGGTGCTGGGCGACGACCCCGGACACGACCGGCCCGAGGCCCAGACCGCCCATGTTGGCGACGGTGGCCAGGGTGGTCGCCGTCCGGCGGTCGGGGTGCAGCTCGGCGATGGCCGCCGTCGCCGTCCCCGTGGTCAGCCCGACCGACAGCCCGGACAGCACCCGGGCGACCAGCAGCCCCGGCAGGGTCGGGGCGAGCAGGAAGACCAGCGTGGAGACCACCGCGGTGCCCACGGCCAGGGCGAGCACCGGACGGCGGCCGACCCGGTCGGACAGCCCGCCACCGAGCAGCAGCGCGGTCAGCGTGCCCACGGCGTAGGCGGCGAACACGACGGTGACCTGCAGCTCCGACAGGTCCAGCGACCGCACGTAGAAGGGGTAGAGCGGCGCCGGCACCGTGCCGCCCAGCATGACCACGGTGAAGACCCACACGACCAGCCAGACCGCACCCCGTCCACGCACGGCCCGACGCTAGCCGCGCGGGCCGGGTGGGGTCAGCGCGGCCAGGTGAACAGGTCGTCCCCGGCGGTCACCCGGGTGCCGGCGGCGACCTCGGGCACGGTGTCGGCGGCGGCGTCCATGACGACCACCGGGCTCACCGGGGACAGGCCGGCCGCCCGCACCGCGGCGACGTCCACCGTCACCACGCGGTCCCCGGCGGACACCTCGTCGCCCTCGGTGACGTGCAGGGTGAACGGTGCGCCGTCCAGCTTCACCGTGTCGATGCCGACGTGCACCAGCACGCCGCGGCCCTCGGCCGTCAGCACGATGAACGCGTGCGGGTGCACCTTGAGCAGCCGCCCGGACACCGGCGCCACGACGTCGACCGCGCCGGCCCCCTCGGCGGGCTCGACGCCCACGCCGGCGCCCACCATGGAGGCGGCGAACACCGGGTCGGGGACCTGCTCGATCGACAGCAGCACCCCGTCGAACGGCGCCTGGACCCGCAGGCTCACAGCAGGTCGTTGACGTCGTCGGCGAGGGAGTCGGCCTCGGGACCGACCACCACCTGGACGACGGTGCCCGACACCAGCACGCCGTGCGCGCCGGCCGCCTTGAGCACGGCCTGGTCGACCAGCGAGGCGTCGCGGACCTCGGTGCGCAGCCGGGTGATGCAGCCCTCGACGTCCTCGATGTTCTGGGCGCCACCCAGCCCGGCGACGATCTGCTGTGCCTTGTCCACGACTGCTCCTCCAGGTCCGGTACGGGGTGGTTGACAGGGAGCGAACAGGTTCGCCATCCTCCCGGTCAACTGGTCATGACCGGACCGTACCGGCTGGCAGTCCACCACGGAACCAGGAGATGAACCGATGAGCTTCCTCAACGCCCCTCCCAGCGGGGTGAAGGGCCTCGGCGGCCTGCAGCGCCTCGGCCGCAGCCTCATGCTGCCCATCGCGGCGCTGCCCGCCGCCGGTCTGCTGCTGCGGCTGGGCCAGCCCGACATGCTGGGCTCCTTCGGCTGGCTCGAGGGCACCGCGTCGGTGCTGGCCGGTGCCGGCGGCGCGCTGTTCGACAACCTGCCGCTGCTGTTCGCCGTCGGCATCGCCATCGGCTGGGCGAAGAAGGCCGACGGCTCCACCGCGCTGGCCGCGGTCGTCGGCTACCTGGTGCTCCAGGGCGTGTTCAAGGCCATGAGCCCGATCATGCTGGGTGCCGCGGCCGACGGGGAGACCCAGGAGCTCATCAACTACAGCGTGCTCGGCGGCGTCGTGACCGGGCTGATCGCCGCGGTGCTCTGGCAGCGGTTCTACCGGATCAAGCTGCCCACCTACCTGGCCTTCTTCGGCGGCCGGCGGTTCGTCCCGATCATCACCTCGCTGGTCATGATCGTGGTCGGCGTCCTCCTGTCGTTGGTCTACAGCGCCTTCAACACCGGTCTGACCCACCTGGGCGAGGCCGTGGACGCCAACGCCGTGGTCGGCGGCGGGATCTTCGGCACCGTCAACCGCCTGCTCATCCCGCTGGGCCTGCACCACATCCTCAACTCGGTCGTCTGGTTCGTCATCGGCGACTACGACGGCGCCACCGGCGACCTCAACCGGTTCTTCGCCGGCGACCCGTCCGCCGGGACGTTCATGACCGGCTTCTTCCCGATCATGATGTTCGCGCTGCCCGCCGCCGCCATCGCCATCTGGCACGAGGCCAGGCCCGAGCAGCGCAAGGTGGTCGGCGGCATCATGCTGTCCACCGCGCTGACCGCGTTCCTCACCGGGATCACCGAGCCGCTGGAGTTCTCCTTCCTGTTCGTCGCGTGGCCGCTGTACCTCATCCACGCGGTGCTCACCGGCACCTCGCTGGCGCTGACCAACGCGCTCGGCATCCACGACGGGTTCACCTTCTCCGCCGGGTTCTTCGACTACGCGCTCAACTTCACCCAGGCCACCAGGCCGCTGCTGATCATCCCGATCGGGCTGGCCTACGCGGCGGTGTACTACGTGCTGTTCCGCTTCGTGATCCGCAGGTGGAACCTCAAGACCCCGGGTCGCGAGGAGGACGCCGAGGCCGTGGTCGCCAGCACCGACGACGCCGCTGCCCCCGCCGCCACCCCCGCGACGGTCACCAGCACCGCGGCGGCCACCACCGCCACGGGGATGGCCGACGACCGGACGACGTCCTGACCGTCCTGCGCGGCCGGCTGGTCACCGGCGGGTCGGTCGTCGACGACGGCGTGGTCGCCGTCGTCGACGACCGGGTCGGCTACGCCGGGCCGGCCGCCGGCTTCACCGGTGACCTGCCGCCGGCCGCCCCCGACCGGCTGCTGCTGCCCGGCCTGGTCGACCTGCACTGCCACGGCGGCGCCGGCGGCGGGTTCCCGGACGACGACCTGCCCGCCGTCCGCGCCGCCGCCGGGCACCACCGCCACCACGGGACGACGACGCTGGTCGCCAGCCTGGTCTCCGCGCCGGCCGAGCACCTGCACCGGCGGCTGGACCTGCTCCGGCCGCTGGTCGACGCCGGCGAGCTGGCCGGGGTGCACCTGGAGGGCCCGTTCCTCGCGGAGGCCCGCTGCGGCGCGCAGGACCCGACCGCCCTGCTGCCCGGCGACCCGCGGCTGCTCGAGGAGCTGCTGGCCGGGGGCGGGGTCGTGTCGGTGACCCTGGCGCCGGAGACCGCGCACGCCGACGAGCTGGTCGAGGTCTGCCGCGCACGCGGCGTGCTGCCCAGCTTCGGCCACACCGACGCCACCGCCGCCCGCACCGCCGAGGCGCTGCGCGCGGCCGCCGCGACCGGGCGGGTGTCGGCCACCCACCTGTTCAACGGGATGCCGCCGATGCTGTCCCGCGCGCCCGGCCCGGTCGCCGCGTGCCTGGCCGCCGCCGGCCGGGGCGAGCTGGTCGTGGAGCTGGTCGCCGACGGCGTGCACCTGGCGCCGGAGACCGTGGCCATGGTGTTCGACCTGGTCGGCCCGGCGCAGGTCGCGCTGGTCAGCGATGCCATGGCCGCCGCCGGCATGCCCGACGGCGACTACCGGCTCGGCGCCCTCCCGGTCACCGTGCGCGACCGGGTGGCCCGGCTGACGACCGGCGGCGCCGTCGCCGGCGGCACCGCGCGGCTGGTGGACGTCGTCCGCAGCACCGTGGCCGCCGGGGTGCCGCTGGCCGACGCCGTCCGCGCCGCGACGCAGACCCCGGCCGACCTGCTCGGCCGCACCGGTGCCGGCCGGCTGGTCCCCGGCGCCCGGGCCGACGTCCTGGTCACCGATGCCGAGCTCGAGCCCGTCGCGGTCCTCGCCGCGGGCCGCCCCCTGGAGGTGTGAGACGTGGAGGTCGTGCTGCTGCCCTCCCCCGAGGACTGCGCGCGCGTGGTCGCCGACGCCGTGGCCGGCTCGGTCGCCGCCGCGCGGGCCGACGGGCCGGTCGCGCTGGGCCTGGCCACCGGGTCCTCGCCGCTGCTGGCCTACCGGGAGCTGCTCGCCCGGCACCGGGCCGGGACCTTCCCCACCGAGGGCGTCACCGGCTACCTGCTCGACGAGTACGTGGGCCTGCCGGCGGGCCACCCGGAGTCCTACCGGGAGGTCATCCGGCGGGAGATCACCGACGAGCTCGGCATCACCGCGCACGGCCCCGACGGCTCGGCGGCCGACCCGCTGCGGGCCGCGCTGGACTACGAGGCCCGGCTGCGGGCGGCCGGGCCGGTCGCCGTCCAGGTGCTCGGCATCGGCGCGAACGGGCACGTCGGGTTCAACGAGCCCGGCTCCTCGCTGGTCAGCCGGACCCGGGTCAAGACCCTCACCGAGCGGACCCGCACCGACAACGCCCGGTTCTTCGGCGGCGACGTCGAGGCGGTGCCCCGGCACGTCATCACCCAGGGCCTGGGCACCATCCGCGACGCCCAGCACCTGGTGCTGGTCGCCACCGGCGGCGCGAAGGCCGCCGCGGTCGCCGAGGCCGTGGAGGGCCCGCTGAGCGCGTCGTGCCCGGGGTCGGTGCTGCAGCTGCACCCGCACGTCACCGTCGTGGTCGACGAGGCGGCCGGGTCCCGGCTCACCCGGGCGTCCTACTACCGGTACGTGCTGGCGCACAAGCTGGCCGAGCAGGGCTGGTGACACCATGAGCGCCGTGCCCGAGCCGCTGATCGTCGACGGGCTGGTGCCCAAGCACGAGCAGCTGCGGGCCCGGTTGACCGAGCTGGCCACCCGGCTGCCGGCGGGTTCGCCGCTGCCGGGGGAGCGGCAGCTGTGCGTGGAGCACGGGGTCAGCCGGATCACCGTGCGGGAGGCCATCGGCCAGCTGGTCAGCGAGGGCGTGCTGGTCCGGGTGCGCGGCAAGGGCACCTTCGTCGCCGAGCGCAAGGCGCGGTCGAAGCTGCACCTGGCCTCCTTCCACGAGGACATGCGGCGGCTGGGGCTGACGCCGTCCACCGTGGTGCTCTCGGTGGACCGGGCGGTGCCGCCGCCGGCCACCCGCCGGGCGCTGGACCTGCCGGCCGGGGCGCCGGCCTGGCACGTCCGCCGGGTGCGGCTGGCCGACGGGCAGCCGATGTCGATCGACGACGGCTGGTACGTGGCCGACCTGCTGCCCGACCTGGGGGACCGCGACCTGTCCGGGTCGCTGTACACCCTGCTGGCGCAGGAGTACGGCTGCCCGATCGACCGCGCCGAGCAGACGGTGCGCGCGGCGGAGGTCGACCGGGCCACCGGGGTGCACCTCGGGCTGGCCCCGGGTCGGCCGGTGCTGGTGTTCGACCGGGTCTCCTGGAGCCGCGGGCGGCCCGTGGAGCACGACATCTCGACCTACCACGGCGAGCGGTACGAGGTGCAGATGACCGTGGAGCTCGGGGAGCGCTGATCCGCCCGCGGTGATCCACGTGGGGCACCGGCCCGGCCACCGAGGGGTGACCGGGCCGGTGCGGCCGCGTCAGCGGGCGCGGCGTGCGGTGTGCAGCAGGCCCGCGCCGGCCGCCAGGGCCAGCAGCCCTGCCAGCAGGAGGACGCCCAGGTCGCTGCCGGTGTAGGCCAGCGTGCCGGCCGACGCCTGCTGGGTCGCCTGGTCGGACGCCCGGTGCGCCGCCGAGCCGGTCAGCACGGGCGCGACGCGGTCGACGACCGGGTGCGCACCGTCGACCGGCTGCTGCGGGCCGTGCGGGTCGTCCACCACCGGCGGCTCGGGGTCGCCGACGACCGGCGGCTCCTCGGTGGTGGGCGGGGTGGTGGTCGGGCCGCAGGTCGCCGAGCCGGAGCCCAGCAGGCCGATCCCGTTGCCGCAGACGGTCACCGGGACGTCGACGTCCACGCCCGGACCGCCGGGGCCCCCGGTGCCCGGGGTGCCGGTGCCGGGGGTGCCGGTGCCGGGGAGGGCGCACTCGCCGGCCGCGTCGCCGAGCAGGCCGACGCCGTTGCCGCAGGCCGTCACCGGGACGTCCACGTCGATGCCCGACCCGGACCCGGAACCCGCGCCGTAGCCCGAGCCCGTCCCGGTCCCGACGGTGCCGGTCCCCGTGCCACCGAGGCCGCCGACGCCGTTCCCGCCGACCAGCACGGGGACGTCGACGTCGACCCCGCCGGACCGGTCGTCGGGAGCCGGCGCCGGGGTGGTGCAGGTGCCGGCCGCGTCGCCCAGGACGCCGACCCCGATGCCGCAGGCGGTCACGGGGACGTCGACGTCGATCCCGCCGCCGTCCCCGCCCGGGGCCGGGGTGGTCGTGCCGCTCGCGGAGGCGTCGCCGAGGACGCCGACCGCGTTGCCGGTGACGGTCACCGGCAGGGTGACGTCGACCCCGCCGCCGTCCGCGGCGGGGGCCGGTGCCGGCGTGCCGGCGTGGGCGGTGCCGTCGCCCAGGACGCCCACCGCGTTCCCGCTGACGGTGATCGGCACCGAGACGCCCAGCGCGCCGGCGTCCAGGCCCAGGGTGGCGTCGGGGATCGCGGTGCCGGTGCCGGTGCCGGCTGCGTCGCCGAGCAGGGCGACCGAGTTGCCGCTGACGGTCACCGGGACGGTGACGTCGAGGCCGTCGCTGGCCGAGGCGATCCCGCTGCCGAGGGCCACCAGGCCACCGGTCAGCAGGGCCGTCTGCAGGCCGCGCTTCATCCACACGTTCATGGCAGTGCTCCTTCGAGGTTCCGAGTGAGGGACCGGTCCCGTCCGGTGGGCGGGCCGGGGAGTGCCGGGCTCGGCGCGCAGAGGCCGAGCGGGGCGTCCCGTCAGTCGGGGGAGAAGGAGGGGTCGAACGCGGGGCCGGCCAGGGCGTCCCGGGCGGCCAGGGCCGCCGCGACGGCCGCGGCGGGGCTGGTGGGCCCGACGACGGCGGACAGGTCGGCCGCCTGGTCGGGGGAGGCCGGGCCACCGGCGGTGCCGGTGGGGCCGGAGGGGACCGGGGCCGGGGTCAGGGGCAGCCCGGGGAGCGGGGAGGTCGGGGCGACCGGCGCGACGTCGTCCGTGCCGGAGCCGGCGTCCGCACCGGTGGCGGAGGTCCACCCGGCCGGGGCGTCGGCGGCAGGGGCCTGCGCACCCGGCGCGCCCAGGAGCAGCTCACCGTCCAGGCCGGCGGACCCGGCCCCGACGGGGGCCGGGGCGAGCACGCCCGTCACCGGGGTGAGCACGCCCGTGACGGGGCCGAGCACGCCGGTCACCGGGGAGAGCGCATCCACGGCGGGGGTCAGGGAACCGGTGAGCGGTGCCAGGGCCTCCAGAGCCGGGGACAGCGCCTGCAGGGCCGGGGAGGGCGTGCCGGTGACGGGCGAGAGGGCACCCACCACGGGGGTGAGCTCGCCGGTCACGGGGGAGAGTGCGCTGGTCAGCGGCACGACGGCGGCCGCGACGGGGTGGGCCGCGGCGTCGACGGCGGGAGCCGCGACGGCGACGACCGGCGCCGCGACCGCGACCACGGGAGCGGCCACGGGCGCGACCACCGGAGCCGCACCGGCGGCCACGGGCGCGGCCACCGGCACCACGACCGGCGCGACGACCTGGGTCGCCGACGAGGCGACCGCGGCGGCCCCGCCCTGCACGACCGGCGCGGCGACCTGGGCGACGGGCGCGGCCACCTGCTGCACGACCCCGCCGAGCAGCGGCGCCGCGGCGGGCTGCTCCGTCGAGGCGGAGGCGGCGGCCTGGCCGGCCAGCCAGAGGCCGGCGCCCATGCCCGCGACGGCGAGCGTCCGCAGGGCGACCCGGGACAGGCGCGCAGGGCGAGGGGATGCAGACATCCGGCTCACCTCCGCACACGCTTGGTCATCGGGCGACCACATCAAGTTACCTAACGGAACGGTGCCGAGCAGGTCCCTCGATCGGCTGGTTCACCGGAACGGACGGTCACGTTCCGTCACGTCGGGATGCCGGGCCGGCCCCGGTCGCGTTGGCTCCGGGCATGGACTCCACGCGCACGACCACCGCGATCGCCGCCCTGCGCCCCGGCCCCGTCGAGGCCCCCGACTCCTTCGCCACCGTCGAGCTCGAGCTGCCCCCGCTCGGCCCGCACGACCTGCTGGTCGACGTCCGGGCGGTGTCGGTCAACCCGGTCGACGTCAAGGTCCGGGCGTCCTTCGACCCGGCCGAGGCACCCAAGGTGCTCGGCTTCGACGCCTCCGGCGTGGTCGTCGCCGCGGGGCCCGAGGTCACCCGGTTCGCCGTCGGCGACGAGGTGGTGCACGCCGGCTCCATCGCCCGGCCGGGCACCGACGCCGGCCTGCACGTCGTGGACGAGCGGATCACCGGCCCCAAGCCGGCGACGCTGACCCACGCCGAGGCCGCCGCGCTCCCGCTGACCGCGATCACCGCCTGGGAGGTGCTCTTCGACCGGCTCGGGCTCACCGCCGACAGCACCGGCACCCTGCTCGTGGTCGGCGGCGCCGGCGGGGTCGGCTCGATGGTCACCCAGCTCGCCCGCGCCCGGACCGGCCTCACCGTGGTCGCCACCGCCGCCCGCCCGGAGTCGCAGCAGTGGGCCACCGCGATGGGCGCGCACCACGTGGTCGACCACGCCGACCTGGTGGCCGCCGTCCGCGCCGTGGCCCCGGACGGCGTCGACCACGTCGTGAGCGCGTACTCCGAGGGCAACGTCGAGGCCTACGCCGAGCTGCTGCCGCTGCACGGCACCGTCGTCGCCGTCGACGACCCGGTCGGGCTGGACCTGCTGCCGCTGAAGCCCAAGAGCCAGGGCTGGCTGTGGGAGTTCATGTTCGCCCGCCCGCTGCACCGGCCCGAGGACACCTACCAGCACGACCTGCTCGTCGAGGTCGCCCGGCTGGTGGACGCCGGCACCCTGCGCACGACGGCGACCACGGTCCTCACCGGCATCACCGAGGAGAACCTGCGCGAGGCGCACCGCCGGGTGGAGGCCGGCGGCGTCGTCGGCAAGGTGGTGCTCGAGCGCGGGTGACCCGGGCCGACGACCCCGGGTGACCCAGCTCTCATCACCCGGGGTGGTCGTCCCCTCGCCGACGTCACCCGATCGTGGAGGCCCTTCCCCCGGCTCCTGACCTCTCGTTACGTTGCGTCACGCCTGATGGACCGCGTGACGAGGAGACCGATGGACCCCCAGCCCGACCGCACGATCCCGGTGGTCACCGGGACCGGGACCGGCAGCACGGAGCTCTCGGCCTTCGACGCCGCGCTGCGCGACGCAGGTGTCGCCAACTTCAACCTCGTCCGGTTGTCCTCGGTCGTCCCGCCGCGCACGTCGGTGGACACCGAGGGCACCCACCCGGTCCCGGCCGGCGCGTGGGGCGACCGGCTCTACTGCGTCTACGCCGAGCAGCGCGCCTCGGTGCCGGGGGAGCAGGCCTGGGCCGGCATCGGCTGGGTCCAGCGGGTCGACGGCGAGGGCGGGCTGTTCGTCGAGCACGAGGGCGACTCCGAGGAGATCGTCGCCAAGCTGATCGACCTGAGCCTGGCAGACCTCGTGGCCGGGCGGCCCGAGTCCTTCGGCCCGGTGCAGCAGGTGCGCACCGGGGTGACCTGCACGGAGGAACCGGTCTGCGCACTCGTCGTGGCCGCGTACGAGACGGCCGGCTGGGAGTTCGCCCGGTGAGGGTCGAGCGGCTGCAGACCGTCCCGACCGAGCTGGTCGACGGCTTCTACGTGCTCTACACCGCGGCGTTCGAGCCGCTGCGGGTGCTCGCGGCGGCCCGGCACGTGCTGACCGCCGAGGAGTTCGCCGAGGAGATGGCCGACGAGCGGATCGACAAGTACGTGGCCTTCGACGAGACCGGCGCGGCGGTCGGGCTCACCACCTTCACCGGTGACTTGTCGTCGGTGCCGTGGATCGAGCCCGCCTACTTCGCCGCCCGGCACCCCGAGCACGCGCAGCGCGACGCGATCTTCTACCTCGGGTTCACCCTGACCGACCCGCGCGCCCGCCGCGGCCGGGTGTTCCGGGCGACCCTGCAGCCGATCATCGACCGCATGGTGGCCGCCCGGGGCGTCGTCGCCTTCGACATCTGCGCCCACAACGACACCGTGCAGCACCTCTCCCGGGGCATCGAGCGCGCGATCGGCGCCGCGTGCGACAGCACGATGCGCGCCCCCGACGTGCAGACCTACTACGAGATGGTCGTGCACGGCCCCAAGGCCGCCTGAGCCCGGCACGGATCCTGGGCAGTCCCCGACGGGGACGCCCAGGAGCCGTGCCGAGCCGGCCGGGATCAGGCGGGGAAGGGGTTCCTGGCCAGGCCGAGCTGGCTGACGCCCAGGTAGCCCGAGCGGAAGCCGGCCTCGCAGTAGGCCAGGTAGAACTCCCACATCCGGCGGAACGTGCCGTCGAAGGCGCCGTCCAGGGTCGGCCAGGCGTCCAGGAACCGGTCGCGCCACAGGTGCAGGGTGTGCGCGTAGTGCGGGCCCAGGTCGCGGCGCTCGACCACCGACAGGCTGGTGTGCGCGGACAGGTTGTCCTCGATGGAGCGGATCGAGGGGATGATCCCGCCGGGGAAGACGTACTTGTGGATCCAGGTGTAGCTGCGCCGGGTGGCCATCATCCGGTCGTGCGGCATGGTGATCGACTGCAGGCCGACCCGGCCGCCGGGGGCCAGCAGGGTGTCCAGCGCGGTGAAGTAGGTGGCCCAGAACTTCTCGCCGACCGCCTCGATCATCTCCACCGAGACGACGGCGTCGTACTGGCCGCGGGCGTCGCGGTAGTCGCACAGCTGGACGTCGACGAGGTGGTCCACGCCCGCCTCGGCGGCGCGCTCGCGGGCCAGGGACTGCTGCTCGGAGGACAGGGTCAGCGTGGTGACCCGGGCGCCGCGCTGCGCGGCCCGGATGGCCAGCCCGCCCCAGCCCGACCCGATCTCCAGCACGTGCATGCCCTCGCCCACCCGGGCCAGGTCCAGCACGCCGTCGATCTTGCGCCGCTGGGCGTCCTCGAAGGAGTCGCCGGGCTCGAACCAGGCCGACGAGTAGCTCATCGTCTCGTCGAGGAAGGCCTCGAAGAGCTGGTTGGACAGGTCGTAGTGCCGGCTGATGTTGTGCCGGCTGTTCTCCTTGGTGTTCTCCTCGCCGATCGGCTGGGTGCGCTCGACCAGGTGGCGCAGCCGCTGGAACGCCGGGTGGACCAGCGAGGACATCCGCGCGGCGAACGGGGCGAGCAGGTCGGCCAGGTCGGTGCCCGGCCCCGTCGTCCAGTCGCCGGTCATGTAGGCCTCGCCGAAGCCGATCTTGGCGTCGGCGCCGAGCCGGTGGAAGACGTTGGCCGGGTGCACCAGGCGCATGACCGGCGCCTCCCGGTCACCGGCGCCCAGCACCGTGCCGTCGGGGAACTCCACCCGCACCGGCAGGGTCGACACCGCGTGCCGGAACAACCGCTCGGCGACCGCCGCGCGCAGGGGCGAGCGGGGTGCGGTCGCCAGTCCCGGCCAGTGCGCCTCGTCGGGCCGGGGCACCGGGAAGCGGGCGTCCGGGGACCGGCTCGGGTTGTGGTGCACCGTGGTCATGACCTGTCCTCGATCGTGTCCGGGAACTTCTGCCGGGGAGTGTTCGTACCGACCCCCGGAAGCGGATCGTGCGCCGGCCTGGGGACGACCGGCAACCTGCGCGCCCAGAGCCGGATGCCCTGCCACCGGATGAGCGCGGCCACCCACAGGCTCATGAGCGGCCAGCGCAGGATCGTACGGACGACGGCCCCGGTGCCCGCGGCGCGTGCCCGCCCCCGCAGGGTGGCCACGAACGGCGTGCGGCCGCCGACCTGCAGCGCCATCGTCACGTGCAGCTGCTCACCGGGCCCGGAGAACCGCATGAGGTACCGGCCGTCGACGGTGTTGAACGGGGAGACGTAGAAGTCCTTCTCCGCCTCGGCCCGGCCGGCGTCGTCGGGGTGCAGCAGGTAGGCGTGCCGCTCCCCGTAGGTGTTGTGCACCTCGGCGACGATGCAGGCCAGCGACCCGTCGGCCCGGTAGCACCAGTGCGTGGACAGCGGGTTGAACACGTGCGGGCCGCTGCGGGCGTTGGCCATCATCACCACGCGGGCGACGTCGTCCACGCCGTGCAGCGCGGCGAACCGCACCACGTTCTCCTTGATCGACGCGGCGGGGTCACCCAGGTGGTCGGCCGCGTCGAACCGGGCCGCCCAGCGCAGGCCGCGCGGCAGCCGGGGCAGGTCGTCGAGGTCGACCAGCCACAGGTAGCCGCCGTAGGAGAAGGCGTTCTCCAGCGGGTGCGACCGCCGGTGCCCGACCCGGACGTCGTAGAGCGCGGGCAGCGTGGTCGGCGCCCAGTCCACGAGCCCGGGCCGGACGGCGGTCACCAGCCGCTGCCGAGGGACTCCGCGGCGCGCACGCCCGACGCGCAGCCGTCCTCGTGGAAGCCCCAGCCGTGGTAGGCGCCGGCGAACGCCGTCCGGCCGGTGTTCAGCTCGGGCAGCCGGCGCTGGGCGGCGACCGAGGTCGGCGTGTACTCCGGGTGGTCGTAGACCATCCGGCGCAGCACGGTCGAGGGGTCGATGCGGTCGGTGGCGTTGAGCGAGACCAGGTAGTCGACCGGCTCGTCGACGTCGTGCAGCTTGTTCATCCAGTAGGTGACCTGCACCGACGTCGTGTCCACCGCGCAGCCGGGCATCCGGTAGTTCCACGACGACCGGGCCTGGGCCGCCACCGGCATGATCGAGGAGTCGGTGTGCAGCAGGGTCTCGTTGCGGGAGTAGCTGAACGCGCCGAGCACCGCCCGCTCGTCCTCGGTCGGGTCGGCCAGCAGGGCCAGCGCCTGGTCGGGGTGGGTGGCGACCACGACCACGTCCGCGGCGTGCCGCTCGCCGTCGGCGTCCACCAGCTCGACGCCGTCCACGTGCCGGGTGAGCGCGGTGATGCCGGTGCCGGTCTGCACGCTGGTCAGCCCCTTGGCGGCCTTCTCCACGTAGGCGCGGGAGCCGCCGGTGACCGTCCGCCACTGCGGGGACCCGCTCACCGAGAGCATCCCGTGGTGGGCCAGGAAACGGAACAGGTACAGCGCCGGGTACTGCAGCGAGGTGCCCGTGCCCGAGGACCACACGCAGGACACCACCGGCACCATGAAGTGCCGCACGAAGTAGTCCGAGTACCCGCCGAGGGTCAGGAACGCGCCCAGGGTCAGCCCGTCGAGGTCACCGGTGCCCCCGGCGCCGCGCTCGTGGTCGGCCCCGGCGAGGTCCACCAGCCGCTGGGCCTGGCGGTGGAACTTCTTCACCTCGACCAGCATCCGCAGGTAGGCCGGGTTGGCCAGCTGCTTGCGCTGGGCGAACACGCCGGGCAGGCCGCGGGCGCCGGCGTACTCCAGCCCGCAGCCCTCGCAGACGATCGACATGCTCATCTCGGTGGGCTGGGTGGCCACCCCGAGCTCGCGGAAGAGCCGCAGCAGGTTGGGGTAGGTGCGCTCGTTGTGCACGATGAACCCGGTGTCGATCGGGATGACCCGGTCGTCGGGGGTCTCCACGTCGTGGGTGTGCGCGTGCCCGCCGAGACGACCGTCGGTCTCGAAGAGCGTGACGTCGTGGGTGCGCTGCAGCAGGTGCGCGGCGGTGAGCCCGGAGACCCCGGATCCCACGACGGCGGCGGTCGGTCGGTTGTGCACGGCGGACATCTTCTTCTCCTCGGCAGTCGGGGAGCCCCCCGGTACCGCTGAGAAGGGTCACAGCGGAACGGCGAGGCCCTCCGGGCTGGGCTGCTGGAGAGCGTTCGCGACGTCGGCGCGCATCGGTTCGAGGCCGGTGCCGGCCAGCACCACGTCGCGGGCGAAGCCGTGCCAGGTGTGGGCCCGGCGGAGCATCGAGTGCCCGCCCGGCAGGGTGAACCGGGCGACCCGCGCCCCGGCCCGGCGCGCGCGGACGGCGAAGTCGGCCGAGAGCTTGGCCGGCACCCACCGGTCGCCCCGGCCGTGCAGGATCGCCACCGTCTGCCCGCGCAGCTGCATCACCGGCTCGCCGGGCGGGGTCCAGGGGGCCAGCGCGCAGACCGCGGTCACCTGGGGGTCGCCGCCGGCCTTGAGCGCGGCCCGCCCGCCCATCGAGTGCCCGACCAGCACCACCGGGACGTCGCGGCCGTGCTCGGCGCGCAGCTGCTCGATCGCCCACTGCACGTCCTTGTAGGCGTCGGCGGCCTCGCCGTTCCAGCCGGCGACCCGGTAGCGCACCAGCGCCGTCTCGACGCCGCGGCCGGCGAGCTCGTCGCGGACGAACCGCTCGAAGGCGCGCATCCGCACCAGGGACAGGGCACGGTCCTTGGGCGGCGCCTGGCTCGCGGCGGTGCCGCCGTGGCAGAACAGCGCCACACCGCGGGTCTCGCCGTCGACGGGCTGACGCTCGAGCTGGGGATCGGTCACCTGCACCGTTCGATCGTGGGCCGTGTCCGGTTCGACCGCACCCCAAGGGGTGATCCGGCGCGGTGGGGTCTGCACTCCGGACGATGTGGTGCCGAGATGCAGCCCATGACCTCGTGGCTCGCCGGCTGGCGCACCGGCTCGTCGCTGGCCGCCCCGGAGTGGGAGGCGCGGCACCGGTGGATCACCCGTGCCGCGCTCGCGCAGGCGGTGTGCCTGGCCCTGCTGACCGGCGCGCTCGACCACGGGCGCGGTGCCGCGGGCCTGGTCCTGCTGGCCACCGGCCTGCCGGCGGCGCTGGCCACCCGGGCCACCTGGCCCAGCCGGCTGCGCACCGTGCTGGCCACGCTGTCCCTCACCACCGGTGCGGCGCTGCTGGTGCCGGTCACCGGCCAGGGGGAGTCCTTCAGCTGGATGCTGCTGGCCATCGCCGCCTGCGCGCTCTACCAGGACTGGGCCATCGTGCCCACCGCGGTCGTCGTCGCCGTCGTCGACTTCGCGATCGTCGTCTTCGGGCCCGCCGAGCTCGACCTTTACGACCTGCTGCCGGTCGTGGCCACCCTGCTGGTCTGCCTGGTGCACCACCGCACCTGGCAGCTGGCCGAGGACACCGCCCGCACCGACCCGCTCACCGGCCTGGGCAACCGGCGCCGGCTGGCCGAGGCCACCGGCCGGATGCTCCGTGCGGGCGGGCCGCTGAGCGTGCTGTTCTGCGACCTGGACGGCTTCAAGGGCGTCAACGACAGCCGAGGCCACCACTTCGGCGACCAGCTGCTGGCCGAGGTGGCCGGCCGGCTGGGTGCCGGGGTGCGCAGCGGCGACCTGGTGGTGCGCCTGGGCGGTGACGAGTTCGCCGTCCTGGTCCCCGGGCCGGCCGTGCACGCCGCGGACGTCGCCCGCCGGCTGCAGACCGCGATGCGCGTGCCCGTGCAGCTGACCGGCCGCCCGGTCACCGTCACCGCCAGCATCGGGGTGGCGACCACGGCCACGGCCACCGGCCGGGACGCCGAGGAGCTGCTGCGCAACGCCGACGTCGCGATGTACCAGGCCAAGGCGACCGGCCGGAACCGCGTGGTCACCTTCGCGCCCGGGATGGCCGAGGCCGTGCTGGACCGGGTCGAGCTGGCCGAGGACCTCACCGCCGCGATGGCCGCCGGCGACCAGCTGTCCCTGCACTACCAGCCGGTCGTGACCCTGCCCGACGGCCGGGTGCACGGCCACGAGGCACTGCTGCGCTGGCGGCACCCCACCCGGGGGCCGGTGCCGCCGCTGAAGTTCGTGCCCATCGCCGAGCAGACCGGCGCCATCGGCGCGCTGGGCGCGTGGGTGCTGCACCGCGCGGTGGCCGACGCCGCCGCCGGGCTGGCCGACGGGTCGGGCCCGAGCCGGGTCGCGGTGAACGTCTCGGCGGTGCAGCTGGCCGACGAGGGCTTCGTGGACGTCGTCGCGGCGGCCCTGGCGGCGAGCGGGTTGCCGGCGCACCTGCTGGTCCTGGAGGTCACCGAGAGCGTGCTGGCCGACGACGTGGACGCCGTCTGCGCCCGCCTGCAGGCCGTCCGGGACCTCGGCGTCCGGATCGCCATCGACGACTTCGGGACCGGCTACTCCAGCTTGTCCTACCTGCGCCGGCTCCCGGTCGACATCGTCAAGATCGACCGCAGCTTCGTCACCGACCTGGCCCGGGGCGGCTCGGCGACCACCCTGGTCGCCTCCATCCTCGAGCTGGCCCGCAGCCTGTCGCTGGACGTCGTCGCCGAGGGCGTGGAGACCCCGGTGCAGCAGGTGGCGCTGGCCGAGCTGGGCTGCTCGTTCGCGCAGGGCTACCTGTTCGGCCGGCCCGCGCCGCTGGACACCGCAGCGAGGGCCCTCCAGCTGGACTGAGCAGGTTGCGGGCCGGTCCTACATTCGGGGCATGTCGTTCTTCTCCCGCGCCGCCAAGACCCAGCCGGTGTCCGCCGAGGACGCCCTCCCGGGCCGGTCCGCCGAGCTCCCGCACGTCCCCGAGCTGCACGCGGTCAACGGCAACCGGATCAAGCCGCCCTTCCCCGAGGGCCTGCAGACCGCCGTCTTCGGCGCCGGCTGCTTCTGGGGCGTGGAGAAGGTCTTCTGGCAGCTGCCCGGCGTCTACTCCACCGCGGTCGGCTACGCCGGCGGCTACACCCCGAACCCCACCTACGAGGAGGTCTGCTCGGCGCGCACCGGGCACACCGAGGTCGTGCTGGTGGTCTTCGACCCCGCGCAGATCTCCTACGACGTGCTGCTCAAGGAGTTCTGGGAGGAGCACGACCCCACCCAGGGCATGCGGCAGGGCAACGACGTGGGCACCCAGTACCGCTCGGCGGTCTACTACGTCACCGACGAGCAGAAGGCCGCCGCCGAGGCCTCGCGCGAGGCGTACCAGGCCCGGTTGAACGCCGCGGGCTACGGCGAGATCACCACCGAGATCCTGCCGCTGGGCGACTTCTACTACGCCGAGGACTACCACCAGCAGTACCTGTACAAGGTCCCGAACGGCTACTGCCCGGTCAACGGCACCGGCGTGAGCTGCCCGGTCGGCCTCACCGGCGTCTGACCCCCGCGGGGCCGGCATCGGCCAGGGTCCCCGGTCCGACTCCGTCCTCCTGCACCAGACCTGGCGCAGGAGGGCGGACCCCGGTGCGGGAGGACGACGCGGCGGGCACCATGCGCGCGTGGGCATGCTCTGGACCGCGGTACGGATGGACCCGGACCAGCTGGACGCCGTGCGCGCCGACCCCGGCCGCTGGTGGGACCTGCTGGAGTCCGACGGCGAGGACGTCGTGGACCTGGACAAGGCCTGGCGCGGCGTCCACGTGCTGCTCAACGGCGACATCGGGGACGTGACCACCCCGGCCGGTGCCGCCTTCTTCGGCGGGGAGCCGCTGGGCCCGGACGGGGGCGACGCCGACGCCGGGTACGGCGCGGCCCGGGTGCTCGCGCCCGACGAGGTGCTGGCCGCCGCCCGGGCGCTGCGGGGACTCGACCTGCTGCAGCTGCTCACCCGCTTCGACCCGCAGGCCTGGGGCGCCGACGGCGTCTACCCCTCGGGCTGGACCGAGGGTGATGCGCACGCCTACCTCCTGCCCGCGCTGCAGCAGCTGCGGGAGTTCCTGACCGCAGCGGCCCGGGAGGGGCAGGCGGTGGTGGGCGGCATCTGCTGAGCGGGCAGAGTGGGGCGGTGGCCTTCCTCGACCAGCTCCGCCGTGACCCCGACGTCGAGGCGCCCGACCTGGTCGCCGTCGACGCCACCGACCGGCTGCTGCTGGACGAGGCGGCCGCCGCGATCGCCGTCCACCCCGACGGCGTGCTCACCGTCGGCGACACCCACGGCGCCCTGACCCTGGGTGCGATCGTGCTGCACGGCGCGACCGGGGTGCGGGCGCACACCGACCTGCGGGTGGCCGAGCTGGCGCTGGCCGCCAACGCCGAGCGCACCGGCACCACCGGGTTCACCGTCCTCCCGCAGCTGGACGCCACCGGTGCGCGGGTGGTGCTGGTGCAGGCGCCCAAGGCGCTGGACGCGCTGCGCGAGGTCGCCGAGGTCGTCGCGGCGGGTGCGGACCCCTCCGTCACGGTCTACGTCGGCGGGCGGGTCAAGCACATGACCCGGGCGATGAACGACGTCCTGGGCGACTCCTTCACCGACGTGCACGCCACCCTGGCCCGGCAGAAGTCCCGGCTGCTGGTGGCCACCGGCCCCCGCCCGGGCACGCCGTCCTTCCCCCGCTCGGCCGAGCACCCCGACCTCGGGGTCACCGTCGTGGCCCACGGCGCCGCCTTCGCCGGCACCAAGGTCGACCTCGGCACCCGCGCCCTCCTCCGCCAGCTCCCGGCCGGGCCCGGCGGGGGGAGGGCGGTCGACCTCGGCTGCGGCACCGGCGTGCTCGCCGTAGCCCTGGCCCGGGCCGGCTTCTCCGTGCTGGCCTCGGACGCCTCCGCCGCCGCGGTCGCCTCGGCGGCGGCCACCGCGGCGGCCAACGGCGTCGCCGACCGGGTCGAGGTGACCCGGGACGACGCCCTGGCGGGCGTCGAGCCGGGCAGCGTCGACCTGGTGGTGTGCAACCCGCCCTTCCACCAGGGGACGACGGTGCACGCGGGGATCGCCGACCGGCTGTTCGCCGCGGCGGGCCGGGTGCTGCGCCCGGGCGGGCAGCTGCTCACCGTCTACAACTCGCACCTGCCGCACCGGGCGGCGCTGCGCCGGCTGGTGGGCCCGACCCGGCAGCTCTCCCGCGACCCCCGGTTCACCGTGACGGCCTCCACCCGGCTCTGAGTCAGCGCTCCAGCGCGGTCAGCAGCTCCTCCGGCAGGGTGCGCGAGACGACCTGCTGGGCCAGCGCCCGGACCTTGGTGTTGGTGTGCGAGGACAGCACCCGCAGCTGGTCGAACGCCTCCTCCGGGGTGACCCCGGTGCGCGCCGCGAGCATGCCCTTGGCCTGCTCGATCACCGCGCGGTGCGCCACCGCCTCGCGCAGCTGGTCGACCTCGGCGCGGGCCCGGGCGAACTCGTCCACGTTGGCCAGCACGACGCCCACCGCGCGCAGCTCGCCGTCCAGGTGCCCGGTGGTCTCCTCGGTCAGCGCGCCGGCGGCGGAGGCGTAGAGGCCCAGCGCCACCCCGAGCCCCTCGACCGGGACCGGCACCGGCAGCGCCGCGCAGCTGAGCGCACCCTGCCGCACGGCGGCCGCCCGGAACTGCGGCCAGCGGTCGTCGGTGCGGACGTCGGGCAGCAGCTGCGGCTGCGCGGTGCGGGCCGCGGTGGTGCAGGGCCCCGAGCCGGCCACCCGCTGCGCCTCGTCCAGCTCGTGCGCCAGCAGCCCGGTCCACGCCGCGCTCGTCGTGCCGGCCGGCGTCGCGACCGTCACCGACACCGCGTCGGCGGCCGGGACCGCGGCCAGGACGGCACGGGTGAGCAGCCGCTGCACGTCGTCGGGGGAGCAGTCGCGCAGCAGCACTCCGAGCAGCTGGTCCGCCACGCCGCCGGCGGGGTCGCGCCGGGGGTCGGCGGCCTGCGATGGGGTCAACCGGTACCTCGCCGTCCGGCCGGCCCCGGACGTGCGGGGACGGCCTCAGGTCCGGTGCCGCGGGGTCGCGCGCCTCGTCCTCGACGTCGACCGGCCGGCTGGGTGGAGCACCGAACCCGGCCAGAATAATGACTGCGCGGGTTCCGCTTCCAGGTGGCCCCGGGTCAGTGCGCGAGACCTCCGCGGCGGTTGACCACCGGCGGCTGCACCGACCAGGGGAAGTCGATCCACGCGTCGGTGCGCTTCCAGACGTAGTCGCACTTCACCACCGAGCGCGGCTTCTCGTAGACCACCGCCGAGCGCACCTCGGCGACGTAGCCGGCGCAGAAGTCCCGGACCAGCTCCAGGGTCTTGCCGGTGTCGGCGACGTCGTCGGCGATGAGCACGTCGGAGCCGGTCAGGTCGACCCGGTCCAGGTTCGGCGGCAGCATGACCGGCAGGTCCAGCCGCTCGTCGACGCCGGTGTAGAACTCGACGTTCATCACGAAGAGGTTCTTCACGTCCAGGGCGTAGCCCAGCGCGCCGCCCAGGAACAGCCCGCCACGGGCGATGGCCAGGATGAGGTCGGGCTCGAAGCCGTCGTCGGCGACCTGGTGGGCCAGGTCGCGGCCCGCCGTCCCGAACATCTCGTAGGTCAGCGTCTCGCGTTCCGGTGCCGTCACGCCGTCATCCTGGCACCCTGCTCAGCGCTCGAGCAGGGCCTTCGCCACCTGGGCCGCGACGGCCGCGTTGTTCTCGGCCAGGGCGAGGTTGGCCGGGATGGACTCGCCGTCGGTCTCGGCCTCGATGCGGGCCAGCACGAAGGGGGTCACCTTCGGGCCGCGCACCCCGGCGTCGTCGGCGGCGGCCAGGGCGCGCAGCATCTTCGCCTCGATCTCCTCCGCGGGGATCTCGGCGGCCTCGGGGATCGGCACGGTCAGCAGGACGCCGTTGTCCTCGCGCAGCCGGTTGCGCAGCACGCGCGCGACCGTCGCGGCGTCCTCCACCCGGTGCGGGACGGGCAGGCCGACCGAGCGGGAGTAGAAGGCCGGGAACCAGTCGTGCTGCCAGCCCAGGACGGGGACGCCGATGGCCTCGAGGTGCTCCAGCGTGCGGGGCAGGTCCAGGAAGGCCTTGGCGCCGGCGCAGACGGTGACGACCGGGTGGCCGGCCAGCGCGTCGAGGTCGGCGGAGACGTCGCCGGAGACCTCGACCCCGCGGTGCACGCCGCCGATGCCGCCGGTGGCGAAGACCTCGATGCCGGCGGCGTGGGCCAGCGCGACCGAGGCCGACACGGTGGTCATGCCCTCGGCCCAGCGCTGCGCGATGGCCACGGGGACGTCGCGCTCGGCCACCTTGGAGCTGCCGGTGAGCACCCGGTCGACGTCCTCGGGGGCCAGGCCCACCCGGGGCCGGCCGTCGAGCACGGCGGTGACGGCGGGGACGGCGCCCGCGCCGCGGACGGCTGCCTCGCAGCGGTCGAAGGCCTCGCGGTTGCCCGGCGCGGGCAGGCCGAGGTTGGAGAAGATCGTCGACTCCATGGCCACCACGGGCGTGCCCTCGGCCAGGGCGGTGGCGACCTCGTCGGCGACGACGAGACCGATGCGGTCGGCGGTGCTGGTCATGCGGTGTCTCCCAGAGGGGTGGGGTCGAGGACGGCGCCCGGCTGCTGCAGGACGCGGGCGGCCAGCGCGTGGCCGGCCCGGACGGCGGAGGGGAGGTCGGCGCCCGTGGCCGAGGTGGCGGCGAGCGCGGTGAGGAACCCGGCGGCGAACGCGTCGCCCGCGCCGGTGGTGTCGCGGACGGCGGCGACGGGGTCCACGGGCACCCGGGTGGTCGTGCCGTCGGGGAGGGTGACGGTGGTCGCGCCGGCGCCGGCCTTGACCACCGTCGTGCGCGCCCCGGGGACCGGGCCGAGGGCGAGGGACTCCTCGGCGTTCGCGATCAGCACGTCGGGGTCGAGCCCCGCGATCGCGGCCCGCAGGACGTCGGCGCCCAGCCGGGTGACCAGGTCGACGGAGGAGACGTCGACGCTGGTCAGCGCACCGGCGGCGCGGGCGGCGGCGAACAGGGTGGCCACCGCGGCGGCCGGGCCGGGGGTGGCCAGCGCGTAGGCGGGGGCGTGCACCACGGCGGCCCCGGCGACCCAGGAGGTCGGCGGGTCGGCCAGCTCGGCGGCGGCACCGCGGTCGGGGACCATCGTGCGCTCACCGGCCGGGTCCACCAGCACGACGATGCTGCCGGTGCGCCCGGCCCGCTGCACCGCCACCTCGACGCCGGCGGCCTCGAGCCCGGCGGTCAGCGAGGCGCCGAGCGCGTCGTCTCCGACCCGGCCGACGAAGCGGCTGGCGGCCCCGGTGGCGGCGGCGAACACCGCGACGTTGGCCGCGCTGCCGCCGCGGGTGCGCACCACCCGGCCGGGGTTGTCGGTGCCGTGCCGGAGGGGGCCCTCGGTCCAGACGACCACGTCCTCCACGACGTCGCCGATGCAGACCAGCACGGGACCCTCCTCGCCGTTAAGCGCTTAACGCGACGGTATCACATCGTCGCCGGCCCGGTGCTCCCGCGGACGACGAGCTGGGCGGGGAGCACCACCGGCGCCGGGTCGACGGCGGTCCCGTCGATCACCCGCGACAGCAGGACGGCGCCGCGGTGCCCGAGCTCGCGGGCCGGCAGCCGGACCGTGGTCAGCGGGGGTGCCGAGACCGCGGCGAAGGGGATGTCGTCGAAGGCGGCCACCGACAACCGGCCGGGCACCGGGACCCCGGCCGCGGCCAGCGCGGACAGCACCCCGAGGGCCTGCACGTCCGTGGCGGTGACCACGGCGGTGGCCCCGGACCGCTGCCAGCCCTCCAGCGCGGCCGTCGCGTGGCCCACCGCGCCGGCCAGGTCGATGCCGGAGCGGTCGCCGGTGACCACGGCCCCGGGCACCCGCCGCGCGAACTCGTCGGTGAACGCCGTCCGGCGCTCCACGAAGGTCGACCAGGGCCGGTTGCTGTCCACGAACACCACGTGCCGGTGGCCGAGCCCGGCCAGGTGGGCGGCGAGCTCGCGGGCACCGACGACCACGTCCATGGAGACCTGGTGGCCCCCGGCCGCCGGGTCGTCCAGGTGCACCACCGGCAGGTCGGGTCGGCCGGCGGGCAGCGTCCCGGGGTAGTTGATGAGCACGCCGTCGACCGTCGCCGCCCCCACCGGCTCGGTGTCGGGCTCGGCGTCGTCGGAGGCGAGCAGGAGCAGCAGGTGCCCGGTGCCCTCGGTCGCCTCGGCGATGCCGGCGGCCGCCCCGGCGGCGACCTGGGCGGTGAAGGGGTTGGTCATGTCGTGGGCGAGCAGGGCGACCTGGCGGCGCCGTCCGGTGGCCAGGGCGCGGGCCGAGGCGTCGGTGACGTAGCCGAGCGCGGCGATGGCGTCGAGGACCCGCAGCCGGGTGGCGGGGGAGACCCGTCCCTCGGCCTTGCCGTTGACGACGAAGGAGACCGTGGCCACCGAGACGCCCGCTCGGGCGGCGACGTCGACCGCCCGGGCCCGGCGGGGCGGTCTGGTCATGGCTGCGCGGCCTCCCTCGGTGCTGGTCGGACCCTAACCCGCTGTGGTCGACCTGTGCCTGACGCAACTCTCACCCCCGACCTGCCCGTCCGGCGTTGTGCTCCGCGGCCCGGGCTGGGAACGTCGGGAGCGACAACCCCGGACGGAACGAGCCACCGTGACACCCCGACCCGCCCAGCCCGCCGACGCCGCGGCCGTGGACAGACCGCGGCGTGGCCGACCGCGGGACGAGGAGCTCACCGGCCGGCTGCTGCACGGCGCGCTGGACCTGGTCGCCGAGCAGGGCCTCGGCCGGCTCAACGCCGACGCGCTCGTCGCGCGCACCGGGTCCGGGCGCAGCGGGCTGTACCGCCGCTGGTCGGACATGAGCAGCCTGGTCGCCGATGCGCTGGTGCAGCAGCCGCTGGTCCCGGCACCGGCCGACACCGGCAGCCTGCGCGGTGACCTGCTGGCCCTGTTCGAGCCGTGGCGGCACCCGCTGACCGCCGCCGAGCAGACCGCCGCGGCCCTGCTCGGCCCGGCGGGGCACGACGCCGCGCTGCGCAGCGCCCTCGACGAGGCGGTCGTCGAGCCGCTGGCCGCGGTCGTCGCGGCGGTCGTCGAGCAGGAGGCCCGTCGGGGCCGCCCGGTCCCGGCCGACCGGCAGCGGCTGGTCGGTGTCGTGGTGCAGGCCCTGTGGTGGGAGCGCTACGTGACCGGGCGTCCGGGGAGCACGGAGGCCGAGGTCGCGCAGATCGTCGACCGGGCCGTGCTGCCCCTGCTCGTGGACGGCTGACGGGTCTGTTAATTTTCGGCGGTTCGTGTCCCGCAAATGCGAGTCCGTCGAGTCCGCGGCGGACGGGGACCTGTCGTCGAGGAGCGTCACCGTGGTCCCAGCCCGCCGGCGCGCCGGTGTGCGCCGTTGAGCCTGGTCGAGCGTTTCCGCGCCGAGGTCGCGCGGACGCCGGACGGGGACCTGCTGCCCGACCGGCTGGCCCGGGCCTGCGTGGCCCTGCTGCCCTTCGAGGGCGCCGGGCTGTCCGCGAGCCTGCTGCCCGACCACCGGTTGCCGCTGGGGGCCAGTGACCCGACCGCGGCCGCGGCCGAGCGGCTGCAGTTCACCCTGGGCGAGGGTCCCTGCCTGACGGCGCAGCAGACCCGTACCCGGGTGGTCGCGGCGACCGCGGAGGAGCTGCGCGACCGGTGGCCGGTCTACGCCCAGCAGCTCACCGGGCTCACCCCGTTCTGCAGCGTGGTGTCCACGCCCGTGGGCGGGTCCCTGTCCGGCGTCGTCGCCGTGGACCTGTACCGGGCGGCGTCGGGCCCGCTCGCGGACGACGTGCTGGCCGCGGTCGACGAGGTCGCCGGCGCGGTGGGCGAGGCGCTGGCCGGTGACCTGTCCGGCGAGGTCGACCTGCAGCTGGGGCTGCCGCCGGCCCTGCGCACCCCGGCCATCGACGCCCGGCAGCGGGTCTGGCTGGCCATCGGCCAGCTGGCCGGGGCGCAGGGCAGCACCGCCAGCGCCGCCCTGGCCACGCTGCGGGCGCTGGCGTTCCGGCACGGCATCGACGTCGAGACCGCCGCCGACCGCGTGCTCACCGGCGAGATCGAGCTCGCCGGCCCCTGACGGGGGTCAGACGAAGCCGGGGGTGCCCTGCCAGGCGACCTCGGCCGGGGGGACGTCGTCGCGCAGCACGGCCCCCTCGATGAGCCCGTAGGGCCGGTCGTCGGCGTGGTAGACGACGTCGGGGTTGTCCAGCCCGAAGGCCGACAGGTCCTGCAGGAAGTGGTGCTTGTTCGGCATCGACAGCCGGACCTCGGCCACCTCCGGGACGGTCTCCAGCACCGCGGTGCCCATCGCGTGCAGGGTCTGCTGCAGGGCGAGGGAGTGGGTCGAGGCGAAGGCCTCGAGCATCGTCGTCCGCACCGTGTCGTACACGCCGTGCCAGTCCAGGTCGGTCGAGGTGTACCGCCAGCGCGCGGTCACCGCGGTGGCCAGGATGCGCTCCCGGGTCTCGGCGAGGGTGGTGTAGGCGTCGCGGGGGAAGCCCCAGAACTCCGACCCGGTCGACTTCAGCACCACCAGGTCGGTCAGCCCGGCGACGACGTGCAGCTGCGCGTCGTCGGCGGTGACCACGGCGGTGCGCACCTCGGCGCCGGCCCGGCGGAACGCGTGGTCGTGCGGCTGGCCGCCGACGGCGATCCGGTCCCAGCCGTAGGACTCCAGGGCCACCCGGGCGCCGCTGATCCACGGGTAGGACCCGGCGAAGTGGGCGGCCAGCCGGATGCCGAACGCCTCGGGGGAGGAGATCCCGTCGCGGGCGAAGGCGAACACGGTGTTCTTCTGCGCGTCGGTGGTCAGCACGTGCGCGTTGTCGCCGGTCAGGTGCGCGGCGGAGAAGTCACCGCGCAGCGCCGAGCTGACGTTGAGGTCCACGAGGGTGTGCCGCGGGGTGGAGCGGTCGACCGCGACCACCCGCACCTCGGCCTTCCCGTACTGGTTGGGTCCGAGCACGATCGCCATGGCGCCACCCTCCCCGATCTCGATGTCAGCCGTGTTGCACGTGGAACCTCAGCGCAGCGGGATGTCCCGGCCCCGCTCGTCGTCGGGCCGTGGCCCGCGGATGCGCCGGTCGGCCTCCGCGATGGCGGTGTCGTTGATGCTCGCCTCGCGGCGGCGCATGAGGCCGCGGTCGTCGAACTCCCACAGCTCGTTGCCGTAGCTGCGCCACCACTGCCCGCCGGCGTCGTGCCACTCGTACTGGAACCGCACGGCGATCCGGTCGTCGGTGAAGGACCACAGGCTCTTGCGCAGCGCGTACTCCAGCTCGCGCTCCCACTTGCCGGTCAGGAAGGCCACCACCTCCGCCCGGCCGGTCAGGAACTCGTCCCGGTTCCGCCAGACGGTGTCCTCGGTGTAGGCCAGGCTCACCCGCTGCGGGTCGCGGCTGTTCCAGGCGTCCTCGGCGGCCTGCACCTTGGCGGCGGCGGTGCCGGCGTCGAAGGGCGGGAAGGGGGGACGGGGCTCGGTCACGGGGATCCCTCTCAGCTGCCGCGGTAGGTGGAGAACGCGAAGGGGGCCAGCAGGAGCGGCACGTGGTGGTGCGCCGTACCGTCGACGACGGTGAAGTCCAGGCTCACCGACGGGTAGAAGGTCTCCCGGCCCTGCTCGAGGAACCACGACCCGGTCGCGAAGACCACCCGGTGCGGGCCGGTCCCGGTGTCCCGGTCGGCCAGCCGGAACCGGCCGTCGGCGTCGGTGACGCCCTCGCCGAGCAGCTCGTCGCCGGCGAACAGCTGCACCACCATGCCCGCCGCGGGCCGGCCGAGCACCGAGTCCAGCACGTGCGTGGAGACGCTCATGCCGGCACCAGCGCCCGGACCCGCAGCTGCGTGATCTGGGCGAGCTGCTCGACCACCTCGGGCCGCTCCTGGTCCGGCGTGTGCGCCAGCCGGCGCCGCAGCTCGGCGAGCATCTCCTCCGGCGTCCGGCCGGCGGCCCGGACCAGGAACACGTGGTCGAACCGGTCCTCGTACGCGCGGTTCCCGGCCAGGATGGCCTCCCGGACGTCGTCGTCGGCCCCCGACATCGAGGCCTGCTCCCGCCGGGACGACGACGCCTCGGCCGAGTCCCCGGACACCCGGTCCCCGATCCGCGGGTGCGCGGCCAGCGCCTGGGCGACGGCGTCCCAGGGCAGGGCGCGGGAGACCTCGCCGGCCCGGTCCACCAGGGCGTCCACCGAGTCGTAGGGGCGTCCCGACGCCACGGCGGGGGCGAACGGCGCGGCCGCGTTGCACGCCCGCAGCGCCGTCGTCACCTCGTCGTCGTCGGCGGCGTTGAAGCTGGCCAGGTCCACGGCTGCGAGGATGCCAGGACACCCCCGAGTCGAGGAGAGCGCATGGTCGACGTGCAGGTCGTCGGACCCGAGGTCGAGCGGTCCGGGGAGGTGCTCACCCCCGAGGCGCTGCAGTTCGTCGGCACGCTGCAGCACCTGTTCGGTGCCTCGCGCGACGAGCTGCTCGCCGCCCGCGCCCGGCGGCGGCAGGCCGTGGCCGACGGCGAGCCGCTGGACTTCCTGCCCGAGACCGCCGACGTGCGCTCCGGCGACTGGTCGGTGCCGCCCCCGCCGCCGGGGCTGGTCCGCCGCCGGGTGGAGATCACCGGTCCCACCGAGCCCAAGATGGCGATCAACGCCCTCAACTGCGGCGCCGACGTCTGGCTGGCCGACCTCGAGGACGCCAACACCCCGCACTGGCGCAACGTGGTCACCGGCCAGCTCGTGCTGCGCGACGCCGTCCGCGGGTCGCTGGAGTTCACCAGCCCCGAGGGCAGGCACTACGCCGTCCGGCCCGACGCCGTGCTGCCCACGATCGTGCCCCGCCCGCGGGGCTGGCACCTGGACGAGCGGCACGTGCTGGTGGACGGCGACCCGGTGGTCGGCGCGCTCGTCGACGCCGGGCTCTACCTGTTCCACAACGCGCAGGCCCAGCTCGACCGCGGCAGCGGTCCCTACTTCTACCTGCCGAAGATGGAGAGCCACCTCGAGGCGCGGCTGTGGGCCGACGTCTTCGTGCACTGCGAGCGCGAGCTCGGCCTGCCGCGCGGGTCGATCCGCTGCACGATGCTGATCGAGACCATCCCGGCCGCGTTCGAGATGGAGGAGCTGCTCTACGAGCTCCGCGAGCACGCCACCGGCCTGAACGCCGGCCGGTGGGACTACCTGTTCAGCGTGGTCAAGGTCTTCCGCGACGCCGGGCCGGCGTTC
This sequence comes from Klenkia brasiliensis, assembly GCF_900100695.1. Classification (GTDB taxonomy): domain Bacteria; phylum Actinomycetota; class Actinomycetes; order Mycobacteriales; family Geodermatophilaceae; genus Klenkia; species Klenkia brasiliensis. The sequence continues at coordinate 304,059 of NZ_FNCF01000006.1, forward strand.
GTGCTGCCCGACCGGTCCGCGGTCACCATGACCGCGCCGATGATGCGGGCCTACACGCAGGCGCTGGTGGCCACCTGCCACCGCCGGGGCGCCATGGCGATCGGCGGCATGGCCGCGCAGATCCCCAGCCGCCGCGACGCCGAGGCCAACGCCCGCGCCCTGGCCAAGGTGCGCGAGGACAAGACCCGCGAGGCCGGCGACGGCTTCGACGGCTCCTGGGTCGCCCACCCGGACCTGGTGCCGGTCTGCCGCGAGGTCTTCGAGGGCGTGCTCGGCGACGCCGACAACCAGCTGGGCACGCAGCGGGACGTCCACGTCACCCGCGAGCAGCTGCTGGACGTCGCCGGCGTCCCCGGCGACCGCACCGAGGCGGGGCTGCGGGCCAACGTCGAGGTCGGCATCCGCTACCTGGCCGCGTGGCTGGCCGGCAACGGCGCCGTCGGCATCCACGGCCTCATGGAGGACGCCGCCACCGCCGAGATCAGCCGCTCCCAGGTCTGGCAGTGGCTGCGCGGCGGGGTCGTGCTGGACACCGGCGAGACGGTCACCCCCGAGCTGGTGCACCGGGTCATCGACGAGGAGGTGGCCGGCATCGGCGAGCTGGACCGGCTCGACGACGCCCGCCGGCTGTTCGAGCAGGTCGCGCTGGCCGAGGACTTCCCCGACTTCCTCACCCTCCCCGCCTACGCCCTGATCGACTGATGGAGGAGGCAGTCCTCGCCGAGCTGGACCGGGCGCTCGAGCCGGTGGACGCCGCCCGCGCGGCGGCCTACCCGGGCGAGGCACCGACCCGCCAGCCGGTGCACACCTGCTACGTGCCCGCCGACGCCGTCGTCCCCGGGCTGGTGGGGTCCTGGGGCGAGCAGGCGCTGGCCGCGCTGGACGAGCACGGCCTGCCCGACCTGGGGCTGCCCGGCGAGCTGGTCGAGCAGGTGCTGCCGCGGGTGCGGGCCAAGCTGGCCGCCGAGCCGGTCGAGGACCTGCGGGTGGACAGCGAGGACGGCTACCGCGGCCCGCCGGACCGGGAGGACGACGACGTCGCCCGCGCCGCGGCGGTGCTGGCCGCGGAGCCGGGCCTGCCGCCGTTCTGGGGCACCCGCGCCAAGTCGCTGGAGGGGCCGACCCGGCGCCGGGGCGTCCGCTCGCTGGACCTCTTCCTCGGCGGGCTGGCCGGCCGCGGCCGCGCGGTGGTGACGCTGCCGAAGGTGACCGCGGTCGAGCAGGTCGCGGCGTTCCTGCCGGTGCTCGACGCGCTGGAGCAGGCGCACGGCCTGGCGCTGGACCTGGAGCTGCAGGTGGAGACGCCGCAGGCGGTGCTGGGCGCCGACGGCGCGGCGACGCTGGCCGCGATGCTGCACGCCGGGCGCGGCCGGGTGACCGGGCTGCACTACGGCACCTACGACTACTCGGCGTCCCTGGGCATCTCCGCGGCCCACCAGGCCAGCGACCACCCGGCGGCCGACCACGCCAAGGCCACCATGCAGGTCGCGGTCGCCGGCACCGGGGCGCGGGCGGTCGACGGCTCCACCAACGTGCTGCCGGTCGGCGAGCGGGCCGCGGTGCACGCCGCCTGGCGGTTGCACGCGGGGCTGGTCCGCCGGGCGCTGGAGCGCGGCTTCTACCAGGGCTGGGACCTGCACCCGGCCCAGCTGGTCACCCGCTACACCGCGACCTACGCCTTCTTCCGGGCCGCGCTGCCCGCCGCCGGCGCCCGGCTGGCGGCCTACACCGCCCGGGTCGACGGCGGCGTGCTCGACGAGCCCGCGACCGCCCGGGCGCTGGCCGGGGTGCTGCTGCGCGGGCTGGACTGCGGCGCGCTGGACGCCGCGGAGGTCGCTGCGGCGGCCGGGGTGGGGCGCGCGGCGCTGGACGCCCTGGCCGGGCGCCCGCCGCGGTGAGGGCCGACACGCCGCATGTGCGCGCTCACATGCCCCGCGGCGGGGGTGCCTGTGCAGGTCAGGCGGGCAGGGGGCACCATGACGTGTCGGCGACCCCGGCCGGTGCCGGTTGTGCGCATCCGAATCAGTCATGATGACGCGGTCGATCGGGTTCCGGCAGCGGGGAGGAAGGCGCGTGCACGTGGACGTGGGCACCCCCGACCGGGTGCACGGGCTGGTCGCCTGCTCCTCCGACGACGAGCTGCTGTCGGTCGTCCTGGGCTGGGCGCGGGCCGGGCTGGCCGACGGTGACCTGACCGTCGTCGTCGTCCTGCCCTGGGCCGCCGAGCACGTCCGCGCGGAGCTGCCCGGCGCCGAGGTCTGCGAGCTCGGGCCACCGGCCCCGCGCGCGCCCGACGGCATCGCCCTGCAGCTGGGCCTCGTGCGCCGCGCGGCCGCCGAGGGCCGCCGGCTGCGCATGGTGGGCCAGGTGCACGAGGACGGCGGTGACCCGCGGCTGTGGGACGAGCGGCTGCGGTGCGAGGTCGCCTACGAGCACGTGTTCGGGGCCACCCCGCTGAGCACGCTGTGCGTCTACGACCGCCGCACCGTCCCGCCCGCGGTCCTCGAGGCCGCGCTGCTGGCGCACCCGCAGTGCATGGTCGACCGGCACCTGGGGACCAACCCGGCGCACCTGGCCCCCCTCGACGTCGTCGCCTCGCTCGGCACGCCGGTGGAGCCGCTGCAGGCCGCCGAGCCGGTCTTCGCCGTCGACGACGCCCCGACGCTGCCCGAGCTGCGGCACGCACTGTCGGCGGCGCTGCGCGGCCGGTTCGCCGACCGGGACACCGAGGAGGACGTGCACCTGGCGGCCAGCGAGATCGCGGCCAACGCCTTCCGGCACGGCGGCCGCCCGGTCTCGGCCCGGGTCTGGGCCGATGCCGAGCGCGTGGTGCTGACCGTCTCCGACGGCGGGCAGCAGGGCTTCGACGGTCGGCTGGCCGGCTACCGGCCGGCGCACGGCGACGACCTCGCCCACGGCGGCATGGGCCTGTGGCTGGCCCGCAAGCTCTGCGACCACGTCGACGTCGAGTCCGGCGCCACCGGCACGACGGTGCGGCTGACCACCGCCGTGCGCCCCCGGGCTTGACGCGGGCGGTACCTCACCGCTGAGGTAAGCGGGTGATCGTGGTGACGGCGGCCGGGGGCAGCACGGGGACGGCGGTGGTCCGCGCGCTGCGGGCGCGGGGGGAGCAGGTGCGTGCCGTGGTCGGCAGCGACCGCGCGCGCCCGGAGCTGGACGGGCTGGGCGCCGAGGTGGTGGTCGCCGACCTGGTCGGCGACCCGGCCGGCCTGCCGCTGGCCGGTGCCGACGCCCTCTACCTGATCTGGCCCAACTTCGAGCCCAGCGAGGCCGCCGGGGCGCCGGCCGCGTTCCGGGCGGCCCGCGACGCCGGCGTCGGGCGGGTGGTCTACCACTCCGTGCTGCGCCCGCAGCTGCGCTCGATGCCGCACCACGCCGCCAAGGACCGCGCCGAGGAGGCCCTCGACACCGCCGGCGTGCCCTGGCGGGTGCTGCAGCCCTGCGCCTACGCCGACAACCTCGACGCCGCCCTGGCCACCGCGGCGACCACCGGCGAGCTGCGCAGCGCGTGGGGCACCCGGCAGGCGCAGTCCTTCGTCGACCTGCGCGACGTCGCCGAGGCCGCCGCGGTGCTGCTCACCGAGGACGGCCTGGACGGCGGCACGTTCGAGGCGGTCGGGCCCGCCGCGCTCACCGCCCCCGACGTGGCCGCGGCGATGGCGCACCGGCTGGGCCGGCCCGTGGTCGCGGTCGACGCCCGGGCGCCCGAGCGGGACGACTACGCCGGCCGGTGCCTGCGCACGATGCTCGAGCACTACCGGGCGCACGGGTTCACCGGCAGCCCGCGGGTGCTCACCGACCTGCTGGGCCGCGCGCCCCGCACCTTCGCCGAGCACCTCGAGGAGGTCGCGGCGTGAGCGGCGACGCGATGGACGTCATCCTGGCGCAGTGGGCCCGCGAGCGCCCCGACCTGGACTGCTCGCCGATGGGCATCATCGGCCGGATCTCCCAGCTCCAGCGCGAGGTGCACCTGGCCCAGCGGGCCACCTTCGCCCGGCACGGGCTGGACGCGCCGTCCTTCGACGTGCTGGCCGCGCTGCGCCGGGCGGGGGAGCCCTACCAGCTGACCCCGACCGCGCTGATGCGCACCGCGCTGGTCACCAGCGGGGCCATCACGCAGCGGCTGGACCGGCTGGAGGAGAAGGGCCTGATCACCCGGGAGCGCAGCGAGGCCGACGGCCGGGCCGTCGTCGTCACCCTGACCGACGCCGGGCGGACGGCGCTGGACACCGCGCTGCCCGACCACCTGGAGACCGAGCACGGCATGCTGGCCGGCCTCAGCCCCGCCGAGCGGGAGCAGCTGGCCGGCCTGCTGCGCCGGTTCCTCGTCGCGCTGGGCCGGGTGCCCGACCCGGACCCCTCAGCCGAGCAGGTCGGCGGCTGAGGTCCACGGCAGGTCGTGCGCGGCGGCGACCGGCTCGCTGGTCAGCTGCCCGCCCAGGCTGGTGAGCCCCTTGGCCAGCACCGGCGAGGACGCCGCCGCGCCGCGCACACCGGAGTCGGCGACGGTGATCAGGTAGGGCAGCGTCGCCGAGGTCAGCGCCAGCGTGGAGGTGCGGGCGACCGCGCCGGGGATGTTGGCCACGCAGTAGTGCACGACCCCTTCCTCGACGTAGGTCGGGTCGGAGTGGGTGGTGGGCCGGCTGGTCTCGAAGCAGCCGCCCTGGTCGATGGCGATGTCGACGGCCACGCTGCCCGGCCGCATGGAGGCGACCATCTCGCGGCTGACCAGCTTGGGGGCCTTGGTGCCCGGCACCAGCACGGCGCCGATGAGCACGTCGGAGTCGGCCACGTAGGAGGCCAGCCGCGCACGGTTGGGCTGCACCAGGTCCAGTCGGCCCTCGAAGACGTCGGAGAGGTAGGCCAGCCGCGCCGGGTTGGTGTCGAAGACCCGCACGATGGCCCGCATGCCGACCGCGATCTTGGCGGCCTCGGTGCCGGACACGCCGCCGCCGATGATGGTCACCTTCGCCGCGGGCGTGCCGGGGACGCCGCCCATGAGGATGCCGGCGCCGCCGGACGGGCTCTCCAGGTGGTGCGCGGCGGCCTGCACGGCCATCCGGCCGGCGACCTCGCTCATGGGGGTCAGCAGCGGCAGCCGGCCGTCGGGGGTCTGCACGGTCTCGTAGGCGATGGCGTCGATCCGCCGCTCGACGAGGAAGTCGGTCAGCGAGCGGTCGGCGGCGGCGTGCAGGTAGGTGAACAGCTGCTGACCCTCGCGGAAGCGGTGGTACTCCGCGGGCACCGGCTCCTTGACCTTGACCACCAGGCCGGCCTCGGCGAACACGGCGTCGGCGTCGGCCACCACCCGGGCGCCGGCGGCGGCGTACTCCTCGTCGGTGAACCGGGACCCGGTGCCGGCACCGGACTGCACGAGCACCTCGTGCCCGTGGTGCACCAGCTCCGCGGCGCCGTCGGGCTGCAGCGAGACCCGCTGCTCGTTGTCCTTGATCTCGCTGGGGATGCCGACGCGCACGATGTCCTCCTGGGGAACGGGTGGCACCATTCCACCGAGCCGCTGCGGTCCAGGACCAGAGGAGCCGAACAAGTGCGCAGAGATCGAAGCCTCCACCGCACCGGGTGCGGTGCGCGGCGGTGAGCGAGGGGTCCCGCCGAACGCTGGACGACGTCGACCGCCGGCTGCTGGAGCTGCTGCGCGCCGACGGACGGCGACCCAACAACCAGCTGGCCGCGGCCGTGGGCCTCTCGCCGTCCACCTGCCTGGCCCGGGTGCGCGCGCTCGTCGCCGAGGGCGTCATCACCCGGTTCACCGTCGAGCTGGACCCCGACGCCGTCGGCGACCCGCTGCAGGCGCTGGTCGCGGTGCGGCTGCGCCCGGGCGCCCGGCACCAGCTCAACGTCTTCGCCGACGGCCTGCGCCAGCTGCCGGAGGTGGCGCAGTTCTTCTACCTGGCGGGCGCGGAGGACTTCGTGGTCCACGTGCGGGCCCGGGACACCGCGCACCTGCGCGACTTCGTCACCGACCGCATCTCCACCCAGCCGATGGTGGCTGCGACCAACACCAGCCTCATCTTCGAGCACGAACGCGGTCGGTGACCGCGCCGGCGGGTCAGTGCGTGTCGGCGGCCGGCAGGGCGGCGTCGACGCCGGGCACCCAGCGGACGGCGCCGTCGAGGGTGACGACGACGACCTCGTCGACCTCGGCCGGCAGGTCCAGCCCGGCCAGCAGGGTGCTCACCGACTGGGCGGTGGCGGCCAGGGCGCGCTGCACGTCCGTGGCGGTCGTGGTTGCCTCGAGGTAGAACACCTCGGGCACGTGCGGGTCCTCGCGCACGGCGGTGCCCTCGGGGGCCTCCAGCCGCAGCGCCACGCCCACCTCGAAGGCGTGCCGCAGGTCGGTCTGCACGACCGCGCAGGTCACGAACGTCTGCACCTTGTCTCCCTCTCCCCGCTCCGTGCGATGCGGACCCGGCCGGCTCTGGAACGGGTGCGTACACGGTCTTCGCAGTCAGGGGTGCCCGTCAATGGCCGACACATGCTTCAGCGCTGAGAGATCACTCGCTGGGGTCACCCCGGTGCTCGAGCGGGTCAAGGACGCCCGGGGCACAGTGACGGGGTGACCGACCCGGCCGCGGCCTACCGCGCAGCCCTGCCCGACGGCTGGACCACCGAGCTGGACCTGCGCGGGTACGACCGCACCGGCGTCCCCGTCGTGGCCACCGTCTGGCGCTCCGCCGACGGCACGCGGTCCGGCCACGGGGTCGGCTACGGCGCCACGGAGGCCGCCGCGGCGACCGGGGCCTGGGGCGAGCTGGCCGAGCAGGTGCTGCTGGACGACGCACTGCTCCACGTGGAACCACGCACGGCCACGCACCGCGAGCTGGTCGCCGAGCGCGGCGCCGACCGGGTGGCCGACCCCCGCACCCTGGTGCTCCCCGCCGGCGCCGACCCCGACCGCCCGCTGCGCTGGCTGCCCACCACCCGCTGGGCGACCGGCGAGGAGGTGCTGGTCCCCGCCGAGTTCGTCGCCCCGCACGCCGGGGGCATCGCCGGCGGACCCCCGCCCGGCGGCTGGCTGGTCACCCCGATCACCAACGGCATGGGCGCCGGGGACACCGCCGAGCGGGCCGTGGCGCACGGCATCGGCGAGCTGCTGCAGCGCGACGGCGACACCGTCGACTTCCGCGCGCTGGACACCGGCCGGGTGGTCACCGGCATCGACGACCCGCAGACCGTGGCGCTGCTGGACGCGCTGTCCGCCGTCGGCCTCGACGTCACCGTGAAGCTGGACAGCACCGAGTTCGCCGTCGTCGTGCACGCCGTGGCCCGCGACGCCGCCGCCGACCCGCCGGTGGTGCTCAGCGCGGTCGGCGAGGCCGCCGCCCCCGACCGCGCCGAGGCGGTGCGCAAGGCGGTGCTGGAGCTGGCGTCCTCCCGCGCCCGGCGGGCGTTCGCCTTCGGGCCGCTGGACCGGGTACGCGCGCTGCACCCGGACTACCTGGCCGCCGAGCTCGCGGTCCCGCTGCCGCCGCAGGAGGAGCGCGCGCTGGCCGAGATGACCGCCTGGGACGGGCTGTCCACCGCGCAGCTGGACCAGCTGCTGGCCCCGATGTGGCGGCGGAGCTCGGAGGTGGCCTTCGCCGACCTGCCGACGTCCGCCGTCACCGGGCCCACCGACACCCTGGCGCTGTACCGGGAGCGGCTGGCCGGTTTCGACCTGCTGGTCGCCCCCGCCCGGGTCGGCGACGTGCACGTGGCCAAGGTGCTGGTGCCCGGGCTGGAGGTGGAGACGCTGTCCTACGGCCGGATCGGCGAGCGGGTGCTGCGCCGGCTGCTGGACCGCGGCTCGGACCTCGTCGGGCTGGGGGCGCCGTCCGGGGACCGGCGGCCGGTGGTGCTCACCCCCGAGGCCACCGAGCGGGTCGGCGGCCCGGCCTGGCTGGACGTCGCCGCCGTGGCCCGGACCGTCGGCGACCTCTACCCGCTGTACCGCGAGCCCACCCGGCACGCGCCGCAGCGGCTGGGCTGATCAGCGCAGCCCGCTGCGCGCGACCCCCTCGACGAACTGGCGCTGGAAGAGCGCGAAGACCACCAGCACCGGCAGGGTCGACAGCAGCGCCATGCCCATCAGCGCCGGGTAGTCGGTGCCGTACTCGCCCTGCAGGAACGACAGCCCGATCGGCACGGTGAACAGCTGCTGGTCGTTGAGCACGATCAGCGGCCAGGCGAACTCGTTCCACCGGTACATGAACGTCAGGATCACCAGGACCGCGATCAGCGGCCGGCTCATCGGCAGCACCACCGACCAGAAGATCCGGAGGTGGCCGGCGCCGTCGAGGCGGGCGGCCTCGAGCACCTCGTCGGGGATGCCGAGCATGAACTGCCGGCACAGGAAGATGCCGAACGCCTCGGCCGCCCGCGGGATGATCACCGCCCAGTACGAGTTGATCCAGCCCAGCCCCGCGACCAGCTGGAACTGGGGCACCATGACGACCTGCACCGGGATCATCAGGGTCGAGACGATCATGATGAACACGACCTGCTGGCCGCGGAAGCGGTACTTGGCCAGCACGTAGCCGGCCAGCAGGTTCAGCGTCACCGACAGCGCCATGGCCACCAGCGCGATCGCGGTGGAGTTGAGGAAGAACTGGCCGAAGGGCAGCAGGGTGAACGCCCGGCGGAAGCCGTCCAGCGTCGGGTTCTCCGGGAAGAACCGCAGCGGCCCGCTGGTCAGCGCGCCCTGGTCGCTGAAGGCGGTGACCACCATCCAGTAGAGCGGGAAGAGCATCACCAGCGCCCCGACCACCAGGGCCACCGCGCGCCAGGAGGCCCAGCCGGCGCCGCCGCGGGCCGGCGGGGCGGTGCGCCGGGCCCGCGACCCGGTGCGGACGGCGGGCCGGTCGAGAGCGGTCACAGGTCGGCCTCCTGGGCGCGCTGCCGGCGGTACCAGAGCGCGGTGAGCACGGCGATGAACAGGTAGGTGACGACGCCGATCGTCGCCGCGTAGCCCTGCCGCCGGGCGTCGAAGCCCTCGGCGTAGGCGTAGGTCACCAGCATCTCGGTGGCGTTGCCGGGCCCGCCGCCGGTGAGCACGTAGACGATGTCGAAGACCTGGAAGCTCTCGATGACGCCGAGCACGACCAGGAAGATCGTCGTCGGCTTGAGCAGCGGCACCACGACGTACCGCAGGCGCTGCCAGCGGCCGGCGCCGTCGGTCTGCGCGGCCTCCAGGTACTCCCGGGGGATCGACTGCAGGCCGGCCAGGTAGACCACCATGACGAAGCCGATCTTGGTCCAGATGCTGATCAGCACCAGCGAGCCCATCGCGCCGACCGCGTCGGACTGCCACGGCACGCCGTCCAGGCCGACGGACCGCAGCAACCGGTTGATGACGCCGACGTTCTCGTTGAAGATCCAGCGGCCCGCGACGGCGATGACCACGCCGCTGATCACGTAGGGCACGTAGTAGATGGCCCGCAGCACGCCGCGCCCGCGCAGCGGCTTGTTCATCGCCAGCGCGATGCCCAGGCCGATCACCAGCGAGACCGGCACGGTGAGCAGGGCGTAGAGGAAGGTGTTCGCGGTCGCCCGCCAGAAGGTGGCGTCGCCGAACAGCTCGGTGTAGTTGTCCGTGCCGACGAACTCCCGGGGCCCGAAGCCCGAGGAGGAGTAGAAGGACAGCCAGACGGTGGCCAGCAGCGGCAGGAAGAGGAAGACGCCGAAGACCAGCAGGTTGGGGGACAGCAGGCCCCACGCGGCCAGCGAGTCGCGGGAGACGCGCCGCCTGCGTGGGGGGTCCTCCCGGGGGACCGGGGCGGTGACCGCGGCCGGCGCCGCCGTCGTCACGCGAGCCGCCCGGTGATGTCCTCGGCGAGGTCGGCCAGCACCCGGCCGGGGTCGTCGCCGGCCAGGAACGCCTGCTCCAGCCGGTCGACGATCGAGGAGTTGACCGCGTTGAACTGCGGCACGGTCACCTGCGCCGACAGCTCGGGGGTGATGGTGGTGGCCTGCTCCACGAACAGCTCCATGAGGTCGGGCCGGACGGCGTAGTCCAGCTGCTGGCCGAGCAGGGCGGTGCGGGTGGGCAGCACGGTGGCCTGCTCGCAGAACAGTGCCTGCTGCTCGTCGTCGGAGAGGAACGCGAGGAAGTCCGCCGCGGCCTCGGGGTTCACCGACTGCGCGGTGGCCACCACCGCGTTGCCGCCCAGGTCGGCCGAGGCGCGCTCGTCGGCGGGCAGGAAGGTCGCGCCGTACTGCCGGCCGGCCGAGACGAACGCGGGGTCGATGGTGGGCAGCAGGAAGTCCCCGGCGAAGACCATCGCGATCGTGCCGGTGGTGAACAGCTCGTCGACGTAGGAGCCCTTGGTCGACGTCGTCGGCGGCACCAGCCCGTCGGTGAAGAACGCCTGGGTGAAGGCGAGGGCGTCACGGCCCTCGGGGCTGTCGACCGCGGGGCCGGTGAGGTCGTCGGTGAGCAGCCGGCCGCCGCGCTGGTCGACCCAGTTCAGCCACCGGTAGGCGCCGGCGAGCTGCCAGTTCACCCCGAAGGCGAACTGCGCCTCGCCGGTGGGCAGCCCGGCGGCGATGGACCGGAACTCCTCCCAGGTCCAGGCGTCGTCCAGGCCGGTGGGGATGCGGGCCCCGGCCAGCGCCTCGGTGTCGTAGAGGACCAGCGAGGTGTCGGTGTGGTGCGGCACCCCGTAGACCCGGCCCTCGCTCTGCACCGCGGAGACGAAGGCGTCGCCGAAGCCCTGCAGGAACCCGCCGGGCAGCAGGTCGGTGAGGTCGAGCAGGGCACCGCCGGCGGCGTAGACGCCGATGTCCTGGTAGGTCACCCGGAACAGGTCGGGCCCGCGGTTGCTCGCCAGGTTGGCGTCCACCCCGGTCAGCGCCTCGGAGAACGGGACGACGTTGAACACCACCGGGACGCCGCTCCCGGCCGTCCACCGCTCGGCGACGGTGCGGAAGGCGGCGAGCTCGGCCTCCCCGGCCCAGAGCGTGAAGCTCAACCTGCCCTCGGTGCTGCCGGTGCCGTCACCGCTCTGCAGGGCGAACCCGGTGCCGCAGCCGGTGAGGGCCAGTGCGCCGGCCGCCGTCGCGCCCAGGAACCCCCGCCGGGACAGCCGTGAGCTGATCACCGCCCGACCTTGGGGCCTGTGCGGTTCCGGCACCAGTCGATCTTGTGAGCGGTCTTTGCGCTGTCAGGCCAGCCGCTGGACCGCGGCGTTGGACGTCCACAGCCGGACGCCGGCCGCGGCCACCGCGGCGTCCCCGGGGGCGGCCGGGTCGAACGGCGTGCCGCCCAGCCAGGCCCACCCGGCCGGACGGCGGCCGATGACCTCGGTGAGCCGGGCCAGCGGGGCGAGCACCTGCCGGTCGACGTCGGCGGGGGTGCGCACGGACGCCGAGCTGGCGTGGGTGGCCGAGTGCCCGCACACCACGTGCCGGCCGGCGAGGTCGGCCAGGTCGTCCCAGGTCATCGCCAGCGCGGCGTCGCCGGGCAGGTCCTCGTCCAGCACGCCCAGGTCGTGCTCGGCGGCGAAGGCCCGCTGCTGGTCCGGCGGGCAGTCCAGGAACTCCGTCGGCGGGTAGAACCAGCCGACCAGGCCCAGCTCCTCGCACAGCGGCGCGGCGACCTGCGCGGCGCTGGCGAACCCGTCGAAGAACGCGGGGACGACGCCCGGCCGCGGGTCGGCCCAGCGGCCGGTGTCCAGCGCGGCGTGCAGGTCGGCCTCGGTGACGGGGGAGAAGCGCTGCGCGTACCAGGTGAGCTCCCGCCGCAGCTCGTCGGCGTGCGAGGCGGGGGTGTTGTGCCAGTTGACCACCCGCAGGTGCCGGCCGTGCAGCACCGCGTCGACGACCACGGCCGCCTCGGCGTCCCGGGCGGAGGCACCGGGCCGGCCGGTGTCGTCCGGCCGCCACGCCGCCAGCCCCGCGCCGTCCCCCTGCGCCGCCCCCGCCCCCGCCGCTTGCGCCGCCCTCCTGCTCGGGGTATCGGAAGCTCCACCAGGGCCGGCGAGCCCGTCCGCCGGGGTGGAGCTTCCGATACCCGGGGCACCCGGGCGCAGCCGGAGCAGGGCGAGGGCGGCGAGGGCGTCCTGCACCGTGGTGTCGGGGTCGGCGGCGCGCAGCACCGCCCAGGCCCGCCGGACGTCGGCGGCCAGCGCGCGGTCGGCCGGGTCCGGGGTGCCGGTGGTCGCCGTCCCGGTGCGGTCCAGCAGCGCGACCAGCATCGCGACCCCGGCCCGGTCCTCGTCCTCGGCCGCCACCGCCCGGGCCGCGGCGAGGAGCTCGTCGTCGGTGGCCACCCCCGGATGCAACCACCTCGCGGTCGGGGTGGCCCGACGTCCCCGACGGTGTGCGCACCGGACGACGGCCGGCCACCGTCAGCGGCGTCCGGCCACCCCGGTTGAGCCTGGTCCGCGCGGGGGAGACAGGCGCCGTGGGCGTGGACAGGAGCAACCTGAAGCGGGTCATCGGTGCGTCGGCGGCGGTGGTGACGGCACTGCAGGCCGGCACCGCGGCGCTGGCGCTGAGCAAGGGACGGCGGGACTACGCCGACGGCGTCTGGGGCCCCGGCCTCGCCGCGGTCGCGCTGACCGGTGCGGCGCTGGGCACCGGTGACCGCACCCGGCGGTGGGCGCTGGCCGCGGTCACCACTGCCTGGGCCGTCCGGCTGGAGTCGCTGATGCTGGGGCGGCTGCGCAGCAGCGACACCGAGGACGAGCGGTACACCGAGTTCCTCGAGGGCGACTCCACCCCGACGGTGCTGGCCAAGGTGTTCGGCACCCAGGCCGTCGCGCAGCTGCTGGTCTCCGCCCCGCTGCAGCTGGCCGCGGCCAGCACGCTGCCCCGCTCGGCCCGCCGGTGGCTGTTCCCGGCCGGCGTCGCGGTGGCCGTCACCGGCGCCGTCGTCGAGGCGGTCGCGGACCGGCAGAAGGCCGCCTACACCGCGCAGCCCAAGGACGAGCGGCCCGACGTGCTGGACACCGGCCTCTGGGGGGTGTCCCGGCACCCCAACTACCTGGGCGACTCGATCATGTGGGACGGCGTGTGGCTGGCCGGTGCCGCCTCCGCACCCGGCGGCTGGCTGGTCGCCGCCCCGGCCGCGATGAGCTACTTCCTGGTCTACGCCACCGGTGCGAAGCGGACCGAGGACAGGATGGGCGACCGCCCGGCCTACCAGGACTACCAGCGCCGGGTGTCCTTCTTCTTCCCCGGCACCTGACCGCGGGCCATGCTCACCGCATGGCCCGGTTGCTGTACTCCGCCATCTGCTCCCTCGACGGCTTCGTCGCCGACGAGGCCGGTGACTTCGGCTTCGCCTTCCCCGACCCCGAGGTGCTGGCCGCGGTCAACGCCGACACCGCGCAGGTCGGCACCTTCCTGCACGGCCGGCGGATGTACGAGCTGATGCAGGGCTGGGAGACCGACCCGTCCTGGGCCGAGGGCGACCCCGGGTCCGCGGAGTTCGCGGCGCACTGGCAGCGGGTGGACAAGGTCATCTACTCGACCACGCTGGAGGACGTCGTCACCCGCCGGACCACGCTGCGCCGCACCTTCGACCCCGCCGAGGTCGCCGAGCTGGTGCGCACCGCCGAGGCCGACGTCACCGTCGACGGCCCGACGCTGGCCGCGCACGCCTTCCGCGCCGGGCTGGTGGACGAGGTGCGGCTGCTGGTGGCGCCGTCCTCGATCGGTCGGGGCCTCAGGGCGCTGCCCGACGACGTCCGGCTGGACCTGGAGCTCCGGTCGGCCCGGCAGGTCGGCGGGTTCGCCGCCGTGCGGTACGCGGTGCGCCGCTAGAGGTGCACCGGCTGGCCGGTGGTCTCCAGCACCGACAGCCACAGGTCGCCCTTCGGGTCGACCTGGTTGCGGGAGCGGGTGACCAGCGGGATCGGCAGGTTGACGAACCGGCCGTGCCAGCGCCCGGCGACGATCGCGGTGCGGCCGGCCATCGCGGCGTGCACGGCGGCCTGGGCCAGCCGGGTGCAGTACACCGAGTCGTGGCTGTTGGCCGGCACGCTGCGGATGGCGTAGCCGGGGTCGACGTAGCGCAGCTGGAACGGCACCCCGCTGGCGCCGAGGTGGGCGCTCAGCTCGTCGCGCAGCTTCTTGCCGATGTCGAACAGCTTCACGTTGCCCGAGGCGTCGGCACCGCCCTCGACCCCGGCGAACATGTCCTGCCCGTACCCCTCGGCCACGACCACGACCGCGTGGCCCTGGGCCTCGAGCACCTTCTCCACGTGCGCCAGCACGCCGCGCTCCCCGCCCAGCGGCATGGCCACCTCGGGGATGAGCACCAGGTCGACGTCGTCGCTGGCCAGCGTCGCGTAGGCGGCGATGAACCCGGAGTGCCGGCCCATCAGCTTCACCAGGCCGACCCCGCCGCGGTGCGAGCGGGCCTCGGTGGCCGCCGACCGGATCGACTCCGCCGCCCGGCCGAACGCGGTCTGGAAGCCGAAGCTGCGGTCGATCCAGGGGATGTCGTTGTCGATGGTCTTGGGGACGCCGACCACCGCGATGGGCAGGCCCTGCCGCAGCGCCTCCTCGGCGATGGCCTGCGCGCCGCGCAACGACCCGTCGCCGCCGACCACGAACAGGATGTCGATCTGGCGCAGCCGCAGCGTCTCGACCATCACCCGCGGGTCCTGGCTGCCCCGGGAGGTGCCGAGCACCGTGCCGCCCTGCTGGTTGATGTAGCGGACCGACTCCGGGGTCAGGTCCATCGGCTCGTCGCCGTCGGGGGTCAGCCCCAGGTAGCCGTCGCGGAAGCCGGTCACCGAGTGCACGCCGTAGTGCTCGGCGAGCTCGCCGACCAGGCCGCGGATGACGTTGTTCAGGCCCGGGCACAGCCCGCCGCAGGTGACGATGCCGACCTTGGTGCGCTTGGGGTCGAAGAACAGCGTGCGGCGCGGGCCCCCGGGCTCGAAGGTGGGCAGCTCCTCCACCGGGACGCCGCGCCGGGCGGCCATGCCGAGGGTGCCGTCGACCAGCACGCGGTCGTGCTCGCCCACGTAGTGCAGGGACTCCCCGCGCTCGAGCAGCCCGCCGTCCAGCGGGGAGGGGACGGTCAGCTCGCCGAGGGTGCGGACGGCGAGGTCGGCCGCGGTCAGCTCGAGCTGCTCGTCGGTGTCCACGGGGTCCAGTGTGCCCTGTCCCGGGCCCCTGCCGGGACCCCGGCTCGCCGCTGACCTGCACGAACGGGGTAGACGTCCCAGACGTGTTCCCGTACCGGAACACCCCTGGTCGGTGCCCCGTTGCTCCTCCGTGAGCTTCTCCCTGGCCGTGCTCGGCGACTCCATCGCCTACGGGACCGGCGCCGCCCGCCCCGACGACGCCATCGGCCCGCGGCTGGTCAGGGCGCTGGCCGAGGACGGCGTCGACGCGACCCTGCAGGTGGTCGCCGTCCCGGGTGCGGTCTCCGCGGCGCTGGCCGGCCAGGTCCGGCTGGTCACCCGCTGCGACCTCGCGCTGGTCGTGGTGGGCGCCAACGACCTGACCCGGCTCGTGCCCCCGGCCGCGGCCGCCGAGCAGCTGGGGTCGGCGGTGCGGGACCTGCGGGTGCTGGGCGCCGACGTGCTCGTGGTCCCCGCGCCGGACCTGTCCGCGGTGCCGTGGGTGCCCCCGGCGTTCCAGCAGCTGGTGGCCGTGGCCAGCGGCGAGCTGCAGCGCCGGCAGACCGACGCCGTGCAGGCCGCCGGCGGGGTGGCCGTGCCGATCGGCACCGAGCTGGGCGCGCGGTTCCGCGCGCAGCCGGCGCTGTTCTCCGCCGACCGGTTCCACCCGTCCTCGGCCGGCTACGCGCTCATCGCCGAGGCACTGACCCCCGTCGTCCGCTCCGTCGCCCGGGGCCGCGCGGCCGCCTGATCAGTCGGCGTCGGCCTCGCGGGCGCGCAGCTCGCGGGTGGCCATGCCGCCCTCGCCGCCCTCGTCGCGGGGCCCGGCGTGCAGCTGGGCCTCGGTGTCGGATGAGGTGTCGGACTGGTCCTTCTCGTCGGGCTCGGTCATGCGGCCCAGCCTGAGGGCTGGGCCGCACGACCGCACGGCCTACAGGACGTCGAACTCGTTGAACGCCGCGCCGCCGGACAGGGTGGCGTAGCCGGGGCCGCGGTCGAAGAACGGCTCCTCGCCGGTGCGGGCGGCGCGCAGCTCCTCGCGCAGTGCGTCGGTGGCGGTCAGGTCGGCGTCCCCGTCGTCGTCGACGACCACGCCGTAGTCGCGGCGGGCGCCCTCGACGCTCACCTTCAGCCAGGCGATGTCCTGCAGGACCTCCTCGACCGGCCGCTCCAGCGGGTCGCCCCAACCGCCGCCGCCCGTCGTCCGCACCCGCACGACGGTCCCGGCCTTCAGCGGCTCGGCGTCGGCGAGGGCGTCGACCTCGTGCTCGTCGGGGCCGCCCGGGTCGACCGTGATCTGGAACGGCCGGCCGGCCTTGCCGCCCTTGACGCCCCAGCAGGCCAGGATCGAGCGGTCGGCGATGGACATGAAGTGGGCGTCGCGCAGCACCCGGATGTGCTTCTCGTAACCGCAGCCGCCGCGGTACCGGCCCGGGCCACCGGAGTCCATCGCCAGGCCCAGGGCCTCGATGCGCAGCGGGAAGCGGCCCTCGGTGAACTCCGTCGGCAGGTTCCGGGAGTCGGGGACGACGTGGATGGTGTCCTCGCCGTCGGCGTAGTACCGCCCGCCCGAGCCGCCGCCGAGCACCTCGCGCATGAGGTAGGGCTCGCCGTCGTGGTCGGTGCCGTAGACGCCGGTGTACCGGATGGTCTCCTGGTCGGCCGGCATCCGGCCGCCGGTGGCCTTGGCCAGCACGCCGGCCAGCACACCCAGCAGCCGCAGGATGACGAACGTGCGGGCGTTCGTCGGCGCGGGGAAGACCGGGGTGAGCAGCGTGCCCTTCTCGGGGAAGCGCATCTCGATGAGCGGGACGACGCCCTCGTTGACGTCGAGCTCGGACATCCGCTCCGGCGTCGCCGCCAGGTTCCGCAGGATCGGCGCGAGCCACTTCTTGAGGAAGTTGCCGTCCGAGTAGTCGCCGCAGTGGTTGATCGGCCCCTTGGCCTGCGGGCCGGTGCCGGTGAAGTCGATGACCAGGGGGACCTCGGCGGTGGAGTCCATGGTCAGCGTGATCCGCTGCCGGTGCAGCATCGGCTCGTCGACGCCGTCGTGCTCGGCGTAGTCCTCCCAGACGTAGGTGCCGTCGGGGATCTGGGACAGGATCTCGGTCCGGTAGACCTCGGTCGAGTTGGCCAGGATGGCGTCGAAGCAGGCCTCCACGGCCGCGACCCCGTACCGCTCGAACAGCTCGCCCAGCCGGCGGGCGCCGGCCAGGCAGGCCGAGCACTCGGCGTCCAGGTCGGCGGCCAGCGAGTCGGGCATCCGGGAGTTGCGGGTCATGATCTTCAGCGCCGACTCGTTGGGCACGCCGCGGTCCCACAGCTTGATCGGGGGGACCATCAGGCCCTCCTCGAACATGCTGGTCGCCGCCGAGGGCATGGAGCCGGGGACCGCGCCGCCGATGTCGTCGTGGTGGCCGAAGGCCTGGATGAACGCCACGACCTCGCCCTCGGCGAAGACCGGCACCGTCACGCACAGGTCGGGCAGGTGGCCGATCCCGCCCTCGGACAGGTAGACGTCGTTGTGGAAGAAGACGTCGCCGACGTTCATCTCCTCGATCGGGTAGTCGCGCACCACCGGCTGGACCAGCGCGGAGTACGAGCGGCCGGTGAGCTTGCGCAGCTGCCGGTCGTGGATGCCGGCGCGGAAGTCGTGCGCGTCGCGGATCATCGGGGAGCGCGAGGTGCGACCGATCGCGGTCTCGACCTCCATCTCGATCGCGGCCAACGTGCCGGCGACGATCTCGACCAGGACCGGGTCCGCTGAGGTGGGCACGGCGGTCACTGAGCACTCTCCTTGGTGAGCAGCAGGTTGGCGTAGCTGTCGACGGTGGCGCGGAAGCCGGGGTGCACGGGCACCGTGGAGCCGAACTCCTCGACGACCGCGGGGCCGGCGACGACGTCGCCGGGCTGCAGCCGGGTGCGGGCGTACAGGGGCGTCTCGACCCAGTCGTCGAAGAACACCCGGCGGGTGCCGGTGACGGCGTCGACGACCGACCCCTCGGTCCGGTCGGGTGCGGCCACCAGGTCCGGACGGCGGATCGGGCCGATGCCGCTGACCCGCAGGTTGACCCACTCCACCGCCTGGCGCGGGTCGGTGCGGAAGTCGTAGCCGTAGAGCTGGTGGTGCGCGGCGTGGAAGGCGTCGGCGACGGTGGCCAGCGCCGCGTCGTCGAGCTCTCCGTCGGGCACGGGCACCCGCACCTCGAAGGCCTGCCCGACGTAGCGCAGGTCCGCCGTCCGCTGCATGCGCTGGTCGTCGCGGGCGAAGCCCTCGCCGTCCAGGGCCGTGCCGGCCCGGGCCTCGAGCTCGGCGAAGGCGCCCGCCACGGCGCCGGCGTCCAGCGCGGTGTGCTTGGCGATCATGGTCTGCACGTAGTCGTTGCGGACGTCGACGGTGAGCAGGCCGAACGCGCTGACGTTGCCCGGGTTCGGCGGCACCAGCGTGCGGGGCAGACCGAGGATGTCCATCAGCCGGCAGGCCAGCAGCGAGCCCGAGCCGCCGAAGGTGGTCAGGGTGAAGTCGCGGACGTCGAGGCCGCGGGCGACGGTGACCTGCCGCAGCGCGTTGGCCTGGTTCCAGGCCGAGATCTCCAGGATGCCGGTGGCGGCCTTCTCCAGGGTGAGCCCGAGCTTGCCGCCGAGGGTCTCCAGCCCGCCGGACGCCGCCTCGACCGACAGCGGGATCTCCCCGCCGAGCAGGTGCGGGGGGATCCGGCCGAGGACGACGTGCGCGTCGGTGACGGTCGGCTCGGGGCCGCGGCTGGGGTAGCACATCGGGCCCGGGTCGGCGCCGGCGCTGCGCGGGCCGACCTTGAGCGTGCCCTCGGGTGCGATCCAGGCGATGGAGCCGCCGCCGGCGCCCACGGTGACGACGTCGATCATCGGGATCTTCGACGGGTAGGCGCCGACCGTGCCCTCGGTGGTGAGCGCGGGCTCGCCGTCGATGACCACGGTGACGTCGGTGGAGGTGCCGCCGCCGTCGCAGGTGAGGATGCGGTCGAACCCGGCGGTCTGGGCGATGAGCGCGGCACCCAGGGCGCCGGCGGCGGGGCCGGACAGCATCGTGGTGATCGGCTGGTGCACGACCTCCTCGGCCGACAGCACGCCGCCGTTGCTCTTCATGACGTAGAAGGGGACGCCGGGGGCGATCTCGTCCAGCCGCGACCGGATGCTGGTCACGTAGGCGCCGACCTTGGGCTTCACCGCTGCGTCGACGAGCGTGGTGACCGACCGCTCGTACTCGCGGTACTCGCGCAGCACGCCGGAGGAGATCGACACGACGCAGTCGGGGTGCACCTCGTGCAGCACCTCGAGCATGGCGCGCTCGTGCTCGTCGTTCGCGTAGGCGTGGAGGAAGCAGACGCCGATGCAGCCGATGCCGGCGTCCTTGAAGAACTGCGCGGCGGCGACGGCCTGGTCGCGGTCGAAGGGCCGCACCTCGGCGCCGGTGTGGTCCAGCCGCCCGCCCACGGTCCGCACCAGGTCGGCCGGGACGATCCGGGGCGGCTTGACCCAGAAGTAGCTGTTGCCGTAGCCGTCGGGCACCGACTGCCGGGCGATCTCCAGCACCGACGCGTAGCCCTCGGTGGTGATGAACCCGATCCGGTCCAGCTTGCCCTCGAGCAGCTGGTTGGTGGCCACCGTGGTGCCGTGGCTGACCGCGGTCACCGCCTCGCCGGTGAGCCCCATCAGGTCGAGGACCTTCTGCACGCCCGCGAGGAAGCCGTCGGCCGGGTTGCCGGGGGTGGACGGCGTCTTCGTGGTGGTCGTGGCACCGGACTCCTCGTCCACCGCGACGACGTCGGTGAACGTGCCGCCGGTGTCGATGCCGATGCGTACCCGCCTGCTCGTCATGGCCGATAACTTAGCGATGAGATATTTCCAGGGGAAGACGTGTGGGGCAGAACATCCCGCGCCGATGAGGGTTGGGTCACACTCCGCGCGGGAAGATGTGTCGCGGGGTTGCAGGTACCGGCGCCGCCGGGCATCCTTGTTACCTGTAACCGGGTGTTACACGCAACGATCACGGAGGGCCGACCCCATGACCAGCACGCTGCCGCGCACCGACCAGCTGTCCGCCGCCTTCTCGGCCGCCGACCGCGACGGCGAGGCGGTCTCCGCCCGGCTGCTGGACTCCGCCGCCCAGCTCTCCTACGACCCGACCACCGAGGTCGACTGGGACGAGCCGCTCGACCCGGCACTGCACGGGCTGAACCCGGAGTGGAGCACGCTGTACGGCACGCGGCTCTGGGACGAGATGACCGAGGAGCAGCGGGTCACGCTGACCCGGCACGAGGTCGCCTCGATCATGAGCACCGGCATCTGGTTCGAGATGATCCTGCAGCAGATGCTGCTGCGCGAGCACTACGCCGGTGACACCACCCGCAAGGACTTCCAGTTCGCGCTCACCGAGATCGCCGACGAGTGCCGGCACTCGCTGATGTTCGCCCGGGCCTGCGAGAAGCTCGGCGCCACCGGCTACGCACCCAAGCGCAGCGGCATCGAGCTGGGCCGGTTCTTCAAGACCTTCGCCGACGGCGAGCGCGCCTTCGGGGCCGCGCTGGTGGCCGAGGAGGTGCTCGACGTCATGCAGCGCGACTGGATGCGCGGCGAGGACGTGCTGCCGCTCATCCGCACCACGAGCCGGATCCACGTGGTCGAGGAGTCCCGGCACATGACCTACGCCCGGCAGGAGATGCGGGAGAGCCTCGAGGGCACCAGCGCCCCGCGCCGGCGCACCACCGCCACCCTGCTGGCCATCGTGACCGCCGTCGTGGTCACCAACCTGGTGCACCGCGACGTCTACACCGCCGCCGGCCTGGACGCCGACCGCGCCGAGCGCGAGGCCGCGGCGAACAAGCACCACCACGCGATGATGCGGACCAGCAGCCGGCACCTGATGACCTTCCTGGGCGAGTGCGGCATGCTCACCGCCCCGGCCAAGGCGATCTACCGCCGCCTGCACATGCTCTGAGGGGCACCCCATGGCGTTCGCGATCACCCAGAACTGCTGCTCGGACGCCTCCTGCGTCTCGGTCTGCCCGGTCAACTGCATCCACCCCACCCCGGACGAGCCGGAGTTCGGGCGGACCGAGACGCTCTACGTCGACCCCCGCACCTGCATCGACTGCGGTGCCTGCGCCGACGCCTGCCCGGTCGACGCCATCGCCCCCACCTGGCTGCTGCGCCCCGAGCAGCAGGTCTACGCGCAGGTCAACGCCGACTGGTTCACTCGCCCCGACGCCCCGGCCACCCCGGTCTGGGACGCACCACGGTTCCCCGGCGTCGACCTGTCGGCGATTGGCCGGCTGGAGGTCGCGGTGGTGGGCACCGGACCGGCCGCGGTCTACGCCGCGCAGTCGGTGCTGCGGGCCACCGAGGCCCGGGTGACCTTCCTGGAGCGGCTGGCCACCCCGGGTGGGCTCGCCCGCTGGGGCGTGGCGCCCGACCACCCCGGCACCCGGCGGGTGCTGGAGAGCACCGAGGCCGTGCTCGACCACCCGCGGGTCAGCCTGCGCACCGGCGTCGAGGTCGGCCGCGACGTCACCCCGGCGGAGCTGTCCCGCCGGTACGACGCCGTCGTCTACGCCACCGGAGCGGCCGGCGACCGCGCGCTCGACGTCCCCGGTCAGGAGCTGACCGGCAGCGTCTCGGCCCGCGAGGTCGTCAACTGGTACACCGGTCACCCCGAGGCGGCGCCGGTCGACCTGTCGCAGGTGCGCCGCGTCGTGGTCGTCGGGACCGGCAACGTCGCGCTCGACGTCGCCCGCATGCTGTCGTCGGACCCCGGGCGGCTGGCGGGCACCGCGATCTCCCCGGCCGCGCTGCGGGCGCTGCGCACCAGCGCGCTGCGCGAGGTGCTGGTGGTCGGGCGCCGGGGTGCCGAGGACGCCGCCTGCAGCAGCTCCGAGCTGCGCGCGCTCACCCACCTGCCCGGGGTGCGCACCGTGCTGTCCGGCAAGGCGCCCGACGACGCCCCGCCCGGGTCCAAGGCCGAGCTGTTCGCCGCCCTCGAGCGCTTCG
The DNA here is from genome assembly GCF_900100695.1 of Klenkia brasiliensis. Lineage (GTDB taxonomy): Bacteria > Actinomycetota > Actinomycetes > Mycobacteriales > Geodermatophilaceae > Klenkia > Klenkia brasiliensis. The sequence continues at coordinate 326,186 of NZ_FNCF01000006.1, forward strand.
ACGACGACCTGGCCGCGCCCCCGGGACCGGGCCGGCGCATCGTGTTCGCCTTCGGCCAGGCCACCCGTGCGCTGGTGGGCGGGGACCGGGTGCGCGGCATCGTGCTGGGGTCGACCGACGGCGACGTGACCGTGCCGGCCGAGCTGGTGGTGCGGGCGATCGGGCACCGCGGCACCGAGCTGCCGGGCCTGCCCTTCGACGCGGCGACCGGGCGGGTGCCGCACGAGGCCGGCCGGGTGGTCGGCGCGCCGGCCGGCACCTACGTGGTCGGCTGGGCCAAGCGCGGGCCCTCGGGCGGCATCGGCGCCAACCGCCCGGACGCCGAGGAGACGGTGGGCTCGCTGCTGGCCGACGCCGCAGCCGGTGTCATCGGCCGCCGCCCCCGCCGCCGCTGACCCCTCGCCCGTGCAGCGTTGATCAGGGAGGTTGATCGAACTCCGATCTGGTGCACCAGATCTCGTGCACCAGGACGGAGTTGGACCAGCTCCCCTGATCGACGCTGAGCCCGTGGGTCAGCCCTGGGCGAGCTCGGCGAGGTGCTGGGTGTCCTGCCAGCCCTGCAGGCGCGACTCGTAGTCCTTGGTCGCGATGCCCAGCGGTGCGGTGCCGAAGAAGACGCGCAGCGGCGGCTTCTCGCTGTCCACCAACTGCAGGACGGCGGCCGCGGACGCCACCGGGTCGCCGGGGCTGGACACCCGCGCCTTGCGCTGCTCGGCGGCCTTGACCCGGAACTCGTCGTAGGCCGGGTTCGGCGTGGCGTGCTTGGCGGAGGCGCCGGGCCAGTCGGTGTCGAAGCCGCCGGGCTCGATGAGGGTGACGTGGATGCCGAAGTCGGCGACCTCGGCGGCCAGGGCCTGGGAGAAGCCCTCGAGCGCCCACTTGGAGGCGTTGTAGATGCCGATGTTCGGGAACGCGGAGATGCCGCCGATGCTGGACACCTGCAGCACGTGGCCCGAGCCCTGCTCGCGCAGGAACGGCAGCGCCGCCTGGGTGACCCACAGTGCGCCGAACACGTTGGTCTCGAACTGCGCCCGGGCCTCGGCCTCGGAGATCTCCTCGACCATGCCGAACTGGCCGTAGCCGGCGTTGTTGACCACCACGTCGAGCCGGCCGAAGTGGGCGTGCGCCCGCTCGACCGCGGCGAAGACGGCCGCGCGGTCGTCCACGTCGAGCTGCACGGGCAGGACGCGGTCGCCGAAGCGGGCGACGACGTCCTCCAGCGAGGCGGTGTCGCGGACGGTGGCGGCGACGGAGTCCCCGCGCTCGAGGGCGGCGATGGTCCAGGCGCGGCCGAAACCGCGGGAGGCGCCGGTGATGAACCAGGTCTTCGACATGCCTGGTGCCAGCGCCTCCCGCGGCCGCGGTGTTCCCGTCAGCGCCGGTCGTCGTCCCGCGGGTGCTGCTCGTCGGTGATGCGCGGCAGCTGGGCGGTGCCGGGCTCGTCGGTGCGCGGCTGCTCCTCGACCCAGATCGGCGGCTCCTCGGCCGGCCGGTCGTAGGCCTGGTGCGGGTCGGGTGCGGCGGAGGACGCGGTGGCCCCGGTCGTCCCCGCCCCGCCGGACGGTGTGCCACCCGACCACGGCTGCGGCGACCCGTACTGCTGGCCGTACTGGTCTTGCTGGCCGTACTGGTCCTGCTGGCCGTACTGGCTCTGCTGGCCGTACTGGTCCTGCTGGCCGTACTGGCCCTCCGACGGCGCCGGCGGGGTCACCGCCTGCGGGTCGTAGACCTGCGTGGGGTGCTGGTCGGCGGGCTGCTGGGGCGGGTAGACGGGGGCGGCCTGCTGCTGCGCGGCGCGCTCGGCCTCGGCCTGCTGGGCGCGCTGCCGGTCGAGCTCGGCCTGCTGGGCGCGCTGGCGCTCGGCCTCGGCCCGCTCGGCCTCGGCGCGGGCGCGCTCGGCGGCCTCCCGCTCCTCGCGGGCGCGGCGCTGCTCGGCGGCGATCCGGTCGGCCTCGGCCTGCAGCACCTCCGACGCCGGCCGCGCGGCCTGCGCCTCGCGGCGCACGTTCGGCGCCTCGGCCTCGACCTTGCTCAGCGCGTTCTCCCAGCGCTGGCGCATCGGGACGATGCCGCCCCCGCCGACGGCCACCACGACCACGCCCACGACGGCGACCAGGATCGCGTAGAGCACGGCGTTGACCACGTTCTGGGCGATCTCGAGCTGGTCCAGCGCGGCGATGACGCCGAGCGCGAGGACGACGGTCGACGCGGCGGTGGCCAGGGTGCGGGCGTAGGACAGCGACCCCAGCGCGTTCTGCACGACCAGCCGGACGGCGGCGGCGATGGCCGCGGCGATGACCAGGATGAGGATCGCGACGAAGACCTTGGGCAGGTAGCCGATGATCGCGGCCAGGTAGTCGCTGATCGGGTTCTGCCCGAAGACGCCGAACGCGGTGGAGAGCACGAAGAGCATCACGGCGTAGAAGACGATCTTCGCGAGGATCGCCGAGGCGTCGTACTGGCTGCCCTGCAGGAGCTTGCGGATGCCACCGCGCTCGACGGCCCGGTCGAAGCCGACCTTCTCCAGCACCTTGGTCAGCAGCTTCTCCAGCGCCTTCGCGATGAAGTAGCCGACGACGAGGATGATCACCGCCAACAGCAGCTTGGGCAGGAACGCGACGACGTCCCCGAGTGCGTTGCCTACTGAGTTGCCCATGTCCTGGACCTCCTGGTGGGTTGGCGGCTCGCCACACCATGCCCGAGCCGGCCGGAGCCCACCTGTCGAGGCACCGGAGGGACCCGTCGGACGCGCGCAGCTCCGGCTGGCCGGACCGTCAGGTCAGCTGCGGCGGCCCAGCAGGTAGCCGACGAGCACGCCGAGCAGCGTGAGCACGCCACCCCCGACGGCGGCCAGGGCCAGCTCGGCCGGGGCCGAGCCGGCCGGGGCGCCCGACGGCGCGGAGAAGCGCACCGGGGCGGCCGGCGAGGTGCTGTCGGGGGACGACCCGCCGCGCACGGCGGTGTCGCTGACGGCGGCCGCCGACGGCGTCACGTCCGCGTTCGCCGGCGCCGGGACGGCGGGGGCCGTGCCGGTCAGCTCGGCGTCGATGGCGGAGAAGAACTGCCCGGCCAGCCGCTTGGCGACCCCGGTGATCATCCGCTGGCCGACCCCGGCCACCGCGCCGCCGACGACCGCGTCGGCGTCGTAGGTGAGCTTGGTGCCGCCCTCGACGGCCTCCAGCGTGATCGGCACGGTGGCCCGCACCGAGCCCGGGCCGCCCGAACCCGACGCGTGCATCACGTAGCGGGTGGGCTCGGTCTTGTCGGTGAGCTTGACCTCGCCGGCGTACACCCCGCGGATGGCGCCGACGCCGACCGAGACGGTCATCGCGTACTCGTCCTCGCCGGTGCGCTCGAGCCCCTGGCAGCCCGGGATGGTGCGGGCCAGCACGGCCGGGTCGGTGATCGCCGCCCACACCTCCGCCGGCGGGGCGGACAGGGTGGCGGTGCCGTCGAGCTTCACGCAGGTGCTCCTTCTCGGGTGGGGACCCGCTCCGCGTCGGGGTCGCGGACCAGGTCGTAGAGCTCGGTGGGGGAGATGGGCATGGCGGCGATGCGCCGGCCCACGGCGTCCTCGATGGCCGAGGCGATGCACGCGGTGCCCGGGATGACGCCGGCCTCGCCGGCGCCCTTGAGGCCTAGCGGGTTCAGCGGCGACGGGGTCTCCTGGTGGTCGATGACCACGTCGGGGACCTCGCTGGCGTAGGGCATGAGGAAGTCCATGAACGAGGCGTTCTGCAGCTGGCCGTCGCCGTCGTAGGCCATCCGCTCGTACAGCGCCCCGCCCACGCCCTGGGCGACCCCGCCGTGGACCTGGCCCTCGACGATCATCGGGTTGACGATGTTCCCGCAGTCGTGGACGACGGCGTAGTCGACGACGTCGATCTCCCAGGTGGTCGGGTCGATCTCCACCACCGCGGCGTGCGCGCCGGAGGCGAAGGTCGACCGGATCGGGGAGTAGTAGTCGACGTGCTCCAGCCCGGGGGCGTCGCCGACCGCGACCGGGGGCTTGGAGTCGTCGCCGGGGCCGGCGAACTGGGTGGCCTGCCGGGCCGCCTCGTCGAAGGCGTACCGCAGCGGGTTGGACAGCACCGCGACCGTGCGCAGCGGGATCGAGGCGCCGGGGGTGCCCTTGACCTGCACCAGGCCCTCGTCGATCTCGAGGTCCTCGACGTCGGCCTCGAGCACGTCGGCGGCGATGCGCAGCGCCTTGGCCCGCACCCCGCGGGCGGCGAGCGCGATGGCGTTGCCGCTCATCACCGCCGCGCGGGAGGCGAAGGTGCCCACCGCGTAGCCGAAGCGGCGGGTGTCGCCGGTGGTGACCTCGACGTCCTCGATCGGGACGCCGAGCTCGTGCGCGACGATCTGCGCGAACGCTGTCTCGTGCCCCTGGCCCTGCGACGTGAGGCCGGTGGAGACCAGCACCTTGCCCGACCCCAGGACCTGCACGTGGCCGCCCTCGTAGGGGCCGGGGCCGGTGCCCTCGACGTACATCGCCATGCCGACACCGAGCTGCTTGCCCCGCGACGCCGCCTCCTCGCGCCGGGCGTCCATCGAGTCCCACCCGACCAGGGCGATGAGCTTGTCCAGCAGACCCTCGTAGTCCCCCGAGTCGTAGATGACCGGCCGGCCGTCCTGGAACGTCAGGTGGTGGTCGTAGGGGAACTGGTCCTTACCGATCAGGTTGCGCCGGCGCACCTCGGCGCGGTCCAGACCGAGGTCCTGGGCGATGCGGTCCATCGTCCGCTCCATGGCGTAGCAGCCCTGGGGCCGGCCGGCGCCGCGGTAGGGCGTGACGATGACGGTGTTGGTGTAGACGCTGTCGATGCGCACCCGGTAGACGGGGATGGCGTACGGGCCGACCAGCTGGGTGGCCGTCACGATCGGCACGATGATCCCGTAGGGCGTGTAGGCCCCGTTGTCGTGCCAGCCGCGCACGTCGAGCGCGGTGACCCGGCCCTCGTCGTCGTAGCCGACCGTGATCTCCTGCCGCTGCTCGCGCTCGTGCGCAGACGAGATGAAGTGCTCGCGGCGGTCCTCGGCCCAGTGCACCGGCTGGCCGAGGGCGATCGCGGCCATCGGGACCAGCAGCTCCTCGGGCCACGGGTGCACGATCTTGACGCCGAACCCGCCGCCGACGTCGGGGGCGACGACCTCGACCTTCTCCAGCGACAGCTGCAGCTTGGCCGCGATGGCCGCGCGCACCGAGGTGGAGGCCTGGGTGGAGGTGTGCACCCGCAGCGAGGCGTCGTCGTGGTCCCAGACCGCGTGCACGCCCTTGCCCTCCATCGGCATGCAGGCGCTGCGCTCGATGTACTGGGTGAAGCTCAGGGTGTGCGCGGAGGCGGCCAGCGCGGCCTCGACGTCGCCGGTCTCCTGGTGGTGCCGGGCGGCGACGTTGTCGGGCACGTCCTCGTGCACGGCGTGCGCGGCGGCGCGGGCCGCGTCGACGCCGACGACGACCGGGAGCTCCTCGTAGCTGACGACGATGCGGTCGCAGACGTCCTCGGCCACGTACCGGTCGGTCGCGACGACCATGACCACGGCCTCGCCGACGTGCTGCACGACGTCGCGGGCCAGGGGGTAGCCGGTGCGGGGCGCGGTCAGCTGCGGGTGCGGGATGAGCACGGGCAGCGGCTCGGCCATCGGGCCGACGAGGTCCTCGTAGGTGTAGACGGCGACGACGCCCTCGACGTCCAGCGCACCGTCGACGTCGATGTCGGTGATGCGGGCGTGCGCGTACGGGCTGCGGACGAAGGCCGCGGCCAGCGCGCCGTGCCCGATGTCGTCGGTGTAGCGGCCGCGGCCGGTGATCAGCCGGAGGTCCTCGCGCCGGCGGACCGGCTCGCCGAACAGCTTGGTGGTCACCGGGCGGCCTCCTTCATGAGGCCCGCGGCGTGCCGGCAGGCCTTCTTGATGTTGGCGTAGCCGGTGCACCGGCAGAGGTTGCCGCCGACGATCTCGTCGACCTCCTCCTCGGTGATGTCGGTCGAGGCGTCGCGCGCCTCGAGGCCGGCGGCCATCGTCATGAGGAACCCCGGGGTGCAGAACCCGCACTGCAGGGCGTGGCACTCGCGGAAGGCCTCCTGCACCGGGTGCAGGATCTCCCCGCCCCGGCCGTCGTCGCGGGCGAGGCCCTCGACGGTGGTGACCGCCTTGCCGTCGACCTGCACGGCCAGCACCAGGCACGAGCGGACCGGGGTGCCGTCGACCAGCACGGTGCAGGCGCCGCAGACGCCGTGCTCGCAGCCGACGTGGGTGCCGGTCAGCTCCAGGTCGTGGCGGAGCGCGTCGGACAGCAGCCGGCGGACCGGCACCGTCGTTCCACGTGCAACACCGTTCACCGTGACGGTGATGGCCCGTTCGGTCGAGACGTCGGTCATCGGGATGCGGCCTCCTCGGCGGCGCGGGCGAGCGTGCGTTCGGTCAGGACGCCGACCAGCAGCCGGCGGTAGTCCGCGCTGGCGTGCAGGTCGCCGTCCGGGTCGACGAGGGTGCGGGCCAGGGCGCCCGCGGCGGCCCAGTCGGCCTCGGCGACGGTGCGGCCGGCGACGGCCTCGGTCAGGTCGTGCACCTCGGGCACCAGGCCCACGGAGATGTAGGCCGCCCGGGCGGCGGTGACCCTCGAGTCCTCGTCGAGGGTCACGGTGACCCCGGCGCCGCACACGGCGTAGTCGCCCTTGCGCCGGGAGACCTCCTCGAAGGCGGTGCCGCTGCGGGGCGGGAGGGCGGGGAAGAACGCCTCGGTGACCACGGCCGGGCCGTGCACGGAGGTCTCCAGGGGGCCGACGAAGAAGTCGGCCCAGTCGACCGTCTGCGGACCACCCGGCGTCGCGACGGTGACGGAGCCACCGGTCAGCGCCAGCACGGAGGTCATCTCGCCGGAGGGGTCGGCGTGGGCGATGGAACCGACGGTGGTGCCGCGGTTGCGGATCGCGGGGTGGGCGACGTTCGCCGTCGCCCGGGCCAGCAGCGGTTGCACCCGCGCGGCCTCGGCGTGGTGGAGCAGGTCCGCGTGGCGGACCAGGGCCCCGACCCGGACCCCGGCGCCGCTGACGGCGACGGAGTCCAGGCCGGGGATCCGGTTGATGTCCACGAGGGTGGCCGGGGAGGCCAGCCGCATGGACAGCAGGGGGAGCAACGACTGCCCTCCGGCCAACACCTTGGCGCCGTCCTCGGCGAGGAGGGTCAGCGCCTCGTCGAGCGAGGTGGGGTCGGCGTAGCCGAAGGGCGCGGGCTTCACGGGTTGCGGGTCTCCCTCTCGATCGTGCGGGTGGCGGTCTGCTGGTCCAGCGACGAGGGGTCGGCGCCACCGGCGTCGTGCACCCCGGCGTTGCCCAGCGCGGGGCCGGTGCCGTGCCGGAAGCCGTCCTCGGACATCAGGGCGGCCCGCATCTCCTGGGGGGCCAGCGCCCGGGCGACGTGCCAGCCGACGACGGCGACGATCGTGCCCAGCGCGATGCCGCCGAGGGAGAAGTTGTCGGTGAAGACCAGGGTCACGTTGCCGATGCCGATGATGATCCCGGCGGCCAGCGGCACCAGGTTGATCGGGTTGGCGAAGTCGACCCGGTTCTCCTTCCAGATCTTGGCGCCGAGCAGACCGATCATCCCGTAGAGGACGACGGTGATGCCGCCGAGGACGCCGCCGGGGGTGGCGTTGACGACGGCGCCGAACTTGGGCACCAGGCCCAGCAGGATCGCCACGACCGCGGCCACGTAGTAGGCCGCGGTGGAGTAGACGCGGGTGGCGGCCATGACGCCGATGTTCTCGGCGTAGGTGGTGGTGGGGGAGCCGCCGACCGAGCTGGCCAGCACGGTGCCGACGCCGTCGGCGAAGACCGCCCGGCCCAGCACCGGGTCGAGGTCGCGCTTGGTCATCTCGCCGACGGCCTTGACGTGACCGGCGTTCTCGGCGACCAGCGCGATGACGGCCGGCAGCACGAGCAGGGTGAAGTTGAGGGAGAAGCTGGGCGCGGTGAAGTCGGGCAGCCCGAACCAGTCGGCCGCCGAGACGCCGGAGAGGTCGACGCGGTCGTGCACGGTGGCCTCGGTGGCCCCGCCGAGGACGGAGGTGATCGGGCCGGCGGTGGCGTCGAGCATCAGGGAGAGCAGGTAGCCGAAGACCAGGCCGAGCAGGATGGAGATGCGGGACCAGAAGCCGCGCAGGGCCAGCGAGGCGACGATGACGAAGGCCATCGTGGCCAGGGCGACCCACTGGTCCTGGGGCCAGTAGGTCTGCGCGGCGACCGGGGCGAGGTTGAACCCGATGAGCAGCACCACGGCGCCGGTCACCGCCGGCGGCAGCACCTTGTTGACCACCCGGACGCCGGCGACCTGGATCAGGATGCCGACCAGGGCGAGGACGACGCCGGCCACGAGGATCGCGCCGACCTTGTCCGAGACGCCGCCGCCCTGGGCGCTGATGGCCGCGACGCCGCCGACGAAGGCGGCCGAGGTGCCGAGGTAGGAGGGCACCTTCCCCTGCACGATCAGCAGGAAGACGATCGTCGCGATGCCGGACATCATGATCGCGAGGTTCGCGTCCAGGCCCATGATCAGCGGGAAGACGAAGGTCGCGCCGAACATGGCGACGACGTGCTGGGCGCCGATGCCGATGGTCAGCGGCCACGAGAGCCGCTCGTCGGGGGCCACGGCCTCACCGGGCGGCGGGGTCTTCCCGTCGCCGTACAACTTCCACCCGAACGCCATGACTTCCTCCTGCTCGGTGCGGCCTCGGTCGGCCGCGGACGCTCTCCGGTGGGCACGATCCCGCCGGGCGCGGCCACTGTGACACCGACCACCGACACTACGGAAGTACCTCAGCGCTAAATCTTCGTGCCCGTGATGTTGCCCGGAGATTTCTCTCACCGCTGAGATACTTCCGCGGTAGCGTCACGGCGTGAGCGACTCCGTGCACGTCTCCCTGCGCAGCGGCGTCTACGCCGACTCGGTCAAGCTGATGCAGGTCAGCAAGGCGGTCGGGGCCCGCGACGGCGTCACCGCCGTGCTGGTCGCGATGGCCACCCCGCTGAACCTCGAGCTCGCCGCCGGCATGGGCCTGGACCCCGGCGAGGAGGCCAGGCCCGACCAGCTGCTGGTCGCCCTGCGCGCCGTCGACGACGCGGAGCTCGCCGCCGCGGTCACCGCCGTCGAGGTCGCGCTGACCGCCCGCGAGGAGCGCGGCTCGGCCGACGCCGTCCCCGCGCGCACCGTCGGCTTCGCCCTCGCCGAGGAGGCCGACACCCCGCTCGCGGTGGTCAGCGTCCCCGGTCCCTACGCCGTCGCCGAGGCCATGGACGCCGTCGCCGCCGGGCGCAGCGTGCTGGTCTTCTCCGACGGCGTCCCCGTCGAGCACGAGGTCGCCCTCAAGGCCGCCGCCCACGAGGCCGGCGTGCTGGTCATGGGCCCCGACTGCGGGACGGCGATCGTCGGCGGCGTCGCCCTCGGCTTCGCCAACGTCGTCCGCCGCGGGCCGGTCGGCCTGGTGGCGGCGTCGGGCACCGGCGCCCAGCAGGTCAGCTGCCTGCTCGACATGGCCGGCGTCGGCGTCAGCCACGTGCTCGGCACCGGCGGGCGCGACCTGTCCGCAGCCGTCGGCGGCCGGGCCACCCTCGACGCGCTGGCGATGCTCGACGCCGACGACGCCACCGAGCGGGTGCTGCTGGTCAGCAAGCCCCCGGCCCCCGAGGTGGCCGAGGAGGTCGGGCGGACGGCGGCCGGGCTCTCCACCCCCTTCTCCAGCGCGGCGCTGAGCGCCGACAGCCCCGACCTCACCGCCGCCGTCGAGGCACTGCTGCGGGAGATGGGCACCGAGGTCCCGGTCTGGCCGACCCGCTCCGGCGCCGACCGCGAGGTCCCGGCCGGTGCGGTGCTCAAGGGCTTCTACTCCGGCGGCACGCTGGCCGACGAGGCGATGCTGGTGGCCGCCCCCGCGCTCGGCGACGTCCGCAGCAACACCCCGCTGCGGCCCGAGCTCGACCTCGGCGCCGACTTCGGGGCCACCGGCCACGTGGTCGTCGACTTCGGCGACGACGCGCTCACGGTCGGCCGGGCGCACCCGATGATCGACCCCACCCTGCGGCTGGAGGCCGTCGCCGGCCTGGCCGCGAGCGGGGAGCCCGCCGTCCTGCTCATGGACGTCGTCCTCGGCTACGGCGCCGACCCCGACCCGGCCGGCGCCCTGGTGCCGGCCATCCGGGACCTGCCCTTCCCCGTCGTCGTCGCCGTGGTCGGCACCGAGGGCGACCCGCAGGGGTGGTCCCGCCAGGCCGACGCGCTGGCCGCGGCCGGTGCGCACGTGTTCGCCTCCAACTCCGCGGCCACCCGGTTCGCGGTCGACCTGATCGGGGCCTGAGAAGTGAGCAGCCTGCTGAGCGGACGCCCGGCCGTGGTGGCCGCCGGCGTCGACGTGTTCTCCGACGCGCTGCGCGCCCAGGGCGTGGGCGTCACCGACGTCGAGTGGCGTCCCCCGACGATCGGGTTGGCCGACGACCTCACCCAGCTCGCCCTGGACCCCCGCCGCGCCGCGGCCAACCGGGTCGCCGTCGAGCGCGTGCTGGCCAGCCGGTCCACCCTGGTCGACGTCCGGCCGGCCACCGAGGTGCTCGGCCTGACCGGCCGCACCCTGCTGCACTCCGGGCCGCCGCTGACCTGGGAGACCGCCTCCGGGCCGATGCGCGGGGCGCTCATCGGCGCCTGCCTGTTCGAGGGCTGGGCCGACACCCCCGAGGCCGCCGAGGCGCTGCTGGCCGCGGGCGGCGTCGAGCTCGACAGCTGCCACCACCACCGCGCGGTCGGCCCGATGGCCGGGGTGACCAGCCCGTCGATGTGGATGTGGTGCCTGGCCGACCCCACCGACGGGCGCGAGGCCTACAGCAACCTCAACGAGGGCCTGGGCAAGGTCCTCCGCATGGGCGCCTACGGCCCCGAGGTCATCGAGCGGCTGCACTGGATGACGACCGTGCTCGGCCCGGTGCTGCAGGCCGCCGTGCGCTCGCGGACCGAGCCGCTGGACGTCACCGGGATCCTCGCCCAGATGCTGCAGATGGGCGACGAGGCGCACAACCGCAACCGGGCCGGCTCGCTGATGACCCTGCGCGAGCTGTCCCCGTCGATCGTGGCCGTGGACGCCCCGAAGTCCGACATCGCCGAGGTGCTGCGCTTCATCGGCGGCAACGAGCACTTCTTCCTCAACCTCGGCATGCCCAGCGCGAAGCTCGCGATGGACGCCGTCGGGTCGGTCCCGGGCTCCACGATGGTCACCACGCTGGCCCGCAACGGCACCGAGTTCGGCATCCGGACGGCGGGCACCGGCGACCGCTGGTTCACCGCCCCGGCCAACACCCCGGTCGGGCTGTTCCTGGGCGACTACGGCCCGGACGACGCCAACCCCGACATCGGCGACTCCGCGATCATGGAGACCTACGGCATCGGCGGCTTCTGCATGGCCGCCGCCCCGGCCATCGTCCGGTTCGTGGGCGGCACCGTCCCCGACGCGCTGGCCACCACCGAGCGGATGTACCAGATCACGCTCGCCGAGAGCCCGGCCCTGCAGGTGCCGATCCTGGGCTTCCGCGGTGCGCCGACCGGCATCGACGTCCTCAAGGTCGCCCGCACCGGCTGGCTGCCGCAGATCAACACCGGCATGGCCGGCCGGGTCGCCGGCACCGGTCAGGTCGGCGCCGGCCTGGTGCAGCCGCCCGCGGCGTGCTTCGAGCAGGCCGTGGCCGCGCTGGCCGAGGAGTCCCGCGCCGCCCTCGGCTGAGCACGGCGCGGGCCCGGCGGGTCAGCGGATCAGCGTGCCCAGGTCGACGGGCAGCTGGATGCCGGTGATGTGCCGGGCCTCGTCGCTGGCCAGGAACGCGACGGCGTTCGCGATGTCCTCGGGCTCGGAGTACTGGTCGGGCAGCGCCTGCATGAAGATCGGCGCGAGGGTCTGCGCGTGCGCGGCGATCAGCGGCTGCAGGTCGTCCACGGTCATGCCGGTGGCCACGCCGTGCGGGTGCACGGTGTTGACCCGGATGCGGTGCTGCGCCAGCTCGTTGGCCAGCGACTTGGCGTACCCGACGACGCCGTGCTTGGTGGCCGCGTAGGCCGAGAGGAACGGCAGCCCGCGCAGCCCCGCCACCGAGCTGGTGATCACGATCGACCCGCCGGTGCCCTGCTCGAGCAGGGTGGGGATGGTGGCCTTGGCGGTGTGGAAGACGCCGGTCAGGTTGACCGCGACGGTCTCGTTCCACTGCTCCAGGGTGATCTCCCAGCTGTTGCCCGCCGAGCAGATGCCGGCGTTGGCGACGACGACGTCCAGGCGGCCCAGCTCGGCCACGCCCTCGGACACCGCGGCCGACAGGGCCGCGAAGTCGGCGACGTCGGCCTGCCGGGCGACGATCCGCCGGTCCTGGGCCTCGACCAGCCGCACGGTCTCGGCCAGGTCGTCGGCGGTGGCGCCGGCGTAGTGCGTGGTGGCCGGCTGCGCGCAGACGTCCACGGCGATGACGTCGGCCCCCTCGGCGGACAGCCGGACGGCGTGCGCCCGCCCCTGACCGCGGGCGGCCCCGGTGACGAGGGCGACCTTGCCCTCGAGACGACGTGCGGGAGTGGTCATGCGGATCTCCTCGGCGCGAGCAGGTGGCACTGAGTGCCATGTGGTGCGGGTCACCGTAGCGCCCGGCTGCGCCCGTGCCCAGACCCCGCCCGCTAGCGTCCGGGACGTGCCCGACGCGACCCGGCCCGACGTCCAGCAGGCGGGTGAGCGCGCCGACCTGACCGGCCTGGGCCGGCCCGAGCTCGCCGAGCTCCCCGCCCACCTGTCCGCCGACGAGCGGGTGCTCGACGTGGGCACGCCCATGCACGAGGGCGTCTTCGGCCTGCTCGTGCTCACCGACCGCCGGCTGGTCTTCCTCAAGGTCGGCCGGCACGCCGCGGAGATCTCGGTCGCGCTGCCCGAGGTGGTCGGCGTGGACTGGAAGCGCTCCTTCCGCGGCCGCAGCCGGCTGGCCGTGCAGACCACCACCGGGGAGCTGGTGTTCACCGAGCTGTCCAACGAGCACGGCGCAGCGCTGGAGGGCGGGCTGCGCTCGATGGCCCGCCAGCACCCCGTCGCGCCCGCCCCCGCGCCCCGGCCGGCGGCACCCGCGCCCGCCCCGCAGACGGGTGGTCCGCGGCTGGACCTGCACGGACGTCGGGCGGTGGTGACCGGTTCGTCCCAGGGCACCGGCCTGGCCATCGCCACCGGGCTGGCCGCCGCCGGCGCCGCCGTCGTCCTCGTGGCCCGCGACCCGGCCCGGCTGGGTGCCGCGGCCGACCAGGTGCGGACGGCGGTCGGGGGCGCCGACGTCACCACCGTGGCCACCGACCTCGCCGCCGACGACGGCACCGCCGCGCTGCTCGTGGCCGTCCCGGACACCGACGTGCTGGTCGACGTCCCCGGCGTCCCCGGCGCGCAGCCGGCGCTGAAGATCGCCGACGAGGAGTGGCGCCGCTGCTTCGACACCACCGTGCTCCCCGCCGTCCGGCTGCTGCGGGCCTACCTGCCCGGCATGCGCGAGCGCGGCTGGGGCCGGGCACTGCAGGTGGTCGGCGAGCCGCCGGCGCCGTCGGTGCACCACGGCGTCGCCACCGCGGCCCTGCTCGCGGCATCCCGCGGCTTCGCCACCGAGGTGGCCGGCACCGGCGTCACGGTCAACGCCGTCCTCACCGGCCCCGCGCGCGGCGACGCGCCGCTGCTGCGCCGGCCGGTCGAGCCCGAGGAGGTCGCCGCCCTGGTGGTCTACCTGGCCTCGCCGCTGGCGTCGGCGACCACCGGCGGTGCGCTGCGGGTCGACGGCGGCTACACGCACTCGACCCTGCCGTGACACCGGCGCAACACCGCTGCGCCAGCCTGGTGCGGTGACCTTCGCCGTCCCCGTCGTCGACATCGCCCCCTACGTCTCCGGCGCCGGGGACCGGGCGGCCACCGCGGCGGCCATGGACGCCGCCTGCCGCGAGGTCGGCTTCGTGCAGGTCGTCGGCCACGGCGTGGACCCCGCGCTGGCCGAGGGGCTGGCCACGGCGATGGATGCCTTCTTCGCCCTGCCGCCGGCGCGGAAGGCCGGCTGGCGGACCCCGCCCGAGGTCAACCGCGGCTACTCGCCGCCGAAGTCGGAGTCGTTGTCGCTGTCGCTGGGGGTCGAGTCGGCGTCCCGGATGAACGACTTCTTCGAGGCGTTCAACGTCGGTGCCTCGCAGGGCAGCTACCCGCACGCCCCCGGCCTGCCGCAGCCGGACTACGCGGAGAACACCTGGCCCGACGTCCCCGGCTTCCGCGCCGCCGTCGAGGCCTGGTTCGCCGAGGCGTCCCGGGTGGCCCGCACCCTCACCGGTGTCTTCGCCGACGCGCTGCACCTGCCGCCGGACTTCTTCGCCGCCATGACCGGCCACTCGCTGGACGTGCTGCGGATGAACAACTACGCGCTCCCGCCCGGCACCGTCGAGCTGGACGGCGAGCTGACCGGGATGGGGGAGCACACCGACTACGGCATCGTCACCGTGCTCTGGGCCGACCAGGTGCCCGGTCTGCAGGTCCTGGGCGACGACGGCGGCTGGCACGACGTGTCGCCGGTGGACGGTGCGCTGCTGGTCAACCTCGGCGACGTCACCACGCGGCTGACCAACGAGCGGTGGCGCTCGACCCTGCACCGGGTCAAGCCGCCGGTGGTCGACGGCACGATCCGGCGCCGCCGCTCCGCGGCGTTCTTCCACGACGGGGACGTCGATGCGGTGGTCGCCGTCCTGCCCGGGTGCCTGGGCCCGGGCGAGGAGCCGAAGTACCTGCCGGTCACCGTCGGCGAGCACGTCGCGGCCAAGCTGCGCGGCTCCCGGGCCGGGGTGGTCAACACCGCCGCCGACCGGGAGGCCGCCCGGGTGCTGGCCGCCCGCGGCTGACCGGGGAATCGACCCGGGGCCGTGGTGCTTGGTCGGGGGGAACCGCACCCCCGAGACCAGGAGGACCCGTGCCCGCCGTCTACACCGCCATCGCCACCGCCACCGGGGAGGGCCGCAACGGCCACACCCGCTCCTCCGACGGCCTGGTCGACCTCGACCTCGCCACCCCGGTCGAGATGGGCGGCGCCGGCGGGGCGACCAACCCCGAGCAGCTGTTCGCCGCCGGGTGGGCGGCCTGCTTCCTGAACGCGCTCAAGGTCGTCGCCCGCCGCCAGCAGGTCGAGCTCGCCGACGCCGCGGTGACCGCCGAGGTCGGCATCGGCCGCAACGACGACGGCACGTTCGGCCTGGAGGCCGCGCTGCACGTGGAGCTGGGCGGTGGCATCGAGCAGGCCGCCGCCGAGCAGCTGGTGGAGGCCGCGCACGCGGTCTGCCCGTACTCCAACGCCACCCGCGGCAACGTGCCGACCACGCTCGACACCACGGTCGGCTGAGCGTGATCCGCAACGTCGTCGTCGGCCGCCTGCACCCGGACGCCGACCCGGCCGCGGTCGACGCCGCGCTGGCCGCGATCGTGGGGCTCGACCTGCCCGGTCGGCTGGACTGCCGGGTGGGCCGGGACGCCGGGCTGCGCGAGGGCGCCTGGGGGTTCGCGATCACCAGCGACTGGGCCGATGCCGAGGCCTACCGCGCGTACGACCTGGACGCCGCGCACAACCGCATCCGGGCCGAGCTGTTCGGCCCGCTGTGCGCCGACATCGCCCGGGTGCAGTTCGAGGCCTGAACGCACGAGCGGCCCGCACCCGGGTGGGTGCGGGCCGCTCGGGTCCGGGGTCAGGCCTTGATGATGGCGGCGACGGGGCCGCCGCCCGAGGGGCCCTGGTGGACGGCGGCGACGGAGACGAAGACCGCCGGGTCGCCGGTCACCGAGGCGGCGACCCCGCCGACGGTGGCCTTGATCTGGCGGTGCCAGAACACGTCGGAGTCGTCGAGCATCGCGTTGCGGCGGCCGCGCACGTAGCCGGTCGGGTCGGCCTCGCACTTGAGGAAGACGTTGACCAGACGGTCGCCGAGGTCGGAGGTGTGCGGGCGCTCGGGCAGGTCGAGGCCGGCCTCGCGGATGGCGTCCCAGATGCCGTCCTGGTCCAGGGCGTCCTTCATGACCGAGTGGCCGATCCGGTAGGCGCCGCCGTGGCCGCGGGCGTTGCCGACGACGACGATCTGCGCCCGGTCGAGCTCGACGCCCGAGGAGCAGGAGGCCACCGCGGAGAACAGCGAGAAGTCCCGCATGACCTGCTCCTGCTTGGGCAGCTCGATCTCGCCGAGGGCGAGCGCGATGCCCAGCGCGGTGGTGCCGTTGGAGAGGTCCATCGAGCCGTGCGGCTCGTCGTAGTAGGTGTCCTCGCCGCGGGACTTGGCGTCGCGGATGGTCTCGATGGTCAGCAGCGGCGTCTTGGTCTGCACGTAGTGCACGTCGGCGGGGTCGGTGATGCCGGCCTCGGCCATCGCGCGCTTCACGCCCTCGGCGACCTTCTCCACCATCGAGATGCGGCCGATGTCCTCGGGCAGCAGCACGTCGCTCATCGCGAAGCCGACGGTCAGCCGCGGCTCGTCGGTCTTCTCGACCGAGTCCTCGGGGAGCGTGGCGAAGATGGTGGCGTGCGGGCTGATGACCCCGTCGGTGCCGCCGGACCACACGATCGGGATCTCGGCGACCTCCTCCTTGGAGCGGCTGCCCTTCTCCATCAGGACCTCGCGGAAGGCGCGGTCGGCGATGATGCGGGTGTAGTCGTTGACCCCGCCGTTGCCCTCGGTCTTGCCGATGACGGCGATGACCCGGTCGGCCTCCATGACGCCGGAGTCGATGAGCTCGGCCAGCTCGGAGGCGTCGCTGACGTTGTGCAGCGGGACCTTGCGGACCTCGATGGGTGCAGGCACTGGGGGGCTCCTTCTTCTCGGGGGCTTCTCGGGGTCAGGCGGTGACGACGGTGCCGACGGAGTCGCCGGCGACGGCGTCGGCGATGTGCTCGAGCGAGGTGATGACCGCGCGCCGGCCCGGGCCCGAGGTGGCGAACCGCAGGGCGGCGTCCACCTTGGGGCCCATGCTGCCGCGGGCGAACTGGCCGGCCTCGGCCTGCGCCTGCAGCTCGGCGGCGGTGACCCGGCCCAGCGGCCGGGCGTCGGGGGTGCCGAAGTCGACCATCACCGCGTCGACGTCGGTGGCGATGACCAGGGTGTCGGCGTCCAGCTCGGCGGCCATCAGCGCGGCGGTGAGGTCCTTGTCGATGACCGCCTCCACCCCGCGCAGGGCGGCGCCGTCCTGCCCGTCGTCGACCACGGGGATGCCGCCGCCGCCGGCGCACACGACGACGAACCCGGCCCCGGCCAGGGCGCGGACGGCGGGGGAGTCGAGCACCGAGCGGGGTTCGGGGGAGGCGACGACGCGGCGCCAGCCCTTCTCGCCGCGGTCCTCCCAGGTCTGGCCGAGGTCGACGAACTGCTGGGCCCGCTCGCGGGGCAGGAACCGGCCGACCGGCTTGGTGGGTTCGCCGAACCCGGGGTCGTCGGCGTCCACGAGCGTGCGGGTGACCAGCGCCGCCGTCCGCTGGGTCAGGCCGCGGGCGGCCAGGGCGGCGTCGAGCTCGTCGACGACGGTGAACCCGATCGTCCCCTGGGTCTGCGCGACGTTCCAGTCCAGCGGGACCGGGGGCACCTCGTGCGCCGCGAGCTCGTTCTTGACCAGCAGGTTGCCCACCTGCGGGCCGTTGCCGTGGGTGACCACGACCTCCGCGCCCGTGGCGACGACGTCGGCCACGTGCCCGGCGGCGACGGCGATGGCCGCCCGCTGCGCACCCGGGGTGGCCGAGCCGTCGGGGCCGGTCATCGCGTTGCCGCCGAGGGCGACCACGACGCGGCGGGGGGAGGTCATGGCGAGACCCTAGCCGGATTTCTCTTAGCGGTGAAGTAGTTGTCTCACCGGCGCCAGAAGTCGAACCGGTCGCGCCCGGGCCGGAACCCGGCGGCCTCGACCACGTCCACCGCCAGGTCGAAGCGCTGGCCCACCGCGGACGGTGTGTGCGCGTCGCTGCCGAAGCTCACCGCCCCGCCGCCCTCGTCGCGGAACCAGCGCACCAGCTCGACCGACGCCAGCGGGCTGGTGGTGTTGACCTCCAGCGCCCTCCCGGTCTCGGCCAGGGCCCGGAACACCTCGCGGTACTCGGCCTCGAACGGCTGCTCGGCGTAGCGGTCGCGCCCACCGGGCCAGTACCGGCGCGGGAAGTCCACGTGCGCGAGCACCTCGAAGACGTCGCTGTCGCGGACCATCTGCGCCATCTCGGTCAGGTACCGGCGCATGGTGGCGTCGGCGCCGCTGCGGCTGAGCATCCGGCTCACCCCGACCAGCCGGTCGCCGTCGGTGAGCGAGTGCAGCGAGCCCAGCACCCGGTCCACCGGGCCGGCGGCCAGGTGGGCGGCGATGCTGGCCGCGAACAGGTGCGGCTCACCCGCCTCGACGCCCGAGACCACCCGCAGGTCGGGGAACCGGTCGCGGCACTCCGCGATCGCGGCGGCGTAGGCCTCCGCGTCGATGGGCTCCTGGTGCGCCGGGTGCCGGTCGACGATCCCGTCGCGGCTGGCCCGGTCCTCGGCGGCCCAGACGGTGAAGTCCAGGTGCTCGGTGAAGGCGACGGCGGGCAGGCCCATCCGCACGGCCCGCGCGCAGGCCTCCACCATCGAGGCCGAGGGCCCGGTGTCCCACGAGAACTCGCTGTGCACGTGGTTGTCGGGAGGCAGCATCGCCGAGCATCCTCCCCGGTCGTCCACAGGTCCGCCCGGTGGGGACCGGCGTTGTCGGACCCGGTGCCTAGTGTCGGGTCCATGAGCAGCGCCGTGGTGGAGACCGGACTCGCCGACGAGGCCCTCGAGGTGCTGCGCGAGCTCACCGGCCGCCCCGACGCGGTGTTCCGGGAGGGCCAGGACGCCGCGGTCTCCGCCCTGGTCGAGCGCAGCCAGCGGGCGCTGGTCGTGCAGCGCACCGGCTGGGGCAAGTCGGCGGTCTACTTCGTGTCCACCGCCCTGCTGCGCCGCCGCGGCCGCGGGCCGACGCTGCTGGTCTCGCCCCTGCTCGCGCTGATGCGCGACCAGGTCGCCGCCGCCGCCCGGGCCGGCATCAAGGCGGTGGAGATCTCCAGCGCCAACGCCACCGAGTGGGACGACGTCGCCGCCCGGCTGGCCGCCGACGACGTCGACGTGCTGCTGGTCTCCCCGGAGCGGCTGACCAACCCCCGCTTCCGCGACGAGCAGCTGCCCGACCTCGTGCAGCGGTGCGGCCTGCTGGTGGTCGACGAGGCGCACTGCGTCTCCGACTGGGGCCACGACTTCCGGCCCGACTACCGGCGCATCCGCGAGCTGCTGGGCCGGCTCCCCGAGGGCACCCCGGTGCTGGCCACCACCGCGACGGCCAACGAGCGGGTGGTCGCCGACGTCGCCGAGCAGCTGGGTGCCGGCGGCGTCGGGGTCACCACCGTCCGCGGGCCGCTGGCCCGCGACTCCCTGCGGCTCGGCGTGCTCCGGCTGCCCACCGACCGCGCCCGGCTGGGGTGGCTGGCGGCCCACCTGGAGGACCTGCCGGGCAGCGGCATCGTCTACACGCTGACCGTCGCGGCCGCCGAGGAGACCGCCGCGCTGCTGCGCGACGCCGGCCACGAGGTCCGCGCCTACACCGGCCGTCTGGACGACGCCGACCGCAAGGACGCCGAGGAGGCGCTGCGGGAGAACCGGGTCAAGGCCCTGGTGGCCACCTCGGCCCTGGGCATGGGCTTCGACAAGCCCGACCTCGGCTTCGTCGTCCACCTGGGGGCCCCGTCCTCGCCGGTCAGCTACTACCAGCAGGTGGGCCGCGCCGGCCGCGCCGTGGAGCACGCCGACGTGCTGCTGCTGCCCGGGCCGGAGGACCTCGCCATCTGGCAGTGGTTCGCCACCTCGTCGATGCCGCGCGAGGACCACGCCGGCGCCGTGCTCACCGCCATGACCGACGGCAAGGCCTGGTCGGCGGCGCGGCTGGAGACCGTCGCCGACGTCCGCCGGTCCCGCCTGGAGCTGCTGCTCAAGGTGCTCTCGGTCGACGGCGCGGTCGAGCGGGTGCAGGGCGGCTGGCGGTCCACCGGGGTGCCGTGGGTCTACGACGCCGACCGGTACGCCCGCGTCACCCGGACCCGCGAGGCCGAGCAGCGGGCGATGATCGCCTACGCCCGACCGGTCGACGAGGCCCAGTGCCGCATGGCGTTCCTGCAGGAGGCGCTCGACGACCCGAGCGCCGCCCCGTGCGGCCGCTGCGACGTGTGCGCCGGGCCCTGGTACGCCATCGACGTCCCCGACGGCGCCGCCGAGGCCGCGAACGCCCGGCTCGACCGGCCCGGCGTCGAGCTGGCGCCCCGTGCGCAGTGGCCCACCGGCGCCGACCGGCTCGGCGTCGAGGTGAAGGGGAAGATCGCCCCCGGCGACCAGGTGCTGACCGGCCGGGCGGTCGCACGGCTCACCGACCTCGGCTGGGGTCAGCGGTTGCGCACCCTGCTGGGGGACGACGGCGTCGGCGGCGTGGCGACGCTGGCCGAGGACCTCGAGGCACCGCCGCTCGAGGAGGACCCGGATGCCGCCTTCGACGTGTCGCACCGGGTCATCCGCCCGGGCAACGCCTCCGACGCACCGCCCGCCGACGACCTGGTGCAGGCCTGCGCCCGTGTCCTCGCGGCGTGGGACTGGGCGGAGCGGCCGGTGGCCGTGGTGTCCGTGCCGTCCCGCCGGCGCCCGCGCCTGGTGCGCGGGACGGCCGAGGCTCTGTCCCGGCTGGGGCGCCTGCCCTACCTCGGGGAGCTGGACCTGCAGCACGGCGGACCGACCGGGGGTGCGGGTGGCAACTCCGCCTTCCGGCTGGCCGGGGTGTGGCAGCGCATCACGGTGGGCGAGCAGCTGCGCGGCCGGCTCGCCGCGGTGACCGGTCCGGTGCTGCTCGTCGACGACCTGGCCGACTCGCGCTGGACCGTCACGGTCGCCGGCCGCGAGCTGCGCCGGGCGGGGGCGCCGGCCGTGCTGCCCTTCGTGCTGGCCCTGGCCGCCTGAGCTGTCCACAGGGTTCCGCACACCTGTTCGAAACCCACGGCCACCGTCCACAGGTCTTCGCACACTTGTTCGAAACCCGATCTAGGCTGGGCCCGTGTCCGCCCTGCCCGTCCACCAGCCGTCGATGTGGGACCTCGCCGACGAGCCCGTGCTGACCCGGTTGCCGGGTCGGCTCGTGCGGCACCACCTGGCCGCGGGCGCCTGGGTCGACCACCTGCCCGGATGGGTGGAGGGGTCGGACCACGTGCTCGACGTGCTGCTCGGCGACATCGGTTGGCGGGCCGATCGGCGGCAGATGTACGACCGCGAGGTCGCCGTGCCCCGCCTCCTGCGCTGGTACGACGAAGCGGAGGAGCTGCCGCACCCCGTGCTGACCGAGGCGCGGGACCGGCTCGACGCGCACTACGCCGGCGAGCTCGGCGAGCCCTTCGCCACCACCGGTATGTGCCTCTACCGCGACGGCCGCGACTCCGTCGCCTGGCACGGCGACCGGATCGGTCGGGGCAGCAGCCAGGACACGGTCGTCGCGATCGTGTCCTTCGGGTCCCCGCGGTCGCTCCTGCTCCGACCGGTCGGCGGTGGCGACTCGATTCGCTTCACGCTCGGGCACGGCGACCTGGTGGTCATGGGGGGCAGTTGCCAGCGCACCTGGGACCACTGCGTGCCGAAGACCAACCGCGCCGTCGGACCGCGCGTCAGCGTCCAGTTCCGCCCCCGCGGCATCGCCTGAACGACCCGTCCGCCCTGCTCCGCGGCCTGTGCGGGGTCGGCGGGAGGGGGCCTGGACCCCCCTCCGGGGACCCCCCTGCAGAGACCTCTGGAAGCCGTGTATGGTTCTCCCTGCACCGCGAAACACCGGGAAGGCCGAGAGGCCGAACCGCGAGCCAGAACCCCAGGGTTGACGAGCTCGGATCGTGGAGTAACGTGTAGCAGCCGCCAGAACGTGAAGCCCGAAAGGGCCCGAGCCTCTGCGCGTCCGCTCTTTGAGAACTCAACAGCGTGCCGAAAGTCAGTGCCAACTGTTTGACCCCTTCGAGGCTGTGGTCTCGGGGGTTTCTGGATTGATGATCAAGACTGTCAGGTCTTGGTTCTTGGTCTGGGTTGAATTCATCTACGGAGAGTTTGATCCTGGCTCAGGACGAACGCTGGCGGCGTGCTTAACACATGCAAGTCGAACGATGAAGCCAGCTTGCTGGTGGATTAGTGGCGAACGGGTGAGTAACACGTGGGCAACCTGCCCCCGGCTCTGGGATAACTCCAAGAAATTGGTGCTAATACCGGATATTC
This sequence comes from Klenkia brasiliensis, assembly GCF_900100695.1. Classification (GTDB taxonomy): domain Bacteria; phylum Actinomycetota; class Actinomycetes; order Mycobacteriales; family Geodermatophilaceae; genus Klenkia; species Klenkia brasiliensis. The sequence continues at coordinate 348,512 of NZ_FNCF01000006.1, forward strand.
ACATTTCTCCGCATGGGGGTTTGTGGAAAGTTTTTCGGCTGGGGATGGGCCCGCGGCCTATCAGCTTGTTGGTGGGGTGATGGCCTACCAAGGCGACGACG
>NZ_FNCF01000004.1 GCF_900100695.1 Klenkia brasiliensis
TTCCACGCCACGTTCCTGGTGCAGCACTGGCTGGGTGCCGAAGGCATGCCGCGCCGCTACGCCGACTACCTGCCCACCGACGGGTTCACCACCCTGAACACGATCTCCACCATCGGGTCCTTCGTGCTCGGGGCCTCCACCATCCCGTTCCTGTACAACGTGGTGAAGTCCTGGAAGTACGGGCAGCTGGCCCTGCGCGATGACCCCTGGGGCCACGGCAACTCCCTGGAGTGGGCCACCTCCAGCCCCCCGCCGCGGCACAACTTCGTCGAGATCCCCCGCATCCGCTCCGAACGCCCCGCCTTCGAGCTCCACTACCCCCACCTGCGGGACCGTCTCGAGGCTGAGGCCCACGCGGGGAAGAAGCACGGGCCCTACGCCAGCGAGCTGCTGGACGGCACCGGCACCCGGGCCGGGGCCAACGACCCCGACCCGTTCTAGACCGCAGCACCCAGGACGCCCCCTCGGCCCGGCCGAGGGGGCGTCCTGGCGTTGCGGCACCATGGGCACCCGTGACCGGCCCTGATCTGGAGACCGCCGTCCCGCACGCCGGCGCACTGCTGACCGTCACCGGCGCCGACCGGCCCGGGGTCACCGCCCGGCTGTTCGCCGCGCTGGCCGGGCTGCCCGGCCTGGAGGTCGTGGACGTCGAGCAGGTGGTCGTGCACGGCCAGCTGGTGCTCGGTGTCGTGGTCCACGAGCACGGCGGCACCGACGACGCCGACCTGGTCGCCCGGCTGCGGCCGCTGACGTCGGAGGTCGGCAGCGCCACAGGGGTGCAGGTTGCGGTCGAGGCCGCGTCGGGGGCCAGCGGGCTGGCGGCCGACGGTGTCCGGCGGCACCACGTGATCGTGCTGGGGCGGCCGGTGCCCCCCGACGCCGTCGGCGGTGCGGCGCGGGCCATCGCCGACGTGGGCGGCAACATCGACGCCATCCGCCGGCTGTCGGACTACCCGGTGACCAGCTTCGAGCTCACCGTCTCCGGCGCCGAGGCCGGGCCGCTGCGCGCCGCCCTCGGTGCGGTCGCCGCCGCCACCGGGGCCGACGTCGCCGTCGAGCAGGTCGGGCTGGCCCGGCGCAGCAAGCGGCTGATCGTGCTGGACGTCGACTCCACGCTGGTCCGCGGCGAGGTCATCGACGAGCTGGCCGCCCGCGCCGGCCGGGCCGCGGAGGTCGCCCGGATCACCGCGGCCGCGATGAACGGCGAGCTGGACTTCGAGCAGTCCCTGCGCGCGCGGGTGGCGGCGCTGGCGGGGCTGCCGGTCGGCGTGCTGGACGAGGTGCGGGAGCACCTGGTGCTCACCCCGGGCGCCCGCACGCTGATCCGCACGCTGCAGCGGCTGGGTTTCCGCTGCGGCATCGTGTCGGGCGGGTTCAGCCAGATCACCGACCGGCTGGCCGAGGACCTGGGCCTGGACTTCGCCGCCGCGAACACCCTGGAGGTCGCCGACGGCGTGCTGACCGGGGGCCTGGTGGGGGAGATCGTCGACCGCCCCGGCAAGGCGCGGGCGCTGGCCCGGTTCGCCGGCGAGCACGGCATCCCGCTGGAGCAGACCGTCGCGGTCGGCGACGGCGCCAACGACCTGGACATGCTGACCACCGCCGGGCTGGGCATCGCGTTCAACGCCAAGCCCTTCGTCCGCGAGCAGGCGCACACCGCGCTCAACCAGCCCTACCTGGACGCCGTCCTGCAGGTGCTCGGGTTCACCCGCGACGAGGTCCTGGACGCGGTCTAGAACCGCTGCGGTTCGCCGTCCAGGCGCACGCCCGCCGTCCGCAGCTGGTCGAGGGCGGCCTCGGTGCTGCCCTCGGCGACGCCGGCGGTGAGCGGCAGCAGCACGTGGGTGGTGAACCCGGCGCCGACGGCGTCCAGGGCCGTGGCCCGCACGCAGTGGTCGGTGGCGATGCCGACCACGTCGACCTCGTCCACGCCGTGCTGGCGCAGCCAGTCGGCCAGCCCCACGCCGTCGGCGGCGCCCTCGAACCCGGAGTAGGCCGCCGCGTGCTCGCCCTTGTCGAACACCGCGCGCAACAGCCCGCGGTCCAGGTCCGGGTGCAGCTCCACGCCGCCGGTGCCCACCACGCAGTGCCGCGGCCAGGTCTCCAGGAAGTCGGGGGAGTCGGAGAAGTGGCCGCCCGGGTCGACGTGGTGGTCGCGGGTGGCGACCACGTGGGCGTACTCGCCGCGCTCCAGGCCCTGCCCGGCGTGCTGGGTCACCGCGCGGGCCACCGCGGCCCCGCCCGCGACGGCCAGGCTGCCGCCCTCGCAGAAGTCGACCTGCACGTCCACCACGATCAGCGCCTTGGTCATGGCCCCATCCTGCCGCGCTCAGGCGGAGAGCGTGTCCAGGGCCGGCTCCCCGCGGGACAGCGCCCACGCCTCGGCGGGCAGGGCGGTGCGCACCCGCTCGTGGTGCTCCCTGGCCGCGCGCAGCCACGCCGCGGCGTCCAGGTCCTGCACCGGGGCGCCCCCGCGCACCAGCGGCACGACCAGGTCGCGGTCGCCGTCCTGCGGGGTGATCGGCCCCGGGACGACGACCTCCGCGGTCGCCGTCCCCGCGGCGTCGTGCCGCCGGACGGCGGACTTGCGGCCGCCCACCGACCGCTTGCCCTCGGCGTTCTTGGCCACCGGCACGCCGTCGCGCTCGACCAGCTTGTAGACCATCCCGGCGGTGGGGGCGCCCGAGCCGGTGACCAGCGAGGTGCCCACGCCGTAGCCGTCGACCGGGGCCGCCGCGAGCGCGGCGATGGCGTACTCGTCCAGGTCGCTGGTCACCGTCACCCGGGTGCGGTGCGCACCGAGGGAGTCCAGCAGCGCGCGGGCCTGCCGGGCGAGGTCGGCCAGGTCACCGGAGTCCAGCCGCACCGCGCCGAGCCCGGGGCCGGCCACCTCGACCGCCGTCCGGATGCCCTGCAGGGTGTCGTAGGTGTCGACGAGCAGCGTCGTGCCGGTGCCCAGGGCCGCGACCTGCGCGCGGAAGGCCGCCGCCTCGTCGTCGTGCAGCAGGGTGAAGGCGTGCGCGCTGGTGCCCGCCGTCGGCACCCCGTAGCGCGCCCCGGCGGCCAGGTTGGACGTCGACCCGAAGCCGACCAGGTGGGCGGCGCGGGCGGCGGCGACCGCGGCCTCCTCGTGCGTGCGCCGGGACCCCATCTCGATGCACGGCCGTCCACCGGCCGCCCCGACCATCCGGGCGGCCGCCGAGGCGATGGCGCTGTCGTGGTTGAGGATCGACAGGACCAGCGTCTCCAGCAGCACCGCCTGGCCGAAGGGGGCGCGGACGGTGAGCACCGGGGAGCCGGGGAAGAAGACCTCGCCCTCGGCGTAGCCGTCGACGTCCCCGGTGAACTCGAACGCGGCCAGGTGCTCCAGCAGCGCCGGGTCGGTGAGGCCCTGCTCGCGCAGCGCGGCCAGCTCGGCGTCGCCGAACCGGAAGTCGGCCAGCTGCTCCAGCAGCCGTCCGGTCCCGGCCAGGACGCCGTAGCGGCGGCCGTGCGGGAGGCGCCGGGCGAACACCTCGAACACGCAGTCGCGGTCGGCGGTGCCGTCGGCGAGGGCGGCGGCGAGCATGGTCAGCTCGTACCGGTCGGTCAGCAGCGAGGGGCGCACGACCCCGGAGCCTAGAGTGGCCCGGTGGCCGCACCGCTCGCGCCGGAGATGACCCCGGGCACCGTCGTGCGCGAGGAGTCCGAGCTGGACCGGCCGTGGGTGACCGTCGTCTGGGACGACCCGGTCAACCTGATGACCTACGTGACCTTCGTGCTGCAGGAGCTGTTCGGCTACGACGAGGCCACTGCCACCAAGCTCATGCTGCAGGTGCACCACGAGGGGAAGGCGATCGTGAGCTCGGGCCCGCGCGAGCGGATGGAGCACGACACCAGCCGGCTGCACGCCTACGGCCTGTGGGCCAGCTACCAGCGCGACTCGTGAAGCCCTTCCGCCGCCGCGGCGACCAGGTGGTCGCCGGGCTGACCGACGCCGAGTCCGCCGTCGTCGGCCTGCTGCTGGACCAGCTCGAGCAGCTGCTGGCCGAGGACGCGCCGGCCGACGACCCCGTGGTGGGCCGGCTGTTCCCCGCCGGCCACGCCACCGACGCCGAGCTCGCCCGCGACTACCGCGAGCTGACCGGGGCGGCGTTGCGGCAGGGCAAGGTCGAGGACCTGGCCACCGTGCGGGCGACCCTGCCGGCCGACGGCGGGGACGTGTCGCTGGCCGACGACCAGGCCCGGGCATGGCTGCGCACCACCAACGACCTGCGGCTGGCGCTGGGCACCCGGCTGGGCATCACCGCCGACACCGACCACGACGCCCCGGCGTCGCAGGAGATGACCGTCTACTCGTGGCTCACCGCGGTGCAGGGCTCGCTCGTCGACGCGCTCGTGGCGGGCGGGGGGCGGCGGAGGTGAGCACCACCAGCGCCGCGAGCAGCAGGTCCAGCACGAAGGCCACGTAGACCAGGCTCGGCAGGTCGTCCAGGTCGCGGACCAGCGCCCCGACCGTGGCCACCAGCACCAGGGCCGACAGCAGCAGGATCAGCAGCAGACCCAGCAGCCGGCCGACCAGCACGACGACGAACTCCGACCGGCTGCCGCCCGGGCTGCGCAGGCTGCGCGGCCCCCGCTTGGTCAGCCGGCGGCTGCCCACGACCAGGGCGGGCAGGGCGAGGACGACGACACCGGCGGCCATCAGGACCTGGATCAGCACGTGCACACCACGATCCGGGACGCTACCGTCCGGGCCCCCCGTCGGTGCACTGCGTGCGGTCGCTCGGGCCCCCGTAGAGTGGGGCCGTGCTGCGCATCGACCGGGCGTCCTACGACGCGATCGTCGCGCACGCCCGTCGTGACCACCCCGACGAGGCCTGCGGCGTGGTCGCCGGGCCCGAGGGCAGCGACCGGCCCGAGCGGTTCATCCCGATGCTCAACGCGGCCCGCTCGCCGACGTTCTACGAGTTCGACAGCGCCGACCTGCTCAAGCTCTACCGCGAGATGGACGACCGGGACGAGGTGCCCGTGGTCGTCTACCACTCGCACACCGCCACCGAGGCCTACCCCTCGCGCACCGACATCAGCTACGCGTCCGAGCCGTTCGCGCACTACGTGCTGGTCTCCACCCGCGAGCACGGCGACCAGACCGGCCTGGTCGGCGACGACGTCGAGCTCCGGAGCTTCCGGATCGTCGACGGCGTGGTCACCGAGGAGGACGTCGACGTCGTCGAGTCCTACCTGTTCGGGCACTCGCCCACCACCGTCGTCTACGACTGAGCGACGGAATCCGCGCCGCGCCCGCGGCGTTCCCCCAGCACGAGACCACCCTCGCTGCGTGCTGCGCGAGGTGACCCACCACCACCGGAAGAGGACGACCCCCATGGCCATCGAGGTCCGGATCCCGACCATCCTGCGCACCCACACCGGCGGCAACAAGACCGTCTCCGGCTCCGGTGCCACCCTGGGCGCCCTGGTCGACGACATCGACAGCCAGCACCCCGGCATCAAGGGCCGCCTGGTCACCGACGAGGGCAAGCTGCACCGCTTCGTCAACGTCTACGTCAACGACGAGGACGTCCGCTTCACCGGCGCCCTGGACACCGAGCTCAAGGACGGCGACTCGGTCACCATCCTGCCCGCCGTCGCCGGCGGCTGATCGCGATGGCCCGGTTCGCCTCCCTCGTCGACTCCCTCGGCGGCACGCCCCTGGTGGGGCTGCCGTCGCTGTCGCCGACCCCCGACGTCCGGCTGTGGGCCAAGCTCGAGGACCACAACCCGACCGGGTCGATCAAGGACCGGGCGGCCATCGCGATGGTCGAGGCGGCCGAGAAGGAGGGCCGGCTGCAGCCCGGTTCCACCATCCTCGAGCCGACCAGCGGCAACACCGGCATCTCCCTGGCCATGGTGGCCCGCCAGCGCGGCTACCGGCTGATCTGCGTGATGCCGGAGAACACGTCGATCGAGCGCCGGCAGCTGCTGGAGATGTACGGCGCGCAGATCATCAGCTCACCGGCCGCCGGCGGCAGCAACCAGGCCGTGGCGGTGGCCAAGCGGCTGGCGGGGGAGAACCCCGAGTGGGTGATGCTCTACCAGTACGGCAACCCGGCCAACGCCGAGGCGCACTACACCGGCACCGGCCCGGAGATCCTGGCCGACCTGCCCTCCATCACGCACTTCGTCGCGGGCCTGGGCACCACCGGCACGCTGATGGGCGTGGGCCGGTTCCTGCGCGAGCGCAAGCCCGGCGTCCAGGTGATCGCGGCCGAGCCGCGCTACGGCGAGCTGGTCTACGGCCTGCGCAACATCGACGAGGGGTTCATCCCCGAGCTCTACGACCCCGAGCTGCTCGACGGCCGGTTCTCCGTCGGCCCCGACGACGCCGTGCACCGCACCCGCCAGCTGGTGGAGCGCGAGGGCATCTTCGCCGGCATCTCCACCGGCGCGATCCTGCACGCCGCGCTGGGCATCGCCGACAAGGAGGTGGCAGCCGGCCGGAAGGCCGACATCTGCTTCATCGTCTGCGACGGCGGCTGGAAGTACCTGTCCACCGGCGCCTACGCCGGCACCCTCGACGAGGCGACCGCCGCCCTGGAGGGCCAGCTGTGGGCCTGACGCCCGACGCCGAGCTCGCCCCCGACCTGCACGTCCCCGCCCGCGGGATCCTGTTCGACAACGACGGCGTGCTGGTGGACTCCCTCGCCTCGGTCGAGGGTGCCTGGACGCGCTGGGCGCAGGTGCACGGCATCGAGGCCCAGCAGGTGCTCGACATCGTGCACGGCCGCCGGGCGGCCGACACGGTGGCGCTGCTGGTGGCCGAGGATGAGCGGGCCGCGGCCGTCGACCTGATCGAGGACATCGAGGTGCGCGACGCCGAGGTGTGCGCCGCGATGGCCGGCGTCCCCGCGCTGCTCGCCCAGCTCCCGCCGGGGTCCTGGGCCGTGGTCACCTCCGGCACCCGCCGGCTGGCGACGGCCCGCCTGCGGGCGGCCGGCATCCCGGTCCCCGAGGTCTTCGTCACGGCCGACGACGTCGCCGCCGGCAAGCCGGACCCCGCGGGCTACCTCGCCGCGGCGGCCGGGCTGGGTCTGGCGCCCGCCGACGCGCTCGTGGTGGAGGACAGCCGCAGCGGCATCGCCGCTGGTCTGGCCGCCGGCTGCGCCGTGCTCGGCGTCGGCGAGGAGGCCCTCGGCAGCGACGCGGGCGTCGTCGTGCGCGACCTGGCCGGCTCGCGCTGGGCCGGCGACGGGCTGCTGCTGCCGGCCGCCACCGTGCTGCGCGGGCCCACCCGGCACTAGCCTTCCCCTCGATGGGGACCGCAGCGAGCGCCGACGCACCGATCGGGGTGTTCGACTCCGGCGTGGGCGGGTTGACCGTCGTCCGGTCGATCCTGGACCAGCTGCCGCACGAGGCGGTGCGCTACGTCGGCGACACCCGCAACGGCCCCTACGGCCCGCTGCCCATCGCGCAGGTGCGCGCGCACTCCCTGGCCGTCATGGACGACCTCGTCGAGGCCGGCGTGAAGATGCTGGTGGTGGCGTGCAACTCGGCCAGTGCGGCCTGCCTGCGCGACGCCCGCGAGCGGTACGACGTCCCGGTGGTCGAGGTCGTGCTGCCCGCCGTCCGCCGGGCCACCGCCGCCACCCGCAACGGCCGGGTCGGCGTCATCGGCACCCAGGCCACCATCACGTCGGGTGCCTACGCCGACGCGTTCGCCGCCGCCCCGCAGATCACCGTCACCAGCGCGGCGTGCCCGAGCTTCGTGGACTTCGTCGAGCGCGGGGTGACCAGCGGCCGGCAGCTGCTGGGCCTGGCGCAGTCCTACCTGGACCCGCTGCTGGCCGCCGGCGTCGACACCGTGGTGCTCGGCTGCACGCACTACCCGCTGCTCACCGGTGTGCTCTCGCTGGTCCTGGGGCCCGGGGTGACGCTGGTGTCCAGCGCCGAGGAGACCGCGCAGGACGTCTACCGGGTGCTCACCGGGGCGGACCTGCTGCGCCCGGACGACGCACCCCCGCCCCGGCACGCCTTCCTGGCCACCGGCGACCCGGAGCCCTTCGCCCGGCTCGGCCGCCGGTTCCTCGGCCCCGAGGTGGAGACGGTGGTGCCGGCATGAAGCTGACCGTGGTGGGCTGCTCGGGGTCCGGCCCCGGCCCGGACTCACCGGCCTCGAGCTACCTGGTCGAGCACGACGGCTACCGGATCGTGCTCGACCTCGGCAGCGGTGCGTTCGGCGCCCTGCAGAAGGTGCTGCCGCCCGACGAGGTGGACGCCGTCCTGCTGTCGCACCTGCACGCCGACCACTGCCTGGACGTGGCGCCGTTCGTCGTCTGGCGGCGCTACTCCGGCCTGGCCACCCGCAACCCGCTGCCGCTCTACGCCCCGGTCGGCGCCGACCGGCGGCTGCGGCTGGCCTACGACCTCTCCGACGGGCCGATCGACGACGTGTTCGAGGTGTTCGGCATCGGCGCTGGCGCCTTCGACCTGGGTCCCTTCCGCGTCGAGACCGCCCGCACCGCCCACCCCGTGGAGTGCTACGCCTACCGGCTCACCGCCGGCGGCCGGTCGCTGGTCTACACCGGCGACACCGGCGCCTGCCCCGCCGTGGTCGAGCTGGCCCGCGGCGCCGACGTCCTGCTGGCCGAGGCCGCCCACCCCGACGTCCCCGGTCTGCCGCCGGACCTGCACCTGACCGGCCGGGAGGCCGGCGAGCACGCGCGGGACGCCGGGGTGGGCCGCCTGCTGGTCACCCACGTGCCGGCGTGGGTGGACCCGGCCGTGCAGCTGTCCGCGGCCCGCTCGGTGTTCGGCGCCGCGGAGCTGGTCCGCCCGCTCGGGGTGTACGAGGTCTGATGGACGAGGTCCGCTTCTCCTCCCTGGACGACGAGCTCGGCGACGGGCTGGGGGTGACGAAGCGGGCGCTCGTGGAGCACTACGACGCCTTCGCCGACCGTTTGGTGCCACTGTTGTCCGGTCGCCCGCTGACGATGGTGCGGATCCGGCCGGGCGCGGCGGCGTTCGTGCAGCGGGACATCCCCAAGGGCGCCCCCGACTGGGTGCCGACGGTGGCCACCTGGTCCGACCGCACCCGGCGCGAGGTGCACCAGGTGCTGGTCCAGGACCGCCGCACGCTGCTGTGGCTGGCCAACCAGCGCGCCGTCGAGCTGCACGTGCCGTTCTCCCCGGTGGTCGACGGCGCGTTCGCCGAGCCGACCGGGCTGGTGCTGGACCTCGACCCGCCCGAGGACGGCCACGTCGGCCAGGTCGTGGCCGTGGCCCGCCTCGCCCGCGAGGCGCTGGCCGGCCTGGGCCTGTCGGGTGCGGTGAAGACCAGCGGGTCGACCGGTCTGCACGTGGTGGTGCCGGTGCGCGGTTCCTCGCACGAGGACGTCGCCGCCGCGACCCGCGCGCTGGCTGCCCGCACGGCCGCGCTGGACCCCGGGATCGCGACGACGGAGTACGTGGTGGCCGACCGCGGCGGGCGGGTGTTCGTCGACTCCACCCGGTCCGGGCGGGGGACGATCGCGGTGGCCTACTCGCCGCGCGCCCGCCCCGGGCTGCCCGTCTCGGCACCGGTGGCCTGGGACGACCTGGACTCGGCCGACCCCCGGGGGACGACGGTCGCCGACGCGGCGCAGCGGATCACCGGCGACCCGTGGGCGGAGTCGCTGCCGGCGCCGCAGGAGCTGCCCGCCGACCTGGTCGCGGAGGGCCACACCATCCCGGTCGCCCGGGTCGCCGCCATGCACGAGGGCAAGCGCCGCAAGAAGGCCGCGGGCGGCTGAGGTGCTGCGCCGTGTCCCGCTGCCGGTCGCTGTCCTGCTGCTGGCGGTGTCGACCGCGGCTGTGCAGGTCGGTCTGCTCGCGTGGGACACCCAGCGGGACGTCGACCCGGTCACCGGGATGTCCACCGGGCCGTACGAGGCGTGGCAGGTACTGACGGTTGGTGTCCTGCTGCTGGGACTCGGGCTCGCCGCGGCATGGCGGGGGCCGGGGTGGCTCGTGCTCGTGGTGCCCGTGGCCTTCACGGTGGCGTGGTCGGTGACGGCGGCCACCGCGCCCGACGGCGACGGGCTCTGGCCGGTAGGTGCGCTCCTGGTAGCCGCGGGCACCGCGGTCGGCGGGGGTCTGTGCTGGGTGCTGGCGTCAGCGTTGCGCCGTTGACCGCGAGGCCGAGAACACCAGCATGTCCCGCTCCGTCCCGCCGATCTGCGTGTGCTCGCGCAGCAGGCCCTCCTGCCGGTGACCGGCCCGTTCGGCGGTGCGGACGGACGCGGTGTTCCACGGCTCGATGAGCAGCGCGACCCGGTGCAGGCCCTCGACCGTCCAGGCGAAGGCGGTCAGCGCGGTGAGCGCGGCGGCGGCGTACCCGTGGCCGCGCTGCGACGGCAGGACGGCGTAGCCGGCAGTGGCCCGGCCCTGCGCGAGCTCCGCGAGGTGCAGGCCGGCCGTACCGACCATCCCGTCGTCGGGGCCGGCGACGGCGAACGAGAACCCGGCAGCGGTGGTCCAGCGGTCGTGCTGCCGGCCGATCCACGCCCTGGCCTGCTCGTCGTCGGCGTGCGCCGGAAGGCTGCCGATCAGGGGGACGTAGGGGTCGGTGGCCAGATCCCGGACGGCGCCCAGGTCGTCGTCCCGGAAGGGCCGGAGCACCACCGCACCGCAGCTGGGCGGCTCGGCGGGCCACGGCGGCAGCGACGTCACCCGTCCACCGTCCCGGTGCCCGGCGGGGTTTGTCCACAGCGCAGCGGAGTCCGGGTCGAAGCCTCCGAGAACTGTCGTACCCCTGTGGTGAAGTGCAGGTATGGCACTCAGGGGGCGGTTCGGGGTCGAGGTGAGCACCCGGTTCACCCCTGCCGGTTGGGTCGGACCTGACCTGCCGCCGATGCCGGCGTTGCCGCGGCTGACCGAGACGGCGGCGGCGTTCGGGGTCACCGGCGCTGCGCTGGATGCCGAGATCGCCTCGGTGCGGGCCAAGCGGTCGGAGCTGGCCGCCTACGAGGCCGGGCTGATCGAGCGCAAGGCCACCCAGGGGGCTGAGCACGTGCTGCCGCTGCTGCCTGGGGCCCGCACCGACATCGGCGGCGGCGAGGACCCGGCGGCGGTTCAGGCCGCCGATGACTTCCTGCCCGATGAGCTAGCGGTGCTGCTGCGGTGCAGCGTCACCTCGGCGCGGCACCTGGTGGAGCACGCGCTGGTGCTGGTGCGGCAGCTGCCGGGGGTGTGGCACGCCCTGGCCGATGGCCGCATCGACGAGGCCCGCGCCAGGGTCATGGTCGAGGTGCTGCGCTGGCAGGCCACCTCGGTCGGTGGCCCGTTCGCCGACGAGGACATCACCGCCCTGGCCGAGCGGGGCATCGGCTGGGCCGAGCGGGGCTGCCCGCCCACCACGCTGCGGGAGCGGCTGGAGGCCGGGCTCATCGCCCTGGACCCCGACGCCGCCCAGCAGCGGCAGGAGCAGCGGGTGCGTGCCGGGGACGTGTCCAGTGCGCCGACCGGTGACGGAACCGCGGAGCTGCGCGCCACCGGCATCGAGGCCGGCCGGGCGGCGCTGATGCGGGCCCAGCTGACCGCCTACGCCCGCAAGCTGAAGGCCGACGGTGACACCCGTCCGCTGGGTGCGCTGCGGATCGCGGTCATGGACGCCCTCGTCACCCGCCCCTGGGACGCCCCCGACCCCGCCGTGGCGCACGTGACCATCACCGCCGAGCTGCGCGACCTCTTCGACCCCGACCAGCTCCGCACCCTGCGCGACCTCATCACCGCCGGCGGTGAACCGGCCGCCGGCCACCCGGCTTCCGGCAGCCCGTCCGCTGAGGACCCGGCCGACGACGACCTCCAGGCCGCCGAGACGGACGAGCCAGCCGATGGCGTCAACCCCGCGGCCCCGGCGGCCGAGCAACCCGACCGGGACCGACCTGCCCCGAACACGTCTGCCGCGGACACGTCCGCACAGAACTGCTCTGCCCAGGACCTGTCTGCCCAGGACCGGTCTGCCTCGGACAGGGCTGTCGACGACACGGTCGCTGACGAGGCGGCCGGTGGTGGCGGGGTGGGTGACGTCGCGGGGATGCCGGTGACCCCGGCGGCGGTGCGGGAGCTGCTGCGCCGCATCGACGCCCTCGGCCTCGTCGACCCGGTCGCCGGTGACCTGGCCATCACCATCACCGACCGCGGCCGCACCCTGGCCGTGGCCTCACCGTCCGAGCTGCACGCCGCCGCCCGCACCGACACCGGCCTGGGCCCACCAGCACCGACCGACCGCTACACGCCGACCGCCGCGCAGTACCGCTATCTGCGCGCCCGCGACCGGCACTGCCGCTTCCCCGGCTGCCGCCGCACCGCACGGGCCTGCGACGCCGACCACGTCACCCCGCACAGCCGGGGCGGACCGACCTGCGTCCGCAACCTCGCCCTGCTCTGCCGACACCACCACCGGCTCAAGACCCACGCCCCCGGCTGGCGGTTCCACCTCGACCCCGACGGCACCCTGCACGTCGTCACGCCCGGCGGCACCGCCCTCACGACCCGGCCCCCGGGGCTGGACCAGGTCCTCGACCCGGCTGCGCCGGCGCCACCGCCGCACGACCCCGTGGCCGACCCGGCGCCGTTCTGACGGGCGCCGGGCCGGCGGGGCATCAGGCCTCGACCTCGCGGGCGTCCTCGGACCACATGGTGTGGAAGGAGCCCTCGGCGTCCACCCGGCGGTAGGTGTGCGAGCCGAACCGGTCGCGCAGGCCCTGGATCAGCGCGGCGGGGGAGCGCTCGGCGCGCAGGCCGTCGTAGTAAGCCAGGGCGCTGGCGAACCCCGGGGCGGGCACCCCGTGCCGAGCCGCGCCGGCCACCACCTGGCGCCAGCCCTCCTGGGCGTCGGCCACCGCGTCCCGGAAGTAGTCGTTGGTCAGCAGCGTGGTCAGGTCCGGCTCGTCGGTGAACACCTGACGCACCCGGTCCAGGAACGCCGCCCGGATGATGCAGCCGTCCCGCCAGATCGCGGCCAGCGCAGCGCGGTCGACGTCCCAGCCGTGGTCCTCCGCACCCTTGGCGATCTGGTCGAAGCCCTGCGAGTAGGCGACCACCTTCGCGGCGTACAGCGCCTGGCGGACGCTCTCGATGAACCCGTCCCGGTCGGCGACCTGGTCGTCCCAGTCGCGGCCCGGCCCGGGCAGCACCTGCTGGGCGGCCTTGCGCTGGTCGACGTGGCCGGACAGCGCCCGGGCGAAGACCGCCTCGGCGATCCCCGACACCGGCGTCCCCAGGTCCAGTGCCGACTGCACCGTCCACCGGCCGGTGCCCTTCTGCTCCGCCTCGTCCAGCACGACGTCGACGAAGGGCTTGCCGGTCCGCTCGTCGGTGTGCCGCAGCACCTGCGCGGTGATCTCGATCAGGTAGGACTGCAGGTCGCCCTCGTTCCAGGTGGCGAACACGTCCCCGATCTCGGCGGGCGAGAGCCCGAGCCCCTGGCGCAGCAGGTCGTAGGCCTCGGCGATGAGCTGCATGTCGGCGTACTCGATGCCGTTGTGCACCATCTTGACGAAGTGGCCCGCGCCGTCGGTGCCCACGTGCGTGCAGCACGGCTCCCCGTCGACGTGCGCGGAGATGTCCTCCAGCACCGGACCGACGATCGCGTAGGCCTCGTCCGACCCGCCGGGCATGATGCTCGGCCCGTTCAGCGCGCCCTCCTCGCCGCCGCTGATCCCGCAGCCGACGAAGTGGATGCCCCGGCCCTCCAGCTCCTCGGTCCGCCGGATCGTGTCGGTGTAGCGCGCGTTGCCGCCGTCCACCAGCACGTCGCCCTCGGCCAGCAGCGGGGCGATCTCGGAGATGACGGCGTCCGTCGGGTCGCCCGCGGCGACCATAATGATCACCGTGCGCGGCTGCTCCAGCTTGTCGACCAGCTCCTGCGGGGAGTCCGCGCGCACGAGGTCGCCCTCGTCGCCGTGCGCCTCCAGCAGCGCGTCGGTCTTCGCCGCCGTGCGGTTGTGCACCACCACCTGGTGGCCGTGCCGTGCCAGGTTGCGGGCCAGGTTGGCCCCCATCGTCGCGAGGCCGGTGACCCCGATCTGTCCGCTCATGCGTTCGGTCGTGCCCGACCGAACGCGCGGCTAACCGAGACCGAGGTCTCGGCGCAGCTTGGCCACGTGCCCGGTGGCCTTGACGTTGTAGGCGGCCCGCTCGACCTTGCCGTCGGCGTCGAGCACGAACGTCGACCGGATCACGCCGACGACCTCCTTGCCGTACAGCTTCTTCGGCCCGTACGCCCCGTAGGCGGCCAGCACCGACTTGTCCTCGTCGGAGACGAGGGTGATCGACAGCCCCTCCTTCTCCCGGAAGCGCATCAGCTTCTCGGGGGCGTCGGGGGAGATGCCGATGATGTCCAGCCCCGCCTCGGCGAACTCGCCCGCGGCGGCGGTGAAGTCCACGGCCTGGGTCGTGCAGCCCGGCGTGAGCGCGGCCGGGTAGCAGTAGACGACGACCCGGTGCCCCCGGTGGTCGGCCAACGAGACCGGGTTGCCCTCGGCGTCGGGCAGCGTGAAGTCCGGCGCCTGGTCGCCGGGGGACAGACGCGTGGCGGTGGGGCTGTCGGTCATGCGGGCATGGTGGCAGACCCCACCGACGACACCGGTCCGGGGTCAGCCGGCCAGGAAGCTCAGCCGTACCTGCCGGGTGGGGTTGTCGCCGTTGGTGTCCACGAAGCAGATCCGCTGCCAGGTGCCCAGCGCCAGGCGGCCCTCCAGCACCGGCACCGTGGCGTGCGGCGGCACGAACGCCGGCAGCACGTGGTCCCGTCCGTGCCCGGGGGAGCCGTGCCGGTGCCGCCACCGGTCGTCGGTGGGCAGCAGCTGGTCGAGCTGGGCGAGCAGGTCGTCGTCGCTGCCGGCCCCGGTCTCGATGATGGCCACCCCGGCGGTCGCGTGCGGCACGAAGACCTGCAGCAGCCCGTCGGCCTCGCCGCGGACGAACGCGGCGCACTCGTCGGTCAGGTCGACGACGGCCGGTGCCCGGCCGGTGCGCACCTGGCGCAGTTCCGATCGCATGGGACCAGTCTTCCCCGCCCACTACCCTCGACCCACGTGACCCGCCCCGACGGCCGCAGCGCCGACCAGCTCCGCCCGGTGACCATCACCCGCAACTGGCTCGACCACGCCGAGGGCTCGGTGCTCGTCGAGTTCGGGCGCACCCGCGTGCTCTGCGCGGCCAGCGTCACCGAGGGCGTGCCCCGCTGGCGCCGCGGCTCGGGCCTGGGCTGGGTCACCGCCGAGTACGCGATGCTGCCGCGGGCCACCCACACCCGCAGCGACCGCGAGTCGGTGAAGGGCAAGGTCGGCGGCCGCACGCATGAGATCAGCCGGCTGATCGGCCGCTCGCTGCGCGCCTCGATCGACCTGGGCGCCCTCGGCGAGAACTCCATCGCCCTGGACTGCGACGTGCTGCAGGCCGACGGCGGCACCCGCACCGCCGCCATCACCGGTGCCTACGTGGCCCTCGCCGACGCCGTCGCCCACCTCGGCGCGCGCGGCAAGCTCGCGAAGAAGGAGCCGCTGGTGCAGTCGGTGGCCGCCGTCAGCGTGGGGGTGATCGACGGCGAGCCGCGGCTGGACCTCGCCTACGAGGAGGACGTCACGGCCGGCACCGACATGAACGTCGTGTGCACCGGGGACGGCGGGTTCGTCGAGGTGCAGGGGACGGCGGAGGGCGCGGTGTTCGACCGGGCCACCCTCGACCAGCTGCTCGACCTCGCGGTCGCCGGGTGTGCCGAGCTCACCCGCATCCAGGCCGAGGCGCTGGCGTCCGGGGGCGGGGCCCGATGACCCGGCTCGTCCTCGCCACCCGCAACGCCGGCAAGCTCGCGGAGCTGCAGCGGCTGCTGACCACCGCGGTCCCCGGGGTCGAGGTCCTGGGGCTCAAGGACGTCGAGGAGTACCCCGAGGCGCCGGAGACCGGGGCGACCTTCGCCGACAACGCGCTGCTCAAGGCGCGCGAGGCGGTCCGGTACACGGGCCTGCCGGCGGTCGCCGACGACTCCGGCATCACCGTCGACGCGCTCAACGGCATGCCGGGGATCCTCTCGGCGCGCTGGTCGGGCCGGCACGGCGACGACCCGGCCAACACCGCCCTGCTGCTGGGGCAGCTGGCCGACGTCCCCGACGAGCGGCGCGGCGCCGGGTTCGTCTGCGCCGCGGCCGTCGTCCTGCCCGACGGCACCGAGCGGGTGCTCGAGGCGACCTGGCGCGGCAGCGTGCTGCGCGAGCCGCGGGGCAGCAACGGGTTCGGCTACGACCCGGTGTTCCTGCCCGAGGGGCTGGACCGGACCTCGGCCGAGCTCGAGCCGGCGGAGAAGGACGCGGTCAGCCACCGCGGCCAGGCCTTCGCCGCGCTGGTGCCGGTGCTGGCCGAGCTGCTCAGCGGGTCGCCGTCCAGCTGACGAAGGCGATCGCGCCGGTCACGAAGACCGGCGGGAAGGCCAGCACCAGGAACGCCGCGACCACCCGGTCGGTCCGCCAGCGCGGGCCCGCCGCCGGGGGAGCGGAGGAGCGGGTGGCCTGCCAGGCCTCGACCCGGGCCCAGGCGGGCGCCACCCCGCACAGCAGGGCCGCCACGGCCGTCCCGGCCAGCGCCACTGGCAGGGAACCCGGCTCCAGCGCGACCGCGCCGGCGGTCGCCGCACCCGCGGCGAAGCCGGCGACGGTGATCGCCCCGAGCACGAAGACGGCGCCGAGGGCCAGCGCCGCGAGCACGCACAGCCCCGGCCAGAGCAGCCGGGTCGGGACGTCGGCGAGCAGTCCGGCCCCCGCGGCGACGGCGAGCCCGGCGAGCAGCAGCACCAGCACGACCGCCATCGGCAGCCGCACCGGCTCGCGGGGCGCGAGCGTGCTCATGCCGGTTCCAGGGCCCACCCGAGCAGGCCCGGCGCGGCGGCCGGGGGCTGGGCGGCGTGCCGGGCCCGACGCGGCGCCGGCAGCACCTGCGCCGGCGGCACCGTCGACTCCACCGGCGTGGGCACCGGGGGTAGCGCCGGGACCGGCTCCTCGACCACCCGGGTGGCGGCCAGCGAGGGCAGCGGGCCGGTGCGGCGCACCACCCGCTCGGCCGGCGGCGGCACCGGCGGCAGTGCGCCGCCAGTGGGCCGCAGGGCGGGCACCGCGACGGCCGCGGGCATCACCTCCGTGATCAGGTCGTGTTCGTCGAGCGCCTCCAGCGCCTCCTGGAGGGCGGTCAGGTCGTCGAGGTGCAGCGGGGCCATCGGTTCCTCCGGAGGGGCGGGGGGCGGGGACGCAGGGGAGTGGCTGGTGAGCCCGTGCTGGGTCTTCTCCCAGTAGAAGGGCTTGGTGACCAGCTGCCAGGCCGCCTTGTAGGAGGCGACCGAGTGGAGCAGCCAGTAGAGGGGCGACAGCAGCGCGTAGGCCACCAGCCGGTAGCTGCGGCGCTTGAACCCGGCGAGCAGGCTCAGGTAGACGATCAGCCCGTTGCCCAGCAGCAGGTTGCCGAGGCTGACCAGCTGCAGCCACGGCGGCAGCGGGGCGAACAGGTGCGGGAAGGCCAGCCACAGGCCGAACACCCCCCACAGCGGCGGGGTCAGCAGGAACGTGGCGGGGGTGCCGCCGATGGTGAGCAGGAACCCGACGGCCTGCCGCGGCCCGATCGCCCGGACCAGCCGCACCGGGTGCCGGCTGTGCACCAGGAAGGTCTGCATGTAGCCCTTGATCCACCGGCTGCGCTGGCGGACCCAGTTGCCGACGGCCATGTTGGCCTCTTCGTAGGTGGTCGAGTTGACCACCGCCACGCGCCCGCCCCGGGCCGAGGCGCGCACGCCGAGGTCGGCGTCCTCGGTGACGTTGAAGGGATCCCAGCCGCCCAGCTCGCGCAGCATCGTCGCGCGGAAGTGGTTGCTGGTGCCGCCCAGCGGGATGGGCAGCCGCAGCGCGTCCAGCCCCGGCAGCGTGTAGTCGAACCACGAGCTGTACTCGAGCGTGAACATGCGGGTGAGCAGGTTCTCCTCGGCGTTGAAGTAGTTCAGCGCCGCCTGCACGCAGACCAGGTCCTCCCCGCCCTGCGCGAAGGCGACCACGGCCTTCTTCAGCTGGTCGGGGTCGGGCCGGTCCTCCGCGTCGTAGATGACCACCAGGTCGCCGCGGGCGAAGGCCAGCCCCACGTTGCACGCCCGCGGCTTGGTCTTGGGCATCGAGTGCGGCACGACCAGGATCCGGACGACGTCGGGCGGCGCGGCGGCCAGCGCGGCCTGCAGCGTCTCCGGGTCGTCCTCCTCCAGCAGGAGCAGGATCTCCAGCTTCTCCCGCGGGTAGTCCAGGCCGGCCAGGTTCTGCATGAGCAGCCCGACGATGCCCGCCTCCCGGTAGACCGGGACGAGGATCGTGTAGCGCGGCAGCTCCGCGTCGGCGAGCGCGGCGGCGTCGGCCGCCGTCACCTGCTCGACGGTCTCCGACGCCGTCCCCACCGTGCTGATCAGCGCCTTCGCGCCGACCGAGAGCCCGATGACGACGTTGACCACGGCCAGCAGGACGACGACGGTGGTGGGTGCGTCGAGCACCAGGCCGACCACGACGGCGAGCGCGGCGACCACGGCGCTGGCCACCTGCGGCCAGGTGAAGACCGTGGACGCCGACTCGTCGGGCCGGCGCTCGGCCAGCGCGGACACCGCCTCGTGCACGACCTCCTCGCGCCACACGGTGCGCAGCGCCCGCTGCACGTCCCAGTCGGTGGTGACCAGCTGCTGCACCCGGTCGATGCCGGTGTGCTCGGCCACCGAGCGCCGGACGTGCTCGCTGGGCCGGGAGGAGGAGGCGACGACGACCTGGCGCTCGCCGTCCGGTCCGGTCTCCGTGCGCAGCGGCACCCACATCTCGCGGGCCAGCTGGGGGTACGGGAAGAGCTGGGCGAGGTCGGCGTCCACCTCGACCGGGTCGACGAAGGTCATCTCGGTGCCCCACACCTCCGCGAGGGCGACGTAGAGCCGGCGGCGGGTGACCCAGCCGCGGGCCAGCAGCACCGACCCCAGCGGTTCGCCCACCTCGCGCGAGGCCACCAGCGCCTCGGCCAGCTGCTCCGGGCTGATCGACCCGTCGCCGACCAGCACGTCGCCCAGCCGCCGCTCGGCCGCCGGCCGCGGCACGGCGGCGTCGGCCCGGAGCGCAGTGGTCACCCTCGGGGATTCGGCACCCGGCCGGCCCGACCCCAGTGCGTTCACCCGTCCGGGTGGACCGCCCGGACCGCACCGTGCGGGAGAGGGGAGTCGAACCCCTACGCCCGAAGGCACCAGGACCTAAACCTGGCGTGGCTGCCGTTACACCACTCCCGCGCTGCCCGGAGTCTAGGAGCGGTGCGGGGGGCCGGGACGTGGCAGGCTGTGCGCGTGCCCCGCAGCCCCGAGCAGATCCAGCAGGAGATCGACGCCGCCCGCGAGTCCCTGGCGGCCACCCTGGACCAGCTGGTCTACCGGGGCAGCCCCCAGCGGCTGTCCGCCCAGGCGCAGGAGCGCGTCAAGCACTGGCTGACCACCCCGGCCGGGCAGGCGACGCTGGCCGCGGCCGGCCTGTTCGTCACCTTCGTCGCGGTGCAGAAGGTCCGGCACGCCCGGCGCTGACCGCGCACACTGGCGGGTGTGATGCACCCGCGCCCCGACCCCGTCGGCCCCGGTCAGGAGTCCGTCTGGGACTACCCGCGTCCCCCGTCGGCCGAGGTCACCCCCCGCCGCGTCCAGGTCGAGCTGGGCGGTGCGGAGATCGCCAGCACCGACCGGGCGGTGCGGGTCTGCGAGACCAGCCACCCGCCGGTCTACTACGTCCCGCGCGAGGACGTCGCCGCCGGCGTGCTGCAGCGCGGCGAGGGCGCCAGCTGGTGCGAGTGGAAGGGTGTGGCCACCTACTGGGACGCCGTCGTCGACGGCACCCGGTACCCGGCCGTCGGCTGGTCCTACGAGGACCCGACCCCCGGGTACCGGCACCTGCGCGGCGCGGTCGCCTTCTACCCCTCCAAGCTCGACCGGGCGACGGTCGACGGCGAGGCCGTGCGCGCCCAGGCCGGCGACTTCTACGGCGGCTGGATCACCGACGAGGTGGTCGGCCCGTTCAAGGGCGAGCCCGGCACCCGCGGCTGGTAACCCCTACCCCCTAGGGGTACCCTCGACCGCATGGCCGGCTACGAGGGCAACAAGGAGCAGGTGCTCGCGCGGCTCAAGCGCGTCGAGGGCCAGGTCCGGGGCATCTCCCGGATGGTCGAGCAGGACACCTACTGCATCGACGTGCTGACCCAGGTGTCGGCCGCGACCAAGGCGCTGCAGGCCGTGGCCCTCGGGCTGCTCGACGACCACCTCGGGCACTGCGTCCGCGACGCGGTCGCCAGCAGCGCCGACGACGACGGCGCGGCCGCCGACGCCAAGATCGCCGAGGCCTCCGCCGCCATCGCGCGGCTGGTCCGGTCCTGAGACGGGAGGAACCCCCATGAGCACGCTCGACTTCACCGTCACCGGCATGACCTGTCAGCACTGCGTCGCCTCGGTCACCGAGGAGGTCTCCGAGGTCGCCGGCGTCTCCGGCGTCGACGTCGACCTGGCCAGCGGCGCGCTGCGGGTGACCGGCGAGGACGTCGACGGCGAGCAGGTGCGCGCGGCCGTGGCGGAGGCCGGCTACTCCGCCACCCCGGCGTGACCGCCACCGCCGGGCCCCGCGAGGAGGTCCGGCTCGACATCACCGGCATGACCTGCGCGAGCTGCGCGAACCGGATCGAGCGCAAGCTCAACAAGGTCGCCGGCGTGCAGGCCAGCGTCAACTACGCCACCGAGGCCGCCACCGTCGTCTACGACCCGGCGGCCGTGGACACCGACACCCTGCTGGCCACCGTGTCCGCCGCCGGGTACGCCGCGTCCCTGCCGGCACCGCCCAGCGAGGAGCCCCCCGCCGCGGACGACGAGCCCGCCGAGGACCGCGACCTCCGCCAGCGGCTCGTCGTCTCCGCCGCCCTCGCGCTGCCGGTGCTCGTGCTGTCCATGGTGCCGCCGCTGCAGTTCGACAACTGGCAGTGGCTGGCGCTGACCCTGGCCAGCCCGGTCGCGGTCTGGGGCGCCTGGCCCTTCCACCGCGCCGCCGCCGTCAACGCCCGGCACGGCGCCAGCACCATGGACACCCTGGTGTCCCTCGGCATCGTCGCGGCCTACCTCTGGTCGCTGTACGCGCTGTTCCTGGGCGGGGCCGGCGAACCGGGCATGCGGATGCAGTTCCACCTGCTCGCCGAGCAGGGCGCCGGCAGCAGCGAGGTCTACCTCGAGGTGGCCAGCGCGGTCACCGTGTTCCTGCTGGCCGGCCGGTACGCCGAGTCCCGCGCCAAGCGCCGCTCGGGCGCCGCGCTCCGGGCGCTGCTGGCCCTGGGCGCCAAGGACGCCGCGGTGCTGCGCGACGGGGTCGAGGTGCGGGTCCCGGTCGACGCGCTCGCCGTCGGCGACCGGTTCGTCGTCCGGCCGGGGGAGAAGGTCGCCACCGACGGCGTGGTCGTCTCCGGCTCCTCGGCGGTGGACGTGTCGATGCTGACCGGGGAGTCGGTGCCGGTCGAGGTCGGCCCGGGCGACCGGGTCACCGGGGCCTCCGTGGTCGCGGGCGGGCGGCTGGTCGTGCAGGCCGACCGGGTCGGCGGGCAGACCACGCTGGCCGCGCTGGGCCGGCTGGTCACCGCCGCGCAGAGCGGCAAGGCGCCGGTGCAGCGGCTGGCCGACCGGGTGTCGGCGGTCTTCGTACCCGTCGTCCTCGTGGTCGCCCTCGCCACCCTGGCCACCTGGCTGCTGGTCACCGGCGACGTGTCGGCCGCCTTCACCTCCGCGGTCGCCGTCCTGGTCATCGCCTGCCCGTGCGCGCTGGGCCTGGCCACCCCCACCGCCCTGCTGGTGGGCACCGGCCGCGGCGCCCAGCTCGGCATCGTGATCAAGGGGCCCGAGGTGCTGGAGTCCACCCGCACCGTCGACACCGTGGTGCTGGACAAGACCGGCACCGTCACCACCGGCGAGATGGCCCTGGTGGAGCAGGTCGGCGACGCCGGTGCGCTGCGGCTGGCCGCCGCGGTCGAGGCGGCCTCGGAGCACCCGGTCGCCCGGGCCGTGGTGGCCGGGGTGCCCGGCCCGCTGCCCGAGGTCGACGACTTCGCCGCCCGCCCGGGTCTGGGCGTCAGCGGCACCGTCGAGGGCCACCGCGTGCAGGTGGGCCGGGACGTCGACGGCGCGGTGCCGGCCGAGTTGGCCGCCGCGGCGGACCAGGCCTCGGCTGCCGGCCGGACCGCCGTCCTGGTGTCCGTGGACGGGGAGGTGCGCGGCCTGCTGGTCGTGGCCGACACCGTCCGGCCCACCAGCCGCGCGGCGGTGCGGGCGCTGCGGGAGCTCGGGCTGTCCCCGGTGCTGCTCACCGGCGACGGCGCCGGCGCCGCGGCCGCGGTCGCCCGCGAGGTGGGGCTGGACCCGGCCACCGAGGTGGTCGCCGGGGTGCTCCCCGAGGGCAAGGTGGACGTCGTCCGCGACCTGCAGGAGCGCGGGCGGGTGGTCGCGATGGTGGGCGACGGCGTCAACGACGCCGCGGCGCTGGCCCGCGCCGACCTGGGCCTGGCGATGGGCACCGGCACCGACGTCGCGATCGAGGCCGGCGACATCACCCTGGTGCGCGCCGACCTGGCCGCCGCGGCCGACGCGGTGCGGCTGTCCCGGCGCACGCTGGCCACCATCAAGACCAACCTGGTCTGGGCGTTCGGCTACAACGTCGCGCTGATCCCGCTGGCCGCGCTGGGCTTCCTCAACCCGCTGCTGGCCGGTCTGGCCATGGCGGTGTCCTCCGTGCTGGTGGTGACCAACAGCCTCCGGCTGCGCCGCTTCGCCGCCGGCTGACCCCGGGCACGACAACGGCCCGCCCTCCGGGGGGAGAGGACGGGCCGTTGGTCTCGAACCCCGCCGGTCAGGCGGGGGCGGTCGACCGCGCCAGCGGGAGCACGACGGTCTCCAGCACGGTGTCCACGTAGTCGTCGTCCAGCGGTTCGCGGGTGATCAGCCACCGCTGCACCAGCAGCGCCGAGGCGGCCTGCGCGACGGCGGTCCGGCCGGTGCCCTCGCGGACCTCGCCGCGGGCCTCGGCGCGCTCCCAGACGGTGGTCAGCGCCCGGCGCCAGCCGGCCAGCGGGCCGGTGCGGAAGGCCTCGGCCAGCTCGGGCTGGTGCGGCAGGGTGGACAGCAGCGACAGCGACGCCGAGCCGGTCGGGCCGTTGAGCCGGTCGACCAGCGAGCGCAGCAGGGCCCGCAGGTCCCCGGCCAGGTCGCCGGTGTCGGGCACCTCGGTCGACCCGTCCATCCCGGTGATGGTGTCCACGACCAGGTCGGACTTGGTGCGCCAGCGCCGGTAGATGGTCGCCTTGCCCACCCCGGCCTCGGCGGCGACCGCGTCCATCGTCAGGGCGTTGTAGCCCACCTCGCCCAGCAGCCGCAGGATCGCGGCGCGGATGGCGCAGTCCCGGGAGGGATCACGCGGACGACCACCCCGGTTGGGCAGGGCGGTCTCCTGGAGGGTCGACGACGACATGCTCCGAGACTTTAGACCGTTCAGTGATGTAGTTGCTCCATACCTGGGGGTGCACAACGTGTGAGTTCGGGTACCCCGGGGTCCGATCGGGTCCGGTCCCCGCGCGCCTGGGACGGCCGGGGGCCCTCCTGGGCGATGCTCCCGGGCGTGGCCGGGGCACGACGGGGGGAGCAGCCGCGCTTCCCGCTGCCCGGCCGGGTGGGCCGCCTGCTGCTGGCCAGCCCGCTGCCGCACGTGCTGCCGATCGCCGTCCGCGCCGCCACCGAGCTGGGCCTGAACGCCGAGACCGCCCCGGGCCTGGTCGACGTCGTCGACGACAGCAGCCCGCTGGACGCCACCCGCTTCGACCGGCTGCTGGCCCGGCTGGCGCGCGAGCTGACGACCGCCGAGGCAGCCGTGGTGCGGGTGGCCTGCGACCCCGGGGACGACGACGGCGTCGCGGTCGCCGCGCAGCTGATGGCCGCCCCGACCCTGGCCGTCGAGCTGGCCCGGCGCGGGATCACCGTCGAGGTCGGGCTGCTGGCCGAGGCCGAGCTCTACCCGGTCTACCAGCCCGTCGTCGACCTGGCCGACGGCCGGACCACCGGGTACGAGGCGCTGCTGCGCGGCCGGGTGGACGGGCGCGAGGTCGGCGGCGGCGACCTGTTCTTCCTCGCCGAGGCGGCCGGCTGGGGCGACCGGCTGGACCGCTGGGCCCGGGAGGCCGCCGTCGCCGGGGCCGGACCGTGGCTGGGCGGGGCCGACCTGTACGTCAACTCCAGCCCGGAGGCGGTGTTCCGCCCCGAGGTGTGCCTGGCCGGCACCGAGCAGGCGGTCCGCGAAGCCGGCATCGCACCCGGGCAGCTGGTGTTCGAGGTCGTGGAGGCGCACGCCACCCGCGACCGGGGCCACCTGCTCGCCGTGCTGGAGCACCACCGCGCGCAGGGCTGGCGGGTGGCGCTGGACGACGTCGGCGTGGGCTGGTCGAGCCTGGCGCTGGTCTCCGCGCTGCGGCCGGACGTCGTCAAGCTGGACAAGGCGCTGGTCGCCCGGCTGGACACCGGTGCGGCCCGCGCGGTCGTGGGCGGGCTGGTCGAGGTGGCGCACTCCCTCGGCGCGGTGGTCGTCGCCGAGGGCGTGGAGACCCAGGCGCGCGCCGACCGGGCCCGTGAGCTCGGCGTCGACCTCGGCCAGGGCTGGCTGTTCGGCCGCCCGGCGCGGGTGGCCGACGAGCTGCTGGCCGGCTAGCCCGCCTGGTTCCAGCCCGACAGCACCGGGCGGTCGTGCTCGTGGCCCAGCGCCCCGAAGGACCCCGCGTGCAGCGCGAACAGCGCCCCCGCCGCCGGCTCCAGCCCCAGCCAGCGGGCGGTGAGGATGCGCAGCACGTGACCGTGGGCGACCAGGGCGACGTCGCCGTCGGCCAGCCGGGGCCGCACCCGGTCCAGCAGCCGGTCGCAGCGGACGGCGACCTGCGCGAGCGTCTCGCCGGGGGTGTCGCCGGGCTCGGTGCCGTCGGTCCACAGCGACCAGGTGCGGCCGAGCTCGGCGGAGATGTCGGGGGTGGTGCGGCCCTCCCACCGGCCGTAGTCGACCTCGACCAGGTCCTCGTCGATGGTGTCGGTCGCCAGCCCGGCCAGTTCGGCGGTGCGCCGGGCCCGCTCGCGCGGGCTCACCCGCACCTCGACGAAGGACCGGCCGGCCAGCGGGCCGCGCAGGGCCCGGGCCTGCTGCTCGCCCTCGGGCAGCAGCGGCAGGTCGGTGACGCCGGTGTGCTGCCCCGAGAGGCTCCACTCCGTCTGCCCGTGCCGGACGACGACGATCTCCCCCACCTCAGGTCCCTTCCCTCGGGCGCCCGCCGGCGGAGAGCCCGCCGGCCACGGCCATGACCACGATCGCACCCAGCACCAGCACCATCGGCGCCGTCCAGCTGCCGGTCAGGTCGTGCAGCGACCCGACGACCAGCGGGCCGGTGGCGGCGACCGCGTAGCCACCGCCCTGCACCATCGCCGAGGTGCGGCGGTTCTCCACCAGGTCCCGCGAGCGGGCCACGATGGCGATGAACACGACGGTGATGCCGCCGCCCTGCGCGACCCCGGCGATCGAGCACCACACCGGCCACAGGCCGGGGGCGGCGAGCAGCCCGACCGGCAGGAACGCCCAGGCGGCCGTCACCGCCAGCAGCACCGCGGCGGGCCGCCGCCACCAGCGCACCAGCGCCGGGACGGCGAAGGCGCCGGCCACGGCGAACACCTGGAACAGCGCGCTGCTCACCCCGGCGGTGCTGCGGGACAGGCCCTGCTCGTCGGCCAGCAGCGTGGGCAGCCACGCGGTCACCCCGTAGTAGCTGAACGCCTGCGCGGCGAAGGCGACCGTCAGCCCCCACACCGCCGGCTGCCGCCACACCGGCCGCACCGGCCCGGCCGGCGGGGGAGGGGGCGGGGCGCCGTCGGCCCGGGCGGCCTGCCGGCGCAGCCCCGCCGTCCAGACCAGGCACGCCAGCCCGACCAGCAGCCCCCAGGCCGCCAGCGCCCACCGCCACCCCACGACGTCGGCGACCGGCGCGGTGAGCGTGGTGGTCAGGGTCGCGCCGATGTTGAGGGCCGCGGTGTAGGCCGCGGTGACCACGTTGGTCACGCCGGGGAAGTCGCGGCCGATGACCACCGGCACCACCACGTTGCCCACCGTGATCGCCAGGCCAAGCACCACCGTGCCCGCCAGCGCGGTGCGCACGTCGCCGACCGACCGGAGCACGGTGCCGGCCAGCACGCCGAGCATCGCCAGCAGCACGGCCCGGTGCGTGCCCGCCCGGGCGATCACCCACGACGCGAGCGGGGCGGCCAGCCCGAACAGCAGCACCGGGATCGACGTCAGCAGGCCGACGGTGCCGGCGCCCACGCCCAGGTCGCTGCGCAGCTCCCCGGCCACCGGGGCCACCGCCACCAGCGGCCCGCGCAGGTTCAGCGCCACCAGCAGCACCCCGGCCAGCAACAGCCCCGGCACCACCGCGCGTGCCCGCACCCCCGTCGTCATCGCCGACAGCTTCCTCCTGCCCGGGAACACCGGCCCCCCGGGGCGGTGCTGCAGGGGGCATGACCTCTCCCACCACCCACCCCGACACGTTCGCCCTCGGCGGCGACCTCACCGTCCACCGCCTCGGCTACGGCGCCATGCAGATCACCGGTGACGGCGTCTGGGGTCCGCCGGCCGACCGCGAGGGCGCGCTCGCGGTGCTGCGGGCCGCCGTCGAGCAGGGCGTGGACTTCATCGACACCGCCGACTCCTACGGCCCGCAGGTCTCCGAGCAGCTCATCCACGACGCGCTGCACCCCTACGCCGACGGCCTGGTCATCGCCACCAAGGCCGGGCTGACCCGCACCGGCCCGGGCGTCTGGCCGCCGGTGGGCCGCCCGGAGTACCTCAAGCAGCAGGTCGAGCTGTCGCTGCGCAACCTCGGCGTCGAGCGGATCGACCTGATCCAGCTGCACCGCATCGACCCGCAGGTGCCCCTGGCCGACTCCCTCGGCGCCTTCGTCGAGCTCAAGGAGCAGGGCAAGGTGCGGCACATCGGCGTCAGCGAGGTGTCCCTCGAGGAGCTGAAGGAGGCGCAGGGGATCACCGAGATCGCCAGCGTGCAGAACCTCTACAACCTGACCAACCGGCAGTCGCAGGACGTGCTCGACCACGCCACCGCCGAGGGCATCGCGTTCATCCCGTGGTTCCCGATCGCCACCGGCGACCTGGCCAAGCCCGACAGCCCGGTGGCCGACATCGCCCGGGAGCTGGACGCCACGCCGTCCCAGGTGGCGCTGGCCTGGCTGCTGCAGACCTCCCCGGTGGTGCTGCCCATCCCCGGCACCAAGAGCGTCGACCACCTGACCGAGAACCTCGGTGCGGCGTCGCTGACCCTCTCCGCCGAGGACGTCGCACGCCTGGACGCCCTGGCCTGAGCGGGGCTGGTACACCTGCGGGCATGGACGCCGACGTCTTCGCCCAGGTCCGCAGCGCCGTCCGCGAGCTCGTCCGGGAGCGCGTGGTCCCCCTCGAGGAACGCATCGAGGAGACCGACGCCGTCCCGGACGAGCTGCGCCGCGCGGCCGCCGAGATGGGGCTGTTCGGCTATGCGCTGCCCGAGGAGTTCGGTGGCCTCGGCGTGACGATGGCCGAGGACGTGCAGCTGGCCATGGAGTTCGGCTACACGTCGCCGGCCTTCCGGTCGCTGTTCGGCACCAACAACGGCATCGCCGGCCAGGTCATCGCCCGCTTCGGCAGCGACGAGCAGAAGAAGGCGTGGCTGCCCGGCCTGGCCGCCGGTGACCTGATCGGCTCCTTCGCCCTCACCGAGGCCGAGGCCGGCTCCGACCCGGCCGGGCTGCGCACCACCGCCCGCCGCGACGGCGAGGACTGGGTGATCACCGGCGGCAAGCGCTACATCACCAACGCCCCCATCGCCGACCTGTTCGTCGTGTTCGCCCGCTCCGAGCCCGAGCAGACCGGCGGGCGCGGCATCTCCACCTTCCTGGTGCCGGCCGGCACGCCCGGGGTGACCGTCGGCCCGCACGACCGCAAGACCGGGCAGTCGGGCGCCTGGACGGCCGAGGTGTTCCTCGACGACGTCCGGGTGCCCGCCGACGCGCTGGTGGGCGAGCAGGGCCGGGGCTACAGCAAGGCGCTGACCGTGCTGTCCCGCGGCCGGCTGCACGTCGCGGCGCTGTGCGTGGGGATGGCGCAGCGGGTGCTGGACGAGTCGGTCGCCTACGCGGCCACCGCGAAGCAGGGCGGTGCACCGATCGGGCGGTTCCAGCTGGTGCAGGCGCTGATCGCCGACATGCACACCGAGCTGCTGGCCGGCCGGGCCATGGTCGCCGACGTCGCCGCCCGCTACGACTCCGGCGAGGACACCTCGGTCGGCCCGTCGGCGGCCAAGCTGTTCTGCTCGGAGATGGTCGGCCGGGCCACCGACCGCGCGGTGCAGGTGCACGGCGGGCTGGGCTACCTGCGCACCACCCCGGTCGAGCGGTTCTACCGCGACGCCCGGCTCTACCGGCTCTACGAGGGCACCAGCGAGGTGCAGCGGGTCATCGTGGGGTCGGGGCTGCTGCGAGCGGCGGGCATGGCGCGTGGCTGAGCTGCTCACCGGGGAGGCCCGGGAGCAGCGCCGCGCCGCCGTCGCCGACCTGGGCGCCGCGCTGCGCGAGCTGGTCGACGCCGCGGTGCGCACCGAGGTCGGGGCCCCCGGCCTCGCCGCGGCCGCGGCCGCCGCCCGTGACCTGGCCGCCCAGCTGCGGGCCGGGCAGCGCGGCCTGCTCGAGGTGGCCTCGGTCGACGACCCGGTGGCCGGCGAGCGCTGGTACTCCCCGGTCTACGGCCCCGGCAGCCCGGTCGCCCCGCCGCTGCTCGTGGACAGCGAGGGCGGGGGGCGGGTGACCGCCCGGGTGACGGTGCCCAAGGCGCTGGAGGGCCCGCCCGGGCTGGCGCACGGCGGCACGATCGCCACGCTGCTGGACCACGTGCTGGCCCGGGCGCTCCGCTCGGCCGGCCGCGGCGGGCTGACCGCCACCCTGACGGTCACCTACCGCCGGCCGGTGCGGCTGGGTGTCGAGCACGTGCTGCACGCCGAGGTGGCCACCACGGAGGGACGGCGGTCCACGGCGCGGGCGCGCATCGTGACCGCCGACGACCCGGACACCGTGCTGGCCGAGGGCGAGGGCCTGTTCGTGGCGCTGCGCCCGGAGGCCGCGGCCCACACCTTCGCCGGTGTCGACCACGCCCCCGAGGCCTGGACCGCCCGGCCCTAGGGTTCCAGCAGCGGGCCCTGCCCGCCGTCCCCCCGGCCGAGCGCGGCGACGAAGTCGGCCAGCAGCCGGTCGCCGGGGTGGCGGGGCGACCACTCGAGCACCTCGCGGGCGCGGGTCGTGTCCAGCGCGGGCACCGCGAGGCCGAGGTCCAGCCAGCCGGGCTCGGTGGGCACCAGCCGGGCACGGAACGCCGCGGACAGCGCGGCCCGCAGCACCGCCCGCGGCACGGGCACCCGCGTGCTGCCCAGGGCGGCGGCGAACCCGTCGGGGTCGAGCACCGGCTCGGCGGAGAGGTTGAACGCACCCCCGGCCCGGCGGTCGACGATGCGCAGCAGCGCGTCGGCGACGTCGTCGGCGTGCACGAAGCCCAGGTGCAGGTCGTCGGGCAGCGGCAGCGGCACCTTCGAGGCCACCGCGCCGGGCAGCGCGCGGGCGCCGCGCAGCAGCAGCGGGCCGAGGAAGTAGCGGCCGATCTCGCTGGCCGCGTCGGGCTGCAGCACCAGGGTGGGCCGGACGACGGTGACGGCGACGTCGGGGTGCCTGGCTGCGAACTCGCGGGTGACCTGCTCGACGGCGACCTTGTCGCGGCTGTACTGGGAGCTGGGCACCCCGCTGGTCGGCCAGTCCTCGTCGATCCGGTCGGCCGGGTTGCCGGGCGCGTAGCTGCCGAGGGAGGACATCACCACCACGTGGCCGACCCCGGCGTCGGCCGCGGCGGACAGCACCCGGCGGGTGCCGTCGACGTTGACCTGGGCCAGCCGGTCGGGCTCGCGACCGGGCTGCAGCGCCCAGGCCAGGTGCACCAGGGTGGTGGCCCGGTCGAGGAACCCGCGCAGCGGCCCGGCCGACGCGGGGTCGCCCAGGTCGGCGTGGGTCCAGAAGACCGAGCTGTAGGGGGCGGTGTCCGGGGGCTCGCGGCGGGACAGGCCGCGGACCTGGTGCACGCCGGTGAGGGACAGCTGGCGCAGCAGCGCCGTCCCCAGGTTGCCGGTCGCGCCGGTGACGGCGACCGTCTGCCCGTCGAGGTGGCCGGGGTCGGCTGGAGGAGTCACCAGGTCGCCCTACCCGGTCGGGCCTGCCTCACGCGGCCCCGCCGCCCCGGACGTGCGCGGTGACCAGTTCGGCGAGCCGGTCACCGGCGGTCTCGGGCACCCAGTGCGTGACCCCGGGCAGCACCTCCAGGCGGTAGGGGCCGGTGACGTACTGCGCCGTGGCCTCGGTGCCCGCCCGGCCCAGGAACCCGTCGCGGTCGCTCCAGACGTGCAGCGTGCGCACCCGCACCCGCACCCGGCCCACCGGGTCGCTCGCCCCCAGCGGGAGCGCCCGGTACCAGTTCAGCGCCGCGGTGAGCGCGCCCGCCGGGCGCAGCCGGGCGACGGTGTCCTCGGCGTCGGCCCGGGGCAGGCCGGCCCGCACCAGGGTGTCGCGGAGGAACGCACCGTTGCCGCGGGTGAGCAGCGCCTCCGGGACCCCGGGCAGCTGGAAGAACGCCATGTAGGCCGACTTCAGCCCCTGCGAGCTGGTCAGGAAGGACTTCGTGAACGCCGCCGGGTGCGGCACGGAGACCGCGGTCAGGCTGGACACCCGCTCGGGGTGCCAGGCGGCCAGCGCCCAGGCCACCATCGCGCCCCAGTCGTGGCCGACGACGTGCGCACGCTCCAGGCCCGCGGCGTCCAGCAGCGCGCGGACGTCGTCCACCAGGTCGCGGACGACGTAGGCGCGGCGGCCGGGGGGCCGGGCGGCGGGGGAGTACCCGCGCTGGTCGGGGGCCAGGGTGCGCAGCCCGGCGCCGTGCAGGCCGGGGACGACGCGGTCCCAGCTGCCGGCGTGCTGCGGGAAGCCGTGCAGCAGCACCACGGGCTCGCCGTCGGCCGGGCCGGCGTCGCGCACGTCGAAGGTCAGGCCGGATCGGGTGAAGGAGTCCACCCGCCCAGCATGCCGGGCGGCCGGAACGGATGCGTCTGCACGCATCCGGTTGAGGGCGGCCGGATCGGGCACCACCCCGGCCATGCCGATCACACCCACGGGGTTCGCCCACGTCCGCCTGACCGTCACCGACATCGCGCGCTCCAAGCAGTTCTACGACCAGGTCTTCGGCCTCGACGTCGCCGTGGACGGCCGCGACGGCGACCCGGAGTGGGCCTTCGGCGGCGTCGTCTACCAGATCGACGACAAGACGCTGTGGGGTCTGCGCCCGGTGGGCGACGACGGGTTCGACCCCGACCGCACGGGCCTGGACCACCTGTCGGTCTGGGTGGAGTCGCACGCCGCCCTCGAGGACGCCGCCCGGCACCTGGACTCCCTCGGCATCCCGCACGAGGAGATCAAGGACATCGGGATCATGTACATCCTGGAGTTCAAGGACCCCGACGGCGTCGCCCTGGAGCTCTCCGCCCCCAAGTAGTCGCGCTGCCCGGCCCCGGGACCCCTCGTAGGGTCCCGGGGGTGGGTGCACTCAGCGGGCTGGTCGACCGGGGGCTGATGGCGCCGGACTGGGCGGAGGCGATGGCCCCCGTCGAGGACCGGATCACCGCGCTCGGGCAGTTCCTGCGCGACGAGGTGGCCGCCGGCCGGCCCTACCTGCCGCACGGCGACCACGTGTTCCGGGCGTTCCAGGCGCCGCTGGCCGACGTCCGGGTGCTGGTCGTCGGCCAGGACCCCTACCCGACGCCGGGGCACCCGATCGGGCTCAGCTTCGCCGTCGACCGGCACGTGCGGCCGCTGCCCAAGTCGCTGGTCAACATCTACAAGGAGCTGCGCGACGACCTCGGGGTCGAGCCCGCGCAGCACGGTGACCTCACCCCGTGGCGCGACCGCGGCGTGATGCTGCTCAACCGCGCGCTCACCGTCCGTCCCGGTGCCCCTGCCTCGCACCGCGGTCAGGGCTGGGAGCACGTCACCGCGCACGCCATCGCGGTGCTGGTCGAGCGGGCCGCCGCGGGGCAGCCGCTGGCGGCGATCCTGTGGGGCAAGGACGCGCAGGGCCTGGAGCCCCACCTCGGGTCGGTGCCCTTCGTGGCCTCGCCGCACCCGTCGCCGCTGTCGGCGTCCCGCGGCTTCTTCGGGTCGAAGCCGTTCAGCCGGGTGAACGCCCTGCTGGTCGAGCGGGGCGGGGAGCCGGTCGACTGGACCCTGCCCCCGCTCGACGAGCTGCCCGCGGCCTAGCCCGCCGGCGGCCACTCCTTGGCCACCATCGTCAGCACGTCGTAGGTCGCCACCGGGCGGCCCTGCGAGTCCACGACGACGGCGTCCCAGCGCACCTCGCCGTGGTCGGCGCCGCCGCGCGGGGTGATCTGCTTGGCCGTCAGCGTCACGGTGACCTGCTCGCCCGGCTTGACCGGGGTGAGGAACCGCAGGGCGTCCACGCCGTAGTTCGCGAGCACCGGGCCGGGCTCGGGGTCGACGAACAGGCCCGCGGCCCAGCTCAGGATCAGGTAGCCGTGCGCGACCCGGCCGCCGAACAGCGGGTTCGCGGCCGCGGCCGCCTCGTCCGTGTGCGCGTAGAACGTGTCGCCCGTGAACTCGGCGAAGTGCTCGATGTCGGCCAGCGTGATCTCCCGCGGCCCCGCCGTCACCGAGTCCCCGATGCGCAGCTGCGCCAGCGACTTGCGGAACGGGTGCACGCCGTCGTCGACCCGCGCCGCGCCGGTCACCCAGCGCCGGCCGACGCCGGTGAGCACGTCGGGGGAGCCCTGGACGGCGGTGCGCTGCATGTGGTGCAGCACGCCGCGGACGCCGCCGAGCTCCTCGCCGCCGCCGGCCCGCCCCGGGCCGCCGTGCACCAGCACGGGCAACGGCGAGCCGTGGCCGGTGGACTCGCGGGCGTCGTCCCGGTCCAGCACGTGCACCCGGCCGTGCGCCGACCCCGCGCCCAGCACGAACTCCCGGGCCACGGCCGGGTCGTGGGTGACCAGCGAGGCCACCAGCGACCCCTGCCCGCGGCGGGCCAGGGCGACCGCGTCGGCCACGCCGTCGTAGGTCAGCACGGTCGACACCGGGCCGAAGGCCTCCACGTCGTGCGGCTCGGGCGCGGCGGGGTCGTCGCAGCGCAGCAGCATCGGCGGCAGGAAGGCGCCCCGCTCGCGGTCGGCGCCCACGACCTCGAACCGGTCCGGGTCGCCGACGACCAGCGACGCGTGGGTGCGCAGCCGCCCGACGGCCCGCAGCACCTCCTCGCGCTGGTCCCGCGACGCCAGCGCGCCCATGGTCACGCCGTCGGCACCCGGGGCGCCGACGACGACCTCGGCCAGCTTCGCGCCCAGCGCCTCGACGACGGCGTCGGCGTGCTGGCGGGGCACGATCGCCCGCCGGATCGCGGTGCACTTCTGCCCGGCCTTGACCGTCATCTCGGTGACCACGCCGTCGATGAACAGGTCGAACTCGGGGGTGCCCGGGCCGGCGTCGGGGCCCAGCACCGAGCAGTTGAGCGAGTCGGCCTCGGCGTTGAACCGCACCGCCCGCTCGGTCACCGCGGGGTGGGAGCGCAGCAGCGCAGCGGTGGACGCCGACCCGGTGAAGCCGACCAGGTCCTGGCCGTCGAGGGCGTCCAGCAGCCCGGACGCCGAGCCGGCCAGCAGCTGCACCGACCCCTCCGGCAGCAACCCGCTCTCGACGACCGCCCGGAACACCGCCTCGGTCAGGTAGGCGGTCTGCGAGGCCGGCTTCACGATCGTCGGCATGCCCGCCAGGAAGGCCGGCGCCAGCTTCTCGAGCATGCCCCAGACCGGGAAGTTGAAGGCGTTGATCTGCACCGCGACGCCGGTCAGCGAGGTGTACACGTGCTGGCCCAGGAAGGTGCCCCCGCGGCCGAGCGGGGTGGGCGGGCCGTCGAGCACCAGCACGTCGTCGGGCA
Source organism: Klenkia brasiliensis (assembly GCF_900100695.1). Classification (GTDB taxonomy): domain Bacteria; phylum Actinomycetota; class Actinomycetes; order Mycobacteriales; family Geodermatophilaceae; genus Klenkia; species Klenkia brasiliensis. The sequence continues at coordinate 34,170 of NZ_FNCF01000004.1, forward strand.
GCTCGCGGCGGCCGGTGGAGGCGTAGGACAGCACCGTGCCGAACCCGCCGTCGATGTCGACGAGGTTGTCGGCGTCGGTGGCGCCGGTGCGGTGGGACAGCGCGGCGAACTCGTCCTTGCGGCCCATCAGGTGCAGGCCGAGCGCCTTGAGCAGCGCGGCCCGCTGGTGGAAGGTCAGCTCCCGCAGCGCCGGCCCGCCGACGGTGCGGGCGTGGGTGACCATCGCGCCGACGTCCAGCCCGCGGCTGCCGATCCGGGCGACGGTCTCACCGGTGACGGCGTCGGGCAGCGGCGTGCCCTCCTCGGCCGAGGCCCACCAGCGGCCGGCGACGTAGCTCTCGAGCAGCGGTGCGGTCACGGGGTGCCTCTCAGTCCGGAGAACAGCGTGGTGACCAGGCCGTCGGCCAGGTCGTCGGCGGACAGCCCGCCGTCGGGGCGGTACCACTCGGTGAGGGAGTTGACGGTGCCGAACAGCAGCCGGCTGGTCAGTGCCGGGTCGACGTCCGGGCGCACCGAGCCCTCGGCGACGCAGGCGCGGACCAGCTCGGTGACCACCCGGTCGAACTCGCGGCGCCGCTGCAGGGCGCGGGACTCCACCTCGGAGTTGCCGCGCACCCGCAGCAGCAGGGTCACGAAGGGCAGCTCGCTGGTCAGCACCCGCACCGACCCGCGGACGACGGTCTCCAGGCGGTCGACCGCCGGGCCGCTGCCGGCGTCGTCGAGCACCGCGAACAGCCCGTCCAGCGCGCGGTCCAGGGCGAGCTCGAGCAGCTCGGTCTTGGAGCGCACGTGGTGGTAGATCGCGGACTTGGTGACCCCGAGCCGCTCGGCCAGGGTGTCCATCGACGTCGCCTCGTAGCCGCGCTCGATGAAGACCGCGACGGCGGTGTCGAGCAGGGAGTCCAGCGAGTGGCCGGGGCGCCCGCGCCGGGCGGGTGCGGTCACCGGTTGCGCACGTCGGTCAGCCGCTGCAGCTTGCCCATCGAGCGGGGCAGTGTCTCGGGGTCGACGACGACCACCTCGACGCTGGTGCCGACGGTCTCCTTCAGCCCGACCTGCACCTCGGCCGCCGCCGGGGCGCGCCGGTCGGGCGGGCAGTCGGGGCGGGCCTCGACCGAGACCACGAGGTGGTCCAGCCGGCCGCGGGTCGACAGCTCGAGCGCGAAGTGCGGCGACAGCCCCGGGGTGCGCAGCACGACCTCCTCGATCTGGGTCGGGAACAGGTTCACCCCGCGCAGGATGATCATGTCGTCGGTGCGGCCGGTGACCTTCTGCATCCGCCGCATCCCCGGCCGCGCGGTGCCCGGCAGCAGCCGGGTGAGGTCGCGGGTGCGGTACCGGATGATCGGCAGCGCCTCCTTGGTCAGCGAGGTGAACAGCAGCTCGCCCTCCTCGCCGTCGGGCAGCGGCTCGGCGGTGGTCGGGTCGACGACCTCGGGCAGGAAGTGGTCCTCCCAGATGTGCAGGCCGTCCTTGGTCTCCACGCACTCCTGGCTGACGCCGGGGCCCATGACCTCCGAGAGGCCGTAGATGTCGACCGCGTGGATGTCGAGGCGGTCCTCCATCTCCCGGCGCATCTGCTCGGTCCAGGGCTCGGCACCGAAGATGCCGATCCGCAGCGACGAGGCGCGGGGGTCCAGTCCCTGCCGCTCGAACTCGTCGACCAGGGCGAGCATGTAGGACGGCGTCACCATGATGATCCGCGGGCCGAAGTCGCCGATCAGCTGCACCTGACGGGGCGTCATGCCGCCCGAGACGGGGACGACGGTGCAGCCCAGCGCCTCGGCGCCGTAGTGCGCACCGAGACCACCGGTGAACAGCCCGTAGCCGTAGGCGTTGTGCAGCACGTCGCCCCGGCGCCCGCCGGCGGCCCGGATGGAGCGGGCCATCACGGTGGCCCAGGTGTCGATGTCGTGCCGGGTGTAGCCGACGACGGTGGGCTTGCCGGTGGTGCCGGAGCTGGCGTGCACCCGGGCGACCTGGTCCTGCGGGACGGCGAACATGCCGAACGGGTAGTTCTCGCGCAGGTCGGCCTTGGACGTGGTGGGGAACCTGGCGATGTCGGCCAGCTCGCGGCAGTCGTCGGGGTGCACGCCGTGGGCGTCGAAGGCCCGCCGGTAGTGCGGCACGTTCTCGTAGGCGTGCCGCAGCGTCCACTGCAGCCGGTCCAGCTGCAGGGCCCGCAGCTCGTCGGTGCCCATCCGCTCGGCCGCGTCGAGCAGGGCCGGGTCGGGGGCGTCGCCGAGGCGCTGCGCTGCGGACGTCGTCGGCACGTGGACTCCCGGGCTCGCGGATTACTGACCGTTCGGTCAGTCATGCAAGACCCCGGGGACGGCGGCTGTCAACCCGCGGTCATGTCGCCCGTGCCGGGGGTGCCCTCGGCCAGCCCGTACCGCAGCAGCACGCTCCCGGTGGGGGTGGCGGCCGGCGGGTCGAGCAGGCGCAGGACCGAGGGCACGGTGCCGTCGGCGAACACCTTCTTGCCGGTCCCCAGCGTGATGGGGTGCAGCCACAGGTGCAGCTCGTCGAACAGCTTCTCCCGCAGCAGGGTCTGCACCAGGTCCAGGCTGCCCACCACCTTGACGACCTCGTGCCGCTCGCGGACCTCCCGGACGGCGGCGGGCAGGTCCGGGCCGAGCAGGGTCGACCCGGCCCAGGTCAGCTCCGGGGACCGCCGCGAGGCCACGTACTTGGGGACGGCGTTGAACAGCTCGGCGAACGGGCCGGACTGCAGCGGCCAGTGCGCGGCGAAGATGTCGTAGGTCCGCCGGCCCAGCAGCAGCGCGTCGGTGCCCGCGTAGGAGGCCTGCACCTGCGCGCCGCCCTCCGCGCTCATCAGCGGGGCCTGCCAGCCGCCGAAGGCGAAGCCGCCGCCGGGGTCCTCGTCGGGACCGCCGGGCGCCTGGCCCACGAGGTCGAGGGTGGCGAACAGCTCGAGGTGGATCTGGCCCATGGCGTGCTCCCGGGTGTCGGCGGTGTCGGGGTGGGGACCGGCCGCCGCGCCGGAACTCATCGGGGTTGTGCCGGGCCGGCTTCCGGGGCACACTCATTACCGACCGGATGGTCAGTAATTGCCGCTGGAGGTTCGCCGGATGTCCGCTCCCACCGCTGTCCGCCCGACCGAGGACGAGCTGCAGGCGCAGTTCGACGCCACCATCGCCGCCGACCGCCGGATCGAGCCGCGCGACTGGATGCCCGAGAAGTACCGCGCCGGCCTGGTGCGCCAGATCGCCCAGCACGCGCACTCGGAGATCATCGGCATGCAGCCCGAGGGCGACTGGCTGCTCCGGGCGCCGTCGCTGCGCCGCAAGGCCGTGCTGCTGGCCAAGGTGCAGGACGAGGCCGGGCACGGCATGTACCTGTACTCCGCGGCCGAGACCCTCGGCGCCGACCGGGCCGACCTGACCGACAAGCTGGTCACCGGCAAGCAGAAGTACTCCTCGATCTTCAACTACCCCACGCTGACCTACGCCGACTGCGGCGTCATCGGCTGGCTGGTCGACGGCGCGGCCATCTGCAACCAGGTGCCGCTGTGCCGGTCCAGCTACGGGCCCTACGCCCGCGCGATGATCCGGGTCTGCAAGGAGGAGTCCTTCCACCAGCGGCAGGGCTACGAGCTGCTCATGACGATGATGCGCGGCACCCCCGAGCAGCGGGCGATGGTGCAGGACGCCGTCGACCGCTGGTGGTGGCCCTCGCTGATGATGTTCGGCCCGCCGGACGACGACAGCCCCAACTCGGCGCAGTCGATGGCCTGGGGCGTCAAGCGGCACAGCAACGACGAGCTGCGCCAGCGCTTCGTCGACATGTCGGTCCCGCAGGCGGCCGCGCTCGGCGTCACGCTGCCCGACCCCGAGCTGGCGCTGGACGAGACCACCGGCCGGTACCGCTTCGGCCAGATCGACTGGACCGAGTTCAAGCAGGTCATCTCCGGCAACGGGCCGTGCAACGAGGAGCGGATCACCCGCCGCCGCGCCGCGCGCGACGACAACGCCTGGGTGACCGAGGCCGCCACCGCCTACGCGGCCAAGCACTCGGCATGAGCGAGACCACCGCCGAGGGCGGCCACGGCGCGGTCCCGACCAGCCCCGACGTCCCCAGCGGTGCGCACCCCTCGCCGTCGGGTGCCGCCCGGAAGGATTGGCCGCTCTACGAGTGCTTCGTGCGCGGCAAGCGCGGGCTCAACCACGTGCACGTCGGCTCGCTGCACGCCCCCGACGACGAGATGGCGGTGCACGCCGCCCGCGACCTGTTCACCCGCCGCAACGAGGGCGTGAGCATCTGGGTGGTGCGGGCGGCGCACATCACCGCGTCCAGCCCGGACGAGAAGGACCCGATGTTCGCGCCGTCAGGCGACAAGGTCTACCGCCACCCCACGTTCTACGAGATCCCCGAGAACGTCCCCCACATGTGAGGACCCCCTGATGGCGCACGAGGAGACCGTCTACGACGCGCTGGACCACGCCCACGGCGGCGAGGGCCAGTGGGCGTTCGGCACCGGCTTCGACGACCCGCTGGCCGGGGTCGACACCACCGTCCCCGACGGCGTGGACCCCGCCGACCTGGGGGCCTACTGCCTGGTGCTGGGCGACGACGCCCTGGTGCTGTGCCAGCGGCTCACCGAGTGGGCCACCCGGGCGCCCGAGCTGGAGGAGGAGGTCGCCCTCGCCAACTGCGGGCTGGACCTGCTCGGCCAGGCCCGGCTGCTGCTGGCCCGCGCGGGCAGCTGCGGGGTGCTCGGCCGCAGCCGGGAGCTCGCCACCGACTCCGTCCCCGACGAGGACGCGCTGGCCTACTTCCGCGACGCGGGCGAGTTCGGCTGCCACCACCTCGTCGAGGTCGACGGCGGCGACTTCGCGCGGACCATGGTGCGGCTGCTGGTCGCCAGCACCGCCCGGCTGGCGCTGTTCGCCCGGCTGCGGGGGTCGCGCGACCCGGTGGTCGGCGCGATCGCGGCCAAGGGCGTGCCCGAGCTGACCTACCACCGCGACCACGCCGCCCGCTGGGTGCTCCGGCTGGGCGACGGCACCGAGGAGTCCCACCGCCGCGCGCAGGCCGGCGTCGACGCGGTGTGGCCGCTGACCGCCGACCTGTTCACCGCCACCGACGTGGAGCGCCGGCTGGTCGAGCAGGGCGTGGCCGTCGACCCGGCGGACACCCGCGACGAGGTGCGCGACGTCCTCACCATGGTGCTCGAGCGGGCCACCCTCGCCGTCCCGGAGTGGCCGGCCGACCGGCCGTCGCCGGGCCGGGCGGGGGAGCACACCGAGGAGCTCGCCCCGCTGCTGGCCACCCTGCAGGGGCTGGCCCGCGAGCACCCGGCGGCCACCTGGTGAGCACCGCGCTCGAGGTGGCGCAGACCGTCACCGACCCCGAGCTGCCCATGCTCACGCTGGCCGACCTGGGGGTGCTGCGCGACGTGCGCACCGAGCACGGCCAGGTGGTCGTGGAGATCACGCCCACCTACTCCGGCTGCCCGGCGATGGGCACCATGCGCGCCGACCTGGTGCACGCCCTGCACCGCGCCGGATTCGCCGACGTCGACGTCCGCACCGTGCTGTCCCCGCCGTGGTCCACCGACTGGATCAGCGACGAGGGCCGCCGCAAGCTCGCCGCGGGCGGCATCGCCCCGCCCGGGCCCGCCCCGCGGCACACCGGCCCGATCCCGCTGTCCCTGGGCCCGACCCGCCGGACGGCGACCTGCCCGGTGTGCGGGTCGGCCGACACCGAGGAGCTCAGCGAGTTCAGCGGCACCGCCTGCAAGGCGCTGCGCCGCTGCCGCAGCTGCCGCGAACCCTTCGAGCACGTCAAGGAGATCTAGTGGCGCGCACCCGGCCGACCTTCCACCCGCTCACGGTGGCCCGGGTCGAGCAGCTCACCGACGACGCCGTCGCGGTCACCTTCGACGTGCCCGAGGCCCTCGCCGAGGACTACGCCTTCGCCCCCGGCCAGGCGCTGACCCTGCGCCGGGTGGACGGCGACCGCGACGAGCGCCGCTCCTACTCCATCTGCGCACCGGTCGGCGACGCCCCGCGGGTCGGGGTCCGCGAGGTGCCCGGCGGCTACTTCTCCTCGTGGCTGGTCAACGAGGTGCGCCCGGGCCAGGTCATCGACGTCCTGCCGCCCTCGGGCACCTTCACCGCCGACGTCTCCACCCCGGCCGACCACGTGTTCGTCGTCGCCGGCTCCGGGGTGACCCCGGCGCTCAGCCTGGCCGGCACCGTGCTGCGCGACGGCGAGTCCACGGTGACGGTGCTCTACGGCAACCGGCGGACCAGCACGGTGATGTTCGCCGACGAGCTGGCCGACCTCAAGGACCGCTACGGGCAGCGGCTGCAGCTGGTGCACGTGCTCTCCCGGGAGCCGCGCGACGCCGAGGTCACCAGCGGCCGGCTGGACGGCGACCGGCTGCGCACCCTGGTCGGCGCACTGGTCGACGTCCCCGAGGTCGACCACTGGTGGCTGTGCGGGCCGCACGGCATGGTCACCGAGGCCCGGGACCTGCTCGCCGAGCTGGGCGTGCCGCGCGAGCGGGTGCACCAGGAGCTCTTCTTCGTCGACGACGCGCCGCCGGAGCCGGTGCGCGGGGACGAGCAGACCGTCGACGGCCCGTCCAGCCAGGTGACGGTCGTGCTCGACGGCCGGTCCACCACGCTGGCGCTGGAGCAGGGCGTGCCGGTGCTCGACAGCGCGCAGCGGGTGCGCTCGGACCTGCCCTTCGCGTGCAAGGGCGGGGTCTGCGGCACCTGCCGGGCCAGGGTGACCGCCGGCGAGGTCGAGATGCGGCGCAACTACGCCCTGGACCCCGACGAAGTGGCCAGGGGCTACGTGCTCACCTGCCAGACCGTCCCGGTCTCCGCGGAGGTCACCGTCGACTTCGACGCGTGACGACCGCCTAACCTGGGAGCCGTGCCCGAAGAGCTGATCGTGCTGCTGGACGACGACGGCACCGAGATCGGGACGATGCCCAAGCCGCTGGTGCACCACGGGGACACCCCGCTGCACCGCGCGTTCTCGGCCTACCTGTTCGCCGACGACGGCCGGCTGCTGGTCACCCGGCGCGCGCTGTCCAAGCAGACCTTCCCCGGCATGTGGACCAACACCGTGTGCGGGCACCCCGGCCCCGGCGAGGACGACGCCAGCGCGATCGCCCGCCGCGCGTCGGACGAGCTGGGCCTGCGGGTCGACCGGCTGGCCCCGGTGCTGCCCGACTACCGGTACCGCGCGGAGTTCCAGGGCGTGGTGGAGAACGAGATCTGCCCGGTCTACACCGGCGTCTTCCGCGGCGACCCCGCCCCGGCGGCGGCCGAGGTCGAGGAGTGGGCGCTGCTGGACTGGGGCGCCTTCCGGACCCGCCAGGACACCGAGGGCGACGCCTGGTCGCCCTGGTGCCGTGAGCAGGCGCGGCTCATCGAGGCGACGGGCCTGCTGCCCGCCGCCTGAGGTCGCTCAGTCCTCGCGGCGGGGGTCGATGACCAACCGGACGACGCAGCCGTCGCCGTCGGCCAGCGGCGCGGTGGTCATCCGGTCCACCGCCCGGCGGGCCAGCCACAGGCCCATCCCGCCGACCGACAGGTCCTCGCCGTGCGCCGGGCCGTAGCCGGCCAGCGGCTCGTCGAAGCCGTGGCCGCGGTCGGCCACCGCGCACAGCACCCGCTGCTCGGTGACCCACAGCCGGACGTCGACCGGGGGGACGCCGTGCTCGGCGGCGTTGGCCACCACCTCGTCGATGGCCAGCACCAGGTCCTCGGCCTCGTCGGGGTCCAGCGGACCGTCGGCCAGGCTCGTGGTCAGCTCGCGCCGCAGCTGGCGCACGCTGCCCACGTCCTCGACCTCCAGGGTCGGCGGGGTGGCCTCCAGCGGGTCGGGCCCGGGCGCCGACCACAGCGACCGCAGCACCTCGGCGGGGTCCTTCTGGCCGGGGTTGGGCACCACGCCGTCGGCGGTCAGCGACCACGGGTGGCAGGACAGCGCGCGGTCGGTCTCGGGGCCGAGGTCGCCGGGGTCGATCACGCAGTAGTGCGCCACGGCCCGGCCGTCCAGCACGTGGTTGAGCAGCGCCTCGGTCTGCAACCACGCCGGGACGCCGAGGGAGGTGCGGCCGCTGTCGGTGACCAGGTGCAGCCGGGTGCCGCCGACCGTCAGCCGGTCGACCAGCGCCGTGTGCCCGGCGATCGCGTCGGGGGCCCTGCCGCCGAGTTCGTCGGGGTCCACCACGTGCACGCCGTCGGCGCCGAGCCGGTCCAGCAGCGGACCGCGCAGGCCGGGGGCGCAGGCCAGCACGACGGTGCCGCCGTCGGCCAGACCCTGCTGCAGCCGGGGCGCCAGCAGCTCGGCCGAGCCCGGGCCCGGGGTGCCCAACTGGGCGACGTGCACGTAGCCCGGAGGGACGGCAGCCGTCGACCCGACGACGTCCGTTGGCTCCGACACGGCACCCTGGGTGCCCGGGATCCCTGGTCGCACACATGCTGCGTCCGATTGCACACCGGCGGGGCGGTGCGCGGTTCAGCCTCCCCGGCGCCGGGCAGCGGTCGGGGATGACGACGGCCGTCGCGGGGGAGCGCACCGGGTGCCCGAAGCGGATGGTGTTCGGCCCCTGCGGCGGGGTGCGCGACGACGCCCGCTGCGAGCTCGCCGACCACCCCTGCCCGTTCGTGGCCGCACCGGCGCCGCGGTGGGCCGACCCGGTGCCGGCCCCGGCGCCCCGGCCCGGTGGGTTGCTGGACCGCGCGGCGAGCGGACCCGTCGTGCTGGCCGACCTCACCGTCACCCCCTTCGACGCCGCATCGGTGCGGGCGGTCGTCGGCGCGCTGGCGGGCGCCGTGGACGCGGTGCTGGTGGGGGAGCACCAGAACCGGCCCGACCTGCCCCCGGTGCTGCTCGCGCAGGAGGTGCTCGCCGCCGGGGGGCTGCCCTGGACGACGCTGGCCTGCCGGGACCGCAACCGGCTGGTGCTGGAGCAGGAGCTGGTCGGGCTGGCCCGGGTCGGGGTGGACGGCGTGCTGTGCGTGACCGGCGACGGCCGCGGCCCGGGGGTGCGTCCGGGCGTCACCCAGGTGTTCGACCTCGACGGCGTGCGGCTGACCGCGCTGGCGGCCGGCACCGGGCTGTCGGTGGCCGTGCCGGAGTCGCCGGAGGCGGTCCCGGTGGCCGACCGCCCCGGCCGGGTCGCGCTCAAGCAGCGGGCCGGGGCGGCGGTGTGCGTGCTCAACCACGTCTCGACGCCGGCGGGCGTGGCGGCGTTCGTGGCGGCCGCCCGCGCGGCCGGCGCGACGCTGCCGTTCGTCGCCGGGGTCGCGGTCTACACCGACGAGCGGTCGGCCCGGGTGCTGCAGGCCTTCCCGGGGCTGCACCTGGACGACGCGGCGGTGACCCGGGTGCTGGCCGCCCCCGACCCGGTGGAGGCGGGCACCGCGGCCGCGGTGGCCGAGGCGCGGGCACTGCTGGCGGTGCCCGGCGTGGTGGGGGTGGACCTGTCCGGCCTGGCGTCCGACCGCGGCGTGCTGGCCGGGGCCCGGGTCAAGGCCGAGGTGGCCCGGCGGGTCGTGGAGGGGGAGCGGTGAGCGGGCTGGACAGCGAGGCGATGGAGGACGAGTTCGGCGTCGCCGCGGCGTGGACCGAGGAGGCCGCCCGCGCGCTCGGCCCGGGGCACGCGGTCCCGGCCGGGTGCCGCGGATCGGGCAGCGTGGGGTCGCTGCGCTGGCTGGCCGACCGGCTGGACCTGGCGCCCGGCGACCTGCTGGTGGACAGCGGGGCCGGGGTGGGCGGCCCGGCCCGGTGGGTGGCCGGTGACCGCCTGGTCGCCCCGGTGTGCCTGGAGCCGATGGTCGGCGCGGTGCACGCCTCCCGGCGGATGTTCGGCCTGCCCTCGGCCGTCGCCCTCGCCCAGGCGCTGCCGCTGCGCGACGGGGTGGCCGGCGCCGCGTGGAGCCTCGGGGTGCTGTGCACGACGGCGGACAAGGCCGGGGCGCTGGCCGAGCTGCACCGGGTGCTGCGGCCCGGGGGCCGGCTCGGCCTGCTGGTGTTCGCCCAGGTCGTCGACGAGCTGCCCGCACCGCCGCCGGACGGCAACTCCTTCCCGACGCCGGCCGAGCTCGACGCCCTGCTCGGGGGCGCCGGCTTCGACGTCGTCGACCGCGCGACGGCGGACCTGCACGACAACCCGCCCGGGTGGGAGGACGCCGCGGACGCGGTGGACGCCGAGGTGGCCCGCCGGCACGGCGAGGACCCGCGGTACCGGCACTCGTTGCAGCAGGCGCAGCGGATGGGTGCACTGCTGTCGGCCGGGGCGCTGCGCCCGGAGCTGGTCGTGGCGGTGCGCCGGGCATGAGCGCCGGGCCGCCCGCGTTGGGGCGGGCGTGCACGCGGAGGTGGTCGTCGTCGGGGCCGGGCAGGCCGGGCTGTCCGCGGCGTACCAGCTGCGCCGCGAGGGGACCGACTTCGTCGTGCTGGACGCCGACGCCGCCCCCGGCGGGGCGTGGCAGCACCGGTGGGCCTCGCTGCGGCTGGACCGCGCCAACGGCATCGCCGACCTGCCGGGGATGCCGCTGACCGGGGACCCGGCCGAGCGGGCCTCGGTGGCGATGGCCCGGTACTTCGCCGACTACGAGCGCACCTTCGACCTCCCGGTCCGCCGCCCGGTCGCCGTCCGCCGGGTGACCCGGACCGACGACGGGTTCGCCCTCGCGACGACCGGCGGCACCTGGACCGCCCGGGGCCTGGTCAACGCCACCGGTACCTGGTCGCGGCCGTTCTGGCCGGCCTACCCGGGCCGGGACACCTTCCTCGGCCGGCAGCTGCACGCCGCGCAGTTCACCCAGGCCGCCGACTTCGCCGGCCAGCACGTGCTGGTCGTCGGCGGCGGCATCTCCGCGCTGCAGCTGCTCGTGGAGCTCGCCGAGGTCACCCGGACCACCTGGGTCACCCGCCGGCCCCCGGTGTGGCGGACCGACGACTTCGACGCCGACGCCGGCCGGGCCGCCGTCGCGCTGGTCGAGCAGCGGGTCCGGGCGGGCCTGCCGCCGGCCAGCGTGGTCAGCGTGACCGGGCTGCCGGTCACCGAGGAGGTCCGCCGGGCCCGTGCGCGCGGCGTGCTGGAGCGCCGGCCGGCCTTCGACCGGATGACACCGACCGGGGTGGCCTGGGACGACCCGGCCGAGGAGCTGGCCGTGGACGTCGTGCTCTGGGCCACCGGGTTCCGGGCGGCGCTGGACCACCTGGCCCCGCTGCACCTGCGCGCCCCCGGCGGCGGGGTCGTCGTCGAGGGCACCCGGGTCGTCGCCGAGCCCCGGCTGCACCTGGTCGGCTACGGGCCCTCGGCCAGCACGATCGGCGCCAACCGGGCCGGCCGGTCGGCGGTCCGCGAGCTGCTGACCACCCTGCGCGGGTGACCTACCGGTCCGGGCGGGGGCGGTCCTGCTCGTGCAGCCGGACGGCGACCAGCGCGACGTCGTCCTCGGCCCGCTCGGGGAGCAGGTCGGCCAGCAGCGTGTCGGCCAGCTGCTCGACCGGCCGGCCGGCCAGCCCGCCCAGCAGCCGCTGCAGCGCCTCGATGCCCTCGTCGAACACCTGGTCGCGGCGCTCGACGAGGCCGTCGGTGTAGAGCAGCACGGTGGAGCCGCGGTCCAGCACGGCCTCGTGCTCCCGCCGCGGCGCGCCCGGGTCGACGCCCAGCAGCAGGTCGGCGCGGCCGCCGTCGCCGAGCAGCCGGGTGCCGCCGTCCTCGGTCAGCAGCACCGGCGGCAGGTGACCGGCGTTGGACCACACCAGCCGGGTGACGCCCTCGTCGAACTCCGTCGGCGTCTGCTCCAGCCGGGCGACCAGCACCGAGGCGATGGCCTCCATGCGGAGCCCCGCCACGGCGGCGTCCAGCCGGCGCAGCACCTCGGCCGGGCCGAGGCCGCTGTCGTAGGCGATGCCGCGCAGCAGGCCGCGCAGCTGGCCCATGACCGCGGCGGCCTCGGTGTCGTGGCCGACCACGTCGCCGATGACCAGCACCGTGGCGCCGTCGGGCTGCACGAACGCGTCGTACCAGTCGCCGCCGACCTGCGCCTCGCGGGCGGCGGGCACGTAGCGCACCGCCATCTGCACGTGGTCGGGCTGCGGCGGGTCGGACAGCATGCTGCGCTGCAGCGTCTCCGCGGCCCGGGCCACCCGGCGGGTGCGGGCGTAGAGGGCCTCGAGCAGGTTGGTGCGCAGCTCGGTGGCCTCGGCGACCTCCGCGGCGGTCCAGGGCTCGGACCGGCCGTGCACCGTCTCCGACCAGCGCTCGAAGGACTGCCGCGGCGAGATCCGCACGTCGTCGCCCTCGGGGACGACGGTGGCCTTGTGGTGCGGGTCGCCGCCCCAGTCGATCGAGCGCACCTTCTCCTGCCGCAGCCAGACCACCGACTGGCCCTCGGGCAGCGGGACGACGAGGGCGCCGCAGGCCAGCTCCACCGGCACGTCGAGCTCGGGGGCGTCGGTCGGCAGCGACTCGCTGGACACCACGTCGACGCGCCGGCCGGCCGCCCACTCGGCGACCTGGGCCGCCACGGCCTCGGGCACCGGGACCCCGCGGACGGCGGCGTGGCCCTCCAGGTGCACCACCACGCTGTCGGCGGGCACCAGGTCCAGCAGGTCGGGCGTGCCCAGCAGCGACTCGGCCAGCGGCCGGTCCTGGTCGAGGGTGGCCGCGGTCAGCCAGGCCAGGGTGGAGCGGGCCCGCAGCGCGCGGCGGACCTCCTCCTCGGCGGCCCGGTCGACCAGCCGCAGCGACAGCGTGGAGCCCAGGAACTCCGCCGCGGCGCGGGTGGCGTAGGGCGGGGCGTGCGGCCCGGCGTAGTGGTGGCAGGCGATGAGGCCCCACAGCTTGTCCTCGCGCAGCAGCGAGATCGACATGGAGGCGGCCACGCCCATGTTGCCCAGGTACTCGACGTGGATGGGCGAGACGCTGCGCAGCGTGGAGTAGGTCAGGTCCAGCGGCCGGCCGGTGGCCGGGTGGTCGACCGGCTGCAGCAGGGCGGGGGTGTAGGGCGCCTCGGAGATCAGCCGGATCCAGTTCTTCTCGTACAGCGCCCGCGCCTGCGCGGGGATGTCCGAGGCGGGGTAGTGCAGGCCCAGGAAGCTGGGCAGCCCGCCGTGCTGGGCCTCGGCGACGACCTCGCCGTTGTACTCGTCGTCGTAGCGGTAGAGCATCACGCGGTCGAACCCGGTCAGGTTGCGCACCGCGGTGACCGTGACGTCGTAGAGCTCCTGCAGGTCCGAGGCCCGGTTGAGCTCGGCGATGCTGCTGCGCACGGCCTGGTAGGTGTTCGGGAAGCTGAACGGGCGGGGCCCGAAGGCGGGCTCCAGCTCGACCACGAGCGTGCTGGCCACCGTGCGGCCCTGCTCGTCGACCCGCTGGTGGGCGTCGTCCAGCCGGCCGCCGCCGTGCACGATGCGGTGCAGGATCGCGTCGACCGGCACCGGGGTGCCGTCCAGGTCCAGGGTGAGCTCGACCGGGTTGCGCTCGCGCAGGTCACCGAAGGCGGCCGCGCTGCGGGCCACGGCCTGCGCGGGCACGGTGCCGATGACCTCGGCCAGCGGCCGGCCCAGCGCCCGCTCCCAGGGCGTGCCGACGACGTCGGCGAGGTTCTCCGAGACCTGCTCGACGACCAGGTCGGGCTCGCTGACGGCGATGAGCACGCCGCGGGGCTGGATGCTGCCCGGGATGTGGATGGGCTCGCGCTCGCAGTTGGTCAGGTCCACCGGCGTACCGGGAGCCAGCCACTGCACGGGCTGGGTGTCGGTCACGCGGCAGCACCTCGACGTCGAGTCGGCGGGTCGGTCGGGTGGGACGCCCGCTGCTGGACGTCGGCGCACCACTGGGCCATCAGGACGAAGGTACGGCGTGCCGCGCCGACGACCACGTCGGCGTCACCCCCGCGGGTCACGTGCTCGCGGGTGGCCCGGCGGAACGCCGCCCACCGCGCGCCGGTGGCCTCGCCGTACGGGCTGAACGCGCGGACCGGGCCGGCACCGGCCAACCCGGGCAGCGCCGCCAGGTGCCGGTCGATGAACACCCCGCCCAGGGTGGAGCCCTCGAGCACGTACATCGCGCCCAGCGCCTCGTCGGTGGACGCCGGTGCCGGCACCTCGGGCAGCGGGTCGGCCGCGGGGACGGCGCCCAGGGCGGCCAGGTCGGCGGCGAACAGGCCCGCCCGCCGCCGGTCGGCCCAGTCCAGGCCCGCGGCGATGGCCGGGTGGGCGGCGGCCCAGCTGTCCAGGCCCGCCTCGGCGGCCACCCAGAAGGCGTGCATCCGCTGCAGCACCGTCGTCAGGCGGGCCACGGTGAGCCCGTCGTCCATCAGGTCGAGGGTGTCCTCGAGCTGCTGGTGCTCGGTCGCGGTGGCGGTGCGCAGGCGCCGCATCACGTCGTCGGTGGGGGACTCCCCGTCGGTGCTCGCGTCCCTCGTCATGAGGCCCTCGACCCTAGAGCAGCCCCGGTGGGGGCGGCAGCCAGCCGGGCCGAGCGGACGGCCAGGTGCAGGGCCAGCCGGTCGCCCCCGTCGGCGAGGTCCAGGCCGGTGAGCTCGGCGATGCGGCCCAGCCGGTAGTACAGCGTCTGCCGGTGCACGACGAGCTCGGCGGCGGCCCGCTGCGGAGAGGCCGCCCGGTCCAGCCACACCTCGGCGGTGCGGGTGAGCACCGGGTCGGCCAGCAGCGGGGCGAACGCCGGGTCCGGGCCGTCGAGCCGGACCACCTGGCGCCAGGCACCGAGCTCGGCCCAGGACGCCACCGGGGCCAGCGCCGGGTCGACCGCGGCCACCCGGGCGGCGTCGGTCGCCTCGGCCCACTGGCGGCGCAGCTCCCCGCAGCCGGTGCGCGCGGCGGCCACCCCGGCGGTGCTGCCGGCGGGCAGCCGCTGCAGGGCCGCCGCGGACAGCGCGACCGCCGGCCGGGCGTCGCCGCGGTGCGGCAGCGGGATGAGGACGGCCACCGCGGTGCCCAGGACGGCGGACACCGCACCGGCGCCGGGTGCGGTCCAGCCGGCGGGCAGCCCGGGGTCGGCGGGGTGCAGCGCGACGACGGCCACCGGGGTGCCCGGGCCCAGTGCCGCGGCCAGCCGGTCGGTCGCCGCGGCGTCGCCGGTGAGCGCGGCGCGCAGGTCGCCCGCGGGGTCGCCGGCGGCGGGCCGGGTGGCCAGCACCGCGCCCGCCCGGTCGGCGAGCGCCACGGCCTCGGCCAGGCCCGGGGCGTCGGCGGCGTCGAGGTCGGTGCGGCCCTCGTCGAGCAGCCAGAGCCAGCCGTGCAGCCGGCCGCGGTGGCGCACCGGCAGGCACAGCCGGGTCAGGATCCCGGCCGCCGGGTCGGCCGGGGTGCGCAGCGGCCCGGTCGCGCGGTCGATGCCGAAGTCGGTGAACCAGCGCCGGGTGGCCGCCGGCGAGCCCCGCGTCAGGATCGAGCGGGTGCGCACGGCGTCCAGGCCGGTGAGCGCGTCCTCGCCCTGGGCGCAGAAGGCCAGCAGGGTGAAGTCGGGGTCCTCCAGGGTCGCGGGCGCGCCGAGCAGCCGGGACACCTCGTCCACGATGTCCTGCAGGTCGTCACGCATCAGACGATCGTACGAACGACTCCGGACAGCTGTCGCTGGTGACCGCTCCCGCCTCACTCCTACGGTCGGTGCACCCACTGCTCCTGGAGGTCACCGTGCTCGGTCAGGCCCTGCTCGTCGCGTCCCGCCGTCCCGGCCTCCGCCGCGCCGTCGTCGGCACCCCGGTCACCCGCCGGGTGGTCGACCGGTTCGTCGCCGGCGAGCAGCTGCCCGACGCGCTGGCCGCCGTCCGGGCGCTGCAGTCCGACGGCATCGCCGTCACCCTGGACCATTTGGGCGAGGACATCACCACCCGGGCCGAGGCGGTCGCCTCCCGCGACGCCTACCTGGCCCTGCTCGAGGGGCTGGCCCCGCTGCAGCTGGGCCCGGCCGCCGAGGTGTCGGTCAAGCTGTCGGCGTTCGGGCAGGCCCTGCCCGGCGGGCACGACACCGCCCTGGAACTGGTCCGCCCGGTCGCCGAGGCCGCCACCGCGCAGGGCACCACGGTGACCCTGGACATGGAGGACCACACCACGGTCGACTCCACCCTCGCGGTGCTGGCCGAGCTGCGCCGCGACCACCCGGGCACCGGTGCCGTGCTGCAGTCGGCGCTGCACCGCACCGAGGCCGACGCCGCTGCCCTGGCCGTCGCCGGGTCCCGGGTGCGGCTGGTCAAGGGCGCCTACGCCGAGCCGCGCACCGTGGCCTTCACCGACAAGGCCGAGGTGGACGCCGCCTACCGCCGCTGCCTGGACGTGCTCTTCCGGGGCGACGGCTACCCGATGGCCGGCACGCACGACCCCGCGATGATCGCCCGGGTGCTGGAGCTCGTCGCCGAGACCGGCCGGTCGGCCGACAGCTACGAGTTCCAGCTGCTCTACGGCATCCGCACCGGCGAGCAGCAGCGGCTGGCCCGCGAGGGGCACACCGTGCGGGCCTACGTGCCCTACGGCGCCGACTGGTACGGCTACTTCATGCGCCGCCTGGCCGAGCGCCCGGCCAACCTGCAGTTCTTCCTCCGCTCCCTCGTCACCACCTCCTGAAAGGGCTGACTCTCCCGTGGACGGCATCACCCAGGTCCCCGCCCCGCGCAACGAGCCGGTGCTCGACTACGCCCCCGGCTCGCCCGAGCGGGCGCAGCTGCAGGCCGAGCTCACCCGCCTGGCCGGCTCCACCGAGGAGCTCACCGCCACGATCGGCGGCCGGCAGCGGATGGCCGGCGGGGCGCGCTTCGACGTCGTCGCCCCGCACGCGCACGCCCAGGTGCTGGGGACGTCGGCGCACTCGACCGGCGACGACGCCCGGGACGCGCTGGCCGCCGCGAAGGCCGCCGCCCCGGGCTGGGCCGAGCTGTCCCAGGACGACCGCGCCGCGGTGTTCCTCAAGGCCGCCGACCTGCTGGCCGGCCCGTGGCGCCAGACCCTCAACGCCGCCACGATGCTCGGCCAGTCCAAGACCGCGCAGCAGGCCGAGATCGACAGCGCCTGCGAGCTGGCCGACTTCTGGCGCTACAACGTGCACTTCGCGCAGGCGATCCACACCGAGCAGCCGGTCAGCTCGCCCGGTGTCTGGAACCGGGTGGACCACCGCCCGCTGGAGGGCGTGGTCTACGCGATCACCCCGTTCAACTTCACCGCCATCGCCGGCAACCTGCCCACCGCGCCCGCGCTGATGGGCAACACGGTGGTCTGGAAGCCCTCGCCCACCCAGCAGTTCGCCGCCCACCAGCTGATGCGGCTGCTGGAGGCCGCCGGGCTGCCCGAGGGCGTCATCAACATGCTGCCCGGTGACGGCGTCGCGGTCTCCGACGTCGTGCTCGCCGACCGCGACCTGGCCGGCATCCACTTCACCGGCTCGACCGCGGTCTTCCAGCACCTGTGGCGCACGGTCGGGCAGAACATCGCCGACTACCGCACCTACCCGCGCATCGTGGGCGAGACCGGCGGCAAGGACTTCGTGTTCGCCCACCCGTCGGCCGACCTCGAGGTGCTGCGCACCGCGCTGGTCCGCGGCGCCTTCGAGTACCAGGGCCAGAAGTGCTCGGCGGCCTCGCGCGCCTACGTGCCCCGCTCGCTGTGGACCACGCTGCGCGACGACCTCGCCGGGCTGGTGGACTCGCTACCGGTGGGACCGGTCACCGACTTCGCCAACTTCATGGGCGCGGTCATCGACGCGAAGTCCTTCTCCAAGCTCTCCGGCGTCCTGGACCGCGCCCGCACCGACGACGCGCTCACCGTGGTCGCCGGCGGCACCGCCGACGACTCGGAGGGCTACTTCGTCCGGCCCACGGTCATCGAGGGCACCGACCCCGAGCACGACGTGTTCCGCACCGAGTTCTTCGGCCCGGTGCTGGCGGTGCACGTCTACGAGGACGCCGACCACGACGCCGTCCTGGCCCAGATGGAGTCGGTGTCGCCCTACGCCCTCACCGGTGCGGTCATCGCCCAGGACCGGACGGCGATCGCGCACGCCACCCGGGCGCTGCGCAACGCGGCGGGCAACTTCTACGTCAACGACAAGCCCACCGGCGCCGTCGTCGGCCAGCAGCCCTTCGGCGGGGCCCGGGCCTCGGGCACCAACGACAAGGCCGGCGCCGCGCAGAACCTGCAGCGCTGGACCTCGACGCGGGTGATCAAGGAGACCTTCGCCCCGCCTCGGTCGCACGAGTACCCCTACATGGGCTGACGCTCCGCCCGGAGCTCGGCCAGCAGGGCGTCCACCGTCTGCTGCGCCGAGCCCTGGCCGGAGTACGCGTGGCCGGGCTCGTCGTCGCCCAGCGGCTCGAGGGTGGCGAGCTGGCTGTCCAGCAGCGAGCCCGGCATGTAGTGGCCCCGCCGCCTGCGCAGCCGCTCGACCAGCACCTCGTGCGGGGTGTCGACGTGGGCGAACCAGACCGACGGGTGGCCCTCGACCAGCAGGTCCCGGTAGGACCGCTTCAGCGCCGAGCAGGTGATCACCAGGTCGGTGCCGGCGGCCTCGTGCTCGCCGACCCGGGCGGCGACCGCGCGCAGCCAGGGCCAGCGGTCGTCGTCGTCCAGCGGGGTGCCCGAGCGCATCTTCTCGACGTTGGCCGGCGGGTGCAGGTCGTCGCCCTCGACGAAGTCGCAGCCCAGCGCCCGCGCGATGCCCACCCCCACCGTGGACTTGCCGGTGCCCGA
The DNA here is from genome assembly GCF_900100695.1 of Klenkia brasiliensis. GTDB lineage: Bacteria > Actinomycetota > Actinomycetes > Mycobacteriales > Geodermatophilaceae > Klenkia > Klenkia brasiliensis. The sequence continues at coordinate 52,878 of NZ_FNCF01000004.1, forward strand.
CACGCCCATCACGACGACGGAGACGGTGGTCGGCGGGGCATCGGGATCGGCCATGGCCCGACCGTATCGGCGGCAGGGCAGGATCGCGGGGGCGATGGACGGGGTGGCGGAGCAGGAGACGGGGCAGCAGACGGGTCGGGGGACGGGGCCGGTGTGGCGGGTCCCCGCCGTCCGGGCGCTGCTGGCGGCGTCCCTGCTGGGGTTCACCAGCTACGCGGTGACGCTGGCCGCGCTGCCCTCCTACGCCGTCCGCGGGGGAGCAGGCGTGGCGGCCGCCGGCCTGGTGACCACCGTCTTCCTCGCCGCCACGGTGCTCACCCAGCTCGCGGTGCCCCGGCTGGTCGGCCGGGTCGGGCTGGGTCCGGTGCTGGCCGGCGGGCTGCTGGCCATCGGCGGGCCCGCGCCGCTGTACCTGCTCGGGGACGGCGTCGGGTGGCTGTGCGCGGTGTCGGCGGTGCGCGGCACCGGCTTCGGCGTGCTGACCGTGCTGGGCGCCACCATCGCCGCCCGGGTGGTGCCGCCGTCCCGCCGCGGGGAGTCCCTGGGCCTCTACGGCCTGGCGCTGGGGCTGCCCACGCTGGCCGCGACGCCGGGCGGGGTGGCGCTGGTGCTCTCCGACCGGTTCCCGCTGGTGGTGGCCGTGGCCACGCTGCCGCTGCTGGGCCTGCTGGCGGTGCCCCGGCTGGTGCGGGCGGTGCCCCGCGCCGTGACCGCCCCGTCCGGGGACCCGGCGGGGCCGGCGGTGCGCGCGGCGGCCCCGCCGTCGGCGGTGCTGCTCGTGGTCACCCTCGCCGGCGCCGGGGTGGTCACCTTCCTGCCGATCGCCCGGCCGGACGGCGTCGTGGCCACCGTCGCGCTGCTGGTGTTCGGTGCCACCGGGGCGCTGTGCCGCTGGGCCGGCGGCGTGCTCACCGACCGGTACGGCACCCGGGTGCTGCTGCCGGCCGCCCTGCTGCTCGGCGTGCTGGGGCTGGTGCTGCTCGCGGTCGGGCTGGACGCCGACGCCGCGGTGTACGCCGGGGCCGCGGTCTTCGGGGTCGCCTACGGCGGGTCGCAGAACACCACGCTGGTGGTGGCGATGGCCCGGGCGGGGGAGCGGGGCACGACGACGGCCAGCGCGGTCTGGAACGCCGCCTTCGACGCCGGCACCGGGCTCGGGGCGCTCGCGGTCGGGGTGGTCGCGGCCGCGGTGGGGCTGGAGCTGTCCTACGCCGTGCTGGCCGGGCTGCTCGTGCTGGTGCTGCCGGTGGCGGTGCGGGTCACCCGTCGCTGAGGGCGCGGGCCGCGGCGGTGGCCTGCATCTCCCGGACGAACTCCGCCTCGCGGGCCAGTGCGGCCAGCCAGGGGCGCAGCGCCACCGGGTCGCGGCGCGCGGCGTCGCGCTGGGCGGCCAGCCGCATGTGCCGGCCGGTGGCCTGGGCGCGCTGGGCGGGGGAGAGCTCGCGGGCGCCGCTGCGGGACACGGCGGTGAAGGCGGCGCCCAGGTAGGTGATCGAGGCCAGGTCGTCGGCGGTGGCGAGGACGGCGTCGGCCTCGGCGCGGCGGCCCTGCGCCACCAGCTCCAGGTACTCCTCGGCCCTGCGGTGGCCCTGCTCGGCGGTGCTCACGGCGTCCTCCCGGGTGCGGACAGCAGAACGGCCCCGTCCTGGGGGGACGGGGCCGGCTGGGTGGTGGTGCGCCATCAGGGACTTGAACCCCGAACCCGCTGATTAAGAGTCAGCTGCTCTGCCAATTGAGCTAATGGCGCGGTGTCGCTGCGCTGCGGCGACCCGAGGAACGGTACACGGGCCCTCCCGACCCCCGCGACCCGGGGTGGCGTGCGCTGCGTGACAGCGAATTGTCAGCGGTCGGGGGCACACTGGCTGACGGACCCCGGTGCCACCGCGCCGGTCCTGGTGAGGGGGATGTCGCACGTGGCTCTGCTGATCAACCGTCGTTCCGCGCTCGCGCTGGGCGCCACCGGTGTGCTGGTGGTGCTGGCCGGCTGCGGGCCCGATGCCACCGGCGGCGGGGCGAGCGCGGCGGGCACCACCGCCGCGGCCGACCCGGCCGTGGTCAGCCTGTCCGTCGCCGACGGCGCCACCGACGTGTCCCCGGCCACGCCGCTGCAGGCCACGGTGGTCGGCGGCTCGATCACCGACGTCACGGTCACCGACGGGGCCGGCACGCCGGTGCAGGGCACCCTGACCGAGGTCCCGGCCGCCGCGCCGGCAGCTCCCGCGGCGTCCTCCTCGTCCGCCACGTCGGCGTCGTCGTCCTCCGCGTCGGCCTCCGCGTCGGCGGCGCCGTCCTCCGGGTCGGCCGCCGCGGGCACCACCAGCGTCTGGACGCCCGCGGCGCCGCTGGCCTACGGCACCTCCTACACGGTCACCGCCACGGCGCAGAACGCCGACGGCGCGAGCAGCGACGCCAGCGGGTCGTTCACCACGGTGGCGCCGGCCTCGGTCAGCACGCCCTCCATCGGCCCGCTCGACGGCACCACCGTGGGCGTCGGCATGCCGATCCGGGTCTTCTTCGACCAACCGGTCACCAACAAGGCCGAGGTCGAGCGCAACCTGGTGGTCACCAGCTCCACGCCCACCGACGGCCGCTGGAGCTGGATGAGCGACACCGAGGTGCACTTCCGGCCCTCCACCTACTGGCCGGCCAACACGCAGGTCACGGTCGACGCGAACCTGTACGGCGTCGACCTCGGCGACGGCGTGTGGGGCGAGAAGAACCGCACGGTCTCCTTCACGGTCGGCGACAAGCACGTGTCGGTCGCCGACGCGGGGTCGCACACCCTCACCGTGTACTCCGGCGACCAGGTCGTGCAGACCTACCCGATGAGCGCCGGCAGCAACGCCAACCCGACCCGCAACGGGGCGCACGTGGTGCTGGAGAAGTTCGCCGACATCACCATGGACTCCTCCACCTTCGGCCTGGCCGTGGACGCCCCGGGCGGTTACCGCACCGACGTCAAGTACGCGACCCGCATCTCCAACAACGGCGAGTTCGTGCACGCCGCGCCGTGGTCGGTGGGGCAGCAGGGCTCCTCGAACGTCTCGCACGGCTGCATCAACCTGTCCACCGACCGGGCGCAGTGGTTCTACGACTTCTCCCAGCCCGGCGACGTGGTCGAGGTCGTGAACTCGATCGGCCCGACGCTGTCGCGCGCCGACGGCGACATCTACGACTGGGCCATCCCGTGGGACCAGTGGGTGGCCGGCAGCGCACTCAGCTGACCCCGGCACGGCAGAGGCCCCCGATCCGGTGCGGATCGGGGGCCTCTGCGCGTGTGGGGTGAGTGACGGGACTCGAACCCGCGACATCCAGGATCACAACCTGGCGCTCTACCAGCTGAGCTACACCCACCGTCGGCCCGCACGGGGCGGGCCGTCGAGAAGCGTACCGGAGCCCTCAGCTGCCCTGCGGAGGGGCCAGCAGGGGCGCGTACACGTCGGTGGCCGCCGCGGCCGCCGCCTGGGCCTGCTCGGTGGTCGGGCCCGGGGCCGGCACGAAGACCGCACCGCGGTAGTACGCCAGCTCCCGGATGGACTCCAGGATGTCGGCCAGCGCGCGGTGCGCCAGGCCCTTGGGTGGCTGGTTGAAGTAGACCCGGGGGAACCAGCGGCGGGCCAGCTCCTTGACCGAGGAGACGTCGACCATCCGGTAGTGCAGGTGGTCGTCCAGCGTCGGCATGTCGCGGGCCAGGAAGCCGCGGTCGGTGCCGATCGAGTTGCCGCACAGCGGGGCGGTGCGCCGCTCGGGCACGAACCGCTTGACGTAGGCCAGCACCTGCTCCTCGGCCTCGGCCAGCGTCACGGTGGACGCCCGCACCGCCTCGGTGAGCCCGGACTTGGCGTGCATCGCGACGACCACGTCGGCCATCCCGGCCAGGGCCTCGTCGTCGGCGTGGATGATCACGTCCAGCCCGGGGTCGAGCACGTTCAGCTCGGAGTCGGTGACCACGACGGCGATCTCGATCAGCTTGTCGCTGCCCAGGTCCAGCCCGGTCATCTCGCAGTCGATCCAGACCAGGTTGTGCGCTCCGTTGCCTGCCACGGGAGGCGACAGTACGCACCCGTCCCGCAGCGGCCGCGCCCTTACGGCAGAAGTCCGCCGCGCGCCACTCGAAGGTGCTGACCCCGGCCCCCCAGGTCGATACGCTGCTGGCTCGCCTGCCGCAGGAGCCGCTCCCATGACCCTGGACACCCGCACGGTCGACGTCCCCCGTCCTGCCCCCGCCTCGGTGCGTGCCGCCCTGCGGCACCCGGTGGCCGCGCTGCGCTGGCTGTGGGCGTACGCCATGACCCCGGGGCGTCCGGGCCGCGCGACCAGCGAGACCGAGCTGCGCTGGCTCTACGGCGGCTGGCTGCTGGCCTTCGCGCTGAAGATGCTCGGGTCGTCGTGGGACGTCTCCTGGCACTTCAAGTGGCTGCGCGACGACCTGGCGCCCCCGCACCTGCTCAACTCCGCCGGCACCGTGCTGGTCGTCGCCCTCGTCGTGGTGCACAGCTACTCCGGCCGCGGGGTCGACCGGCGGGCGCTGCGCTGGATGCAGGTGGGGACGGCGACCTTCCTGCTCGCGGTGCCGATCGACATCGTCAACCACCGCATCAACGGGCTGGACATCACCAGCTGGAGCCCCAGCCACATGCTGCTGTACGTCGGCACCGCGATCATGCTGGCCGGTGCGCTGCGCGGCTGGTGGCTGCACGCGGCGCCGGGGCGGGTGGGCGCCGCCGTCCACCTGGGCCTGTGGTTCTTCTTCCTGGAGAACGTCCTGTTCCCCAACCAGCACCAGGAGTACGGCGTCCTGTCCCTGGCCGACTACCAGGCCGGGCACACCACCGCCGAGCCCCAGCTGCTGGACTTCGCCGCGGCGCAGGGGCAGTCGCCGACCAGCTTCATGCTCCCGGTGCCGTCGTGGGTGCACCCGGCGTGGCTGATCTGCGCCGGGCTGCTGACCCTGGTCGTGGCCCGGAAGGTCACCGGCTACCGCTGGACGGCGACCCTGCTCACCGCCGCCTACCTCGGCTACCGCGCGGTGACCTGGGGCCTGCTGGTCGCCACCGGGTTCCCGCCCTCGGTGCTGCCGGTGATGCTGCTGGCCGGCGCGGTGCTGGTGGACCTCGCCGTGCGGTGGCGGGTGCCGGGCTGGGCCGCCGGCGTGCCGGTCGCCGCCGCGGTCTTCCTGGCCGCCTTCGTCCAGGAGTTCGTCGCCGTCATCCCGCCGTGGGACTGGCACGTGGCCCCGTTCGTCTGGCTGGGCTTCGCCGTGCTGTGGGCCGTCGTCGACCGCATCGCGGCGTCCCGGTGGTGGGCCCGCTGGCGCACCGCGTCGGTGGCCGACGTCCCGGTGGCCGCAGGCGGCGCGTCCGCACCGTGAGTCCCGGGCCCACCGCGCCGATGTCGTAACGTCGGGGCGATGACCGAGATGCGCGCGACCCGGGGGCAGGGCGGCGCAGCGCAGTGCTGATCCTGACGCCCTCCGGGCTCGAGACCCCCGCCGAGCGCGCGTTCTTCGCCGAGCTGGCCAGCTGGGACACCGGCGGCTCCGTCCGCGGGGCGCTGGTGGCCTCCCTGGCGCTGTCGGACGGCCCGATGGACCGCCGCATCTGCGACGCGGTCGTGCTGGTCCCCGAGGGCGTCGCGGTGGTCCGCGTGGTCGAGGTCGTGCGGCAGTCCGGGGTGGTCACCGTGCTGCCCGAGGGGTCCTGGACCATCGGTCCCGGGGCCGGCCCCGGCGACGTGCTGCGCCTGGCCGGGGGCGGCTCCACGCCGCTGGACGGCCTGATGCGGGCCGGCATGGAGGCCGCCACCCGGCTGCGCCGGGCCGGGCTCGAGCCCGGGCGCATCGCGCGGCTGACGGTGCTGCACGGCGAGCTGACCGGCCTGGTGCCCGCCGACGGCGACCTCGGCGAGGGTGACCAGGTCGCGCTGCTGGAGTCCCGCTCCCTGCTGCTGGGCATCGCCCGCGCCGCCCGCTACGCCGGAACCGGGAACCCCCGGCTGTGGACCACCGCCGACGTCCGGGCCGCGCTGGAGGCGCTCGGCGTCGCCGGCCGCAGCCCCGCCGTGGAGGAGCTCAACGGCGAGGGCTTCCCCTACTCGCCCTACGTGCTGCGCCGGCGCGAGCTCATCGCCCCGGCGGGCTTCGCCGACCAGCCCAGCGCCCACCCGGCGGGCCCGACCGCCACCCCACCGGCTCCCCGCACCGACTGGCCCGCCACGGGTCCGGGGTCCTCGGGTGCGCCCGTCGGGTCCCCGCGCGGCCCGCTCGTGGACCCGGCGGCGGCCGCGGCCCTCGCGGCGGCCGCGGCGGCGCAGCAGGCGCCCGCACCCCGCGCCGGGGGGGACACCGTCTCGCTGCTGGGCGGCGCGGCCCCCACCGGCCAGCCGTCCGCGCCGGAGGCCCCGCCGTCCCGGCCCGAGGCCCCGCCGTCCCGGCCCGAGGCCCCCTCCCGACCCGAGCCGGCGTGGCACGAGACCCAGGCCATCGTCCCGCGGCCGGCGCCCGCGGCCGAGGCCCCGCCGCTCCACCAGGCCCCGGCGCAGCCCGACGAGACCGGCGGCATCGGCGGGATCTTCGCCGCCCCGGCGCACACCGGCGACGTGGCCGGGCCGCCGTCCTGGACCCCGCCACCCGGGCCTCCCGGCGACCCGCAGCGTCCCCGGCGGTCGCGGCGCGGCCTGCTGGTGGTGCTGGCGGCCGTCGTCCTGGTGGTGCTGCTCGGACTGGGCGGTCTGTGGCTGACCGGCCGCGGCTCCGAGGACGGCGGGACCGGGGACGCCGCGCCGACGTCCTCGGCCGCCCCCACCAGCACCGGCCCGACCACGCCGGCCGCGCAGCCGGTGGGCACGGTGCAGACCGTCGGCGGCACGGACTACACCCTGCAGGTCGTCGAGTACGACACCACCTGCCGTGACCACGCCTACGGCGCGATCAGCGGGTTCTTCGGCACGACGGACTGCCTCGGGCTCTCCCGCGCTCTGTGGTCGGCCGACGTGGACGGCGTGCCGGCGGTCGTGTCGGTGTCCCGGGTGACCATGCCCGACGCCGCCCGCGCCACCGCCCTGCTCTCGCTCACCGACGTCTCGGGCACCGGCAACGTCTCCGACCTGCTCCGCGAGGGCGCCCGCTACCCCGGCGGCCCCGAGGAGCTGCGCAGTGCCGACTACGCCAGCACCACCGAGGACGACGTGGCGGTCATCGTGGAGACGTCGTGGGTTGGCCAGGCCGGCGCCCCGGCCGGGCTGCAGCAGCTGGCCGACGACGGCCTGGAGCTCGTCGCGACCCAGGACTGACCGCGCGGGGACCGGGTAGCCCGGTCGGGTCCACGACCTGAGCAGGAAGGCCCCCCGTGCAGCACGCGAGCTTCGACTTCACCGACACCGTCGTCCTGGTCACCGGGGGTGGGACGGGCATCGGGCGGGCCATCACCGACGCGTTCCTGGACGCCGGCGCGACCGTGGTCATCACCGGTCGCCGGAAGGAGCGCCTCGAGCAGGCGCTGGAGGGGCGGCCCGCCGACCGCGCGGTGGCGGTGCCGGCCGACGTGGCCGACGGGGCAGCGGTCGCCGCGCTCGTCGAGCAGGTGGTGCAGCGGTTCGGTCGGCTGGACGTCGTGGTCTCCAACGCGGCGGGCTACGAGAGCGGTCCGCTCACCGAGCTGGCCGATGAGGACTGGGCCTCGCTGCGGGCCACCAACGTCGACGGCTTCTTCCACCTGGCCAAGAACGTGCTGCCGCACCTGGCCACCTCGCGAGGCAACCTGGTCGCGGTGTCCAGCGTGTCCGGGGACCGCGGCGACTGGGGGCAGGCCGCCTACAACGCGACCAAGGCGGCGATCACCAACTTCGTGCGGTCGCTGGCGCTGGACTGGGGGTCGCAGGGCGTGCGGCTCAACGCCGTCGCGCCGGCGTTCACCCTCACCGAGCTGACCGAGGGCATGGGCCGGGACGAGGAGTCGCTGGCCCCGTTCGTGGACCGCATCGCGCTGGGCCGGCCGGGGGAGCCCGGGGACGTCGCGCCCGCCGTGCTGTTCCTGGCCAGCGACGCCGCGCGCTACGTCACCGGCGCCGTGCTCGCCGTGGACGGCGGGACCAGCGCCTCGACCGGGCAGCCCCACCTGTAGGCCTCAGGCGGTGGCCGCCGTCGTCGCCATCGCGGTGAGCAGGGCGGCCATCGCCGAGCGGGACAGCCGCCCGGCGCTGTGCGGTGTGGAGTTGATCAGGCCGAACAGCGCGTGCGCCCGGGCCCGGCAGTCGGCGGTGGAGGCCTGCGGGTGCAGCGCGGCGAGCACCGCGACCCACCGCTCGACGTAGCGGCGCTGCAGCCGGCGGACCTGGCGGGCGTCGTCGTCGGACAGGGCACCCAGGTCGCGGTCCTGCACCGTGATGAGCGCGGGGTTGTCCAGCGCGAAGTCGACCTGGAAGGCGACCAGCGCGGCCAGCTGCGCCGCCGGGTCCTCGCCGGCGTCGGCGACCACCTGGTCGGCACCGGCGAGCAGCCGCTCGCTGATCCGCAGCAGCATCTCGGCCAGCATCGCGTCCTTGCTGGCGAAGTGCCGGTAGATCGCCGGGCCGGTGACCCCGACCGCCGCGCCGACGTCGTCGACCCCGACGCTGCGCGACCCGCGCTCGGCGAACAGCCGGGCGGCGGCCTGCAGGATCTGCTCGCGGCGCGAGGGGCGCGCGGCATCGGTGTGCAGCGCGCTGTCCGGCTCCGCGGTCATGCCGCAGATGTTAACCCGCGTTCACCCCGAGGTGGACCGCCGACGTGAACGGTGGTTAACATCCCGGTCGTGGACGCACCGGTGCTGACCAGCTCCCCGCCGCCCGACCCGGCTGCCGCCGCCGGGTGGGCGCAGCGGCACCGCGAGCTGGCCGCCGACCTCGCCGGGCAGCTGGCGGCCGTCGCGCAGGGCGGGGGCGAGCGCGCCCGCACCCGGCACACCGACCGCGGCAAGCTGCTGCCGCGCGACCGGGTCGACACGCTGCTCGACCCCGGCAGCCCCTTCCTCGAGCTCTCCCCGCTGGCCGCGCACGGGCTCTACGACGGCGACGCCCCGGCCGCCGGGATCATCACCGGCGTCGGCCGGGTCGCCGGCCGCGAGGTCGTCGTGGTGGCCAACGACGCCACCGTCAAGGGCGGCACCTACTACCCGATGACGGTGAAGAAGCACCTGCGCGCCCAGGAGGTGGCGCTGCAGAACGAGCTGCCCTGCCTCTACCTGGTCGACTCCGGTGGCGCGTTCCTGCCCCGCCAGGACGAGGTCTTCCCCGACCGCGAGCACTTCGGCCGGATCTTCTACAACCAGGCGCAGATGTCCCGCCGCGGCATCCCGCAGCTGGCCGCCGTCCTCGGGTCGTGCACCGCCGGCGGTGCCTACGTCCCGGCGATGAGCGACGAGGCGGTCATCGTCCGCGAGCAGGGCACGATCTTCCTGGGCGGCCCGCCGCTGGTGAAGGCCGCCACCGGCGAGGTGGTCACCGCCGAGGAGCTGGGCGGGGGCGACCTGCACAGCCGCACCAGCGGGGTCACCGACCACCTGGCCGAGGACGACGAGCACGCCCTGCAGATCCTGCGCCGCATCGTCGGCACGCTGGCCCCCGTCGCGCCGGCCCCGTGGGACGTGCACCCCACCGAGGAGCCCGCGTACCCCGCCGAGACCCTGTACGACGTCGTCCCCCCGGACTCCCGCACGCCCTACGACGTCCGCGAGGTGATCGCCCGGCTGGTCGACGGCAGCCGGTTCGCCGAGTTCAAGGCCCTCTACGGGCAGACGCTGGTCACCGGGTTCGCCCGCATCCACGGCCACCCGGTCGGCATCGTGGCCAACAACGGCATCCTGTTCGGCGAGTCCGCGGTCAAGGGCGCGCACTTCGTGGAGCTGTGCGACAAGCGCAAGGTGCCGCTGCTGTTCCTGCAGAACATCAGCGGGTTCATGGTGGGCCGCGACTACGAGGCCGGCGGCATCGCCAAGCACGGCGCCAAGATGGTCACCGCGGTCGCCTGCGCGCGGGTGCCCAAGCTGACCGTGGTCATCGGCGGCTCCTTCGGCGCCGGCAACTACTCGATGTGCGGCCGGGCCTACTCGCCCCGGTTCCTGTGGACCTGGCCGAACGCCCGCATCTCCGTGATGGGCGGCGAGCAGGCCGCGGGCGTGCTGGCCACCGTCCGCCGCGACGGGCTGGCGGCCCGCGGCGAGCAGTGGTCGGTCGAGGACGAGGAGGCCTTCAAGGCCCCCGTCCGCGAGCAGTACGAGCGGCAGGGCCACCCCTACTACGCCACCGCGCGGCTGTGGGACGACGGGGTCATCGACCCCGCCGACACCCGCACGGTGCTCGGCCTGGCGCTGTCGGCGGTCTCGCACGCCCCCCTGGAGGAGGTCGGCTATGGCGTCTTCCGGATGTGACTCAGGCGCCGGCGACCCGCGGCGCGGTGGGGTCGACGCCCTCGGCGACGTGCTCGCGCTGCACGTAGTCCTCGATCTGCTCCACGTCGTGCGCGCTGCGCTTGGCGACGGCCAGCAGGTCGCTCATCGTGGAGACCTCCTCGACCTGCTCCTTGATGAACCACTGCATGAACTGGTCGGAGGCGAAGTCGTTCTCCCGCCGCGCGATCGCGGTGAGCTCGTTGATCTGCTGGGTGACCCGCTTCTCCTGCTCGAGGGCCAGCGCGATCGGCGCGACGACGTCGGCGAAGTCGCAGACCGGGGCCGGCAGGGCGGGGATGCGCACCTCGGCGTCGGCGTCGAGCAGGTAGCGCACCATCATCATCGCGTGGCTGCGCTCCTCGGCGGCCTGGTCGAAGAACAGCTGCGCGGTCTGCTGCATCGTCTGCTGGTCGAAGTAGACGGCGCAGGCGACGTACTGCTGGTGCGCGGCGAACTCGTTGCCGATCTGCACGTTGAGCTGGTTCACGAAGGCTTCGGCGGCCACGGGGTCTCCTCGTCGGTGCTGGACGTCGACCGCACGGTACCGGCCCCCCGGGACCGTCCCTTCCCGCCCGAGGCAGGTATGGCTAACCTCACCGCATGGCCAAGCAGCGCATGCCGAAGAAGAAGTGCTGCGTCGACAAGCCGCGCTGCGGGCGCTGCCCGCTGCGCGCCCTCGCCGAGGGCACGCTGCCGCCGGGCTACACCGTCAAGAAGCGCCGGCTGGTCAAGGTCGGCAAGGACTGAGCCCACGGCGGTGGTGGGCTGATGTTCACCACCGTCCTGGTCGCCAACCGCGGCGAGATCGCGGTCCGCGTCATCCGCACGCTGCGGTCGATGGGCATCCGCTCGGTTGCGGTGCACAGCGACGCCGACGCCGGTGCGCTGCACACCCGGGTCGCCGACCTCGCCGTCCCCATCGGGCCGGCCCCGGCGGCGCAGAGCTACCTGTCGGTCGAGCGCGTGCTGGCCGCCTGCCGGGCCACCGGCGCCGAGGCCGTGCACCCCGGCTACGGCTTCCTGTCCGAGAACGTCGAGTTCGCCCGGGCCCTGGAGGCCGCGGGCATCGCCTTCATCGGCCCGCCGGTCGCCGCCATCGAGGCGATGGGCGACAAGATCCGGGCCAAGGCCACCGTCGCCGCGGCCGGCGTCCCCGTCGTCCCCGGGTCCTCCGAGCCGGGCATGGACGACGCCGCGGTCGCCGCGGCCGCCGTCGCCGCGGGGTTCCCGGTGCTGCTCAAGCCCTCGGCCGGGGGCGGCGGCAAGGGCATGCGGGTGGTGCGCGAGGAGTCCGAGCTGGCCGAGCAGATCGCCGGCGCCCGGCGGGAGGCCCGCTCGTCCTTCGGCGACGACACCCTGCTGGTCGAGCGCTACGTGGGCAACAGCCGGCACATCGAGGTGCAGGTCATGGCCGACACCCACGGCACCGTCGTGCACCTCGGCGAGCGGGAGTGCTCCCTGCAGCGCCGGCACCAGAAGGTCGTGGAGGAGGCACCCTCGCCGCTGCTGTCGGCGCGGATGCGGGCCACCATGGGCCAGGCCGCGGTCGACGCCGCGGCCGCGGTGGGCTACACCGGCGCCGGCACGGTGGAGTTCATCGTCGACGCGGACAACCCGCGCGACTTCTACTTCCTGGAGATGAACACCCGGCTGCAGGTCGAGCACCCGGTCACCGAGGCCGTCACCGGGCTGGACCTGGTCGAGCTGCAGGTGCGGGTCGCCGCGGGGGAGCAGTTGCCCTTCGAGCAGGCCGACGTCTCCCTGGACGGGCACGCCATCGAGGCGCGGGTGTACGCCGAGGACCCCGCCCGGGGGTTCCTGCCGCAGGCCGGCCGGGTGGTGGCGCTGACCGAGGCCTCGGGCGAGGGCGTGCGGGTGGACAGCTCGCTGGTCGAGGGCGGTGTCGTCGGCTCCGACTACGACCCGATGCTGGCCAAGGTGATCGCCTGGGGGCCCACCCGGGAGACCGCGCGCGGCCGGCTGGTCGCGGCGCTGGGCCGCACCGCCGTCCTCGGCGTCACGACCAACGTGCCGTTCCTGCGCGCGCTGCTCGCCGACCCCGCCGTCGTCGCCGGCGACCTGGACACCGGGCTGATCGAGCGGCGTGGCGAGCAGCTGACGCGGGCCGAGGACCCGCCGCCCGGGGCCTACGCCGCCGCGGCGCTGGCGCTGCTGCTCGACGACGAGCCCACCGGCGCGGTCGTGGACCCGTGGTCGGTGCCCGGCGGCTGGCGGGTCGGCGAGCACGCCTGGACCACCCGCACGTTCGTCGTGCCCGGGGGTGAGCCGGTGCCGGTGCGCACGCGGGGCCGCGCCGCCGACGGGGAGGTCCGGGTGGGGGAGGGCGCCCCGCAGCGGGCACGCGCCTGGCGGGACGGCGACCGGCTCGCGGTGGCGCTGGACGACGTGACCACCTGGTACGCCGCGGCCCGCGACGGGTCGACGGTGCACCTGGGGATCGAGGGCTTCGCGGCGGCGTTCCGGCTGGTCGAGCGGACGACGGGTGCGGGAGCGGCCGCGGCGGGCGACGGGGTGGTGACCGCCCCCATGCCGGGGACGGTGACGCTCGTGCGCGCCGCGGTCGGCGACGAGGTGGTGGCGGGGACCCCGCTGCTGGTCGTCGAGGCGATGAAGATGGAGCACGTGCTGACCGCGCCGGTCGACGGCGTCGTCACCGAGCTCCCCGTGACCGCCGGCCACCAGGTCCGGCTGGACGAGCAGGTGGCCGTGGTGACCCCACGGGCGACCGAGGGGGACTGAGCGATGGTGCTGGACTACCGGCTGGACACCGAGACCGAGGCGCTGCGGACCATGGTCCGCGAGTTCGCCAACGAGGTCGTGCGCCCGCAGATCGGGGCGTTCTACGAGGCCGACGAGTTCCCGACGGCCATCGTGCGCCAGATGGGTGAGCTCGGGCTGTTCGGCCTGCCCATCCCGGAGGAGTACGGCGGCTCGGGTGGGGACTACTTCACCCTCTGCGTCGCGCTGGAGGAGCTCGCCCGGGTCGACTCCTCGATCGCCATCACCCTCGAGGCCGGGGTGTCGCTGGGCGCCATGCCGATCTTCCGGTTCGGCACGCCCGCGCAGAAGAAGGAGTGGCTGCCCCGGCTGTGCGCCGGGGAGGCCCTGGGCGCGTTCGGGCTGACCGAGGCCGGCGGCGGCTCCGACGCCGGGTCCACCCGGACGACGGCCCGGCTGGAGGACGGCCAGTGGGTGGTCAACGGCTCCAAGGCGTTCATCACCAACTCCGGCACCGACCTCACCGAGCTGGTGACCGTCACCGCGGTCACCGGCACCCGGCCCGACGGCGGCAAGGAGATCTCGGCGATCATCGTGCCGTCGGGGACGCCGGGGTTCGTCGTCGGCCAGCGCTACTCCAAGGTCGGCTGGAACGCCTCGGACACCCGCGAGCTCTCCTTCACCGACGTCCGCGTGCCCGCGGAGAACCTGGTGGGGGATCGGGGCCGCGGCTACGCGCAGTTCCTGTCGATCCTCGACGAGGGCCGCATCGCCATCGCCGCCCTCGCCGTCGGGCTGGCGCAGGGCTGCGTGGACGAGAGCGTGAAGTACGCCGCCGAGCGGGAGGCCTTCGGGTCACCGATCGGCCGCAACCAGGCCATCCAGTTCATGATCGCGGACATGGAGGTGCGGGCCTCGACCGCGCGGCTGGCCTACTACCGGGCGGCGGAGAGGATGCTGCGCGGCGAGCCGTTCAAGCGCGAGGCCGCGATCGCCAAGCTGTACAGCTCGGAGATGGCGATGGAGAACGCCCGCTACGCCACCCAGGTGCACGGCGGGTACGGGTTCATGAACGAGTTCCCGGTGGCCCGGTTCTACCGCGACGCCAAGATCCTGGAGATCGGCGAGGGCACCAGCGAGGTGCAGCGCATGCTGATCGCCCGCTCCCTGGGCGTCGGCGCCTGAGAGGACCCGCCGCGGGGACGCCTGCCCCGCGCCCCCGCGGCGGACCTGGCCCTAGGCGGTGACGTCGATCAGCACCTTGCCGACGGCGCCGTCCTGCACGGCCTGGTGCGCGGCCGCGGTCTCGGCCAGCGGGTAGGTGTGCAGCGGCAGCCCGGCGTCCTCGCCGACCCGGATCGCACCGGCCGCGAGCGCGGCGGTGATGTCGGCGACCGCCTGCGCCTTGGCCTCGGCCGGCGCGGTGTAGACCAGCACGAACTGGAACCGGGCGTTCAGCGCCATGAAGGCCCGCGTGGGCGCGCTGAACTCCGGGCCGCCGTCGTCGGCGTAGATCGCGATCGAGGCGTGCTGCGCGACGACCTTGGTGTCCACCTCGGCGTTGGCCCGGATGGACACCTCGACCACCGCCTGCACGCCGTCCGGGGCGATCTCGCGGACCCGTGCGGCGACGTCCTCGGTCGTGTAGTCCACGACGTGCTGCGCGCCGGCGGCGCGGGCCAGCGCCGCCTTCTCCGGCGAGCTGACGGTGGTGATGACCGTGGCGCCGGCCCAGCGGGCGAGCTGGACCGCGGCGTTGCCGACCGCGCCCGCGCCGCCCTGCACCAGCACGGTGGCGCCGGTCAGCGAGCCGGGCTCCAGCCGCCGCGGCAGGTGCTCGGCGATGGTGAGGCAGCGGTGCGCGGTCATGAACGGGATGCCCAGCGCAGCGCCGAGCTCGAACGGGTGGTCGCCCAGCGGCACGGCCTGCTCGGCCCGGACGACGGTGTGCTCGGCCGCGGTGCCGAAGCGGCGTTCCCAGGCCGCCTCCCACACCCACACCCGCTCGCCGACCCGCGCCGGGTCGACGCCCTCGCCGACCGCCTCGACGGTGCCGGCGCCGTCCTGGTTCGGCGTCTGCGCGTCGGCGCCGGGGGCGGCGGTGCTGCGGCGCTTCCAGTCGGTCGGGTTCACCCCCGAGACGGCGAGCGCGACCCGGACCTCGCCGGGGCCGGGCTCGGGGACCGGCTGGTCGGACAGCTGCAGGACCTCGGGACCGCCGGACTCGCGGTAGGTGATCGCGCGCACGGGGTCTGCCTACCCGGTCGCACCCCACCGCGCACCCCGGCGGCGTCAGAGGCGGTCGAGCTCCTCGGCCAGGGGGCCCAGGCCGAGCGGGCCGAGGTCGAGGACGGCGCGGTGCCAGGCCTTGAGGTCGAAGGCGTCGCCGTGCCGGGCCCGGGCCGCCTCCCGGCCGGCGAGGAACACCCGTTCGCCGACCTTGTAGACCGGCGCCTGCCCGGGCCACCCCAGGTAGCGGTGCAGCTCGTCGACCAGCATCCGGTCCTCCATCGACACGTGGTCGCGGAGGAACTGCAGCGCCACGTCGTAGCTCCACCGGTCGGCGTCGACGCCGTGGCCGGGCGGGATGGGCAGGTCCAGGTGCACGCCGATGTCGAGGACCACGCGGGCGGCGCGCAGCTCCTGGGCGTCGAGCATGCCCAGCCGGTCGCCGGCGTCGTCGAGGAAGCCCAGCTCGCCCATCAGCCGCTCGGAGTACAGCGCCCAGCCCTCGGCGTGCGCCGAGCAGTCGTCCAGCAGCCGCTGCCACCGGTTCAGCGTCGCCGCGTTGTGCACGGTGGTGCCGATCTGCAGGTGGTGGCCGGGCACGCCCTCGTGGAAGACCGTCGTGGTCTCCCGCCAGGTCGTCATGTCGTCCACGCCGTCGGGCAGCGACCACCACATCCGGCCCGGCCGGCTGAAGTCCTCGGTCGGGCCGGAGTAGTAGACCCCGGCGCCGGAGGTGGGCGTCAGCCGTCCCTCGATGCGGCGCACCGGCGCGGGGATGTCGAAGTGCACGCCGTCCAGCGCGGCGACCGCCCGGTCGGCGGTGTCCTGCAGCCACCGCTGCAGCGCGTCCCGGCCGCGCACCTGGCGGGCGGGGTCGGCGTCCAGCACCGCCATCGCCCCGGCCACGCCCTGCCCGGGCGCGATGGTCTCGGCGACGGCGGCCTTCTCGGCGACGACGCGGGCGAGCTCGGCCCAGCCCCAGGCGTAGGTCTCCTCGAGGTCGAGGTCCGCGCCGGTGAAGAAGCGGGACTCCAGGGCGTACCGATCGCGGCCCACGCCGTCGGCCTCGGGTGCCCGCGGCAGCAGCGACCGCTCGACGTGGTCGGCGAAGTGCAGGAACGCGTCGTGCGCGCCGTCCGCGGCCGGCCGCAGCCGGTCGGCCAGCTCGGCGGGGGCGGCGGCGACGAAGGTGGTGAAGAAGCCCGGGACGTGCGGCGTGCCGGCCCACCGGCGGGCCACCGCCGCGGCCAGCCGGACCTGCCGGGCGGCGCTGACCTTCCCGGCGTCCGCCGCGGCGTCCAGCCCGGTCAGGTAGGCGTCCACCGCCGCGGGCAGGGCCTCCAGCCGCGCGGCGATCGTCGTCCAGTCCTCGACGGTGTCGACCGCCATCCCGTCGAAGGTCTCGCGGAACTTCTGCAGCGGGCACTCGATGCTGTTCAGGTCGGAACCGGCCCACCCGGACTCGTACCGGGCCAGCTCCGCGGACAGCCGCTCCACCATCGCGGCGCGGGCGACCTCCTCGCGGTGGTCGACCGGCTGCACCGCCTCGACGGCGGCCGCGGTGCGGCGCAGCAGGTCGGCCACCGCGGCGTGCCCGGCGGGGGAGTGGTCGGGCCAGCGGTGGTCGTGGCCCCGGACGCCGATGTAGGTCGCCACCGTGGGGACGGCGGCGGCGTACTCGTCGACGAAGCGGTCGGCCAGCTGCTCCAGGTCGGTGGTCACCGGCCCACCGTAGGGGCGGGCCGGTGACCGGTGCGTCAGACCGTGAAGCCGCGCTGGCGGCGGACCAGCTTCTTGATCATGAACAGCGTCTGCAGCACGGTCAGCAGGTACAGGACCGGCCAGCCGATGGACAGGATCGCCGACTGGATCTGCGGGCTCTGCTGCGTCCAGGCGAAGATCAGCACCGCGAAGGTGGCCACCGCGCACACCAGCGGCATGACGTAGGCCGAGCCCCGGCCGCGCTCGGCGGCGGCCTGCGCGGCCCAGTTGTCCTTGTCGGAGCGGGCGAAGAACTGCGCCCACGCCGTGACGAAGTGGCCCATGCGCAGCCACATGTACAGCTCGGCGGGCACCACGAGCAGCGCGTAGAAGATGTCCGAGGCGCTCTTGTCGTGCATCGAGGCCGCGATGCGCAGGTTCAGCAGCATCGCGACGGCCGGCGGGATGAGCCACACGGGGTTGAACACGAACGCGTCGATGGACAGCGCGGCGGCCAGCAGCAGCAGGAACGCCATGCGGCTGACGATGTTGAACACCATCGCGATGTTCTCGTACCAGCGCAGCCGCAGGTTGGGGTGCAGCGGCTGCCCCTTGGTGTCCCCGCGCTGACCGGGCCACAGCAGGTCGATGCCGCCGTAGTTCCACTTGACCTGCTGCCCGTGCAGGGAGCGCAGCGTGGTCATCGGGCCCACGTCGGCCCGCGACCGGGCGCTGATCTTGGTGCTGTACCCGGCGTCCTTGATCTGCAGCGACAGCTTGGAGTCCTCGACCTCGCTGTCGCGCACCCACGGCGCGGCCTGGTGGTTGAGGTACATGACCTGCTCCAGCGCCCGCACGCTGAACAGCGAGCACTGACCGCCCAGCACGGCCATGTTCCGGCCGCGGACCAGGTTGTCCATGTTGAACCCGGCGAACTGGGCGCGCTGGCCGGCCACGAGGAACTTGGCCATCGGCCCCTTCACCGCCGACTTGTCGAAGGAGTAGATGGCCGACAGCCCGCCGATGCGCGGGTCGGTGACCATCTCCTTCTCCATCCACTCGACGCAGAAACGGTCGAGGGTGGTGTCGCCGTCGACGCCGAGGATGTAGTCGTGGCCCCGGCTGACGTAGTAGCCGTAGTTGAGCGCACCGACCTTCTTGTCCGGGTTCACCCCGATGTCGTGCACGTGCACGACGGTCGAGTACTTCTGGCCCTTGACGGTCCGCTCGTGCTCGCCGACGAACTCCCCGGCGATCTCCCCGGTGTCGTCGTCGGTGTTGTTGATGACCACGTGCACGGTGTCCGGCGGCCGGGTCTGGGCCAGGATCGAGGTGAGCACGGCGCGGATCGTGCTCTCCTCGTTGTAGGCGGGGATGACGCACGCGATGGTGGCGTGCCGCCGGCTGCTGCTGGAGCGCCGGTCGCTGAACTGCTCGGGCACCAGGGTGCTGACGTCGGGGACGTCGCCCCCGCTGCGGGCGAGCAGGGTGACGCGGTCGGTCGCCCGGCGCAGTCCCTGCACGGCGAGGTCGGTCATCGGGTCTCCTGGCTGGGGGTGGCGCCGGCGGGGGCGGCGAAGGGGAGGACGAGGGTGTCCAGGACGGTCTGGCGGAAGTAGCGCTGCGAGCCGGGCTCGGTCTCCACGAGCAGGTCGAACTGCACGTCGAGGGAGACCGACGCGGTGCCGGCGGGCGAGGCCGGCACGGTCAGCGCCGTGCCGTAGGGGTAGGGCGGCTGGAAGGCGAACTCGCCCCGGTCGTCCACCAGCGACGTCCGGGTCGTGCCGTCGTCGAGGACGGCGGAGAAGCGGGTGATGAGCACCTCGAGGTCGGGGTCGCCGCCCTCCAGGTGGGCGGCGAGCTGCACGGACTTCTCGACGTCGGCGGTCCACGCGGTGGCCTGCTGGGTGGTCCACCAGTCGACGACGACCTGCCGGTCACCGGCGGTGACGACGTGGGTGGCCGACCCGGTGTCCAGCTCCCCGGCCGGACGGGTGGGCGCGGCGACCGCCTCGGTCGTCGCCGGGCTCGTCACGACGGCCTCGTCGGTGGTGCCGGTGCCGCTGCGCCGGTCGGCGGGGGAGCTCGAGGTGGCCGCGGGCGCGCTGGTGACGGCGACCTCGGCGGCCGACGGGCTCATGCTCACGTCGGGCAGCTGGCAGGCGCTGAGGGTGGCGGTGCCGATCAGCACGGCTCCGACGAGCAGTGCCCGGCGGCGGCGTGGCGGGGGCGGGGCGGGTGGCCTCACGGTGGTTCTCCTGGCGACGGGAGCGGGAGAAGGTGGGCGCCGGAGCGGCGTACCCAGGTCGCCATTGGCCCGAGCCCTTCGTGATGACCCTGTTACTGCCAGTGATGAGGGTCAAGCAGCGCGGGGCGCTCCACGACCCGAAGGGGTGGGTTCGGGGCGAGGTCCACCGGGACGGGGGACCGCCGCCCCGTCGCGGTCACCGCGGGTGACCGGCGGGGTCAGACCGGGGTGATCTGCAGGGTGAGGGCGCGGCGGCCGGCGTCGGAGCGGGCGGTGGCCAGCCGTTCCGCGCTCGGCGTCCCGTAGTCGGTGGTCCGCTGGCGGGCCGGGCGGCCGATGGCGGCGGCCATGGCCTCCAGCTCGGCGATGGTCTTGAGCGACCCGTTCTCGCTGCCGGCCATCCGGCTGATGGTCTCCTCCATCAGCGTGCCGCCGAGGTCGTCCGCCCCGCCCTGCAGGACCACCTGGGTGCCGGCGTCGCCGAGCTTGACCCACGAGGTCTGGATGTGGGGGATGCGGCCGTGCAGCAGCAGGCGGGCGACGGCGTGCACCGCCCGGTTCTCCCGCATCGTCGGCCCGGGGCGGGCCACGCCGGCGAGGTAGACCGGGGAGTTGTGGTGCACGAAGGGCAGCAGCACGAACTCGCGGAACCCACCGGTGCGGTCCTGCAGCGCGGCCAGCGTGCGCAGGTGGCCGACCCAGTGGTGCGGGGCGTCGACGTGGCCGTACATCATCGTCGAGGTCGAGGGGATGCCGACCTCGTGCGCGGTCTGCACGATCTCCAGCCAGGTCGCGGTCGGCAGCTTGCCCTTGGTGAGCACCCACCGGACGTCGTCGTCGAGGATCTCGGCGGCGGTGCCGGGGATGGAGTCCAGCCCCGCCTCCTTGGCCGCCAGCAGGAACTCCCGGAACGACAGCCCGGTGCGGGCCGCGCCGTTGACGATCTCCATCGGCGAGTACGCGTGCAGGTGGATGCCGGGCTGCCGGCGCTTCACCTCCCGGGCCAGGTCGAGGTAGGCGGTGCCGGGCAGGTCGGGGTGGATGCCGCCCTGCATGCAGATCTCGGTGGCCCCGCCGGCCCAGGCCTCGTCGACCCGGTCACCGACCTGGTCCAGGGACAGGGTGTAGGCGTCGGCGTCGGTGCGCCGCTGGGCGAAGGCGCAGAACCGGCAGCCGGTGTAGCAGACGTTGGTGAAGTTGATGTTCCGGTTCACCACGTACGTGACGTCCTCGCCCACGACGTCGCGCCGCACGGCGTCGGCGAGCGCGGCCAGCGCGTCGAGGTCGGGGCCGTCGGCGCCGAGCAGGGCGAGGTACTGCGCGTCGGTGAGCCCGGCGGGGTCGGCCTCGGCGCGGGCGAGGGCGGCGTGCACCTCGGGGTCGCCGGTGGGCAACGCGGTCGAGGCCCCGGACCGGGCGGAGGCGGTGCGGTCGCGCAGCTCGGCCCAGTCGCCGTAGACGGCGTCGAAGTCGCCGCGCCGGTCGGTGCTGCGGCCGGTCGTGTCGATCTCGGTGTGCAGGTCGACCCGGCCCGAGGACCCCCAGGTCTCGTCGGGCTCCTGCCACGGCCGGCCCTCGGGGTGGCGGCCCTCGACGGCCAGCCCGTCGGGCCCGGCCAGGGCGGCCACGTGCGGGCGGACGCGGGGGTCCAGCCACGGTTCGGGCGCGGTGACGTAGCCCGGCTGGGCGGCCAGCCGCTCGCGGAGGGTGAACCCGGCCTCGCCGGTGAGCGCGGCCAGGGTGTCGATGTGCGGCCACGGCCGCTCGGGGTTGACGTGGTCGGGGGTCAGCGGGGAGACCCCGCCCCAGTCGTCGACGCCGGCCCGCAGCAGCAGCCCCAGCTCGGCCCGGTCGGTGAGGTTCGGCGGCGCCTGCACCCGGTGCCTCGGCCCGAGCAGCAGCCGGGTGACGGCCACCGCGGCCAGGTAGGTCTGCAGCCCCAGGTCCTCGGTGGCGGCCATCGCCGTCCGCCGCTTGGCCCGGAAGTTCTGCACGATCACCTCCTGCACGTGCCCGTGCCGCTGCGCGGACTCCCGGATGCGCAGCACGGCGTCCACCCGCTCCGCGGGGGTCTCGCCGATGCCCAGCAGGACGCCGGTGGTGAAGGGGACGGCGGAGCGGCCGGCGTCCTCGAGGACCCGCAGGCGGACGGCGGGGTCCTTGTCCGGGGAGCCGAAGTGGGGGCCGCCGGGCTCGCTGAACAGCCGGGTCGCGGTGGTCTCCAGCATCATGCCCATCGACGCCGACACCGGCTTGAGGCGCTGGATCTCCTCCCACGACAGCACCCCGGGGTTGAGGTGGGGGAGCAGCCCGGTCTCCTCGAGCACCCGGATGGCCATCGCCCGCAGGTAGCCCAGCGTGGACTCGTAGCCGTGCGCCTCCAGCCACTCCGCGGCGACCGGCCAGCGGTCCTCGGGGCGGTCACCGAGGGTGAACAGCGCCTCCTTGCAGCCCAGCGCGGCGCCGTCGCGGGCGATCTGCAGCACCTCGTCGGGGGACAGGAACGGCGCCTTGCCCTCGGCCCGCAGCTGCCCGGGGGTGGTGACGAACGTGCAGTAGTGGCAGCGGTCCCGGCACAGGTGGGTGAGCGGGATGAACACCTTGCGGCTGTAGGTGACCGTGCCCGGGCGACCGGCCGAGGCCAGGCCGGCGTCGCGGACCCGGTTGGCGGCGGTGAGCAGGCGGTCCAGCGGTTCGCCCTCGGCCAGGCCGCGGGCGGACAGCAGCACCTCGGCCTCGACCGCGTCGAGGGTGCTGCCGCGCTCGGCGCGGACCAGGGCCCGGCGGACGGCGGACTCGGAGAACGGTGCGGCGGTCATCGACCACCAGTGAACTCCTCAGGTACGACGGAACGCGCGGCCGGTGCCGTCGGTCCAGCGGCCGCGCAGCCGCAGCAGGGGCTCGCGGGTCTCCTCGAGCACCGGGACGGCGAGCACCTCCAGCAGCACCACGGTGTGGTCGCCGGCGGCCACGAGCCGGTCGACCCGGCAGTCCAGGGCCGCCACCCCGCGCTCCAGCACGATCCCGCCGCTGTGCTCGGCCCGCCGCCAGGGCACCGTCTCCAGCAGGTGCCGCGCGCTGGGCCGGCCCGCCGAGGCGAACCGGCTGGCCACGATCTCGTGCTCGGCGGCCAGGAACGTCAGCGCGGCCGAGCCGACGGACTCCAGCACCTCCAGCGGGTAGCCGTCGGTGGTCAGGGACAGGGCCACCAGCGGCGGCTCGGTCGACACGCTCATGACCGAGGTGACCGTCGTCCCGACGTCGTCGATGTCGTCGCGCACGCACAGCAGCGCGACCCCGGCCGCGTACTGGCGCAGGGCGGAGGCGAAACCCCAGGAGGCGGACTCGACCGGCATGCGGCCAGTCGACCACACCCCGAGACTGGCACAGGTGAGCACCGAGCAGACCTTCGACGTGATCGTGATCGGGGCCGGCTCGACCGGCGAGAACGTGGCCGACATCGTGGTGCGGGGCGGCCTGACCGCCGCGCTCGTGGAGAGCGAGCTGGTCGGCGGCGAGTGCTCGTACTGGGCCTGCATGCCGAGCAAGGCGCTGCTGCGCGGCACCGAGGTCCTCGAGGAGGCCCGCGCCGTCTCCGGTGCCGCCGCGGCGGTCACCGGCGAGCAGGACGTCCGGGCCACCCTGGACCGGCGCAACTCCTTCACCAGCAACTGGGACGACTCCGGCCAGGCGCAGTGGGTCGACGGGGCCGGCATCACCCTGGTCCGCGGCGAGGGCCGCCTGGACGGGGAGAAGCGGGTCGTCGTCCGCGCGTCCGACGGGACCGAGACGGTGCTGCTGGCCACCCACGCGGTGGCGGTGTGCACCGGCTCGGCGGCCGCCGTCCCGCCCCTGGAGGGCATCGACTCCGTCGACGTGTGGACCGCCCGCGAGGCCACCAGCGCGCAGGAGGCACCCGGTCGGCTGGTCATCCTGGGCGGCGGCGTGGTCGGCGTGGAGATGGCCACCGCGTGGTCGGCGCTGGGCTCGCAGGTCACCCTGCTGCAGCGCGGCGACCGGCTGCTGGCCGGGCAGGAGCCCGAGGCCGGTGACCTGGTGGCCGAGTCGCTGCGCGGGCGCGGGGTCGACGTCCGGTTGGGCACCTCGGTCTCGGCGGTGCGCCAGGACGGCGCCGACGTCGTCGTGGTCACCGGTGCCGGCGAGGTCCGCGGCGACCGGTTCCTCGTCGCCGCCGGCCGGAGGGCGCGCACCGAGGGCATCGGTGTGGAGACCGTCGGGCTGACCGCGGGGGAGTACCTCGACGTCGACGACTCGCTGCGGGTGCGCGGGGTCGACTGGCTCTACGGCATCGGCGACGTCAACGGCCGCAGGCTGCTCACCCACATGGGCAAGTACCAGGCCCGGCAGGGCGGCGCGGCGATCGTGGCCCGGGCCAAGGGTGACCAGGTCTCGCTGGCCGACTGGTCGCCGTTCGTGGCCACCGCCGACACCGCGGCCACCCCGCAGGTCACCTTCTCCATCCCGCAGGTCGCCTCGGTCGGCATCACCGCGGCGCAGGCGGAGGAGCGGGGCCTGCCGCACACCGTCGTCCGGTACGAGCTGGGGAGCGTGGCCGGGTCGGCGCTGTTCGCCGACGGCTACACCGGCACGGCCGTCGCCGTCGTCGACACCGGGCGCGACGTGCTGCTCGGCGTCACCTTCGTCGGGCCCGGGGTCTCGGAGATGCTGCAGGCGGCCACCATCGCCGTCGTCGGCGAGGTGCCGATCAGCCGGCTCTGGCACGCCGTCCCGGCCTACCCGACGATGAACGAGGTCTGGCTGCGCCTGCTGGAGACCCTCCGGGACCAGTAGCTCAGGGCAGCGCGAACGGCTCCTCGGACGGGGCCGGGAGGTCGCCGTCCAGGGTGGCGGTGACCGACATCCGGCCCAGCGTCGCCCGGCCGCCGAACAGCGACAGGAACGCGGTGTCGGCGGCGTCGCGGCCGTGGCAGATCCGCACCAGGGACGACGTCGGGGCCAGCCGCGTGGGGTCGACGGTCTTCCAGACCCCGTCGACGTCGGCCTCGACCACCGCGTGGAAGTCCATCGGCGCCAGGCCCGGGGCGTACACGGCGACCAGCCGGGCGGGCACCTCGAGGGCGCGCAGCAGCATGACGGTCAGGTGGGTGTAGTCCCGGCAGACACCGGACCCGGCCAGCAGCGTGTCGATGGCGGTGTCGACCGGGCGGCTGGCGCCGGAGACGTAGACCAGCCGGTCGCTCACCCACTGCGCGACGGTGCGCACCAGCTGGGTGCGGTCGGCGTCCTGGTCGAACTCGCGGGCGGCGTAGCCCTCGACCTGGTCCGACGGGCAGTACCGGGAGGGCCGCACGTACTCGGCGCGGTCGGCCGCGGTGACCTCGAGCGGGGCGCCCCCGGACTGCACCGACGCGGTGTAGGCGATGGTGGTCTCGCCGGCGGCGAGGTCCACCTCGTGCACCCGGGCGCCGTGCACCTGGGTCTCCAGCGGGGTGCGCGGCGTGCCCGCCGAGACGATGGTCAGCTCCTCGGTGGCGGGCGCGGCGACGGCGACCTGCAGCAGGGCGCGGGCGGGCACCGGGGTGGACACGGTCAGGGTGCAGGCGACGTCGGTGCGCATGGGTGCCGATCATCCCGGGTCGGGCAGGGGAGAGGATGCACCGGTGGCGTGGCAGCGGTTCGTGGCGGTCGGGGACTCCTTCACCGAGGGCGTCGGTGACCCGGGACCCGACGGCGGCCCGGTCGGCTGGGCCGACCGGCTGGCCGCGCTGCTGTCGGCCGCGCAGGGCGGTGTGGAGTACGCCAACCTCGCCGTCCGGGGCCGGCTGCTGGGCCAGGTCGTGGACGAGCAGCTGCCCGCGGCCGTCGCGCTGGCGCCGGACCTGGTCAGCGTCGTGGCCGGCGGCAACGACCTGCTGCGGCCCGGCGCCGACCCCGACGCGCTCGCCGCGGTGATGGAGGACGCCGTCGTCGCGCTGCGGTCCGCCGGCGCCGACGTCCTGCTGGCCACCGGGGTCGACCCCCGGGCCACCCCGCTGCTCGCCCGCACCCGCGGCCGGTCGGCCACCTACAACGCGCACCTGTGGTCGATCGCGGCCCGGCACGGCGCGCACGTGCTCGACCAGTGGGGCGCGGCCTGGGTGCAGGACGCCCGGATGTGGGACGTCGACCGGCTGCACCTGGCACCGGAGGGCCACCGGCGCACCGCGCTGGCCGCCGCGGCCACCCTGGGCCTGTCCGTCGACCCGGCGTGGGCGGTGCCGCTGGACCCCGCCCCGCCCGTGCCCCGCCGCGAACGGGTGGCCGGCGAGGTGGCGTGGGTGCGGTCCTTCGTCGTCCCCTGGGTGGGCCGGCGGCTGCGCGGCCGGTCGTCGGGGGACGGCCGGGCGGCCAAGCGCCCGGTGCCGACCCCCGTCTGAGACCTCAGACGGAGGCGGCCTCGGGCCGGGCCGGCAGGGGAGCGGGCCGCCCGAACGCGTAGCCCTGGGCCATCGTGCAGCCGTGCTCGCGCAGCCAGGTGGCCTGGTCCTCGTCCTCGATGCCCTCGGCGATGACCGACAGGCCCATGCCCTGGCCCAGCTGCAGGAGGCCCTGCACCAGCGCCGCGGTCGAGGGCTCGGTGACCACGTCGGCGACGAACGAGCGGTCGATCTTGACCGTGTGGATGGGCAGCCGGTGCAGCGCGGTGATCGCGGAGTAGCCGGTGCCGAAGTCGTCCAGGGCCAGGGTGACGCCGCTGGCGGTCACCTCCGACACCGAGCGCAGCGTGGCCTCGGCGGCGAACAGCGCGGTGGACTCGGTGATCTCCAGCTCCAGCCGGCCGCTGTCCAGCCCGGACTCCTCCAGCGCGTCGGCGACCAGCTCGGAGAACCCGGGCTCGGCCAGGTGCCGGGCGGAGATGTTCACGTGCACCCGCAGCTCCGGGTCCCAGCCGGCGGCGTCGGTGCAGGCCTGGCGCAGCACCCATGCGCCGAGCTTGGAGGTCAGCCTGTTGTTCTCCGCGGCCTCCAGGAACGCACCCGGCGGCAGCAGGCCGCGGGTGGGGTGCTGCCAGCGGATGAGCGCCTCGTAGCCCAGCAGCGTCTCGTCCGACAGCGCCACGATGGGTTGGTAGAACAGCCGCAGCTCGCCGGCGTCCACCGCGTGCCGCAGGTCGCTCTCCAGCTGCAGCTGGTCGACGTCGCCGTCGGCCAGGGCCTCGTCGTGCACCTCGACCCGGCCGCGGCCACCGCCGGCCTTGGCCCGGGTCAGCGCGCCGTGCGCCTGCTTGAGCAGCGCGTCGGGGGCGGCGTCCAGGCCCAGCGTCAGCCCCATGCTGGCCGAGAGCACGATCTCGCGGTCGTTGACGTGGAAGGGGTCGTCGAGCACGCGCATCAGCCGCTCGGCGAGCGTGCGCAGGCCCTCGATGTCGTCGACCTCCTCGGCGAGCACCAGGAACTCGTCGGCGCCCAGCCGGACGGCGGTGTCCTCGACCCGGGTGGACCAGCGCAGCCGGTCGGCGACCTGGCACAGCAGCTGGTCGCCGGCCTCGTGGCCCAGGGAGTCGTTGACCGCCTTGAAGCGGTCCAGGTCCAGGTAGACCAGCCCGACCGGGCCGCCGCGGCGGCGGGAGAGGTTGAGCGCGTGCTGCAGCCGGTCGGTGAGCGAGCGCCGGTTGGGCAGCCCGGTCAGCGGGTCGGTCAGCGCCCGGCGGACCAGGTCCTCCTCGGCGCGGCGCCGGTCGGTGACGTCGACGAGGGAGAGGACGACGAAGTGCGGGTCGCCGTTGGTGCGGTGCACCAGCTCGCGGGCCTGCTGCACCCAGATGGTGCTGCCGTCGGCCCGCTGCAGCCGCCGCTCGCCCAGCACCTCCAAGTGCGGGTCCAGCGGGGTCGCCCCGGGGACGGCGACGCCGGGCTGGTCCTCGAGCGGGATGTCGTCGGGGTGGGCCAGCAGGTCCAGGTGCCGGCCGATCAGGTCCTCGGCGGTGCGGCCGGTGAGGGCGCACAGCGCGGGGTTGACCACCAGCAGCCGGCCGTCGACGTCGACGACGGCCTTGCCGATCGGGGCGGAGAGGAACAGCGCACGGAACAGCTGTCCGCGGTCGGCCAGCAGGGTGTCGACCGCCCGCGGCCCGGTGGGGGAGCCCGACGAACCGGGCGCGGCGGAGAGGCTCACCGGCACACTGTGGCGCATCGGGCACGTTCCGTGGTGCAGGTTCCCCGGGTGCGTCGCGACGGAGCCGCGCTGTTACGTCACTGTCTGTGCCATGAGTGGTCCTCTGTGGCAGATGTGGTGCCCGGGGAGGTCGACCGGTGTGGCGGGGCTCGCACCGCTGCGCCGGAATCGACCCGGGGTCGCCGCCGCTGCGCAGGGCATGGACCTGTTCTCCCCCGTGCAGCTCGGCGACCTCGAGCTCGCCAACCGTGTCGTGATGGCCCCGCTGACCCGCATGCGCTCCGGTGCCGCCGGCGTCCCCGGTGACCTCGTCGTCGAGCACTACGCCCAGCGCGCCGGCCTCGGCCTGATCATCACCGAGGGCACCTACCCGAGCCACGAGTCGCGGTCCTACCCCGGCCAGCCGGGCATCGTCACCGACGAGCAGGCCGCCGGGTGGGCCCGGGTCGCCGACGCCGTGCACGCCCGCGGCGGCCGGCTGTTCATGCAGGTGATGAACGGTGGGCGGGTCTCGCACACCGCGATCACCGGGACCGACCGCATCGTCGCGCCGTCGGCGATCGCCGTCCCCGGTGAGGCGCACACCCCCGAGGGCAAGCTGCCCTACCCGGTGCCGCACGCGCTGACCACCGAGGAGGCCGTGGCGGTCAAGGCGGAGTTCGTCGCCGCGGCCCGGCGCGCGGTCGACGCCGGTCTGGACGGCGTCGAGCTGCACGCGGCCAACGGCTACCTGCTGCACGAGTTCCTCGCCCCCGACGCCAACACCCGCACCGACGTCTACGGCGGCAGCCCGCAGGCGCGGGCCCGCTTCGTCGTCGAGGTGGTCACCGAGGTCGCCGCGGAGGTCGGCGCCTCCCGGGTCGGCGTGCGGATCTCCCCGCAGCACGGTGTGCAGGGCATCACCGAGCCCGACCTGGACGACGTGGTGGCCACCTACGGCACCCTCGTCGACGCGATCGCCCCGCTGGGCCTGGCCTACCTGTCGGTGCTGCACCGCGACCCCGCGGGCGAGCTCGTGCAGGACCTGCGCCGCCGGTTCGGGGGCACGTTCATGGTCAACACCGGCTTCGCCACCCCGACCGAGCGCGAGGAGGCCGTCGGCTACGTCGCCGAGGACCTGGCCGACGTCGTGGCCGTGGGCCGGGCGGTCATCGCCAACCCCGACCTCGTCGAGCGCTGGGTGGGCGGCTACCCGGAGAACACCCCCGACGCCTCGACCTTCTACGGCGCGGGCGCGAAGGGCTACACCGACTACCCGACCCTCGCCCAGGTCTGACACCGCCTCCCGGGGCCCGGTCGCGCGCACGGCGCGGCCGGGCCCCGGTGCTGTACGGGAACACCGACAGATGGTTGAGTGTTCAAGCGGGTGATCGAGGAGGTCAGCATGGACAAGAAGATCGGGTTCCTGAGCTTCGGGAACTGGAACCCCGGCCACGGGTCGCAGGTGCGCACCGGCCGGGAGGCGCTGGTGCAGAGCGTCGAGCTGGCGGTCGCCGCGGAGGAGCTGGGCCTGGACGGCGCGTTCTTCCGGGTGCACCACTTCGCCCGGCAGCTGGCCGCGCCGTTCCCGCTGCTGGCCGCGGTCGCCGCGCGCACCTCGCGCATCGAGATCGGCACCGGCGTCATCGACATGCGGTACGAGAACCCGCTGTACATGGCCGAGGAGGCGGCGATCACCGACCTGCTCTCCGACGGCCGGCTGCAGCTGGGCATCAGCCGGGGGTCACCGGAGACCGCGCTGCGCGGCGCGTCCGCGTTCGGCTACCGGTTCGACGACGACGGCGGGGCGATGGCCCGGCAGCACACCGAGCTGTTCCGCGCCGCCATCGACGGTGCCGGGGTGGCCGACGCCGACCCGCGGATGACCGGTGGGGTCACCGGCCGGCTGGGCATCCAGCCCCGCTCCGAGGGCCTGGCCGAGCGCATCTGGTGGGGGTCGGGCACCCGCGACACCGCGGTGTGGACCGGGCAGCAGGGCATGAACCTGATGAGCTCCACCCTGCTCACCGAGGACACCGGCATCCCCTTCGACGAGCTGCAGGCCGAGCAGATCGCCCGCTTCCGGGCCGCCTTCGCCGACGCCGGGTGGGACCGCGAGCCCCGCGTCTCGGTCAGCCGCAGCGTCATGCCGGTGACCACCGACGAGGACCGGATGTACTTCGGCGACCGGTCCGGCGAGGACCAGGTCGGCATCCTGGACGGCATGCGGTCGCGGTTCGGCAAGACCTACGCCGGCCCGCCGGACCAGCTGGCCGAGGAGCTGGCCAAGGACGCAGCGGTGCGCGAGGCCGACACCCTGCTGCTGACGGTGCCCAACATGCTCGGCGTGGACTACAACGCCCGGCTGCTGGAGACCGTCGTCCGCGAGGTCGCCCCGGCGATCGGCTGGACGCCGAAGCACTGAGCTGCGCCCGAGGGCCCCGCACCCCGGTGGGTGCGGGGCCCTCGGCACGGGTGCGCCCGGCAGGAATCGAACCTGCGACCAAGGGATTAGAAGGCCCCTGCTCTATCCGCTGAGCTACGGGCGCCCGGCGGCGCCGATCATCCCACCCGCCCTACCCGGTCCGGCGGCACCGTGCTGGTCGCCGTCCACATCCGGGGTGCCCGTCCACAGATCGCGCCGGACCGCCCCACCGGGGCCGCCGGGGGACGACGGTCGCGGTGCCCGGCGACCGTCGCCGGCCCACCCTGGAGGAGCACCGTGAGCAGCACCCAGATCACCGTCGTCGGCAACGTCGTCGACTCGCCCGTCCGCCGCCGCGCCGGGAACGGCGAGGTGACCAAGTTCCGCCTGGCGTCCACCGACCGCCGCCTGGACACCGCCACCGGCCAGTGGGTCGACGGCGACACCTTCTACGTCGACGTCGACTCCTGGAACGTCCTCGGCGGCCACGTGTCCTCGTGCGTGGTCAAGGGCGACCCGGTCGTCGTGGTCGGCCGCATCACCACCTCCGAGTACGAGGTCGAGGGCGCCAAGCGCAGCCGCACGGTCATCAAGGCGACGACCGTCGGCCACGACCTCAGCCGCGGCAGCGCGGTGTTCAAGCGCACCCCGCGCGCGGCCGTCGAGGTCCCCGCCGCGAGCGGCGACCCGCTCGACCCGCTGGACGGGGACGCCGCCGTGCCCGACGACGCCGCGATGGCCGAGGCCGCCCCGTTCTGACCCGGCCGCCGGGGCCGGGGGAGGTTCCCGGTCCCGGCGCCGACGGGGTTGCCCGGGGCTGGGAGACTGGGGTGCAGGCGTGTCGCGGCGACCGGGTGTCGCCCCCGCCGACCAGCCCAGCTCGATACCCGAAGACGACGGAAGGCTCCCGTGGCCCAGTACATCTACTCCATGGTGCGTGCGCGCAAGGCGCACGGCGACAAGGTCATCCTCGACGACGTCACCCTGGCGTTCCTGCCGGGCGCCAAGATCGGCGTCGTCGGCCCCAACGGCGCCGGCAAGTCGACGGTCCTGAAGATCATGGCCGGCCTGGAGCACGCCTCCAACGGCGACACCGTGCTCGCCCCCGAGGCCACCGTCGGCATGCTCCAGCAGGAGCCGCCGCTGGACGAGGACCTCGACGTGCGCGGCAACGTGGAGGAGGCCGTCAAGGACCTCCGCGCGGCCCTGACCCGCTTCGAGGAGGTCAGCGCGGCGATGGGCGAGCCCGACGCCGACTTCGACTCCCTCCTCGCCGAGCAGGGCGAGCTCATGGAGGTCATCGAGAACGGTGACGGCTGGGAGCTCGACAACCGCATCGAGCAGGCCATGGACGCGCTGCGCTGCCCGCCCGGCGACGCCGACGTCAAGGTCCTCTCCGGTGGTGAGCGCCGCCGCGTGGCGCTGTGCAAGCTGCTGCTCGAGGCCCCCGACCTGCTGCTGCTCGACGAGCCCACCAACCACCTCGACGCCGAGTCGGTGGCCTGGCTGGAGGCGCACCTGGAGAAGTACGCCGGCACCGTCGTCGCGGTCACCCACGACCGGTACTTCCTGGACAACGTCGCGCAGTGGATCCTCGAGCTCGACCGCGGCCGGGCCTACCCCTACGAGGGCAACTACTCCACCTACCTGGAGACCAAGGCCGCCCGCCTCAAGGTCGAGGGCGCCAAGGACGCCAAGCGCGCCAAGCGCCTGAAGGACGAGCTGGAGTGGGTGCGCTCGGGCGCCAAGGCCCGCCAGGCCAAGAGCAAGGCGCGGCTGGCCCGCTACGAGGAGATGGCCGCGGAGGCCGACAAGTTCCGCAAGCTCGACTTCGAGGAGATCCAGATCCCGCCGGGCCCCCGGCTGGGCAACGTGGTCATCGAGACCGAGAAGCTGGTCAAGGGCTTCGGCGACCGCATCCTCATCGACGGGCTCACCTTCTCCCTGCCGCGCAACGGCATCGTCGGCGTCGTCGGTCCCAACGGCGTCGGCAAGACCACGCTGTTCAAGATGCTGGTCGACCAGGAGGAGCCCGACGGCGGCGAGATCAAGGTCGGCGAGACGGTCAAGATCAGCTACGTCGAGCAGAACCGCAGCGGCATCGACCCGGCCAAGAGCCTGTGGGAGGTCGTCTCCGACGGCCTGGACCACATCAAGGTCGGCAACGTCGAGATGCCCTCGCGCGCCTACGTGTCCGCGTTCGGGTTCAAGGGCCCCGACCAGCAGAAGAAGGCAGGGGTGCTCTCCGGCGGTGAGCGCAACCGGCTGAACCTGGCGCTGACGCTCAAGCAGGGCGGCAACCTGCTGCTGCTCGACGAGCCCACCAACGACCTGGACACCGAGACGCTGACCAGCCTGGAGAGCGCGCTGCTGGAGTTCCCCGGCTGCGCCGTGGTGGTCAGCCACGACCGCTGGTTCCTCGACCGGGTGGCCACCCACATCCTCGCCTACGAGGGTGACTCGAAGTGGTTCTGGTTCGAGGGCAACTTCGAGGACTACGAGAAGAACAAGGTCGAGCGGCTGGGCGCCGAGGCGGCCCGCCCGCACCGGGCGACCTACCGCAAGCTCACCCGCGACTGACGCCCGGCGAGCAACAGCCGAGGGGGCGCTCCCGCACCGCGGGCGCCCCCTCGTCCGCTCAGCGGGTCCAGCGGGCGACGAACCGGCGCTGCGCCCGGGTCTCGACGGCCCGGGGCCGGTAGTGGGTACGCGCCCAGCGCACCGCCTCGGCGGGCGGGACGCCGTCCAGCACGGCCAGGCAGGCCAGCGCGGTCCCCGTCCGCCCGGTGCCGCCCCGGCAGGCGAGCTCCACCCGCTCGTCGCCGGCCCGGGCCAGCACGTCCTGGAGCACGGTGCGCAGCCGGTCGGGGTCGGCGGGCAGCCGGAGGTCCGGCCAGCGCACCCAGTGCGCCTCCCACGGCGCCGGCTCCGGACGGCGTCCCAGCAGGTGCACCCCGACGTCCGGGACGGGCCCGGCCGGCAGCGGGCGGCGGAGGCCCCGGCCCCGCACCCGCCGGCCCGAGGGCAGCTCGACCACGCCCGGGGCGCCCACCGGCCACGTCACCGGGCCACCGTAGGCCGGTACGGTGCGGCCCCGTGAGGTTCTCGGTGCAGGTCCCCATGCGCTGGTCGGACATGGACGCCTACCAGCACGTCAACAACGTGGCGTTCCTCGGCTACTTCGAGACCGCGCGCGTGGCGTTGTTCTTCGACCAGCCCACCCACGACGAGAAGACCGGCATGCGCCGCGGACTGGTCGTGCACTCCCACCAGATCGCCTACCGGCGGCCGGTGGTCTACGACGCCGAGCCGCTCACCGTGCAGATCTGGGTCTCGGGCATCCGCGCGGCCTCGCTGACCTGCCACTACGAGCTGTTCGACCACGGCACCCTGGCCGTCACCGGCAGCACCGTGCTGGTGCCCTACGACTTCGCCCTCGAGCGGCCCCGGCGGATCACGGCCGAGGAGAAGGAGTTCCTGGCGCGCTGGCTCGACGACGAGGGCGACGGCGCCGCCTGACCGGCTCGGCCGGGGCGTCGGCCCCGCGGGCGTCCAGCGCCTCGGCCAGGGTGTGCGCCAACACCAGCAGCTGCACGAGCAGGGGCACCGCGGTGCGGGCCAGCGCCCGCGGACCCCGGGTGGCCCCGCCGCGCGCCGCCTGCGCCTCCCGGATCCGCGCGGCGCGCTCGCCCAGGACCGGCACGAACCGCAGTGCCAGGGCCACGAGCAGGCCGATCCGGGCCGGCCGGACGCCGAGCACCTGCAGCGGGGAGCAGACCGTCTCCACCACCGCGACCATCTCGGAGACCCGGCAGGTGGCGGTCACGACGGCGGCGGCCAGCACCAGCACCAGCAGCCGGACGACGGCCAGTCCGCCGTCGTGCAGGCCCTCGCGCCAGCCGTCGACCAGCACGTGCACCACCAGCACCGCGGCCAGGAACCAGGCGACGGCGCGGGCCTGGCCGACGAGCACGGCTGCGGGCAGCCGGGCCACCCCGAGCCCCACCAGCAGCACCGCGGCCAGGCCGCCGAGCACGACCGGCCACGACGACAGCACGAAGAGCACCACGCTGCCGACCGCGAGGACGAGCAGCTCCGACCAGGCCGGGGCGCGGTGCACCGGGCTGGCGCGCGGGACGTAGAGGGCCAGCGTCACGGCCGGGCGGCCATCAGCTCGCGGTAGTGGGCCAGCGCCGGCGCCGGGCCGTCGTCGGCGACCACGGTGCCGCCGTCGACGACCAGCACCCGGTCGAAGTCGGCCAGCAGGTCCAGGTCGTGGCTGACCACCAGCACCTGCTCCTCCAGCGAGGCCACCAACCGGGCCACCCGGCGGGTGTTCACCAGGTCCAGCAGCGTGGTGGGCTCGTCGAACACCACCCGTGCCGGGCGCATGACCAGCACCCCCGCGATGGCCAGCAGCTGCTTCTGCCCGCCCGAGAGCAGGTGCGCGGGGTGGTCGGCGTGCCCGGCGAGGCCGAACCGCTCCAGCGCCGCGTGCACCCGCTCCTCGCGCTCGGCGGCCGGGACGCCCTGGTTGACCAGCCCGAACGCGACGTCCTCGGCCACCGTGGGGTGCACGATCTGCGCATCGGGGTCCTGGAAGACGAACCCGACCCGGCGGCGGACGGCGGTCAGCTGGGTGGCCGTGGAGAGCCCGTCGACCAGCACCTCGCCCTCGCTGGGCAGCACCAGGCCGTTGAGCAGCCGGGCGAAGGTCGACTTGCCCGAGCCGTTGGCGCCCACCACGCCGATGCGCGGCTCGGTCAGCACCAGGTCGATGCCGTGCAGCACCGCCCGCTGGGCGTAGGCGTGCCCCACACCGCGCAGCTCGATGCCCCGGGCGGGGTCGGCGACCGCCGCCGCTGCCGCGGCCGACCGCCGTCCCCTCACGGAGCGGTGGCCGCCCGGCGCGGCCGCTCGATGACCGGGTAGGCCCGGCGCACCTGGACGGCGACCACGGAGGCCACCACCGCCTTGATCGCGTCGCCCACCAGGAAGGGGGCCGCGCCGGTGCTCAGCGCCACGCCGGGGGACAGGTCGAGCACCAGGGCCAGCACCGGGACGCCGACGGCGTAGACGACGACGATGCCCCCGACGACGTTGGCCAGCAGCGCCCAGGCCAGGTTGTACCGGTTCCACGTCCACTCGGTGATCGCACCGACCACGGCGGCGGCGAACGGCCAGGAGAACAGGTAGCCGGCGGTCGGGCCGGCGAAGACGGCCAGCCCGCCGCCACCGCCGGGCAGCACGGGCAGGCCGACGGCGACCAGCACGAGGAACAGCGCGAGGGCCAGGAAGCCGCGGCGGGCGCCGAGCACCGACCCGGCGAGCATGACCCCCAGGGTCTGGGCGGTGATCGGGACGGGCCCGACGTTGATCGCCGGGACGAGCCCGAGGACCGCGGTCAGGGCGGCGAACAGGGCCACGTAGGCGAGGTCGCGGGTCTTCATCAGGTCCTCCGGCGTCGTGCGGCGTCGACCGCGGAAGGTAGCTGGTGCACCACCGGTCGGTGCCGCCGGGGGCGCGCCGCCGCCTGACCTGGGGGTTACCCAGCTGGGTTGCCCGAGCGCGCAGCGTGAGGTTGTCTGGGAGCCACGGGGTCCGCGACGGAACGGCGAAGAGGGAATGGCGTCGGCATGGTGGTCCTCCTGGTGGCAGCGCGTGCGGGCCGTGGACCGCCCCCCGACCGACCACCCACCCCCTGCGCCGACCTCACCCGGACCGCCGGCGGGACCGCCCGCCGACGTCCCCCCACCCAGCGCCGCCCCGGTGCGGCCTGACCACCCAGAGACGACAGGAGTCCACCTCATGGCACAGCTCGACACCGTCATCGCCTCGCTGCTCGAGATCGAGGGCGCCAGCGGCGCCGCGATCGTCGACGCCGACAGCGGCATGGCCCTCGCGGCCGGCGGCAGCCCCGGCTTCGACCTCAACGTCGCCGCGGCCGGCAACTCCAACGTGGTGCGCGCCAAGCTGCGCACCATCGGCGACCTCGAGCTCAACGACGAGATCGAGGACATCCTGATCACGCTCAAGGGCCAGTACCACCTGATCAACGTGCTGCAGGGCGCCGGCAACGCGGGCCTGTTCATCTACCTCGTGCTCAACCGCGCCACCGCGAACCTGGCGCTGGCCCGGCACAAGCTGCGCGCGGTCGCCAAGGACGTCAACGTCTGACCCCTCTGCTCGACCCCAGCGTTGATCAGGGGGTTGATCGAAGTCCGTCCTCCTGCGCCAGATCTCGTGCAGGAGGACGGACGACGATCAACCCCCCTGATCCACGCTGAGGGGCCCGGGGGCCCTAGGCGGGGGTGGCGACGGCGCCGAGGATGCGGGCGCGGACGTCGGCCGCCGACATCTCGTGGGTGTCCAGCCACTCGTCCACCCGGCCGTCGGAGACCACGCCGATGCGGTCGCAGACCTCGGTGAGCTCGTCGGGGTCCACCGACACCACGACGACCGACCGGCCGTGCGCGGTCACGTCGTCCAGCAACCGCCGCACCTCCCGGCGCGAGCGCAGGTCCAGCCCGCGGGTGGGCTCGTGCACCACGACCACGTCGCCGTCCTCGGCGGCCATCCACCGGGCCAGCGCCAGCTTGTGCTGGTCGCCGCCGGACAGCGCCCCGAACACCGTGCGGATGCTCATCGTGCGCACGTTCATCCGGTGCACCGTGTCGATGACGCCGCGCAGGGTGGCGATCTCGGTCCGCAGGTCGTCCGGGCGGCCCCACTCGGCGTCGGTGAGGGTGCGGGCGATGGTCTCGCGCGGGTCCATGCCGTAGGCGTCGTCGTCGGGCCGGTAGGCGGCCAGCCGCAGCGGCGCCGTGCCCGGGTCGTCGGTGACCGGCCGCTGCTCGCCGTGCACCGAGACCGCGTCCACCTGCGCCGGGATCTCCCCGGTCAACGCGCCGGCGATCTCCTGCAGGCCCGAGCGCCGCCGGCCGGTGAGCCCGAGCACCTCGCCGCGGCGCAGCGTCAGGTCCAGGCCCGCCGAGGTCCCGGGCACCCGCAGGTTGCGCACCTCGAGCGCGACGTCCGCCGACGGCTCCGGCCGGGTGCTCAGCGCGGGCAGCGGCGCGGGGCCGTCCTCGGGGGCGGGCCGCGCCTCGGGGATGAGCACCGGCGCGGTGGTGCCCCACGGCCGGGCCTCCGGCCGCGCAGCGGGCACGGCGCCGTCCAGGGTGGCCACGGCCAGCCCGGCCGGGTCCAGGCCGGCTGCGGGGGCGTCCAGGGCGATGCGGCCCTCGCGCAGCACGAGGACCCGGTCCACGACCTCGAGCATCTCCGGCAGCCGGTGGCTGATGTAGAGCACGCCGCGGCCCTGCGAGCGCAGCCGCCGGGCGATGGCGTGCAGGCCGTCGACCTCGGCCGGGGTGAGCGCGGCCGACACCTCGTCCATGACGACCAGGCGGGTGTCCTCGGCCAGCACCCGGGCCGCCTCGACCAGGCCGTGGACGAACCGGGGGACGTCGGCCACGAGCTGGTCGGGGTCCAGGTCCAGGCCCACGTCGGCCAGCACCGCCCGGGCCCGGGCGCGCACCCGGGCGTCGGGGGCGCCGGCCAGCTCGGTGTCGCGGAACACCGCCCGGGCGACCGTCAGCTCGGGGTCCAGCCGGACCAGCTGCTCGACCGCGCCCACCCCCAGGTGGCGGGCGTCGGCGGCGGACAGCGGGGCGTAGGCGTGCCCGGCGACGGTCATCAGGCCGGCGTCGGGGGCGTACCGGCCGGCCACGATGTCGCCCAGGGTGGACTTGCCGGCGCCGTTGGCCCCGACCAGCCCCACGACCTCGCCCTCGGCCACCGAGAAGGTGACGTCCCGCAGCACGCGACGGGCGCCGTAGGCCTTCGCGAGACCCTCCACCTGGAGCAGGTCCATGGGTGCAAGGCCTCCCGGAACGGGTCCGGCGAGCCGGACCCGACGTCGTCCCCGTGACGGTGAGTGGTCACCCGGATGCTACCTGCCGAAGCCGGAACCGCCCCGTCTGGAGGTCAGGCCTGCAACCACACCGCGGCGTCGTGCGGCAGGTCGTCGGCGACGTCCGCGCTGGCCAGCAGCACCCGGCCCTCGGGCAGCGGCACCGGGGCGCCGGAGAGGTTGAGCAGCACCACCAGGCCGCTGTCCCGGCGGAAGGCCAGGCAGCCCTCGGGCGCCGGCAGCCAGGTGAGCCCGCCGGAGACCCCGCGGCGCAGCCGCAGCGCCTCCCGGTACAGCGACAGCACCGAACCGGGGTCGCCGGCCTGGGCCTGCGCGGTCAGCCCGGCCCAGCCCTCGGGCATGGGCAGCCAGGTCGTCGCGCCCGTGGTGAAGCCGTAGGGGGGCTCGCTGCCGCTCCAGGGCACCGGGATGCGGCAGGCGTCGCGGCCGCGCTCGGTGTGCCCCGAGCGGGTCCACACCGGGTCGGTGAGCGCCTCGTCGGGCAGGTCGACGTCGGGCATCCCGAGCTCGTCGCCGTTGTAGACGAAGGCCATCCCGGGCAGCGCCAGCTGCAGCAGCGCCGCCGCGCGGGCGCGCCGGGTGCCGAGCTCGCCCCCGCCGTAGCGGGTGACGTGCCGCGGTCGGTCGTGGTTGGACAGCACCCAGCAGGCCGGGGCCGGGGTGGCGGCGACGGCGTCCAGGGAGTCCGCGACGGCTGCGCGCAGGTCCTCCGGCGTCCAGTCCGCGGTCAGCAGCCGGAAGTTGAACGCCGAGTGCAGCTCGTCGGCGCGCAGGTAGCGGGCCAGCCGCTCCTCGCTGGAGACCCACACCTCCCCGACGGTCATCGTGCCGGGGTAGGCGTCCATGACCCGCCGCACCATCCGGTGGATGTCGTGCACGCCGTCCTGGTCCAGCCGGGGGTCGTCGGGGCCGTGGTCGTCGAAGAGCCCGGTCTCGGCGTCGAAGGCGACGTCGGGCAGGCCGGGCGCCTTGGCCATGCCGTGGGCCACGTCGATGCGGAACCCGTCGACGCCCCGGTCCAGCCAGAACCGCAGGGTCTCCTCGAGGTCGGCCAGCACCTCGGGGTGGGTGAAGTCCAGGTCGGGCTGCTCGGGGGCGAACAGGTGCAGGTACCACTGGCCGTCGGGCACCCGGGTCCACGCCGGGCCGCCGAAGATCGAGGGCCAGTTGTTCGGCGGCTGCGCGCCGTCCGGGCCCTGCCCGTCCCGGAAGACGTAGCGGGCCCGCTCGGGCGAGCCGGGCCCGGCGGCCAGCGCGGCGGTGAACCAGTCGCGCTGGTCGGAGGTGTGGTTGGGGACCAGGTCGATGGTGACCCGGATGCCCAGCGCGTGCGCCTCGGCGAGCACCCGGTCGAACTCGGCCAGGTCGCCGAAGACCGGCTCGACGTCGCGGGGGTCGGCGACGTCGTAGCCGTGGTCGGCCATGGGGGAGGGGAAGAACGGGTTGATCCACAGCGCGTCGACGCCGAGGCGGGCGAGCTCGGGGAGGCGGGCCCGCAGGCCGGCGAGGTCGCCCACGCCGTCGTCCCCGCCGTCGGCGAAGGACCGGATGTAGACCTGGTAGAAGACCGCGTCCCGCCACCAGTCGGGGGACGCGGGCGCGGGGAGGGTGCTGGTCACGGGGTGCTCCTGGGAGGTGCGGAGGGGCACGCCGACGACGCTGTCAGCGGAGGGGTCAGGGGGCCAGCTCGGTGGGGCCGTCCCACCGGTTCTGCATGCTGCGGGCGGCCATCTCCAGGTAACCCCAGAGCGTGGCGTCCTGCTCGGGGGTCAGCCCGAGGGAGTCGACGGCGGCCCGCATGTGCGCCAGCCACGCGTCGCGCTCGCGGCCGCCGATGGCGAACGGGGCGTGCCGCATCCGCAGCCGCGGGTGGCCCCGGTTCTCCGAGTAGGTGGTCGGCCCGCCCCAGTACTGCTCGAGGAAGCCGCGCAGCCGCTCCTCGGCGCCCTCCCAGTCGTCCTGCGGGTAGAGGGGGGCGAGCACGGGGTCGCTGCGGACACCGGCGTAGAAGTGCGCGACCAGCGCGCGGAAGGTGGGTGCGCCGCCGACCTCGGCGTAGAACGTGCGTGCCGAGGGCAGCGGGCGGCTCGACTCGCTCATGCCCCCGATGGTCCCGCAACCGGGCTCGTCGCGGGCGGGCGGGTGCGGAGCAGGCCGACCAGGGGGACGGCGACCGCGGGGACGCCGAGCAGGCCGACCAGCAGGACGACGTCGGTGGGTGCGACCCCGGTGGCCGCGCCGCCGGCCAGCAGCGCGCCCAGGCCCTGCACCGCCGACAGGCCGGCGACGGCGACGCCGAAGGCCCGGCCGCGCAGCGCCGGCGGCACGGCCCGGACGAAGGCCACGTTGAGCGGGATGAGCCAGGCCGTGCCGAACCCGGCGACGGCGAGCAGCGACACGAAGGCGACGACGGCGGCGTCGCCGGTCAGCACCCGGACGGCCAGGCCCGCCAGCGCGAGCGCGCCCACCGACAGCACGACCAGGGGGACGACGAGGCGCTCGCGCAGCCGCGGGGGGCAGAACCGCCCGACCACCACGCTGCCGACCACCGAGCCGACCGGGTGCGCGGCCAGCAGCACCCCGACCAGGGCCTGGCTGCCGACCAGCTGGTCCGACAGCGCCGGGCCGATGCCCTCGTGCGCGTTGGTCACCAGCGTGCCCACCCAGAGCAGGCCCACGATGGCCAGCAGCCGGGGTGTCGTCAGCACCAGCCGCAGCCCGGCCGCCACGTCGGCCCCGAGGGACACCGGGCCGTCGGCACCGGGGTCCGGGGCGGGGCGGGGGCGCAGCCCCACGACCAGCCACAGCCCGGCGAGGGCGAAGGCCAGGGCGTTGAGCAGCAGCCCGAGCGACGGCGACAGCGCCGTGACCAGCAGCCCGCCGACGAGGAACCCGACCACCTGCGCCAGCTGCTGCACGACCCCGACCAGCGACGTGGCCACCGCGTACCGGTCGTCGGTGAGCACGTCGGCGGTCAGCGCGGAGCGGGCGGCCTCGTAGGGCGGGCTGCACACCGAGACCAGCAGCAGCAGGACCAGCAGCGCGGCCAGCGGCATGCCCGGGACCGCCATGAGGGCGACGAGGGCGGCGCGGGCCAGGTCGCTGGCCACCATGACCTGCTTGCGGGGCAGCCGGTCGGCCAGCGCCGCCAGCAGCGGCCCACCGACCACCCAGGGCAGGTAGCTGATGGCGAAGGTCAGCGCGCTGAGCAGCGGGGAGCCGGTGCGCTCGTAGACCAGCACGGTGAGCGCGAGCTTGGCCAGCATGTCGCCGGCGGTGGCCAGCACGTAGGACCCGAACAGCGGCCGGAACTCGGCCTCGGCGAAGACCGACCGGTAGGTGGCCGGGCGGTCCTGGCCCACGTCGTCCGGGGCGCGGTGGCTCAGGTCGGCCCCGCGGTGGTCGGGATGCCCGGCGGCGCGACCGGGATCCGGATGCCCTCGGCGGCGAAGCGCTCCTGCAGCCGCATCCGCAGCTCGCGGCCGACCCGCCACTGGTCGGCGTTGGTGGTACGCACCTGCAGCCGCATCACGATCGCCTGCGGGGTGATCGACTCCACGCCCAGCGACTCGGGCTCGGCCAGGATGACCTCGGCCCAGGCGGGTTCGGCGTAGACCGCGTCGCCCACCTCCTGCATGACCTCCCGGCAGCGCTCCAGGTCGGTGTCGTGGGTGACCGGCATGTCGATGACCACCTGGGCGTAGCCCTGGCTCTTGTTGCCCACCCGCAGCACCTCGCCGTTGCGGGCGTACCAGACCACCCCGTTGACGTCGCGCAGCCGGGTGACCCGCAGCCCCACCGCCTCCACGGTCCCGGTGGCCTCACCCAGGTCGACGACGTCCCCGACGCCGTACTGGTCCTCCAGGATGATCCCGATCCCGGCGATGAAGTCCTTGACCAGGTTCTGCGCACCGAACCCGAGCGCCACGCCGACCACGCCGGCCGAGGCCACGATCGGCGCCAGGTTGATGCCGAGCTCGCCGAGCACCAGCACGACGGCGACGAAGAAGATCAGGATCGACGACGAGCTGCGCAGCACCGAGCCGATCGCCTCGGCCCGCTGGGCGCGCCGGGCGGTGACCTGCTCGACCAGCAGGGCGTGGGATTGGCCGTCCTTGGTGCGCCGCGGCTTGAGGATGGTGGGCACCTGGCCGGTCGCGGTGCGCTCGGTCAGCCGGCGGATGCCCCGGTTGATCAGCAGCCGGGCGACTCCGGCGACCACCAGGACGAGCAGGATCCGCAGCGGGGTGGCCACCAGGGCCTGCGCGTTGGCGGCCAGCCAGTCGACCTGGAACCAGCTGTAGAGCCGCGCGCACAGCGAGGTGGAGTCCTCGGTGACGCAGCTGGGCACCGCGTCCGACGCAGCCGCGGTGACCGACAGTGCCGTGGTCATCACCGGCGCAGTGTCGCAAACGTGCTCACCGCGGGGTGAGCCCCGTCTCCGCGGCCAGGAACGCCAGCTGGTCGGCGGCCAGGCCCACCGTGCGGCTCACCGCCCGCGCGCCGTGGCCCACCGCCACCTCGCGGCGCAGCACGACCGGGGCGGCGGAGGACGTGGCGTGCTGCAGCGCGGCCGCCAGCTTGCGGGCGTGCAGCGGGTCGACCCGGGTGTCGGACTCGAAGGTCGTGAACAGCACCGCCGGGTACGCCGTCCCCTCGACCACGTGGTGGTAGGGCGAGTAGCCCAGCAGCCAGCCCAGCTCCTCGGGGTCGGCCGCGGTGCCGTACTCGTCGTTCCAGGTGCGGCCCAGGCCGAACAGCTCGTAGCGGACCATGTCCAGCAGGGGCGCGCTGCAGACCACCGCGGCCACGAGGTCCGGCCGCTGGGTGGTCGTGGTGCCCACCAGCAGCCCGCCGTTGGAGCCGCCGAACACGCCCAGCTGCCCCGGCGTCGTCCAGCCCTGCGCCACCAGGTGCTCCCCGGCGGCCGCGAAGTCGTCGAAGACGTTCTGCTTGCGCTCGCGCATGCCGGCGCGGTGCCACTCCTCGCCGTGCTCGGACCCGCCGCGCAGGTTCGCCACCGCCCACACGCCCCCGGCGGCCACCCAGGCCAGGGCCTGCGCGCTGTAGCCCGGGGTCAGCGGCACGTTGAACCCGCCGTACCCGTAGAGCACGGTCGGCCGCGGCCCGCTGGGGGCGGCCTCGGTCGAGAGCACGAACAGGTGCACCGGCGTGCCGTCGGCCGACGTCGCGTGCGTCTCGGTGACCACGACCGGCGGGACGGCGCCGGCCACCGGGGCCTGCTCCCACGGCACCAGCTCGGCCGGCCGGGCGGCGTCCCAGACGAGCACGGACGGCGGGGTGGCGTAGTCGGTGAACCCGACCCAGGCCGTCGTCCCGCCCTCCGGGGGTGCGCTGACCCCGGCGACCGACCCCGGCGGGACGGCGACGTCGGAGAGCCGGCCCGACCCGTCCGCGGCCCACACCGACAGCCGGTCGGTGGCGTCCACGGCGTGCACGGCCAGCACCCGGTGCCCGCCGTCGGGGGCGTCGACCAGCGCGACGTCGGAGAGCACCGCGCCGTCGGACTCGGGCACCACGTCGCGCCACCGCCCCGGCGCCCAGCTGTCGGGGTCGGTGGGGTCCGCGACGGCCAGCCGGCCGCGCGGGGCGTCCCGGTCGGTGAACAGCCACAGCCGGCCGTCGCGGGCCACCCAGGCCGACGTCTGCGCGTCCACGCCCACCTGCAGCGGCCGCAGCTCGCCGTCCCCGGCCAGGTCGGCGACCCAGACGTCGTCCCGCGGCGCGGTGCCGGCCGAGGCGGACACGACCAGCCAGCGGCCGTCGGCCGACGTCCGCACGCCGTAGTAGTTGGTCGGGTCCAGCCCCTCGCCGTGCACCAGGACGTCGGTGGCCGGGTCGGCGCCCACGCGGTGCCGGAACACCCGGCGGTGGAACTGCTCCTCGCCGGCCGGGACCTGGTCCGGGGCGAGCCGGCGCACGTAGAACAGCTCCTCGCCCCCGGGCAGCCAGGCGACGGGGGAGTAGCGGCAGCGGTCGACCGGGCCGTCGAGCACCTCCCCGGTGGCCACGTCGAGCACGTGCAGCAGCGACTCCTCGTCGCCGCCGACGGAGACCTGGTAGGCCAGCCGGGTGCCCTCCCACGAGGGTGACCAGGCGTCCAGGGTGGTGGTGCCCGCGGCGTCCAGCGCCATGGGGTCGACCAGCACCCGCTGGGTGCCGTCGGCCTCGCGCACCCGCAGCACCGCGTGCTCCTGGCCGGGGTCGCGGCGGGTGGAGAAGGCCCGGCCGGCCCGCCAGACCGGGATGCCCACGGCCCCGGACCGCACCAGCTCGCCCAGCCGCTCGGCGAACGCCGCCCGGGCGGGGAGGCCGGCGAGGACCTCGCCGGCGTACCGGTCCTGGTCGGCGGCCCACGCCTGCGTGCGCGGGTCGGCCGGGTCCTCCAGCCAGCGGTAGGGGTCGGCGACCGGGTGGCCGTGCAGGTCCTCGACGAGGTCGAGTCGGGGGGCGAGGGCGGGGTCGGGCCGGGTGCTCACCGGCCGACCGTAACCAGACCGACGGAAAGGGTTTGCCCGCTGCGGGTGGATCCGGGGCAGACTGGGGGTGCCCGTGGGTCGCAGCACCCCGGCGGTCCGGGGCGCAACGGAGGTGCCCCGTGCCGCTGACCGCACTCGGGTCGTCGTCCGCGTCGGGCCCGCCGGGCCCGCGGCGCGACCCACGTCCCGGACCCGCCGCGCCCGCGGCACCGGTGGCC
Organism: Klenkia brasiliensis; assembly: GCF_900100695.1. GTDB lineage: Bacteria > Actinomycetota > Actinomycetes > Mycobacteriales > Geodermatophilaceae > Klenkia > Klenkia brasiliensis. The sequence continues at coordinate 97,413 of NZ_FNCF01000004.1, forward strand.
ACCACGGCCGCCTGCCTGTTGCTCAACGCCACCTACGAGCCGTTGTGCGTGGTGTCCAGCCGCCGCGCCATCGTGCTGGTGCTGGCCGGGAAGGCCGAGCCGGTGGACGTGTCCGAGGTGCTCTGCCACGCCGAGCTGGTCGCGCTGCCGGTGCCGGTGGTGGTGCGGCTGACCCGCTACGTCCGGGTGCCCTACCCCGCCCACGTCCCGCTCTCCCGCCGGGCGGTCTTCACCCGCGACGGGTCGACCTGCGTCTACTGCGGCGCGGCGGCGACCAGCATCGACCACGTCTGGCCGCGCAGCCGGGGCGGCACGCACACCTGGGACAACGTCGTGGCCGCGTGCCGCCGGTGCAACCACACCAAGGCCGACCGGTCGCTGGCCGAGCTGGGCTGGTCCCTTCCCCAGCCGCCGCGGGCGCCGTCGGGGTCGGCGTGGCGGCTGCTCGGGCACCGGGCGGTGGACCCGCGCTGGCGGTCCTGGCTCGGCCTGCCCGACGCCGCCTAGTCCTCAGGTCACCCTGCTCCGCTCGGCCGGGTAGCCCAGGTGGGCACCGGTGGCGAGGACGTCGACCAGCCGGTCGACGGCGTCCCACAGGTCGACGAAGCGGGTGTAGAGGGGCGCCGGGCCGAAGCGCACCCGGTCCGGCGTCCGGAAGTCCGGCACGACGCCGCGGTCGAGCAGGGCCTGGGTGAGCTGCCAGGCCTGCGGGTGCTCGACCACGACGTGCGCTCCCCGGGCCCGCGCGTCGCGCGGCGAGGCGAGGCGGACCTGGGGCACCCGCTCGTCGAGCAGCTGCACCAGGACGTCGGTGAGCGCCCGCCCCTTCGCGGCCACGGCCGCGATCCCGGCCTCGGCGGTGATGCCGGCACCGACCTCCACCGCGGCGGTGGCCAGCACCGGCGGGGTGCCGACGGCGAACCGGTCCAGCCCGTCGGCCGGGACGTACTCCGGACCCATGTCGAACTGGTCGCGCTGGCCGAACCAGCCCTGCAGCGGCTGGCGGAGCGAGTCCTGCAGCTCGCGGCGCACGTAGAGGAACGCGGGCGCCCCCGGCCCGCCGTTGAGGTGCTTGTACGTGCAGCCCACGGCGAGGTCGGCGGCCGACAGGTCGACCTCCACCGACCCGACGGCGTGGCTGAGGTCCCACAGCACCAGCGCGCCGTGCGCGCGGGCGGCCGCGGTGACCGCCGCCAGGTCCAGCAGCGCGCCGGACCGGTAGGCCACCAGCGACAGCACGACGACGGCGACCCGCTCGTCCAGCGCCCCGGCCAGGACGGCGGGGTCCAGCCCGGTGTCGATGTCGGCCGCCACCTCGCGCACCTGCAGGCCGCGCTCCCGGGCCACCCCGGCGACGAGGTAGCGGTCGGTGGGGAACTCGTCGGCGCAGGTGACCAGGACGTCGCGGCCGGGCCGGGCGTCGACGCCGGCCCGCAGCAGCTTGTAGAGGTTCACCGACGTCGAGTCGCCGACCAGCACCTCGCCCGGCCGGGCGCCCAGCACACCGGCGGCCAGCTGGTCGCCCACCCGCCCGGCCTGGGACACCCACTGCGCCCAGGACCCGACCAGGCCACGGCCCCACTCCTGCTCGACCACCCGGGCCAGCGCGGCGGGGGTGGCGCGGGGCAGCCTGCCCAGCGAGTTGCCGTCCAGGTAGAGCCGCCGCCCCGGGCCGTCGTCCCACGTCCCGCCGGGGCCGTCGCCGGTGAAGCGGTCGCGGAACCCGGCCAGCGGGTCGTCGGCGTCGAGCTGCTGGGTGGCGGAGCGGGTGAGCACGCGCCCATGGTCCACGGCTAGCGTCGCCGACCGTGACCGCGCTGCACGAGCTGACCGCGCTGGGGATGGCCGCCGCCGTCCGGGCGGGGGAGGTCAGCCCCACCGAGCTGGTCCGCCACCACCTGGCCCGCATCGAGGCCCTGGACGCGGGCATCGGCGCCTTCCTGACCGTCACCCCCGAGCGGGCGCTGGCCGCCGCGGCCGAGGCCGAGCGCCGGCTGGGCGCCGGGGACCCCGCACCGCTGCTGGGCGTGCCGACCGCCATCAAGGACCTGAACCTGTCCGCCGGGGTGCGCACCACCTCCGGGTCGGCGGCGATGGCCGACCACGTCCCCGACGTCGACGACCACGTGGTCACCGCGCTGGCCGCCGCGGGCACGGTCAGCCTGGGCAAGACCAGCACGCCGGAGTTCGGGTTCCCCTGCTACACCGACAACGACCTGGTCGGCCCCACCCGCTGCCCCTGGGACACCACGCGGCTGGCCGGCGGCTCGAGCGGTGGTGCGGCCGCGGCGGTGGCGCTGGGCATGCTCCCGTTCGCCCAGGGCTCCGACGGCGGCGGCTCCATCCGCATCCCCGCCGGCATCAACGGCCTGGTCGGCATCAAGCCCGCGCGCGGCCGGGTCAGCAGCGCGCCGCTGGGCGCCGAGATCACCGGGCTGGGGGTGCAGGGCCCGCTGGCCCGCACGGTGCGGGACGCCGCGGCGATGCTCGACGCGATGGCCGGGCCGGTGGTGGGCGACCCCAGCTGGGCTCCGCCGCCGGCGGAGAGCTTCCTCGCCGCGGCCGACCGGCCGGTGGGCCGGCTGCGCATCGCGCGGCACCGCACCACGCTGGTGCCCGGGGTCGAGCTCGCGCCCGAGGTGGACACCGCCTTCGAGGACGCCTCCGCGCTGCTGGTCGAGCTGGGCCACGAGGTGGTCGACCTGCCGGCGACGCCGCTGGGCGAGGAGGTGCTCGCGGCCTTCGAGGACGTCTGGTCCCTGACCGGCGCGACGCTGCCGGTGACCGAGCAGCAGGTGCACCTGCTGCGGCCGCTCACCCGGTACCTGCGGGACCGGGGCCTGGCCCTGTCGGCCCGCCGCGCGATGGAGGCGCTCACCACCCTGCGGGTGTTCAGCCGCCGCTTCGTGCAGGCCACCGACCCCTTCGACGTCCTGCTGGCCCCGATCTGCACCGACGTGCCCCGCCCGGTCGGCTTCTTCGACCACGACGGCGACGGCGCCGCGGACTTCGAGCGGCAGAAGCGCTACGCGGCGTTCCCGGCGCTGTTCAACGTCACCGGCCAGCCGGCGGTCAGCGTGCCGCTGCACTGGACGCCCGACGGGTTGCCGGTGGGCACCATGCTGGTCGGCCGGCCGGCGGACGAGGCCACCCTGGTCGCGCTGGCCGCGCAGCTGGAGCAGGCCCGGCCGTGGGCGCACCGGCACCCGCCGGGCTGGTGAGCTGGGCGGCGTCACCCCCGGTAGATTCCCGCAGGTGACCGTCGTCGAGACCCTCCTCGTCTTCCTGGTGGCCCCGTTGGCGGTGGTGCTGCTGGCCTACGCGCTGGTGATGCTGCCGGCGATGAAGGCCCGCAAGCGCTACAAGCCCGGTGAGCCGTGGGGCCACGAGGCGATCTGGTACGAGCCGCACCGCCCGGGCGGCGGCGGGCACGGCGACGACCACCCGGCACTGGGCAAGCAGGCCGCGGCGCTGGCGATCGGCGAGACCGCCGGCCACCCCAAGCGCACCGCGGCCGGCGGCGCCCGCGGCACCTGGTGACCACCCGACCCCTGCAGGACAAGAGAGGCAGCCGCTGATGGCCACCGAGCTCGAGGACACCCGCGAGCCCATCGTCGACGACCAGGAGGGGCCGAAGGCCTCGCCCTTCACCCCCTCGGAGCTGCTCCGGCTCGACGAGGCGCTGACGATGTCCTCCCGCGAGACCGGGCTGCGGTTCACCCTCTACATCGGGGACCTGCCCACCGACACCCGCGCCGGCGCCGAGGACCTGCACGCCCGGTCCGGGGACGACCCCAGCCAGTCGGTGCTCATCGCCGTCGCCCCCGACCAGCGGGTGCTGGAGATCGTCACCGGCTCGGCGGCGTCGCGCCGGCTGCCCGACCGGGCCTGCGCCCTGGCGGTGCTGACGATGACCGGCCGCTTCGGCTCCGGTGACCTGGTCGGCGGCATCGTCAACGGCCTGCGCCAGCTCTCCGACCAGGCCGGGCATCCCGCCGCCCACCGTCCGCGGCACTGACCCCGCACGGAGGAGGGCCCCACCGCGCCGCGGTGGGGCCCTCCTTCGTGTCTCAGCTGCCGGCGGCCTGGCGGTCGCGCTGCTGGGCGCGCAGCGAGCGGGCGACGCCGTCGCGGCCCTCGCTGACCAGCCGGCGCAGCGGCGCCGGGTGCGCCGGGTCGGCCAGCCACGCGTCGGCCGCCGCCACCGTCTCCTGCGACACCTGCTTCGGGAACAGGTACTCCACGGCGTTCTTGGCGATCTCGCCGGGCCGCCGCTCCCACAGCGGGGCGACGTCGGCGAAGTAGCGCTCCACGTAGGGCGCGGTCAGCTCGCGCTGGGCCGGGTGCCAGAAGCCCGCGACCATCGCCTCGTGGATCGAGTTGGCGATCGACTCGTCGTGGAAGGCCCGCTGCCAGGTGTCGGCCTTGGACTCGGCCGTCGGGCGCAGGGCCCGGGCGGTGGCCACCCGACGGGCGCCGGTGGCGGTGGCGTCGCGCTCGGCCTCCGCGTCGATCTCCGCGTCGCCGGCCGCGCCGACCGCGACCAGGCCGTGCAGGAAGGCCCAGCGCGCGTCGGCGTCGACCACCAGGCCGGGCACCTCCAGCGAGCCGTCCAGCAGCCCCCGCAGCGCGGCCACCTGCTCGTCGGTGCGGGCCGCGGCGGCCAGCGTGCGCGACCACTGCAGCTGGGCGTCGGAGCCGGGCTCGGCGCTGCGCAGCCCGGCGAGGGCGTGGTCGCCCAGGGCCGTCCAGCCCTCGGCCGCCCAGGCGGGGTCGGCGTAGTTGGCCAGCGCGGCCTGCACCCGGGCCAGCAGCGACTGCACCACCGAGATCTCGTCCTCGGAGTCGACCCCGGCCAGCACCAGCGCCACCCAGTCGCGGGCCGCGAGCTCGCCGTCGCGGGTCATGTCCCAGGCCGCCGACCAGCACAGCGCGCGGGGCAGGGACTCGGTGAGGTCCCCGATCCGCGACCGCAGGGTGGCCAGCGAGCGGTCGTCGAGGCGGATCTTGGCGTAGGTCAGGTCGTCGTCGTTGACCAGCACCAGGTCGGCGGCCGGGTGGCCGGCGAGCTCGGCGACCTCGGTGCGCGCGCCGGACACGTCGAGCTCGACCCGGTGGGTGCGGGTCAGGCCCCCGGGGCCGGCGCTGTAGAGGCCGACGGCGAGCCGGTGGTCGCGCAGCACCGGGTGCTCGGGTACGGCGGTCTGCTCGATGGCGAAGCTGCGGTAGCGGCCGTCGTCGTCGACCTCGATGACCGGGCGCAGGGTGTTGACCTGGCTGGTCTGCAGCCACTGCTCGGCCCACGCGGACAGGTCGCGGCCGGTGGCCTCCGACAGCGGGCCGAGCAGGTCGGCGAGGGTGGTGTTGCCGTACTCGTGGGTGCGGAAGTAGCGGCGCACGCCGGCGAGGAAGGCGTCCTGCCCGACGTAGGCGACCAGCTGCTTGAGCACCGAGGCGCCCTTGGCGTAGGTGATCCCGTCGAAGTTCACCTCGACCGCCGCGACGTCGACCATGTCGGCCGCGATCGGGTGGGTGGAGGGCAGCTGGTCCTGCGCGTAGGCCCAGCTCTTCTCGGTGTTGGCGAACGTGGTCCAGGCGGTCGTGTACTCGGTCGCCTCGGCCTGGCACAGCGTGGAGATGTAGGTGGCGAAGGACTCGTTGAGCCACAGGTCGTCCCACCAGCGCATGGTCACCAGGTCGCCGAACCACATGTGCGCCAGCTCGTGCAGGATCGTCTCGGCCCGGCGCTCGTAGCGGGCGCGGCTGGTGCGCGACCGGAAGACGTAGTCCTCCAGGAACGTCACGCAGCCGGCGTTCTCCATCGCCCCGGCGTTGAACTCGGGCACGAAGAGCTGGTCGTACTTGTCGAACGGGTAGGGGTAGTCGAAGACCCGGTGGTAGAAGTCGAAGCCCTGCTTGGTCACGGTGAAGATGGCGTCGGCGTCGAGGTGCTGGGCCAGCGAGGCGCGGCAGTAGATGCCCAGCGGCAGGCCCTCGTGGGAGTCGGTGACCTTGGCGTAGGGGCCGGCGACCAGCGCCACCAGGTAGGTGGAGATGCGCTTGGTGGGCTCGAAGTGCACCAGCTGCGACCCGGCCTCGCCGGCCTCGATGGTGCGGCCCCCGGTGTTGGAGACGACCTGCCAGTCGAAGGGCGCGGTGACGTGCACGGCGAAGGTCGCCTTGAGGTCGGGCTGGTCGAAGCAGGCGAACATCCGCTTGGCCTCGGCCGGCTCGAAGTGCGAGTACAGGTAGACCGCGCCGTCCTCGGGGTCGACGAACCGGTGCAGGCCCTCGCCGGTGCGGCTGTAGCGGCACTCGGCGTCGACCACCAGCTCGTTGGTGGCGGCCAGGCCCGGCAGGGGCAGGCCGCCCTCCTCGGTGTAGCCCGACACGTCCAGAGCGGTGCCGTTCAGCGTGGCCGAGTGCACCCGGTCGGCGACCAGGTCGATGAAGGTGTCGGCGCCGGGGGTGGCCGCGTCGAAGCGCACCGTCGTGGTCGACCGGAACGTCTCCTCGCCGGCGTGGCCGGCACCGTCGGTGACGTCGAGCTGGAGGTCGTACTCGTGGACGGCGAGGAGCTGGGCGCGGTCGGCCGCGGCGTCGCGGGTCAGGTTGGGAACAGCCACGCCGCGCAGCTTCCCACGAGGGTGCGACAGGTCCCGGCGCCCGGGGGACAGGTGTGGACCGGCGGGCCGGGTGGGAACAACGGGGCCGCCCGCCCCCTTGCAGGGCGTCGAGCAACCCGCGAACCCGAGGAGATGGCATGACCGAGGCCGTGCAGACCGCCCCCACCAGCGCGAAGGTCGACGTCTGGGTCGACCCGCTGTGCCCGTGGGCCTGGCTGACCAGCCGCTGGGTGATCGAGGCGTCGAAGGTGCGAGACCTGGACGTCCACTGGCACGTGATGAGCCTGGCCGTGCTCAACGAGGGCCGGGACCTGCCCGAGCAGTACGTCGAGATGATGAAGCAGGCATGGGGCCCGGTGCGTGTGCTGATCGCCGCGCAGCAGCAGCACGGCGACGAGGTCGTCGGCGACCTGTACACCGCGATGGGCACGCTGCGCCACCAGGAGGGCAAGGAGCTCTCCGAGGTCGTCGCCCCCGCGCTGGAGAAGGTCGGCCTGCCGGCGTCCCTCGCCGAGGCCGCCGACTCCACCGAGTACGACGAGGCCCTGAAGAAGAGCCACCACGAGGGCATGGACCCCGTCGGCGAGGACGTCGGCACCCCCGTGCTCCACGTGGACGGCGTGGCCTTCTTCGGCCCGGTCATCAGCCGGGTCCCCACCGGCGAGGAGGCCGGCAAGGCCTTCGACGGCGCCGTCCTGCTGGCCAACCTGCCCGGGTTCTGGGAGCTCAAGCGCACCCGCACCGAGGACCCCGACTTCTCCACCGTGCCGGCGTCGGCGCTGGAGGTCACCAGCCGCGCCTGAGGCAGCGCGGGCCCACGGGGGTGCGGCATGCTCGCGGGCATGCCGCACCCCCGCCGCCAGCGCATCGTCATCACCGGGGCCAGCTCCGGGCTCGGCGAGGGCATGGCCCGCCGCTGGGCCGCCGCCGGCCACGACCTGGCCCTGCTGGCCCGGCGCACCGACCGCCTCGAGCGGCTGCGCGACGAGCTGGCGGTGCACGGCCGCACCGTGGTCGTCGCCCCGCTGGACATCGACGACCCCGACGCCGTCGCCGAGACGGTGCCGCGGGTGGTCGGGGAGCTCGGCGGCGTCGACCGGTTCGTGGCCAACGCCGGCCTGGGCAAGGGCGTGCCGGTGGGCACCGGGGGAGCGCGGCCCAACCGGGCCGTGCTGACCACCAACGTGCTGGGCACGCACGCCACCTGCGAGGCCGCCGTCGCGCTCTTCCGCGCCCAGGGCCACGGCCACCTGGTGGTGGTCTCCTCGGTCGCCGGGGTGCGCGGCATGGGCGGCACCCGCACCGCCTACGCCACCTCCAAGGCCGCCGACGCCGTCCTCGCCGAGGGCATCCGCGCCGACCTGCTGTCCTCGCGCGCCACCCGCGGCATCCGGGTGACCACCGTGCACCCGGGCTTCATCGAGACCGACATCAACACCGGCCGCCGCGGGCCGTTCACCGTCGACCTGGAGACCGGCGTCACCGCCCTGGTGGCCGCCGTCGACCGCGAGCCGGTGCGGGCCTACGTGCCGGAGTGGCCGTGGCGGGCGGTCGCCGGGCTGCTGCGGGTGCTGCCCCTGCCGGTCGCCGCCCGGCTGTCCTGACAGACTCACCGCCATGCGCGTCTTCCTCGGGACCGACCACGCCGGCCTGGAGCTCAAGGCCCACCTGCTGGAGGCGGTCGCCGCCGCCGGGCACGAGCCGGTCGACTGCGGTGCCTTCGACTACGACCCCGACGACGACTACCCGCCGTTCTGCATCGAGGTCGGCGAGCGCGTCGTCGTCGAGCCCGGCTCGCTGGGCGTGGTGATCGGCGGCTCGGGCAACGGCGAGCAGATCGCGGCCAACAAGGTCCCCGGCGTCCGCGCGGCGCTGGTGTGGAACACCTCGACCGCCGAGCTCGCCCGCCAGCACAACGACGCCAACGTCGTCGCGGTGGGTGGCCGCCAGCACAGCGTCGAGGAGGCCACCGAGCTGGTGCTGACCTTCCTGCGCACCCCGTTCTCCGGCGACGAGCGGCACGTCCGCCGGATCGGCCTGGTGGCCGAGTACGAGCAGGAGCGCCACCACCCCGCGGGGGGCTGAGCAGCGCATGACCGGGATGGACGGGGACGACGTCCGGACCGCGGTCGAGGAGGCCGTCGGCTTCCTGGTGCGCGTCCCCGACCCGGCCGCCCCGGTGCTGGACACCGACGTCGCCGGCGTGGTCTGGCACATCGGCACCTGCCTGCACTGGTACGGCCACGACCTGGTCATGGGTCGCGTCGACCTGACCGCCGGCCGCTGGGAGCCCGACCCCGACGCCGGGTACGGCCGGCTGGTCACCGGCCTGGCCAGCTGGGGCGAGGTGCTGGCCCGCGTGCTCGACGCCGCCGACCCGGGCGAGCGCGGCTTCCACCCCTGGGGCGCGCCCGACCCGGCCGGCTTCGCCGCGATGGCCTGCGCCGAGGTGCTGGTGCACACCGGGGACGTCGCCGAGGCCCTGGAGCTGCCGTGGGCGCCGCCGTCCGACCTGGTCTCCGCCGTCCTGGCCCGGCTGTTCCCCGGCGCCCCGACCGGGCAGGACCCGGCGACCACGCTGCGCTGGGCGACCGGGCGGGCCGACCTGCCCGGCCGGCCGCGCCCGTCGTCGTGGTCGTACGCCGCGGCGGCCGGCTAGGTCAGAACGCGTCCGGGCTCTGCGGGGCGACCGGCCAGGAGAACGACGTCGACGCCAGCGCCACCGCACCGGGGCTGACCTCGGTGACCCGGCCGGCCCGGTGCAGCGTGCCCAGCGAGACCCCGCCCAGGTAGACGGCGGCGAGGTCCTCCACGCCCAGGAGCAGGTCCGGGTCGCGGTCGGTGCGGCTGCAGTACCCACCGGCCGGGTGCCCGGTCAGCCGCCAGCGCCCGTCGTTCCAGGGGCAGAACGGGTCGCGCACCTCGAGCACCAGGTCGATCGGCGCGGGGTAGCGGCGGGCGGCGAGGGCCCGGCCGACGTCCACCAGCCGCAGCCACAGCGCGTCCGAGGGCGCGGTGGTCACCGAGCGCGGGTCGGCGACCATCGACCGCAGCGGGTCCTCGCTGCCCAGTGCCCAGGACGACAGCTCCCGGACCAGGTCGTGGCCGAGCAGGAAGCGCCACAGCGCCGTGCGGGTGGCCGCGTCGGCGGCGACCAGGTCGGCCACCAGCAGCTTGCCCTCGGGCTCGTCGCGGGGGGACCAGCCCTCCTTCTGCCGGTAGCTGGCGTACCCGGTCACCGTCCCGTCGGGGGCGGTGTGCAGCGCGTACCGACGCTCGGTGAACCCGTCCCGGTCCTCCTTGTCGTCGCGCAGCTTGCGGTCCCACCAGCGGGTGTCGCGCGCGAGGTTGCCCGGCACCTCGCGGCGCAGCCGCTCGTACAGCGGGACGGCGGCGGCGCGGTAGTCCTCGACGTCCACCAGCGTCGTGCGCCCAGCGGACCCGGGCAGGTCCGATCGCAGCCGCACCCGGCCGGGGTCCAGCGAGATGCCGCCGCGCCAGACCGCGGGCGCGTAGCCGAACCGGCCGTAGATGCTGCCCTCGGCGGCCCACAGCGCGGCCAGCGGCTCGGTGCCGGCGGCCTGCACCTCGTCCAGCTGGCGCCGCATGACCGCGGTGAGCACGCCGCGGCGCCGGTGGGTGGGGGAGACGGTGATCCAGGTGATGCCCGCGGTGGGCACGACGCCGCCCGGGACGGTGAGCTCGAGGCTGTACACGCCGGCGGTGGCCGCGACGAAGCCGTCCTCGACCAGGGCGAGGGAGCGGTCGAGCTCGGCGGTCGGGCTGGGCACGTCCACGTAGGGGCCGCGCGGGTCCTCGCCGAAGACCCGGCTCATCGCCGCGCCGAACGCCGGCCACTCCTCGGTGGTGGTCGGGCGGAGGGCGGCCACGAGGGCGGGGTCGGCGGCGGGCACGGCGGGGGGCGGGACGTCGGTCACCGGACCTGCCTACCGGTCGGGGGCCGCCACGGCGACCGGTTTGCGCGGTGCCGGCCGTCGCGGGGGACCGTGACGGCGACGCGCGATCGGACCGCCGGGGAGCCGTTAGGGTCGGCAACGGCCCGCTCCGGGGCCGTGTCGAGTGGAGGTCCATGCGTTCCCGCCGTGTCCCCGTCCGTGGCGCCGTCGCCGCCCTGGCCGGCCTGGTCCTGGTCGCCTCCTGCTCGTCGGGGGCCGACGGCGGGGACGCCGAGCCCACGTCGGCGTCGGCGGGGCCGCAGCAGCCGGTGCTCGCCGCCCCGCAGGCCGGGGTGGTGCTGGTGGCCGACGCCGACCCGGCCGCCGCGGCGGTGTCGGCCAGCCGCGCGCTGTTCACCTCCTCCCCGGTCGTCGTCGTCGCACCCGCCGCCGACCCGCTCCCGGAGGACGCCGTCGACGCCGCCGAGCAGCTGCACGTGCCGCTGCTGCTGGCCGGCGGGGACGCGGGTGCGCTGACCGCGGAGCTGGACCGGCTGGGCGCGCAGCAGGTCGTGCTGGCCGACGGTGCCCCGGACACCGGGCTGGGTGACCGGGACGCCGTCCCCCTGACCGACGAGCTGCCCGGGGTGACCGCCCCCGAGCCGCTGGAGGGCGTCGTCGCGCTGTCCAGCGGTGGGCCGGAGACCGCGGCCGCCGCGGTGACCGCCCGCGCGGCCGGTGCGGCGGTCGCCGACACCGCCGGGCAGACCGACCCCCGGGCCTCGGCCGCCGCCGTCGACGCCCTGGCGGGCACCCGCCCCTCCACCGTGCTGGCCCTGGGCGCCGCGTTCACCGGCGCGGCCGGGCTGGACTGGAAGACCGCCACGGCGGCCACGGGCGAGCAGCTGCCCGGCGGTGGCCAGCTGCTGTTCCCCGAGCACTTCCTGGTCGCCATGTACGGGTCCACCGAGGGGCCGGCGCTCGGCGTGCTGGGGGAGCAGGGCCTGGACGCCTCGATCGCGCGCGCCCAGCAGTTCGCGGCGCCCTACGCCGGGCTGCTGCCCGACCGGACCGTCGTCCCCACATTCGAGATCATCGTGACCGTGGCCTCCGGTTCGGCCGGGCCGGACGGCAACTACTCCACCGAGCTCGACCCCGAGGCGCTGCGGCCCTACGTCGAGGCGGCGGGCGCCGCCGGGCTCTACGTGATCCTGGACCTGCAGCCCGGGCGCACCGACTTCCTCACCCAGGCGAAGCTCTACCAGTCGCTGCTGGAGCTGCCCTACGTCGGGCTGGCGCTGGACCCCGAGTGGCGGCTGGGCCCCGACCAGGTGCACCTGCGCCAGATCGGGTCGGTCGGCATCGACGAGGTCAACGCGGTGGTCACCTGGCTGGCCGACCTGACCCGGGCCGGCGCCCTGCCGCAGAAGCTGCTCGTGCTGCACCAGTTCCGGCTCAGCATGATCACCGACCGCGGACGGCTGGACACCAGTCGCGACGAGCTGGCGCTGCTGGTCCACGTCGACGGCCAGGGCAGCCAGCCCGACAAACAAGGCACCTGGGACGCCCTTCACCAAGGGGCCCCTTCTCCGGTCTACTGGGGGTGGAAGAACTTCATCGACGAGGACTCGCCGATGCTCACCCCGGAGCAGACGGTGCAGCAGGCCCAGCCCCTGCCGGAGCTCGTCACCTACCAGTGAGGACCCCATGACCGAGCTGCTCGACGCCGGCACCGAGGTCGTCGACCGCCCCGAGCTCGAGGCCCGGATCGCCACGCACCGGCGGGAGCTGACCGGGTACTGCTACCGGATGCTGGGCTCGTCCTTCGACGCGGAGGACGCCGTCCAGGAGACGATGGTCCGGGCCTGGCGGTCGCTGGACAAGTTGCAGGGCTCCGGCGCGCTGCGGTCCTGGCTGTACCGGATCGCCACCAACGTCTGCCTGGACACCCTCGACGGGCGCAAGCGGCGGGCGCTGCCGGTGGACCTCTCCGACGAGCCCTACGCCCCGGTCGAGGCGTCGCTGGCGGAGACCCTGCCCGAGGGCGCGTGGGTGGAGCCGGCGCTGACCGGGTCGGTGCTCGGTGGCGACCCCGCCGACGCCGCGGTGCTGCGGGACTCGGTGCGGCTGGCCTTCGTCGCCGCGCTGCAGGTGCTGCCGCCCCGGCAGCGGGCGGTCCTGGTGCTGCGCGAGGTGCTGCGCTGGCGGGCCGAGGAGGTCGCCGGGCTGCTGGACACGACCGTCCCCGCGGTCAACAGCGCGCTGCAGCGCGCCCGGGCCACGCTCGCCGGCCAGGACTCCAAGGCCCGGCCGGGCGAGGTGGACGCCGACCAGGCCGCGCTGCTGGCCGCCTACGTCGACGCCTTCCAGCGCTACGACATGGACGCCTTCGTCAAGCTGCTGCACGACGACGCCGTGCAGGACATGCCGCCCTTCGCCATGTGGCTCCGCTCGGCCCGCGACGTCGTGGCCTGGATGCAGGGCCCCGGCTCGGGGTGCCGGGGGTCGGCGCTGCTGCCGGTGGACCTCAACGGGTCGACGGCGTTCGCGCAGTGGAAGCCCGACGGCGCCGGCGGCTGGGTGCCGTTCGCGTTCCAGGCGCTCGAGGTCCACGACGGCCGGATCAGCCGGATCACGTCGTTCCTGGACACCCGGCTCTTCGAGCTGTTCGGCCTGCCGGCGACGCCCCCCGCGGAGGCGCTGCCGCGCAGCTGAGGTACGGCCGCTGAGAGCGGGTGACCGGGATCGAACCGGCATGGCCAGCTTGGAAGGCTGGGGCTCTACCATTGAGCTACACCCGCGAGGCAGTGCCCGACCAGGGTAGCGGTTGGCCTGCGGCCTAGACTCGGGCCTCGCCACGGGGTGTGGCGCAGCTTGGTAGCGCACCTGCTTTGGGAGCAGGGGGCCGCAGGTTCAAATCCTGTCACCCCGACACGACGCCCACCCGGTCTCTTGGGAGACTGGCGGGCATCTGGGCGCGCCGTGGCCTGAGCCAGGCAGGGCGCGCCCCCCATCCTGACCGTCTGCACCGAGGAGCGCTGCACTGTGAAGAGCACCATCGAGAACCTGGGCCCGACCCGGGTCCGGCTCGCGATCGAGGTGCCGTGGGGCGACCTGGACCACGCCTTCGGCGAGGTCTACAAGGAGCTGGGCCGGCAGGTCCGCGTCCCCGGCTTCCGTCCGGGCAAGGTCCCCAACCGCATCCTCGACCAGCGCATCGGCCGGCCCGTCGTCCTGGAGCAGGTCGTCCAGCACGCCGTCCCCGAGGTCTACTCCGAGGTCGTGCGCGAGCACCAGGTGCGCGTGCTGTCCCAGCCCGACGTCGAGGTCACCCGCATCGACGACGGCGACACCCTCGCCTTCACCGCCGAGGTCGACGTCGCCCCCACCCTGGAGCTGCCCGAGCTGGACTCCCTGGCGGTGACCGTCGACGACGTCGAGGTCGCCGACGAGGAGATCGACAGCCAGGTCGACGTCATGCGCGAGCGGTTCGCCGTGCTGACCGGTGTCGACCGGGCCGCCGCCGACGGCGACTTCGTCTCCATCGACCTGCAGGCCACCCTCGACGGCGAGGTGCTCGAGGACGGCACCACCTCCGGCATGTCCTACGAGGTCGGCACCGGCACCCTCATGGAGGGCCTGGACGAGGCCGTGCGCGGCCTGTCCGCCGACGAGTCGGCCACCTTCACCACCGCGCTGCTGTCGGGCGAGAACGCCGGCCGCGACGCCGAGGTCACCGTCACCGTCCGCTCGGTCAAGGCCAAGGACCTGCCCGAGCTCGACGACGACTTCGCCTCGACCGCCAGTGAGTTCGACACCCTCGCCGAGCTGCGCGACGACGTCCGCGCCCGCCTGGGCCGGGTCAAGGTCATGCAGCAGGGGAGCCAGGCCCGCGACAAGCTGGTCGAGCACCTGCTCGAGGTCGTCGAGGTCCCGGTCCCCGAGAACCTCGTCGAGCGCGAGCTGCAGTGGCGCACCCAGGCCATGGAGCGCGAGCTGCAGCAGGCCGGCATGGACTGGGACGCCTACTTCGAGATGGCCGGCATCGACGGCCGCGAGGCCTACGACGCCGACATGCGCGGCAACGTCGAGAACGCGGTGCGCACCCAGTTCGTGCTCGACGCGATCGCCGACGCCCGCGAGGTCACCGTCGACAACGACGACCTGTCGGCGCAGATCATGGCCCAGGCCCAGCGCAACCGGATGAGCCCGGAGCAGTACGCCCAGCAGCTGCAGCAGGGCAACGGCATCGCCGACTTCGTCGCCGACGTCCGCCGCACCAAGGCGCTGGCCCAGCTGCTCGAGCAGACCACGATCACCGACGCGTCGGGCAACGAGGTCGACCTCGAGGCGCTGCGCCCGCGGACCGAGCGGGCCGAGGGCTCCGACGAGGCCGAGGACGCCGAGGAGAAGCCGGCGAAGAAGGCCGCCGCCAAGAAGGCGCCGGCCAAGAAGGCCCCGGCGAAGAAGGCCGCCGCCGCGGAGGCCACGGAGGCCACCGACGACGCCGCTGCCGACGCCGAGGCCCCGGCCGAGGAGAAGCCGAAGAAGAAGGCCGCCGCCAAGAAGGCCCCGGCCAAGAAGGCCCCGGCGAAGAAGGCCGCCGTCGCGGAGGCCACGGACGAGGCCACGGACGAGGCCTGATCCTCACCGTCCCACCCACGACGCCCGTCCCGCCGCGCACCCCGCGGTGGGGCGGGCGTCGTCGTACCCCGGGTCGGTGTGCGCCCTCGGCGAACACCGGCCACAGCGGGAGTGGCCTGTCGGACGTGCGCGTTAGGGTCGACGTGACACCGAGAAGGGCCACCCCCGGCAGCGGGTCAGGCCCGCCCCCGGCGGCCCACAGCTCCACCGCACCACCACCCAGAGACCGCCTGCTCGACAGTCCTACGGAGGTCACCGCACACGTGAGCACCACACACCCGACCGCGCCGGTGATGCGCGGCGCCGGGACCATGATGAACCTCGGCGACTCGGTCTACGAGCGCCTCCTGCGCGAGCGCATCATCTTCCTGGGCACCCAGGTCGACGACACGATCGCCAACCAGCTGGCCGCCCAGATGCTGCTGCTGTCCGCCGAGGACCCCAAGCGCGACATCCACCTCTACATCAACTCGCCCGGTGGCTCGGTCAGCGCCGGCATGGCGATCTACGACACGATGCAGTTCATCGACTGCGACGTGGCCACCTACGGCATGGGCCTGGCGGCCTCGATGGGCCAGTTCCTGCTCACCGCCGGCACCAAGGGCAAGCGCTACGCCCTGCCGCACGCGCGGATCATGATGCACCAGCCCTCCGCCGGCGTCGGCGGCACCGCGGCCGACATCGCGATCCAGGCCGACCTGTTCCGGCGCACGAAGAAGGAGCTCAACGAGCTCCAGTCGCTGCACACCGGGCAGACCGTCGAGCGCATCAACGAGGACTCCGACCGCGACCGCTGGTTCACCGCCCAGGAGGCGCTGGAGTACGGCTTCGTCGACCACGTCGTGAGCAAGGCCTCCGCGACCACCGAGACCGACAACCCGGTCACCGAGAACTGACGCCGGAGGACCCGACATGAGCTTCCAGCTGCCGAGCAGCCGCTACATCCTGCCCTCCTTCACCGAGCGCACCAGCTACGGGATGAAGGAGTCCAACCCCTACAACAAGCTCTTCGAGGAACGCATCATCTTCCTCGGCGTGCAGGTCGACGACGCCAGCGCCAACGACGTCATGGCCCAGCTGATCACGCTGGAGTCCACCGACCCCGACCGCGACATCACGATGTACATCAACTCCCCCGGTGGCTCGTTCACCGCGCTGATGGCCATCTACGACACGATGCAGTTCGTCCGCCCCGACATCCAGACCGTCTGTATGGGCCAGGCCGCCTCCGCGGCCGCCGTCCTGCTCGCGGCCGGGACCAAGGGCAAGCGGCTGGCGCTGCCCTACTCGCGGGTGCTCATCCACCAGCCCTCGGGCGAGGCCGGCGGCCAGGTCACCGACCTGGAGATCCACGCCGCCGAGATCGAGCGCGTGCGCACCCAGATGGAGCAGATTCTGGCCCGGCACACCGGCCGGTCCCAGGAGCAGGTCCGCAAGGACATCGACCGCGACAAGATCCTCACGGCCACCGAGGCCAAGGAGTACGGGATCGTCGACGAGGTCATCCAGAGCCGCAAGCTCAACGCCCTCCCGGCCTGACCGCACGGGCTCCGGGGCCTCGCTCCTGAGGCTCCGGAGCCCTACGGTCACAGACGTGCGCCGGGGGTCCCCGGGGCGCGTGTGAGTCGGGGTGGACGACAGCTGACACCCGGGTGCGTCACTGCCCGGGAACGTCGGAGAGGGCCGGTACGGTCGGCGGACACCCGATCCCCGGCACCTCGCCGGCTCGTGCACGAGTCCCGCCGCCGGCGGGGTGGTCAGGGACGACGATCGAGGGTCCTGCACTTCCCAGCAGGCCCGTTGTGACACGGAGGTCAGCCAGGTGGCACGTATCGGTGAGAGCGGCGACCTGCTCAAGTGCTCGTTCTGCGGGAAGAGCCAGAAGCAGGTCAAGAAGCTCATCGCTGGCCCCGGGGTCTACATCTGCGACGAGTGCATCGAGCTCTGCAACGAGATCATCGAGGAGGAGCTCAGCGAGTCCTCGGACCTCAAGTTCGACGAGCTCCCCAAGCCCAAGGAGATCCACGCCTTCCTCGAGCAGTACGTGATCGGCCAGGACAAGGCCAAGCGCACGCTCGCGGTCGCCGTCTACAACCACTACAAGCGGATCCAGGCCGGCGGGGAGCGCGGCTCGCGCGACGAGAGCGTCGAGCTGGCCAAGTCCAACATCCTGCTGATGGGCCCCACCGGGTGCGGCAAGACCCACCTGGCGCAGACGCTGGCCCGGATGCTCAACGTGCCCTTCGCGATCGCGGACGCCACCGCGCTCACCGAGGCCGGCTACGTCGGCGAGGACGTCGAGAACATCCTGCTCAAGCTGATCCAGGCCGCCGACTACGACGTCAAGCGCGCCGAGACCGGGATCATCTACATCGACGAGGTCGACAAGATCGCCCGCAAGAGCGAGAACCCGTCGATCACCCGCGACGTGTCCGGCGAGGGCGTGCAGCAGGCGCTGCTGAAGATCCTCGAGGGCACCACCGCGTCGGTCCCGCCGCAGGGCGGTCGCAAGCACCCGCACCAGGAGTTCATCCAGATCGACACGACGAACGTGCTGTTCATCGTGGGTGGCGCCTTCGCCGGCCTCGAGGAGGTCATCGAGGCGCGCACCGGCAAGCAGGGCATCGGCTTCGGCGCCCAGGTGCGCGGCAAGGCCGAGATCGAGGAGGCCAACGCGATCACGCAGGTGCTCCCCGAGGACCTGCTGAAGTTCGGCATGATCCCCGAGTTCATCGGTCGTCTGCCGGTCATCACCACGGTGCAGAAGCTCGACCGCACCGCGCTGATCAACATCCTCACCGAGCCGAAGAACGCCCTGGTGCGGCAGTACCGCAAGCTCTTCGAGCTCGACGGCGTCGACCTGGAGTTCACCGACGACGCCCTCGAGGCGGTCGCCGACCAGGCGCTGCTGCGCGGCACCGGTGCCCGTGGCCTGCGGGCGATCCTCGAGGAGGTGCTGCAGTCGGTCATGTACGACATCCCCAGCCGGGACGACGTGGCGACCGTGGTCATCACCGGCGAGGTCGTGCTGGAGCACGTGAACCCGACCATCGTGCCGCGCAAGCCCACCCGCGAGCGCCGCGAGAAGTCCGCCTGACCCGCTGACGCCGAGAGGCCCAGGACCCCGCGGGGTCCTGGGCCTCTCGGCGTTCGGGGGCGCCGCCGGTCACCCGGCAGGCATCCGGTCACCGCACGGCCCGACCGGGTGGCTGTGCGGTGACCGGATGCAGCCCGGGGTCACTCCGGGGCGGGTGCCAGGACGACGTCGACCGACAGCGGGCCCTCGCCGGGCTCCACGGTGAGCGCGGTGATGATGCCGGCGGCCACCAGGTCGCGGCGCACGGCCTCGACCAGCGCGACCTGGTCGGCGGGTGCGTGCACCACGGCCGACTCGACCGGCGCGCGCATCGACACCTTGGCCTCGCTCTTGGCCTTGCGGACCGCGGCGAGCGCCTCGGCGGCCACGCCCACCAGTGCGGCGTCCCCGCCGGCCGGCAGCTCCTCGACCGTGGGCCACGCCGCCCGGTGCACCGAGCCGGTCTGCCACCAGGACCAGACCTCCTCGGCGGCGAAGGGCAGCACCGGCGCCAGCAGTCGGTTGAGCACCGACAGCGTGGTCGCCAGGCCGGCCTTGGCCGACGTCGCGCCCTCGGCCGGGCCGCCGTCCTCGCCGTAGGCGCGGGTCTTCACCAGCTCCACGTGGTCGTCGCAGAACTGCCAGAAGAAGGTCTCGGTGACCTCCAGCGCCCGGGTGTAGTTGTAGGCCTCCATCGCCGCGGTGGCCTCGGCCACGACCGTGCGCAGCCGGGCGAGCAGGGCGGCGTCGACCGGCTCGGTGACCTCCGTGCCCACCAGGTCGGCCGTGGCGCCCAGGCTGCCGAGCACGAACTTGCCGACGTTGAGCAGCTTGATGGCCAGCCGGCGGCCGACCTTCATCTGCACCTCGTCGAAGGGCGAGTCGGCACCCGGCCGGGCACCGGCTGCCCGCCACCGGACGGCGTCGGTGCCGTACTTCTCCAGCACGTCGATCGGGGTGGTGGCGTTGCCCTTGGACTTGCTCATCTTCTTGCGGTCGGGGTCGACCACGAAGCCGGAGATGGCCGCGTGCGTCCACGGCACCTGGCCCTGCTCGTAGTGCGCCCGGACCACGGTGGAGAACAGCCAGGTGCGGATGATGTCGTGCGCCTGCGGCCGCAGGTCCATCGGGAAGACGTGCGCGAACAGCTCCGGGTCGGTGTCCCACCCCGAGGCGACCTGCGGGGACAGCGACGACGTCGCCCAGGTGTCCATGACGTCGGGGTCGGCGGCGAACCCGCCCGGCACCCCGCGCTGGTCCTCGCGGTAGCCCTCGGGGACGTCGGATGACGGGTCGACCGGCAGCGCGGACTCCGGCGCCAGGATCGGCTCGTCGTACACCGGCTCACCGGCGTCGTCGAGCCGGTACCAGACCGGGAAGGGGACACCGAAGAACCGCTGCCGGCTGATCAGCCAGTCACCGTTGAGGCCCTCGACCCAGTTCTCGTAGCGGTGCCGCATGTGCTCGGGGACCCACTGGATCTCGCGCCCGCGGGCGACCAGGGCGGCGCGCAGGTCGGCGTCCCGCCCGCCGTTGCGGATGTACCACTGGCGGGTGGTGACGATCTCCAGCGGGCGCTCGCCCTTCTCGAAGAACTTCACCGGGTGCGTGATCGGCCTCGGGTCGCCCTCGAGGTCGCCGGACTCCCGCAGCAGCTCCACGATCCGCTGCTGCGCGCTGAAGACCGTCTTGCCGGCCAGCTCGGCGTAGACCTCGGCGGGGACGCCGTCGGGGGCGTCGGGCAGCAACCGACCGTCCCAGCCGATGATCGCGCGGGTGGGCAGCTGCAGCTCGCGCCACCAGGTGACGTCGGTCAGGTCACCGAAGGTGCAGATCATCGCGATGCCCGAGCCCTTGTCCTTCTCGGCCAGGCGGTGGGCGACGACCGGGACCTCGACGTCGAACAGCGGCGTGCGGACCGTCTGCCCGAACAGCGGCTGGTAGCGCTCGTCGTCGGGGTGGGCGACCAGCGCGACGCAGGCCGGCAGCAGCTCGGGCCGGGTGGTCTCGATCTGCACCGGGCCGGACGGGCCGGCGAAGGCGACCCGGTGGTAGGCCCCGGGGCGCTCGCGGTCCTCGAGCTCGGCCTGGGCGACGGCGGTGCGGAAGGTGACGTCCCAGAGGGTCGGCGCCTCCTGCGCGTAGGCCTCGCCGCGGGCCAGGTTGTGCAGGAAGGCCCGCTGCGCGGTGGCGCGGGAGGTCTCGGAGATGGTCCGGTAGACGTTGCCCCAGTCGACCGACAGGCCGACCTGGCGCCACAGCTTCTCGAACTCGGCCTCGTCGACGGCGGTCAGCTGCTCGCACAGCTCGACGAAGTTGCGCCGGCTGATCGGCAGCTGGTCCTTGCCCGGCTTCTCCGGCGGGGTGAAGTCGGCGTCGTAGGGCAGCGAGGGGTCGCAGCGGACGCCGTAGTAGTTCTGCACCCGGCGCTCGGTCGGCAGCCCGTTGTCGTCCCAGCCCATCGGGTAGAAGACGTGCTTGCCGGTCATCCGGTGGTAGCGGGCGACGATGTCGGTGTGCGTGTAGCTGAACACGTGCCCGACGTGCAGCGACCCGCTCGCCGTCGGCGGCGGGGTGTCGATGGCGAAGGTCTGCGACCGCGGCGCCGCGAGCGCGGCGGCCCGGTCGAAGCCGTAGACGTCGTCCTGCGCCCAGGCGGCCACCCACTTGGCCTCGAGGCCCTCCAGGGTGGGCTTGTCGGGCACCGTGCCCGGGGGAGTGGCGTCTGCTGGCATGCGCCCATCCTAGGAAGGCCCGCGACTGGCATTCTTGACGGAGTGACCACCTCCCGCGACGAGGCCCGGGTCGAGGCCGAGCTCCTGGCCCGGTGGCCCGAGAGCCGCCTGGAACCCAGCCTCACCCGCATCTCCGCGGTGCTGGACCTGCTGGGCTCCCCGCACCGCGCCTTCCCCGTCGTCCACGTGACCGGCACCAACGGGAAGACCTCGACCGCGCGGATGGTCGACGAGCTGCTGCGCGGGTTCGGCCTGCGGGTCGGCCGGTTCACCAGCCCGCACCTGGAGTCGGTGCGCGAGCGCATCGTGGTCGACGGCCGGCCGATCAGCGCCGAGCGGTTCGTCGAGGTCCACGACGACATCGCCCCCTACGTGCGGATGGTCGACGGCTCCTCCGACGTCCCGATGTCCTTCTTCGAGGTCATGGTGGCCATGGCCTACGCCGCCTTCGCCGAGACGCCCGTCGACGTCGCCGTGGTCGAGGTGGGCATGGGCGGCACCTGGGACGCCACCAACGTCGTGGACGGCCGGGTCGCCGTCATCACGCCGGTCTCGCTGGACCACGCCGAGTACCTCGGCCCCGACGTCGCCAGCATCGCCGCCGAGAAGGCCGGGATCATCAAGCCCGCGCCGCCCACCGAGGAGGGCGTGCCCGGCCCGGACGTCGTCGCGGTGCTCGCCCACCAGCCCCCCGGCGCCCTGGAGGCGCTGGTCCGCCGCGCCGTGGAGGTCGAGGCCACCGTGGCCCGGGAGGGCACCGAGTTCGGCCTGCTCGAGCGGAAGGTCGCCGTCGGCGGGCAGCAGCTGCGCATCCAGGGCCTGGGCGGGGAGTACCCCGAGGTCTACCTGCCGCTGTTCGGCGCCCACCAGGCGCAGAACGCCACCGTCGCGCTCGCCGCGGTCGAGGCCTTCCTGGGCGCCGGCGCGGCCAGCGGGCCCGTCGACCCCGAGGTGGTGCGCGCGGCCTTCGCCGCCGTCCGTTCCCCGGGCCGGCTGGAGCGGGTGCGCAGCTCGCCGTCGGTGCTGGTGGACGCCGCGCACAACCCGGCCGGGATGCGGGCCACCGTCGAGGCCGTACGGGAGTCCTTCGACTTCACCCGGCTGGTCGGCGTGGTGGGCTGCGTGCGCGGCAAGGACGTCGCCGGCATGCTCGCCGAGCTCGAGCCGCTGTGCGCCGAGCTCGTGGTCACCCAGAACAGCTCGCCCCGGGCCATGCCGGCCGACGAGCTGGGCGCCCTGGCCGTCGACGTCTTCGGTGCCGACCGGGTCAGCGTGCACCCCCGCCTCCCCGAGGCGCTGGAGTCGGCGATCGAGCTGGCCGAGGCCGGCAGCGACCACGCCCTCGGCGGGTCGGGGGTGCTGGTCACCGGCAGCGTCGTCACCGCCGGCGAGGCGCGCACCCTGATGGGCCGGAAGGACGCATGAGCGGTACCCCGCGGGCGGCGGACCCGGCGCGGGCGGCCAAGGCGCTGTCCGGTGCGGCGGCGGCCACCCTGTTCCTCGAGGGCCTGGCCGTGCTGTTCGTGCCCCGGGCGATCGCGCAGACCGACGGCCTGGGCGGCGGGGTGCTCACCGTCCTGGTGGTGCTCGCGGTGGTGCTCGTGCTCGCCAGCGGGGTGCAGCGCCGCCCGCAGGGCCTGCTGATGGGCACCGTCCTGCAGGTCCCGCTGCTCCTCACCGGGCTGGCGTCCAGCGCCATGTGGTTCGTCGGCGGCGTCTTCCTGCTGATCTGGCTGTACCTGCTGCAGACCCGCAAGGACCTCGTCGGCTCCCCCTTCGGGCCGGTGCCCGACCCGCCGGCCACCGGCCGATAGGGGAGGGGTGACCCGAACGCGCCGGGCCCGGGCCCTGCTGGTGCTGCTGGCGGTGGCCCTGCCGCTGGTCGGCTGCGGGGCCGACGAGCCCGCACCCGCCGCGGCCCCCTCGACGACGGTGGCCGCGCCGACGACGACCGCCGCGCCCACCACCCCGCCCGCGCCGCAGCCGGTGGCCCCGCTCACCGGCCTGCCGGTCGCCGCCGTCGACCCCCGCCCGGCGTTGGCTGTGAAGATCGAGAACCCGCCGGTCGCCCGCCCGCAGGCCGGGCTGACCGAGGCCGACATGGTCTGGGAGCAGCTCGTCGAGGGCGGCACCAGCCGGCTGGTCGCGGTCTACCAGTCGCGGGTCCCGGCCAGCATCGGCCCGGTCCGCTCCACCCGGCCGATGGACCCGGCCATCACCGCGCCGCTGCACGGGCTGTTCGCCACCTCCGGTGGGCAGCTGCCCTACCTGCAGGCGGTCACCGCCGCCGGGCTGCAGCTGTTCAGCTTCGACGCCGGGGACGCCGGCTTCGCCCGCCGGGGGCCGCGGTCGGCGCCGCACAACGTCTACCTCGACCCCGCCCCGCTCTACGCCGCGGCCGACCCCGCCCACCAGGCACCGCCCGCCGCGCAGTTCGGCTACGCGCCCACCGCCGGCACCCAGACCACCGTGGTCGCCGGTGCACCCACCGGCCGGCTGGACCTGCGCCTGTCGCCCGAGGCCGTGCCGTCGTGGACCTGGAACCCGGTCGCCCGGGTGTGGGAGCGGGCCGAGGGCGCCGACCCCGCCTACGCCGCCGACGGCGTCCGGGTCGCCGCCACCAACGTCGTCGTCCTGCGGGTGGAGGTGGTGGAGACCGGGGCGCTGGACCCGGCCGGCAACCACGTGCCCGAGACGCTGCTGTCCGGGCGCGGGGGAGAGGCCGTCGTCGCGACCGGGGGCCGCACCGCCACGGTCACCTGGTCCAAGGGCGGCGACGCCGACCCCGTCGTCCTCACCGCCGCCGACGGCAGCCCGGTGCTGCTGGCCCCGGGCACGACCTGGGTCGAGCTGGTGCCCACCGGCAGCGGGTCGGTCGCGGCGGTTCCGTAGGCTGCGGCCTCGTGACTGAGCGCACCCTGATCCTGGTCAAGCCCGACGGCGTCGCCCGCGGCCTGGTCGGCGAGGTCGTGTCGCGGCTGGAGGCCAAGGGCCTGCGGCTGGTGGCCGCCGAGCTGCGCACCCTGCCCCGCGAGACCGCCGAGCAGCACTACGCCGAGCACGCCGAGAAGCCGTTCTTCGGCTCGCTGGTCGACTTCATCACCGGTGGCCCGCTGCTGGCGCTGGTCGCCGAGGGCCCGCGGGCCATCGAGGCCTTCCGCGCGCTGGCCGGCGCCACCGACCCGGTGAGGGCCGCCCCGGGCACCATCCGCGGCGACTTCGCCCTCGAGGTGCAGAACAACATCGTCCACGGCTCGGACTCCCCGGAGTCGGCCCAGCGCGAGATCGGTCTGTTCTTCCCCTCGCTCTGACGAACCCGGGGGCCGGGCCCGCGGGCCCGGCTACCCTGGGGGACGCCATGACTGTCGAGAGCCTGTACCCCCGCCTCGAGCCGCTGCTGGCCCAGGTGCAGAAGCCCATCCAGTACGTCGGCGGCGAGCTGAACGCGCAGACCAAGCCGTGGGACGACGTCGCCGTCCACTGGGCGCTGATGTACCCCGACGCCTACGAGGTCGGCCTGCCCAACCAGGGCCTGATGATCCTGTACGAGGTGCTCAACGAGCGCCCCGACGCCCTGGCCGAGCGCACCTACGCCGTCTGGCCCGACCTCGCCGCGCTGATGCGCGAGCACGGCGTCGGCCAGTTCACGCTGGAGAACCACCGGCCGGTGCGCGACTTCGACGTCCTGGGCGTCAGCTTCGCCACCGAGCTCGGCTACACCAACCTGCTCGAGGCGCTGGACCTCGCCGGGGTACCGCTGCACGCGGTGGACCGCGACGAGACGCACCCGGTCGTCGTCGCCGGCGGGCACGCGGCGTTCAACCCCGAGCCGGTCGCCGACTTCGTCGACTGCGCGGTGCTCGGCGACGGCGAGCAGGTCGTCGGCGACATCACCGACGTCGTCGCCGCCTGGAAGGACGCCGGCCGCCCCGGCGGGCGCACCGAGCTGCTGGCGCGGCTGGCCCGCGTCGAGGGCGTCTACGTCCCGCAGTTCTACGCGGTCAGCTACCTGCCCGACGGCACCATCGGGGCCTTCACCCGCACCCGGGACGACGTCCCCGCGCAGGTGGCCAAGCGCACCGTCATGGACCTCGACGAGTGGCCCTACCCCAAGCAGCCGCTGGTCCCGCTCGCCGAGAGCGTGCACGAGCGGATGAGCGTGGAGATCTTCCGCGGCTGCACCCGCGGCTGCCGGTTCTGCCAGGCCGGCATGATCACCCGCCCCGTGCGGGAGCGGACGATCACCGGCATCGGCTCCATGGTCGACACCGGCCTGAAGGCCACCGGCTACCAGGAGGTGGGCCTGCTCTCCCTGAGCAGCGCCGACCACTCCGAGATCGGGCAGCTGGCCAAGGAGCTGGCCGACCGGTACGAGGGCACCAACACCGGCCTGTCGCTGCCCAGCACCCGGGTCGACGCGTTCAACGTGACGCTGGCCAACGAGCTGTCGCGCAACGGGCGCCGCTCGGGGCTCACCTTCGCCCCCGAGGGCGGCAGCGAGCGGATCCGCCGGGTCATCAACAAGACCGTGTCCAAGGACGACCTGGTCCGCACCGTCACCACCGCCTACGCCAACGGCTGGCGGCAGGTGAAGCTCTACTTCATGTGCGGTCTGCCGACCGAGACCGACGAGGACGTGCTCGAGATCGCCGAGCTCGCCACCGAGGTCATCCGGGCCGGCCGGGAGGCCAGCGGGTCCAAGGACATCCGCTGCACCGTCTCGATCGGCGGGTTCGTGCCCAAGCCGCACACCCCGTTCCAGTGGGCGTCGCAGGCCTCGGCGGAGACCATCGACCACCGGCTGCGGGTGCTGCGCGAGGCGATCAACGCCGACCGGCGGCTGGGCCGCTCGATCGGCATCCGCTACCACGACGGCAAGCCCGGCATCATCGAGGGCCTGCTGTCCCGCGGGGACCGCCGCGTCGGCCGGGTCATCGAGCGGGTGTGGCGCGACGGCGGTCACTTCGACGGCTGGAGCGAGCACTTCTCCTACGACCGCTGGGTGGCCGCGGCCGCTGACGAGCTGGCGCCCTTCGGCGTCGACCTCGACTGGTACACCACCCGCGAGCGCGGCCAGCACGAGGTGCTGCCCTGGGACCACCTGGAGTCCGGCCTGGACAAGGAGTGGCTCTGGGACGACTGGCAGGACGCCATCAGCGAGGAGGAGGTCGCCGACTGCCGGTGGACCCCCTGCTACGACTGCGGCGTCTGCCCGACCATGGGCACCGAGATCCAGATCGGCCCCACCGGCCGGTCGCTGATCCCGCTCACCCCGGTCGGCGCCGGACCGCGGCCCGCGGCGCACGCGCACTGATGGCCCGCCAGCCCGACGGCCCCCCGCCGCCGCCGACCGTGCAGAAGCTGCGGCTGCGCTACACCAAGCGCGGTCCGCTGCGGTTCGCCTCGCACCGCGACCTGGCGCGCGCCCTCGAGCGGGCGCTGCGCCGGGCGCAGGTGCCGATGGCGTTCTCCGCCGGCTTCAGCCCGCACCCCAAGATCAGCTACATGGGTGCGGCGCCGACGGGTGCGGCGTCGGAGGCGGAGTACGTCGAGATCGGGCTGGCGGTCCGTTGCGACCCCGAGGCCGTGCGGGTGGCCCTGGACGCCTCCCTGCCGCCGGGCATCGACGTCCTGGAGTGCGTGGAGGCCGCCGAGGGCACCGGCGGTCTCGCCGAGCGGCTGGACGGCACCCGCTGGCGGGTCGACCTGGCCGACGTCGACCCCGCGGAGCTGTCCGCCGCGGTCGACCAGCTGCTCGCCGCCAAGGTGGCGATGGTGGCCAAGCGCACCAAGAACGGCACCAAGGACGTGGACGTCCGGGCCGCCCTGGTCTCCGCATCGGTGGCCGGGGAGGCAGGTCGTGCCATACTGCACGTGGTGGTACGGCAGGTGACGCCGACCGTACGACCGGACGACGTGTTGGCCGCACTGGCTGCCGTCGCCGACCTGCACCCGCCGGTGCCCCCCCGGGCCGTGCGTGAGGCGCAGGGCCGGCTCGACGGCACCGGTGAGGTGACCGACCCGCTCGAGCCCGACCGCGAGGCCGGCTCCCGCTGCCAGGGGGAGCCCCAGCCGGTCTGACCCGGACGGAGCCGGGCACCCGGGTCGACGCCCGTCACCCGCACCGCGAACTGCCAGCCGTGGCGCACCCAGCCTTCTGCAGCACCCGCTCCATCGAGCACAGCCTTCGAGCACACCGCTCACGCACCACCAGCAGCACCGCTCCACCCCGCGAGCCAGCACTGCGCACCAGCACCACCCGGGACCCCGGTCACCCGGCCGGGTCCCGCGCACAGACTTCACGCGGGCCCCGGCGCGCCGCACGGCGCACCGACCCGCCCGACCCGCGCCCCTGCGCGGCCGCCAGTCGCCACCCGGCGATCGGCGCCCGGGGGTGCACCAGGAGGCGAGCCCCTCGTGGCCGACACCGACGACACCAGCAGCGGGACCACCGACCAGCAGGTCGCCGAACCGCAGGACACCACCCCGCCGGACATCCCCGCCGGCGAGCCCGCCCCCGACGAGGAGACCGTCGAGGAACCGGCCGACGAGGCCGCCGGGGAGCCGGCCGCGGAGCAGGCACCGGCGGAGGAGCAGGCGCCGGTCGCCGAGCTGCGTGCCGACGCCGCCACCCTCGAGGCCGCGGCCATCCCGCCCACCCGGGCGCTGGCCGAGGACCCCGAGGCCCCCCGCTTCGGTGCCCAGTTCAGCTCCCCGGAGCCCACCACCGTGACCGCCCGCCCGCGCCGCCGGGCCACCCGCCCCGCGCTGTCGGCCGACCCCGGCTCCGTCGAGCCCGCCGCGGCCGCCCCGCCCGCGCCGGCCTTCGTCAGCTTCGTGGCCGCCCCGCAGGAGGTCGCCCCGCCGGCGCCCCGCCGGCGCAGCCGCCGCACCCAGGCCGAGACCCCCGCCGAGCCGGAGGAGCCGACCGCGCCCGTCGAGGCGCCGGCCGAGGAGGACGCCAAGCCGCGGCGCAGCCGCTCCCGCCGCCGCGCCACCGAGCCGGCCGCCGAGCCCGCCGCCGGCGACACGGCCGAGGAGACCGTCGTCCTGACCGCCGCGGGTGAGGACGAGGACACCCGCGAGGCCGAGGACGACGCCACCGACGGCGACGAGGACGACGACCGCGACAGCGGGTCGGGCAGCCGCCGGCGCCGCCGTGGCCGGCGTGGCCGCGGTCGGGGCCGCTCCGGCGAGGACGACGACGAGCAGACCGGCACCGCCGAGGGCGAGACCGCCGAGGACGACGGCGACGACGAGCCCGGCGACGCCGAGGGCGACGAGGACGGCGCCGACGACTCCGCCGACGGCGGCCGCTCCACCACCCGCCGGCGTCGCCGGCGCCGCCGCCGCGGCGAGTCCGCGGGTGATGCCGCCGAGACCCCGGCCGACGACGACCGGCCCGAGCGCGCCGGCCGCAACGGCAAGGACTCCAGCGACGACGCCGTCCGCGGCGTGGCCGGGTCCACCCGGCTGGAGGCGAAGCGGCAGCGCCGCCGGGACGGCCGCGACACCGGCCGCCGCCGCGCCCCGATCCTGTCGGAGTCGGAGTTCCTGGCCCGCCGCGAGGCCGTGGACCGCGCGATGGTCATCCGCCAGCAGGGCGAGCGCACCCAGATCGCCGTTCTGGAGGACGACGTCCTGGTCGAGCACTACGTGACCCAGGCACAGTCCACGTCCTTCGCCGGCAACGTCTACCTCGGCCGCGTGCAGAACGTGCTGCCCTCCATGGAGGCGGCGTTCGTCGACATCGGCAAGGGCCGCAACGCGGTGCTCTACGCCGGCGAGGTCAACTGGGAGACCGCGGGCCTGTCGGGCAAGTCGCGCTCCATCGAGCAGGCGCTGAAGTCCGGCGACAAGGTGCTGGTGCAGGTCACCAAGGACCCGATCGGCCACAAGGGCGCCCGGCTGACCCAGCAGATCAACCTGCCCGGCCGGTTCCTGGTGTACGTGCCCGGCGGCTCGATGACCGGCATCAGCCGCAAGCTGCCCGACACCGAGCGTCAGCGCCTCAAGGACATCCTCAAGAAGATCGTCCCCGAGGACGCCGGCGTCATCATCCGGACCGCCGCGGAGGGCGCCTCGGAGGAGGAGCTCACCCGCGACGTGGCCCGGCTGCAGGCGCAGTGGGAGGTCATCCAGACCAAGGCCGCCTCGACGTCGAACGCCCCGTCGCTGCTCTACGGCGAGCCCGACCTCGCCATCCGGGTCATCCGCGACGTGTTCAACGAGGACTTCAAGCGGCTGGTCGTGCAGGGCGACGACGCGTGGGACACCGTCGAGGCCTACGTCGCGCACGTCTCCCCGGAGCTGTCGGAGCGGCTGGAGCGCTACATCGGCAACGGTGACGTCTTCCGCGACCTGCGCGTGGACGAGCAGCTGCTCAAGGCGCTGGACCGCAAGGTCTGGCTGCCCTCGGGCGGGTCGCTGGTCATCGACCGCACCGAGGCGATGACCGTCGTCGACGTCAACACCGGCAAGTTCACCGGCTCCGGCGGCAACCTGGAGCAGACGGTCACCCGGAACAACATCGAGGCCGCCGAGGAGATCGTCCGCCAGCTCCGGCTGCGCGACATCGGCGGCATGATCGTCATCGACTTCATCGACATGGTGCTGGAGAGCAACCGGGACCTGGTGCTGCGCCGGCTCACCGAGTGCCTGGGCCGCGACCGCACCAAGCACCAGGTCGCCGAGGTCACCTCGCTGGGCCTGGTGCAAATGACCCGCAAGCGGGTGGGCCAGGGCCTGCTCGAGGTCTTCAGCGACACCTGCGAGCACTGCCGCGGGCGCGGCGTCGTCGTCCACCTGGACCCCACCGAGAAGCGCTCCGCCGGCAACGGCGGGAACGGCAACGGGGGCAACGGCCACGGCGGGAACGGCGGCGGCAACGGGAACGGCGGCAACGGGAACGGCGGCAACGGGAACGGCAGCAACGGCGGCCGGTCCCGGGGCGAGGAGCGGGCGGCCGACAAGCCGGCCGAGGCCCCCGACGACGCGCCCGCGACCGGGCCGGACGCCGAAGGCGGCCAGGAGCCGACGGGTCGGTCGGGGCGCCGCAACCGCGGGCGCCGCAACCGCGGCCGCAACGGCGACGAGCAGGTGGCCGAGGACGCCGCCGTGCTGGCCGCCAGCCGTGGCGACGACGCCGCCCCCGACGCGGTGGACCCCGAGGCCGGTGTCCCCGACACCGGTGCCGCCGAGGTGGCCCCGGCGGCCGGTGTCCCCGACACCGGGCACGCCGAGGACGCCGCGGGGGAGAAGGCCGGCGTCGTCGAGCCCGACGAGGTGGCCGACGCGGTCGAGGCCGCAGCGCCCGCCGACGCCCCTGCCGAGGACGCCCCGGCCGGGGACGCCTCCGCCGAGGACGCCCCTGCTAGGGACGGGACCAGGCCGGAGCTGCCCGAGCCCGCGGACGCGGTGACCGAGCAGTCCCCGGCCACCAGCACCGAGGGCGACGCCGCCCCCGAGCCCACGGCCGTCGAGGCCACGACGCCCGAGCCGTCGGAGCAGACCCCGGCCGCCGAGCCGGTGGCTACCGAGCCGGTGGCTGTCGAGCCGGTGGCTGCCGAGCCGGTGGCGGAGGCCCCGGTGAGCGAGGCGCCCGTGGCCCGTCCGCGGCGTCGCCGGGCGGCCAGCCGCCCGGCCGGTCCGCCCGCCGAGTGACCTGCTCCGGCCCGGGGTGACCCCCCGGGCCGGAGCGCGGACGCGATGTCCGGCACAGGGGTTCGACCCCGACCGCCGGCCTCGGGTACGCTAGCCGGGTTGCTCCGTCCGGAGTGGCTGCTGCCCTGCGCCCCGCGCGCAGACGGTGGTGGGCCCCGGGGGCGTGAGCGGCCCGTCCCGCACACCGGTCCGCACCGGGGTGCGCCCAGGACAACGAGAGACCTATCGAGGAGTCAGTGGTGTACGCAGTCGTCAAGGCCGGTGGCAAGCAGCACAAGGTTGCTGTCGGTGACCGGTTCACCGTCAACCGTCTCGAGGGTGCGGCCGGCGACACCGTCACGCTCCCCGTGGTGCTCCTGGTCGACGGCGACACCGTCACCAGCGACGCCGAGGCGCTGGCGAAGGTCACCGCCACCGGCGAGATCGTCGAGCACGGCAAGGGCCCGAAGATCCGCATCCACAAGTTCAAGAACAAGACCGGCTACCACAAGCGCCAGGGGCACCGTCAGCCGCTGAGCGAGGTCGTGGTCACCGCCATCGGTTCCGAGAAGAAGGGCTGAGCACGCCATGGCTCACAAGAAGGGCGCATCGTCGTCCCGCAACGGTCGTGACTCCAACGCCCAGCGCCTGGGCGTGAAGCGCTTCGGCGGGCAGGTCGTCAAGGCCGGCGAGATCATCGTCCGCCAGCGCGGCACCCACTTCCACCCCGGTCTCGGCGTCGGCCGCGGCAAGGACGACACCCTGTTCGCCCTCACCGCCGGTGCCGTCGAGTTCGGCCGCCGCGGTGGCCGTCGCGTGGTGAACGTCCAGCTCGTCGAGCCGGCCCTCGAGCCGGCCAGCTGACACCAGCACCCGTTCCACCAGCAGGGGCCCGGCGGATGAACACCCGCCGGGCCCCTGCTGCGTCCGCACCACCGAATGTCTGAGAGGTACCCACCGTGGCCGCGTTCGTCGACCGCGTGACCGTGCACGTCACCGCGGGCAACGGCGGCCACGGCGTGAGCTCCGTGCACCGCGAGAAGTTCAAGCCCCTCGGCGGCCCGGACGGCGGCAACGGCGGCGACGGCGGCGACGTGGTCCTCGAGGTCGACGCCAGCGTGCACACGCTGCTGGACTTCCACCACCACCCGCACCAGAAGGCGCCCAACGGCAAGCCCGGTGAGGGCCGCAACCGCAACGGCGCCCGCGGTGAGGACGCCGTGCTGCGCGTCCCCGAGGGCACCGTCGTCAGCATCGGCGGCGAGGTCGTCGCCGACCTGATGGGCGTGGGCACCCGGCTGGTGCTGGCCGCCGGCGGCAAGGGCGGGCTGGGCAACGCGGCGCTGGCCAACGCCCGCCGCAAGGCTCCCGGCTTCGCGCTGCTCGGCGAGCCCGGCGAGGAGGTCGACGCCGTCCTCGAGCTCAAGAGCGTGGCCGACGTCGGCCTGGTCGGGTTCCCCTCGGCCGGCAAGTCCTCCCTGGTCGCCGCGATGAGCGCGGCCAAGCCGAAGATCGCCGACTACCCGTTCACCACCCTGGTGCCCAACCTCGGGGTGATCCGCTCCGGCGACGTCACCTACACGATGGCCGACGTCCCCGGCCTCATCCCCGGTGCCTCCACCGGCAAGGGCCTGGGCCTGCAGTTCCTGCGGCACGTCGAGCGCTGCGCAGTGCTGGTGCACGTCGTCGACATGGCGACGATGGAGCCCGGGCGCGACCCCGAGACCGACATCGAGGCCCTCGAGCACGAGCTGCGCGCCTACGACGAGGAGCTCGACCTGGTCGGCCGGCTGCGCATCGCCGTGCTCAACAAGGTCGACGTCCCCGACGGCCGCGAGCTGGTCGACCTCGTGCGGGGCACCCTGGAGGCCCGCGGGCTCGAGGTCTTCCCGATCAGCGCGGTCACCGGCGAGGGCCTGCCCGAGTTCGGCTACGCGCTGGCCCGCGAGGTCGAGGCCTACCGCGCCTCGCTGCCCGCGCCCGACAGCGTCCGGATCACCCTCACCCCGCGCGCGGTCGACGACGGCGGGTTCACCGTGCAGCCCGACGCCCGCACCGGCGGCTGGGTGGTGCTCGGCGTCAAGCCCGAGCGCTGGGTCCGGCAGACCGACTTCTCCAACGACGAGGCCGTCGGCTACCTCGCCGACCGGCTCAACCGGCTGGGCGTGGAGATCGAGCTGGCCAAGGCCGGCGCCGTCCCCGGCGACGCGATCACCGTCGGCGACGTCACCTTCGACTGGGAGCCGACCCTGCCGGCCGGCACCCTCACGGTGGAGGAGACCGCCGGGCTCGGCGGTCGCGGTACCGACGCGCGGCTGGAGAGCAACCACCGGCCCCGGGCCGAGGAGCGACTGGCCGCCAAGCGGCGCCGCCGCACCCCGTACGAGCTGCTTGAGCCCGAGGACGACGACCCCAGCTGGGACGACGAGCCGTGAGCCGCGCGGCGGTCGCCGGCGCGCACCGGGTGGTCGTCAAGGTGGGCTCCTCCAGCCTGACCTCGCTGCAGGACGGCCTGGACACCGCGCGGCTGCGCGCCCTGGTCGATGTCCTGGCCGGGCTGCGGGCCGCCGGCCGCGAGGTCGTGCTGGTGTCCTCCGGCGCCATCGGCACGGGGCTGGCGCCGCTGGGCATCACCGGCCGGCCGCGGGACCTGGCGACCGCGCAGGCCGCGGCCAGCGTCGGCCAGCTGCGGCTGATGGCCGCCTACGCCGAGGCCTTCGCCGAACACGGCGCCGCCGTCGGCCAGGTGCTGCTGACCGCCGACGACCTGACCCGCCGCGGGCACTACCGCAACGCCCGGCAGACGGTCGACCGGCTGCTGGCCCTCGGCGTCGTCCCCGTGGTCAACGAGAACGACACGGTGGCCACCGAGGAGATCCGCTTCGGCGACAACGACCGGCTGGCCGCGCTGGTCGCCCACCTCGCGGTCGCCGACGCGCTGGTGCTGCTGTCCGACATCGATGCTGTCTACGACGGCGACCCCCGCGAGGGGGCGGCCTCGCGCATCGACACCGTGGCCGACCCCGCCGACCTGGCCTCGGTGGTGCTCGGGTCCGCGTCGCGCAACGGGGTGGGCACCGGCGGGATGGCGACCAAGGTGGAGGCCGCGTTCATCGCCGCCCGCGCCGGTGTCCCCGTCGTCGTCACCTCGACCGCGCAGGCCGCTGCCGCGCTGGCCGGCGAGCCCGTCGGCACGCTGTTCCCCGCCCACGGCCGCCGCCCCTCGGCCCGGCAGTTCTGGCTGCGCTACGCCTCCCGCCCCCGCGGCCAGGTGCTGCTGGACGCCGGCGCGGTCGCCGCGGTGCGCGAGCGCGGCGCCTCCCTGCTGGCCGCCGGCATCACGGGCGTGGTGGGGGAGTTCCTGGCCGACGACCCGGTCGAGCTGGTCGGGCCGGACGGCGTGGTGGTCGCCCGCGGGCTGGTCTCCTACGACGCCCGCGAGCTCCCCGCGCTGCTGGGCCGCAAGACCGGTGAGCTGGACCCCGAGCACCGGCGCGAGGTGGTGCACCGCGACGAGATGGTGCTCGTCCGCACCCGCGCCGGCGCCTGAGAGGATCCCCGCGTGGCCGTCCGTCCCCTCCGTGAGCTCGGTGACCCGGTGCTGCGCACCCCCTGCGACCCGGTGCGCGCCTTCGACGCCTCCCTGGCGGCGCTGGTCCGCGACCTGGAGGAGACCGTCGACCACCCCGGCCGGGCGGGTCTGGCGGCCAACCAGATCGGCGTCTCGCTGCGGGTCTTCTCCTACAACGTCGACGACGAGATCGGCCACCTCGTCAACCCGGTGATCGTCGAGCGGTCCGAGGAGACCCAGGACGGCGACGAGGGTTGCCTGTCGGTGCCCGGCCTCTACGCCCCCACGGTGCGGGCGATGTGGTGCGCGGCCGAGGGCTTCGACGTCGAGGGGAAGCCGCTGCGGCTGGAGGGCGAGGGCCTGATGGCCCGCTGCCTGCAGCACGAGGTCGACCACCTCGACGGCAAGGTCTTCCTCGACCGCCTGCAGGGCGACGCGAGGAAGGCCGCGTTCCGTGCGCTCCGGGCTGCCAGCTCCGGCAGTTGATGGTCAACCGGCCGCCGGGGCGGTGAGCGGGTCCGGCGTGCGGCGCTGACGGCCCGCCGGCGTCACCACCGCGAAGCCCTCGCGGACCCAGTACTCGTAGCCGCCGACCAGCTCCCGCACCCGGGTCCAGCCCTGCTCGGCGAGCGCCAGGGCGGCCTTGGTGGCGCCGTTGCAGCCCGGGCCCCAGCAGTGCACGACGACGTCGGCGTCCCGGTCGGGGAGCACGTCGGCGGCCCGGGTGACGTCGGGCAGGTGCACCGCGCCGGGCAGGTGGCCCTGGTCCCAGGCGGCCTGCGAGCGGACGTCGACCACCACCGGCCCGGTGCCGGCGGCGCGGGCCGCGGCGAGGTCGGCGGGGTCGGTCTCGTGGGCGAGCTTGGCGGCGAAGAACGCGGCGGCGGTGAGCACGGACCCATCCCACCCTGGCGGCGGGCCTCCGGACAGGGGACATCGAGGGCGTTCAGCGTCTCGGGCCGTGGGATCCCCGGTAGGTTGCGCCGTGTGCCCCCGGTCCCACGGCTCGACGACACCGACCGCCGCATCGTCGCGGCCCTGCAGCGCGACGGCCGGTTGACCACCGCCGAGCTCGGGCGCGAGGTGAGCCTGTCGGCCAGTGCCACCGC
This sequence comes from Klenkia brasiliensis, assembly GCF_900100695.1. Lineage (GTDB taxonomy): Bacteria > Actinomycetota > Actinomycetes > Mycobacteriales > Geodermatophilaceae > Klenkia > Klenkia brasiliensis. The sequence continues at coordinate 132,712 of NZ_FNCF01000004.1, forward strand.
CGACCGGGTCCGGCGGCTCACCGACACCGGAGTGATCACCGGCTACTCGGCCGTGGTCGACCCCGAGGCGCTGGGCTACGCGGTGGGTGCCTTCGTCCGGCTGGCCTACCCGTCGGGGAACTACAAGCCCTTCCACGACCTGGTCGACACCACACCCGAGATCGTCGAGGCCCACCACGTCACCGGCGACGACTGCTTCGTGGTGCGGGTGGTGGCTCGGTCGATGCGCGACCTGGAGCGGATTACCGGCCGGCTGGCGACGCTGGGCGGCATCACCACCAGCGTCGTCTACTCCAGCCCGGTGCCGCGTCGGCCGCTCGCGCCGGCCTGAGCCCGCCACTCGTCGGCCAGCAGGCTGCCGAGCCAGGCGTCGTACCGGACCCCGCGGGCCACGGTGTGCCCGCGGGCCGTGCCCTCCATCAGGAAGCCGCACTTCTCCGCCACCCGACGGGACGGCTCGTTGCCGACGAACGCCTCCCACCGGACGCCGATCAGCTGCTGCTCGGTGAACGCCCACTCCAGGGCCAGCCGAGCGGCCGTCGTCATGACCCCGCGCCCGCGGGCCCAGGGGTGGAGGCCGTAGCCGATCCCACCCCATCCCTCGCCCAGCTCGATGTCGACGGTGCCGGCGAACCTGCCGCCGACGTCGATCGCCCAGGACGCGGCGCTGCCCCCGGTCCACCCGGCGCGGACCCGTTCGAGGAACTGCGGGGCGAGCTCCGGGCCGTAGGGCACCGGGATCGTGGTGAACCGCTGCATGCTGGGGTCCTGGCACTGCTCGACGACGCCGGGCAGGTCCGCCTCGGTGTGCGCCCGCAGCAGCACGTCACCGTCGCGGAGCTCGGGCACCTCGGTCATGCCCGGGGACGCTAGGCGGCGGACCGGGGACGGTCACCCCGGTTTCCGCCGACGGTCAACGCTGACGGTTGCGTAAGCTCGGCCGCGTGCCCGAGGTCGAGCTGCCCCTGATCGGCGACGCCGCCCGTCGCGCCCGCGCCGCCGCCCGGGTGCTGCGCACGCTGCCCACCGCCACCAAGGACGGCGCCCTGCTGGCCATGGCCGACGCGCTGGTCGCGCACACCGACGACGTGCTGGCCGCCAACGCCGCCGACGTCGAGGCCGCCCGGGCGGGGGGCACCCCCGACGCGATGCTCGACCGGCTGCGGCTGGACGCCGACCGCGTCGCCGGGGTGGCCGAGGCGCTGCGCCAGCTCGTCGCCCTGCCCGACCCGGTGGGCGACGTCGTCCGCGGGTCGACCCTGGAGAACGGGCTGCAGCTGCGCCAGGTCCGGGTCCCGCTCGGCGTCGTCGGCATCGTCTACGAGGCCCGGCCCAACGTGACCGTCGACGCCGCCGGGCTGTGCCTGAAGAGCGGCAACGCCGCACTGCTGCGCGGGTCGGCCTCGGCGTACCGGACCAACACCGCCCTGGTGCAGGTGCTCGCCGAGGCCGCCGCCAAGGCCGGGCTGCCGGTCGACAGCGTGCAGCTGCTGCCCGCCGAGCGGGCCAGCGTCGGCGAGCTGCTCAACGCGCGTGGCCTGGTCGACGTCGTCATCCCGCGCGGTGGCGCCGAGCTGATCCAGCGGGTGGTCCGCGAGTCCACGGTGCCGGTCATCGAGACCGGCGTCGGCAACTGCCACGTCTACGTCGACGCCTCCGCCGACCCGGCGACCGCCGAGGCCGTCGTCCTCAACGCCAAGACCCACCGGGTCAGCGTGTGCAACTCCGCCGAGACCCTGCTGGTGCACCGCGACTACCCGCAGCGCGAGCGGCTGCTGGCCGCGCTGGTCGAGGCCGGGGTGACCCTGCACGGTGACGACGCCAGCCGGGCCGCGCACGACGCCGTGGTCCCGGCCACCGACGAGGACTGGGCCACGGAGTACCTGTCGATGGACATGGCCGTGCGGGTGGTCGACGACGTCGACGCCGCGCTGGACCACATCGCCGCGTGGGGGAGCGGGCACTCCGAGGCGATCCTCGCCGACTCGGCCACCGCGATCTCGGCCTTCGTCGCGGGCGTGGACGCCGCCGCCGTGCTGGTCAACGCCTCCACCCGGTTCACCGACGGGGGCGAGTTCGGGTTCGGCGCCGAGATCGGCATCTCCACCCAGAAGCTGCACGCCCGCGGCCCGCTCGGCCTGCCCGAGCTGACCTCCACCACCTACGTCGTGACCGGTTCCGGCCACACCCGATAGGAGCCCCGTGACGCACGCGCAGCAGGCAGCCCGGTTCGCCGACGTCGCGGACGTGTCCGCGCGGCTGGCCGCGGCCGGGTACCTCCCGGACGCCCAGATCGCGACCACGGTGTTCCTCGCCGACCGGCTGGGCAAGCCGCTGCTGGTGGAGGGCCCGGCCGGCACCGGCAAGACCGAGCTGGCGAAGGCGCTGGCCACCGCCACGTCCTCGGACCTGATCCGGCTGCAGTGCTACGAGGGCCTGGACGAGGCCCGGGCGCTGTACGAGTGGAACTACAAGAAGCAGCTGCTGCGCATCCAGGCCTCGCAGGGCACCGACGGCGCCGACTGGGGCGACCTGCACGACGACGTGTTCGGCGAGGAGTTCCTGCTGTCGCGGCCGCTGCTGACCGCGATCCGGCGCGAGGACCCGACCGTCCTGCTCGTCGACGAGACCGACAAGGCCGACGTCGAGGTCGAGGGCCTGCTGCTGGAGGTGCTCAGCGACTTCCAGGTGACCATCCCCGAGATCGGCACCATCGTGGCCACCCGCCGTCCGATGGTGGTGCTGACCTCCAACGCCACCCGGGAGCTGTCCGAGGCGCTCAAGCGCCGCTGCCTCTACCTCGCGCTGGACTACCCCAGCGCGGAGCGGGAGCGGGAGATCGTGCTGTCGCGGGTGCCCGAGCTCGCGCCGGCGCTGGCCGAGCAGCTGGTGCGCACCGTGCGGGCGCTGCGGGCGATGGAGCTGAAGAAGTCCCCGTCGATCTCCGAGACGCTGGACTGGGCGCAGACCCTGCTCGCCCTCGGCCTGGACACCCTCGGCGACGACGAGGTCCGGGCGACCCTCGGCGTGGTGCTCAAGCACGCCAGCGACCAGACGCGGGCCGCCGCCGAGCTGCGGCTCAACTGATGGCCGACGGCGGCCTCCCGGCCCACCTCGACGGCTTCGTGCGGGCGGTGCGCGAGGCCGGCATCCCGGTGGGCATCTCGGCCGCCGTCGACGCCGCCCAGGTGCTCACCGCCGTCGACCTGCTCGACCGCGAGCAGCTGCGCCACGGGCTGGCCGCCGTCCTGCTGCAGCGAGCCGCCCAGCGGCAGACCTACGACGTGCTGTTCGACCTGTGGTGGCCGCTCTCGGACCGTCCCGAGGACGACGCCGACACCGAGCCCGCGCCCGACGACGGCAGCACCGACGCCCAGCGGCAGGCCGCCCTGGCCGCGCAGCTGCGCGAGGAGCTGCTGCGCCGGCTGCTGGACGGCGACGAGGAGGCGCTGCGCCGCTTCGCCCGGCTGGCGGTGGACCAGCTCGGGCAGGGGCAGCCCTCGCCGTCCGGCCAGTCCTTCTTCTCCTACCGGGTGCTGCGCGCGCTGTCCCCGGACACGCTGGTCTCCCAGCTGCTGGACGGCCTGCTGGGCGGCGCCGACCGCGGCGGGCTGGCCGAGCAGGTGGCCCGGCAGACCGTCCGCGAGCGGCTGGCCGCCTTCCGCGCCGCGGTCGAGGCCGAGGTCCGGCGACGCTCGGCGGCCGAGCGGGGCCGCGACCGGGTCGCCCGGACGGCGGTCAAGCCGCTGGCCGACCAGGTGGACTTCCTGCGGGCGCAGTCCGCCGACCTCGCCGAGCTGCGCCGGTCGGTGGCACCGCTGGCCCGGCGGCTGGCCGCTCGGCTGTCGGCCAAGCGCCGGATGGGCCGGGAGGGCCGGCTGGACTTCCGGCGCACCGTGCGGGCGTCGCTGGCCACCGGCGGGGTGCCGGTGGTCACCCACCACAAGCCGCGCACGGTGCACAAGCCGGAGCTGGTGGTGCTGTGCGACATCAGCGGGTCGGTGGCCGGGTTCAGCCACTTCACCCTGATGCTCACCCAGGCGCTGCGCGAGCACTTCTCCGGCGTGCGGGCGTTCGCGTTCGTGGACTCCACCGACGAGGTGACCCGGTTCTTCGCCCCCGGCGCGGATGTCGCCGACGCGGTGCAGCGGATCGGTCGGGAGGCCGAGGTGGTGACCTTCGACGGGCACAGCGACTACGGCAACGCCTTCGGGGTGTTCGCCGAGAAGTGGGCGACCGCGGTGGGGCCGAAGACGTCGCTGCTGGTGCTCGGCGACGGCCGGACGAACTACCGCCAGCCCGGGTTGCCCGTGCTGGCCGACCTGGTCCGGCGGTCGCGCTCGGCCTACTGGCTGAACCCCGAGCCGGCCCGGCTGTGGGGGACCGGGGACTCCGCGGCCGACCGGTACGCCCGGGTGATCCCGATGGTCGAGGTGCGCAACGCGGCCCAGCTCGCGGAGTTCGTCACCACGCTCTGACCCGGCAGCACCCGATGGGCACGATCCCACCGCGCGTCACAGATTTTCTTCGTCCCGGGCCGTAACCCGGAGGTTCCGGACCCGTTGGTCCGCGCGGAGGCAGCACGACGCCTCCGCGCGCCGACCGGGGAACCGGTCGGCCGGCCGGCGACACGGGGGCGCCGGCCGGGCGGGCCGGTCGGCCCCACGCCGAGCAGGCGGGGGCGGGTCGGCCCGCACGCGCGCCCCTCCACCTGCACGATCGCCCCGCTGGCCACCTGCCGACCGGGCTACGCTGCTCAGGTGGCGGGCAGTCGACTGGGCGTGATGGGTGGCACCTTCGACCCGGTGCACCACGGCCACCTCGTCGCCGCCAGCGAGGTGGCGAGCCTGTTCGAGCTCGACGAGGTGGTCTTCGTGCCCACCGGCGAGCCCTGGCAGAAGGCCGACCGGCAGGTCAGCCACGCCGAGGACCGCTACCTCATGACCGTCATCGCCACCGCGTCCAACCCGCGGTTCTCGGTCAGCCGGGTCGACGTCGACCGCGGCACCACCACCTACACCATCGACACCCTCACCGACCTGCACCGGCAGCGGCCCGACGCGCAGCTGTTCTTCATCACCGGCGCCGACGCGCTGGCCCAGATCGTCGGCTGGCGGGACACCGAGCGGTTGTTCGACCTGGCCCACTTCGTCGGCGTCACCCGGCCCGGGTACCAGCTGGCCAGCGCCGACCTGCCGGCCGACCGGGTGAGCCTGGTCGAGATCCCGGCCCTGGCCATCAGCTCGACCGACTGCCGCGACCGGGTCCGGCGCGGGATGCCGGTCTGGTACCTCGTCCCCGACGGCGTGGTGCAGTACATCGAGAAGCGCGGCCTCTACCGCGACGGCGTCCCGGCCACCCCGCCCGGGCAGCTGCTGCCCGGCACCGGCGTCCGGCACGCCGACGCCCCCGTTCCCCCGCCGACGGTCGACCCCGACCCCGGCACCCCCGAGCTCCAGGAGATCCCCCGATGACCGCCTCGACCGAGGCCCGCGAGACCGCGCTGGTGGCCGCGCAGGCCGCCGCCGACAAGCTCGCCACCGACGTGTCGATCGTCGACGTCAGCGACCGGCTGGCCATCACCGACGCCTTCGTCCTCGCATCGGCCCCCAACGAGCGCCAGGTGCAGTCCATCGTCGACGAGGTCGAGGACCGGCTGCGCCAGCACGGGATCAAGGCGGTGCGCCGCGAGGGCGTGGCCGAGTCCCGCTGGGTGCTGCTGGACTTCGTCGACGTCGTCGTGCACGTCCAGCACGCCGAGGAGCGGGCCTACTACTCCCTCGAGCGACTCTGGAAGGACTGCCCGGTCATCCCGTTCACCGACAGCGCGCTGCCCCCGGCAGCCGGGGGTGCGCAGCCCGCCGACGACGACGGCGCCGGGTCCGCGCAGGCCGACGCCGACCGGTGAGCGCCGGCACGGGGGAGCAGGTCGCGCCGTCCGTCGAGCGGGTGCTGGTGTGGCGGCACGGCCGCACCGAGTGGAACGCCAGCGGGCGCTTCCAGGGCCAGCTGGACCCGCCGCTGGACAGCACGGGCCGGGCGCAGGCGCGGCAGGCGGCCGACGCCCTCGCCGTCGAGCTCCCGGCGGGGGCCCTCGTGGTCACCAGCGACCTGGTGCGCGCGCGGGACACCGCGCAGGCGCTCGCGGACTCCCTGGGTGCCCGGCTGCGGGTCGAACCGCGGCTGCGCGAGCACGGTCTGGGCAGCTGGGAGGGCCTGACCCGCGAGGACGTCGCGCGCGACCTCCCCGAGCAGTACGCCGACTGGACCCACGGCCGGCCGGTGCGCGGCCGGGGCGGGGAGGACCCCGCCGACGTCGCCCGCCGTGCGCTGGCCGCGCTTGCCGACCTGCCCGCGGCGCCCGTGGCGGTGCTGGTGACCCACGGCGGCACGGGCGGACGGCTGATCGAGGCGCTGCTGGGCCTGGGCCCGGAGCACCGGCGCATCTTCGGCCCGCTCGGCAACTGCCACTGGACCGAGCTGGTCCACTCCGGCAGCCGCTGGCGGGTGCTGCGGCACAACGCCTCGGCCACCGGCGGGGCACCGGGTGTGCCGCGCCGGTCCGGGGCCGACGGTGCCCCCGACGTCGCGGAGGCAGCCGGTGTCGCCGAGGCCTCCGCTGCCGGTGGGTCGGCCCGTGGCGGCGCCGCGGTCGCCGGGACCGTCCCTGCCGGTGCCAGCCCGGACGAGGCGCCCCCGGCCCCGACGGACGCCGACGCGCTGTCCTGACCGGCCCGGTCGCGGGCGCCGGCCGCGGTCCCGCGAGGGCGACTGCCCTGCGGGGGCGGGGGAGCAGCCGGTTAGCCTCGCGCCCATGCCCGTCGCCGTGGTCACCGACTCCACGGCCTACCTGCCCGACGCGCTGGTCGCCGAGCTCGACGTCGAGGTCGTCCCGCTCTACGTCGTGCTGACCGGGCGCTCGGGTCGCGAGGGCATCGACGTGGGCCCGGCGGAGGTCGCCCGCACGCTCGCGGTGAAGGGGCAGCAGGTGACGACCTCCCGGCCCACCCCGGGTGACTTCGTCGCGGCCTACCGCCGGCGGCTGGACGCTGGCGCCGACCGGGTCGTCTCGGTGCACCTGTCCAGCGAGCTGTCGGGCACCTGGGACGCCGCGCGCACCGCCGCCGGTCAGGTCGGCGAGCACCTGGTGTCGGTCGTCGACAGCCGCACCGCGGCCATGGGCACCGGCTTCGCGGTGCTCGCCGCCGCCCGCGCCGCCGCCGCCGGCGCCGGGGCCGCGGAGGTGGCGGCCACCGCGCAGCGGACTGCGGACGCCGGCAGCACCCTGTTCGTCCTGGACACCCTGGACCACCTGCGCCGCGGAGGCCGGATCGGCCCGGCGGCCGCGGCGCTGGGCACCGCCCTGGCCGTGCGGCCGGTGCTGCACGTGCGCGACGGCCGGATCGTCGCGCTGGAGAAGGTGCGCACCACCTCGCGTGCGGTCGCCAAGCTGGTGCAGCGCGTCGCCGACCTCTGCGGTGACCAGCCGGTGTCGCTGGCGGTGCACCACCTCGCCGCCCAGACCCGGGCCGACGCGCTCGCCGAGCAGCTGCGGCAGCGGGTGCCCGGCCTGCGGGACCTCTACGTCAGCGAGCTGGGTGCGGCCATCGGCGCCCACGTGGGACCCGGGGCCCTCGGCGTCGTCGTCGACCCCACGGCCACCCCGGCCACCGTCGCCAGCTGAGCCCGAAGGGTCAGCAGTGGCCGGACGGTCGCCAGGCGCTGGTGACGGTGAGCGGGCCCGCGCCGGCGGCGCGGACGCGGACGGTGCCCTCGACGGGGCCGGGCTCCAGGCAGCCGTCACCCACCAGCGTCAGCCGGTCGTCCCAGAACAGCGCAAGCACCACGTCGCCCGCGCCACCGACCGCGACCTCCATCGCCTGCCGGTCGCTGCGGCGCACCTCGGCCTCGCCGGAGAGGACCACGCCCGGGCCGTCCACGGCGTAGAGCGACCAGGTGCCGTCGGACCACACCCGGTCCAGCCCGGGGACGCCGCGGCGGACGAGTGCGGCCTCCGCGCGACCGGCCCAGTCCGGCCGCCGCTCGGCCAGCGCGACGTAGGAGACGCCACGCGCGCGCAACCAGGCCAGGTAGCTGCCGGCGTCGAGGGTGCCGTCGTAGAACAGCGGGTTCCGGGCGACGTCCAGCTGCCGGGTCCAGCCCCGGGCCAGCGGCACCTGACTCCCCATCGCGGCGTCCGAGTGGTCGGCCAGCGGGACCACCTCGACCCGGCCCACCGGGGCCCGGTGGGCCAGCTCCGCCAGCACCGGCGCCGCCGCCCGCTCCACCGCGGTCGTGTCCCGCGGGACCAGGTCCCGCGGCACCAGCGGCGGGAGCAGCCAGGTCACCAGCGCCGCCGCCAGCCCCACCAGCAGGGCCGGCCGGCCGGGTACCGCCACCAGGACCGGCACCGCGAACAGCAGGACCAGCCGGGTCGTGTTCGAGCCCATCGGGTCGGGCACCAGCCAGGCCGCCAGCAGCGCGAGCACCGTCAGCGCCGCGCCCGCCCGCACCACCGGCAGGCGCGGCCCCGCCACCGCCAGGACGACTGCCCCGGCCAGGGCCGCGGCCAGCATCTGGTGCGCGCTGCCCGTCATCGGGCCGCCGGCCGCGCCGAGGAGCAGCATCGCCGCCAGGGGCGCGGCCGCCCCCACCAGCAGCGCCGCGACCGCCAATCCGCACCGTGACCTCCGCGCGACGGCCACCCACCACGCCACCGCAGCGAGGCCGACGAACACCCCGGCCACCGGGCTCAGCGCCCCCGCCACCGCCGCCAGCAGCCCGGCCGCCACCCACCGGCCGGCCGTCCCCGGCCCCGGTCGGCCGGCCACCAGCAGCGCCAGCAGACCCACCGCCGCGCCCATCGCGAACGTCGTCCGGCCCGAGATCTGGTCGGCCAGGAACGTCAGGGCGCTGGCCACCGCCACCACCCGCGGCCGGGTGGCCCCCGCCCGCACCAGCAGCCGGGTGGTGGCCCACGCGCCTGCCCCGCTGCTCAGCACACCCGCCACCGCCGGGCCCGCCGCCGCCAGCACCCACGGGGCGAGCAGGCTGTAGGAGACGGCCGGCGAACCGGCGTACCAGGCCAGGTCCACCGGCTGCCCACCGCCGGACGCGGCCCAGGACTGCCACCAGCGCTGCGCGACCAGGTCGCCACCCCCGACCGGGACCAGCTCCACCAGCACGCCGCCCAGCAGCCCGACGAGCGCCGCCAGCAGGGCGGCGTCGGGACGGGTCGCGGGGCGTGGACACCGCGCCAGGCTGACCCCCGACGACATGGGGGTGCATGCTGCCATCCACAACTGGGTGGCCTGTCCACAGATGCGCCGGCGACGGCCCGCGCCGGTCCGCGGGGCCCTACGGTCCGCGCCGTGCTGTTCTCCTCCCGGCGGCCCGACGACGCCGACGTCATCCGCGCCCGGCTGCGGGCGCTGCTCGACGAGGGCGCCGGTCGCACCGGGTGGCTGCCCGACGACGACCCGCCCGCCCGGCACGCCCGCCCCGGCCCCGCGGGCCAGGACGACGACCGGTACCCGGACGACGACCGGTACCCGGACGACGAGGGGGTCGACGAGGACGTCTGGTCCGTGCCGCCGGCGCCTGCCGGGACCCCACCGCCCGAACCCGGCCCCGGGCGGGACGGTCCGGCGGCGACCGGTCGGCACCGGGCCGCCGGCGCGGGCACCCGCCTGGACCCGGGACCGCACGGCACCCGGACCCTCTGGCTGGTCGCCGTGCTCGCCGCCCTCGCCGTCGCGCTCTGGAGCTGGGCCGGTCGCCCCGACGTCGCGCCCGTCGACCCCGAGGGTGCCGCGGTGCCGGCGGCCAGCACCGCCTCGCCGAGCCCGGCCGCCGCACCCGACGGCTCCGCACCCGACGGCTCCGCACCCGACGGCTCCCCACCCGACGGCACCGCACCCGACGGCACCGCAGCGTCCGGGACACCCGCGGCCGACGTGGTGGTCGTCTCCGTGATCGGCCTGGTCGTGTCCCCGGGCCTGGTCACCCTGCCGGCCGGGTCCCGGGTCGCCGACGCCCTGGCCGCGGCCGGCGGCCTGGTGCCGGGCGCCGACCCGGCGGCGGTCAACGCCGCGGCCCTGCTCACCGACGGCCAGCAGATCGCGGTCGGCGTCCCCGGCGCGCAGGGGCCCACCGCCACCGCGGGTGCTGCCGAGGGCGGGACGGTCGACCTGAACACCGCGACGCTGGCCGACCTGGACGGGCTGCCCGGGATCGGCCCGGTCCTGGCCCAGCGGATCCTCGACCACCGCGCCCAGCACGGCCCCTTCACCAGCGTGCAGGAGCTCGACGACGTCAGCGGCATCGGGCCGGCCCTGTTCGCCGAGATCTCCCCGCTGGTCGGCGTCTGACCGCTGCCGTGTGGGATGGGCGCATGGACGCTGGCCTCTACGACGTCATCCACCGACGGCGGGACGTGCGCCGGGAGTTCACCGGCGCGCCGGTCGACCCCGCCGTCCTCGAGCGGGTGCTGGGTGCCGCGCACGCCGCGCCGAGCGTCGGGCTGACCCAGCCCTGGGACTTCGTCGTCGTCCGCGACCAGGAGCTGCGTGCCCGGTTCCGGGCGCACGTCGCCGACGAACGTGCCGTGTTCGACGCCTCCCTGGACGCCGCGCGCGCGGAGGTGTTCTCCCGCATCTCGATCGAGGGCATCCGCGAGGCGAGCCTGGGGGTGGTCGTGACCCACGACCAGGACCGCGGCGCCCCCGCCGTGCTCGGCCGGCACGCCATCGCCGACACCGGTCTGTACTCGACCTGCCTGGCCATCGAGAACCTGTGGCTGGCCGCCACCGCCGAGGGCTGGGGCGTGGGCTGGGTGTCCTTCTACCGCGAACCCTTCCTCCGCGACCTGCTCGGCATCCCCGACCACGTCCGCCCGGTGGCCTGGTTGTGCGTGGGGCCGGTCGCCCAGCTGCAGCAGGTGCCCGACCTGGAGCGGCACGGCTGGCGCACCCGTCGTCCGCTGTCCGACGCGGTGCACGCCGACCGCTGGGGCGCGCGCCCGTAGCAGGTCCGCGGCCGGTGCGCCGGCCGTCGTCCCCACCCGGGGCCCGCGTCCACAGCCAGGTCGGTCGGCCTCCCCGCTGCGCGGACCGTCCCTAGCGTCGGCCGCGTGCGGGTGCAGCGGCGACGCGTGGTGGACAGGTGGTCCTGGACCGACCTGCGGCTGGTGCCGCCTGCCCTGGCGGTGTGGGCGACGACGCTGCTGGCGCCGCACCTGACGCCGACCGGCGCCCTGCTGCTCGCGGCCGGCGCGGTCGTCCTCGCGGTCGTCGTGGCCCGCGCCGGCCACGGGGGTGCCCTCCGCCGGGTCGTGCTGGTGGCGCTGGCCGGGGTGCTCGCGGCGTCGGCGGCAGCAGCGGTCCGCGGGGCGGAGCGGGCCGGCTCGCCGCTGCTGGCCCTGGCCGAGCAGGGCAGCACGGTCACCCTGCGGCTCCAGGTCGACGGCGAACCGCACGTGCTGGCCGGTGGACCGGGCCCGTCGCGGGTGCTCGTCCCCGCGACGGTCGTCGCGATCGCCGACGGCCCGGCGCTCCGGCCGGCGACCGTGGTCCTGTTCGGCACCGCCGCCGACTGGGACGGCGTCCTGCCCGGCTCGACCACGACGGTGCGGGCGACGGTGCGGCCACCGCAGGACGGCGACGACGCGGTCGCGGTGCTCAGCGCCCGCTCACCGCCGGTGGTCGTCGGCGGACCGGGCCCCGCCCAGCAGGTCGCCGGCGACCTGAGGTCCGGCCTGACCGACGCCTCGGCGCGCGTGCTGCCGCCCGACCCGGCCGGCCTGCTGCCCGGCCTGGTCGTGGGCGACACCAGTCGGATGCAGCCGGGGGTGACCGCGGACTTCCGCCGCGCCGGGCTGGGCCACCTGACCGCCGTCTCGGGCGCGAACGTGGCCATCGTGCTGGCGCTGCTGCTGTGGCCGCTGCGGCGGCGGTCGGTGGACCGGCGCTGGCAGGCCCTGACCGGCCTGGCGGGCGTGGCCGGTTTCGTGCTGCTGGCCGGACCCGGCCCCAGTGTCCTGCGGGCGGGTGCGATGGGCGTGGTGACCCTGCTGGCGCTGGCGTCGGGCCGCGCCCGGGTCGCCGTGCCGGCCCTGGCGGCGTCGGTCTGCGTGCTGCTGCTCGTCGACCCCGCGCTGGCCGGCGACGGCGGCTTCGCGCTGTCGGTGGTCGCGACCGCGGGCATCGTGCTGCTCGCGCCCGGCTGGTCACGTGCCTGGCGGGGCCGCGGGGTGCCGGGCCCGGTGGCTGACGCCCTCGCGGTCAGCGCAGCCGCAGGCCTGGTCACCGCCCCGCTGGTCGCCGGCCTGTCGGGGGTGATCAGCCTGGTCTCGCTGCCGGCCAACCTGCTCGCCGCACCCGCCGTGGCGCCGGCCACCGTGCTGGGCCTGCTCGCCGTGCTCGTCGCACCGGTGGCGGCAGCACCTGCCGACCTGCTCGTGTGGGCCGCCGGGTGGCCGACCCGCTGGCTGGTGCTCGTCGCCGACCGGGCCGCGGCGGTCCCCGACGGCGCGTTCGGCTGGCCCGGCGGGGCGGCCGGCGCCCTGCTGCTGGTCGGGCTGCTGGTCGCCGGTGCCGCGGTGCTGGTCCGGTGGCCGCGCGCCCGCCCGCTGGCGGTCGCCGCCCTCGTGGGGGTCGTCGCGCTCGGGTGGCCGGCCCGGCAGCTGGCCGACGGCTGGCCGGTGCCGGGCACCGTGCTGGTCGCCTGCGACGTGGGCCAGGGCGACGCCCTCGTCCTGCCCGTCGCCGAGGCCGCCGCGGTCCTCGTGGACGCCGGCCCGGACCCCGTGCTGGTCGACGGGTGCCTGACCCGCCTCGGGGTCGAGCGGCTGCCGTTGGTGCTGCTGTCCCACCTGGACGCCGACCACGTCACCGGGCTGCCGGGCGCGCTGGCCGGCCGGGAGGTCGGGGAGGTCGCCACCGGGGTGCTCGCGCCGACCGAGGAGCGGATCGGGGCGGTCGCCGCCGAGGTCGCCGCCGCCGGCGCGGAGCTGGTCGTCCTGCCCGCGGGCGCGGTGCGCACCGTCGGGAGCGCGACGCTGGAGGTCCTGGCGCCGGACGCGGCCGATGCCCGGGCCGGTGCCGACGCCAACGCGCTGTCGGTGCTGGCCCGGGTCACCCAGCACGGCATCACCACCCTGTTCACCGGCGACCTCGGTGCCGACCGGGAGGCCCGGCTCGCCGACGGCGGGCTGGACCTGCGGGCCGACGTCCTCAAGGTGCCCCACCACGGCAGCGGCGACGTCGACCCGGGTTTCCTGGCCGCGGTCGGTGCGCGGGTGGCCCTGGTCTCGGTCGGTGCGGACAACGACTACGGCCACCCAGCGGCGCGGTTGCTCGACCTGCTGGCCGCCGACGGCGTGCCGGTGCACCGCACGGACGTCGAGGGCGACCTCGCGGTGGTCGGCGAGGCGGGGGAGTGGGGGGTGACCGCGCGCGGGGTCGACGAGGTCCAGCGCGCCGTCGCCGCACCCCGTGCCGAGGGGTTCCCGGTGGCCGTCCGCGCGGCCCGGGACCGTCGGTGCCCCGTGACACGATGGCGGTGTGCCGCAGACCGCCCCCGCGCCGCCCCCGCTGTCCCGGCTGCGGCTGGTCGTCGGCGAGGAGGAGCTGCTGCGCGCCCGGGCCGTCGCCGAGGTGCGGGCCGCGGTCCGCCAGCTCGACCCCGACTCCGAGGAGCACGAGCTCGCCGCCGCCGGCCTGCCGGTCGGCGACCTGGCCGACGTGCTGGCGCCGTCCCTGTTCGGCGGGCACCGCCTGGTGGTCGTCACCGGCGTGCACGAGGCGGCCGGTGCCCTGGTCGACTCCCTGCTCAGCTACGCCACGGACCCCGACCCGGGTCTGACGCTGGTGCTGGTGCACGCCGGCGGCAAGCGCAACGAGGCCCTGCTGCAGGCCTTCCGCAAGGCCGGCGCGGCCGAGGACACCTGCGCCAAGCTGACCTCCGCCGGCGACCGGATGGGGTTCGTGCGCAACGAGGTCCGTCGGGTGGGCGGGCGCATCACCGCCGACGCGGCCGGTGCGCTGCTCGACGCCGTCGGCAACGACCTGAGGGCGCTGTCGGCAGCGGCCAGCCAGCTGGTGTCGGACTTCGGCGGGTCCATCGACGCCGACGCCGTCGCCCGGTTCCACCGGGGACAGGCCGAGGTCACCGGCTTCACCGTGGCCGAGCGGGTGCTCGTGGGTGACAGCGCCGGGTCGGTGGAGATGCTGCGCTGGGCGCTGGACCGCGGCGTGCCGCACGTCCTGGTGGCCGACGCCCTGGCCGACGGCGTGCGCACCGCCGCCCGGGTGGCGTCGGTGGGCACCTCGAACGTCGGCGACCTCGCCCGCCAGCTGAAGATGCCGCCGTGGAAGGTCAAGAAGGCCCAGGCGCAGGCCCGGGGGTGGAGCATCCCGGCGCTGCAGCAGGCGGTCGGCGTGGTCGCCGAGCTGAACGCCGACGTCAAGGGCGTGGCCGCGAGCGCGGACTACGCGCTGGAGCGGGCAGTGCGCAGGATCGTCGAGCTGCGGGCGACGTCGGGTGCCGGCCGGGGCGGCCGGCGCTGAGCCGATCCCGGAACGCGACGAGCCCCCGTCCCCGGTGGCCGGGGAGGGGGGCTCGTCGAGGGAGCGGGGGGCCTCAGAGGGAGGAGGCCTGCTTCGCCAGCGCCGACTTGCGGTTGGCGGCCTGGTTCTTGTGGATGACGCCCTTGCTGACGGCCTTGTCCAGCAGCTTGGTGGCGTTGCGCAGGGCGGTCGTGGCGGCGTCCTTGTCCCCGGACTCGGCCGCGGTGTGGAACCGACGGACCGACGTCTTCAGGGCGGACTTGACCGCGACGTTGCGCTGGCGCGCCTTCTCGTTGGTCTTGATCCGCTTGATCTGGGACTTGATGTTCGCCACGCGTGAGCCTCTGGGTCTTCTCGGGGAAAGTCTGCTGGAGCGTCCACAGCGCATCAGGCGTCCTGCGGACCGGTTCGCCAGGTTACCAGCCCTCCCGGGGCGTGCCCAGCGGCGCCCGGTGCGGTGCGCGCCACGCGGGGACGGGCGCCCCGGCCCCGGCGGTGCGCCAGCTCGTCGCCGCGACGTGGGACGATGGGCAGCACTGTGACTGCTCCCGCCCGCACCGACCCGGCCCGCATCCGGAACTTCTGCATCATCGCCCACATCGACCACGGCAAGTCGACGTTGGCCGACCGGATGCTCGAGGTCACCGGGATCATCGAGGCGCGCCAGATGCGCGCCCAGTACCTCGACCGCATGGACATCGAGCGCGAACGCGGCATCACCATCAAGTCGCAGAACGTGCGGCTGCCGTGGTCCCCGCGGGAGGGCGAGCACGCCGGCGTCGAGCACGTCCTGGACATGATCGACACCCCTGGCCACGTCGACTTCACCTACGAGGTGTCCCGTTCGCTGGCCGCCTGCGAGGGCGCGGTGCTGCTGGTCGACGCCGCCCAGGGCATCGAGGCGCAGACGCTGGCGAACCTGTACCTGGCGATCGAGAACGACCTCACGATCATCCCGGTGCTGAACAAGATCGACCTGCCGGCGGCCCAACCGGAGAAGTACGCCGCGGAGATCGCGCACATCATCGGCTGCGACCCCGACGACGTGCTGCGGGTCAGCGGCAAGACCGGCGAGGGCGTGCCGGAGCTGCTCGACCGCATCGTCGAGCGGATCCCGGCCCCCACCGGCGTCGACGAGGGCCCGGCCCGAGCGATGATCTTCGACTCGGTCTACGACATCTACCGCGGCGTCATCACCTACGTCCGCGTCGTCGACGGCCGGATCAACAGCCGCGACCGGATCAAGATGATGTCCACCGGCGCCACCCACGAGCTGCTGGAGATCGGTGTCATCTCACCGGAGCCCAAGCCGGTCGAGGGCCTCGGCGTCGGCGAGGTCGGTTACTTCATCACCGGGGTGAAGGACGTCCGCCAGTCCAAGGTCGGCGACACCGTCACCCTGCAGCACGCCGCGGCCACCGAGGCGATCGGCGGCTACTCCGACCCCAAGCCGATGGTCTACTCCGGCCTCTACCCGGTCGACGGCAGCGACTACCAGCTGCTGCGCGAGGCGCTGGACAAGCTGCTGCTCAACGACGCGGCGCTGACCTACGAGCCCGAGACCTCGGCCGCGCTGGGCTTCGGCTTCCGGGTCGGCTTCCTGGGCCTGCTGCACCTGGAGATCGTCCGGGAGCGGCTGGAGCGCGAGAGCAACCTGAGCCTAATCTCCACCGCGCCCAACGTGGTCTACCGGGTGGAGATGGAGGACGGCAGCGAGCACGTCGTGACCAACCCCAGCGACTGGCCGCACGGCAAGATGAACGCGATCTACGAGCCGGTCGTGAACGCCACCGTCATCGCCCCCAGCGACTACACCGGCACGATCATGGAGCTGTGCCAGAGCCGGCGCGGGTCGCTGTCGGGCATGGACTACCTGTCGGAGTCCCGGGTCGAGCTGCGCTACACGCTGCCCCTCGGCGAGATCATCTTCGACTTCTTCGATGCGCTGAAGTCCCGCACCCGCGGCTACGCCAGCCTGGACTACGCCGAGGCCGGCGAGCAGCAGTCCGACCTGGTCAAGGTCGACATCCTGCTCCAGGGCGAGGCCGTCGACGCCTTCTCCTCGATCGTGCACAAGGACAAGGCCTACAGCTACGGCGTGATGATGGCCGGCAAGCTGCGCGAGCTGATCCCGCGCCAGCAGTTCGAGGTGCCCATCCAGGCCGCCGTCGGCGCCCGGGTGATTGCCCGCGAGACGGTCCGCGCGATCCGCAAGGACGTCCTCGCCAAGTGCTACGGCGGTGACATCTCGCGCAAGCGCAAGCTGCTGGAGAAGCAGAAGGAGGGCAAGAAGCGGATGAAGATGGTCGGCCGCGTCGAGGTACCCCAGGAGGCGTTCGTCGCCGCGCTCTCCAACGCCGAGCCCACCAAGAAGTGACCGGCCGGGTCGAGGCCGTCTGCGTCTCGGGCAGCGACCTGCTGCCCCTGCCGGGCAGGCGGCCGGCGTCCACCGGGATCCGCAAGCGACCGGTCACCGGCCGGGTCGCCGTCCTCCCGGAGACGCTGGACGGCGACCGGCAGGTCAACCGCAAGCACCACGGCGGCGAGGGCCAGGCCGTCTACGCCTACGCCGCCGAGGACGCCGCCTGGTGGGAGGCCGAGCTCGGCCGCGACCTGCCGGCCGGGTCGTTCGGGGAGAACCTGCGGACGGCGGGGCTCGACCTGACCGGCGCCGTGCTGGGCGAGCACTGGGCGGTCGGCAGCGCGCTGCTCGAGGTCACCGCCCCGCGCATCCCGTGCGCGAACTTCGCCCGCTTCTGGGACGTCCCGGACCTGGTCAAGCGGTTCACCGCCCACGGCGCCAGCGGCGCCTACCTCCGAGTCCTGCGGACCGGCGACGTCGGCGCCGGCGACGCCGTCGAGGTCGTGCACCGACCCGACCACGGCGTCACCGCGGGCACCCTCTTCCGGGCGCTGACCACCCAGAGGTCCCGGCTGGCCGAGGTCGAGCCCGCGCTGGACGCCGTCCCGCACAAGGACCGGGACGTGCTCGCCCGGCGGATCGCCGCGCTCGTCGGCTGAACCGTCGGGGCGCCGCGCTACTGTCCGGCCGGGTCCCGCCCGGGACCGACGGGGGAGGGCACGTGCGACTGCGAGCGACGGCGGCGGTGCTGCTCACCGCGCTGACCCTGGCCGGCTGCGGCGGGGGCAGCTCCGACGAGTCCCCCGACGACCTGCTGTCCCGGGCCAGGGCCACGCTGGACGACGCCTCCAGCGCGCACTTCGTGCTCACCAGCGACGGCGCGACCGGCGGCGGCTCGTCCCTGCTCGGCGGCGAGGGCGACATCGCCCGGCCGGCCTCCTTCCGCGGCACCCTGCAGGTGCAGGCACTCGGCAGCTCGGTCGACGTTCAGGTGGTCTCGGTCGACGGCACGGTCTACGCCCAGCTCCCGCTGACCAGCGGCTTCTCCGTCGTCGACCCGGCCACCATCGGCGTGGGCGACCCCGGCGCGCTGCTGGACCCCGAGTCGGGCATCAGCCAGCTGCTCACCGCCACGCAGGACCCGCAGCTGGGCGACGAGTCCCGGGTCGACGGCGAGGTGGTCCGCCAGGTCAGCGGCACGCTGCCCGGCCAGCTGGTCGCCGACCTGCTCACCAGCGAGGACCCGGCGCAGGACGTCGACGCCGTCTACTCGATCGCCTCCGACAGCGGTCAGCTGCGCCAGGTGCAGCTGACCGGGCCGTTCTTCTCCGCCGACGCCGAGGGCAGCTACACGATCGTGCTGTCGGACTACGGGGCCGATGTCTCCATCACCGCACCGCCCACCGGCTGAGGTCGCGGCGCCGGGGCGGGCCGCCGTCGTCCTGGCGACGCTGGCGGTCCTGGTCTCGGCGGCCGACACCTACGTCGTCGTCCTCGCCCTGCCCGACATCCTCACCGGGGTCGGCGTCGGGCTCGACCAGCTGCAGGAGGCCACCCCGATCATCGGGGGCTTCCTCCTGGGCTACACCGCCACCCTGCCGCTGCTGGGTCGCCTGGCGGACCTGCGCGGCCGGGTCCCGGTGCTGGTCGGGTGCCTCCTGCTCTTCGCGCTGGGCTCGCTGCTGACCGCCACCGCCGTCTCGCTGGGCCCCGCGGTCCTCGGCCGGGGGCTGCAGGGCATCGGCGCCGGAGGGCTGGTCCCGGCAACCCTGGCGCTGGTGGCCGACCGGTGGCCGCCGGACCGCCGGGCCGTCCCGCTCGGCGTGGTCGGCGCGGTGCAGGAGGCCGGTGCGGTGCTCGGGCCGCTGGCCGGGGCCGCGGTGCTGGCCGTCTCCCACTGGCGCGCCATCTTCTGGCTCAACCTCGCCCTGGGCGTCGGGCTGGCGGTGGCGCTGCGGGTGTCCGGGCCCCGCCGGCCCGGGCGCGACCTGGCCGGGGTGGCGTGCGCGGTGGTCGCCGCCGCGGCCCTGGCCCTGCAGCTCGCCGAGCCCGAGCCGCTGGTCACCGATGTCACGCTGGGGTTGGGCTGGGTGCCGGTCGTGGCTGCCCAGCCGTGGACGACGCCGCTGGTGCTGGTCACCGTCGTGGCGGTGGCCGGGCTGGTCGCGCGGTCGCTCACCGCGGCCCACCCGGTGCTGCCGCTGCGCGGGCTGCCGGCGCTGGCCCGGGAGGTCGACGTCCTGGGCGCCGTCCTAGTCGTGGTGGCGCTGGGCAGCCTGGTCTGGGCCTTCGCGGCCGCCGACCCCGCCACCCAGGTCGTCGCGCACGGCCCCGTGCTGCTGCCGCTGGCCGCGGTCGCGGCGGGGGCGTTCGTGCTGCACGAGCGCCGGACGGCGGAACCCCTGCTGCCGCTGACCGAGCTGCGGCCGGTCGGTGCCTGGGGCGCGCTGGTGGTCAACCTGCTGGTCGGCGTGGCCCTGGTGGCCGCGCTGGTCGACGTGCCGCTGTTCGCCCGGGCCACCACCGAGACCGACCAGCTGGGTGCGGCCCTGGTGCTGGTGGAGCTGCTCGTCGCCGTCCCCGTCGGTGCGGTCGCCGGCGGCTGGCTGTGCCGGCGCACCGCGCCGCGCTGGGTCGCCGCGGTCGGCATGGGGCTGGCCGCCCTGGCCTTCGTGGCGATGACCCGGTGGGACGCCACCTCCCTGGACAGCTGGACCTCCACGGCCGCGCTGCTGGCCGCCGGTCTCGGCTTCGGCCTGGCCGTCGCGCCGGTCAACGCGGTGCTGCTGGCGGTGACGCCGTCGCGGGTGCACGGCAGCGCCAGCGCGCTGGTCGTCGTGGCCCGCACGGTGGGCATGCTGGTCGGGCTGTCGCTGTTGACCGCGATCGCGCTGCGCCGGTTCACCGAGGTGGTCCGGGGGATTCCCAGCCCGCTGGTCACCTGCCCGGACACCCCGGCCGACTGCGCGCCCTACGACCGGGCCGTGGACGCCGCGGTGCTCACCCAGCTGCACACCGTCTTCGCCGGCGCCGCGGTCGCCGCCGCGCTGGCCGCGCTGGCCGCCGTCCTGCTGCTGCGGACGGCGGCCGTCGACGTCAGACGGTGAAGACGATCTTCCCGTTCGTGCGGCCCTCGTGCATGCGCTCGAAGCCCTCGCGGGCCTGGGCCAGCGGCAGCTCGACGTCGATCTGCGGGCGCAGCCCGGTGGTGGCGCACAGCTGCACCAGCTGCTCGAGCTCGGTGCGGGTGCCCATCGTCGAGCCGATGACCGACAGCTGGGTGAAGAACACCCGGTTCAGCTCGGCGCCGGGGTCGTAGCCGGTGGTGGCGCCCGAGGTGACGATGACGCCGCCGGGCTTGAGCGACTTCACGCTGTGCGACCAGGTCGCCTTGCCGACGGTCTCCATGACCGCGTCGACCCGCTCGGGGAGCCGGGCACCGCTCTCGAAGGCCTGGTCCGCGCCGAGCTGCAGGGCGGCGGCCCGCTTCTCCTCCGACCGGCCGGTCACCCACATCCGGTAGCCGGCGGCGCGCCCCAGCGCGACCAGCGCGGTGGCCACGCCACCGGAGGCGCCCTGCACCAGCACGGTCTGGCCCGGCTGCAACCCGGCCTTGGTGAACAGCATCCGGTAGGCGGTCAGCCAGGCGGTGGGCAGGCAGGCGGCCTCGGCGAAGGTCAGGTCGGCCGGCTTGGGCAGCACGTTGCGCGCCGGCACGAGCACCTGCTCGGCCAGCGTGCCCTGGTGCACCTCGGACAGCAGGGAGCGCTTGGGGTCCAGGGTCTCGTCGCCCGACCACCCCGGGGTGCCGGTGATGACCGCGTGCACGATGACCTCGTTGCCGTCGGCGTCGGTGCCCGCGGCGTCGCAGCCCAGGATCATCGGCATCCGCTCGGCCGGCAGGCCCACCCCGCGCAGGCTGAACAGGTCGTGGTGGTTGAGCGAGGCCGCCTTCACGTCGACGACCACCCACCCGTCGCGGGCCTCGGGGGAGGGGCGCTCGCCCACCTCGAGCACGGACAGCGGGTCGTCGGCGGACGGGGTCGACACGAAGGCAGCCAGCATGGCCGCACGTTAACGGGGCCTCACGTGCCCGGCATCA
The DNA here is from genome assembly GCF_900100695.1 of Klenkia brasiliensis. GTDB lineage: Bacteria > Actinomycetota > Actinomycetes > Mycobacteriales > Geodermatophilaceae > Klenkia > Klenkia brasiliensis. The sequence continues at coordinate 153,743 of NZ_FNCF01000004.1, forward strand.
CCGGACGACGACGGCGTGCTCCCCGGCGGGCACGAACTCCCCGACCACCGGCGACCCCGGCACCTCGCCGGCCAGCAGCAGGCCACCGGAGGTCTGCGCGTCGGCCAGCAGCAGGGCGTCGTCCTCGCCGACCGCGGACAGGTCGGTGTGCGGCGCCACCCAGTCCAGGTTCCGCCGCGTGCCGCCGGAGACGTAGCCGTCGGCCACCGACTGCCGGGCGCCGGCCAGGTAGGGGACGTCGGCGGCCGACACCACCGCGGTGACCCCGCTGGCCCGGGCCATCTTGTAGAGGTGGCCGAGCAGGCCGAACCCGGTGACGTCGGTGCCCGCCCGGATCCCGGCGGCGACCGCGGCGACCGAGGCCTCGGCGTTGAGCCGGGTCATGGACTCGATGGCCTCCGGCGACGGCTCACCGGTGGCCTTCATCCGGTTGTTCAGGGTGCCCACGCCCAGCGGCTTGGTCAGGGAGATGGCGTCGCCGGCGGCGGCGCGGTCGTTGCGGATCAGCCGGTCCAGGTCGACCAGCCCGGTGACCGCCATGCCGTAGGTGGGTTCGGGCGAGTCGATGGAGTGCCCACCGCCGACGTGGCAGCCCGCCGCGTGCGCCACCTCCAGGCCGCCGCGCAGCACCTCGGCGGCGAGCTCGGCGGGCAGCACGTCCCGCGGCCAGCCCAGCAGGTTCACCGCCACGACGGGCTGCCCGCCCATCGCGTAGACGTCGGACAGCGCGTTGGCCGCGGCGATCCGGCCGAAGGTGTACGCGTCGTCCACGACCGGGGTGAAGAAGTCGGCGGTGAGCACCAGCCCCTGACCACCGGGCAGGCGGACCACCGCGGCGTCGTCGCCGTCGTCCAGGCCGACGACCAGCTCGGTGGCCGGGTCACGCGGGCCGGTGTGGGTGAGCCCGGCGACGACCGCCTCGAGCTCGCCGGGCGGGATCTTGCAGGCGCACCCGCCGCCGTGCGCGTACTGGGTCAGCCGGGTCGCGGTCACCCGCCCCAGTGAACCGGACCGCCCGGGTCGGAGCAGGATGGGCCCCGGCCCGAGCAGGGGGTCGCCGACGACCGCCGCCGAGGGGATCCCGTGACCACCACCGAGCAGCCGCCCGCCACCGACCGCCGCCGCCTGGTGGTCCTGGGCGGCGTCGCCGTCGCGCTCCTGGTCGGCGGGCTGTGGTGGGCCAAGTACGGGCCCTACGCCGGCAAGGTCCCCGCCGTGCTGGGCAGCCACGACCTCGGTGCCTCCGTCGTCACCGGGGGCGCCGCCGCTGCGCCGCCGGTCTCGCTGGCCGCAGGCTGGGACTTCACCGTCGCCTACACGGCGGCCATCTGGAAGGCCCTCGTGGTCGGGCTGGTGCTGGCCGCCGCGGTGCAGGTGCTGCTGCCGGTGAGCTGGCTGCAGCGGGTGCTGGGCCGCCCCGACGCGGGCACGGCCCGCGGCGGGCTGCGGGGCGGGCTGGCCTCGGTGCCGACGCTGATGTGCTCGTGCTGCGCCGCGCCGCTGGCGGTGGGCCTGCGGCGGGCCCGGGCCGGCACCGGCGCGGTGCTCGCGTTCTGGCTGGGCAACCCGGCGCTCAACCCCGTCGTGCTGGTCTTCTGCCTGGCGGTGCTGCCGTGGCCGTGGGCGGTGCTGCGGTTCGGCGCCGGGCTGGCCGTGGTGGTCGGTGCCGTGGCGCTGGCCGGGTTCCTCGCCGGCCGCCGGGGGACGGCGCCGGTCCAGGTGCCCCAGGTGCCGGTCGACACCCGCCCGCTGCCGGTGCGGTTCGTCGCGGTGCTGGCCGGGCTGTCGGTGCGGCTGCTGCCCGAGTACCTCGCGGTCGTCTTCGTGCTGGGGGTGTTCCGCGGCGTGCTGTTCCCGGCCGACGCGGGCACCGGCGCCGCCGCGGTCGCCGTCCTGCTCCTCCTCCTGGTCGCCGGGATCGCCCTGCCGGTCCCCACCGGCGGGGAGGTGGCCGTTGTGGCCGCGGCGCTGGCCGCGGGCCTGGCCGCACCGGCGGCCGCCGTCCTGCTGGTCACGCTGCCGGTGCTCAGCCTGCCGTCGCTGCTGATGGTCCGGCACGCGTTCCCGCGGCGGCTGCTCGCGGGGACGACGGCCGTGGTCGCCGCAGTGGCGCTGGCCGGCGCCGGGGTGACGGCCGTGCTGACCGGGTGAGCCGCACGTAGGGTCGTCGGTGGAGGCGTCAGGGTGTCTGGTGGCCCCCGCGGCCTCTAAAGCCGACGTGACCCGGTAGCCGGGTCAGGCGGGTTCGATTCCCGTCCGCCTCCGCCACAGCTCCACCGCCACCCCAGACCTTGGGAGACCCGACGACCGACCCCCGCCGGCAGGTGCCCCGCACCGACGCGCTGCTCGCCGACCCCCGCGTCGCCGCGGCCGCCGACCGGCTCGGCCGCGAGCTGGTCAAGGCGGTCGTCACCGCCGTGCAGCAGCGTGTTCGGGCCGGTGAGGTGCCACCCGTGGACGCCGCCGACACCGTGGTCGCCGCGCTGCCGACGTCGGCGGCGAGCCTGCACCGGGTGCTCAACGCCACCGGCGTGCTGGTGCACACCAACCTGGGCCGCGCGCCCTGGTCGGCCGCCGCGGTCGAGGCGGTGGTCGCGGCCAGCGGCACCACCGACGTCGAGCTCGACCTCGCCACCGGCCGCCGCGGGCCGCGCGGCGAGGGTGCGATCCAGGCGCTGCTGGCCGCGGTCCCGGCCGCGGAGGCGGCGATCGTGGTGAACAACTGCGCGGCCGCGCTCGCCCTGGTCGCCACCTGCCTGGGCGGCGAGCTGGTCGTGGCCCGCGGGGAGCTGGTCGAGATCGGCGACGGGTTCCGCATCCCCGACCTGCTGGAGTCCACCGGCGCCCGGCTGCGCGAGGTGGGGACGACGAACCGGGTGGCCCTCGCCGACTACACCGCGGCCGTCGGGCCCGGCACCGGCGCGGTGCTCAAGATCCACCCGTCGAACTTCGTGGTCCGCGGCTTCACCCGCTCCGTCGAGGTGGCCGAGCTGGCCGGGGTCGGCGTCCCCGTAGTGGCCGACGTCGGCTCTGGCCTGCTCCGCCCGCACCCGGCGCTGCCCGACGAGCCGGACCTGCAGACCACGCTGGCCGCCGGCGCCGACCTGGTGCTGTGCAGCGGGGACAAGCTGCTCGGCGGCCCGCAGGCCGGGCTCGTGCTCGGCCGGGCCGACCTGGTGCAGCGGCTGCGCCGGCACCCGCTCTACCGCGCGCTGCGGGTGGACAAGACCACCCTCGCCGCGCTGGAGGCCACGCTGCGCGGCCCGGTGCCCCCGGTGCGCCGGATGCTCGAGGCGACCGTGGCGGAGCTGCGCACCCGGGCCGAGGCGGTGGTCGCGGCGCTGGGCGGCGACGCGCAGGTGGTCGACGCCGGTGCCCGGGTCGGGGGCGGGGGCGCACCCGAGTTCGAGCTGCCCAGCGTGGCGGTGTCGGTCCCGGCCGACCTCGCCGAGCCGCTGCGCCGCGGCACGCCGCCGGTGGTCGGCTACCTGGCCGAGGGGCGCACGCTGCTGGACCTGCGCAGCCTCGACCCGGCCGACGACGAGGCGCTGGTGGGCGCCGTGCGCGCGTGCAGGTGACCGCATGCAGGTGATCGCCACCGCCGGGCACGTCGACCACGGCAAGTCTGCACTGGTCACCGCGCTCACCGGCATGCAGCCCGACCGGTGGGAGGAGGAGCGCCGCCGCGGCCTGACCATCGACCTCGGCTTCGCCTGGACGACGCTGCCCGGCGGCCGCACGGTCGCCGTCGTCGACGTCCCCGGGCACGAGCGGTTCGTCGGCAACATGCTCGCCGGGGTCGGGTCCGTGCCCGCCGCGCTCATCGTGGTCGCCGCCGACGACGGCTGGTCCGCGCAGACCGCCGAGCACGTCGCGGTGCTCGACGCGCTCGGGGTCGCGCACGGGCTGCTGGTGGTGACCAAGTCCGACCTGGCCGACCCCGCCCCCGTGCTCGCCGACGTGCGGGAGCGGCTGGCCGCCACCTCGCTGGCCGGCATCCCCGGGGTGGCGGCGAGCTCGCGCACCGGGGACGGCGTCCCCGCGGTCGCCGCCGCGTTGGACGAGGTGCTGGCCGGCCTGCCCGCCCCCGACCCCGCCGCGCCCGTGCGGCTGTGGGTGGACCGGGCCTTCACCATCCGCGGCGCCGGCACCGTCGTCACCGGCACCCTCGCCGCCGGCACGGTCACCGCCGGAGACCGGCTGTCCCTCGGCGGCCAGGACGTCGTCGTCCGCGGCCTGCAGTCCCTGGGCGCACCGGTGGAGCGCGCCGGGGCCACCGCCCGGGTGGCGCTGAACCTGCGCGGGGTGGCCGTGGAGGACCTCTCCCGCGGCGACGCGCTGCTCACCCCGGGGGCGTTCCGGGAGACCGCCGAGGCCGACGTCGTGCTGACCCGCACGGTGGACAAGCTGCCCGCCGAGCTGGTGGTGCACATCGGCTCGGCCACGGTCGCTGCCCGGGTGCGGCCGCTGGACGGCGCCGCGGTCCGGCTGCGGCTGGCCGCCCCGCTCCCGCTGCGGGTGGGTGACCGGCTGCTGCTGCGCGACCCGGGCAGCCGCACCGTGCACGGCGCCGACGTCCGCGACGTCGACCCGCCGGAGCTGCGCCGCCGCGGTGCCGCCCGGGCCCGCGCAGCCGACCTCGCCGCCGGCGGGGGAGCGGCCGCCGACCTGGCCCGCCGCCGGGTGGTGCCGCTCGCCGACTTCACCGCGATGGGCTGGCCGGTCCCCGCGGGCGCGACCACGGTCGGGCGCTGGCTGCTGGCCCCCGGCCTGGCCGACGAGCTGGCCGCCCGGGTGCCCGCCGTGGTCGCCCGCTACCGGCAGCTGCGCCCGCTGGAGCCCGGCCCGCCGACCGCGGTGCTGCGCAGCGCGCTGGACCTGCCCGACGCCGACCTGGTGGCCGGGCTGGTCCGCCCGCCCCTGGCGCTGCGCGACGGCCGGGTGGTGAGCGCCGACGGCGGCCTGCCCGAGCCGGTGCAGCGGGCGGTCACCGAGGTGCTGGCCCGGTTGGCCGCCGACCCGTTCGCCGCGCCCGACGCCGAGCAGCTGGCCGCCGCCGGGCTGGGCCCGCGCGAGCTCGCGGCCGCGGTCCGCGACGGCCAGCTCGTGCGCGTGGCGGAGGGCGTCGTGCTGGCCCCGGGGGTGGAGGAACGGGCCCGCCGGGCGCTGGCCGGGTTGCCGCAGCCGTTCACCCTCAGCCAGGCCCGGCAGGCCTGGGGGACGTCGCGCCGGGTCGCCGTCCCGCTGGCCGAGTGGCTGGACGCGCGCGGCGTCACCGTGCGGCTGGGCGACGCCACCCGGAGGCTGCGGTGAGGGCCGTCGTCCGGGTCGGTGCGCCCCAGGAGGCAGCGGCGCTGACCCGGGCGATGGACGCGCCGGCCGGGGTCTACGCCTCGCACCTCGCCGCGCAGGCCGAGGGCCGGTGCACCGTGCTGGTCGCCGAGGTCGGCGGCCGGGTCGTCGGCACCGGCATGCTGCGCCGGGAACCGCGGGACACCGTCGTGCGGGAGCGGCTGGGGAGCATGCCGGAGATCAGCAACCTGCAGGTGCACCCCGACGAGCAGGGCCGGGGCCACGGCACCGCGCTGGTCGAGGCGGCGTGCGCCCTCGCCGCCGCCGGGGGCGGCACCCGGGTCGGCATCGGCGTCGGCGAGGACAACCCGGACGCGGCCCGGCTGTACCTCCGGCTGGGCTTCGCCGACGTCGGGCTCGCCTACGCCGACCACTACAACTGGACCGACGTCGACGGCGTCGAGCACCACGCGGCCGACGACGTCCGCTACCTGGTCCGGGACCTGGGTCAGGGCAGCGGACCGCCGAGGTAGACCGCGCGGGCCACCGCGTCGCCGTCCCGCTCGGGTGCGGTCGGGCGCTGGGCGGTGTCGGTGGTCTCCACCCACTCCTCGGGCCGGGGGCCTTCGGGGAGGGCGGCGAAGCGGCTGCGGTCGGGCTCGCTCATGGGCGCAGGGTCCCGCCCGGCGCGCCCGCCCGCAAGCGTCAGCCCTGCGGCACCCAGGACGCCGGCCGCTTCTCCCGGAACGCGGCGATGCCCTCCTGTCCCTCGGCCGAGGCGAAGAAGCGGGCCGAGGTCTCCAGCAACGGCGCGAAGTCCAGCTCGCTGCCCGAGCGCAGCAGCCGTTTGGTCTCGGCGAGCGCCGCGGGGGCGCCGGCGGCGAGCGCGGTCACCTGGGCCTGCACGGTCGCGTCCACCTCGTCGTCGGCGACGGCCAGGTCGACCAGCCCGGCGTCCCGCGCGGTCGCGGCGTCGAACACCTCGCCGGTGAGCATCAGCCGGTGCACCGCGTTCGCGTGCATCCGCGGCCGGCAGACCGCCGAGATCACCGCGGGGACGACGCCGATCCGCACCTCGGCGAACCCGAACGTGGCCGAGGCACCCGCCACGACGACGTCGCAGGCGGCCAGCAGGCCCACCCCGCCGGCCCGGGCCGGACCACGGACGGCGGCCAGCACCGGCTTGGGGGAGTGCCAGAGCGTGGCGAGCAGGTCGGGGAACTCGTGCACGCCCTGGTCCTGCGCGGCGCCCCCGGCGGCCTCCGACAGGTCCATGCCGGAGCAGAACACCCGCCCGGTGTGGTCGAGCACCACCACCCGGACGGCGTCGTCGGCCAGCGCGGAGGCCAGCGCCTCGCGCAGCTGGGCGCGCATCGCCCGGGACAGCGCGTTGCGGTTGGCGGGGGAGTCCAGCGTCAGGGTCGCGACACCGCGGGACACCTCGACGTGCAGCACCGAGTCGGTCACGCGCCCCATCCTGCCGGGCGCGTGGACACTGGGTGCAGCGATGACCACCACCCTGCCGATCCTCGGCGACACCCCGACCCTGCCGGCCGACCCGTCGATGCTCGACGACGCCGCCCGGGCCGCCGTCCCCACCACGCCGTTCGGGCTGTACGTGCACGTGCCGTTCTGCGCGACCCGCTGCGGCTACTGCGACTTCAACACCTACACCTCCGACGAGCTCGGGCCCGGCGCCAACCGCAGCGAGTACGCCGCCACCGCGATCGCCGAGCTGGAGCTGGCCGCCCGCGTGCTGGGCCCCGAGCCGCCGGAGATCAGCACGGTGTTCGTCGGCGGCGGCACCCCGACCCTGCTGCCGGCGGCCGACCTGGTCGCCGTGCTGGACCGCGCCCGGCAGCTGTTCCCGGTGGCGCCCGACGTCGAGGTCACCACCGAGGCCAACCCGGAGTCGGTCACCCCGGAGTCCCTCGCCGTGCTCCGCGCCGGCGGCTTCACCCGGATCAGCCTGGGCATGCAGTCCGCCGCGCCGCACGTGCTCGCCGTCCTCGACCGGCGGCACACCCCCGGCCGGGCCGCCGCGGCCGCCCGCGAGGCCCGCGCCGCCGGGTTCGAGCACGTCAACCTGGACCTCATCTACGGCGCCCCGGGGGAGACCGACGCCGACTGGGACCTGTCGCTGCAGGCGGTGCTCGACGCACCCGTCGACCACGTCAGCGCCTACGCCCTCATCGTCGAGCAGGGCACGAAGCTGGCCCGCCGGGTCGCCCGCGGCGAGCTGCCGATGCCCGACGACGACGTCCTCGCCGACCGGTACGAGCAGGCCGACCGGGTGCTGCGCGGGGCCGGGCTGGAGTGGTACGAGGTGTCCAACTGGGCCACCGACCGCGCGGCCCGCTGCCGGCACAACGAGCTGTACTGGGCCAACGCGCACTGGTGGGGCATCGGCCCGGGCGCGCACAGCCACGTCGGCGGGCTGCGCTGGTGGAACGTCAAGCACCCGGCCGCCTACGCCGCCCGGCTCGCCGAGGGCTCGCACCCGGCCGCCGGGGCGGAGCGGCTGACGCCCGAGGACGTCGCCCTGGAGACCGTGATGCTCGGCCTGCGGCTGCGCGACGGGCTGGCCCTCACCGCGCTGTCGGACGCCGGCCGGGCCCGCGCCGCCGACGCCGTCGCGCGGGGCCTGCTGGACCCCGAGGCCCACGCGGCCGGGCGCGCCGTCCTCACCGACCCCGGCCGCCTGCTCGCCGACGCCCTCGTCCGCGACCTGACCGACTGATCACCCGACGGTGAACGCCGCAGCGGGGCCGGTCGCCCGCTCGGGCCGGGCGAGCGCCCGCACCGCGGCCGCCGTCCCGTGCTGCTGCGCGGACAGCAACGCCAGGAGGGCCAGGGCCGGCTCGGTGACGTCGGGGTCGAGCTCGGGCACCGGCAGGTCCACGCCGGCGGCGAGGTCGTCGGTGTGCACCAGCAGCTCCATGGCCCGGACGACCAGGAAGTCGTCGGTGGCCAGCACGCAGTCCTGCCACGGCACGTAGGTGGTCGGCCCGGCGCCGGTGAGTGCGCCCGGCAGTGCGGCGGTGGCGGCGGCCAGCAGGGCGACCGACTCCGTGGGGCCGCCGGCGGCCATGGCGTCGAAGTCCGCGGCGATCGAGGTGTTCTCGGGGGCGTCGACCGGGGCGGCGAACCAGTCGGTGCGCCGGTAGAGCTCGGTCAGCGAGACCACGGGCGCGTGGGGCGGCGGCGGCTGGATGCCCAGGAACTCCACCGCGGTCTCCACCTGGCTGACCAGGTGCCGGGCCACCCCGCCGACGGTCATGCCGGGGAGCACGGAGTGCTGCGTCCACGCCTCGGCCACGGCCGGTGACCCCACCAGCGGGGCGATCGACAGCGCAGCGCGGTGCAGCGCGGTGCGGTCCAGGGTCCCGGCGAAGGTCAGCGGCACCGACCCGACGGTAGGGACCCGGGCCCCGGCGGGGCAAGCCCCCGGGGTCAGGCGTGCAGGGCGGCGAGGATGCCCTCGCCGTAGCGCTCGAGCTTGGCCGCGCCGACCCCGCTGATGCTGCCCAGCGCCGCGGTGTCGGCGGGCTCCTCGGTCGCGATCTGGCGCAGCGTCGCGTCGTGGAAGACGACGTAGGCCGGCACGCCCTGCTCCTTCGCGGTCGCCGCCCGCCAGGCCCGCAGCCGCTCGAACGCCGGGGCCGCCTGCGCGGGCAGGTCCACGGCGGCCCTGGCCGCCTTGCCGGTGCGGCCGCGGGCCACCCGGTCGGGCTCCCGGCGCATCGGCACGCTGCGCTCCCGGCGCAGCACCGGTCCGCTGGCCTCCGACAGCGCCAGCGTCCCGTACTCGCCCTGCACGGCCAGCAGGCCCTGGGCCAGCAGCTGCCGGACGACGCCGCGCCACTGCGTCTCGGTCAGGTCGGTGCCGATGCCGAAGGTGGTCAGCTCGTCGTGCCGGTGCTGGGCGACCTTGTCGGTCCGCTTGCCGAGCAGGATGTCGATCGACTGCCCGGCACCGAAGGACTGGCCGCGCTCGCGCTGCAGCCGCAGCACGGTGGACAGCAGCATCTGCGCCGGGATGGTGGCGTCCCAGGTCTCCGGCGGCACCAGGCAGGTGTCGCAGTTGCCGCAGGGCTGCGACTCCTGCCCGAAGTGGGCCAGCAGCCGGACCCGCCGGCACTCCACCGTCTCGCAGAGGGCGAGCATCGCGTCCAGCTGCCGGGTCAGCTGCCGGCGGTGCGCGGCGTCGCCGTCCGAGCCGTCGATCATCTTGCGCTGCTGCACGACGTCGGCCAGCCCGTAGGCCAGCCACGCCGTCGAGGGCAGGCCGTCGCGGCCGGCCCGGCCGGTCTCCTGGTAGTAGCCCTCGACCGACTTGGGCAGGTCCAGGTGGGCGACGAACCGGACGTCGGGCTTGTCGATGCCCATCCCGAACGCGATGGTCGCCACCATCACCAGCCCGTCCTCGCGGAGGAACCGAGACTGGTGCCGGGCGCGGGTCCCGGCATCGAGCCCTGCGTGGTAGGGCAGGGCCGGGATGCCGTTCGCGACCAGGAACTCCGCGGTGGACTCGACCGAGGCCCGGGACAGGCAGTAGACGATGCCGGCGTCCCCGGGGTGCTCGGTGCGCAGCAGCTCCAGCAGCTGCTTGCGCGGCTCGGCCTTCGGCGCGATCCGGTACTGGATGTTGGGCCGGTCGAACCCGGCGACCACGTGCAGCGCGTCGTCCAGCTGCAGCCGGGTGCTGATCTCGGCGTGCGTGGCCGGGGTGGCGGTGGCGGTCAGCGCGATGCGGGGGACGTCGGGCCAGCGCTCGTGCAGCACCGACAGCGCCAGGTAGTCCGGCCGGAAGTCGTGGCCCCACTGCGCCACGCAGTGCGCCTCGTCGATGGCGAACAGCGCGATCCGGCCGCGCTCGAGCAGCCGCGCGGTGCGTGACTCCCCGCCGCCCAGGGACTCCGGCGCCACGTAGAGCAGGTCCAGCTCGCCGGCCAGGAACGCCTGCTCGACGGTGCGCCGCTCGTCGGGGTCCTGGCTGGAGTTGAGGAACCCGGCCCGCACGCCGAGGGCGGTCAGCGCGTCGACCTGGTCCTGCATGAGGGCGATCAGCGGGGAGACGACGACGCCGGTGCCCTCGCGCAGCAGCGCCGGGACCTGGTAGCACAGCGACTTCCCGCCACCGGTCGGCATGAGCACCAGCGCGTCGCCGCCGGCCACGACGTGGTCCACGACCTGCTGCTGCGGGCCGCGGAAGGCGTCGTAGCCGAAGACCCGGCTCAGCACCTCCAGGGTCTGCGCACTCACACCCCGAGGGTAGGTCGGCCCCGTCTGACATCCGTCAGCAGCTGTGGACGACGTCCGGCACTCCCGCCGCGGCCCGGTGCCGACCAGGCTGGCGGCATGACCGGGCAGACTGCCGTGGTGGACGACGCCGCGACCGGGACCCGCGGCCGCCTGCGCGGCGTCGCCTGGGCGCTGCCCTGGCTGGTCTTCCAGGTCTTCCCCGTGCTGGACCTGGTCGCCACGCCCCGGCCCGCCGCGACCCGGGTGGTCATCGGCGCGCTGCTGGTGGTCTTCACGGTCGCCTACCTGGCGGTGATGAGCAGGTTCAGCGGGGCCCGTGGGTTCCGCGCCGACTTCGTGCTCGTCGTCGCGCTGGCCCTGGGGCTCTCGACCGTGCTGGGCACGAGCTACGCCGGGCTGTGGATCTACGTCGCCGCCGCGGCCGCGGCCACCCTGCCGGCGCGGCTGGTCTGGCCGGTGGTGCTCGCCGGCACGGTGGTGTGCGCGGCGGTGGTCATCGGCTACCGGGACTGGCCGACGCTGTTCCTGCCGGTGCTCTGCCCGATGACCGCGGCCACCCTGCAGGGCACCCGGCACCTGCTCACGGTCAACGCCGAGCTCACCGCAGCCCGCGACGAGCTGGCCCGCAACGCCGTCGCCGAGGAACGGATGCGCTTCGCCCGCGACCTGCACGACCTGCTCGGGCACTCCCTGTCGCTCATCGCGCTCAAGAGCGAGCTGGCCCGCCGGCTCGCCCCGGTGGACGGCGCCCGCGCGGCCGCGGAGATGGCCGACGTGGAGTCCGCGGCCCGGCGCGCGCTGGCCGAGGTCCGGGAGGCCGTGAGCGGCTACCGCCAGGTCAGCTGCGCGCAGGCGGTCGCCGAGGCCCGGGCCGCGCTCACCGGCGCCGGCATCGCGCTCCGCGGCCCGGACCGGGTGCCCGTGCTGCCCGGCACCGTCGACGCGGCGCTGGGCTGGGTGGTCCGGGAGGCCACCACCAACGTGCTCCGGCACAGCGGCGCCTCCGCGGTGACCGTGGAGCTGGCCGACGACGGCGTCTGGGTGACCCTGACCGTCACCGACGACGGCCGCGGCCCCTCCGGCGCTGCCGCGCCGGGCACCACCCCGGGCTCCGGGCTCACCGGGCTGCGCGAGCGGGTCGCCGCCGTCGACGGCGAGCTCACCGGCGGGGCGGGCCCCCGCGGCGGGTGGCAGCTGCGGGCCGTCGTCCCCCTGGTCCAGACCGTCGTGCCGGCCGTCTCCCCGACCGGGGTGGCCCCGTGATCCGGGTGCTGCTCGCCGAGGACCAGCAGCTGGTGCGCGGGGCGCTGCGGGCGCTGCTGGAGCTCGAGGAGGACCTGGTGGTGGTGGCCGAGGTCGGCCGCGGCGACCTGGTGCTGCCGGCGGCGCGCGAGCACGCCCCCGACGTCGCGGTCATGGACATCGAGATGCCCGGGTGCGACGGCATCGAGGCCGCCCGGGCGCTGGCCGCCGAGCTGCCCGCGGTCAAGGCGGTCATCCTCACCACGTTCGGCCGGCCCGGCTTCCTGCGCCGGGCCATGGAGGTCGGCGCGCAGGGCTTCCTGGTCAAGGACTCCCCGGTCGCCGAGCTGGCCGCGGCGATCCGGTCGGTGGTGGCGGGGCAGCGGGTCATCGACCGGGACCTGGCCGCTGCCGCGCTGGCGCTGGGCTCCTCGCCGCTGTCGGCGCGGGAGGCCGACGTGCTGCGGGCCGCCGCCGACGGGGCCACGGTCGCCGACATCTCCGGCCGGCTGTTCCTGTCCGAGGGCACCGTGCGCAACTACCTGTCCAACGCCATCGGCAAGACCGGCGCCCGCACGAGGGTGGAGGCCGCCCGGGTCGCCGCCGACAAGGGCTGGCTCTAGCGGGCCGGGCACGCGCCGGTCAGGCGGTGGGCATCAGGGAGTCGAGGTCCAGGACGCGGACGTGGATGACGTTGCGCTGCTGCAGGGCCGCGCGCAGGGCCCGGTGCAGGCCGTCCTCCAGGAACAGCTCGCCCCTCCACTGCACCGCGTGCGGGAAGAGGTCGCCGTAGAAGGTCGAGTCGTCGGCCAGCAGGGCGTCCAGCTCGAGCTGGCGCTTGGTGGTGACCAGGGTGTCCAGCCGGATCTGGCGGGGCGGGATCATCGCCCAGTCGCGGGTCGAGAAGCCGTGGTCGGGGTAGGGCCGCCCGTCGCGCACCGCCTTGAAGATCAGTGCCCCGGCTCCCCTCAGACCGCACCCCGGTACCCCGGAGCACATGGACGACCCCACCCTAACGGCCTCCGCGGTGCGGGACGGCGACCCCGTCCGGTCGTATGCTGGCGGCTGGCACTCAGCGGTTCGGAGTGCCAGCAGCGAGCCCAGCACGAGGCGGACGGGAGGTGGCGGGTGGCCCACGAGGAACGCCGGTTGCAGGTCCTGCGGGCGATCGTCCAGGACTACGTCTCCACCAACGACCCGGTCGGGTCCAAGGCCCTCGCGGCCCGCCACGACCTGGGCGTGTCGCCGGCCACCATCCGCAACGACATGGCCGTGCTGGAGGAGGAGGGGTACATCACCCAGCCGCACACCAGCGCCGGCCGGGTGCCCACCGACAAGGGCTACCGCTTCTTCGTCGACCGGCTGTCGGCGATCAAGCCGCTGTCGGTCGCCGAGCGGCGGGCCATCGAGCGGTTCCTCGACGGGGCCCTCGACCTGGACGACGTGCTGGCCCGCACCGTGCGGCTGCTGGCCCAGCTGACCCGCAACGTCGCGGTGATCCAGTACCCGACGCTGTCCCGGTCGGCCGTCCGGCACCTGGAGGTCGTGCAGCTGGCGACCACCCGGCTGCTCGTCGTGCTGATCACCGACACCGGCCGGGTCGAGCAGCGGGTGGTGGAGGTCCCGCCGGTCGTCGACGCGCCGGCCGGCTCCGACCCGGTCGCCGAGCTGCGCACGCTGCTCAACGCGGCCTTCGTCGGCGCCAAGCTCGCCGACGCGGCCACCAAGGTCGCCGACCTGCTCGACACCGCGCCGGCGCACCTGCGCGGGCTGGTCGCCGCGGTCAGCGCCACCCTGGTCGAGACCCTCGTCGAGCCCGGCGAGGACCGGCTGCTCGTCGGCGGCACCGCCAACCTCACCCGCGGCGGCGCCCTGGACTTCCCGGGCACCCTCCGCCCGCTCCTGGAGGCCCTCGAGGAGCAGGTCGTCGTGCTGCGCCTGATGGGCGAGGTCGCCCCGGGTGCGGTGCTGGTGAGCATCGGCGAGGAGAACGAGCACCAGAGCTTCACCGGCGCCTCGGTGGTCTCCGTGGGCTACGGGTCGGCCGGGGGCACCGCCGACCTGGCCCTCGGGGGCCTGGGCGTCGTCGGACCCACCCGGATGGACTACCCCGGGACGATGGCCGCGGTACGAGCCGTGGCCCGCTACGTCGGCCAGCTGCTGGCCGAGAGCTGAGGATCGAGAAGTGGCAACGGACTACTACGGCGTGCTCGGGCTTGCCCAGGGGGCGACCGACCGGGAGATCAAGAGCGCGTACCGCCGCAAGGCCCGCGACCTGCACCCCGACGTCAACCCCGACCCGGCGGCCAAGGAGGAGTTCCAGAAGGTCAGCCGGGCCTACGAGGCGCTCACCGACCCGGACAAGCGCCGCATCGTCGACCTCGGCGGCGACCCGTTCGAGACCGGCGGCGGGGGCGGCGGCAACCCCTTCGGCGGGGCGGGCTTCGGCGGCCTCGGCGACATCATGGACGCCTTCTTCGGCGGCGGGACGGCGACCCGCGGCCCGCGCAGCCGCACCCGCGCCGGCGGGGACGCCCTGATCCGCGTCGAGCTGGACCTCGCCGAGACCGTCTTCGGCACCACCACCGAGATCACCGTGGACACCGCGGTGCTGTGCACCCTGTGCACCGGGGCCGGCACCGCGCCGGGCACCCACCCCGCGCAGTGCACCACCTGCAACGGCCGCGGCGAGGTGCAGAGCGTGCAGCGCTCCTTCCTCGGCCAGGTCGTCGCCTCCCGGCCCTGCCCCACCTGCGGGGGCACCGGCCAGGTCATCCCGCAGCCCTGCTCGCAGTGCGCGGGCGACGGCCGGGTGCGCGCCCGCCGCACCATCCCGGTGAAGATCCCGGCCGGCGTCGAGGACGGCATGCGGATCCGGCTGTCCGGCCACGGCGAGGTCGGCCCCGGCGGCGGCCCGGCCGGCGACCTGTACGTCGAGGTGCACGAGCGGCCGCACGACGTGTTCACCCGCGACGGCGAGGACCTGCACTGCCGGGTCACCCTGCCGATGACCGCCGCTGCGCTGGGCACCACGCTGACCCTGCGCACGCTGGACGGCGACGAGCCGCTGGACATCAAGGCCGGCACGCAGTCGGGCTCGGTGCTGACGCTGCGCGCGCACGGCGCGCCCCGGCTGCGGGCCACCGGCCGCGGCAACCTCATGGTGCACGTGGACGTGCAGACCCCGACCCGGCTGGACGCCGAGCAGGAGGAGCTGCTCCGCAAGCTCGCCGCCGTCCGGGGCGAGGACCACCCCGAGGCCAGCAGGGCGCAGCACAACGGCCTGTTCGGCCGGGTCCGCGACGCCTTCAACGGCCGATGAGCGACCCCGGCACCCTCACCCACGACGGCGCGCCGCTGTTCCTGGTCGACGAGCTGCCCGCGGGCGGCACGGTGCTGGTGACCGGGCACGAGGCCCGGCACGCCGTCGACGTGCTGCGGATGACGGCGGGGGAGCGGGTCCGGGTCGCCGACGGCGAGGGCACCCTGGTCGAGGGCGTGGTCGCCGCGGCCGGTCCCGAGGGGCTGCAGGTCGAGGTGCTCGCCCGGCACGAGGTGCCCCCGCCCACCCCCGAGCTGGTGCTCGTGCAGGCCCTGCCCAAGGGCGACCGCGGCCCGCTGGCCGTGGAGCTGGCCACCGAGCTCGGCGTGGACCGGGTGGTGCCCTGGACGGCGTCCCGGTGCGTGACGAAGTGGCGCGACGACCGGGTGGACAAGGGCCTGGCCAAGTGGCGCTCGGCCGCCCGCGCGGCGAGCAAGCAGGCCCGCCGTCCGCGGCTGCCCGAGGTCACCGAGCCGATGAGCACCCGGGCGGTCTGCGGCCTGCTCGCCGACGTGGACCTGGCGCTGGTGCTGCACGAGCAGGCCCGCCGTCCCTTCTCCGCGGTGCAGGTCGGCGGCGCCGGCTCGATCGCCGTCGTCGTCGGGCCCGAGGGCGGCATCACCGACGGCGAGGCCGTCGCCTTCCGCGCCGCCGGCGCCGAGGTCGTGCGGCTGGGCGAGGAGGTGCTGCGGACGTCGACCGCCGGTGCCGCGGTCCTCGCCGCGATCTGCGCCCGCACCCGCTGGGCGTGAGAGGGTCGGCGCCGTGACCGACTGCCTGTTCTGCCGGATGGTCGCCGGGGAGATCCCCGCCGACGTCGTGCACGAGACCGAGCGCACCCTGGCCTTCCGGGACATCAACCCGCAGGCGCCCACCCACGTGCTGGTCATCCCCAAGGACCACCACGCCACCGCGGGTCTGCTGGTCGGCGCGGAGCCGCAGCTGCTGGCCGAGGTGGTGGCCGCGGCGCACGCCGTCGCCGTGCAGGAGGGGCTGGCCACCGCCGAGGCGCCCGAGCCCGGCTACCGGCTGGTCTTCAACTCCGGTCCGCAGGCCGGGCAGACGGTGCACCACGTGCACGGCCACGTCCTCGGCGGCCGCGACCTGACCTGGCCGCCCGGGTGACCGTCCGGCTGGAGCGGGACGGCGACGTCGCCGTCCTCGTGCTGGACAACCCGCCGGTCAACCTCTTCGACGCCGCGGTGCTCGACGCCCTGGAGGCCCGCGTCGACGAGCTCGCCGACCTGACCGCGCCCGGGCGCCCGGACCGCCCGCGCGCGGTGCTGGTCCGCGCCGAGGGCCGGGTGGTCTCCGCCGGGGTCGACGTGTCGTTGTTCGCCGCGATCGCCGAGGGGCCCGACGCCGAGGCCGCCGGCGGCGCGCTGTGGGCCCGGCTGCTGCGCACCGTGCAGACCCTGGAGGACCTGCCAGTGCCCACGGTGTTCGCCGCGCACGCGCTCACCCTCACCGCCGCCTTCGAGCTGGCGCTGGCCTGCGACCTGCTGGTGGCGGCCGAGGGGGCCTCCTTCGGCCTGGTGGAGCTCGTCGTCGGGCTGACGCCGTCGATGGGCGGGCCGCAGCGGCTGGCCGAGCGCGCCGGCGCCGCCCGTGCCAAGGAGCTGGTGTTCACCGGCGAGCGGTACTCCGCCGCCAGCCTGCACAGCTGGGGCGTGGTGAACCGCGTGCTGCCCGACGAGGGCTTCGCCGACGCCGCCCTCGCCCTGGCCCGGCAGGTCGCCGCCGGCCCGACCGTGGCCCACGCGGCCACCAAGACGCTGGTCGCCACCGCCTCCCGGCAGGGCGTGCGGGCCGCCGACGACGCGGTCCCCGCGGTGTCCGGCGCGCTGTTCGGCACCGAGGACCTGCACGGCGCGGTCGCCTCGTTCCTGGCCGAGGGGCCGGGGAAGGCCACCCACCGGGGTCGGTGAGCCGGGAATGCGCACGCCGGGTCCACGCGCTCGGCGTAGGCTCGGTGGGGTCCCACCCCCGTCGCAGGAAGGCAGGGTCGAGCGTTCTTGCCCGACACCGCACCCAGCTCCACCCCGCCCACGGGCACCGACCCGGTCCGGACCACGATCACCGTCCCCGAGTCGGTCCCGATGGTGGCCCTCCTGGGCTCCGGCGACGAGCTGCTCCGCCTGGTGGAGACCGAGTTGGCCGCCGACGTCCACGTCCGCGGCAACGAGATCACGCTGACCGGTCCGCCCGGTGACACCGCCTTCGCCGTCCGGGTCCTCGACGAGCTGATCGCCCTGGTCCGCCGGGGCCAGACCCTGCGCCCCGACGAGGTGCAGCGGATCGTCGGCATGCTGCGCGCCGGCGGGAGCGAGCGCCCCGCCGAGGTGCTCAGCCTCGACATCATCAGCCGCCGCGGGCGCACGATCCGGCCCAAGACGCTGAACCAGAAGCACTACGTCGACGCCATCGACCGCAACACCGTGGTCTTCGGCATCGGCCCGGCCGGTACGGGCAAGACCTACCTGGCCATGGCCAAGGCGGTGCAGGCGCTGCAGACCAAGCAGGTCGACCGGATCATCCTGACCCGCCCCGCCGTCGAGGCCGGTGAGCGCCTGGGCTACCTGCCGGGCACGCTCAGCGAGAAGATCGACCCCTACCTGCGGCCGCTGTACGACGCGCTGCACGACATGGTCGACCCCGAGTCCATCCCGCGGCTCATGCAGTCGGGGACCATCGAGGTGGCCCCGCTGGCCTACATGCGCGGCCGGTCGCTGAACAGCTCCTTCGTCATCCTCGACGAGGCCCAGAACACCACCGCCGAGCAGATGAAGATGTTCCTCACCCGGCTGGGCTTCGGCTCCAAGATGGTGGTCACCGGCGACATCACGCAGGTCGACCTGCCCGGTGGGGCCGCCTCGGGCCTGCGCGTGGTCCGGGACATCCTCGACGGGGTCGACGACATCCACTTCTCCGAGCTAACCAGCTCCGACGTCGTCCGGCACCGGCTGGTCGGCGACATCGTCGAGGCCTACGAGCGCTACGACGCAGCCCCCCGCACCACCGACCCCGTCCGCGGCCCCGGCCAGCGGCGGCAGAAGGGCAGCTGACCCGTGGCCGTCGAGGTCGCCAACGAGTCCGGCATCGCCGTCGACGAGACGTCGCTGACCGGCGTCTGCCGCTTCGTGCTCGGCGAGATGGGCGTCAGCCCGCTGGCCGAGCTGTCGGTGCTGTGCGTCGACGTCGACCACATGGCGAGCCTGCACGAGCGGTGGATGGGCGAGAAGGGCCCCACCGACGTGCTGGCCTTCCCCATGGACGAGCTGGACACCGGCCGGCCCGACGACCCCGACCCGGGCCCCGAGCTGCTCGGCGACGTCGTGCTGTGCCCGGCCGTCGCCATCCGCCAGGCCCGCGCCGCCGGCCACACCATGGACGACGAGCTGCTGCTGCTGGCCACGCACGGCGTGCTGCACATCCTCGGCTACGACCACATGGAGCCCGACGAGGAGAAGGAGATGTTCGGCCTGCAGTCCGACCTCCTGAAGAAGTTCGCCTCCGTGCCGCGCGACCAGGTCACCGGCGAGGAGACCGCGCCGCGATGAGCCCCACCGCGATCACCCTGCTGGTGATCGCCGTCCTGCTCGTCCCCCTGGCCGGTGTCTTCGCCGCCGTCGACGCGGCCCTGCAGGGGATCTCGCGCGCCCGCGTGGAGACCATGCGGCGCGACGGCGTCCGGCGGGCCGGCGCGCTGCTGGCCGTGGTCGAGGACCGGGCCCGGCACGTGTCGCTGCTGCTCCTGCTGCGCATCGTCTGCGAGACGACCGCGGCGGTGCTGATCGCCGTCATCCTGTTCGTCCAGTTCGACGGCGTGGCGGCCGGCGTGGTCACCGCCGCCGCGGTCATGACGGTGGTCAGCTACGTGCTCGTCGGCGTCGGCCCCCGCACGCTGGGCCGCCAGCACGCCTACTCCATCGCGCTGGCCGCGGCGGGCCCGACCCGGTTGCTGGGCCGGCTGCTCGGGCCGGTGTCCACGCTGCTGATCCTGCTGGGCAACGCCATCACCCCCGGCCGCGGCTTCCGCGACGGCCCGTTCTCCACCGAGGTCGAGCTGCGCGAGCTGGTCGACATCGCCGAGGAGCGCGGGGTGGTGGAGTCCGGCGAGCGCAACATGATCCAGTCGGTGTTCTCCCTCGGCGACACGATCGCGCGCGAGGTCATGGTGCCCCGCCCCGACGTGGTCTTCGTGGAGGGCTCGAAGAACCTCCGGCAGGCCCTGGCGCTGGCGCTGCGCAGCGGGTTCAGCCGCATCCCGGTCATCGGGGAGAACGTCGACGACATCGTCGGCGTGGTCTACCTCAAGGACCTTGTCCGCCGCACGCAGGGCGACCAGGACACCAGCCGGATCCGGGTCGAGGAGATCATGCGCCCGGCCTCCTTCGTCCCGGAGTCCAAGCCGGTGGACGTGCTGCTGCGCGACATGCAGGCCCGCCGCATCCACATGGCCGTCGTGGTCGACGAGTACGGCGGCTTCGCCGGCCTGCTGACCATCGAGGACATCCTCGAGGAGATCGTCGGGGAGATCGACGACGAGCACGACGCGGTGCACCGGCCCCCGGTCGAGGAGCTGCCCGACGGGTCCTACCGGGTCACCGCCCGGCTGCCGGTCGAGGACCTCGCCGACCTGTTCCGGGTCGAGCTGCCCGAGGACGACGACGTCGAGACCGTCGGCGGTCTGCTCGCCCGCGCCATCGGCCGGGTGCCCATCGAGGGCTCGGAGACCGTGGTCGGCGAGCTGCACCTGCTCGCCGAGTCCACCGGCGGTCGGCGCAACCAGATCGACACGATGCTCGTCCGCCGGGTCGAGGAGGAGCCCGAGACCGCCGAGGGCGAGCCGGAGGAGACCGACGAGCCCGAGGACGACGAGCGGGCCGAGCGGCGCCGGCGCAAGCGGGAGAAGAAGGAGGCCGCCGCCCTCGCCGCCGAGGGCGCGGACGGGCCTGAGAAGGTGGCCCCGTGACCCAGCTCGACACCGAGGACGCCAAGCTCGTGACCCTCGCCCGCTCCGCCCGCGGCCGCACCGGCGCGCCGGAGGGGGCCGCCGTCCGCGACACCGACGGCCGCACCTACCTCGCGGCCACCGTCGCGCTGCCGTCGCTGCAGCTGTCGGCCCTGCAGGCCGCCGTCGCCGCCGCGGTGTCCTCGGGGGTCGAGGGCCTGGAGGCCGCCGCCGTGGTGTCGGCCGCGGGCGCGGTGGAGGAGGCCGGGCTGGCCGCCGTCCACGACCTCGCCCCGGGTGCCCCGGTGTACCTGGCCGGACCCGACGGCACCCTGGTCACCACCGCCTGACGCCTACTCCAGCGGGCGGTCCAGCGCCTCGGCGAAGGCCTGCGGGTCGCGCACCCAGACGGAGAAGGCCCGGTCGCGCTCGCCGTCGGCGGCGAGGTGCCGGACGACGACCCGCCGGCGCCCCGGCCACCAGCCGCCGCGCCGCTTGGCCCGTGGCCAGTCCGCCGGCGCGGGGGCGCGGACGACGTCCTCGACCAGCACCAGCGGCACCACGCCGAACGACGAGGTCTGCCGCACCCCGGCGATGTCGGTGGAGACCGCGAAGTCCGAGACGGTGAGCCGGCTGGTCGCCAGCACCAGCACCAGCAGCCCGAGGACGATGGCCAGCGGCGTCTCCGACCGGGCGGCGGCCCACCCGCTGATCAGGCCCAGCGCCACCAGCCACACGACGACCGCGGCGACCGTGGCGGCCGCGACGCCGGGGGACACCAGCAGGTACTGCCAGTACCGCAGCGGCGCGGGGGTGACGGTGACCGACCGCTTCGGGCCGCGCCGGGCGAAGAACCCGTAGCTGGTGACCTGGCTGACGTGCCGTTCCCGGTCGCGGGCGGCGCGCACCGCGGGCGGCTCGTCGTTCGGGCGTCGCGTGCGTCGGGCCATGGCTCCATCCTCGCAAGCGTTGTCGGACCCCGGTGGGAGACTGGTCGGCGTGAGCAACCCGGAGGTGCCGTACCGCAGCGGCTTCGTCGCGCTGGTCGGTCGCCCCAACGCCGGCAAGACCACGCTGACCAACCGTCTCGTCGGCGACAAGGTCGGCATCGTCAGCAACCGGCCGCAGACCACCCGGCACGCCATCCGCGGCGTTGTGCACCGGCCCGAGGGCCAGCTGGTCCTCGTCGACACCCCCGGCCTGCACAAGCCCAAGAGCCTGCTCGGCCAACGCCTCAACGACGTCGTCCGCGACACCCTCACCGAGGTCGACGTGGTCGTGTTCTGCATCCCGGCCGACCAGCCCGTCGGCGCCGGTGACGCGTTCATCGCCCGGCAGTTGAAGAACGTCAGCACCCCGGTCGTCCTGGTGGTCACCAAGACCGACGCGGCGTCGAAGAAGCAGATCACCGAGCAGCTCGTGGCCGCCTCGCAGCTGGTCGAGGCCCGCGAGGTCGTACCGGTGAGCGCCGTGGCCGACGACCAGGTCGACCTGCTCGCCGACCTGCTGATCGGCATGCTGCCCGAGGGCCCGCCGCTCTACCCCGACGACCAGCTCACCGACGACGACCTGGAGCGGCAGATCGCGGAGCTGGTCCGCGAGGCCGCGCTGGAGAAGGTGCGCCAGGAGGTGCCGCACTCCCTGGCCGTCAGCGTCGAGGAGATCGTCCGCAAGCCCGACCCCCGCGACCCCGACGCGGTGTTCACCGAGCTGCACGTGCTGCTGCACTGCGAGCGGCCCAGCCAGAAGCCGATGCTGCTGGGCAAGGGCGGGGCCACCATCAAGGCCATCGGCAGCGAGGCACGGGTGGGGCTGGAGCACCTGCTCGGCGGCCGGGTGCACCTGGCGCTGCACGTCACCGTCCTCGGCGAGTGGCAGGACGACCCCAAGAAGCTGCAGCGGCTGGGCTACTGAGTGAGCACCACCCCGAAGTCCCTCTACCGCGACGAGGGCGTCGTGCTGCGGGTGCAGAAGCTGGGCGAGGCCGACCGCATCGTCACCGTGCTCACCCGCCGCACCGGCAAGGTCCGGGCGGTGGCCAAGGGCGTGCGCCGCACGAAGAGCAAGTTCGGCGCCCGGCTCGAGCCGTTCAGCCACGTCGACCTGCAGCTCTACACCGGGCGCAACCTCGACATCGTCAGCCAGGCCGAGTCGCTGCACTCCTACGGCCCGGCGATCGTGGCCGACTACCGCGCCTACACGGCCGGCACCGCGGTGCTGGAGACCGCCGACCGGCTCACCGCCGAGGAGAAGGAGCCCTCGCTGCGGATGTTCCTGCTGGTCATCGGTGCGCTGCGCAGCCTGGCCGAGCAGGCGCACCCGCCGGGCCTGGTGCTGGACGCCTTCCTGCTGCGCGCCATGTCCGTCGCCGGCTGGGAGCCCGCGCTCAGCGACTGCGCGCGCTGCGCCGAGCCCGGCCCGCACCGGCACTTCTCCGTGCCGGGCGGCGGCATGGTGTGCCCGGCCTGCCGGCCGACCGGGTCGGCGATGCCCAGCCCGGTCACCGTCGAGCTGCTGGACGCCCTGCTCACCGGCGACTGGGCCACGGCCGAGGCCAGCCAGGGGATCAACCGACGCGAGGGGAGCGGGCTCGTGGCCGCGCTGCTGCAGTGGCACCTGGAGCGCGGGCTGCGCTCGCTGAGCCTGGTGGACCGGTCGTGAGGCGGGCCGTCCGCCCCCCGAACCCGCACCCCTCCGGCGTCCGGCCGCCGGACATCCCGCGCGACAAGGTGCCCCACCACGTCGCCGTGGTCATGGACGGCAACGGCCGGTGGGCCAAGGAGCGCGGCCTGCCCCGCACCAAGGGCCACGAGGCGGGGGAGTCCTCGCTGTTCGACTGCGTCGAGGGCGCGATCGAGCTGGGCATCGGCGCGATCAGCGCGTACGCGTTCTCCACCGAGAACTGGAAGCGCAGCCCCGAGGAGGTGCGCTTCCTCATGGGGTTCAACCGCGACGTGATCCGCCGCCGCCGCGACGAGATGCACGAGCTCGGCGTCCGGGTCCGCTGGGCCGGCCGCCGGCCGAGGCTCTGGGGCTCGGTGATCAAGGAGCTCGAGGTCGCCGAGGAGCTCACCCGTGACAACGACGTCCTCACCCTGACCATGTGCGTGAACTACGGCGGCCGGGCGGAGATCGCCGACGCCGCGCGCGCCATCGGCCGGGAGGTCGCCGCCGGCCGGCTGGACCCCGACCGGATCAGCGAGAAGACCGTCGCGCGGTTCCTCGACGAGCCCGACATGCCCGATGTCGACCTCTTCCTGCGCAGCTCCGGGGAGAACCGCACGTCGAACTTCCTGCTCTGGCAGTCCGCCTACGCCGAGCTGGTCTTCCAGGACGTGCTGTGGCCGGACTTCGACCGACGGCACCTGTGGGCCGCGTGCGAGGAGTACGCGTCCCGCCAGCGGCGCTTCGGCAAGGCCTGAGTCCCCGGCGCCTCAGCCGAAGGAGTCCCGGGTCGCCGTCCACCAGTCGGTGAGCTCGGCCAGGCCGTCGGCGCCGGTGCCGGCGGAGGTGGCGACGACGAGCAGCTGCTGGGCGCTGGAGCTCCAGAAGAGCACGGCGTCGCCGCGGGTGGTCGTCATGCAGCCCACCCGGCCGGCGGTCTGCTGGTCGGCGTCGCGCCAGTAGTAGTAGCCGGTGGACGTCGGGCAGGTGTCGCGCGCCTGCAGCGGCGGCAGGTCGCCCCGGTCCACCAGCCCGAGGAAGGCGGCGTCGGCGTCGTCGGCGTCCGCGTAGGCCGACACCCGCACCGACGTCGGTCCCGGCTGGTCGGCCGCGCACTGGACCCGGGCGTCCTCCCCGACGCCGTCCGGCGTCGCGGACGCGCACCCGGTCAGCGCGGCGGGCAGCCGGTCGCGCAGCGCGGCCTCCTCCGCCGAGGTGGTCGGCGCGGCGGACGTCGTGGGCGCGGTGGTGTCCCCGGCGTCCCCGCCCCCCGACAGCACGACCGCCAGCACGACGGCGGCCGCCACCGCGGCCGCCCCGGCCGCCGCCCACGGCAGCCAGCGGCGTCGGGTGGCCGGCCCGGGGTGGGTGACCGGCACCGGCGCGGGCCCGCGCCAGCCCGGACCGGGAGCCGGCGGCGCGGACCAGGACGGCGCGGCCGTGCCCACGGCCTGCGGTGGCGGCGGCGGGGGGCCGGGCGCCGGGCCGTTGTCCCGCTGCGGGGTGACCCCGCCGGTGCTCAGCGCCGCCCGGGCCGCCGCGGCCAGCGCGCCGGCCGAGGGCCAGCGCTGCGCCGGGTCCTTGGCCAACCCGCGCGCGACCACGTCGTCCAGCCCCGGCGGCAGGCCCGGCCGGACCGACGACACCCGCGGCGGGACGGCGTTGAGGTGGGCGTACATCATCGCGGCGAGGCCCTCGCCGGTGAACGGCCGCCGGCCGGCCAGGCACTCGAACAGCACGCAGGCCAGCGCGTAGACGTCGGTGCGGGCGTCCACCGGGCGCTCCGCGAAGCGCTCGGGGGCCATGTAGTCGAACGAGCCGACCGCCGACCCGGTCTGGGTGAGCGACGCGGTGGCGGAGTCACCCGCCGACCACGCGATGCCGAAGTCGACCAGGTAGACGAACTCGTCCCCGGGCTCGCCGGTGACCAGCACGTTGGAGGGCTTCACGTCGCGGTGCACCAGGCCCTCGGCGTGCGCGGCGTCCAGCGCCCGCGCGACCTGGGCCACGACGGCGACCGCCCGGGCCGGCTCGAGGGCTCCCTCGCGGTGCAGCAGGTCGCCGAGGTCGACGCCCTGCACCAGCCGCATGTCCAGGAACAGCCGGCCGTCGACCTCGCCGTAGCGGTGGATGGGGATGACGTGCGGCTCGGAGAGCCGGGCGACCGCGTGCGCCTCGCGGCGGAACCGCTCCCGGTAGCCGGCGTCCCCGGCCAGGCCGGCGGAGAGCACCTTGAGCGCGACGGTCCGGCGGTGCTCGGTGTCGTGGGCCCGGTAGACCTCGCCCATGCCGCCGCGACCGATGAGCTCCTCGATGCGGTAGGCCCCGAACCGACCGGGCTCCACGGGCCTCCCTCGGGCGTGCGCGGCGGGGCCTGCCCCCGTCGTGGCGTCGATCGTAGGGGGCCGTGCGGACTCAGCCGGCCTGGAAGTCGCTCCGGTCGGCGTCGTTCCACCACTCGAACAGCTCGGCCAGCCGGGTCTCCCCGTCGCTGATGAACACGAACCCCTCGGCGAGGGCGTCCTCCTGGGTCCAGGCCACCACGCCGTCGCCGTCGGCGTTGACGAAGCAGGCCACCGACCCGGCTCGGCCGCCGTCCTGGCCCGCGTAGTCGATCCAGCCGCGGGCGGTCGCGCAGTCGGCCAGCGAGGACATCTCGGCCAGGCCCTGCCGGTCGACGTCGCCGCTGAAGGCGTCGCGCAGCGTGCCGGTGTCGGGGTAGCCGTAGAAGTTGCCCGACCGCGGGACCGGCCCCGAGAGCGCCGCGGAGCAGCGCACCGCGGCGTCGGCGCCGTCCCCGGGCAGGTCGTTGTCCTCGCAGTCGGCGGGGTCGAAGTCACCGGGCAGCCGGGTGAGCAGGGCGTCGTTGCCGCCGGTGGGCTCGGTGGGCTCGGTCGTCCCCGGCGTGCTCGTGGTGCTCGACGCCGTCGTCGTCGCCTCCGCGGTCGTGGTGGCAGCCGTGGTCGTGGCGACGGCGTCGCTGCCACCGCCGCCGCGGGTGGCGACGACGGCGACCACCACCAGGACGGCGACGACGACAGTGGCGACCAGGGCGACGACCAGGGCGGGGGAGGTGCGCGACGGCGCAGCCGGTGGCGGGGGCGCACCCCACCCGGGACCGGTGCCGCCACCGGTCCAGGCCGGCGGCGGGCCCGACCAGCCCCCGCCGCCGGAGGGGTCGGTGAACCCGACGGTCTGCGGGACGGGCCGCTGCACCGGGTTCGGCGGCAGCTGCGGCACCACGACCTCGGTGCGCGCCGGCCCGGCCCGCAGCGCGGCGCGGGCCTGCGCGGCCAGTTGGCCGGCGCTGCCCGGCCGGCCGGCGGGGTCCTTGGCCATGCCCCGGGCGACCACCGCGTCCAGGCCCGCGGGCAGCCCCGGCACCAGCGCGGACGGGCGGTCGACCTCGGTGTTGACGTGGGCGAACATCTGCGCGGCCAGCCCCTCGCGCGGGAAGGGCCGCCGGCCGGTGAGGCACTCGAAGAGCACGCAGGCCAGGGCGTAGACGTCGACCCGGCGGTCGACCGGCTGCTCCAGGAACCGCTCGGGCGCCATGTAGTCGAAGGAGCCCAGCGCGGCGCCGGTCATGGTGAGCGAGGGGCCCTGGGAGTCGCTGGTGGAGCGGGCGATGCCGAAGTCGACCAGGTAGGCGAACTCGGCGTCCCCGCTGCCGGTGAGCAGCACGTTGGAGGGCTTGACGTCGCGGTGCACCAGGCCGTCGGCGTGCGCGGCGTCCAGCGCCTGCGCGACCTGGCTGATCACCGACACCGCCCGCTCCGGGGTCATCCGGCCCTCGCGGTGCAGCACGGTGGCCACGTCGTCGCCCTGCACCAGCCGCATGTCCAGGAACAGCCGGCCGTCGATCTCGCCGTAGCGGTGGATCGGCACCACGTGCGGCTCGTTGAGCCGGGCCGCGGCGTGCGCCTCGCGGCGGAAGCGCTCCCGGTAGCCGCGGTCGGCGGCCAGGTGCTCGGAGAGGACCTTGAGGGCGACGGTGCGCTCGTGCTCGGTGTCCCAGGCGCGGTAGACCTCGCCCATGCCGCCGCGGCCGATCAGCGACTCGATGCGGTAGCTGCCGAACTGCCCGGACTCCACCGCCCGCCCCCTCCGTCTCCGTGGGGCCCGCGCGACCACCGGGCAGCGAGTCTAGGGAGGCCCGCAGCCCCCGACCAGGACCTCAGCCCGTCGGCGCACCGGCGTCGCGGCAGGCCGCGCAGGTGCCGAAGATCTCCAGCGTGTGGCTGACGTCGGCGAAGCCGTGCTCGTCGGCCACCCGGTCGGCCCACCGCTCGACGGCCGGGCCCTCGACCTCGACGGTGCGGCCGCAGCTGCGGCAGACCAGGTGGTGGTGGTGGCGGGTGCTGCAGCGCCGGTAGAGCGCCTCGCCGGTGTCGGTGCGGATCGAGTCCAGCTCGCCGTCGTCGGCCAGGGCCTGCACGGCGCGGTAGACCGTCGACAGGCCCACGGTGTCGCCCTCGGCGCGCAGCCGGGCGTGCACCTCCTGGGCGCTGTGGAAACCCTCGAGCTGGTCGAAGACCGCCGCGACCGCGGTGCGCTGGCGGGTGGTGCGGACCATCAGCCGATCGTCGCAGCCGGGACGTCGCCGTGCCCGGCGTGCTCCAGCGCGTCGCGCACGATGTGGCCCACGTGGGAGTCGACGAGGCGGTAGTGCACCTCGCGGTGGCGGCGGTCGCCGGCGACCAGCCGGGCGCCGCGCAGCACCCGCAGGTGCTGGGAGACCAGGGGCTGCGGGACGCCGAGCGCCTCGACCAGCTCGTGCACGCAGAGGGTGCCGTGCTCGTCGAGCAGGGACACGATGGACAGGCGCAGCGGCGCGGCCAGCGCCGACAGCAGCTCGCTGGCGGCGGCGACGTCCTCGGGGAGCCGCCGGGGCAGCGGGAGCGGGGCGGCGGTCATGCCACCATCGTCGGCGCATGTGAGAACCATTGTCAACTTCCCGGGGGATGCCCGTGTTCGCGCTCACCAGGTTCCGCACCGACGACCCGGCCGCCCTGCGCGCCGACGCGGCGCTGCTGCTCACCGCGCTGCGGCAGCGGCCCGGGTTCCTGACCGGGGAGTACGGGACGGCGGCCGACGACCCGGGTCTGTCGGCCCTGCTCACCACCTGGGACGGCGTCGGCTCCTACCGCCGCGCGCTGTCGGCCCACGAGGTGAAGGTCGCCGGGGCGCCGGTGTGGCTGCACGCGGTGGACGAGCCCGGGGTGTACCTCGACGACGGTGCCGCGGAATGAGGTCGCGGGGGGCGTCTAGCGTTGCAGGGCAACCGCCGACCGCCAGCCGGATGGAGATCCTCCGTTGAGCACCGCCCGCACCGCCGACCCCGCCCGCCTGGACAAGGTGGTCAACCTCTGCAAGCGACGGGGCTTCGTCTTCCCCGCCGGTGAGATCTACGGCGGCACCCGCTCCGCCTGGGACTACGGCCCGCTCGGCGTCGAGCTCAAGGAGAACATCAAGAAGCAGTGGTGGCGCACCGTGGTGCAGAGCCGCGAGGACGTCGTCGGCCTGGACTCCTCGGTCATCCTGCCGCGCCAGACCTGGGTCGCCTCCGGCCACGTCGGGGTCTTCACCGACCCGCTGACCGAGTGCCTCAACTGCCACAAGCGGTTCCGCGCCGACCACCTCGAGGAGGCCTTCGAGGCCAAGAAGGGCCGGCTGCCCGAGGGGCTGACCGAGATCACCTGCCCGAACTGCGGCACCACCGGCTCCTGGACCGAGCCGCGCGACTTCAACATGATGCTCAAGACCTACCTCGGCCCGGTCGAGGACGAGTCCGGGCTGCACTACCTGCGCCCGGAGACCGCGCAGGGCATCTTCGTCAACTTCGCCAACGTCATGGGCGCCGCCCGCAAGAAGCCGCCGTTCGGCATCGGCCAGATCGGCAAGAGCTTCCGCAACGAGATCACCCCGGGCAACTTCATCTTCCGGACGCGGGAGTTCGAGCAGATGGAGATGGAGTTCTTCGTCAAGCCCGGCGAGGACGAGACCTGGCACCAGTACTGGATCGACGAGCGCACCCGCTGGTACACCGACCTGGGCATCGACGCCGCCAACCTGCGGCACTTCGAGCACCCGGCCGAGAAGCTGTCGCACTACTCCAAGCGCACCGTCGACATCGAGTACCGCTTCGGCTTCCAGGGCTCGGAGTGGGGCGAGCTGGAGGGCATCGCCAACCGCACCGACTTCGACCTGTCCACCCACACCCAGCACTCGGGCACCGACCTGTCCTACTTCGACCAGGCGACCAACGAGCGGTGGACCCCCTACGTCATCGAGCCGGCAGCCGGGCTCACCCGCTCGCTGATGGCCTTCCTGGTGGAGGCCTACCGCGAGGACGAGGCGCCCAACGCCAAGGGCGGCACCGACACCCGCACCCTGCTCGCCCTGGACCCGCGGCTGGCGCCGGTCAAGGCCGCCGTCCTGCCGCTGTCGCGCAACGCCGACCTCTCGCCCAAGGCCCGCGACCTCGCCGCGGAGCTGCGGAAGAACTGGAACGTGGAGTTCGACGACGCCGGCGCCATCGGCCGCCGGTACCGCCGCCAGGACGAGATCGGGACGCCGTTCTGCCTGACCGTCGACTTCGACACCCTCGAGGACCAGGCCGTCACCGTGCGCTCCCGCGACACCATGACCCAGGAGCGCGTCGCCCTCGACCAGGTCGTCGGCTACCTGGGCCAGCGCCTCGTCGGCTGCTGAGCGGTGGGTGGACCCACCGCGCTGTCCCTCGGTCCACGGCATGCCCTGGAGCACGGGACACGCGGGTGGGTCGACCCACCTCATGACAGGTGTCACGGCGAGGTGGTGATGCGCGGCCGATGTGCGCCGGCCGGCTGATCGGCACGGTGGTGCCGTGACCGAGACCACCGCGGCGCCCCCGGCGTCGGCACCTCCCCAGACCCCGCCCGCCGTCGCGCTCGTGGGGCTGACCAAGCGCTTCGGCGCCGTGACCGCCGTCGACGGGCTGGACCTCACCGTCCGCGCCGGCGAGGTCGTCGCCTTCCTCGGCCCCAACGGCGCGGGCAAGACGACGACGATCGACATGCTGCTCGGCCTCTCCCGCCCCGACGCCGGGTCGGTCGAGGTGCACGGGCTGCCCCCGCGCACCGCCGTCGCGCACGGCCTGGTCGCCGCGGTCATGCAGACCGGCGGCCTGCTCAAGGACCTCACCGTCGCCGAGACCGTCCGGCTCACCGCCGGGCTGTTCGCGCACAGCCGCCCGGTCGCCGAGGTCCTCGAGCGCGCCGGCATCGCCGACATCGCCGACCGCCGCGTCGGGAAGTGCTCGGGTGGTCAGCAGCAGCGGCTCCGCTTCGCGATGGCGCTGCTGCCCGAGCCGGAGCTGCTCGTGCTCGACGAGCCCACGACCGGCATGGACGTCGAGGGCCGCCGCGACTTCTGGACGGCGATCCGCGCCGACGCCCAGCAGGGCCGCACCGTGCTGTTCGCCACCCACTACCTGGAGGAGGCCGACGCCTACGCCGACAGGGTCGTCCTCGTCGCGGGCGGGCGGGTCGTCGCCGACGGCACCGCCGCGGAGATCCGGGCCCTGTCCGCCGGCCGCACGGTCACCGCCACCCTGCCGGACGCCGACCACCACCTGGCCGACCTCCGCGCACTGCCCGGCGTCGAGGACGTCGAGCTGCGCGGCAGCACCGTGCACGTGCACAGCGCCGACTCCGACGTCGTCGCCCGCCACCTGCTCACCGCCACCGCCGCCCACGACGTCCAGATCGCCTCGCGCGGGCTCGAGGACGCCTTCCTGGCCCTCACCTCCGCCCACGGCGGTGCCCGGTGACCGCCGTCCCCGTCCGCCGCGCCCCGAGGGCCGGCGGCTTCTCCCTCGGCTTCCTCGCCCTCGAGGTCCGTCGCCTGGTGCGCAACCGCCGCACGCTGGTCTTCACCGTCGTGCTGCCGCCGGCCTTCTACTTCCTGTTCGGCGGGGCCTCCTACGCCGACCAGACCGCCGGCCGGGGCAACGTGTCGGCCTACGTGATGATCAGCCTGGCCGTCTACGGCGCGATGATCGCCACCACCTCGGCCGGGGCCCAGGTGTCCGTCGAGCGGGCCGTCGGGTGGTCCCGGCAGCTGCGGCTCACCCCGTTGCGGCCCGCCGCCTACATCGCCACCAAGCTGCTGTCGGCGATGGTCATGGGCGCCATCGCCGTCGTGGTCGTGTTCCTGGCCGCCGGGGTGCTGGGCGGGGCCCGGATGGACGCCTGGGTGTGGGTGGTCTCCGGCCTGGTCGCCTGGCTCGGTGCCCTCGTGTTCGCCGCCCTCGGTCTGCTGGCCGGCTACCTGCTGCCCTCGGAGAACGTGATGCAGCTGCTCGGCCCGCTGCTGGCGGTGCTGGCCTTCCTCGGTGGCCTGTTCGTGCCGCTGGACGTGCTGGGCCAGACCTTCCGGGACCTCGCGGAGTACACCCCGGCCTACGGGGTGGGCGTGCTGGCCCGGATGCCGCTGACCGACGAGGGCTCGCTGGTCACCGCGGTGCTCAACGTGGCCGTCTGGACCGCGGTGTTCGGGGTCGGGGCCGCCTTGCGCTTCCGCCGCGACACCGCGCGCGTGTGACCAGCACCGACACCCCCCGCCGCGGAGCAGGATGGCCCCCGGAGGTGGTCGTCGTGACGGGCACGGTGCTCGACGACCCGCAGCTGGGCGTGCGCCCGCCGTGGCGCTGGGGCGGGCTGTTCGCCGTGGTGTGGCTGGTCTACCTGCTGCAGCCGGTGCACACCGCCTGGGGTGCGCCCGCCCCGGGGACCAGGGTGCTGGCGCTGGCGGCGCTGGCCGCCTTCGCCGCCGGGTTCGCGGTCTTCTTCCACTGGCTCCGCCGGGTCCGGGCCGCCGGGGAGCCGGTACCCCAGGCGGTGGTCGCCGCGACGCTGGTGGCCGGCGTGGCGCTGCTGGTCGCCGCCGAGCCGGCGGCCGGCGAGGACGTGCTGGTCGGCTACGTCTACCTCGGGGTCGCCGCGGTCATGGGCCTGCCGAAGCGGGAGGCACTCCTCACCGTCGCCGGGCTGACCGCCTCGGCCGTCGGGCTGGGCTACGGCCTGCCCGGCTGGGAGCCGCAGTGGGACTTCCTGCCCGAGCTGCTGCTGGCCTGCTTCGCCGCCTACGGCGTCGACCAGGTGCTGCTGCGCAACGCCCAGCTCTCCCGGGCGCGCGAGCTCGTCGTGGACCTGGCGGTCAGCCGCGAACGGGAGCGGGTGGCCCGCGACGTGCACGACATCCTCGGCCACTCGCTGACCGTCATCACCGTCAAGACCGAGCTGGTGGGCCGGCTCATCGAGGCCACCGGCCCCGACCGCGCCCGCACCGAGGTCGCCGAGATCGAGCAGCTGGCCCGCAGCGCGCTGGCCGACGTCCGGGCCACCGTCGCCGGCACCCGCGAGGTCTCCCTGGCCGGTGAGCTGGCCGCGGCCCGCCGCGCGCTGGGCTCCGCCGGCATCGAGGCCGACCTGCCGCTGTCGGTGGAGGGTGCCTCGGCGGCGCACCGCGAGCTGTACGCCTGGGTGCTGCGCGAGGGCGTCACCAACGTGGTGCGGCACTCGGCGGCCCGGCGCTGCCGGGTGCACTGGGACGCCGGGTGCCTGGAGGTCGTCGACGACGGCCGAGGGGTCGGCGTCACCGCCGCCGGCACCGGGCTGGCCGGTCTGCGGGCCCGGGCCGAGGCCGCCGGTGCGCGGCTGGTGTCCGGGCCGGTGCCCGGCGGCGGGTACCGGCTGCGGCTGGTGGTCGGGTCGGGGGCCGCGTGATCCGGGTGCTGCTGGCCGACGACCAGGCGCTGGTCCGCGGGGCGCTGGCCGCGTTGCTGGACCTGGAGGCGGACCTCGAGGTGGTCGCCGAGGTCGGCCGCGGCGACCAGGTGGTGGCCGCCGTCCGGGAGCACGCGGTCGACGTCGCGCTGGTCGACGTCCAGATGCCCGGGCTGGACGGCATCGCCGCCACTGCGCAGCTGCGCCGGGCGGTGCCGGGCTGCCGGGTGCTGGTGGTGACGACGTTCGGCCGGCCGGGCTACCTGCGCCGCGCGGTGGACGCCGGTGCGGCCGGGTTCGTGGTCAAGGACACCCCGGCCCGGGAGCTGGCCGACGCGGTGCGCCGGGTGCACGCCGGGCTGCGGGTGGTGGACCCCGTGCTGGCCGCGGAGACCCTCACCGCGGGGGACTCGCCGCTGTCCCAGCGGGAGACCGAGGTGCTGGCCGCCGCGCAGGGCGGCGGGACGGTCGCCGACCTCGCCGCCGCGCTGCACCTGGCGCCGGGCACGGTGCGCAACCACCTGTCGGCCGCGATCGGCAAGACCGGTGCCCGCACCCGCGCCGAGGCGGTGCGCATCGCCGACGCGAACGGCTGGCTCGGCGCCCCGCCTACCCTGGACCGGTGACCGCCGTCCTCGACACCGCACCGCCGCCGCCGCGGCCGGGCGCGCTGCCGCCGCTGCGGCTGGGCGCGCTGACCGTCGACCCGGCGGTGGTCCTCGCGCCGATGGCCGGCATCACCGGCCCCGCGTTCCGCACGCTGTGCCGCGAGTTCGGGGCCGGGCTCTACGTCTGCGAGATGATCACCACCCGGGCGCTGGTGGAGCGCAACGAGAAGACCCTGCGGATGGTCCGGGCGACCACCGAGGAGCACGACGCGTTCTCCGTGCAGCTCTACGGCACCGACCCGGCCACCGTCGGGCGGGCGGTGGAGATGCTGGTCGACGAGTGCGTCGCCGGCACCCGGCCCGCCCACGTCGACCTCAACTTCGGCTGCCCGGTGCCCAAGGTGACCCGCAAGGGCGGCGGGTCGGCCCTGCCGTGGCGCCGCCGGCTCTTCGCCGACATCGTCGCCGCCGCCGTGCGCGCCGCGCGCGACGTGCCGGTCACCGTGAAGACCCGCATCGGCATCGACCCCGAGCACCACACCTACCTCGACGCCGGCCGGATCGCCGCCGACGCCGGTGCCGCGGCCATCACGCTGCACGGCCGCACCGCCGACCAGCTCTACAGCGGGACGGCGGACTGGAGCTACATCTCCCGCCTGGTCGAGGCCGTGGACATCCCGGTGCTGGGCAACGGCGATGTCTGGGAGGCCGACGACGCGCTGCGGATGGTCGCCGAGACCGGGTGCGCCGGGGTCGTCGTCGGCCGCGGCTGCCTGGGCCGGCCCTGGCTGTTCGGCGACCTGGCCGCCGCCTTCGCCGGCTCCGCGCAGCGGGCGCTGCCGACCTTCGGCGAGGTGGCCGCGGTCATGCACCGGCACGCCACCCTGCTGGCCGACGAGCACGGCGAGGCGCACGGCTGCGCGGACTTCCGCAAGCACGTCGCCTGGTACACCAAGGGCTTCTCCGTCGGCTCCGAGGTGCGCCGGGCGCTGGCCATGGTCAGCTCGCTGGACGAGCTCGCCGGGCTGCTGGCCCGGGTGGAGGACCAGCCGTACCCGACCGCCGTCCTCGGCGCCCCGCGCGGCCGGACGTCGTCCCCGCGGCCGGTCGCGCTGCCTGAGGGCTGGTTGGACGACCGCGACGACCCCCGGCCCCCGGCCGGGGCCGAGCTGGAGGTCAGCGGCGGGTGAGCGGCGCCCCGGAGTACCTCTACGACGACGACCCGCAGCCGCTGCACGCGGGTCCCGGCCGCTCCCGCCGTGGCCTGCTGCTGGCCATCGGGGTGGGCACGGTCGCGGTCGCGGTCGGCGCCGTCGTCGCGCTGCCGCT
This sequence comes from Klenkia brasiliensis, assembly GCF_900100695.1. Taxonomy (GTDB): domain Bacteria; phylum Actinomycetota; class Actinomycetes; order Mycobacteriales; family Geodermatophilaceae; genus Klenkia; species Klenkia brasiliensis. The sequence goes on from NZ_FNCF01000004.1 coordinate 188,189, forward strand.
GCTGCAGGGCACCGCCGGTGAGCAGGCGAGCCAGGTGGCCGACGTGTTCAGCCGGGCGCTGGCCGCCGGCGACTCCGAGACCGCGTGGGGCCTGCTGTGCCAGGACGAGCAGACCCGGCTGCAGCCGGACCAGGTGGCGGGGGAGTACCTGCGGCCCGGGACGCCGACCGTCGGCACGCCGGTCCGCGGCACCGGCGAGGAGCGCACCGAGCAGGTCCCGGTCACCTGGGACGACGGGGGCGCGGTGACCACCGTCGAGCTGACGGTCGTCCCCGAGGACGGCGCGAGGGTCTGCGGCCTGTCCTGACCGCGGCACGGCCGGGCGTGGTACCCATGTCGGCATGGTCGGAGGCTTCGTCGGGCGCGCCGTGGGCGCCGCCGTGCTCGCCGTCGCCCTGGTGGTCGTCTCCACGGCCGCCGCGATCTGGTGGACCGCCCGGCAGGACTCCGAGCCCCCGTCCGACGCGATCGTCGTGCTGGGGTCGGCGCAGTACAACGGCGTCCCCAGCTCGATCTTCGAGGCCCGGCTGGAGCACGCGCTGCAGCTGTGGCGCGAGGGCGTGGCGCCGGTGGTGGTGACCGTCGGCGGGAAGCGCGGCGGCGACGAGTTCACCGAGGCCGAGGCCGGCCGCGACTACCTGGAGCAGGCCGGCGTCCCGGCCGAGGACCTGGTGCCGGTGACCGACGGCGTCGACACCCTGGAGAGCATGCGGCTGGTCGCCGCGGAGTTCGGCCAGCGCGGCTGGAGCACCGCCGTGCTGGTCACCGACCCGTGGCACGCGATGCGCGCCGAGCGGATGGCCGAGGACTCCGGCATCGACGCGGCCAGCTCGCCGACCCGGCAGGGCCCGGCCGTGCAGACCCGCACCACGCAGTTCCGCTACATCCTCCGGGAGACCGCGGCCTACCTGCTCTACCGCGTCACCGGCGAGAGCGTCGCCGGCGCCCCGGGCATCGGGTGAGCTCCGTCCACACCGCGGGCCGTGCCGGGCAGCACGCTGGGATGATGGTCGGGGAGCAGGAGGGGGAGCGGTGCTGGTGCTGGGCGAGACCATGACCGACGGGGTGCGCGACAAGCTGACCCCCGTCCTCGCCGACGGTGCCGTCGTGGCCTCCCTGCGGTCGCGGGGCTGGCAGGAGACCGTTGCGGCGACCGTCGGCGACCGGGCCTGGACCTACCGCGGCGAGCGCGACCAGCTCCTCGCCCAGCAGGACGACGACGCAGCCGCCCGGTTCCGGGCCCGGCGCACCGGGTTCGCGACCGACCTGTGGGAGATCGAGCTGCACGAGGAGCCGGTGGCGATGGAGCTGGTGTCGGCCGCGCACGGGACGCACCGGTTCACCAGCGGCGGCCGGGTGCTGGGCACCACGTCGGCCACGTCCTGGACCGCCGCCCTGTCGTTGGACCCGGCCCCCGGGGTGCCGCTGGACCAGCAGGTGTTCCTGCTCTGGGTCGCCCTGGTCACCCGGCGGCGCACCCGGCCGGTGGCCGTCTGATGGCCGGTCGCGGGCGGATCCGGGCCGCCGACATCGCCACCGTGCGCGAGCGGGCCAAGATCGACGAGGTCGTCGGCGAGCACCTGCAGCTCAAGCGGGCCGGCGGCGGGTCGCTCAAGGGCCTGTGCCCCTTCCACGACGAGAAGTCGCCCTCGTTCCACGTCACCCCGACCCGGGGCCTGTTCCACTGCTTCGGCTGCGGCGCCGGCGGCGACGTCATCAAGTTCGTGCAGGACATCGACCACCTGACCTTCAGCGAGGCCGTCGAACTGCTGGCGGGGCGGGCCGGCGTCCAGCTGCAGTACGAGGACGACGGCGGCCGGCCCACCGGCGCCCCCGACCGGGCCGCGGCCGGCCAGCGCGCCCGGCTGGTCGCCGCCAACACCGCCGCCGCGGAGTTCTACCGCGCCCAGCTGGCCACCCCCGACGCCGCGATCGCCCGCACCTTCCTGGCCCAGCGCGGGTTCACCCGCGAGATGGCCGCCGACTTCGACTGCGGCTTCGCCCCGGCCGGCTGGGATACCCTGACCAAGCACCTGCGGCAGGCCGGGTTCAGCCAGCAGGAGCTGGAGACCGCGGGCCTGTCCAAGCAGTCCTCGCGCGGCACCTACATCGACAGGTTCCACCGCCGGCTGCTGTGGCCCATCCGGGACATCACCGGCGACGTCATCGGGTTCGGCGCCCGCAAGCTCGCCGACGACGACCCGGGCCCGAAGTACCTCAACACCCCCGAGACACCGCTGTACAAGAAGTCGACGGTGCTCTACGGCGTGGAGCGGGCCAAGCGCGACATCGCCCGCCAGCACCGCGCCGTCGTCGTCGAGGGCTACACCGACGTGATGGCCTGCCACATTGCCGGTGTCACCACCGCGGTCGCCTCCTGCGGCACGGCCTTCGGTGCCGAGCACATCAACGTGCTGCGCCGGTTGCTCATGGACCAGGACGAGTTCCGCGGTGAGGTCGTCTACTGCTTCGACGGCGACAAGGCGGGCCAGGCCGCCGCGATGAAGACCTTCGCCGAGGACCAGCGCTTCGTCGGGCAGACCTTCGTCGCCGTCGAGCCCGACGGCCGCGACCCCTGCGAGCTGCGCCAGGCGCACGGCGACGCCGCCGTCCGCGACCTGGTCGCCCGGCGTGTGCCGCTGATCGCCTTCGTGCTCAAGACGACCCTGGCCGATTACGACCTGGACACCGTCGAGGGCCGGGTGCACGCCCTGGACAAGGCGGTCCCGATGGTCGCCCAGATCAAGGACCACGCGCTGCGGCCGGCCTACGCCCGCCAGCTCGCCGGCATGCTCGGCAACACCGACGAGGCCGAGGTGCTCGAGCGGGTGCGGGCCGCGACCGGCGAGGGTGCGCCGTCCGCACGGCCGCGGTCGCGCCCCAAGGCGCCGGCCCGCACCGCCGACGACGCCGCCGCCGAGATCGAGCGGGAGGCGGTCAAGACCGCGCTGCAGTGCCCGGAGCTGGCCGGCCCGGCCTTCGACGCGATCGCCCCGGAGTCCTGGACGCACGCCGACTACGCGGCGGTGGCCGTCGCCGTGGCCGCCGCGGGCGGTGCGGCCTCGGCCACCGTCAGCGGCGCCGCGTGGGTGGACCAGGTGGGCCAGCACGCCGGCACCGACGACGTCCGGCGGCTGCTGCCCGCGCTGGCCGTGGAGCCGCTGAAGTCCCCGGCCGACGAGCCCGACAGCGGGTACGTGCACGCGGTGCTGGCCCGGCTGCAGGAGATGGCCGCCGTGCGCCGGGTGGCCGCGCTCAAGGGCCGGCTGCAGCGGATGAACCCGGTGGAGTCCGCCGACGAGTACACCAAGGTGTTCGGCCAGCTCGTCGCGCTCGAGCAGGAGGCGCGGGCGCTGCGCGAACGGGCCATCGGCGGTCTCTCGGCGTGAACCCGTTCCGCCGGCTGGTGCAGCGCTTCGGCCGCCCGCCCGCCGAGGTGGTCACCGCGGCCGGCGACGAGGACGTGCTGGCCTGGGGCTCGCGGGCCGGGGGCGGCTGGCTGGTCGCGAGCTCGGTCGGGCTGCGCGCGGTCCCCGGCGGTGAGGTGCTGCCCTGGCACCTGGTCGGGCACGCCCGCTGGACCGCGGCGGACGGGGGCGGGTCCTTCGCCGTCACGCCGCTGGTGGAGGTCGAGCCGGGGGTGCAGGCCCGGGGCCCGGTGACCCGGTACGTGCTGGAGGACGCCGGGGAGCTCCCGGCCGTCGTGCGGCGGCGGGTCGACCAGACCGTGGTGGCCAGCAGGCGGCACCCGCTTCCGGCCGGGGGCGGCGTGCTCCTGGTCGCCCGGCGGGTGCCCGGTCAGGCCGCGCGGGAGTGGAGCGTCGTGTTCGACGACGACGCCGACCGCGACGACCCCGCGGCGCGCGAGGTCGCCCGGGCGCGGCTGGCCGAGGCCGTGGACGGCGAGGACGCCACCCGCTGAGTCAGCGGCCGCGCAGCTGGGTGCGGAGGTCGGAGACGGCGTGGTCGGCCTGGGCCCGCAGGGTGCCGGCGGCCGACTGCAGCCGCGGGTCGTCCTTGGCGTGCTCGTAGGCGCGGCGGATCTGCTCGTACCGCTCGCGGCCGGCACGCGCGCCCAGCACGTACCCGGCGCCGAAGCCGGCGAGGAAGGACAACTTGGCCACGGGGGAGACCTCCTGGGGGGTGGCGGGGGACGTCCGACGCTACCGGCCCGACACGCCCGGGGGCCGCCCCCGGGGGGTCCGCCCGCGTGGGGTAATCTCGGGACCCGCACGACACGGTCCCCCGTAGCTCAATTGGCAGAGCATTCGACTGTTAATCGAACGGTTTCTGGTTCGAGTCCAGACGGGGGAGCCTGACCTGCAGGTATGGCCTGCAGAGCCTCCACCAGACATCATCAATGCACCGGAAACGATGCGGAGATGATGTCTGGTGGGCGCAGGTCGACCCCCGTTGCCCGTCGGCACCTACGGGAAGATCTCCTTCCTGCCCACCGAGGGCGGGGCGGTCATCGCTCGGGCCCGGTTCCGTGACATCGGCCGCAAGGTCGTCAGCGCCGAGGCCGCCACCGTGCTGGGCCGGTGAGCGACCTCGGCGCTGGGCCCGGTCAGGAGACGGCGAGAGCGGCAGCGAGGGCTGCCGACCGCTTGGCCTCCCACCAGCGGTCACACTCGCTTTCCTCGTAAAGGACCCGGCGACCCACCTTGACCCCGGCCGGCCCGATACCGGCGTGGCGCCAGTAGCGGACCGTGGCCGGGCTCGTGCGGAAGCGGGCGGCGACGTCGTCGGTGGTGAGCAGTGGGCTCGGCATGGTGCTCCTCCTCGGATCACGTGCTGGACACCTGCCCAGGCGTTGGACATTGCGGCCGGCTGCCGGTTGCGCCGGGGTGACATCTGCTGCCCGGCCGACTGCACGCACGTCACCCCGACCGAGCGGGCGGCCGGGGACTGCAGGAGATGAAGATGCATTCAGCGACGGGGCCCCGGACGAGCAGGGGTGCGGTGCGTCAGAACACTGCGGTCGTGGCGCAGCGCAGCAGCCACCAACCGCCCTATCTGGGTCGGCGGCTCGAGCTGGTGCTCGGCGACGCCGGCTGGTTCGTCCGCGTCCACGACGCCGCCCAGCGAGGGCGCACCCATGACCAGGGTCGCCGCGGGAGCCACAGGGGCGGGGATGTCCAGGTCCTGGCCGCCGGGGTCGGGGGGCGCTGCGCCGGGTTGCACATGTTCGGCAAGACGCCACCACAGGGCAGCCGCCGGCAGCTCGTCGGGCAGCGATGTCGCGGTCATCGCAGCCAGCAGGGACGCACTGGCCGGGTCGCCCATCTGAAGATCGGCCAGCTGGTCCAGCAGGACCGGCCAGTGGGGATCCGCCGTGATGTCGGGCGCGGCGTCGCGAAGGCGCTCGGCCCAGCGTCCGGAGTCCGGGGTCCTGCTGCCGACGCAGCGGCCGACGCTGTCATCGAGCTGCTGTTGGTGGGCTGCGTCGGTGGCGATGGTGCTCGTGGCGCCGGTTGATCGGAGGTCGGAGGGGTCGGTGCCGGTGGCAGCCCGCCAGACCGCGAGGTCACGGACGAGCTCCGGATCGCCGGTCAGTGGCCGCGCCCAGGCCGGTGCCGTGACAGTGGTCCATCCTGCCGCGGTGTTCGCGACGGCCTGAGCGTGGTCCCGCACCCTCTCCACCCGGCGGGCCAGGTAGCCACCCCAGATCGGATCGCCGGCGAGCGGGTGGGGAATCGCCGGGAGCCAGGGAAGGGGCGGTGGGTCATCCGGTGCCGGTGTCCCGATGCGCCAGTCCAGAACTGCGGCCGCATCGGCGGCGTCCTGCAGGCCGCGCGGGTCGTCGGCGGCCTCGCGCGGGACCCGGACTGGGTCGTATCCGGCGGCGGCGTGCAGGGTCAGGGCTGCTCGCAGCGTGGGGTAGGCCGGTGCGCTGGTCAGGCCCGGGACGGTGGTCTCGGCGGCACGGTCGATGGCGGCCAGCTCGTCGGCCTTGAGCTGGTCCTCCGCGGCGGTGGTGAGCGAGTGCACGTAGCGGCCGACCTCGGTCACGAGCTGCAAGGCCGGGTCGTGCTGGTCGGCGGCGATGCGGGTGGCCGTCGTCGGTGCGTCGTCGCGGGCCAGGATGCGCCGCAGGACCTCCACCGCGGTGGGGGGAAGGACGCCGTCGCGGGTGATAGCGGTGTGGGGGTCGCCGTCGCCGGTCACGGTGACGAAGGCGTGGTTCGTGTGCCGGCCGCGGGTGAGCGCGACGTAGAGCAGCTGACGCGACTCGGTGCCGGCGACGACGGTGTAGCTGGTGTCCGCGGTGACGCCTTGGGCGCCGTGGACGGTGGTGGCGTAGCCGAGGGCGAGGTGAGCGGCGACGTAGTCGGGCGGCAGGGTGACCAGTGCAGCGGTGCTGGTGTGGACGACGTCCACGGCACCGGAGGGTCGGACGGCGGCGATGGTCCAGCGGTCGCCGTTGCCCTGCGCAGTGTGGTCGCTGGCCCATCGATCGCGGGCGGACGCGGCGGCCACAACCCAGCACCCGGTCCCTCGACCTGCGGTCCGGGGTTCAACGTGGACGTCTGACGGGCGCTCGATCGTTGGCCTTGCGTTCGGACCGGTGCTCGCGGACTCGCCAGACGACGAGGGCGACGATCGCGACGCCCAGGACGACGAGTGCAGCGTCCCGGCCGAAGGTCTTCTCGACGCGGGCGTAGGAGGCTCCGGCGGCGAATCCGAGCAGGGTGACAGCTGCGCCCCAGGCGAGGCCGCCGGCGGCGTTCCAGGCCAGGAACGTGCCGTAGGGCATCCGGGAGGAGCCGGCGAGGAACGGCATCACTGCGCGGAAGAAGGCGACCCACCTGCCGAGGAAGACGGCGCTGCCGCCGCGGCGGGCCAAGAACGCCTGGGCTTGATCGATCTTCGGTCGCCGCTTGTCGAGGACCCGGAGGCGGAGAACCCGCGGACCTGCGTGCTTGCCGACCTGGTACCCGACGGTGTCGCCCAGGACGGCAGCGATGACGACCACGACGACCACCCCCGCCACTGGTGCGTTGCCGACCTTCGCGGCCGCCCCGGCGAGGAAGGCCACGGTCTCGCCCGGGATGACGAACCCGACGAAGAGCGCGTCCTCGGCGAAGACGACCGCGCCGGCGATGACGAGCACCAGCCAACCGGGCAGGCCGAGGATGCGCTCGATCCAGCCACTCATGCGGTTGCTGCTCCGGCGGGCGTACCGGCTCTACCGGCGGCTGGGTCAGGGAACAGCCTCGACAGCCCCGGTTGCCGACGAAGCCGCTGTGTGAGCGTGGTCAGCAGTCGGCGGAGCAGGGCCCAGCCGACGACGGTGACGACGGCACCGACCAGGAGGCCGGCGGCGACGTCCCACGGGTAGTGAGCAGCGATGTACACCCGGGCGAACGCCATGAGCAGTGCAGCTCCCAGCGCGACCCACCCGAGCCGGCGCGACGCCAGCCAGAGGCCGGCCGCTGCGGCCCCGGCCATGACGGCGTGGTCGGAGGGGAAGGAGTAGTCCGAGCTGCGGGTCGCCAGGACCAGCACTCCCGGGTGGCTGGTGTAGGGCCGGGCCTCGGCGACGAGACCGACGAGCGGCTGGTTCAGCCCGACGGCGATCAGCGGGGCCCCGGCCGCCCAGCCGGCCGCTGCGAGCTGGCGGTCACTGCCGGACCGGGTGGCGAGCAGGCCCAGGATGAGGAGCACGGCGAACAGCACCACTCCGTAGGTGGCGTAGCCGAGGACCACCCCGTGCAGCCCCGGTGTGGAGCGGGCGATGTGGTTGACCTCGAACAGCAGCTGGTCGTCGAGGCGGCGCAGGGTGGTCATGACGAGGGGTCGAAGCATCCGTCGAAGGCGTTGACCGGGTTGGTGACCTCGTTGCCCTGCGCGTCGGTGATGGTGAACGAGCCGACGATCTTTGCTGGGCCGGAGGCGGTCCAGCAGGAGTTCGAGTGGACCTGGACCTCGAACTTGCCCTCCTGGGAGGTCCCGGTGGCGTCGTTCCAGGTGATCATGCAGATCCAGTCCGTCCCCGGCCCGACCGGCGCGACGGCGCCGTTGTGGCGGTCGCACGTGGTGCTGGGCGCCATCGAGTCGGCGGTGACCTGGTCGTCGCCGAGCAGGCGCTGCTGGTCGAGGTAGAGGTTGACGAACGTCGTCGTCACCGAGTCCTGCACGCGGGGCTGGGTGACGTCGGGGCTGCCGAACGCGGTGAGGGCGCCGGCGACGGCGAGGACGCCGACGGTGGCGAGGGTGGGCTTGAGGAACTTCACGGTCAGCCTCCGGTGATGTCGCGGCGACGCAGCGACGAGTAGGCGAGGAACAGGCACACGGCGGTCCACACGGCGGACACCGCGACGCCCTGCCAGATGACCCCGTGGAAGGACGGGTCGGTGAACAGGCCGTGCCAGGACTCCAGCGGTGTGGTGAGCAGCGCCGGGCGGAGCAGGCCGATGCCGCCGACGGACCCGACCAGGCTCATGACGAAGCCGATGACGACTGGTCCGACGACGCCGACGGCGGGGTTGCGGGACACCACCGACAGCAGGATCGCCAGGGCGGTGAAGCCGATCAGCGGGGGCAGGTCGGTGGCCCACGCGGCGGCCACCAGCCCGAGAGCGCGGCCGGGCGCGATGGTCTGCCCGGTGAGGCCGGTCAGGGGCTGGTGACCGACCAGCAGCAGGCTGGACACGATCGAGCTGGTCGCGAGGACGCCGAGCAGCACGACGGCGAAGGTGGACGCGGCCAGCGTCTTGGCCCAGAAGACCTGGCTGCGGCTGACCGAGCGGGTGAGCACGGTCTTCCAGGTCCCGAAGTGGTCCTCGCTGGCGAAGATGTCCCCGGCCACCAGGCTGGTGAGCAGCGGGTAGACGAACTGGGTGGCGAACCCGAGCAGCAGCAGCGGGACGGCGTAGCCGCTGTCGTGGACGTACCGGCCGTAGAGGGTGTCCACCGGCGGGGTCTGGCCGTTCAGGACCAGCACCACCAGCGGGGGCAGGACCAGGGCCGCAGCCAGTGCGGCGCGGGTCCGGACGAGGGCGGCCAGCTTGGTGATCTCCCACCGGTAGGCGGTGCCGACCCCGGCCGGGCGCGCCGGCGACGGGCCGGCGTGGCCGGGACCGGCCGGCGTCGTGGGGAGTGCGCGTGCGGTGGTCACGACAGGGCCTCCTGGTCGGTGCGGGTGCCGTGCGGCGGGCTGTCGGGGCTGGCCTCGGTGAGCATGAAGAAAAGGGCCTCGAGGGGGGCCTCGCCCAGGGTCAGGCTGCGGGGGGCGATCCCGGCCAGGGCCAGGGTGCGCACGTAGGCGTCGATGGCGTCCTGGGTGCCGCGGACGGCCAGCTGGCCTTCCGCGGTGGCGACGGACAGGCCCTCGGCCCCGGCGGCCAGGCGCGCCGCGGCGGCGTCGTCGGTCGTGCGCAGCAGGTGCGCCTGCGGGGGCGCCTGGGCGCGCAGTGCGCTGATCGTGCCGTGGTAGACGACCGAGCCGGTCTTCATGATCGTGACGTTGTCGCAGATCTCCTCGACCTCGGCCATGTCGTGGCTGCTCAGCAGGACGGTGAGACCGGAGTCGGCCAGGCGGTGCACCAGGGCGCGCATGTCGCGGATGCCGGCGGGGTCCAGGCCGTTGGCCGGTTCGTCCAGCACCAGCAGCCGCGGGTCGCGCAGCAGGGACGCCGCCACCCCGAGGCGCTGGCGCATGCCGAAGGAGTAGCCGCCCACCTTGTCCCGGTCGCGGCCGGTGAGGTCGACGACGTCGAGGACCTCGTCGATGCGTTCCCGGGCGGCCCCGCCGTCCAGGCCGGCGAGCAGCTGCAGGTTCTTCCGGCCGGTCAGGTACGGGTAGAACTTCGGGCTCTCGATGAACCCGGCGACCCCGGCCAGGGTGTCGGTCCCGTTCTGCTCCCAGGAGCGGCCGAAGACCTCCAGCACGCCGGCGTCGGGCCGGATGAGCCCGAACAGCATGCGCAGCACGGTGGTCTTACCGGCGCCGTTGGGACCGAGGACGCCGTAGACCTCGCCCTCGGCCACGGCGATGTCGATGCCGTCGACGGCGGTGAGGGACCCGTACCGCTTCGTGAGCCCCTCGATGCGGACGGCCAGCTGATCTGTCACGCCGGCGACGCTAGGGAGGCGGCATGAAGTGACGATGAAGGCCGGCACGCCCCACGGGAGGGCCGGACGGCGGGCGCACACTGGCCACCGTGCGGGTGCTGATCGCCGAGGACGAGGGCCGGCTGGCCGACCTCCTCGTCCAGGTGGTGGTCGAGGCCGGCTGGACGGCGACGGCGGTCCCGGACGGTCCCGCGGCGCTGGCGGCGGTGCGCAGCGGTGGGCACGACGTCCTCGTCCTGGACTGGGGGCTGCCGGGTCTGGAGGGCCCGGACGTGCTCACCGCGCTGCGGGCCGAGGGGCACGCCACGCCGGTGCTCATGCTCACCGCCCGCGCGACCCTGCCCGACCGGGTGCAGGGTCTGGACGCCGGCGCTGACGACTACCTGGCCAAGCCCTTCGAGGTCGACGAGCTGCTGGCCCGGTTGCGGGCCCTGCACCGCCGTGCCACCCCGAGCGCGGTCGTCGCGCTGCGAGCCGGGGACCTGGTGGTCGACCCCGAGTCCGGTCGCGTCCTGCGCGGCGCGCGGGAGGTGCAGCTGTCGGCCCGGGAGCTGGCCATCCTGGTGCTCCTGCTGCAGCGGGCCGGCCGGCACGTCACGCGCTTCGCGATCCTGGACGAGGTGTGGGACGGGAACACCGACCTGTCCAGCAACGTCATCGACGTCCACGTCGCCAACCTCCGCGCCAAGATCGACTCCCCCTTCGGGCGGTCGGCCATCCAGACCGTCCGCGGCGTCGGCTACCGGCTGGACCCGGCCGGCGGATGACCGCGACCGGACCCGCCCGCCCCGCGTCCCGGCCCGGCCGTCTGCGACGGTGGGCCAGGCAGCTGCCCCTGCGCGCCAGGCTCGTGGCCGGCTTCACCGCGGCGATGACCGTCGTCCTGCTGGCCACCGGCGGCTTCATCTACTGGCGGGTGGAGTACGCCCTGGACCAGCGGCTGGACGCCGACCTCGCCGCCGAGGCCGACGTCCTCAGCCCGCTCGTCCAGCCCGACGGCACGCTCCGGACGTCGGATCTCGACGCGGCCGTACCAGGGGTCAGCGAGCACCAGGTGCTCGACCGCACCGGGCGGGTGCTGTCGGCCGGTCCCGGCCTGGGGGACGCCCCGGTCCTGGACGCGGGCGACGTCGAGGCAGCCCAGCGGGGTCCGGTGTACTCCGACATCGGGCTGCTGCTGCCCATCAGCAAGCGGCCCCTGCGGCTGCTCGCCACCCCCGTGCCGGGGTCCGGACCGGCGGCCGTCCTCGTCGTGGGCCTGCGCCGGGACGAACGCGACGAAGCACTCCGCGAGCTGCTCGGCCAGCTCGCCATCGCCGGCCTCGGCGCGCTCGTCATCACCGCGGTGGTCGGTGAACGGCTGGCGAAGGCCGCCCTCGCACCCGTCGAGCGCTACCGGGCGCGGGCCCGCTCCATCGCCTCCGGTGCCACCGGCGTGCGTCTCGACGTCCCCACCGAACGGGACGACGAGATCACCCGCCTCGGGCACACCCTCAACGACATGCTCGACGCCCTGGACCGCTCCCTCGCCCGCGAACGCCGGTTCCTCGACGACGCCAGCCACGAGCTGCGCACCCCGCTGACCCTGCTGTCCACGCGGGTGCAGCTCGCCCTCCGCCGGCCACGGTCGCCCCAGGAGCACGAGGCCGTCCTGCGGGACCTGCAGACCGACGTGGTCGCGCTCACCGACCTCGCCGAGCAGCTGCTGCAGATCGGCGTGGCGACCGGGGCGCCGGCCCAGGGGCCGAGCGAGACCGGCGACGTCCGCTCCGTCGTCGCCCGGCTGACCCCGACCGGCGACCACGCGCCGGGCGCCCGCCTCCCCGCGACGTGGTCGGTGGACATGGCCGGGACGGAGACGGTGCCCGTCCCCGTGCCGGACGCCGCCCTGCGGCAGGTGCTGCTCAACCTGCTCGGCAACGCCGCGGTGCACGGCGCACCCCCCGTCCAGGTCGCGGTGCGCGCCGCGCCCGCACCGGAGGGCGCCGTCGCCGTGTTGACCGTCAGCGACGGCGGACGGATCCCGGTCGGCTTCCTGCCGCACGCTGCCGAGCGCTTCAGCCGCACCGACGACGCCCGCGGCAGGCCGGGCGCCGGACTCGGCCTGTCCCTGGTGCACGAACTCGTCGACCGGGCCGGGGGCGAACTGCGGCTGTGCTCATCCGGTGCGCACCACCGGTACGAGCAGCGCCACGACCTGCCCTGCGCACACCCCGGCAGCGGGACGACGGTGACCGTCCTGCTGCCCGTGGTCGACCCCGCCGACACCGGAGCGGCCACGTGAGTGACCTCGGCCCCACGTCGGGGGCCGCGCCCGAGGTCGCCTCCGCCCGGTCGGCGTGGCGGGCGGTCGCCGGGTTCGGCGTGGTCAGCCTGGCTGCGGACATGGTCTACGAAGGTGCCCGGTCGATCACCGGTCCGCTGCTCGCTTCCCTCGGCGCCTCGGCGCTGCTCGTCGGCCTCGTCACCGGGCTCGGGGAGGCCGCGGCACTCGTGCTGCGGCTGCCCTTCGGCGCCCGGGTGGACCGCTCGGGCAACTACTGGCGGGCCACCATCGCCGGCTACGGGCTGACGGCGGTCTGCGTACCGCTGCTGGCGGTGACCCCGTTCCTCGGCGCCGCCGGGCTCGCCGTCGCCTGCGTCCTCGTCCTCGCCGAGCGGGCGGGCAAGGCAGTGCGCAGCCCGGCCAAGTCCACCCTGCTCGCCCACGCCGCCGGCCCGGTGGGGCTCGGCCGCGGGTTCGGCGTGCACAAGGCGCTGGACCAGGTCGGCGCGTTCTCCGGTCCGCTCCTGGTGGCGGCGCTGGTGGCCGGCACCGGGGCGCTGTGGCCCGCGATGGCTGCGCTGACCTTGCCCGGGGCAGCCAGCATCGCTCTGCTGGCATTCCTGCGGCGGCGGGTCGGTGACCCGCTGCGCGAGCAGACGCTCGAGGCCGGGCCGCGCCCGCGCGCGCCGTTCTCCGCGGTCTACCGCGGCCTGCCGAGGGCCTTCTGGTCGTTCAGCGGCTGCGCCGCGCTGACGACCGCGGGGTTGGTCACCTTCGGGGTCATCAGCTACCACCTGGTCACCGACCAGTTGGTCCCGACGGCCGCGGTGCCGGTCGTCTACGCCGCGGCGATGGCGGCGGCTGCCGTCGCCGCCCTCGGCGTCGGCTGGGCGCACGACCGGTGGGGCGCCCGGACGATGGTTCTCGTGCCGGTCCTGGTGGCGGTGGTGCCGCCCCTCGCCTTCGCGGGCTCCTGGCCGGTGGTGCTCGTCGGCGTGCTCGTGTGGGGCGCGGCCACCGGGCTGCAGGACTCCACCGTCAAGGCGCTCGTCGCTCAGCTGGTCCCGGCAACCCGGCGGGCCACCGCCTACGGGATGTTCGCCGCGGTGCAAGGAGTCGCCGCGGTCGCGGGCGGCGCGCTGGCCGGTGGGCTGTACGCACGCTCGGTGCCGCTGCTGGCCGGCGTCGTCGCCGTCCTCCAAGTGGGGGCCGGGTGCTTGCTGCTCGTCACGCTGCGCTCGCAACATTTCCGGACTGGGCCGGCACCGGTCTCGGGACCCGGTCAGCAGACAGCCGGTGAGGCTGCCCACCGTCCCTCGTCTTGAAGGCGGCGATGTCTCGACGGTCAGCTGATGTCGCGTCCGCGGGGTGCGGGGCAGGCGTCGAGCCAGGCGCGCTCGGCGTCGTCGAAGACGCGGCTACGGGTGAGGAAGCGGACGCCTTCGGGGGCTTCGAGGCTGAAGCCGGCGCCGCGGCCGGGGACGACGTCGAGCAGCAGCTGGGTGTGCTCCCACAGGGCGAACTGCGGGCCGGAAATCCAGACGGGCGAGAAGTCGTCGGGGATCGGCGTCCCGGCCGTGTGGGCGGGTGAGGGCGCGCCGGGGTGGGCGTCGTCGACCAGGCCGAGCAGGACGTCGTCGTCCCCCACGATGAAGTCACCCCGGGGGTAGCACATGGGTGCCGACCCGTCGCAGCAGCCGCCGGACTGGTGGAACATCAGCGGGCCGTGCGTGGCCCGGAGGCGGCGGACCACGTCCGCCGCCTCCGGGGTGATCGCGACCCGCTCGACCTGGGTGAGCGGGCCGGCCATCAGAAGAAGCCCTGCGCCTGGTCGGAGTAGCTGACCAGCAGGTTCTTGGTCTGCTGGTAGTGGTCGAGCATCATCTTGTGGTTCTCCCGGCCGATGCCGGAGGCCTTGTAGCCGCCGAAGGCCGCGTGCGCGGGGTAGGCGTGGTAGCAGTTGGTCCACACCCGGCCAGCCTGGATCTCGCGGCCGGCGCGGTAGGCGGTGGTGCCGTTGCGGGACCAGACGCCGGCGCCCAGGCCGTAGAGGGTGTCGTTCGCGATGGACATGGCGTCGTCGTAGCCGTCGAAGGAGGTCACCGACAGCACGGGGCCGAAGATCTCCTCCTGGAACAGCCGCATCTTGTTGTGGCCCTCGAAGATCGTGGGCTGGACGTAGAAGCCGCCGTTGAGGTCGCCGCCGAGCATGGCCCGCTCGCCGCCGGTGACCAGGCGGGCGCCCTCGCCCTTGCCGAACTCGATGTAGGACAGGATCTTCTCGAGCTGGTCGTTGCTGGCCTGCGCGCCGATCATCGTGTCGGTGTCCAGCGGGTCGCCCTGCCGGACGGCCTTGGTGCGGATGGCACCCAGCTCGAGGAAGTCGTCGTAGATGGGCCGCTCGATGAGCGCCCGCGACGGGCAGGTGCACACCTCGCCCTGGTTGAGGGCGAACATCGTGAACCCCTCGAGCGCCTTGTCCTGGAAGGCATCGTGCTCGGCCATCACGTCGGCGAAGAAGATGTTCGGGCTCTTCCCGCCCAGCTCCAGGGTGGTGGGGATGAGGTTCTGGCTGGCGTACTGCAGGATCAGCCGCCCGGTGGTGGTCTCACCGGTGAAGGCGATCTTTCGGATCCGGGAGGAGGACGCCAGCGGCTTGCCGGCCTCCACCCCGAAGCCGTTGACCACGTTGAGCACCCCGGCGGGGAGCAGGTCGGCCACCAGCTCGACCAGGTGCAGGATCGAGACCGGGGTCTGCTCGGCCGGCTTGAGGACGACGCAGTTGCCGGCGGCAAGTGCGGGGGCGAGCTTCCAGATCGCCATCAGGATCGGGAAGTTCCACGGGATGATCTGCCCGACGACGCCCAGGGGCTCGTGGAAGTGGTAGGCGACGGTGTCCTCGTCGACCTGGGAGATGCCGCCCTCCTGGGCGCGGGCGGCGCCGGCGAAGTAGCGCAGGTGGTCGATGGCCAGCGGGAGGTCCGCGGCCAGGGACTCCCGGATGGGCTTGCCGTTGTCCCAGGACTCGATGACGGCGAGGTCCTCGAGGTTGGCCTCGATGCGGTCGGCAATCTTCAGCAGGATGCCGGCGCGCTCACCGACCGAAGTCTTCCCCCAGGCAGGGAACGCGGCCCAGGCGGCGTCGAGGGCCTTCTCGACGTCATCGGCGGTGCCGCGGGCGACCTGGGTGTAGACCGCGCCGGTGACCGGGGTCGGGTTGTCGAAGTACTGGCCATTGGCCGGCGGGGTCCACTCCCCGGCGATCCAGTTGTCGTAGCGGGGCTTGACCGCGACGCTGCTCTCGCTGCTGCCGGGTGCCGGGTAGACGGCCATCGTGGTCCTCCTCGACCGGGGAACGCCGGGAACCACCGGCGGTGACCACAGGGTGGGTCCAGACGGGGTTGCAGCGGGGTCGCACCGACAACGTACGGGCAACGGAAAGCGATCTGTGCCACACCGGCGTCGGTGCTGCGGCACGGTCCCCGGCGCCCCGGCCGCGTGTGCGGATCGCAGCGAACACGCTGCTCACCGGGCCTTTACGGTCGGGGAACACCATCCGCGAACGTCTGAGGAGCATCCGTGCGCCTGTCCACCCGCAACCAGCTCGCCGGCACCGTCACCGCCATCAACGTCGGCTCGGTCATGACCACCGTCAAGGTCGATGTCTCCGGCCAGGAGGTGACCGCGGCCGTCACCAAGGAGGCCGTCGAGGAGCTGGGCCTGACCGTGGGATCGAAGGTCGTCGCCCTGGTCAAGTCCACCGAGGTCATGCTCGGCGTCGAGGACTGATCCACCCCGCCGGAGGAGGGCCGCAGTCCTCCTCCGGCACGGTCAGAACTGGACGAGCCGGCGTTCAATCTCGTCCAGCCGCAGCAGCGCCGCGGTGTGGCGGGCCGTCCCCGACGGCAACCGGTCGACCACCGCCTGCCAGAGGACGGCGTCCTCCCCGCTGCGCTCGGCGAACTCCATCAGGACGTCGGTCCGGGCATGGGCCACCAGGCCCTGCCGCAGGTGCTCGGCCACCCGCTCCCGCAACGCCCGCGTGCCGGGCGCGGTCGAGCGGGCCAGCAGCGGCCCACGGTAGGCCTGCACCGCCTGCCGGTGCGCCCCCCGCCGCAGCAGGGCCAGCACGTCGAGGGCGTCGACGGCCAGGCGGTGGTGCAGCCGGTAGGGGTGCGAGTTCGGCAGCAGGCCGGGCACCGCCCGCCGCAGCCGGTGCATCTCCGCGCGCACCGTCGCCTCGGGGACGGCGGCGTCCCAGCATTCAGCGGCCAGCTCCCCTGCGGAGCGGCCGGTGCCCCGGTCGGCCGCGAGTGCCAGGCTCAGCAGCAGGTCCGAGTGCCGGGGTGACAGCTCCACGCTGCCGTGCGGGCCCTCCAGGACGCCGCGTTCCCGCCCCAGCACGTGCAGGTGCGTCGCGGCCGCACCCACGTCGCCGGGGTGCCCCTGTCCTCCGGCCGGGGTGACGTCGTGACCCAGCCCGCCGGCGACCGACCGCACCAGTGCCAGGGCCAGGGGTGTCGCCACGTGGTCCCCGCCCACGACCCCGACTGCGCCGACAAGGCCACCTGCATGGTCCCGCACCGGGGCCGCAGCGCCGGCGAAGGCCCGGGCCGGGCCGAGGTGGTGCTCCCCGCGCAGCACCTGGACCGGAGCGCCGGTCACCAGCGCCGTCCCCAGCGCGTTCGTGCCGACGGTGCCCTCCGCCCAGCTCGCCCCCGGCACCAGGCCGATCGAGGCGGTCCGGTGGCCCATGGTCCAGGAGCCCCCGGTCCACACGACGACGCCGTCGACGTCGCACAGCACCACCAGCAGCTGGTCGGCGGCGGCGTCCTCGACCAGGTCGCGCTCGAGGCGGGCGACGGCGGCCGGCCACGGCCCAGCGGCACGGATGGATGCCACCTCCGACGGTCCGCGCACGACCGGGGCTGAGGTCAGCGACGGGTCCGCGCCGGCGCACAGCGACCGCAGCCACGACGTCCAGATCTCCTCCCGGATGGCCGGCGGCGCGGCATCGACGCCTGCCTCCGGACCGAGGGCGAACAGCCAGGCACGGGCCTCCTCGACGGCGCCCGCGTCGTCCAACGGCAGGTGCGGGGGAAGGGCGAACCGAGGACGCCGCGCACCGGGATCGGGTAGTCCGGCTGCCATCGTGCAACCTCCCCTGCAACGTTCCGGATCCGCGTCAGCGGTGACTTCCGGCCACTATCCACGATTGAGCGGAGCCAACGCTCGCCAGGGCCCGCAGATGCGTGCGCATGATGTGTGCTGCCGGTCACTCCCGTCCGGCCCCACCCCGAGGCCCACCCGGCCCCAGCTGAGGAGTTGACGTGACGCTCATCGAGGAGAGTCGCACCGAGTTCGACCGCACCCGCTTCTTCATCGACGGCGAGTGGGTCGCCCCCCAGGGCACCGAGCAGCACACCGCTCTGGAAGCGCACAGCGAGGAGGTCATCGGGGTCGCGTCCCTGGGGACCGAGGCCGACATCGACGCCGCCGTCCGCGCCGCCCGACGTGCGCTGGACGAGGGCCCGTGGGGCCGGACCACGGCCGAGGAGCGCGCCCAGGTCATGGAACGCTTCGCAGCCGCACTGTCCGAGCGCGCCGACGCCACCAGCACCCTGGTCAGCCGCGAGAACGGCATGCCCATCACGCTGTCCAACGCCTTCAACGGCGCTGCCCCGGCCGGGCTGCTCCAGATGTACGCCCAGATCGCCCGCCAGACCGACTTCGAGTCCGTACGACCCAGCCTGAGCGGTGCCACCATCGTCCGCCGCGAACCGGTCGGCGTGGTCGCGGCCATCACGCCGTGGAACTACCCGCAGGTGCTGGCGATGATGAAGATCGCCCCCGCGCTCGCCGCGGGCTGCACGATCGTGCTCAAGCCGTCTCCGGAGACCGCGCTGGACACCTACGTGTTCGCCGACGCAGCGCAGGAGGCCGGGCTGCCCCCGGGCGTGCTCAACATCGTCCTCGCAGGCCGCGAGGCCGGCGCCGCACTCGTCAGCCACCCGCTGGTGGACAAGGTCGCCTTCACCGGCTCCACCGCAGCCGGCCGCACCATCGGCGCCGAGTGCGGCCGCCTGATCCGCCGCGTCACCCTCGAGCTCGGCGGCAAGTCCGCGGCCATCGTGCTCGACGACGCCGACATGGACACCTTCCTGGCCAACCTCGACGGCGCCTCGTTCATGAACAACGGGCAGACCTGCACCACCCAGTCGCGGATCCTCGCCCCGCGCAGCCGCTACGCCGAGGTCACCGACGCCCTCGCTGACTACTGCCGCGGACTCGTCGTCGGCAACCCGCTGGAGGAGTCCACGACGCTGGGACCCATGGCCAGCGAGACCCACCTGGCGCGGGTGAACAAGTACATCGAGATCGGCAAGGCCTCCGGTGCTCGGCTGATCACCGGCGGCAGCCGGCCCGCCGGTCTGGACCGGGGCTGGTTCGTCGAGCCCACCGTGTTCGCCGACGTCGACAACGGCGACCAGCTCGCCCGCGAGGAGGTCTTCGGTCCCGTCTACGCCGTCATGCCCTACGACACCGAGGAGGAGGCCATCGCGATCGCCAACGACAGCGAGTACGGCCTCGGTGGCTCGGTCTGGACCACCGACGAGGGGCGCGGCATCGACGTCGCCCGCAAGGTGCGGACCGGCACGATCGGGGTGAACTACTACCAGCTCGACCTCGGTTCGCCCTTCGGCGGGATGAAGGCCAGCGGCATCGGCCGCGAGCTCGGCCCCGAGGCGCTCAACAACTACCTCGAGTACAAGTCGGTCTTCGTCAGCGCCGACCAGCTGGCGTAGGAGCAGCGCGGGGCAGGGGCGCTCTACGCCTGCTGCGGGGGTCTAGCTAGGCCCCCGCAGCAGATGGGCCATGGCGCGCGGTCGGCACACGCGCACAGGACCGTGAGCGGCTCGGGCCCGGAAAGCCGCAGCTACGGGCTCAATCCGGCCTGAGAACCGCGGATGCGTTCTAATGGCGCCTCTGTCTGCTCCCTGTGAAAGGCCCAGCTGTGCGCTTCCGTGCCCTCCCCGTCCTGGCCGTCGCCGGCCTGCTCACCCTGACCGCGTGCGGCGGTTCGTCGTCCTCGGACACCTCGTCCGCGTCGTCCTCCTCGGGGGCTGCTGCGAGCAGCTCCGACGGCGGCGACCTCAGCGGCACGTTGACCGTGTTCGCCGCGGCCAGCCTCACCGACGTCTTCACCGACCTCGGCGACCAGCTGATGGCCGACAACCCCGACCTCGACATCACGTTCAACTTCGCCGGCTCCTCGGCGCTGGCCACCCAGATCACCCAGGGCGCCCCCGCCGACGTGTTCGCCAGCGCCAACCAGACCCAGATGACGGTCGTCACCGACGCCGGGCTCAACGGCGACGACCCGACCGTGTTCACCGAGAACGTCCTGGAGATCGCGGTCCCGCAGGGCAACCCGGCCGACGTCACCGGGCTGTCGGACTTCGCCAACCCCGACCTCACCCTGGCGATCTGCGCGCCCGACGTGCCGTGCGGTGCGGCCGCCGAGCAGGTCTTCGAGGCCGCCGGGATCACCGCCCAGCCCGACACGCTGGAGGAGGACGTGCGGGCCGCGCTGACCAAGGTCGAGCTCGGCGAGGTCGACGCCGCGCTGGTCTACGCCTCCGACGTGCAGGCCGCCGGCGACCAGGTGGAGGGCATCGAGTTCCCCGAGGCCGAGGACGCGGTCAACGAGTACCCGATCTGCACCCTCGACGGGACGCAGAACCCGGAGGCCGCGCAGGCGTTCCTGGACCTGGTGGAGTCCGAGGCCGGTCAGCAGGCGCTCACCGACGCCGGGTTCCGGAGCCCCGCTAGCTGAACCATCGGGTGATGGTGCGACGGCCGCACGTTCGCCGCACCATCATCCGTCGATCGAGGTGACCGGGCGTCTCCGGCCGGTCGGGGACGCCGACAACCATTCCGGTTGTCAGTGCTGCAGTGGCATTTCGTCGTGATCCGAACCGGGCGCCGCGGCTCAGCTCAGCTGAGCTCCGTCCGGCGGAGGCAACCCCGGGCGACCTCCTCGCAGACGATCCACACCGCGATGACCTCCGCTGCCAGCAGGCCGACGAGGACGAGCAGCTGGGCAGCGCCGGCTTGCAGTGCGCCGCCGCCGCCGAGAAGGACGCCGACGTAGGCGCCGGGCAGGGTGACCAGGCCGACGGTGCGGGTCTGGTCCAGCGCGGGGACCAGGGCGGTGGCGGCCACCGGCTGCGCGACCAGCATCGCGGCGTCCCGGGGCAGGAACCCCAGGGCGAGGGCGGCCTCGACCTCGCCATGGCGCTGCTCGAGCTCGTCGAGCATCCGCCGTCCGGCCAGCGAGGTGGCGGTCATCGCCCCACCGATGACGATGCCCGCGACCGGGACGACGGCCACGCCGCGCAGCGGGACCGACCCGCTGGCCAGCACCAGGCCCAGCACCGGCAGCACGCCGGCGGCGATCGGCGCGGCGAGCACCGCCGCCCTGCGGGGTGACCCCCGGCCCCACGCCGGCCCGCCGGTGACCCGGCCGGCCGAGGTGGCCGCCGCGACGAGCAGCATCAGGGCGGCGAACGCGGCCGAGGTCCACAGCGACCGGACGACCACCACGATGACCGAGGACACCGCGGCCAGCTGGGCGGTGGCCCGCAGCACGGCCCACACGACCGGGCGCTGCTGCCCCAGGCCGGACAGCCGCCCGACGACGGCGGCGAGCACCAGCAGCGCGGCGAGCGCGACGAGCAGGCCCGGGCCCAGGGTGACGACGGAGGACCCCATGCCGGTCATCCTCGCCGCACCCGGTCAGCGGGCGGCGAGCACACCGCCGGACACCAGGCCCAGCACCACGGCGCCGAGCACGACCCGGTAGACGACGAAGGGCACGAAGCTGCCGTGCTGCAGGTAGCGCAGCAGCCACGCGATCACGGCGAGCCCGACGCCGAAGGACACCACGGTGGCCAGCGCGGTCGGGCCCCAGGCGACGGGTGCGCCGGCGGTGGCGCCGTGCAGGGCGTCGTAGGCCTGGTAGGCGCCCGACCCCAGCACGGCAGGGACGGCGAGCAGGAAGGAGTACCGCGCCGCGGCCTCTCGGGTGTAGCCCAGGAGCAGCCCGGCGGTGATGGTGCCGCCGGATCGGGACACCCCGGGGACCAGCGCGAGGGCCTGGGCGAGCCCGAAGGCCACGCCGTGCCCGACGGTGAGCTGGTCCAGCGTGCGCTGCTTGCGGCCGACCCGGTCGGCGACCAGCAGGAACAGCGAGAACACGATGAGCGCGGTGGCGACGATGCGCAGGTCGCGGAAGGTGGTCTCGATGGTGTTCTGCAGCAGCAGGCCGAGCACCACGATGGGAATGCTGCCGACGATGATCAGCCAGCCCATCCGGGCGTCGGGGTCGCCGCGGCGCTCCCGGTGCACCAGCGCCGAGCACCAGGCCGCGACGATGCGGGCGATGTCGCGGGCGAAGTAGACCAGCACGGCGAGCTCGGTGCCGATCTGGATGATCGCGGTGAACGCCGCACCCGGGTCGGGCCAGCCGGCGAGGGCGCCGACGATGCGCAGGTGCGCGCTCGAGGACACCGGCAGGAACTCGGTCAGCCCCTGCACGACGCCCAGGACGAGGGCCTCCAGCCAGCTCACCGGGTCACCCGCCGGGCCGTCGTCCCCACGAGGACGGCGATGAGCACCAGACCGGTCACCGCGACGGGGCCGTCGCCCAGGCCGAGGCCGCCGGCCAGCTCCGCGGGCTTGCCCAGCCAGTCGGCGATCGAGGCGCCGAGTGGGCGGGTGAGCACGTAGGCGGCCCAGAACGCGACCACGGGCGAGAGCCCGAACCGGGCCCAGGCGACCCACGGGACGACGATGGCGACGCCGAACAGCACGATCGAGCCGGCGAACCCCAGGTGCCAGACGACGGCGGCCAGGTCACCGAGGGCGGTGCCGAGCGCGAAGGTGGTCAGCACCGCGGCCCAGTAGAGGACCTCGCGCCGCCGGGTGGTGATGCTGTGCACGTCGAGGGTGCCCTCGAGGCGGTGCCAGACCGCGAAGACGACGGCCAGCGTGGCGGCGGCCAGCCCGGCGGTGACGGTGTAGGGCAGGCCGAGGACGACGTGCGGGCCGTCGGCCACCATCGTGCCGAACACCGCGACCATCGTGACCGTGGTCCAGTAGCGGCCGGGGTGGAACCGGTCGGCGCGCAGCTGCCACCACAGGGCCGTGACCAGGCCGACCCCGGAGACCGCGACGGCCACCGGCAGGTTCGCCAGGGCGGCGCCGTCGGCGGCGGCCTCGCCGGTGCCGGTGGTCAGGAGCTTGATCAGCCAGAACACAGCGGTGACGGCGGGGACCTTGACGGCGGTGACCGGCACCCGGTGGCGGGTGGTCGGGGCGTGCTGCGGCACGGGCTGCTCCAGGGCATGGTGTCGAGGGGGGAGCTCGGCGCTGAGCCCGTCGGCCGGTGCGTCGGTGACGAGGGCCGCGGTGATGGTGCGGGGTTGTTCCTGACGACGACCTGAACGGTCGCCCGGCTCCGGTGGGGGAGCGTCCCGCCATCCGCGCCCCCAGTGCAGGGCCAGGCCCGTGACCCCGCCCACCGCCGCCAGGAAAGCCAGAGTGGTCAAGGAGAGGTCCGCGGCGACCTGTTCGCCGGTCCCGCTCACCGGTCAGCCACGGGCACGGCTGCCGGACCGTGCACGGAGCACCTCGACGGCGACGGGGACGAGGGACAGCGCGACGACGCCGAGGATGAACAGCTCGACGTGGTCGCGGACGACGGCGACCTGGCCGAGGAAGTAGCCCAGCAGGGTGACGCCGGCGGCCCAGAGGACGCCGCCGAGGACGGACCAGACGACGTAGCGGCGGACGTCCATGCGGGAGACCCCGGCCATGACGGTGGCGAAGGTGCGCACGATCGGGACGAAGCGGGCCAGCAGGATGGTCCGGTTGCCGTTGCGGTCGAAGAACGCCTGCGCCCGCTCGACGTGCTGGGTCTTGAAGAGGCGGCTGTCGGGTCGGTTGAAGACGGCGGGGCCGACGCGGCGGCCGATCCAGTAGCCGACGAGGTTGCCGGCGATCGCGGCCAGCGGCACCGCGACGAGAAGCACCCACAGCGGCACGGTGAGCACGCCGCTGGCGACCAGCAGGCCCGCGGTGAACAGCAGGGAGTCACCGGGCAGGAAGAACCCGATCAGCAGTCCGCACTCGGCGAACAGGATCACCATGATCCCGATCAGCCCGAAGGTGTTGACCAGGTGCGTCGGGTCCAGGAATGAGCTCACGGTGGCCACCGTGACGCGTCAGGCCTGAACACGACCTGTACGCCGGGGACGGCGCCCGGATCAGCCCGCAGGCAGGTTCAGCACGACGCGGCCGCCGTCGGGGGAGGCCACGGCGGTGACCCCGCCGCCGGCGGCGACCACCAGCCGGCGGGTGAGCGCCAGCCCGAGACCGGCACCCGGGTGCGTGCTCCCCGCATCGCCCCGGTAGCCCGGGTCGAATGCACGGGCGGCCACCTCCGGCGTCATCCCGGGACCGTCGTCGGCGACCACCACCTCGACCCGGCCGCCGTCCTGCCGGGCGGTGATCCGCACACCGGTCTCGGCGTACCGGACGCCGTTGTCGACCACGGGGGACAGCGCCCGGACCACGACGTCGGGGTCGACCCCGACGACGACGTCGGATGCAACCTCGACGATGACCGGCACCGGGTGGTCCTCCCCGCGCGGGTCGGCGAGCCGGGCGAGGGCGTCGGCCAGGCGGGACCTTCCGGGGGTCAGCACGTCGGAGCTGCGCGCGGCCGACAGCATCGTCTCCAGGATCGAGGCCATGGACCGGGTGGCCCGGTCGACGGCGGCGTGGGCCCACGCGGTCTCCTCGGGCCCGCGGGGCTGGGCCAGCAGCAGGTCGAGCTCGGCCTGCGCGCGGGCCAGCGGGGTGCGCAGCTCGTGCGACAGCTCCTCGGTGAACCGCTGCTCGTGCCGCAGCACCGCCGCCTGCCGGTCCAGCATCTGGTCCAGGGTGCGGGCCAGCTCCGCGAGCTCGGCCGGGCGCGCGTCCTGTCCGAACCGGAGGTCGGTGTCGTCGGCGCTCCACCTATCGGCCTGGGCGCTCATGTCCTGCACCGGTCGGAGCGCGCGGGTGACGTTGGCGCGCAGCACCAGGTGCACCACGACGACCAGCAGCAGAGCCACCCCGACGCTGCCCAGCAGGGCGGTGCGCTCGACCTGCCGGTAGGGGGACAGCGACGTGCTGGTGACGACGCTGGCCACCCGGGTACCGCCGTCGGTCAACGGCAGCGCGCGGAGCCGCAGCGGTCCGCCCGCGTCGACGTCGACGGCCCCGGCGCCCCGCGCGGCGAGCTCGATGGCCTGGCGGTCGAGGGCGTCGGTGCTGCCCGACGGGCTCTCCACGATGCCGCCGGCGCCGTCGATGATCCAGGTGCCGACGTCCAGGGCTTGGTCGTCGCGGGCGTCCAGGACGGTCACGGTTCCGTCGGCGGACACGTCGACGGTCTGCGCGACGGCCTCGGCGCGGGCCTGCAGGACGTCGTCGGCCTGCCCGGCCAGTACCCGGGCGAGCAGCGTGTTGGCGCCGACGGCGAGCAGCAGCACCCACAGCGCGACCACCAGCGTGGCCGACCAGGACAGCCGGGTGCGCAGGCTCGTGCGGGCGGTCCGGTCGGTCACGTGAACGTGTAGCCCACGCCGTGGGCGGTCCCGATGGAGCGTCCGGCGTCCCCGGCGGCGTCGACCTTGCGGCGCAGCCGGGCGACGTACTGGTCCAGGGTGTTGTCGGCGACCCGGGCGCCGTCGGGCCAGCCGGCGGCCAGCAGGTCCCGGCGCCGGACCACCTCTCCAGAGCGGGCCATCAGCGCGGCGAGGACCCGGAACTCGGTCGGGGTCAGCCGCTGCGTGCCCGAGGGGCCGACCAGGGCATGGGTGGTCGGGTCGAGGGCCAGCCCGGAGGGCGCCGGCCGGGCCGCGGCCGACCGGCGCAGGGCGACCCGCAGCCGGGCCACCAGCTCGCTGAGGTGGAAGGGCTTGGCCAGGTAGTCGTCACCGCCGGCGGCGAACCCGGACAGGACGTCGTGCAGCTGGTCGCGGGCGGTCAGGAACAGGACTGGCGCGGTCAACCCGGCCGCGCGCAGCGCCTGGCAGACGTCGCGGCCGTCGGAGTCGGGCAGGCCGATGTCCAGGACCACCGCGTCGAAGGCGTCGGGGCCGGCGCCGCGCACCGCGCCGAGCGCACCCGCGCCGTCCCGGGCGGTGACGACGACGACGTCGTGCTCGCGCAGCCCGCGGGCCAGTACGTCGCGCAGCCCGTGGTCGTCCTCGACGACCAGCACCCGGGGCTCGAGTTCGCTCACGGAACCCATCATGGGGTGACCTGCCCCGATCGTCGGCGAACCGTTCAGGTCGTGTGCAGACGACGGGCCCGACGCTGCCGCCATGACCACACCCCTGGCCCCCTCGACGGGGCGCGCGCTGCTGAACAAGGTCCCCGAGGTCACCATCTGGTTCTGGGTCATCAAGATCCTGGCCACCACGGTCGGGGAGACCGCCGCTGACTACCTCAACGACACCCTCGGGTTCGGGCTGACCAACACCACCCTGGTCATCGGGGCGGTCTTCCTCGTCGTCCTCGGCTTCCAGTTCCGGGCCCGGCGCTACATCGCGCCCCTGTACTGGGCCACGGTCGTGCTGATCAGCGTCGTCGGCACGCTGATCACTGACAACCTGACCGACAACCTGGGGGTGCCGCTGGAGGCCACCACCGCCGTCTTCGCCGTCGCGCTGGGCCTCACCTTCGCCGGCTGGTACGCCTCGGAGCGCACCCTGTCGATCCACTCGATCGTCACCCGTCGCCGGGAGGCCTTCTACTGGCTTGCCATCCTGTTCACCTTCGCCCTCGGCACCGCAGCCGGTGACCTGACCGCCGAGCGCCTCGGTGCCGGGTACTGGCTGTCGGCGCTGCTGTTCGCTGCGCTGATCGGTGCGGTGGCCGCCAGCCACCTGGTGTTCAAGGCCAACGCGGTGCTGACCTTCTGGATCGCCTACGTGCTCACCCGCCCGCTGGGTGCGTCGCTGGGCGACGGGTTCTCGCAGGACAAGGTCGACGGCGGCCTGGGTCTCGGCACGACTCTGACCAGCGTGCTGTTCCTGGTCACCATCGTCGCGGTCGTGACCTACCTGGCGGTGAGCAAGCGAGACCAGCTGCCCCCGGTCGAGACCGACGCGGTGCGCCAGGGCTAGCGCGAGGTCGGGCGGGCCACGGCCGTCGCTGTAGGCGGTGACGGCCACGGCTCGCCGCGGTGAGGGTCGCCCCTGCTCGTCGAGAGGTGCGCGCACGAGGTCTCGCCGCTCGTCCGGGCCCGTGGCCACGGGTGCGCCCAGGTACTGCGGCACGCCCGGGAACACGGCGCGACGCTGCCGAAGAGGCTGCCGATGACCTGCTTGGAATGGCGAACTGGTTCCGTAATCGGTTCGATGTACCGAGAATGGGGCGGTTGAGAAGTGCTGTGGCGGAATTCGGACTTTGGTTCGAGGCGCTGATTTCGCAGGTCAGACCCACGTTCTCAACGCCAGCCGCACACCATGAATACAACAAGATCAACTCGAACGGTTTCTGGTTCGAGTCCAGACGGGGGAGCACCAGAGCCTGGTCAGACCTCGGTCTGACCAGGCTCTCGGTATGTCGGGGTCGTGTCGTCGTCGCGCTCACCCCGCGGGTGGGCCGTGGCCGACGGTCGGGCCGCCGAGGTTGAGCAGCACGACGCCGACGACGACCAGCAGGATCCCGGCGACCTGCCACCCGGTGACCTGCTGGTCGAGGAAGACCGCGCCGATGGACACCACGGCCAGCGTGCCCACCGCCGACCACAGCGCGTAGGCGATCCCGACCGGCACGGTCTTCACGACCTGGGAGAGCAGGAAGAACGAGGCGGCGTAGCCGAGCACCACCAGGACGCTGACCCCGGGGCGGGTGAAGCCGAGGGTCCGGGGGAGCAGCGAGGTGGCGGCGACCTCGGCGGCGATGGCTCCGGCGAGCAGGACGTAGGGCACCCGGTGATCCTGCCCGCCGGTGCCGGTCAGACCCCGACCGGCTCGTCGCCGCGCAGGGTGATGCGGTGCATGATCCGCCGGAAGTCGCCGTAGTCGCGGTTGGCGTAGTGCAGCGTGGCCCGGTTGTCCCACATGGCGACGTCGCCCTCGCTCCACCGGTGCCGGACGATGTGCTCGGGCTTGGTGATGTGGGCGTAGAAGAGGTCCAGCAGGTGCCGGCTCTCGGCGTCGGAGACCCCGCTGATGTGCGAGGTGAAGCCCGGGTTGACGAACAGGCTGCGCCGGCCGGTCTCGGGGTGCACCCGCACCACGGGGTGCTCGACCGGCTCCAGGCGGGCGACGTCCTCGCCTTCCCAGCTGTTGCCGCCCCGCTGGGCCAGGTAGTAGCCGAACTCCCGGGTGCCGTCGTGCACGGCGGTCAGCTGGTCGGCGAGCCGCCGGACCGGCTCGGACAGCGAGGCGTAGGCGGCCTCCGCGTCGGCCCATTGGGTGTCCCCGCCCACCGGGGGGATCGACACCGCCCGCAGGATCGAGCCCAGGGGAGGACGCCGGACGAAGGTGACGTCGGTGTGCCAGATGTCGGCGAAGCCGTTGTCGGCGGCGTCGAGCGCGTAGATCTCCGGGTGCGCCTCGTCGACGCCCTTGATGACGGGGTGCGAGGGGGTGAGCTCGCCGACCCGGTTGCCCAGCCGCACCTGGGAGTCGGGGTCGAGGTCCTGGCCGCCGAAGAAGAGCACCTTGTGCTCCACCAGTGCGGCCCGGACGGCGGCGATCTGCTCGTCGGTGGCCTGCGCGAGGTCGAGGCCGTGGATGCGGGCGCCGTGGAAGGCGCCGAGGCGCTCGACGACCAGGGTGTCGGTGGATGCGAGCAAGGTCATGACGGCTCCTCGGATCGGGTGGGTGCTAGCTGGCGACGGTGCGGACGGCGGCGCCGATCTCGGCGCGGAAGGCGGCGTACTCCGGTGACCCGCGCAGTTCGTCGGGCTCGACGCCGGTGCGGGGCAGGTCGACGGCGACGTCGAGGGCGACCGTCCCGGGCGCTCGGGTGAGGACGATGACCCGGGAGGCGAGGAACACGGCCTCGTCGACGCTGTGGGTGACGAACACCGAGCTGAGCCCGGTCTGCGCGCTGACCCCGCGGAGGTCCTCCTGCAGCCGCTCGCGGGTGAGCGCGTCGAGGGCGGCGAAGGGCTCGTCGAGCAGCAGCAGGGGGTGCGCGCCGGCCAGGGCCCGGGCGATGGCG
Organism: Klenkia brasiliensis; assembly: GCF_900100695.1. GTDB lineage: Bacteria > Actinomycetota > Actinomycetes > Mycobacteriales > Geodermatophilaceae > Klenkia > Klenkia brasiliensis. The sequence goes on from NZ_FNCF01000004.1 coordinate 216,828, forward strand.
ATCCGCTGCTGCTGGCCGCCGGAGACCTCCCAGGTGCGCCGACCGGCCACGCCCTCGAGCCCGACGCGGGCCAGCAGCTCGCCGGCCCGCGCCCGCCGCTCCTCGCGGGCCACCCCGGCCAGCCTGAGGGCGAGCTCGACGTTGCCGCCGACGGTCCGCCAGGGGAACAGCCGGGCCTGCTGGAAGACGACGCCGGCCTGCCGGCCCGGTTCGGGTTGGTCCCCGTCGACGGTGAGCGTGCCGCGGGTGGGGGTCTCGAAGCCAGCGACCAGCCGCAGCAGGGTGCTCTTGCCGCAGCCGGAGGGGCCGACCAGGACCAGGGACTCCCCGGCCGGCACTTCCAGCGTCACCGGGCCGAGGGCGTGCACGGCGTCCCGGCCCTGGCCGTAGTCGTGCTCCACCCCCCGCAGCGACAGGGCGCCGCCCCGGGGCGTGGTCAGCGGGGTCGCCGCCGGCTGGTCACTGGCCACCGGTGACGTCGTCCTCGAGGCCGTCGTTGTAGATCGCGTCCTGGAAGGTCTCCAGGGACGGTGCGTCGGGGATCTGCTGCTGGTCGGCGAGGAACCGGGCGGCGTCCTCGAGGTTGGCGGCCAGGTTGCCCGGGCCGTCGGCGCCACCGAGCCACTGGTCGCTGGCCTCGTCGGCCGGGCTCAGGAAGATGCCCTGGCTGAGCTGGGTGGCGGCCTCGTCGGCGTCGATGCCCAGCTGCCGGCCCACGGCCGCTGCGGCGGCGTCGGGGTCGTCGGCGATCAGCTGCAGGGCGCGGGCCTGCACCTGACGCCAGGCCGAGACGGCGTCCGGGTGGTCCTCGATGAAGGAGGTGGCAGCGACCCCCAGGTCGAGGGTGGGCTTGCCGCCCTGGGCCAGTTCGGCGCTGGTGGTCAGCGTGGTGCCGCTGTCCTGCAGCTCGGCCAGAGTCGGGAGCCAGACGTAGGCGGCGTCGATGTCCCCGCGGGTCCAGGCGGCCAGGATGTCGGCCGGCTGCAGGTCGATCAGGTCGACCTGGGAGCTGTCGACGCCGGCGTCGTCGAGGGCGGCGAGCAGGCTGTAGTGCGAGGTGGAGGCGAAGGGGGTGGCGACCTTCTTGCCGACCAGGTCCGACACCGAGCTGATGCCGGCGCCGTCGCGGGCGACCAGGGCTTCGTTGTCGCCGGCGACGTCGAGGATCCAGGTGACCTGGTAGGGGATGTTCAGCGGTTCGGAGAGCCCGCGGGCCACCGGGCTGGAGCCGATGGCGGCGATGTCGACCGCGTCGGCGACGAAGGCGGTGTTGATGCTGGCGCCGGAGTCGAACAGGGTCCACTCGATGTCGTAGTCGGGCAGCGCGTCCTCCAGCCAGCCCTGGTCCTTCACGACGAGGTCGCCGCTGGGGAAGTTCTGGTAGGCGATGCGGATCGTCGGCCGGTCGCCGTCGGCGGAGTCGTCCGAGCCGCCGCCGCAGGCGGTGACGCCGGCGAGCAGGGCGGTCAGGGACAGGGCTGCGGCAAGACGCCGCCAGCCGCGGTGCGCGGTCATGGGGTTCCTTCGGGGTGGGGTCCGACCCGGCGGGCCGGAGGTCTGCGGGGAGTGCGGAGGGGGCGGCGGCGGGGTCAGGCGCGGCCGCGCCACGGCACGACCCGCCGCTCGACGGCGCGCAGCGCGGCGTCGATGAGCAGGCCGGAGATGCCGATGGCGAAGAGTCCGAGGATCACGACGTCGGACTGGTTGAAGGCCTGGGCCTGGCGGATCATGCCGCCGATCCCGGGAAGGCCGTTGACCGTCTCGGCGGCCACCAGGGAGGAGTAGGCGATGCCGACGGCCAGCCGGACGCCGGTGGAGATCTCCGGCAGCGCCGAGGGCAGCACCACGCTGATCGTGGTCTGCCACCGACTGGCGCCCATCGCCCGGGCGGCCTCCACCAGGGTTGCCGGGGCGCCGACGACGGCTGCCGCGGTGGCGACCGCGACCGGCGGCATGGCCGCGATGCCGAGCAGCCAGATCTTGGGTGACTCGTCGATGCCCAGCCAGATGATCAGCAGGCTGAAGTAGGCCAGCGGCGGCAGGGTGCGCAGGAAGGTCACCCAGGGCTCGACGACGACCCGGACCCAGGGCAGGGTCCCCATGAGCAGCCCGACGACGAGGCCGGCGGCGACGCCGAACAGCGACCCGAGACCGATGCGGCCCAGGCTGATGCCGAGGTGGTCGATCAGGTAGTGGCCCTGGTAGCCGACCACACCGTCGTTGGTGGTCGAGGTGCGCACGAGCGCCTCCCAGACCGCGCCCGGTGAGGGCAGCAGCACCGGGCTCCAGATCTGCAGCGAGTACAGCAGCTGCCACAGCGCCAGCAGGACGCCGGTGGCCAGGATGCGGACGCCGACGCGGCGCCAGCGGCTGGCGGAGCGGGCGAGCCGCGGGCGGCCGGGGGCGGCGCCGGTGGGCGCCTCCTCCTCGGCACGCGCGAGCAGGGTGGTCACAGGGGGACTCCACGGAGCAGGCCCCGGCGCGTGAGGGCGGACCGGTGGCGGGGTCAGGTGAGGAGAGGTCAGCGCGTGCGCAGACAGAGGGCGCTGCAGACGCGCCCGTGGTCGACCACCCGGCGAACGGTGAGCAGGCTGTGTCGCACTGCACTCACCTCGTCCTGGTCCGTGGGCTCCCGCCCGGGTCGACGGCGGCAACCTATGTGCCCGACTGCTATCCCGTCAATTCCCATCGACATGGTGCACTTCACCGGTGGAGATGCACTGGTTCCTGCCCACCCGGGGCGACAGCCGCGACGTCGGCCCGGCGACCACCGACCGCGGGCACAACGCCGCCGCACTGCGCCGGCGGCCGACCCTGGACTACCTGGGCGCGGTGGCCCAGGCCGCCGAGCAGGCCGGGTTCGCCGCCGTGCTGACCCCGACCGGGTCCGGCTGCGAGGACGCCTGGGTGACCTGCGCGGCGCTGCTGGACCGCACCCGGCGGCTGCACTTCCTGGTCGCGTTCCGGCCCGGCTTCATCGCCCCGGTGCTGGCCGCGCAGCAGGCGGCGAGCTTCCAGCGGTTGTCGGGGGGTCGGCTGCGGCTCAACGTGGTGGCCGGCGGGGACCCGGTCGAGCAGCGGGCCTACGGCGACTTCGCCGACCACGACGCCCGCTACGCCCGCACCGCGGAGTTCCTCGAGGTGGTGCGCCGCTGCTTCGCCGGGGAGCGCTTCGACCTGGCCGGTGAGCACGTGCGGGTGGAGGGCGCCGGGTTGACCAACCCGCCCGACGTCGTCCCGCCGGTCTACCTGGGCGGGGCGTCCGGGCCGGCCGAGGACGTCGCCGCGAAGTACGTCGACACCTACCTGACCTGGGGCGAGCCGCCGACGATGGTCGCCGAGCGGCTGGACCGGGTGCGTGAGAAGGCCGCAGCGCAGGGCCGCACGGTCCGGTTCGGGATCCGGCTGCACGTGGTCAGCCGGGACACGCCCGAACAGGCCTGGGCCGAGGCCGACCGGATGCTCGCCGGGATGCCCGCCCACGCGGTCGCGGCCACCCAGGAGCGCTTCGCCCGGATGGACTCCGTCGGCCAGGCCCGGATGGCCTCGCTGCACGGCGGGTCGGCCGGGGACGGCGCCCGGTCTCTGGAGGTGGCGCCGAACCTGTGGGCCGGCATCGGGCTGGTCCGGGAGGGCGCGGCGACCGCCCTGGTGGGCAGCCACGAGCAGGTCGCCGCGCGGATCACCGAGTACGCCGACCTGGGGTTCGACGAGTTCGTGCTCTCGGGCTACCCGCACCTGGAGGAGGCCTGGCGGGTGGGCGAGGAGGTCCTCCCGCTCCTGCGCTGACTCCGCACCGCGCACCAGTTCGGCAGGGATGTGCATCGCCAGGCTGGTCGGGTGCACTCCGGGGCTTCGTCCTCGACGTCGCCACCGGGAAGCTGCACGAGGTCCCCTGACCGACGATCCGGAGCCCGGTCGTCGATCCGGGCTCCGGATCCACGGCGGGCGACGCTGAGCGCTTGCTCACAGAAAGTCCACCGACGTTGTAGGGATTGCGCACAGGCAGGCAGGATGGGCGGCGTGCCCCGGCTCCTCCTGACGTGCGACCGCGCCGTCGACCACGCCGGCACGGCCAGCTACCTCTGTCGCTGACGACGTCGTCCCCGAGGGGGCGCTGCGCCCCCATCCGTCGTCTGCCCGAGGAACAGCTGTCCCGTGATCGAGCTCCACCACGTCCGCAAGGTCTTCCCCGGCCGCCGCGGCGGTCCCGACGTCGTCGCCCTCGACGGCGTCGACCTCGCCGTCCCGGCCGGTGACTTCGCCGGCGTCGTCGGCCCCTCGGGCTCCGGCAAGAGCACGCTGATCCGGCTGGTCAACCTGCTGGAGCGGCCCACGTCGGGGTCGGTGGCCGTCGACGGCCGGGTGCTCACCGACCTGCCGGCCGACCAGGTGCGGCAGGCGCGCAGCTCCATCGGCATGGTCTTCCAGCACTTCGAGCTGATGGACTCCCGGACCGCGGCCGAGAACGTCGAGCACCCGCTGGAGCTGGCCGGGGTGGGCCGCGCCGAGCGGCGTCGCCGGTCGGCCGAGCTGCTGGACCTCGTCGGGCTGGCCGAGCGGGCCGGTGCGCGGCCGCGGCAGCTGTCCGGCGGGCAGAAGCAGCGGGTCGCCATCGCCCGTGCGCTGGCCGCCCGGCCGCAGGTGCTGCTCTGCGACGAGGCCACCTCGGCCCTGGACCAGGCCAGCACCACCGGGGTGCTGCAGCTCCTGCGCCGGGTGCGCGACGAACTCGGCCTCACCGTCCTGCTGATCACCCACGAGATGGCCGTGGTCAAGGCGGTCTGCGACTCCGCCGTCCTGCTGGAGGCCGGCCGGGTCGTCGACGGCGGCCGGCTGGACGACGTCCTCACCCGCGACGACTCGCCGCTGGCCGCGGCACTGCTGCCCGCGCCGGTGGCCGACGACCGCGTCGCCGGCACCCTGCTGCGGGTCACCGTCACCGAGGCCGCGCCCGAGGCCGACGTGCTGCGGGTGCTGGTCGGCCAGCTGGGCCTGGCCGTCGAGGTGGCCGGCGGGTCGGTGGAGACCGTCGCCGGCGGCCGGCACGGCCGGCTGCTGCTGCGGATCACCGACGGCGACCTGTCCGGCCTGGACACCGCGCTCACCCAGCTGCGCGCCGAGGGCTCCAAGGTCGAGCGGGTGGCGGCATGAGCGACTGGTCCCGGATCGCCCCGCAGCTGGCCGACGCCACCGGGGAGACCCTCTACATGGTCGCGGTCTCGGCCGTGCTCACCGTGCTGCTGGGCATCCCGCTCGGCGTCCTGCTGACCGTCACCGCCCCCGACGGGCTGGCCCCGCGACCCTGGACCAACCGGGTCCTCGGTCTGGTCGTCAACCTCGGCCGGTCGCTGCCGTTCATCATCCTGCTGGTCCTGGTCGCACCGGTCACCCGCGGCCTGGTGGGCACCACCATCGGCTCCACCGCCGCGATCGTGCCGCTGACCATCGGCGCCGTCCCGTTCCTGGCCCGGCTGGTGGAGACCTCGCTGCGCGAGGTGTCCCACGGCAAGGTCGAGGCCGCCCTGGCCATGGGCGCCCGCCGCCGGCAGGTGGTGCGCACCGTGCTCCTGCCCGAGGCGCTGCCCTCGCTGGTCGCCGGCGTCACCGTCACCGTCGTCGCGCTGATCAGCTACTCCGCCATGGCCGGCGCGATCGGAGGCGGCGGGCTCGGCGACTTCGCCATCCGGTTCGGCTACCAGCAGTTCCGCACCGACATCACCCTGCTCACCGTCGTCCTGCTGCTCGTCGTCGTCCAGGCGCTGCAGTTCGGCGGCGACACCTGGGCGCGCCGCCTGGCGCGTCGCTGACCATCCCCGAAGAGAAGAGAACCGTGCGCTCCCGCCTCGCCCTCGCCCTGTCCGTCCTCACCTCGGCCGCCGTGCTGGCGGCCTGCGGGGGAGGGGACGCCGAGCTGTCCGCCGCCGACGAGCCGTTGCGCGTCGGGGCCTCGCCCGTGCCGCACGCCGAGATCCTGCGGTTCATCGACGAGAACCTGGCCGAGGACGCCGGGCTGGACCTCGACGTCGTGGAGTTCACCGACTACGTGCAGCCCAACGTCGCCCTCGACGACGGCTCGCTGGACGCCAACTTCTTCCAGACCATCCCCTACCTGGAGGAGCAGGAGTCCAGCGCCGGCTACGACTTCACCGCCCTGGAGCCGGTGCACATCGAGCCGCTGGGCATCTACTCCGACTCCCTCACCGACCTCGCCGACCTGCCCGACGGCGGCACCGTGGCCATCCCCAACGACCCGACCAACGCAGCCCGCGCGCTGCGGCTGCTCGAGGCCAACGACCTGATCACCCTGGCCGACACCGGCGACACCGCGCCCACCTCGCTGGACATCGAGGAGAACCCGAAGGACCTCGAGATCTCCGAGGTCGAGGCCGCCCAGGTGCCCCGGTCGCTGGCCGACGTCGACATCGCCGTCATCAACGGCAACTACGCCATCGACGCCGACCTCTCCCCGGCCGAGGACGCCCTGGCGCTGGAGGAGGCCGAGGGCAACCCCAACGCCAACCTGCTCGTCGTGCGCACCGGCGACGAGGGCGACGAGCGCATCCAGGCCCTGGAGGAGCTGCTGCACTCCGACGAGGTCCGGCAGTTCATCGAGGACGAGTACGACGGCGCGGTGCTGCCGGCGTTCTGACGCCCGGCCCCCGGGACGGGGGAGCCACCACGGAGGGCCCGGCGCGCACGCGCCGGGCCCTCCGTCGTCCCGCCACCGTGAGCAGGACCACTCCCGCGGTGCAGGACGGGTTCCCGGATTCCTCACCATCCCGATGGAGATGGGGTTAAGGTCCCCGCGTGCCCAAGCTGCCCCTCCTCGTGGTCTGCCGCCACGTCGACCAGGGTCGGCTGAGCAGCAGTCTCTGTCGCGCCGTCTGACCCACCGCCCCCACCTCCCTCGGGCGCGGTCACGGCCGCGCGGGCACCGGTGGACGCGCACGTGGCTGCGCCATGGCCCCCAGGAAGACCCATGCGCTCTCGACGCACCACCCGCACCCTCGCCGCGCTCGCCGTGCTGACGACCGTCTCGGCCCTCGCCGCCTGCGGCTCCTCCTCCGACGACAGCGCCTCCGGCCCCGCCTCGGAGCTGCGGCTCGGCTACTTCGCCAACGTCACCCACGCGGCCGCCCTCATCGGTGTGCAGCAGGGCTTCATCCAGGACGAGCTCGGCGAGGGCACCACCCTGACCACCCAGGTGTTCAACGCCGGCCCCGACGAGGTCGAGGCGTTGTTCGCCGGCGGGCTGGACGCCGCCTACATCGGGCCCAGCCCGACCATCAACGCCTACGCCCAGAGCAACGGCGACGCGATCCGGATCATCTCCGGTGCGGCGTCCGGCGGCGCGCAGCTCGTCGTGCGCGACGGCATCGACACCCCCGACGACCTGCGCGGGACGACGCTGGCGAGCCCGCAGCTGGGCAACACCCAGGACGTCGCGCTGCGCACCTGGCTCACCTCGCAGGGCCTGGCCAACAGCGTGGACGGCGGCGGCGACGTCACCATCACCCCGACCAAGAACAGCGACATCCTCAGCCTGTTCGCCTCCGGCGACCTCGACGGCGCCTGGGTCCCCGAGCCCTACGCGTCGGACCTGGTCCTCGACGAGGGCGCCCACGTGCTGGTGGACGAGGCGGACCTGTGGCCCGAGGGCCGGTTCGTGACCACCCAGCTGATCGTGCGCACCGAGTTCCTGCAGCAGCACCCCGAGACCGTCGACGCGTTGCTGCGCGCCAACGTGGAGTCGGTGCAGTTCGCCGACTCCGACCCCACCGCCGCCCAGGCCGCGGTGAACGACGGCCTGGTCGCGGCCGGCGGCTCGGCGCTGGACGACGCGGTCCTGCAGCGGGCCTGGTCGAACCTCACGGTCACCTACGACCCCGTCGCGACGGCGCTGGCGCAGTCGGCGCAGAACGCGGTCGAGGCCGGCACCACCGCCGACGAGGTGGACCTCGACGGCATCTACGACCTGGCCCCGCTGAACGCGATCCTCGAGGAGCAGGGCCTGGACCCGGTCTCCTCCGACGGGCTCGGGACCGAGTGATGGCCACCCGCGACCTCACCGCCGACCAGGCGGTGGCCACCGACGCCGCCCCGGCGGTCCGGGTGACCGGTGTCTCGCAGGTGTTCGAGGAGGGCCGGCCGCCGGTGCTCGACCGGGTCGACCTGTCCGTCGCCCCCGGTGAGTTCGTCTGCCTGCTGGGCGCGTCCGGGTGCGGCAAGTCCACGCTGCTGAACCTCGTCGCCGGTCTGCTGCCGCCCACCGCCGGGACGGTCCAGGTGGCGGCCGACCGCCCGGCGCTGATGTTCCAGGAGTCGGCACTGCTGCCCTGGCTGACCGCCGGGGGCAACGTCGAGCTGGCCCTGCGGGCCCGCGGCGTGGCCAAGGCCGAGCGCCGCGCCGAGGCCGAGCGGCTGCTCGGGCTGGTCAACCTGTCGGGCTCGGAGGGCAAGCGGGTGCACGAGCTCTCCGGCGGCATGCGGCAGCGGGTCGCCCTGGCCCGGGCGCTGGCCCAGGACAGCCCCGTCCTGCTCATGGACGAGCCGTTCGCCGCGCTGGACGCGATCACCCGCGACGTGCTGCACGAGGAGCTCGTCCGCGTGTGGCAGCAGCAGGGCCTGACCGTCCTGTTCGTCACGCACAACGTCCGGGAAGCCGTCCGGCTCGGGCAGCGCGTGGTGCTCATGAGCTCGCGGCCGGGCCGGATCGCGCGGGAGTGGCGGATCGACATCTCCCACCCCCGCTCCATCGAGGCCCCCGCCGTGGGGGCGATGGCCAGCGAGATCACCGCCCAGCTGCACCGGGAGATCAGTCGTCATGGCTGACCGGTCCGCGGACACCCTGGTCGACGGGCACGCCGACGCGCGCTCGGTCGAGGCCGGGCTCGACGCCCTGGACACCGCTCCGCAGCTGCCGCCCCGGCCGGGCCTCGGCCGGGTGCTGGTGCGCTCGGTGCTGCCGCCGGTCGTCTTCCTCGCCCTGCTCGTCGGGGTCTGGCAGATCGCCTACGTCGCGGAGGTCAAGCCGCCCTACGCCCTGCCCGGGCCGGCCGACGTCTGGTCGACGTTCCTGGAGACCGTCGCCGACGGCCGCGCGCTCGAGGCGGTGTGGGTCAGCGTCAGCCGGGGCTTCGTCGGGTTCGCCCTGTCGCTGGTGATCGGCACCCTGCTGGGCCTGCTGCTGTGGTCCAGCCGGTGGGTGCGGGCGGCCGTCGGCCCGATCGTCAGCGGGCTGCAGAGCCTGCCGTCGGTGGCCTGGGTGCCGGCGGCGATCATCTGGTTCCAGCTCACCGACGCCGCCATCTACACCGTGGTGCTGCTGGGGGCGGTGCCCTCGATCGCCAACGGGCTGCTCGGCGGCTTCAAGCAGGTCCCGCCGCTGTACGACCGGGTCGGGCGGGTGCTCGGTCTGGGCGCGGCCGGCCGGATGCGGCACGTGCTGCTGCCCGCGGCGCTGCCCGGCTACCTGGGCGGCCTGCGCCAGGGGTGGGCCTTCGCCTGGCGCTCGCTCATGGCCGCCGAGCTGATCACCTACTCGCCGTCCCTGGGTCTGGGCCTGGGGCAGCTGCTCAACGTGGGCCGTGAGCTCTCGCAGATGTCGCTGGTCATCACCTCGATCGTGCTGATCCTGGTGGTGGGCATCGCCATCGAGCTGCTGGTCTTCGCGCCGGTCGAGCGGCGCATCCTGCGCAACCGCGGGCTGACGGTCGGCGGCTGAGGCGCACGGAGCGCCGTCCCGGACCCCGGGACGGCGCTCCTGGCCTCCGGGCGCGCCGGACCGGTACGGTCCCCGGGCGTGCGGCCGCTGCGGTACTCGATCAACACCACCCTGGACGGCTGCTGCCACCACGAGGCGGGCCTCCCGCCGGACGACGAGTCGATGGCCTGGTGGACCGAGCGCGCCCGCCGGGTCGACGTGATGCTCCTCGGGCGGGTGACCTACGCGATGATGGCGGAGGTCTGGCGCCGTCCGGCCGACGGGCGCTGGCCGGGCTGGATGGGGGAGCGCGAGGTCCGCTTCGCCGAGGCGCTCGACGCCGTCCCGAAGACCGTCTTCTCGCGCACCCTGCCCGCGGCGGACTGGAACGCCGAGCTGGTGCGCGACGACGTCGTCGGGACGGTCCGGCGGCTGAAGGAGCAGCCCGGCGGTCCGCTGTCGGTCAGCGGTGTGCGGCTGCCCGTGGCGTTGGCCGCCGCGGGTCTGGTCGACGAGTACGAGTTCCTGGTGCACCCGCTGGTGGCCGGTCACGGCCCGACGCTGCTCGCCGGCCTGCCGCAGCGGGTGCCGCTGGAGCTCGTGGACCGGCAGGAGCTGCGGTCGGGCGTCGTGGCCCAGCTGTACCGCCCGGTCAGCCCCAGGGCACCACGGTCTTCGTGATCTGCGCGCGGGCGACGACCACGTCCTCCACGTGCGCGACCGCGGTGACGAACGCGCTGCGCCGACCCCGCCGGTCCAGCTGACCGGTCGCCACCACCCGGCTGCCCGCCGCGGCGGGGCCGATCAGCTGCAGCGCCACGGCGTGGGACACCGCGTGCTCGTCGTCGGCCAGCGCGGGCGCCAGCGCCAGGTACCCGGCCAGCTCCAGCACCGCCGACAGCGCCGAGCCGTGCGCGCCGCCCGCGCCGTTGGCCGCCAGGGGCCCGACCGGCAGCCAGACCCCGGCCGACGGGCGGCCGGGGTCGACCAGCTGCACCCCGAGGGCCGCGACCAGCGGCACCGACAGGGCGAGCTGCACCCGCTGCTCGGCCTCCATCAGGCGTCCCCGGCCGGGACGAGCAGCACCGGCCGGGCCGTCGGGGCGACCTCCACCGCGGTACCCGGCACCAGCTCGGTGGACTCGGTGCTGACCACGTCGGCGGCCACCTCGGTGCCGTCGGGCAGGACCGCGGTGACCCGGGTCGTGCCGCCGGAGAAGGTGCGGGTGACCACCCGGCCGCGGCCGCCCGCGTCGGGGCGCAGCACGACCTGCTCCGGCCGCAGCAGCGCGACCACGTCGCCGACGGGCACCGGGCCCGCCACCGGGCGGGTGGTGCCGAGGAGGTCGACCTGCCCGTCGGCGCGCAGCTGTGCCGGCACCGCGCTGGTGGTGCCGACGAAGCGGGCGACGAACGCGGTCGCCGGCCGCGAGTACAGCTCGTCGGGGGAGGCGACCTGCTCGAGCCGTCCCGCCCGCAGCACCGCGACGCGGTCGGCCACCGACAGCGCCTCGGCCTGGTCGTGGGTGACGAAGACCGTCGTCGTCCCCAGCTCGAGCTGGATGCGGCGGATCTCGTCGCGCAGCTGGACCCGGACCTGCGCGTCCAGCGCCGACAGGGGCTCGTCCAGCAGCAGCACCTGCGGCGCCACGGCCAGCGCGCGGGCCAGCGCGACGCGCTGCTGCTGGCCGCCGGAGAGCTGGTGGGGGTAGCGGTCGCCGCGGTCGGCCAGGCCGACCAGCTCCAGCAGCTCGGCGGCGCGCCGGCGGCGCTCGGTCCGGCCCCGGCGGCGCACGGCCAGGCCGTAGGCCACGTTGTCGGCGGCGGTCAGGTTGGGGAACAGCGAGTAGGCCTGGAACACCATGCCCATGTCGCGCTTGCTCGGCGGCACGGTGGTGACGTCGCGCCCGCCGACGGTGATCGTGCCGGCGTCGGGCACCTCGAACCCGGCGATCGCCCGCAGCGCGGTGGTCTTGCCGCACCCGGAGGGCCCCAGGACGGCGAGGAACTCCCCGCCGGCGACGTGCAGGTCCAGGGCGTCCAGCGCCGTGGTGGAGCCGTAGGTGCGGGTCACCCCGGAGAGGACGACGTCGGCCGGGGGACGGTCGCGTAGCTCGGCGACGGTCGCGGTGGGGGTCCCGGCCACGGCGGCGGTCATGCCGTCGTCCGGGGGCGGCGGCGGTCCAGGGCGGAGATGAGCACGAGCAGCCCCCAGGTGAGCAGCAGGGAGAGCACCGACACCGACACCGACAGCTGCGGTGAGGCGCCGGAGATCTCGACGATCCAGGTCGGGAAGGTGCGGAAGCCCAGCAGCGAGGCGATGGTGAACTCGCCGAGCACGAGGGCGAGGGTGAGGAAGGCGGCGTTGAGCACCGCGGTGCGCAGCGCCGGGACCACGACGGTGACCAGCACCCGCGGCCAGGACGCACCCAGGTTGCGGGCGGCCTCGGTGAGCGTGCCCAGGTCGACCGCCCGCACCCCGGCGTCCAGTGCCCGGTGCGCGAAGGGCAGGGCGAGGACGACGTAGACCAGCACGAGGATCCAGGGCAGGTCGGGCTCCTGGAGCGCGAAGAAGGCGTCGGCCAGCGGGGTCCCGTAGAAGTGGTCCGGTGCCCAGGACAGCACGCTGCGCACCCCCACCACGAGGGCGATCGGCGGCAGCACCAGCGGCAGCAGGCAGAGGAACTCGACCACCCGGCGCACCCGCGGCAGCCGCAGGGTGACCAGCACGACCGTGGGCAGCAGGAGCAGCAGGGTGCCGGCCACGGTGAGCAGCCCGAGGGTCAGCGACCGGCCGAAGGTCTCGGCGAACCCGTCGGCCGACGGGATGCCGGTGTACCAGCGGGCGGTCAGCCCACCGGTGCCGCGGTCGCGGACGGTGAAGGCCACCGAGGCCGCGATGGGCACCAGGAAGTACGCGCCGAGCACGGTGAACAGCACGGCGCGGGCGACGCGCACCCCGGCGCGACGGGGACCGCGGCGACCGGTGGGCGCGGGGCCGGGGTCCACCGCGGCGGCCGCGGCCGGGAGGCCGGCCGCGGTGTCGACGGCGGTCATGCCGACCACCGGCTCGCCCGGCGCTGCAGCCAGCCGTAGACCAGCATGACCGCGCCGACCAGCACGACCATGCCCAGCGCCAGGGCCTTGCCCTGCGCCTCGGAGCCGACCAGCACGTTGGAGGACAGCGCGTCGGCGATCTGCAGGGTGACCAACGGGATGCTGCTGCCGACCAGGGCGCGGGCGGTGGCGTAGGCGGCGAACGCCGAGGCGAACAGCAGCACGGAGGCACCGAGCACCGAGGGCAGGAGCACGGGCCCGCCCACCCGGCGCCAGTACTGCCAGCCCGAACCGCCCAGGACGTCGGAGGCCTCCCGCCACTGCGGGCGCAGTCCCTCCAGCGCGGGGGTGATGGTGAGGACCATGAGCGGCACCAGGAAGTAGAGGTAGACCAGCGCGAGCCCGGTCGTGGAGTACAGGGAGGCGCCGAGGGTGATGCCGAGGTCGGACAGCAGCGCGGTGACCACGCCGGCGTTGCCGATGGCGGCGATGAAGGCGAAGGCCAGCGGGATGCCGCCGAAGTTGGCCAGCACGCCCGACGCGGTGAGCAGCAGCCGGCGCAGCAGCCGGCCGCGCCGCACCGAGAGCATCGCCGCGGCCAGCCCCAGGCCCAGGACCGTGCCCAGCGCCGCGGTGACGAGGGACAGCCGCAGGCTGCCCAGGTAGGCCCGGCCGTAGGCGCCGGTGGTCACCGAGGTGATGGCCGAGGTGGACCAGGTGTCCTCGTAGGTGACCGGGTCGGTGACCCGGAAGGCCTCGACGGCGAGCACGACGACCGGCAGCAGCAGGACGACACCGACGAGCAGGAAGAACGGCAGGGTGCCCAGCACCGCGGGCAGGGCCCCCCGGCGCCGGTGGCGCCGGGGGACCGCTGCGGTCGTGCGGGGGGTGGTGCCGGGGCCGGTGCTCAGCCCGAGATCTCCGCGTTCCACCGGCTGGCGACGACCTGCTGGGCGGCGGAGTTCTGCTCCTGGGTCGGGAACTCCGCGGTGCCCGACACCGACGGCAGGGCGGCGAGGGACTCGGCGTCGGCGGTGCCGTCGGACTCCATCACCGGCAGCCGGACCGGCCGGGCGCCGCCGGCCAGCCAGATGTTCTGGCCCTCGTCGCTGTAGAGGAACTCCTGCCACAGCCGGGCCGCGGCCGGGTGCGGGGCGTAGGCGCTGATGGCCTGGCTGTAGTAGCCGCCGAACAGGCCGTCGGTGGGCACGTTGACCTCCCAGGTGACGCCCTGGTCGGCCAGGTCGCCGGTCAGCGAGGCGTTGAGGTAGTCCCAGTCGATGGCCAGCGGGGTCTCGCCCGACTGGATGGTGGCCGGGGTGACCTCGACCGGGTTGAAGTTCCCGGCGTCCTTGACCTGGCGGAAGAAGTCCACGCCCGGGCCGATGTCGTCCAGGCTGCCGCCGTTGGCCAGCGACGCGGCCCAGACGCCGCCGAAGGCGGCCGCGGCCTGGGTCGGGTTGCCGTTGAGGGCGACCTGGCCGGCGTACTGCGGGTCGAGCAGCTCCTCGAAGCTGGTCGGGCAGGTGGTCACGACCGAGGCGTTGCAGCCGATGGAGACGTAGCCGCCGTAGTCGTTGTACCAGAGGCCGGTGTTCTCCTTCTGGTCGTCGGGGATGTCGTCCCAGGTGGCCACCTGGTAGGGCGCGAGCAGGTCCTGCGCGGCGGCCTGCTGGGCGAAGGAGGTGCCCAGGTCCAGCACGTCGGGGGCGCGGTCCTGACCGCGCTGGCTGGTGACCGCGTTCAGCTCGTCCTGGCTGGAGCCGTCCGGGTTGACCGAGTTGATCTCGATGTCGTACTTCTGCGAGAAGGTGTCGAGCATGGTGCCGTAGTTGGCCCAGGTCGGCGGCAGGGCGATCACGTTGAGGGTGCCCTCGGCCTGGGCCGCCTGCACCAGTGCGTCCATGCTGCCGAAGTCGGCGAGCGAGGTCGCCGAGGCGGCGTCGCCGTCGCCGCCGGAGGCGCTGCCGCCGCCGGAGTCGCCCGAGCCGCAGGCCGTGAGGGCCAGGGCAGCGGTGAAGAGCACGGCCACCGGCCGCACGAGGGTCGTCCGCACAGTCACTCCCGTTCCAGGGGCCGCCGCCCGGGCCCCGGGTGGGACCGGCGTGGCGAGCCGTCTGGAAGTAGGCGGTGCGCGACTGGACCGGCCCCGACGCCGGAGCGGCGCCCAGGTGAAGAGCAGGTGGCGGATCGGGTGCGTCGTCCCGGTGCGGGTCACGTGCCCCCGCGCAGCGCCTCGACCGGCTCGACGCGGGCGGCGCGGCGGGCCGGCAGACCACCGGCGGCCAGGCCCAGGACGGCGCCCAGCAGCGTGCCGCCGAGCGCGGTCCACGGGTCGACGACCGGGCTCCACCCCCGGGCGACGGAGATGCCGACGACGGCGAGCACCCCGACCGCGGCGCCGATGAGCCCGCCGAGCAGGCCGATGACCACCGACTCGGCCATGAACTGCCCGGCGATCTGGCGGCGGGTCGCCCCGACCGCCCGCCGCAGCCCGATCTCCCCGATCCGCTCGACGACCGAGAGCATGGTGACGTTGGCGATCCCGACCCCGCCGGCCAGCAGCACCACCACCGAGAGGATGACGAACACGCCGTTGACGTCGGCCTGCACGGCCCGGCCGAGCTGCGAGCGGGCCGACGGAGCGTTCACCTCGACGGTCTCCGGGGCGTCGGGCGCCAGCGCCAGCGGCGCCTGCTCGGCGAGCTGCGGACCGGCTCCGACGGCGATGTGGGCCTGCAGGTCGCCGGGGGCGCGCAGCCCGAAGTCCGCCCGCGCGGTGCCGGTGGGCAGGACGACCGCGTCCAGCAGCTCGGCGCGGACATCGGTGGCGTCGACGATGCCCAGCACCGCGTAGGCGATGCCGTCGACGAACACCGACGGCTGGCTGTCCACCCGGTCCACACCCAGCCGCTCCGCCGCGCGGCTGCCGAGCACCACCACCCGGTCCCCGCGCGCGTCGTGCCCGGAGTCGAAGAACCGCCCCGTCGCCAGGTGCCCGCCGACGGTGTCGAGCAGCCCGGCGGACGCCGCGTACAGCGCGGGCGGGGCGACCGGCGCCTGGGACGGGTCGTTGACCGCGACGGCGGTGACGGTCGCCTCCGGCAGCGACAGCTCCGCCAGCAGCGCCGCGGAGTCGACCCCGGCCAGCCGCTCCAGCCGGTCGACGGCGTCCCAGGGCAGCGTGCCGGTGGCGACCGTCTCGCCCCCTCCGGTGCTCGCCGTCGCCGGGGTGACCACCAGCGCGGTGGCGGCCGCGGCGTCGAACTGCCGGGCGATCTGCGCGGCGGCCGTCTGGGCGAAGCCGATGGTCGCGATCAGGGCGGCGACCCCGAGCACGGTGCCCACCACGGTGGTGACCAGCCGGCCGGGCCGCGCGCCGATGTCGGCGGTGGCCTCCCCGAGCAGGTCGGTGAGGCCGAACCGGTCGCGGGCCGGGACCGGGTCGACGGCGGACGGCGGGGCGGCACCGCGTCGGCGGCGGGGCAGCCTCACACCTCCTCCGCGCGGCCGTCGGCCAGCCGCACGCAGCGTCGCGCACGGCGTGCGACGGCGGCGTCGTGGGTGATGACCACGAGGGTGAGCCCGTCGCCGTGGAGGTCCTCGAACAGCTCCATGATGCCGCCGGTGGTGGTCTGGTCGAGGTTGCCGGTGGGCTCGTCGGCCAGCAGCACCCGCGGCCGGGTGGCGACCGCGCGGGCGACCGCGACCCGCTGCCGCTCGCCGCCGGAGAGCCGACCGGGCAGGAAGGCGACCCGGTGCCCGAGCCCGACCCGCTCCAGCGCCTCGCGTGCGCGCGGCTCGCGCTCGTCCCGGGGCGTACCGGCGTAGAGCATCGGCAGGAGCACGTTGTCCAGCACGGTGCGCCGCGACATGAGGTGGAAGGCCTGGAACACGAACCCCAGCTGCCGGGCCCGGACGGCCGCGCGCTGGTCCTCGCTGAGCGTGCTGGTCAGGATGCCGCCCAGCCGGTACTCACCGACCGTGGGCCGGTCGAGCAGGCCGAGGATGTTGAGCATCGTGGACTTCCCCGACCCGCTGGGCCCGACGATCGACAGGTAGTCCCCGGCCGCGACCGTCAGGTTCACGCCCTTGAGCGCCTGCACCTCCGGCGGCCCCGGGAACGAGCGGGTCACGTCGCGCAGCTCGATGGCCGGCTCGGTGCCCGGCCCGGCGTGCCGGGCGCCGGTCGCTGCCGGGGCGGTCACCGCCCGACCACCACGAGGTCGCCCTCGCCCAGCTCGCCCCCGGTGGGCGTGACCTCGACGGCGCCGTCGGCGGCCAGGCCGGTGTCCACGGTGACCAGCCGCGTCGCCGCGCGCTCCCCGTCGCGGGGGTCGCCGTCCACCACCTCGACGCGGGACTCCCCGCCGGGGCCGGCGGAGAGCGCGGCCAGCGGGACCGACAGCACGTCGCCCTCGGTGGCGCCGACCGGGATCTGCACGCGGACGTTGGCGCCCTGCAGCGCGGTGATCTGCTCGGGGGTCAGCGGTGCCGGCTCCAGCTCGACGGTCCACCGGTCCTCGGCGTCGGTCCCGGGGGTCACCGCGGTGACGGTGGCGGCCTGCTCGCCCCCCTCGGGCAGGTCGAAGGCCGCGGTGAGGCCGGGGGAGAGCAGGCGGGCGTCGGCCGCGGCGACCGTGCCGCTCAGCCCCAGGGTGGCACCGGAGACGGTCATGGCGGCGCCCTCCAGCACGGCGCCGCGGCGCAGCTCGGTGGCGTCGACCCGCCGGGGGAGCTGGGGCAGGTAGAGCACCTCGCCGGCGGGCAGGGAGGGCAGCGCGTCCTGGCGGGCCTGGGCCAGGGCGTCCTGGGCCTGGTCGACCAGCTGCTGGGCCCCGGTGACCGCGGCCCGCTCCTCCGTGGTGCTGCGCGGCGCCCCGAGCTGCTGGCGCTGCAGCTGGGCGAGCGCCAGCGCGTCCCGCAGGTCGCCGATCGTGGCGGTGTCGCCGGGGTCTGCGGCCAGGGCCGCGTCGAGGGCGCGCTGGGCGCTGGCCACCGCGTTGTCCGCCGTCCGCACCTCGACCGGGCCGGGGCCGGCCTGCGCGGCGGTCAGCGCGGCCTGCGCCGCGGTGAGCCCCTGCTGGGCGGAGGTGACCGCCTCGGACGCGGCGGACACCGCGTCCGCGGCGCCCTCCTCGCCGGCGGGTGCGGGGTAGCCGGCCTGGGCGTAGAGGGTGCCGATGGCCGCGGCGGCCGTCCCGTCGAAGAGGTTGCTGGCCGGGTCGCCGGCGTCCAGGCCGACGGCGCGCATGGCCTCCTTGAACTGGACGACGTCCGGGCCGGACACCCCGACCCGCAGCGTGCGGTAGGCTGGCAGCTCGCCGGGCAGCACGATGACCGGCCGACCGGCCAGCTCCAGCGCCACCGAGAGCGGGCCGAGCTCCGCGCCCACCTCGGGCACCTGCCCGGTGACGACGGCCGGCCCGGACAGCGTCGAGGTGTCGACGGTGACCTCGACCGGGTCGGCGTAGGCGACCTCGCCGCGGATGGTGACGTCGTTGCTCAGCTGGCCGAGCTCGACCGGGGCGGTGACCAGGCCCGGCGCGGGGGTGTCGGCGGCCGCGTCGTCCGGGACCAGCACGAACCGACCGAGCACGAGCCCCGCGACCAGGGCGACCACGGCCACGAGTGCGGTGAGCCCGAGCGTGCGGTTGCGCCGCGCGAGGGCCGCCCACGCGGCGAGCCGGGCGCGTCGTCCCCCGGTGGCGGGGTCGGCGGGGTCGGTCGGGTCGACGGGGTCGAGCGCGGCGGTGGCGTCCCGGTCCACGCTCAGTCCTGCTCGGCCGCGGCGCGCAGCGCCTCGAGCTCGGTCCGGTGGTCGTCCACGAACTGCTGCTCCAGCTCGTTCTGGATGCTGGTCTGCCGGTCGCGGTAGTCGGTCTCCTCGCGGCAGTCCAGGTCGGCCAGGGCCAGCTCGACCTCGCGCTCGCCCAGGGCGTCCATGGCCGCCTGGTCGGGCTCGACGTACTCCTCGCCCGAGCCGCCGGCCTCGTACAGCGCGTTCTGCTCGTCGTAGATCGAGTTCTGCGCGTCCCACTGCTGGGCGAACCCGGGGTGGCCCGCGGCGTCCATGCAGGCCGCCCACTCGCCGTCCAGCGCGCTCATCTCCGGCGACTCACCGGTACTGGTCCAGAACTCGTCCATCGCCTCGAACAGCGACGCGAACTCCGCCGACTGCGACAGGTCCTCGGCCTCGTACACCTCGTGCTGGGCGGCGCCGTAGCAGCCGCTGTCCTCCCAGTCGTACTCGTAGCTGCCGTCCTCCATGGCGGCCATCTGCTCCTCGGTCGGCGCCGGACCGCTCAGCGCCTCGTAGAAGGCGGTCTGCTCGGACTCCGAGAGGCTCTCGACGTAGTCGCCGTCCGGGTCGACGTACTCCTCGCCGGTGTCCTCGGGCACGTCGTCACGGCCGGGGAAGTCGACCGCGCCGTAGCCGTACTGCGACACCCACGCCCGGTCGTCGGGCTCCCACTCGTACTCGGTGCCGCCACCCCAGCTGAGGTTCGCCGTGTTCGGGACGTACTCGAAGCCCTGCTCCTGCATGCAGTCGGCGACCAGCTCCTCGACGCGCCGGTTCTGGTCCTCGGACTGCCGCTGCTGCTCCTCCTCGGACAGGTCGCCGCCCCAGACGGCGTCCAGGTACGCGCTCAGCGGCGAGGTGGTCTCCTCCGCCGCGGCCTCGCCGCCGCCCCCGGAGGAGGAGCAGCCGGCCAGGACGAGGGCCGCGGCGGCCGCGGCGAGGACGGTGCCGGGCAGACGACGAACGCGCATGGGATCTCCTCCGGGTTGCGGTGTGCCCGGACAGTAGGACAATCACAGCTTTCTCCGAGTCATCCCCGAGTCGGATTCCCAGGTGGTCCTGCCAGACGACCGGTTGATCCCGGTCCGGACCGGGCCCGCGGGGACAGGTGGCCCGTCGACCGCCACCCGCGTCAGGCCCCCCGTTGCAGGGGTGTCCCGGTCATCCGCAAGCCGGGACTTGCGGTGGACAACCACTGCGCTTTCGTTGCGCTTTCGTTACTTGACGCTCGCTTTCGCTTTCTCCAAGGTTGCGGCCTGGGTCACAGAGACCCAGCTCACGGACAGCCAGGGCGGAGGTGACGGCGCGGTGGTCGCACTCGACGAGTTCGCCCGGTCGGAGGCGATCCTGCAGGCGCTCGAGGTGGTCGGTCGGGTGCAGGTGACCGAGCTGGCGGCCCAGCTCGGCGTCTCCACCGTCACCATCCGCAAGGACCTCGAGGCGCTCGAGCAGCGCTCGGCGCTGCGCCGGGTCCGCGGCGGCGCGGTCGCGACCCCGGCCGCCGAGGAGGGCGCCTTCGAGACCCGCCTGCGCCACCGGCAGGCGGCGAAGGAGGCCATCGCCGAAGCGGTCGCGCCCCTGGTGCGCGACGGCGACGTCATCGCCCTGGACTCCTCGACCAGCTGCTGGTACCTGGCTGCCCAGCTCGTCGACCGCCGGGGCCTGGTGGTCATCACCACCAGCCTGCCCACGGCCACCCTGCTCAGCGAGCGCACCGACGCCACCGTCGTCATGCCCGGCGGCACGGTGCGCCGCTCGGCGCGGTCCCTCGTCGGCCACGTCGGCGACGTCCTCGCCGGCCGGGGCCGGATCGACCGGGGCTTCCTGGGCGGTCACGGCATCTCCGCCGAGCGCGGCCTGCTCGACCTCGCCAGCGAGGAGGCCGCGGCCAAGGCGCAGCTGGCCGACGCCTGCGACCTGGTCTACGGCCTGCTGGACTCCAGCAAGTTCGGCAGCTTCTCCATCCACACCTGCGTCCCGGTCGACCGGTTGACCGCCGTCTACACCGACTCGGGGGTCGACCCCGCGGCCGCGGCGGCGATCAAGTCCGCCGGGGTCCCCGTGCACGCCGTCGAGGTCGAGGCCGGCCGGTGACCGGGGGAGGGCTGAGCGTGGCCGCCGTCGACCTCGGGGCCGAGAGCGGTCGCGTCGTCCGGGCGGCCTTCGACGGCGAGCGGTTGGCGCTCGACGTCGCCGGCCGGTTCCCCAACGGTGCCCGCCCCTTCGCCGACGGCTTGCTCCGGTGGGACCTGGACGCGCTGTGGACGCACGTGTCCGACGTGCTCGCCGGCCTGGCCGCCTCGACCCCCGTCGCCTCGGTGGGGGTCGACACCTGGGGCGTCGACTACGGCCTGCTCGCCGCCGACGGGTCGCTGGTCGACCAGCCGACCTGCTACCGCGACCCGCGGCAGGTGCGCGCCATGCGGGAGGCGGTCGAGCGGGTGGGTGCCGACCGCCTGTACGGCGCGGCCGGCATCCAGACCATGGAGATCAACACCGTCTTCGCCCTGATGGACGACGCCGCGCGGACCGACCGGCTCGACCGGGCCGAGACGATGCTGATGATCCCCGACGTCTTCCACCACCTCCTCTCCGGCGCCCGGGTCACCGAGTCCACCGCTGCCTCGACCTCGGCGCTGTACCGCAGCGACACCGGGCAGTGGGCCGTCGACCTGGCCGAGGAGCTCGGCATCCCCTCCCGGCTGTTCCCCGAGGTCGTGCCGGCCGGCACCGACCTGGGCGCGGTGACCGGGCCGCTCGCCGAGCGGGGCCTGGGCCGCACCCGCGTCATCACCCCGACCGGCCACGACACCGCGGCCGCCGTGGTGGGCACCCCGTTCGCCACGCCCGGGGGCGTGTTCATCTCCTCCGGCACCTGGTCGCTGGTCGGCGTCGAGCGCGACCAGCCGCTCATCACGGCCGGCACCGCGGCGGCCAACCTGACCAACGAGGGCGGCTACGACGGCACCACCCGGCTGCTGCGCAACGTCATGGGGCTGTGGGTCCTGCAGCAGTGCCGCGCGCAGTGGCGGGCCGAGGGGCACGACCTCGACTACGCGCAGATCGCCGAGCTGGCCGCCGCCGAGCCGGCGCTGCGCAGCGTCGTCAACGTCAACGCCCAGGACTTCCTGGCCCCCGGGGACATGCCCGCGCGCGTGCAGGCCTACTGCGCCCGGCACGGCGACCCGGTGCCCCAGGGCGTCGGTGCGGTCGCCCGCTGCGTGGTCGACAGCCTCGCCCTGGCCTACCGGCTGGTCGTCGACGACGTCGCCGAGGTGACCGGACGGCGACCGGGGTCGGTGAACGTGACCGGCGGCGGGGCCAACCACCGCCTGCTGGCCCAGGCCACCGCCGACGCCACCGGCCTGCCGGTGCACTGCGGGCCGGCCGAGGCCACCGCGCTGGGCAACGCGGGGGTGCAGCTCATCGCCCTCGGCGAGCTGGCCGACCTGGCCGACCTGCGCCGGGTGGTGGCCGCGTCCACCGAGCTGCGCTCGCACGAGCCGCGGGCCTCCGCCGCCTGGGACGACGCCGCCGCGCGGCTGCGCGGCCTGGTCGAGGAGGACGACCGCGCCCGGGGCCTCCGCGGGCCCTGACAGACCTCCCGGGCCCTCCGGCCCGGGGTGACACCCGCTGACCCCACGGGCGGCGGCCGCACAGCGGGGACCACCCGCAACACGATGGAGTGATCATGAAGGCAGCGCACTACAAGTCCGTGGTGGCCGGGGTCGGCCTGGCCCTCGTGCTGACCGGCTGCGGCCAGGGCAGCGGCGGGTCCGCCTCCGGGGGTGACTCGGGCGGGGAGTCCGGCGGACCCACCATCGCCTTCGTCCCGAAGCTGCAGGGCATCCCCTACTTCGAGGCGATGAACGCCGGCGGCCAGGCCGCCTGCGAGGAGCTCGGCTGCACCTGGCTCTACCAGGGCCCGGTCGAGGCCGACGCCGCCGCCCAGGCCGACATCGTGCGCTCCTTCATCCAGCAGGGCGTCGACGTCCTCTTCGTGGCCCCCAACGACCCCGACTCGATGGCCCCGCTGCTGCAGGAGGCCGAGGACGCCGGCATCAAGGTCGGCACCACCGACACCGACGCCCCGGACTCGGTCCGCGAGGTGTTCGTCAACCAGGCCACCGCCGAGGGCATCGGCCAGGCGCTGACCGACCAGATCGTCGACGCCATGGGCGGCACCGGCCGCTACGCGATCGTCTCCTGCGGCGAGACCGCGGAGAACCTCAACTCCTGGATCGACGTGCAGCGGGAGTACACCGCCTCGCAGTACCCCGACGTGACCCTGACCGACGTCGTCTACGCCGGTGAGGACCAGGCGGCGGCCACGCAGATGGCCACCGACCTGCTCAACGCCGACCCGACGCTGACCGGCCTGGTCGGCGAGTGCACCTCGGCCGCGCCGGGTGTGGCGCAGGCCGTGCAGGACGCCGGGCGGGTGGGCCAGGTCTTCACCGTCGGCCTCGGCACGCCGCGCTCGATGGCCGACTACCTCGCCAACGGCTCGTCCTCGGCCAGCGTGCTGTGGAACGTGCAGAACCTGGGCTACCTGACCGCCTGGGCCGGCCTGCAGCTGTCCGACGACGCGGGCTTCGAGGCCAGCAACGACGTCAGCTCCGACCTGTCCGGCGTCGAGTACGACGACTCGTCGAAGACCCTGCTGCTCGGCCCGCCGCTGGTCATCACCACCGAGAACGTGGGCGACTTCGACTACTGATCGGACCCCGGCCGGCACGCGCGCCCCGCGCGCGTGCCGGCCACCCCGTACCGCCAACCCCGGAGGACCCGGTCATGACCGCAGACCCGACCCCAGCGGCGCCGCCCCGTCTGGAGGTCGCCGGCATCGCCAAGCGCTTCGGCGCGGTGCGCGCCATCCGGCACGCCGACATGCGCGTCGACGCCGGGAGCGTGCACGCCCTCGTGGGCGAGAACGGCGCCGGCAAGAGCACGCTGATCAAGATCCTGTCCGGCGCCGAGACCGCCGACACCGGCCGCGTCGAGTTCGACGGCCGGCCCACCGACATCGGCTCCACCGCCGCCGCCCTGGCCCTGGGGATCGCCACGGTCTACCAGGAGCCGCAGCTGTTCGCCGAGCTCACCGTGGCCGAGAACGTCTTCACCGGCCGCGAGATCACCCGCGGCGGCCGCATCGACTGGGCCGCCCAGAACGCGAAGGTCGTGGAGCTGCTCGAGCTCATCGGCCTGCCCGCCCGCTACGCCACCGTGGCGGTGGGCCAGCTGTCCATCGCCGAGCAGCAGCAGGTCTCCATCGCCAAGGCCCTGGCCGGCGACGCCCGCGTGCTGATCCTCGACGAGCCCTCGGCGATCCTCACCGACACCGAGGTCGAGGTGCTGTTCGGCGTCGTCCGCCGGCTGGCCGCCTCGGGGGTCTCCATCATCTACATCAGCCACCGCCTCGACGAGCTGTTCACCATCGCCGACACGGTCACCGTCATGCGCGACGGGCAGACCATCGGCACCCACCCGATCGGCGAGCTCAGCGTGCGCCGCATCGTCGAGCTCATGGTCGGCGGCATCCTCGACGACGCCCGGCAGGAGCGGGTCGTGCCCGACGGCGACCCGGTGCTCGAGCTGCGCGGCCTGGGCCTGGAGGGTGCCTTCCACGACGTGGACGTCGCCATCCGGCCCGGTGAGGTGGTCGGTCTCTACGGCCTCGTCGGGTCCGGTGTCGCCGAGATCGGCGCGACGGTCTACGGGATGAGCCGGGCCACCGCCGGGTCGATCCTGGTGGCCGGCCGCGAGGTCAGCCCGCGGTCCCCGCGCCAGGCCCAGCAGCTGGGGATCGCGCTGCTGCCGGCCAACCGCAAGCAGCAGGGCCTGTTCGGCTTCCAGCCCATCTCCTTCAACATCTCCGCCGGCCACCTGCCGCTGCTGTCCCGGCTGGGGGTGTGGGTCGACCGGCGCCGCGAGCGCGAGGTGGCCCGCAGCTCGATCACGCGGCTCTCGGTGAAGACCCCCGACGAGAAGCAGGCGGTCTCCGCGCTGTCGGGCGGCAACGCCCAGAAGGTCGTGCTGGCCCGCCAGCTCGTCGAACGCCCCCGGATCCTCGTGCTCGCCGAACCGACCCAGGGGGTCGACGTCGGCGCGAAGGAGGAGATCCACCGGATCATCACCCAGCTCGCCGACGACGGGACCGCCGTGCTCATCGTGACCTCCGACCTCGCCGAGGCCATCCGCATCTCCGACCGCCTGCAGGTGGTCCGCGCCGGCACCACGACCGTCGAGTTCGGCCCGGGCGCCACCCAGGTCGACGTGCTCGCCGCCGCCGCCGGGGCCGTGGACGAGTCGGGGGTGCCGGCATGAGCGCACCCACCACGGCCACCCCGCCGGGCGGGGTGGGGGAGGTCGTGCACGACGCCCCCGCGCGGGGGCGGATCCTGCCGCGGCCGGTCACCGGCCAGGAGGTCGTGCTCGTCGTCGTCATCGCCGCGCTGTGGCTGGTGCTGGGCCTGGCCACGCCGGCGTTCTTCACCAGCGGGTCGATCATCCCGCTGCTGGTCTCGATGAGCCCGATCGCGCTCATCGGCGTCGGCATGACCATCGTGATCATCACCGGCGGCATCGACGTGTCGGTGGGCAGCATCGTCATGGTGTCGGCGGTGGTCACGGCACAGGCGCTGGTCGACCACGGCCTGTCCCTGCCGGTCGCCGTCCTGCTGTCGGTGCTGGTCGGCGGTGTCCTCGGCCTGGTCAACGGCGTGCTCATCGCCTACGGGCGGGTGCAGGCGATCATCATCACCTTCGGCACGCTCAACCTCTTCAAGTTCGTCGGCCTGCAGTTCTTCGGGTCCTCGACCGTCGAGGGCATCCCCGCCACGTTCGCCTTCTTCGGCCGGGGCGAGGCCGGTCGCACGCTCGGCATCCCGCACAGCTTCCTGATCATGCTGGTGGTGGCGACCGCGGCCTGGTTCTACCTGCGCCACACCGCCGGGGGCCGGCACTTCTACGCCATCGGCGGCGACGCCGTGGCCGCCCGCCTGGCCGGCGTCGCCGTCCGCCGGCGGTCGCTGATCGCCTACGTGCTCACCGGCCTGCTGTCGGGCCTGGCCGCCTGCTTCGTCATCGCGCAGGGCACCACCAGCCTGGCCGCGTCGGTCGGTTCGGGCACCGAGCTGGCCGTCATCGCCGCCGTCGTCATCGGCGGCACGTCCATCACCGGTGGGCGGGGGTCGGTGCTGGGCACCGTGCTCGGCGCGCTGCTGGTGCAGACCGTCACCACCGGCGTCACGCAGCTGGGCTGGCAGTCCCAGCTGTCGGACCTGTTCGTCGGCTTGTTCATCGTCGTCGCCGTCGGTGCGGACCTCGTCCGGCAGCGGAGCAGGAGGACCTCGTGACCACCGCGACCGTGCCCGACCCCACCGGCACCCCGCCGGCCCGCACGACCGGCGACGAGCGGCCCTCGCTCGCCTCCCGGCTGCTGCGCCTGGTGCTCACCCAGCGGATCGCGCTGCTGGTGGTGCTGCTGGTCGCGGTGGTCATCACCATGACCACGCTCAGCCAGAACAACTACCTCAGCGCCCCGTACAGCCCGTCCTACATGTCCGCGACGCTGATCAACCTGGTCCCGCTGGTGCTGCTGGGGCTGGCCGAGCTGCTGGTCATCACCTCCGGGCGCGGCGGCATCGACCTCTCGGTGGGCGCCATCGTCTCGCTGACCGGCATGGTGTTCGGCTTCGCCTACGGGCAGTGGGGCTGGTCGCTGCTGGCCGCGCTGGCGCTCGCGGTGGCCTTCGGGGCGCTGTGCGGCGCGCTGAACGGGGTGCTGGTCGCCTACGTCGGCTTCCCCGCGCTGATCACCACGCTGGCCACCTACTACGCCTTCCGGTCGCTGGCGCTGGTCATCAACGACCAGCAGCCGATCAGCACCAAGCCGGTGCAGGACCTGTACTCCACCGCCGCGGCGGTGCAGCTGCCCTTCCTGCCCGAGTCCTTCCCCCGCGTGCCGCTGGGCATCTTCACCTTCCTGGTGCCCACGGTCGTGGTGGTCTGGCTGGTGCTGGCCCGCACCACGTGGGGACGACGCCTGTACGCGGTCGGCACCAACGACGTGGCCGCCGAGTGGACCGGCATCGACGTGCGACGCACCCGCTTCTCCGCCTACGTGGCGGCCGGGGCCATCTCCGGCCTGGTCGCCGTGGTCACCGTGGCGCAGTTCGCCTCGGCCCGGCCCGACGCCGGCGTCTCGGGCACCGGCATGGCGCTGCCGGCCATCACCATCGCCGTCCTGGGCGGGGTCGCCATCACCGGCGGCATCGGCCGGGTGGCCGGCGTCGTGCTGGCCGCCCTGCTCGTGGTCTGGCTCAACGCCGGGATCCTGCTCGCCGTCCCCGGCAACGCCGGCACCCAGCTCCAGCTCTTCGCCCTCGGCGCCGTGCTCGTCTTCGCCGCCCTGCTCAACGGCATCACCAACCGCCGCTACGGAGGAACCCAGTGACCGCGACGTGGGACCCCTCGCTCGTCGGGCCCGACCTGGTCCAGCTCACCCGCGACCTCGGGGAGCCCGGCCGCGACCTGGTCATCCTGGCCGAGGGCAACACCTCGGCCCGGCTGCCCGACGGCCGGGTGGTGGTCAAGGCGTCGGGCTCGAGCATGCGCACCGCCACCGCCGAGGACTTCGTCGTCGTCGACGTCGACCCGCTGGTCGAGCTGGTGCGCGACCCGCGCTCGACGCAGGCCGACCTCACCGCCGCCCTGGACGCCGGCGAGCACGACGGCCGCCGGCGCCGGGCGTCGATCGAGACGCTGGTGCACGTCGCGGCGCAGGCCTTCGCCCCGGTGCCCTTCGTCGCGCACACCCACCCGACCGCGGTGGTCGGGCTGCTGGCCAGCGTGCACGCAGCCACCGCCTGGGACCGGCACGTCTACTCCGACGAGGCGGTGGTCATCGGCCGGCCGCTGTTCGTGCCCTACGCCCAGCCCGGGGTCAAGCTGGGCCGGGTGTACCTGGAGGGGCTGACCCGGCACTGGGAGACGTGGGGCGAGCTCCCGCAGCTGGTGCTGTTGGGCAACCACGGCATCGTGGCCCACGCCCCGAGCGCGGCCGGGGTCGAGGGCGTGTCGCAGATGGCCGTGAAGGGCGCCCTGGTCCGCTCGGCCGCCTACGCCGCCGGGGGCGTGGCACCCCTGCCCACCGAGTCGGTGGACGAGTTCTTCGCCCGCGACGACATCGAGGAGCGCCGGCGCTCGCTGGCCGGGGGGACGGCGTGAGCCTGCCCGCGGCCCCCCGCGCGGTGTTCCTCGACGTCGGGGGGCCGATCTACGACGACCAGAACTTCGTCGACGCCGTGCTCACCGCCCTGGACGAGATGAGCGCCCAGGCCGGTCGCGGCCCGGTCGACCGGTCCGCCTTCGCCGGGGTCTACGACCGGATCCGGGCCCAGCAGGGCGGCTCGCTGCGCACCGCGCTGGCCACCGAGCTGCTGGGCGACGCCGGCGCCCGCGACGAGCTGCACGAGCGCACCCGCGCGCACTGGCGGCACCCCGCGGGCACGCTCTACGCCGACGTCCTGCCGTTCCTGGGGGCGCTGTCCGACGACGTGGTGGTCGGCGTGCTGGCCAACCAGGAGGAGACGGTCATCGAGGCGCTCACCCGCGACGGCGTGGCCGACCACGTGGACGTCTGGGGCGTGTCGGCGGTGGTCGGGTACGAGAAGCCCAGCCCCGAGCTGTTCCGCTGGTGCCTGCGCGAGGCCGGGGTGTCGCCGGGGGAGGCCGTGCACGTGGGCAACCGGCTGGACACCGACGTGCGGCCGGCATCGGCGCTGGGCCTCGGCACGGTGTGGGTGCTGCGGGGCGAGGCCCCCGACCGGCCCACGCCCGAGCAGCTGGCCGAGCCCGATCTCGCCGTCCCCGGCCTGGACGGCCTGGCCGCGGCACTGTTCCCGGCACGGGGTGCCTGACGTGGGGGGAGGGGCCGGCCGGCCGGTCGTGCTCGGTGTGGACCTGGCCACCGCCGCCGCCCGCGTGCACGCCGTCGACCCCGCCGACGGCACGGTGCTCGCCGAGGCGGCCCGGCCGCTGCCCGCCCCGCGCACGCCCCGCCCGGGCTGGGTGGAGCAGGACCCGCAGTACGCCGACGCCGCCCGGGGTGCGCTGGCCGAGGTCTGCGCCGCGCTCGGGGCCCGGGCCGCGGACGTCGCGGCCCTGTCGGTGACCGGCACCTCCGGCACGGTCCTCGCCGCGGACGCCGACGGCCGGCCCACGGGGCCTGCGCTGCTCTACTCCGACGACCGCGGCCGCGACCTCGTCCCCGCCGGCACCGGTGCCAGCGCCGGCCGCCTGCTCTGGCTGGCCGCCCACACCCCCGGCGCCCGGTACCTGCACACGCCCGACGTCGTGGTCGCCGACCTGACCGGCGTGCTGGTGACCGACACGTCGCACGCGCTCAAGGCCGGCACGGACCCCGCGGCCCGGCGGTGGCCGCAGCCGCTGGCCGACCGGCTGGGGGCGGCGCTGCCGGACCTGGTGCACCCGGGCACCCCGGTGGGCACGGTCCGCGACGCCGTGGCCGCCGAGCTCGGGCTGCCCCGCGGGGTGGTCGTGGTCGCCGGCATGACCGACGGCTGCACCGCGCAGATCGCCGCCGGCGCCGTCGCCCCCGGCCAGACCATCGGGGTGCTCGGCACGACCCTGGTCCTCAAGGGGGTGGCCGCCGCCGAGGTCGACCGGGACGGCGTCTACTCCCACCTGGCCCCCGACGGCTCGTGGTGGCCGGGCGGTGCGTCCAACACCGGGGCGGGCACGCTGACCGCGACGGCGGACCTGGCGGCGCTGGACACCGAGGCCCTGGCGGCTGGTCCCTCGCCGCTGACCTGCTACCCGCTGCCCCCGCCGCCGCGGCAGGGCGAACGGTTCCCCTTCCGCGACGAGCAGGTGCAGGCCTTCCTGGTCGGCCCCGGCGCCGACCGGGCCGGTCCCGTGCAGCGGCACCGGGCCGAGCTGGACGGCGTCGCCTTCACCGAGCGGCTGGGCCTCGAGCTGCTCGCCGGGCTCGGCGTGGCCAGCACCGACCACCGCGCCGTCGGCGGGGGCAGCCGGTCGCTGCCCTGGCTGACCGTGCGCGCCAGCACCCTCGGCCGCCCGGTGTCCCGGCCGGCCACGCCGCACAGCGGGTTCGGCGCCGCCCTGCTGGCGGCCACCGCGCTGGAGGCCGGCGGCCCGGCCGCGCTGCCCGAGGTCACCGCCCGCGCGGTCCACCCCGACGTCGTCGTCGACCCCGACCCGGCCCAGGTCGAGGGCCTGGCCGCCGGCTACCGGCGGCTGCTCGACGAGCTCGGCCGCCGCGGCCTGCTCGAGCACCGGCCGCTGCCCACCCCGGCCGTCCCGGCCTGACGACCCACCACCCCTGCCCGGCACCCACAGCGGAACCACACGGCGGCCCGGCCGCCAGGACGGAGAACGACCATGACCTCCCTGCCCCAGGGCGTGCAGGAGCTGCTCGACCGGTCCCACCGGTACGGCAGCGACCCCACGGTGACCAACTACGGCGGCGGCAACACCTCGGTCAAGGTGACCGTGACCAGCCCGGCCTCCGGCAAGGACGTCGAGCTGGTCTACGTGAAGGGCTCCGGCGGTGACCTCGGCACCCTGCAGCCGCAGGGCCTGGCGGTGCTCGAGCGCGCGCCCTTCCTGGCCCTGGACGACGTGTACCGGGGGGTGGAGCACGAGGACGAGATGGTCGCGCTGTTCCCGCACGCCGCGTTCGGCGCCGGTGGCGCCACGCCGTCCATCGACACCCCGATGCACGGCCTGGTCGACTGCCCGCACGTCGACCACCTGCACCCGGACTCGGTGACCGCGCTGGCCTGCGCCGCCGACGGCCCGGCGCTGGTCGCCGAGCTGTGGGGCGGGAAGGTGGCCTGGGTCGACTGGAAGCGGCCGGGCTGGGAGCTGGGCCGGCAGATCTCGGAGATCGCCCGCGACCCCGAGGTGATCGGCGCCGTCCTGGGCGGCCACGGGCTGACCAGCTGGGGGTCCACCTCCGCGCAGGCCCAGGAGCGCGCGCTGGGCATCATCGAGCAGGCCGCGGAGTTCATCGCGGCCCGGTCGGTCGCCGAGCCCTTCGGCGCCGTGGTCCCCGGCCACGAGGCCCAGCCGGAGCAGCAGCGCCGGGCCCGTGCCGCGCAGCTGTTCCCGCTGCTGCGCCGGGTGGCCTCGGCCAGCAGCCGGCAGGTGGGGCACTTCACCGACTCCGAGGTCGTGCTCGACTTCCTCTCCCGCGAGAAGCTCGCGGAGCTGGTGGCCCTGGGCACCTCGTGCCCCGACCACTTCCTGCGCACCAAGATCCGTCCGATGGTGCTGGACACCCCGGTGGACGCCCCGCTGGCCGACGTCGAGGCCCGGCTGGCCGAGCTGCTGGCGGAGTACCAGGCCGAGTACAGCGCCTACTACCAGCGGCACGCGCAGCCGGGGTCGCCGGCGATGCGCGGGTCCGCCCCGGCGATCGTGCTGGTGCCCGGCATCGGCATGTTCTCCTTCGGCGCCGACCACCAGACCGCACGGGTGGCGGGGGAGTACTACGTCAACGCCATCAACGTCATGCGCGGCGCCGAGGGCCTGTCCCGCTACGCGCCGATCAGCGAGGCCGAGAAGTTCGCCGTCGAGTACTGGCAGCTCGAGGAGGACAAGCTCGCCCGGCGCCCCAAGCCCAAGGCCCTGTCCGGCCGCGTCGCGCTGGTCACCGGGGCGGCGTCGGGCATCGGCCTGGCCACCGCCCGGCTGCTGGCCGAGCACGGCGCCGACATCGTGGTCGCTGACCTCGACCTGGCCCGCAGCGAGGAGGTCGCCGCCGAGCTCGGCGGGCCCGACCGCGCCGTCGCCGTCCGGATGGACGTCTCCGACCCCGACGCGGTGGCCGCCGGCATCCAGCAGGCGGTGCTGGCACTCGGCGGGGTGGACATCGTGGTCAACAACGCCGGGTTCGTGAAGCCGGGGTCGCTGGCCGACACCACGCTGGCCGACTGGGACGCCCAGTTCGCGGTCATGACCCGCGGCAGCTTCGTGGTCGCGCAGGCGGCCGCGCCGGTGATGCGGGCCCAGGGCCTGGGCGGCGACGTGATCAACATCTGCTCGAAGAACGCCGTGTTCGCCGGTCCCAACAACCTGGCCTACTCCTCGGCCAAGGCCGCGCAGGCGCACATGGTGCGGCTGCTGGCCACCGAGCTCGGCGACGACGGCATCCGGGTCAACGGCATCAACCCCGACGGCGTGGTGCGCGGGTCGGGCATCTTCTCCGGCGGCTGGGGGGCGTCCCGTGCGGCGACCTACGGCGTCCAGGAGGACGACCTGGGCAAGTACTACGCCTCCCGCACGGTGCTCAAGGAGGAGGTGCTCCCCGAGCACGTGGCCGGGGCGGTGCTGGCGCTGACCAACGGGACGCTGGCGGTCACCACCGGCCTGCTCGTGCCGGTGGACTCCGGGGTGGCCGCGGCCTTCCTGCGCTGACCGGCACCGACGGCGACGGCCCCGCCCCCACCCGGGGACGGGGCCGTCGTCGTCGGGGGGTCAGGCGCCCCAGCCGGCCTGCTCCCCGCCGACCCGGTCGCGGGAGACCTGCTCGAAGTACCCGGACGCGGCGTAGGCCGCCGAGGGGTCGGGGTGCAGACCCAGGCCCTCGCGCAGCTCACCGAGCAGGGGGCGGACGTCGGTGTCGTAGGCGTCCTTGAGGACGGCGTAGGCCCCGAGCACGTCGCCGGAGCGCTGCGCCGCCGTGAGCGCGTCGGTGTCGACCAGCAGGGCCTTGGCGGTGGCCTCCTGGATGTTGGTCACCGAGCGGATCATCGCGGCCACCTTGGGCTCGATGTTGTGGCACTGGTCCAGGAAGAACGAGATGGGTTGACCGGTCGAGGAACCGGTCGCGGGGACCCCGGCGACCGCTTCGGCCTGCACCAGCTCGTGCATGATCCGGAACAGCTGGAACGGGTCGGCGGCCCCGGCCATCAGGTCGTCGTCGGCGTAGAAGCGCGAGTTGAAGTCGAAGGCGCCCAGCCGGCCGTGGCGCAGCAGGGTCGCCACGATGAACTCGATGTTGGTGCCGGGGGCGTGGTGCCCGGTGTCCAGCACGACCTGCGCCTGCGGCCCCAGCGCCAGGCAGTGCGCGAACGACGTGCCCCAGTCGGGGACGTCGGTGGTGTAGACGGCCGGCTCGAAGAACTTGTACTCCAGCAGCAGCCGCTGGTCACCGGTCAGCCGGGCGTAGACCTCGGCCAGCACCTCGGCGAGCCGGTCCTGGCGGTCGCGGATCGAGTCCTGCCCGGGGTAGTTCGTGCCGTCGGCGAACCAGAGCTTGAGGTCGCGCGAGCCGGTGGCGTCCATGATGTCCACGCACTCGAGCAGGTGGTCGGTGGCCTTGCGGCGGACGGCCGGGTCGGGGTGGCAGACGCTGCCGAGGCGGTAGTCGTCGTCCTGGAACGTGTTCGCGTTGATCGCGCCCAGCTCGATGCCCTGGGCCCGGGCGTGCTCGGCGAGCGCCGCGAAGTCCTCGACCCGGTCCCACGGGATGTGCAGGGACACCAGCGGGGCGACGCCGGTGAACCGGTGCACCGTCGCGGCGTCGTCGATCTTCTCCTCGGGGGTGCGCGGCACCCCCGGCTGGGCGAAGACCTTGAACCGGGTGCCGGAGTTGCCGTAGCCCCACGACGGGGTCTCGATGCGCTGCTCGCGCAGCACCTCCAGGGCGCGGGCGCGGCGGTCGGGGCTGGTCACGGGTTCTCCTCGGGGGTGGTGGGGTCGAGCGCCGCGAGCTGGGCGTCGAGGTCGAAGACGAGGTCGAGCGGGGCCTTGCTGCCGCCGTCGCCGGTGCCGGGCACGAACAGCGGTCCCATCTCCGCCTCCCACCGGGCGCTGACCTCGGTCGCGGCCACGGCGGCCTGGGCGCGGGCGAGGTCGTCGACGTCGGCGGTGCCGACCAGCAGGCCGTCGGGGCGCAGGAAGAGCTGGTAGTCCCGCCAGCCCGCCCCGCGCAGGGCGCAGAGCATCTCCGGCCAGACGGCGGCGTGCCGGGCGCGGTACTCGGACAGCCGGTCGGGGCGGACCTGGAGGGTGAAGCAGACGCGGGGCACGACGATCCTCTGAATCGTTTCACAAGTGGTCTGCAGCACACTATGATCCGGTGCGTGCGCGGTCAACCGACCGCGCTGCGCCGACCCGGGAGGCCCCGCCGTGCCCGCCAGCATCCAGGACGTCGCCCGCCGGGCCGGGGTCTCGCTGGGCACCGTGAGCAACGTGCTGAACCGCCCCGACCAGGTCGGCGCGGCCAGCCGGGAGAAGGTGCGCGCGGCGATCGCCGAGCTGGGGTTCGTGCGCAACGAGTCGGCCCGGCAGCTGCGGGCGGGGGCCTCCCGCACCCTGGGCCTGGTCGTGCTCGACATCGCCAACCCGTTCTTCACCGACGTCGCCCGCGGGGTCACCGACGTCGCGGAGGACGCCGGCCTGGCGGTCATCCTGTGCA
The DNA here is from genome assembly GCF_900100695.1 of Klenkia brasiliensis. Taxonomy (GTDB): domain Bacteria; phylum Actinomycetota; class Actinomycetes; order Mycobacteriales; family Geodermatophilaceae; genus Klenkia; species Klenkia brasiliensis. The sequence continues at coordinate 250,865 of NZ_FNCF01000004.1, forward strand.
ACACCGACGACCGCCCCGAGAAGGAGGCGGCCTACCTCGACCTGCTGGCCGAGCAGCGGGTGCAGGGGGTGCTGATAACGCCGACCGCCGACCTGGCACCGCACCTGGAGTCCCTGCGGCGCCGGGGCACGCCCGTGGTGCTGGTCGACCGGCGGGCCACTGGCCCGGGCCAGTGCTCGGTGTCCGTCGACGACGTGCTCGGTGGCCGCCTCGCCGCCGAGCACCTGGTCGAGCGCGGGCACCGGCGGATCGCCTTCGTCGGCGGGTCGTCCGGGCTGCCCCAGATCGAGGAGCGGCAGGCCGGGGTGGTGGCCGCCGTCCGGCAGCTGCTCGGCGGCGAGCAGACGCTCACCGTGCTCGCCCCCGCCGCGCTGACCGTGGCCACCGGCCGGGAGGCGGCCGCGGAGGTCCTCGCCCTGCCGGCCGCGGTCCGCCCGACCGCGGTCATCTGCGCCAACGACCTGCTGGCCCTCGGGGTGCTGCAGGAGCTGACCCGGCGCGGCGTCCGGGTGCCCGAGGAGTGCGCGATCGTCGGCTACGACGACATCGACTTCGCCGCGGCCGCCGCCGTCCCGCTCACCTCGGTGCGCCGGCCGCGCCAGGAGCTCGGCCGCCGCGCCGCGCGCCTCGTGCTCGACGAGGCCCGCCCCGACCACGTGCACGAGCAGGTCGTGCACGAGCCCGTCCTCGTCGTCCGGGAGTCCTCCCGTGCACGGCGTCCCGACCCCGACCACCCCGAGGTGCCCTGATGTCCCGAACCCGCCGCCAGGCGCCCCGACCGGCCGAGCTCCTCGAGCTGGTCAGGTTCAAGAAGCCCGAGCTGGACGGGAGGAAGCGCCGGCTGGGGAACGCGCAGACGATCGCCGACCTGCGCACGATCGCGAAGCGGCGCACCCCGCGGGCCGCCTTCGACTACACCGACGGCGCCGCGGAGGGTGAGCTGTCGCTGGCCCGCGCCCGGCAGGCCTTCGCCGACGTGGAGTTCCACCCCGACGTGCTGCGCCCGGCCGTCGAGGTCGACACCTCGGTGCAGGTGCTCGGCGGGCCCAGCGCGCTGCCCTTCGGCATCGCGCCGACCGGGTTCACCCGGCTGATGCAGACCGAGGGCGAGACCGCCGGCGCCGGCGCCGCGGCCGCGGCGGGGATCCCGTTCACGCTGTCCACGCTGGGCACCACCACGATCGAGGACGTCCGGGCCGCGAACCCGCACGGCCGCAACTGGTTCCAGCTCTACGTGATGCGCGACCGGTCGATCTCCTACGGCCTGGTCGAGCGGGCCGCCGCGGCCGGGTTCGACACCCTGCAGTTCACCGTGGACACCCCCATCGCCGGGGCGCGACTGCGGGACAGGCGCAACGGGTTCTCGATCCCGCCGCAGCTCACCCTCTCGACGGTGCTGGACACCGCGACCCGGCCCTGGTGGTGGTTCGACTTCCTGACCACCCCGAAGCTGGAGTTCGCCTCGCTGTCGAGCACCGGCGGCACGGTCGGCGACCTGCTGGACATGGCGATGGACCCCACGATCAGCTACGACGACCTCGGCGTCATCCGCGGCATGTGGCCGGGCAAGCTCGTGGTCAAGGGCGTCCAGTCCGTCGCCGACGCCGCCCGGCTGCTGGACGCCGGGGTGGACGGCATCGTGCTGTCCAACCACGGAGGCCGCCAGCTGGACCGGGCGCCGGTGCCGTTCCACCTGCTGCCGGCGGTGCGCAAGGAGGTCGGGGACGACGCCTGCGTCATGGTCGACACCGGGATCATGCACGGCGCCGACGTGGTGGCCGCGATGGCGCTGGGCGCCTCGTTCACGATGATCGGCCGGGCCTACCTCTACGGCCTCATGGCCGGCGGCCGCGAGGGGGTGGACCGGACCATCGCCATCCTGCAGTCGGAGATCGTGCGCACCATGCGGCTGCTGGGCGTCAGCTCGGTCGCCGAGCTCGAGCCCCGGCACGTGACCCAGCTGCACCGCCTGCTGCCCCGCGGCTGAGACCGACGTGGGCGAGGACGGCTCCCCGCCGCTGGTCGTGCGCGCCGGGGAGGGGGAGGACATCGACGCGGCCGGCGTCCGGCACGTGTTCGCCCTGACCGCCGGCCAGACCGGCGGGCGGGTGGGGCTGGAGGAGTTCACCGTCCCGCCGGGGGCCGTGGGCGCCCGGCCGCACGTGCACGCCGACCACGACGAGGTCTTCGTCGTCCTCGACGGCGAGCTGACCCTGACCACCGCCGGCGACGCCGTCGTGCTCGGCCCGGGGGACACCGCCGCGGCCCTGCGGGGGACGGTGCACGGCTACCGCAACGACACCGAGCAGCCGGCCCGGGCGCTGTGCGTCTACACCCCGGCCGGCTACGAGCAGTACTTCCGCGACGTGCACGCCGCCGTCGCCGCCGGGCAGGAGCCCACCCCCGAGCTGCTGGGCAGGCTCCGCGCCCGGTACGGCACGACCTCGGCCTGAGCTCAGCCCGGCGAGCCCACCAGCTCGCGGTCGTCGTGGCGGTCCCGCTGCAGCGCGGCGCCCTCGACGTCCAGCTCGGGCAGCCAGGACAGCCAGCGCGGCAGCCACCAGGCGCGCTCGCCGAGCAGGGCGAGCGCGGCGGGCACCAGCACCATCCGGACGACGAAGGCGTCCAGCAGCACCCCGATCGCCAGGGCGAACCCGATCGACTTGATGGTGGCGTCCCCGGCCGGCACGAACCCGGCGAAGACGCTGAACATGATGAGCGCGGCGGCGAACACCACCGGGGCGGCCGACCGGAAGCCGCTGCGGATCGCCGCCACCGGCGACCGCCCGTGGGCGTGCGCCTCGTGCATCCGGCTGACCAGGAAGACCTGGTAGTCCATCGCCAGGCCGAACAGGATCCCGATCACCAGGATCGGCGTCAGGCTGATCAGCGGGCCGGTGCTGTCCAGGTTGACCAGGGCGCCCAGCCAGCCCCACTGGAACACCGCCACCGTCGCCCCGAGCGAGGCGCCGATGGTGAGCAGGAAGCCCAGCACGCCGACCAGCGGCACCAGCAGCGAGCGGAAGACCAGCACGAGCAGCACGAACGCCAGCCCGACGACCAGGGCCAGGTAGACCGGCAGCGCGCTGTTCAGCGACGCGGCGACGTCGACGCTCACCGCGGTCTGCCCGGTCACCGAGGCGGTCACCCCGTCGAGGTCGGCCAGCTGGCCGCGCAGGTCCTCGACCAGCTGCTCGGTGGCCGCGCTGGTCGGGCCGGACCCCGGGACGACGGTCAGCAGCGCGGCGTCGCCGTCGGCGCTGGGCACCGGCGGGGTGACGGTGACGACGTCGGGCAGGCCCTGGATGCCGGGGGTGGCCGCACCGGCGGCGGTCGCGGCGTCCGGGCCCTCGATGAGCACGGTGATGGGGCCGTTCACGCCGGCGCCGAAGCCGTCGGCGAGCAGCTGCTGGGCCCGCTCCTGCGTGCTGCCGGCCGGCGGGGCCTGGATGAGCGTGGTGCGCATCGAGACGACCGGCACCGCGACGACGCCGAGCGCGACGACCGCGGCGAGCAGGGCGACCACCCGGTGCCGCGTGACGCCGGCGGCCCAGCGGGCGAACAGGCCCGTGGTGGGCGCGGCGTCGTCGGGGTCGGCGACCGGCGGCAGGTCCCGCTGCTTCCGGGGCAGCGCCCGGCGGCCGAGGAACGACAGCACCGCGGGCACCAGCGTGAGCGCGACGAGCACCGCCACGACGATGGTCGCCCCGGCCGCGACACCCATCTGGGTCAGGAACGGGATGCCGGCGACGAAGAGGCCGACCAGCGCGATGACGACGGTGAGGCCGGCGGTGACCACCGCGGAGCCGGCCGTCCCCACCGCGGTGGCGATGGCCGCGGGGACGTCGGCGCCGCGGCGCAGCTCCTGGCGGTACCGGTTGATGATGAACAGCGCGTAGTCGATGCCGACCGCGAGGCCGAGCATCGCGGCCAGGATCGACGTGGTCGAGGACAGCTCGAGGAACCCGGTCGTGATGGTGATGCCGAGGACGCCGATGCCCACGCCGACCGCCGCGGTGAGGAGGTTCATCCCCGCGACCACGAGCGAGCCGTAGGTCAGGGCGAGCACCAGGACGGCGACCACGACCCCGGCGACCTCCCCGATGCCGCCCACCTCGGGGGCGGCCTCCAGGGCCTGGCCGGCGACCTCGACGGTCAACCCGGAGCCGCGGGCGTCGGCGACGGCCCCGCGCAGCGCGTCCTGCTCGGCGGGGGTGACCTCGCCGGGCCCGGCGTCGTAGGTGACCGTGCTGTAGCCGGTGGTCAGGTCCTGGTTGACCGTGGGCGCGGCGGGGTCGAGCGGGTTGCTCGCCGACACCACGCCGGGGAGCGCGCCGAGCTCGGTGACCAGCTGCTGCAGGGCCGCCGCCTGGGTGGGGTCGGTCAGGGTGGTGCCCTCGGGCGCCCGGACGACGACCTGCGCGCCGGCCCCGGAGTCGCCGGCGCCGAACTCGGCCTGGATGCGGTCCAGGGCGACGGTGGACTCCTGCCCCGGGATGGAGAACGACGTCGTCGTCTCCCCGGCCAGGGTGGCGGCCCCGGCGCCGCCGGCGACCAGGACGGCGAGCCAGACGAGGACGACGGACCAGCGGCGCCGGTGCGCGAGCGCGCCGAGCCGGGCGAGCAGTGCAGCCATGGGTCAGGCCTCCGAGTCGGTGGAGCGGGTGGGGTCGGTGGCGCCCGGGCGGCCGTGGCCGAGCGCGTCGAGGCAGGTGGCGACCACGAGCGGGCGCCAGGTCGTGACCGCGTCGAGCTCGGCGGCGGACAGGGACAGCACGGCGAGGGCGCCCAGCGCACCGAGCACGCGGACGGTGCGCGTGGGGTCCGCCGGCACCTCCCCGGGCACCAGCCCGAAGGCGCGGACGGCGGCGTCCCCGGCGCTGACCGCGCAGTCGGGGCCCGGCTGCGCGCCGGTGGGGGACAGCATCAGGGCGACGAGGCCGGGGTGGGCGAGGGCGACGTCGACCAGCACCTCGACGGTCGCCCGGTCGCGCTCGGGACCCTCGGGCAGCCGGGCGCCGGCGGCGAGCACCTGGTCGGCGAGCCGGTCGGCCTGGGCGGTCACCGCGGCGTGCAGGGCGTCCTTGCTCGGGAAGTGGTGCAGCAGCCCCGCCTTGGACAGGCCCACCGCGTCGGCGACCTGCTGGACCGAGGTGCCGGCGAAGCCGTGCCGGGCGAACAGGCCCGCGGCGGAGTCGAGGATGGCGTCGTCGGCGTGCTGGCGCTGCAGGCGGGTCACCCGGACGACGGTAGCGGCGTACCGACCATTCTGGTCGGTGGACCGACCAGAATGGTCGGTGACCTCGGGCACACGTGATGATCCGACGGCGCTGCGTGCTCGGCGCTGCGTGTCGTGACGCCCCGCCGACCAGGCCGGTTCCGATCCGATGGCAGGGACCTGTGATCGGGGGCACACTGGAGCCGTGGACAGCTACGCCGTCGGATGCGCCCGGCCCGACCGCTGGTCGCGGTCGAAGCCGGAGGACTCCGTCTCCTCCTCCTGGCACGCCGTCGAGGCGCACCGCCCGCCCGCCGAGCTCGACGGGGAGGTGGAGCTGGCCAGCTGCGGCGCGATCGTGCAGGTGTGGGGCGCCCACCGCTGGGACCGCGTGCGGGCCCGCGAGACCGCCTGCGCCGAGTGCAAGCGGATCACCGCGGGCCAGCTCTCCCGCGCCAGCTGACCCTGCGGGTCAGTCCTTCCGGGGCCGGCGGCCGGTGATCGCGGACAGCCCGGTGACCTCGCGGCCGACGATCAGCGCCTGCACGTGGTCGGTGCCCTCGAAGGTGTAGATCGCCTCGATGTCGGCGTGGTGGCGGGCGATGTGGTGCTCGAGCAGGATCCCGTCGCCACCGAACAGGTCGCGGGCGTCGGCGATGATCGTGCGTGCCTTCTTGCAGCAGTTCATCTTCGCCAGCGAGGCCATCGCCGCGGTCATCCGGCCCTGGTCGGCCAGCGTCGACAGCCGCCAGCACATCAGCTGCATGGTCGTGATCTCGGCCAGCATCCGGGCGAGCTTCTCCTGCACCAGCTGGTAGCCGGCGATCGGCGAGCCGAACTGCTCGCGCTGCAGGGTGTGCGCCAGCGCCAGCTCGTACGCCGACTGCGCCACGCCCAGCGCCCGCCACGCCACGGTGTACCGGGTGCGGTCGAGCACCTGGGAGACGTCCTTGAAGTTCCGGCAGTTCGCGAGCTTGTTCTCGCTGCCGACCCGGCAGTCCTCCAGCGTGATCTCGGCCTGCCACACCGCGCGCAGCGCCGTCTTGCCGGTCATGACCGTGGCGGTGAATCCCGGCGTCCCCTTCTCCACGACGTACCCGCCGACGTCCCCCTCCTCGTCGCGGGCCCAGATGATCACCAGGTCGGCGATGGAGCCGTTGCCGATCCACTTCTTGGCGCCGTTGAGCACGAAGCCGTCGCCGTCGCGGGTGGCCGTGGTCCCCAGCGCGACGGCGTCGGAGCCGTGGTCGGGCTCGGTCAGGCCGAACGCGCCGATCTTCTCCATCCGGGCCATCTGCGGGAGCCAGCGCTCCTTCTGCTCCTCGCTGCCCAGCAGGTCGATCGACTGCATGGCCAGGAACGAGTGCACGCCGTGGAAGGTGCCCATCGAGCCGTCGGCCCGCGCCCACTCGGCGGCGACCAGCCCGGCGGCGACCGCGCTCATCCCGGCCGAGCCGTGGCCCTTCACCGTGCCGCCGGCGATGCCCAGGTCGGCGAGCTTGGGCACCAGGTGGGCGGGGAACTCGGCCCGCTCCCAGTAGTCGTTGATGACCGGGGTGACCTCGCGGGCGCAGAACGCGCGCACCCGGTCGCGGATCTCCAGGTCGGCCGGGTCGATGAGGTCGTCGACGGCGTAGAAGTCGGTGGCCGGGGCGAGGGTGTCGGCGTCGGTGCTCACGTCGACGGACGGTAGGCCGGTGTCGGGCATGCTGCGCGGCGTGCGGATCGTCATCGCCCCCGACAAGTTCAAGGGAACCCTCGACGCCGACGAGGTGGCCGACGCGGTCGCCGCCGGCGTGCGTCGGGTGCACCCCGGGGCCGAGCTGCTGCTGCGGCCGGTCGCCGACGGCGGGGACGGCACGGTCGCCGCGGCGCTGCGGGCCGGCTGGGCCGCCCACCGGGTGCGGGTCAGCGGGCCGGACGGCGCCCCGCGCGACGCCGTCCTGGCCCTGGACGGCGGCACCGCGCTGGTCGAGCTGGCCACCGCGGCCGGGCTGCACCTGGCCCCGCCGGCCCCGCTGACCGCGACCACCCGCGGCGTCGGCGAGCTGCTGCGGGCCGCCCTGGACGCCGGCGCCCGGCGGCTGGTCGTCGGCATCGGCGGCAGCGCCACCACCGACGGCGGCACCGGGATGCTGGCCGCGCTCGGCGTCCGGTTCCTGGACGCGGCGGGCACGGAGCTGCCGCCCGGCGGCGCCGCGCTGGCCGGGCTGGACCGCGTCGACGTCACCGGGCTGGACCCGCGGCTGGCCGGCGTCGAGGTGGTCGTGGCCACCGACGTGGACAACCCGCTCACCGGCCCGCGCGGGGCGGCGGCGGTGTTCGGCCCGCAGAAGGGCGCGACCCCCGACGACGTGGCGGTGCTCGACGCCGCGCTGGTCCGCTTCGCCGACGTCGTCCGCCGGGACCTCGGTGTCGAGGTCGACGCGGTGCCCGGCGCCGGGGGAGCGGGCGGCACCGCGGCCGGCGCGCTGGCCGTGCTGCGCGCCCGGATCACCTCGGGGGCCGACCTGGTCTGCGACCTCGTCGGGCTGGACGCCGCGCTGGCCGGCGCCGACCTGTGCCTGACCGGCGAGGGCGCCCTGGACGTGCAGACCCTGTCGGGGAAGGCGCCCGCCGTGGTGGCGCAGCGGGCCGCGGCCGCCGGGGTGCGCTGCGTCGGGGTGGCGGGTGTCGTCCGGCTGGGGCCCGCCGAGCTCGCCGCCGCCGGGTTCGCCGCCGCGCACGGGCTGGTCGACATCGAGCCCGACGTCGCCGTCTGCCTCGCCGAGCCCGCCCGCCTGCTGACGGAGCTGACCGCCCGCGCGCTCGCCGACGCCGCCCCGTAGCCATCACCTGACGCCCATGGCCCGTGCTGGCCCCGTTCTGGGCCACGGCCGTCAGGTGACGGTTCAGGCGATGGGCTGGCGGAGGATCGTGCGCCGTGCCGCCGGCTCGGTGCGGCGCAGGTCGGTGAGGTAGACCTCGTGGTGCTTGCCGGTCGGGGCGAACCCGGCCCCGGGGAGCACCTCGGTGTGCAGCCGGCGCAGCACCGGGCCCTCGTCGTCGAAGGCGCCGACGTGCAGGGTCTGCATGCACCGGCCCTCGGTCAGCGTCTCCAGCCGGACGTCGTCCAGCCGCGGCGGCGCCTGGGGTCGGGTGCGCTCGACGGCGGCCTCGACCTCGGCCGCGCCCAGCCAGTGGGGGACGGCGAGCAGCAGCGTCCACTCCCAGACGGCCCTGTCCCGGCGGCGGGTGGAGGCGTCCAGGTCCTGCGCCCACCAGAGGCCCTCCAGCGGCGGCACGACGTAGCCGCGGCCGGCGTCCTCGCTGGCGGTCCTCAGTGCGGCGGCCACCGGGTACAGCGACTCCACCGCCGGCGCGAACGCTGCGCCGTCCGGGTCGCCGTGCCCGTCGACGGCGAGGTACTGGCGCGGGCCCAGGTCGACCAGCCGCCACTCACCGCGGTGCGCCCGGTAGGCGTCGTCGTCCGCCAGGTCGACCTCCGGTGCGGTCACGCCCCCAGCAGACCACGCACGTAGGCGGCCTGCCCCGCGTGCTGCAGGTCGTCGGTGACCACGCTGACCAGCCGGACGCCGAGGGTCACCGGCGGGTCCCACCGGGTGTCCACGACGCGGTCGAGGTCGGCGTCGGTGAGCGTCGCCAGGTACGCCTTGGTCCGGGCGTGCACGGCGTGGTGGTAGCCGGTGAGCAGGTCGGCGTCGGCGCGGACCTTCGCGGCGTCCTCGGCGTCCATGCCGTAGCCGTGCTCGGCGTCGTCGAAGGGCAGGTCGAAGCGGCGGGCCCAGCCGTCGGCGGTGTAGACCTGCTCGGAGCCGGCGACGTCGGCGACGTGGTCGTCCTGGATGCGGGTCAGGTGCCAGACCAGCCAGGCGATGGTGTTCGCGCCCGGCTCGGGTGCCTGGGCCAGCTGGTCGGGGGACAGGCCGTCGACGGCGGCGTCGACCACGCCGGCGATGTTGTCGAAGGCGGCGGCGAGCAGTTCGTCGGTGCGCATGCGACCGCCGCTACCCGGTGCCGTGCCCGCGTCAACCGCCGAGGAGCTGCCCGCCCTCGGCGACCAGCCAGACCGCGCCCGCCACCAGGGCCACGACGACCAGCAGCAGCACCACCGTGGGGACGACGACCCAGCGCCGCTTGAACCGGAACCTCGGCCGGGGCTCCTGCGGCGGCGGCACGTGCTTCTCGGCCAGCGCCTTGAGCGCCTCCTTGGCGTCGTGCGCGCGGCGGCGCAGGTCGGCGGCGTCGAAGCGCTGCACCGACCCGCCGGCCGCCGGCACCGCCGGCGCCTCGTACTGCGGGGCCGGTGGCGCGACCGGGGTGGCCGGGGCGGCGAGCGCGGCCTCGAACGCGGCGCGGGCCTGGTCGGCGGTGGCCCGGCGCTGCGGGTCGCGGGCCAGCAGCGCGGTCAGCACCGGCTGCAGCGCGCCGGCCCGGACCATCGGCGCCGGGTGGTCGCCGACCACGGCGAGCAGGGTGGCCATCGGCTCGCCGCGGTCGAAGGGCGGGCGGCCCTCGACGGCGGTGTAGAGCGTGGCCCCCAGCGACCACAGGTCGTCGCGCGGCTGGGGCTGCTGGCCGGTGGCCCGCTCGGGCGACATGTAGGACGGCGAGCCGAGCACGGTGCCGGTGGCGGTCAGGCTGGAGTCGCCGGTGGTGGTGGCGATGCCGAAGTCGGTGAGGTGGCCGCGGCCGTCGGCGTCGACGAGCACGTTGGCCGGCTTCACGTCGCGGTGGATGATCCCCTCCCGGTGCGCGGCGCACAGCGCGTCCAGGACGTCGAGTCCGACGCGGGCGACCAGGTCCACGCGCAGCGGGCCGTGCTGCTCGACCAGCTGCAGCAGGGTCTGGGAGCGGACGTGCTCCATGACCAGCCAGGGCCGGCCGTCCTCCTCGACCACGTCGTGCACGGTGGTGACCGCCGGGTGGTCCAGGCGGGCGGCGGCGCGGGCCTCGCGGAACGTGCGCTCGCGCAGGACCTCGCGCTCCTGGGCCGACACCTGGACGCCGAAGGTGACCTCCTTGACGGCGACCTCCCGGTCGAGCACCTGGTCGTGTGCGCGCCAGACCACGCCCATGCCGCCGCGGCCGATCTCCTCGCCCAGGAGGTACCGGCCGGCCAGGACACGGGGCTGCTGCGGGTCCACGGAAGGCAACGTACGACGTAAGGGATCGCCCTGCCCGGTCACTCGGGGTCGCTCTGCTCCTCCAGGTCCAGCGCCTGCTCCTCGGTCTCCTGCTCCAGGGCGATGTCGCGCGGCTGGGGCTCGTCGGACTGCGGTGTCGTCATGTCGACACGGTGCACCTGTGCAGCCGGTCCCGCTGTGCGAGGGTGCCGCCCATGCCGCTGTTCTCCTTCGAGGGCCGTTCCCCGCAGGTGCATCCCGAGGCCTGGATCGCCCCGACCGCGACCCTGGTCGGCGACGTCGTCGTGGAGGCGCACGCCTCGGTCTGGTACGGCGCGGTGCTGCGGGCGGACTTCGGCCGCATCGTGGTCCGCGAGGGCGCCAACGTGCAGGACGGGTCGGTGCTGCACGGCGGCGAGGACCCGGTCACCGAGGTCGGGCCGGGCGCCACCATCGGGCACCTGTGCGTGGTGCACGGCTGCGTCGTCGGCGCGGAGGCGCTGGTCGGCAACGGGTCGACCGTGCAGGACGGCGCCCGCATCGGGCGCCGGGCGCTCATCGGTGCCGGGTCGCTGGTGCCGCCGGGGCTCGTCGTCCCGGACGAGGTGCTGGCGCTGGGGTCGCCCGCCAGGGTGCGCGGCCCGCTGACCGAGGGCGCGGCGCAGTGGGTCGACGGCAACCCGTCGATCTACCGGGAGCTGGCCCGCCGGCACGCCGCCGGCGTCGAGCGGCTCAGCTGAGCCGACGGCCGAGCGTCCCCGCCTCCTTCTTCATCACCACGACCGCGAGCTCGTCGACGCCGCCCTCGGCCTTGCGGCCCACGAAGGGGGCGTCGACGTGCGAGCGGCCGGTGGTGGTCAGCGTGCCGCCGGCGATGCAGCGGTCCCCCTCGAGCCGGACGTCGCGGCCGAACACGGAGGCGGTCACCAGCACGGTGCCGGTCGCGGTGTCGCCGTCCACGGTCCAGGTGCGGACGTCGGTGAGCTCCACGCGGTCGCCGACGAAGCGCGCGAACACCTCGGGGATGCCCTGCGTGGGGACGGTGTAGCGCGCCGTCGTCCGGCCCTCGCCGACCTGCACGTCGCGGACCTCGGCGCCGAGGTCGGCGAGGAAGGCCCGGACGAAGGCCTCGTCGGTCAGCGTGGCGACGACGGTCGCGGCGGGGGCGGTCACAGGTGTCTCGTGGCGGAACGGCACCGCCCCATCCTGACCCGGATCAGCGGCCCACGCCCGCGTTGATCGTGCAGAACGGCACCGCCGGCACGCGGGCGGCCGGCGCGCCGCCGTTGCGCTTCTGCAAGGTCAGAGCGCGGAAGGCGTGGTGGGGCGGGTGGGGCTCGAACCCACGACCCAGGGATTATGAGTCCCATGCTCTGACCGGCTGAGCTACCGCCCCGAGCGGACAGCCTGCCATGCGGGTTGGATGCGGCCATGGACGCTGCCGCCCTGCGCGAGATGCAGGCCCCCATCAAGCAGAAGTACAAGGACGACCCGTCGGCCGCGATGGCCCACCTGCACGCCGAGGGTGACTTCCGCGACGACGGCGTCACCGCGACGATCGAGACCTGGTCCGGCCCGCAGCGGGCCGGGTTCCACGAGACCACCGGCGGCGACGGCTCCGACGCCTGCTCCGGCGACATGCTGCTGCAGGCCCTGCTCGGCTGCTCCGGGGTCACCCTGCGCAGCGTCGCCACCGCGATGTCCCTCGACATCCGCAGCGCCAAGCTGACGGCGCGCGGGAACATGGACGCCCGCGGGACCCTGGGCGTCGCCCGTGACGTCCCGGTCGGCATGACCGGCATCGAGGTGGTCGCCGAGCTCGACACCGACGCCGACGACGAGAAGCTGGCCACCCTGGCGAAGCTGACCGAGCGGTACTGCGTGGTCGCCCAGACGCTCAAGGAGCCGCCGACCTTCACCGTCCGCCGCGCCTGACCCCGACAGCACGACGGCCCCGCACCGTGCAGGTGCGGGGCCGTCGGCGTGTCCGGGGGGACTCAGTCCAGGGCGAGCTCGGCGCAGACGACGCAGGCCGGCGTCCGGCGGGGGTCGGGCCACACAGCGGCGCCGTCCATGCGCGCCACTTCCCGCCCGCAGAGGGAGAACACGATGTCGGCCGGGCCGGGCTCGATGGCGTGCCACGGCCCGCTGGAGTCGACGATCGGCGTCCCGCTGACGCCGTCCCACAGCACCTGCAGGGCAGCCTGCCCGCAGGCGAAGGTCTCCTCGCTGATGACCGAGTGCCGGCCGCGGCGCTGTGTCGACGTCACGCAGCGACCATGGCAGTCGCACAGGCGGTCACCGCTGCGACAGTCCGGACTCCGCGTAACGACACAGTCACGATCGGCCATCCTGGCTCAACCGGCACACCGGTCCCAGGCAGTGGACATCTCCGGGTCGATCGTCCAGCGACATCTGCCGAACGGCTGGATGGCTGCCGATGGGGTGTGGGCAGAACCTGACGGCGAACCTCGGCCGATCGTGGACACGCTGTTGGTCCCACGAACCTCATGCGTCACTTCTGGCACAGCTGGCCCCGCGATTCGGACCCGCAGTAGCGCTCGGGCGTGGTAGTCGGGCAGACTGTCCCGAGCACCCCGCACCACCCGTTCGAGCAACACGCACCGCCATCCCGAGTCAGGTCCGTTGGGGAAGACGAGACCCGTCTTGATCCGATGGAGGTGCACTGTGCAACGACGGTCTACGCAGGGTGTTGTCTTCGTGCACGCGTGCCCGAAGGCGCTCTGCCAGCACGTCGACTGGGCCCTCGAGCGGGTCATCGGCGCGCCGGTGAGTTTGTCCTGGGCCGAACAGCCCGCGCAGCACGGTGCCTACCGTGCCGAGGTCGCCTGGACCGGAGCCTCCGGGACCGGTGCGAAGCTCGTCGCTGCCCTCAAGGCGTGGCCGATGCTGCGCTTCGAGGTGACCGAGGAGCCCAGCCAGGGCTCCGACGGCGAGCGGATGATGTACGTCCCCGGCCACGGCGTGTTCCGCGCGCCCATGTCGGCCAACGGCGACCTGATGGTGTCCGAGCAGCAGCTCCGCCACCTGGCCGCCACCGCCGGCTCGGGGGAGTCCTTCCGGCACGGCCTGGACGCCCTCCTGGGCGCGGCCTGGGACGACGACCTCGAGGTCTACCGCCACGCGGGCGACGGCGCCCCGATCAGCTGGCTGCACCAGGTGGTGTAGCGCGCCGGGACCGGTCGGCCCCCTGACCCCGGACCGACACCGTCCCGGACGCACTGCGGCCCGGCACCCACGGATGGGTGCCGGGCCGCTGTGCTGTGCGGGGGGAGCTGCTAGAGCGGGATGTTGCCGTGGGCGCCGCGGCCGGCGGGGGCCGCCGCCAGCGCGCCGACGAGGCGCTTGCGGGTCTGGGCCGGCTCCACGACCTCGTCGACCACGCCGATCTCCTGCGCCCGCCCGACGCCGCCGGCGATCCGCTCGTGCTCCTCGGCCAGCTGGGCGTGCAGGGCCTCCCGCTCACCGGGCTGCGCCGCGGCGAGCTTCTTGCGGTGCAGGATGCCGACCGCGGCCTTGGCGCCCATGACGGCGACCTCGGCGCCCGGCCACGCGTAGACGGCTGTCGCGCCCAGGGACCGGGAGTTCATCGCGATGTAGGCACCGCCGTAGGACTTGCGGGTCACCAGCGTCACCCGCGGCACCACCGCCTCGGCGAAGGCGTGCAGCAGCTTGGCGCCGCGGCGCACGACGCCGTCCCACTCCTGCCCGACCCCGGGCAGGTAACCGGGGACGTCGACCAGCACCACCAGCGGGACGCCGAACGCGTCGCACATGCGCACGAAGCGGGCCGCCTTCTCCGCCGAGGGGGAGTCCAGGCAGCCGCCCAGCCGCAGCGGGTTGTTGGCGATGACGCCGACGGTGCGGCCGGCCAGGCGGCCCAGCGCGGTGATGACGTTGGGCGCGTACCGGCTCTGCAGCTCCAGCGGTGCCTCGTCCAGCAGGCCGGCGATCATCGGCTTGACGTCGTAGGCGCGCTGCTTGGCCTCCGGCAGCATCGCGGACAGGTCGTCGTCGGCCTCGCCGTCGACGGAGGCGAAGCTGCCCTGCGCGGCGAGCAGGTCGACCGCGCGGCGTGCGGTCGCCAGCGCCTCCTGCTCGGAGTCGGTGACCACGTGCACCACGCCGGAGCGCCGTCCGTGGGTGTCCGGGCCACCGAGGGCCTCCATGTCGACCTGCTCGCCGGTGACCGACCGGACGACGTCCGGGCCGGTGACGAACACGCGGCCGAGCGGGCCCATGACGACCAGGTCGGTCAGCGCCGGCCCGTAGGCCGCACCGCCGGCGGCCGGGCCGAGGACGACGGAGATCTGCGGGATGCGGCCCGACGCCCGGATCATGCCGGCGAACACCTCGCCGACCGCGTGCAGGGCGGTGACGCCCTCGGCCAGCCGGGCGCCGCCGGAGTGCCAGATGCCGATCACCGGCACGTGCTCGCGCAGCGCGGTGTCGATGGCGTCGACGATGTGCCGGCAGCCGTCGACGCCCATCGCGCCGCCCATGATCGTGGCGTCGGTGCAGTAGGCGATGGCGGGGGAGCCCTGCACGGTGCCGCGGGCGGCCATCGCACCGGAGGTGTCGCGGGCGGCCAGCGGCTGCATGGTGCCCTCGTCGAAGAACCGGGCGAGCCGGTCCTCGGGGTCGCGCGGGTCGGGCTCGGCCAGGGTGGCGGCAGGGCTGACGGTGGTCATGCGGGGTCCCCTCAGGCGGTGGTGAAGACCAGGGCCATGTTGTGGCCGCCGAAGCCGAACGAGTCGTTGAGCGCGGCGGAGAAGGTGGCCTTGCGCGGGGCGCCGCGCACGATGTCGAGCTTCTGGACGGCGGCTGCGTCGTCGAGCTGCTCGATGTTCTGGGTGCCGGGGATGACCTGGTCGCGCAGGGCGAGCAGGCAGAACACCGACTCCAGCGCGCCGGCGGCGCCCAGCAGGTGACCGCTCTGGCTCTTGGTGGCGGTGACCGCGGCGTGGTCACCGATCGCCTCGAGGATCGCGGCGGCCTCGGCGATGTCGCCGACCGGGGTGGAGGTGGCGTGGGCGTTGACGTGGCCGACGTCGGAGGCGGACAGGCCGGCGTCCCGCAGTGCGGCGCCGATGGCGCGCTGGGCGCCCTCGCCCTCGGGGTGCGGGGCGACCAGGTCGTAGCCGTCGGAGGTGCCGCCGGCGCCGGCGAGCGTGCCGTAGACCTTCGCGCCGCGGGCCTTGGCGGCGTCGGCGCGCTCGAGCACCAGCGCGGCGGCGCCCTCGGCGAGGACGAAGCCGTCGCGGCCGGCGTCGAAGGGCCGGGAGGCGTGCTCGGGGTCGTCGTTGCGGGTGCTCATCGCGCGCATCGAGGCGAAGCCGGCCATCGGCAGCGGGTGCACGCAGGCCTCGGCGCCGCCGACGAGGACGACGTCGGCGCGGTCCAGCCGGAGCATGTCCAGGCCCCAGCGGATGGCCTCGGCGCCGGACGCGCAGGCGCTGACCGGGGCGTGCACGCCGCCGCGGGCACCGATGGCCAGGCCCACCGCGGCGGCCGGGCCGTTGGGCATGAGCATGGGGATGGTGAAGGGCGAGACCCGCTTGGGGCCCTTGGCCTCGAGGATGTCGTCCTGGTCCAGCAGCGTCATGGCGCCGCCGATGCCGGTGCCCATGACCACCGCGACGCGCAGCGAGTCGTAGCCGGCGTCCCCGGCGCCGGAGTCGGCCCAGGCCTCCTCGGCGGCGACGACCGCGACCTGCTGGCTGCGGTCCAGCCGGCGGGAGCGGACCCGGTCGATCTTCTCGGAGGGGTCCTGCGCCAGGCGGGCGACCAGCTGGGCGGGGAAGGGCTCGATCCACTCGTCGGTGATCCGGGTGACCCCGGACTTCCCGGCCAGCAGCGCGTCCCAGGTGGAGGCGACGTCGCCGCCGAGCGGCGTGGTCGCGCCGAGCCCGGTCACCACGACGTCGGTGTTGTTGATGTTCACGGTGTCCTCCTGGGACGAGCGGAAGGGGTGGGACGGCCCCGTCGCAGGACGTCGGGTCCTGCGACGGGGGCCAGTGCTACTGGTTCTTCTCGATGAAGGAGATGGCGTCGCCGACGGTCTTGATGCCGCCCAGCTCGTCGTCGGGGATCGCGACGCCGAACTTGTCCTCGACGGCGGTGGCGATCTCCACCATCGACAGCGAGTCGACGTCGAGGTCCTCGGTGAAGGACTTCTCCGGGGTGGCGTCGGCGGGGGCGACCCCGGCCACCTCCTCCAGGATCTCGGCGAGGCCGGACTGGATCTCGGCGGTGCTGGCCACGAGGGCCTCCTCTTCTTCGTGCTGGTCAGGGGGTCGTGCGACCGGACGGCGGAGCCGCCCGGGGATCAGGGGAGCCGGACGACCTGTCCGGCGAAGGTGAGCCCGGCGCCGTAGCCGAGCAGCAGGGCGAGGTCGCCGCTCTTGGCCTCGCCGGACTCCAGCAGCGCCGACAGCGCCAGCGGCACCGAGGCCGAGGAGGTGTTGCCGGCCTGCACGACGTCGCGGGCGATGACGGTGTCCTCGCCCAGGCCCAGCCGCTTGGCCATCAGCTCGATGATCCGCAGGTTGGCCTGGTGCGGGGCGAAGACGTCGATGTCGGCGGCGGTGACCCCGGCGCGGTCCATGGCCTGCTGCAGGGTGTCGGTGAGCCTGGTGGTGGCCCAGCGGTAGACCGCCTGCCCGGCCATGGTCAGCTTCGCGCCCTCGCCGGTGGGGATGGCGATGGCGTCGCGCTGGTCGCCGTCGCTGCCCCACACGACCGGGCCGACGCCGGGGTCCTCGGTCGGCCCGAGCACCATCGCGCCCGCGCCGTCGGCGAAGATCACCGCGGTGCTGCGGTCGGTCAGGTCGGTGACGTCGGTGAGCTTCTCGGCGCCGACGACGAGCGCGTGGGTGGCCGAGCCGGTGCGGATGGCGTCGGCGGCCGCGCCCAGGGCGTAGCAGAACCCGGCGCAGCCGGCGTTGAGGTCGTAGGAGCCCGGACGGCGGATGCCCAGGCGGTGGGCCACCTCGGGGCCGGCGCCGGGGATCATCGTCGGCAGGCTGGCGCTGGCCACCACGACCAGGTCGACGTCCTCGGGGGCCAGGCCGCTGGCCGCCAGGGCCTTGCCGCCGGCCGCGACCGACATCTCCACGACGGTCTCGTCGGGCTCGGCCCAGCGACGCTCGGCGATGCCGACCCGGCTCTGGATCCACTCGTCGCTGGTGTCCATCGTCTGCGACAGCTCGTCGTTGGTGACCCGGCGGCGCGGCCGGTAGGCGCCGATGCCGAGCACCGCGGCACCGGGCGCGCCGGTGGTGAGCTGGATGCGGGTGTCGCTCATGCGGACTCCTCCGGGTAGAGACGGGCCAGCGGGTCACCGGCGTCGACCAGGTCGCCCTCGGCGACCAACCACTCGGCGAGGACGCCGGCGTACCCGGCGGCGACCTCGACGGTCTCCCGGCGCCCGGCGATGCTGGCCAGCGGCGTGCCGGCGGCGAGCCGGGTGCCCTCCTCGATCGGGTTCGGCGAGATCGAGCCGCGGGCGGGGGACACGACCATCCGCCAGTCCGGCGCCTGCTCGGCCTCGGGCCGGCCGCGCTCGGCGGCGATGAGCTCGCGGGCGCGGTCCAGGTCGGCGGGGCCGGAGATGGCCAGCACCTCGACGTCGTGGCGGCCCTTCCAGTCGCGCTTGGCCAGACCCGCCAGGGCGCCGGCGGGGGGCAGCTCGATGACCGCGGTGACGCCGAGCTCGCGCAGGGTGTCCAGGCAGGCGTCGAACCGGACCGGGCTGGTGACCTGGCTGACCAACCGGTTCAGCACGCCGGCGCCGGTCTCGACCGCGGAGCCGTCCTTGTTGGAGATCAGCAGGCGGGAGGGCTGGGCGGGGCGCAGGCCGCCGACGAGGCCCTCGAGCTCCTCGCGGGCCGAGGCCATGTAGTCGGTGTGGAAGGCGCCGGCGACCGACAGCGGCATGACCCGCGCCTTGGCCGGCGGGTCGGCCTTGAGCGCGGCCAGCCCGTCCAGCGACCCCGCGGCCACGACCTGGCCGGCGCCGTTGACGTTGGCCGGGGTGAGCCCGTGCGCCTCGATGGCGGCGAGCACCTCGGCCGGGTCGCCGCCCAGGACGGCGGACATGCCGGTCGGGGTCTGCGCGCAGGCCCGCGCCATGGCCCGGCCGCGGACCGCGGTGAGCGCGATGGCGGCCTCGACCGACAGCACGCCGGCCAGCGCCGCGGCGGTGAGCTCGCCGACGCTGTGCCCGGCGATGACGACGTCCCGGCCGGCCTGCGGCGTGTGCGCCACCGGGCCGGGCAGACCACCGAGCTCGCGGGCGACGAACAGCGACATCGCGACGACCAGCGGCTGGGTGACCGCGGTGTCCTTGATGGCCTCGGCGTCCCCGGTGGTGCCCAGGGTCAGCAGGTCGGCGTCGGCGACCGCACCGGCCCACCGGAAGAAGGACTCGGCCCCGGGGAGGTCGAGCCACTCGGTGAGCATCCCGGGCTTCTGGGCCCCCTGGCCGGGGGCGAGGACGGCGAGCACGTGACCACCGTGCCAGTCCCGGTGCCCCCGCGGGCCGTCGTCGGCCACGAAGAACACGGGTGCACTTCTGGAGGGTTCCCACAATTCTGTGACCGGAGGTGCGGTCGGCCACAGCTCAGGACCAGAGCGAGCGTCCGCCGTCCAGCGCCGCGAGCGCGAGCGCCACCTGCAGGGTCCAGGACCCACGCGGGTCGGTGGCCGACAGCCCGGTGAGCTCGGTGACCCGCTTGAGCCGGTAGCGCACGGTGTTGGGGTGCACGAACAACGCCCGGGCGCTGGCCTCCAGGTTGCCGCCGCTGCCCAGCACCGCCCGCACGGTGTCCAGCACGCCGCCGCCGGCGGCCTCCAGCGGCGCGGCGACCCGCTCGGCCAGTGCGGCGCGGGCCAGCGGGTCGCCGTCCAGGGCGCGTTCGGCGAGCAGGGCGTCGGCGTCCACCGGGCGGGGGGCGCCGGGCCAGGCGACGGCGGCCCGCAGGCCGGCCAGCGCGGCGGCCGCGGAGTCCACCGCCTGCGCCAGGGAGTCCACGGCCGGCCCGCGCACGACCGGGCCCGGGCCGAACTCGGCGCCCACCCGCTCCGCGACCGGGGCCAGGTCGGGCACCCCGCCGAGGACGACGACCAGCTGGTGGGCGTGCACCCCGACCAGCACGTCGGCCCGCATCGACCGGGCGGCCCGGCGGACGGCGGAGTGCAGGTCGTCGACGTCGGGCGCGGTGTGCCCGACCAGCACGAGCACCGGGGCGGTGGCCGCCCAGCCCAGCGCGGCGGCGCGGCCGGGGAGCTCCTCGGGGCGCTCGCCGCGGACCAGGGCGTCGACGACCAGTGCCTCGAGCCGGGCGTCCCAGGCGCCGCGGTTCTCGGCGTAGCTGGCGTAGACGTGCGCGGTCGCGAAGGCGACCTCGCGGCTGTACTGCAGCACCGCCAGCCGCAGTGCCTGCGCCTCGCCGGGCTCGACGACCTGGCCCAGCCGGTCCTCGACGACCTCGACGGTCACCTTGATCAGGTCGACGGTCTGCTTGAGCGGGACGGCGCGGACGAGCTCGCGGGGGGCGGCGCCGAACACCTCGCCGGTCAGCCGCGGCGGGCGGCCGGGGTGGCGGCACCACTCCACCAGCGAGGCGATGCCGGCCTGCGCGACGAGGGTGACCCAGGAGCGCTGGTCGGCCGGCATGGACCGGAACCAGGGCAGCGAGTCGTCCATCCGGGCCACCGCCTGGGTGGCCAGCGAGCCCGACGCGCGCTCCAGCCGGCGCAACGTCGCCTCCGACGGGCCTGCCGCACTCACCCGTGCAGCCTGTCATGCGGCAGGCTGGGCCGGTGACGACGGCGCAGCGCACCCACCCGATCGGGGCCCGCCAGGCCGTCGCGGCGGGCTGCCTGCTGGTCGTCGTCCTGCTCGGGGTGGGCGTCGCGGCCTCGTGGGGCCCGCAGCTGCGGCTGGACACCGACGTCAGCCGGGCGCTGTACGCCGGCGACGGGCGCTCGTCGCTGGTGCAGGCGCTGCTGGACGTCGCGACCGCCCCGGGCTACACGGTGGCGCGGCTGGTGGTCTTCCTGCCGGTGGTGGTCTGGCTGCTGCGGGCCCGCCGCTGGACCTCCGCGGTCTGGGTGACGGTCTCGGTGGTGGGGGTCGGCCTCGTCAACTCGGCGGTCAAGGAGCTGGTCGGCCGGCCGCGACCGCAGTTCGCCGACGGCGGCGCCCAGCTGACGTCGCTGTCGTTCCCCAGCGGGCACGCGTCCGGGATCGCCTGCCTGGTGACGACGGCGCTGGTGCTGGCCTGGCCGGTGCTCTCCCGCACGGCCCGGCGGTGGTCGACGGCGGCCGCCGTCGTGCTGGCGCTGCTGGTGGGGCTCTCGCGGATGTGGCTGGGCGTGCACTACCTGTCCGACGTGGTCGCCGGGTGGGCGCTCGGGGTGGCCTGGACGCTGCTGGTCGTCACGGTGGTGCAGGGGGTGCGGTGGACGAGGGCCTGATCTCGCGGCACCTGGTGGAGCCCACCGACGGCTCGGCCGGGCCGCTGCTGCGCATCGCCGAGGACCGCCTCATGCCCGGCGCCGGCTACGGCGCGCACCCCCACGCCGACGTCGACGTCGTCGCCGTCGTGCTGTCCGGGTCGCTGGCGCACGGCTGGGGCGGGCGGGTCACCCTGCGCGCCGGGGACGTCGGCATCCTGCGGGCGGGCACCGGGCTGGTGCACGACGAGGTGGCCGGCGCGGACGGCGCGCACGTGCTGCAGACCTACCTGCGCACCGCCGCGGCCGGCCAGGAGCCCGGGCACCGGCTGGTGCGCTGGTCGGCGGTGGCCGACCGCGGGTGGGTGGACCTGGGCCGGCCCGACGCCCGGCTGTGGGTGGCGCGGGTGCAGGCCGACGACACCGTCGCCGTCCCGGCCGGGTTGCGCGTCGTGGCCACCCGGGACGAGGTCTGGGCGGCGCCCGCCGCGACGACCG
The DNA here is from genome assembly GCF_900100695.1 of Klenkia brasiliensis. Classification (GTDB taxonomy): domain Bacteria; phylum Actinomycetota; class Actinomycetes; order Mycobacteriales; family Geodermatophilaceae; genus Klenkia; species Klenkia brasiliensis. The sequence continues at coordinate 272,189 of NZ_FNCF01000004.1, forward strand.
GCGAGGGCCGGGTGACCGGGCCGGCCACGGTGTGCGTGTGGCAGTTGGACCGCGCCCGGCCGCTGTGGGCGGTCGACTAGCGGGCCAGCTCGCGGTAGCGGGGGAGCTGCTCGCCGAAGACGGCGTCCCAGTCGTGGGGGGTGCCGGCCAGGGCGGCGGCGAGGCCGTCGAGGTGGGCGTGCCAGCCGGCGCCGTAGCCGGTCGCCTGGTCGGCCTGCAGCAGCCGGTGCACCAGCGTCAGCTCGGTGCCGCCCTCGACGGCCACCAGGTCGTAGCGGACCACCGAGCGGTCCTCGCCGGGGTGGTGCCACTCGTGCTCCAGTGTCCGCGGCGGGTCCCAGGTGAGCACGGTGCCGGTGGTCGTGTCGCCGCTGTCGAACTCGATGCGCACGGCGCCGCCGACCCGGGGATCGATCGTGGCCGGGGCCAGCCACGCCGAGGGGTCGGCCAGTGCGGCCCAGACCCGCTCCGGCGGGGCCGCCAGGAACCGGACGAAGGTGACGGAGCGGCGGTCGTCGGCGACGGCGGAGTAGCTGCCGGTCATGTCGGTTCTCCCTCGGTGAGGTGGTCGGCCAGCCGGTCGAGGGCCGCCGTCCAGTGGCTGCGGTAGCGATCGACCCAGGCGTCGACCTCGGTGAGCGGGGCGGGGTCCAGCCGGTAGACCCGGCGCTGGCCGTCGACCCGGACCCGGACGAGACCGGCCTCGCGCAGCACGCGCAGGTGCCGGGACACGGCGGGTTGGGTCAGGGCGGGGGCGGCCTGCGCGAGGTCGCCCGCGGTGCGCTCGCCGCCGGCCAGCAGGTCGAGCACGGCCCGGCGGGTCGGGTCGGCCAGCACGGCGAAGACATCCACGGCCGCACTGTATTGCGCCGTCGTCATATGACGCAAGTGTCATGCGTTGGGCTGGTCGTGAGCCTTGCTGAAGACTGTCGGGCATGACCGACGACGCCGCCCTGCTCGCTGCCGCCCGCGCCGACGCCGCCTGGGTGGTGGACCTCCGCCGGCGGCTGCACCGCCGTCCCGAGGTCGGCCTGCAGCTGCCGCAGACCCAGGCGATCGTGCTCGAGGCGCTGGCCGACCTGCCGGTGGAGGTGACGACGGGGACGACGACGTCGTCCGTGGTGGGCGTGCTGCGCGGGGCGCGGCCGGGGCCGACCTACCTGCTGCGGGGCGACATGGACGCGCTGCCGCTGCAGGAGGACACCGGGCTGGACTTCGCCTCGGAGATCCCCGGCGCGATGCACGCCTGCGGGCACGACACCCACGTCGCGATGCTGCTGGGCGCGGCCCGGCTGCTGGCGGAGCGGCGCGAGGAGATCGCCGGGCAGGTCGTCCTCATGGTCCAGCCGGGGGAGGAGGGCCACCACGGCGCCCGGTACATGCTCGACGAGGGCCTGCTCGACGCCGTCCCCGGGGCGCCGATCAGCGGGGCGTTCGCGATCCACATCAGCACGTCGTTCCCGACGGGGACGATCAACGTGCGGCCCGGCCCGCTGATGGCCGCCGCCGACCACTTCCGGATCACCCTCCAGGGGGCCGGCGGGCACGCCTCCACCCCGCACGTCACCGCCGACCCGGTCCCGGTGGCCGCGGAGATCGTGCTGGCGCTGCAGGCGATGGTCACCCGCCGGGTCGACGTGTTCGACCCCGCCGTGGTCACCGTCGGGCACATCGCCGCGGGGACGACGAACAACATCATCCCGGCGACCGCCTTCCTCGAGGGCACCATCCGGACGCTGTCCGCGGAGCGCCGCGCCGACGTGGTGGCCCGGGTGCAGCGGGTGGCCGAGAAGGTCGCCGAGGCCCACGAGCTCACCGCCGTCTTCGAGCGGGTGGAGGGCTACCCGGTGACCGTCAACGACGCCGTGGTCGCCGGCCAGGTCGAGGCCCGCGCCGCCGCGCTGCTGGGCGCGGCGGCGTCGGTGCCGATGCCCGACCCGCTGATGGGCGCCGAGGACTTCTCCTACGTGCTGGAGCGGGTGCCCGGCGCGATGGCGTTCCTGGGCGCCTGCCCGCCGGACCTGGTGCCGGGCGAGTCGCCGGGCAACCACTCGAACCTGGTGGTCTTCGACGAGGACGCGCTGCCCGCCGGCACCGCCCTGTACGCCCGCATGGCCCTCGCCGCCCTGGCCGGGTGACCCTGGCGGCGCAGCCCCTCCGGTGTCCCTCCGGCGCAGCGTTGATCAGGGAGGTTGATCGAAGTCCGTCCTCCTGCGCGAGATCTGGTGCAGGAGGACGGACTCCGGTGCAGGGAGACGGTGGTCAGGCGGCGGACGACGACGGTGGGGCGACGCGGGGTACCAGGCGCAGGCCGCCGTTGCGCTGCTCGACCCGGTAGCGCCGCGGACCGGGAGGCGGAGGGGTGGCCAGCAGCCGGCGCACGCGGGCCACCTTGGCGACGAGTGCGTCGTGGAGGTCACCCGGCGCGAACCGGACCCCTCGCAGGTCGAGGTCCAGCATCTCGTCGTGGCGGAGCTTCTCCTTCCACACCGCCTCCCCGGGTGTGCGACCGCCCCACGGGTCGAGCACCTTGACCTTGCCGTCCGCTTCGCCGAACACACCCTCCTCCTCCCACAACCAGTCCAGGACGCCGACCAACCGGGCGCCGACGAACACCGCGGCCTGCAGCATCGGCTCGGGTAGCCCCGCGCCGACCAGGGCGAGACGGCTGCGTGTCTCGTGCGGAGAGTGCGCGCCCACCCGGGCCAGGCGGACGGCCTCGGCCGCGCGGGCGATGCGGGGCCAGTGGGTCTGGCGCAGCACGGCCGCGGTGAGCTCTTCCCGGGTGACCCGACCGTCGGCCAGCGCGTCGTCGATCGCGACCACCGCGTCCACGACGTCCCACTCCCGGGCGACGTCGACCAACGTGCGCACCAGGGATGTCACGCGGAGCCCACCGACCACCGCCACGTCCTCAGCCGCGAGGCCGGCCTGGTGGACGGTGTAGCCGCGGCCGGCCCGGTAGTTGTCCGGGGCGGTCAGCTCGATCTCCCCGGCGAGGCCGCTCGGCAGCACCAGCTGGTGCACCCGCGCTGCGGAGGCGTGACTGATGGCCGCGCCGTCGTCGAGCCGCAGCAGGACGGCGGCGCACGCGAGCAGGTGCGTCGTGCCGGCCGCTTCGTGCGCCCGCCACACCGCCCCGGTCGTGTAGACGCCGTGCCGCAGCCGCCGCCACTCACCTGAGCGCAGCAGCGGGGTGACGTCGTTGCGGCCGACCCCGGCGCGGCGGGCGTCGGCGGCAGCGAAGACCTCGCCGTGGCGGTCCATGGCGGCGCGGATGACGGGGTGCACCGGCGCAGCGTGCGGCGTCGTCCCCGTCCGTGGGGCCCCGTCCTCCGATCTGTGGACGGCGTCCGGGCCTGTGGACGACGTCCTCCTGCACCGAAGTCCGTCCTCCTGCACCAGAGCTGGCGCAGGAGGACGGACTTCGATCAACCCCCCTGATCAACGCTGCGACCAGGGGGCAGACCCCGGGGGGTCAGGTGTTGTCGACGGGGCTGTCGTCCGGCGGGGCGGCCTTCGGGTCGGCGATCGCGTACCGCTCGACCGCCTCGGCCACCCGCTGCGGGTCGACCTGGCCGCGCTTGGCCAGCTCGCCCAGCACCCGCACCACGATCGACTCGGCGTCGACGTTGAAGTGCCGGCGCAGCGCCGGGCGGGTGTCGGACAGGCCGAACCCGTCGGTGCCCAGGGTCGCCAGGCCACCCGGGACGTAGGGCGCGATCAGGTCGGGGACGGCGCGCATCCAGTCCGACACCGCCACGACCGGGCCCTCGGCGCCCTCCAGCGCCTCGGTGACGTAGGGCCGCCGGAGGTCGGTCGGGTGGTGCAGGTTGTGCTCGTCGACCTCGACGGCCTGCCGGCGCAGCTCCGTCCACGACGTCACCGACCAGATGTCGGCCGAGACGCCCCACTCGTCGGCGAGGATCTGCTGCGCCTTGAGCGCCCACGGCACCGCCACGCCCGAGGCCAGGATCTGCGCCTTCTTGGCGTCGTCGATCCACGGGCCCTGGTTGTAGCGGTACATGCCCGCCAGCAGGCCCCGGACGTCGACGTCCTCGGGCTCGGCCGGCTGCTGGAACGGCTCGTTGTAGACCGTCAGGTAGTAGAAGACGTCCTGGCTGCGCGACCCGCCCAGCGGCGAGCCCGGGTCCTCGCCGTACATGCGGGCGAGGGCGTCCTTGACGATGTGCCCGAGCTCGTAGCCGAACGCGGGGTCGTAGGACACGACCGCGGGGTTGGTCGCGGCCAGCAGCAGCGAGTGGCCGTCCTCGTGCTGCAGGCCCTCGCCGTTGAGCGTCGTCCGGCCGGCGGTGGCGCCCAGGGCGAACCCGCGGGCCATCTGGTCGGCGGCGGCCCAGAAGGCGTCACCGGTCCGCTGGAACCCGAACATCGAGTAGAAGATGTAGATCGGGATCATGGCCTCGCCGTGCGTCGAGTACGACGTGGCGACGGCGGTGAAGGACGCGGTGGACCCGGCCTCGTTGATCCCCTCGTGCAGGATCGTCCCGGCCGTGGACTCTTTGTAGGCCAGCATCAGCTCGCGGTCGACCGCGGTGTAGGTCTGGCCGTGCGGGGAGTAGATCTTCGACGTCGGGAACAGCGAGTCCATGCCGAAGGTGCGGGCCTCGTCGGGGATGACCGGCACGAAGCGCGGGCCGAGCTCCTTGTCCTTGAGGAACTCCTTGAGCAGCCGGACGAACGCCATCGTCGTGGCGACCTGCTGCTTGCCCGACCCGCGGCGCAGCACCTCGAACGCCTTGTCCTCGGGGGCCTTGAGCGGCTTGGCCGCCACGTGCCGCCGGGGTACCGCGCCGCCGAGCTGCCGGCGCCGCTCGAGCATGTACTGCATCTCGTCGGAGTCCGGGTCGGGCTTGTAGTACGGCGGGAGGTACTTGTCCTCCAGCGCGGAGTCGGGGATGTCCAGGTAGAGCCGGTCGCGGAAGGTGGCGAGGTCCTCGGCGGTCAGCTTCTTCATCTGGTGCGTGGAGTTGCGGCCCTCGAAGTGGCTGCCCAGCGTCCAGCCCTTGATGGTCTTGGCCAGGATGACCGTCGGCTGGCCCTTGTGGTCCATCGCGGCCTTGTAGGCGGCGTAGACCTTGCGGTAGTCGTGGCCACCGCGCTGCAGCGCCCAGACCTCGTCGTCGGTCATGCCCTCGACCAGCTTGCGGGTGCGGGGGTCGCGGCCGAAGAAGTGCTCGCGGACGAAGGCGCCGTCCTCGGCCTTGTAGGTCTGGTAGTCGCCGTCCGGCGTCGTGTTCATCAGGTTGACCAGCGCGCCGTCGCGGTCGGCGGCCAGCAGCTTGTCCCAGCCGCGGCCCCAGACGACCTTGATGACGTTCCAGCCGGCACCGCGGAAGAAGCTCTCGAGCTCCTGGATGACCTTGCCGTTGCCGCGCACCGGGCCGTCGAGGCGCTGCAGGTTGCAGTTCACGACGAAGGTGAGGTTGTCCAGCTCCTCGCGGGCGGCCAGACCGATCGCACCCAGCGACTCGGGCTCGTCCATCTCGCCGTCGCCGAGGAAGGCCCAGACGTGCTGGTCGGAGGTGTCCTTGATGCCGCGGTGGTGCAGGTAGCGGTTGAACCGGGCCTGGTAGATCGCGTTGATCGGGCCCAGACCCATCGAGACGGTCGGGAACTCCCAGAAGTCGGGCATCAGCCGCGGGTGCGGGTAGGAGGACAGCCCGCCGCCGGGGTGGGACACCTCCTGCCGGAAGCCGTCCATCTGCTGCTCGGTGAGCCGGCCCTCGAGGAAGGCGCGGGCGTAGATGCCGGGGGAGGCGTGGCCCTGGAACCAGATCTGGTCACCGCCGCCGGGGTGGTCCTTGCCGCGGAAGAAGTGGTTGAAGCCCACCTCGTACAGCGACGCCGAGGACGCGTAGGAGGAGATGTGGCCACCGACGCCGACCCCGGGCCGCTGCGCGCGGTGCACCATGATCGCGGCGTTCCAGCGGATGTAGGCACGGATGCGCCGCTCGACGTGCTCGTCGCCGGGGAACCACGGCTCCCGCTCGGGCGCGATGGTGTTGATGTAGTCGGTGCTGCGCAGGGCGGGGACGCCGACCTGCTGCTCGCGGCTGCGCTCGAGCATGCGGAGCATCAGGTAGCGGGCGCGGCCCTTGCCGGCGTGGTCGACGACGGCGTCGAAGGACTCCAGCCACTCCTGGGTCTCGTCGGGGTCGTTGTCGATCAACTGGCTCGGCAGGCCGTCGGTGATGACCGCACGGGGGGTGCCGGACTCGCGGGCGGGGTCTCCGTCCGACTGCTGCGGGGCGCTCATGTGCACCATCGTCTCCTGCCGGACCCGCGCGCGTCACGCCGCCTCCGGTTGTGGTCGCAGAGAACCGCCCGCAGGTCTCCGCGAGGCAACGGATTGGGCAGGTCGGCTACCGCTCCGCCCGTGCGTCGGACACACTGACGCACCGACCCTGGATCACCGGGGCGGACCACGGAGCACATGGAGGACGAGCGGGGATGAGCGTCGACTCGGGCAGCGCCAGCATGGCGGCCCGGCTGGGGATCAAGCCGGGCATGGTCGTGCAGGAGCTCGGCTGGGACGAGGACGCCGACGAGGACCTCCGCGACTCCGTCGTCGAGATCTCCGGCGGGGAGATGGTCGACGAGGACTCCGACGAGGTGGCCGACGTCGTCCTGCTGTGGTGGCGCGAGGAGGACGGCGACCTGATCGACGCCCTCGTGGACTCCCTCGCCGCGCTCGCCGACGACGGCGTGGTGTGGCTGCTGACCCCGAAGTCCGGCCGCCCGGGCCACGTCGAGCCCGGCGAGGTCACCGAGGCCGCGCCGACCGCGGGGCTGCAGCAGACCAGCAGCATCTCCGCGGCCAAGGAGTGGGCCGGCATCCGTTTGGTCACCCCCAAGGCGGCCCGCTCCAAGCGCTGAGGTGAAGATGCGGGCATGACTCTCTCCGTGGGGGACCTCGCGCCCGACTTCACGCTGCCCGACTCGAACCGGCAGCCGTTCACGCTGTCCGAGCACCGGGGCTCCCCGGTGCTGGTCGTGTTCTACCCCTTCGCGTTCTCCAGCGTCTGCACCGGTGAGCTGTGCCAGCTGCGCGACGAGCTGGACACCTACACCGGCGCCGGCGTGCAGGTCGTGGCGGTGTCCACCGACCCCGCGCCGACGCTGAAGGCGTGGAGGGAGCAGCAGGGGTTCGAGTTCCCGCTGCTGAGCGACTTCTGGCCGCACGGCGAGGTGGCCAAGGCCTACGGCGCGTTCTTCGAGACCGCCGGCATGGCCAACCGCGGCACGTTCCTCGTCGACGCCGAGGGGAAGGTCGCCTTCACCGAGGTCAACGGCCCCGGCGACGCCCGCGCGCAGAGCGGCTGGAAGGACGCGATCGCCTCGCTGGCGGCCTGAACCCGGACCGGCCCACTACGGTGGGGCGGCTCCCGGGCGCGTAGCTCAGCGGTAGAGCTCTCGCCTTACAAGCGAGCGGTCGCAGGTTCGAACCCTGCCGCGCCCACCCCTCAGTGCCGGCCCGGCGCCTGCGCGCGCACCAGCCGGCGGGCGGCGTCGACCTCCCGGGCCACCGGGGCGAGCACCCCCTCGGCGTGGATCTCGGTGTCGTCGGGGAAGCGGTGCAGCCGCAGGTCGTCGTCCAGCTCCCGGATCGCCCGGCGCAGCACGTGCACCTGGCCGCGCGGCGGCACCGGGTCGCCCGACCGCATCGCGATCACCGCCTCGGTGACCGCGTCCGACGTCCGCTCCAGCTGGATGATCACCGGGTACCAGGCCGCCGCCCGGGTGCTGATCGGCGGCGGCTCGGACAGCCGGCGCTGCAGCTGGGTCTGCAGCTCGGTCAGCGCCCGGTAGCTGCCGCGGCGCGCCCGCCGGGTCTCCTCGGGGCTGCCGGTGAAGGCGGCGTCGACGAACCGGTCCAGCGCCACGGCGGCGCCGCGCAGCGCGTCGTCCAGCGGGGCCCGCCAGGTCTGCGGCCACAGCAGGTAGCCGATCACCAGCACGATGGCGCAGCCGATCAGGGTGTCCACCAGCCGGGGCAGCACCAGGGACGACGGGCTCGGCGCGGCCAGGTCCAGCAGCATGATCACCAGCGGTGTCTGGAACACCGAGAACAGCCCGAAGTTGGCGTCCCGCGCCCAGGGCAGGACGGCGGCGAACACCGCCATGGCCAGCAGCACCCACCCGCCGCGCGGCAGCACGGCCAGCAGCGCCGACCCCAGCAGGACGCCGAGCAGGGTGCCCGCGCCGCGCTGCACCGCGCGCCCGAACACCGACCCGAAGTCGGGCTTGAGCACCACGGCCACGGTCAGCAGCACCCAGTACGGGCGCTCGATGGGCAGCCGCTGCCGGGCGACCTCGGCGGCCACCATGCACAGCGTCAGCCGGACGACGAAGGCCCGGGAGTCGGCGTTGCCCGTCGTCCGGTCGGCGAGGTCGCGCAGCCGCAGCCGCCACGGCAGCCGGGCCCGGGGCACCGCGGCCGAGGCCCGCTCGTCGGGGTCGCCCACGACGTCCCACACCAGCCGGACGCCGTGCCGCACCGCCCGCCGGGTCGCCGGCCCGTCCTCCAGCGCGGCGGGACGGTCCCCGACGAGGGGACGGCGCTGGGCCACCGCCGCGCCGAGCGCGTGCGCGGCGGTGACGTCGACGGGGTCGGCGGGGACGCCGGCGCGCGCGGTGGCCACCGCGCCCTCGACCAGGGGCGCCGCGGCGTTGAGGACGCCGGCGAGCTCGGCTAGCTCCTGGCTGCGGCCCGAGGACCGGCTGCGGCTGTGGATCACCCGGTCGTAGCCGGTGTTGAGCGCACCGGTCAGCGCGCGCCGGGCGTCGTCGGTACGGGGCGTGCCGACCGCGGCGAGCAGGTCGCCGATGGCGGTGAAGACCGCGCCGACGGCGGTCCGGTCGGGGTCGGCGGGTTCGGTGCGGGCCTGCACGAGCACCAGCGCGGTCGCCCACACGCCACCGGCGACGAAGAAGCCGACCTCGACGTGCAGCGGCAACGGCGTCTGCAGGCCCGAGGACAGCGCCGCGTAGACCAGCAGCTGCAGGGCCCCGAGGGACAGTGCGGCGTCGATCGAGCTGATCAGCGCCGCCACCGCCGACAGCACCCCGATCACCAGGACCGGCTGCCACCCCGTCCCGGTCGCGGCCTCGCCGGCGGCCAGACCCACGGTCCCGAACCCGGCGGCGGCCACCACGCGCCGCAGCCGGGTGCGCAGCGGGCCGCCCTGGGGCGCCAGCGTCGCCGCCAGCGCGCCGGTGGTGGCGAACACCCCCGCACCCAGTGCGGCGGGGTCGGCCAGCCGGCCCAGCAGTGCGACCATGGCCAGGGGACCGGTGATGGACAGGGCGAACCGGACGACGTCGCGCCAGGGGACCGGGGGGCGCTTCGTGCGGACCAGCTCCTCGAGCCAGGCCGGTGCCCGCAGCCCCCTGTCCGCCACGGGTGGAGCTTCCCACCCGCGGTTGTCGGACCCCCGGCGCAGACTGGGCGGCGTGCCGCAACCACCGACGCCCGCCACCGACCGCGGGGGGTGGCTGCGCCGGCTGGTCGGCTACTGCCTGCGGCACCGCGGCGACCTGGTCGGGGCCTTCGCCGCCGCGCTGGTCGGCTCGGTCATCGCCGCCGGCGTGCCCCTGGTGGTGCGCGAGGTCGTCGACGACGTGGTCGCCGGCGGCACCCGGTCGGTGGCGCCCTACGTCTGGCTGCTGGTGGTCGCCGGCTTCGTCCGGTTCGCCGCCGGCTTCACCCGCCGCTACCTGGCCGGCCGGCTGAGCCTGGACGTGCAGTACGACCTGCGCAACGACGTCGCCGTGGCGCTCTCCCGGCTCGACGGGCCCGGCCAGGACCGCACGCAGACCGGTCAGGTGGTGAGCCGGTCGATCTCCGACGTCACGCTCGTGCAGGGGCTGCTGGCCTTCCTGCCCAACCTGGCCGGCAACGCCCTGCTGTTCGTGGTGTCGATCGCGGTGATGGCCTGGCTGTCCCCGCTGCTGACCGTGGTCGCCCTCGCCGTCGGCCCGGCGCTGTGGTGGCTGGCCCTGCGCTCGCGGCGCGACCTGTTCCCCGCCAACTGGGCCGCCCAGCAGCAGGCCGGGGCGGTGGCCGGCGACGTCGAGGCCGCGGTGACCGGGGTGCGCGTGGTCAAGGGCTTCGGGCAGGAGGGCCGCGAGCTCGACCGGCTCGACGCCGGCGCCCGCCGGCTCTTCGGCGCCCGCATGCGCGTGGTCGCGTTCACGGCCCGCTACAACCCCGCGCTGCAGGCCGTACCCGCCCTCGGTCAGGTCGGGGTGCTCGCCCTCGGTGGCTGGCTGGCCCTGCGGGGCAGCATCTCCCTGGGCACGTTCCTGGCCTTCGCCACCTACCTGGCCGCGCTGGTCTCCCCGGTGCGCCAGCTGGCCGCGGTGCTGACCATCGGCCAGCAGGCCCGCGCCGGCGTCGAGCGGGTGCTGGAGATCGTCGACACCGAGCCGGAGCTGCGGTCGGGGCTCCGGCCGGTGCCCGACGGCCCGCTGTCCCTGGAGCTGGACGACGTGACCTTCGCCTTCGGCCGCGGGGGCGCCCCGGCGCTGTCCGGGGTGTCGCTGCAGGTCCGGCCCGGCGAGACGCTGGCCCTGGTGGGCACCGCGGGCTCCGGCAAGTCCGCCGTCGTCGGGCTGCTGCCCCGCTTCTACGACGTGGACGCCGGCCGGGTCCGCGTCGGCGGGGTCGACGTCCGCGAGCTGGACCTCGACGGGCTGCGGGGGGCGCTCGGGATCGTGCCCGAGGACAGCTTCCTGTTCTCCGACTCGGTGCGGGCCAACATCGCCTTCGCCCGGCCCGACGCCACCGACGCCGAGGTGCGGGCCGCGGCGCGGACCGCCCAGGCCGACGGCTTCATCCAGGAGCTGCCCGAGGGCTACGACACCGTGGTCGGCGAGCAGGGGCTGACCCTGTCAGGCGGGCAGCGGCAGCGGGTCGCCCTGGCGCGGGCCCTGCTCACCCACCCGCGGGTCCTGGTCCTCGACGACGCCACCTCGGCGGTCGACGCCACCGTCGAGGCACGCATCCAGGAGGCCCTGCAGCGGTCCGGCCCGCCCGACCGCACCACGCTCGTCGTCGCGCACCGCGCCTCGACGCTGGCGCTGGCCGACCGGGTGGCGGTGCTCGACGCCGGCCGGGTGGTCGACGTCGGCACCGTCGACGAGCTGGCCGAGCGGAGCCCGCTCTACCGGCTGCTGGTCTCGGGCCACGAGGACGGCCTGGCGGAGGCAGACGGGCACGCCGACGGGGACGGCCCCGCGGACCCGGCCCCGCCGCCCACGGCCCCGGTCGAGGTCACCGGGCCCGCGCCGGCGGGGGGCACCGACCCGGCGGCGTGGCCCCGGGTCGAGGGCGGCCCGGACGGCGACCGGCCGGTGCGGGGTGCGGCCAGCTCCATCGGCGGGCGCGGGTCGGCGATGGCCAACATGGCGGCCACCCCGGAGCTGCGGGCGCTGGTCGCCGCGCTGCCCGAGGCCGACGACGACCCCCGCGTGCCACCCGGGCGCGCCCGGGCCGCCGACCCCGGGTTCACCCTGGCCGGGTTGCTGCGCCCCTTCCGCTGGGTGCTGGCGCTGGCCCTGGTGCTCACCGCCGCCGACGCCGCCGCCCAGATCGCGGTGCCCGCGCTGGTCCGCAGCGGCATCGACCGCGGCGTGTCCGCCGACTCCCTCGCGGTCCTGCTGGTCATCAGCGCGCTGGCCCTCGCCGTCGTCGTGGCCGACTGGCTGGTCACGATCGGGGCGACCCGGTTGACCGGCAGCACCGGCGAGCGGCTGCTGTACACGCTGCGGGTCAAGACCTTCGCCCAGCTGCAGCGGCTGGGCCTGGACTACTACGAGCGCGAGCTCGGCGGCCGGATCATGACCCGGATGACCACCGACGTCGACGCGCTGTCGGCGTTCCTGCAGACCGGCCTGACCACCGCGGTGGTCAGCCTGCTCACCCTGGTCGGGGTGCTGGTGGCGCTCCTGCTGCTCGACGTGGAGCTCGCCCTGGTGCTGGTGGCCTTCCTGCCGGTGCTGGCCGTGGCGACCTGGTGGTTCCGCCGCCGGTCCGTGCCGGCCTACACCGAGGCCCGGGAGCGGGTCAGCGCGGTCAACGCCCGGCTGCAGGAGGACGTCGCCGGCGTCCGGGTCACCCAGGCCGCGGTGCGTACCCAGCGCTCGCTGCAGGTGTTCGCCGACCGGGCCCGGGCGTACCGCGACGTGCGGCTGCGGGCCCAGCGCTACATCGCCACCTACTTCCCGTTCGTGGAGTTCCTCTCCGAGCTGGCCGTCGCCGCCGTGCTGGTGGTCGGCGCGCAGCGGCTGTCCGCCGGGACGATCACCGCCGGCGTGCTGGTGGCCTTCCTGCTGTACGTGGGCACCTTCTTCTCCCCGGTCCAGTCGCTGTCCCAGGTGTTCGACAGCTACCAGCAGGCCGCGGTCGGCCTGCGCCGGCTGCGGGACCTGCTGCAGACGCCGACCTCGACCCCGCCGGCCGCCGACCCCGGGCCGGTCGGCCGGCTGCGCGGCGAGGTGCTGCTGGACGGGGTGACCTTCGCCTACCGGGGTGCGGCCACGCCGGCGCTGCGCGACGTCACGCTGCGCATCGCGCCCGGCGAGACGGTGGCCCTGGTCGGCGAGACCGGTGCGGGCAAGTCGACGGTCGTGAAGCTGATCGCCCGGTTCTACGACCCGACCGGTGGCGCGGTGCTCGTCGACGGGCGCGACCTGCGCACCCTGGACCTCGCCGGCTACCGCGCCCGGCTGGGGGTGGTGCCGCAGGAGGCGCACCTGTTCGACGGCACGGTGCGCGACGCCATCGCCTACGGCCGCCCGGGCGCCACCGACGCCGAGGTCGAGGCGGCCGCGCGGGCGGTGGGCGCGCACGAGGTGGTCGCGGCACTGCCCGAGGGCTACCGCACCCGGGTGGGGGAGCGGGGCCGGTCGCTGTCGGCCGGGCAGCGCCAGCTGCTCGCCCTGGCCCGCGCCGAGCTGGTCGACCCGGACGTGCTGCTGCTCGACGAGGCCACCGCATCCCTGGACCTGGCCTCGGAGGCCGCCGTCAACCGGGCGGCCGACGCCGTGACCGGGCGGCGCACCACGGTGGTGGTGGCCCACCGGCTGACCACGGCCGCCCGGGCCGACCGGGTGGTCGTCCTCGACCACGGCCGGGTGGTGCAGGTCGGCCCGCACGAGGAGCTGCGCCGGGTCGAGGGCCCCTACGCCGTGCTGTGGCGGTCCTACGCGGCCGACGCCCTCGTCGACTGAGCCTCCCCCCATGAGGTGTGCCACACCGGGTTGGCCGAGGTGCACCCGTCCGGTCGGACCCCGGCGCGCGAACGCCCGGTGATGAGCACCCGCCCGCCCGCGCAGCCCCTGACCTGGGCGACACCTGTGGACGGCCTGACGGGCAGACCACAGGCACGGCACCTAAAGTCCGGAGACGTGGCACTACCGGTGGACGAAGGCAGCTACCCGGACCCGTTGGCGACGGTCCGGTCCCTGCCGCGTGCCGGTACGCCGCTGGCCGAGGTCGTGGCCGCGCTGGACGCCCGCTACGACCCCGCGCTGGCCGAGGACTGGGACGCCGTCGGCCTGGTCTGCGGTGACCCCGCCGAGGCGGTGCGCTCGGTGCTGTTCGCCGTCGACCCCACCGACGCCGTCGTCGACGAGGCCATCGAGGCCGGCGTCGACCTGGTGGTCACCCACCACCCGCTGCTGCTGACCCCCGTGCACGGCGTGCCCGCCGACGACCCCAAGGGCCGGGTCGTGCACCGGCTCATCCGGGCCGGCATCGGCCTGTTCGTCGCGCACACCAACGCCGACCGCGCCGCCGACCACGGGGTCAACGACGCCCTGGCCGCTGCACTGGGCGTGGGCAACACCGTGCCGCTGGAGTCCGTCGGTGCCCCGCAGACCGACACCCTGGTCGTGTTCACCCCCGTCGAGGACAGCGACCGGCTGGTCGACGCGCTCAGCGCCGCCGGCGCCGGGGTGATCGGCGACTACACCCGGTGCGCCTGGCAGACCGTCGGCACCGGCACCTTCATCCCCGGCGACGAGGCCAACCCGGCCATCGGGTCCAACGGCCGGCTCGAGCGGGTCCCCGAGACCCGGCTGGAGATGGTCGTCCCGCGCGCCGCGCAGGCCGAGGTGCTGCGCGCCCTGCACGAGTGGCACCCCTACGAGGACCCGGGCTACGCGGTCTTCGAGAACTCCTCCACCCCGAGCCGGGCCGGGCTGGGCCGCCTCGGTGAGCTGGCGCACCCGATCACGCTGCGGGAGTTCGCCGAGCGCGCCGCGGCGGTGCTCCCGGCCACCGCCGCCGGGATCCGCGTGGCCGGCGACCCCGACCGCCTGGTGCGCACCGTGGCGGTGTGCGGCGGTAGCGGCGGGTCCCTCTACGGCACCGCCGCCTCCGCGGGCGCCGACGTGCTGCTCACCAGCGACGTCAAGCACCACCCGGCGGTGGACGCCATGGAGTCGCCCGGCCCCGCCATCTGCGAGGTCGCGCACTACGCCAGCGAGTGGCCGTGGCTGCCCGTGGCCGCCGACGTGCTGCACCGCGACCTGGGCGGCCGCGTCGAGGTCACCGTCTCCCGCCGGCGCACCGACGCCTGGACGCTGCACGTGCCCCAGCGCACCGAGGACGTCGCCGACCCCGGTGTCGGCCGCGGCGTCCGCGCGGCGGGCGAGCGGTCGGAGTCCTCGCAGGGCTGATCGGGTCCCTCGGCCGCGCGGGTAGGTTGGCCGGGTGCAGGCAGACCACTTCGACCAGCAGAAGCTGCTGGCCCTGGCCGCGGAGGACGTCGCGCTCGCGCAGCTCGCCCACCGCCGGCGGACCCTCCCCGAGAACGCCGCCGTCACCGCGGCCGAGGAGGCGCAGCGGACGCTGACCGCGGACGTCGTCCGGGCCGAGACCGAGGTCCGCGACCTCGACCGCGAGCAGAAGCGGCTCGAGACCGACGTCGACGGTGTCCGGGCCCGCGCCGACCGCGACCGGCAGCGGCTGGACTCCGGGACGGCGACGCCCAAGGAGATGACCAGCCTGCAGCAGGAGCTGGCCTCCCTGGCCCGCCGGCAGGGCGACCTGGAGGACCAGGTGCTCGAGCTGATGGAGCGCCGCGAGGCCGCCGACGAGGTGCTGGCCACCGCGCAGTCCGGGCTGGACGCCGCCCGCGCCGACCAGGCCACCGCCGAGCAGGCCCGCGACGCCGCCCTGGCCGAGATCGCCGAGGGCGAGCAGACCCACGGCGCCCAGCGCACCGAGGTCGCCGGCACGGTGCCCGAGCCGCTGCTGGCCCTCTACGAGCGGATCGCGAAGCAGACCGGTGGCACAGGTGCCGCGGCGCTGCACGCCCGGCGCTGCGAGGGCTGCCGGATCGAGCTGTACGGCACCGAGCTGGCCGCGGCCCGCAACGCCGACCCGCACACCGTCATCCGCTGCGAGAACTGCAACCGCATCCTGGTCCGCACCGCCGAGTCCGGGCTGTGACCCGGCGCCTCGTCGTGGAGGCCGACGGCGGGTCACGGGGCAACCCCGGCCCGGCCGGCTACGGCGCGCTGGTCCGGGACGCCGACACCGGCGACCTGCTGGCCGAGCGGGCGGCGTCGGTGGGCCGGGCGACGAACAACGTCGCCGAGTACGGCGGCCTCGTCGCCGGGCTGCAGGCCGCGCTGGGCATCGACCCGGACGCCGAGGTCGAGGTCCGGATGGACTCCAAGCTGGTCGTGGAGCAGATGTCGGGCCGCTGGCAGATCAAGCACCCGGACATGCGCAAGCTCGCCGTCCAGGCGCGGGAGATCGCCCAGCAGCTCGGCCGGGTGCGCTACACCTGGATCCCGCGGGCGCAGAACTCCGCCGCCGACGCGCTGGCCAACTCGGCGATGGACGGCAAGCCCGTGCACCGCGACGCCGGGCCCGCGCCGGTCGAGGTGGAGGCGGCCCCGCCGGCGGAGCCCGCGCCCGTCGTCACCACCCGCACGCTGCTGCTGCGCCACGGCCGCACCGCGCACACCCCCGAACGCCGGTTCAGCGGCAGCAGCGACCTGGACCTCTCCGACCTGGGCCGGGCCGACGCCGAGGCCGCCGCGCGGGCGCTGGCCGGCCGGGGCATCGAGGCGATCGTGTCCTCGCCGCTCAAGCGGTGCCGGCAGACCGCCGGAGCGGTCGCCGAGGTGCTGGACATGTCCATCGAGGTCGACCGCGACCTGCGCGAGCTGGACTTCGGCGCCTGGGAGGGCATGACCGGCGCCGAGGCGCTGGCGGCCAACCCGCTGGCGTTCCGGCGCTGGCGCAGCGCGCTCGACCTCCGGCCCCCGGGTGGCGAGTCGATCGCCGACGTCTCGGCGCGGGTGGCCGCGGCCCGGGCCCGCATCCTGGAGCGGCACGCCGGGAAGACGGTCCTGCTGGTCACCCACGTGACGCCGATCAAGCTGATGCTGGCCGCCGGCCTGGGCGTGGGGGACGAGATCGTGCACCGCGTCTTCCTGGAGGCCGCGAGCCTGAGCGAGGTGTCGTGGAGCACCGACGGCTCCAGCAGCGTCCGCCTGGTCAACGACACCTCCCACCTGCGTTGATCATCGGCGGGTGGCTGCCGGTCGCGGCGTGTCGGCCAGCCAGCTGCCGATGATCACCGCGGGTCGGGGCGCCAGCCCTGGCTCCGCAGGGCCTGCTCGGTGCGGGACACCACGGTCCTGGCCGTGAGGTGGCGGGCGGCGAACCGGAGCACGAGGTCGCCGGCTGCCGCCATGAGCGAGTAGCGGTCGACGTCGCGGCCGAACTGGGCCTCGTCGGCGTGCTGTCGGCCCTCGTACTCCATCCGCAACCGCCACCTGCGGTGGCCGAGGTCGCTTCGCGCCACCACGGCGCCGAACCGGTCGTGGGCAGGCACCTGCACCTCGGGGTCGGGCAGG
Source organism: Klenkia brasiliensis (assembly GCF_900100695.1). Taxonomy (GTDB): domain Bacteria; phylum Actinomycetota; class Actinomycetes; order Mycobacteriales; family Geodermatophilaceae; genus Klenkia; species Klenkia brasiliensis. Next base: position 289,094 of record NZ_FNCF01000004.1, read on the forward strand.
TGGCTGTCGACGAGCCAGTACCGCATCAGGCTCTCCGGCCGGGACATCGCCTGCTCCGTCAGCACGGGTGCGCAGCAGCGTGCGCGGACCACGCCCCGCACCCGCCCGGCGCGGGCCAGGCGCGCAGCCAGCTCGTCGGCGGTCAGGTGGCCGGCACGCAGCAGGGCATCGCCGACGGCGACCAGCTCGGCCGGGGGCAGCACGGCGGACAGGTCCAGGAACGTCTGCGCACCCGAGGTCACGCGCAGGCCGGCCAGGTCGACGACGTCCGTGGGGTCGAGGCGGCGGGCGTGCACGACGAGGTCGGCCCGCTGCGGCAGCACCCGGCGCGGGGTCAGCGCGACGTGCGCGCGGGCCGGGAGGTCGAGGTGCGCGCCCAGGAGGTGGGCCGCGGTCGTGTGGCTGTAGGCGGCGTCCGCCGGCAGCACGGAGACCAGCACCCCCAGCCGCTCGCGGGCGTCGATCGCGTCGTCCAGCCGGACGACGAGGTCGTGGCTGATGCGCACGTAGCCGCCACCACGCAGCACCGACCGGCTCAGACCCGCGGCGCGGGCGGTGGCGAGGGTGAAGGTCGGCGGCAGCTGCATGCTGCGGACGGTCCCGCGGCAGGGGGCGACCTCGTGCGCAGCAGGGGGAACGGTGGACGCAGGTGCCCGGTGTGGACGGCGGCCAGCAGGGACCGCGCGGGTGTGCTGCGGCAACCCCCGCAGTTGATCATCGGCAGGTGGCCGGCCGACACGCGGCGGCCGCCAGCCACCCGACGATGATCAACGGGGGGGAGGGGCCTACAGGCGGCCGGCGTCGATGATGCGGCTGAGGAACTGGCGCGTCCTGGCCTCCACCGGGTCGCCGAGGACCTGGTCGGGCGGGCCGGACTCCAGGACGACGCCCCTGTCCAGGAAGCAGACGGTGTCGGCGACCTGCTTGGCGAAGCCCATCTCGTGGGTGGCCATCACGATGGTCATGCCCTGCTCGGCGACCTCGCGGACCAGCCGCAGCACCTCGCCCACCAGCTCGGGGTCCAGGGCCGAGGTGATCTCGTCCAGCAGCAGCACCCGGGGACGGACGGCGAGGGCCCGGGCGATGGCGACGCGCTGCTGCTGGCCGCCGGAGAGCCGGTCGGGGTACTCGCCGGACTTGTCGGCCAGCCCGATCCGCTCCAGCAGCCCGAGCGCCTCCTCGCGCGCCTCCGACCGCGACCGGCCGTGCACCCGCACCGGCGCCAGCGTCACGTTGTCCAGCACGGACAGGTGCGGGAACAGGTTGTAGGCCTGGAAGACCACGCCCAGCCGACGGCGGACGGCGTCGGCGTCCACCCGGGGGTCGGTGATGTCCTCGCCGTCGAGCAGCACCTGGCCGTCGTCGACGACCTCCAGCAGCGAGGCGCACCGCAGCAGCGTCGACTTGCCCGACCCCGAGCCGCCGATCAGCGCGACCACGCGGTGCTCGTCGACGGCGAGGTCCACCCCGCGCAGCACCACGTTCTCGCCGAACGCCTTGACCACGCCGCGGACGTCGAGGACGGCGCTCACAGGGTGCTCCCGCTCTGCTGGCGCCGGCGGGCCCGCGCGCTGACCGCGTCGGCGATCCGGGCCGTGGGCACGGCCAGCAGCACGAACAGCAGCCCGGCCACGACGTAGGGGGTGAAGTTGAAGGTCTGCCCCACGTAGATCTGTGCGGCCCGGACGGCGTCGATCGCCCCGAGCACCGAGATCAGGCCGACGTCCTTCTGCAGGGCGACGAAGTCGTTGAGCAGCGCCGGCGTCACGTTCCGCACCGCCTGCGGCAGCACCACGATCCGCATCATCTGCCGGTGGGTGAGCCCCAGCGACCGGGCGGCGGCCCGCTGCGAGGGGTGCACCGACTCGATGCCGGCGCGGAACACCTCGGCGACGTAGGCCGAGTAGGTGAGCACGATGGCCACCGTGCCCAGCACGAAGTAGGACGTGGGGATGCCCTGCAGCCGCAGGGCCGGCAACCCGAACCCGACCAGGTACAGGGTGATGATCAGCGGCATGCCCCGGAACAGGTCGACGTAGGCCGTCGCCAGGAAGCGCAGCGGGGCGAACGCCGGCCCGCGCAGCGTGCGCAGCGCCGCGATGCCCAACCCCAGGACGACGACGCACACCGCGGCGATCAGCAGCACCTGCACGTTCAACCAGAGCCCGCGCAGGATCGACGGGAAGGAGTCGCGCGCGACCTCCAGGGAGAAGAACGTCGTCTGCACCCGCGGCCAGCCGGGGGAGCTGGTGACGACGAGGTAGGCGACGACGGCGAACACCAGCGTCGAGACGAGCGCGACGAGGGTCGACCGCCGCGACCGGCGGGCCCGGTGGGCCCGCCGGTCCAGCTCCAGCGCGCTCGGCGCGGGCAGCGTCAGGTCGGGCTCAGTTCAGGACGGGCGCGTCGGCGGCCTCGGACAGCCACTGCTCCTGCAGTGCGGCCAGGGTGCCGTCGGAGTCCAGCGCGTCGACGGCCTGGGTCACGCAGTCGGTCAGCGGGGAGTCCTTGGCCAGCAGCAGGCCGTACTCGTCGCCGCCGGTCGAGCCCTCGAGCTGGCCCACGACGACGCCGTCGTCCAGCTCGGCGCCGGTGATGTAGAAGGCGGTGGGCAGGTCGACCACGATGGCGTCGACCTGGCCGTTCTGCAGCGCCAGCTTGGCGTCGTCGTTGGTGTTGAACACGACCGGGCCGGCGTCGGGGGCGATCTGGTCGGTGAGCGCGGTCAGGCTGGTGGTGGCCACCTGGGCGCCGATCCGCAGGCCCTTGAGGTCGGCGATCGAGGTCGCGCCCGCGGCCGGCGAGCCCGCGGTGGTGATCACGGCCTGGGTGGCGGTGTAGTACGGCGAGGAGAAGTCGACGGCCTGGCGGCGCTCGTCGGTGATGGTGAACTGGTTGATGTCGACGTCGAAGTCCTTGTCGCCCGGGGTGATGGCGGCGTTGAACTGGACCGACGTCCACTCCACCTGGTCGCGGTCGTAGCCCAGCTGCTCGGCCACCGCGTAGGCCACGGCGGACTCGTAGCCCTCGCCGTTGGTGGGGTCGTCGTCGACGAACCAGGGCTCGTAGGCCGGGGTGTCGGTGGCGATGGTCAGCGTGTCCGAGGCGACGGTGGGCAGGTCCTCGGGCGTGCAGGACCCGCCGCCGGACGAGCCGGACGCGGCCGAGCCGGTCGAGGACTCCTGCGGGGCGCACGCGGACACCGCGAGGGCGGCGGTGGCGAGCACGGCGAGGGCGAGGGGACGACGGCGCACGGTGGGTCCTTGGGTTCGCGCCGGATGGGGGCCGGGGGATCGTAAGGGCAGCCTGGTCACAGCGGAGTCACGGCGACGGGGGATCATCGTCACCGTGACCGCTGCAGCAGCCCCGGCCGTGACCGGCGACGAGCGCACCCTGACCCCCGCGCAGTACGAGGAGTGGGCCGCCGAGGTCCGCCGGCTCGCCGACGAGCGCGGCGCGGTCGTCCTGGCGCACAACTACCAGGTGCCCGAGATCCAGGACGTCGCCCACCACACCGGCGACTCCCTCTACCTGTCCCGGGTGGCCGCGCAGACCGACGCCCGCGAGATCGTGTTCTGCGGCGTCCACTTCATGGCCGAGACGGCGAAGATCCTCTCCCCGGACAAGACCGTCCTGCTGCCCGACCACGACGCCGGCTGCTCGCTGGCCGACTCGATCACCGCCGAGCAGCTGCGCGAGTGGAAGGCCGAGCACCCCGGCGCGGTGGTGGTCAGCTACGTCAACACCACCGCGGCGGTGAAGGCCGAGACCGACGTCTGCTGCACGTCCTCCAACGCCGCCGACGTCGTCCGGTCGATCCCCGAGGACCGCGAGATCCTGTTCTGCCCCGACCAGTTCCTCGGCGCGCACGTCAAGCGGGTCACCGGCCGGGAGAACATCCGGATCTGGGCGGGGGAGTGCCACGTGCACGCGGGCATCTCGCCGTCCGACGTCCGGTCGCAGATCGCCGCGCACCCCGACGCCGAGATCCTGGTGCACCCGGAGTGCGGCTGCACCACCTCGGTGCTGGACCTGGTCAGCAACGGCGACCTGCCCGCCGAGCGCACCCGGGTGCTGTCCACCGGTGGCATGGCCGAGGCCGCCGCCGCCACCCGTGCCGGGCAGGTGCTGGTGGCCACCGAGGTCGGCATCCTGCACCAGCTGCGGGCGCTGAACTCCGGCACGCAGTTCATCCCGATGAACGACCGCGCCGCCTGCCGCTACATGAAGATGATCACGCCGGAGAAGCTGCTGCGGACCCTGCAGACCGGCCAGGGCGCGATCGAGGTCCCGGGCGACGTCGCCGCGCGGGCCCGCCGCGCCGTCGAGGCCATGATCGCCATCGGCGAGCCCGGCCGCGGCGGGGAGTGACGCGGGGGTCCCGGGCGGTCAGACCTGCAGGGCCGCCCAGAGCGCGACGGTGGCCAGCACCAGGGTCAGCGGCACCGTGGCCAGGCCGACCAGGCTGAACCGGGCCGCGCTCGGCGAGGGCTCACCGGTGGCGGCGAACACCCGCCGCCACAGCAGGTTGGCCAGCGATCCCACGTAGGTCAGGTTGGGCCCGACGTTCACCCCGATGAGCACCGCGAGCAGCGTCGGGGTCCCGCCCGCCGCGGCCGCCGGGAGCAGGGCCAGGGTGGCCGGGAGGTTGTTGAGCAGGTTGGCCACCACCGCGGCGACGGCGGCCACGCCGAGCAGGGCCAGCAGGTCGTCGCCCGCCGGCAGGACGGCGGTGAGCAGCCGCTCCAGGCCGTTGACCTGCAGGGCCAGCACCACCACGGCCAGCCCGAACACGAACAGCGCGAAGGGCAGGTTGGCCGCGCGCAGCAGCTCGACCGGCCGGGTGGTGCGCCGGGCCAGCTGCTTGCCGGCGAGCACCAGCACCCCGGCCAGTGCGGGCCAGACGGGCGCGACGTCGGTCAGCGACGCCACGCCGAACCCCACGACGGTGAGCCCCACGACGACCAGCGCCAGCACCGGCGGCGGCGGCACGTCGCGGACCGGCTCGCCGACCTGCACCCGCAGGTCGGCGCGGAACAGCCGGCGCAGCACCAGGTACTCCACCAGCACCGCGACCACCCAGGGCGCGGCCATCAGCGCGGTGAAGTGCAGGAAGGTGAGCCCGGTGGCGGCGAAGGCCAGCAGGTTGGTCAGGTTCGACACCGGCATGAGCAGCGACGCCGAGTTCGACAGGTGGCCCGCGGCGTAGGCGTGCGGCCGGGCCGGCACCCGCATCCGGGCCGCGGTGGCCAGCACCACCGGGGTCAGCAGGACGACGGTGGCGTCCAGCGACAGCACCGCGGTGACCACGGCCGACAGCGCGACGACCCGGACCAGCAGGCCCTGCGGCGAGCGGCCGGCGCGGCGGGCGGTGACCGCGGCCGACCAGCTGAACAGGCCCTCGCGGTCGGCGAGGTCGCTCAGCAGCAGGATGACCACGAGGAAGCCGACGGTGGGCGCGACCTCGAGCACCGTGTCCCAGGCCTGCGACCAGGTCACGAAGCCCAGGGCGGCGACGAGCAGCCCGCCGGGGACGGCGACAGCGGCGCCGGGCAGCTTCGGGGCGTCGACCACGGCGGCGGCGAGCGCGCCCAGCAGCAGCACCCCGGCGACGACCAGGGCGAGGACGTCGACGGTCATGCGCGCAGGAAGAGGTAGACGGCGACCGCGATGCCGAAGACCACGATGAACACCCGCAGCGGGGTGCTCGGGATGCGGCTGGCCAGCTTCGCCCCCAGGAAGCCGCCGGCCAGCGCGGCCGGGGCGCAGACCGCGACCAGCAGCCAGTCGACCGGCCCGAAGATGCCGAAGACGACGACGGTCGTGCTGGCGGTGACCAGCGCGAGCAGGCTCTTGATCGCGTTCGCCAGCTTCAGCCGGCCCAGCCCGAGGGCGAGGACGGCGGTGAGGATCACGCCCAGCGCCCCGCCGAAGTAGCCGCCGTACACGCAGGCCAGCAGCACGACGACGTAGAGCCAGAGCGGGTCGCGGCGCTCGCCGTCGGTCTCGTTGGCCTGCAGCCTCTTGGTGAGCAGCGGTTGCAGCCCGATGAGCAGGCTGGCCAGCAGCACCAGCACGGGGACGACGGTGTCGAAGGCCGAGCTCGGCGTGGTGAGCAGCAGGATGCTGCCCGCCGTCCCGCCCACGACCGCGACCAGCGACAGCGCGACCAGCCGGGTGCGCTGGCCGCGGTAGTGGTCGCGGAAGCCGACCACCGCGCCCAGGTAGCCCGGCCACTGCGCGACCGAGTTGGTCACGTTCGCCGCGACGGTCGGCAGCCCGAGGGCCACGAGGGTGGGGAACAGGATCAGCGACCCGCCCCCGGCGATCGAGTTGATCGCCCCGGCGACGAGGGCGACCCCGGCCGCGATCAGGAGGTCGGCGACGGGCACGAGCCGGGAGACTACGGTCCGCCGCTGTGCCGCACCTCCCGGACGCGCCCCGGGTCAGTCCAGGAACCCGTAGTCGGGCAGCTTGAAGGTCCGCCCGGAGTTGGCCCCGGTCAGGTCCTGGTCCCGGTTCCCGACGTTGGCCACGACGGTGAAGCCCTCCGCGGCGCGGGCTGCGCGGCAGTTCTCCTTCGACGTCTGACCGGTGACGGCCGCGTCGCGGAAGCAGATGCCGTCGACGACGTACCCGGCCCGGGCCAGCTGGTCGGCTGTCCCGCCGGTGTCGGGTGCCCGGCCGGTCACCACGAAGACCGCGAACCCGTCGGCACGGGCCCGCTGCGCGAACTGCAGGACGGCGGGGGTGGCGGCGAAGGGCTGGTAGTAGCTCTGCAGCGCGGTGTTGTCGACGTCCAGCACGATCGCCGGCCGGGCGGCCACCCCGACCTGGGTGTCCAGGAAGTCGAGCCCTCCGGCCATCGCCTGCTCGACGTCGGCCAGCCACTGCGCCTGGGTCGGCCGGGCCGGCGCGGGGTCCGGGGGAGGGGCGCTGGTCGTCGTCCCGGACACCGCGAGGTCGTCGACCGACACGGTGACCGCCGCCGCGGCGCCACCGCTGAGGTAGTGGCTCACCGCGACCGCTCCCGGGCCCTGCAGCCCCGCCGTTCCGTCGGTGGCCGTGAGGGTCCAGGCGGCGGGTTCGGCGACGGCGGCGGGCCAGGCGCGCGCCCGCACGGTGCTCGGCCCGGTGCCGGTGGCCTGGACCCGCAGCCGGACCTGGTCGCCCGCGGCCACCGACCAGGGCAGGCGGGCCCAGGTCAGCACGGTCGACCCGCTGTTGAGGTAGAGGGTCGCGACGCCCGAGGAGGCGACCACGACCCGGCCGGCGTACCCGCCGGCGGAGCCCTGCCGCACGAGCAGGCTCGTGTAGGACGACCCCGACGACGGCAGCTGCGACACCGACAGGGTGAGGACGGCGTCGGTGTCGGTGCCCGAGACCGCGCCCAGCGTCGCGGTGAGGGTGCGCCCGGGGGTGCTGGTGAGCCGGCCGCGTGCGCCGTCGACGGCGGTGCCGGTGCTGCTGGACACGCTCCACGCGCCGCCCTGGTCGGCGGTGCCCCAGCCGGCGGGCACCGACCGGCCGAACGAGTCGGCCGCGGTCGTGGCCGACGGCGGCGGGGGTGGTGGTGGCGCGGTCACCGTGACGTCCCGCGTGGTGGACGCGGTGGCCCCGTCGTCGTCGGTCACCGTGAGCTGCACGCGGTAGGTGCCCGCGGCGGCGTAGGTCCGGGTGGTCGTCGGCCCGGCCGAGGTCGTGCCGTCCCCGAGGTCCCAGCTCCACGCCACCACGGTGCCGTCGGCGTCGGTGGACGGGCCGGCGTCGGCGGTCACCGTGAGCCCGTCCGTGGCGGCGGTGAAGGCCGCGGTGGGGGGCGCGTTGGGCGGCGGCGCGGTCGCGGTGGTGGTCACCACGAGGTCGTCGAAGCCGACCGGCAGCGTCCCGGTGGCCGCGCTGCTGAGGTAGTGGACGAGACCGGGGGGACCGGGCGCCTGCAGCGCGCTCGAGGAGTCCGTCGCGGTCACCTGCCACGCGGTGGGCTCGGCCGACGCGGCGGGCCAGGTGCGGGCGCGCAGCGCGGTGGGGCCGGTGCCGGTCACCTCGACCCGCAGCTGCAGCGGGACGTCGGGGGCGACGGTCCACGGCAGCCGGGCGGTGGCCAGGGTGGCGCTGCCCGCCATGAGCTGCACCATGACCGACCCCGTCGAGCCGATGACCAGGCGGCCCTGGTAGGTCGTGCTGCCCACCCGGCGGCCGACGAGCCCGGGGTAGACCGAGGTCCCGGGTGCCGGCAGCCGCGGCAGCACCAGGGTGGCGGTCGCCCCGGTGTCCGTGGCGGAGACCGACGGCAGGACCGCGGTCAGGGTCTGCCCCGGGGCCGGGCTGAGCGCCGCGCGACCCCCGCCCACGGCGTAGGAGCCGGCCGCCCCGGAGGTGCTCCACGCCCCGCCCTGGTCGGCGGTGCCGAGACCGGCGGTGACGGTGCGCCCGAAGGCGTCGGCGGCCAGCACCTGGCGGTCGGCGGCCGACGCCGGCGCCGGGACGGCCAGCAGGCCGGCGAGGACGACGGCGACGACGGCGACGAGCGGCCAGGCGCCGCGGGTGCGGGTGGTGGAAGGCATCGAGGACCTCCTCCGGTGGCGCGGGTGGCGGCACGCTAGACCCGGCGGGCACCGGCGCGGAAGGGGGTGACGCACACCACTGCCGACCCAGCGGCGCTTCCGCAGGTCCACAGGCGGAGATGTGGTTGACCGCCGCACCGGTCGGGCATGGGGAGCGCCATGCGCAAGTGGTGGCCGCTGGTCGCGGTCTGTGCCGGCACGTTCATGCTGCTCATCGACGTGACGATCGTGAACGTCGCGCTCCCCGACATCGCCACGTCGCTGGGGACGTCGTTCGACCAGCTCCAGTGGGTGGTCGACATCTACGCCCTGGCGCTGGCCGCGCTGGTGCTGGGCGCCGGGTCGCTGGCCGACCTCTACGGCCGCCGGCGGCTCTACCTCGCCGGGCTGGTCCTGTTCGCGCTCAGCTCGCTGGCCTGCGGGCTGGCGCCGAACGCCGAGCTGCTCATCGTGGCCCGCGCCGTGCAGGGCATCGGCGCGGCGGCCATGTTCAGCACCACCATCGCGCTGCTCAACGCGATCTACCGGGGCCGCGACCGCGGCACCGCCTTCGGCATCTGGGGTGCCGTGGTCGGCGCGGCCGCCGCGGCGGGCCCCATCCTGGGCGGCCTGCTCACCGGGGTGTCCTGGCGGTGGATCTTCCTGGTCAACCTGCCGGTCAGCCTGTTCGCGGTCCTGCTGACCCTCAAGGTGGTGGAGGAGTCCAAGCAGTCCGGCGCCCCGCACCCCGACGTCCCCGGCATCGCCACGTTCACCCTCGGCGCGGGCGCCGTCGTCTACGGCCTGGTCGAGGCCGCGGCCAACGGCTGGTCGGAGGTCGGTTCGTGGGCCCCCATCGCGGCCGGCGTCGTCGTCCTCGTCGGCTGGGTGCTGCTGGAGCTGCGCCGCCGGGCCCCGATGCTGGACCTCCGGCTGTTCCGCACCAGCCGGTTCACCGGGATCATGCTCGGCTCGCTGCTGCTCAACCTGGCCGCCTTCGCCAGCAGCATCTACCTGTCGCTGTGGCTGCAGTCCATCCTCGGCCTGAGCCCGCTGCAGGCCGGTCTGGTCTTCATCCCCTTGTCGCTGGTCAGCTTCGTGACCGCCGCCGTGGTCGGGAAGACCCTCACCGACCGCTCGCCGCGCGTCGTGCTGGGCGTGGGCCTCGCCCTGGTCGGCGCCGGCGGACTGCTCATGGCACGGGTCGACGGCGGCGCCAGCTGGGGCATCCTCGTGCCGGGCCTGGCCGTGCTCGGCCTCGGGGTCGGCATCTGCAACCCGGTGGTCACCTCCGCGGCGCTGGCCTCGGTGCCCCGCGAGCGCAGCGGGATGGCGTCGGGTGCGGTCAACACCTTCCGCCAGCTCGGGTTCGCCGTCGGCGTCGCCGTCCTCGGGTCGGTGTTCGCCGCCGGGACCACCCGCGCACTGACCGACGGCGGCGCGCCGGACCCGGCCGGCACCGAGGCGGCGCTCTCGGGCGGGCAGGCGCAGGCGATCATCGGCCAGGCGCCGGCCGAGTCCCGCGGGGCCCTCACCCAGCTGCTGTCGGCCGCCTACGCCGACGGGCTGCGCGACGTCCTGCTGGTGTCGGGGGCCGCCGGGCTGGTCGGCGCGCTGCTGGTCGTGCTGCTGGTCCGCGGCCCCGTGCCGCAGACCGACGGCCCGCCCGCGGAGCAGGCCGAGCCCGCCGAGGGGGAGCGGCGCGGTCGGCACGAGGCGCCGGGCGAGCACGACGGCGGCCGCCACGCGGCGCCGCGGACCCCGGACCACCTGCGCACCGAGGACGCCGAACCGGTCCGCTGAGGCCGGCGCGGGGCAGGATGGCGGCCGTGCGCGACGTCGTCCTGGTCCACGGTGCCTGGCACGGTGCCTGGTGCTGGCGCCGGGTGCTGCCCCTGCTGGCGGCCGGCGGGGCGCGGGCGGTGACCGTCTCGCTGACCGGCGTGGGGGAGAAGGCCCACCTGCTCGGCTCGCAGGTGCGCCTGGCCACCCACGTCGAGGACGTCGTCGCCGTCGTCCGCGCCGAGGAGTGCTCCGGCGCCGTGCTGGTAGGGCACAGCTACGGCGGCGTCCCGGTCACCGGCGCGGCCGACCTGCTCGGCGACGCGGTGGGTCCGCTGGTCTACGTCGACGCCGTCGTCCCCGCCCCGGGGGAGTGCTGGTCCTCCCTCAGCCCGCCCGAGGTGCAGGCCTCCCGCCGGGAGCTGATCGCCGCGACCGGGGCGCTGCCCCCGCCGCCGGCGTCGGCGTTCGGCCTCACCGGCGCCGACGCGGCCTGGGTCGACCGGCGGCAGACCGCACACCCCGGCGGGGTCTACGACGACCCGCTGCACTTCGACGCCGACCGGTGGGCGGCCCGCCGGCGCACGTACCTGGACTGCACCGACCCGCCCCTGGCCAGCATCGACCCCTCGCGCGCCCGGGTGCGCGGGCAGCAGGGGTGGGAGGTCGTGCAGCTGGCCACCGGCCACGACCCGATGGTCAGCGACCCGGCGGCGCTGGCGGAGCAGCTGCTCCGCGTCGCGGCCGGCTGAGCCCCGGTCCAGACTCGGCCGCATGCCGGCCCCGTTCCCCACCGACTGGTCCCGAGCGCTCGTCGTCGCCGCGCACCCCGACGACGTCGAGTACGGCGTCGCGGCCGCGGTGGCGGTGTGGACCGCGGCCGGCAAGGAGGTGCGCTACCTGCTGGCCACCCGGGGTGAGGCCGGCATCGCCGGGGTGCCACCCGCCGAGGCCGGTCCGCTGCGCGAGGAGGAGGAGCGGCGCTCGGCCGCCGTCGTCGGCGTCGCCGAGGTCGAGTTCCTCGACCACCGCGACGGCACGCTGGTCGAGGGCCCCGGCCTGCGCGCGGACCTGGCGGCGGCGATCCGCCGGCACCGACCGGACCTCGTGGTCACGCTGCACGGCGGGGACACCTGGACGACGCCCGACGTCACCCCGGCCGCGTGGAACTCCGCCGACCACCGGGCGCTGTCCCGGTCGGTGCTCGACGCCGTCGCCGACGCCGCCAACGAGTGGATCTTCCCCGACCTGCCGGGTGAGCCCTGGTCGGGCACGCAGTACGTGGCGGTGCAGACGATCGGCGAGCCACCGCACGCCGTCGACGTCGCCGACGGCGTCGAGGCAGCGGTGGCGTCGCTGACCGAGCACCGCCGCTACCTCGAGGTGCTCGACCCCGGCACGCCCGTCGAGGAGCAGGCCCGCCGGGTGGTCGACCAGGCCACGCTCACCGAGGACGGCGCACGGCGGGTCGGCTTCCGGCTGTTCTGGGGCTGAGCCGCCTCAGCCGCCTCGGCCGCCTCAGCCGCCGGCCAGCTGGTCGCGCACCGACCGGGGTGCGCGGCCGAGCAGCTCGCCCAGCAGCGGGTCGGTGCCGGCGAACAGGCCCGCCGCGGCGGCCTCGTACATGCCGAGGGTGAACCGGGCGACGAACTCGGGCCGGCCGGCGGCCAGCTGGTCGGCCAGCCAGGCGTCGGCACCGACCACCGCGAGCTCCACGGGCCGACCGCTCACCTCGGCGGCCAGGGCCGCGACCTCGGCGAAGGTCGGCGCGTCCGGCGCGGTGAGGGTGACCGGGCCCTCGAACCGGCCGTCGGAGAGCAGGACCACCGCGGCCGCCTCGGCGGCGTCCTCGCGCGCGGTCCACGAGACGGGGCCGTCGACCGGCACGGTGACCCGGCCGGTGTCCCGCCAGGGCCCGGCGAGCCAGTCGAGGCTGTGCGCGTAGAAGCCGTTGCGCAGCGACGTCCACGGCAGCCCCGAGTCGGCGAGCGCCTGCTCGGTGCTGCGGTGCACCCGGGCGGGCGCGAAGGGGGAGACGTCGGCGGCCCCCTGGTGGCTGGTGTAGAGCACCCGGCCCACCCCGGCGTCGACCGCGGCCCGCACGGCGGCGGTGTGCAGGGCCACCGCGTCGGCACCCGGGTCGTTGGAGGAGACGAGCAGCAGCTGGTCGGCGCCGGCGAACGCGGTCCGCATCGCGCCCGGGTCGTCGTAGCTGGCCTGCCGGACCTCGACGCCGCGGTCGGCGAACCGCTGCGCACGGGCCGGGTCGCGGACCACGACGACGACGTCGCCGGCGGGTACCCGGTCGAGCAGGTGGTCGACGGTCGCCCCGTTGAGTGCGCCGGTGGCCCCGGTGACGGTGATCATGCTGTCTCCTCGTAACGTCGCTACCTCGTTGTTGGTAACGACGCTAACAGGACGAGCGGAACGGCGCTATCGTCGCGGCATGACCGCCGGCACCCGTCCCCGCGCCGACACCCGGGACGCCATCGTGGCCGCCGCGGCGGACCTGCTCGGTGCCGCCGGGACCGACGCGGTCACCACCCGCGCGGTCGCCGACGCCGCCGGGGTGCAGGCGCCCGCGATCTACCGCCTGTTCGGCGACAAGGACGGCCTGCTCGAGGCCGTCGTCGAGCACGAGCTCGCCGCGCACGTGGCCGCGAAGGCGCGCGCGGTCCGCGACGCCGACGGCAGCGGCGTGGACCCCGTCGAGGACCTGCGGGCCGGCTGGCGCAGCCAGGTGGAGTTCGGCCTGGCGCACCCCGCGGTGTTCGCCCTGCTCAGCGACCCCGTCCGCGCGCCACGCTCGGCGGCGGCCCGGGCCGGTCGGGCGGTGCTCGCCGAGCGGGTGCACCGGGTCGCCCGCGCCGGGCGGCTCCGGGTGGCCGAGGAGCACGCCGCCGAGCTGGTGCACGCCGCCGGCACCGGCCTGGTGATGTCGCTGCTCGCGGCGCCCCCCGGCGAGCGGGACGGCGGCCTGGTCGACACGATGCTGGACGCGGTGCTCGCCGTCGTCCTGGTCGGGGCCCCGGCGGACGGCGAGACCGGCGTGGTGCCGGCCGCGACCCTGCTGCGTGCCCGGGCCGACGACCTCGACGAGCTGACGTCGGCGGAGCGGTCGTTGCTGGTCGAGTGGCTCGACCGGGTGGTCGCCGGCCGGCGCTGACCGGTCAGGCCGCCGGCGCAGTGAGCGCGGCGACGACCGCCGCGACCTGCTCGGTCGAGGTGATGGTGCGCGTGCCGTCGTCGTAGGAGACGGCGGTGATGCTGCGGTGGCCGACCGAGCGGACGGTGCGGGCCGCGCGCAGGTGGACGGCCGGCACGCCGGTGGCCCCGACCAGCTCGGCGACGTGGTCGGCGCGGACGCCGCCACCGGCCATCACCTCGATCCGGCCGGCCGCCTGCTCGACCAGGGCGCGCAGCCGCGCCGTCCCCTCGCGGGCCGTGGCCGCCCCGCCGGAGGTCAGCACCCGGGCGACCCCGGCCTCGACGAGCTCCTCCAGCGCCGCCGGCTGGTCGGCGAGGGTGTCGAAGGCGCGGTGGAAGGTGACCGGGGCGGACCCGGCGGCGCGCACGACGGCGTCCAGGGCCGGGCGGTCGACGCGGCCCCGCGGGCTGAGCGGACCCACGGTCACCCCGGCGACGGGCACGATCCGCCGGGCGGCGGCGACGTCGGCGCACACCACGTCCAGCTCGACGGGTGAGTGGACGAAGTCACCTCCCCGCGGGCGGACCAGCACGCTCACCGCCAGCGCGGGCGCGCGCTGGGCCAGTGCGGCCAGGGTGCCCGCGCTGGGCGTCACCCCGCCCTCGCCGAGGGCCGCGCAGAGCTCGACGCGGTCGGCGCCCGCGGCCGAGGCGGCCAGCGCCCCCTCGACGTCGTCCACGCAGATCTCGACGGCGGCCAGGCGGGGGAGGCGGGGGGTCGGCACGGGGTGATCCTGCCGGTGCGGTCCCGCCCGGGTCGCGCAGGGGCGAAGGGGGCACCGGCGGGTGTCGGAACGCGATCGGACGGGGTAGGGGGTGCGGACGTCGTCGCCGCGGAGGACCCGTGGACCTGTCTGCACTGACCCCCGTCCTGACCGCTGCCGGACCGTTCACCACCGTCCTGCTGGACGTCACGCACACCGACGAGAGCGCGCGGACCGAGCTCGAGCTGCGCGTCCGCGCCGCCACCGAGCAGCTGGCCGACCTGGCGCCGCCCGCCGGTGTCGTCGACGCGGTGCGGGAGCGGCTGCTGGCCGACGACGGCTCGCACACCGGCCGCGCCCTGGTGGCGGCCGGCGACGGCTCGGTCGTCGTCGACGTCCCGCTCACCGGCGCCCCGGTGAGCGACGTCGTCGACCTCGCCCCGCTGCCCGACCTGCTCCCGGTGCTGCGGCAGCTGCCCGGCCGGGTGCCGCACGTGGTGGTGGTCGTGGACCGCCTCGGCGCCGACGTCGTCGTGGCCGGCGGCACCGGCGGCGACCGGGCGGAGGAGAGCGTCGACGGCGACGCCCAGTACGTGCACAAGGTCAAGACCGGTGGCATCGGCGACCTCTCGGTGCAGCACAGCACCGAGGACGTCTGGCGCGCCAACGCGAAGGACGTGGCCGAGCGGGTGGGTCAGGTGGCCGAGCGCACCGGGGCGCGCTTCGTGCTCGTCGCCGGGGACCCGCGGGCCCGCCCGCTCGTCGTCGACCAGCTGCCCGTCGGGGTGCGCGACCTGGTCGTGACCACCGACGAGGGCGGCCGGGGCGCCGGCGCCGACCGATCGGGGGTGGAGCGCCGGGCGGCGGAGCTGGTGGCCGAGCACGAGGCCCGGCAGGCCGCCGCCGTCCGCGAGCAGCTCGACGCGGCCGGCGCGCACGGGCTGGCCGTGCAGGGGGTCGGGCCGGTGGTCGACGCGCTGCGCAAGGGGCAGGTCGAGACGCTGGTGCTCTCCGACGACCCGGGGGACGACGAGCTGGTCACCGGCGCCGACCCCACCGCGATCGGTGCGACCGCCGAGGAGCTGCGCGGCCTGGGTGTGGCCGACGGGGTGACCTCCCCGGCCGACCGCGTGCTGCTGCGGGCGGCGCTGGCCACCGACGCCGACGTCGTCGTGCTGCCCGCCGCGGCCATGCCGGCGGGCGTGGACGTCGGCGCGGTGCTGCGCTACGCCGACGCGTCGACCACCGACCGCCCATGACCCGCAGGTAGGCTCCCCGGCACGACGGACGAGTCGGCTGGGCGGTCGCGTCGGCGGGGGAGACCCCGTCGCCGAGGAACGTCCGGGCTCCACAGGGCAGGGTGGTCGCCAACAGCGACCCGGGGTGACCCGCGGGACAGTGCCACAGAGAACAGACCGCCAGTGCTCGCACTGGTAAGGGTGAAACGGTGGTGCAAGAGACCACCAGCGCGCCGGGTGACCGGTGCGGCTCGGTAAACCCCACCCGGAGCAAGGTCAGGAAGGGCCCCTGGTTCGCCGGGGACCCGCGGAGGCGTTCGAGGGCTGCCCGCCCGAGTCTCCGGGTAGACCGCTCGAGCCTGCCGGCAACGGCAGGCCTAGATGGATGACCGCCCATCGGGACCGCCGCGAGGCACCCGGGGACAGAACCCGGCGTACAGGCCGACTCGTCCGTCGTCCGTATCTGGTGCACCGTGGTGGGCATGCAGAGCTACGGCACCGGCCGGGGGACCACCCCCGTCGTCGTCCCCGGACCCGACGGCGACCTCGCCGGTGAGCAGCTGACCGGCCCGGTGCACGCCGTCCCCGAGGGCGCCGCGGACCTCGAGCTGGCGACCTCGCTGTGCAACCACGAGGTCCGCGCGGTCGCGGGCGACGCGTTCGACCCGGCGGGCGACGACGTCTGCGCGGTGTGCGCCGAGCGTGCCCGGTGAGAGACGGGCCCCGCGCGCTGGTCCTCGGCGCCTCGCGGACCCTCGGGCTCGGTCTGGTCCGCGAGCTGGCCGAGCACGGCTGGCAGGTGACCGGCACGGTGCGCGGCGAGCAGCGCACCCCGCTGCACGACCTCGCCGACGCCGACGACCGCGTCACCGTCGACCGGGTCGACATCACGCTGCCCGAGGACCTGGCCGCCCTGCGCGAGCGGCTGGGCGACCGCACGTTCGACCTGCTGCTGGTCAACGCCGGCGTCACCGGCGCCGACGAACCGGTCGGCGCCGTCGACGCCGCCGAGTTCGCCCGCGTGCTGGTCACCAACGCCTGGGCCCCGCTGCAGGCACTGGAGCTGCTGGACGACCTGGTCGCACCGGGCGGCACCCTCGCGGTGATGTCCTCCCGGCAGGGCAGCATCGGGCTCAACACCCGCGGCGGCCACGAGGTCTACCGGGCGAGCAAGTCCGCGCTCAACCAGCTGGTGCGCAGCTACGCCACGCGGGCCCGGCCCGACCGCACCCTGCTGTGCCTGCACCCGGGGTGGGTGCGGACCGGGCTCGGCGGTGCAGGCGCCCCGCTCACCGTCGAGGAGAGCGTGGCCGGGCTGGTGCGCACGATCCAGGCGCACCGCGGCGAGCCCGGCCTGCAGTTCCGCGACCACGAGGACGGCGTCGTCCCCTGGTGAGCTACGGGGTGGCCACCGGCTCGCCGCGGTAGGTGCCGAAGGACCAGTGGTTGCCCTCGGGGTCCTGCAGCCGGCACTCCCGGCCGTGGCCGGCGTCGGCCGGCTCGTCCAGGCCGGTGGCCCCGGCCGCGAGCGCCCGCGCCCAGAGCGCGTCGGGGTCCGCGCACACCACGTAGGCGCCGAACGTGCCCGGCCGCAGCGGCCAGCGGTCGCCGTCGGAGGGGCGGGCCGAGCCCAGCATGACCCCGCCGCCGGCCGGCCAGGCGAGCTGGGCGTGCAGCACGACGTCGCCGTCGGTGAACACCGCGGCCTCCCGGAACCCGAAGGCGTCGACGAGGAAGCGGATCAGCGCGGGCGCGTCGGTGGCGCGCAGCGTGGGCCAGACCTGGGGCCCGGGTGTCGTCATGGGTGGGATGGTGGGGCGCCGGCGGGGTCGCCGTCTTGTACGGATCGGCGTTCGGCGGCCAGCCACCGGCCCGGCGGCAGGCCGGCGAACCCGGTGAACTCCCGCGACAGGTGCGCCTGGTCGGCGTAGCCCGCGGCCACGGCGACCTCCGCGGGGAGCCGGCCGGCACCGACGGCGCGCCGGGCCCGGTCGAAGCGGGCCACCCGCCGCAGGTCCTGGGGCGACAGCCCCGTCGCCGCCCGCACCCGGGCGTGCAGCCGCCGGGTGCTCCACCCGACCTCGTCCGCGACGGACGCCACCGGTGCGCCGTCGCGGACGAGCAGCACCCAGGCGCGGCGCAGCTCCGGCGCCACCGGGCCGCCGGGGCGGCGGGCGGCCTGCAGCTCGGCCGCCAGCGCGGCGAGGCGTCCCGGCCAGGTCCGGGCGGCGCGCATCCGCTCCTGCGCCCGCCCGGCCCACGGCCCCAGGACGGCGTCGGCCGGCTCGTCCCGCCCGGCGAGCTCGCCGGCGGGCACGCCGAGCAGGCTGCGGGCGGCGAGCGGGTGCACCGACAGCTGCACCCCGGACTGCCGGCCCCCGTGGCGGACGAGGGCGGGCCGGGTGTGCAGCCCGGCCACCAGCCCGTCGTAGCTGCCCGGCGCCTGACCGGGGTCGGGGTGCGCCTGGACCACGAGCGGGTCGTGCAGGGTCAGCAGCACGGTCACCCACGGGGAGGGCAGCCCCGGTGCAGCTGCGCGGGGGTGCCGGCCTGGACCCAGCCGCTCACCGCGGCCACCGCACCCCGCAGCGGCCCGGCCGGCCGGGCCACCACGTGCACGTCGACGACCTCGGTCACCGGGCCATGGTGGCCGGGTCCCGCGGCGGTGGCCAGGGGTCAGCGGCGGGGCAGGCCCGCGCAGCAGTCGGTGACGATGGCGGCGAAGGTGCGGGTGTCGACCTCGTCGTCGACGGTCACGCGGACGATGTCGGCCACCTGCTGGGCCGAGGTGGCGTGCGCGGCGGAGACGCGCGCGGCGGCGACGAGGTGCAGCTGGCGGACACGGGCGGCCTGGTTGCCGTCGACCGGGGAAGGGAGAGGCATGCCCCGACCGTAGGCACGGTCACGGGTGCGCGACAGCATGCCGCGCCACCGATCCGCCGTCACATGTGACGAAACCGGCACCGGGCGCTCGGCACACCACCACGGCGGGGACGCGACATCCCTGGTGGGCGGCCGGGCCCGTGGGACCCTCCCGCCGTGGACGTGCACGTGTGGCTGGGCCTGGGTGGGGCCCTGGTCGGGCTGCCGCTGGGCCACGCCCTCAACCGTGCCGCCCAGCAGGTCGTCGCCCGCCGACCCGACGCCGCCGACCTGCTCCCCGGTGACCTGCTGACCCGGCCGACCGCCGTCCGGCCCCCGTGGGTCGAGCTCGGCACGGCCGCCCTGCTCGCCGCCGTCGCCGTCGCGGTCGGCCCCTCGCCGCTGCTGCCGGCCTGGCTGTGGCTGGCCGGGTGGGCGGTGCTGCTGACCGTGGTCGACCTGCAGCACAAGCTGCTGCCCAACCGGGCGCTGCTCCCCGCGACGGGCGGCGCGGTGGTGCTGCTCGCCGGGACGGCGGTGGTCACGGGCGACGGGGCGGCGCTGCTGCGCGCGCTGGTCTCGGCCGTCGCGCTGGGCGCCGTCCTCTACGTCCTGGCGTTCCTCACGCCGAACGGCCTGGGGCTGGGCGACGTCAAGCTCGGCCCCCTGCTGGGCCTGTACCTGGGCTGGGTCGGCGTGGCCGCCCTCGCCCTCGGGGTGTTCCTCGGCTTCGTCGTCCAGGCGCTCGTCGCCCTGGTGCTGCTGGCCGCCCGCCGGGCCACGAAGGACACCCAGCTGCCCTTCGGTCCGGCGCTGCTGGCCGGGGCGCTGGTCGCCGGCCTGCTCCTCCTCGGCTGAGCCGGCGGTTCCTGTACGGAACCGGCACGAAACCGCAGGTCAGGCCGCTCTCACCCCTCGGGGGGAGGGCCCGGGAACTGCGCTCCACCCCGGTTGTCCGCAACCCGATGTGCTCCCTGCAGCCGCACCCAGGACCACCGTGGTCCACCGGGGTGACGGCCACCCGGAGGAGCACGACATGACCCACCTGTTCCAGACCCTCTTCGCCCTGACCGTCACCGCCGGCGACCGGCTGGAGGCCCACGCCCGGGACCTGAAGTCCCGCGAGACCGGCGCCAGCGCCGTGGAGTACGCGCTGCTGGTCGGCGCCATCGCCGCCGCCGTCGTCACCGCCGTCGCGCTGTTCGGGCCCAAGCTCAACGCCCTCTTCAGCGGCATCAACGTCAACGGCAAGTGACCTGTTGACGGGGGCCCGGCCGGGCCGGGCGCGTCCACCGCGCCGGCCCGGTCGGTCCCGCCGCCGCACGACCCACCGACACCCACCAGCACCGCACCCACCAGCACCGCACCGGCAGAGGAGCCCAGGATGGCCCGCACCACCCGCACCCGAGGACAGCGCAGCGAGCGCGGCGCCTCCGCGGTGGAGTTCGCCCTCGTGGTGCCGCTGCTGCTGGTGTTCCTGTTCGGCATCATCTCGGTGAGCCGGGCCTTCCAGGTCCAGTCCACCCTCTCGGGCGCCGCCCGCGAGGCCGCCCGCGAGTTCGCGATCGGCAACGACGCGGCCTCGGCCCGCCAGCGGGCCACCGACACGGCCTCGGCCGCCTCGGTCACCCTCTCGGCCACCGACATCTCCATCGCCCCGAACTCCTGCCGGGGCGCCGCCAGCGGCACCGACGTCGTCGTCACCATCACCTACACGTTCGTGCCCTGGGGCTCGTTCGGGAACGGCGTGGCCTTCCCGATCACCGGCAAGGCGGTGTTCCGGTGCGGCGCCTGAACGGCCGGCGGATCGCCCGCCGGCTCTGGGTCGGCGGACCGGACGGCGAGCGCGGTGCCGTGGCCGTCGCCATGGCGCTGCTCGTGCCGCTGCTGCTGGCCGCCGCCGCCCTGGCCGTGGACAGCGCGGCCCAGTGGATGGCCCGCAACCAGGTCATCACCGGCGCGGACTCCGCGGCCCTGGCCCAGGCGATGGACTGCGCGGTGGACAACTGCGGCTCCAGCGACAACGTCAAGGCCAAGATCTCCTACTACTTCATCACCAACAACAAGGGCTCCAAGCTGGCCTCGCTGCAGCCGGGCACCGGCTGGATCCAGTGGGACGGCAACCAGCGCGCCACCCGCTCGCAGGGCACCTGGGAGATCCACAACCTGTTCGGCTCGGCCGTCGGCGTCACGTCCACGCCGCTGACCGTCGAGTCGATGGCCCGCTGGACCGGCGCCCCGACCGCGCTGGCGGACCTGCCCCTGGCCGTGTCGCTGTGCGCCTACGACAGCACGCTGCACGGGCTCGGGTCGACCAGCTCGACCACGACGCTGACCCTGCACACCGACACCGCGGGCCCGTCCTGCACGGTGCCCGGCGGCGGGACGGCCAGCGGCACCACGGTGCTGACGTCGGGCAGCTCCGGCTGCCGGCAGCGCTCCACGGTCGCCGATCAGCTCGGCGTGGCCACCACCCAGCCGGCGGACTGCACGTCGTCCTACCTGGACGGCCTGGTCGGCAGCGACATCTGGGTGCCGGTCTACGACCAGTCGACCGCCACCAGCGCCCACGTCTACGCCTACGCGGCGATGCACGTGACCTCGGTGTCCACCGCCTCGCCGGCCTCGGTCACCGGCTACTGGACCTACGGCGCCCGGCAGATCAACACGCCCGACACCGTCCCGACCGCCCCGGACCTCGGCGCCCGCGCCGTCTTCCTGTGGGACCCCGACACCTGGCAGGGCGTGCGGTGCCCGTGCTGACCGCCCCGCCCCGACCCCCCGCGAACCCCCACCACCGGAAGAGAAGGAACCCATGAACCGCCGCACCGTGGCCGCCCTGGCGGCCGTCGTCCTGGCCGCCGTCGGCGCCTGGGTGATCCTCACCTACGTCAAGGGGGCCGACGCCCGCGCGCAGGCCGCCGAGTCCCTGACCTCGGTGTACGTGGTGGGTCAGGACGTCCCGTCCGGCACCCCGGCCGCCGACCTCGCCGCCGCGGTGGGTGTCGCGCAGGTCCCGACCCGGCTCGTCGCCGAGGGGGCGGTCACCGACCTCGCCACCCTCGACGGCCTGGTCACCACGACCGAGCTGCTGCCCGGTGACCAGCTGCAGGCCGCCCGGTTCGCCACCCCGGACGCCCGCCGGACCGACGGCTCCCTGCCGGCCCCGGACGGCACCGAGGAGGTCAGCTTGGCGCTGGAGGGCCAGCGGGCCGTCGGTGGCGTGCTGACCCCCGGCGACCTGGTCGCCGTGTTCGGCAGCCACTCGACCATCAACGACGGCCCCGACGTGTCGTTCGAGCTCGACGGCGTCCTGGTCACCCGGGTCGTGGCCCCCACCGACGCCAGTGGCGTCTGGGTCGTGACCCTCGCCGTCGACCCGGCCCAGGCCGGCAACGTGGCCGCGGCCCAGTCCGCCGGCACCACCTACCTGGCCCTGCAGAAGCCGGGGACCCCGGCGGCCGCCTCGACCGGTCTGGGCTCCCTGGGCGGCGGCAGCGACGCCACCGACAGCACCACCCCCACCACTGGCTCGGCTTCGACCGGAGGCAACTCGTGAGCACCGTCCTGACCATCGGCGTCGGCGCCGACCTCGTCCAGCGCTTCGCCACCGCCTGCGACGGCGACGTCACGGCCCTCGGCGTCGAGGCCCTGGACGCCGACGGCGGCCTGTTCGCCCGCGTGGTGGAGGCCGGCTCGCCCGGCGTCACCGTCCTCGGGCCCGACGTGCCCGAGGAGCGGGCCCTGGCCCTGGCCACCCGCGCCGACGTCCTCGCGACCCCGACCTGCATCGTGATGGCGACCAACTCCACCGACCCCGACCTGTGGATGCGGGCCATGCACGCCGGTGTGCGCGACCTGCTCACCGCCGACGCCCACCAGGACCACGTCGACGGCGTCGTCTCCCGCGGGGCGGAGTGGGCCGCGGCCCGCCGCGACGCGCTGCGCGAGTCCTCCGGGGACCGCGGCCACCGCGTCGTGGTCGTCGGCTCGGCCAAGGGCGGGGTCGGCAAGACCACCGTCTCCACCAACCTGGCGGTCGGCCTGGCCCGCTCGGGCGTGGGCTCGACCGTGCTGGTCGACCTCGACGTGCAGTTCGGCGACGTCGCCAGCGCGCTGGGCCTGGCCCCGGAGTACACCCTCCCCGACACCGTGCACGGCGCGGCCTCCACCGACCCGCTGGTGCTCAAGAGCTTCCTGACCCGGCACGAGAGCGGGCTCTACGTCGTCGCCGGCAGCGAGTCGCCGGCCGCCGGCGACGCCGTCACCGCCGAGCAGGTGGCCCGGCTGGTGGACACCCTGGCGCAGGAGTTCCGCTTCGTCGTCGTGGACACCGCGCCCGGTCTGTCCGACCACACGCTCACCGTGCTGGAGCGAGCCACCGACCTGGTGCTGATGAGCAGCATGGACGTCCCCGGTGTGCGCGGGATGCGCAAGGAGCTCGACGTGCTCAACGAGCTGCACCTGGTGCCGCGCAACCGGCATCTGCTGCTCAACGGCTCCGACACCGCCGGTGGTCTGGCCCTGGCCGACATCGAGGCCACCCTGGGTGCGCCGCTGGACGTCGTGCTGCCCCGCAGCGCAGGCGTCCCGCTGTCGACCAACACGGGGGTGCCGCTGCTGTCCGGCGACGCCCGCGACCAGGTCGCCCGCGGCCTGCAGGGCCTGGTCGCCCGCTTCCTGCCCGAGCCCGAGACGACCCGTCGCGGTGTGTTCGGCCGGCTGCGGGCAGGTGCCCGGTGAGGCTCGTCGACCGCGTCGCGAACGCCCGCGGCGACGAGGCCTTCGGGCCCGACCCGGTGCGGGCCGCGCGCAGCGCCCCCGAGCCGGTCGAGCCGGTCACGCTGGCCGCCCGCGCCTCCCAGGTCGTGCCCGTCGACGACGGCGTGACCCGGCTGGTCCAGCCCGAGGCCGTGGTGCACGTCGGCGACGGCCTGTCGCTGCTGCGCGCCCGCGCCACCCAGGCGTTGTTCGACCGGCTGGGCGCCAAGCTCTCCAGCGGGGACATCCCCGAGGAGCAGCTGCACCGGCTGGTCAACTCCGAGCTGCAGCGCGTGGTCGCCAACGACCCCACGCCGCTGTCGGACGCCGACCGGCGCCGGCTGATCACCGAGGTCACCGACGAGGTCCTCGGCTACGGCCCGCTGCAGCCGCACCTGGACAACCCCGACGTCACCGAGATCATGGTCAACGGCCCGGACTCGGTGTACGTCGAGCGCAGCGGCCGGCTGGTCCGCACCGCCTCGACCTTCACCTCCGAGGAGCACCTGCGCCGGGTCATCGAGCGCATCGTGTCCCGGGTCGGCCGGCGCATCGACGACTCCTCGCCGATGGTCGACGCCCGGCTGGCCGACGGCTCGCGGGTCAACGCGATCATCCCGCCGCTGGCCTTCGGCGGGTCCTCGCTGACCATCCGCAAGTTCGCCCGCACCCCGCTGGGCATCGGCGACCTGATCTCCTACGGCACCCTCAGCCCGGAGATGGCCGAGCTGCTGCGCGCCTGCGTGGAGGCCCGGCTCAACATCATCGTCTCCGGCGGCACCGGCACCGGGAAGACGACGCTGCTCAACGTGCTGTCCTCCTTCATCCCGGAGAACGAGCGGATCATCACCATCGAGGACGCCGTGGAGCTGCAGCTGCAGCAGGAGCACGTCGTCCGGCTGGAGTCCCGGCCCCGCAACATCGAGGGCCGCGGCGAGATCTCCATCCGCGAGCTGGTCCGCAACTCGCTGCGCATGCGGCCCGACCGCATCGTCGTCGGCGAGGTCCGCGGCGGGGAGAGCCTGGACATGCTGCAGGCGATGAACACCGGCCACGACGGGTCGCTGTCCACCGTGCACGCCAACACCCCGCGCGACGCGATCTCCCGCCTGGAGACCCTCGTGCTGATGGCCGGCATGGACCTGCCGCTGCGTGCCGTGCGGGAGCAGGTCACCTCCGCGGTCGACCTGGTCGTGCAGATCTCCCGGCTGCGCGACGGCACCCGCCGCATCACCCACGTCACCGAGGTGCAGGGCATGGAGGGCGAGACCGTCACCCTCCAGGACGCCTTCCTCTTCGACCACTCCGCCGGCGCCGACCTCAACGGCCGGCTGCTGGGCAAGGCCGTCCCGACCGGGGTGCGCCCCCGCTTCGTCGACCGCTTCGCCGACCTCGGGGTCACCGTGTCCTCCCGGGTCTTCGCCGCGCCGCCGGCCTCGGCCGGCCGCCGTCCGCTGTCCGCTGGACGGGTCTGATGCCCGCGCTGGTGTGGGCGGCCGTGGCCGCGCTCGTCCTCGGCGTCGCCGGGTGCGTGGCGCTGCTGGTCGCGCGGCCGGTCAAGGTCGACGCGGCCCGGCTGCGGCCGGAGCTGGCCGGCGGTCCCGCCCGCCGCGCGAGCACCGCCGACGAGACGGTGGCGGTGGCCCAGCGGCTGCTGCACCGCTTCGACGCCCGCGGGCGGCTGGCGACCTCGCTGGACCTGGCCGGCGTCGGCACCGCGGCCCCCGACGTGGTCGTGGTCGTCGGCATCGGCACGCTCACCGCGCTGCTGCTCGGCGCCGTCCTGGGTGGTCCGCTGCTCGCCCTGCTGCTGGCCGCCGCCGTCCCCGCGGGGACGTGGGCCTGGCTGGCCCGCCGGGTCGCCGGTCGCAGGCGCGCGTTCGCCGAGCAGCTCGACGACGCCCTGCAGCTGATGGCCAGCAGCCTGCGCGCCGGCCACAGCCTGCTGCGCGCGGTGGACGCCGTCTCCCGCGACACCGTGGCCCCGATGGCCGACGAGTTCGCCCGGGTGGTCAACGAGGCCCGGGTCGGCCGCGACCTGACCGCCGCCCTGGGCGAGGTCGCCGACCGCACCGGCAGCGAGGACTTCCGCTGGGTCGTGCAGGCCATCGGCGTGCACCGCGAGGTCGGCGGCAACCTGGCCGAGGTGCTCGACCGGGTCGGCGAGACCCTGCGCGACCGCGCCCAGCTGTTCCGGCAGGCCCGCGCCCTGTCCGCCGAGGGCCGCACCTCCGGCGTCGTCCTGCTCGCCATGCCCTTCGGCGTCGCCCTCGTCATGAGCCTGACGTCGCCGGGCTACCTCGCCCCCCTCGTCGACAGCGGCACCGGCTGGGTCCTGCTGCTCATCGCGGCCGGTCTCATGACCGGCGGCGCGCTCTGGCTCCGCTCCATCGTGAAGGTCAGGTTCTGATGTCCCCGATGCTGCTCGCCGCCTCGGCCGCCCTCGCGCTGCCGCTGGGCCTGGCGGTCTACGCGCTCACCGCCACCTCGCGGCGGCCGCTGGCCGTCGCGGCCCGCAACCTCAGCCGCGGCCTGGGCTCCAGCACCCCGCAGTTCGGGTCGCTGGAGTCCCGCGGCAACGGCCGCACCGCCTTCCTGCGCACCGTCACCCCCGAGCGGGAGGCCCGGCGGGTCCGCCGGCTGCTGCAGGGCGCCGGCCACCCGGCCGGCTGGACCATGACCCGGGTGCTGACCGCCAAGCCGCTGCTGGCCATCGGTGTCGGCCTGGTCGCGCTGCTGGTGGTCGAGACGCGCCCCGGGTTCCTCACCGCCCTGGTCGCCGCCGCCGTCACGGCCGGGTCCTACTGGGTGCCCGACGCGATCCTGAAGGGCCGCGGCGACGAGCGGCAGGCCCAGCTGACCCGCGAGCTGCCCGACGTGCTCGACCAGATGACCATCGCCGTCGAGGCCGGCCTCGGCTTCGAGGCCGCGATGACCTGGGTCGCCACCAACGGGAACGGGGTCCTCGCCGAGGAGTTCCGCCGCACGCTGGCTGACGTCAACGTCGGCCGCCCGCGCCGGGAGGCCTACGACGCCCTGGTGGTCCGGGCGAAGTCCGACGACCTGCGCCGGTTCGTGGCCGCCATCAACCAGGCCGACAGCTACGGCATCGCGATGGCCGACGTGCTGCGCGTGCAGGCCTCGGAGATGCGGATCAAGCGCCGGCAGCGGGCCGAGGAGAAGGCGATGAAGGTGCCCGTGAAGGTCTCCTTCCCGCTGATGCTGTGCATCCTGCCCGCGCTGCTCATCGTCGTCCTGGGTCCGGCGTTCATGAACCTCGGCGACGTGCTGGGCTGAGCTGCCCGGCCTAGGGTCGGCGGCATGACCACCAGCCAGCCGCCCACCCCCGAGGCCCGCGCGAACGTCACCGAGCACAACGTGGACACCCGGGCGGAGCTGTTGCCGGAGGAGGAGAGCGCCGGCGGCAGCGAGGACGCCCGGGGGCAGGCCGAGGCGATCCTGGCCGAGTCCGAGGAGCGCACCCTGCACCCCGACGCCGACGAGGGCGGGCACCGGACGTCGGCCGAGACCGTCTGAGGCGGTGCGCCACCGGCACGCGGTCCAGCTGCGCTGGTCCGACCCCGACGTCTACGGCCACGTCAACCACGCCCGCGCGCTGAGCCTGCTCGAGGACGCCCGGCTGGCGATGGGCGCCGGCCACGAGGGGGGCGTCGCCCCGCCGATCATCCTGGCCCGGCTCGAGGTCGACTACCGGCGGCAGCTGCTCTACCGGGCGGGGGAGTCCGTCGACGTGGACAGCTGGGTGACCCGGCTGGGCGGCAGCTCGGTCACCGTCCGGCAGGACCTGCACCAGGACGGCGAGGTGGCGATCAGCGTCGTCGCCGTCCTGGTCCACGTCGCCGACGACGCCTCCCGGCCGATGACCGCGGCCGAGCGTGCGCACTGGACGACGTTCTCCGAGGACGCAGCCGGGTAGGAGCGCCGGCATGCCGAAGACGGACAAGAGCGGGAAGGTCATCGAGGACGAGCTGCCCAGCACGCTGCAGCGCTCCGACGACAAGGCCCAGGACACCTACGCGCAGGCCCACGACAGCGCCCTGGACACCTACGACGGCGACGAGCAGGCCGCGAACCGGGTGGCGTGGAGCGCGGTCAAGCACACCCACGAGAAGGTCGGCGACCACTGGGAGCCCAAGGACCACAAGGGCCCGTCCGACGAGCAGTCGGCCCACGGCAACCGGGACACCGACCTGGGCACCGCCGGCGGCGTGGACGAGAACGCCACCAAGGAGCACCTCTACGAGCGCGCCCAGGAGCTCGACGTCGAGGGCCGGTCGACGATGACCAAGGACGAGCTGGTCGAGGCCCTGGAGAAGGCCAACGACAAGGCCACCCGGGAGGCTAGAGGGTGATGAGCCGGGTCTGCCGGTCGTCGAGGTAGTCGACGCCGGCACCGGTCAGGGCGATGCCCTGCTCCAGCGCCATCCGCACCACCTGGCCGCCCCACTCGGGGACCGGCACCCGCACGCACAGCTCCAGCGCCCAGGTGGTGTCGGTGCGGACGACGGCCCGCCCGGTGCCGGGCACCCCGCCCTGGGCGTCCCACATGCCGATCGCGGGGCCCGCCCCGTGGCCGTGGTGGCCGACCGGGTGGGAGTACACGTCGCCGTCGATGCCCTCGGCCGCGGCGCCGGCCCGTGCCGCGGCGAGCACCTCGTCGCCGGTGCGGCCGGGCACCAGCGCACCGGTGACCAGGTCCTGCATGCGGTTGCCCACCGCGTGCGCCGCGACCAGCCCGGCCGGGGGCGCGGTCTCGCCCGGGCGCAGCACGTAGGCGTTGCGCTGGGTGTCGGTGGTCAGCCCGAGCGTGCGCAGGCCGACGTCGCAGTGCACCAGGTCGCCCGGCTCGACCACCAGGTCCTCGTGCACCCCCGGCAGCCCGGCGCGCTGCACGTCGACGGTCGGCTGGAACCACGGGTCGACGCCCAGGTCGTGGAAGCGCTGCCGGATCCACCACGCGACGTCCAGCGCCGTCGTCGTCCCCGGCGTGATGACCGCCCGGGAGAAGGCCTCGTCGATCGTGGTGTGCACCAGCGCGTTCATCGCGTGCTGCGCGGCGACCTCCTCGGGCAGCCGGGTCTCCAGCCAGCGCACGGCCAGCTCCTCGGCCGGCACCACGCGGTCCGCCCACGGCCCGAGCGCGGCCAGCAGCTGCTCGTGGTCGGTGTGGCTGAGGCCGTCGGCGTGGGCGAAGACCGCCGACACGTCGATGCCGATGCGCCGCGGGGCCGCGTCGTCCACCGCGCGCCGGACCGCGGCCCACTGCGCGGCCTCTTGGGTGGCCGACGGGTCGTCGTCCCCGGGCCGCCACACCGAGCGGAAGACCCCGACGGGGTAGCGCGCCACGGCGAGGGCGTCGACGCCCGCGGCCGTGCGGTGCAGCAGCAGCACCGTCCGCCGGCGGGCCGACAGCCAGGTGGCCGGCAGCATCGTGGAGAGGACCGGGTCCTCGTGGTGCTCGCGGCCGACCAGCACCCACAGGTCGATCCCGGCGTCGTCCATCCAGCCCGGCAGCAGCGCGGCGAGCCGGTGGGCCAGCCACCCGTCGCGGACCTCGGCCTGCTCGCGGAGGGGCAGGGGCACCTGCTGCAGGGTCGCCGTCATGGTCCGATCAGACCAGACGGGCACCGCTCAGGCGCCGCCCACCCGCGGCCGGGGGACGACCGGCTCGGCGAGCTCGACGCGGTCGCGGCCGGCCTGCTTGGCGGTGTACATCGCCAGGTCGGCACGGTCGATGAGCTTGCGGACGGCGTCCTGCGGGTCGTCGCCGGGGCGGGGCCCGGCCAGGGCCACCCCGACCGAGGCGGTCACCGGGTGCAGCCGGTGACCGGCCCGCTGCACCGCCGCGCGCAGCCGCTCGCCCAGCTGCTCGGCGTCCGCGGCGCCGTGCACGAGACCGAGCACCACCATCTCCTCACCACCCGTGCGGGCCAGCACGTCGGCCGGGCGCACCGCCCCGGTGAGGGAGGTGGCGACGGCCTGCAGCACGGCGTCGCCGGCGGCGTGCCCGTGCTCGTCGTTGAGCTCCTTGAACCTGTCGAGGTCGAGGACGAAGGCGGCCACCGCGGCGCCGTCGCGCAGCGCCTGCCGCCACAGCCGGTCGCCGCCGGCGACGAGCGAGCGCCGGTTGGCCAGCCCGGTCAGCGGGTCGGTGGAGGACAGCCGCTCGGTGTCGGCGACCAGCCGTTGCACCTGCCGGCGCAGCCAGACCACCCCGAGGGTGGTGACGTCGAGGACGATCGACTGCACCACGACCTGGACGGCGAGGGCCGCGCGGTCGTCGAAGCTGCCCTGCAGGGCCAGCCAGCAGGCGACCGGGACGACGCCCAAGTGCACGCCGAGCCGCCAGCCGTCGAGGAACCAGGCCGCGGAGAATGCGCAGAACAGCAGCATCAGCGGCGGCGCGTAGCGCATCGGGTCGGTGATCGACAGCGCGACGACCACGTAGACCAGGTCGCCCACCAGCACCAGGACGGCGACCAGCGAGGTGCCGACCCGGTCGCGGACCCGCACCACCACGGCCAGCACGACCAGCAGCGCCATGGCGCCGGCGTAGACCCAGCGGGTGCCGCCGGGGCGCAGCACGGACTCCACGAGCAGGTTCAGCGACCCGAGGGCGGCGCCGACCAGCAGCAGCGCGGCGATCAGCCGGGCGGCGGTGCGGCTGTCGGTGCGCCCGGCGCCGGGCAGCAGCCACCGGCGGCTCTCGGTGGCGGGGTGCGGCGCTGCGGGCACGGGCGCAGTGTGCCGCACCGCACGGGTGCCGCCCCAGCACCGGCCGCCGGGCAGGACCGTGGCCCGGGTGCCACGCTGACCTGGCCCCGCGCACCCGCGGGAGCGGACCGCCCGAGGGAGGAGTGCCGACATGGCCGACGGACCGTGGTTCTGGTGCCTGAAGGACAACGCGGTGGAGGGGCCCGACGGCTGCGCCGAGCGGCACCGGCTCGGGCCCTTCGCCACCCGCGAGGAGGCCGAGCACGCGCTGGAGAAGGTCGCCGAGCGCAACGAGAAGGCCGACGCCGAGGACCGTGCGTGGGACCGGGGCGAGCGCAGCAGCTGACCCGGGCATGATCACAGCCGGGGTCCGCTTCGAGGTGGGGGAGACGACGTGACGGAGAGCAGCGCGGTCGGCCGGCCGGTCGGCGAGCTGGTCGTGGGCGTGCTGGGCGGCACCGGGCCGCAGGGCCGGGGGCTGGGGGTCCGCTGGGCCGCTGCGGGGCAGCGCGTGCTGCTGGGCTCCCGCGACGCCGACCGGGCCCAGGAGGTCGCCGCGCAGGTGGCCGACCGGGCGACGGCGGCCTCGGGCGGGGCCGAGGTCTCGGTGCGCGGCGGGTCCAACCACGACGTGGCCGGTGCCGCCGACGTGGTCGTGGTGGCGGTGCCCTACGACGGCCACGCCGAGCTGCTGGCCGAGCTGGCGCCGGTGCTGGCCGGCAAGGTCGTCGTGGACTGCGTGGTGCCGATGGGCTGGGACGAGCTGGGCGCCTACGTGCTCGACGTCCCCGAGGGCAGCGTCACCCAGCAGGCCGCCGCGCTGCTGCCCGACAGCCTCGTCGTCGGGGCCTTCCACCACCTGTCGGCGGTCTCGCTGGAGGACCTCTCCCACCCGACCCTGGAGGGCGACGTGATGGTGGTCGGGGACGACCGCGGCGCGATGGACCTGGTGCAGGCACTGGCCGGGCAGCTGCCGGGCCTGCGCGGGGTCTACGCCGGCCGGCTGCGCAACGCCCGCCAGGTGGAGGCGCTGACCATCAACCTGGTGTCGGTGAACCGCCGGTACAGGACGCACGCCGGCATCCGGGTCACCGGCGTCTGATGACCGGGGACGACGTCCGGTCGGCCACCTTCGCCCGGCCCGGCTTCGGCAAGCGCGGCTACGCCCCGGACGAGGTCGACGACTTCCTGGACCGCGCGGCGGCCGAGCTCGACGCGCGGGCCGCCGGCCGGCCCCCGTCGATGGGGCCGGCCGACGTGGCGCAGGTCGTGTTCCGCAAGCCCCCGGTGGGCAAGCGCGGCTACGCCGAGGCCGACGTCGACGACTTCCTCGACCGGCTCGCCGCCGCGCTGGGCGGCGGCGGGGCGGGCGGCCGGGGCATCGAGCTGAACGGTCAGCCCCTGCAGCCCTGACCGGTCAGAGGCCGACCCGGACGCAGACGTTGGGCAGGGTGAGGCTCACGGTGTAGCCCGACGGGCACGTGCCGCCGGCGGTCAGCGCGATGTCGGCCACCCCCGCGGTGGGGGCCGCGACGCCGACGGTGCCGGTGACGCCCACGGTGCCGGTGGGGGCGGCCACGCCGACGGTGCCGGTGACGCCCACGGTGCCGGTGGGGGCGGCCACGCCGACGCTGCCGGTGACCCCGACGCCGGCGGTGGGGGCCGTGACACCCACGCCGGCCGTCGTGCCGACACCCGCGGTGGTGCCGACGCCGGCGGTCACCCCGACCCCTGCCGTGCTGCCCTGCGACGCGGTGGGCGCGGTGGGCGCGGTGCCGGCGACCGGCGCGGTGTCGGCGGTCGGCGCGGCCGAACCGGTGGCGGCCGGCGTGCCGGTGGCGGCGGTGCTGCCGACCGGCGCGGTGTCGGCGGTCGGGGCGGCGGCCGCGGTGGGGGCGGTCGCCGCGGTCGGGGCCGTGCCGGGGTCGCCGGGGGCCGCGTTCGCGGCCACCCCGCCGACGACGGCGGCGAGGAAGACGACGCCCGAGGCGACGCCGATGACTGCGGTGCGGTCGATCTTCACGGTCGTGCTCCTCCGGGGTGGGGCGTGTGCTCCGGAGTGTCGGCAATGCGGACGGTCCTGTTCAGCTGAACCGCCCGATCGGGTCAGAAGCTGTGCTCCGGCCCGGGGAACGCGCCGCTGCGCACCTCCGCGGCGTACTCCTGCGCGGCCCGCAGCAGCTCGCCCCGCAGGTCGGCGTACTTCTTCACGAACCGCGGCACCCGCCCGCCGTTGAGCCCGGCCATGTCCGGCCAGACCAGCACCTGGGCGTCGCACCCCACCCCGGCGCCGATGCCCACGGTGGGCACCGCCAGCTCCGCGGTCACCCGGGCGGCGACGTCGGCCGGCACCATCTCCAGGACGACGGCGAAGGCCCCGGCGTCGGCGACCGCGCGGGCGTCGGCGAGCACCTGGTCGGCGGCGTCGCCGCGGCCCTGCACCCGGAACCCGCCGAGGGCGTGCTCGGACTGCGGGGTGAACCCGACGTGGCCCATCACCGGGATGCCGTTCTCGGCCAGCAGCTTGACCTGCGGGGCCACCCGGGCACCGCCCTCGAGCTTCACCGCCTGCGCGCCGCCCTCCTTCATCATCCGCACCGCGGTGCCGAAGGCCTGCTCGGGCGAGGCCTCGTAGGACCCGAACGGCAGGTCGGCCACGATCAGCGCCCGCGACGTGGACCGGGTGACCGCCTTGGTGAACACCAGCAGGTCCTCCACCGTCACCGGCACGGTGGAGGAGTGGCCCAGCACCACGTTGCCGGCCGAGTCCCCGACCAGCAGGACCGGGATGCCGGCCTCCTCGAACACCCGCGCGGTGTAGGTGTCGTAGGCGGTCAGCATCGCCCACCTGTCGCCGTCGGCCTTGGCCTGCTGCAGGTGGTGGATCCGCACCCGGGCGGTGGGGGAGCCCCCGCCGTAGAGCACGGGCTCGGAGCTGGGGGAGGGGGACGACGACGGCGTGGTCACGGCGCCCATCCTGCACCGGCGCCGGATGGGGAACACCTGACAGGTGCAGAACGGAACACTGTCGTTCCTGCACGCGGCGGACCCGCCTGTGCGCCCGTCGCGCTGGTTGGATCCGCTGCACCACCGCCTGCCCCGAGCCGAGGTCACGATGCCCGTCCGCCGCCGCGCACCGCTCGCCTTGCTGCTGGTCGCGCTCGCCGTCCTGGCCGGTTGCCGGTCGGAGGTCGACGACGGGGTGGCCGCCGCGCCGACCACCACCGCGGCGGGCCCGACCGCAGCTCCGGTGCCCGCCGCGGTCATCAGCGTCGACCCGCCGCTCGGCTCCACCGACGTCGACCCGGTCACCCCGCTGCGGGTGCTGGCCGGGCACGGCACCCTCACCGGCGTCACGGTCACCGCCGCCGACGGCACCCCGCTGCCGGGGACGCTCGACGCCGCCGCCGGCACCTGGACAGCCTCGGCGGACCTGGGCTACGGCACGACCTACGCCGTGGACGCCACCGCCACCGACGCCACCGGCCGGACCAGCACGGCGTCCGGCACGGTCGGCACCGTCACCCCGCGCACGCTCACCCTGCCGACGGTCTTCCCGGGCGCCGACACCCCCGTCGTGGGCGTCGGCCAGCCCATCTCGATCACCTTCGACGAGGACGTCACCGACCGGGCCGCCGTCGAGCGCCGGCTGTCGGTCGTCACCACCCCGCACGTCGACGGGTCCTGGTCGTGGCTCTCGGACCGCACCGTGCACTACCGGCCGGCCGCCTACTGGCCGGCGCACACCCACGTCGTGGTCGACGCCGACCTCTACGGCGTCGACGTCGGGGACGGCATCCACGGCCAGGCGAGCCGGCACGTGGAGTTCGACACCGGCCCGAAGAAGGTCGGCGTCGTCGACGCCACCGAGCACGTGCTGCGGCTCTACGTCGACGACCAGCTGGTGCAGACGATGCCGACGTCCCTGGGCAAGCCGTCCAGCCCCACGCCGTCGGGCACCTACGTGGTCATGCAGCAGTCGCGGCACTACACGATGGACTCCT
The DNA here is from genome assembly GCF_900100695.1 of Klenkia brasiliensis. Taxonomy (GTDB): domain Bacteria; phylum Actinomycetota; class Actinomycetes; order Mycobacteriales; family Geodermatophilaceae; genus Klenkia; species Klenkia brasiliensis. Next base: position 322,933 of record NZ_FNCF01000004.1, read on the forward strand.
CCACCTACGGTGTGCCGATCGACGCCCCCGGCGGCTACCGGACCGACGTGGAGTACGCCTCCCGGCTGTCGAACTCCGGGATCTTCGTGCACGCCGCCCCGTGGTCGGTCGGCCAGCAGGGGTACCGCAACGTCTCCCACGGCTGCCTGAACGTCTCCACCGCCGACGCGGGCTGGTTCTACGCGAACTTCGGCCGCGGGGACGTCGTCGAGGTGAGCAACGCCGGGCCGCGGCTCACCGAGACCGACGGGTTCGGCGACTGGAACGTCGGCTGGGACGAATGGGTCGCGGGGTCGGCGCTGCACCCCGGCGTCTGACCTGCCACCCCGACGGGGCAGGCTCCGGGTGTCGTAACCGAGCCGACACGACCGGGAGACAGGATGCCGAGCATGGACCGCCAGCAGGAGTTCGTCCTGCGCACCCTGGAAGAGCGCGACCTCCGGTTCGTCCGGCTGTGGTTCACCGACGTGTCCGGTTACCTCAAGGCCGTGGCCGTGGCGCCGGCCGAGATCGAGGCGGCGTTCGCCGAGGGCATCGGGTTCGACGGGTCGGCCATCGAGGGCTTCGCCCGGGTCTACGAGTCCGACATGCTGCTCAAGCCCGACCCCGGCACCTTCCAGGTGATGCCCTCGGCCAAGGGCGGCACCAGCGAGACCGCGCGGATGTTCTGCGACATCACGCTGCCCGACGGCAGCCCCGCCTGGGCCGACCCGCGGCACGTGCTGCGCCGCGCGCTGGGCAAGGCCGCCGACATGGGGTTCACCTTCTACACCCACCCCGAGATCGAGTTCTTCCTGCTCAAGGACCTCCCCGACGACGGCACCCCGCCCACCCCGGCCGACACCGGCGGGTACTTCGACCTGTCCACGCACAACGTCGCGCACGACTTCCGCCGCGAGGCGGTCTTCGCGCTCGAGGCGATGGGCATCTCGGTGGAGTTCAGCCACCACGAGGTCGCGCCGGGCCAGCAGGAGATCGACCTGCGCTACGCCGACGCGCTGTCGATGGCCGACAACATCATGACGCTGCGGCACGTGGTCCGGGAGGTCGCGCTGGCCCAGGGCGTGCACGCCACGTTCATGCCCAAGCCCTTCACCGACCTGGCCGGCTCGGCCATGCACACCCACCTGTCGCTGTTCGAGGGCGACCGCAACGCCTTCCACGACGCGGCCGACCCGATGCGGCTGTCGACCACCGGCAAGCAGTTCATCGCCGGGCTGCTCAAGCACGCCCGCGAGGTCACCGCCGTCACCAACCAGACGGTGAACTCCTACCGCCGCCTGCTGGCCGGCACCGAGGCGCCCACGGCCGCCACCTGGGGCAAGGCCAACCGGTCGGCGCTGGTGCGGCTGCCCTCCTACAAGCCGTCCAAGGCCAACTCCGCCCGCGTCGAGGTGCGCTCGCCCGACAGCGCCTGCAACCCCTACCTGACCTTCGCGGTGCTGCTGGCCGCCGGGCTCAAGGGCATCGAGGAGGGCTACGAGCTCCCGCCCGAGGCCGAGGACGACGTCTGGTCGCTCACCGACACCGAGCGGCGGGCCGCCGGCTACGAGGACCTGCCGGTGAGCCTGGGCGAGGCGCTGACCGCGATGGAGGGCAGCGAGCTGGTCGCCGAGACCCTCGGCGAGCACGTCTTCGAGTTCTTCCTGCGGAACAAGTGGGAGGAGTTCAACTCCTACCGCCGCAACGTCACCCCCTTCGAGCTCCAGCGCTACCTGCCCGGGCTGTAGCCGCTCCGTAAGCTCTCGGCGTGACCCGTCTGCTCGTCGTCGTCCCGTCCGACACCGACCCGCCGGCCCGGCTGGGGGAGTGGCTCACCGGGGCCGGCCTCGAGCTCGACGAGCGGCACCTGGACGCCGGCGACGAGGTCCCCGCCGACCTCTCCGGGCACGACGGCCTGCTGGTGCTCGGCGGCCCGCAGTCCTCACTGGACGAGGGCGCCACCGAGCTCGCCCCGGTGCGCGACCTGCTGGCGCAGGCCGCCGCCGACGACGTGCCGACCCTGGCCATCTGCCTGGGCGCGCAGCTGCTGGCCCAGGCCACCGGCGGCTCGACCCGGGTGCGACCGGACGGCCCGGAGGTCGGCGCCACCTTGGTCGCCCGCCGCGACGCCGCCGAGACCGACCCGGTGTTCGCCGGCGTCCCGCTCTCGCCCGACGTCATCGCCTGGCACCACGACGAGGTCGAGCGGCTGCCCGGCGGCGCGGTGGTCCTGGCCGCCAACCCGGTGTGCGACGTGCAGGCCTACCGCCTGGGGACGGCGGTCTACGGGCTGCAGTTCCACATCGAGACCACCCCGGAGATCGCCGCGTCCTGGGCCGCGCACGACCCGGTCGGCGTCGCCTCCAGCGGGCTGGACGTCGCGGAGATCAGCGCGCGCGCCGCGGCCGCGCACCCCGACCTGGCCGAGGTGTGGGCGCCCTTCGCCGGCCGGTTCGCCGACGTCGTGCACGCCCGCGCCCGCACGTGACCGACCCGGTCGAGGTCCCGCGCCGGGCCGTCGTCCGGCTGGTCCGGCTCGGCTTCGAGGACGGCGAGCGGGTCGCCCGCCTGCTGGCCTCGCCGGAGCTCGGGCTGTGGGACCTCGACCGCAACGAGCCGGCCGACCCCGAGGCCGCGCCGGTGGTCTCCGCGCTCGCCCGGGCCGGTGACCCCGACCTGGCCGTGCTGACCCTCGCCCGGCTGGTGGAGGCCCTGGACCGCGAGGACCCCGGCGGCGAGCTGGCCGCCCACCTGCTGTCCCGGCTGCGCGGCTCGGCGAACCTGCGCGGCCAGCTGCTCGCCGTCCTCGGCGCCAGCGCGGGGCTGGACGACCACCTGGTCGCCCACCCCGAGGACTGGACCGTGCTGGACACCGACGACGGCCCGGTCCGGCCCACCCCGCTGTCGCTGGAGCAGCAGATGCTGCGCGCGGTGGGCGCCGACCCCGACGACCCGCCGTGGGGCGTGGGCCTGGGCACCCCGGCGCCGGACGCCGACGTCTCGCGGGTCCGCGACCTGCGCCGGGCCTACCTGCGGGCGGTGCTGTCGGTGGCCGGCCGCGACCTCGGCGGCGGGCTCGGCGCCGACGAGGTGGCCGGCGAGCTCGCCGACCTGGCCGGCGCGGTCCTGGTGGCCGGGCTCGCCCTGGCCGTCGCCGACCAGCCGCCGGGTGCCCCGCACTGCCGGATCGCGGTCATCGGGCTGGGCAAGTGCGGGGGTCGCGAGCTCAACTACGTCAGCGACGTCGACGTCGTGTTCGTCGCCGAGCCCCTGGACGGCGCCGACGACGCCGAGGCCACCGCCACCGCGGCCAAGGTGTGCGCGACCCTGATGCGGGTCTGCCGTGAGGCGGCCTGGGAGGTCGACGCCGCGCTGCGCCCGGAGGGCAAGGCCGGCCAGCTGGTGCGCACCCTGGCCGGCCACGTCGCCTACTACGAGCAGTGGGCGGGCACCTGGGAGTTCCAGGCGCTGCTGAAGATGCGCGGCGTCGCCGGTGACCCGTCGCTGTGCCGGGAGTACGTCGACGCGCTGTGGCCGCTGGTCTGGAAGGCCGGTGACCGGCCCGGCTTCGTCGCCGAGGTGCAGGCGATGCGCCGCCGGGTCGAGTCGCTGATCCCGCCGGCCCAGGCCGGCCGGGAGCTCAAGCTGGGCCGGGGCGGGCTGCGCGACGTCGAGTTCAGCGTGCAGCTGCTGCAGCTGGTGCACGGCCGGGTCGACATCACGCTGCGCACCGGCGGCACGCTGCCCGGGCTGCTGGCGCTGTCGGTGGGCGGCTACGTCGGCCGGGAGGACGCCGCCACCCTCGCGGCCTCCTACCGGTTCCTGCGCACCGTCGAGCACCGGCTGCAGCTGCTGCGGCTGCGCCGCACCCACCTGCTGCCCACCGACGAGGTGCAGCTGCGCTGGCTGGCCCGCTCCCTGGGCTACAAGCCCGACCACCGGGGGGACGCCGTCGCGGTGCTGCGCGCCGAGCTGGCGCTGCACACCCGCGAGGTGCGGCGGATCCACGAAAAGCTGTTCTACCGGCCGCTGCTGTCCGCGGTGGCCCGGGTCCCCGGCGAGCAGCTGGCCCTGGGGTCGGAGGCGGCCGGGGTGTGGCTGCGGGCGCTGGGGTTCGCCGACCCCGACGGCGCGCTGCGGCACCTCGCCGCCCTGACCGGCGGGGTGTCGCGGTCGGCGTCCATGCAGCGCTACCTGCTGCCGGTGGTGCTGCAGACCCTGGCCTCGGCGGCCGACCCCGACGCCGGGCTGCTGGCCTACCGGCAGGTGTCGGAGGCCCTGGGCGGCAACCAGTGGTTCCTGCGGCTGCTGCGCGACGAGGGCCAGGTCGCCGAGCGGCTGGCGCTGCTGCTCGGTTCCTCGCAGTACGTCGCCGGGCTGCTCACCCGCACGCCCGAGGCGCTGCGGCTGCTGGCCCGCGACGAGGAGCTGGTGCCCCGTCCGGCGGCGGCGCTCACCTCGGCGTGGCGGCAGTCGGTGGCCCGGGCCGGCGACGCCGCCGAGGGGGTCCGGGTGCTGCGCGGGCTGCGCCGCACCGAGCTGCTGCGGGTCGCCTGCGCCGACCTGCTCGGCCTGCTGGACGTCGTCGGCGTCGGGGTGGCGCTGCGCGACGTCGCCGTCGCCACCCTCGAGGCCGGGCTGGACGCCGCCGTGCGCACCTGGGCGGCCGACGCCAAGGTGCCGGTCGACCAGGTGCCGGTCGACCTCGCCGTCATCGGCATGGGCCGGCTCGGGGGCCGGGAGATGAGCTACGGCTCAGACGCCGACGTGCTCTTCGTGCACCGGGTGCGCGAGGGGGCCGACGAGTCGCGGGCGGCCGGGGCGGCCAACCAGATCGCGCACGCGCTGCGGCGGCTGCTGGCCGAGCCCGCCCCCGACCCGGCCTTCGAGGTCGACGCCAACCTGCGCCCCGAGGGCCGGCAGGGGTCGTTGTCGCGCAGCCTCTCGGCGTTCGCGGAGTACTACCAGCGGTGGGTGTCGGTCTGGGAGGTGCAGGCCCTGCTGCGCGCCGAGCCGGTGGCCGGCGACGCTGCGCTCGGTCGCGACTTCTGCGCGCTGGTGGACCCCCTGCGCTGGCCGGCCGAGGGGCTCACCGACGCCCAGGTCGCCGAGATCCGCCGGATCAAGGCACGGGTGGAGAGCGAACGGCTGCCGCGCGGTGCCGACCCGGCCACGCACACCAAGCTCGGCCGGGGCGGCCTGGCCGACGTGGAGTGGACCGTGCAGCTGCTGCAGCTGCAGCACGCGCACGACCACCCGGCGCTGCGGGTCACCCCGACCGTCGACGCGCTCGTCGCCCTCGGGGAGGCCGGGCTGCTGCCCACCGAGGACGTCGACGCGCTCCGGGACGCGTGGGAGCGGGCCAGCCGCGCGCGCAACGCCGTCTTCCTGGTCCGCGGCCGTCCCGGTGACCAGCTGCCCCGGCCGGGGCTGGAGCTGTCGGGGGTGGCCCGCGCCAGCGGCTACCCGGCCGACGCCGACCCGGGCGGGTTCGTCGACGACTACCGCCGCGCCGCCCGGCACGCCCGCTCGGTCGTCGAGCGCGTCTTCTACGGCCGCGCCGACGACTGACGCCGGGAACAGACCCCACGCGGCGGGGGGTTGACGGCTGCAGGACCCACCGCCGACCGAAGGGTGCCACCGTGCCGATCGAGTTCCTGGGCATCGCCGCCACCAACGACGGGTCGGAGACCACGCCCCGCTCCGGGGGCAGCTTCGACAAGGAGTACACGGTCCGGCTCGGCCGGGCGCACGAGGACTTCGGCTGGGACCGGGTGCTGTTCGCCTACGGCTCCGGCGCGCCCGAGCCCTCGGCCGCCGCCGCGTGGCTGCTGGCGCACACCGACACCCTGCAGGTGCTGCTGGCCCACCGGCCCAACGTCAGCTACCCGACCTTCGCGGCCAAGACCTTCGCCACCCTGGACCAGATCGGCGACGGCCGGCTCACCGTGCACGTCATCACCGGCGGCACCGACCACGAGCAGCAGCGCGAGGGCGACTACCTGACCAAGGACGCCCGGTACTCCCGCACCCGGGAGTACATGCAGATCGTCAAGAAGGCCTGGACGTCGCACGAGCCCTTCGACTGGGACGGCGAGCACTACCGGTTCGCCGACTTCGTCTCCGACACCTTCCCGGTGCAGCAGCCCCGCCCCGACCTGTCCTTCGGGGGCTCGTCGGAGGCGGCCTACGCCGTGGGCGGGGCCGAGGCCGACGTCTACGCGCTGTGGGGCGAGCCGCTGGCGGAGACGGCCGCGCAGATCGAGCGGGTGCACGCCGCCGCCCGGGCCGCGGGCCGCACGACGATGCCGCGCATCCAGGTGGCCTTCCGGCCGATCATCGCCCCCACCGAGGAGCTGGCCTGGGAGAAGGCGCACCGCACGGTGGCCCGCATCGAGGCCATGCGCAACGGCAACGGCCGCTCGCCGCTGTCGATCAGCCGGCCGCCGGCGGCTGGGCCGGAGAACGCCGGGTCCCAGCGCCTGCTGGAGATCGCCGCGCGCGGGGAGCGCTTCGACCGGGCGCTGTGGACGCCGACCGCTGCGGCCAGCGGGGGAGCCGGCAACTCCAACGCCCTGGTCGGCACGCCGGAGACGGTGGCCGCCGCGCTGCTGGACTACGTCGACCTGGGCGTGGACATCATCTCGATGCGCGGCTACGACCTGCTCGGCGACGCGGTCGACGTGGGCCGCTACGTCATCCCGCTGGTGCGCGAGGAGGTCGCCAAGCGCGACGCGGGGTTGAGCCCCACCGCGCAGGGGCAGGGCTGAGCGGTGCCCGACGAGCGTGAGCCCGCGACCATCACCCCCTACCGCGACGGCCCGCTGGTCGTGCGCGGTGACTTCCGGCTCGTGGACGCCGACGGCGTGGAGTTCGACCCGGGTCGCGACGTCGTGGCCCTGTGCCGGTGCGGCAAGTCCGGGCTGAAGCCCTTCTGCGACGGCAGCCACAAGCGGACGGGCTTCTCCGCGCCCAGCGCGCCGCGCAGCGACCGGCCCAGCCAGCGGCTGGCCGCCCTCGAGCAGGCCTCAGACGGCGACGGCGGCGCGGGGGCGTAGCGCCGAGCGGCCCGCGCCCCACTCCTGGAGCACCCGGGCGCCGGCCCGGGACTCCAGCTCCAGCGCGATGGCCGCGCCGAGCAGGACGTCGTCGTGCAGCGCCGGCTCGGCAGCGACCAGCGAGCCGCACATGTCGACCGAGGCCACCTGCTCGTGCACCGCGTCGGCCTCCACGTGCTCGTCGTAGAACAGCGTGGCGTCGTCGCCCTTGCCCAGCCGGCGCAGGCCGGAGGCGTAGCGGCGGCTGGGCGCGGTCGAGGTCATCTCCACCAGCGCCAGGTGGCCGACGACGGCACCGCGCAGCCGGCGGTGCAGGCCGAGGAAGCTCATCGCGTTGAGCGTGGCCAGCACCTCGGCGGGTGCGGCGTCGACGTGCGCGCCGTGGGTGTCGTCGAGCTCGAAGGTGCGCATCAGCCGGCCGAAGAGAGCCGAGTGCATCCGCACCGGTGACCCGCCGCCGTACTCGTCGGCCTGGATCTCCACGAGGGCGGCCTTGGCCCGGCCCGAGATCCGCGGGATGGCCCAGGTGTGCGGGTCGGCCTCCTTGAGGTGGTAGACCGACCGCAGGGTGAGGAACTCCGCCCACTGGGTCTCGTCGGCCCGCTTGGCCATGTGCTCGGACAGCGACGGGCCGTCGTCGGCGGCCACCATCGCGGCGAGCTGCCGGTCGACGGTGCCCTCGGGGCACGCCCGCACCCACGGTGCCGCGGCCTCGCGCAGGGCGGTCTCGAACGCGCGCTCGAGCACGGCGCGCAGGGCCAGCAGCTGCGGGTCCCACTCCCAGCGGTCGTCGACCTCGTCGAACCCGCGGTAGTGCAGCTCGTAGCAGGTGTAGAGCGCGACCTGCAGGTCGTCGTCGGCCAGCGGCACCGGTGTGGTGGCGACCTGGTCGGCCAGCGCCAGCGTGCTCGGGCGCAGCGCGCCGGGGGTGTCGGAGGTCAGGTCGGCGTGCAGGGCCTGCGACAGCGGGCCGCGCGGGGTGGGGAGGGGCACCGTCGTCCCATGCCCGGGGGCAGGGGATCCGGAACCTCCCCGGACGCCGCGGATCAGGAGGCGAGCCGCAGGTCCTGCCGGCGGCGGGCGGGGGTGAGGCCGAAGCGCTCGTCGGCCAGGGCGGCCTCCAGGCAGGGGCCGGTGAGCGAGCAGCGGGCGGGACCGCACGCGCACTCGTCCAGGGCCAGCAGCTCGGGGCGGCTCGTGCGCGTGGCGGTGCGGGTCATTCCTGGCTCCTCGTGGTTGGGTGTGCACTCGAAGTTACCGTCTGGGCACATGTCGACTCATCGGCGAACTGTGCCCAGCCGGGACCGCAGGTCGGTGCAGTCGTGCCGTCGGCCTGGACGCGTCCCCGGGGTGCCGTCCAGCCTCACCAGCTGTCGAACGCGGCGGCCATCCGGGCCTGCTCCTCGAGCACCTCGTCCATCCGGGCCTGCACCGCGCCCAGCCGGCCGATCTCGGTGCTGGTGGCGAGGATGCCCTCGGCCACCGACCGGGTGGTCTCCTGCATGCCGGTGATCTGGTCGGCGACCCGCTTGGTCGCCCCGGCGGTCTCCCGGGCCAGCTCCTTGACCTCGTTGGCCACCACGGCGAACCCGCGGCCCAGCTCGCCGGCGCGGGCGGCCTCGATCGTGGCGTTGAGCGCGAGCAGGTTGGTCTGGTCGGCGATCCGGCTGATGATCGCGATGACCTCGCCCACCGCGGCCGACGCCTGGGCCAGGGTGTCCACCTCGGCGGTCATGGACGACGCCTGCGTGATCGCCGCGGCGGCCACGCGCCCTGCGTCGTGCCCGGCCTCCCGGAGCCGGGAGATGGTCTCCGACAGCGCCCGGGCGTTGGCCGCGTCGTCCTCGACCCGGCGCAGCACCTCCAGCCGCTGGGAGACCAGCTGGGCGACGTTGCGCAGCGCCGAGCCGCGCGACTCCGACAGCGCGATGGTCTCGGTGGTGAAGAAGTCCATCGTGCCGATGACCTCCCCGCCGACCAGGACGGGGAAGCACACGCCCGACCGGACGCCGGCGCGCTGCGCGGCGGGGGCCCGCACGCAGTCGGTGAGCTCGGCGAGGTTGGCCACGAAGACCAGGTCGCGGGCCCGCCACGCCCGCCCGGAGAGCCCGACCCCCTCGGCGAAGCTCGCCGCCAGGGTCACCTCGCGGAACTCCGGGCCGGCGGAGCCGGACTCGAACTCGAACCGCAGCACCCGCTCGACGGGGTCCATCGCCCAGTAGGAGCCGTAGGCCCAGCCGAAGGCGGTGCGCACCGTCTCCAGCGCCACGCGCAGGGCGCTGGACCGGTCGGTGGCGGCGGCGACGCTGGTGACCACCTCGGTCACCGCGCCGCGGTCGTCGACGGTCTCCTGCAGCATGGCTGCGGCCAGGGCGCCCCGGCGCGCGTGCGTGGCCAGCCGGCTCAGCGTCTGCCACTTCTCGGTGCGCCCGCCGAAGAAGGGCAGCTCGGCGTCGCTGTAGTACTCGTGCAGGGCCACCACCCGGTCGTGCTCGACGAGCGGGATGACCGCGCCGTGCCGGGCGCCGGCCCGGGCCGCGGCGGCCCACCGCAGGCACACCGCGCGGTCGCTGCCGGCGTCGACCAGGACCGGACGGCGGGTGCGGATCGCCTGGCCGGTGTAGCCCAGGTCGGCGCGCACGCGCTCCCCGACGGTGCCGGGGGCGGTGGCCATCGCCGGGCCATCGGTCCCGCCTCGCTGACCAGCACCACGTCCTCGCCGTCGACCATCCAGGCCGCGCCGTAGGACAGCTGCAGCGAGCCGACCAGCGAGGTGACGATCTTGACGTGGCCGTCGGTCTCGCTGGTGATCCCGCCGTCGAGCACCTCGATGACCTTCTCGATCGCCTCGACGTCCTGCGGCACCGGGGTGGCCGCGGGTGCGGGGGTGGGGCTGCGGAACACGGTGTCCTCCTGCGGACGGCGGGCGTTGCCGCTTGTATCGGCAGGAGAGGTTCCGTTTCGGCACGGTCCGGAACGACGACGGCCCCCGACCTCGGCGAGGTCGGGGGCCGTTGGGGCGACGTGGATCAGATGTCGTAGTACATCGCGAACTCGTGCGGGTGCGGGCGGAGGCGGATCGGGGTGATCTCGTTCTCCCGCTTGTACTCGATCCAGGTCTCGATCAAGTCGGAGGTGAACACGCCGCCGTCGAGCAGGTAGTCGTGGTCGACCTCGAGCCGGTCGAGGACGGCGTCCAGCGACGCGGGCACCTTCTCGATGCCCAGGGCCTCCTCGGGCGGCAGCTCGTAGAGGTCCTTGTCGACTGGCGCCGGGGGCTCGATCTTGTTCTTCACGCCGTCGAGGCCGGCCATCAGCATGGCCGAGAAGGCCAGGTAGGGGTTGGCCGACGGGTCGGGCACGCGGAACTCGATGCGCTTGGCCTTCGGGTTGTCGCCCGAGATCGGGATGCGGGTGCAGGCCGAGCGGTTGCGGGCCGAGTAGACCAGGTTGATCGGGGCCTCGAAGCCGGGCACCAGGCGGTGGTAGCTGTTCACCGTCGGGTTGGTGAAGGCCAGCAGCGACGGGGCGTGCTTGAGCAGGCCGCCGATGTAGTGGCGGGCCATGTCGGACAGGCCCGCGTAGCCGGTCTCCGCGGCGAACAGCGGCTGGCCGTCCTTCCACAGCGACTGGTGGCAGTGCATGCCCGAGCCGTTGTCGCCGAACAGTGGCTTGGGCATGAAGGTGGCGGTCTTGCCGTGCGCCCAGGCGGTGTTCTTGATGATGTACTTGAACAGCATCAGGCTGTCGGCCGAGCGCAGCAGGGTGTCGAACTTGTAGTTGATCTCGGCCTGCCCGCCGGTGCCCACCTCGTGGTGGCCGCGCTCGAGCTCCAGGCCCGCGTTCGCCAGGTTGGTCATCATGGCCGCGCGCAGGTCGCTCTGGTGGTCGGTCGGCTCGACCGGGAAGTAGCCGCCCTTCATCCGGGTCTTGTAGCCCAGGTTCGGGCCGAGCCCGTTCTCCCCGCTCGCCGAGCCCGAGTTCCAGGAGCCCTCGACCGCGTCGATGTGGTAGTAGCCCTCGTTGATGGCCGTGTTGTGGCGCACCGAGTCGAAGACGTAGAACTCGGCCTCGGGGCCGAAGTAGGCGGTGTCGGCGATGCCGGAGCTGGCCAGGTAGGCCTCGGCCTTCTTCGCCACGTTCCGCGGGTCGCGGGAGTAGGACTCCCGGGTGATCGGGTCGTGGATGAAGAAGTTGACGTTGAGCGTCTTGTAGGTCCGGAACGGGTCCAGGAAGGCGCTGTTCGCGTCGGGCAGCAGCAGCATGTCCGACTCGTTGATGGCCTGGAAGCCGCGGATCGAGGAGCCGTCGAAGCCGAGCCCGTCGGCGAAGGTGTCCTCGCCGAAGGTCTCCGCGGGGATGGTGAAGTGCTGCATGACGCCGGGGAGGTCGCAGAACCGGACGTCGACGAACTTGACGTCGTTGTCCTGGATGTACTTCGTGACCTCGTCGGGAGAGTTGAACATCGATCCTCCGGGAGTGGGCGGACGGCCGAGCCGGAACCTACGAGCGGGCGGTTGCCCGCCGGTGTCCCGTGTGTTTCCGATCCGTTACAGCGGCCCCGGCGTGTCGCGCGCCTACGCTGGCGGCATGGCCGGGGACGAGAGCACACCCTCCCAGAGCCGCGCCCGGGGCGCGGCGCTGGGGCTGCCGGCCGACGGCCCGGGCTCGGTCGCCCCCTTCGGCACCCGCGCGGTCGCGTTCGCCGTCGACGTCCTGGTGGCGGCCGTGGTGGCGGGGCTGGTCCTGCAGCGGCTGCCGCAGAACTGGAGCCTGCTGGCCTTCGGGCTGATCACCGTGGGCTCGCTGGTGCTGGTCGGCCGCACGCCCGGCCACGCCCTGCTGGGCCTGCAGCTGGCGCACCCCCGGCAGGGTGAGCGGGTGGCGCCGTGGCGGGCCGTCGTCCGCACCGCGCTGCTGATGGTGCTGGTGCCGGCCCTGGTCGTGGACGGCGACGGCCGCGGTCTGCACGACCGGCTCACGCAGACCGCGGTCATCCGTCGCGTCTGAGGGTCACCCCCGGGCGGCGTGCACCGCCTCGGCCAGCCGCCGGACGCCGTCCTCGACGTCCTCGACCTGCACCGCGGAGTAGGCCAGCCGGAAGGAGTTCTCGCCGCCCCCGAGCAGGAAGTCGGTGCCGGCCACGATCGCCACGCCCCGGTCGGCCGCCTCGGTGACGATGCGGGCGACGTCGTGCCCGGCGTCGGCCGGCAGCGACACCCACAGGAAGTAGCCGCCCTCGGGACGGCGGAAGGTGGCCTCGGGCAGGTGGGCGCGCAGCGCGGCGTCCAGCGCGCCGACCCGTTCGGCCAGCGCGGACTTCACCCGCTCCAGCGCGGCCGGGAACCGCTCGCCGGTCAGGTAGGCGTGCACGATCCCCTGCGCCACCATGTTCGGGGCGATGTAGGTGTTGGTGGCGCGCACCCGGACCTTCGCGATGAGTGCGGGCGGCCCGACCAGGTAGCCCACCCGGATCCCCGGGCAGATGGTCTTGGAGAACGAGCAGGCGTAGACCACGTGCTCGCTGGCCGCGCCGCCGTCGAGCTCCAGCATCCGGGGGAGCGGCTCCCCGCTGAACCGGACGTCGACGTAGGGGTCGTCCTCGAACACCAGGAACCCGTGCTCGCGGGCCAGCTCCAGCAGCCGCTCCCGCTTGGCCAGCGACAGGGTGTACCCGGCGGGGTTCTGGAAGGTGGGGATGACGTGGGCCAGCGCCGGCCGCAGGCCACCGGCCAGCAGCTCCGCCACCTCGTCGACGGCGATCCCGTCCTCCTCGAGCGTCACCAGCCGGACGTCGGCACCGCGCTGCCGCAGGCCCAGCAGCGTGCGGTCGTAGGTCGGCCGCTCGGCCAGCACCGCGGTGCCCGGGGTGACCAGCTCGTCGAAGAGGAAGGCGTCGGCCTGCATGGAGCCGTTGGTGACCAGCACGTGGTCGACCGGGACGCCGTGCTTGTCGGCGATCCACTGCCGCAGCGGCGGGTAGCCCACCGCGGTGCCGTAGCCGGTCATCCCGGCCGGGTCGGCGGTGAAGGCGTCGACGGCTGCCTGCTTCAGGCCCTCGACGTCGACGATGTCGGTGGACGGCGCGCCACGCGCGAAGGAGACCGGACGGACGGCGGGGGAGCTGGTCACGGCGGACAGTCTCCCCGACGGCCCGCCCCGGTGCTCCCGGTGGTGCCCGCCGTCAGCGGCGGCGCATCTGCCGCTGGCTGACCGTCATCTGGCGACCGCCGGGCATCGGCCCGCCGGGGATGGGCATCCGGGCGCCGCCGAGGGCGTTCATCCGCTTGCCCAGGCTGTTGACCTCGGCGCCGTCGAGGTTGCGCGGCAGCTTCATGACGTGGGAGGACAGCTTCTTCAGCGGCACCTGGCCCTCGTCGTCCCCGACGGTGATGTCGTAGATGGGGGTGTCGCCGACGACCTTGGCGATGCGGCGCTTCTCCTGCGCGATGAGCCCGCGCACCCGCTGCGGGTTGCCCTCGGCGACCAGGATGATGCCGGGCCGGCCCAGCACCCGGTGCACGGCGTCCATCTGCGGGGTGCCGGCGACGCCGGAGGAGACCCGCCAGTCACCGCGCATGCCCTCGAGCACCCAGGCGGCGGCGCCGGGCTGGCCCTCGACCTGGCGGTAGGCCGAGCCCTGCGCCCGGCGGCTGAACACGATCAGCGCCGCGAGGGCACCCATCAGCACCGCGATCGGGATGAACAGCAGCGGTGCGTCGAACAGGACGGCGATCAGCTCGACCACCGCGGCGACCACCACGAAGGCGATGAGCATGAACCACGGCAGCTTGGGGTCGTTCTTGTAGGTCAGCTTGTAGGCCTGACCGACCTGACGCAGCGTGGTCTTGATCTTCGTCAGCCGGCCGACCTTGGGCTTGCCGTCCTTGCCGAGCTTGGCCGCCGTCGCGCCCTTCCCCTGCTTGGTCGCGGGGGTGGGGGCGTCTGTGGACTTGCTGCGGGCCATGCCGCCCAGGATAGGCCCGGGGTCGGCCGGGGTGGATCAGCTGGTCGGGGTGAGCCCGCGGGCGGCGATGGCCTGCTGGTAGAGCCGGCCGGCGCGGTAGGAGCTGCGGACCAGCGGGCCGCCGAGCACCCCGGCGAACCCGATCTCCTCGGCCTGGGCCGAGAAGTCGACGAACTCCTGCGGCTTGACCCACCGGACGACGGGGTGGTGGCGGGGGCTGGGGCGCAGGTACTGGGTGATGGTGAGCAGGTCGCAGCCGGCCTCGTGCAGGGCCTGCATCGTCTCGGTGACCTCGTGCGGCTCCTCGCCCATGCCCAGGATCAGGTTGGACTTGGTGACCAGGCCGGCCTCGCGGGCGGCGGTGATGACGGCCAGCGACCGCTCGAACCGGAACCCGGGGCGGATCCGCTTGAAGATGCGCGGCACGGTCTCGACGTTGTGCGCGAGCACCTCGGGCCGGGAGGAGAAGACCTCGGCGAGCTGGTCGGGGTCGGCGTTGAAGTCGGGGATGAGCAGCTCGACGCCGCAACCCTCGATCTGGGCGTGGATCTGCCGGACGGTCTCGGCGTAGAGCCAGGCGCCGCCGTCGGGGAGGTCGTCGCGGGCCACGCCGGTGACGGTGGCGTACTTCAGCTGCATCGTGGCGACGCTCTCGGCGACCCGGCGGGGCTCGTCGCGGTCGAACTCAGCGGGCTTGCCGGTGTCGATCTGGCAGAAGTCGCAGCGCCGGGTGCACTGGTCGCCACCGATGAGGAAGGTGGCCTCGCGGTCCTCCCAGCACTCGTAGATGTTGGGGCAGCCGGCCTCCTCGCACACGGTGTGCAGGCCCTCGCGCTTCACCAGCGACTTGAGCTCGGTGTACTCCGGGCCGGTGCGCAGCCGGGTCTTGATCCAGTCGGGCTTGCGCTCGATCGGGGTCTGGGAGTTCCGCACCTCCAGGCGCAGCAGCTTGCGCCCGGCAGGCTCGATCGTCGCGCTCATGATCCCCACGGTACGCGCCGAGGGGGCGCCCCGGCGGTCGGCCGGGACGCCCCCTCGGGTCGTCGTGCGGGTGCTGCTCAGCCTTCGCGGCCCAGCGGCGGCTTGTTCAGCGTCTCCTCGGTCGGGACCGGGTTGACCTGGGGCGCGGCGTCGGGGGAGGTGGACTGGGCATCGTGGTGCTTGCCGTCGCGCCAGCCGAGGTCGGTGCTCTCGGGGGTGGCGTCGCCGGGGGCGTCCTCGGCGGTGGAGACGGCCTGGCCGCCCTCGGTCGGCTCGACCGACTCGTCGGCGGGGGTGCTGGGGCTGCTGGGCACGGGGTCCTCACGGTAGGCGGGCACCGGTCCGTCGCCGGTGGGGGCGGGGGTCCACGGGTCGTCGGCCGCGGTCGCGCGGCGGACGGCGGCGAAGGCCACCCCGCCGACGCCGAGGGCGACCAGCAGCCACGGCCAGCGGCGGGGCTTCTTCTCGATGCCGACGCGCTGGGCGAGCTCGTGGGTGGTGACGAGGGTCTGCTTGCGGGCGTCCTTGGTCGTCTTGGCCGCCGTCTTGGCCAGCTTCTTCCGGCGCTTCTCCGCCTTCTTGGACAGCTTGTCGGCCTTCTTGGTCACCGCCTTGCGGTTGGACTCGGCGGCGGCGCGCAGCTCGGCGACCCGGGCGGCGGCGACGTCGCGGGCGGCCTCGGCGGCGGCCACGGCGTCGGAGCGGCCGGCCTTGACCTGCTTCTTGGCGGCCTTGGCCCGCGCGGCGGCGTCCTTCTGCAGCTGCTCGGCGCGCTCGGCGGCCTCCTTGCGGGCCTTGCGGGTGCGCTCGCCGCCCTGCTCGGCGGCGGTGGCCACGGTTCCGCCGACGGCGGCTGCGGCGGTGCCGAGCTCGCCGCGCGCGGACTCCAGGGTGGCGACGACGGACTCGCGGGCCTGGGTCAGCGCCGGCACCACGGTGCTCTGCACGCGCGGGACGACGTCCTTCTCCAGCGTCTTCTGCGCGTTCTTGACCGCGGCCTCCACCTTGGGGGCGGCGGCGTCGCGGGCGTCGGCGAGCTTCGGCCCGGCGGCGGCGACCGCGGTGGCCACGCCGGCGGCGGCTGCCTCGCGGGCGGCCTCCAGGCGCGGGACGACGTCCTTCTCGTACACCTTCTGGGCGTTCTTCAGCTGGGGGGCCAGCGACTTCTGGGCGTTCTTGAGCTGCGGCTCGATCGCGTCGCGGGCGGCCTCCAGCTTCGGGGCGACAGCGGCGACGGCGGCCTCCACGCGGGGGGCGACGTCCTTCTCGAGGGTCTTCTGGGCGGACTTCGCCGCGGCCTCGTAACGCGGACCGAGGTGCTCGGCGGTGGCCCGGCCGGCCTCGCTGACCGCCGTGCCGATGTGTGCGAGGCCCTCCTGCAGCTCGTCGCCGATGACCTGGGCATGGCTCTTCTTGCGGAACACCTACGCACCTCCGGGTTGATCGTTGCGGCCATCCTGCCCGCATCGGTCCCGGGCCACACCCCGAGACCGGTACCTGTGACCTGCGGCTCGACGGTGGGCCTGCCAGCCTGGGCCGCATGCAGCTGCGCGTGTTCACCGAGCCCCAGCAGGGCGCCACCTACGACGACCTGCTGGCCGTCGCCCGGCGGGCCGAGGAGACCGGCTTCGACGCCTTCTTCCGCTCCGACCACTACCTGGCCATGGGCGGGGACGGCCTGCCCGGCCCCACCGACGCCTGGCTGACCCTCGCCGGGCTGGCCCGGGAGACCAGCCGCATCCGGCTGGGCACGCTCATGACCGCGGGCACCTTCCGGCTGCCCGGGCCGCTGGCGATCGCGGTGGCCCAGGTCGACCAGATGAGCGGCGGCCGGGTGGAGCTCGGCCTGGGGTCGGGGTGGTTCGAGGCCGAGCACACCGCCTACGGCATCCCGTTCCCCCCGCTGGGGGAGCGCTTCGACCGCTACGCCGAGCAGCTGGAGGTCATCACCGGGCTGTGGTCGACGCCGGCGGGGGAGACCTTCTCCTTCACCGGCGAGCACTACACGCTCACCGATTCCCCGGCGTTGCCCAAGCCGGTGCAGGACGGCGGCATCCCGGTGCTGGTCGGTGGCCGCGGCGCGAAGCGCACGCCGGCGCTGGCCGCCCGCCACGCCACCGAGTTCAACACGCCGTTCGCCTCGGCCGAGGACGCCGCGGGCCTGTTCGACCGGGTCCGGGCCGCCTGCGCCGACGTCGGCCGCGACCCGGCCACGATGACCTTCAGCTCCGCGCTGGTGCTGTGCGTCGGGGGCACCGACGCGGAGCTGGCCCGCCGGGCGGCGGCGATCGGGCGGGACGTCGAGGAGCTGGTGACCAACGGGGTGGCCGGGTCACCCGCGCAGGCGGTGGACACCCTGGGCCGGTTCGCCGAGGCGGGCGCGACCCGGGTGTACCTGCAGGTGCTCGACCTGGCCGACCTGGACCACCTGGACCTGGTCGCGTCCCAGGTGGCTCCGCAGCTGGGGTGACCGACGGCGCCGGGCGGGCACGCGGGCCCGCCCGGCCGACGAGGTGCGTTCCCGGTACGGATCCGGCCGGGGGTGCGGGGTAACCTCGCCCCGTGACCGGTGGCCTGCTCCTTCCGAGGCCGTGCTGACCAGCTCCCCGCACGTCAGCACGGCGACCCCTCCTGCGTGAGGGGTTTTTTCATGCCCACCCACCGGCAGCGACACCCAGGAGCCACGACGATGAGCGAGACCGTCCCCCCGCACCGGTACACCCCGGAGCTGGCCCAGCAGATCGAGCTGGCCTGGCAGGACCGGTGGGAGGCCGAGGGCACCTTCGCCACGCCCAACCCCACCGGCACGCTCAGCGAGGGCTTCGACCGCGTCGCCGACCGGCCCAAGGCCTTCCTGATGGACATGTTCCCCTACCCCTCGGGGGCCGGGCTGCACGTCGGGCACCCGCTGGGCTACCTGGGCACCGACGTGACCAGCCGGTTCCTGCGCATGGACGGCCACAACGTGCTGCACCCGATGGGCTACGACGCCTTCGGCCTGCCCGCCGAGCAGTACGCCGTGCAGACCGGCCAGCACCCGCGGGTGACCACCGAGGCCAACATCGCCGCCATCTCCGCGCAGCTGCGCCGGCTGGGTGTCGACCACGACCGCCGCCGCACCTTCGCCACCATCGACCCGGGCTACTACCGGTGGACCCAGTGGATCTTCACCCAGATCTTCGGGGCCTGGTTCGACGACGTCGCCGGCAGGGCCCGCCCGGTCGAGGAGCTGGTGGCCGAGCTGGACGCCGGTACCCGGCAGCCCGCGCCCGGCACGCTGCCCGAGGGCCGCGACTGGGCGTCCCTGGACGCGGTCGAGCGGCGCCGCGTCGTGGACGCGCACCGGCTGGCCTACCTGAACCAGGCGCCGGTGAACTGGTGCCCCGGCCTGGGCACCGTGCTGAGCAACGAGGAGGTCACCGCCGACGGCCGCTCCGAGCGCGGCAACTTCCCCGTCTTCCGGCGTCCGCTGACCCAGTGGATGATGCGGATCACCGCCTACTCCGAGCGGCTGCTGGCCGACCTGGACCGGCTGGACTGGTCGGACTCGCTGAAGCAGATGCAGCGCAACTGGATCGGCCGCTCGACCGGCGCGCGGATCCGGTTCGGTGACATCGAGGTGTTCACCACCCGGCCCGACACCCTGTTCGGCGCCACCTACCTGGTGCTGGCCCCCGAGCACCCCCTGGTCTCCTCGCTGACGGCCGCCGCGTGGCCCGACGGCACCGACCCGCGGTGGACCGGCGGGGCAGCCACCCCGGCGGAGGCGGTCGCGGCCTACCAGCTGCAGGCCTCCCGCCGCAGCGAGCTGGACCGTCAGGCCGAGGGCCGGGAGAAGACCGGTGTGTGGACCGGGGCGCACGCCACCAACCCCCTGACCGGCCGCGAGCTGCCCGTGTTCGTCGCCGACTACGTGCTGACCGGCTACGGCACCGGCGCGATCATGGCCGTGCCGGGTGAGGACACCCGCGACTTCGAGTTCGCCGACGTGTTCGGCCTGCCCGTCGTGCGCACCGTGCAGCCGCCGGAGGGCTTCGAGGGCGGCGCGTACACCGGTGCCGGCCCGATGATCAACAGCTCCAACGAGCACGTGCAGCTGGACGGGCTGGACAAGGCCGCGGCGATCGCGACCGTCACCGAGTGGCTGGTCGCCCACGGGCACGGCGAGTCGACCACCACCTACAAGCTGCGCGACTGGCTGTTCAGCCGGCAGCGCTACTGGGGCGAGCCGTTCCCGGTCGTCTACGCCGTCGACGGCCCGGACGCCGACCTGCCGGTCGCCGTCCCCGCCGACCAGCTGCCGGTGCTGCTGCCCGACGTCGACGACTACTCGCCGAAGACCTTCGCCGACGACGACGCGACGTCCTCCCCGGAGCCGCCGCTGTCGCGGGCCACCGAGTGGACGACGGTCGAGCTGGACCTGGGCGACGGGCCGCGCCGCTACCGCCGGGAGACCAACACGATGCCCAACTGGGCCGGGTCGTGCTGGTACTACCTGCGCTACCTGGACCCGGGCAACGACGAGCGGTTCGTCGACCCGGAGCTGGAGGCCTACTGGATGGGCCCGCGCGCGGAGGGCGACGTCGGCGGCGTCGACCTGTACGTGGGCGGCGTGGAGCACGCGGTGCTGCACCTGCTGTACGCCCGCTTCTGGCACAAGGTGCTGTTCGACCTGGGCCACGTCTCCTCCGAGGAGCCCTTCCGCCGGCTGGTCAACCAGGGCTACATCTCCGCCTACGCCTACACCGACGCGCGGGGCTTCTACGTGCCCGCCGCCGAGGTGGTGGAGAAGGACGGCGCGTTCTTCTTCGAGGGGCAGCCGGTCAACCGCGAGTACGGCAAGATCGGCAAGAGCCTGAAGAACATGGTGACCCCCGACGAGATGATCGGGGCCTACGGCGCGGACACCTTCCGGGTGTACGAGATGTCCACCGGGCCGCTGGAGCAGTCCCGGCCGTGGGAGACCAAGGCGGTCGTGGGGTCGCAGCGGCTGCTGCAGCGGATCTGGCGCGTGGTGGTCGACGAGGAGACCGGTGAGGTGCGCGCCGCCGACACCGAGCCCTCCGCCGACACGCTGAAGGTGCTGCACCGGGCGGTCGACGGCGTGCGCGACGGCATGACCACGCTGCGGTTCAACATCGCCATCGCGCGCACCACCGAGCTGACCAACCACCTGACCCAGGTGTACGGGCAGTCCGGGCCGGTGCCGCGGCAGGTGGCCGAGTGGCTGACCCTGCTGGTCGCGCCGCTGGCCCCGCACCTGGCCGAGGAGCTGTGGTCGCGGCTGGGGCACGAGGGTTCCGTGGCGTGGGCGCCGTTCCCGGTGGCCGACCCGGCCCACCTGGTCGACGACACCGTGCAGATCGCGGTGCAGGTCAACGGCAAGGTGCGGGCCCAGCTGGACGTGCCGGCCGACGCCGACGCCGCCGCGCTGGAGGCCGCCGCGCTGGCCGACGCCCGGATCGCCGAGCTGCTGACCGGGAAGACCGTGCGCAAGGTGGTCGCGGTGCCCGGCCGCCTGGTCAACGTCGTCGCGACCTGACCGGTGCGCGGCGTGGACCAGCTCAGCTGGTCCACGCCGCGGCGGGTCTCAGGCGGGGGAGATGCGGATGACCGCGCGGCGCTCGCGGCGACGCAGGATGCCGACCAGCCGGCCGGCGCCGTAGGTGATGCGCCACTGCCAGCCGTAGCGGCGGGCCAGCGCCCGCAGCGCGGTGGGCCACTCCTCGGGCGGCAGCAGCCGGGCCTGTGCCTCGACGGCGTCCCCCTGCAGGGTGCCGCGCACGTCGCACGGGGCGACGGTCACCCGGCTGGTGTGCCGCAGCCGCTTGACCTTGCCGGAGTCGGCGCGGGTCCAGACCACCAGGTCCTCGCCGTCGGGGGCCGCCCAGACCGGCGTGGGGACGGCGACGCCGGACCTGCGGAAGGTGGTCAGGCTGACGTAGCGGCTGCCGGGGAGGGCGCTCACCGGGCCGGTACGGCGGTGAGCACCGCCCGCATCTCCTCCTCGACGGCGTCGACCACCTCGGTGACCGGGACGTCGCGGCCCAGCTCGGCCGACAGCGAGGTCACCCCGGCGTCGGTGATGCCGCACGGGATGATGCCGCCGAACCCGGCGGTGAGGTCGGGGTCGCAGTTGAGCGCGAAGCCGTGCATGGTGACGCCGCGGGACACCCGGACGCCGATCGCGGCGATCTTGCGGTCGGGCTGCGGGCCCACCCCGGGCTGGTACCCGGCGCGCACCCAGGCCCCGCTGCGGCCCTCGACCTGCTCGGCCGCGACCCCGAACCGGGCGCAGACGGCGATGAGCGCGACCTCCATGCGGCGGACGTGGGCGACCACGTCGACCGGGTCGGGCAGCCGCACGATCGGGTACCCGACCAGCTGCCCCGGGCCGTGCCAGGTGATCTTGCCGCCGCGGTCGACGTCGACGACGGGCGTGCCGTCCTGCGGGCGCTCGTGCGGCTCGGTGCGCTTGCCCGCGGTGTAGACCGGCGGGTGCTCCAGCAGCAGCATCGTGTCGGGAGCGGTGCCGGCGACGACCTCGGCGTGGACCGCCCGCTGGCGGTCCCACGCCTCCTGGTACTCGACGAGACCGGCCCGGACCACCTGCAGTTCGCTCACCGCCCCAGCCTATGCCTGCACCGGGACGGGGCGGAGGCGTCGCAGCACGGCCCGGGCGGTGCGCGCGCCGCTGGCCATGGCGCCCTGGATGGACGGGGTGTCGCGGTGGTCGCCGCACACGAACAGCCCGTCGCCGAGGTCGACCGGCCGGCGGTGCCGCAGCGGGGGTACGGCGGCCGGTTGGGCGCCGGTCACGGTGACGCTGGTCAGGTGCTCCAGGTCGGTCGTGACCACCCCCTGGGTGCGGGCGACCTCCTCGCGCACGTCGGCCTCGCGCGTGGGGGCCAACGTCGAGCTGGCCACCAGCGCCCGGCCGTCGGGGCTGTAGGCGGGCTGGGCGTCGCTGACCACCACCGAGTTGACCAGCTGCCCACCGGGCTCGCCGAGGACCACGAGCGGGACCCCGCGGGGGGAGGCGGCGAGCACGTGCAGGTGGGTGGTGACCCGACGCGGCGCGGACGCCTCGACCGACGGCAGGAGCCGTGACGCGGTGCCGGGGTCGGTGGCCACCACCACGGCGTCGGCGCGGGTGGTGCCGGCCGCCGTGCGCACCTCGCTGCCGGTCACCCCGGTGACCTCCGTGCCCCAGTGCCGGGCAGCGGCCGGCAGCCGGTCGGCCAGCTGCTCGCCCACGGCCTGCATGCCGCGCGCGGGCAACCCGATCCGGCCGCGCACGAAGCTGCGCCACACCAGGTCCAGGTAGCGGCTGGAGGTGTCCAGCCCGGACTCCAGCAGCACCCCCGACAGGAACGGCCGGAAGAAGCGCTCCATCGCCGCGTCCCCGACCCGCGCGGCCCGCAGCGCCTGCTCGGCGGTGCGCTCCGGTGCGGCCAGCAGCCGCTCGACCGGCGCGTAGCCGGCGCGCGCCGAGAACAGCCCGATGGCGGCCTCGTGCAGCAGCCCGCCCAGCGGCGCGCGCACCGTGTCGACGACGGCGCCGGGGTGCCGGCGGGGGTCCACCACCCGGTGCTCCCGGCCCTCGTGCCGCACCACGGCACCGGTCCAGAACCAGCCGAGGTCCAGCGCCGCCAGGTCGAGGTCGGCGGCGGCGCGGGGGTAGCCGGTGTTGAGCACCTGGAAGCCGCGGTCGACGGTGAACCCGTCGACGACCTCCGTGCTGAGCCGACCGCCGGGGTGGTGGGCGGCGTCGACGACGTGCACGTCGGCACCCGCGGCGGCGAGCCGGACGGCTGCGGACAGCCCGGCCAGCCCCGCCCCGACGACGACGACCTCGGCACGCGGTGGGAGTGGCATGCCGCTGAACCTAGGCGGGTGCACCGACGGCGACCTCCCGGACGGCCGGTCGGCTGTGGACGACCGCCGCACCTGTGGACAACCCCGGTCGGCGTCGCCGCGGCGCCCTACCGTGCCGACCGTGCCCGACGCAGACCGCCCCGCCACCCCGGACCGCTGCCCGGTGGTGCCCGGCTACGTGCTGGAGGAGCGGCTCGGGCGCGGCGGCAGCGGGGAGGTGTGGCGGGCCCGGCCGCGCCGCGGCGGCCCCGCGGTCGCGGTCAAGGTGCTGCACCGGGGAGACCCCGAGCAGCAGGTCCGCGAGGCCGAGGTCCTGGCCGGTCTCGAGCACCCGCACCTGGTGGCGCTGCACGAGGTCGTGCGCCGGCGCACCCGGGACGGCGAGCAGGTCGCGCTGGTGCTCGACCTGCTCGCCGGTGGCAGCCTGGCCGACCTCCTGGCCCGGCGCGGGCGGCTGCGCCCCGGGGAGGTGGTCACCGCGGTCGCCCCCGTCGCGGCCGCCCTGGCCCACCTGCACGACCGCGGCATCGTGCACGGCGACCTCTCCCCGGGCAACGTCGTGCTCACCGCGGAGGGCCGCCCAATGCTCACCGACCTCGGTGTCGCGCGCGCGGTGGGGGAGCCGGGCAGCGGCCAGGTCACCCCGCCCTACGTCGACCCGGTGGTCGCGCGGGGCGGTGCGCCGGGTCCGGCGTCCGACGTGTTCGGGGTGGCGGCCGCGGCGTTCCACGCCCTCACCGGCATCCCGCCCTGGAACGCCGCGGGCCCCGGGCAGACGGTGGTGGTCGCGGCGTCCGGCGAGCTCCCCGACCTGGCACTGCTCGCGCCCGAGGCGCCGGGCGAGCTCGTCGCCGTCGTGCAGCGGGGGCTCTCCCCGCACCCGCACCTGCGCGGCACCGCGGCCGCCTTCGCCCTGGACCTGCGGCACGCCTGCCGGCCGGAGCGGATCGCGCTGCCGGCGCCCGGGGTGGACCGCGCGGCGCTCGCCCGCACCGGGTACGTGCCGCGCACCGAGCTGACCCACCAGGTCCGGCGTCCCCCCGGGGCGCACGCCGCCCCCGCGCCGTCCCGGGGGCGGTCCGGCTGGCCGGGGCGGGTGGCGGCCCGGCTTCCGGTGCGCGGGGGTGGCCCGGCCCGTGCGGTCCGACGTGTCCTGGTGGTCACCGCGGTGCTCGCGGCGCTGGCCGGGTCCGGGTGGCTCGGTGTGCAGTGGGGCCGCGGCGTCGGCGACGGCACGGTCCCCGCCGCCCGCACGGGCACGGCGACGGCGTCGGGGTCGGGGTCGGCGACCGCACCGTCCCCGTCGGCGCCTCCCGGCACGGTCAGCTCGGGGCCGTCCACCGCGACCAGCGGGCCGCCGGGGGTCGACGTCGACAGCACCGAACCGCCCGCCGGCGCAGCGGGCTGGGCGCAGCTGGTCGGGCAGCTGTACGGCCGTCGCGCGGCCGCGCTGTCCGCCGGGGACCCCGGGGCGCTGTCGGGCGTCTACCCGTCGGGCAGCGCGCTGCTCGACGCGGACGCCGCCTGGGCGAGGGAGCTCGCCGCCGCGGGCCAGCAGCTCCAGGGGTTCGCGCCGCTGGTGGTGGCCGTGCAGGACGTCGTGCCCCTACCCGGCGGGGTGCGGGTCCGGCTGGTCGACCGGGTGCCCCCGTACGTGCTGGGCTCGGCGACGGGTGGGCAGGACGTGCCGGGCCGGGGCGACCGGCCGGTGGTGCTCACCCTGCTCGCCACCACCGCCGGGTGGCGCATCGACGCCGCGGAGCTGACCGGGTGAGCGTGCCGTCAGTGCTGGTCGAGCGCCCAGCGCAGGGCGGACTCCACGTCGCCGTGGGTGAACGTGAAGCCGGCCTCCATGAGCACCCGCGGCAGGGCGCGCTGGCCGGCCAGCACCCCGAGCTGGGCGAACTCACCGAGCACCGCCGACAGGGCGAACCCGGGCACCGGGAGCACGGTCGGCCGGTGCAGCACGCGGCCGAGGGCCTCGGTGAAGGCGGCGTTGGTGACCGGCTCGGGTCCGGTCAGGTTGACCGGCCCCGCGACGTCGGCGGTGAGCAGGTGACGGATGGCGTCGACCTCGTCACGCAGGCTGATCCAGGGCCACCACTGCTTCCCCGACCCGAGCTTCCCGCCGACGCCGAGCTGGAACAGCGGCCGGATCTTGGCCATCATCCCGCCGCGGGCGAGCACCAGGCCGGTGCGCAGGTGGGCCACCCGGATGCCGGCGGCCTCGGCGGGTGCGGTGGCCGCCTCCCACTGCACGCAGACGTCGGCGAGGAAGTCGCGGCCGGCGGGGCTGCTCTCGTCGAGCACCTGGTCCCCGCCGTCGCCGTAGTAGCCGACGGCGGAGGCCGACAGCAGCACCCGGGGCCGGTCGGGGTCGGCGGCCGCGGCCTGGGCGAGCGCGGCCGCGACCGTGGCGGTGCTGTCGACGCGGCTGTCGACCACCTCGCGCTTGTACGCGTCGGTCCAGCGCTTGTCGCCGATGCCGACACCCGCCAGGTTGACCACGGCGTCGACGTCGGCCAGCACGCCGTCGTCGAGCTGGCGGTGGGCCGGGTCCCAGCGGTGCTCGTCGGCGGTGCGGGGCGTGCGGCGCACCAGCCGGCGGACCTCGTGGCCGTCGGCCTGCAGGGTGGCGACGAGTTCGGTGCCGACCAGACCGGAGGAACCGGTCACCGCGATGCGCATGGTCTGGGGAGTCCTCCGGGTCGGGGGTGGATCAACGGCACCAGCGTGCCCGCAACGGGGCCCGACGGCACGTCGGGCCCCGGCGGAGTCCGCCGGGGCCCGAGGTGGTGGTGCCGGGTGGGGTCAGCTCAGCCCGAGCTCACCGTGGAACGCGCCGGCCTCCAGCCGCTCCTTCACCGTGGTGAGGAAGCGGGCGGCGTCGGCGCCGTCGACGATCCGGTGGTCGTAGGACAGGGCCAGGTAGACCATCGACCGCACGGCCACGACCTCGCCGAGGTCCGGGTCCTGCACGACGACGGCGCGCTTGACGACCGATCCGGTGCCGAGGATCGCGACCTGCGGCTGGTTGATGATCGGGGTGTCGAACAGCGCCCCGCGGCTGCCGGTGTTGGTCAGCGTGAAGGTCCCGCCGCCCAGCTCGTCCGGGGTGACCTTGTTGGTGCGGGTCCGCTCGGCCAGGTCGGCGATCTTGCGGGCGATCCCGGCGATGCTGAGGTCGCCGGCGTCCTTGATCACCGGCACGAGCAGCCCGCGCTCGGTGTCCACCGCGATGCCGAGGTTCTCGGCGTCGTGGTAGCTGACCGTGCCGGCCTCCATGTCGAGCGAGGAGTTCACCGTCGGGTGGGCCTTCAGCGCCTCGACCGCGGCCTTGGCGAAGAACGGCAGGAACGACAGCTTGACGCCCTCGCGGGCGGCGAAGTCGGCCTTGGCCTGGTCGCGCAGCTTGGCGATCCGGGTGACGTCGACCTCGACGACCGTGGTCAGCTGCGCACTGATCTGCAGCGACTCGACCATCCGCTTGGCGATGACCGAGCGCAGCCGGGACAGCTTCTCGGTGCGGCCGCGCAGCTTGGTGTCCGGCGCGGGCACCGCGGGGGTCGGCCGGGACGCGGCGGGGGCCTGCGGGGCCGGGGCCGAGGCGGGTGCCGACTCGGCCGCGGCGGCGGGCGCAGCGGCCTCGGCGGCGGCCAGGACGTCCTGCTTGCGGATGCGGCCACCGACGCCGGTGCCCGACACCGACGCCAGGTCCACGCCGTGCTCGGCGGCCAGGCGGCGCACCAGCGGGGTGACGTAGGCGCCACCGCCGTCGCCGGAGGGCGCCGGCGACGAGGAGGCGGACGCCTGCGGGGCCGGTGCCTGCGGGGCCGAGGCCTGCGGGGCGACCTGCGGTGCCGGCTGCGACGTCGGCGACTGCGCGGGGAGCGCGCCGCTGGAGCCGTAGTCGGCACCCGGGGTCTCGGAGGAGACCTCGGCCTTGTCGGGCGTGGGCTGGGCCTGGGCGCCGTCCTCCTGCTGGGCCGGCTCTTCCTGCTGCGCGGGCTCGGCGGCCGGGGCGGACCCGCCACCGGCGCCGCCGATGACGGCCAGCTGCGCGCCGACGTCGACGGTCTCGTCCTCGCCGACCAGGATCTTGGTCAGCGTGCCGGCCGCGGGCGACGGGATCTCGGTGTCGACCTTGTCGGTGGAGACCTCCAGGAGAGGCTCGTCGACCTCGACGGTGTCGCCCTCCTGCTTGAGCCAGCGGGTGACGGTGCCCTCGGTGACGCTCTCGCCGAGCGCCGGCATGGTCACCGGGGTGCCCTCGCCGGACCCGCCGCCGGACACGCCGTCGGAGCCGCCGGTGGACGCGGGGGCCGGCTCCGGCTCCGGGTCGGCCTGCGGCTCGGGGGCGCTCTGCGGCTCGGGGGCCTGCTCCTCGGCGGGCGCGGACGCGCCACCGCTGTCGCCGCCGCCCTCGCCCTCCCCACCGATGACGGCGAGCTCCGCGCCGACCTCCACCGTCTCGTCCTCGGCGACCACGATCTTGGTCAGGACACCTGCCGCCGGCGAGGGGATCTCCGTGTCGACCTTGTCGGTGGAGACCTCCAGGAGGGGCTCGTCGACCTCGACGGTGTCCCCCTCCTGCTTGAGCCAGCGGGTGACGGTGCCCTCGGTGACGCTCTCGCCCAGGGCGGGCATCGTGACGGACGTCGGCATCGAGTGCAGTTCTCCTCAGGTCAGGGGTGGTTCAGGGGGACGGTCGGGTCAGCTGTGCGAGTGCAGGGGCTTGCCGGCGAGCGCGAGGTGGGCCTCGCCGACGGCCTCGCTCTGCGTCGGGTGCGGGTGGATCAGGGAGGCCACCTCGTCGGGCAGCGCCTCCCAGTTGTAGATCAGCTGCGCCTCGGCCACGAGCTCGCCGACCCGGCTGCCGACCATGTGCACGCCGACGACCGGCCCGTCCTTGGCCCGCACCAGCTTGACCGCGCCGGAGGTCTTGAGGATCTGGCTCTTGCCGTTGCCGCCCAGGTCGTAGTTCACGACCTCGACCTCGCCGAACTTCTCCTTGGCCTGCGCCTCGGTGAGGCCCACGGAGGCGACCTCGGGCTCGGAGTAGGTGACCCGCGGGACACCGGCGTAGTCGATCGGCACGACCGGCAGACCGGCCAGCCGCTCGGCGACCAGGATGCCCTCGCCGAAGCCGACGTGGGCCAGCTGCAGGGTGGGCACCAGGTCCCCGACCGCGGAGATGGTCGGCACGTTGGTCTGCATGTACTCGTCGACCAGGACGAAGCCGCGGTCCATGGCGACGCCGGCCTCCTCGTAGCCCAGGCCCTGGCTGACCGGGCCGCGGCCGACGGCGACGAGCACGATCTCGGCCTCGTAGGACTTGCCGTTCTCCAGCTCGACGGTCACGCCGTCCGAGCCCGGGGTGACCTTGGAGACCCGGCTGCCGAGGGAGAAGTCGATCTTGCGACGGCGGTAGGCGCGCTCCAGCAGCTTCGAGGACGCCTCGTCCTCCAGCGGGACCAGGTGCGGCAGGCCCTCGATGATGGTCACGTCGGCGCCGAAGGACTTCCAGACGCTGGCGAACTCGCAGCCGATGACGCCGCCGCCGAGGATGATCACCGAGCTCGGTACGCGCTCGAGCTCGAGCGCCTGGTCGCTGGTGATGACGGTCGTGCCGTTGATGTCGATGCCGGGCAGGCTGCGCGCGTAGGAGCCGGTGGCCAGCAGGACGTGCTTGCCCTCGTAGGTGGTGTCGCCGACGGCCACGGCGGTCGGGGAGACCAGCCGGCCCTCGCCCTCCACGTAGTTGATCTTGCGGCTCTTGATCAGGCCCTGCAGGCCCTTGTAGAGCTTGGCGGTGACGCCGCCCTTGTAGTCGTTGACCCCGGCCATGTCGATGCCGGCCAGGGAGGTCTTGACCCCGAACTGCTCGCCCTCGCGGGCGGAGTCGGCGACCTCGGCGGCGTGCAGCAGGGCCTTGGTCGGGATGCACCCGCGGTGGAGGCAGGTGCCGCCGACCTTGTCCTTCTCGACCAGCACGACCGACAGGCCGAGCTCGGCGCCCCGCAGCGCGGCGGCGTAGCCCCCCGACCCACCACCCAGGATGACGAGGTCGGCGGTCTGGGTGGGTGCGCTCACGGGTTCTCCTCGGTGCAGGGCGGCGCGGTCGGCGGCGGGCAGGTCGTGCCCGCGCGACCAGGTGCGGGGGAGTGCGGGCCCCATCCTGCCACCTGTCGGGAACGCGTACCCGACCTGCTCCGTTGGCCCGCTGGGCGCCGTCGTGCGCGCCCCGCGCGGTCGGTGCGCCGACCGGTGGCGGTGCACGGGAGGAGCGGGTCGTGGGGTTCATGGATCGACTGCGGGGCCGTCGGCCGGCGAGCGGGCAGGGCGCCCGGGGCGACCGGCACGGCACCCTGGACCGGGCCTCGGGCAAGGCCGACCTCAGCCACATCGAGCAGTTCGTGGCCAGCCGCCGGGGTGTGGAGGGGTACGTCGAGCCGCGCACCGCGGTCACCGAGACCACCATCCTGCTGGTGGCCGCCGACGGTGAGTGGACGCGGCGGCGCATCGCCGGCCCCGAGGTGGGGCGCACGCTCTCCCGTGACCTGGGCATCCCCGTCTACGACGCCCAGGTCACCGGCTACCCGCAGCGGATGCGGGACTGGTCGGCCCGGCAGAAGCACAAGCTCGACTGAGCCGGCCACCGCCCCGCGCCGGTCAGTCCGCGATGAGGCCCTCGATGGTGGCCAGCAGGGTGCGCACCGGCACGCCGGTCCCGCCGCCGGGGGTGAAGCCCCAGGCCCGGCCCGTGTTGTAGGCCGGACCGGCCACGTCGACGTGGGCCCACGGCAGCCCGGCGGGCACGAACTCGGCCAGGAAGTGGCCACCCACCAGCATCCCGCCGAGCCGGTCGGGGTTGGCGTTGACGAAGTCGGCCGTGGTCGACTCGAGGCCGCGGCGCAGCTCCGGCGGCAGCGGCATCGCCCACATCGGCTCGCCCACCCGGTTGCCCGCGGCGACGACCGCGTCGCGCAGGTCGTCGCTGCCCATGACGCCGGCCGTGCGGCCGCCGAGGGCGACCGTCTGCGCGCCGGTCAGCGTGGAGGTCTCCAGCAGGTAGTCGGGGGAGTCCTCGGCCGCCCGGGCGATCGCGTCGGCCAGCACGATGCGGCCCTCGGCGTCGGTGTTGGTGATCTCGGCCTTCTTGCCGTTGCGGAAGGTGACGACGTCGGCCGGGCGGTAGGCGCTGCCCGAGGGCAGGTTCTCCGCGATCGGCACCGTGGCGGTGACGTCGACGGGCAGGCCGAGCTCGGCGACCAGGCAGACGGTGGCGATCACGGCGGCGGCGCCGGCCATGTCGCTCTTCATGTCCTCCATCTTCAGCGCGGGCTTGATCGACAGGCCGCCGCTGTCGAAGGTGATGCCCTTGCCCACCAGGGCCACCGAGCGGCGCGCCCGTCGGCCGCGGTAGGACAGCCGCAGCAGGCGGGGCCCACGGGTGGACCCGCTGCCGACCGCGAGGATGCCGCCGTAGCCGCCGGCGGCCAGCTGCTCCTCGTCGAGGACCTCCACCGACAGCCCCGCCCGGCGGCCGGCGGCGGCACCGCGGGACGCCAGCTCGGCCGGGAAGAGGTCGTTGGGCGGGGTGTTGACCAGGTCGCGGGTGAGGGCGACGGCGTCGGCGACCGCGCGGACCCGGGCGAGCGCACCCTTGGCCGCGCCGGCGTCGGGGACGACGAGCTCGAACGACGTCGGGGGCGCGGGCCGGTCGGCGGGCAGCTCGGACTTGTAGGCGGTGAACTCGTACGCCCCCAGCAGCGCGCCCTCGCCGACCGCGTGCAGCCGCTCGTCGTCGGGGGCGCCGCCGACGGCGGCGAGCAGGGAGACCACCGCGGGCCGGCCGGTCAGGGCCCGGCTGGCCGCACCGGCGGCGCGGCGCACCGCGTCGGGGGAGTAGCCGCCGTCGGCGCGGGGCGTGCCCAGCCCGGCGACCGCGACCACGGGGAACGGGCCCTGGCCGAAGGTGGCCAGCCGGGTCACCTCGTCCTCCCCGCCCCGGGCGCCCAGGTCGGCCAGTGCCCCCATGAGCCGCCCGCCGAGCAGCCGGTCCACCGCTTCGGCACCCGGGGTGGGCAGGGGCCCGTCGGGGCCCTTCCCGACACCGACGACGACGGCGTCGCCGGTCAGCTTCTCGAGCGGGCGGTCGGTGGCGGAGATCGTCGGCGGCACCCCGACACCCTAGAAGGGTCCCGCTACGGTCG
The DNA here is from genome assembly GCF_900100695.1 of Klenkia brasiliensis. GTDB lineage: Bacteria > Actinomycetota > Actinomycetes > Mycobacteriales > Geodermatophilaceae > Klenkia > Klenkia brasiliensis. The sequence goes on from NZ_FNCF01000004.1 coordinate 354,015, forward strand.
CCTCCGTGACCGCGCAGACCCCGTCGCTGACCTCGCCCCTGCACGAGCGCCACCTCGCCCTCGGCGCGAAGCTGGCCGACTTCGGGGGCTGGTCGATGCCGCTGGAGTACGCCGGCGGCGGCGTGATCGCCGAGCACACGGCGGTGCGCCAGGGCGTGGGGCTCTTCGACGTCTCCCACCTGGGCACCGGCACCGTCCGCGGGCCCGGCGCCGCCGCGTTCGTCGACCGCTGCCTCACCAACGACCTCGCGCGGATCGCCCCGGGGCAGGCGCAGTACACGCTGTGCTGCCTGCCCGACGGCGAGGACCGGGCGGGTGGCGTGGTCGACGACCTCATCGCCTACCTGTACGGCGACGACGACGTGCTGCTGGTGCCCAACGCCGCCAATGCCGCCGACGTCCTGGGCCGGCTGGCCGCAGCCGCGCCCGAGGGCGTGACCGTGACCGACCGGCACACCGAGGTCGCGGTGCTCGCCCTGCAGGGACCGCAGTCGGCCGAGGTGCTCGCGGCGGTCGGGCTGCCCGGGTCCCTGGACTACATGGCTTTCGACCGGACCCAGGGCACCGGCGACGTCACCGTGTGCCGCACCGGGTACACCGGTGAGCACGGCTACGAGCTGCTGGTGGAGGCCGACCGCGCGGGCGAGCTGTGGGACGCGCTGCTCGCGGCGGGCGGGACCGAGCAGATCCGCCCGTGCGGCCTCGGCGCCCGCGACACCCTGCGCACCGAGATGGGTTACCCGTTGCACGGCCACGAGCTGTCGCCGGACATCACGCCCGTGCAGGCCCGGGCCGGCTGGGCGGTCGGTTGGCGCAAGCCGGAGTTCTGGGGCCGGGAGGCGCTGCTGGCCGAGCGCGAGGCCGGGCCGGTCCGTCAGCTGTGGGGCCTGCGCGCACCCGGCCGGGGCATCCCCCGGCCGGGCATGCAGGTCCTGGACGGCACCGGCGCGCGGGTCGGCGAGGTCACCAGCGGGACCTTCTCGCCGACCCTGCGCGCCGGGATCGCGCTCGCGCTGCTGGACACCGCCGCCCGGCCTGCGCCCGGTCTGGAGCTGGCGGTCGACGTCCGGGGCCGCACCTCACCGGTCGAGGTCGTCAAGCCGCCGTTCGTCGAGCCGCACGTGCGCTGAGGCGGCAGCCGGTCCTCAGCCGGTCTTCGCGGTCTCCTTCTTCTCCTTCGCCGGGGTGGGCGGCTCGGGCAGCTCGTCGGCGACCTTGGCCCGCCGGTCGCCCATCGGCACCGGCTCGCCCTCCGTGGTGTCCTGCGCGGTCTGGTGCTCGGTCTCGGCGTTGATCTCGGCGCCGAGCAGCACGAGGAAGACCGTCAGCTGCAGCCACAGCATCAGCACCACGACGCCGGCGACGGCGCCGTAGGTGGCCGAGTAGGAGCCGAAGTTGCTGACGTAGAAGCTGAACGCCACCGAGACCACGACCCAGGCCAGCGTGGCCACGACCGAGCCGAGGGTGACCCAGCGGAACTTGGGTGCGTCCCGGTCGGGGGCCACGCGGTACAGGATGGCCAGGGCCCCGGCCATCAGGCCGAGCAGCAGCACCCAGCGCAGCACCTGGGCCAGGATCGTGCCCACGATGCCCAACGGCAGGGAGTCCAGGACGACGGGGGCCACGGCCACCAGCGAGATGGTCACCAGCACGAAGACGATCGCCCCGAGGGTCAGCAGCAGCGACAGTCCGCGGAGCTTGACGAAGCCCCGGGTCTCCACCTCGTCGTAGGCCAGGTTCACCGCGGTGATCAGGTTGTTCACCCCGCCGGACGCCGACCACAGCGCCGCGAGGATGGAGACCACCAGGCTCACCGACAGTGCCCCGCTGTTCGCGTTCGCCACCGACGACAGCTGGTCGTCGATGATCTGCAGCACCTCCTGGGGCACGGCGCCGCGCAGGCTGTTCACCTGCTCCTGCACCGTCGCGGGGGAGGCGACCAGGCCGTAGAGCGAGATGGCGGCGATCAGCGTGGGGAAGATGGCGAGGAAGCCGAAGAAGGCCACGCCGCCGCCGATGATCGGCATGTTGTCCGCGCTGTTCTCGGCCCACGCCCGCTTGAGGATCTGCTGCCACCCGCGCCGCGGGATCTCCGTCGGGCTCGTCGCGTCCACCCCGGGCAGCCGGGCCTGCTGCCCCTTCGCCTGCGGCGGGTCGGTCGCCGTCCGCCCCGGTCCCCGGTCCTCGGCGTGGGCCGCCGCCTCGCGGGCGGCGGCCCGGCGGGCGGCCTTCTCCTCGACGCGCTGGCGGATGCGGTCCACCGCGCTGTCCGGTCGTTCGATGCCGTCCATGGTCAGACCTCCGTCAGTCGCCGGGCCAGGACCCGGTCAGCTTGGTGAACGCCTGCGCGCCGAACCGGTCGACGGCGGCCTTGGTGACGGCGAAGATGGCGCCCTGGATGGCCGCGGCGAGCAGCACGTGCGAGGTCTTGTACTCGCTCTGCATTGCGCCGGGCGCGTCCTCCTCACCCGCGATGCGCTTCCACACGACCTTGAACACCCGCCCGGAGATCGCACCGGCGGCGATGCCGGCGACGAGGCCGACGGGGCGGTAGGCGGCCTTGGCGCCGGCGCTCACCGGCGGGCCCGGCGCACGACCACGGCCACCACGACCGCGACCAGCGCGACGCCGACGCCGATGACCACTGGCGGGTTCTCCCGGTAGGTCTCCACCGCGGTGTCCTTGGTGCGGGCAGCGGTCTCCTTGGCGCGGGAGCCGACGTCCAGCCGGTGGCTGAGCTCGTCGACGGTGGCGGCCAGCTGCTCGCGGGTGGCCTCGATGTCGGCCTTGATCTCGTCGGGCTCGGTGGGGCCGGACACGTCCGGTGCGCCCGGGCCGTGCGCCCCCTCGGGTCGGCTGGTCATCGCGTGGCGCTCCCCTTCACGGCGGCGACGTCGGCCTTCACGCTGTCGAGCGTGTCGGTCGGCAGCGGCGGCTTGGCGTCCTGCACGTCCTTCTTGCCCAGCAGGGCGAGCACCCCGGCGACGGCGAAGAGCACGACGGCGATGATGATCGCGGCGAGGTAGCCGGGCAGCACGTTGGCCAGGCCCAGGATCGCCGCGGTGATGAGCGCGTTCAGGCCCAGCAGGGCGACCAGTCCGGCGCCGCCGAACAGGCCGGCGCCGACGCCGAGCTTCTTGGCCTTGCCCTTGATCTCGGCCTGGGCCAGGCGGACCTCGTCGCGGACGAGCCGGGTGACCAGGTCGGGCAGCTCGCCGATCAGCTGGCCGGTCGAGGCACGGGACGGGTCGGTGGACGGGGACGCGCTGTGGGCCCCGGTGGAGCCGGTCATCGGACCTCCTGTGCGCGGACGGGTGCAGTTCGCACAGGCCCATGCCCGCGGTGATCGACCATCAACCCTGGGTATCCGGAACCGGCCGGTGCCAGATGGACGCCGTCACTAGGGTGGCCGCATGACCTCGCCCACCGGATGGACCTGGCGGCTGCTCGACCCGGCGGGGGCGGAGCTGGACCCCGCCGACCTGGGCGTCGAGGTGCCGGTCGAGGACGCGCAGGGCGAGGCGGAGTCCTGGCTCGGGGAGCACTGGCGCACGCTGCTGGAGCGCGGCGCGGCCAGTGCCACCCTGCTGCGCGGGGACACCGTGGTCTACGGCCCGATGGGCCTGTCGGCGTCCTGAGGGATCAGCCCCGGCTGGTCTTGGCCGGGTCCCGCTCCACGACGTCGCCGAGCGCCTCGTCGATGCGCGCCAGCACGTCGGCGGACAGCTCGACGCCGGCCGCCTCGACGTTGTCGTGCACCTGCTCGGGCCGGGTGGCCCCGATGATCGCCGCGGCCACGTTGCCGTTCTGCAGCACCCAGGCCAGGGCGAGCTGGGCCATGGACAGGCCGAGGTCGTCGGCGATCGGCTTGAGCTGCTGCACGCGGGTGAGGACCTCGTCGGTCAGGTAGCCCTTCATGGAGCCGCCGGCACTGGCGTGCCCGCCGCGGCTGTCGGCCGGCGGGGCCTGGCCGGGCAGGTACTTGCCGGTGAGCACGCCCTGGGCGAGGGGGGACCAGACGATCTGCGAGACGCCCTCGGCCTCGGACGTCGGGACGACCTCGGCCTCGATGACCCGCCACAGCATCGAGTACTGCGGCTGGTTGCTGATCAGCTGGATGCCGAGGTCCCGGGCCAGCGCGGCGCCGGCCGCGATCTCCTCGGCCCGCCACTCCGAGACCCCGATGTAGAGCACCTTGCCCGACCGGACCAGGTCGGCGAAGGCGGTCATCGTCTCCTCGAGGGGGACGGTGGAGTCGTAGCGGTGGGCCTGGTACAGGTCGACGTAGTCGGTCTGCAGCCGGCGCAGCGAGGCGTGGCAGCTCTCGATGACGTGCTTGCGGCCGAGTCCGCGGTCGTTGGCGCCCTCGCCGGTGGGCCAGTAGACCTTGGTGGCGATCTCGAGGGACTCCCGGCGCTGGCCGGCGAGTGCCCGGCCGAGCACGGACTCGGCCACGGTGGCGGCGTAGACGTCGGCGGTGTCGAAGGTGGTGATGCCGGCGTCGAGGGCGGCGTGCACGCAGGCGTGCGCGGCGTCCTCCTCGACCTGGCTGCCGTGGGTGAGCCAGTTGCCGTAGGCGAGTTCGGTGATGTTCAGGCCGGAGCGGCCCAGTCGGCGTGTCTGCACACGTCCGAACCTAGGCCGGGCCCCGGCGGGCTACACCTCGGCGCCGAGACCGACCTGGGGCTTGGGGAACCGCCAGCGGCGGACCATGGTGGCGCGGCTGATGCCGTACCAGACCAGACCCTTGGTCCGGGCGTCCGGGAACCGCTCGCCCACCACCTTCTTGATCCGCCGGCCGAGCACGATCGAGTCGCCGATGATGACCAGGAAGAAGGCGAACCACAGGTACACCGTGTAGCTCTGCACCGCGGTGTTGGGGATGAAGTAGCCGACCAGCACGAGCGCGGCCACCACCAGGAACAGGCTGCCGGCGTTGCGCCGGGAGTCCACGACATCACGGACCAGCCGCTTCTCCGGGCCGCGGTCGCGCGCCGGGAGGGCGCTGTCGTCACCGCGGGCCGCCGCCTCGCGGGCGCTGCCGCGGTTGGCCGCCTGCTGCTCCCGCATCCGCTTGTAGGCCTCCTTGCGCGTGGTGGGCGGAGGCGGCGGGGGACCCTGCCGGCGTCCCTGCGCCTCGCTGCGCTTGGGGGTGGGGCGGCCCTTGCCGACGGCGGTCAGCTGCTGGGCGGTCAGGTCGGTGGCCGGGTCCGGGGTGGTCTCGGCGGGCCGGCGGCCGGGCAGGCGGAGCTTCACAGCTGCGCAGTCTACGTGGCCGGCGGGTGCGCCCGACCCCGTCGAGTGACGTGCGCGGCACCCGGTCCGGGCACTCCGCGCCGTACAGTGGGAAGCAGCTCCGCCACGGCGGTGTTGGTCCCAGCAGATGCACCGGACCTCGATGTGGGAGGACAGAACATGACCGTGCAGGACACGACCGCCGCCACCGGCGTCATCCTCAGCGACCCGGCCGCGGCCAAGGTCAAGGCGCTGCTGGACCAGGAGGGTCGCGACGACCTGCGCCTGCGCATCGCCGTGCAGCCGGGTGGCTGCTCCGGCCTGCGGTACCAGCTCTTCTTCGACGAGCGCTTCCTCGACGGCGACCAGACCCACGAGTTCGGTGGCGTCGAGGTCATCGTCGACCGGATGAGCTCGCCCTACCTCGGCGGCGCCACCATCGACTTCGTCGACACCATCGAGAAGCAGGGCTTCACGATCGACAACCCGAACGCGGGCAGCTCCTGCGCCTGCGGCGACAGCTTCAGCTGACGCAGCCGTGACGAAGGCCCGGTCCCCTCGCGGGGGCCGGGCCTTCGTCACGTCTAGAGCGTGACCGGGTAGACCGTCTCGGGGACGTCGACGACGATCCGCTCCTCGACGAAGATCCCGTGCCAGACCATGAAGACCAGCACCTCCCACAGCTGACGGGCGGTCCGCTTGTTCGGGGCGGCGCCCTGGGCCGCCGCGGCCCGCAGCCGCTCCAGCAGGCCCAGGACGACCTCGCGGTCGAGCCACTGCTGCGTCTGGCTGGACAGGATGATGTCCCGCGCCCAGTCGTGCAGCGGGCCGGCGAGGAAGTCCGCCGTGGGCACCGGGAAGCCCAGCTTGCGGCGGTCCATGATCCGCGGCGGCACGATCTGCCGCATCGCCTGCCGGAGGGCGTACTTCGTCGTCCCCGCCTGGGCGTGGGCCCGGCCGCGGGGCGTGCGCATCTCCAGGGGGAGGGTCGCGGCGAGTGCGAACACCTCGGGGTCCAGGAACGGCACCCGCAGCTCGAGGGAGTTGGCCATGGTCATCTTGTCGGCCTTGACCAGGATGTCGCCGCGCAGCCAGGTGAACAGGTCGACGTACTGCATGGCCGTGACGTCGTCGTAGCCCGCGGTCCGGGCCTGGTCGTAGAGCGCCTCGGTGACCTGCACGTGGGACAGGTCCCGGTCGCGGCCGGGCATGAGCGCGGCCAGCTCGTCGTCGCGCAGGTTGCGGGCGTTGCCGTAGTACCGATGCTCCAGCGGGGTGGCGGCGCGGCGCAGCAGGTCCTGGCCGCGCACGCCCTCGGGCAGCAGACCGGCGATGCGGGTCAGCGCGCGGCGCCCCGGGGCGGGCAGGTTCTTGGCCCAGGCCAGGCTGAGCGGCTCGCGGTAGATCGTGTACCCGCCGAACAGCTCGTCGGCGCCCTCGCCGGAGAGCACCACCTTCACGTGCTTGCGGGCCTCGCGGGCCACGAAGTACAGCGGCACGAGCGCGGGGTCGGCGACCGGGTCGTCGAGGTACCAGACCACCTCGGGGATGGCGTCGGCGAACTGCTGCGCGGTGATCTCGACCGGGATGTGCCGCACGCCCAGGATCGACGCGGACTCCGCGGCGATCTCGACCTCCGAGGTCGACTCGCGGGCGAACCCGACGGTGAAGGTGAGCAGGTCCGGGTTGTACCGGTGGGCCAGGGCGGCGATCGCGGTGGAGTCGATGCCGCTGGAGAGGAAGGACCCGACGGTGACGTCGGCGCGCATGTGCTTGGCGACCGAGTCGTCGAGCACCTCGGCGATCCGGTCGTAGAGCTCCTGCTCGCCCCCGGCCGGGACCGGCCGCGGCGTGAACCGGGGGTGGAACCACCGGTCGGTGGTCAGCTCGCCGCCGGACACGGTGAACCGGGTCCCGCTCTCGACCTTGCGGATGCCGCGGTGCAGGGTCGCCGGCTCGGGCACGTACTGCAGGGTCAGGTAGTGCTGCAGCGACGCCGGGTCGACCCCGCCTGCGGCCTCGGACCCGCCGAGCAGCTCCAGCAGGGCCTTCTTCTCGCTGCTGAAGACCAGCCCGCCGTCGGCCAGCCGCGCGGTGAACAGCGGCTTGATGCCGAACGGGTCGCGGGCGCCGAAGGCGGTGCCGGTCCGGGTGTCCCAGATGACGAAGGCGAACATGCCCCGCAGCCGGGTGACGACGTCGGGTCCCCAGTGGTGGAAGCCGGCGACGATGGCCTCGGTGTCGCCCTCGGTGGCGAACTCCGCACCCAGCCCGCGCAGCTCCTCGCGCAGCTCGACGTAGTTGTAGATCTCGCCGTTGAACAGGATCCGGTAGCGGTCACCGGCGTAGGGGAGCGGCTGCGGGCTGCCCTCGACGTCGATGATCGACAGCCGGTTGAACCCCAGGACGACGTGGCCGTCGGACCACACCGCCGTGTCGTCGGGGCCGCGGTGGTGCAGGCAGTGCAGCGCGTGGCGGACGCCGTCGACCCGGGTCTGGTCGACCCGCTCGGCATCGGTGGACAGGTACGCGAGCAGGCCGCACATCGGGGGGAGGTCTCCGTGGGGTCCGGGGGAAGGGGTGGGTCAGAGCGGCTGGCCGGCCAGGACCCGGCGGCTGACGCGCCGCTCGGCCCAGAACGACACGAACGGGACGACGCCGGCGAGCAGCACCAGCAGCGTGCCCTTGGCGGTGAACTTGGCCTTGAGCGCGAGGTCGAAGGCGGTGACCAGGTAGACGATGTAGAGGAAGCCGTGGATCGGCGAGACGACCTTGGAGACCTGGGGGACGTCGAACCCGTAGCGCAGCGGGATGGCCACGAAGACCAGCACGAGCAGCATCACGCCGACGACGTAGGCCATCACCTGGTAGCGCTTGAGCGCCGCCGCGGTGCGCGGGGGGACGGTGGTGTCAGTGGCCATCTCGACCTCGCAGCGCCTTCTCGTTGAGCTCGGCCAGGTACCGGTTGTAGGCGGCGAGCTCGGGGTCGCCGGTGGTGTCGATGCGCGGCCGCTGGTAGAGCACGACCTCCTGGCCGGGCTCGTCCTCGTCGGGGTCGCGGTTGAGCTCGACCTTGACCATCTTCCCGTAGAAGAACAGGCCCATGAAGCCGTACAGCGGCCACTGCAGCGCGTAGCTCCAGTTGACCGCGCCGCCGCCGTTCTCCGCCTTGGTGAGCTGCCAGTAGCCCAGGAAGAAGGTGGCCACGAACAGCACGGCCACCAGCAGGTGCAGGAGCACCCAGCGCGGGGTCAACAACCGGGGGAGCACGCCCCCGACTGTAACCGCCCCCGCTGCGCCGACCGGCCCACCCGAGCCAGGTCACAGCCCGCCCGACACCCCCGTCCCGGCGCCCCTGGCCAGGGGTCGCCGTCCCGGTGCAGTCGGCTACGCTCGCCCTGACTGTGGTCGTAGTGGGCAGGACCTGTCGGGACACCGTGCAGGCCACCATCAGCCGGACCGCGCGGGGCGTCCCGCGCGGAGGAACAAGGAGGCACCGAGCAGTGGCTCGACGGAGCAAGCTCGCGCGGACCGCCGCGCTCGGCGCCCTGGCCGTGCTCACCCTCGCCGGGTGCGACCTGAACAACGAGTTCTGGCGGTTCGGCTGGCCCGAGGGCGTCACCGACCAGGCCGTGCAGATGCGCCACCTGTGGACCGGGTCGGTCATCGCCGCGCTCGTCGTCGGCTTCGCCGTGTGGGGCCTGATCTTCTGGTCGATGGTCCGCCACCGGAAGCGCGGGGACGAGCTGCCCAAGCAGACGGCCTACAACCTGCCGCTGGAGATCGTCTACACGATCATCCCGTTCGTCATGATCGCGGTGCTGTTCTTCTACACCGTCGTCGTGCAGAACCGGGTGCAGGAGCGCAGCAACAACCCGGACGTGACCATCGCGGTCAACGCGTTCAAGTGGAACTGGCAGTTCGTCTACCCGCAGACCACCGAGTCCAACGGCGGCACCCCGGTGAGCACCACGGGGTCGAGCACCGAGATCCCGATCCTGGTGGTCCCGGTCGACCAGACCATCCGCTTCGAGGTCGCCTCCGCCGACGTCATCCACTCGTTCTGGGTGCCGGAGTTCCTCTTCAAGCTCGACGTCATCCCGGGCAACGAGAACGGCCGCGACAACGTGTTCGAGGTGACCGTCCGCGAGGAGGGCGCCTTCGTCGGCCGCTGCGCCGAGCTGTGCGGCACCTACCACGCGAACATGAACTTCGAGGTCCGTGCGGTGTCCGGCGACGACTACGAGCGCTACCTGGCCGCCCGCGAGGAGGGCCTGTCGACCTTCGACGCCCTGGAGCGGATCGGTCAGCCGGGTGCGGCCACCACGACGCAGCCCTTCGACCAGCTCACCGAGAACCAGCAGCTCGACGCGGCCGGCAACTGACGTGACCCGTACCCGGACCCACCAGCGGGAGGACCGACCGTGAAGGTCGAAGCGCTCATCTTCAACCTGATCGCCCTGTTCGCGATCGTCGCGGCCGTGGTCTACGGCCTGTGGTCGCTGGAACCGATCGGCACGACGGCCCTGGCGCTGTCCGGCGGCCTGCTGGGCCTGATCGGCGGGTTCTTCTGGTTCGTCTCCCGCCGCATCGACTCGCGTCCCGAGGACCTGAAGGACGCCGAGATCGCCGACGGCGCGGGCGAGCTGGGCTTCTTCTCGCCCGGCAGCTACTGGCCCTTCGGGCTGGCGCTGTCCGCCGCGCTCATGGGCCTGGCGCTGGCGTTCTTCTACCCCTGGCTGATCATCATGGCCGGCGCCGCGCTGATCATCACCATCGGTGGCCTGCTGTTCGAGTACTACACCGGGCAGAACGCGCACAGCTGACCCGCACCGCACCCCCGCAGGGCCCCGTCCACCACCTGGTGGGCGGGGCCCTGCGTCGTCGTGGGGCCCTGCGGCCGTCGGGTGACCCGAACCGCCCACCGAGTGCCCGGGGGAGGACCGCCATGGGTGGCCGGACAGCGCCCACGGTGGCCGGCCGGTGCCTCGTGCGCAGACCGTGCAGGACATCGGGCGACCTCCGGGGCTTCCTAGGGGCAGGGCGGTGTGAGCCGGACGCCGCGGCCCCTGCGCTGGGCGGCCCACAGCCACGCCGGCGGGCCGATCCCGTCCAGCGGCTCAGGGACGGCGTCCGCGTCGACCGTGCAGAACCGGGCCGGTGGCACGCGGTCGCAGGGCGCGTCCCCGTTGTCGATCTGCATGGTCGACGGTGGTCAACGGCTCGTCGCCGCCCGGTGGGCCGCCGCGGCTCGCTGCGCCGCGGCATGCAAGACGAGGTGGGCGGAGTCGCCGCCGGCGCCGCAGGAGGAACCCGCCGGCCTGGGTCGCCGACGGCCCGCACCGTCCCGGTCGCCCAGGAGGCCTCCGAGCGGGCGGCGGGCTGGCCACGGACCCCGCCAGAATCCGAGCGCGCACGTGGTACGGCAACGGCCGTGCGGACGGCTGCCGGGTGAGCCGCATCCGCACGGGGGCGCGGCACTCCGCGAGCACAGCGGACGGGACGGCACGCCGCGGGGGCCCGGACGGTGGGGGAGCGGGGCCTGAGAACGCACCAGGGCCCCGGCGGAGTCCGCCGGGGCCCTGGTGGGACGTACTACCGCGTCAGTCGCGCGGGTCCTGCGGACGGCCACCCTCGGAGGGACGACCACCCTCGGAGGGACGACCACCCTCGGACGGACGACCCGAGGTGACCTCGCGGTCGGCCTCCGCCGCCGCCAGGCCGCGCCGCTCGCGCTGCGCCTCGAGCTCGACGTCGCTGGGCTGCTCGATCGGCTTGAAGAAGCCCTTCACCGCCCGGCGGGCACCGCCGACCTGGTTCATCCGCTTGGGCACCGGGGCACCCGCGTAGGTCAGCTGGCCGTGGCCGTGCTCGTCGACCGGGCCCAGCGGCTGGTGCACCTCGATGAACTCGCCGCTGGGCAGCCGGCGGATGACACCGGTCTCGATGCCGTGCTCGAGCACCTCGCGGTCGTGCTTCTGCAGGCCGAGGCAGATCCGGTAGGTGATCATGTAGGCGATCGGCGGCAGGACGACGCAGCCGATGCGACCGAACCAGGTCATCGCGTTGAGGCTGATGTCGAACTTGTCGGCGATCAGGTCGTTGCCGCCTGAGAGCCACAGCACCCCGTAGAACATCAGCGCCATGGCGCCGATCGAGGTGCGGACCGGGACGTCGCGGGGACGCTGCAGCAGGTGGTGCGACGCGTCGTCACCGGTGAGCTTGCGCTCGATCTGCGGGTAGAGCGCAAGCAGCGTGAACATCGCACCGGCGATCACGACGGTCGGCCAGAACAGCGCCGGGATCGTGTAGTCGCCGGGGAGGTTGATGTCCCACGCCGGGAACAGACGCGTCGACCCGTCGAGGAAGCCGATGTACCAGTCGGGCTGGGAGCCCGCCGACACCTGGGCCGGGTTGTACGGACCCCACAGCCAGAACGGGTTGATCTGGACCAGCCCGGCCAGGCCGGCGCAGAGGCCGAACACGATGAAGAACAGCGCCGTGGCCTTGCCCGCGAAGGCGGGGAAGAGCCGGTTGCCGACCACGTTGTGCTCGGTGCGGCCCGGACCGGGGAACTGGGTGTGCTTCTGCTTGATGAGCAGCAGCAGGTGCAGCGCGATCAGCGCCAGGATGATCGCCGGCAGGATCAGCACGTGGACGATGTAGAGCCGGCCGAGGATGACCTCGCCGACGTAGTCGCCGTCGAACAGTGCCCAGTGCACCCAGGTGCCCACGACCGGGATGCTCAGGATGATCGCCGAGACGATGCGCAGGCCGGTGCCCGACAGCAGGTCGTCGGGGAGGGTGTAGCCGGTGAAGCCCATGGCCAGGGCGAGCACCAGCAGCACCACGCCGATGCCCCAGTTGGTCTCACGGGGCTTGCGGAACGCGCCGGTGAAGAAGATGCGCAGCAGGTGCACCACGATCGCGGCGACGAACAGCAGCGCCGCCCAGTGGTGGATCTGCCGGATGAGCAGACCGCCGCGGACGTCGAAGCTGATCCCCAGCGAGCTCTCGTAGGCCCGCGACATCTCGACACCGCGCAGCGGGGCGTAGATGCCCTCGTACTCGGTCTCCGACAGCGAGGGGTCGTAGTAGAACGTGAGGAACGTGCCCGACAGCAGCAGGATCACGAACGAGTAGAGGGCGATCTCCCCGAGCAGGAACGACCAGTGGTCGGGGAAGACCTTGTTCAGGGTGCGCCGCAGGGGACCGGCCACGATCAGCCGCTCGTCGACCTCCGACGCGGCCTTGCTGATCCTGGGCGCCGGCTGGTTCGGCGTGATCGTTGTAGCCATCAGATCCGCTCTCGGTTCCAGTAGGTGGGTCCGACTGCCTCAATGTAGTCGCTGCGCGCGACGAAGTATCCCTCGTCATCCAGCGTAATCGGCAGTTCCGGCAGGGGCCGGGTGGCCGGCCCGAAGACCGGCTTCGCACCCTGGATCACGTCGAACTGCGACTGGTGGCACGGGCACAGGATGCGGCTGGTCTCCTGCTCGTACAGCGACACCGGGCAGCCGGCGTGCGTGCAGATCTTGGAGTAGGCGACGTAGTCGCCGTAGCCGAAGTCGGCCTGGCCCTGACGCGGCTGCAGCAGCGACATCTGCTCGGGCCGCAGCCGGATGAGCATGGTGGCGGCGTCGGCGGCCAGGTTGCCACCCGGGACGGCCGGGAAGACCGTCTCCAGCGAGCCGGGCTCCTGGTCGCCGGGGCGCACCGGGGAGCCGTCCTGGCGGACCAGGCGCACGCCTTGGGCCCACTCCGTGGTGCCCAGCGGGTTGCCCTTGTTCGGGTTCTTGATCAGACCACCGATCGGGGCGATGAGCACGAGGCCCAGCGCGCCCCCGGCGAAGCCGAGGCTGCGGCCGATCATCTTGCGCCGCGGGAAGCCGACCCGGTCGACCCCGCCCATCAGGGTGGCGGCGGTGGTGGTCCGGTCGAAGTGCGAGCCGTCGTGCTTGTCCTGCACGGCGGTCTCGTGCGGCAGCAGCTTCTTGACGAACAGCACCATGCCGACGCCGAGGAAGATCAGCGCGCCGCCCATGCCCACCCCGAGCAGCGGGGTGTAGAGGGCGCTCCAGCCGTTGTCGTCCGAGGCCCACTGCCAGTCCGGCAGGAACCAGCCGGAGCCGAAGTACACGACGGCGAAGGCCAGGGCGAACAGCCCGGCGATGCCGAAGGCCATCGACACCTGGCGCTCGGCCTGCTTCTCCAGCGCCGAGCCCGGGGCCGGCGGCGGGTCGACGTGCAGCACCTCGACGCCGTCGTAGCGCGCACCCAGCCGGTTGAGCTCCTCGCGGTCCATCGTCGCGAGCTGCTCGGGGGTGTAGTCGTCGTCCGGCCCGCCGTGGGTCGGTCCGGCCTCGTCGTCGGGCCGGGAGCCGGCCCGCTCGTCCTTGCTCACGCCTTGGTCCCCATCCAGAAGATCCCGAACAGCAGGGCGCCGATGCCGACGACCCAGATCACCAGGCCCTCGGAGACCGGGCCGGCGCGACCGATGCCGGCGCCGCCGGGGTCGGCCTGCTCCTTGAGGGTCTGCACGTAGTCGATGATCGAGCGCTTCTCCTCGGGGGTCAGCTGGTTGTCCCCGAACACCGGCATGTTCTCCGGGCCGCTGAGCATCGCGGCGTAGATCTCCATGTCGTTGGCGTCCTCGAGGCTGGGCGCGGCCTTGCCCGAGGAGAGCGCGCCGCCCTCGCCGACGAAGTTGTGGCAGCTGGCGCAGTTGAGCCGGAACAGCTCACCGCCCTCGGCCAGGTCGCCGTCGCGCAGGTCGCCCGACGGGAGGGTCGGGCCGCCGCCGTTGGCCTGGATGTAGGCCATCAGCTGCTCGATCTCGGCGTCGCTGAACACCGGGGGCTTGCGGGCCGCGTCGGCCTCCTGGCGGACCAGCGGCATGCGGCCGGTGTGCACCTGGAAGTAGACCGACGCCTCGCCGACCCCGATCAGCGAGGGGCCGCGGTCCTGCACGCCCTGCAGGTTGGAGCCGTGGCAGCTGATGCAGCTGCGCTCGTACAGGGCCTGGCCGGCGGCCTCGGCGCTGGACTGGCCGCTCACGGCCTCGTCGGCGGCGTTGGCCGGGGCGATCGCGGAGTAGCCGACGCCGGTGAGCACCAGGGCGGCCATCAGGCCGGCCACGTTGGTCATCCGGCGGCGCTGCTTGGAGCGGCGCCGGGCCCGGGCGGCGGAGGCGGGCGACCCGGTGGACCGGCCGCCGAAGCGGGCGCGCAGGCCGGCGAAGCGGCCCTCGGTCGTCGGGACGTCGGAGGAGGGGTTCGTGGTGGACACCGGTTCCCTAGCGGATCAGGTAGATCGTGGCGAAGAGCCCGATCCACACGACGTCGACGAAGTGCCAGTAGTAGGAGACCACGATCGCGGAGGTCGCCTGAGCCGGCGTGAAGCGGCCCATGGTGGACCGCATGAGCACGAAGACGAAGGCGATGAGGCCACCGATGACGTGCAGACCGTGGAAGCCGGTCGTCAGGAAGAAGACCGACCCGTAGGTGGAGGAGGAGATCGTGGTTGCGTGCTCAGTCACCAGGACGCGGTACTCGTTCGCCTGGCCCAGGACGAAGACCAGGCCCATGACGAAGGTGATGGTGAACCAGCGGCGCAGGCCGTAGACGTTGCCCTGCTCCGCGGCGAACACACCGAGCTGGCAGGTGATCGACGAGGCCACCAGGATCGTGGTGAAGACGACCGCGTAGGGCAGGTCGAGCTCGGTGGGCGGCGGGGGCCACGGTTCGCCGGCCCGGGCGCGGGCGGTGAAGTACATGGCGAAGAGCCCGGCGAAGAACATCAGCTCGCTGGCGAGCCAGATGATCGTGCCGACGCTGACCATGTTCGGTCGGGTCAGGGAGTGCACCCGCGAGGTGTCGAAGGTGCTGCTCGCCACGGGGGCCGTTGTCACAGCGCCATCATGGCATCGGTGCAGGCGTCGGACGAGCGCGGGTGCAAGGGCGTGGCGAACCCGGGAGGCCGCTGTGCAGCGGGCCCACGGCATCGGCCCGGGTTGGCGCGGGGATGGCGCCCGGCGGGCCCGCCGTCGAGGCCCCGGCGGGTGCTCCGGGCAACCATGTCCGGTGGCCCGTCGTGACCTGACCGTGACCTCCTGTGGTCGCTGCACAGCCGCCCCGCGTCGGCGCCAGGGGCACTAGGGTCGCTGCCGTGAGCGACGCTGCTGCACCGGCCGGGACGGGACCGCGGACCGTGGTGGTCTTCAGCCACCGACCCGAGGTCCGCGACGCGGTCCGCACGGCGGTCGGCACCCACCCCGCCCAGGACGTGGGGCCGGTGCGCTGGCTGGACTGCGCCACCGGCGCCGAGGTGGTCGCCGCCGTCGACCGCGGCGGGGTCGACCTGTGCATCCTCGACGGCGAGGCGCAGCCCACCGGCGGCATGGGCATCAGCCGCCAGCTCAAGCACGAGGTGGACGACTGCCCGCCGGTGCTGGTGCTCATCGCCCGCCAGGCCGACCGCTGGCTGGCGCACTGGTCGATGGCCGAGGCCACGCTGACCCACCCGGTCGACCCTCTCGTGGCCCCGCGGACGGTGGCCGAGCTGCTGCGTGACCGGGCCGGGCGCCCCGTCGTGCGCGGCCGCGCCGGATGAGCGCGCCGACCTCCAGTGCGGTGCCCACCTGGCGGGACCTGCTGTCGCGGTTGATCGCCCGGCAGGACCTCTCCGAGGCCGAGACGGCGTGGGCGATGCGCGAGATCATGACCGGGGAGGCGACGCCGGCGCAGGTGGCGGGGTTCGCCGTCGCGCTGCGGGCGAAGGGGGAGGCCCCGGCCGAGGTCGCCGGCCTCGCGGCCACGATGCTCGAGCAGGCCACCCCGGTGCAGCTGCCGCACGACTGCGTGGACATCGTGGGCACCGGGGGCGACGGTGCGCACACCGTCAACATCTCGACGATGGCCGCCGTGGTGGTGGCCGCGGCCGGGGTGCCGGTGGCCAAGCACGGGAACCGGGCCGCGTCGTCGTCCTCGGGGTCGGCCGACGTGCTCGAGGCCCTCGGGGTCGTCATCGACCTGCCGGCCGCCGGCGTCGTGCGCTGCGTCGCCGAGGCCGGCATCGGCTTCTTCTTCGCCCCGGTCTTCCACCCCGGCTACCGGCACACCGCCGCGCCACGGCGCGAGATGGGGATCGGCACGGTCTTCAACTTCCTCGGTCCGCTGGTCAACCCGGCTCGCCCCGTCGCGGTGGCGATCGGGTGCGCCGACGCGCGGATGGCCCCGGTGCTGGCCGCCGTGCTGGCCCGCCGCGGCAGCAGGGGGCTGGTCTTCCGCGGCGACGACGGCCTGGACGAGCTGACCACCGCGACCACCTCGGCGGTCTGGGTGGTCCGTGACGGCGAGGTCGTGCCCGACCGGGTCGACCCGGCGGCGCTGGGCCTGGCGACCCCGGGGCCGGACGCGCTGCGCGGTGGGGACGCCGCGGCCAACGCGGAGGTGGTGCGCCGCCTGGTGGCGGGGGAGACCGGGCCGGTGCGCGACGCCGTGCTGCTCAACGCCGCCGCCGCGCTGACCGCCTTCGACGAGCACGGGGGCCGCCTGCACGACCAGCTCGCCGGCGGGCTGCAGCGCGCGGCCGCGGCGGTCGACGACGGGCGGGCCGCCGCGCTGCTCGACCGGTGGGCGCAGGTGAGCCAGCAGGCCCGCTGAGCGGGGCGCCCTACTCCTCGAGGCCGATGGAGAAGGCCGACTCCAGGTCGTGCTTGGAGTAGGCGCGGAAGGCGATGTGGGTGCGGGTGTCGAGGACGCCGGGCACCTTGTTGATGCGCCCGGCGATGACGTCGGCGACGTCGTGGAACTCACGGACGCGCACCAGGGCGATGAGGTCGGTGCCGCCGCCGGCGACGGAGTAGACCTCGCTGACGCCGTCGAGGTCGGCCAGGGCGGTGGCGACCTCGCCGATCGAGTCGGTCGAGGCGTCGATGAGGACGATGGCGGTGATCACACCGGCGAGGCTAGCGCCGCGCGGCGGGGCTGACCCACCGCGCCGCGCACCCGGTCCGGCCGCGCGCGGGTGGCGCCGCCGCCATCGCGCTCGCCGAAGGGGTCGCGGGCGGACCGGCCGGCGTCGACCCGCTCCAGGAACCCCCGCAGACCGCCGGTGCCCGGCACCGGGCAGGCCAGCGTGCCGGTGACCTCGACCAGCCGCGTGCCCGGCTTCTCCATCCAGCGCAGCACCAGCTCGGTCTCCTCGACCGAGGCGGCCAGCTCGCCGGCGGGCGTGGTCACCGTCTCGGCGGTGGCCTTCAGCAGCTGCAGGTGCGCACGCACCGGGGTGCCGCGGACCGCCACGCCGGCGGCCACCAGCCGGCCGCGGCGCACCACCGACAGCGCCCAGCCGCCGGCGCCGTCGGGCCGGGCCAGGGTGAGCTCGGGGACCTCGGCGAGCAGCGCCAGCCGCTGCCGCCGGCGCAGCGCCCGCACCAGGACCGCGACCCGGTCGCGCACCACCGCCGCCTCCTCGAACCGACCCTGGCCGGCCAGCCGGTCGACGCGGGCCAGCAGCGGCGCGCACAGCCGGCCCGGGTCGGCCGAGACGGCGGTGGAGAACACCTCGGCGGTGGCGGCGTAGTCCTCCCGGCTCTGCGCGCCCGTGCAGGGCGCGCCGCAGCGGCCCATGCCGGCCAGCGCGCAGCCGGGGTGGTCGGGGTGCGGGGACAGCCTGCCCCCGCACTGGCGCAGCGGCAGCGCGTTGTGCACGGCCGCGACCGCGGAGTCGGCGGCGCGGCGGTCGGCGAACGGGCCCAGGAACGTGCCGGTGCCGGGCACCACCCGCCGCACCACCGACAGCCGGGGGAAGGGCTCGTCGGTGAGCCGCACCCACAGCACCCGCTCGGGGAACCGGGAGCGGCGGTTGTACCGGGGCTTGTGCTGGGAGATCAGCCGCAGCTCCCGGACCGCGGCCTCCAGGTCGTGCGCGCAGGGCAGGGACTCCACCCGCTGCGACAGGCCGACCATCTCGGTCATCCGGCTGCGCTGCTCGCCGGCGGTGAAGTAGCTGCGCACCCGGGAGCGGAGGTCGGTGGAGGTGCCGACGTAGAGGGGCTCGTCGCCGGGGCCGCGGAAGACGTAGACGCCGGGGCCGTGCGGCACGTGCTCGGCGAGGTGGCGCTTGCGGCGGCGCTCGGGGTCGACCTGGCGGGTCAGCCCGGTCAGCTCCTCCAGCGACGTCACCCCGAGCGGGCCCAGTCGTTCCAGCAGGCCGTGGAGCACGTCGACGGTGGCGCGCGCGTCGTCGAGCGCGCGGTGGGTGGGCGTGGTGCCCGCGTTGAAGAACGGCGCCAGGGTGCCCAGCTTGCAGTTGGGCACCTCGTCGCGGGTGAGCAGCCGGCGGGCCAGCACCGCGGTGTCCACGACGGCGGCCGGGGGCCAGCCGGTGCCGACGGCGGCGCAGGCGGCCTTGAGGAACCCGACGTCGAAGGGGGCGTTGTGGGCGACCAGCACGGCACCGCGGGCGAACTCCAGGAAGTGCGGCAGCACGGCGTCGATGCGGGGCGCGGCGGCCACCATCGTGGTGGTGATGCCGGTCAGCACGCTGATGAACGGGGGGATCGCCCGGCCCGGGTCGACCAGCGTGCCGAACTCGCCGAGGACCTCGCCGCCGCGGACCTTGACCGCCCCGATCTCGGTGATGGCGTCGCTCTGCGCGGAGCCGCCGGTGGTCTCCAGGTCGACCACGACGAAGGTGACGCCGGTCAGCGGCGTGCCCAGGTCGTCGATGGTGGCCTGCGCGGGCCCGGCACCGTGCTGCCGACGGAGCAGGGGACCGAAGGGGGAGCCGATCACGGCGCGGACGCTAGGTGGGGGGTCCGACACTTCCGGTCCCGCCGCGCTACCCGGCCGGGTGACCGGGTGGCCACCGACGTGCACCGCCGCGTGCGGCCGGGGATCATCGCGTCGCGGCACGACGACGGGGTCGGGCGCGCGGTGTCGGGGAGGTCGGCGGTGCGGTCGCGGTCGTCGTCCTCGCTGGTCGCGCTGCTGGCCGCCGTCCTGGTGGGCGCGGTCGCGGGTCCCGCGGCGGCCGCCCCGAGCGAGCAGCCCGGGGGCACCACCGGCGTGCTGGACAGCGCCGAGCTGACCGCGCTGCAGGACCAGGCGGCCTCGGTCCAGGGTGACCTGCAGGAACGGCAGTCCGCCGTCACCGCCGCCCAGGACCAGCTGGCCCAGGCCCAGCAGGCCGCCGACGCCGCCGCGGCCGAGGTCGCCGACGCGCAGGCCGTGCTGGACCAGGCCCGGGTCGGGGTCTCCCGCTACGCGGCCGCGGTCTACCGCGACGGCGGCGCACCCACGGCGCTGTCCCTGCTGCTGGAGGGCGGCGACCCCGGGGACGTGGTCTCCGCGATGGGCTACCTGGAGGCCGTCGACGCGGAGAACGACGCGGTGCTGCAGGCCGCCGAGGACCGGCGGCGGCAGGCCCAGGCGCAGCAGGACGCCGCGTCGGCCGCGGTCGCCGACCGGCAGGCGCAGGCCGACGCCGTCGCCGCGCAGGTCGGGGACCTCGAGGCCGCGGCGACCGCCGTCACCGACCAGCTCGAGGGCGCGCTCGGCGCGGTCGACCGGCAGCTGGCCCAGCTGCAGGCCGAGCAGGTGCAGGTCAACCAGCAGACCGCCGCCGCCTGGCAGTCCTACGTCGACCAGCTGACCGCCGCCGGGGTCGGCCCGCCGGCGGCCGCGGCGCTGCGCGACCCGGCGGCGGGGCTGCCCGCGGGACTGGTCCCGGTGGGCGGGTCCACCGGTGCCGCCCAGCCCGGTGCCGCGCAGCTGCCGCGCCGGCCCAGCTCGCTGCTCGTGCTCCCGGCCGAGACGGTCGCCGCGGTGAGCGCGGCGATGACCGACCTCGGGCTGCCCTTCGCCCCGGGCACGTCGGGCCCGGAGTCCTTCGACTGCGGCTCGCTGGTGCAGGCCGCCTACGGCGCAGCCGGCATCTCCCTGCCCGCCACCCAGGGCGAGCTGTTCGCGACGACCGAGCCGGTGGCCCCGGCCGACGTCCTCCCGGGCGACCTGGTCTTCCTCGGGACGCCGGAGTCGGGGCTGTCCCACGTGGGCATCGCGCTGGACCCGCAGACGATGCTGGCCGCCGACGGGCGGGCCGGTGCGGTCGTGGTGCGCACGCTGCCCGCCGACCAGGTGCTGGGCATCGGCCGGCCCAGCCTGCCGCCGCGCGCGGCGGTCCCGGTGCCCGGTCCCACCGGCGGGGCGCTGGCCGTGGAGTGCGGCAACACCGTCTACCCGGCCAGCTACGACGGCAGCCGGCAGTGGGGCGGGTACCCCAACGGCCTGATCCCGCCCTCGGCGCTGTGCCCGCTGGGCGTGGCCGGCCACGCGCTGCGCTGCGACGCGGCGGCTGCCTACCGGGCGATGTCGGCGGCCTACGCGAGCGCGTTCGGCTCCCCGGTGTGCATCACCGACTCCTACCGCAGCTACGCCAGCCAGGTGACGCTGTACGGGCAGAAGCCCGCCCTGGCCGCGGTGCCCGGGACCAGCAACCACGGCTGGGGCCTCGCCGTGGACCTCTGCGGGGGCATCGAGTCCTACTCGACGGCGCAGTACGCCTGGATGGTCGCCAACGCCGGCCGGTTCGGCTTCATCCACCCGACCTGGGCCGACCAGGGCAACGGCCGCGAGGAGCCCTGGCACTGGGAGTACGCGGGCAGCTGAGCGGAATTGTCGGTGGGCGGTCCTAGCGTCCGCGGTGCCGGACCGGAGAGGGGGACGGCGACGAGCTCCACCACCCGCTCCACCCAGCTGCCAGGAGGCCCCACGTGCTCATCGACTGCGACACCTGCACCGTCCGCGGAGAGGGCTGCGGCGACTGCGTGGTCACCGTGCTGCTCGGCGCGCCGCCGGGCTCGCGCGGCGCCCCGGTCGTGGTGCCGCTGGGCCGCCGCCCCGCCCGCGCCGCGCAGCCGGCGCTGCCGGGCCTGGCGCCGGGGGAGCAGCTGGGCGAGGCGCTCGGCGACACCCTGGTGTCCGGTCCGTCGCGCCAGGGCCGGGTGCTCGACTTCGACGAGGTGGAGCGGCGCGCCCTGCTGGTGCTCGCCCAGGTCGGCCTCGTCCCGCCGCTGCGGCACCGGCCACCGGTCCGCGACGTGGGCTGAGCCGACCAGGGGCGACACGCCCGGCGGGCCACGGCGCGCCCCCCGAGGTGGAGATCATGCCGAAACCACATGCGTGGAACTAGCAGATCGGACGCCGATCATTCCTTCTGTGACTCTTCGTTTCGACCCGATCACGCCCGTAGGTTGATCGAGGCCGACCGAGCCCCCACCACCCGGCCGCGGGTGGTCCCGGTCGGTGGAACCAGGAGTGCCGCCGCCCCGTGCCTGTCCGCCCCCGCCCCGCCTCGTCCGCCACCCCGTCGGGGGCGCCGCGCCGCACCGGTCGCGGGCTGCTGGCCGTCGGTGCGGTCGGTCTCGCGCTGACGCTGCTGCCGGCCCCCGCGCAGGCGGCGCCCGGTCAGGCGAGCACCCCCGAGGAGGCCACGCAGCTCGTCGCCGACGCCACCCACCAGCTCGAGGTGGTCACCGAGCAGGTCAACGACGCGCAGGTCCAGCTCGCCGAGCAGCAGGCCGCCGCCGCTGCCGCCCAGCAGTCGGTGGCCGACGCGCAGGCCCAGCTGCAGAGCCTCGGCGCCCAGATGGACGAGGTCGCGGTCAGCGCCTACACCGGCAACCCGTCGGGCTTCGCCGCGCTGCTCACCAGCGCCTCGCCCGAGGACTTCCTCGCCCAGGTCAGCACCCTGGACCTCATCGCCGGCCACACCGACGACCTGCTCTCCCAGGTGTCGGCCGCGGCGCAGACCGCGACCGACGCCCAGGCCGCCGCCGACGCCGCAGCCACGCAGGCGCAGCAGACACTGGACCAGGTCACCGCCCAGCAGCAGGAGCTGCAGCAGCAGATCACCACCTACCAGGCGCAGTTCGCCGCGCTCAGCGCGCCGCAGCGGGCCGCGGTCGTCGAGGCCACCAGCGGGCCGGAGGTCACCCCGCCGGCCAGCGTGGTCGCCGACAGCGCCGCGGCGCAGACCGTCGTGGACACCGCCATGGCCCAGCGCGGCGACCCCTACGTCTGGGGCGCGGGCGGGCCGGGCAGCTTCGACTGCTCGGGCCTGACCGCCTACGCCTACGCCGCCGCGGGCATCTCGCTGCCGCACTCCAGCGCCGCGCAGGCCCGGATGGGCTCCCCGGTGTCGCGCGCTGACCTGCAGCCCGGCGACCTCGTCTACTTCTACTCGCCGGTCAGCCACATCGGTATCTACATCGGCAACGGGATGATGGTGCACGCCCCCACCTCGGGCGACGTGGTCAAGGTGTCCAGCGTCGACATGTCCGGCTACGCCGGGGCCCGGCGCCTGCTGTAGCGGTGGTTAGGGTCCGGGGGTGGGTCCACGTCGCCCCGCCCTGCTGGCGGCCCTGCTCCTCGGCCTGGCCCTCGTCGTCGTCCTCTGGCTGCGCATCCCCTGGGCGGCACCGCCGCAGGTGACCGACCCGACCGCCGGGCTGACGCCCGAGCAGGTCACCCGCGCCGACGCCTTCGCCGCCGCCGTCCGCCCCGCGTCGGTGGTCAACCTGCTGCTGGGGCTCGCCGTCAGCGGCGTGCTGGGCCTGACCCGGCTCGGTGCCCGCTGGGTCACCGCGGTGGCCCGGCCGCTGGGCGGTGGCTGGTTCTGGCAGGTCGTGCTGGGCACCCTGGTGGTCACCGTCGCCGGGCGGCTGGTGACCCTGCCGCTGTCGGCCCACGGCGAGGTGGTGCGGCACCGGTACGGGCTGTCCACCCGCAGCTGGCCGCTCTTCGCGCGCGACGTCGCGGTGGACACCGGCATCACCGCCGGGCTCACCGCGCTCGGGCTGCTCCTGCTGGTGGCGCTGGCCCGGCGCGCACCGCGCACGTGGTGGGCCTGGGCGGGCGCGGGGGCGGCCGGGCTGGTGGTCGCCGGGTCGTTCCTCTACCCGGTGGTCATCGAGCCGGCCTTCAACGACTTCACCTCGCTGCCCGCCGGCCAGCTGCGCACCGACCTGCTCGCGCTGGCCGAGGAGAACGGCACGCCGGTGCAGGACGTGCTGGTGGCCGACGCCAGCCGCCGCACGACCGCGCTGAACGCCTACGTGTCCGGGTTCGGGTCGACCCGGCGCATCGTCGTCTACGACACCCTGCTGCAGCAGCTGCCCGACGACCAGGTCGAGTCCATCGCCGCGCACGAGCTCGGCCACGTGGCCACCGACGACGTGCTCACCGGCACGCTGGTCGGCGCGCTGGGGGCCGCGGCCGGCGTCGCCCTGCTGGGCTGGCTGATCGGCTCGGGGTCGCTGCTGCGCCGGGCCGGTGCGGCAGGGCCCGGCGACCCCCGCGCGGTGCCGCTGGTGCTGCTGCTGGTCGCGGTGGGGACGCTGGTGTCCACCCCGGTGCAGAACGGGGTGTCCCGGCAGCTCGAGGCCCGGGCCGACCAGCACGCCCTGGACCTCACCGGCGACCCGGACGCCTTCGCGGCCGTCATGCGCCGCCTCGCCGCGGCCAACCTCAACCAGCCCGACCCCCCGTCGGCCTGGCAGTGGTTCTTCGGCTCCCACCCGACCACCGCCCAGCGGGTGGCCGCCGCGCAGGGGTGGTCCCGCTGACCCGCACGCTGGTCGTCACCAACGACTTCCCGCCCCGCCAGGGCGGCATCCAGACCTTCGTCGCGGCGCTGCTCGAGCGGCTCCCGCCCGAGGACCTGGTCGTGCTGGCCTCCACCTCGCCCGGCGCCGCCGAGCACGACGCCGGTCTGCCCTACCGGGTGGTCCGCCGGCCGACCTCGATGCTGCTGCCCACCCCGGGCACCGCGCGGGCCGCCGCCGCCCTGGTCCGCGAGCACCGTGCCGAAGCCGTCGTCTTCGGGGCAGCCGCCCCGCTGGGCCTGCTCGCGCCGGGCCTGCGCCGCGCGGGGGCGGCCCGCACCCTCGGCATCACCCACGGGCACGAGACGGGGTGGGTCGCCCTCCCGGTGGGCCGCCAGCTGCTGCAGCGGATCGCCACCGGCGTCGACGTCCTCACCTGCATCTCCGACTACACCCGGGGGAGGCTGGCCCCGGCCCTCGGCGACCGGGCGGAGCTGCGGCAGCTGTCCCCGGGGGTGGACGTCGACAGGTTCCACCCCGGCGTCGACGGCGGTCCGGTGCGGGCCCGGTACGACCTCGGCGACGCGCCGGTGGTGGTGTGCGTGTCCCGGCTGGTCCGCCGCAAGGGCCAGGACGTGCTCGTCGAGGCCTGGCCGCGGGTGCTGGCCCGGCACCCCGGCGCCCGGCTGCTGCTGGTCGGGGGAGGCCCGGACGAGGCCCGGCTGCGCCGCCGGGTCCGGACCGCCGGCCTGGGGGGCTCCGTCGTCCTCACCGGCCCGGTCGCGCCGGCGTCGCTGCCCGAGCACTACGCCGCCGGGGACGTGTTCGCGATGCCCTGCCGCACCCGTCGGGGCGGGCTGGACGTCGAGGGCCTCGGGATGGTCTACCTGGAGGCGGCCGCGTGCGGGTTGCCGGTCGTCGCCGGCACGTCCGGCGGTGCCCCCGAGGCGGTGCGCGACGGCGTGACCGGCCACGTGGTGGACCCGCGCTCGCCGGCGGCCGTGGCCGACGCGGTCACCGGCCTGCTGGACGACCGCGCCCGGTCGGCCGCCCTGGGGGCGGCCGGCCGGGCGTGGGTGGAGCAGCGCTGGTCGTGGGCGACGATCGGCGCGACCTTCGCCGACCTGCTGGCGGGCTAGGTCAGGAGCGGCCGGCCGGGGCCTTGGCGTAGAGCGCCTCGACCTCGTCGCCGTACTCCTTCAGGACCACGTTCCGCTTGAGCTTCATGCTCGGGGTGAGCGTGCCGTTGGCCTCGGTGAAGTCGATCGGCAGCACCCGGAACTTGCGGATGCTCTCGGCGTGGGAGACCGCCTTGTTCGCCTCGGCCACCGCGCCCTCCATCTCGGCCTGCAGGTCGGCGTCGTCGACCAGGTCGGCGGCGGTCAGCGACGTGTCCTTGCCCTTGAGCTTCAGCCAGGCCGGCAGCGCCTCCTCGTCGAGGGTGATCAGCGCGCCGATGAAGGGCTTCCCGTCACCCACGACGATGGTCTGGCTGACCAGCGCGTGCGCGCGGAGGCGGTCCTCGAGCACCGCGGGGGCGACGTTCTTGCCGCCGGCGGTCACCAGGATCTCCTTCTTCCGACCGGTGATCTTGAGGAAGCCCTGGCTGTCGAGCTCGCCGATGTCGCCGGTGTGGAACCAGCCCTCGGCGTCGATGGCCTCGGCGGTGGCCTTCTCGTTCCGCCAGTAGCCGCGCATGACGATGCCGCCGCGCAGCAGCACCTCGCCGTCGTCGGCGATCGCCGCGTCGGTGCCCGGCAGCGGCCGGCCGACGGTGCCCATCCGGAAGGCCGTGTCGTGGTTGACCGCCGCGGCGGCGGTGGTCTCGGTCAGGCCGTAGCCCTCGTAGACGACCACGCCGACGCCGCGGAAGAAGTGGCCCAGCCGCTCACCCAGCGGGGCACCCCCGGACACCGCGCCGATGCAGCGCCCGCCGAGGGCGGCGCGCAGCTTGCGGTAGACCAGCAGGTCGAAGACCTTGTGCGCGGCGGTCAGGCCGAGCCCGGCGCCGCCGGTGTCCTGCGCCCGCGACCAGTTGATCGCGACCTGGGCGGCCTTGTCGAACACCTTGCCCTTGCCGCCCTCGTCGGCGGTGGCCTTGCCCTGGTTGTAGACCTTCTCGAACACCCGCGGGACGGCGAGCACGAAGGTGGGCTTGAAGGTGCCCAGGTCGGCGACCAGGTCCTTGATGTCGGAGGTGTGCCCGATGACGGTCTGGGTGCGGAACGCGCCGACCTGCAGGACGCGGGCCAGCACGTGGGCCAGCGGGATGAACAGCAGCAGCGAGCCGTCGACGTTGAGGAAGCGGCCCAGCAGCGACATGCCGTTGTTGATCTCGAACAGGAAGTTGCCGTGGGTGAGCTCGCAACCCTTGGGCCGGCCGGTGGTGCCGCTGGTGTAGATCAGCGTGGCCAGGCTGTCGGCGCCGAGGGTGGCGCGGCGGGCCTCGAGCTCGCTGTCGGGCACGTCGGCGCCGGCCGAGGCGAGGGTGCCCAGGACGTCGTCCTCGATGACCCACACCGGGCCCAGGTCGGGGGCCTGCCCGCGCACGGACTCGACGACGTCGGCGTGCTCCTGCTTCTCCACGAACGCCGCGGTGGCGCCGCTGTCGGACAGGATCCAGGCCACCTGGTCGGCGCTGGAGGTCTCGTAGACGGGGACGACGACGCAGCCGGCGGCCCAGATGCCGAAGTCCAGCACGGTCCACTCGTAGCGGGTGCGGGCCTGCAGGGCCACCCGGTCACCGGCCTTGATGCCGCTGGCGACCAGGCCCTTCGCGACGCCGGCGACCTGCTCGCCGAACTCGCGGTAGGTGACGTCGGTCCACTGACCCGGTGACCGCTGGACCCGCAGCCCGACCGTGTCGGGGAACTCCGCGAGGTTCCTGGCCAGCAGGTCGGGGATCGCCTCGTCGGGTCCCACGGTGTAGGTGGGGGGAACGCTCAGCTCGCGCACGCCGGTCCTCTCATCCCCGCGCGGAGCACCAGCCTCGTCGCCGGCCTGCGGACGCGGGATCGTGGACGCCCAATCTACCGGGCCATCCCTACTGGGGAGTAGGTGACCTGCACCGGAGCACGTGGGACGGGGCCCGGCGACTACCCTGCGCGCATGGCCGACCAGTCCACCCAGTCCATCGTGATCGATGCGCCGGCCTCCGCCGTGATGGCCGTGGTGGCCGACTTCCCGGCCTACCCGGAGTGGGTGGCGGCGGCCAAGACCGTCGAGGTGCTGGAGACCGGGGCCGACGGGCGGGCGTCCCGCGTGCACTTCGTGCTCGACGCCGGGGCGGTCAAGGACGACTACGTGCTGGCCTACACCTGGGACGGCGACCGGCAGGTCAGCTGGCACCTGGTGCAGGGCCAGATGCAGAAGCGGCAGGACGGCAGCTACACCCTGGTCGAGACCGGCGGGCGGACCGAGGTCACGTACACGATCAGCATCGACCTCTCGATCCCGATGCTCGGGATGATCAAGCGCAAGGCGGAGAAGGTCATCCTGGACACCGCGCTCAAGGAGCTCAAGAAGCGCGTCGAGGCCTGACCGGCCGGTGCGCACCCTCCTCGTCACCGGCCCGGGCGGGGCCGGTTCCTCCACCGTCGCGGCGGCCACCGCCCTCGCGCTCGCCGCGACGGGGCAGCGGGTGGTCCTGCTGGGTGCGTCCGCGCCGGCCATCGACGGCCTGGCGGACGCCGTCGACGTCCGGGTGGTGCAGGCGGGCCCCGCGCTGGAGGCCGCCTGGGCCGGCCACGCCGACGCGCTGGCCGCGCTGGTGCCGGTGCTGACCCTGCCGCCGGCCTCGAGCACGGTGCCGCCGCCGGGCGCGGGCCAGGTCGCCCTGCTGACCGAGCTCGGGCGCGCGGCCGGCACCGCCGACGTCGTCGTGGTCGACGCCGGGCCGCTGCCGCAGGCGCTGGAGCTGCTGGCGCTGCCCGGTGCGACCCGGTGGTGGCTGGCCCAGCTCGCGCCGCCGCGGCTGCGGGTGCTCGCCTCGGTCCGCGCGCTGACCGGCAAGGGGCGTGGGGGAGCGGTCGACGCCGCCCTGGCCGCCGTCGGTGCGCTGGAGACCGCGCTGGACCGGGTCCCCGACCGGGTCGAGGTGCACCTGGTCGTGGCCCCCGACGACCGGGCGGTGCCCGCGGTGCGCCGGGCGGCGGCCGCGGCGGGGCTGCTCGGCCAGCCGCTGGGCACGGTCACGCTGGCCCGGGTACTGCCCGCCGGCACGGGGGAGTGGGCCGAGGCCCGCGCCGCCGCGCAGGACCGGGTCCGGGCCGGGCTGGCCGGCACCGGGTTCGCCGTCCGCGAGCTCGCCGAGGCGCCGGTGCCGCCGTCCGACGTCGCCGCGCTGGGGGCCCTGGGCGCCGCGCCGGCCGACGAGGTGCCCGAGCCCGTGCCGGTCCCGACGGCCCGGCGGGAGGGCGCCGGGTGGGTGCTGCCCGTCCCGCTGCCCGGCGCCGGCCGCGGCGAGGTCGAGCTGACCCGGTGGGGCGACGAGCTGGTCGTCGGCCTGGCCGGGCTGCGCCGCTCGCTGCCGCTGGACGCCCTGCTGCGCCGCTGCACGGTCACCGGGGCGAGCGTGCAGCACCCGGGGACGCCGGACGCCGTCCTGGCCGTCGCCTTCGCACCCGACCCGGCGCAGTGGCCGGCGGACCTGCTGGCCGCGGAGGCCGCCCGGTGACCGGCACCCCGCCGCTGGGTGACCAGCTGCGCGGCCTGGCCGAGGCGCTGACCGGTGCCCTCGGCGGGTCCGCCGCCGGGGAGGACCACTCCGCGGAGTGCCGCACCTGCCCGGTGTGCACCGCGCTGGCGGTGCTACGCGGCCAGCGGCCCGACCTGTCCGAGGCGCTGGCCGACCTGCTGACCACCGCGGCCGCCGCGCTGCGCGGTCTGGCCCGCCCCGAGAGCCCGACCGCGGACCCGACCGCCGACCCGGTCCACGACGCGGCCGTCGACCAGCCCGACCCCGGACCGGCGCCCGTGCCGGTCCCTGTGCAACGCATCGAGGTGGCATGAACGCCCCGCAGGACCTGCCGGCCCTGGGCATCGACATCGGCGGCACCAAGGTGGCCGGCGGCGTGGTGGCCCCCGACGGCACGATCACCGACACCGCGCGCCGTGCCACGCCGGGCACCTCCGTGCGGGCCACCGAGGACGCGATCGCCGCGGTGGTCGAGGAGCTGGCCGAGCGGCACGGCGGCCCCCTGGTCGGGGTCGGCGTGGGCGCGGCCGGCTGGTTCGACCGCACCGGCGACACGGTGCTGTTCTCCCCGCACCTGGCGTGGCGGAACCAGCCGCTGCGGCAGGACCTCGCGCAGCGGCTGCAGCGGCCGCTGTGGGTGGGCAACGACGCCGACGCCGCCGCGTGGGCCGAGTACCGCTACGGCGCCGCCCGGGGCTCGGACCTGGCCGTGATGATCACCCTGGGCACCGGCATCGGCGGCGGGATGGTCATCGACGGCCGGCTGCAGCGCGGCGCCCACGGCGTGGCCGGCGAGTGGGGCCACATGCGGGTGGTCCCCGACGGCCGGCTGTGCGCCTGCGGCAACCGCGGGTGCTGGGAGCAGTACGCGTCGGGCAACGCCCTCGGGCTCACCGCCCGCGAGGTGGCCACCAGCTCCCCGGCCGCCGCGGCGCTGCTGCTGGAGCGGGTGGGCGGCCGGGCCGAGCGGCTCACCGGGGAGGACGTCGCCACCGCGGCCAAGGCCGGGGACCCGCTGGCGCTGGAGCTGCTGGCCGAGGTCGGCCACTGGCTGGGCCAGGGCATCGCCGACATGGCCGCGATCCTCGACCCCGACGTCGTCGTCATCGGCGGTGGCGTGAGCGTGCTGGGCGAGATGGTGCTCGGCCCGGCCCGCGAGCGCCTGGAGCGCAAGCTCCCCGGCCGCGGGTTCCGGCCCGGGCCGACCGTCGTGGCCGCCCAGCTCGGCGCGCAGGCCGGCCTCGTCGGCGCCGCCGACCTGGTCCGCCGGGCCGTGGCCGAGGGCACCGCCTAGGCGGTCAGACGACGGCGCCGTCGTCGCCGTCGTCGGGGCGGTCGCGCATCCGCGACACCAGGACGGCGACGCCGCCCACCACGGCCAGCACCCCGATGATGATCCCGACGTCCAGGCTCAGCCCGATGGCGCCGGGGGCGATGATGCACACCGCGCCGGCGGCGATGAGCAGCAGCGCGTAGAGCGACGCCGGGGCCGGCACGGGCAGCGGCGGGGGCGGCGGCGGCTCGAAGTGCTCGTCGGGCCGGTCGAGCACCGGCACCTCGGCGGGCGGGGGCGGGGGGTCCTCGCGGGGCTGCTCGGGCGGGGCCGGCGGGGCGGGCGTGCCGGCGGCGGCCTCCTCGGCCTCCCAGGCGGCGACGATGCGGGCGAACTCGGCGTCGGTGGCGGCGGCGTCCTCGGCGCGGTCGGTCCGCCGGCGGCGCGGGGTGGGCTCGGCCGCGGGGTGCTCGTCGGCGTGGGTGTCGACCAGCGTGCGGGCGTCGGCGCGGCGGGCCCGGTCGACGAAGAGCCGGTCGGTGGGCGGCGAGGGCAGGAACTGGGTGCGGGTGTAGGGCCCGGTGTCGGTGGAGGGCGCCAGGTAGGCCGCGATGCCCTCCTCGCGCAGCACGTCGAGCAGGTGCTCGCCGACCCGCGGGTCGACGTCGCGCAGCGGGTGCCACAAGGAGGCGTCCAGGCCGTTGTCCCGACGGCCGCGCGAAGCGCTCATGCTGCCCTCCCGTGCACGGTTCGAAGCGTTCCCGGCGGTTCGCCCGTTGTCCAGGGGCGAGCAGACCGGACCCGCGATTGTGACCCACGCCGGTGCTCCCTAGTCTGGCAGTCGCTGAGGGAGGCGCGTTGTTCTACTGGTTCCTCAAGTTCGTGGCCATCGGGCCGGTCGTGCGGCTGGTGTTCCGGCCGCAGGCGACCGGCCTGGAGCACGTGCCCGCCCGGGGGGCCGCCGTGCTGGCGAGCAACCACCTGGCCGCCTCCGACTGGATCTTCATGCCGCTGGTGCTCAAGCGGCGGGTGACCTTCCTGGCCAAGGCCGAGTACTTCACCGCACCCGGGCTCAAGGGCTTCCTGCAGCGGATCTTCTTCGGCGGCAGCGGCCAGGTGCCGATCGACCGCACCAGCGCCGACGCCGCCGAGAACGCGCTCACCACCGGGATCCGCATCCTGCGCGAGGGCAAGCTGCTCGGCATCTACCCCGAGGGCACCCGCTCGCCCGACGGCCGGCTGTTCCGCGGCAAGACCGGGGTCGCCCGGATGACGCTGGAGACCGGCTGCCCGGTCGTCCCGGTGGCGATGGTGCCCGGCCGGTCCTTCCGGCTGCTGGGCAGGACGCTGACCCGGGTGGACGTCGTGTTCGGCGAGCCGCTGGACTTCTCCCGCTACGCCGGGCTCTCGGGTGACCGCTTCGTCGAGCGGTCCATCACCGACGAGATCATGTACGAGATCATGCTGCTGTCGGGCCAGGAGTACGTCGACCTCTACGGCGCCAAGGTGAAGAAGTCCATGGACACCACCGGCGCCAGCGCGGTCGAGGTGGTCGGCAAGCTGCAGCCCCCGCCGCACGAGGCCGCCGACCGGCTGCCGAGCTCGCTGGCCGGCTGACCCGCGCCGCCCTCAGCGGGCGGTGATGCGGGCCAGCACGTCGGTGGCCAGCCCCAGCACCTCGTCGCGGGTCATCGTGGGGTCGGCGGTCCACCCGATCACCAGGTCCTCGGTGAAGGCGAACCAGGACCGCACGAGCTGGCGGTGCCGCGGGTCGTCGGGCAGGCCGACGGCCTCCAGCGTGCCGTCGACCAGCCGCTCGCGGGCCCGGGTGTAGACGTCGGCGACCGCGGGGTCGCCGGCCACGGCGCCACGGACGAAGGCGACGTAGCTGTCCCGGTAGGTCTCCACCCAGCCGACGAACCGGTCGAGCATGCCGGCCTGCGCGCCGGGACCGCCCAGCACGTGGCTGCACAGCAGGTCGGCGGCCGCCGTCGTCACCGCGTCGATGTAGTCGGTCTTGGTGGCGAAGTAGTGGAAGAGCAGGCTGCGGCTGATGCCCGCCCGCCGGGCCACCTCGTCGACCGTCAGCTCCGGCACCGGGGTGGTGGGCAGCAGCTCGAGACCGATCTCGACCAGCTGGGCCCGCCGGTCGGCGGCCGTGCGCCGGGCGGCCGTCACGGGCGCGGCAGCAACCGGCGGATCGCGTCGGTCACCAGGTCGGGGCGCTCCTGGGGCAGCATGTGCCCGCAGCCGGGCACGATCTGCAGGTGCGCGGTCGGGATGGCCTCGGCGAGCCTCCCGGAGTGCTTCACGGGGGTCAGCTTGTCGGAGTCGCCGACCAGGATCTCCACCGGCACCGTGCCGAGCTCGGCCAGGGCCGCGGCCTTGTCGTGCGCACCGAGCGCGGGGTAGAAGGCGACGAACGCCCGCACCGACGACCCGGCCATGATCTCGGCGCCGCGGGCCACCATCTCGTCGGTGGCGTCGGTGCCGTAGAGGATGCCGCGCACGACCCGGCGGTGGTGCGGGCTGGTCGGCGGGACCCGCCGGCGCCAGCCCTCGACCCGGCGGGCGTGCGCCACGGCCCAGGCGCCGACGGCGGGCAGCAGCTTCTCCTGCACCCGCTCGACGGCGTTCCGCGGCGGGTGCGACAGCCCCCCGGCCGAGGTGTCCACCAGCGCCACGCCGCGGACCCGGTCGCCGATGACCTCGGGGTGCGCCGCGGCCAGCGCCATGATCGTCATGCCGCCCATCGAGTGGCCGCCCAGCACGACCGGACCGGACGGCGCCAGGGCCGCCAGGACCGCGGCCAGGTCCTCGCCGAGCAGGTCGATCGACACGGGGTCGGCCTCGCCCCAGGTGGACCGGCCGTGCCCGCGCTGGTCGTAGCGGACCAGCCGCAGCGCGCCGGCCGCGACGTCCGGGGCGAGCAGGGCGGCGACGTCGTCCCAGGCCGCCTGGGCCAGGGTCCAGCCGTGCGCCAGGACGACGGTGACCGGTGCGGTGGCGTCGCCGTCGACGGTGGCGTGCAGGAGGGCGCCGTCCGGGGTGGCGACGGCGTGCACCTCGTGGCGGGTCGTCGCGGTCGCGGTGCTCATGCTGCCACCCCGGCGGTCTCGCGCTCCGGCGTCCCGGTGTAGTTCTCCCGGTCCAGCTCACGGGTGAGCCGGCGGAACAGGAAGGTGAAGTCCGGCCACAGCGTCGTGTTGTGCCCGTGCCTGTCCAGGTACCAGGAGCCGCAGCCCCCGCCCAGCCACACGGTGCCCGCCGAGCGCTGCGCGATGAGCTCCCGGTAGGCCTCCTGCGCCGCGGGGGTGGTCTCCAGGGTGGCCAGGCCCTCGACGGCCATCGCGCGCAGCGCCTCGCCGACGTAGGCCACCTGCGACTCGATCATGTAGACCATCGAGGTGTGCCCGACGCCGACGTTGGGCCCGACCAGCAGGAACAGGTTGGGGAAGCCGGCGACGGCGGAACCGCGGTTGGTGACCATGCCCTCGTCCCACACCTGCGCCAGGGTGCGGCCGTCGCGGCCGGTGATCCGGTGCGCGATCGGCAGGTCGGTGACGTGGAAGCCGGTGGCCAGCACCAGGGTGTCGGTGGGCCGCTCGACGCCGTCGCGGGTGACCACCGAGTGCGGGCGGATCTCCGCGATGCCGGCGGTGACCACCTCGGCGTTGGGTGCGGAGACGGCCGGGTACCAGTCGTTGCTGATCAGGATGCGCTTGCAGCCGATCGTGTAGTCCGGGGTGACCGCGGCGCGCAGCTGCGGGTCGCGGACCTGCCGCTCCAGGTGGGTGCGGGCCAGCTTCTGCACCGGGGCCAGCAGCCGCCGGTTCTTGGCCATGCCGAGCACCAGGAACTCCCGGCCGGCGTACAGCGCGCCGCGCACGGCCTTCTGGACGGCGGGGAACCGGCGGTACAGCGCGCGCTCGAAGGGGGTGGTGGGCCGGTCGCCGCGGGGGATGACCCACGGGGGAGTGCGCTGGTAGACCGCGATCGACCCGACACGGGGCTGGATGGCCGGCACGACCTGGATGGCCGAGGCGCCGGTGCCGATCACCGCCACCCGCTCGCCGGCGAGGTCGTGCTCGTGGTCCCAGCGGGCGGTGTGCATGACCGTGCCGGCGAAGGTCTCGATGCCCGGGATGTCGGGGTAGGAGGGGTCGGCCAGCGCGCCCGCGCCGGAGACCAGGACCTTGGCGCGGAAGGCGCCGGCGGTGGTCTCGACGTCCCAGCGGCGGGCGGCGTCGTCCCAGGTGGCGGCGGTGACCTCGGCGCCGAACACGTGCTTGTCGCGCAGCTCGTAGCGGTCGGCGATGCCGCGCAGGTAGGCGAAGATCTCCGGCTGCTCGGAGTAGGTGCGCGGCCAGTCGGGGTTGGGCGCGAAGGAGAACGAGTAGAGGTTGGACTGCACGTCGCAGGCCGCGCCCGGGTAGCTGTTGTCGCGCCAGGTGCCGCCGACGTCGTCGCCGCGCTCGAGCACCACGAAGTCCTCGATGCCCTGCTTGCGCAGCTGGATGGCCATGCCGAGGCCGGCGAACCCGGACCCGATCACGGCCACGTGGACCTCGCGGGTGGCGCCGGACTGCTCGGCGCGGGTGTTCTCCATCGTGCTGGTCACCGGTCGGCTCCTCTGCTGACGGCTTGCTGAGCAACGCTCAACAAGGTACACATCTGTTGAGCAGTGCTCAACAGCAACTCGACGAGGAGGAGCCCCGATGGCCCGCAGGACCCGGAACACCCGCTCGCTGGCCGGCCAGGCCGTGCTCATCACCGGGGCCGCCCGGGGGATCGGTGCCGAGCTCGCCCGCAAGGCCGCCGCCCGGGGCGCCCGCGTGGCGCTGGTCGGTCTCGAGCCCGAGCTGCTGGCCCAGGTGGCCGCCGAGCTCGGCCCCGAGCACCTGTGGGTCGAGGCCGACGTCACCGACGCCGACGCGATGGCCGCCGCGGTCGCCCGCGCGGTGGACGTCTTCGGCGGCCTGGACGTCGTCGTGGCCAACGCCGGCATCGCGCCGATGAACACGGTGGCCACGGCGTCGGCGCGGGCGCTGGCCCGCACGATCGAGGTCAACCTGACCGGCGCCATGCTCACCGCGCACGCCGCCCTCCCCGCGATCAGCGAGCGGCGGGGCCACATCCTGCTGATCTCCTCGGCCGCCGCGTTCTCCGTGCTGCCCGGCCTCTCGGCCTACTGCGCGGCCAAGGCCGGCCTGGAGCGGTTCGGCGACGTGCTGCGGCTGGAGGTCGCCCACCGCGGTGTGACCGTGGCCAGCGCCCACCCGGTGTGGATCGACACCGACATGGTGCGCGACACCAAGGCCGCGCTGCCCACCTTCAAGGCCACCCTCGACCGGCTCCCCGGGCCGCTGGGCTCCTACACCTCGGTGTCCGACTGCGCCGACGCGCTGCTGCGCAACCTGGAGAACCGGGGCCGCCGGGTCTTCGTCCCCCGTTCGGTGGGTGTGGTCGCGGCCTGGCGCCAGGCCATCATCGGCGCCGTCGGCGAGAAGCTCGTGCTGACCCAGGCGAGGACCGCGGTGCCGCAGCTGGAGCAGGAGATCGCCGCCCTGGGCGGCGAGGAGTTCGGCGCCAACTCCGTCGAGCGGGGCCGCCGCACCGCCGGCTGACCTCCTCGACCGGTCACCAGATCCAGCGGACCACCGTCACCGCCCCGATGACCACCAGGGCCCCGACGGCGGCGAGGGTCAGGAAGCACCCGGCGGCGAAGGCGGCGTCCGCCACGCGGGACGAGGCCGGCGCGGGACCGGGGGCCGACCGTGGGCGGGCCGTGGACCAGGTGACGGGGCCGCCGGTGGCCTCCTCGGCCGCCGTCCGCAGCTCGACCAGCCGGGCCTGCACCACCGGTCCGGCGAGGTCCTCGGGTCCGGCCCACCGCATCGCCCGCACCCGTTGGTGCGCACCCGGGTAGGCGGCGAGGAAGGCGGCGACCTCCATAGGGTTCCGCGCGGCGGAGAGGTAGGACCACCGGCCGGCCTGGACCTGGTCGCCGTCGGCGCGGTGGGCCTCCGCGAGCGCCTCGCGCACGTCCAGCCGGTGCGGGTAGGTCGAGACCAGCCCGTGCAGGCGCGACCGCGCCCGGTCCGCCCGGCCGGCGGCGAGCTCGGCGCGGGCCCGGGCGAGGGTCTGGTCGGCGGGCACCGGGGGAGCGTGCCGGAGCGGCGGCCCCGCGACCAGCCCTTTTCCGGCACCCGCCTACCGTGGCCGGCGTGCGGCGCTACTTCTACGACACCGAGTTCATCGAGGACGGCACCACCATCGACCTGGTGTCGATCGGCGTCGTCGACGAGACCGGCCGGGAGTTCTACGCCGTCTCCACGGAGTTCGACCCCGACCGGGCCATCCCCTGGGTGCGCCGCAACGTGCTGGACAAGCTGCCCCCGCCCTCGGACCGGGCGTGGCGGAGCCGGGCACGGATCAAGGAGTCGCTGCTGGACTTCCTGACCGGCCCCGGCGAGGACGTGCAGCTGTGGGCCTGGATCGCCGCCTACGACCACGTCGCGCTGTGCCAGCTGTGGGGCGCGATGCCCGCGCTGCCGCGCCAGGTGCCGCGGTTCACCCGCGAGCTCAAGCAGTTCTGGGAGGACGCCGGGTCCCCGCCGATCCCGCGCAAGCCCGAGGGCGCCCACGACGCCCTGGTCGACGCCCGGCACGGCCTCGCCATCTGGCGGGCGGTCACCGGGGCGTGACGCTCAGACGGTGAAGACGGCGAGCAGCCGGGTCAGCTCCCCCGAGAGGTCGGCCAGCTCGCCGGCCGCCGTCCGGGCCGTGTCCACGTCGGCGGCGGTGCGCTCCGCGTCGCTGCTGACCGCCGCCATGGTGGCCGACACCGCCCCCGCCCCGGTCGCCACCGCGGCCACGCTGCGGCCCAGCTCGCCGGTGGTGGCGGTCTGCTCCTCGACGGCGGCGGCGATGGTCGCCTGGTGCGCCTCGATCGCCCGGATGACCTCGGTGATGCGGGTGATGGAGCCGACCGCCGCCTCGGTGTCGGCCTGGATGGCGCTGACCCGCCGGGTGATCTCCTCGCTGGCCCGCGACGCCTCCTGGGCCAGGTCCTTGACCTCGGTGGCCACGACGGCGAACCCGCGCCCGGCCTCCCCGGCCCGCGCGGCCTCGATGGTGGCGTTGAGCGCCAGCAGGTTGGTCTGCGCGGCCACCGCCGAGATCACCGAGACGACCTCGTTGACCTCCGCCGAGGAGGTGCCCAGCGCCGACACGGTCGCCTCGGTGGCCGCGGCGAGCTCGACGGCCTCCCGGCCCACCCGGGCGGCCTCGGTGGCCGAGCGGGACACCTCGGCGATCGAGGCGCCCATCTGCTCGGTCCCGGCCGCCGCGGCGGACACGCCCTGGCTGATGCCGGTCGTCGCCCGGCTCGCCTCGCCGGCCTGGTCCCGGCTGCGGCCGGCCTGCTGGGCGAGCCCGTCGGCGACCTCCGACACCCCGCTGGCCGCGCGGGCCAGCGCGGTCGCGCAGCTGCCGATGTCGCGCACCGTGCCGGCCACCTTCTCCACGAAGCGGTTGAACGCCCGCGCGAGCTCGCCCACCTCGCCGCCGCCGCTGTCGGCCACCCGCTGGGTGAGGTCGCCCTCCCCGTCGGCGATCTCCTCCATCCGGCGCTGCAGCCGGCGCAGCGGTGCGGTCAGCCGCCGGCCGAGCAGCCAGGCGACGACACCGCCGAGCACGGTGACCGCCGCGGCCGCCAGCACCAGCGCGACGAGCATCGTGCGGCGGCCGTCCTCGAGCCGGGTCACCGGCCCGGCGGCGTCGGAGTCCCGGGCGTCGACGGCGATCACCCAGTCCCACGGCGCGTAGTAGGCGACCTGGACGGTGTGCGTGCCGGAGTCGGCGTCGCGGTAGCGCACGGTGGCCTGCTCGCCGTCGGCCAGCCCCACCGCGGTGTCCACCACCTCGGCGACCCAGGCGGCGCCGTCGGCGTCGGTGCGCTCCAGGGCGGACTCGCCCTCGCCCGTGCCGTCCTGGGTCATGAGCACGGTGCCGCGCCGCGCACCGGTGCCGCCGAGGACGGTCACCGAGCCGTGCTCGCCGACCCGGGTGGCCTGCAGCGCCTGCCGCAGGGTGGGCAGCGCCTCCTGCTGCTCACCGACGTAGAGCATGCCGATGACCGCGCCGGAGGGGTCGGTGATCGGGCTGTAGGCGGTGACGTACCAGGAGTCGACGACGAAGGCGGTGCCGCGGTAGGTCTGGCCCGCCGTCACCGCGGCCACCACCGGGTTCGGGGTGCCGTCGGCGCCGACCGCGGGGATGTAGGTGCCGATCGCCCGCGCGCCGGTGGTGCCCACGACGTTGGTCGCCACCCGCAGCATGTCGCCAGAAGGCATGAGCTGGAACACCGTCGCCGTCCCGCCCACCAGGTCGCGGACCTGGTCGACGACCGGGGTGGGGACGGCGGGGTCGGCGTTCTGGCCCAGCCACGCACCGCCGACCAGCAGCTGCGGCAGGGTGGTGTCCACGACGTCCCCGCTGACCTGGTCCTTGGCCGTCCAGGGCACCTGGCGGGTGCCGACCGACACCCCGCCGGCGCCGGCCAGCACGAACTGGGCGACCGCCAGGTCGTCGTCCACCTTCGCGGCGGTCGAGGCCCCCTGGGTGGAGACGACGTCGAAGACCCCGGTCGTGGTGCGCGCCAGGCCGGCGTCGGTGAGCGCCTGCACGTCGGTGCGGGCCTCGCCGGCGAAGCGGTCGCTGCGCCAGGCGCTCACGCCGGCCATCGCGGCGCCGGTCACGACGGTGCTGGTCAGCGCGAGCGCGACCACCTTGCTGCGGATGCTGGACAGCACCTGGTCCTCCGGGGTTCCGGCCGGAGCAGTTCCCCGGCCGTCCTCCCCATCGGCGGTTGCGGGCCCGATGTGGACCGTTAGGCCGGCGAACCGGTGCGCAGCGTCGCCCAGTCCTCGGGGTGGCGCTGCAGGTGCTCGCGCACGGTCAGCGCCGGGTGCCCGGTGAAGGACCGGACCACATCGCTGACCACGGCCATTTCACCGGCCGCGATCGCGGTGTAGCTGGTCACCCAGCCCTCCACCTCCCAGTCCGGCGCGCCGCTGGGCCGCCGGGTCGCCCACGCCTGCTCCACCGTCTGCGCCTCGTACCGGACGTCGCGGCCGGTGACCTCGGCGAGCACCGCCGCCGCGTCGGCCAGCGTCAAGGCCTCCGGCCCGGTCACGTCCAGCACCCGGCCGTCGGTGCTGGGGTGGTCGCGCAGCAGCACGGCCGCGGCCACCTCGGCGGCGTCGTCGCGGGACACGAAGGACGCCGCGCCGTCGCCGGCCGGCGCGGCGATCACCGCACCGCGGTCGTCGGTCGGGGTGGCGAAGAACGGCACGAAGTCGGCGTACATCGAGTTGCGCAGCACCGTCGTCCGCAGGCCGGTGTCGCCCAGTGCCTCCTCGGTGGCCGCGTGCGTCGCGGTCAGGGTGAAGGTGGCGCCGGCCTCGGAGCCCAGGAAGGAGGTGTAGACGATGCGCTCCACCCCGGCGGCCACCGCGGCCCGGACGGCGGCCAGGTGCTGCTCGGTGCGGTCGGCCGCCTCGGCCGCGCTGACCAGGAACAGCGTGTGCGTGCCGGCGAGCGCCTCGGTCATGCCCGCCTCGTCGGCGTAGCCCCCGGGCTGGGCCACCACGGCGGTGCCG
Organism: Klenkia brasiliensis; assembly: GCF_900100695.1. Lineage (GTDB taxonomy): Bacteria > Actinomycetota > Actinomycetes > Mycobacteriales > Geodermatophilaceae > Klenkia > Klenkia brasiliensis. Next base: position 393,494 of record NZ_FNCF01000004.1, read on the forward strand.
GGCAGCCGCGGGGCGCGGGAGGCGTCCCGCACCACCAACCGCACGGTGGCGTCGTGGTCGGCGGCCGCGGGTGCCAGCAGCCGGGCGACCCGGCCGCCCAGGGCCCCGGTCGCTCCGGTCACGGTGATCAGGCGGGTCATGGTGTCCTCTCGACGGTGTGCGCGGCCGGTCCGCCGGCCCGCCGTACCCTTCCCACGTGAGTCTGACCGAACCTGCCGAGCTGGTCCCGGGCCTGGACAGGTGGCGCGAGCTCCCCGCCGCGCAGCAGCCCTCCTGGCCCGACCGCGCCGCGCTGGACGCCGTGCTGGCGACCCTGTCCTCCGTCCCGCCGATCGTGGCGCCCAGCGAGGTCGACAGCCTCCGCGCCCAGCTGGCCGACGTGGCGCAGGGCAAGGCGTTCCTGCTGCAGGGCGGCGACTGCGCCGAGACCTTCGACCTCAACACCGAGCCGCACCTGCAGGCCACCACCCGCACGCTGCTGCAGATGGCCGTGGTGCTGACCTACGGCGCCAGCGTGCCGGTGGTCAAGGTGGGCCGGGTGGCCGGGCAGTACGCCAAGCCGCGCAGCTCCGACACCGACGCGCTCGGCCTGCCGTCCTACCGGGGCGACATGGTCAACTCCTTCGACCCCGACCCGGTGCAGCGCATCCCCGACCCCAACCGGCTGGTGCGGGCCTACGCCAACTCCGCCGCGGCGATGAACATGATCCGGGCCTACGCCCGGGGCGGCCTGGCCGACCTGCACGCGGTGCACAACTGGAACCAGGACTTCGTCGCCTCCTCGCCGGCCGGCGTGCGCTACGAGGTCATCGCCCGCGAGATCGACCGGGCGCTGGGCTTCATGCGGGCCTGCGGCGTCGACGACGCGGCGCTGCGCAGCGTCGAGCTCTACAACAGCCACGAGGCGCTGATCCTGGACTACGAGCGGGCGCTCCTGCGGCTGCACGAGGGCCGGCCGTACGCGTTGAGCGCCCACTTCGTGTGGGTGGGCGAGCGCACCCGGCAGATGGACGGCGCGCACATCGAGTTCGCCTCGAAGCTGGCCAACCCGGTCGGGGTCAAGATCGGCCCGACGACGACGCCCGAGCAGGCCGTCGAGCTCGTCGAGCGGCTGGACCCCGACGGTCTGCCCGGCAAGCTCACCCTGATCAGCCGGATGGGCAACGGGAAGATCCGCGACGTCCTGCCGGCCATCGTGGAGAAGGTCACCGCCAGCGGCCACCAGGTCGTCTGGCAGTGCGACCCGATGCACGGCAACACCCACGAGTCGACGTCGGGCTACAAGACCCGGCACTTCGACCGCGTGGTCGACGAGGTGCTCGGGTTCTTCGACGTCCACCGGTCGCTGGGCACCTGGCCCGGGGGCATCCACGTCGAGCTCACCGGCGAGGACGTCACCGAGTGCCTGGGCGGGGCCATGGAGATCAGCGACGAGGACCTCGCCAGCCGGTACGAGACCGCCTGCGACCCCCGGCTGAACACCGGCCAGTCGCTGGAGCTCGCCTTCCTGGTCGCGGAGATGCTCCGTGGCTGATCTGGTCGACCTGCGGTCGGACACCGTCACGAAGCCGACCGCCGCGATGCGGCGGGCGATGGCCGAGGCCGAGGTGGGCGACGACGTCTACGGCGAGGACCCGCTGGTCAACGCGCTCGAGGAGCGGGTGGCGGCGATGTTCGGCCACGAGGCCGCGGTCTTCGTGCCCTCGGGGACGATGGGCAACCAGATCGGCATGCGGCTGGTCTGCCAGCCCGGCCAGGAGGTGCTCGGGGACGCCGAGGCCCACGTGGTCACCTACGAGATGGGGGCCGCGGCCGCCGTCTTCGGCCTGTCCACCCGCACCGTGGTCAGTGAAGGCGGGGTGCTCTCGGCCGACCAGCTGATCAGCCAGGTCCGGCCCTTCGGCAACTGGCACCTGACCCCGACCGCCGCGGTCGCCGTGGAGAACACGCACAACCGGGCCGGCGGGCTGGTGCAGCCGCTGGAGGAGCTGGAGAAGCTGTTCGCCTGGTCCCGCGACGCCGGGGTCTCGGTGCACCTGGACGGCGCCCGCATCTGGAACGCCGCGGTGGCCTCCGGGGTGCCGCTGGACACCTACGGCCGGCTGGCCGACACCGCGTCGGTCTGCCTGTCCAAGGGCCTGGGTGCCCCGGTCGGCTCGGTGCTGGTCGCCTCCGCCGACCGCATCGCCGAGGCCCGGCTGTGGCGCAAGCGGCTGGGCGGCGGGATGCGGCAGGTCGGCGTCCTGGCCGCCGCGGGCCTGCACGCCCTGGACCACCACGTCGACCGGCTGGCCGACGACCACTCCCGGGCCACACAGCTGGCGGAGCGGCTGGGCGTCGACCCGGCCACCGTGCACACCAACATGGTGGTGCTGGACGGCGTCGCCGCCCCGATGCTGGCCGCGGCCGCCAAGGGCGAGGGCGTGCTGGTCAGCGAGGTGTCGGCGACCCGGGTGCGGCTGCTGACCCACCTGGACGTCGACGACGCCGCCGTCGACCGCGCCGTCGAGGTCCTCGCCCCCCTGTTGTAGGCGCCACTTCCCGCGCAGAAGTCCGTCCCCCTGCACCAGATCTGGCGCAGGGGGACGGACGTCGATCAACCTCCCTGATCGACGCTGCGGGAGGCGAGGGGCGGTCAGTAGTTGCTGAAGAGCAGGTCGCCGCCCGCGGTGCTGCTGGCGACCGCGCCCCGGCTGGAGCCCGACTTCAGCGCCGAGGCCACGGCGGAGGGGCTGGCACCCGGGTTCCGCTGCAGGTACAGCGCGGCGACGCCGGCCACGTGGGGGGTGGCCATCGAGGTGCCGCTGATGGTGTTGGTCGCGGTGGCGGACCCGATCCAGGCGCTGGTGATGCTCACCCCGGGGCCGAAGAGGTCCACGCACGAGCCCGTGTTGCTGAACGACGCCGGCCGGTCGTTGCGGTCGGAGGCGCCGACGGTGATCGCCGCGGAGACGCGGGCCGGGGACTGGGTGCAGGCGTCGACCGGCTGGCCGAGGGCGTTGCCGTTGCCGGCCGCGATCGCGTAGGTGACGCCGTCGGAGATGGAGCGCTGCACGGCCTGGTCCAGGGCGGTGGAGGTGCCCCCACCCAGGCTCATGTTGGCCACCGCGGCCTCGCCGGCCTGGTGGTCGGCGGTCACCCAGTCCACGCCGGCGATGACGCCGGAGGTGCTGCCCGAGCCGTTGCAGTCCAGCACCCGGACGGCGACCAGGCTGGTCTGCTTGGCGATGCCGTAGGCGGAGCCGCCCACGGTGCCGGCGACGTGCGTGCCGTGGCCCTGGCAGTCGTCGGCCGACCCGCCGTCGATCGCGTCGTACCCGGTGACCGCCCGGCCGCCGAAGTCCTGGTGCCCGAAGTTGATGCCCGTGTCGATGATGTAGCTGGTCACGCCCGCGCCGGTGGCGGTGTAGCTGTAGGTGCCCGACAGCGGCAGGGACCGCTGGTCGGTGCGGTCCAGGCCCCACGTGGCACCCGACTGGGTGGCCGACACCTGCACGACCTGGTCGGGCTCCACCGCGACGACGCCGGGCAGGGACGACAGCTGGCCCGCCAGCGCGGTGGGCAGGGTGATGGCGAACCCGTCGAGCGCGTGCTCGTAGACGTGGGTGATGTCGCCGAGGGCGTCGGCGAGGCCGACGGCCTGGGTGGTGATGCTGTCCGGGTCGAGCGTGACGATGTAGCTGCCGAGCGCCGACGAGGAGACGGTGTCGTCGGCGGCGGCGGTGCCGGCGGTGGCGGCGAAGCCGGCGGTGGCCAGCACGGCGATCGCGGCGACGGCGACCGGGCGGACCGGGGGACGTGCGTGCACGGGCGTCACTCCTGTACGAGACGGGCGCCCCGGCTGCTCGCACAGCCGGGGCTCAAGGTGCGCACAACTGAACACGGCTAGTGACCACTGCGAAAGATCCGGGACGATGAGATCGATCCCGCAACATCCTGTTCACGCTGGTCAGAAGCGTGCCGGAACCGTCCGGTCGGGACGGGTCGGGCCCGAACGGGCGCCAGGATCAGACGGTGGCCGCCGCCCGGTCGCGCAGCGAGCGCAGCACCGCGATGTCCCGGGCGTGCCCGTCGCGGGGCCCGCTGCCGGCAGCCATCGGGGTCTCCACCACCACGGGGACGCCGGTCAGCGCGGGGTGTGCGAGCAGCTCGGCGAACGGCGCCAGGCCCAGGGAGCCCTCGCCGATGGTGGCGTGCCGGTCCCGCCGGGACCCGCAGCCGTCCAGGGAGTCGTTGGCGTGCACGAGCCCGAGTCGGCCCGGTCCGACCGCCCGCTCCAGCGCGTCGAGGGTGGCCGCGGTGCCGCCCGGCGTGACCAGGTCGTGACCTGCCGCCCAGGCGTGGCAGGTGTCCAGGCAGATGCCCAGCCGGGGGTGGTGCTCCAGCGCCGCGACGTAGGGCGCCAGGTCCTCGACGGTCGCGGCCAGGGCCCGGCCGCCGCCGGCGGTCGGCTCGACCAGCAGCCGGGGACCGTCGTCGGGCAGCGCGTCCAGCAGCGGCAGCAGCCGCTCGTGCAGCTGGCGCAGCGCCGCGTCGTACCGGTCGGCGCCGACCGCCGACCCGGCGTGCACCACGACGCCCGCGCAGCCCAGCTGCCCGGCGCGGGCGAGGTCCGCGGCCAGCGCGGCGACGGAGGCGTCGACGGTCGCCGGGTCCGGCGAGCCCAGGTTGACCAGGTAGGGGGCGTGCACGAACGAGGGGATGCCGCGCTCGGCGCAGCCCGCGGTGAAGGCGGCGTCCTGCGCCGGGTCACCGGGGGAGCGCCGCCAGCCGCGCGGGTTGCCCACGAACACCTGCACGGCCTCCGCGCCCACCGCGTCCGCGTAGGCCAGCCCGCCGGTGGCCAGCCCGCGCGCCACCGCCACGTGCGCCCCGACCGGGGTGCGCAGAGCACCGACCACCGGGATCAGCCGAAGGTCACCAGGATGGTCACCGAGGTGCCCGGGTCGACGACCTGCCCGGCGCCGGGGGTCTGGCGCAGCACGGTGTCGCCGAAGAACTGGGTGACCGAGACCTCCAGCCCCGCGGCCTCCAGGGCGGCGACCGCGGCGTCCTTGGACTGGCCGACCACGTTCGGCACGGTCACCTGGACCGGTCCGGTCGAGACCGTCAGCGTGATCTCCGACCCGTAGGGCTGGTCGCCGTCCGGCGTGGCCGAGATGACCTGGCCGGTGGACACGGCGTCGCTGCGGCCCTCGTCACGGGTCACCTCGAAGCCGAGCTGCTCGAGGGCGGTCTGCGCGTCGTCGGGGTCCTGACCGGCCAGGTCCGGGACGGCGATGTTCGCCGCGCCGGCGGAGACCTGGATGGTCACGGTCTGCCCGCGCCGCAGCTCGGTGCCGGGCGGGGGGTCGATGGCCATCACCGAACCTTCGGCGACGTCGTCGCTGCGGCCGGTCGTGCGGGCCACCTGCAGGCCCCCGCCGAGGGCCTCGACGGCGGCCTGCACCTCGTCGGCCGGCCGGCCCAGCAGGGCGCCGTCCACGGTGAACCGCTCGGGACCCTTGGACACCGTGAGCGTGACGTCGCTGCCGATGATGATCCGGGCGCCGTCGGCGGGGTCGGCGGACACCACCGTCCCGGCCGGCACGTCCTCGCTGAACACCTCGGTGATGACCGGGTCCAGCCCGGCCTCCTGCAGGAACCCGATGGCCTGCTGCTGCCCCTGCCCGGACACCTCGGGGACGTCGGTCCAGCGGCCCGAGCCCAGCCACCAGCCCACCGCGCCGATGGTCACCGCCATCAGCAGCACGACGGCGACGGCCAGCCGCACCCGGCGCCGCCGGATGTGGTCGGGGACGCCGACCCGGGGCAGCGGGCGGGGCGTGGTGGGCTGCGGGGCACGGCGGCCGGCGACCGCCCCGGTGGGCGGCATCGGCACCATCGCGGTGCGCCCGCCGGGGCGGTGCGGCGAGATGACCTCGGTGCGCGGGTCGTCACCGGTGCGCGCGGCCGAGGGCCGGTTGACCGGGCGGATCGTGGTGGTCTGCGTGCTGGCCCGGCCGGTGGGCACCGGGGTGCGGCCCAGCCCGAGGTCGCGGGAGATGTCCTCGATCTCGGCGAGGAACGCCCCGGCGTCCAGCGGGCGGGCGCCGGGGTCGCGGCGGGTCGTGCGGGCGACGAGCTCGTCGACCTGCCAGGGCACCGACGGCGTCTCCTCCGACGGCGGCGGGACGTCGTGGTGCACGTGCTGGTAGGCCACCGCCAACGGGGTGTCGCCGGCGTAGGGCGGGTGCCCGGTGAGCAGCTCGTAGAGCACCACGCCCGCGGCGTAGACGTCGGAGCGGGCGTCGGACCTGCCGCGCTCGAGCTGCTCGGGGGAGAGGTAGGCGACGGTGCCGATGAGCACCCCGCCGGTGTGGCTGGTGTGCCCGGTGCCGGCCACGGCGCGGGCCAGCCCGAAGTCGGCGACCTTGACCTGGCCGGTGGAGGAGATCAGCACGTTCTCGGGCTTGATGTCGCGGTGCACGATGCCGGCCCGGTGCGCGGCGGTCAGCCCGGACAGCACCGGCTCCATGACCGCGAACGCCTCGCCGACGGTGAGCCGGCCCCGGGCCTGCAGCAGGTCCCGCAGCGTGCGGCCGCGGACGAGCTCCATCACCAGGTACACCAGGCCCTGGTCGCTGCCCTGGTCGCTGACGCCGACCACGTTGGGGTGGCTCAGCATCGCCGCGGCCCGGGCCTCGCGGATGAACCGGTCGACGAACGCGGGGTCGTGGGCGAGGTGCTCGACCATCACCTTCACCGCGACCTGGCGGTGCAGCCGGAGGTCGGTGGCGGCGTAGACGGTGGACATGCCGCCGCGGGCGACGCGCTCCTCGAGGCGGTAGCGCCCCTCCAGGACCAGCCCCAGCACGGGGTCGGTCACGGCGGTGTCCACGGCGGCGAGTCTACGAGCGCGGGCCAGCACCCGAGGTCAGCGACGCGGGGGGTGCTCGTCACCGTCACCGGGTGGTCCAGCCGTACCGGGTCACCAGGTCGGGGGTGGCCCCGGCCGGGGTCGCGACGCCGCACAGGGTCATGGTGTGCGCGAGCTCCCCGGTCAGCCCGGCGAGCACCGCGGTCACGCCGTCGGCCCCACCGCAGGTCAGCCCCCACACGGTCGGCCGGCCGAGGAACACCGCCCGGGCGCCGAGCGCCAGGGCGACCAGGGCGTCGGAGCCGGTGCGCACCCCGCCGTCGGCGTACACCTCGACGTCCCCGCCGTCCGGCCCGGTCTCGCCGCGGACGGCGTCGACCACCTCCGGCAGCGCGTGCGCGCTGGGCACCACCAGGTCGACCTGCCGCCCGCCGTGCGCCGACACCCACACCGCCGAGGCGCCGGCCTGCACGCACGCCACCGCGTCGTCGCCGCGCAGCACGCCCTTGACCACGACCGGCAGCCCGCTGAGCTCGGCGAACCGGCCGACGTCGGCGAGCACCCAGCCGGGGTCGTCGTCCGCCGCCGGCGGCGGACGGTCGTCGGGGGCGGGGTGGTTGGCCATCCGCAGCCCCGCCGGCAGCGCGAAGTCGTTGCGCAGGTCGCGGTGCCGGCGGCCCAGCACCGGCAGGTCGACGGTGAGCACGAGCGCCCGGTAGCCGGCGTCCCCGGCCCGGCGGGCCAGGTCGTCGGTGTGCGCGGGGGAGTGCTGGGCGTAGAGCTGGAACCACGCCGGCGCCCCGCCGGTCGCCGCGGCCACCTCCTCGACGGAGTGGTTGGCGCTGGTGGACACGCACATGAGCGCGCCCGCGGCCGCCGCACCCCGCGCGGTCGCCAGCTCGCCCCCGGGGTGCGCCATCGCCTGGTAGGCCCACGGGGCGACACCGACCGGGGTGGCCACCGCGCTGCCCAGCAGCGTGGTCGCCGTCGTCGCGGTCACCCCGCGCAGCACCCGGGGCCGCAGCCGCCAGGTCCGCCACGCCACCGGCGCCTCGGCCAGCGAGGTCTCCGTGCCGGCCCCGCCGGCGTAGTAGTCGACGACCGCCGGGTCGAGCACGGCGCGGGCCCGCCGCTCCAGGTCGTCGAGGTCCAGGAACGGCGGCGGCGCGGTCGGGTCGGCCGCACGGGGTACCTCGCCCGGGGCGCGGCGGCGCTGGGTCTGACCGGTCATGCACCAGACCTAAACTGATCCCGTGGAGTTCTACACCCCCCAGGACGTCGCGAAGCTGATCGGTGTGTCGCCCAACCGCGTGCGCCAGCTGGTCAACGACGGCAAGCTCCTCGCCCTCCCGGGCAGCGGCCGCAGCAAGATCCCCGTCGACGTCATCCAGGACGGCGAGGTGCTGCGCCACCTGCCGGGCCTGCTGACCCTGCTGCACGACGGCGGGTTCTCCGAGCAGGAGGCCTTCGACTGGCTCTTCCGCGAGGACGAGTCGCTGCCGGGCACCCCGATCCAGGCGCTGCGCGACGACCGGCACACCGAGGTCACCCGCCGCGCCCAGGCGCTGGCGTTCTGAGCCACGTCACGTACCTCGGCCTGCTCGCCGGGGTGCTGGTGGTGACCGCCCCGCTGGAGCTGGTGCTGCACGTGCGGGTCTACCCGCGGTGGCGCCGGCTGCTGGTGGCGGTCGCCCCGGAGTTCGTGGTCTTCGTGACCTGGGTGCTCTACGCCATCCACCAGGGCCACTGGGACTACAGCCCCGTCTACACCACCGGCGTGCGGCTGCCCGGCGGCATCCCGGTGGAGGAGGTGCTCTTCTTCCTCGTCGTCCCGCTGGCCTCGGTGCTGGCGCTGGAGGCGGTGCGGAAGGTCACCGGCTGGGACGCCGGCTACCCCGCCGAGGAAGCAGAGGCACCGGGGAGGGCGGCGCGGTGAGCTACAGCGCGCTGGCCGTCACCGCCGTCGTCGTCGTCCTGGTGCTGGACCTGGCCGTCTACCGCACCCGGATGGTGCTCCGGAAGGCGTACTGGACCGCCTACGCGATCATCGTGTTCTTCCAGCTGCTGATGAACGGCGTGCTGACCGGCCTGGGCGTGGTCACCTACGACCCGGGCACGATCTGGGGCCCGCGGATCGCCTACGCCCCGGTCGAGGACCTGCTCTTCGGCTGGGCGATGGTCACCCTCACCCTGGCCAGCTGGGCGGCGGTCAACCGGCGGGCGAACACCGCCAGGCGGCGCGGCTTGCCCACCGACACCCGGCCGTCGAGCACCCGGTAGTCGACCTTCTCGATCTCCCGCAGGATGCCGCCGTAGAGGTCGGTGGCCGCGCGCACGCAGTCGCGCGACTCCGGGGCGAGCATCGGGGTGCCGGGCGCGGCGTCGTCGTACCGGCGCCGGACGAGGTCGACCATCTCCCGCATCAGCGCGGTGAAGCCCGGGGTGTGCCGGCGCTGCGCCAGCTGCTCGCGGGTGACCCCGTGCGCGGCCATCATGTCCGCCGGCAGGTACACCCGGCCGCGGTCGACGTCCTCGGCGACGTCGCGCAGGAAGTTGGTCAGCTGGAAGGCCTCGCCCAGCGCGATGGCGTGCGGGGCGGCCTCCTCGCGGGCCACGCCCGCAGCCGTCCCGAGCACGGGCAGGACCTGCAGCCCGATGACCGAGGCCGAGCCCCACATGTACCGGTCCAGCGCGGCGAGGTCGGCGTACCCGGTGACGTCGAGGTCGCTGGTCATCGCGGCGAGGAAGTCGACCAGGTGCTCGCGCGGGATGTCGTAGCGGCGCACGGTGTCGGCCAGCGCCAGCCGCACGGGGTCGTCGGAGTGCCCGGTCTCCACGGCGTCCAGCGCGTCCCGCGACCAGGCCAGCAGCTCGGCCTCGGGGTCGCGGCCGGGCTCGTCGGCGCCGACGTCGACGATGTCGTCGGCCACCCGGGCCGCGGCGTAGAGGGCGTGGATGGCCTGCCGGCGGTCGGGGGTGAGCAGCCGGGTGGCCAGGAAGTAGGACTTGCCGTGCTCGGCCGCGATCGCCCGGCACCGGGCGTAGGCGGCCTCCAGCTGCGGGGTCATCCGGTGATCCGCTGCGCGGCCAGCCGGCCGCTGACCAGCACCATCGGGACGCCGACACCCGGCTGCACGCCCGAGCCGGCCAGGACCACGTTCTCCGGCCCGCCCCGGGGGTAGGTCGAGGGCCGGAACGGACCGGTCTGCCCGAAGGTGTGCGCGAGCGCGAACGGGGTGCCCGCGGCCATGCCCTGGGCGGCCCAGTCGGCGGGGGTGATGAGCTCCTCGACCTCGATCGCGCCGGACAGGCCGGTCCAGCCCCGCCGCTCCATGGCCTGCAGCACCTCCTCGCGGTAGCGCGGGGCCAGCGTGGGCCAGTCGATGTCCGGCGCCAGGTCCAGGTTCGGGGTCGGCGCCACGATGCTCAGCACCTGGCCGCCCTCGGGGGCCAGCGTGCGGTCGGTGCGGCTGGGCATCGACACCAGCAGGCTGGGGTCGCTCATCGGCCGGCCGGTGACGGTCAGCTCCTCGAACACCTGCTCCCACGCCGCGCCGAAGGTGATGGTGTGGTGCGCCTGGCCGGCCATCTCGTCGCGCACGCCGACGTGGATGGCCACGCAGCTGGGCGAGTACGTCGGCTTCCGGCGCCGGCGCAGCGGCACCAGCAGGTCGGCCTGGTCGGCGGTGACGACGACGGCGTCGGCGGGCAGCAGCTCGCCGTCGGCCAGCCGGACGCCGTGCGCCCGGCCGCCGCGCAGGTCCAGCGAGGCGACCGCGGTGCCGTAGCGGAACACCACGCCGGCGTCGGCGGCGGCCGCGGCCAGCGCGGCGGGGACGGCGTGGATGCCGCCGACCGGGTGCCAGACGCCCTTGCCGATGTCGAGCTCGGCGATCACGGCGTAGGCGGCGATGGCCCGGAACGGGGAGACCCCGGCGTAGAGGGCCTGGAAGCTGAACAGCCGGCGCAGCCGCTCGTCGGTGAAGAACCTGTCCACGTGCGGGGCGAGCCGGCCGAACCCGCCCTTGCGGGCCAGCTCCAGCAGGGGGCGGCCGAGCAGGTCCAGCGGGGTGTCCAGGTTGCGGTCGATGAAGACGTCCCACTGCAGGGCGTCCAGCTCGCGCAGGTGGGCCAGGTAGCGGGTGACCTCCGCGCCGGCACCGGGTCCGCAGACGCGCTCGGCCTCGGCGGCGAAGGCGGCGGGGTCGGCGTGCACGTCGATGGTCGAGCCGTCGGCGTACTGCGCGCGGTAGGTGGTCTCCAAGGGCAGCAGCTCGAGGCGGTCCTCCAGCGTCTCCCCGACGCAGGCCAGCGCGTCGCGGACCAGTCCGGGGGCGGTGAGCACCGAGGGGCCGGTGTCCAGCGCGTAGCCCGAGCGCTCGACCCGGCCGGCGCGGCCGCCGGGGTCGGGGCCGCGCTCCACGACGGTCACCTCGCGGCCGGCGCCGCGCAGCCGCAGCGCGGCCGACAGCCCGGCCAGGCCGGCGCCGACCACCACGACCCGGTCGGTGGGTCCGGGGACGGTCCTCACGTGGTGCGGGTGGTGGCGGCGACGGCGAGGGCGTCCAGCGCCGTGCGGGCCTCGTCGGTGACCGGGGCCTCGGCGATGGCCTCGCGCGCGGCCGTGGTCTGCGTGCTGATCCGGTCCTCGACCTGCTGCAGGGCGCCGGTGCCGCGCATCAGGTCGCGCACGGCGTCCAGCTGGTCGGGGGTGGAGCCCGGGTCGCCGAGCACGTCGCGCAGCAGGGCCCGGCCGGCGTCGTCGGCGGCCTGCTCGGCGAGGGCGACGAGCAGGGTCTGCTTGCCCTCGCGGAGGTCCTCGTCGGCGGACTTGCCGGTGACGGCGGGGTCGCCGAACACGCCGAGGACGTCGTCGCGCAGCTGGAAGGCCTCGCCCAGCGGCAGCGCGATGCCGGTGTAGGCCTCGAGGACCTCGGGGCCGGCGTCGGCGATGGCCGCGCCCAGGTGCAGCGGGCGCTGCACGGTGTAGCCGGCGCTCTTGTACCGGGCGACCTTGAGGGCGCCGTCGGGGCCGGGCAGGCCGCCGGCGGCCCGCAGCAGGTCCAGGTACTGCCCGGCGGTGACCTCGGTGCGCATGGTGTCCCAGACCGGGCGGGCGCGACCCAGGGCCTCGGCGGAGATGCCCGAGCGGCGCAGCAGCTCGTCGGACCAGACCAGGGCCAGGTCGCCGACCAGGATGGCCGCGCCGGTGCCGAACAGGGCGGGGTCGCCCGTCAGCCCGCGGTCGCCGTGCCGACCGGCGAAGCCGACGTGGGTGGCGGGCCGGCTGCGCCGGGTGGTGGCGGCGTCCATGACGTCGTCGTGGACCAGGGCGGACCCGTGCACGAACTCCAGCGCGGCCACGGCGCGCAGCACGGCGGCCTCGTCCTCGGGGTGCGCGGTGGCGACCGCGCGCCAGCCCCAGTACGCGAAGGCGGGGCGCAGCCGCTTGCCGCCCTCGGCCACCGCGGCCACCTCGTCGACGACCGGGACCAGCTCGTCGTCCATGCCCGAGAGCACGCCGCGCTTCTCGGCGAGGAAGGCGTCCAGGGCCTCGCTCACCGCCCCGCGGAGCCGCTCGAGGTGGGCCACATCGGTGGAAACCGCCTGGTCAGCGCTGTTTGCGCTGGTGGGGTCGGCTGATCGGGTCCCTGCGGTCACGGACCGAGTATGCCCGCCCCCCTGGACACGGGCACGCCAAGATCGCGACGGGGTGCCGCAGGTCGCACCCGCGGGGGCGGCGCGGTTCCGTACCGTGTGCGGTCGTGACCGGCACCGTGCGCGAGCTGCTCCAGCAGGGGCAGCCCACCTGGTCCTTCGAGTTCTTCCCGCCCAAGAGCCCGGCCGGCGAGGAGCAGCTGTGGACGGCGCTGCGCGAGCTGGAGCGGCTCGCGCCCTCCTTCGTGTCGGTGACCTACGGCGCGGGCGGGTCGACCCGCGAGGGCACCCTCGCGGTCACCGAGCGGATCGCCACCGACACCACGATGCTGCCGCTGGCCCACCTCACCGCGGTCGACCACTCCGTCGCCGAGCTGCGCAACGTGGTCGCCCGGCTGGCCGCCGCGGGGGTCACCAACGTCATGGCGCTGCGCGGCGACCCGCCGGGCGCGGACCCGCAGGCCGACTGGACCGCGCACCCCGAGGGGCTGTCCTACGCCGCGGAGCTGGTGGAGCTCGTCCGGGGCATGGGTGAGTTCTGCGTGGGCGTCGCCGCGTTCCCCGAGACCCACCCCCGGTCGCCGGACCCGGAGACCGACGCCGACATGTTCGTGGCCAAGTGCCGGGCGGGTGCGGACTTCGCCATCACCCAGATGTTCTTCCAGGTCGAGGACTACCTCCGGCTGCGCGACCGGGTGTCCGCCCGTGGCTGCGACGTCCCGCTGCTGGCCGGGGTCATGCCGGTGACCAGCCCCCGGCAGATCGCCCGCATCGTCCAGCTCTCCGGCCAGGCGTTCCCGGCCCCGCTCGCCGAGCGCTTCGAGGCCGTCGTCGACGCCTCGCCCGAGGTGCAGCGGGAACTGGGGGTGGACGTGGCCACGGAGATGTGCGCGCAGCTGCTGGCCGAGGGCGTCCCCGGCATCCACTTCATCACCATGAACAGGTCCACGGCGACCCGCGAGGTCTACGGGCGGCTGTCCCCGGTCAGCGCCGCGTCGGCCTCCTGAGCCGCGCGGCGCAGGGCCACCCGCTCGGCCCGGTAGCCGCCGAGCACGCCGACCACCGGGAGGTTCGACAGCGCCCGCGCACCCAGGTTCCCCTTCGGCCGGGCGTCGAGGGCGTCGTCGATGCGGGCGAGGGTGCGGGCCACCCGCCACAGGGTGCGGGCCGCGCCGGCCGCACCGCGCCGCCGGTCCTTCTCGCCGAGGACCTCGTCGGCGTAGGCGCCGCGCTGCCGCTGCAGCAGCGGGGTGACCTGCTCGGGGGTCAACGGGCGGTCCAGCAGCACCCGGGCCAGCAGCGCCACCCGGCGGGCCGGGTCGTCGACGCCGTGCTCGGCGGCCACGCCCAGCACGACGAGTGACTGGATGCCGGCGCCGACGGCGTTCTGCAGCGGCAGCAGGTCGGCGAGCTTCCCGGCGAAGCGGGGGGCGGCCGAGCCGACCGCGACCACCCGGCCCGCCGTCTCGGCCCACCACTGCGCCCGCTCCGCGCGGGGGAGCGCCGGGGGCCGGTCGAACCGGGTGACCACGGGCGACCACAGCCGGTCGACCCGGCGGAGGACGTCGACCACGACGGCGTCGGAGACGGGGGGCGCCATGCCCCGGGACAGTAGGGGCGGAGCTGTGCGCCCGCTCTGCGACGATCCGTGCGTGAGCGACGACGTGCAGGCCCTGATCACCCGGGTGCAGGAGCAGGAGCGCCGCCTGGTGCTGCCCGGCTTCACCCACGACGACGCCTGGGCGCTGGGCACCCTGCTGGTCGGGATGGCCCGGGAGCGCGGGCTGCCGGTCACCGTGGACATCACCCGCGGCCAGCAGCAGCTCTTCCACGCCGCGCTCGAGGGCACCGCCGCGCACAACGACGTGTGGATCGCCCGCAAGGTGGCCACCGTCCGCGAGCTGGGGACGTCGTCCTTCCTCGCCGGGCTGCAGGCCCGCGCCCGCGGTGAGGTCTTCGAGGACGCGCCCTGGATCGACGCCGCCCGGATGGCCGGGCACGGCGGCGCGTTCCCGATCACCGTGGCCGGCGCGGGCGTCGTCGGCACCCTCACCGTGTCCGGCCTGCCGCAGGCCGAGGACCACGCGCTGGCCGTCGAGGCGCTGGAGGCGTTCCTCGCCCAGCTGTGAGGAGTGTTTGAAAAGGGCAGCACCGGCGTGCACGCACGTACGGTGGGCCGATGCTCCGACGACGCTGGCGCTGGGCCGTGGTGGCCCTCGGCCTCGCCGTCCTGGTCTCCCTCCCCGCGCTGGTCGAGGCACTGCCGGCCGCCGACCGCGACGTCTCCGCGGGTGAGCTGCGCGAGCGGGTGCTCGCCAGCGACGACGTCGCCTTCTCCGGCTACGCCATCTCCACCGGCGGGCTGACCCTGCCGGTGTCCGACGCGCTGACCGGGGTGGCCGACCTGCTGTCGGACCAGACCTCGCTGCGCGCCTGGTACCGCGGCGCAGACGACTGGCGCGTCGACGTGGTCACCGCGACCGGCGAGACCGGCACGCACCGCGACGCCACCGGCACCTGGACCTGGGACTACGCCGACCAGGCCGCCAGCCGCGGCACGCTGCCCCCGCTGGCCCTGCCCACCGCGCCCGACCTGCTGCCCAGCGCGCTGGGCCGTCGGCTGCTGTCGGAGGCCACCGACGACGAGCTGTCCCGGATCGCGCCGGCCCGGGTGGCCGGCGTCGACGCCCCGGGCCTGCGCTACACCCCGGCCGACACCGCCGCGTCGGTCTCGGCCGTCGACGTCTGGGTGGACCCGGGCACCGGGCTGCCGCTGCGGGTCGTCGTCCGGGGCGGGGACACGACCACCCCGGCGCTGGACACCCGCTTCCTGGACCTGTCCCTGGCCACCCCGGATGCGTCGACCACCGACTTCCGGCCGCCGCCCGGGGCCGACATCCGCTCCGACCAGGACCTCACCGACGTCGACCTGGGCCGCCAGGAGCGCGCCGACCTGCCCGCGACCCTGGCCGACCTGGGGCGGCGCGGGTTCGACGGCGTGCCCGAGCAGATCGGCGTCTACGGGTCGGGCATCACCGTGCTCGCTGTCAGCGCGCTGCCCGGCCGCGCCGCCGCCGCGCTGCGCGACCAGCTCGCCGCCACCCCCGGCGCGGTCACCGACGACCTCGGCGTCCGGATCGCGGCCGGCCCGCTGGCCCTGATGGTGGCCGGCACCAGCACCCGGGACGGCGGCACCGGCACCTACCTGCTCGCCGGCACGGTCACCCTCGACGCGCTGGCCACCGCCGCGCGCCAGATCCAGGAGGCAGCCTCGTGAACGGGACCGTCATCGCCACCGCGGGGTTGCGCAAGGCCTACGGGGCGGTGCGGGCCGTCGACGGCATCGACCTCGACGTCCGGGCCGGTGACGTCTACGGCTTCCTCGGCGCCAACGGGTCGGGCAAGACGACCACGGTGCGGATGCTGCTGGGCCTGGTGCTGCCCACCTCGGGCACCGTCGAGGTGCTCGGCCGCCCCATCCCCAAGGCGGGCCGGGAGGTGCTGCCCCGGGTGGGCGCGCTCATCGAGGGCCCCGCGGCGTACCCGCACCTGTCGGCGTCGGCGAACCTGTCGCTGATGGACGCCGCCGGGCCGGGCGGTGCCCGCCGCGGGCGCCGGCAGCGGATCGCCGAGGTGCTGGACCAGGTCGGCCTGGGCGGGGTCGGCAAGCGGCAGGTCCGCGGGTTCTCCCTGGGCATGCGGCAGCGGCTGGGCCTGGCCGGGGCGCTGCTGCGCCGGCCCGACCTGCTCATCCTGGACGAGCCGACCAACGGCCTGGACCCGCAGGGCATCCACGAGATCCGCACCCTGCTGCTGGACCTCAACCGCACGGGGACGACGGTCTTCCTCTCCAGCCACCTGCTCGCCGAGATCGAGCAGCTGGCCACCCGGGTCGGCGTGCTGGACCGCGGCCGGATGGTGCTGCAGGACGACCTGGCCACCCTCACCGCGCCCACCGGCGCCACGGTGGTGCGCACGCCCGACCCGGCGCGGGCGGTCCGCGAGCTCGGCGACCGGGTGCTGTCCGCCGACGGGGAGCGGCTCGTGGTGCGGGGCAGCGAGCCGGCCGAGGTCAACGCCGTCCTGGTGGGGGCCGGGGTGCCCGTCTCGGGCCTGGCGCTGGACCGGCCCACGCTGGAGGACGTCGTCCTCGCCGCCGCGGCCGGCTCCGGGGACCGGGTGCCGGTCGGCACGACCGTGTCGGGTGCCGCCGCGTGATCGGCGTCGAGCTCCGCAAGCTGTTCCGCCGTCCGCGCACCTGGATCACCATCGCGCTGCTGAACGCGCTGCCGGTGCTGGTCGCCGTGCTGCTGAAGGTCACCGACCTGGCGCCGCGGCCGGGGGAGGGGCCGGCGTTCCTGTCCGCCGTCCTCACCAACGGCACGCTGTACCCGCTGGCCGCGCTGGCCATCGTGCTGCCGCTGTTCCTGCCCATCGCGGTCGCCGTCGTGGCCGGCGACGCCGTGGCCGGCGAGGCGCAGGGCGGCACGCTGCGCTACCTGCTGGCCCGCCCGGCCGGCCGCACCCGGCTGCTGGTGGCCAAGCTGGTCGCGGTGATCGCGTTCGTGCTGGTCACGGTGGTGATCGTGGCCGCGGTCGGCTACGTCGTGGGGACGGCGCTGTTCGAGGTGCAGTCCCTGGGCGCCACCACCGGCATCTCGGGGACGTCGCTGACCCCGGAGCAGGTGGCCGGCCGCACGCTGCTCTCGATCGGCTACATCACGGTCTCGATGCTGGGCGTGGCGGCGTTCGCGCTGTTCTTCTCCACCCTCACCGACTCCCCGCAGCTGGCCACCCTCGGCGCGCTGGCGGTGCTCATCGGCTCCTCGCTGCTGTTCACCCTGGACGCGGCCTCGGACATCGCGCCCTACCTGCCCACCCGGTACTGGCTGAGCTTCGTCGACTTCTTCCGCGAGCCGATCCTGTGGCGCAACATCACCCGCGGGCTGGGCCTGCAGGCGGTGTACGTCGTCGTCCTGCTGGGGGCGGCGTGGGCGAACTTCACCACCAAGGACGTCACCTCCTGATCTAGCGTGACCGGGTGCGGATCAGCCCGGCGGAGCTCGACGCGGTGGTGGCCGGGACGGTCGACCTGGCCTTCCGGCGGTGGGACCGGCCGCGGGTGCTGCCCGGTACCCGGATGCGCACCCGGGTGGGCCTGGTGGAGGTCACGTCCGTGGACGTGGTGGACCCGCAGGGCCTGACCGAGGACGACGCCCGCCGGGCCGGCGCCCGCGACCTGGCCGCCCTGCAGCGGGGGCTGGCTCTGCACGCGGACCGCCCGGTGCACCGGGTCGGCATCCGGTTCGCCGGCGAGGACCCCCGCGCGGTGCTGCGCCGCACCGTGCCCACCGACGACGAGGTCGCCGCGCTGCAGGCCCGCCTGGACCGGCTGGACCGCGCGTCGTCGACCGGCCCCTGGACGGCGGCCGCGCTGGCGATCATCGACGCGCACCCCGAGCGCCGGGCACCGGAGCTCGCCGAGGAGCTGGGCCGGCCGACGCCGGAGTTCAAGCGCGACGTCCGCAAGCTCAAGGAGCTCGGGCTGACCGAGTCCCTGGACATCGGCTACCGGCTCTCCGCGCGCGGCGGGGCCGTGGTGGACGCCGCCCTGCGCGCCGCGGGCCGGCCGGTGCCCGAGCGCACTCCGCCGCCCGCGGGCACGCCGTTGCCCAGCCTGGGCGCCCCAGCCACCCGGGCGCTGCGGGCCGCCGGGCTGACCACCCTGGAAGCCGTCGCCGCCGTCCCGGAGGAGGAGCTGCTGGCGCTGCACGGCGTCGGCCCGATCGCCCTCGCCAGGCTCCGGACCGCGCTGGGTCGCTGACCCCGGGTCAGGAGGACAAGCGGGCGCAGTCGGCCGGGCCGAGCTCGACCGGCTGCCCCGACGCCAGCTCGGCCACCACGATGCCCTGCACCAGCGGGTCGGTGGGCAGCTGGCCGTGGCCCACGGTGCTGTCGGCGCACACCGACTGCACCGTGAGGTTCAGCGCGCCGTCCAGGCGGGCGGAGTCCGGCGGGGTGACCGTCTGGTCGTCCTGGGTCCAGACCGACACCCAGGTCGGCCCGGTGGGGGTCTCGTCGCCGGCGTTGAGCCGCCGCAGCAGGTCGCTGCTCGTCTCCAGCTGCTGGCACGCCGTCGGGCACTGGTCAGGCGCCAGCGAGCCGGCGAGGTCGGCGACGGTCGTGCCGTGGTGCGGCGAGCCCAGGGTGAGGATGCGCCGGGCCTGCGCGGCGCCGCCGTCGGCGGCCCACAGCCGGGCGACGACGCCGCCGGCCGAGTAGCCCACCACGTCGACGGTGGAGGCACCGGTGCGGGCGAGCGCGGCATCCACCGCCTGGCCCAGCACCTCCGCCGAGGCCTCGAGGTCACCGGTGCCGTCCCCGGGGACCGGCACCACGGTGGCGTCCCGGCCGGCCGCGGTCAGCACGTCGGCCAGCGCCTGCAGGCCCGTCGTCGACCCGCCGTAGCCGGGCACCAGCAGGACCGGGCCGGGGTCGGCCTGGCTGACCGGCACGGGCGCGTCGGTCGTCAGCCGGGGCACCAGGACCGCCGCCGCCACGGCCAGTGCGCCCACGAGCAGTGCGGCGAGCAGGCCGAGGACCAGGCGGCGGCGAGCGGGGGACAGTCCGGCGAGCACGCCTCCACTGTCCCTGGTGGACTGGGGTCGTGTCGCCGTACCTGACCCGGGAGGAGTACTTCGACGCCTGGGCCCGCTGGCACGGGGGCACCGACCCCCGCGCCTCGCCCGTCGTGCGCGGGTGGCTGACCCTCGCGCACACCCTCGCCCGCCCCCTCGCCGGGCTGTCCCCGACGGTGGTGACGGTCGTCGGCCTGCTGGTGGCCTGCGCCGCCGTCGGCCCGGCCGCGGCGGGTGGCTGGTGGCTGGTCCCGGCGGGGTTGCTGGTGGGCCTGTCCGGCCTGCTGGACTCCCTCGACGGTGCGCTGGCCATCGCCGGTGGCCGGGCCACCCGCCGCGGCTACGTGCTGGACTCCGCGGTCGACCGGCTCACCGAGGTCGGGTACGCCCTCGCGCTGTGGCTGGCGGGCGCGCCGGGGTGGCTGGCGGTGGCCTTCGGTGCGCTGTGCTGGTTCCCCGACTACCTGCGCGCGCGGGCCGGGCAGGCCGGCGTCGACGAGACCGGCGCGATCTCGGTCTGGGAGCGGCCGACCCGGGTGGCGATGACCGGGATGACCCTCGGCGGGGCAGGTGTGGTGTCCGGCCTGGACCTCGACGTGGTGGTCGTGGTGGCCGGGACGGCGGTCGGTGCCCTCCTCGGGCTGGTCGGCTCGGCGCAGCTGGCCCGCCAGCTCCGCCGGGCACTGGGGTGAGCAGCGCCGTTACGCTCGGGTGAACCCCGGGTGGCCTCCGTGCCGAACACCGGGTCCTGCTCGTCGAAGCCCCCTGGAGCGCCACCGTGTCCGTCGCCGTGACCGGTTCGATCGCCACCGACCACCTGATGACCTTCCCCGGCTCGTTCAGCGAGCAGTTCGTCGAGGGCCAGATGGAGAACGTCTCGCTGTCCTTCCTGGTCGACGACCTGGTGCAGCACCGGGGCGGGGCCGGGGCGAACATGGCCTACGGCATGGGCCTGCTGGGGCTCACCCCGGTCCTGGTCGGGTCGGTCGGCAGCGACTTCGACGACTACGACGCCTGGCTGCAGCGCCACGGCGTGGACACCAAGTCCGTCCGGTGGTCCGACGTCAAGCACACCGCCCGGTTCACCTGCACCACCGACGTCGGCGGCAAACAGATCGCGTCGTTCTACTCCGGCGCGATGGCCGAGGCCTCGATGATCGAGCTCGCCCCGGTGGCCGCGCGGGTCGGGTCGCTGGACCTGGTGATCATCGGCCCGAACGACCCCACCGCGATGGTCCGGCACACCGAGGAGTGCCGGGAGCGCGGCTACCGGTTCATGGCCGACCCCTCCCAGCAGCTGGCCTGGGCCGACGGCGAGATGATCCGCAGCCTGGTCGACGGCGCGGACCTGCTGTTCACCAACGAGTACGAGGCCGCACTGCTCAAGCAGAAGACCGGCTGGACCCACGAGGAGGTCCTCGGCCGGGTCGGCACCTGGGTGACCACCCGCGCGGCCAACGGCGTCCGGGTCGAGCAGACCGGGGCCGAGACCATCGAGGTCATCGCCGTCCCGGAGACCAAGCCGGTCGAGCCCACCGGCGGTGGCGACGCGCTGCGCGCGGGGTTCGTCGCCGCCCGCCAGTGGGGCCTGGGCCTGGAGCGGGCCACCCAGGTGGGCTCGGCGGTGGCCACCGCCGCCGTCGAGGTGGTCGGCACCCAGGAGTACGACCTGCCCCGGGAGTCGTTCCTGGAGCGGTTCGCGCTGGCCTTCGGTGCCGACGCCGCCGACGAGGTGGCCCCGCACCTGCCTCAGTCGCCGCGCAGCGCCTGACCGATCGAGGGGTCGGCCTGCCAGTCGCTGTAGGGGATCCGGCGGATCTCCTTCAGCTCGCCGATGGTCGACCACTCGTTGCCGCCCAGCCGCGCCAGCGGCCGCAGCGCCTCGATGCGCGGCCGGCCGTCGCGCACCGCGTCGGCGTGCGCGCTGACGTGCACCACCCGGCCGAACACCACGGTGGAGTCGCCGAGGGACAGCGTGCCGTGCAGCCGGCACTCCAGGGTGACCGGGCTGGCGGCGACCCGCTTGACCCCCACCACGTCGCTGTCCTCCAGCACGACGCCGGTGTGCTCGGCCTCGTCCTCCTCCGGCGGGAAGTCGGTGCTGGTGGCGTTGACCTGCTCGAACAGCTCCTCCGGCGTGACGCTGATGGTGAACTCACCCGTGGCCTCGACGTTGGTCAGGCTGTCCTTGCGCCCCACGCTGGTGAACTGCACGACGGGCGGGTCGACGCACGCCACCGTGTAGAAGGAGTGCGGGGCCAGGTTGTGCACGCCGTCGGCCGAGCGGGTGCAGACCCAGGCGATCGGCCGCGGGACGACGACGGAGTTCATCACCCGGTAGAAGGCCGAGGGGTCCATCTCGGCGGGGTCGAAGGAGGTGCGCTCGTGTGCGGTCACCGGGTCAGTGTGCGGCCCCGCCAGTGCAGCGTCCCGCGGGCGTGGCCCAGCACCGAGCGCACCAGCAGCAGGTCCAGCGCGAGCACGCCGAGCGGGTGGGCCAGGGCGTCGGGCCACACCCGGCCACCGGTGCGCGCCGCGGTGACCGCCCGCCCGGCGACCCCGGCGGCGTAGCCCACCAGCCCGGCCCGGCCCCCGGCCAGCGGCGGCAGCACCCACACCGCGGCCAGCGCCGCGCCGGCGGCCAGGCTCCCGGCCGGGGAACCACCCAGCGCCGACCAGAGCGACTTCTCGTACCCGGCGGCCAGCTCACCCCACCCGGCGTACATCCGGGTGTCCGCCAGCTGCGACCCGTCGGCGACCACGCCGCGCCCACCGGACCGTTTGACCGCCCGCAGCAGCGCGATGTCCTCCAGCACCTCACCGCGCACCGCGCCGTGCCCGCCGGCCCGCTCGTAGCCGGCCCGCCGCAGGGCGAGGAACTGCCCGTTGGCGGCCGCCATCGACGGCCGGCCGGGTCGCTCGGCCAGCCGCAGCGGCAGGGTGGTGGCCCACAGCCACTGCTGCAGCGGCTGCACCAGGCGCTCGCCCCGGGTGAGCGCGAGCTGGCGGGGCCAGGGCGAGACCAGGTCGAGGTCGTGCTGCTCGAGCAGCGCGACGGCGGCGGCCACCGCGTGCGGGGCGAGCCGGACGTCGGCGTCCACGAACACCAGCACGTCGACGTCCGCGGCGTCGGCGGCGCCCTGCGCGCAGGCGTTCGGCTTGCCCAGCCAGCCCGGGCCGGGCGGGTCGGCGGTGAGCACCCGGGCGCCGTGCGCGGCGGCGACCGCGGCGGTGCCGTCGCCGGAGCCGTCGTCCACGACCACGACCTCGAGCCGGGGGACGCCGGTCTGCGCAGCCAGTGCGTCCAGGCACCCGCCGAGCTGGTGCGCCTCGTCCCGCGCGGGGACGACGACCCGCACCCGCGCGGAGGTGGCGGGCGGGTGGGCCGGCGGGGTGCGCAGCAGGACGGCGTTGAGCGCGGCGTGGGCGGCGAGCGCGACGGAGGTGCCGGCCAGCACCCGCACCGCCGTCCGCCCCCGCTGCCGCCGTTGCCGCCGCTGTCCGTCGGGCGTCACCTGACGGCCATGGCCCGCTCCGCGGCGGTTCCGGGCCATCACCGTCAGGTGACGCCGGCGGGACGGCGGGCGGCGCGGGCGCGGAGCGCGCGGCGGACGAGCACGACGAGCACCGGGGCGCTGAGCAGCACCCCCCACACGGCCGAGCCGGGCAGGCCCAGCCAGCCGGCGTGGGCCAGCGCGCCGCCCAGCACCATCCAGGCCAGCGCGACGAGCGGGGCGGAGTCGGGCAGCGCCGCGGGCCGGCCGGCGACCAGCAGGTCCAGCAGCGTCATCAGCACCAGCCCCGCGACCAGCCAGCCGCCCAGGTTGGTCAGCGGGACCGTGTCGATGCCGGGCAGGCCGGGGGTGGGGTGCGCCCAGGTCCAGTACCCGGCCTGCACCAGCTGGGGGTCCAGCACGACGTCCCAGGCCGCGAAGACGTAGGCGGCCACCGCGATGCGGCCACCCCGGTGCGCGGGCACGAGCCGGCGGGCCAGCAGCCAGCTGGGCCAGACCATCATCAGCCAGGCCAGCGGCACCAGGGACGGCACACCCAGCAGGGTGGGGCCCAGCGCGTCGGAGTAGCGGTAGCTCCCGTAGGGGAACCCGGTGGCCAGCCCGACGGACTCGAACACCACCGAGACGAGCACCGTCAGGCCCGCGACGGACAGCCCGGTGCGCCACCCGCGGGAGAGCCCGGCGTGCACCACGGTGAGCGCCGAGCCCAGCAGCACGATGGTCCAGCTGACCGCGTCGCGGGCGCCGCCGGCGGTGAGCGGGTAGGCGATCGCGGTGGCCAGCAGCGCCGCGGTGAGCACCCAGGGTGCGCGGGTCACCGGCGCAGCAGGCGGCGCAGGGCGGCGGTCCGGCCACCGCGGTCGGCCAGCACCACCCGGGCCGCCGTCCGGCCGCTGTTGCCGCTGACCCCGCCGCCCGGGTGGGTGGACGCACCGGTGAGGTACAGCCCGGGCAGGCCCGGCACGCGGTGGCCCGACAGCGCCGGGGTGGGCCGGAAGGCGAACATCGAGGCCAGCGACATCTCGACGTGCATGACGTTGCCGCGCGGCAGCCGCAGCTCCTGCTCCAGCTTCAGGGGCGTCTGGATGTACAGCGACTGCACCGAGTCGGCGAAACCGGGGGCGAACCGGTCGACGGCGGCGACCAGCCGGCCGGCCTCGGACTCGGCGATCGCGTCCCAGTTGCGGCCGTCGCCGAGCCGGTAGGGGTACCACTGGCCCCAGATCGTCACCACGTGCTGCCCGGGCGGGGCGAGGGTGTCGTCGCTGGCCGAGAAGCTCATCGCCAGCGGGACCGGCTCGCGCGGAAGATCGCCGGCCTGCCAGTCGCCGTGTGCCCGGGCGAGCACGGCGCGGTCGGTGCACAGCAGTTGCAGTCCCTGCAACGAGTCGGCCGGGTCGACGCCGGGGTAGGCCGGCAGCGCGTCGGTGAGGCAGCGGACGACCAGGCCGAACCCGTTGCCCAGCGGCGGGTCGGCGTCGCGCAGCGCGGGCGGGGCGTGCTCCCCGGCGATCGCCCGGGTGGCCCCGACGTGGCAGGCGGCGACCACGGTGGAGGCGGTGATCCGGCGTCCGGACTCCAGGACGACGCCGGCCGTGCGGCCGTCCTCGACCAGCAGCGAGGCGGCGCCGTCGCCGAGGGTGACCCGACCGCCGTGCGCCTCGAGCTTGCGGCGCAGCGCCGCGGTCAGCCCGCCCGAGCCCCCGACCGGGTGCCCGGGCGGGGTGGTGTGCAGCAGCGCCGCCCAGCCGACCATCGCCGCGGTGCCCGGCTCGGACATCGGGGGTCCCGACTGCGCGCCGAACCAGGCCAGGGCCGCCTTGAGCCGCTCGCTGGTGAACCAGCGGTCCAGCAGTGCGTCGCCCGAACCCAGGAAGTCGGTGGCCAGGTCGCCCCCGGACACCCGGGGCCGGCCCTTGGCCGGGGCGCCCAGCGGCCACAGGTGGCGGGCGAGACGACCGGGGCTCGGCCGGTCGCCGAAGGCCTGCACCACCCGTGCGCTGCGGGGGCCCCACACCTCGACGAACCGGCGGTAGGCGGCGGCGTCGGCCGGGCCGCAGGCCGCCTCGATCGAGGCGCAGGTGGCGTCGAGGTCGACGGAGAAGACCAGCGGCCGGCCGTCGGGCCCGTCGCTGCCCGGGTCGGGGGCGGGTGCGAAGCCCCACGGGTCGCAGTCGACGTAGCGCAGGCCGTGCGCGGCGAGGTCGAGCTCCTCGACGACGCCCGAGTGCCGGACGATGACGTGCGCGCTGGAGCCGCGGTCGACCCGCACGCCGGGCCAACGCTCGACGGTGGACACCGCGCCGCCGAGCACGTCGTCGGCCTCCACGACCTCGACGTCCAGCCCGGCGACCGCCAGGTGGCAGGCGGCGACCAGGCCGTTGTGCCCGGAGCCGACGACGACGACGTCGGCCACTAGGCCGGGGTCCCGAGCGGCAGGCGGGCGCCGAGGATGGCGAAGGGGCGGGCGTCGCCCGGGAAGTGGTGGTTGCGCGCCAGGTCGACGAACCCGTCGGCCCGGTAGAGCCGGAAGGCCTTGGTGTCGGAGTCCGGGGTCGACAGCAGCGCCGCCGGGTAGGGCAGGTCGCGGACGAGGGCGTGCAGCAGCTGCCGGCCCAGGCCCTGGCTCTGGTGGTCGGGGTCGACGTGCAGCTCGCACACCTCGAAGCCGCCGGGCAGCCAGCGCTTGGCGGTGCGCCGGTCGAGGGCGTGCCGGACCTGGTCGTGCCACCACTGGCCGGGCGCGACCAGGTACCCGTAGCCGAAGCCGACCAGGTGCTCGCCGTCCGGACCGGAGGCGAAGGCGCCCACGGCGCGGAAGCCCTGCCGCTCGGTGTGCTGCACCGCGTACCCGTACCGGCCGGCGACGACGGAGTCGCCGTAGCCCATGGCCCGGCCGTAGATGGCCAGCGCCTCGTGCAGGTGCTCGCGCATCCACGCGGTGGGCAGCTCGGTCACCCGGGTCGTCGGTGCGGTCATGCTGCGGGCTCCGGCATGGACCGATCCTCCCACTGACGCGCCTGCGGCGGGTCCCTCAGCCGGCGTCGACCTCGGCGGCCGTGCCGGCGGTGATCCGCAGCAGCTCGTCGTAGGTGGTGGGGAAGACCGCGTGGGGGTGCCCGGCGGCGGCCCAGACCTGCGGGAAGCGGGCCAGGGTGATGTCGACCAGGGTGCCGACCGGCTCGGGGTGGCCCACCGGCGCCACCCCGCCGATGGCCTGGCCGGTGTGCTCGCGGACGAAGGCGGCGGTGGCCTTGCGCAGCTCGGGGACGCCGAGCAGCCCGGCCACCTTGGCGGTGTCCACCCGGTGCGCACCGCTGGTGAGCACCAGCACGGGGTTGCCCGCGACCTCGAAGACCAGGCTGCTGGCGATCGCGCCGACCTCGACGCCGAGGGCGTCCGCGGCCTCCCGGGCGGTGCGCGCGCTCTCGGCCAGGTGCACCACCTCGCCGGTCACCCCGGCGTCCCGCAGGACCTGCTGCACGTGGGCCACCATCGGGTGCTCGGTCGAGGTCACGTGCCCGATCGTCGCACCCGGGTGAGAACCTCCCCGAGCATCGTTCGCACTTGTGCCACAAGTGCGAATAAGATCGACGTGTGTTCGCGGATGATGCCGGCTGGCCCGCCATCGGCAGTCGGGAGGTGCCGTGGCGGCCCGGGCTGCCCGACGACGTCGTACCCCGCGCGGTCCGGCTGCGGCACGCCGGCCCCTACCGGGCTGCGGTCGTGCCCACGATCGCAGCCCGGGTCCCGGCCGTCCGGGCCGGTGTGCTCCGCGCCGCGGAGGACGCGGCCGCCGAGGTAGCCCGCTTCGACACCCGGATGGGGGCGGAGGTCGCCCCCTTCGCCGCCGTCCTGCTGCGCACCGAGTCGGCGTCGTCCTCGCGCATCGAGCAGCTGACCTCCGGGGCACGAGCGATCGCCGTCGCCGAGATCGGGTCGCCGTCCACGCGCAACGCCGAGGCCGTGGTGGGCAACGTCGCCGCCATGCGTGCGGCCCTCGACCTCTCCGACGAGCCGACGCCCGGCGCCGTGCTCGCGATGCACGAGGCCCTGCTGCGGGACACCGAACCCGCGATCGCCGGGCGCTGGCGGGACGAGCAGGTGTGGGTGGGGGGCACGTCCTACGGTCCCCACGAGGCCGAGTACGTCGCGCCGGTCGCGGACGACGTGCCGGGGCTGGTGGCCGACCTCCTCCGGTTCGCGGTCCGCACGGACGTCGCACCGCTGGTGCTGGCAGCCGTGGCGCACGCGCAGTTCGAGACCATCCACCCCTTCCCGGACGGCAACGGCCGCACGGGCCGGGCCCTGGTGCACTCGCTCCTGCGCCACCACGGGGTCACCCGGGCGGTCACCGTGCCCGTGTCGGCCGGGCTGCTGGTGGACGTGGAGGGGTACTTCGACGCGCTGACCGCCTACCGCCTCGGCGAGCTCGAACCCGTCGTCGAGGCGTTCACCGCCGGCACGCTCGCCGCGATCACCAACGCCACGCAGCTCGTGGAGCAGCTCAGGGCGGTGCGGGCCGGGTGGACGGGGACCGTCCGCGCACGGTCCGACGCCGCTGCGTGGCGGCTGGCGGACCTGCTCGTCCGCCAGCCGGTGGTGGACGCCGGCGTCGTCGCGCGCGAGCTCGGCATCCCGGCCCAGAACGTGCCGCGCGCCCTGGCGCCGCTGGAGGCCGCCGGGGTGGTCACCGAGTTCACCGGCCGGCGCCGCAACCGCATGTGGCAGGCCGGGGAGGTGCTCGAGGCCCTGGACGCCTTCGCGGCCCGGGCCGGCCGGCGACGCTGACCACGCCGGTCAGGTGCGCCGGACCCGGTACCGGGTGAGGACGACGCCGCCGCGGAACCGCCGCTCCTCCAGCAGCCCCAGTCGCAGGTCGACGCCCTCGGGGAACAGTCGGCGGCCCCGGCCCAGCACCACCGGGTAGGTGAACAGCCGCAGCTCGTCGACCAGGCCCTGCCGCAGCAGGTCGTGCCCCAGCGCGATGCTGCCGGTGAGCACGACGTCGGCACCGTCGGCCTCCTGCAGGCGCCGGATCTCCCCGGCCAGGCGGTCGCCGCCGCGCAGCACGGTGGTGCCGGCCCAGCCCGGGTCGGTGAGCGTCGTGGACACCACGTACTTCTGCACCCGCTCCAGGTGTGCGGTCACGCCCGTGCGGTCGTCGCGCTGGTGCGGCCAGAAGCCACGCATCTCCTCGAAGGTGGTCCGGCCGCACAGGAAGGTGTCCGACCCGGCGGCGAGCTCGGCGGTGGCCGCGGCCAGCTCCCGGCCCTCGGCGGTCTCGGCGGTGACGTCGAACCAGCTCTGCTCGTTGTCCACCACGCCGTCCAGGGTGATGTTCTGGGTGATCACGATTGGTCGCACGGGTCCTCCTCGTCGTCGTCCCTGGGAGGACCGGCGGGGCCGGTCGGACTCATCGCTCGCGCACGGCCGGGTCGTGTGCGAGGTTCCGTGTGCGCCGGGTCACCTCCCGGCGCCCGAACCCATCCCGGGAGTTGCCGTGCCCCAGCCCGTCGTCCTCGTCCACGGAGCGTTCCTCGGTGCCTGGGCCTGGGACGCCGTCGTCGCCGAGCTCGCCGACCGCGGCATCACCGCGACCGCGGTGGACCTGGCCAGCCGGGGCCAGTCCGGTGACCTCGCCGCCGACGCCGAGGTGGTGCGCACCGCCGTCCGCGCGGCCGGGACCGGCGTCGTGCTGGTCGGGCAGTCCTACGGCGGGATGGTGATCACCGAGGCGTCGGCCGGGCTCGCCGAGGTCGGCCACCTGGTCTACGTCTGCGCGGCGCTGCCCGACGACGGCGACTCGGTGTCCTCGCTGATGGCCACCGACCCGCACCCGACCACGCTCGGTGAGGGGATCCGGCCCGACGTCGACGGCACCCTGGCCACCCTGGACCCCGACACGGCCCGCGCCCTGCCCGGCCACGACGTGCCCCAGGACGTGTGGGACGCCGCGGTGCCCCGGATGGGCCGGCACCAGATGGGCACCTTCGGCGAGGCGGCCACCGCGCTCGGTTGGCGCGAGCACCCCAGCACCTACGTGGTCACCACGCAGGACACGGTCTTCAGCCCCGACCTGCAGCGCACCATGGCCGCCCGCGCGGGCTCGGTCGTGGAGGTCGAGAGCTCGCACTTCCCGATGCTGTCCCGCCCGGCCGAGCTCGCCGAGGCCATCGCCCGCGTGGCGGGCTGAGCAACCCGGTGGACGCACCCGGCCGCGCTGCGGCAGGGTGCGCCGCATGTGGTCGCAGGCCTTCGGCGCCGAGGAGGACGGGCAGCGCCCGGTCTGGCAGCCGCCGGACAACGAGGTCCCGGTCGGGGTGCCGCTGGCCGCGCTGCTCGCCCGCACCGACGACGTCGCCGTGGCGCTGACCGGGGCGCAGGTCTACTCCACGGGCGTCGCCCTCGACCTCGTCGTCACGACCCGGTCGGCGGCCGAGGAGCTGCACGAGCACGTCTTCGGCGGTCGGCGCGGCCGGGGCCCGCTGCTGGGGGTCCAGTTCGCCGACGGCCGGCGCGGGAGCCTGCACGGGGAGGGCGGCGACGTGCTGCTCACCAGCCGCGGCGGGGGCGGCGGCGGGCGGAGCGTGCAGCAGGGCCTCTGGCTGCACCCGGTCCCGCCGGCCGGTCCGCTGTCCGTCGTCGTCCTGGCGCCGGGGCTCGGGATCGACGAGACCCGCACCGGGCTGGACGGCGGGCCGTTAGCCGCCGCGGTGCGCGACGTGGTCGAGCTCTGGCCGTGGGAGCCCGAGGACGCCGCGCCGGGCCTGGTCGAGCCCGATCTCGACCTGCCCGAGGGCAGCTGGTTCCGGGCCTGAGGGTCAGCGGACCCCGGACATCAGCCGCCGGATCGCCGGGGTCGCCAGCGCCAGGACCACCCCGAGGACGACGGCGACGCCGCCGAGGGTGCCGAAGTAGGCGGTCTGCGTCGAGGGGTCGTACTCCCCGGCGAAGACCCCGGCCAGCGAGGTGCCGATGGCGGTGGAGAGGAACCACAGCGCGACCATCTGGGTGCGGTAGGCCGCGGGCGCGAGCTTGGTGGACAGCGACAGCCCCACCGGTGACAGCAGCAGCTCGGCGACGGTGAACACCAGCAGGATGCCGACCAGGCCCAGCAGCGGCGCCCCGCCCGGGCCGTCGCCGGCCATCGGCAGGAACAGCAGGAACGCCACACCCATGATCGCGGTGCCCGCGGCGAACTTGACCGGCGTCGAGGGTTGGCGGGGCCCCAGGCGGGTCCACAGCGCGGCGAACGCACCGGACAGCAGGATGATGAAGACTGGGTTGATCGACTGCACCCAGGACGCGGGCACCGTCCAGCCGAACAGGTCGCGGTCGAGCTGGGAGTCCGCGTACAGCGCCACCACCGTGGACTGCTGCTGGTACAGCGACCAGAACGCGACACTGGCGACGAACATCGGGATGAAGGCCAGCACCCGCCGGCGCTCGGTCCGGTCGACCCGCGCGCTGCGCAGCAGCTGCACGAAGTAGCCGGCCGAGACCACCACGCAGACCCACACCACGACGGTGGCCAGCCGGTCGGCGCGCAGCACCCCGGTGAGCGCGAGGGCGAGGAGGAGCAGGACGCCGACGACGGCACCGGCCACCCACCGCGGGCGCTGGTCCGCAGGCAGCGGCGAGGGCACCTCGCGGCCGGTCCCGGCCAGCCCCCGGCGGCCCCAGGCGTACTGGGCCAGGCCCGCGGCCATGCCGACGGCGGCCAGCCCGAACCCGAGGTGGAAGCCCACGGCGGACTGCGCCAGCCCGGTCAGGAGCGGGCCGACGAGGGCGCCGACGTTGATGCCGAGGTAGAAGACGGAGAAGCCCGCGTCCCGACGGTCGTCGCCGTCGGCGTAGAGCAGCCCGACCAGGGTGGTGGCGGTGGCCTTGACCCCGCCGCTGCCCAGCGCGATGAGCACCAGACCGACCCCGACGCCGAGCAGACCGGGCAGCAGGGACAGCGCGACGTGGCCGGCCATGACGACGACGGCCGACCAGAACAGCACCCGCTCCGGCCCGGCCAGCCGGTCGGAGACCCAGCCGCCGACGATGGTGGACAGGTAGACCGTGCCGCCGTAGGCGCCCACGATGCTGGCCGCGGTGGAGGTGCTGATGGCCAGGCCGCCGTCGGCCGCCGAGTAGGAGAGGTAGTACAGCAGGATCGCCTGCATGCCGTAGAAGCTGAACCGCTCCCACATCTCGACGCCGAACAGGTGCGCCAGGCCGCGGGGCTGGCCGAGGAAGGTCGCCTCGGGTGCGCGGGTGCCGGGAGATGCGGTTGCCACGCCCAACCATCCTGCACCTGGACGGTCGGCCGTGCACGTCCGACCGGGCTCAGGGCGTGAGCGGCCGGTCCAGCAGCTCGCGGACGGCGGTGGTGTCGCCGGTGACCTCCAGGCGGAGGTCGTCGACGCCGATCCGTCGCCACAGCAGCAGGAGCAGCCCCTCGGCCGGCGCGGTCACCGCACCGACCTGTCCGCCGGGCCCGTCGCCGGTGGCCAGCACCCGGGGGCGGCCGTCCTCGGCCGCCACCAGCCCGACCCGGCCCGGGGCGTCGGGGCAGCGACCCAGCCGGACCTGGCGGGGGAGGAAGACGGTGAGCACCTCGTCGACGCCGTCCAGTGCGGTGGCCGCGTCGATCCGGGGCCCGGCCGTGCCGCGCGGGTGCAGCGCGCTCTCCGCGTCCCAGCGGTGCAGCGCCGCCTCGTGGGCCTGGCGGCGGCGCCAGAACCCCGCGGTGCCGTCGGTGCGGTCGAAGGTCCAGCACGGGGTGCCCGGCGGGGTCGACCGGAGCGCGGTGCGCAGCTGCCCGGCGCCCTCGGCGTACCACCCGGGGACCAGCTCGTCCTCGACCGGGCCGGTGGGCTCGGCCGGCGGCCGGTCGGTGACCAGCGCCGCGGCGGCCCAGCGGTGCACCCCACCGGTGTGCCGGCCCAGGTCGGCGACCGACCAGCCGGGGCAGCCGGGGACAGGTGCGCCCAGCCGGCCGTCGTCCCGGGCCGCCACGAGGGCGGCGGCCAGGGCCGTGGTCTCCCGGTCCAGCACCTGCAGCGCGTCGAGGGGCACGACGGCACCGTAGGACCCACCGCCGCCCGGACGCCGCACCCCGGGCCCGGCCGGCCCGGAACTGTCGGTGGTCCGTGCTCTGCTCCGTGCATGCAGACGAACACGTGTTCGACTCCCCGGTTGACGGCCCCCGGCGGGCATGGTGTCCTGGTCGTGTTCGAACGCGCGTTCGAACAGCGGGTGGGGTCCCGGGGCGAGGGGGAGGCGGCGATGGTCCAGGTGCTGGCGGGGGAGCGGGTGCAGGTGGAGCGCGGGCCGTCCGGTCCGCTCCGGTTCTGGCGGGGCGAGGGCCTCGGCCGGGGCCGGTACGAGGTCGGGCAGCTGGTCGAGCACCGGGTCGAGGCCGGGCCGGGCCGGCAGGTGTGGCGGGTCGAGGCGGTGCGCTCCGGCCGGTCGCGCACCAGCTTCGCCGGGGTCTTCGACCTGACCTGGGAGCCGGCGGACGACCGCTGGTCGCTCGTGCGGGTGCACGACTGATGGGCGCGGCCCGGGCGCTCTCGCCCGCCCAGCTGGAGCTCACCCCACCGCTGCCGCCGGCGGCCTCGCAGCTGCTCGGTCAGGCCCACCGCGGGCTGGCCGAGGCGGCCGGGTGCCGTGATGCCGGGTGGCGCTACGCCACCGCGCACCTGGCCGCCCTGCGGGGCGCGGCGGCGGTGCTGGCCGCCCGCACGCGGCCCGAGTCGGGTCGGCGCCGCCCGCGCAGCGCCTGGGTCCTCATCGGCCAGGTCGCCCCGGAGCTGGGGGAGTGGGCGGCGTTCTTCGCCGCCGGCGCGGCCAAGCGGGCGGCGGCCGAGGCGGGGCTCAGCTCGGCGGTCACCGAGCGCGAGGCCGACGACCTGGTCCGCGACGCCGGTGCGTTCCTGGCCGTCGTCGAGACCACGCTGGGCCGGCCGGTGTCCGCCGCGGCCGCCGAGCCCGCACCGCCCGGCCAGCCGGAGGTGCGCCGGCTGCGCCCGGCCTGATCCGCCCACCGCGTCGGGCGGCCCACCGCGTCGGGCCCGCCGACCGGAACTTGCCGGAACGGCACGGTTCCTTGCGGTGGCGGCCGGGGAGCTCGAGGGTCGGGGCATGGCTCCCGCGCACCCCCACGACCACGCACCCGACGACCACCACGGCGACCACGGGCACGACCACGAGCACCACGACCACGGCTCGGCGGAGCAGATGGCGGCGTGGCGGGACACCGACCCGTCGCTGTGGTTCACCGAGGCGTTCTGGGACGACCGCTACCGCGAGCGGCCGATCTGGTCGGGCAACGCGAACCAGCGGCTGGTCGAGACCGCCACCGAGCTGGCACCCGGCCGTGCGCTCGACGTCGGCTGCGGCGAGGGCGGCGACGCGATCTGGCTGGCCGCCCGGGGCTGGCAGGTCACCGCCACCGACGTCTCGCCGGTCGCCCTCGAGCGCGCCCGCGAGGCCGCCCGCGCGGCCGGCGTCGCGGACGCGATCACCTTCGAGCACTCCGACGGCCGCAGCGACTGGGCCCCGCCGGCCGGCGCCCACGACCTGGTCACCGTCTCCTTCGTGCAGTTCCCGCGTGCCGAGCTCACCGGTTTCCACCGCAAGCTCGCCGCCGCGGTCGCCCCCGGCGGCACCCTGCTCATCACCGCGCACCACGCCGACTCCCACGGTGGCGGCGAGACCCCGTTCAGCGCCGAGCTGTTCGCCACCGCCGCCGAGATGGCCGCCGGGCTCGACCTGGGCCCCGACTGGCAGGTGTCGGCGACCGACCCCACCCGCGAGGCGGTCGTCCCGCCCGGGCCCGGGGGGCGTCCCACGACGGTCCGGGACGCGGTGCTGCGGGCGGTGCGCGCCCCCGTCTAGGGTCGCCAGGGTGCCGCAGCCGCAGACCCCGCCCGCCGGCCCCGCCGAGCCCCCGGTCCGCGCTGCCGCGGTGTGGGCGGCGCTGGACCCGCTGGTCGGCGGTGCGCCGCTGCAGGTGCTCGACGTCGGCGGCGGCGCCGGGGTGTTCGCGGTGCCGCTGGCCCAGCGCGGCCACTCCGTCACCGTCGTGGACACCTCCGCCGACGCGCTGGCCACCCTGCGGCGCCGCGCCGACCTCGCCGGGGTGGGCGGCCTGGTCCGCGGCGTGCAGGGCGACGCCGACGCGCTCGGCGCCGTCGCCGGCCTGGACGGCGGCTACGACCTGGCCCTGGTGCACGCCGTCCTCGAGGTGGTCGACGACCCCGCCGCCACCCTGGCCGGCATCGCGGCGGCGCTGCGCCCCGGCGGCCGGCTGAGCCTGACCGCCGCCAACCGGGCCGGGGCCGTCCTCGCCCGGGCCCTGGGCGGCCACCCGGTGGAGGCCCACGCCCTGCTCGGAGACCGCGACCCCGCCCCCGACCGGGCCCGCACCCGGCTCGCCCGGCGCCGGTTCAGCCCCGACGAGCTGCTGACCCTGGTGCACGACGCGGGCCTGCAGGCGGGGGAGTGGCGCGGGGTGTCCGTGGTCGCCGACCTGCTGGAGTCGACCTCCGGCGCCGACCCCGACGCGCTGCGCCGGCTGGAGCTGGAGCTCGCCGGCCTGTCGCCCTACCGCGACGTCGCCACCGCTCTGCACGTCGTCGCCACCCGCGACACGTTGTGACGCTCCCCGCCGACCTGCACCGCCCGGCCTACGGCTCGGCGACGCTGGCCGACGTGCTGCCCTCGGTCTCGGCCGCGCTCGGCGTCGGCGACGCCGACCGCCTCGGCCTGGCCGAGCACCTGCACGGCGCCCGCCGGGTCGCCGTCCTGCTGGTCGACGGCCTGGGCGCGGACCTGCTGCGCGCGCACGCCGACCTCGCGCCCACCCTCGCCGGGCTGGCGCACCCCCTCGGCGACCTGCAGGCCCCCTGCCCCAGCACCACCCCGGTCAGCCTGACCAGCCTGGGCACCGGGGTGCCGCCGGGCGCGCACGGGGTGCTCGGGTTCGTCACCGACGTCCCCGGGGAGGACCGGCCGCTGACCCACACGCAGTGGACCGACGACCCCGACCCGGCCCGCTGGCAGGCGCGCCCCACCGTCTTCGCCGGGCTCGCCGCCGCCGACGTGCCCTCCACCGTGGTCGGCCCCTACGCCTACGCCGGCTCCGGTCTGACCGACGCCGCCTACCGCGGTGCCCGGTACGCCCCGGCGGTCAGCCCCGGCGACCTGGCCGGGGTGCTCACGCGCTCGCTGGCCGCCGCCGACCGCACCCTGGTCTACGGCTACCACGCCGAGCTCGACCTGACCGGGCACGTGCGCGGGGTGGACTCCCCGTCCTGGCGCCAGCAGCTGGCCCACGTGGACCTCGTGGTGGCCCAGGTGCTCGACGGACTGCCCGACGACGCCGCCCTCCTGGTGACCGCCGACCACGGCATGCTCGACGTCCCGGCCACCACCCGGCTCGACGTCGACGCCACGCCGTCGCTCACCGAGGGCGTCCGGCTGCTGGCCGGCGAGCCGCGGGCCCGCTACGTGCACGCCGTGCCCGGGGCCGCCGACGACGTCCTCGCCGCCTGGCGGGACGAGCTCGGTGACCGCGCCTGGGTGGTGGGCCGCGACGAGGCGGTCGCCAGCGGGGTGTTCGGCCCGGTCGAGGACGACCTGGTCGCCCGGATCGGCGACGTCGTGGCCCTGGCCCGCGGCACCTGGGCGGTCACCGCCACCCGGCGCGAGCCGGTGCCCTCGGTGCTGGCGGCCTACCACGGCTCGCTGACTGCGACCGAGCTGGCGATCCCGCTGCTGGTGGGCCGGGGGGCCGCGCTGTGAGCGGCCCGCTGCTGACCGTGTGCCGCGGCTGCTGCTGCGGCCGCGCCGAGAAGCACCCCGGCACCGACCACCGCGCGCAGCTGGACGCCTTCCGGGCCGGCGGGGCGACGGTGCGGGTGGTCGACTGCCTGGACGCCTGCGAGCGGTCCAACGTCGTGGTGGTCAGCCCCAGCCCCGCCGGGCGGGCCGCCGGCGCCCGGCCGCAGTGGGTGGGCGGTGTCCTGGAGGAGGAGATCACCCAGGACGTGCTGCAGTGGGTGGCCGACGGCGGGCCCGGCGTCGCCGACCCGCCGGACTTCCTCGACCTGTCGTTCTTCCAGCCCTCGCGCCGGGTGCGCGGGGAGGCCGGCCTCTAGCCGACCGAGACCGGGTGCCAGGTCCGCCAGCGCCCCGGCTTGAGCGCAGCGCAGGTCAGCAGCCGGGCGTCGGCCGACAGCCGGCTGTCCAGCACCACCGCGACGTCGCCGTCGGGCCCGCGCAGGTCGACCTCCCACCGCTCCGTGCCGTCGTCGGCCGCGCCTCCCGACCGCACCGAGAGCACCGGCAGGTCGGCCACGCCCAGCAGGCCCAGCTCGACCCGGGCGAACTGCTGCGCGGCCTGCGCCGGCGGCGTCAGCCCGGCCCGGCCGCGCAGACCCTCGAGCAGCACCTCACCGCGCGCGTGCGCCTCGGCCAGCCCGCCGCCGTCCTCGGGCACCTGGCCGTAGAGGTGCCCGGTGGGCAGCACCAGCACGTTCGCGGCGAACCGGTCGCCGCCCAGGTGGCTGGTCTCCCAGACGTCCCCGGACAGCGTCCGGGCCAGCGGGCGGCCGCGCACCGCGCAGCAGGCGTCGTGCCCGCCGTGCGTGCAGACCAGGAAGGACGGCGCGTCGACCTGCACGCCGACCGAGCCGTCCAGCGGCACCTCGAGCAGCTCGGCGTCCCGGGTGCGCCGTGACCACCGCACCCAGCCCTCGCGGACGTCGGCGACCGCCCACCGGCCCTGCGAGTCGGCCAGCTTCTCGCCGGGCCGGCGCACCATCTGGATCCGCAGGCCGGCCTCGCGGGCGCGCTGCGCCAGGCGGGGGGCGACGTCGGCGTCGAAGCGGGACTGCAGCAGGGCGTCGCGGCCCCACGGCCCGGGCTGCTCCACCAGGAGCCAGCGGCGGGCCGGGGGAGCGGTGGCCAGCGGGGAGTCACCGGCCAGCAGCGCCTGCACCGAGCAGCGGCCGGCGTCCAGCCGGCCGACGGGGCGGCGCCTCGGGTCGGGGTGCTGGCAGTACGGGTCCTCCGGCGCCCCGTCGGGCAGCTGTTCCGCGGTCATCGGCTCCCATGGTGCACGGCTGCACCGGGCCGTGCGTCGGGGACGACGGCCACGGCCTCCACCACCAGCCGGCGGGCCAGCTCGACCTGCTCGTCGGCGCCCAGGCCGGGCAGGTCGCCCACCTTGAGCTCGCCCACGGCCAGCAGCTCGGCCAGCGCCGGGCGCTGGGCCGCGGGGAAGGTGCGGTGCTGCCGTCCGGTCACCAGCACGACCTGCTCGCCGACGGCGTCGCGCAGCTGCACCCGCAGCCGCGGGCGCACCCTTAGCACCGTGTCGGAGGACAGCGAGGCCGCGGCGGTGGACTGCGCCAGCGGGGCCACCGGCTCCGGGCGCACCTGCGCCCAGGTCCGCGACCGCAGCCGGTCGGCCACCGCGGCCGGGTCGACCCGGTCCAGCGCGGCGTGCAGGCCCGCGATGACCGCGGCGACGTCGTCGGCGGTGCTGCGCGGGTCGGCCAGGTCGACACCCAGCGGCAGCGAGGTGCGCAGCGCGGGGTCGTCGACGGCGAGGGTGCGCACCAGGTCGAGCGCGGACTCCACCGCGCTCCACCGGGTCACGTCGTGCACGCCGATGGTCAGGTGCGCGCTGATCTCGCCCAGGGCGCGCGCCGAGTGCAGGTAGCCCCGCGGCAGGTAGAGCGCGTCGCCGGGGCGCAGCACGGCGTCGATGACCGGTTCCTCAGCCGCACGGGCAGCCACCGCGTCGGCCCGCTCGCCCCAGGGCTGGGTGCGGAGGGGGTCGGTGAGCACCGGCTCGTGGATGGTCCAGTGCTTCTCGCCGGCGACCTGCAGGACGAAGACGTCGTGCACGTCGTAGTGCGGGGAGAAGCCCTGCGAGGACGGCGGGGTGATGTAGGCGTTGACCTGCGTGGGGTGGCCCAGCTCGGCGGCGAGCGCGTCGGCGAAGGCGATGAGCGGCGGCCAGAGGCGGTGCAGGCCCTGCAGCACCACCGTCGAGCCCTCGCTGAACAGCCGCAGGACGGCGTCGGAGGAGACCTGGTCGGCCACCTCGGCCCCCGCGCCGCCCGGGCCGGTGAAGCGCTTGGCGTCGACGACCTCGCCGTTGCGGGCGATGCGCAGGAAGGGGGTGCGCAGACCGCGGGTGCTCAGCAGCTCGTCGACGTCGGCCAGGGTGAGCAGGTCGGAGAAGTCCTGGCCCAGCTCGGCCGCGCTGGTCAGCAGCGGACGGCGGGCCCAGTACGCGACGGCGAACTCCGCCGGGTCGACGCCCACGCACCGGCGCAGGGCCGTTCCTCCGTGCTCCACCTGTTCCTCCTCGTCCGCGGCGGGTGCCGGCCGACCCTGCCGTCCTCGTCGTGCCCGGAGCGGGCGCACGTCGCCGCCCCGGTCGTGCCGAGGGCCGGGGGACCACCCGCGCTGGGATGGTGCCCCGGCCCTCGCCGTGCTGCTCGGGTCAGGCCGAGCCGTCGGCCCCGCCGTCCTGCTGGCCCGGGGTGCCGCCACCGGCGCCGCTGTCCGCGGGGCCCTCGGCGCCGCCGTCCGCGCCGCCGTCCTGCTGGCCCGGGGTGCCCTCGCCGGCGCCGCTGTCCGCGGGGCCCTCGGCCGAGCCGTCCGCGCCGCCGTCGTGCTGACCCGGGGTGCCCTCGCCGGCACCGCTGTCGGCCGGACCCTCAACGCTGGTCATGTCCTCGTCCTCGAACACCGCGGTTCCTCCAAGAACTCGTCGTGCGACCGCCGGTCGGCGGTCCCGGGGCCCTAGTACCGCGGTCCCGCCCGCGCTACACATGCCGAACGGCGTACGCGGAGGGACCTGCCCGTACCGGATTGGGATCCCCCGGTGCAGGGGTAGCGGGCGCTGCGTGCTCACCGAGGACTGGTGCCCGCAGATCACCCGGACGGCTGCCGGTTTCACCGAGCTGGTCGCCTCGGGCTGGGCCCTGCCGTTGCCCGGACGAGGCTCCACCTCCCGGCGCTGGTCCGGCCTGACGGCGCTGGGGGCACGCGACCTGCCGCTGGCCCGCCTGGCCGAGGGCCACGCCGACGCGGTCGCCGTGCTGGCCGAGCTCGGCGGCCCGGACCCCGACCCCGGCGCGCGGCTGGGCGTGTGGGCCGCCGAGCCGCCCGACGGCCGGGTCACCGCCACCCGCACGGGCGGCGGCTGGACCCTGACCGGGACCAAGCGCTGGTGCTCCGGGGCGCGGGTGTGCACCGCGGCGCTGGTCACCGCGCACGCCGACGACGGCCGCCGGCTCTTCCTCGTCGACCTCGCCGACCCGCGCGCGACCGCCGTCCCCGGTGCCTGGGCCGCGCCCGGGATGGCCGGCAGCGACACCGCCGACGTCCGGTTCGACGCCGTCCCCGCGCAGCCGGTCGGCGGCGTGCGGGGCTACCTCGACCGGCCGGGCTTCTGGCACGGCGGCATCGGCGTCGCCGCGGTCTGGGCCGGTGGCGCGCGGGCGGTGGCCGACCGGCTGGCCGCCGCCGTCGCGGCCGGGCCCGACCCGCTGCGGGACGCCGCCTGGGGCGCCGTCGACGTCGCGCTGTCCGCCCTCGACGCCGCGCTCGCGGTGGCCGCCGCCGAGGTGGACGCCGACCCGGTCGACCGGGCGGGCGCCGCTGCGGTGCGGGCGCAGCGGGTGCGCGGGCTGGCCGCCCGGACCGGGCTGGAGGTGCTGGCCACCACCGGCCGGGTGCTCGGCGCCGGCCCGGCCGCGCACGACGCGGCGCACGCCGCGCGCTGCGCCGACCTGGAGGTCTACCTGCGCCAGCACCACGGCGAGCGGGACCTGGCCGCGCTCGCCGAGCCCCTGCGGGCCGCCCGGTGAGCACCCCGGCGGCGGGTCACCGGCCCGGCGCGACGCCGGAGGAGGTCTGGGCGGCGCAGCGGCCGGCGTGGCCGGCGTGGCGGCGCGACCCGGGGTGGCGGCGGGTGGTCGTGTGCGCCGCGCACCCCGACGACGAGGTGCTCGGCGTCGGCGGCACGATGGCGCTGCTCGCCGCCGCCGGCGTGGACCTGGTGCACGTCGCGGTCACCGACGGGGAGGCCAGCCACCCCGGCAACCCGGTCCTCGGCCCGGCCGACCTCGCCGCGGCCCGGGAGCGGGAGTCCGGCGCCGCACTGGCCGCCCTCGGGGTGGCGCCGGTGGACGCCGTCCGGCTGCGGCTGCCCGACTCCGGGGTCGCCGAGCACGAGGCCGGGCTGACCGACGCCCTGGCACCCGTGCTGGCCGGGGCGGACCTGGTGCTCACCACCTGGACCGGGGACGGCCACCCCGACCACGAGGCGGTGGGCCGGGCCACCGTGGCCGCCGCGGGCGCACTCGGCGTGCCGGTCGCGCAGTACCCGGTGTGGGCCTGGCACTGGTCGCACCCCGGCGACCCCCGGTTGCCCTGGGACCGCGCCCGGGCGGTCGCGCTGCCGCCGGGGGTGCGGGACGCCAAGCGCGCCGCGGTCGCCTGCTTCACCACGCAGGTGCACCCGCTCGGGCCCGACCCGGCGGTGCTGCCCCCGGAGTTCCTGGCCCACGCCGACCGCGACCACGAGGTGCTCTGGTGACCCTGCCCCCCACGTACTTCGACGGCCTCTACGCCGACGCCGAGGACCCCTGGTCGATGCGCACCCGCTGGTACGAGCGCCGCAAGTACGCCCTCACCGCCGCCGCGCTGCCCCGGGAGCGCTACCGCGACGGGCTCGAGGTGGGCTGCTCGGTGGGGGAGCTGACCGCCGTCCTGGCCCCCCGCTGCGACCGGTTCGCCGCCTGGGACACCAGCGCCGCCGCGGTGGCCCGCGCCGCCGCACGCAACCCCGGTGTCGCCGTCGAGCAGCGGACCGCGCCGGTCGACCCGCTGCCGCCGGTGGACCTCCTGGTGCTCTCGGAGGTCCTCTACTACCTGTCACCGGCCGACCTCGCCGACCTGGTCGACCAGGTGCGGACGGCGGTCCGGCCCGGAGGCACCCTGCTCGCGGTGCACTGGCGGCACCCGGTGGCCGACTACCCGCAGACCGGCGACGCGGTGCAGGGGGCGCTGCGCGCCGGGCTGGACTGGCCGCGGGTGGCCACCCACGCCGAACCCGACCTGCTGCTGGACTGCTGGGTGCGCTCGGCCGACCCCCGTGATGCCTCGGTCGCCGCGGCGGAGGACCTCTGGTGAGCGGACCCGACCTGCTCGGGGTGGTGGTGCCCGCCCGCGACGAGGCCGCCCTGCTCCCCGGGTGCCTGGCCGCGCTGCGCCGGGCCGCCGCCCACCCCGATCTCGCCGGTGTCCCGGTGCTGCTGGTGGTGGCCACCGACCGGTGCACCGACGCCACGCCCGACCTCGCCCGCGCCGGCGGCGCGGTCGTCGTGGACTCCCGGGGCGACACCGTCGGGGACGCCCGGCACGCCGGCGCGCTGCGGGTGCTGGCCGAGGCCGCGCACCGGGGCGTGCCGCCGCGGCGGGTCTGGCTGGCCGCCACCGACGCCGACAGCCGGGTGCGGGGGGACTGGCTGGCCCTGCACCGGGCGGCGGCGGAGTCCGGGGTGGACGCGGTGCTGGGCCTGGTCCGCGTGGCCGACTGGGCCGGGCACCCCCCGCACGTGGCCGCGGCCTTCACCCGGGCCTACGACGCGTGGCGGGCCGGCGGGCCGGGCGCGCTGCACCCGCACGTGCACGGGGCCAACCTCGGCGTGCGCGGGGACGCCTACCTCGCCGTGGGCGGGTTCCCGCCGCTGGCGGTGTCCGAGGACGCCGCGCTGGCCGGCGCGCTGGCCCTGGCCGGCCGGGTGCTGCTGCGCACCCCGCTCTCGCCGGTGACCACGTCGGCCCGCCGCCACCCCCGCGCGCCGGGCGGGTTCGGGGCGGACCTGGACCGCCTCGCGGACGGCTGAGCGGCTAGGCTGTCGAACGCGTGTTCGACGGGAGGAGGCCGGTGGAGCGGGCCGAGGGCTGCCGGGTGCTGCACGTGGACATGGACGCCTTCTTCGCCAGCGTCGAGGTCCGACGCGACCCCTCGCTGGCCGGCCGGCCGGTCATCGTGGGCGGCGCCGGCGGCCGCGGCGTGGTCACCTCGGCCACCTACGAGGCCCGGGCCTTCGGGGTGCACAGCGCGATGCCCACAGCCCGCGCGCTGCGGCTGTGCCCCGACGCGGTGGTCGTCCCCGGGGACATGGCGCTGTACTCCGAGGTCTCCCGCGGGGTGATGGCCGTGTTCCGCAGCATCACCCCGCTGGTCGAGCCGCTGTCGGTGGACGAGGCCTTCCTCGAGGTGTCCGGCGCCACCCGGCGGCTGGGCGACGCGCTGGCCGTGGCCGAGCTGGTCAAGGCCCGCGTCTTCGACGAGCAGGGCATCACCTGCTCGGTCGGGGTGGCTCCCACCAAGTTCGTGGCCAAGCTGGCCTCCACCCGCAGCAAGCCCGACGGCCTGCTCGTCGTCCGCCCGCACGAGGTGGTCGGCTTCCTGCACCCGCTGCCGGTCGGTGCGCTGTGGGGCGTGGGCCCGCGCACCGAGGAGGCCCTGCACGCCGTGGGGCTGCGCACGGTGGGCCAGCTCGCGCACGCGCCGGTCGAGCTGCTGCAGCAGGCGGTGGGTCCGGGCAGCGGCGCGCACCTGCGCGAGCTGTCCTGGGGCCGCGACCCGCGGCACGTCGTCCCCGACGAGCGGGAGAAGTCCACCGGTGCGGAGGAGACCTTCGGCCGCGACGTCGACGACCCCCGGGTGATCCACCGCGAGCTGCTGCACCTGTCGGAGCGGGTGGCCGGGCGGCTGCGCGGCGCCGGGCACCAGGCCCGCACGGTCACCCTGAAGGTCCGGTTCAGCGACTTCACCACCATCACCCGCTCGCGCACGCTGCCGGCCCCGAGCGACGTCGGGCAGGTGCTGTACGACACCGCCCGCGAGCTGTTCGACGCCCTGGCCCTGGACCGGGTGGCCGTGCGGCTGGTGGGGGTGCGCGCGGAGCGGCTGGCCGACGCCGGGGCCACGTCGGTGCAGCTGGCGCTGGGGGAGCGGGAGCACGGCCGCCGCGACGCCGAGCTGGCCGCCGACCGCGCCGTGGCCCGGTTCGGGGCCGGCGCCGTCCGGCCGGCGACCCTGCTGCGGCGCGACGGGATCACCGGGCGCTCGCAGGCCGCCCCGCGCCCGGACCGCGCGCCGCGGACGACACGCCGGGACGACGGTTGACGCCCCGTGCGGGCGGGGAACGCGAGCCCTCGCCGGGACGTTCTCCCGGACGTGG
Source organism: Klenkia brasiliensis (assembly GCF_900100695.1). Classification (GTDB taxonomy): domain Bacteria; phylum Actinomycetota; class Actinomycetes; order Mycobacteriales; family Geodermatophilaceae; genus Klenkia; species Klenkia brasiliensis. The sequence goes on from NZ_FNCF01000004.1 coordinate 436,443, forward strand.
TGCACCCGACCGGGTGTGCCACGACCGACATCGCCGCCTCGGGGCCGACTCGCCTTTCGCACCCCGGCGCGGACTCGTATCCTCGGGGCACCGCCGGCGACTCGCCACCGGCGGAACCGGAAGTGGACCTCAGGAGGTCGTCGTGCCGCTCTCCGAGCACGAGCAGAAATTGCTGGAGCAGATCGAGCGCGCGCTCGTGGACGACGACCCGAAGTTCGCCTCCCAGGTGCGCAGCGGGGACCGCCGCAAGGGCGCCCGCCGCAAGCTGCAGCTGGGTGCGTTGCTGGTCGTCGTCGGGCTCGCCGTCCTGGTCGGGGGCGCCGCGCTCCCCTCGGTGCCGCTGGGCGTCGTCGGGTTCCTGGTCATGCTCGCCGGTGCCGTCCTCGGCGTCCTGAACTACAAGCACGCCACCGGCGCGGTCGAGGCCCCCGGCGCCGCCGGTGGGGCTGCCCGCCCCGCCGGGCGCGGCGCGGCCAAGGCCAAGCGGCAGCCGCTCAAGGACCGCCTCGAGGAGCGCTTCCGCCGCCGCTACGACCAGTAGCCCCCCGCTCGACCGCGCAGCAGGGCCCCGGTGCCACGGCACCGGGGCCCTGCTGCGTCCCGGGCCGGCCACGCGGAGCCGGTGTCGGGCGCGGGGTCAGGTGCGGGCGGTGCGGGGGCGGGGCAGGTGGTCGGTGACCCACCCGCGGACGTCGGCGACCAACGACGGCGGCAGCAGCCGGGCGACCACGCGGGCGCGGCGTCCGGCGGACCGGCGCAGCGCCCGGTCGACCTCGCGTGCGGGGGCGGCCAGGTCCCGGGCGGGCGCACCGGCGGGGGCGTAGACGTCGGCCTGCAGGGCGCCGGCCAGCACCAGCAGTGCCGGCGAGACCCCCGGGCCGGCCGCCCCGCCCAGGTCGTCGGCCAGCTGCCGGGGGGTGCCGGTGGACCGCACGGGGACGGCGAGGTCGTCGGCCACCGCCAGCAGCTCGTCCCACACCGACCCCGGGTCGCCGCTGCGCAGCCGCCGGCGCCGCTGGGCCGCCCGGGCCACCGCGGGGGCGGCGAGCAGGGCCAGCGCGCCGAGCGTGCCCCCGGCCCAGGCACCGACCCGGCCCCACGGGACGCCGGTGGCGGTGTCCTGCGGGGTGGCCAGCGGGGTGAAGGTGTCGTCGCGGTCCAGCTGCGCGCTGGGGCCGGCCGGCGCGGTGGTCGGCGCCGCCGGGGACGCCGAGGCCTGCGCCGCCGCGACGTCGGCGCGGGTGGCCCACGGCAGGTCGACCGCCCGGCCCCCGGACAGCGGCGTCGGGTCGAAGGGCACCCAGCCCAGGCCGTCGTAGTACACCTCGACCCAGGCGTGCGCGTCGGCGGTGGTGACCACCCGGGTGCCGTCGGGCTGGCGCTGGCCGGGGGTGTAGCCCAGCACCACCCGGGCGGGGACGCCGGCGGCGCGCACCAGCACCGCCATCGCGCCGGCGTACTGCTCGCAGTAGCCGCGGCGCAGCTGCAGGAAGTCGGCCAGGTCGTCGCCGGTGGTGCCGGGCGCGGTGCTCAGGCTGTAGACGAACCCGTTGGCCCGGTCGGTGAGGAAGTCGAAGACCGCCCGCACCCGCTGGTCGGGGGTCTGCGCGCCGTCCACCAGCTGGCCCAGCAGCGTCGTCACCCGGGGGTCGAGGGCGGGCAGCTGGGTGTAGGCCTGCTGCACCGGGTCGTCGGCGGCCAGCGGCCCGGCGGCGGCCAGCTCGTCGTCGGTGGGCCGCACCTCCTCGCTGACCACGTCCCAGGTGCGGCCCGGCGTCCGGGCGTCGTCGCGGCCGAAGACGGTGCCGCTGGCCGGGTCCAGCCGCCAGTCCCCGCCCTGCCCGCCGTCGACGCTCACCGACTGCAGGTCGGCGAACACCGGCAGGAAGCGGTCGTCGTGCGCCTCCGCGGTGATCTGCGCGCGCACCTCGCGGGTGGGTACGCCCGCCGGCACCGGCACCAGCTCCTCTGCGCCGTCGGTGGGCTCCGAGCCCCCGAGGTTGCCGATCTCCCAGCCGTCCTCGGTGTACTGGTCCAGGGCGACCGCGCGCAGGTAGGCCGGGTCGTCGACGCTGGCGTCCACCCGCAGCAGGTCCACCGGGTCGGGCTGGGTGAGCTGCCCGCGCAGGGCGGCCTGCGGGTCCAGGGAGGTGCCGGTGCTGGACACCCCCGGACCCTGGCCGGTGCCCAGGCCCGAGGCGAAGGACCCCTCGGCCAGGGTCGGCACCAGCGCGGGCAGCAGCAGGCCGGCCAGCACGGCGACCGCGCCGGTGCGGACGGCGGGCAGCACCCCGGTGCCGGCGAAGGCACCCGGGCCCGAGCGCTGCCGCCCGGCCAGCCGCAGCCGCTGGTCGGCCCACAGCAGGGTGGCCAGGCCCAGCGCCGGGCCGAGGAAGACCAGCAGCGAGACGTCGCCGGTGGTGGTGGCCACCGGCACGCAGCACAGCACGAGCAGGGCCAGCCCGCCCAGCGCCGGCTGCCGCGCGCCGACGGCCACCAGGTCGACGACCAAGGTCAGCGTGCCCACCAGCAGCGCGGTCAGCGCCACCAGGCCGTCGAGGGGGATCGCGGGGGTGACCTGCTCGCGGATCTCGGAGAACCCGGAGGACAGGACGCCCAGCAGGTCCGCGGTGCTGCCCGGGGTGGGCAGCACCCCCACCAGCAGCCGGCCGGGGGCGAACACCCCGCAGAGCACGGTGAGCAGCGCGAGCACCTGCACCACGGGGACGGCGACCTCGCCGGCCACGGTGTCCCCGCGCCCCAGCCGCTCGACCCCGGCCCGCACCAGCGCGCCGGACCCGCTCACCGCGACCACCGCCAGCAGCGCCGGGGCCGCCCAGGTCGGCGCGGCGAAGACCGGCGCCATCGCCAGCAAGCCCAGCAGCATGGCCACCGCGACGGCCACCGCGGTGCCCCAGCGGCCGGTCACGCCGGCACCGCCCGGCCCGCGCCGCCGGTCGCGGCGGCGCCCACCCGGGACCACACCGTCTCCACCGCGTCCTGCGGCCCGGCGGTGACCACCCGCCACCCGGCCGCGCGCAGCAGCCCGGCGGCCTGCTCCTGCTCCTGCACCAGGCGCACCCGCGCGCCGGGGGCCAGCGCGTAGCGGCGCCCGGCCCCGCCGCGGGCGGTGGCGTCGTGCCAGGCGGGGACGTTGACCAGCACCGCCACGTCGCTGCCCGGCCCGGACCGGGCACGCACCAGCGCGGTGACGTCCTCGGGGGTGACCGCGGCCAGCAGGCAGACCAGCGGGCCGCCGTCGGCGCCGCGGCGCAGCGCCTGCAGCGCGGTCTCCAGGTCGGTGGCCCGCGAGGCGGTCACCCCGGCCAGCGCCTCGGCCAGCCCGGCCCGGTCCGCCGCGCCGTGCGGGCCGCCGCCGGGGAGCTCGCCGGTGTCGGTGAGCACCCGCAGGTCCGCACCCGCCGCCAGCAGGTGGTCGCCGATGCTCGCCGCCGCCTCGACCACCCACTCCAGGGTGTCCGGCGGGGGAGCGGGGTCACCGGGCGGGCCCGAGGTGAGCGCACCGCCCAGCACGTGGGCCCGCTGCCGGGTGTCGACCAGCAGGGTGGCCGAGGACCGCCAGGGCTTCTCCTCCAGCCGCACCATGAGCTCGCCGGTGCGCGCGGTGGCCCGCCAGTGCACCTTGCGCAGGTCGTCGCCGCGCCGGTACTCGCGGGTGCTGACGTCGTCCTCGCCGTGCACGGCCAGCGACCGGCGCGCCCCGGCGGCGCCGCCCCCGGCGCCGCCGGACAGCGCCACCGTGGCCAGCGGGCGCACCCGCGGCACCACCAGCAGGGTGGCGGTGTCCACGCCGCTGGTGGTGCGCAGCACCAGGCCGAAGGGGTCGACCAGCCGCAGCCGCAGCGGGCCCAGCGGGAGCCGGCCCCGGCGGGCGCCGTGCACCCGGTAGCGCAGCGCGGCGGTCGCGCCGCTGGGCAGCCGCTCCACCAGGAACCGGGGCCGGGGGCCGAGGTCGGCGGGCAGCTGCTCGGACATCGCCCACAGCCCGCCGGGACGGCGGTCGGTGTTGGTCACCTCCAGCAGCACCTCGGCGTCCTGGCCGCGGGGCAGCCGGGACGGCGTGACGGTGCGCCGGGAGGCCAGCCGGAACCGGGCCCGCACCACACCGACCGCGGCCAGCGCCGGCAGCGCCAGCACGAACAGCGCGATCTGCACCAGCGATCGCTCGCCGAGGACGGCGCCCAGCAGCACCAGCGTGACCCCGGCGGCGACCAGGCACCCGCCGCGCAGGGTCAGGCTGGAGGTCAGGTCGGCCAGCCGGCCGCGGCGACGGCCCACGGTCAGCGGCGGCGCGGGACCGGGACGGCGGACAGCAGCTCGGTGACCACCCGCTCGGGCGTGCGCCGGGCGAGGGCGGCGTCGGGGGTGAGCAGCAGCCGGTGGGCCAGCACCGGGCCGGCCATCTCCTGCACGTCGTCGGGGAGCACGTGGTCCCGGCCGGCCAGCGCCGCGGCGGCCCGCGCGGCGCGCAGCAGCTGCAGCCCGGCCCGGGGGGAGGCGCCCAGGCGCAGGTCGGGGCTGCGCCGGCTGGCCTCGACCAGCGACACCACGTACCGGCGCAGCGGGTCGGCGACGTGCAGCGCGGCGACCGCGTCGACCATGGCGCGCACGGTGGCCGCGTCGGCGACCGGGCGCAGCCGGGTCAGCGGGTCGACCACCGCGCGGTCGTCGAGCATGGCCAGCTCGGCGTCGCGGTCGGGGTAGCCCATCGAGATGCGGGCGGTGAACCGGTCGCGCTGGGCCTCGGGCAGCGGGTAGGTGCCCTCCATCTCCAGCGGGTTCTGCGTGGCCAGCACCATGAAGGGCCGGGCCAGCTCGTAGGTGGTGCCGTCGACGGTGACCTGGCGCTCCTCCATGCACTCCAGCAGCGCCGACTGGGTCTTGGGCGAGGCCCGGTTGATCTCGTCGGCCACCACCAGGTTGGCGAACACCGCACCGGGCCGGAACTCGAAGGACCGGGACTCCTGGTCGAAGACCGCCACGCCGGTGACGTCGCTGGGCAGCAGGTCCGGGGTGAACTGGATGCGGCGGACCTCGGAGTCGACCGCCCGGGCCATCGCCTTGGCCAGCGTGGTCTTGCCGACGCCGGGCACGTCCTCGATGAGCAGGTGGCCCTCGGCCAGCAGGACCACCAGGGCCAGCCGGACGACGTCGGGCTTGCCGACCACCACGGTGCCCATCGCCTCGGCGATCCGGGCGCCCTCGGCCTGCACGTCCACCGGGCCGGCGCCGTCGGGCTGCCCGTGGCGGGGCGCGCCCGCGCCCACCGCTGTCGCCTCCGTCACCCCCGCCACGGTACGTGCCCGGCCCGCCGGCCGGGGGTGCTCGGCGTCCGCACCCCGCTCGTCACTCCTGTCACAGACCCCCACCGGTGGGGGTCGGGTGGGGCGAGGGGGGACACGGGGTGCGAAGTGGTGTCCAGTGGGGGCTGGTGGGTTAGGGTGGCGCGCGATGGGGACGCAGGGCCTACAGGGGGACCTGCGGGGCCCCCGGGAAGCAGAGGTGGGGGTGGTGGACCGGTGTTCCTGGGCAGCCACTCCCTGCGCCTGGACGAGAAGGGCCGCCTGGCCCTCCCCGTGCGCTTCCGCGACCTGGTCACCGGCGGCGTCGTGCTGACCAAGGGCCAGGAGCGCTGCGTCTACGGCCTGACCCACGAGCGCGTCGCCGAGGTGCAGCGCGCCCGGGCCGCCGCGATGCCCGCCGACACCGGCCGCGCCCGCGCCCTCAACCGCCTGGGGTTCGGCTCGATGGTCGAGCTCGAGCCCGACAAGGCCGGCCGCATCACGCTGCCGGCGCTGCTGCGCGAGTACGCCGGCCTCGACCGCGACGTCGTGGTCGTCGGCGTCGACACCCGCTTCGAGATCTGGGACGCCGCCGCCTGGGACGCCTACGTCGCCGAGCAGGAGGCCGCCTACGCGGAGAGCGAGAGCGAGGGGATGCCGACCCTGTCCTGACCGCCCCCGACCCGCGGGCGCCCCCCGTCCGAGCCCACTTCCCCGGGGCTCGGGTGCACCGGAACCGCCAGCCGACTTCCCCGCGGCTGGACCCGGCCGGGACGCCCCACCCCAGCACCACCCCGGCTCCACCCCGCACCACCGGCTCCACCCCGCTCCACCCCGCACCACCGGCGGGGCCCAGGCCGGCGACCTTCCCCGTCGCCGGACGGGCCCCGCGGTGGGGGCGAAGCAGCCAGCACCGCCGCCCCGGGCGCGTCGACCCGGACCCCCAGCACCTCCCGGACCCGGGCACCACCCGGCCCGGCCGAACCCCACCAGCACCACGAGTCACATCCGCACCACCGCGCGCGCCCGGTGGTGCACCACCGGGTGGAGAACGGCCGACGTCGGCCGAGAACGACACCAGCGAACGAGACCAGCGCGTCCCACGGCCGGGGCGCGGGGCACACCACGGACCGGAGGAGGCCCGCGATGAGCGACCAGCAGCCCGCGGTGCACGTCCCGGTCCTGCTCGACCGCGTCACCGAGCTGCTCGGCCCCGCCTGCGCCGCCGACGGCGCCGTGCTGGTCGACTGCACCCTCGGCCTGGCCGGGCACTCCCTCGCCCTCCTCGACGCCCACCCCGGCCTGCGGCTGGTCGGCCTGGACCGCGACCCCGACGCCCGCGCCGAGGCCACCCGCCGGATCGCCGCCGCCGGCCACGCCGACCGCGCCACCGTCGTCCCCGCCGTCTTCGACGAGCTGCCCGAGGTCCTCGACGAGCTGGGGCTGGACGAGGTGCACGCGGTCCTCGCCGACCTCGGCGTCTCCTCGCTGCAGCTGGACCGCCCCGACCGCGGCTTCAGCTACGCCCACGACGCGCCGCTGGACATGCGGATGGACCCCTCCGGCCCGCGCACCGCCGCCGACGTCGTGAACACCTACTCCCGCGGCGAGCTCACCCGCGTGCTCAAGGTCTACGGCGAGGAGCGCTTCGCCGGCCGGATCGCGGCCGCCATCGAGCGGGAGCGCGCCCGCGAGCCCTTCACCACCACCGGCCGGCTCGCCGAGCTGGTCCGCGACGCCATCCCCGCCGCCACCCGCCGCACCGGCGGCCACCCCGCCAAGCGCGCCTTCCAGGCGCTGCGCATCGAGGTCAACGACGAGCTGGGCGTGCTGACCCGGCTGCTCCCCGCGGCTCTGGACGCCCTCGCCGTCGGCGGCCGCATCGCCGTCATCACCTTCCACTCCCTGGAGGACCGGATCGTGAAGCAGGCCCTGGCGCTGGGCGCCACCGACACCACCCCGCCGGGCATGCCACAGCCGCTGCCGGAGCACGCCCCGGTGCTGCGGCTGCTCACCCGCGGCGGCGAGGCGCCGGCCGACGCCGAGACCGAGGACAACCCGCGCGCGGCGTCGGCCCGGGTGCGGGCCGCCGAGCGGATCCGGCGGGCCGACCGGTGAGCGTCACCGCCCGCGTGCACACCGGCGCCCTCCGCGCCAAGGGGACTGCCTCCGCCCGCAGCACGACCGCCACCCGCAGCTCCGCCCCTGCCCGCACGGTGACCCGCCCGGGCACCACCCGGCGCACCGGACCGGTGCACGTCCGTCCCCAGCTGCGGCTGGTCACCGAGCCGGTCGGCACCCCGCCGCGGGTGCGCCGCACCACCCGCACCCGGCCCCGGCGGACGCCGTTCGTCCTGCTGATGGTGGGCCTCATCGCCGCCACCGCGCTGGTGCTGCTGGCCCTCAACACCGCCATGGCGGTGGACTCGCTGCGGGCCAGCGAGCAGCGCGCGGCCAACACCGAGCTGTCCCAGGCCGTCGAGCGGCTCGAGCAGCAGGTCACCACCGCCCGCACCCCTGCCCAGCTGGCCGCCGCGGCCGCCGCCGCCGGGCTGGTCCCCGCGGGCACCGCCGGCCACCTGGTGATCGGTCCGGACGGCACGTCGGTGGTCCGCGGCGCCCCCGAGCCGGCCCCCGCGCCCGAGCCGGCACCCGAGCCCGCCCCCGCCGCGACCCAGCAGCCGGCGGCCCAGCCCGACCAGCAGCCCTCCGCCGACGCAGCCGCGCCGGGGACGACGACCGAGCAGGCCGGAGGCTGACCGTGCCGCACCGCCCCACCGACCCCACCCGGCGCCCGGTCCGCACCACCCCGCCGCGGCGCACCTCCACCGAGGCGCTGCGGCCCCGCCGAGCGCCCGGCACCCGGCGCACCCGCGGCCTGTCCCCGACCGTGCGCACCCGGCGCAACCGGTGGGGCCTCGGCGTCCTGGTCGTCCTGCTGGTCGCCGTCGCCACCAAGCTGGTGGTGCTGCAGGGCATCGACGGCACCGCCTACGCCCAGGCCGCCGAGTCCGACCGGATGCGGGTGTTCGACATCGCCGCCATCCGCGGCGCGGTCCTGGACCGCGACGGCAACCCGCTGGCCTACACGGTCGAGGCGTCCAAGGTCGTCGCCGACCCAACCGTCGTGGAGGACCCCGACCGCACCGCGCTGGCGCTGACCACCCTGCTCGGCGTCCCGGTGGACCAGCTGACCGACGACCTGACCGCCTCGGGCCGGTACTCCGTGCTCGCCGAGCACGTCGACACCGCCACCAGCGACCAGATCACCGCCCTCGAGCTGCCCGGCATCGTGCTGGAGGACCAGCCGACCCGGCTGTACCCGGCGGGCACCGTCGGCGGCCAGGTGGTCGGCTTCATCGGCCGCGACGGCGACGGCCTGGCCGGCATCGAGCAGCGCTACGACGACCAGCTGTCGGGCACCGACGGCACCCGGCGGGTCGAGGTGGGCGCCGGCGGCATCCCCATCCCCTCGGGCATCGACGAGTCCACCCCCGCCGTCGACGGCTCGGACGTCACGCTGACCATCGACGAGGACCTGCAGTACACGGTGCAGCAGCGGCTGGCCACCGAGTGCAGCAACGGCCAGACCACCCGCGGCTCGGCCGTGGTGATGGAGGCGCACACCGGCCGGGTGGTCGCGATGGCCACCTGCCCGGGCTATGACCCCTCCCAGGCGAGCACCACCGACCCCGACCTGCTGGGCAACCCGGCGATCTCCGACGTCTTCGAGCCCGGCTCGGTGATGAAGGCGGTCACGCTGTCCGCGGCGATCGAGGACGGCCACGCCACGCCCGACACCGTGCTCAGCGTCAACGGCCACATCCCGGCCGGCGACGTCGTGGTCACCGACGCCCACGACCACGCGCCGGTCGACTGGACCGTCACCGGCATCCTCGCCAAGTCCAGCAACGTCGGCACGATCATGCTGGCCCGCGAGGTCGGCGACGCCCGCCTCGAGCAGTACATGCGGGCCTTCGGGCTGGGCTCCACCACCGGCATCGAGCTGCCCGGCGAGAGCGCCGGCATCCTGCAGGACTCCGCGGACTGGACGGCGTCCCGCGCGGCGAACGTGCCGATCGGGCAGGGCGTCTCGGTGACCGCGCTGCAGATGGCGTCGGTCTACCAGACCATCGCCAACGGCGGGGTGCGCATCCCGCCGCGCATCGTGGAGTCCACCACCGCCCCCGACGGCACCGTCACCCCCGAGCCGCAGCCCGAGGGCACCCGGGTGATCAGCGAGTCCACCGCGCAGCAGATGGCCTACATGCTCGAGGCCGTCGTCGGGCCGGGCGGCACCGCGCCGCTGGGCGAGGTGCCCGGGTTCCGGGTGGCGGGCAAGACCGGCACCGCGCAGCGCGCCAACCCCGAGTGCGGCTGCTACAGCGGCGGCGGCTACTTCACCACCTTCGTCGGCTTCGCCCCCGCCGACGACCCGCAGTACGTCATCGCTGTCGACCTCGAGCGCCCGAACAGCGACGCCGAGGGCGGCCAGGTCGCCGCCCCCGTGTTCGCCGACCTCATGCAGTACGTGCTCGCCGCCGACGACGTCGTCCCCTCGGGGAGCCCCCGCCCGGACTTCCAGCTCACCGGCACCGCGCCGACGAACTGATCACCGCACCCCGGGTCGGTGACCGGGACGGCGGCGTCCCGCCGGTAGGTTGGGCACCCGTGAGCACCGCCCTGTCCGAGCTGGCCGACCTGGTCGGCGCGCCCGTGCAGGGCAGCCCCACCACCCGCGTGTCGGGGGTGTCGCTGGCCTCGGACCGGGTGGGGGAGGGCTTCCTGTTCGCCGCCCTGCCCGGGGCCCGCGCGCACGGCATCCGCTTCCTGCCCCAGGCGCTGGCCGGCGGGGCGGTCGCCGTCCTCACCGACCGCGCGGGCGCCGCCGAGGTGACCGACCCCGACCTGCCGGTGTGCGTGGTCGAGGACCCCCGCGCCGTGCTCGGCGAGGTCGCCGCCCGCGTGCACGGCCGGCCCGCCGACCACCTGGCCGTCGTCGGCATCACCGGCACCAACGGCAAGACGACGACCGCCTACCTGGTGGAGTCCGGCCTGGCCGCGGCCGGCTGGTCCAGCGGGCTGATCGGCACCGTGCAGACCCGCACCCGCGGCACCGGGCCGGACGGCGAGCCGCGGGTCACCGAGATCTCCAGCACCCGCACCACCCCCGAGGCCCCCGACCTGCACGCGCTGCTGGCCGGCATGCGCGCCGACGGGGTGCGCGCGGTGGTCATGGAGGTCTCCAGCCACGCCCTGGTGCTCGGCCGGGTCGGCGGGGTGCGCTTCGCCGCCGCCGGGTTCACCAACTTCTCCCGCGACCACCTGGACTTCCACGGCGACGAGGAGAGCTACTTCCGGGCCAAGGCCCTGCTCTTCGACGGCCGCGCCGCCGTCGAGGTGGTCGACGTCGACGACGCGCACGCCCGCCGGCTGGTCCACGAGGGCACGGTGACCGTCTCCGGCCGGGGCTCGGAGCCGCCGGGGAGCACCGCCGCGTGGCGGGCCACCGACGTCGTCGCCGTCCCCGGGGGCGGGTCCACCTTCGTGCTGCACACCCCGGACGGCGGGGCCCACGACGCGCGGGTCCGGCTGCCGGGGGCCTTCAACGTGGCCAACGCGGTGCTGGCCGTCGCGCTGCTGGACGCCGTCGGGGTGCCCGTGGACGCCGCGCTGGCCGGCATCGCCACCACCGTCGTCCCCGGCCGGATGGAGCCGGTGGACGCCGGGCAGCCCTTCGCCGCGCTGGTCGACTACGCGCACACCCCCGACGCGGTCGCCACCGCCCTCGCCGCGCTGCGCAGCGGCACCGGGGGCCGGCTGATCACCGTGCTGGGCTGCGGCGGGGACCGCGACCCCGGCAAGCGCCCGGGCATGGGTGCGGCCGCCGCGGCCGGCAGCGACCTGCTGGTGGTCACCGACGACAACCCCCGCTCGGAGGACCCGGCCACGATCCGCGCCGCGATGCTCGCCGGGGTGCCCGCGGACACCCGGTGCGAGGTCCGTGAGGTGGCCGACCGGCGGGCCGCGATCGAGGCGGCGGTGCGCGCCGCGGGCCCGGGTGACACGCTGCTGGTGGCGGGCAAGGGCCACGAGAGCGGCCAGGAGGTCGCCGGGAGCACCAGCCTCTTCGACGACCGGGTGGAACTGCGACGAGCACTGGAGGCGCGGTCGTGATCGAGCTGGGCCTCGCCGAGGTCGCCGACGCCGTCGGCGGCACCCTCACCGGCCCCGACGCGCAGGTCACGGGGAAGGTCACCGTGGACTCCCGCACCGCGGGGCCCGGGGACCTGTACGTGGCGCTGCCGGGGGAGCGGGTCGACGGGAACGACTTCATCGGCGCCGCGGTGGCCTCCGGTGCGGCCGGCGCGCTGGGCACCCGCCCCGCCGACGGCCACCCCGTGGTGGTCGTGGAGGACCCGGTGGCCGCGCTGGGCCGGCTCGCGCACGCCGTGCACGAGCGGCTCCCCGGGCTGACCACGGTCGGCATCACCGGCTCCTCGGGCAAGACCTCCACCAAGGACCTGCTCGGCCAGGTGCTGGCCGCCGCCGGGCCCACGGTCAGCCCGCCCGGGTCGTTCAACAACGACATCGGCCTGCCGCTGACCGTGCTCTCCGCCGACACCGGCACCCGCTACCTGGTGCTGGAGATGGGTGCCCGCGGCATCGGCCACATCGCCCGCCTGTGCGGCGTCGCCCGCCCCGACGTCGGTGTCGTGCTCAACGTCGGCTCCGCGCACCTGGGCGAGTTCGGCAGCCCCGAGGCCATCGCGACCGCCAAGGGCGAGCTCGCCGAGGCCGCCACCGGCACCGCCGTGCTCAACGCCGACGACCCCCGCGTGCGGGCGATGGCCTCCCGCACCGCCGCCCGGGTGCTGCTCACCGGCACCGCGGAGGACGCCGACGTCCGGGCCGCCGACGTCGCCCTCGACGCCGACGCCCGGGCCTCGTTCACCCTGCATGCCGCCGGCGAGGCGCACCCGGTGCGGCTGCAGGTCGTCGGCGCCCACCAGGTCGCCAACGCCCTGTCCGCGGCCGGCGCCGCGCTGGCCGCCGGGCTCGCCCCCGCGCAGGTCGCCGCCGGCCTGTCGGCCGCGACCGTGCAGAGCCGCTGGCGGATGGAGGTCACCCGCCGCCCCGACGGCGTCGTGGTGGTCAACGACGCCTACAACGCCAACCCCGAGTCCATGCGCGCCGCGCTGGCCGCCCTGCAGGGGATGACCGGCACCCGCCGGGTCGCCGTGCTGGGCGCGATGGGGGAACTGGGCCCCGGGGCCGACGACGAGCACCACCGCCTGGGCGTCGACGCCGCGGCCGCGGTGGACCTCGTCGTGGCCGTGGGGCGCGACGCCGCGGGCATCGCCGCGGCACGGGAGGAGTCGGTGCACGTGCCGGACCGGGCCGCCGCCCGCCAGCTGCTCGCGGAGGTGCTGCGCCCGGGCGACGTCGTGCTGGTCAAGGCCTCCCGCGCGCAGGGCCTGGAGCTCCTCGCCGCCGACCTGCTCGAGGACGGGGGCACCGCGTGAAGAGCGTCCTCATCGCCGCCGCCGTCGGGCTGGTGGTCTCCATCCTGATGACCCCGGTGGCCATCAAGACCTTCCGCCGGCAGGGCTTCGGCCAGGAGATCCGCGACGACGGCCCCGAGAGCCACCTGTCCAAGAAGGGCACGCCCACCATGGGCGGCACGGTCATCGTGCTGGCCACCGTGGTCGGCTACTTCACCGCGCACCTGTTCCTGGTCGGCCAGCCCGGCCGCGGGGTGACCAGCACCGGCCTGCTGCTGCTGTTCCTGCTGGTGGGCCTGGGCGTGGTCGGGTTCCTCGACGACTACCTCAAGATCCGGCACCGGCGCAGCCTCGGGCTGAACAAGACCGCCAAGCTGGTCGGCCAGACGGTGGTCGGCCTGGGCTTCGCCGTCCTCGCGCTGGTCGAGTTCGGCGGCCGGCCGCCGGTCGCCTCGACCACGATCTCCTTCGTCCGCGAGATCGCCCCGCTGGCGCTGCCGGCCGCGCTGTTCCTGGTCTTCGCGCTGCTGTTCATCTCCGGGTTCTCCAACGCCGTCAACCTCACCGACGGCCTGGACGGCCTGGCCGCCGGCTGCTCGGCGATGGTGTTCGGCGCCTACGTCGTCATCTCGTTCTGGCAGTTCGGGCACAGCTGCGCCTCGGGGGTCGTCGAGGGCTGCTACACCGTCCGCGACCCGCTCGACGTCACCCTGGTCGCCGCCGCGGCGATGGGCGCCTGCCTGGGCTTCCTGTGGTGGAACACCTCGCCGGCCCGGATCTTCATGGGCGACACCGGCTCGCTGGCCCTGGGCGGGCTGATGGCCGGCATCGCCGTGGTCACCCGCACCGAGCTGCTGCTGGTCGTGCTCGGCGGCCTGTTCGTCGCCGTCACGCTGTCGGTGGCCATCCAGATCGCGTTCTTCAAGGCCACCCGGCGCCGGGTGTTCCGGATGGCGCCGCTGCACCACCACTTCGAGCTCGCCGGCTGGGCGGAGAACACCGTCATCGTGCGGTTCTGGCTGGTCACCGGGATGGCGGTCGCCTTCGGCATCGGCGCGTTCTACGCCGACTGGCTGTCCCTCACCGGCCTGTGACCGGCCCCCTGGGGCGGGTCCTGGTCGCCGGGCTCGGCGTCTCCGGGGTCGCCGCGGCCCGGGTGCTGCTGGCCCGCGGGGACACCGTGCTGCTCGCCGACGCCGGCGACCCGCCCGCCCGGGCCGAGCTCGAGGCCGCCGGCGCGATCTGGCTCGGGGCCCGCAGCGACTGCCCGGACGACGTCGACCTGGTGGTCACCTCGCCCGGCTGGCGACCGGACTCCCCGCTGCTGGTCTCCGCCGCGGCCGCCGGCGTCGAGGTCGTGGGCGAGCCCGAGCTGGCCTGGCGGCTGCGCGCGCCGCTGCCCGACGGCGGGCCCGCGCCCTGGTACGCCGTCACCGGCACCAACGGCAAGACCACCACCGTCACCATGCTCGAGGCGCTGCTGCTGGCCGGGGGACGGCGGGCGGTGGCCGCGGGCAACGTCGGCCGGCCGTTGGTCGAGGTGGTCACCGCGGTGGACGCCGACGGCGTCCCGGAGTTCGACGCGGTGGCCGTGGAGCTGAGCTCCTTCCAGCTGCACTGGTCGAGCTCCATCGCCCCGGCGGCCGCCGCGGTGCTCAACGTCGCCGACGACCACGTCGACTGGCACGGCAGCCCGACCGCCTACCGGGACGCCAAGGCCAAGGTCCTGGCCCGGGCACCGTTCGCGGTCGGCGACGCCGGCGACCCGGTGGCCGCCGAGCTGGTGGCCGCGCACCCGCACCCGGTCACCGTGACCCTGGACGAGCCGGTCCGCGGCCAGCTGGGGGTGCGCGCCGGGGCGCTGGTCGACCGCGCCTTCTCCGCGGCCCCCGCCGGGGACGTCCTGGTGGACACCGCGGCGCTGCAGGTGTCCGGCCCGCACAACCTGACCAACGCGCTCGTGGCCGCCGCCCTGGCCCGGGTGGCGGGGGTGTCGCCGGCCGACATCGGCACGGGCCTGGCCGGCTTCCGCGGCGGGGCGCACCGCAACGTGCTGGTGGCCACCGTCGACGGCGTGGACTTCGTCGACGACTCCAAGGCCACCAACCCGCACGCCGCCGGCGCGTCGCTGGCCGCCTACCCCCGCGTGGTGTGGATCGCCGGCGGGCTGCTCAAGGGTGCCGACGTCGACCCGCTGGTCGCCGCGGTGGCCCCGCGGCTGGCCGGGGTGGTGCTCCTGGGCCGCGACCGGGGGGTCCTGGCCAGGTCGTTGGCGCGACACGCCCCGTCGGTCCCACGGTCCGAGGTCCCCAGCGGTGACGATGTCGGAGTGACCGGTGTGACGAGCGGGACGGCTGAGGCGGTGATGGGCGAGGTGGTGCGCGCTGCCGCCGCGATGGCCCGTCCCGGCGACACCGTCCTGCTGGCACCGGCCGCCGCGTCCATGGACGTGTTCACCGACTACGCGCACCGGGGCCGCGCCTTCGCCGACGCGGTCCGCGCCCTGCACTGACGGGGGCCGGCATGGCTGCCAGCACGGACGCACCGACCCGCACCGCCCGCCCGGCCCGCCCCGGGGGGACGGCGACGTCCGCGCGCGCCGCACGGCGCGGGGCGCAGGCCTCCCGGGGCCCGCTGTTCCGCGCGCCGGCCTGGCTGGACGGTCCGATGACCAGCGCGCACCTGGTGCTGGGCTCGGCCGGCCTGCTGCTGGCGATCGGCCTGGTGATGGTCTTCTCCGCCTCCAGCGTCGAGGCCGCCCTGGACGACCAGCCCGCGTGGCTGCCCGGCGTCCGCCAGCTGGTGTTCGCCGTGGTCGGGGTGGGGCTGGCGCTCGTCGCCGTCCGCCTGCCGATCGGCCACCTGCGCCGGTACTCCGGGATCGCGCTGCTGGTCGTCACCCTCATGCTGCTGGCGGTGCTGGTGCCCGGCATCGGCAAGGAGCTCAACGGCGCCCGGCAGTGGATCAGCCTCGGCGTGGTCGACGTGCAGCCCTCCGAGCTGGCCAAGCTGGTGCTCGCGCTCTGGGGCGCGCACGTCATCGCGCTGCGGGAGAAGTGGCTGACCACCAAGGCGCTGCTGGTCCCGGTGGTGCCGGCCTTCCTGCTGCTGGCCCTCCTGGTGCTCGCCGAGCCCGACATGGGCGCCACGGTGGGCCTGGGCCTGGTGGTGGCCGGGCTGCTGTGGTCCGGCGGGCTGCCCGGCCGCTGGATCGCCGGCCTGGGCATCGTCGCCGTCGCCGGCATCGCGATCACCGCGCTGAGCGCCTCCTACCGCGCCGCGCGGGTGTTCTCGTTCCTGGACCCCTTCGCCGACCCCGAGGACGGCGGCTTCCAGGCCATCAAGGGCCTCTACGCGCTGGCCACCGGCGGCTTCACCGGCGTCGGGCTGGGCAACAGCCGGATGAAGTGGAACATCCTCCCGCACGCCGAGAGCGACTACATCTTTGCGATCATCGGCGAGGAGCTGGGCTTCCTGGGCTGCCTGGTGGTCATCACCCTCTACGGCGTGCTGGCCTACGCCGGCTTCCGGATCGCCCGCCGGGCCACCGACCGCTTCGTCCAGCTGGCCAGCGCCGCGATCACCGTCTGGCTGATCGGGCAGGCCTTCATCAACATGGGCTACGTCGTCGGCCTGCTGCCGGTCACCGGCGTCACGCTGCCGCTGATCTCCGCCGGTGGCACCTCCCTGGTGCTCACCCTGTTCATCGTCGGCCTGCTGGTCCGCTTCGCCCGCACCGAGCCCGAGGCCATCGAGCACCTGCGCGCCCACCGGCAGGCCCACCCCGCCGGCCGGCTGGGCCGGCTGGGCCGCTGGCTGGTGCCGGTGCCCGAGCAGGCGGTGGCCCCGCTGCCGGTGCTCGGCCGCCGCGCACCGACCGGGCGCACCCGCCCCGACCGCGGTGGGCGCACGGTGGCCCGGGTGCGCGACGGGCGCCCGGGCGCCGCGGACCGTCCCCGCGCTGCCGACCGCCCGGCCACCCGGCAGACTGCCCAGGCGCGTCCGGCGACCGACGAGCGGGTCCCGCGCCCCCGGTCGGCCGCCCCGGTCGGCAGCGCCGGGAGCCGGACCCGGCAGCCGGTCCGCACCCCGGGGGACCGGCCGCGCCGACCCCGCTGAGCGCCGACCCTGTGAGACTGACCCCGTGACCTCTGCGCCACCCCCTCCGTCCGCCCGCACCCGGCCGGTCAGCGTCGTGCTGGCCGGCGGCGGCACCGGCGGGCACATCGAGCCCATGCTGGCCCTCGCCGACGCCCTCGTCCGCCGCACCGGCGCCCCCGGCGGCGCCCCGCGGGTCACCTGCCTGGGCACCGCCCGCGGCATGGAGACCCGGCTGGTGCCCGCCCGCGGGCACCAGCTGCGGCTCATCCCGCCGGTGCCGCTGCCCCGCCGGCCCACCCCGGACCTGCTGCGGGTGCCCGGCCGGGTCCGCCGCGCCGTCGCCGACACCCGCGCGCTGCTGGCCGAGCTCGAGGCCGACGTGGTGGTCGGGTTCGGTGGCTACGTCGCCCTGCCCGCCTACCTCGCGGCCCGCCGCGCCGGCGTCCCCGTCGTGGTGCACGAGCAGAACCCGCTGCCCGGCCTGGCCAACCGCGTCGGGGCCCGGCTCGCCGCCGCGGTCGCCGTCACCACCCCCGGCACGCCGCTGCCGCACGCGGTGCACGTGGGCATGCCGCTGCGCCCCGCCATCACCGGGCTGGACCGGGCCGCGCTGCGGGCGCAGGCGCGGGCGCACTTCGGCCTGGACCCCGACCGGCCGACCCTGCTGGTCTTCGGCGGCTCCCAGGGCGCCCGCTCGCTCAACACCGCCGCGACCGGCGCGGCGGGGGCCCTGCGGGCCGCCGGCGTGCAGGTGCTGCACGCGCGGGGGCCGAAGAACACCGAGGTGGCCGTCCCCGCCGGCGACCCGCCGTACGTGGTCGTGGACTACCTCGAGCGGATGGACCTGGCCTACGCCGCCGCCGACCTGGCCCTGTGCCGGTCCGGGGCGGTCAGCGTCGCCGAGCTCTCGGCGGTGGGTCTGCCCGGTGCCTTCGTGCCGTTGCCGATCGGCAACGGCGAGCAGCGCCGCAACGCCCTGCCGGTGGTGCAGGCCGGCGGTGGGCTCCTGGTCGAGGACGCCGAGCTGTCGGCCGACTGGGTGTCGGCCACCCTGGTGCCCGTGCTCACCGACCCCGCCCGCCTCGCCGAGCTGACCCGGCACGCCGCGGCCGCCGGCGTCCCCGACGCCGACGAGCGGTTGGCCGACCTGACGCTCTCGGTGGTGCGGGCATGAGCGCCGCCGACGTCGCCGCCTGGCGCGACCCCGTGCCGGCGCTCGACGAGCTCGGCGCCGTGCACTTCGTGGGCATCGGCGGGGCCGGCATGAGCGGCATCGCCCGGATCCTGCTGGCCCGCGGGGTGTCCGTGTCCGGCAGCGACCGCAAGCAGACCCCGACCACGGCCGCGCTGGCCGCCCTCGGCGCGCGCACCGAGGTCGGCCACGCCGCCGAGCACCTCGGGGACGCCGCGACCGTGGTGGTGTCCACGGCCATCCGCCCGGACAACCCCGAGCTGGTCGCCGCCCGCGAGCGGGGCCTGCGCGTGCTGCCCCGCGCGGTCGCGCTGGCCGCGGTCATGGCCGGCCGGCGCAGCGTCGCCGTGGCCGGCACCCACGGCAAGACGTCGACCACGTCGATGCTCACCGTCGCGGTGCAGGCCTGCGGCGCCGACCCGTCCTTCGCCATCGGCGGTGACCTCAACGAGTCCGGCTCCAACGCCCACGACGGCGCCGGCGACGTGTTCGTGGCCGAGGCCGACGAGAGCGACCGGTCCTTCCTGCTGCTGGCGCCCTTCGCCGGCATCGTGACCAACGTCGAGGCCGACCACCTGGACAACTACGGCGACCTGGCCGCCGTGGAGGCCGCCTTCGAGCGCTTCCTCACCACGGTCGACCCGGCCGGGTTCGTGGTGCTCTGCGCCGACGACCCCGGGTCCGCCCGGCTGGCCGGGGTGCCCACCTCCGGCGCGCGGGTGCTGACCTACGGCCGCACCGGCGACGTCGACCTGGAGGTCCGCGACCTGGAGGTCGGGCCGGCCGGCACCAGCTGGACGGCGGTGCACCGCGGCGCCGTGCTGGGCCGGGTCACCCTGCGGCTGCCCGGGGAGCACATGGCGCTCAACAGCGCCGCGGCGCTGCTGGCCGGCCTGGAGCTGGGTTTCCCGGCCAGCGGGCTGATGGGCGGGCTGGCCCGCTTCGGCGGCGTGCACCGCCGCTTCGAGCTCAAGGGCACCGCGGCCGGTGTGCGGGTCTACGACGACTACGCCCACCACCCCACCGAGGTGGCCGCGCAGCTGCGCGCCGCCCGGTCGGTGGTGGGGGAGGGCCGGCTGGTCGTGCTCTTCCAGCCGCACCTCTACAGCCGCACCGCCGAGTTCGCGGCCGGTTTCGGGGAGGCCCTCGGGCTGGCCGACGAGGTCGTGGTGATGGACGTCTACGGCGCCCGCGAGGACCCGGTGCCCGGCGTCACCGGCGCGCTGGTGGCCGACGCGGTGCCGCTGCCGGCCGGCGCGGTGGCCTTCGAGCCCTCCTGGTCGGCGGCCGCCGGGGCCATGGCCGACCGGGCCCGGCCCGGGGACCTGCTGCTCACCATGGGCGCCGGTGACGTCGTCCAGGTCGGCCCGGAGATCCTCACCGCCCTGGCCGAGCGCGAGCGCACCGACGGGGTGGGCTGAGCCGTGCCGCGGACGGGGAGCACCACCCGGGACCGCACCCGGGGTGCTCGCCGGGAGCGGCCCGGCCGGGGGGCGGGCGCCGGCGGGGTGACCCGGCTGCGCACCCGCCGGCAGCTGGACCCCCGGCGCCGGCGGTTGCTGGTCGCCGGCACGGTGGTCGTGCTCGCCGCGGTGCTCGCCTGGGTGGTGCTGGCCAGCCCCGTGCTGGCCGTGCGGACCGTGCAGGTCGACGGCGCGGTCACCCTGTCGGCCGACCAGGTCCGCGACGCCGCGGGCGTGGCGGTCGGGACGCCGCTGGTGCGGGTGGACACCGGCCGCGCGGCCGCCCGGGTGGCCGCACTGCCGCAGGTGGCCGACGCCGAGGTGACCCGGGGCTGGCCCGACCGCGTCGTGGTGACCCTGCGGGAGCGGGTCGCGGTGGCCGTGGTCACCGAGGGCGGCACCCGCTCGCTGGTCGACGCCGGCGGCACCCTGTTCGGCACGATCACCGGTGACCCGCCGGCGGGCACGGTGCCGCTGTCGGTCGCCGACCCCGGTCCCGACGACCGGGCCACCGCCGCCGCGCTGGCCGCGATCGTCTCCCTGCCCGGTTCGGTGCGCGACCAGGTGACCGATGTCGCGGCCACCACCCCGGACGACGTCACGCTCACCCTCGCCGACGGCACCACGGTGCTGTGGGGCGACGCCTCGCAGGCCGACCGCAAGGCCGAGGTCCTCGCCGCCGTCCTGGACCAGGTGGCCGCCGGCGGCCTGGACCCGGCCACCCAGGTCGACGTCAGCTCGCCCGACCAGGTCGTCCTGCGCTGACCGGTGTTGGGTGGGCCACATGCCCGAGCCCCAGCCCGTGTCCCGCTTCGAGGTGGCCGACCGCGCCGCCCTGCCCGACGACCTGCGCGAGCGCTACGACGCCGTGGAGGAGAAGTCGGGGTTCCTGCCCAACGTGTTCGCCGCGCTGGCCCACCGGCCCGACGAGGCGCGGGCCTTCTTCGCCCACCACGACGCCCTGATGGACAAGGACACCCCGGGGCTGTCGCAGGCCGAGCGCGAGGTGGTCGTCGTGGCCACCAGCGCGGCCAACGACTGCCTGTACTGCGTGGTGGCCCACGGCGCGATCGCCCGCATCCGGGCCCGTGACCCCTACCTGGCGGACCAGGTCGCCGTCGACTGGCGCAAGGCGCCGGTCGGGCCCCGCATGCACGCGGTGCTCGAGGTCGCCGTCCGGCTGGCCACCGACCCGGCCGCCGTCGTCCCGGCCGACCTGGACACCCTCCGCGGCCACGGGCTCACCGAGGACGACCTGTGGGACCTGGGCGCGATCGTGTCGTTCTTCGCGATGAGCAACCGGCTGGCGCACTGGGCCGCCATCCCGCCGAACCCGGAGTTCTTCCTCCTGGGCCGGGTGCCGCGCGGCTGATGCGACACGCCCGGGCCGGAAACCTTCGTCAGGTTCTGCGCCACGGGCCCGCCGCGCGTGCCTCGACCCCGGGATGAGACGCTGACGGGGCGGGTCGTCACCACGGGTGAGGCCCGTGTGACGTACGGGTCCGAGGGGGCGGACGGGGACCGCGGGGCCGACACGCCGCTGCGCCGGAGGGTGCTGGCGTCGGGCAATCCGCGCCCCTAGCGTCGCCCCCATCGCCCTAGGTGACATAACTATAAGGCTTAACCTGAGGATGAGGGTCCAGTTGGGGAGCGCAGCATGACACCTCCGCACAACTACCTCGCGGTCATCAAGGTCGTCGGCATCGGCGGCGGCGGCGTGAACGCGGTGAACAGGATGATCGAGGTCGGCCTCAAGGGGGTCGAGTTCATCGCCATCAACACCGACGCGCAGGCGTTGCTGATGAGCGACGCCGACGTCAAGCTCGACGTCGGCCGTGAGCTCACCCGCGGCCTGGGCGCCGGCGCCCAGCCCGACGTGGGCCGGCAGGCCGCCGAGGACCACCGCGAGGAGATCGAAGAGGTGCTCAAGGGCGCCGACATGGTCTTCGTGACGGCCGGCGAGGGAGGTGGCACCGGCACCGGTGGCGCGCCCGTCGTGGCGTCCATCGCCCGCAAGCTCGGCGCGCTGACCATCGGCGTGGTCACCCGCCCGTTCTCCTTCGAGGGCAAGCGGCGGGCCGTGCAGGCCGAGTCGGGCATCGACGAGCTGCGCAACGAGTGCGACACGCTCATCGTCATCCCGAACGACCGGCTGCTCCAGCTCGGCGACCGGAACGTGTCCGTGATGGACGCCTTCCGCACCGCCGACCAGGTGCTGCTGTCCGGTGTGCAGGGCATCACCGACCTGATCACCACGCCCGGTCTGATCAACCTGGACTTCGCCGACGTCAAGTCGGTCATGTCCGGGGCCGGGTCGGCGCTCATGGGCATCGGCAGCGCCCGCGGGGACAACCGCGCGCTGCTGGCGGCCGAGCAGGCGATCGCCTCGCCGCTGCTGGAGGCCTCGATGGAGGGCGCCCACGGCGTCCTGCTGTCGATCTCCGGCGGCTCGGACCTCGGCCTGTTCGAGATCAACGAGGCCGCCTCGCTGGTCTCCGACGCCGCGCACGCCGACGCCAACATCATCTTCGGCGCCGTCATCGACGACGCCCTGGGCGACGAGGTGCGGGTCACCGTGATCGCGGCCGGGTTCGACGGCGGCAAGCCCAGCGGCACCGGCCGCAAGGTGGAGGCCGCACCGGCGTCCGCCGCGGGGGCCGCCTCGGTGCCCGCGCAGGCCCGTCCGGTCCAGCCGGCCCCGCAGCCGGCCCCGCGGCAGACCGGCGAGCGGCTGGTGTCCGGCCCGCCCGCCGGCGCGCAGCAGGCCCCGGCCCGGCCGGTGGCCCAGGGCGGCGGCATCTCCGTGCCGCCGCTGCCCCCGGTGCCCGGTCCGGTCGCCGGCGGTCGCCGTCCGCTGTCCTCGGACGACTTCGAGGAGGAGCTCGACATCCCCGAGTTCCTGCGCTCGCAGTAAGCAGTGGCTCCACGCGATCCGGCCGCCCCGCCGGCCCGGTCCCCCCGCCCCCGGCGGGTGGTGACCGACCGGCGGGGCGGCCGTTCGTCGTCCCCGTACGACGCGTTCAACCTGGGCGGCCACGTCGGGGATGACCCGGCCGACGTCGCCGCCAACCGGGAGCGGCTGGCCCGCGAGCTCGGGGTGGACGCCGCCGACCTGGTCTGGATGGACCAGGTGCACGGCACCGGCGTCGAGGTCGTCACCGGGCGGGCGACCGGCGCGCCGCCGCAGGTGGACGCACTGGTCACCGCCGTCCCCGGGCTCGTGCTGTGCGTGCTGGTCGCCGACTGCGTGCCGGTGCTGCTGGCCGACCCCGTCGCCGGGGTGGTGGCCGCGGTGCACGCCGGCCGGGAGGGCGTCCGGGCGGGCGTCGTGCCCGCCGCGCTGGCCGCGATGGCCGACCTGGGCTCGCGGCCGGCCGACGTGCAGGCCCTGCTCGGCCCGGCGGTCTGCGGGCTGGACTACGAGGTGCCCCGGGCCATGCAGGTGCAGGTCGCCCGGGTCGCCCCCGACGCCGCCGTCCGCTCCCGCACCGGCACCCCCGCCCTCGACCTGCGGGCCGGGCTCACCCAGGTGCTGCGCGGCGCCGGGGTGGGGCAGGTCGTGCAGGACCCGCGGTGCACCGTGGAGGACCGGCGGCTGTTCTCCCACCGCCGCGACGGCGTGACCGGCCGGCAGGCGGGCGTGGTCTGGCTGGACCCGGCGTGAGCGACCTCGCGGAGTCCTACGCCGCGGTGCAGCGGCGGATCGAGGACGCCGCCCGGGCGGCCGGCCGGGACCCCGCCACGGTGCGGCTGCTCGCGGTGAGCAAGACCCGCACCGCCGACGACGTGGCCACCCTGGCCGCGCTCGGCCAGCGGGAGTTCGCGGAGAACAAGGTGCAGGAGCTCGTGGCCAAGGCCGAGGAGCTCGCGCACCTGGACCTGCGGTGGCACCTGGTGGGCCAGCTGCAGCGCAACAAGGCCACCGCGGTGGTCGGCGCCGGCGCCGTCGTGCAGTCGGTGGACCGGGTGTCGCTGGTCGAGCGCCTGGCCGGGGTCGCCGAGCGGGCCGGGACGGTGACCGAGGTGTTCGTCCAGGTCGACCTGGGCGGGCCCGGGGGCGAGGCCGCCGCCCGCGGGGGAGTGGCCGCCGCGCTGGCGCCGGAGCTCGCCGACGCGGTGGCCGAGCAGTCCGCGCTCCGGCTGCGCGGGCTGATGGCGGTCGCGCCCCGGGGCGAGGAGCCCGGCCCCGCCTTCGCCCGCCTGGCCGCGCTCGCCGAGCGGGTGCGCCGCGACCACCCGGGCGCCGTCGAGCTCTCGGCCGGCATGAGCGGGGACCTGGAGGAGGCCGTCGCCGCCGGCGCCACGGTGGTGCGTGTCGGAACCGCGTTGTTCGGCCCGCGGCCCCTAGCCTCCGGGGCGGGACCATGAGTCACACCGGTCCCACGAGTCACGGATGACGACCAGCACAGAGAGGGGCCCTGGGATGGCCGGCGCCATGCGCAAGATGGGCATCTACCTCGGACTCGTCGAGGACGACGAGACGCGCGCCGCCTACGGGCGCTACGACGCGCGGCAGTCCGACCACGACGACCGCCCCGACCGGCGCGACCGGTACGCCGGCGACCACCGCGGTGACCGCCGGGACGACTACTACGACAGCCGCTACGAGTCCTACGACTCGGCGTACCCGTCGGAGGAGTACCCCTCGGAGGAGCTGGCCCTCGACGAGCCCGCGCCGGTGGCGGAGGCCCCGCTGCCGCGCCGCACCGGCCCGCGCCGGCTCGACCTCGCCGCGCCCGCCACCGTCGGCCCGCGGACCGGCAGCAGCCGGGTCGGGTCCTCCCCGGTGTCGGGCACCGCGACCTCCGGCCCGGTCGGGGCCACCGCCGCCGCCCTGCGCGACCCCGAGCCCGCCCCGGCGCCCCCGGTGGCCGCCCCGGTGGCCCCGCCGGTCGCCGCCCCCGTCGTGGCGCCCAAGGCCTACCGGATCACCACGCTGGTGCCGCAGACCTACAACGAGGCGCGCACCATCGGCGAGCGCTTCCGCGACGGCGACGCCGTGCTGATGAACCTGTCCGAGATCGAGGACGCCGACGCCAAGCGGCTGGTCGACTTCGCGGCGGGCCTGTCGTTCGGCCTGCACGGTAGTATCGAGCGGGTCACGGCCAAGGTGTTCCTGCTCTCCCCGGCCGGCACCGACGTGACCGCCGAGGACAAGGCCCGCATCCGCGAGGGCGGGTTCCTCAGCCAGCCCTGATCACCGGCTGCCGGCGGCCCCGCGTCTGCCCAGCCCCGAACGAGCGAGGACCGTGTCCCTTCTCCTGCAGATCGTGTCATCGGTCCTGCTGATCTTCCTGATCCTGCTGTTCGCCCGCTTCGTGGTGGACTGGGTGATGGTGCTGGCCCGCAGCTGGCGCCCCTCGGGTGCCGTCGCTGCCGGGCTCGAGGTCGTGTACGCCGCGACCGACCCTCCGCTGAAGGCGGTGCGCAAGGTCATCCCGCCGTTGAACCTGGGGAGCATCAGGTTGGACCTCGGGTTTATGGTGCTCCTGATCGCTGTGCTCATCCTGCGCAGCATCGTGGATTCACTGGCTGCCACCGCGTGACCAGTTCTGCCGTCCGAAGGAGCGGTCCCGCGGTCGCGGCCACGCGCCGCCCGTGGAGACTGCGCCCTGTTCCTCCCGTCCGACCCGAGGTGACCCGATGCCACTGACGCCCGCCGATGTGCACAACGTCGTCTTCAAGAAGCCGCCGATCGGCAAGCGTGGCTACGACGAGGACGAGGTCGACGCCTTCCTCGACGTGGTCGAGGCCGAGCTGGCCCGGCTGATCGAGGAGAACAACGAGCTCCGCAGCAACGGCGGCGGCTCCCGCACCGAGGAGCGCCCGGCCGAGCCGGTCGCCGCGGCGGCCCCGCCGGTCCCGGTGCAGTCCCGCGAGGACGACGGCGTGCGCGCCTCCCGGATGCTGACCCTGGCCACCGAGACCGCCGACCGGTACGTCAACGAGGCCAAGCAGCAGGCCGACCAGCTGGTCGGCAGCGCCAAGACCAACAGCGACCGGATGCTGGCCGACGCCCGGGCCAAGAGCGAGCAGCAGCTCGCCGAGGCCAAGCAGCGCGCCGACGCGATGGTCGGCGACGCCCGCACCCGGGCCGACACGATGGAGCGCGAGGCACGCGCCAAGGCCACCGCGCTGGACCAGGAGGCCGAGCGCAAGCACGTCGAGGTCATGGGCTCGCTGGAGGAGAAGCGCTCCAGCCTCGAGCGCAAGATCGAGGAGCTGCGCACCTTCGAGCGCGAGTACCGCACCCGGCTGCGCTCCTACCTCGAGTCGCACCTGCGTGACCTGGACAGCCGCGGCTCGGCCGAGCCGGCGTCCAACGCCCGGCAGAACACCCACGCCGGCGCCTGATCCACCCCGCACCACCCCGGAGCCCCCGCAGACACGGTCTGCGGGGGCTCCGTCGTGTGGTGCCGGTTACGCTCCGGCGGTGATCGTGCTGGCCGGGTTGCTCATCCTCGTCGCGGGCGCGCTGCTGGTCGGCGGCCTGGGCAACGGGCAGACCAGCATGCTGTGGGGGTCGGTGGGCGTGAGCGCCCTGGCCGCCGCCGCGCTGGTCGTGCAGTCGGTCCAGCGCCGCCGCGCCGCCTCCGTGGACCCCGGGACGGCTCGTGCGGAGGCCGGAGCGGCTCCCGCGGAGGCCGAGCCCGTCGCTGTCCGGGCGACGGCGGCCGCGCCGGCCGCGCGCGCCGTCGGCGGGCCCGCCCCGACGGCCGGGCCCGCCGCCGGAGCCGGTGCCGCGGAGCCCGTCTCCGCGGAGATCGCCGCGCTGCGGGCCGAGCTGGCCGAGCTGCGCTCCTCGCGGTCGGCGCACGCGACGCCCGCCGACGACGCCGTGCCGACCGAGGCCCCCGTGCCGACCGCGGACCCCGTGCCGACCGCGGACCGCGTGCCGAGCGAGGACGATCCGTCGAACCAGGACGACGTCCCGACCGACGACGAGGTGCCGACCGGGGGCGCGGAGCCCGTCGACGGCGCCGTGCCGGCCGGTGACGCGGTGCCGGTCCTGGCGACGCCGGCCGCGGCCGTCCCCGCCGCCAGCGGGCAGCACGCCCGCGACGAGAGCGACGGCCCGTCCGGGGACGCCCCCGCGCCGGCCGCCCCTGCTGCCCGCGCGGCCGCCGACGGGCCCGGCACCGGCACGCACGCCGTCGTCCGGCCCATCGTGCTGGGGGAGGACGGCGAGCCGGTCGAGGAGGACGTCGTCGTCACCGACCTGCTCATCGTGATCGACCTGGTCGACGAGGTCTTCGTCGTCGACGAGCACCCGCGGTACCACCTCGAGGGGTGCGCGGTGACCGAGGGCCAGGAGACGTTCGGCCTGCCGCTGAACGAGGCCAAGGGCGACGGGTTCACCGCCTGCGGCATCTGCCGCCCGGACCGCAGCCTGGCCGACGCCGAGCGCCGGCGCCGCGCCGCCGCCCGCTCCTGACCCGCACCAGCCGGCCGGCCGGACGCGGGGTCAGGCGCGGGCGACCCAGATGCGGCCGCCGGCGGGGGTCTCCACGCCCTCGCCCGCACCCGCGCCGCCGGCGTGCACCGACGTCGCCAGCACCTCGGCCGCCAGCTGGTCGGTGGCCTCGGTGAGCGCCTGCGCCAGCTGGCCCTCGGCGGTCCACCACAGCTCGATCCGGTCGCTGACCTCGAACCCGGCGGCCTTGCGGGCGTCCTGCACCAGCCGGACCACCTCGCGGACCAGCCCGGCCCGCTCCAGCTCCGGGGTCAGGGTGAGGTCCAGGGCGACGGTGAGCCCGCCGCCGGACGCCACGGTCCAGCCCTCCCGCGGGGTCTCGGTGACCACCAGGTCGCCGTCCTCGAGGGGGACGTCGGCGCCGTCCACGGCCACCGTCGCCGAGCCGGCGCGGTAGGCCGCCACCAGGGCGGTGGGGTCCTGCGTGGCGACGGCCTTCGCGACCGCCTGCACCTGCTTGCCCATCCGCCGCCCGACGGCCCGGAAGTCGATCTTCACGCTGACGTCGACCAGGTCCCCGCCGGCCTCGGCGACCGGCGCGAGCTCGGCGACGTTGAGCTCCTCGGCCACCTCGGCGACCAGGTCCCGCGGCAGCTCGCCCCAGCCCGGGGCGGCCACCAGTGCGCGGGCCAGCGGCTGGCGGGTGCGCACCTTGGCCGACGTCCGGGCCGAGCGGCCCAGCTCCACCAGCCGCCGGACGACGTCCATCTGCTCGACCAGCCGGTCGTCGCGCGCAGCCTCGTCGACCGCGGGCCACGAGGAGAGGTGCACGGAGTCGGGGGCGTCGACCAGGCCCGGTGCGACCACCTCGCGCCACACCCGCTCGGTGACGAACGGGGTGAACGGCGCCATCAGCCGGGTCAGGCCGTCGAGCACCTCGTGCAGCGTGCCCAGCGCGGCCGGGTCGCCGTCCCAGAACCGGCGGCGGGAGCGCCGGACGTACCAGTTGGACAGGTCGTCGACGAACGCCGCCAGCAGCCTGCCCGCGGTCTGGGTGTCGAACTCCTCCAGCGCCTTCGTCACGCCGTCGGTGACGGTGGCCAGCGACGCCAGGGCCCAGCGGTCCAGCAGCGGCCGGTCCGCCGCCGCCGGGGCGGGGGAGGAGGCCGGGTCCCAGCCGTTGGTCGAGGCGTACAGGGTGAAGAAGGAGGCGGTGTTCCAGTAGGTCAGCAGGACCTTGCGGACGACCTCGGACAGCGTCTCGTGGCCCACCCGGCGGGCCTGCCACGGCGAGCCGCCGGCCAGCATGAACCAGCGGACGGCGTCGGCGCCGTGCCGGTCCATCAGCGGGATGGGCTCCAGGATGTTGCCCAGGTGCTTGCTCATCTTGCGGCCGTCCTCGGCCAGGATGTGGCCCAGGCACAGCACGTCCTCGTAGGAGGACTTCCCGAACACCAGGGTGCCCACGGCCATGAGCGTGTAGAACCAGCCGCGGGTCTGGTCGATCGCCTCGGCGATGAACTGGGCCGGGTAGGCCGCCTCGAAGGCCTCCTTGTTCCGGTGCGGGGCACCCCACTGCGCGAAGGGCATCGAGCCGGAGTCGTACCAGGCGTCGATGACCTGCCGGACCCGGCGGAACTCGCCCTCGACGCCGGGCAGGGTGAAGACGACGTCGTCGATGAAGGGCCGGTGCGGGTCGAGGTCGGACAGGTCGCGGCCGGTCAGCTCCGACAGCTCGGCCAGCGACCCGACGGCGACCAGGTGCTGCGGGTCGAGCTCGTTGCGCCAGATCGGCAGGGGCGTGCCCCAGTACCGGTCGCGCGACAGCGCCCAGTCGACGTTGTTGTGCAGCCAGTCGCCGTAGCGGCCCCACTGCACGTTCTCCGGGTGCCAGCGGGTGGCCTCGTTCTCGGCCAGCAGCTGGTCCTTCACCGCGCTGGTGCGGATGTACCAGGACGGCTGGGCGTAGTACATCAGCGGCGTGTGGCAGCGCCAGCAGTGCGGGTAGGGGTGCTCGTAGCGCTGCTCGCGCCACAGCACGCCCCGGTCGGCCAGGTCCTGCACCAGCGTGGGGTCCGCGGCCTTGAAGAAGTGCCCGCCGACCAGGGGGACGTCGGCGGTGAAGTGGCCGGTGGCGTCCACCGGGTTCACCACCGGCAGGCCGTAGGCGCGGCAGACCGCCAGGTCCTCGGCGCCGAACGCGGGGGACTGGTGCACCAGGCCGGTGCCGGAGTCGGTGGTCACGTAGTCGGCGAGCAGCACGTAGTGCGCGTCGCCCTCGGGGAACTCGACGAGGGAGAAGGGCCGCTGGTAGTGCACCCGCTCCCAGTCGCGGCCGGTGGTGGTGGCCAGCACCTCGTAGGGCACGTCGGCCCCGAGGACGGCGGCCACCAGCGGCTCGGCGACCACGACGGTGCGCTCCCGCCCGTCGTGCTCGGCGCGCACCACCAGGTAGGTGGTGTCGGGGTGGACGGCCACCGCGGTGTTCGACGGCAGCGTCCACGGCGTCGTCGTCCAGACCAGCAGGTCGGCCCGGCCGGCCCACTCGCCGCTGGTGATCGGCAGCGAGACGTACACGGAGGGGTCGGTGACCGTCTCGTACCCCTGGGCGACCTCGTGGTCGGACAGGCCGGTGCCGCAGCGCGGGCAGTAGGGGGCGACGCGGTGGTCCTCGGTGAGCAGGCCCTTGTCGAAGATGGTCTTCAGCGACCACCACACGCTCTCCACGTACTCGGGGTTCATCGTCCAGTACGCGGTCGACATGTCGACCCAGTAGCCCATCCGGTCGGTGAGCTCGGAGAAGTCGGCCACGTGCCGCTCCACCGACTCCCGGCAGCGGGCGTTGAACTCGGCGATGCCGTAGGCCTCGATGTCGGGCTTGCCGTTGAAGCCCAGCTCCTTCTCCACCGCGATCTCCACCGGCAGGCCGTGGCAGTCCCAGCCGGCCCGGCGGGGCACCGAGAAGCCCTGCATGGTCTTGAAGCGCGGGAAGACGTCCTTGAAGGCGCGCGCCTCGATGTGGTGGGTGCCCGGGCGGCCGTTGGCGGTGGGCGGGCCCTCGTAGAACGTCCACTGCGGACGCCCGGCGGAGGCCTCCAGCGAGCGCGCGAACACCTTCTCCTCGGCCCACTGGTCGAGCACCTCGTGCTCGAGGGCCGGCAGGTCCACCTGGGCGGGGAGGGGGCGGAAGGGGGAGGTCGGGCTGCTCACGCGTCCATCATCCCAGCCCGGGAACACCGCATTGACCCCAACGTCACCCGCCTGCGGGAGACTGGCCGGGTGGGGAGCCGCTGATGTCGACGACGGTGACCGTCGCCCTCGCCGTCGGCGCCCTCGTGGTGCTCACCGCCGCCGTCGCGCTGCGGCTGTCCGACCGGCTCGGCCTGCCCGCGCTGCTGCTCTACCTCGCCCTCGGCGTCGGGCTGGGGGAGGACGGGCTGGGGATCCAGTTCTCCGACGTCGACCTCACGCAGACCCTCGGCGTGGCCGCGCTCGTGGTCATCCTGGCCGAGGGCGGGCTGACCACCCGGTGGTCCGACGTCCGGCGCGCGGTCGGCCCCGGGCTGACCCTGGCCACGGTCGGGGTGCTGGTCTCGGTGGCCGCCACCGCCGCGGTCGCGGTCTGGCTGCTCGGGTTCGGCTGGACCGACGCGCTGCTGCTGGGCGCGGTGGTCAGCTCCACCGACGCCGCCGCCGTGTTCGCCACGCTGCGCCGGCTGCCGCTGCCGCGGCGCATGGCGGCGTCCCTGGAGATGGAGTCCGGCCTCAACGACGCCCCGGTCATCCTGCTGGTGCTGGTGCTCTCCGAGCGGCTGGCCGGCGGGGAGACCGCGCCCTGGTGGGTCACCGCGGTCGAGGTCGTCGGCGAGCTGGCCGGCGGGTCGGTCATCGGCGTGGCCGTCGGGTTCGGCGGGGCGTGGCTGCTGCGCCGGGTCGCGCTGCCCCTGGCCGGCTTCTACCCGCTGGCCACCCTCGCGCTGTGCGTGCTCGCCTTCGCCTCGGCCGACCTGGTGCACACGTCGGGGTTCGTGGCGGTCTACCTGGCCGGGCTCGTGCTGGGCAACGCCCCGCTGCCGCACCGCGCCGGCACCATCGGGTTCGCCGAGGGCATGGCCACCCTGGCCCAGATCGGGCTGTTCGTGCTGCTGGGCCTGCTGGCCAGCCCCGGGCGGCTGCTCGACGTGGTCCCCGAGGCGCTCGTGGTCGGCCTCGCGCTGCTGCTGGTCGCCCGGCCGCTGTCGGTGGTGGCCAGCCTGACCTGGTTCCGGGTGCCCTGGCCCCAGCAGGCGTTCATCTCCTGGGCCGGGCTGCGCGGCGCGGTGCCGATCGTGCTGGCCACCTTCCCGATCGCGGCCGCCGTGCCCGGGGCGACCCGGGTGTTCGACATCGTCTTCGTGCTGGTCGTCGTGTTCACCGTCGTGCAGGGCGGCTCGCTGCCGGCGGTGGCCCGGCTGCTGCGGATCGCCACCCCGGTCACCCCGCGCGACATCGACGTGGAGTCGGCCCCGCTGGACGAGCTGGGCGCCGAGCTGATGCAGCTCACCGTGCCGCCGGGTTCCCGGCTGCACGGGGTGTACCTGCCCGAGCTGCGGCTCCCCGAGGACGCCGCCGTCGTCCTCGTCGTGCGCGACGGCAAGCCCTTCGTGCCCGACGCCGACACCCGGCTGATGCGCGGGGACCAGGCGCTGCTGGTGTCCGCGCGCGCCTCGCGGGCCGAGGCCGAGCGCCGGCTGCGGGCGGTCAGCCGGGCCGGCCGGCTGGCCACCTGGCGGGGCGAGACGGGTCGGCCGACCGAGGTCGACTAGCGCCAGCGGTCCACCAGCGCTGCGGCGGTCGCCCGGCCCTGCGCGGTGGCACGTGCCGGGTCGGTGCGCAGCGCCATCGCCAGCGCCCCGGTGACCACGACGAGCAGGTGCTCGGCGAGCTCGGCGGCGTCCTCGCCGGCCACGGGGGCGGCCAGCTCGCGCAGCCGACCCCGCAGCAGGGCGGTGTCCTCGGCCAGTGCGGCCACGGCGGTGCCGTCGTCGGCGGGGGCGCCGGCCGCGGCGTCGAGGAAGGCGCACCAGCGGGACGGCGTCCCCCCGGTGCCGAACGCGTCCAGCGCGTCGAACACCGCCAGCAGCCGGGCCCGGTCGTCGGGCGCGGCGGCCACCGCGGCGGACCAGACGTCGTCCCACCGGCGGAGCCGGGCGGCGAGCGCGGCGGCCTGCAGGCCGGTCTTGCTGCCGAAGTGCGCGTACAGCGTGGCGGGCGCGACCCCGGCGCGGGCCAGCACCGCGTCGACCGGCGTGCCGGCGAAGCCGCCGGAGGCGAAGAGCTCCTCGGCGGCGTCCAGCAGCCGTTGCCGGGCACCGGGTCGCGGGGTCACCCGGTCACTGTAACGATCGTTCTGTGAAACGGTCGTTTCGTTCGGTCGTCCTCGTGGCGGCCGGCACCGCGTTGGTCGCCTGCACCTACGGGTTGGTCCGCTACGCCGTCGGGTTGAGCGCCCCGGACGCCCAGCGCGACCTGGGGCTGTCCACCGCGGCGGTCGGCCTGGTCGCCGGCGGCACGTCGGTGGCCTACTGCCTGGCCGCGGCGCTGGCGTTCCTGCACGCGGAGCGGCGTCCGCGGACGGTCGTGGCCGGGGCGGGTGCGGTCGCCGTGCTGGGCGCGGCCGGGGTGGGGACGGCGGGCTCCGCGGCGGTGTTCGCCGCCGCGGCGGTGCTCGGCAGCGCCGGGGCCGGTGCGGCCTCGCCGGGCCTGGTGGTCCTCGTCCGCCGCGCGGTGGCGGGCCCGGCGGAGCCGCGGGCGCAGGCGGTGGTGAACGCGGGCACCGGCCCGGGGCTGGTCGTGGCCGGGCTGCTCGCGATGCTGGTCGAGCGGTGGCAGGTCGCCTGGACCGCCGCGGCCGCGGGCACCGCCGTGGTGACCGTGGTCGTGCTGGTGGCCGCGCGCGGGGGCGGTGCGGCGGCGCGCGCGCCACGGGCGGACGCGGGCCGGCGGTGGGTGCTGCCGGTGCTCGCGGCGGGTCTGCTCGGCGCCGGCAGCGCGGCGGTGTGGACCCACGGCCGCACGGTGCTGCAGGACGGCGGGCTGGGCGAGCGCCCCGCGCTGTGGGTGTGGGTCTGTCTCGGCGTCGGTGCCACGGGCGCCGCGGTGGCCGGCCCGCTGCTGCTGCGGGCCGGCCCGGTGCCGGCGTGGTCGGCGTCGGCCGCGCTCACCGCCGTCGCCGTCCTGGCCTGGGCCCTGCCGCCGCGCGGGGCGGTGCCCGTGCTCGCCGCGCTGGTCTTCGGCCTGGGGTTCACCACGGCGACCACGGCGCTGATCGCCTGGGCGGGACAGGTGTCGCGCACCCCCGCGGCCGCGGTCTCCGTCTTCTTCGTGGCCCTGCTGCTGGGTCAGGCAGCCGGGGCCCCGGCGACCGCCGCGCTGCTGGACGCGGGGACGCCGGTCGCCCTGGGCGCCGCCGCGGCTGCGACCGCGGCCGCGGCGGTGCTGCCGCTCAGCGGGCGCCGGCGAGCTCCACGGGCCCGGTGAGCTCCAGCGTGCGGGTGGTCTCCTCGCGCACCTCGGCGAACAGTGCCGGGTCGTCGGCGAGCACGCGGCCGTAGGAGGGGATGGCCTCGCGCAGCAGCGGCTCCCACTCGGCGTGCCGGTCGGGGAAGCAGCGGCGCAGCAGGTCCAGCATCGCGGCCACCGCGGTGGACGCGCCGGGGGAGGCACCCAGCAGGCCGGCGATGGTGCCCTCGCCGCCGACGACGAGCTCCGTGCCGAACTGCAGGACGCCGCGGCCCTTGTCGTCCTGCTTGATGACCTGCACGCGCTGGCCGGCGTGGATCATCTCCCAGTCGTCGCCGTCGGCGGTGGGCACGAACTCCTCGAGGGCCTCGATGCGGTCCGAGGGGCGCTGCAGCACCTGGCCGATGAGGTAGCGGGTGAGCGCGGTCTGGGTGCGGGCGACACCGAGCATCGAGCCGATGTTGCCCAGGCGTACCGACTTGGGCAGGTCAAGCCACGACCCGGCCTTGAGGAACTTGGGCGAGAAGCCGGCGTAGGGGCCGAACAGCAGCGACTGCTTGCCCTCGATGAGCCGCAGGTCCAGGTGCGGCACCGACATCGGCGGGGCGCCGACGGCGGCCTGGCCGTAGACCTTGGCCTGGTGGCGGGCGGCCAGCGCCTCGTTGGTCGAGCGCAGGAACAGCCCGGACACCGGGAACCCGCCGAAGCCCTTGATCTCGGGGATCTCGGCGCGCTGCAGCAGCGGCAGCGCACCGCCGCCGGCGCCGACGAACACGAAGCCGGCGTTGACGGTGAACTCCTGGCCGCTGGCGTGGTGGCGGGCGCTGACCTTCCAGCGGCCGTCGGTGGTGCGCTCGAGGCCCTGCACGCTGGTGCCGGTGTGCACGGCGACGCCGCGGGCGGTGGCCTGGTCCAGCAGCAGCCGGGTCAGCGACCCGAAGTCGACGTCGGTGCCGGCGGTGGAGCGCGTGGCGGCGACCGGCTGCGCGGGGTCGCGGCCCTCCATCATCAGCGGCACCCACTGCGCCAGCTCGTCCTGGGAGGTGGTCAGCTCCAGCTCGGCGAACAGCGGCGAGGCGGTCAGCGCGGCGTGCCGGGCCCGCATGTAGCGCTGGCCCTCCTCGCCGTGCACGAAGCTGATGTGCGGCACCGGGGTGATGAAGTGCTTGGGCGAGTCGGTGAGCCCCGAACGCACCAGGTGCGACCAGAACTGCCGGGACAGCTGGAACTGCTCGTTGATCGAGTTGGCCTTGGTCGCGTCGACCGTGCCGTCCTTGCCCGCCGGTGTGTAGTTCAGCTCGCACAGCGCCGAGTGCCCGGTGCCCGCGTTGTTCCAGCCGTCGGAGCTCTCCGCGGCGACCCGGTCACCGGCCTCGAACAGCGTGATCGACCAGTGCGGGGCCACGATCCCCAGCAGGGCGGCCAGCGTCGCGCTCATCACCCCGCCCCCGACCAGGACGACGTCGGGGCGCGACGTGTCGGGGACGACGGGGTGGGCGTACTCGCCCGGCGCGGTGTTCTCGGCGCTGGTCACGGGGCTGGTCGGGCCTTCCTGGTGGTCGCGCGCGGCGGTCGTTGCCGCGCGCTGCGTTCAGGGGAGCGGGGTCACCGCTGCGGTCCATCGTCGTCCCACCGCGGGCGGCGCACCCCACCCGGGCGGTGTGACCCTCGCCATGCTCCCATCGGGTGCCCGACCCCGCTGGTGGGCGGTTCGCCCAGGTCGGCTCGGTACCGTCGTCGCGTGCCCGAGGAAGTCGACCGCCCGTCCGAGCCCGCCGGCCCGACCAGCGAGGTCGGCCACCGTCGTCCGCGCACGGCGCTGCTGGTCGGCCTGGCCGCCGGCATCCTGGCCCTGGACCTGGTCACCAAGCTGGTCGTGGTGGCCACGCTGTCCGACCGCGAGCCGCTGCGGCTGCTGGGCGGGGCGCTCTACCTCACCGAGGCCCGCAACACCGGTGCCGCGTTCTCCTTCGCCGAGGGCGCCACGGTGGTGTTCAGCCTCATCGCCGCGGTCGTCGTGGTGGTCATCGTGCGGGCCGCGCGCCGGCTGTTCTCCACGGGCTGGGCCGTGGCGCTGGGCCTGGTGCTCGGCGGGGCGCTGGGCAACCTGGTCGACCGCGTCTTCCGCGACCCCGGGTTCCTGCGCGGCGGGGTCGTGGACTTCTTCTCCCTGTTCGACCCCTACGGCCGGGTGTGGCCGATCTTCAACGTCGCGGACTCCGCCATCGTGTGCGGCGGCATCCTGGGCGCGGTGCTGGCCGTGCGGGGCATCGAGTTCGACGGGTCCCGCGGCGGCGGGGACCGGAAGCGCGCGGGGACCGACTGACCGTCGGTCACAATGGCGGGGTGACCGCCAGCCTGCGCCGTGAGCTCCCGGTGCCCGACGGCCTGGAGGGCCAGCGGGTCGACCAGGCGCTGTCCCGGCTGTTCGGGCTGTCCCGCGGCGCCGCCGCCGACCTCGCCGACGAGGGCCGGGTGCTGGTCGACGGCCGGGCCCGCAGCAAGGGCGACCGGCTGACCGCGGGCAGCTGGCTGGAGGTCGAGCTGCCCCCGCCGCCGGGCGAGCCCGCCCCGCCGCAGGCGGTCGAGGGCATGGCCGTGGTGCACGACGACGACGACGTCCTGGTCGTCGACAAGCCGGTCGGGGTCGCCGCGCACGGCAGCCCGGGCTGGGACGGGCCCACCGTGGTGGGCGGCCTGGCCGCGGCCGGCTACCGCATCTCCACCAGCGGCGCCGAGGAGCGCCGGGGCATCGTGCACCGGCTCGACGCCGCCACCACCGGGCTGATGGTCGTCGCCAAGAGCGAGCGCGCCTACACCCTGCTCAAGCAGGCGTTCAAGGAGCGCACCGTCGACAAGGGCTACCACGCCCTGGTGCAGGGCCACCCGGACCCGTCGCGGGGCACCATCGACGCCCCGATCGACCGGCACCCCAAGCACGACTGGCGGTTCGCCGTCGTCAGCACCGGCCGGCCCTCGGTCACCCACTACGACACCCTCGAGGCCTTCCGGGCCGCCTCGCTGGTCGACGTGAAGCTCGAGACCGGCCGCACCCACCAGATCCGGGTGCACTTCTCCGCCATGCGCCACCCGCTGGTCGGCGACATGGCCTACGGCGCCGACCCCACGCTGGCCGCCCGGCTCGGGGTGTCCCGGCAGTGGCTGCACGCGGTGCGGTTGGGCTTCGCCCACCCCGCCGACGGCCACTGGGTGGAGTTCACCAGCAGCTACCCCGCCGACCTCACCGGTGCGCTGGACCGGCTGCGCGCCGAGGCCTGAGCGCCCTCCCGAAGTGACCGGCCTGCCAGACTCCCTCGCCGACCTCGGTCCGGCGGCCTTCGCCGCGGTCGTCGTCGCCGGGTACCTGGTCGTCGGCGAGCCGGTCGTCGGGCACGTCCTGCACCGCCGGTTCGAGGACCGGATGCGCACCGACGCCCGTGCCCGCCGGTCGTTCTACCTGCGCCTGCTGGTCCTGGAGTGGGGTCTGTCCCTGCTGGCCCTGGTGGTCTTCCTCGCCGCCCCGGACGTCGACGCCGGGCAGGTCGGGCTGCGCTGGCCGCAGGCCTGGCCTGGCTGGCTCACCTCGGCGGCCTGCCTGCTGCTGGTGGCCTTCGTGGTGGTGTCCACCCGGGCGCTGCGCTCGGGCGCGCTGGCCGACGCGGCACCCCCGCCCACCGGCCGGCACGGGGAGCCCCCGGTGCAGTCGACGGTGGCGCTGCTGCCCCGGTCGGCGGCCGAGCGGCGGCTGTTCGCCGTCGTCGGGGTCACCGCGGGGGTGTGCGAGGAGTGGCTCTACCGCGGCTTCTTCCTCGCCGTGGTCGCCGCCGTCGTCCCCGGGCTGCCGTCGGGGGTGCTGGTCGTCGTGGCGGCGGTCGCCTTCGGCGCCGCGCACGCCTACCAGGGCGTGGGCGGGGTGCTGCTCACCGGCGTGCTCGGCGGGGTGTTCGCCGCGCTCTACCTGCAGACCGGGTCGCTGCTGCTGCCGGTCCTGCTGCACGCCGCGGTCGACCTGCGGTTCCTGCTCGTGCCCACCGCCGCGCTGCCCCCGCTGGCGCCCCGCGCGGGCCGGGACCGGGACACGCGGGGAGACCAGCGCGACTCTGTCGGACCCCCGGAGTAGACAGCGGGGAGTGCGAGGATCGGGGGGCCTGCACCCCGTGCACCCGACCTGATCGCGCACTCGGCCTTCCCCGCCGGTCAGCACCACCAGCACCTGCACCACCGACCAGTGAGGAGCCCCCGTGCCCGACGCCGAGAACTTCGTGCACCTGCACGTGCACACCGAGTACTCGATGCTCGACGGCGCGGCCAAGCTGCCCGAGGTCACCAAGGCCGCCGCCGAGCAGGGCATGCCGGCGCTGGCCATGACCGACCACGGCAACGTCTTCGGCGCGTACGACTTCTACAAGCAGGCCAACGCCAACGGCGTGAAGCCGATCATCGGCATGGAGGGCTACTACACGCCCGGCTCGCGGTTCGACCGCGCGCCCTACGACTTCGGCGCCATCGCCGACGAGGACGGCGAGGGCGCCTCGTCCAAGGGCAAGGCCGCCTACACCCACATGACCCTGCTGGCCCGCACCACCGAGGGCATGCACAACCTGTTCCGGCTCTCCTCGCTGGCCAGCCTCGAGGGCCAGTACCGCAAGCCGCGCTTCGACCGCGACCTGCTCGAGCAGTACGGGAAGGGCCTGATCGCCACCACCGGCTGCCCCTCGGGCGAGGTGAACATGTGGCTGCGGGCGGGCAAGGTCGACCGCGCCCGGCAGGCGGCGGCGGACTTCCAGGACATCTTCGGGCGGGAGAACTTCTACGCCGAGGTCATGGACCACGGCCTGTCCATCGAGAAGCAGACCAAGCCCGCGCTGCTGGAGATCGCCAAGGACCTCGGCATCCCGCTGCTGGCCACCAATGACCTGCACTACACCCACCGCGAGGACGCCGAGGCCCACGACGCCCTGCTGTGCATCCAGACCGGGGCGCGGCTGAACGAGACCAACCGCTTCAAGTTCAACGGCGACGGCTACTACCTGAAGTCCGCCGCCGAGATGCGCGGGCTGTTCACCGAGATGCCCGAGGCCTGCGACAACACCCTGCTGGTCGCCGAGCAGTGCGAGGTCACCTTCACCGAGGGCGCCGACCTCATGCCCCGGTTCCCGCTGCCCGAGGGCGAGGACGAGACCTCCTGGTTCATCAAGGAGGTCGAGCGCGGGCTGCACAAGCGCTGGCCCGGCGGCATCCCCGACCACGTGCGCAAGCAGGCCGACTACGAGGTCGGGATCATCACGCAGATGGGCTTCCCGGGGTACTTCCTCGTGGTCGCCGACTTCATCAACTGGGCCAAGGACAACGGCATCCGGGTCGGCCCGGGCCGTGGCTCGGCGGCCGGTTCGCTGGCCGCCTACGCGATGGGCATCACCGACCTCGACCCGCTGGCCCACGGCCTGATCTTCGAGCGGTTCCTCAACCCCGAGCGCGTCTCCATGCCCGACGTCGACATCGACTTCGACGAGCGCCGGCGCGGCGAGGTGATCCGCTACGTCTCGGAGAAGTACGGCGAGGAGCGGGTCAGCCAGATCGTCACCTACGGCACGATCAAGGCCAAGGCCGCCATCAAGGACGCCGGCCGGGTGCTGGACCGGCCCTT
This sequence comes from Klenkia brasiliensis, assembly GCF_900100695.1. Taxonomy (GTDB): domain Bacteria; phylum Actinomycetota; class Actinomycetes; order Mycobacteriales; family Geodermatophilaceae; genus Klenkia; species Klenkia brasiliensis. Next base: position 475,569 of record NZ_FNCF01000004.1, read on the forward strand.
CTCCGTCGGCGACGAGCTCACCAAGCTGCTGCCGCCGGACGTGATGGGCAAGGGCATCCCGCTGACGGGGGTCTTCGACCCGGCCCACCCGCGCTACAAGGAGGCCGCGGAGTTCCGCGCCCGCTACGAGTCCGACCCGGGCGCCGCCGAGGTGGTCGACCAGGCCCGCAAGCTCGAGGGCCTCAAGCGCCAGTGGGGCGTGCACGCCGCCGGCGTCATCATCGGCCGGTACCCGCTCATCGACAGCGTGCCGATCATGCGGCGCGAGGCCGACGGCGCGATCATCACGCAGTTCGACTACCCGACCTGCGAGACGCTCGGCCTGCTCAAGATGGACTTCCTGGGCCTGCGCAACCTCACGGTCATCGACGACGCGCTGCGCAACATCGAGATCAACGGCAAGCCCGCGATCGACCTCGACGAGCTGAGCAAGGACCTCACCGACCCCAAGACCTACGAGCTGCTGTCCAAGGGCGAGACGCTCGGGGTCTTCCAGTTCGACGGCGGCCCGATGCGGTCGCTGCTGCGGCTCATGCGCCCGGACAACTTCGAGGACATCTCGGCCGTCGGCGCGCTGTACCGGCCCGGGCCGATGGGCGCCAACTCGCACACCAACTACGCCCTGCGCAAGAACGGCCAGCAGGAGATCACGCCGATCCACCCGGAGCTGGCCGAGCCGCTGGAGGAGATCCTCGGCCAGACCTACGGCCTGATCGTCTACCAGGAGCAGGTCATGGCGATCGCGCAGAAGGTCGCCGGGTACTCCCTCGGCAAGGCCGACCTGCTGCGCCGCGCCATGGGCAAGAAGAAGAAGTCGGTGCTGGACGCCGAGTTCGTCGGCTTCGAGGCCGGCATGAAGGCCAACGGCTTCTCCGCCGCGGCGGTCAAGACGCTGTGGGACATCCTGGTCCCCTTCGCCGACTACGCGTTCAACAAGGCGCACTCGGCGGCCTACGGCCTGGTCTCCTACTGGACGGCCTACCTCAAGGCGAACTACCCGGCCGAGTACATGGCCGGCCTGCTCACCAGCGTCGGCGACGACAAGGACCGCCGCCCGGTGTACCTGGCCGAGTGCCGCCGGATGGGCATCAAGGTGCTCCCGCCCGACGTCAACGAGTCCTCCTGGGACTTCACCGCCGTCGGCGACGACATCCGCTTCGGCCTGGCCTCGGTGCGCAACGTCGGGCACAACGTGGTGGCCTCGATCGTCAAGGCGCGGGAGGAGAAGGGCGCCTTCCGCGACTTCAACGACTTCATGCGCAAGATCGACACCGTCGCCTGCAACAAGAAGGTCATCGACTCCCTGGCCAAGGCCGGCGCCTTCGACTCCCTCGGGCACTCCCGCCAGGCCATCGCGGTCAAGCACTCCGAGGCCGTCGACGCCGCCATGTCGGTCAAGCGGCGCGAGGCCGAGGGCCAGTTCGACCTGTTCGGCGACATGGGCGGCGACGACTCCGGGGCCGGCGCCTTCGACGTCGTGCTGGGCACCGCCGACTGGTCCAAGGCCGAGCGGCTGGTCTTCGAGCGCGACATGCTCGGCCTCTACGTCTCCGACCACCCGCTGCACGGCGTGGAGCACGTGCTCACCAGCCACGCCGACACCGCGCTGGCCGAGATCCTCGCCGGCGGCGTCGAGGACGGCGCCAACGTCACCGTCGCCGGCATCCTCACCGCGGTCTCCCCGCGCACCAACAAGCAGGGTGCGCCCTGGGCGATCGCCACCATCGAGGACCTCGAGGCCGGCATCGAGGTGCTGTTCTTCCCCAAGACGTGGCTCGAGGTGCAGGACAAGGTCGCCCGCGACCAGATCGTCGTGGTCAAGGGCCGCATCTCCCGGCGCGACGACACGCCCTCGATCTTCGGCTCCGAGGTGATGATCCCCGAGCTCACCGAGGGCCCCCGCGGCCCCGTGCTGGTCTCCATGCCCGCCGCCCGGTGCACCCCGCCGGTCGTGGAGCGGCTGCGCGAAGTGCTGGGCAGCCACCCGGGCACCACCGAGGTGCAGCTCAAGCTGATCAACGGGCAGCGCGAGACGGTGCTGCGGCTGGACCAGCGCCTCTCGGTGCGGCCGAGCACCGCGCTCATGGGCGACATCAAGGCGCTGCTGGGTCCCACCAGCGTGGCCATCCTCTGAGCGCCGCCGCCGTGCCCCTGTGGTCGAATCGCTGACGTGACCGCCGCCCAGTCCCCGTCCCCGGCCCCGGCGCCGGGCCCGCAGCCGGTCCCCGCCGACGAGCACCCGCCGGCGGTGCGGGCGGGTGTGCCGGGCCTGCGCGGGAGCCGGGGCGACGTCCGCGGCGCGGTGGTCACCGTGGTCGTGCTGGCCGTGCTCGGTCTGGCCGCCGGCCTGCTGTGGGTGTGGCTGGCCCCGCGGGCGCAGTTCACCGTCACCTCGACCGACGGCGCGGTGCAGGTCACCGGCGGCGGGCTGGTCGACCCGGAGCTGTTCGCCTCCGACGACGGGGTGTTCGTGCTCCTGCTCGGCGGGCTCGGCCTGCTGGCCGGCCTCCTGGGCTGGCTGCGCCGGCGTCGGCGGGGCGTGGTCACCCTGGTCGGCCTGGCGGTGGGCATGCTCGCGGCCTCGGTCACCGCGTGGCAGCTGGGTGCGGTGCTGGGCCGGGGCCCCTCGCGGGAGCAGCTGAGCACGGTCGGCACCGTCGTCACCACCGCGGTGGACCTCAACATGCTGGCGGCCCTGGCCGTCGGCCCCTTCGCCGCCGTGCTCGTCTACGTGGTGGCCACCGTGCTGGCCAGCCGGGACGACCTCGGCCGCGACGACCTCGGCCGCGACGACCTCGGCCGCGACGAGCCTGCGGGACTGGCGGGACCCGCGATCCGGGAGTGACGAACCGTTACCCGACGGGCCCGTCGCTCCACTACGCGCTGCTGTTCAGCTGTCACTCTCGGTTCCGTGCTCCGGAGTTCCGCTGACCTCGCCCTGACGACCGACCCCCACGGGGGCCGGTCGTGAGCGACGAGCGCCCGCCCCAGCTCCCCGCCCGCCTGGACCCGCGGCTGGGCCGGACCGCCGGGGCACCCACCGGCGGCGGCCACCGGGTCGCCGTCGCCGTCCGCGCGCTGGCCGGCGTGCTGAGCGTGCTGCTGGTCGCCGGCAGCGGGTGGGGCTGGTACCTGGTCCGGGTGGCCGAGGCCAGCGTCAACCGCACCGACGCCATCCCGACCACCGGCAACAGCGACATCAACGGCGACGGCCACGCCGGCCAGGAGATGAACATGCTCCTGGTGGGCGTGGACTCCCGCGCCGGGCTGACCGAGCAGCAGATCGAGGAGTACGCCACCGGCGACCCCGACGACCTGCACAACACCGACACGATGATGCTGGTGCACATCCCCGCCGACGGGTCGGCCGCGTCGTTCGTGTCCTTCCCGCGCGACATGTACGTGCAGATCCCCGGCCACGGCAAGGGCAAGCTGAACTCGGCCTACGCCGCCGGCTACGACGACGTCGACGGCAGCGACGAGGAGAAGCGGGCCGGCGGGGCCCGGCTGCTCATCCAGACGATCAGCAACCTGTCGGGTCTGCAGATCGACCACTACGCCGAGGTCAACCTGCTCGGGTTCATCAACCTGACCTCGATCGTGGGCGGCGTCGACGTCGACCTGTGCCAGCCCAGCGACGACACGGTCACCGGCGCGCACTTCGACGCCGGCCCGCAGACCCTCACCGGCAGCCAGGCGCTGCTGTTCGTCCGGCAGCGGCACGGCGTGGGGGAGCGGTCCTCGGACTTCGACCGGGTCGCCCGCCAGCAGGTCTTCATCGCCGGCATGCTGCGCAACCTGCTGTCCTCGGACCTGATGCTCAACCCGAACAAGCAGCGCCAGGTCGTCGAGCAGGTCGGCAGCTCGGTCACCCTCGACCGCGGCCTGGACATCTTCACCCTCGCCGCCCAGATGCAGGGCGTGCAGCCGGGCAGCATCACCTTCCAGACCATCCCCGGCCTCACCGACGCCAGCGTCGACGGCGTGTCGGTCCTCCAGCTGCCGCCCGCGCAGGTGCTCACCGACTTCTTCGCCGACCTGACCACCGAGCCCGAGCCCGCCGCCGACCCGGCCCCGGCGCAGGCGCCGGCCACGGTGGCCCCGGCGCAGGTCACCGTGTCGGTCCTCAACGGCTCCGGCGTCTCCGGTGCCGCGGCCGGTGCGGCCGAGGACCTCGCCACCGCGGGCTTCGTGGCCAGCAGCGGCGGCAACGCCCCCGCCTCGGCGACCACCACGATCACCCACCGGACCGGGGACGACGCCGCGGCGGCGACCCTGGCCGCACGGGTGCCCGGCGCCGCGGTCGCCGTCGACGACACCCTGGCGCCCGGCACGGTCGCCCTGGTGCTGGGTACCGACTTCAACGGGGTCGGCCAGCCGGTCACCGCCGCCGCGCCGACCAGCGCGCCCGTGGTCCCGGACTCCTACGTCAACCCCGAGCGCACCGCCGCCGACACCAGCTGCATCAACTAGGCGCAGGCGCCTAGTTGGGGGTCATCGGCCCGGCGAACTGCTGGATCGGCACCGGCACCGCGCCGAGCTCGCGCAGCAGGGTGAGCTCGCGGCGCAGCAGCCGGGACTCCGCGGCCAGCCGGCGACGGGTGGCCGACTCGGCGAGCAGCGCCTGCCGGTCGTCGGTGGTCAACAGCGCGGCGGAGGCGACCAGGTAGGACAGCCCGCGCGCGTCGTCCCCGACCTGGCGCAGCAGGGCCGCCGCGGCGCCGTCGGCGGTGTCGGCGGCGTCCCCCTCGGCGCCGTCCAGGCCCAGGTCGGCCAGCAGCTCGGCCTCCTCCTCGTCGTCGACCTCCAGCGGCCCGCCGCCGCTGCGCAGCGCGGCCACCTCGGTGACGTAGCGGGCGAACAGGCCCGAGACGCTGCTGACCAGCAGGTCCAGCGAGCCCTTGGCCACGGACGCGGCGACGTCGTCGTCGGCGGGGGCGAGCGTGCCGGGCTCGGTGACCAGGCCCTCGGCGTCCCCGGCCGCCTCCTCGGCGGCCTCCTCCTCGCCCAGCCACTCCACCTCGGCCTGCAGGTAGGGCGGGTCGTCGGCGACGACGACGTCCAGCAGCCGGAACCGGTCGGCGCCCACGGTGACCAGCCGGTAGCCGCCGTCGGCCTGCGGGGTGACCGCGCGCAGCACGGCGGTGCAGCCCACGTCGAACAGCGCCTCGGCGGGGGCGACCCGCTCGACCTCCCAGCCCTGGCGGATCGCGACCACGCCGAACGAGCGGGGGCCGCTGCCCTCGGGCCGGGCCACCAGGTCGGCGACCAGGCGCCGGTACCGGGGCTCGAAGATCTGCAGGGGCAGCACGACGCCCGGGAACAGGGGGCTCCCCAGCGGGAACAACGGGATCAGCTCGCCCACGGCCCGAACCCTACGGGGGAGGGCGGACGCCGGCCCAGTGCCGCGCAACTACCCTGGACAGGTCCGCCCGGCCTTCTGGAGGTACCCGTGCTCGCCCGCATCGACCTGCGTGGATCCCAGCTGCCGGGGGTGCGTGAGCTCACCGGGCTGCTGCCGCGGGCCGGCACCGACATCGACAGCGTGCTGGCCACCGTCCGGCCGATCTGCGAGGACGTGCGCGACCGCGGTGCCCAGGCCGTCCGCGAGATCACCGCCCGGTTCGACGGGGTGGACGCCGAGGACTTCGCCGTCCCGCAGGCCGCGCTGGAGGACGCTTTGGCCTCGATCGACCCGACGCTGCGCGAGGCGCTGGAGGAGTCGGTGCGCCGGGTGCGGAAGGTGCACGCCGACCAGCGGCGCACCGACGTCACCACCGAGGTCGTCCCCGGCGGCACGGTCACGGAGCGCTGGGTCCCGGTCCGCCGGGTGGGGCTCTACGTCCCCGGTGGCCTGGCCCCGCTGCTGTCCAGCGTGGTGATGAACGTCGTCCCCGCGCAGCTGGCCGGTGTGGAGTCCATCGCCGTGGCCACCCCGCCGCAGCGGGACAACGGCGGCCTGCCCGACCGCGGGGTGCTGGCCGCCTGCGCGTTGCTGGGCGTCACCGAGGTCTACGCCGTGGGCGGGGCCCAGGCCGTCGCGGTCCTGGGCTACGGCGCCGGGTCCTGCGAGCCGGTGGACATGGTCACCGGACCGGGCAACGTCTACGTGACCGCGGCCAAGCGGCTGCTGCGCGGCCTCATCGGCATCGACAGCGAGGCCGGCCCGACCGAGGTCGCGATCCTCGCCGACGACACCGCCGACCCGGTGCACGTCACGGCCGACCTGATCAGCCAGGCCGAGCACGACCCGCTGGCCGGCGCCGTGCTGGTGACCACCAGCGAGCAGCTCGCCGACGCGGTGGTCGCGCTGCTGCCCGAGCAGGTCGCGGCCACCAAGCACAGCGACCGGATCACCACCGCCCTGGGCGGGTCGCAGTCGGGCATCGTGCTGGTCGACGACCTCGACGCCGGCCTCGCCGTGGTCGACGCCTACGCCGCCGAGCACCTGGAGATCCAGACCCGCGACGCCCGCGAGGTCGCGCTGCGGGTGCGCAACGCCGGTGCGGTGTTCGTCGGTGCGTGGTCGCCGGTCAGCCTGGGCGACTACGCCGCGGGCTCCAACCACGTGCTGCCCACCGGTGGGTGCGCCCGGCACTCCAGCGGCCTGTCGGTGCAGACCTTCCTGCGCGGCATCCACCTCGTCGACTACGACGAGCAGGCCCTGGCCGGCGTCGCCCGGCACGTCGACGTGCTGGCCCACGCCGAGGACCTGCCCGCGCACGCCGCCGCCGTCGCCGTCCGACAGCGATGACGTCGCTGTCGGACCTGCCGCTGCGCCCCGAGCTGCGGGGCCGGTCGCCCTATGGGGCCCCGCAGGTCCCCGCCCGGCACCGGCTCAACACCAACGAGAACCCGCACCCGCTGCCCGACGAGTTGCTCGCCGACCTCGGTGCCGCACTTGGCGAGGCCGCGCTGGAGCTCAACCGGTACCCCGACCGCGACGCCACCGCGCTGCGCGGCGACCTGGCCGCCTACCTGTCCCGCTCGGGCACGGCCGTCGGGGCCGACCAGGTGTGGGCCGCCAACGGCTCGAACGAGATCCTGCAGCAGCTCTCGCAGACCTTCGTCGGCGCCGGGCGCACCGCGCTGGGGTTCACGCCGTCGTACTCGATGCACCCGCTGATCACCGCGGCCACCGGCGGCACCTTCGTCGACGGCCACCGGCGGGCGGATTTCACGATCGACACCGCGGCCGCGGTCGACCAGGTCCGCGAGGTCCGGCCCGACCTGGTCTTCGTCACCAGCCCGAACAACCCCACCGGGACGGCGGTGGCGCTGGAGACGGTGACCGCGCTGCACGACGCCTTCGACGGCGTGGTGGTCGTCGACGAGGCCTACGCCGAGTTCGCCCGCGAGGGCACGCCGTCGGCGCTCACCCTGCTCGCGGGCCGCCCGCGCCTGGTGGTCAGCCGCACGATGAGCAAGGCGTTCGGCATGGCCGGTCTCCGGCTGGGCTACCTGGCCGCCGACCCCGCCGTCGTCGACGCCCTGCAGCTGGTCCGGCTGCCCTACCACCTGTCCAGCCTCACCCAGGCCGCGGCGCGCGCCGCGCTGGCGCACACCGACGCGCTGCTGGCCACCGTCGACGCGGTCAAGCACGAGCGCGACCGGGTCGTCGACGCGCTCCCCGGCCTCGGGCTGACCAGCGTGCCCAGCGACGCCAACTTCGTGCTGTTCGGCGGGTTCGCCGACGCCCCCGCCGTGTGGCGTGCGCTGCTGGACCGCGGGGTGCTGGTCCGCGACGTCGGCCTGCCCGGCTGGCTGCGGGTCACCGCCGGCACCGCGGAGGAGACCGACGCCTTCCTCACCGCCCTGGGTGAGGTCACCGCCGACCTGCGCAGAGCCGCCGGCCCAGGGCTGGGAGGATGACCGGCATGAGCCGCACCGCCCGCGTCGAGCGCACCACCAACGAGACCAAGGTGGTCGTCGAGGTCGACCTCGACGGCACCGGCACCAGCTCGATCGCCACCGGGGTCGGGTTCTACGACCACATGCTCACCGCGCTGTCCAAGCACAGCGGCATCGACCTGCGGGTGCAGGCCGACGGCGACCTGCACATCGACGCCCACCACACCGTCGAGGACGTCGCCATCGCCCTGGGCCAGGCCTTCGCCGAGGCGCTCGGGGACAAGAAGGGCATCACCCGCTACGGCGACGCCACCATCCCCATGGACGAGGTGCTGGTGCAGGCCGCCGTCGACCTGTCCGGCCGGCCCTACTTCGTGCACGCCGAGCCCGAGACGATGACGCCGATGATCGGGCCGGACTACCCGACGTCGCTGACCAAGCACGTGCTGGAGAGCTTCGCGTTCAACGCCCGCATCTCGCTGCACGTGCGCGTGCTCTACGCCGGCCGCGACGCCCACCACATCGTCGAGGGCCAGTTCAAGGCCCTGGCCCGGGCGCTGCGCACCGCCGTGGCGCTGGACCCGCGGGTGACCGACGTGCCCTCGACCAAGGGCGCGCTGTAACCGGTGGGTCTCGCCTCCGGGCTGGTCGCCATCGGCCTGTTCCTGCTGGGCGGTGCGTTCTCCATCTTCCGCGCCGACCACCCCGAGAAGGGCCGGACGAGCGGGCAGGTCGTGTTCGCCGGCCTGCTGGTGCTCGCCGCGGCGCTGGCGATCGCCTCGGGGCTCCTCAGGTTCTGAGCCGGCCGGCGAAGGCCTCGGCGGTGGCCAGCTGGGCCCGCAGCGCGTCGACCCGCTCGGCGGCGGCCGCCCGGTAGTGCGCCAGCCGCTCCGCCGGGCCGCCCTCGGCCAGCGCGGTGAGCAGCTCGCGCATCTCCTCCAGGGAGAACCCGAGCGGCTTCATCTGCATGATCACCCGCAGCCGCTCGACGTCGTCCTCGGTGTAGAGGCGGAACCCGCCGTCGCTGCGGGCCGAGGGCACGGCGAGGCCGACCTCCTCGTAGTACCGGATGGTGCGCAGCGAGAGCCCGATCCGGTCGGCGACCTCACCGATCTGCAGCATCCCGTGCGCGCCCATGCAGGTCAGTGTCCGCCGCCCAGGGTGCCGGCCATGCGGCGGTGCCAGTGCCCGGCCGTCCCGGTCAGGCCGACCAGCTCCACCGTCGTCCCGCGGGCGGCGTACCGGTGCTCGACGGCGTCCAGCGCGGCCACCGACGAGGCGTCCCAGACCTGGGCGGCGGACAGGTCGACGACGACGCGGTCCGGGTCGCCGGCGTAGTCGAACCAGTTCACCAGGTCGTTGCTCGAGGCGAAGAACAGCGCCCCGCTGACCCGGTAGGTGCGCACGCCGTCCTCGACCGGCCCGGGGACGACGGCGACCAGGTGGGCAACCCGGCGGGCGAACAGCACGCAGGCGGTGAGCACGCCGACCCCGACCCCGATGGCCAGGTTGTCGGTGGCCACGACGACCGCCACGGTCACCAGCATCACCGCGCTCTCGCTGCGCGGCATGCGGCGCAGGGTGCGCAGGGAGTGCCAGTCGAAGGTGGCGATCGACACGAAGACCATGACCGCGACCAGCGCGGCCATCGGGATGACCGCGACGACGTCGCCGAGCGCGACCACCAGCACGAGCAGGAACACCCCGGCCAGGAAGGTGGACAGCCGGGTCCGCGCCCCCGACCGGACGTTGATCATGGTCTGGCCGATCATCGCGCAGCCACCCATGCCGCCGAAGGCACCGGTCACCACGTTGGCGATGCCCTGGCCCACCGACTCGCGGCGCTTGGAGGACCGGGTGCCGGTCAGGTCGTCGACCAGGGTGGCGGTCATCAGTGACTCGAGGAGGCCCACCGCGGCGAGCCCGAGGGCGTAGGGCAGCACGATCCGCAGCGTCTCCGGGGTGAGCGGGACGTCGGGCACCAGCAGCGCCGGCAGGCTGTCGGGCAGCGCGCCCTGGTCGCCGACGGTGGGCACGTCGACGCCGGCCACGACGGCGACCGCGGTGAGCACCACGATGGCGACCAGCGGCGCGGGGACGGCGGTGGTCAGCCGCGGCAGACCGAAGATGATCACCAAGCCGGCGGCGGCCATCGGGTAGACCAGCCACGGGACGTCGACCAGCTGCGGCACCTGCGCGGCGAAGATCAGGATGGCCAGCGCGTTGACGAAGCCGACCATCACGCTGCGCGGCACGAACCGCATCAGCCGGGCGACCCCGAGCAGGCCGAGGGCGATCTGCAGCGCACCGCCGAGCAGCACCGCCGCGATCAGGTAGGGCAGGCCGTGCTCGGCCACCAGGGGCGCGACGACCAGGGCGACCGCGCCGGTGGCCGCCGAGATCATCGCGGGCCGGCCGCCGACGACGGCGATGGTCACCGCCATGGTGAAGCTCGCGAACAGCCCCACCCGTGGGTCGACCCCGGCGATGATCGAGAAGCTGATCGCCTCGGGGATCAGGGCCAGGGCGACCACCAGGCCGGCGAGGACCTCGGTGCGCAGGGTGCGGGGGTCGCGCAGGGCGGTGGTCCAGCCGGGGGCGCGCAGGGCAGAGGTCATCGTTCCGTTCCGCAGGTGGGGGAGGGGGGCCGCTCCGCCGCGCTGCGGGGCCGCGCCGAACCCTACCCTCACGTGAGGGGAGAGTTGTCCGGCCGACGATGACGGGTCGGCTGCTGCCCCGACGGCGGGGAGGCCGCAGCCGACCCGGGGTGATCTCGGCGGTGGCGGCCGCTGGGTAGCGTGGGGCGGGTGAAGAAGGTCGTCGTCCTGGACTACGGGTCGGGCAACCTGCGCTCGGTCGAGCGCGCGGTCGCCCGGGTGGGTGCCGATGTCGAGGTCACCGCCGACCCGCACGCCGCGCTCGCGGCCGACGGCCTCGTCGTCCCCGGGGTGGGCGCCTTCGCCGCCTGCATGGACGGCCTGCGCGCGGTGGACGGGCCGCGGATCATCGGCAAGCGGCTGGCCGGCGGCCGGCCGGTGCTGGGCATCTGCGTGGGCATGCAGGTGCTCTTCGACCGCGGCATCGAGCACGGCTACGACGCCGAGGGCTGCGCGGAGTGGCCCGGCACCGTCGAGGAGCTGCACGCGCCGGTGCTGCCGCACATGGGCTGGAACACCGTCGAGGCGCCCGAGGGCAGCGAGCTGTTCGCCGGCATCGAGGACCAGCGGTTCTACTTCGTGCACTCCTACGGCGTGCGCGACTTCCCGCTGGGCCGCGACGGCACCGGCCCGCTGACGCCGCCGGCGGTGACCTGGGCCGAGCACGGCGACCGGTTCGTCGCCGCGGTGGAGAACGGCGCCCTCAAGGCCACCCAGTTCCACCCGGAGAAGTCCGGGGACGCCGGGGCCGCACTGCTCACCAACTGGCTGCGCACCCTGGACTGAGCGCCCACCCCGGCGCTCACTGGAGCGGGAACGGCGGCTGCAGCCACCAGGGGGAGTCGAGCACCTCGACCCGGTCCACCCACTTCACCCACCACACGCCGCGCCGACCCGGGGCGACCAGCCGCACCGGGGCGCCGTGGCCGGCCGACAGCGGCCGGCCGGCGGCGTGCGTGGCCAGCAGCGTGCCGCCGGCGTCGCGCAGCGGGATCCGCCGGGAGAACCCGGTGACCGAGGTGACCTGCAGGCACTGGGCCCCCTCGACCTCGCCGAGGTGGTCGGCGACGAGGCGGGCCAGGGTGGTGCCGCGCCAGTCCTGGTCGGCGTACCAGCCGCCGGTGCAGTCCAGCCGGGCCCGCACCTCGTCGCCGCGGTCCAGGTCGGCGAGGGGGACGACGACCTCCCGCCCACCCCCGGTGAGCGTGATGGAGGTGCCGACGGCGTCGGGGACGTTGTCCGAGGCCCACTGGGTGACCGGCATGGCGGTGGGGTCGTCGGTGCCGCGCTCGTAGGAGCCGGTGCCGCTGCGCCGCGCGCCCGGTGCGCCGGTGACCCGCCAGACGCCCTCGGTCAGCGCCCACAGCGCCAGCGAGCCGCCGGCCAGGGCGCCGGTGCCCAGCAGCGTGCGGCGGGACAGGTCCACCCGGCGTGGCCGCTGGTGCCGGCCCCAGATGTGCGCGACCAGGGCGAGGACCAGCACGATCGCCGCACCCACGTGCACCTGCAGGGCGGCGACCGGCGTCCCCGAGGTGGCCCAGATGCCGGCCGCGCCGGCGGCGTGCAGCACCCCGCTGACCACGCAGACCGCCACCAGCCCGGTCAGCCAGTACGCCGCGGCCGGGGCGCGCAGCTGCGGCGGCTTCGCCCGCGCCCGCCGGACGACGACGGTCTTCCACGGCACCAGCAGCAGCAGGCCGAGCCCGGCGGCGCCGTGCGCGACCGCGACCACCCGGCCGGCCAGCGGGGTGCCGACGGCGAACCCCAGCACCCCCGTGCCGCCGGCGACCAGCAGCAGCCCGAGCAGCGCCAGGTTCGACCGGCGTCCCGCCCGCTGCAGCCCCCGCACGCCCTCAGTGTGCGCCGGTGGCGCCCCAGTGCCCGCGGTGCACGACCTCGTCCACCCCGCGCCGGCCCCGGCGCAGCGACGGCGACCGCCTGTCGTCGGTGCCCGGGTAGCCGACGGACACGCAGCCCACCGGCCGGTACCCCTCGGGGACGCCGAAGGCCTCGCGCAGCGCCGGCACCCGCTCGGGCGGGACGCCGAAGAAGCACGCGCCCAGGCCCTCGTCGACGGCGGTGAGCAGCACCAGCAGCGACGCCATGCCGGTGTCGACGTCCCAGTAGGGCACCGGCCAGCGCGCCTCGTCCCGGTCGGTCCAGCCCTTGTCCGGCTCGGCGTAGCGGTCCAGGTAGGCCGTCTTGTGGCTGAAGGGCACCACCAGCAGCGGGGCGCGGCGCATCCGGGTCAGCCAGCCGTCGGGCGCGCCGCCGTCCGTGGTCGCGGCCCAGAACGCCTCCCGCTCGGCGGGGCTCTCCAGCACCAGGAACGCCCAGCCCTGGCTGAACCCGGCGCTGGGGGCGCGCAGCGCGTGCGCCAGCAGCCGCTCCCTGACCTCGGGGGGCACCGGCCGGTCGGGGTCGTAGTCGCGCACCATCCGCCGCCGTCGCAGCACCTCGGAGAACTCCACGGCCGGGAGCCTGCCGTCAACCGGCAGCTGGGTCGAACAGAGGTGGGTCGTGTTGCCGTTCGTGGTCGATGGGTTGGCCGGTGGTGTCGGTGAGGACGCCGGTGATGATCTCGCGTCCGTCGGGCCGGAAGGTGCGCCAGTGCCCGTCGTCGGGGTCCCACTCCAGGCGGTAGCCGTGGTGAACCTGGGTGTGGTGCCGTTCGCACAGCAGGGCGGTGTTGGTCAGCGAGGTCTCGCCGCCGTCGATCCAGTGGGTGAGGTGGTGGGCGTCGCACCACCAGGCGGGTGCGTGGCAGCCGGTGAACACGCACCCGCGGTCGCGGACCTCGGCGGCGCGGCGGATGTGGGCGGGTACGAGGCGGTGCGCCCGGCCGACGTCCAGGGGGAGGCCATCGGGGCCGAGCAGGATGCGGGCGACGTCACCGTCGCAGGCGGCCTGCCGGGCCACGGTGTTCGTCGTGGTGGCGCCGGAGCCCAGGCGGGTGGCGGCGGGCCGGGTGTCGGGGTCGGCGAGGTCCTCGAGCTGGATCAGCGCGGTAATCTGGGGCTTGGTCGTGCGCAGCATCGGCAGGTCACCGGCGGCCAGGTGCAGCGCGGCGAGCTGCACGAGGGCGTCAGCGGCGCGCTGCTCGCGGGAGCGCAGGTCACCCTCGCAGCGCCCGGCGGCCGCAATCGCCTCCAGCGCGGCCTCCACCTGCTCACCACCGCCAGCGTCGAGCTGCCCGCGGATCGATCTCGACCCGTCGGCGCGGCGGGTGATCCGCAGCCCGCGGCCCTTCGTGGGGTCACTCGGTGCCGGGCCGTCGGGGTCGAGGGCGTCGGCGATCCGCCGGCACACATCGGCCAGCGTGCGGGGGGAGCGCATCGCGGCCTCGGCGACGACCACGTCGAGGGCGGGCAGGTCGACGCCGGCCGCCTCGCCGGTGGCCCAGACGTCGTCGGTGAGGATCCGGCCGATCACGACCAGCTGGCCGGCGGCGATCCCACCCGCCGCGGCACCGGCGCCGACCGCGGGCATGCGCTGGGCCAGCCGACCGGCGGCGAGCACCGCGGCGGCGTCAGGTCCGGTCAGGTGGGCGTGGCCGCGCAGCCACGGCTTCATCCCGGTCAACCCGTCGGCGTACGCAGCACCCATCGACTCCGCGTGCGCCACGGTGCGGGCCAGCTCGGCCTGGGCCAGGTTGACCAGCCGCGCCAGCCCCCGGGCGCGGTCCAGCAGCTGTGCGTTCGACGTCCCGTCGTCCAGCGGGGTACGCGCAGCGGCCAGTACAGCCTCGACGGCGGCGCAGACGTCGGCCGGTGGTGGCTCGGGTAGCCGGGAGGCGGCGGACATCGGGGAGGGGGCCGGTGGCCGCTCGCCACCGAGGGCGCCGGGGGCGAGGGGTTCGGGCGTCCACGGCTGGGTGTCGTCCAGACCCACCGGGCACCCCCTCGCCATCGTTCGATCAGGTGTTCGAAGTCTACCGCCGCGAACGCCGTCGAGCACTACGAATCCGCAGGTCAACCGTCATATGACGGTGAGAGCCCATTCCGACGCAGAAGTGGTCGATCAGCGTCGAACGATGCCTCGGCCGGGTGGCGGAGATCGATGACGCGGGTGCGGCGAGGGTGACCGTCGCCGCTCCCTAGGCTGTCACCGTGCCGAAGCTGCAGCTGCTCCCCGCCGTCGACGTCGCCGATGGCCAGGCCGTGCGCCTGGTCCAGGGGGAGGCCGGCAGCGAGACCTCCTACGGCGACCCGCTGGACGCCGCGACGACCTGGCAGCGCGACGGCGCCGAGTGGGTGCACCTGGTCGACCTCGACGCCGCCTTCGGCCGCGGCTCCAACCGCGAGCTGCTGGCCCGCGTCGTCGGCGAGCTCGACGTCGACGTGGAGCTGTCCGGCGGCATCCGCGACGACGCCTCGCTGCAGGCGGCGCTGGCCACCGGCTGCCGGCGGGTCAACCTGGGCACCGCGGCGCTGGAGTCCCCGGAGTGGTGCGCCCGGGCCATCGCCGAGCACGGCGACCGCATCGCCGTCGGCCTGGACGTGCGCGGCACCCGGCTGGCCGCCCGCGGCTGGACCCGCGAGGGCGGCGAGCTCTACGAGACCCTCGCCCGCCTGGACGCCGAGGGCTGCGCCCGCTACGTGGTCACCGACATCACCAAGGACGGCACGCTGCGCGGGCCCAACCTCGAGCTGCTGCGCGAGGTCTGCGCGGCCACCGACCGGCCGGTCATCGCCTCGGGCGGGGTCAGCAGCCTGGACGACATCCGCGCCCTGGTCGGGCTGACGGGCGTCGGCGTCGAGGGCGCCATCGTCGGCAAGGCCCTCTACGCCGGCCAGTTCACCCTGCCCGAGGCGCTGGCGCTCACCGTCGAGGCCGCCGGGTGAGGCGGCTGGGCTCCGGCTCGCCCTGGGAGGACGTGGTCGGCTACAGCCGCGTCGTGCGCACCGGCGACCTGGTCTTCGTCAGCGGCACCACCGGCACCCGCGACGGCGTGCTGGTCGACGGCGGCGCCGCCGAGCAGACCCGGCAGGCGCTGACCAACGTGCTCGCCGCCCTCGACCGGGTGGGTGCCGGCGCCGCGGACGTCGTCCGCACCCGGCTCTACGTCACCGACAGCGCGCAGTGGGAGGCCGTCGGCCGGGTGCACGGCGAGTTCTTCGGCGCGCACCGGCCCGCCACCGCGATGGTCCAGGTCGCGGCGCTGATCGACCCCGCGATGGTGGTCGAGGTCGAGGCCGACGCGGTGGTGCAGCCGTGAGCCTGGCCGTGCGGGTCATCCCGTGCCTGGACGTCGACGCCGGCCGGGTGGTCAAGGGCGTCAACTTCGTCGACCTGCGCGACGCCGGCGACCCGGTCGAGATGGCCCGGGTCTACGACGCCGAGGGCGCCGACGAGCTGACCTTCCTGGACATCACCGCCTCCTCCGGCGACCGCGCGACCACCTACGACGTGGTCTCCCGCACCGCCGAGAGCGTGTTCATCCCGCTCACCGTGGGCGGCGGCGTGCGCACCGTCGGGGACGTGGACAAGCTGCTGCGCGCCGGTGCGGACAAGGTCGCGGTCAACACCGCCGCCGTCGCCCGGCCCGAGCTGATCGCCAAGATCGCCGACCGGTACGGCAACCAGGTGCTGGTGCTGTCCCTGGACGCCCGGCGCTGCACCGACGGCGCGGCCACCGACTCCGGCTACGAGATCACCACCCACGGCGGGCGCCGCGGCACCGGCCGGGACGCCGTCGAGTGGGTCGTCGAGGCCGCCCGGCTGGGCGTCGGCGAGGTGCTGCTGAACTCCATGGACGCCGACGGCACCAAGGCCGGCTTCGACCTGGCCATGATCGAGGCGGTGCGCCGCGAGGTCACCGTGCCGGTCATCGCCAGCGGGGGAGCGGGCGCGGCCGACCACTTCGCCCCCGCGGTGGCCGCCGGCGCCGACGCGGTGCTGGCCGCCAGCGTCTTCCACTTCGGCGACCTGCGGATCGGCGACGTCAAGCAGGCCCTCGACGCCGCCGGCGTGCCGATCCGCCGCGAGGCCGACCAGCCGCTCTAGGAGACCTCGACCCGGGCCACGGAGTCCCGGCCCGAGGCCCACAGCAGGACCTCCAGCGGCTCGCCGGTCACCGTCGTGGCCGGCGATCCGGACCGGACGGTGCGGGTGGCCCCGGTGTCGGAGCGGCGGACCACCAGCCCGCCCCCGCGCGGCCGGGTGCGGGCCAGCACCGGCACCTGGCCCCACAGGACGTCCTGCGCCGCGGCCGGCAGCTCGCGGGGCGCCCACCCCGGCCGGGCCCGCCGGACGTCCTCGTGGTGGATGGTCATCTCCGCGCCGTTGACCAGCCGGTCCACCGGGTCCCACGCGGTCGGCAGGAACGCCGGCGGGCCGCTGCGCAGCTGGTCCAGCAGCGCCGGCCACGGGGTGCCGCGCCGCCACCGGTCGGACACGTGCGCCGTCCACCGGGCGAAGGGCCCGCCCACCACCGCACCCGGGGCGGCGTCCGGCCGCCGGTCGCGGACCACCAGGTGGACGGCGAGGTCGGCCGTCGTCCAGCCCTCGCAGCAGGTCGGCTCGTCCGGGCCCAGGTCGGCGAGCAGGTCGGCGAGCGCGGCGCGCTCGGTCCGGGACAGCGCGGGGGAGTCGGTCACGCGACCGTTGTACCGCGCCACCGAAATCCCGTAGCCCGGGTAAGGACCGCGGGTAGTCTCAGGGAACACCCAGCAGCACCACCCCGTAGGGAGACGCGTGTCCGCGCGCAGCACAGGCAACACCGTCGTCCGCAGCGAACGGGACCAGAAGAAGGTCATGCGCCGGGGGTTCCGGCACGTCGGCCGGGCGATCCGCGAGCAGCGCGGCATGTTCACCCTCGCCGTCCTCGGCAGCAGCCTCTACGCGGCCATGACCGTGGCCAGCGCCTACGTCATCGGCGGCATCACCGAGCGGGTCGTGCTGCCCTCCTTCGAGCGGGGTTCGGCCACCGCCGGCGCGCTCACCCTGGCCGCGGTCGCCATCCTGGCCGTCGCCGTCCTCAAGATCATCGGCATCATCGGCCGGCGGTTGTTCGCCGGCATCATGAGCTTCCGGCTGCAGGCCGAGTACCGCCGCCGGGTGACCGGCCAGTACCTGCGGCTGCCGCTGTCCTGGCACCAGCGCCACCCCACCGGCCAGCTGCTGTCCAACGCCAACTCCGACGTCGAGGCCAGCTGGTTCTTCGTCTCCCCGCTGCCCTTCGCCTGCGGCGCGCTGGTCATGGTCGCCATCACCGTCGTCGCGCTGTTCCTCACCGACCCGCTGCTGGCGCTGGTCGGCCTGGTCGTCTTCCCGCTGGTCTTCGTCGCCAACGCGCTGTACTCGCAGGTGATGAGCCCGCGGATGGCGCGGGCCCAGCAGCTGCGCGCCGAGGTGTCGGAGATCGCGCACGAGTCCTTCGACGCCGCCCTGGTGGTCAAGACCCTGGGCCGGGAGGCCGAGGAGACCCGCCGGTTCGCCGGCAGCGCCGACGAGCTGCGCGACGGGCTGGTCGCCGTCGGCCGGGTCCGCGGCCTGTTCGACCCGATCATGGAGGCGCTGCCCAACCTGGGCACCCTCGCCGTCCTGCTGGTGGGCGCCAACCAGGTCGCCGTCGGTGCGACGAACGCCGGCGACCTGGTCTCCATCGCCTACCTGTTCACCCTGCTCGCGCTGCCCATCCGCGCGATCGGCTGGGTGCTGGCCGACCTGCCCCGGGCGATGGCCGGCTTCGACCGGGTCACCCCGGTCCTGCAGGCCGAGGGCGAGACCCCGCACGGCCCCGACGCCGCCCCCGCCGGCACCGGCGGCGCCGGCGTGGGCGTGCAGGCGGTCGACTTCGGCCACACCGACGCCGACGGCCGCACCAACCAGGTGCTGCACGGCGTCACCTTCGACGTCGCCGCCGGCCGCACGGTCGCCGTCGTGGGCCCCACCGGCTCGGGCAAGTCCACCCTGGCCGGGCTGCTGGTCCGCCTCGTCGACCCGCACAGCGGGGCGGTGCTGATGGACGGCGTCGACCTGCGCAGCCTGCGCGAGGGCGAGGTCGCCGGGCAGGCCGCCTTCGTCGCGCAGGGCACGTTCCTCTTCGACGACACCGTGCGCGGCAACATCACCCTTGGCGCGCACTTCACCGACGCCCAGGTGCAGGAGGCGCTGCGGGTCGCCGCCGCCGAGGACTTCGTCGACCGGCTGCCCGAGGGCCTGGACACCAGGGTCGGCGAGCGCGGCGCCAGCCTGTCCGGCGGCCAGCGGCAGCGGCTCGCGCTGGCCCGCGCCGTCGTCCGCCGTCCCCGCCTGCTGGTGATGGACGACGCCACCAGCGCCGTGGACCCCAGCGTCGAGGCGCGCATCCTCGACGCGCTGCGCACCACCGACGCCCCGGCCACCGTGGTGGTCGTGGCCTACCGGCAGGCCACCATCTCGCTGGCCGACGAGGTGCTGTGGATCGACCGCGGCCGGCTGGTCGCCCGCGGCAGCCACGCCGAGCTGCTCGCCCGGGTGCCCGGCTACGCCAAGCTCGTGCAGGCCTACCAACCGCCGGACGAGGTCACCGCCGCCGAGCCCGAGCCCGCCGGGGCGCAGGCATGACCGCCGTGACCGAGCGGGCCACCGAGTCCGCCACCGCCACCCTCCGCCGCGGCCTGCGGATGATGCCGGAGTTCCGCCGCGGCCTGCCGGTGACCTTCGCCCTCGCGCTGGTCGCCACCGCCGGGCGGGTCGTCGTGCCGATCGCGGTGCAGCAGACCCTCGACCGCGGGCTGGGTGCCGCGGGCGGCCCGGACATCCCGCTGGTGCGCGAGCTCGTCGCGGTGTGCGCCGTCGTCGTGCTCGTCACCGCGTTCGCGGTCTACCGGATGAACGTGCGGCTGTTCCGCACCACCGAGACCGCGCTGGCGGGCCTGCGGGTGCGCGCCTTCCGGCACGTGCACGACCTCTCGGTGCTGCACCAGCAGGGCGAGCGCCGCGGCAACCTGGTCTCCCGGGTCACCAGCGACGTCGACCAGCTGTCGGTGTTCATGCAGTGGGGCGGTGTGCTGGGCCTGGTCAGCCTCGGCCAGCTGGTCGTGGCCACCGTGGTGATGTTCTTCTACAGCTGGCAGCTGACCCTGCTGGTGCTGGTCTGCTTCGTGCCGCTGGGCTACGCGGTGAAGTGGTTCGCGAAGCGCCTGGCCGAGGTCTACGGCGTGGTCCGCGAGCGGGTCGGCGACGTGCTCGCCGCGGTGGGGGAGTCCGTCGTCGGCGCCCCGACCGTGCGCGCCTACGGCGTGCGGGCCCGCACCGCTGCCCGCATCGACACCGCCATCGACCGGCACTACCGGGCCTCGGTGCAGGCCCAGCGCACCACCGCCGGCGTGTACGTCAGCGGCGAGTTCGTCGCCGCCGTCGCCAACGCCGCCGTCGTCGTGGTCGGCGTGCTGCTCGGCGTGGGCGGGCAGATCTCGGCCGGCACGCTGGTCGCCTTCCTGTTCCTGGTCACGCTGTTCGTCGCGCCGGTGCAGACCGCCAGCGAGGTGCTCAACGAGGCGCAGAACGCCGTCGCCGGGTTCCGCCGGGTCCTCGACGTGCTCGACACCGAGCCCGACGTGCAGGACCCCGCGGACGGCCGGCAGCTGCCGCCGGGGCCGCTGGGGGTCCGCTTCGACCACGTGACCTTCCGGTACGCGCCCGGTGCCCGTGCCGCGCTGGACGACGTCGACCTGGAGATCGCCCCGCGCACCCGGGTGGCCGTGGTGGGCGAGACCGGGTCGGGCAAGACCACCTTCGCCAAGCTGCTGACCCGGCTGATGGACCCCGCCGAGGGCCAGGTGCTGGTCGGCGGCGTGCCGCTGGACCGGGTGGCGTTCTCCTCGCTGCGCGAGCGGGTGGTCATGGTGCCCCAGGACGGGTTCCTCTTCGACGCCTCCGTGGCCGACAACGTCCGCTACGGCCGGCCCGGGATGACCGACGCGCACATCGCCGCCGCCTTCGACGAGCTGGGCCTGGGCGGGTGGGTCGAGGGCCTGCCCGACGGCGTGGCCACCCAGGTGGGTCAGCGCGGGGAGTCGCTGTCGGCGGGGGAGCGGCAGCTGGTCGCCGTCGCCCGCGCCTACGTGGCCGACCCCGACCTGCTGGTGCTCGACGAGGCCACCAGCGCGGTCGACCCGGCCACCGAGGCCCGGCTGACCCGGGCGCTGGACCTGCTCACCGACGGCCGGACGACGATCACCATCGCGCACCGGCTGTCCACCGCCGAGCGCGCCGGCGAGGTGCTGGTGGTCGACGCCGGCCGGGTGGTGCAGCGCGGGCGGCACGCCGACCTGGTCGACGTCCCCGGGGTGTACGCGGGCCTGCACGCCTCGTGGCGGCGGTCCTCGGGCGGGGCGGTCAGCCTGGCCTGACGGCGAGCCCGGCCCCACGGCGGCCGACCACCACTACCGTGCCCGGCATGACCGCGCCCCCCGCCCGCAAGGTCCCGCCGATCCCGGCCGGGGTGGCCGCCGTGTGCGCGCTGCTCGGCGCGCTGCCGGTGGCGGTGTTCTCGCTGATCGCCGGGGTGTTCGCCGCGGCGTCGGGGGTGGGGCAGGGCCTGCTGTTCGGGGCGGTGCCGGCCGTGGTGGCGCTGACGGTGCTGGTCGGCATCGTGCTGCTGCTCACCGGCCGGTCCTGGCGGGTGCTGGTGGTCGGCTCGGTGCTGACCCTCGTGCTCGTGGTGTGGGCGCTGACCCAGGGCGCGGCGTCGGACGAGCCGGGGTCGGTCGTGGTGCTGGTGGCCGGCCCGCTGGTCGCGGCGCTGCTGGGCTCGCTGCCGGTGGTGCGGGCCTGGGTGGCCGCGCGGCAGGCCGACCGGGCCGCCCGGGGCTGACCCCCGGACGGCCCCGCGGCATCAGGCCGGCGGCTCGTCCTTGCCCGACTCCTCCAGCTCGTCGGCCTCCTCCTTGGTGTGGTGCACCGCGCCGTCGGCGTGGTCGGCCGGGCCGTAGACGGTGTAGAGCACCCACGGGTTCGGGCCGTCGTTGACGAAGTTGTGCTTGGTCCCGGCGGGGACGACGACGATCTCGCCCGGCTTCACCGTCTTCGTCGAGCCCTCGATGACGGCTTTGCCGACGCCGCTGACGAAGCTGAGGATCTGGTCGTTCTCGTCGTGGACCTCCTCGCCGATCTCCCCGCCCGGCGGGATCGTCATGATCACCAGCTGGGTGTGCTCACCGGTCCAGAGCACCCGACGGAAGTCGGCGCTCTTCTCGGCCGTGGTCGCGATGTCGAAGTGCACGATGTCCTTGGCTGCCATGCGCCCCCCTTGCCCCGCTCCGATGTGGATCATGCGGGCCTACGCTGTCGGGCCATGGCCAAGCAGTCCCGTCCGGCACCCGTGCGGCGCTCGCCCCGGGCGGCCCGGCCCACCCCCGCCCGGGCGGCGCAGGTCCCCGAGCGGCCGGTCGCCGCGGTCTGCGCCGCGGTGTTCGGGGTGCTGGTCGCCGCCGAGGTGCTCTACCTGACCTGGCTGCTGGTCGTGCCCGACGCCGACCTGGTCGCCGTCCCGCGCTGGCTGGGCGCGGTCCTGGTCGCCCTCGCGCTGTGGCCGCTGGCCGGTGCGGTGCTGACCGTGCTGGGGCGCGGGCGGGGCTGGCTGGTGCTGCTCACCGGCTGCGTCGTGCCGTTGCTGGGGCTGCTGGCCGTCGCCGTGCTCTTCGGGTCGCTGGGGGCGGGGTCGGCCACCTGGTGGGCCCTGCTGCTGGCGCTGGGCCCGCTGGGCGGGCTGGTGCTCGCCGCGCAGCGCGCCGTCCGGGAGTGGACCGCTCGCTAACCTCGACCCGTGACCACCGACACAGCCGACGTCGTCGTGGTGGGGGCGGGCCTGGCCGGCCTCGTCGCCACCGCCGAGCTCACCGACGCGGGCAAGCGGGTGCTGCTGCTGGACGCCGAGCCGGAGCAGAACCTGGGCGGGCAGGCCTTCTGGAGCTTCGGCGGGCTGTTCCTGGTCGACTCCCCGGAGCAGCGGCGGCTCCGGGTGCGGGACTCCCTCGAGCTGGCCCGGCAGGACTGGCTCGGCACCGCCGGGTTCGACCGCCCCGAGGACCACTGGCCCCGGCAGTGGGCCGAGGCCTACCTGCAGTTCGCCGCGGGGGAGAAGCGGTCCTGGCTGCACCAGCAGGGGGTGCGGTTCTTCCCGGTCGTCGGCTGGGCCGAGCGCGGCGGGTACACCGCCACCGGGCACGGCAACTCCGTGCCCCGCTTCCACATCGTCTGGGGCACCGGCCCCGGCGTCCTGGCGCCGTTCGAGCGCCGCGTGCGCGAGGCCGCGGCCCGCGGGCTGGTGGAGTTCCGGTTCCGGCACCGGGTCACCGGCCTGGTCACCAGCGGCGGTGCCGTCACCGGGGTGCGCGGGGAGGTGCTCGAGCCCGACGACGCCCCCCGCGGCCAGGCCACCTCCCGCACCGCGACGGGGGAGTTCGAGGTCGCCGCCCAGGCCGTCGTCCTCACCACCGGCGGCATCGGCGCCAACCACGAGCTGGTCCGCCGCAACTGGCCGGCGCGCCTGGGCCCGGTGCCGCGGCGGCTGCTGTCCGGCGTGCCCGCGCACGTCGACGGCTCGGGGCTGCTGGCCGCCGAGGCCGCGGGCGCCAGCGTGGTCAACCCCGACCGGATGTGGCACTACACCGAGGGCATCGAGAACCACTCGCCGATCTGGGCCCGGCACGGCATCCGGATCCTGCCCGGCCCCAGCTCCCTCTGGCTGGACGCCACCGGCACGCGGCTGCCCGTCCCGCTCTACCCCGGCTTCGACACCCTCGGCACGCTGGCGCACATCGGTACCACCGGGTACGAGCACACCTGGTACGTGCTCGACCAGAAGATCGTCGAGAAGGAGTTCACCCTCTCGGGCTCCGAGCAGAACCCGGACCTGACCGGCAAGGACCTCAAGCTGCTGCTGTCGCGGGTGCGCCTCGGTGCCGCCGCCCCCGTGCAGGCGTTCCTGGACAAGGGCGTGGACTTCGTGACCGCCCCGACCGTCGCCGAGCTGGTCGAGGGCATGAACCGGATCACCGGCGGGGAGCCGCGGCTGGACCCGGCCGTCGTCGAGGCCGAGGTCGTCGCCCGCGACCGCGAGATGGCCAACGCCTTCTCCAAGGACGGCCAGGTCACCGCCATCCGGGCGGCCCGGCGCTTCCTGGGCGACAAGCTCATCCGGGTGGTGCCGCCGCACCGGATGCTGGACCCCGCGAACGGGCCGCTCATCGCCGTCCGGCTCAACCTGCTCACCCGCAAGACCCTCGGCGGGCTGGAGACCGACCTGTCCGGCCGGGTGCTGCAGCCCGGCGGGGAGGTGTTCGGCGGGCTCTACGCCGCCGGCGAGGTCTCCGGGTTCGGCGGCGGCGGGGTGCACGGCTACCGCTCGCTGGAGGGCACCTTCCTCGGCGGCTGCCTCTTCTCCGGCCGGGTCGCCGGCCGGGCGGTGGCCGCCGCCCTCTAGACCTCCCGGGCGCCCACCACCTGGTCGCGGCCGCCGCCCTTGGCCCGGTACAGGGCGGTGTCGGCGGCGGCCACCAGCTCGGCGGCGCTGCCGCCGGCGACCGGGTGGGTGGCGTGGGTGCCCAGGCTGAGGGTCAGCGCCGACACCGGGTCCCCCGGCGCGGCGCCGGTGCGCAGCTCCCGCGCCGCGGCCAGCAGCCGGCCCGCCAGCTGCTCGGTGCCCACCTCGTCGGCCCCGGGCAGCAGCAGGCCGAACTCGTCACCGCCCAGCCGGGCCGCCAGGTCGCCCGGGCGGTGCAGCGCCGCGGTCAGCAGCCCGGCCACCTCCACCAGCGCGCGGTCACCGCCCGGGTGGCCGAACCCCTCGTTGAGCCGGCCGAAGTGGTCGACGTCGACCACCACCACGCCCAGCGGGCCGCCCGTGCGCACCGCCCGGTCCCACTCGCGGTGCAGCGCCGCCTCCCAGGCGCGCCGGTTGGGCAGACCGGTCACCGGGTCCTGGGTCGAGATCCGCTCCAGCTCCTCGGTGCGGGCGAACAGCAGCCGGGCCTGGGTGGCCACCCGGTGCGCGGCGGAGAGCCCCACCGCGACGACCGACGCGACCAGGGCCACCGCGGTCGCCATGTCCCGGTCGTCGACCCCGGACGTGGTCGCCGCGAGCAGGCTGGCCACCGACCAGGCCGGCACCAGGGCGGCGGTCACCGGGAACGGCAGCCGGGCGTGCAGGCACAGCACGGCCGCGGTCTGCAGGCTCAGCAGCACCCAGCCGGTGGGGGTGCGGTCCCCGCCCAGGGCGAGCGCCACCAGCGCGTACACGCCGAAGCCGCCCACCAGGGCCCGGGCGGTCGTGCGGTAGGTGCGGGTCCGCCGCACCAGCACCGCCAGGACCACGGCGGCCGACCCGACGAGCACGTGGTCGCTGAGGCCGACGTAGCCCCAGGCCGGCCCCCGCAGCAGGTTCACCACGAAGAAGACGACGTTGTAGACCAGCACGAGCACGCACACCAGCAGGACGTCGCGGCGCAGGCCCGGCAGCTGGGTGGCCAGGAACCGCTCCTCCTGGGCCGGGTCGGCGAGGCGGGCGGTCCACCGGTTGAGCACGGCCAGAGGGTGCACCACCGGAGGCCCGGCGGCGCGCCCGGCCCCGGCTGGGAGACTGACGGCGTGTCCTCCGCCCCCGAACCGGTGCCCGTCCCCGCCCCCGAGGTCGCCGACCTGCTCCGCCGCACCCCCGACGGCCTGGTCGCCGCGGTCGCCCAGCAGCACGACACCGGTGAGGTGCTCATGCTTGCCTGGATGGACGACGAGGCGCTGCGCCGCACGCTGACCACCGGCGAGGCCACCTACTGGTCCCGCAGCCGCGGGGAGTACTGGGTCAAGGGCGCCACCAGCGGTCACCGGCAGGCCGTGCGCGAGGTCCGGCTGGACTGCGACGGCGACGCGCTGCTGCTGCTGGTCGACCAGACCGGGCCGGCCTGCCACACCGGGGAGCGCACCTGCTTCCACCGCCCGCTGGAGGTGTCCCGTGCGGCTGGGTGAGACCACCCCCTTCGACGCGCTCGGCGACGGCCCCGTCGTCCCGGTCACCCGGCGGCTGCTGGCCGACTCCGAGACCGCGGTCGGGGTCTACCGCAAGCTGGCCGGCAACCGGCCGGGCACCGTGCTGCTGGAGTCCGCCGAGCAGGGCAAGCAGTGGTCGCGCTACAGCTTCGTCGGCGTGCGCAGCGCCGGGGTGCTCACCGAGACCGGCGGCCGCACCCAGTGGCTGGGGGAGACCCTGCCCGGGTTCACCGACGACCTCCCCGACGACCCGCTGGCCGCCGTCCGCACCCTGGCCCGGCGGCTGCGCACCCCGCGCGCGGACGGGCTGCCACCGCTGACCGGCGGGCTGGTCGGCTACCTGGGGTACGACGTCGTCCGGCGGCTGGAGCGGCTGCCGTCCACCGCCGTCGACGACCTGGGCATGCCCGAGCTGGCGATGAGCCTGGTCACCGACCTCGCGGTGCTGGACCACCACGACGCCACCGTGCTGCTGATCGCCAACGCCTTCAGCCGCACCCGCGCGGCCTACGACGACGCCGTGGCCCGGCTGGACGCGATGGCCACCGACCTGACCCAGGCCGCCCCGCCCGGGGTGGCCGCGCTGGTCACCGCCGACCCCGCCACCGTCTACGACCGGGTCACCAGCAGCATGGCGCCGGGTGAGTACGAGGCGGGCGTGGAGGCCGTGCGCGAGCACGTGCGCGCCGGCGACGTGTTCCAGACCGTGCTCGCCCAGCGGTTCAGCCGGCCCACCGACGTCGACGCGCTGGACCTCTACCGGGTGCTGCGGGCGTCCAACCCCTCGCCGTACATGTACCTGCTGCGCTTCGCCGGCCGGGAGTCGCCCTTCGACGTCGTCGGCTCCTCCCCGGAGGCGCTGGTCACCGTCACCGGGGACGCCGCGGTGGTGCACCCGCCGGCCGGCACCCGGCCCCGCGGCGGCACCCCGGAGGAGGACGCCCGGCTGACCGAGGAGCTGCTCGCCGACCCCAAGGAGCGCGCCGAGCACGTGATGCTGGTCGACCTGGCCCGCAACGACCTGGGCCGGGTCTGCGAACCGGGCACCGTCGAGGTGGCCGACTTCATGCGGGTCGAGCGGTACAGCCACGTCATGCACCTGGTGTCCACCGTCGCCGGCCGGCTGGCGGCCGGCCGCGACGCCCTGGACGTGTTCGACGCGACCTTCCCGGCCGGCACCGTGTCCGGGGCGCCCAAGCCGCGGGCGATGGAGGTCATCGAGTCCCTGGAGCCCACCCGGCGGGCGCTCTACGCCGGCACGGTCGGCTACGTCGACGCCAGCGGCGACATGGACATGGCCATCGCCATCCGCACCGCGGTGCTGCACGCCGGCACCGCGCACGTGCAGGCCGGCGCCGGGGTGGTGGCCGACAGCGACCCCGCCGCGGAGGAGGCCGAGACCCGGCACAAGGCCCGCGCCGTGCTGTCGGCGATCGCCACCGCCGAGGGGCTGCGCGAGCTGTGAACCCCCGCCGGGAGCTGACCACCGCGGTGCTGCTGTGCGCCGTGGCCGGCGGTCTCGCGCTGTCGGCGGGCGGTCAGCCCTGGGCCGCGGTCACGGTCACCCGGCCGGCGCCCCTGCCGCCGGTGGACACCGCGCTCACCGGCAGCGCGCTCGCCCCGCTGGTCCCCGCGGCGGGCCTGCTGCTGCTCGCCGCGGCCGTGGCGCTGTTCGCCGTCCGCAGCTGGGGCCGGGTCGTGGTCGGGGCGCTGGTCGTGGCCGCCGGGCTCGCCCTGGGGACGGCGGCGGTGCGCACGCTGGCAGGCGCGGTCGCCGTCGACCCCGCCGACCTGGGCAGCCAGATCGGTCTGGACCGGGCGGAGGTCGCCGTCGACCCGTCGGTGGGCTGGCCGGTGCTCGCCCTGCTGGCCGGGGTGGTCGGGGTGCTCGGCGGCCTGCTGGTCGTGCTGCGCGGGCGCCGCTGGCCGGGCCTCGGGCAGCGGTACCAGCGCACCGGCGCGGAGACGGGGCCGGCGGCCGCGCGCACCACCGGAACGGCTCCGCGCCGTCCCGAGACCGCCGAGGACCGGCACCAGGCCGCGTGGAAGGCCCTGGACGGCGGCACCGACCCCACCGACGACGACCCGGAACGGTGACCCTCCGGAATGGTCCCCGCGCCACGTCTCTAGAGTGTCGTCACCGATCCGACCGGTGAGGGAGCAGCCCCATGAACGAGTTCGCCGTCGACCCGGAGCACCGGTCGTGAACGTCCTGATGGACATCGTCGCCGGCGTCCGCGAGGACGTCGCGGCCCGCCAGGCGGTCACCCCGCTGGCCGAGGTGCAGGCCGCCGCCCGCGACGCCCGCCCGGCGCTGGACGCGCTGGCCGCGCTGCGCGCCCCCGGCGTCGGCGTCATCGCCGAGGTCAAGCGCACCAGCCCGTCCAAGGGCGCGCTGGCCCCCATCGACGACCCCGCCTCCCTGGCCGCCCGCTACGCCGCCGGCGGCGCCCGGGTGATCAGCGTGCTCACCGAGCGCCGCCGCTTCCACGGCAGCCAGGCCGACCTGGCCGCCGTCCGGGCCGCCGTCGACGTCCCGGTGCTGTGCAAGGACTTCGTCGTGTCCAGCTACCAGGTGCACGAGGCCCGGGCGATCGGCGCCGACGTCGTGCTGCTCATCGTCGGGGCGCTGGAGCAGAACGCCCTGGTCGGCCTGCGCGAGCGGATCGAGTCCCTGGGCATGACCGCCCTGGTCGAGGTGCACACCGAGGCCGAGGCCTCGCGCGCCCTGGAGGCCGGCGCGTCGGTGATCGGGGTCAACGCCCGCGACCTGACCACCCTGGAGATGCACCACGAGACGTTCGAGCGGATCGCCCCCGGGCTGCCGACCGAGGTCGTCAAGGTGGCCGCCTCCGGCGTGCGGGGCCCGCGCGACCTGATCAAGTACGCCGGCGCCGGGGCCGACGCGGTGCTGGTCGGCGAGGGCCTGGTGACCGCTCCGGACGCCCGCCAGGCGGTCGCCGACCTGGTCACGGCGGGGTCGCACCCGGCCACCCCCCGCGCCACCCGCTGACGCAGCCGCGCCACACTGGGGGGCGTGACCACCACCGCCCCCGTGCCCCCGCCCGACGCGAGCCTGCTGCGCCCGCGCCCGGAGTGGCCGGACGCGACCGGCCACTTCGGGCGGTTCGGCGGCCGCTTCGTCCCCGAGGCGCTCGTCGCCGCGCTGGACGACCTGACCGAGGCCTACGAGGCCATGCGCGTGGACCCGGTGTTCCTCGCCGAGTTCGAGCGGCTGCACCGTGACTACACCGGCCGGCCCTCCCCGATCACCGAGGTGCCCCGCTTCGCCGAGCACTGCGGCGGCGCCCGGGTGCTGCTCAAGCGCGAGGACCTCAACCACACCGGCTCGCACAAGATCAACAATGTGCTGGGCCAGGCGCTGCTGACCCAGCGCATCGGGAAGAAGCGGGTCATCGCCGAGACCGGCGCCGGCCAGCACGGCGTCGCGACCGCCACCGCCGCGGCCCTGCTGGGCCTGGAGTGCGTGGTCTACATGGGCGAGGAGGACACCCGCCGGCAGGCCCTCAACGTGGCGCGGATGCGGCTGCTCGGCGCCGAGGTGGTCCCGGTGACCACCGGCTCGCGCACCCTCAAGGACGCCATCAACGAGGCCTTCCGCGACTGGGTGACCAACGTGGAGACCACCAACTACGTCTTCGGCACCGTCGCCGGGCCGCACCCGTTCCCGGCCATGGTCCGGGACTTCCAGCGGGTCATCGGCGACGAGGCGCGCGCCCAGGTGCTGCAGCGCGAGGGCCGGCTGCCCGACGCGGTGCTGGCCTGCGTGGGCGGCGGCTCCAACGCCATCGGCATCTTCACCGCCTTCGTGCCCGACGAGGGCGTCCGGCTCGTCGGCCTGGAGGCCGGCGGCGACGGCGTCGAGACCGGCCGGCACGCCTCCTCCATCACCGGCGGCGAGCCCGGCGTGCTGCACGGCGCCCGGTCCTACCTGCTGCAGGACGCCAACGGCCAGACCGTGGAGTCGCACTCGATCTCCGCGGGCCTGGACTACCCCGGGGTCGGCCCCGAGCACAGCTACCTCAACGACATCGGCCGGGCGGAGTACCGGCCGGTGACCGACAGCCAGGCCATGGAGGCCTTCGCGCTGCTGTGTCGCACCGAGGGCATCATCCCGGCCATCGAGAGCGCGCACGCCCTGGCCGGCGCCGTCACGCTGGGCCGCGAGCTGGGTCCCGACGCCCTGCTGCTGGTCAACCTCTCCGGCCGCGGCGACAAGGACGTGGAGACCGCCAGCGCCTGGTTCGCGCTGGGGGAGCAGACCGCGCCGACCGACGAGGACGACCGGGCGGTCGAGGCCGGCCGCGGCGGCGACCCGGGCGCCCCGCTCGGCGACGCCGACGCCACCACCGTGCAGGACGGCGACGCGCTGTGACCGTCCCGCCCAGCCACCCCGGGAGCGCCCTGGCGGACCGCATCGGCGCAGCGCGCGCGGAGGGCCGCTCGGCGCTCATCGCCTACCTGCCGGTCGGCTACCCCGACGTCCCCGCCTCGATCGAGGCCATGGTCGCTGCCGTCGAGGGCGGCGCGGACGTCGTGGAGATCGGCGTCCCGTACTCCGACCCCGGCATGGACGGCCCCACCATCCAGGAGGCCGTCGACGTCGCGGTGCGCGCCGGCACCGGGATGGCCGACGTGCTGGCCGCGGTGTCCGCGGTGGCGCAGGCCGGCGCCGTCCCGGTGGTGATGAGCTACTGGAACCCCATCGAGCGCTACGGCGTCGAGCGGTTCGCCACGGACCTGGCCGCCGCCGGGGGAGCGGGGGCGATCACCCCCGACCTGATCCCCGACGAGGCCGGGGAGTGGATCCAGGCCAGCGACGCCGCCGGGCTGGACCGGGTCTTCCTGGTGGCGCCGTCCTCCACCGACACCCGGCTGGCGGCCACCGTCGGCGCCTGCCGCGGCTTCGTCTACGCCGCGTCCACGATGGGTGTGACCGGCACCCGCACCACCGTCGGCGACACCGCGCAGGTGCTCGTCGAGCGCACCCGCGGCGTGGGCTCCGACGTCCCGGTCTGCGTGGGCCTGGGGGTCAGCGACGGCGCGCAGGCCGCCGAGGTCGCCGCCTTCGCCGACGGCGTCATCGTCGGCTCGGCCTACGTGCGCCAGCTGCTGGACGGCCACGGCGCCGAGGGCGTGCGCCGGCTGTCCGAGGACCTGGCAGCCGGGGTGCGGCGCCGGTGACCGCCGACCTGCTCGCCGCGATCCCCAGCCCCGCGCAGGGGGTCTGGCACATCGGGCCCTTCCCGCTGCGGGCCTACGCGCTGTGCATCATCGCCGGCATCGTGCTGGCCGCCTGGATCGCCGAGAAGCGGTTCGTCGCCCGGGGCGGGGCACCCGGCGACGTGCTGGACATCGCGGTCTGGGCGGTGCCCTTCGGCATCGTCGGCGGCCGGGTCTACCACGTCATCACCACCCCCGAGCCGTACTGGGGCGAGAACGGCGACCCGGTGCGCGCGCTGTTCATCTGGGAGGGCGGCCTGGGCATCTGGGGCGCCATCGCCCTGGGCGGGGTGGGTGCCTGGATCGCCTGCCGGCGCCGCGGCATCCCGCTGCCGGTCTTCGCCGACGCCCTGGCCCCCGGGCTGCTCGTGGCGCAGGCGGTCGGCCGGCTGGGCAACTGGTTCAACCAGGAGCTGTTCGGCCGCCCCACCGACCTGCCGTGGGGCCTGGAGATCGCGCCGCGGTTCCGCCCGGCCGGCTTCGAGCAGTTCGCCACCTTCCACCCGACCTTCCTCTACGAGCTGCTGTGGAACCTCGCCGCAGCCGCCGTGGTGGTCTGGGCCGACCGCCGGTTCCAGCTCTCGCACGGCCGCGCCTTCGCCCTCTACGTGGCGCTGTACTGCCTGGGCCGCGGCTGGATCGAGATGCTGCGCATCGACACCGCCGAGCAGTTCCTCGGCCTACGGCTGAACGTGTTCACCGCCGTCGTCGTCGGCCTGTGCGCGGTGGCCTACCTGGTCGTGCAGCGCGGGAAGCCGCGCGAGCACCTCGACCGCGGCACCGCGGCGACCGCCGCGGGGAGCGCGGACGACCCCGCCGACCCGGCCGACCCCGACGGGACCAGCGTGAACACCGTTTCCGAGCCCACCGCCGACCCGCCGGCGGCCGAGAAGCGCACCGAGCCCTGACCGAGACGTTCGCCACCTCCGGCGAGCATGTCGCCGGGGTGTCGGTTCTGTGTACTCTCGGCGCGCAGCCACCCGGCGATCCCGGGCGGCCGACGAACGTCGGAACCGGGCCAGCGACGCCCCGCGCCACGACAGCCCCCGAGCGGCCCCCGGGCCGTGCGGCACCCCGGCGGTCCGGCCACCCAGCCCAGTCGTCGACCCACCGAACCACCCGGTGAGCCAGTCCCCTGCCCGCCCCTGACCACCCGGCCGGGCCCCACCAGGCCCCCCGCGGACGATCCGGCCACCCGGACGCCGAGGGACCCGCCGTCGACGGGAGTGACATGTCCACCTCCACCGAGCCGACCCCGACTCCGGCCGTCGCGCCCAGCGCCACCCGGGTGCCCTTCTCCGCCGTCCCGGCGGCCAGCGGTCTCTACGACCCGGCCAACGAGCACGACGCCTGCGGCGTGGCCTTCGTGGCCGACGCGCAGGGTCGCCGCAGCCGGTCGATCGTGGCGATGGGTCTCACCGCCCTGCACAACCTCGACCACCGCGGTGCGGCCGGCTCCGAGCCGAACTCCGGCGACGGCGCGGGCATCCTCACCCAGGTCCCCGACGTGCTGCTGCGCGCGGTCACCGACTTCGACCTGCCGCCGCTGGGGGAGTACGCCGTCGGCGTGGGCTTCCTGCCCCGCGACGAGGCCCAGCGCGCCGAGCGGGTCGCCGACGTCGCCCGCATCGCCGCCGAGGAGGGCCTGGTCGTCCTCGGCTGGCGCGAGCTGCCCGTCGACCCCGAGGGTGCCGACATCGGCCCCACGGCGCTGGCGGTCATGCCGCACTTCGCCCAGGTCTTCGTCGCCGAGGCCACCGCCGCCCGCGCCGACGAGACCGCCTTCGGCGGCCGGCAGGCCCCCAACGGCGTCACCCGGCTGGAGCGGCGCGCCTTCGTGCTGCGCAAGCGGGCCGAGCGCGCCGCCGAGGAGGCGGGCAGCTCGCTGTACTTCGCCTCGCTGTCCTCGCGCACCCTCACCTACAAGGGCATGCTGACCACCGACCAGCTGCCCGCGTTCTTCCCCGACCTGACCGACGAGCGGTACAGCTCGGCCATCGCGCTGGTGCACAGCCGGTTCTCCACCAACACCTTCCCGAGCTGGCCGCTGGCGCACCCGTTCCGCGCCATCGCGCACAACGGCGAGATCAACACCATCAAGGGCAACCGCAACCGCATGCGGGCCCGCGAGGCCAAGCTGGCCACCGACCTGTTCGACGGCCCGGCCGGCCCGGCCACCGAGCTCGGCCTGGAGCGCATCTTCCCGGTCACCGCCGCCGACTTCAGCGACTCGGCCACCTTCGACGAGGTGCTCGAGCTGCTGCACCTGTCGGGCCGCTCGCTGCCGCACGCGGTGCTGATGATGATCCCCGAGGCGTGGGAGAACCACGCCGAGATGGACGCCGCCCGCCGCGCGTTCTACCGGTTCCACTCCGCGGTCATGGAGCCGTGGGACGGCCCGGCCTGCGTCTGCTTCACCGACGGCACGCTCATCGGTGCGGTCCTGGACCGCAACGGCCTGCGCCCGGGTCGCTGGTGGCGGACCAAGGACGACGTCGTCGTCCTGGCCTCCGAGGTCGGTGTGCTGGACATCCCCGCCTCCGACGTCGTGGCCAAGGGCCGCCTCAAGCCCGGCCGGATGTTCCTGCTGGACACCGCGCAGGGCCGGCTGGTCCCCGACGACGAGGTCAAGGGCGCCCTGGCCGCCGAGCACCCCTACGACGACTGGCTGCACGCCGGTCTCATCCACCTGCCCTCGCTGCCCGAGCGCCGCCGCTCCCGGCCCAGCCACGAGTCCGTGGTCCGCCGCCAGCTGCTGTTCGGCTACACCGAGGAGCAGCTGCGGGTGCTGCTGCAGCCGATGGCCGCCAGCGGTGCCGAGCCGATCGGCTCGATGGGCACCGACACCCCCGTCGCCGCGCTGAGCGACCGGTCGCGGCTGCTCTACGACTACTTCGGCCAGCTGTTCGCCCAGGTGACCAACCCGCCGCTGGACGCCATCCGCGAGGAGCTGGTGACCAGCCTGGGCCGCACCTTCGGGCCGGAGCAGAACCTGCTGCAGCCGACCCCGGCGTCCTGCCGGCAGGTCGTGCTGCCCTTCCCGGTCATCGACAACGACGAGCTGGCCAAGATCCTGCACATCGACGACGACGGCGACCTGCCCGGTTTCGCCGCCGTCCGGATCACCGGCCACTTCGACGTCGACGGCGGCGGCGCGGCCCTGGAGCAGGCGATCGCCGACCTGCAGACCAAGGTCAGCAAGGCCATCGCGGCCGGCGCGCGGGTCATCGTGCTCTCCGACCGCGACTGCGACGAGAAGCGCGCCCCGATCCCGTCGCTGCTGATGACCGCCGCGGTCCACCACCACCTGGTGCGCGAGCGCACCCGGATGGAGGTCGGGCTGGTCGTGGAGTCCGGCGACTGCCGCGAGGTGCACCACGTCGCGCTGCTGCTGGGCTACGGCGCCGCCGCGGTCAACCCCTACCTGGCCTTCGAGAGCGTCGAGGACCTCATCCGCGACGGCCTGCTCACCGGCGTGCAGCCGGCCCAGGCCGTGCGCAACGTGGTCAAGGCCATGGGCAAGGGCGTCCTGAAGGTCATGAGCAAGATGGGCATCAGCACCGTCGGCTCGTACACGATGGCGCAGATCTTCGAGGCCGTCGGGCTCTCGCACGACGTCGTGGAGAAGTACTTCACCGGGACGTCGTCGACCCTGGGCGGCGTCGGGCTGGACGTGCTGGCCGAGGAGGTGGCCATGCGCCACCGCCGCGCCTACCCGGCCAACCCGACCGAGGTCGCGCACCGCAAGCTCACCGTGGGCGGTGAGTACCAGTGGCGCCGCGAGGGCGAGATCCACCTGTTCAACCCCGAGACGGTGTTCCTGCTGCAGCACGCGACCCGGTCGCGGCAGTACGACGTGTTCCAGAAGTACACCGACGCGGTCGACCAGCTCTCCCGTGACGCCTCGACCCTGCGCGGTCTGTTCACCTTCAAGGAGGGTGTCCGCCCGCCGGTGCCGATCGAGGAGGTCGAGCCGGTCAGCGAGATCGTCAAGCGGTTCTCCACCGGCGCGATGAGCTACGGCTCCATCTCGCAGGAGGCGCACCAGACCCTCGCCATCGCGATGAACCGTCTCGGCGGCAAGTCCAACACCGGCGAGGGCGGCGAGGACCCCGACCGCTTCACCCCCGACGAGAACGGCGACCTGCGCCGCTCGGCGATCAAGCAGGTGGCCAGCGGCCGGTTCGGCGTGACCAGCGAGTACCTGGTCAACGCCGACGACATCCAGATCAAGATGGCCCAGGGCGCCAAGCCCGGCGAGGGCGGCCAGCTGCCCGGCTCGAAGGTCTACCCGTGGGTGGCCCGGACCCGGCACTCCACCCCGGGCGTCGGCCTGATCTCCCCGCCGCCGCACCACGACATCTACTCGATCGAGGACCTCAAGCAGCTCATCCACGACCTGAAGAACGCCAACGACGAGGCGCGCGTCCACGTCAAGCTGGTGTCCGAGGTCGGCGTGGGCACGGTCGCGGCGGGTGTCTCCAAGGCGCACGCGGACGTCGTCCTGATCTCCGGGCACGACGGCGGCACCGGTGCCGCACCGCTGACCTCGCTCAAGCACGCCGGGTCCCCGTGGGAGCTCGGGCTGGCCGAGACCCAGCAGACGCTGCTGGTCAACGGGCTGCGCGACCGCATCACCGTGCAGGTCGACGGCCAGATGAAGACCGGCCGGGACGTCGTCATCGCCGCGCTGCTGGGCGGTGAGGAGTTCGGCTTCGCCACCGCGCCCCTGGTGGTCAGCGGCTGCGTGATGATGCGCGTCTGCCACCTGGACACCTGCCCGGTCGGCGTCGCCACCCAGAACCCGGAGCTGCGCAAGCGGTTCACCGGGCAGCCGGAGTTCGTCGTCACCTTCTTCGAGTTCCTGGCCGAGCAGGTGCGCGAGCTGCTCGCGCAGCTGGGCTTCCGCTCGATCGAGGAGGCCGTCGGCCAGGTCGAGGTGCTCGAGACCCGCGCCGCGGTCGACCACTGGAAGGCCGCCGGGCTCGACCTCGCGCCGGTGCTGGCCCTGCCCGAGCTCCCCGAGGGCGCCCCGCGCCGCCGGGTGCGCGGCCAGGACCACGGCCTGGACGTCGCGCTGGACCAGACGCTGATCCAGCTGTGCGAGGGCGCGCTGCTCGACGCCCGCCCGGTGAGCCTGCAGCTGCCGGTGCGCAACGTGAACCGCACCGTCGGCACGATGCTCGGCGCGATGGTCACCCGCCGCTTCGGCGGTCAGGGCCTGCCCGACGGCACGATCGACCTCACCTTCGAGGGGTCGGCCGGGCAGTCCTTCGGCGCCTTCGTGCCGCGCGGCATCACCATGCGGCTGCTCGGCGACGCCAACGACTACGTCGGCAAGGGCCTGTCCGGCGGGCGCATCGTCGTGCGCCCCGACCCCGCGGCCAGCTTCGCCGCCGAGGACGCCGTCATCGCCGGCAACGTGATCGGCTACGGCGCCACCGGTGGGGAGATCTTCCTGCGCGGGCGGGTCGGCGAGCGGTTCTGCGTGCGCAACTCCGGTGCGCTGGCCGTCGTCGAGGGCGTCGGCGACCACGCCTGCGAGTACATGACCGGCGGGCGTGCGGTCATCCTCGGCGAGACCGGGCGCAACGTGGCCGCGGGCATGAGCGGCGGCATCGCCTACGTGCTCGACCTGGCCACCCACCGGGTCAACGGCGAGATGGTCGACGTCGAGTCGCTGTCGGGCGAGGACTCCACCTGGCTGCGCGAGGTGCTCACCCGCTACCGCGAGGAGACCGGCTCGACCGTGGCCGCCTCGCTGCTGGCCGACTGGGGCCGCTGGTCCGAGCGGTTCAGCGTGATCATGCCGCGGGACTACCGCCGCGCCGTCGAGGCCCGCCGGGCCGCCGAGGCCGCCGGGTACGACGTGGATCGAGCTGTGATGGAGGCGGCACGTGGCTGACAGCACCGGGTTCCTGAAGTACGAGCGGGCCACCCCGCCGCGGCGGCCGGTCGACGTCCGCATCCGCGACTGGAAGGAGGTCTACCTCGAGCGCCAGGCCGGCGGCGAGGAGGCCTTCTCCACCGCGGCGCTGCGCACCCAGGCGGCGCGCTGCATGGACTGCGGCATCCCGTTCTGCCACCACGGCTGCCCGCTGGGGAACCTCATCCCCGAGTGGAACGACCTGGTGCGCCGGGACGACTGGCGCGAGGCGATCGAGCGGCTGCACGCCACGAACAACTTCCCGGAGTTCACCGGGCGGCTGTGCCCGGCGCCCTGCGAGGGGTCGTGCGTGCTCAACCTGACCGAGGCGCCGGTGACCATCAAGCAGGTCGAGGTCGAGATCATCGACCGCGCCTTCGCCGAGGGCTGGGTCGTGCCGCAGCCGCCGGCCGAGCGCACCGGCAAGAAGGTCGCCGTCGTCGGCTCCGGCCCCGCCGGGCTGGCCGCCGCCCAGCAGCTGACCCGGGCCGGCCACGAGGTGACCGTGTACGAGCGCGCCGACGCCATCGGCGGGCTCATGCGCTACGGCATCCCCGAGTTCAAGATGGAGAAGCGCCACCTGGACCGGCGGCTGGACCAGATGCGCGCCGAGGGCACCCGGTTCGTCACCGGCGTCGAGGTCGGCGCCCCGGGCTCGGACCTGTCGGTCGAGCAGCTGCGCGAGGAGTTCGACGCCGTCGTCCTCTCCGGTGGCGCGACCGTCGGCCGCGACCTGCCCGCCCCTGGCCGGGAGCTCGAGGGCATCCACCTGGCCATGGAGTTCCTGCCCTACGGCAACCGGCAGGGCCTGGGCCAGCTCGACGACCCGCCGATCAACGCCGCCGGCAAGCACGTGGTGATCATCGGCGGCGGCGACACCGGCGCCGACTGCCTGGGCACCTCGCACCGGCAGGGCGCGGCCTCGGTCGCGCAGCTGGAGATCATGCCCGAGCCCCCCACCTCCCGCGGCGCGAAGAACCCGTGGCCGACCTACCCGATGATCATGCGGGTGTCCTCGGCGCACGAGGAGGGCGGGGACCGGGTCTACGCGGTCAACACCGAGCGCTTCCTCGACGACGGCCACGGCCACGTCAAGGCCGTGCTGGTGCACGACGTGGAGATGGTCGACGGGAAGTTCACCAAGGTCGAGGGCACCGAGCGCGAGCTCCCCGCCGACCTGGTCTTCCTGGCCATGGGCTTCACCGGCGCGCAGAAGGAGGGCCTGGTCGAGGGCCTCGGCGTCGAGGTCGACGGGCGCGGCAACGTGGTCCGGGACGCGGAGTTCATGTCCACCGTCCCGGGCGTGTTCGTCGCCGGTGACATGGGTCGCGGCCAGTCGCTGATCGTCTGGGCGATCGCCGAGGGCCGGGCCGCCGCCGGTGCCGTCGACACCTGGCTGACCGGCTCCTCGCTGCTGCCCCGGCCGATCACCCCGACGGCCGTCGCGCTGCGCTGACCTGCACCAAGACGTCCGAGACGTCCTGCTCGACACCCCCGGACGCCGGTCGCCCGGCGTCCGGGGGACGGGTCCGCTTGCACTAGCGTGGCGGGCATGAGCCGTCGCGCCAAGATCGTCTGCACACTGGGACCCGCGGTCGGGTCCGCCGAGCAGATCACCGCCCTCGTCGAGTCCGGGATGGACGTCGCCCGGCTGAACTTCAGCCACGGCGAGCACGCCGACCACGAGCGCAACTACCACCTGGTCCGCCAGGCCTCCGACCGCGTCGGCCACGCCGTCGCCGTGCTGGCCGACCTGCAGGGCCCCAAGATCCGTCTCGGCCGGTTCAAGGACGGCCCGGTGACCTGGGAGACCGGGTCGCGGGTCTGCATCACCGTCGAGGACGTCGAGGGCACCGCCGAGCGGGTCGGCACCACCTACAAGAACCTGGCCAACGACGTCCGCGTCGGCGACCGGCTGCTCGTCGACGACGGCAACCTGGCGCTGACCTGCGTCGAGGTCGACGGGCCCGACGTGTGGTGCCTGGTCCTCGAGGGCGGTGTGGTCAGCAACAACAAGGGCCTCTCGCTGCCCGGCGTCGCCGTCAGCGTCCCCGCGCTGAGCGAGAAGGACGCCGCCGACCTGCGGTTCGCGCTGAGCCTGTCGGTGGACTTCGTGGCCCTGTCGTTCGTGCGCCGCGCCGAGGACGTCGAGCTGGTGCGCGAGATCATGCGCCAGGAGGACGTCGAGGTCCCCGTCATCGCCAAGCTGGAGAAGCCCGAGGCGGTGGAGAACCTCGAGGCGATCGTCGAGGCCTTCGACGGCGTCATGGTCGCCCGCGGCGACCTGGGCGTGGAGCTGCCGCTGGAGCAGGTGCCGCTGGTGCAGAAGCGCGCCGTGCAGGCCGCCCGCGAGCGCAACAAGCCGGTCATCGTGGCCACCCAGATGCTCGAGTCGATGATCACCTCCTCGCGGCCCACCCGCGCCGAGGCCTCCGACGTCGCCAACGCCGTCCTCGACGGCGCCGACGCGGTGATGCTGTCGGGGGAGACCTCGGTCGGGAAGTTCCCCATCGCCGCGGTGCGCACGATGGAGCGGATCATCGACGCGGTCGAGACCGACGCGGTGCGGGTGCCGGCGCTGGTGCGCCAGTCCCGGTCCCGCTCCGGGGCGATCGTGCGCGCCGCCCGCGAGATCGGCGAGGCCCTCGACGTCGACGCGCTGGCCGCCTTCACCCTCACCGGCGACACGGTGCGCCGGCTGGCCGCCCTGCACACCCGCCTGCCGATCCTGGCCTTCACCACCGACCCCCGGGTGCGCAGCCGCATGGCGCTGTCCTGGGGCGTGGAGACCTTCCTCGTGCCGCAGGTCGGGCACACCGACGACATGGTCGGGCAGGTGGACTTCTCGCTCATGTCGATCGGCCGGCTCAAGGAGGGCGACCGGGTGGTCGTCGTCGCCGGTTCCCCGCCCAACGTGCAGGGCTCGACGAACCTGATCCGGGTGCACGAGATCGGCACGCATGCCTGAGTCGCACGCGGCGGCGCTGATGGACGTGCTGTCGCTGGAGGAGCGGGCACCGGACCTGTTCGTGGGCTGGACGCCGGAGACGCCGCTGCAGCGCATCTTCGGCGGCCAGGTGGCGGCGCAGTCGCTGACCGCCGCCACCCGCACGGTCCCGGCGGGTCGCGGGGTGCACTCGCTGCACTCCTACTTCCTGCGCCCGGGCGACCCGCACACCGAGATCCGCTTCGAGGTCGACCGGATCCGGGAAGGGCGCAGCTTCAGCACCCGCCGGGTGCTGGCCCGGCAGACCCGCAAGGGCGAGGACGTCGCGATCTTCGCGCTGACCGCGGACTTCACCGCGGGCGAGGCGGCGGTCGTCGAGCACTCGCTGGCCATGCCGCAGGTCCCCGGGCCCGAGGGCCTGCCGGGCATCGACGAGGTCGCCGCGGCCCACCCCGGCCGCGCCACCGGTGCCCGCGCGCTGGCGGTCGCGGTGGAGCAGCGCTACCTCGAGGACCCGTTCGACCCGACCCCCAAGGTGGCGCCGCACACGCAGAGCCGCGGGTGGTTCCGGGTCGCCGGCCGGCTGCCCGACGACGAGGGCGTGCACGCCGCCGCGCTCACCTTCGTCTCCGACCTCACCCTGCTGTCGGCCGGGCTCGCCCGGGTCGGCGGCGGGTGGAGCGGGGAGACCGTGGGCGCCAGCCTGGACCACGCGGTCTGGTTCCACCGCCCGGTCCGGGCCGACGAGTGGTTCCTCTACGAGACCGACAGCCCGGCCGCGGTGGCCGGGCGGGCCATGTGCCTGGGCCAGATCTGGGCCCAGGACGGCACGCACGTGGCGACCGTGGCCCAGGAGGGTCTCATCCGGTCACTGCGGGGCTGACCCCGCCGCGGG
Source organism: Klenkia brasiliensis (assembly GCF_900100695.1). GTDB lineage: Bacteria > Actinomycetota > Actinomycetes > Mycobacteriales > Geodermatophilaceae > Klenkia > Klenkia brasiliensis. The sequence continues at coordinate 516,062 of NZ_FNCF01000004.1, forward strand.
CTGCTCAGAGGGCTGCTCCGCGGGCTGCTCCGCGGCGGCCGGGTCGACCTCCACGACGGTCTGGTGCTCGACCGGCTGGGGCTCCTCGGCGGCCGCCGCGGCGCGCTCGGCCTCCGCGGCCCGCTCCGACTCGGCGGCGCGCTCGCGCTCCAGCCGGGCGGCCCGCTCCTGCTCGGCCGCCGCCTGCTGCTCCGCGGCGGCCTCGGCGAAGTCGGCGGCCAGCCAGTCGTGGTTCTCCCGCAGCAGCTCCCACAGCCGCTCCACGTGCCGCAGCTCGGTGGCCGGGGCGCCGATGGACACCCGCAGCACCACCTCGCCGGAGATCGTGGTGTGGGTCAGGAAGACCTCGCCGCCGTCGACCAACCGCTCGAGCAGGGTCATGGTGGCGACGTCGGCGTCCACCCCGCGGGCCCAGCGGGGCTTGAGGCAGACCAGCGACAGCGGGTGCGGTGCGACCACGTCGAAGCGGTCGTCGGCGGCGGCCCAGCCGGCCAGCTGCTGGGCCAGCGCCACGTGCGCCCGGACGTGCTCGCGCAGGCCCTCGGCGCCGTACCAGCGCAGCACGAACCACAGCTTGAGCGCCCGGAACCGGCGGCCGAGCTCGATCTGCCAGTCGCGGTAGTCCACGACGGCACCGCTGTCGGTGGCCGGGTTGCGCAGGTACTCGGGCAGGATCGCCAGCGCGCCGGTGAGCGCGGCCCGGTCGGCGGTGAAGAAGAGGGTGGCGTCGAAACCGGTGAGCAGCCACTTGTGCGCGTCGGTGGTGTAGCTGTCGGCCCACTCGACGCCCTCCTGCAGGTGGCGCAGCTCCGGGGCGACGGCGGCCACGCCGGCCCAGGCGGCGTCCACGTGCAGCCAGACCCCGCGGTCGCGGCAGACCGGACCCAGGGCGGCCAGCGGGTCGAAGGCTCCGGTGGACGTGGTGCCGACGGTGGCGCAGACCAGCACGGGGGTGAACCCGCGGGCGACGTCGGAGTCGAGCTTGCGGGCCAGCTCCGCGGGCCGCATGGCCAGGTCGCCGTCGACGGGCACGACCCGGACGGCGTCGGTGCCCAGGCCCGCGATGCGGGCGGCCTTCTCCATGCTGGAGTGCGTCTGGGCCGAGACGTAGACGGTCATCGCACCCGGCTCGACGCCGCTGCGCACGGTGCGCCCGCCGGTGGCCCGGTGCAGCGCGGCCAGCAGGGCGACCAGGTTGGCCCCGGAGCTGGAGTCCTGCACGACGCCGCCGCCGGTGCTGCCGTGCGTGAAGGCCTCGGGCAGGCCCAGCAGCTCCACGAACCAGTCCATGACGTGCTGCTCGAGCTCGGTGCAGGCCGGGCTGGTGATCCAGGACATGCCCTGCACGCCCAGCACCGAGCTGACCAGGTCGCCCAGCACCGACGGGCCGGAGGTGTTGGCGGGGAAGTAGCCGTAGAAGCCCGGGTGCTGCCAGTGCGTCAGCCCGGGGACGACGACCCGCTCCAGGTCGGCGAGCACGGCGGCGATGCCCTCGCCCTGTTCGGGGGCGGACGCCGGCAGCGCCGAGCGCACGTCGCCGGGCGCCACCCGGGACCGCACGGGCAGCGACTCCACCCGGGCCATGTGGTCGGCGGCCCAGTCGACCACCTCGTGCCCGAACCGGCGGAACTCCTCAGGTGTCATGTGGCCGCTCACGTGCCCCCGGTCCGATTCGAACGGACACTGTGCGGGTTTTGAATCCGCTCCCTCTGCCAGTTGGGGTACGGGGGCCTCAGCAGGGACGTGCGACGCCGAGACTACGGCGCGGTGACCGGTCGGCCTCGATAGGGTGAGACCCGTGAGCACGCAGCCGACCCGGGTCCTCATCGCCGAGGACGAGGCCCTCATCCGCCTCGACCTCAAGGAGATGCTCGAGGAGGAGGGGTACGTCGTCGTCGGCGAGGTGGGCGACGGCCAGGCCGCGGTCGACTCCGCGCGCGAGCTGCGCCCCGACCTCGTCGTGCTCGACGTGCAGATGCCGGTGCTCGACGGGCTGAGCGCCGCCGAGCAGATCGCCGCGGCCCGCATCGCCCCGGTCATCGTGCTGACCGCCTTCTCCCAGCGCGAGCTGGTGGAGCGGGCGCGCGACGCCGGCGCGATGGCCTACCTGGTCAAGCCGTTCTCCAAGGCCGACCTGGTGCCGGCGATCGAGGTGGCCGTGGGCCGCTTCCAGGAGATGGCGGCCCTGGACGCCGAGGTGGGCGACCTCAAGGAGCGGCTCGAGGCGCGCAAGGTCGTCGAGCAGGCCAAGGGCAAGCTGATGGCCGACCGGGGCATCACCGAGGCCGAGGCCTTCCGGTGGATCCAGCGCACGGCGATGAACGAGCGGACGTCGATGAAGGCCCTGGCGCAGCTGGTGCTCGCCGGCGAGGCCGGCCCGGCGGAGGCCGCCACCTCCTGACCCGCATCCACCCGGGTGCGCCCGGCTGCGCCCGGGTGGGGGTGGTGGGGCAGGCGTGTGTCCTGCGGGTTGCCGAGGTCACAAGCGGATCACGGTGCGACCGGAACTGCCGATCCGCTCCCGGTTCGCGGTTAGGTTCCTGCCACTGACCGGACAGGTCCGGGTGCTACGGCGCCCGGGTCGGCCCGGCGGAGGGAAGAACCACCACACTGGGAGTCACTTGATGCGCACTGGCACCTTCGCCCGCGCCGTCGCCGTGTCCGGTGCCGTCCTGCTCGCTGCGACCGCCTGTGGCGGCGGCAGCGACAGCGACGACGCCGCGGCCACCGGCGGCGGGGACGGCGGCAGCAAGCAGGTCAACGTCTACGGCACCGACGGCAACATGGGCAACGCCCTGGGTGAGGACTTCACCGAGGAGGGCGCCCTGGCCGGCATGAAGGGCACCACGCCCCTCACCGAGCTGGGCGACGACTTCAAGAACCGTCTGCTCGAGGTCGACCCGAACCTGCAGGACTACAACTACGCCGGTGAGTCCTACGACGCCGTCGTCATCACCGCGCTCGCGGCGCAGGCGGCGGGCAGCAACCAGGCCACCGTGTTCGGGCCCTACGTCAACGGCATCACCGTCGGCGGGGACAAGTGCTCCGACTTCCAGGGCTGCCTGGACATCATCAACTCCGGTGGGAACGTCGACTACGACGGCATCACCGGCCCGCTGAGCTTCACCGACGCCGGTGAGCCGGCCGAGGCGTCCTTCGGCCTGCTGCAGTTCGGCGAGGACAACCAGCTCGACGACAGCCTGACCGAGTTCGTCATCGCCGGTGACGAGGCCAACGCCACCACCGACGAGGGCCCGGCCTACGCCGCGCCCGGGACCACCGGCCAGACGCTGACCATCGGCACCCTGCTGCCGCTGACCGGCAACCTGGCCTTCCTCGGCCCGCCGGAGGTCGCCGGCGTCCAGCTGGCGATCAACGACATCAACGCCGCCGGCGGCGTCTTCGGCTCCCCGGTCCAGCTCGTCGAGGGTGACTCCGGTGACGCCTCGACCGACACCGCCACCCAGACCGTGGACCGCCTCCTGCAGTCCAACGTCAACGCCATCATCGGTGCGGCGTCCTCGGGCGTGAGCCTCACCGTCATCGACGCCATCACCGGCGCCGGTGTGCTGGAGTTCTCCCCGGCCAACACCTCCGACCAGTTCACCACCTACAACGACCAGGGGCTGTACTTCCGCACCGCGCCCCCGGACACGCTGCAGGCCCGTGCGCTGGCCGACCTGATCGGCGCCGACGGCAACAACACGGTCGGGATCCTCGCGATCAACGACCCGTACGGCACCGGCCTGGCCGAGAACACCCGCAACAACCTGATCAGCGACGGTCTGTCCGAGGACAGCGTCCAGTCGATCACCTACGACCCGCAGGCCGCGAACTTCGACTCCGAGGTGCAGCGGATGGTGGACTTCAACCCCGACGCCATCGTGGTGATCGGCTTCGAGGAGTCCTCGCGGATCATCCAGGCGCTCAACGCCCAGGGCATCGGCCCGCAGCGCTGACGTAGCCAGCACGGAACGGCCCGGCCCCCGCGAGGGAGCCGGGCCGTTCTGCGTCTCAGGCCAGCACCAGCCAGACCGCCGCGCCCAGCCCGGCGGTGGCGGCCACGGCGCGCACCGTGTCCACCCGCAGCAGCCGACGGTGCGCCGCGGCGTCCCACCCGCGGTCCAGCACCCGGTGCAGGGGCACCGCGCCCAGCCACGTGGCGCCGAGGACGACGGCCAGGCAGGCCGCGCCGGCCAGCACCGGGACCACGGGGGCGGAGCCGCGGACGGCGAGCACCAGCAGCCAGACGGTGGTGACGCCCTGCCCGGCGAACAGCGGGCCCACCACCCGGCTGATCCGCCGCTGGTGGGCCCGCTCGTAGGCGGCGAACCCGTCGACGACCCCGGCCATCTGCGGGTAGACCACCACGCGCACGGTCCACTGGAACCCGGCGTAGGCGGCGACCAGCGCCAGGTGCACGACCGCGAGGGTGCTCACCGGCCGCCCGTGGCCGGCTTGCCGCGCCAGGCGAGGCTCTGCGCGTCCAGCCGGCGCAGCAGCGGGTCGCCCTCGGCGTCGATGCGCTCGGCCAGGGCGACCGCGGCGGCCAGCCGGTCGTCGTCCAGCTGGGCGAAGGCGGGGGAGCGGCGGCGGTCCAGCACGTCGTACCAGCGACCGGCCACGGCGTGGTCGAGCACGATCCGGCCGAAGCAGTGGTCGGCGGTGACGACCCAGCCCTCGGCGCGGGCGCGGTCGGGCAGCCGGTGCAGCACGAGCTCCCGGTAGCGGGCCAGCAGCTGCTCCCGGGTCACCGGCTGGGGTCGGGGCGCGGGGCCGGGGGCGCGGCGGGGGAGTCGGGCACGACCCATGACAGCACGGTGCCGGCCGTCCCGCGCAGGGGACGACCGGCACCGGTGCCGTGCGGGGGTTACTGGGCCTTGGCGAGGGTGCCCAGGTAGAGCTCGACGACCTTGGGGTCGTTCATCAGCGCCTTGCCCTTGTCGGTGTAGGCGTTGCGGCCCTGGTCGAGGACGTAGCCGCGGTCGCAGATCTGCAGGCACCGCCGGGCGTTCTGCTCGACCATGATGATCGAGACCCCGGTGGCGTTGATCCGCCGGCAGCGGATGAAGACCTCGTCCTGGTAGGCGGGCGAGAGGCCGGCCGACGGCTCGTCGAGCAGCAGCACCGACGGGTCCATCATCAGCGCCCGGCCCATGGCCACCATCTGGCGCTCACCGCCGGACAGCGCACCGGCCTTGCCGTTGCGCCGCTCGCCCAGCAGCGGGAACAGGTCGATGACGTAGTCGAACCGCTCCTTGAACGTCTTGGGCCGCAGGTAGACGCCCATCTGCATGTTCTCGGCGATGGTCAGCGAGGGGAACACGTTGTTGTTCTGCGGCACGTAGCCCACGCCCAGCTGCACCAGCTTGTGCGCCGGCGCCGAGGTGATGTTCTCCCCGCGCAGCGTCACCGACCCCGACCGGACCGGGATGAGCCCGAACAGCGTCTTGAGCAGGGTCGACTTGCCGGCGCCGTTCGGGCCGATGATGCCGACCAGCTCGCCGTCCTGCAGGTAGAAGTCGCAGCCCCGCAGGATGTTCACCCCCGGCACGTAGCCGGCGACGAGGTCGTCAGCGCGCACCAGCGCACCCTCGGCGAGCTTGACGTGCTCCTCGCGGGTGGCGGCCTTCTCGGCGGGCGAGAGCTCGCTGCTGGCCGCGGTGTCGGCGCGGGTGAGGTCCTCGCCGGTCTCGTCGACCTCGAACAACGGGTCGCTCATGGCTTGTCCTTCTCGCTGGAGATGGTCCCGGAGGAGGAGGGGTCGGTGGTGCCGCCGGGGGCGACACCCTCCTCGCGGGCGATCGCGGCCTCGGCCTCGGCCAGCACGCGGTCCTCCTCCTCGTTGGTCAGCGGCGCGTCGTGGTGGGCGCCGAGGTAGGCGTCCACGACGGCCTTGTTCTGGGAGATGGACTCCGGCGGGCCCTCGGCGATGACCTTGCCGGCGGCCATGACGACCACCCAGTCGCTGATGTCCCGGACGACGTCCATGTCGTGCTCGACGAAGACGACGGTCATGCCCTCCTCGCGGAGGTCCTTGACGTGCCCGAGCAGCGACTGGGTCAGCGCCGGGTTCACCCCGGCCATCGGCTCGTCGAGCATGACGACCTTGGGGTCGCTCATGAGCGCGCGGGCCATCTCCAGCAGCTTGCGCTGGCCGCCGGAGAGGATGCCGGCGAAGTCGTCCTTCTTGGCGTCGAGCTTGAACCGCCGGAGCAGGTCCATCGCCTTCTCGGTGTTGGCCTTCTCCTGCGCCCGCCAGGTGCCGGGCACCAGGGCCTTGAGGAAGGACTCACCGGACTGGCCCTGCGCGCCGAGCAGCATGTTCTGCAGCACGGTGAGCCGGGACAGCGCCTTGGTCAGCTGGAAGGTGCGCACCACGCCGAGCCGGGCCACCTGGTGCGGGGACATCCGGCCGAGCGAGGTGCCGTCGAAGGTCCAGGTGCCGGTGTTGGGCTGGTCGAACCCGGTGAGCAGGTTGAACAGCGTGGTCTTGCCGGCGCCGTTGGGGCCGATCAGGCCGGTGATGCCACCGCGCTGGATCTCCAGGTGGTCCACCGAGACCGCGGTGAGGCCGCCGAAGGTGCGGGTGACCTTGTCCACGACCATCGCCGGGTCGGGCTTGGCGACGCCGACCTCCCACGGCAGGTCGGCCAGCGCCTTCTGCGCCAGCCGGGCCGGCGGGGCCTGGTGGCCCGCCGAGGACGCGGCGGTCGCGCCGGTGGTGGGGTCAGCGGGCATCGAGCATCACCTCTCGTCGGTCACCGAAGATGCCCTGCGGCCGGAAGACCAGCAGGAGCATCAGCCCGATGCCGACCAGCACGAAACGGATCTGGGCCACGTCGGTGGAGGACAGCAGGGCGTCGGGGATGACGCCGTTGCTGATCAGTGCCCGCAGGAAGGTGTCGGCGAACTGCAGGATGAACAGCAGGATGATCGACCCGACGACCGGGCCGAGCACCCGCGCCGCACCACCCAGGATGAGGGCGGCGTAGGCGAGGAAGGTGTTCGCGTTCTGGTACTGGTCGGGGATGGCCGAGCCGGTGCCGACGGCGTAGACCATGCCGCCGAGCGCACCGAAGACCGCACCGAGGACCAGCGCCTGCATCTTGTAGTTGTAGACGTTCTTGCCCAGGGCGCGCACGGCGTCCTCGTCCTCGCGGATGGCCTTGAGCACGCGGCCCCAGGGGCTGCGCATGAGCGCCCAGACCAGCAGGCAGGCCAGCGCCACGATGACCCAGCCGACCAGGGCCACCCAGAGCTCGCCGCCGCTCCAGGAGGTGCCCAGGATCCGGTAGCGGGTCTGGGTGTCCCAGGGGGCGAGGGCGATGAAGCTCTGGTTGAACGCCGACAGGCCACGGGTGCCGTTGGTGACGGGTGTGGCCGACACCGACCGGAAGAGCAGGCGCAGCCCCTCGGCCGTGGCGATCGTGACGATGGCGAGGTAGTCCGCCCGCAGCCGCAGGGTCGGCAGACCCAGCAGGAGCGCGAGGACGACGGCCGCGGCGATGCCGACCAGCACGCCCACCCAGAAGGGCAGGCCCCACTGGCTGACGGAGATGGCGATGCCGAACCCGCCGAGCATGGCGAACGCGATCTGCCCGAAGTTGAGCAGGCCGGTGTAGCCGAAGTGCACGTTGATGCCGATGGCGAGCAGCGCGAAGAAGATGGCCTGGAACCCCAGGCCGGACTTGACGCCGATGAGCAGGGCGTCGACCAGGTCGCTCATCGGCTCAACCGATCCGGGCCCGGCTGCCCAGGATGCCCTGGGGCCGGATGACGAGGATGACGATCAAGAGGAGCAGACCTCCGACGTACTTGGTGTCGTCCGGGATGACCAGGGTGGACATCTGGACGAACACACCGATGATGACGCTCCCGACCAGGGCGCCGTAGGCGGTGCCCAGGCCACCGAGGGTGACGCCGGCGAACATGAGCAGCAGCAGGCGGAAGCCCATGTCCCACTGCACCTGGTCGGACAGGCCGAGCAGCACGCCGCCGAGCGCGGCCAGCGCACCGCCCATCATCCAGACGACCAGGATGACCCGGTTGACGTCGATGCCCGAGGACGCCGCGAGGTCGCGGTTGTCCGCGACCGCCCGCATGGCCTTGCCGATCTTGGTGCGCTGCAGCATGAGGGCGACCAGGACCAGGACGACGACGGCGATGACGATGGTCGCCAGCGCCCGGTTGGTGAGGGTGAAGACGCCGTAGTTGACCGCGCGCTGCGACTGGTACTCGGCGTAGGGGTTGGAGAACCCGCCGTAGACGATCTGGATCGCGTAGCGCAGCAGCAGCGAGAGGCCGATGGAGACCACCAGCGCGGCGACCAGGCCGGTGCCGCGCCTGCGCAGCGGCCGCCAGAGGGCCAGCTCGTTGAGCGCGCCGACCCCGGCCCCGACCACCATCGCGATGAGCGTCGCCGCGATCAGCGGCACCCCGCCCTGCACGTTGATGTACCAGGCGACGATGGCGCCGATGGTGACCAGCTCGCCGTGGGCGAAGTTGGTCAGGCCGGTCGTGCCGAAGATCAGCGACAGGCCGACCGCGCAGACGGCGATGATCAGGCCGAACCGCAGGCCGTCGACGAGCAGCTGGACCGCCCGGATGGTGCTGCCACCACTGCCGGTGGACCCGTCCTGCAGGCCGAAGTTGACCGGCTGCTGGCGGCCGTTGTCGACGGTGACCGTGCGCTCGGCGCCCTGCGGGCCCAGCGTCACGCCGTCGGGGAGGGAGTCGGAGTCGATGCTCACCGTGTACTGGCCGGCACCGGCGGGCAGCGGGATGTCGAACCGGCCCTGGTCGTCGGTCTCGACCGAGTCGACCTCGCTGCCCGAGGAGTCGGTGACGGTGACCGTGATGCCGGCGATGGGGCCCGAGCGGCTGGTCTGCAGCGTGCCCCGGACCGACTCGCCCTCGGCGCTGGCGATGCCCGCGGGCAGCAGCGCGGCGAAGACGGCGGCGAGGGTGGCGACCAGCAGCGACAGGGCGAAGGCGCGGCGGCCGCGACCGCCCGACCGGGCCCGCACGCGCCGGCCCCCTGCTCGTGGGTCCGGGGACCCCGGGGGGCCCGTCCGGGCACCGTGCACATGGGCACGGTGGGGTGCGTGCGTCACTCGACCTCCTGGGCCGTCGGGGGGAGTGCGGACGCCGGTGTCCGGCCGGGGGTGGCCCGGTGGACAGCCGGTGACCGCAGGACGATCGGGTGCGGACCCTAACCCACCTGTGTGACGGTCCTGGGTCCTGCTACGTGTCCCGTGACACAACTGCGACCTACCGGTCCGGGCGCAGCCGGTGCGACCCGGGCGCGGTCGGGCCCGGGTCGCGCTGCGCAGCCGGGGTCAGCGGCTGCGGACCGTGGTGGTCAGCCGGGCGCTGGCCGTGGGGCGGCCCTCGTCGTCGGTGACCTGGATGAGGAAGGTGGCCAGCGTCCGCCCCCGGCGGACCGGGGTGCAGACCGCGGTGACGGTCCCGCCGGTGGCCCCCCGCAGGTAGCTGACGTTGAGCTCGACGCCCACCACCTGGCCGCCGGGGCCGGCGTGCAGCGCCCCTGCCCACGAGCCGACCGTCTCGGCCAGCGCGCAGGTGGCGCCGCCGTGCAGCAGGCCGAAGGGCTGCTCGTTGCCCGCCACCGGCATGGTGGCCACCAGCCGGTCGGGGTCGAAGTCCACGATCTCGATGCCCAGCTTGGCGTCCAGCGGGCTCAGGTCGGCGGGCGCCCAGTCCGGGCGGGGAGTGCTCACGGGGCGCACGCTAACCAGCGGCCCGGTGTTGTCGTACCCCCGCCATACGATGACGGCGATGTCTGCACCGGTGTCCGAGACGGCCTCCCCTTCCACCGCGGCCCCGGCGGGCCAGCGCCCGCGGCTGCTGCTGCTCGACGGCCACTCCCTGGCCTACCGGGCGTTCTTCGCGCTGCCGGTGGAGAACTTCTCCACCACCACGGGGCAGCCCACCAACGCCGTGTACGGGTTCACCTCGATGCTCATCAACGTGCTGCGCGACGAGGCGCCCACGCACCTGGCCGTGGCCTTCGACGTCGGCCGCAAGACCTTCCGCAGCGAGATCTACGCCGAGTACAAGGCCAACCGGTCCGAGAGCCCCACCGACTTCCGCGGCCAGGTGTCCCTCATCCAGGAGGTGCTCGCCGCGCTGCACGTCCCGGTGCTCACCGCCGAGGGCTACGAGGCCGACGACGTCATCGCCACGCTCACCGTGCAGGCCGTCGAGTCGGGCATGGACGTGCTGATCTGCACCGGCGACCGCGACGCCCTGCAGCTGGTCAACGAGCACGTCACCGTCCTCTACCCGCGCAAGGGCGTGTCCGACCTGACCCGGTTCACCCCCGAGGCCGTCGAGGAGAAGTACGGCCTGAGCCCGGTGCAGTACCCCGACTTCGCGGCGCTGCGCGGCGACCCGTCGGACAACCTGCCGGGCATCCCGAGCGTGGGGGAGAAGACCGCCGCGAAGTGGGTCCGCGAGTACGGGTCGCTGGACGCCCTGGTCGACCAGGTCGACACCGTCAAGGGCAAGGTCGGGGAGAAGCTGCGCGAGCACCTGTCCTCGGTGCTGCAGAACCGCCGGCTCACCGAGCTCGACCGCACCGTCGCCCTCGAGCTGCACCCCACCGACCTCGCCGTCCAGCCGTGGGACCGCAACGAGGTGCACACCCTCTTCGACAACCTCCAGTTCCGGGTGCTGCGCGACCGGCTGTTCGCCACGCTGTCCAGCGCCGAGCCCGAGGTCGACGGCGGCTTCGACGTCACCGTCGACGAGGTCGCCCCCGGCGAGCTGGGCGGGTGGCTGGCCACCCACGGCCGGGCCGGGCACACCGGCATCGTGTTCCGGGGCCGCTGGGGTCGCGGCACCGGCGAGCTCACCGGCATCGCGCTGGCCGGCGCCGACGACCACACCGTCTTCGTCGACCTCGGCCCCGACCTCGACACCGCCGACGAGCAGGCCCTCGCCGCCTGGCTGGCCGACCCCACCGCCCGCAAGGTGGTGCACGAGGAGAAGGGCCCGCTGCTGGCCGTCTGGGCCCGCGGCTGGGAGCTCGAGGGCGAGATCAGCGACACCGCGCTGGCCGCCTACCTCGCCCTGCCCGGCCAGCGCTCGTTCGACCTGGCCGACCTGTCGGTCCGGTACCTGCGCCGCGAGCTCGCCGACGCCGACCCCGCCGAGCAGCAGCTCACCCTCGACGGCATGGGCCCCACGGAGGCCGACCTCGCCCGCGAGGCCGCGGTCTCCGACGCCCGCAAGGCCGTCGCGGTCAACGACCTCTCCGACGCCCTCGAGCAGCTGCTCGGCCAGAAGGGCGGCGACCAGCTGCTCACCGGTCTCGAGCTGCCGCTGACCAAGGTGCTCGCCCGCATGGAGCAGCGCGGCATCGCCGCCGACCTGGAGCTGCTGCACGACCTGCAGTCCGAGTTCTCCGGCAAGGTCGCCGAGGCCGCCGCCGACGCCTACGAGGCCATCGGCACCGAGATCAACCTCGGGTCACCCAAGCAGCTGCAGGCGGTGCTGTTCGACCAGCTCGGCCTGCCCAAGACCAAGAAGAACAAGACCGGCTACACCACCGACGCCGACGCGCTGGCCTGGCTGCAGGAGACCAGCCCGCACCCCTTCCTCGAGGCCCTCCTGCGCCACCGCGACGTCACCCGGCTGCGCACCGTCATCGACGGCCTCATCCCGATGGTCGACGACGCCGGCCGGATCCACACCACGTTCCAGCAGACCATCGCGGCCACCGGGCGGCTGTCCTCCACCGACCCCAACCTGCAGAACATCCCCATCCGCTCGGCCGAGGGCCGCCGCATCCGGCAGGCCTTCGTCGTGGGCGCGGGCTACGAGTCGCTCATGACGGCCGACTACAGCCAGATCGAGATGCGGATCATGGCCCACCTGTCCGAGGACGCCGGGCTCATCGAGGCCTTCATGTCCGGCGAGGACCTGCACACCTTCGTCGCCGCCCGCGCCTTCGACATCCCGCTCGAGCAGGTCGACCCCGAGATGCGCCGCCGGATCAAGGCCATGAGCTACGGCCTGGCCTACGGGCTGTCCGCCTACGGGCTGTCCCAGCAGCTGAAGATCACCCCCGAGGAGGCGCGCGTGCAGATGCACGCCTACTTCGAGCGCTTCGGCGGCATCCGCGACTACCTCGACACCGTCGTCGACGACGCCCGGCAGACCGGCTACACCCAGACCACCATGGGCCGCCGCCGCTACCTGCCCGACCTCACCAGCGACAACAAGCAGCGCCGCGACATGGCTGAGCGGATGGCCCTCAACGCCCCCATCCAGGGCTCGGCCGCCGACGTCATCAAGGTCGCCATGCTCGACGTCGAGCGGGCCATCGCCGAGCGCGGCCTGGCCAGCCGGATGCTGCTGCAGGTGCACGACGAACTGGTGCTCGAGGTCGCGCCCGGGGAGCGGGAGGAGCTCGAGGAGCTCGTCCGCACCCAGATGGCCGGGGCCGCCCAGCTGTCCGTGCCGCTGGACGTCTCCGTCGGCGTCGGGCAGAGCTGGGACGCGGCCGCGCACTGAGTTCACTGTCGTCCTCCGGACTCCCACCGCGGCCAACGGCCGTGCCCCTGGTGCGACGAGCGGTGCTGCTCCCGCCTCGGGGTGGGGGCGCTCGTGCCTCGGCCCCCACCCGTCGGCGGGACTGGGTCGAGCCGGGTGTCGGGGACCCTGCGGGCCCCGCTCCACCCGGCTCATCGCCCGCGTCCCTGCGGTCTTGGCCCCTGCCGTGCGTGGTGATCGCGGGGCAGGATGCGGAGCATGGGTCTGGTTGATCGGGTGGCGTCGCGGGTGCTGGGGTTGGCGGCGCCGACGTCGTCGTACACCGTCGAGCGCGGGTTGAGGGTCCCGATGCGGGACGGCGTGGAGCTGGTGGCCGACCGGTACGTCCCCGACGGGGAGGTGCTGGGCACGCTGCTGGTGCGCGGGCCCTACGGGCGCGCGTTCCCCTTCTCCCTGCTGTTCGCCACCGCCTACGCCGCCCGCGGCTACCAGGTCGTGCTGCAGAGCGTCCGCGGCACCTACGGCTCCGGCGACGAGTTCCAGCCGATGTTCCGCGAGGTCGACGACGGCGCCGACACCGTCGCCTGGCTGCGGGAGCAACCCTGGTACACCGGCACCTTCGGCACCGTCGGGCTGTCCTACCTCGGCTTCACCCAGTGGGCCCTGCTCGCCGACCCGCCCGAGGACCTCGTCGCCTCCGTCGTCCTGGTCGGGCCGCACGACTTCTCCCGGGCCACCTGGGGCACCGGTGCCTTCACCGTCAACGACTTCCTCGGCTGGAGCGACATGGTCGCCCACCAGGAGGACCCGGGCCGGCTGCGCGGCCTGGTCCGCCAGGTCACCGCCCCGCGCCGGCTCGGGCCCGCCCTCGACGCGCTCCCGCTCGGCGACGCCGGGGAGCGGCTGCTCGCCGGCCGCGGCCGCTGGTACCGCGACTGGGTCGCCCACCCCGACCGCGACGACCCGTGGTGGGCCCCCGTCCAGCTCGACCGCGCCCTCGACCATCCCCGGGTGCCGGTGCTGCTCATCGGCGGCTGGCAGGACCTCTTCCTCGACCAGACCCTCGACCAGTACCTGAGGTTGAGGGGTGCCGGCGCCGACGTGGCCCTGACGGTGGGTCCCTGGACCCACACCGAGACCCTCACCCGGGGCGGGGGTCTGGTGACCCGGGAGTCGCTGGACTGGCTCGGCGAGCACCTGGCCGGCACCGGCGGTCGGCAGCGCCCCGCCCCGGTGCACGTGCACGTCACCGGCGCCGGCGAGTGGCGGTGGCTGCCGGAGTGGCCACCGGCCACCACCGACCGGACCGTCTTCCTGGCCGACGGCGGCCGGCTCGCCGACACCGCACCCGGCCCGGACGCCGCCCCCGCCGTCTTCACCGCCGACCCGGCGCGCCCCGTGCCCAGCATCGGCGGACGGCTGCTGGACAACCGCAGCGGCGGCTACGCCGACGACACCGCCCTGGCCGACCGCGCCGACGTGGCGTGCTGGACGTCGGACCCGCTGCCGGCCGACGTCGAGGTGGTGGGCGCCCCGGTGGTCGAGCTGCACCACGCCACCGACGTCGGCCACGTCGACGTCGCCGTCCGGCTCTCCCAGGTCGACCGGCGCGGCCGCTCGCGCAACGTCGCCGACGGCTACGTGCGGCTGGTGCCCGGCGACCCCGGCACCGACGCCGAGGGCGGGGTCGTCCGGCTGGCGCTGGACCCCGTCGCCCACCGGTTCCCGGCCGGCTGCCGGCTGCGGCTGGTCGTGGCCGGGTCCTCCCACCCGCACTGGTCCCGCAACCCCGGCACCGGCGAGCCGCCGGAGACCGCGGTGCGCACGGTGCGGTCCACCCGGACCGTCGCCGTCGCCGGTGGGGCCTCGCGCCTGCTGCTGCCGGTCAGCCCGGTAGGTCGCACACCAGGACCATCGTCCCGGGGATGAGCGCGGCCCGGGCCGCCGACCACTGGCCCCAGGTCTCGGTGCGTCCGGGCTCCCACTCCGGCTCCAGCAGGTCGGTCAGCACGAACCCGGCGGCCACCACGTCGCGGACCCAGTCCCCGACCGTCCGGTGGTGCTCGACGTAGGTCACCGTGCCCGCGCCGTCGGTCTCCACGTAGGGGGTGCGGTCGAAGTAGGAGCCCACCACCTGCAGGTCGGCGGGGTCGGGGGAGTCGGGGAACGGCCAGCGCAGCGGGTGGTTCACCGAGGCGACGAACCGGCCACCGGGGCGCAGCACCCGGGCCACCTCGCGCAGCGCGCCGCGGACGTCGGCGACGAAGGGCAGCCCGCCGAAGGCCGAGCAGGCCAGGTCCACGGCGTCGTCGGCCAGCGGCAGCGCGCCGGCGTCGGCCTGCAGCAGGGTGGGGGACAGGCCGGTCTCGGCGTTGAGCACCCGGGCGCGGGCGAGCATCCCCGCCGACAGGTCCAGGGCCACCACCTGCGCCCCGGCCGCGGTCAGCCAGCGCGCGCAGGGCGCCGAGCCGCAGCCCACCTCGAGCACCCGCCGTCCCGCGACGTCCCCCAGCAGCCCGGTGTCGGACTCCCGCAGCCCCTCGGGCCCCCAGAGGAAGTCGGCGTCGCCGAGGTCGGCGCCGTGCTCGGCGAGGTACGCGGGCGCCGCGGCGTCCCACCAGGCCCGGTTCGCCCGCGAGGACTCCGCGCCGGTGACCGCCCGGCGCTCCACGCCGCCGGCCAGCGGGTAGCCGTCGGAGGCCAGCGGGAGCGGGGGCGGGTCGGCGGGCATCCGGGCATGGTGGCACGGCCCCCGGCGGGCGCCCGGACCGTGGTGGACCGGCTCCCGACGGGGTGCGTACCATGGAGGGGCGCCAGAGGTCTGTGCGCTGGGCCCCCTTCGTGCGGGTTCTCTCCCGAGCCTCTCCCGTGGTCCACGGCCGGTCGGTCGTGGGTCGTCCCTGTCCCTCCACACCCCCCGTCCGGAGCACTCGACCACATGACCTCCACCCAGGTCCGTCCCGACAGCACCACCCCGCAGGTCGCCGTGAACGACATCGGCACCGAAGAGGACTTCCTCGCGGCCATCGACCAGACGATCAAGTACTTCAACGACGGCGACATCGTCGAGGGCGTCATCGTCAAGGTCGACCGCGACGAGGTGCTGCTGGACATCGGCTACAAGACCGAGGGCGTCATCCCCTCGCGCGAGCTGTCCATCAAGCACGACGTCGACCCCAACGAGGTCGTCACCGTCGGCGACGAGGTGGAAGCCCTCGTCCTCCAGAAGGAGGACAAGGAAGGCCGGCTGATCCTGTCCAAGAAGCGCGCGCAGTACGAGCGCGCCTGGGGCACGATCGAGGCGAAGAAGGAAGCCGACGAGGTCGTCACCGGCACCGTCATCGAGGTCGTCAAGGGCGGCCTGATCCTCGACATCGGCCTGCGCGGGTTCCTCCCCGCCTCGCTGGTCGAGATGCGCCGCGTCCGCGACCTGCAGCCCTACGTGGGCCGCGAGCTCGAGGCCAAGATCATCGAGCTGGACAAGAACCGCAACAACGTGGTCCTGTCCCGCCGCCAGTGGCTGGAGCAGACCCAGTCCGAGGTGCGCAGCGAGTTCCTCAACAAGCTCGCCAAGGGCCAGGTCCGCAGCGGCCAGGTCTCCTCGATCGTCAACTTCGGTGCCTTCGTGGACCTGGGCGGCGTCGACGGCCTGGTGCACGTCTCCGAGCTGTCCTGGAAGCACATCGACCACCCGTCCGAGGTCGTCGAGGTCGGCCAGGAGGTCACCGTCGAGGTCCTCGACGTCGACCTGGACCGCGAGCGGGTCTCCCTGTCGCTGAAGGCGACGCAGGAGGACCCGTGGCGTCAGTTCGCCCGCACGCACCAGATCGGGCAGGTCGTGCCCGGCAAGGTCACCAAGCTGGTGCCCTTCGGTGCGTTCGTGCGCGTCGACGAGGGCATCGAGGGCCTGGTGCACATCTCGGAGCTGGCCGAGCGCCACGTCGAGATCCCCGAGCAGGTCGCCCAGGTCGGCGACGAGATCCTGGTCAAGGTCATCGACATCGACCTGGACCGCCGCCGGATCTCGCTGTCGCTGAAGCAGGCCAACGAGGGCGTCATCGCCGAGGACGACCAGTTCGACCCGGCCGCCTACGGCATGGCCGCGTCCTACGACGAGCAGGGCAACTACGTCTACCCCGAGGGCTTCGACGCCGAGACCGGCGAGTGGCTCGAGGGCTACGAGGAGGCCCGCGAGACCTGGGAGCGGCAGTACGCCGAGGCCCAGGCCCGCTTCGAGGCGCACCAGAAGCAGATCGTCGCGGCCCGCGAGGCCGACGCCGAGGCTGCGGCCGGTGGCAGCTACTCCAGCGACGCCCCGGCCGAGGGTGGCTCGTCCACCAGCTCGTCCACCGGTGGCGGCACGCTGGCCTCCGACGAGGCCCTGGCCGCCCTGCGCGCCAAGCTCGCCGGCGGCGAGTGACCGCGTAGTACGCACCGACGGAGCGCCGTCCACCCCTCGGGGTGGGCGGCGCTCCGCCGTTGTGGGGCTCGACCGTGCCGGGGGACGACGACGTCCCCGTCCGGAGCGGGCCGGACGGGGACGGGGGACCGGCCGTGGGGCCGGTCGGGACGTCAGAGGCTGAGGATGATGGCGAACGCCGACCGGGGGCGGCCGCCGGCGTTGCTCAGGAAGTCCCAGGTGTGCCGGCCCGCGGGCACCGTCGGCCACAGCGCGCGCAGCAGCGTGAGCAGGCCGGTGCGGGGCGCGGTGGAGTGCTGCAGGCGCGCGGCGACGGCGGGGAGGTCGGCGCAGCGCACGCCCCCGGGGACGTCGGAGCGGTGCCGACCCGGGGCGCGGCGGCCGGCCGTGGCCGAGGGCGCCGGCGTCGTGGAACGGGACATCGTGGTGCCTGCCTCTCTGCGTGCCGCCCCGATCCGTGGGGCGTCGAGGCAGAACCTAGGTCGTGGGGCGCGTGTGACTGGTGCGACGCGCCGGACGCCTGGGGCGGACGGGCCGGTCGTGACCCGATCGTGATGCCGGCGCCGCCGGTGGCCCGGTGTGGCAGGGTCCGGCCATGCTGAGGATCGGGTTGACCGGGGGGATCGGGTCGGGCAAGAGCACCGTGTCGGCCCTGCTCGTCGAGCGCGGTGCGGTGCTGGTGGACGCCGACGTGCTGGCCCGCGAGGTCGTCGCGCCCGGCACCCCGGGCCTCGCGGCCGTCGTCGACGCCTTCGGGGAGGGCGTGCTGGCCCCGGACGGCTCGCTGGACCGCCCCGCACTGGCCGCCGTGGTGTTCGCCGACCCCGCGCAGCGTGCCCGGCTGGACGCCGTGGTGCACCCCCTGGTGCGGGCCCGTGCCGCGGAGCTGGTCGCCGCGGCGCCACCGGACGCCGTGGTGGTCCAGGACGTGCCGCTGCTCGTGGAGACCGGCCAGGCGGGCTCCTACGACCTCGTGGTGGTCGTGCAGGCGTCCCTGCCGGTGCGCCTGGCCCGGCTCGTGCAGCGGGGGATGACCGAGGACGACGCCCGCGCCCGGATCGCGGGGCAGGCGACCGACGAGCAGCGGGCCGCCGTCGCCGACGTGCTGCTGCACAACGACGGCAGTCGGGCAGAGCTGGCCGCCCAGGTCGAGGCGTTCTGGGCCGACCAGGTCGCTCCGGGGAGCTGACACGACGAAGGCCCCGGAGCTGCTGCTCCGGGGCCTTCGTGCTGGTGGGCGATACTGGGATCGAACCAGTGACCTCTTCCGTGTCAGGGAAGCGCGCTACCGCTGCGCCAATCGCCCGTGCTGCCCGGCCCCCCTCGAACCTGCCCGTGGGGCCGCCGAGGTGGAGACGGGATTTGAACCCGTGTAGACGGCTTTGCAGGCCGTTGCCTCGCCTCTCGGCCACTCCACCGCACACGAGCGCCGATCCGAAGATCGACGCCCGGTTCCGAGCGGATGACGGGATTCGAACCCGCGACCCTCACCTTGGCAAGGTGATGCTCTACCACTGAGCCACATCCGCAGTGCGTGGACAACTCTAACCGACCCTCCACGGGGGGTTGCACGGGGGGGTCCCCGGGGTGCGTCCCGGGACATCCGCGCAGGTCAGCGCGTCATCGGGCCCCGGTGTCGGGTCCTTCGCCCTGCAGCAGCGCGTGCAGCTCGTGGTCGACGTCGAGCGCCTCGCCCTCCCGGCCGGTCGGCACCAGCCGCTCGGTGTCGGCGACGAACCCCGCCAGCACCGACCGCGACAGCTCGAACAGCGCGTGGCCGGACGGCGCACGCAGCTCCAGGAACAGCACGTCGCCGGCCGTGCGTGCGGGCCAGAGGCGGACGTCGCCGTCCCCGGCCGGGTGCGACAGGCCGGCGCGCAGCAGGTCGCGGGCGACCATCCACTCGACCCCGCCGTCCCGGCCCTCGTCCCGGCCCTCGTCCCCGCCGTCGCCGCCGGCCAGGCCGGCGGCCGCGGGGTGCCGCGCCCGCCGCTCGTCGACGGCCGGTCGCGCCGGGCGCCCGCCGAAGCGGATGCGCACCGCGTACGGGTCGGCCGGGTCGTACCCGAGCACCGCCGGGACCTCGGTCCACGACGTCGGCCCCACCAGCTGCAGTACGGCCCGGGTCGAGCACCCGGGCACCACAGGACTCCCCATGCCGACCCAACGAGCACCACCCGGAGAGGTGACGCGCCCGGGTCGCTGAACCGCTGGACGGGTCCGGTGCGAACAGGACGTGTGACGATGGGACTCGTGACCAGGCCTGCCCGGCGTGCCGACGACGCCGCTGCGGACGCCGAGCTGGTCCGCCGGCTGCGGGCCGGTGACCGCGGCGCCGTCGACGACTTCTACGAGCGCTTCCGCCGTCCCGCCTTCGCCCTGGCCCGCCGGGTGCTGGCCGACGACGTGCTCGCCGAGGACGTCCTGCAGGACGTGTTCCTCGCCGTCTGGAAGGACCCGGGCGCCTTCGACACCGCGCGGGGCAGCGTCGCGTCCTGGCTGCTGGCGATGGTGCACCACAAGGCCGTCGACGCCGTCCGCCGCGAGGAGTCCCACCGCCGCCGGCAGACCCGCGCCGAGGACGACCTGCGGATGTCCGAGCCCATCGCCCAGCGCGACGTCGAGGAGGAGGCCGCCGAGCGGGTGGTCTCCGAGCGCGTCCGCACCGCCCTGCAGTCGCTGCCCGCGCCCCAGCGGGAGGCGCTGACGCTCGCCTACTACGGCGGCTACACCCAGCGCGAGGTGGCCGCGCTGACCGGCACCCCGCTGGGGACGGTCAAGACCCGCATGCTGGCCGGGATGCGCCGGCTGAAGGAGACGCTGGGCGGGGCCGTCGGCTCCCTGGCCGTCGAGGGGGGTGCCCGATGAGCGCGACCGACCGGCGCGACGCCGAGCACCGCGACTGGGACGAGCTCGCCGTGGGGTGGGCCCTGCACGCCCTCGAGCCCGAGGACGAGGCGGAGTTCCTGCCGCACCTGGCCGACTGCGCCCGCTGCCGGACCACGGTCGCCGACACCACCGAGGTGATGGGGGCCATGGCGACCGACCTGCCGCCGGCCGAGCCCTCGGAGGAGCTGCGGGAGCGGCTGCGCGCCGCGGTGGCGGCCACCGAACAGGTGCACCGCCCGACGCCGGCGAGCACCGGCGCGCCCACGGTCATCACCCTGCCCGCCCCGGTGGACCTGGGCACCCGCCGCTCCGGCTGGCGCCGCGCCCCGCAGCTGCTCGTCGCCGCGGGTGTGGCCGCCGTCCTCGGGTTGGGTGCGTGGAACGTCGCGCTGTCGCAGGACCGGGACGCCGCGCAGGCCACCGCGGCCAGCCAGGCGTCGATGATGTCCTCGCTGCTGGCCCCCGGGCAGATGTCGGTGGCGCGGATGGAGTCCGACGGGCACACCGTGGCCACCGTGGTGGCCCACGACGGGCAGGCCCAGGTGGTCACCGACGGCATGAGCACCAACGACGTCGCCAGCAGCACCTACGTGCTGTGGGGGCTCACCGACCGCGGGCCGGTCCCGCTGGGGACCTTCGACGTGGTGTCCGACGCGACCGACCTGCGGACCGTAGGCTCCGACGCGACCGGGCTGGACGACTACTCGGCGTACGCCATCAGTCTCGAGCCCGGCAGGACGGCGCCCGTCGCGCCGTCCGACGTCGTGGCCCGAGGACAGGTGACCAGCTGAGCGAGACCGAGAACCGGACGGCGACGACCGGCCGTCGGCCCCGGGAGACCGGGGCCGAGCGGCGGACCCGCTACGACTCCGACGACGTCGTCAGCCTGCGCGAGCGCATCGGACGGCGGGCGTGGCGCCAGCGGCTGGCCGCGAACAAGACCACCGACACCGCCTACCGGGTCGGCGTCGGGGTGGTCGGCACGCTGCTGCTCGTCGTCGGCCTGGTCACCATCCCGCTGCCCGGCCCCGGCTGGCTCACCGTCATCGCGGCCCTGTTCGTGCTGGCCACCGAGTTCACCTGGGCCGAGCGGCTGCTGGAGTTCACCAAGCGCAACGTCAAGCGCTGGACCGAATGGCTGGGCCGCCAGCCGGTCTGGGTGCGGGTGCTGGTGGCCCTGGCGACGGCGGCGTTCGTGTACGGCGTCGTGGTGGTCGTGCTGCACGTCCTCGGCGTCCCCTCGTGGGTGCCGGGGTGGGTGCCGATGTGGCGGTAGGCGTCTGGCACACTGGTCGCCGCACCGCGCCGGGGCGATTGGCTCAGCGGTAGAGCGCTTCGTTCACACCGAAGAGGTCACTGGTTCGATCCCAGTATCGCCCACCCCGAACGGCCCCCGTCCTGACCAGGACGGGGGCCGTCGCCGTCTCAGGCCGGCCCGTACACCAGGTGGGCCACCCCGTTGCTGAGCTTGGTGGCGTCCAGCAGGGCCAGCGGCTTGCTCGTGCCGTCCTCGGGGAACAGCCGGGTGCCCGACCCCACGGCCACCGGGTAGACGAACAGGTGCAGCTCGTCGACCAGGCGGTCGGCGACGAGTGCGCGCACCAGCGTCGCGCTGCCGCTGACGTAGAGGTCGTGGTCGTCCCTGAGCGCCCGCAGCCGGTCGACGTCGTAGGGCAGCACCTGCGCCGGGCCCCAGCCCGGGTCGGTGAGCGACCCGGAGACCACGTACTTGGTGGTGTCGTTGAAGAACGGCGCGCCCGGGTCCTCGGCGGCGGTGCGGGTCGACCACGCCGGGCCGAACATCTCGTAGGTGGTGCGGCCCAGCAGGATGCCGTCGGCCTCGGCGGTGAGCGCACCGATGGCCGCGGCCAGGTCGTCGGGGAAGCCGTAGTCCATCGTCCACATCGGTGCGTCCACGACGCCGTCGACGGTGGTGAACTCGTGCACCGTGATGCTGCCCATGGGGAGTGGCTCCTCGGTTCGGGGGGCGGTCACGGGGGAGACCGCCGCGCTCGGCAGGAATCATCGGCGCCGCGGGCGGACGATGGTCGACGTGACCGCCCAGCCCGACCGCGCCGCCCGGCTCGCCGCGGCGCTGGAGCGGGACGGGCCGACCTGCGTGTGGTGCGGGCGCACCTTCGACCGGCACGTCCGGCCGACCACCGAGCACGTGGTGCCCCGGGTGCGCGGTGGGCCGTCCTGGGCGGAGAACGAGGTCGCCGCGTGCAGCCGCTGCAACGCCGCCCGCGGGCACCGCGGTGCGGTGGAGTGGCTCGCGGAGTGCCGCGCCCGGGGGTGGGCACCCGACGCCGGGCGGGTGGCCCGGGCGCTGGAGTCGCTGGCCGCGGCGGTGGCGGTGCGCGGCGGCCAGCGGCGTGCCCGCCCGCACCTGGACGCCCAGCTGCGGCGGCTGCGGGCCGGCTGACCCCGCCGACGGGGTGGAATGCGGGGGAGCGCGTCACCCCCGGGCCGTACTCTCGCGGGTGCCGGTCGACCCCGTCCGGCGCCCGTCCCCGCACCTCCCGAGGAGCCCCGCCGTGCCAGCCGTGCCGCAAGCGCCCACCGCCGCCGTCCTGGTGCCCGCCGGCACCACGGCGACCCAGGCGCTCAAGGACGCCGGGGTGCCCCTCAAGGGGGCCGACGCGGCCGTCGTGGTCCGGGTGGACGGCGAGCTGAAGGACCTGGCGTGGGTGCCCGACGCCGACACCGAGGTGGAGCCGGTCGCGGCGTCCAGCCCCGACGGCCGCGCGGTCATCCGGCACTCGGCCGCCCACGTGCTCGCCCAGGCCGTGCAGGACCTGTTCCCGGGCACCCGGCTGGGCATCGGCCCGCCGGTCAGCGACGGCTTCTACTACGACGTCGACCCCGAGAAGCCGTTCACGCCCGAGGACCTGCAGGCCATCGAGATGCGGATGCAGGCCATCGTCCGGGAGGGCCAGTTCTTCGCCCGCCGCGAGATCTCCGACGACGACGCCCGGGTCGAGCTCGCCCACGAGCCCTACAAGCTGGAGCTGATCGGGCTCAAGGGCGGTGCCGGTGACGCCGCGGAGGGGGCCGACGTCGAGGTCGGCGGCGCCCAGCTGACCATGTACGACAACCTCGACCCGAGGTCGAGGGAGCGGGTCTGGACCGACCTGTGCCGCGGCCCGCACCTGCCCCGCACCAGCGCCATCCCGGCCTTCGCGCTCACCCGGGTGGCCGCGGCCTACTGGCGCGGCAACGAGAAGAACCCGCAGCTGCAGCGGGTGTACGGCACCGCGTGGGAGTCCAGGGACGCGCTCAAGGCCTACCAGGACCACCTGGCCGAGGCCGAGCGCCGCGACCACCGCCGGCTGGGCGTCGAGCTGGACCTGTTCAGCTTCCCCGACGAGATCGGCTCCGGCCTGGCCGTGTTCCACCCCAGGGGCGGGGTGGTCAAGCGCGAGATGGAGGACTACGTCCGCCGCCGGCACATCGAGGAGGGCTTCTCCTACGTCGGCAGCCCGCACATCTCCAAGGGCGGGCTGTTCGAGACCTCGGGCCACCTGCCGTACTACGAGGACACCATGTTCCCGGCCATGGACCTGGAGAACTCGAAGTACTACCTCAAGGCCATGAACTGCCCGATGCACAACCTGATCTTCCGGTCGCGCGGGCGGTCCTACCGCGAGCTGCCGCTGCGGTTCTTCGAGTTCGGGTCGGTGTACCGGTACGAGAAGTCCGGCGTGGTGCACGGCCTGACCCGGGTGCGCGGGCTGACCCAGGACGACTCGCACTCCTACGTGACGCCCGAGGGCGCGCCGGGGGAGATCCGCCACCTGCTGGCCTTCGTGCTCGGCCTCCTCAAGGACTTCGGGCTCGACGACTACTACCTGGAGCTGTCGACGCGGGGTGACTCCGAGAAGTTCATCGGCTCCGACGAGGAGTGGGACGTCGCCACCCGGGTACTGGAGGACGCGGCGAAGGAGACCGGCCTGGAGCTGGTGCCCGACCCTGGCGGCGCGGCCTTCTACGGGCCGAAGATCTCCGTGCAGGCCCGCGACGCGATCGGGCGCACCTGGCAGATGTCGACCATCCAGTACGACTTCAACCAGCCGGCCCGCTTCGGCCTGGAGTACAGCGCCGCCGACGGCACCCGCCAGCAGCCGGTGATGATCCACTCGGCGAAGTTCGGCTCCATCGAGCGGTTCTTCGGCGTCCTCACCGAGCACTACGCCGGCGCGTTCCCCGCCTGGCTGGCCCCGGTGCAGGTGCTCGGCATCCCGATCACCGACGAGCAGGTGCCCTACCTGACCGACGTCGCCCGGCAGCTGCGGGCCCGCGGCATCCGGGTGGAGGTCGACGACTCCGACGACCGGATGCAGAAGAAGATCCGCACCGCGTCCAAGCAGAAGGTGCCCTTCGTGCTCATCGCCGGGGCCACCGACGCCGAGGCCGGGGCGGTGTCCTTCCGCTACCGCGACGGCAGCCAGCGCAACGGCGTCCCCGTGGCCGAGGCGGTCGAGGCGGTCGCCGCGTGGGTCGCCGACCGGCGCAACGACGACCCCGCCGCGGAGCTCCCCGACGAGAGCACCGCGTGAACCCCGACGCAGGCGGGCCGACGACGGTCTTCGAGCAGCTGTGGACCCCCTACCGGATGGCCTACATCCAGGGCGAGGGCAAGCCCACCGGCGACCACGACTGCCCGTTCTGCCTCATCCCGGCGATGGGCGACGAGGAAGGGCTCGTGGTGGCCCGCGGCGAGCTGGTGTTCGCGGTGCTCAACAAGTTCCCGTACAACGCCGGTCACCTGATGGTCGTGCCCTACCGGCACGTCGCCGACTACACCGACCTGACCGGGGCCGAGGTCGCCGAGCTCGGTGCGTTCACCCAGACCGCGATGCGGGTGGTGCGGCAGGTCAGCGGCGCGCACGGGTTCAACGTGGGGATGAACCAGGGGTCGGTGGCCGGGGCCGGCATCGCCGACCACCTGCACCAGCACGCCGTCCCCCGGTGGGGCGGGGACACCAACTTCATGCCGGTGCTCGGGCTCACCCGGGTGCTGCCCCAGGTGCTCACCGACACCCGCGGGCTGCTCGCCGACGCCTGGCCCGCACCCGCCCCGACGGGGGACGCCGGCTGATGCTCGGGGTCAACCTGCGGCCGGCGGTCGCCCGCGTCTGGGCCCCCGTCGTCCGCACCCTGCTGCGGGCCGGCGTCACGGCCGACACGGTCACCCTGCTGGGCACGGTGGGCGCGGTCGCCTCGGCGGTGTTCCTCATCGGCAACGGCTGGCTGTGGTGGGGCGCGGTCGCGGTCACCCTGTTCGTGCTGCTGGACATGCTCGACGGCGCGCTGGCCCGCGCCCGCGGCGGCGGGTCGGTCTTCGGCGCGGTGCTGGACTCCACCGGGGACCGCGCCGCCGACGCGGCCATCTTCGCCGCCCTCGCCTGGTGGTTCTCCGGCGCCGGCGACAACCGGATGGTGGTGTGGCTGGCGCTGACCTGCCTGGTGCTCGGTGTGCTCACCTCCTACGTCAAGGCGCGCGCCGAGGGCATGGGCCTGACCTGCGACGTCGGCCTGGTCGAGCGCACCGAGCGGCTGATCCTGGTGCTGGTGGGCACCGGCTTCACCGGCATCGGCATCCCGTACGCGCTGCAGGTGTGCCTGTGGGTCCTGCTGGTCGGCAGCACCGTCACGGTGGGCCAGCGCTTCGTCGAGGTCCACCGGCAGTCGCAGGGCCGCACGCTGCCGTGAGCGGGCTGCAGCTGGCCGGCCTGCGCGACCGGCTGGTCGACGCCGGCTACGCCGCGGGCTGGGGCGCGGTCAAGGCCCTGCCCGAGCCGGTGGCCGCCACCGCCTTCGACCGGGCCGGCGCCTGGGCCGCCGGCCGGGACGGGCGCGGCACCCGCCAGCTGCGCGCCAACCTGCGGGTGGTGACCGGCCTGTCCGGCGACGCCCTCGACGCGCTGACCACCGACGCCGTCCGGTCCTACGCCCGGTACTGGCTGGAGGCCTTCCGGCTGCCCACCCTCGGCGTCCCGCGGCTGCTCGCGGGCACCACCCTGGTCGGTGCCGAGCACCTGGAGGCGGCCCGGGCCGCCGGCCGGCCGGCGGTCCTCGCGCTGCCGCACAGCGGCAACTGGGACGCCGCCGGTGTCTGGTTCGTGGACTGGCTCGGCGGGCCGTTCATGACCGTGGCGGAGCGGCTGCGGCCCGAGGCGCTGTACGAGCGCTTCCTGGCCTACCGGGAGTCCCTCGGGTTCCGGGTCGTCCCGCTGACCGGCGGGGCGCGGCCCAGCTCCGCGGTGCTGTCGGAGTGGCTGGCCGCCGGCCGCTCGGCCTGCCTGCTCGTCGACCGCGACCTGTCGGCCTCGGGCATCCCGGTCACCTTCTTCGGCCGGGCCACCACGATGCCCGGCGGCCCGGCGCTGCTGGCCGCGCGCAGCGGTGCGGCCCTCCTGCCCGCGGTCTCCCACTTCGACGGCTCCGGCTGGCGGCACACGGTGCACCCCGAGGTCGACGTCCACGGTGCGGGCCGGCTGCGGGACCGGGTGCACGCCGGCATGCAGGGCGTCGCCGACGCCTTCGCGGTCAGCATCGCCGCCCGGCCGGTCGACTGGCACCAGCTCGGCCGGATCTGGGCCGACGTCCCGCCCGACCCGCAGCGGGGGAGCGGGGCGTGAGGGTCGGGCTGGTCTGCCCCTACAACTGGGACGTCCCCGGCGGCGTGCAGTACCACGTGCGGGACCTCGCCGGGACGCTGCGCGGGATGGGCCACGAGGTCGACGTCCTCACCCCGGCCGAGCAGGAGGAGTCGCTGCCGGCCGGGGCCACCTGGGCCGGCCGGGCCATCCCGATCCCCTACAACGGGTCGATGGCCAGCTGGCAGTTCGGCGTGCTGTCCGCCGCGCGCACCCGCCGCTGGCTGCGCGAGGGCCACTTCGACGTGGTGCACGTGCACGAGCCGGCGCCGCCGTCGGTGGCGCTGCTGGTCTGCATGATCGCCGACGGCCCGATCGTGGCCACCTTCCACGCGGCGTCCGTGCGCTCGAAGTGGCTGGCCGCCTGGGGCCCGGTGGTCCGGCCGTGGCTGGAGCGGATCGCCGGCCGCATCGCGGTGTCGGACTTCGCCCGCCGGCTGCAGGTCGAGCACCTGGGCGGCGACGCGGTGGTCATCCCCAACGGCGTGCAGGTCGCCGCCTTCGCCGCGGGCCCCCGGCTGCCCGCCGCCGAGCACGACGGGCCGACGGTGGGCTTCCTGGGCCGCTACGACGAACCGCGCAAGGGTCTGCCGGTGCTGCTGGAGGCGATGCGCACCGTGGTCCGCGAGCTCCCCGGTGCCCGGCTGCTGGTGGCCGGCCGCGGCGACCCCGACGAGCTGCGCGCCCTGGTCGGCCCCGACCTGGAACCCGCCGTCGTGCTGCTCGGCGAGCTCGCCGAGGACGAGAAGGCCGCCTTCCTGCGCACCGTCGACGTGTACTGCGCGCCCAACCTGATGGGCGAGAGCTTCGGCGTCGTGCTGGTCGAGGCCATGGCCGCCGGCGCGCCGGTGGTCGCCGCGGACCTCGACGCCTTCGCCCGGGTGCTGGCCGACGGCACGGCGGGCGTGCTGGTCCGCCGCGGCGACGCCACCGCGCTGGCCCGGGTGCTGGTCGACCTGCTCGGCGACCCCGACCGGCGCGCGGAGCTCACCGCGGCCGGCCGCGAGCGCGCACGGGACTTCGACTGGGCGACGCTGGCCGCGCAGGTGGTGGCCGTCTACGAGACCGTGGTCCCGGCCGGGGGCGGCGAGGTCACCGCGCACGGGGCCGACGAGGACCCGCTGCCGGTCGAGCCGGTCCCCACCCGGACGGAGGGGTTCCTGCCGCGTTGGCTGCGCCGGTCCTGACCGCGCGCCGGTAGCGTCCCCCGGGTGACGTCGACGGGCTGGGTGCTGCTGGCGGTCGGCGTCGTGCTCGTCCTGCTGCTGGCCTGGGCGGTGTTCACCCTCGCCCGGCTGCGCCGGCTGGAGGGCCGGGTCGACCGCGCGTGGGAGGCGCTCGAGGGTGCGCTGACCCGCCGGGCCGAGCTCGCCGACGCCGTCGCCCGCGAGCACGCGGAGGACCTGGGGGCGCTGCGCGCGGACGCGCTGGCCGGTGCCGTCGCCGACGCCCGCCGGCCCTCCGGCGGGGACCGGGAGGTGGCCGAGAACGCCCTGGGCCGGCTGGTGCGCGAGCTGCCGGACCCGCTGCGGGCACCCGAGCTGGACGACGCCGGCTGGCGGGTGGGGCTGGCCCGGCGGTTCTACAACGACGCCGTCCGCGACACCCGCGCCCTGCGCCGGCGCCCCGGGCCGCGCACGCTGCGGCTGCACGCGCGCCGGCCGCTGCCGCGGTTCTTCGACATCGACGACGGCCTGGACGCCGTGGTGGGCACCGGGCCCGTCGGCCGCGCCTGACGCGCTCCTACGATGGGTCGACCGCAACCGAAGTCGAACCCGTGAGGCGCACCGTGTCCGAGACCCCCGTCCCCCCCAGCACCGGCACCGACCGCGTGAAGCGCGGCATGGCCGAGCAGCTCAAGGGCGGCGTCATCATGGACGTCGTCGACGCCGCGCAGGCGCGCATCGCCGAGGACGCCGGCGCGGTCGCCGTCATGGCGCTGGAGCGGGTGCCCGCCGACATCCGCGCCCAGGGCGGCATCGCCCGGATGAGCGACCCGGACATGATCCAGGGGATCATCGACGCGGTCTCCATCCCGGTGATGGCCAAGGCCCGCATCGGCCACTTCGTCGAGGCGCAGGTGCTGCAGTCCCTCGGGGTGGACTACATCGACGAGTCCGAGGTGCTCACCCCGGCCGACGAGGCCCACCACATCGTCAAGACCGACTTCACGGTGCCCTTCGTGTGCGGCGCGACCCACCTGGGCGAGGCGCTGCGCCGGATCGCCGAGGGCGCGGCGATGATCCGGTCCAAGGGCGAGGCCGGCACCGGCAACGTGGTCGAGGCCACCCGGCACATGCGGTCGCTGCGCTCGGGCATCCGCGCGCTGACCACGATGGACGAGACCGAGCTCTTCGTGGCGGCCAAGGAGCTGCAGGCGCCCTACGAGCTGGTGGCCGAGGTGGCCCGCACCGGCAAGCTCCCCGTCGTGCTGTTCACGGCCGGCGGCATCGCGACCCCGGCCGACGCGGCGATGATGATGCAGCTGGGTGCCGAGGGCGTGTTCGTCGGCTCGGGCATCTTCAAGTCCGGCGACCCCGCGCAGCGCGCCGCCGCGATCGTGCAGGCCACCACGTTCCACGACGACCCGGCGGTCATCGCCAAGGTCA
This sequence comes from Klenkia brasiliensis, assembly GCF_900100695.1. Lineage (GTDB taxonomy): Bacteria > Actinomycetota > Actinomycetes > Mycobacteriales > Geodermatophilaceae > Klenkia > Klenkia brasiliensis. The sequence continues at coordinate 545,164 of NZ_FNCF01000004.1, forward strand.
GCCGCGGGCTGGGCGAGGCCATGGTCGGCCTGAACGTCGACACCCTGCCGGCCGACCAGAAGTACAGCTCCCGCGGGTGGTGAGCGCCCCGCTCGTCGGGGTCCTCGCGCTGCAGGGCGACGTCCGGGAGCACCGCGCCGTCCTCGAGCAGCAGGGTGCGCGCACGGTCGCCGTCCGGCGACCCGAGGAGCTGGCCGGGGTCGACGGCCTGGTGCTGCCCGGCGGGGAGTCCACGACCATCGCCAAGCTGGCCGACCGGTGGGGCCTGCTGGGGCCGCTGCGCGCCGCGGTGCGCGGCGGGCTGCCGGCCTACGGCTCCTGCGCGGGCATGATCCTGCTCGCCAACCGGCTGCTGGACGCCCCCGCCGACCAGCAGACCATCGGCGGCCTGGACGTCGTCGTGCGGCGCAACGCCTTCGGCCGGCAGGTCGACAGCTTCGAGTCCGAGGTCGAGGTCGCGGGCCTGCCCGGCGGCCCGGTGCACGCGGTCTTCATCCGCGCGCCGTGGGTGGAGGAGACCGGGCCGGGGGTGCAGGTCCTCGGCCGGGTCTCGGGCGGGCCGGCCGACGGTAGGATCGTCGCGGTCCGCCAGGGCGACGTGGTCGCCACCAGCTTCCACCCGGAGCTCACCGGCGACACCCGCATGCACCGGTTCTTCGTGGACCTCCTGCGGTGACGGTGCGCGAGCGGCCCGGCGGACGACGACCAGCGAGCGAGGAGACACCATGAGCGGCCACTCCAAATGGGCGACGACCAAGCACAAGAAGGCGGGCATCGACGCCAAGCGGGGCAAGCTCTTCGCCAAGCTGATCAAGAACATCGAGGTCGCCGCCCGCACCGGTGGCGGTGACGTCAACGGCAACCCGACGCTGTACGACGCCGTCCAGCGGGCCAAGAAGTCCTCGGTGCCCAACGACAACATCGACCGCGCGGTCAAGCGCGGCGCGGGCCTGGAGGCCGGCGGCGTCGAGTACTCGACGATCACCTACGAGGGCTACGCCGCCGCCGGGGTCGCGGTGCTCATCGAGTGCCTCACCGACAACAAGAACCGCTCGGCCATGGAGGTCCGCACCGCCATGACCCGCAACGGCGGGTCCATGGCCGACCCGGGCTCGGTGTCCTACCTGTTCAGCCGCAAGGGCGTCATCGTCGTCCCCTCGACCGGCACCACCGAGGACGACGTCATGCTCGCCGTCCTGGACGCCGGCGCCGAGGAGGTCCGCGACCTCGGCGACACCTTCGAGGTCGTCTGCGAGCCGACCGACCTGGTCGCCGTCCGCACCGCGCTGCAGGACGCCGGCATCGACTACGACTCCGCCGAGGCCGGCTTCGTGCCCAGCGTCCAGGTCGAGCTCGACGCCGACGCCGCGGCCAAGGTGTTCAAGCTGATCGACGCGCTCGAGGACTGCGACGACGTGCAGAACGTCTACGCCAACTACGACGTGTCGGACGAGGTCATGGAGACCATCGACGCCTAGGCTGTCGAACGTCTGTTCGCACAGTGAGGGGTTGTCGGTGCGCGTGCTCGGGATCGACCCGGGGTTGACCCGGTGCGGGTGGGGTGTCGTCGACGGGCGCCCCGGTGCCCGGCCCACCGCGGTCGGCGTCGGGGTGGTCCGCAGCGACCACACCCTGGCCCTGGAGCTGCGGCTGCTCGAGCTGCACACCGCCGTCACCGCCCTGGTCCGCGAGCACCGGCCCGACGTGGTGGCGATCGAGCGGGTCTTCCAGCAGAACAACAAGGGGACGGCGACCGGTACCGCGCAGGCCGCCGGCGTCGCCGCGCTGGCCGCCGCGCAGGCCAGCCGGCCGGTGCACTGGCACACCCCGAGCGAGGTCAAGGCCGCCATCTCCGGCAGCGGCCGCGCCGACAAGGAGCAGGTCACGCTGATGGTCACCCGGGTGCTGGGGCTCTCCACCCCGCCCAAGCCCGCGGACGCCGCGGACGCCCTCGCGCTGGCGGTCTGCCACGTGTGGCGCGGGCCCACCCAGGACCGGCTGCGGGTCGCCGCGCTGGCCGCCGGTGCCGGCGTCGGGGCGGCGCCGCTGTCGGTGGCCACCCGCTCGGCCGTGCGGCCGGGCCGCTGGCAGGGCATCGGGAGCGGTCGGTGATCGCCAGCGTCGCCGGGCGGGTGGCCGCGGTCAGCCCCGACGGCGCGGTGGTCGAGGTCGGGGGGATCGGCCTGGCCGTGCAGTGCACGCCCGGGACCATCGCGCGGCTGCAGGTGGGGGAGACCGCCCGGCTGGCCACCAGCCTGGTCGTCCGCGAGGACTCCCTGACCCTCTACGGGTTCGCCGACGACGACGAGCGGCAGCTGTTCGAGCTGCTGCAGACCGCCAACGGCGTCGGCCCGCGCCTGGCGCAGGCCGTGCTGGCCATCCACCCGCCCCGCGATGTGCGCCGCGCGGTGGCCACCGGTGACCTCAAGGCGCTCATGCAGGTGCCCGGCATCGGCAAGAAGGGCGCCGAGCGGCTCGTGCTCGAGCTGCGCGACCGCCTCGGCGCCCCGACCGGCGACGTGAGCCTGGACGCCGTGGCGGCCGCCGCCGGTGCCACCGGCTCGGCCGCCGTCGCACCCGTCGCGCCGTGGCGGGACCAGCTGACCACCGCGCTGGTCGGCCTGGGCTGGACCGTGCGCGAGGCCGAGGGTGCCCTCGCCCAGCTGGCCCCGGTCGTCGACGAGCAGATCGCCGCCACCGGGTCGGTCGACATCGCCGTGCTGCTGCGCCAGGCCCTGCGCCTGCTGGGCCGGTCGTGACGGAGTCCGACGCCTCCCCGTGGGCCGGGGACGAGGAACGGGTCGTCGAGTCGGCGCTGCGGCCGCACTCGCTGGCCGAGTTCGTCGGCCAGCCCAAGGTCGCCCGGCAGCTGGACCTGGTCCTGGAGGGCGCCAAGCGCCGCGGCCGGCCGCCGGACCACGTGCTGCTCTCGGGTCCGCCCGGGCTGGGCAAGACCTCGCTGGCGCTGATCATCGGCAGCGAGCTGGGCACCTCCGTCAAGATCACCTCGGGGCCGGCGATCGAGCGGTCGGGCGACCTGGCGGCGATGCTGTCCAACCTCGGCGAGGGCGACGTCCTGTTCATCGACGAGATCCACCGCATCGCCCGGCCCGCCGAGGAACTGCTGTACATGGCGATGGAGGACTTCCGGGTCGACGTCGTCGTCGGCAAGGGTCCGGGGGCCACCGCCATCCCGCTGGAGATCTCGCCGTTCACCCTGGTCGGCGCCACCACCCGCGCCGGCCTGCTGACCGGGCCGCTGCGCGACCGGTTCGGGTTCGTCGGGCAGATGGAGTTCTACTCGACCGCCGACCTGCAGTCGGTGCTGCGCCGCAGCGCCGACCTGCTCGGGGTGGCCATCGACGAGGACGGGTCGGCCGAGATCGCCGGGCGCTCCCGCGGCACCCCGCGCATCGCCAACCGGCTGCTGCGCCGGGTCCGCGACTACGCCGAGGTGCGCGCCGACGGCCGGATCACCCAGCCGGTGGCCCGCGCCGCGCTGGCCCTCTACGACGTCGACGAGCTCGGCCTGGACCGGCTGGACCGCGAGGTGCTGCACGCCCTGGTGGTCAAGTTCAACGGCGGGCCGGTGGGCGTCGCGACGCTGGCCGTGGCCGTGGGGGAGGAGCCGCACACCGTCGAGGAGGTCTGCGAGCCCTTCCTCGTGCGGGCCGGGCTGCTCGCGCGCACCCCCCGCGGCCGGGTCGCCACCGAGGCCGCCTGGGCCCACCTCGGTCTGCCGGTCCCCGAAGGCGTGTGGCTGCGCGGGGGCATCCCGCAGGGCGCGCCCGGCGACCAGCCTGCACCCCCCACCCTGTTCGACGCCTAGACTGCACGGCGCTGGTGCGCCCACCCCTGGGTGGCGCGCGCCCTGCGCCGGTCGCGCCCACGGGTGCGCCGCAGCCCTGAGTTCCCCCGAGCGGCCGCCCCCGGTGGTCGCACAACCGCGCCGGACCGGGCGCGGTGGAGAGGCACGACAACCGTGGAGCAGTTCTTCCCGCTCATCCTGCTGGTGCTGGCGTTCGCGCTGCTCATCGTGCTGCCGGCCCGGCAGCGCAAGAAGATGGCCGCCAACGCCCAGAAGCTGCAGGAGTCCCTGAGCGTCGGCACCCCGGTCATGCTGACCAGCGGCCTGCACGGCACGGTGGCCGGCTTCGGCGAGGGCACCGTCGACATCGAGATCGCCCCCGGCGTCGTCGCCACCTTCGCCCGCCCGGCCGTGATGGAGGTCCGCACGCCCGACGGCGCGGTCCTCGACGCGCAGGCCGGCGAGGTCGTCCCGCCGCGCGACGAGCGCACCGGGCTGGTCGACGGCGACGGCGACCCGACCGAGCGCAGGGCCTGACGTGGCTGCCCGCCAGCTCCGCGCGTCGCGCTACTTCGCGGCGTTCGTCCTGATCGTGGCCGTCATGTACGGCCTCATCTTCTTCACCGGCTCGCAGCGCACCCCGCAGCTGGGCCTGGACCTGCAGGGCGGCACCACGGTGACGCTGACGGCGCAGGTGCCCGGCGGCGGCACGCCCAGCCGCGAGGACCTGGAGCTGGCGCGGCAGATCATCGAGCAGCGGGTCAACGGCCTCGGCGTCGCCGAGGCCGAGGTGGTCACCGAGGGCAACTCGAACATCATCATCTCCGTCCCCGGTGACGACGGCGACCAGGCCCGCGAGCTCGGCCAGACCGCCCAGCTGCGCTTCCGCCCGGTGCTGCAGGGCCCCGAGGCCGCCACCCCGGCCGACCCGTCGGCCACGCCGTCCGCGACGCCGACCGACGGCAGCGCGCCCACCGACGGCAGCGCGCCCACCACCGCCCCCGGCGACACGGCCGCCCCGGCGTCGCCGACCGACGGCGCGGCGCCGACCAGCGACCCCGCCGCCACCTCGGCCCCGGCCCCGGACTCGCTGGCCGCCGAGGACACCACGACGCCGGCTGCCCCGACCACGGACGCCGCCCCCACCAGCGGTGCCGCGCCCACCTCGGGCGGCGCCACGGCCTCCGGCGGCGCCACGGCCTCCGACGGCGCCGCGCCGACCGCGGTGACCCAGGAGCAGGCGACGGCCGAGTACGCGAGCCTGGTCTGCTCCACCGACCAGACCGGTGCCGCCGACGTCGACCTGCCGGACTCCTACCTGGCCGCCTGCTCCGAGGACGGCACCGCCAAGTACCTGCTGGGCCCCGCCGTCATCGAGGGCACCGACATCACCTCGGCCAGCGCCGGCACCACGCCGCAGACCGGCGAGTGGATCGTCACCGTCGACTTCAACTCCCAGGCCTCCTCCACCTGGGCGACCTACACCGCCCAGGCGGCGCAGGCCGGCAGCGCGGTGGCGATCGTGCTGGATGGCCGGGTGGTCTCCGCCCCCACCGTGCAGAGCGCCATCACCGGCGGCAGCACGCAGATCACCGGCAACTTCACCCAGACCGACGCCCAGACGCTGGCCAACCAGCTGGAGTACGGCGCCCTGCCGCTGACCTTCACCCAGGCCACCGCCCAGACCATCACCACCGAGCTGGGCGCCGAGCAGCTGCAGGCCGGGCTGATCGCCGGCGCGATCGGCATCGCGCTGGTCTTCCTGTACGCCCTGCTCTACTACCGGCTGCTCGGCCTGGTCATGATCGCCAGCCTCGTGCTGTCGGCGGTCGTGGTCTACGCCAGCCTGGTGCTGCTGGGCCGGGAGATCGGCTTCACCCTGAGCCTGGCCGGCATCGCCGGGTTCATCGTCAGCATCGGCATCACGGCCGACTCGTTCGTCGTGTACTTCGAACGGCTCAAGGACGAGATCCGCGAGGGCCGCACGCTGCGCAGTGCGGTGCCCCGCGCCTGGGTGCGCGCCCGCCGCACCATCCTCTCGGCCGACGCGGTCAGCTTCCTGGCCGCAGCGATCCTCTACGTGCTGGCGATCGGCGACGTGAAGGGCTTCGCGTTCACCCTGGGTCTGTCCACGGTGCTCGACCTGATCGTCGTCTTCCTCTTCACCCACCCGCTCATGGCGGTGCTCAGCCGGTTCAGGAGCTTCGGCACCAACCGGTTCTCCGGCCTGGGGTCCGTCGACGTGACCCGCCGCGCCGCCACCGCGCCCCGGCCGGGCCAGCGCCCGACCGTGGCCGCGGGCACCAGCAGCGACAGGAGCGACCGATGACCGGCACCCCCCGCGAGGGCCGCACCGACGACGAGCTGCTCGAGGAGAGCGACGCGGAGGTCCGCGCGGACGCCGCGGCCGACGCCGACGACGACGCGCTGGCCGAGGCGGGTCTGCCGACCGAGGACGGCGCCGAGCCGGCCGCGCCGCGGCGGCGGGCGTCGCTGGCCCACCGGCTCTACAACGGCGAGGCCGGTCTGGACGTCGTGGGCCGCAGCCGGTTCTGGTACAAGGTCACCGCCGTGGTGATGCTGGTCTGCATCGCCTCGATGGTCTTCCGCGGGTTCAACTTCGGCATCGACTTCGAGGGCGGCAACAGCTTCCGGCTGCCCGGTGGCACCGAGCAGCTGAGCACGATCCGCGAGGCCGCCGAGTCCGCGGGCGCCGACGTCTCCACCGTGCAGGTGGTCGGCGGCGACACCGTGCTGCTGCGCACCGGCGCGCTGGACAACGCCGGCGAGACCGCCGTCGTCTCGGCGATCGCCGACGCCGCCGGGGTCGACCCCGGCCAGGTCAGCCCGGAGGCGGTCAGCGCCGACTGGGGCCGGGACATCACCGACCAGGCGCTCATCGCGCTGGTCGTCTTCCTGGCGGCCGTCGTGGTGTTCCTGGCCATCCGGTTCCAGCCCAAGATGGCGGTCGGTGCGATCGCGGCGCTCGTGCACGACATCGTGCTGACCGCCGGCATCTACTCCCTGGTCGGCTTCGAGGTCACCCCGTCCACCGTCATCGGGTTCCTCACCATCCTCGGGTTCAGCCTCTACGACACCGTCGTCGTCTTCGACAAGGTCGACGAGAACGTCAAGGACCTGGAGAAGGGCGCCCGGATGACCTGGGGCGAGGCGGCCAACCTGGCGGTCAACCAGACCCTGATGCGGTCGATCAACACCTCGGTCATCGCGCTGCTGCCGGTGCTCGGCCTGCTGGTGGTCGGCGTCGGCCTGCTCGGCGTCGGGACCCTGCAGGACCTCGCGCTGGTGCTCACCGTCGGCCTGGCCGCGGGCACCTACAGCTCGATCTTCCTGGCCACCCCGATCCTGGCCGACCTCAAGGCCCGCGAGCCCGGGGTGCAGGCGCTGCGCAAGCGGGTGCTCGCCCGCCGCGCCGCCGAGGCCCGGGCCGCCCGCACCGGCGTGCCCGCGGGTCCGGTCGCCAGCGCGCGCCGCGCCCGGCGGGCCCCGTCGGCCGTCGCGGTCGCCGAGCACGACGAGCTGCCCGAGCGGCCCGAGGCCGTCGACCAGGTCGAGTCCCCGGACTCGGTCACCCGCACGGTCACCCCGCCCCGGCCCGGCGCCCGCCCGCAGCGGCCCCGCGGCGGGAAGAAGAGGTGACCGCGGCCGAGCTCCCGCTCGACGAGCTGATCGCCTCCATCGCGGTCGACGTCCCCGACTTCCCCGAGCCGGGCGTGGTCTTCCGCGACCTGACCCCGGTCTTCGCCGACGCCGAGGCGTTCCGCCGGGTCGTCGACGGCCTGGCCGCACCGGCCCGCACCGACCCGCGGGTCGCGGCGCTGCGGTCGGGGCAGGATGACCCGGGCTTCGACGTCGTCGTCGGGGTGGAGGCCCGCGGGTTCCTGCTCGCCGCCGCCGTCGCGCTGGCCGCGGGCACCGGCGTCGTCCCGGTGCGCAAGGCCGGCAAGCTGCCGCGCGAGCGGATCAGCGCCGACTACGCCCTGGAGTACGGCACCGCCACCCTGGAGCTGCACACCGACTCCCTGCACAAGGGCCAGCGGGTGCTGCTCGTGGACGACGTGCTGGCCACCGGCGGCACCCTGGGCGCCGCGGTGGGCCTGGTCGAGCAGCTGGGGGCGGTGGTCAGCGCCGTCGCCGTGGTCGTGGAGCTGCCGGCGCTGGGCGGCCGCGAGGCGCTCGCCCCGCACAGCGTGCACGCGCTCTGGACCACCTGACGCAGCTCACCCTCCCGAGCGGTCCACCCGTCCCGGCGCGTGGCTAGCATGGTCGGGGTCCCGGCCGGTCGGACGACAGGAGTGGCCATGGCATCCGAGGTGGTGGCCCCCCGCGCTGCCCAGCAGCCGGCCGCCGTCCCGGACCAGGTCCCGGACCCGCATCAGGTCACCCAGCAGGGTCAGCCCCGGGAGCCGCGGCAGGACTCCGCGCGGGTGGCCCTGCCCGAGCGGCCCGCGCTGCAGACCGCGGCCGCCCCGCCCGCACCCGCGGCCGACCCCGCCGGCGAGGGCGGCACCCCCGCCCTGGACCCGGTGCGCCGCCGCCGGGTCGTGGACCGGCTGGCCCGCCGGATCGTCGCGGGCCAGCGCTCCACCGTCGTCCGCCCGGTCCTGGAGCCCCTGGCCGCGCTGCACCGGCAGAGCCACCCCAAGGCCGACCTCGCCCTGCTGCAGCGGGCCTACGACGTCGCGGAGAACGCGCACGCGGCGCAGAAGCGGAAGTCCGGCGACCCCTACATCACCCACCCGCTGGCCGTGGCCACGGTGCTGGCCGGCCTGGGCATGGACACCACCACGCTGGTGGCCGCGCTGCTGCACGACACCGTCGAGGACACCGGGGTGTCCCTGGACTCCATCGTCGCGGACTTCGGGCCCGAGGTCGCCCACCTCGTCGACGGCGTGACCAAGATCGACAAGGTCCAGTTCGGGGACGGCGCCCAGGCCGAGACGATCCGCAAGATGATCGTGGCGATGGCCCGCGACCCCCGCGTGCTGGTCATCAAGCTCGCCGACCGGCTGCACAACATGCGCACGCTGCGCTTCCTCCCGCCGGAGAAGCAGGAGAAGAAGGCCCGCGAGACGCTGGAGATCCTCGCCCCGCTGGCCCACCGGCTGGGCATGAACACCATCAAGTGGGAGCTCGAGGACCTCGCGTTCGCCACGCTGTACCCCAAGCGGTACGACGAGATCGTGCGGCTGGTCGCCGAGCGCGCGCCCTCGCGCGACACCTACCTGGCCGAGGTCACCAGCGCGGTCACCGAGCAGCTCAAGGGCGCCAAGGTCGAGGCCACGGTCACCGGCCGGCCCAAGCACTACTACTCGATCTACCAGAAGATGATCGTCCGCGGCCGCGACTTCACCGACATCTGGGACCTGGTCGGCATCCGCATCCTGGTCGACTCGGTGCGCGACTGCTACGCGGCGCTGGGCATCATGCACGCCCACTGGCAGCCGGTCCCCGGCCGCTTCAAGGACTTCGTGGCGATGCCGAAGTTCAACATGTACCAGTCGCTGCACACCACGGTGATCGGCCCGCAGGGCAAGCCCGTCGAGCTGCAGATCCGCACGCACGACATGCACCGCACCGCCGAGTACGGCATCGCCGCGCACTGGAAGTACAAGGAGAAGGCCCGGGGCGGGGTGGCCGCCGGACCGCGTCCGGGCACCGCCGGCGACGACATGCTCTGGCTGCGCCAGCTGCTGGACTGGCAGCGCGAGGCGCAGGAGCCCGGGGAGTTCCTGGAGACGCTGCGCTACGACCTCGGTCCGCAGGAGGTCTTCGTCTTCACGCCCAAGGGCGACGTGATGAGCCTGCCGGAGAACTCCACCCCGGTCGACTTCGCCTTCGCCGTGCACACCGAGGTCGGCTACCGCTGCATCGGCGCCCGGGTGAACGGCTCGCTGGTGTCGCTGGACTCCACGCTGTCCAACGGCGACACCGTGGAGGTCTTCACCTCCAAGTCCCCGACCGCCGGGCCCAGCCGCGACTGGCTGGAGTTCGTCGGGTCCTCCCGGGCCCGCACCAAGATCCGGCAGTGGTTCACCAAGGAGCGCCGCGAGGACGCCGTCGAGGCGGGCAAGGACGCGCTCACCAAGGCCATGCGCAAGGCCGGCCTGCCGCTGCAGCGCCTGATGGGCGGCGAGGCGCTGGCCACCCTGGCGGCCGACCTGCACCACCCCGACGTCAGCGCGCTCTACGCCGCGGTGGGGGAGAACCGCGTCTCGGCCTCCTCGGTCGTGGAGAAGCTGCTGGTCGCCCTCGGCGGGTCCGAGGGCGCCACCGAGGACATCGCCGAGACCGCCATCCCGGCCCGCCGCTCCGTCGCCCGCACCGCCAGCGGCGACCCCGGCATCGTCGTCACCGACATGACCGACGTGTGGGCGAAGCTCGCCAAGTGCTGCACGCCGGTGCCCGGCGACGACATCCTGGGCTTCGTCACCCGCGGCGGCGGGGTGAGCGTGCACCGCACCGACTGCACCAACGCCGCGGACCTGCAGCGCAAGCCCGAGCGGCTGGTCGAGGTGGCCTGGGCGGCGCAGCCCGGCGCGGTGTTCCTGGTGGCGATCCAGGTCGAGGCCCTCGACCGGCACCGGCTGCTCTCCGACGTCACCAAGGCCCTGGCCGACGAGCGGGTCAACATCCTGTCCGCGTCGGTGCAGACCAGCCGCGACCGGGTCGCGGTCAGCCGCTTCACCTTCGAGCTGGCCGACCCCGCCCACCTGGGCGCGGTGCTGCAGACCGTGCGCAACGTCGACGGCGTCTTCGACGTGGAGCGCGTCACCGCGTGAGGAGCGGGGGCCCGGAGGGTCCCCCGACGAACGCGGTCAGCCCTTCCCGCCGACGGGTGGCGGCCGAGGGACGAGTGCCGTCACCCCGAGGCGGGAGCAGCGGCGCTCGTCGCAGCGGGGGGACGGCCGTTGGCCGCGGTGCGGTCCGGAGGACCGCGATGTGCTCAGGCCGCAGGCGTGACGGCGGTGATGGTCACCGGGGTGGCGGGGGCGCCGTCCTGGCTGCCGTCGGCCACGCCGGCCGCGGCGACGGTGTCCAGCACGCCCAGGCCCGCGTCGCCGACCGTGCCGAAGACGGTGTAGCTCGGGGGGAGCTGGCTGTCGCCGTAGACCAGGAAGAACTGGCTGCCGTCGGTGCCCTGGCCGCTGTTGGCCATCGCCAGGACGCCGCGGCCGTAGGTCTCGCTGCCCGACGTCGCGGTCGGGAACGTGTAGCCCGGGCCGCCCGAGCCGGTGCCCGACGGGTCGCCGCACTGCAGCACCTTCAGGCCGTCGGAGGTGGTCAGCCGGTGGCAGGGGGTGTTGTCGAAGTAGCCCTGCGCGGCCAGCGACGCGAAGCTCTCGGCCGCGCAGGCGCCGGGGCCGGAGAAGTCGAGGGTGACCGGGACGTCGCCGGCGCTGGTCGCGATGGTCTCGGCCTGCTGCCCGGTCGGGAGGTCGCCCGAGGGCGCGTCCACGGCGGTGGGGCCGGAGCTGCCCTGCGCGTCGTAGGTGTAGGTGCACGCCCCGGCGGTGGTGGTCTGGCCGGCCCGCTCGGCGCCCGGGCCGGCGGTGGGGGCGGCGGCCGAGCTCGACGACGACGCCGAGGCGTCCGCGGCCGGTGCGTCGTCCCCGCCCAGCCCGGTGATCAGCAGCGCGGCGCCCACGACCACGACGACGGCGGCCACGGTGACCCCGATGAGCAGGTTGCGGCGGCGCTTGCGCTGCTGCGCGGCACGCCGCTCCAGCTGGCGCTGCAGGTGGCGCTGGGCGGACTGACGGCGCTGCTTGTTGCTGACCACGGCTGCGGAGTCTAGGCAGGCCACCCCGGCCACCTGCTGGGACGCCGATCGGGACGCCGGTCGTGTCGGGGGTGCCACGTACCCTGCTCGGGTGCTCATCCGCTCGTTCCCCGCCGGCGCGTTCGGCACCAACTGCTACGCGGTGGCCACCGGTCCGCGCGCCGAGTGCGTCGTCGTCGACCCCGGCATGGACGCCGTCGAGCCGCTCGCGCAGATGCTGGCCGACGACGGCCTCAAGCCGGTCGCCGTCGTCCTCACCCACGGGCACCTGGACCACACCTTCTCCGTGCTGCCGGTCTGCGACGGCTACGACATCCCCGCCTACCTGCACCCGGCCGACTCCGGGATGCTCGCCGACCCGGCCCGGTGGCACGGGCCGCAGCTGGCCCCGCTGATCACCGGCGTCGCGCTGCCCGACCCGGCCGACGTGCTCGCGCTCGACGACGGCGCCACCCTGTCGCTGGCCGGTGTCGACCTCACCGTGCGGCACGCCCCCGGCCACACCCAGGGGTCGGTGATGTTCGCCCTCGACCTCGACGACTCCCCGGGGCTGCTGGCCGGCGACGTGCTGTTCGCCGGTTCCGTCGGCCGGGTCGACCTGCCCGGCGGGTCCTGGGAGGCGATGCTCGGCTCGCTGCGCGACGTCGTCCTGCCGCTGGAGGACGCCACCGTCGTCCTCCCCGGCCACGGCCCGGCCACCACGATCGGGCGGGAGCGGGCCACCAACCCCTACCTGGCCGAGGCGGCCCGGGCGCCCAAGGGGCGCGGGCTGTGAGCGACATCCAGCGCGCCCCCAAGGGCACCTTCGACCGGCTGCCCCCGGACTCCGCGGCCTACCTCGCCGCCCGCGACGCCCTGGTCGCCCCGCTGCTGACCGCCGGCTACGGCTACGTCGAGACCCCGGTGTTCGAGGAGACCGCGGTGTTCTCCCGCGGCGTGGGCGAGTCCACCGACGTCGTGTCGAAGGAGATGTACACCTTCGACGACCGCGGCGGTCGCTCGCTGACCCTGCGCCCGGAGTTCACCGCCGGCGTCATGCGCGCCTTCATCGAGCACCGGCTCTACGCCGGGCCGCTGCCGGCCAAGCTGTGGACCGTCGGGTCGGCGTTCCGCTACGAGCGGCCCCAGGCCGGCCGCTACCGGCACTTCACCCAGGTCAGCGTCGAGGCCCTCGGCGTCGACGACCCCGCCCTGGACGCCGAGCTGGTGGCCCTGGCCGACGCCGGTTTCCGCGGGCTGGGCCTCACCGACTACGACCTGCAGCTGACCTCGCTGGGCGACGCCACCTGCCGGCCGCAGTACCGCGAGCTGCTGGTGCAGTTCCTGGCCGGCCTCGACCTCGACGAGGACACCCGGCGGCGGGCCGCGATCAACCCGCTGCGGGTGCTGGACGACAAGCGGCCCGAGGTCCAGGCCCAGCTGGCCGACGCCCCGCTGATGGTCGACCACCTGTCCGAGGGGACCAGGGCGCACTACGACGCCGTCCGGCAGCACCTGTCCGACCTCGGGGTCACCTGGGTCGAGGCGCCCCGGCTGGTCCGCGGGCTGGACTACTACACGAAGACCACGTTCGAGTTCGTGCACCGCGGCCTCGGCGCCCAGGCCAGCATCGGCGGCGGCGGGCGCTACGACGGGCTGTCGGCCGCGCTGGGCGGGCCCGACCTGTCCGGCATCGGCTACGCCGTCGGCGTCGACCGCACGATCCTGGCCGCGCAGGCCGAGGGCCTGGACATCCCGGTCACCGGCGGCACCGACGTGTTCGTCGTGCACCTGGGCGAGGAGGCCAAGCGGTTCGCCGTCCGGCTCGTCGGGCAGCTGCGCGCCGCCGGCGTCGCCACCGACACCGTCTACGGCGGCCGCGGGCTCAAGGGCGCCATGAAGGCCGCCGACCGCTCCGGCGCCGCGCGCGTGGTCGTGGTGGGGGAGCGCGACCTGGCCGGGGGCGTCGCCCAGGTCAAGACGATGGCCACCGGCGAGCAGGTCGCCGTCCCCCTCGGTGAGCTCGCCGAGTCGCTGCGTGCGAGCGTGTGAGCATGGAATCCCGCTCCCTCGGACGCACCGGCGCCTCCGTCTCCGTCGTCGGCCTCGGCACCTGGCAGCTCGGCGCCGACTGGGGTGACGTCGACGACGCCACCGCCCGGCAGGTCCTCGACACCGCCCTGGACGCCGGGGTCACCCTGCTCGACACCGCCGACGTCTACGGCGACGGCCGCTCCGAGCAGCGCATCGCCGCCGCCCTGGCCGACCGCGGCGGGCAGCGCCCGTTCGTGGCCACCAAGGCCGGCCGCCGGGCCGACCCCTTCGTCGCCGAGACCTACACCCCCGAGAACCTGCGGGCCTGGGTCGACCGGTCCCGCCGCAACCTCGCCGTGGACACCCTGGACCTGGTGCAGCTGCACTGCCCGCCGCCGGCCGTCTACTCCGACCAGCGCGTCTACGACACCCTCGACGGGTTCGTCGCCGACGGCTCGATCGCCGCCTACGGCGTCTCGGTGGAGACCGTGCAGGAGGGGCTGACCGCGCTGGAGCACGAGGGCGTGCAGTCCATCCAGGTCATCCTCAACGTGTTCCGCCGCAAGCCGCTGGAGGAGCTGCTGCCCGCGGCCGCCGCGGCGCAGGTCGGCATCCTGGCGCGGGTGCCGCTGGCCTCGGGCCTGCTCACCGGCCGGTTCACCGAGGACACCACCTTCGGCGCCGACGACCACCGCCAGTTCAACCGCAACGGCGAGGCCTTCGACGTCGGCGAGACCTTCGCCGGCGTGCCCTACGAGGTCGGCGTCGCCGCCGCGCGCGAGTTCGTCGAGCTGTGCGGCGACCGCACGCCCGCCCAGGTCGCGCTGCGCTGGATCATCCAGCAGCCCGGGGTCACCTCCGTCATCCCCGGCGCCAGCAGCGTGCGCCAGGCGCAGAGCAACGCCGCGGCCGCCGACCTGGCCCCGCTCACCGACGGCGAGCTGGCCGACCTCGAGCGGCTCTACGACGAGCGCATCCGCGCCCACGTCCACTCCCGCTGGTAACCCGTACACCCCCTGAGAGGCACTCCCTTGTTGCGCACCCACGACGCCGGCACCCTCCGGGCGTCCGACGCCGGCACCACCGTCACCCTCGCCGGCTGGATCGCCCGCCGGCGCGACCACGGCGGCGTGGTCTTCCTCGACGTCCGCGACGGCTCGGGCTACGCCCAGGTCGTCGTCCGCGAGGAGGAGGCGCACGCGCTGCGCAACGAGTTCTGCGTGCTGGTGACCGGGGAGGTGCAGCGGCGGCCCGAGGGCAACGAGAACCCCGAGCTGCCCTCGGGCGAGATCGAGGTCGTCGCCTCGACGCTGCAGGTGCTGTCGGCCTCGGCCCCGCTGCCCTTCCCGATCGAGACCGCGCAGGCCGCCGGGGACGACGTCCGCTACGCCCACCGCTACCTCGACCTGCGCCGGCAGGGCCCGGCGAAGGTCATGAAGCTGCGCAGCGAGGTCAACCGGGTGGCCCGCGGGGTCATGACCGACCTGGGCTTCACCGAGGTCGAGACGCCGTCCCTGACCCGCTCCACCCCCGAGGGTGCCCGCGACTTCGTCGTCCCCGTGCGGCTGCAGCCCGGCTCCTGGTACGCCCTGCCGCAGTCCCCGCAGCTGTTCAAGCAGCTGCTGATGATCGGCGGGCTCGAGCGGTACTACCAGATCGCGCGCTGCTTCCGGGACGAGGACTTCCGCGCCGACCGGCAGCCGGAGTTCACCCAGCTGGACTTCGAGATGAGCTTCGTGGACCGCGACGACGTCCTCGACGTCGCCTCCGCCGTGGTCACCGCGCTGTGGCGCGAGCTGGCCGGCCACGAGGTCGGCGAGATCCCGCGGATGACCTACCGCGAGGCGATGGACCGGTTCGGCTCCGACAAGCCCGACACCCGGTTCGGCGTCGAGCTCGTCGAGCTGACCGAGTACTTCGCCGACACCCCGTTCCGGGTGTTCCAGTCGCCCTACGTCGGTGCGGTCGTGATGCCCGGCGGCGGGTCGCAGCCCCGGCGGACCTTCGACGCCTGGCAGGACTGGGCCCGCTCGCGCGGCGCCAAGGGCCTGGCCTACGTCACCGTCGCCGAGGACGGCACCCTCGGCGGCCCGGTCACCAAGAACATCTCCGACGCCGAGCGCGAGGGCCTGGTCGCCGCCGTGGGCGCGCAGCCCGGTGACTGCATCTTCTTCGCCGCCGGGCAGCGGCGGACCTCCCAGGAGCTGCTGGGCGCGGCCCGCAACGAGATCGCCAAGCGCCTCGAGCTGGTCGAGCCCGGGTCGTGGGCGTTCCTGTTCGTCGTGGACTTCCCGATGTTCGAGGAGACCGAGGACGGCGGCTGGACCTTCATGCACCACCCCTTCACCTCGCCCACCCCGGAGTGGCGGGAGCGCTTCGCCGAGGACAAGGGCGGCGCGCTGTCCGACGCCTACGACCTGGTGATCAACGGCAACGAGTGCATGTCCGGCTCGGTCCGCATCCACGACGCGGGCCTGCAGGAGCGCGTCTTCGAGACCCTCGGCATGTCCCGCGAGGAGGCCCGCGACCGGTTCGGGTTCTTCCTGGAGGCCTTCGCCTACGGCCCGCCGCCGCACGCCGGCGCGGCGCTGGGCTGGGACCGCCTCGTCGCGCTGCTGGCCGGGGTGGACTCCATCCGCGAGGTCATCGCCTTCCCCAAGACCGGCGCCGGCTACGACCCGCTGACCGGCGCGCCCACGCCGATCAGCGCGGCCCAGCGCACGGAGGCCGGCATCGACGCCCGGCCGGAGGAGCCGGAGGCCTGACGGGGGTCGGGGCGCGCAGCGGCCGTGGGTAACCTGCGGCACATGCTGCGCGCCCGCACCCTGCTCGGACCCGGCCCCTGCAACCCCTACCCGGAGGCCACCGCCGCCCTCGGGCAGCCGCTGCTGGGCCACCTGGACCCGCTGTTCCTCCAGGTGCTCGACGAGACCTCCGACCGGCTGCGCACCGTGTTCGGCACGGCCAACCGGCGCACCCTGCCGCTGTCGGCGACGGGGTCGGCCGGCATGGAGGCCGCGTTCGTCAACACCGTGGGCCCCGGCGACGTCGCCGTCGTCGCGGTCAACGGCCTGTTCGGCCAGCGGATGGTCGACGTCGCCTCGCGCACCGGCGCGGAGGTCGTCGCCGTCGAGCACGAGTGGGGCCAGCCGGTCGACGCCGAGCGGGTGCTCGCCGCGCACCCCTCGCCCAAGGTCATCGCCGCCGTGCACGCCGAGACCTCCACCGGCGTGGAGTCCGACATGGCCGCGCTGGGCGCCGGCAAGGGCGGCGCCCTGCTCATCGCCGACTGCGTGACGTCGCTGGGCGGCATCCCGGTCGAGCTGGACGCGTGGGGCGTGGACATCGCCTACTCGGGTTCGCAGAAGTGCCTCGGCGTCGCCCCGGGCCTGGCGCCGTTCACCATCTCCGACCGCGCCTGGGAACGGCGGATCACCAAGCCGCAGTCCTGGTACCTCGACCTCGGCATGCTCGGCGGCTACGCCGGCGAGGCCGCGGGGTCCGGGGGCCGCACCT
Source organism: Klenkia brasiliensis (assembly GCF_900100695.1). Classification (GTDB taxonomy): domain Bacteria; phylum Actinomycetota; class Actinomycetes; order Mycobacteriales; family Geodermatophilaceae; genus Klenkia; species Klenkia brasiliensis. Next base: position 562,305 of record NZ_FNCF01000004.1, read on the forward strand.
ACCACCACACCGCGCCCACCGGCATGGTCGTCTCGCTGCACGCGGGCCTGGGCCGGGTGCTGGAGGAGGGCCTGCCCGCCGTGCACGCACGGCACGCCGCCGCCGGTGGCGCGCTGCAGGCCGGCCTGGTCGAGCGCGGCATGCGGCTGTTCGCCGCCGAGGGCTCCCGGCTGCCCGAGCTCACCACGGTGTGGGTGCCCGACGGCGTGGACTCCGCCGGGGTGCGCAAGCGGCTGCTGGAGGAGTACTCCATCGAGATCGGCGGCGGGGTCGGCGAGTTCGCCGCGACCGTCTGGCGGATCGGGATGATGGGCCACAACGCCCGCCCGGACACCGTCGCGCTGGTGCTGGCCGCCCTGGACGACGTCCTCGCCTGACGGGGTCGACGATAGGCGGGTGGCCGGGCGCCACGCCGGCGCGCGCAGCCACCCGCCGATGGTCGACCGCGGGGGAGGGGTCAGGCGGCGGTGTCCAGCCTCGCCAGCTGCTCCGGCGAGAGGGTGACGTGGGTGGCCGCGGCCGAGTCCTGGATGGAGCGGGGCTTGCTGGCCCCCGGGATCGGGACCACCACGTCGGCCTGGGCCAGGTGCCAGGCCAGCGTCACCTGGTAGACCGAGACACCCAGCTCGTCGGCCACCGCGGCGAACTCGGCCGCCGTGGAGGCCAGCGACCCCGCCCCCGACATGCCGCCGAACGGGCTCCAGGGCAGCCAGGCCAGCCCGGTGGCCGCGCAGTGCGCCAGCTCCCCGGCCGAGGACCGGAAGCCGGGGGAGAACTGGTTCTGCACGCTGACCAGCGCGTCGCCGAGGATCGCGCGGGCGGCGTCGATCTGCTCGACGTCGGCGTTGGAGATGCCGACCATCCGCACCTTGCCGGCGTCGTACAGCTCCTTCATCCCGCCCATCGACTCCTCCCACGGCGTCCCCGGGTCGGGCCGGTGGAACTGGTAGAGGCCGATCGTGTCGGTGCCCAGCGCCCGCAGCGACGCCTCGCAGGCCCGCTGCAGGTACGCCGGCGACCCGTCCAGGCCCCACTCGGTGCCCTCGCGGGTGTGCCCGCCCTTCGTGGCGACCAGGACGTCGGCCGACCCGCCCCAGGACCGGATGGCCGCGGCGACGGTGCGCTCGTTGTGGCCGACCTCGGACTCGTCCAGGCAGTAGGCGTCGGCGGTGTCGATCAGCGTCACGCCGGCGTCCAGCGCGGCGTGGACCGTCTTCTCGGCGTCCTCGGGCCCGGGTCGGTCGCCCACGGACAGGGGCATCGCGCCCAGGCCGATGGCCGAGACGGTCACCCGGCCGACGGTGTCGTTGCCGATGGTGCGGTGCTGCACGGAGGAGTCCTCTCGTCGGTGCGGATGGGTCGGGACTGTCTGCCCCCGGCGGTAGCGTCGTACGCGTGAGCACCCTGTTCGACCCGGAGCCGTCGGCGGACCCCGGCGTCGACCCCGGTGCCCCGCTCGCGGTCCGGATGCGCCCGCGCGCCCTGGACGAGGTGGTCGGCCAGCAGCACCTGCTCGGCCCCCGCGCACCGCTGCGCCGGCTGGTCGAGGCCGACGAGCCGATGTCGCTGGTCCTCTACGGGCCGCCCGGCACCGGCAAGACCACCCTCGCGCACGTCATCTCGCTGGCCACCAAGCGCCGGTTCGTGCAGCTGTCGGCCCTGGACGCCGGGGTCAAGGAGGTGCGCGCGGTCATCGCGGGGGCGAAGAACGAGCTGGTGCACGGCAACCGCCGCACCGTGCTGTTCATCGACGAGGTGCACCGGTTCTCCAAGACCCAGCAGGACTCCCTGCTCTCCGCCGTCGAGGACCGGGTGGTCAGCCTGATCGCGGCCACCACCGAGAACCCGTTCTTCTCCGTGGTCTCACCCCTGCTGTCCCGCTCCCTGGTGCTCGCCCTGCAGTCGCTGTCCGACGACGACGTGCGCGCGGTGCTGCACCGGGCCATCGACTCCGAGCGCGGGCTCGCCGGCGCGGTCACGCTCACCGAGGACGCCGAGGAGCACCTGGTCCGGGTCGCCGGGGGCGATGCCCGCAAGGCGCTCACCGCGCTGGAGTCCGGCGCCGGGGCGGCCGTCGCCGCGGGCACGGCCACCCTGGACCTGGCCACCCTGGAGACCGCGGTCGCGCAGGCCGCGGTCCGCTACGACCGGGCCGGCGACCAGCACTACGACATCGCCAGTGCGCTGATCAAGAGCATCCGCGGCTCGGACGTCGACGCCGCGATGCACTACCTGGCCCGGATGGTCGAGGCCGGCGAGGACCCCCGCTTCATCGCCCGCCGGCTGGTCATCAGCGCCAGCGAGGACATCGGCCTGGCCGACCCCACCGCGCTGCCGGTCGCCGTCGCCGCGGCCGAGGCGGTGGCCTTCATCGGCATGCCCGAGGGCCACTTCGCCCTCGCCCAGGCCGTCGCGCACCTGGCCACCGCGCCGAAGTCCAACGCGCTCACCGTGGCCATCTCCGAGTCGGTGGCCGACGTCCGGGCCGGGCTGGCCGGGCCGGTGCCGCCGGGGCTGCGCGACGCGCACTACGCCGGGGCCAAGAAGCTCGGCCACGGCGCCACCTACGCCTACCCGCACGACCACCCCGACGGCGTGCTCGCCCAGCAGTACCCGCCCGACGCCCTCGTCGGCCGCGACTACTACCGGCCCACCGGCCGGGGCGCGGAGGCCGCGATCGGGGCGCGGCTGGCCAAGCTGCGGGCGATCGTGCGCCGCCGCCGCTGAACTCGGGGGAGGACGGCCGCGGCCCGCGGCTAGGGTGGCCCCCGACCTGGAGACAGCCGGGGACGCAGTCCACGACCGACGAGCAAGGGGAGACACCACGTGTCCGCAGGAGAGATCGCCGGGCTCATCGCCGCCGGTGCACTGGTGCTGCTGGTGGTGCTGCTCGCCGTGCCGCTGCTCAAGCTCGGCCGCACCCTCGACGAGACCACGCTGACCATCCGCCAGGTGCGTGAGCAGAGCCAGCCCATCCTCAGCCAGGCCTCGACCACGGTCACCCACGTGAACGCCAACCTCGAGCGGGTCGACGACATCACCGGCAACGCCGCCAACGTCTCCAGCAACGTCGCCGCGCTGACCAGCGTCTTCGCCGCCACCCTCGGCAGCCCGCTGATCAAGGCCGCCGCCTTCAGCTACGGCGTGCGCAGCGCGGTGGGCAAGAAGCGCGAGGGCCAGGCGCTGGCCGCCGCCCAGCGCGACCAGAAGGCCGAGCGCCGGGCGCGCCGGGCCGCGCGGCGGGCCGCCTGATGCGCCGGCTGTTCTGGTTGACCATGGGCATCACGATCGGCGTCCTCGTCGTCCGCAAGCTGTCGGCCGCGGCCGAGCGGCTGACCCCGCAGTCGGTGGCCTCCCAGCTGGCCGAGGGCCTGCGCGACCTCGGCGACGCGATCGCCGACTTCGGCGCCGACGTCCGCGCCGCGGCGGCCTCCCGCGAGGAGGAGCTGCGCGAGGGCACCGGCCTGGACGCCCCGCTGCCCACCCGTGAGCAGGCCACCGCCGGCGGGCAGGCCGCCATCCAGGCCCGCCGCGGCGCGCACGCCGCCGATTCCTGACCCCCACCGCACAGCCCGGGCGCCGCCCAGGCGCCCTCCCGAGGACGAAGTCGAGATGCAGACCGCCGAGATCCGCCGCCGTTTCCTGGAGCACTTCGAGAAGCGGGGCCACACCGTGGTGCCCAGCGCCTCGCTGGTCTCGCCCGACCCGTCGCTGCTGTTCACCGTCGCCGGGATGGTGCCGTTCATCCCGTACCTGACCGGCCGCGAGCCCGCGCCCTACCCGCGGGCCACCAGCGTGCAGAAGTGCGTGCGCACCCTCGACATCGAGGAGGTGGGCAAGACCACCCGGCACGGCACGTTCTTCCAGATGAACGGCAACTTCTCCTTCGGCGACTACTTCAAGGCCGAGGCGATCCAGTTCGCCTGGGAGCTGGTCACCGGGTCCGTCGAGGACGGCGGGCTGGGCCTGGCGGCCGACCGCATCTGGCCGACCGTGTACCTCGACGACGACGAGGCGTTCGAGGCCTGGCAGGCCTACGTCCCGGCCGAGCGCATCCAGCGCCGCGGCAAGGACGACAACTACTGGTCCACCGGTGCCGCGGGCCCCGCGGGCCCCTGCTCGGAGATCCACTACGACCGCGGCCCGGAGTACGGCCCGGACGGCGGCCCCGAGGGCGACCCCACCGGCGACCGGTTCCTCGAGATCTGGAACCTCGTCTTCATGCAGTACGAGCGGGGTGACGGCGAGGGCAAGGAGTTCCCGATCCTCGGCGAGCTGCCGCGCAAGAACATCGACACCGGCATGGGCCTGGAGCGCGTCGCGTTCCTGCTGCAGGGCGTCGACAACATGTACGAGATCGACGAGGTCGCGCCGGTGCTGCGCCGCGCCGCCGAGCTCGCGGGCGTCACCTACGGCGCCGACCACGAGGCCGACGTCCGGCTGCGCGTGGTCGCCGACCACGTCCGGTCCGGCCTCATGCTCATGGGCGACGGCGTCACCCCCGGCAACGAGGGCCGCGGCTACATCCTCCGCCGCCTGCTGCGCCGCGCGGTCCGCGCGATGCGGCTGCTGGGCGTCGAGGACCCGGCGCTGCCGGTCCTGCTGCCGGTCAGCCGCGACGCGATGAGCCCGAGCTACCCCGACCTGGCCACCGACTTCGAGCGGATCTCCGCCGTCGCCTACGCCGAGGAGGACGCCTTCCGGCGCACCCTCGTCGCCGGCACCGCGCTGCTGGACACCGCGGTGGGCCAGCTGAAGTCCTCGGGCACCCCCCAGCTGTCCGGGGCGCAGGCCTTCCAGCTGCACGACACCTACGGCTTCCCCATCGACCTGACCCTGGAGATGGCCGCCGAGCAGGGCGTCAGCGTCGACGAGGCCGGGTTCCGGGCGCTGATGGCCGAGCAGCGCGACCGCGCGCGGGCCGACGCGCGCGCCAAGCGCAGCGGCGGCGTCGACGTCAGCCGGTTCTCCGAGCTGCTGGCCCAGCACGGCCCCACCGACTGGCGGGCCTACGAGACCCTGCGCACCGAGTCCCGCGTGCTCGGCGTGGTCGGCGACGCCGAGGTGGCCGGGCCCGGCGAGCTGACCCGGGTCGTGCTGGACGCCACCCCCTTCTACGCCGAGTCCGGTGGTCAGGTCGCCGACGCCGGTCACCTGGTCTGGGACGGCGGCCGCGCCGAGGTCGTCGACGTGCAGCGCCCGGTCAAGGGCCTGGTCGCCCACCAGGTGCGGGTGCTGGAGGGCGAGCTGCGCGAGGGCGCCGAGCTCGCCGCCGAGGTCGACCTGGAGTGGCGCCGCTCGGCCTGCCAGGCGCACTCGGGCACCCACGTGGTGCACGCCGCGCTGCGCCGGGTGCTCGGGCCGCAGGCGCTGCAGGCCGGTTCCTACAACCGGCCGGGCTACCTGCGGCTGGACTTCGCCTGGCAGGGCGCGCTGACCGCGCAGCAGCGCAGCGACATCGAGGACGTCGCCAACGCCGCGGTCCGCGAGGACCAGGCGGTGCGCGCGCTGTGGATGTCGCTGCCCGAGGCCCGCGAGTTCGGCGCGCTGGCGCTGTTCGGCGAGACCTACAGCGAGCAGGTCCGCGTCGTGGAGATCGGCGGCGAGTGGTCGCGCGAGCTGTGCGGTGGCACCCACGTCCGCGGCAGCGCCCAGATCGGCCCGCTCGCGCTCACCGGCGAGAGCTCGGTCGGCTCCGGGTCCCGCCGTGTCGAGGCCGTGGTCGGGCTGGAGGGCTTCCGCTACCTGGCCCGCGAACGCGACCTGGTGCGGCAGCTGTCGGACCTGCTCAAGACCCCGCAGGACGGCCTGGTGGAGCGCGTCTCCGGCATGCTCGCCCGGCAGCGGGACGCCGAGCGCGAGCTGGCCGAGCTGCGCGGTGCGCAGACGCTGGCCGCCGCGGGCGACCTGGCCGCCGCGGCCCGCGAGATCGGCGGCGTGCAGCTGGTCACCGGTTCCCCGGCGGGGCTGTCCGGCGGCGACCTGCGCGGCCTGGCCCTCGACGTCCGGGGCCGGCTCGGTGCCGCCCCCGCGGCCGTCGTCCTGGCGTCCGGGGCCGACGGGAAGGTGGCCCTGGTCGCCGCACTGACGCCGGCCGCGCAGGAGCGCGGGCTGTCCGCGAACGACCTGGTGCGCGTCGCGGCGGGCGCGGTGGGCGGGCGCGGGGGCGGCAAGGCCGACGTCGCGCAGGGCGGCGGCACCGACCCCGCCGGCATCCCCGCGGCGCTGGCCGCCGTGGAGCAGGCGGTCGCGCAGGCCGGGGGCGCGTGAGCAGCGCCGAGGACTGGGTCCCCGGCCGCCGGCTGGGGGTGGACGTCGGCACCGTGCGGGTGGGTGTCGCGCTGTCCGACGCCACCGGATTCCTCGCCTCGCCGCTGGAGACCCTGCGGCGGGCCAAGGACGGGTCCGACCTCGACCGGTTGGCCGCGCTCGTGGTGGAACACGAGGTGGTGGAGGTGGTGGTGGGGGAGCCGAGGCACCTGTCGGGTGCGTCCGGGGCCTCCGCAGCCGATGCGGGCGCCTACGCTGGTTCACTGGCCACGCGGATCGGGGACGTCCCGGTGCGTCTCGTCGACGAAAGGCTCTCCACCGTGACCGCTGCCAGCTCCCTCCGGGCCCGCGGCGTCGACGCCCGGCGGCAGCGCTCGGTCATCGACCAGGAGGCCGCCCGGGTGATCCTGCAGAGCTGGCTGGACCGGCGCCGGCCCGCGGGCGGTGCGTGAGCAGGTGGGCGACGACCGCAGCGGCCGCCGGGCCCGGCACGACGGCGAGGGCCGGCCCGCCTCGGACATCCTCCGCGAGTGGCACACCGGTGAGTTCCCGGCCATCAGCGACGAGCCCACCGGCCCGCTGACCGGGGGCCGCCGGGCGCGCCGCCGGGCGATGGAGGAGGAGGCCGCCCGTCGCGCGGCGGCTGCCGCCCCGGCGCCGGAGGACGACGCCACCGTGCGCACACCCCTGGTGCCCGGCGCCCCCGGCGCCCCGGTCTCCCGCGGCCCGGCGCCGCGACCGCCGGTCTCCGCGCTGTCCGGCCTCGTGCTCGGCTCGACGGGGGAGCACCCGGCCGTGCGCGCCGACGACGACACCGACCGGCACGCGCGCCCGCCGGTCGCCGGCGAGCACCCGGCGACCCGCCAGCAGCACGCCGTCGCCGCCGACCAGCGCCGTGCCGAGCAGCACGAGCACGACGACCTGCACGACGACCTGCAGGACGACCGGCACGACGACGACCTGCACGGGCACCCCCACGAGGACCACCCGGCCGAGCACCACCACGACGTGCACGGGGCCGACCACGCCGACGAGCACGCGGACGACCACCGCGACGCCCGGCCGGTCACCGGCGAGCACCCCGTCTGGGACCAGACCGGCGGCCTCGAGGTCATCGGGGCCGACGACGACGACCACCACGGCCGGCGCGCCCGCCGGGAGCGGGGCCGTGCCCGCGGTCCCCGCCGCAAGCGCCGCCCGGTCACCATCGTGCTGTCGCTGCTGGTGCTGGCCGGCCTCGTCGTCGGCATCGTCTTCGGGGGCCAGTGGCTGTACCAGAAGATCAACCCGGTCGCGGCCGACTACAACGGCTCGGGCAGCGGCGAGGTCGACGTCCGGGTGGAGAGCGGCGACTCGCTCACCGCGATCGCCCGCACCCTCACCGACGCCGACGTCATCGCCTCCACCGGCCCGTTCGTGGACGCCGCGTCGGCCAACCCGGCCGCGGCCAACATCCAGCCCGGCGTCTACTCGATGGCGCTGCAGATGAGCGGCCAGGCCGCGCTGGACCGCCTGCTGGACCCCGCGGCCCGGCTGTTCTCCCGGGTCACCCTGCCCGAGGGCCTGCGCGTCGACGCCGCGCTGCAGCGGATCGCGGACAACTCCGAGATCCCGCTCGCCGACCTGCAGGCCGCCGCGGCGGACCCGGCCGCGCTGGGCCTGCCCTCGTGGGCCAACGGCCTGCTCGAGGGTCACCTCTTCCCGGCCACCTACGACATCGAGCCCGGCCAGACCGCGGTCGACGTGCTGACCGCGATCGTGGCCCGCGGCGAGCAGACCTACGAGTCGCTGGGCATCCCCGAGGCCGATCGGCTGCGGGTGCTCACCGAGGCAAGCCTGGTGCAGGCCGAGGCCGCCACCACCGAGGACATGTCCCGGGTGGCCACCGTGATCAACAACCGCATCGCCATCGGGATGCCGCTGCAGTTCGACACCACGGTCAACTACGCCACCGGCAAGACCGGCATCACCACCACCGCCGACGACCGGGCCACCGACTCCCCGTACAACACCTACCGCTACCCGGGCCTGCCGCCGGGGGCCATCGACAGCCCGGGCGAGGAGGCACTGCAGGCGGTGCTCAACCCCACCCCGGGTGACTGGCTGTACTTCGTCGTGGTCAACCCCGACACCGGCGACACGAGGTTCGCCGCCACCGCCGAGGAGCACGCCGCGAACGTGGCGCTGTTCCAGCAGTGGCTGCGCGAGAACCCGGGTGGCTGAGCGCGCCGCCGTCCTCGGTCGCCCGATCACGCACTCGCTGTCCCCGGTCCTGCACCGGGCCGCCTACGCAGCCCTCGGCCTGACCGACTGGACCTACGAGGCCCTCGACCTCGGTGCCGACGAGCTGCCGGTCCTGCTCGACGGGCTGTCCGAGGAGTGGCGGGGCTTCTCCGTCACGATGCCCTGCAAGCAGGCCGCGGCCGCCTACGCCACCGAGTCCGACCCGCTGCCGCGGCTGCTCGGCGCGGCCAACACCCTGGTCCGGGTGCCCGGTGGCTGGCGGGCGGAGAACACCGACGTGACCGGGGTCGGCATGGCGCTGCAGCTGGCCGGCGTCGAGCAGGTCGGGCACGCGGCGATCCTCGGCGCCGGCGGGACGGCGAGCGCGGCCGCCGTCGCGCTGGCCAGCCTGGGCGCGCACACCGTCGACGTCGTGGTCCGCGACCCGTCCCGCGCGGCCGGCGTGGTCGGCGTGCTGGACGCCCTGGAGGTCACCGCGCGGGTGGCCACCTTCGCGCAGACGCCCGAGGTCGCCGCACCCGTCGTCGTCAGCACGGTGCCCGCGGCCGGGCAGACCACGGTCGCGGGGCTCTACTGGCAGGCCGGGCAGACCGTGCTCGACGTCCTCTACGCCGGCTGGCCCACCCCGCTGGCCGCCGCGGTGCAGGCCGCCGGCGGGCAGCCGGTGCACGGCCTGGACGTGCTGTTCTGGCAGGCCACGGTGCAGGTCGAGCTGATCACCGGCCGGCCGGCGCCGATCGAGGCCATGCGCACGGCGCTGGACGCCGCCGTCCCGCGCTGAGGCGTGCTGCCCCTGGCGGCCGGGCTGCTCGGCCTCGCGCTCGGCCCCTGGCTGGCCCGTGCCACCGTGCGGCTCGCCGCCCGGGACCGCGCCGCCGTCCCCGGGCGGGTGCGGGTGGCGCTCACCGCCGCCGTCACCGGTCCGCTGCTGGCCGGCGCCGCCGCGCTGACCGGCGCCCGGCCGCTGCTGGCGGGCGTGCTGTGGGCGGCCGCCGCCGCGGTGGTGCTGGCCGGGGTCGACCTGGCGGTGCACCGGCTGCCCGACGTCGTCACCCTGCCGGCGCTGGCCGTGCTGGCCGCCGCGGTCACGGCGGACGCGCTCACCGACGGCACCGGCCGGCGCGCGCTGACCGGGCTGCTGCTGGGCGCCGCGGCGTTCGCCGTGGGCGTGGGGCTGCGGTTGCTGGCCCCGGCCGGTCTCGGGTTCGGCGACGTGAAGCTGCTCGCCCCGCTGGGGCTGCTGCTGGGGTGGTGGGGCGGCGGGCAGCTGGTGCTCACCGGTGTGCTGCTGGGCCTGCTCGCCGGGGCCCTGGTCAGCCTCGTGCTGCTGGCCACCCGGCGGGCCGGCTGGCGCACCGCCGTCCCCTTCGGGCCCCCGTTGCTGGTGGGCGCGGCGGCGGCGCTGGTGCTGGCCGGACCGCTCTGAGCAGGGCCGTCGGACCCGGCTGGCAGACTGCAGCCCATGTTGCGCTGGCTGACCGCCGGTGAGTCGCACGGTCCGCAGCTCACCGCCATCCTCGAAGGGCTCCCCGCCGGGGTGGAGGTGCAGACCTCCGACCTCGACGCCCAGCTCGCCCGCCGCCGGCTGGGCCACGGCCGCGGCGCCCGGATGGCCTTCGAGCAGGACGTCGTCACCCTCACCGGGGGCGTGCGGCACGGCGTCACCCAGGGCGGGCCGATCGCGGTCCAGGTCGGCAACACCGAGTGGCCCAAGTGGGAGACGGTCATGGCCGCCGACCCGGTCGACCCCGAGCTCATCGCGCACCGCGCCCGCAACGCGCCGCTGACCCGGCCGCGGCCCGGCCACGCGGACCTCGCCGGCATGCAGAAGTACGGCTTCGACGACGCGCGGCCGGTGCTCGAGCGCGCCAGTGCCCGGGAGACCGCGGCCCGGGTCGCGCTCGGCACGGTGGCCGAGCAGTTCCTGCACCAGGTGCTCGGCGTGCGGGTGGTCAGCCACGTGGTCGGCATCGGTGCGGTCACCGCCCCCGACGGCGTGCTGCCCGGCCCCGACGACAACGACGCCCTGGACGCCGACCCGGTGCGCTGCGCCGACCCGGCCACCAGCGCCCGCATGCAGGCCGAGATCGACGACGCGCACGACAGCGGCGACACCCTGGGCGGGGTCATCGAGGTCGTGGTGCACGGCCTGCCGCCGGGCCTGGGCAGCCACGTGCACTGGGACCGCCGCCTGGACAGCCGGTTGGCCGGCGCGCTCATGGGCGTGCAGTCGGTCAAGGCGGTCGAGGTCGGCGACGGCCTGGAGACCGCCCGCCGGCGCGGGTCGGTCGCCCACGACGAGATCGACGTGACCGGCGAGGGCACCGTCGCCCGGCGCACCGACCGGGCCGGCGGCATCGAGGGCGGCATGACCAACGGCGAGGTGCTGCGCGTGCGCGCGGCGATGAAGCCGATCAGCACCGTGCCCCGCGCGCTGGCCACCGTCGACACCGCCACCGGCGAGGCCGCGGTCGCCATCCACCAGCGCAGCGACGCCTGCGCGGTGCCCCGCGGCTCGGTGGTGATGGAGGCGATGGTCGCCCTCGTGCTGGCCGACGCCGTGCTGGAGAAGTTCGGCGGCGACTCGGTGGCCGAGACCCGCCGCAACGTCGCCGGCTACCTCGACGGGCTGGCCTGGCGGTGAGCGGGCCGTCCGGCCTGCCGGTGGTGCTGGTCGGGCCGCCCGCCTCGGGCAAGACCACCGTCGGCACCCGGCTGGCCCGGGAGCTGGGCGCCGGGTTCCGCGACACCGACCACGACGTCGAGGCCGAGGCGGGCACGTCGGTGGCCGACCTGTTCGTCACCCACGGCGAGCCGCACTTCCGGGCGCTGGAGGAGCGCGCCGTGGCCCGGGCCCTGGCCGAGCACGACGGCGTCCTCGCGCTCGGCGGCGGTGCGGTGACCAGCGCGCACACCCGTGCGCTGCTGGTCGAGCACGGCCGCGCCGGCGGCACCGTGGTCTGGCTGGACGTCGACCTGTCGACCGCGGCCAAGCGGGTGGGCCTCTCCCGCGACCGGCCGATCCTCGGGGTGAACCCGCGGCAGATGCTGCGCCGGATGCTGGAGACCCGCGCCCCCCTCTACGGCGAGGTCGCCACGCTGCACCTGCAGACCGGGGGCCGCACCGTGGCCGCCGTCGTCGCCGACGTGGTGTCCGCGCTGACCGCCGGGAGCCCCCGATGAACGACCTGCACGCCGACCTGCACCGCGTCACCGTCGCCGGCGACGCGCCCTACGAGGTCGTCGTCGGCCCCGGCGCCCGGCACGAGCTCGCCCTGCTGACCGGCACCGTGCTCGCCGGCGCCGCCCGCGCCGCCGTGGTGCACACCGCCGCGCTGGCCGGGCTGGCCGGCGAGGTGGTCGCCACCCTGCAGAGCGCGGGGCTGGCCGCCGAGGCGCTGGTCGTGCCCGACGGCGAGGCCGCCAAGACCGTCGAGGTCGCCGCCGGTCTGTGGACCGAGCTGGGCCGGCTGGGCCACACCCGCAGCGACGTCGTCGTGGGCGTCGGCGGGGGAGCGGTCACCGACCTGGCCGGCTTCGTCGCCGCCACCTGGCTGCGCGGGGTCCGCGTGGTGCAGGTGCCCACCAGCCTGCTCGGCATGGTCGACGCCGCGGTCGGCGGCAAGACCGGCATCAACACCGACGCCGGCAAGAACCTCGTCGGCGCGTTCCACCCGCCGGTCGCCGTCCTCGCCGACACCGACGTCCTCGACGGCCTGCCCGATGCCGAGTTCCGCGCCGGCCTCGCCGAGGTCGTCAAGTGCGGGTTCATCGCCGACGGAACCATCCTGGACCTGCTCGGGGCCGACCCCACCGGCCGGTCGGCCACCACCGAGCTGATCACCCGGGCCGTGCAGGTCAAGGCCGACGCCGTGGGCGAGGACCTCTACGACACCGGCCGCCGCGAGTTCCTCAACTACGGCCACACCCTCGGCCACGCCATCGAGAAGGCCGAGGCCTACCGGTGGCGGCACGGCGAGGCCGTGGCCGTCGGCATGGTCTTCGCCGCCGAGCTCGGCGCCGCCGCCGGCCGGCTGTCCCGCGCCGAGGCCGACCGGCACCGCGAGCTGGTCGCCGCGATGGGTCTGCCGACCAGCTACGCCGGTGACCTGGACCAGCTGCGCCCGGCCATGGCGGTGGACAAGAAGGCCCGCGGCCGGTCGCTGCGCTTCGTCGTCCTCGACGGCCTGGGCGCCCCCGGCATCCTCACAGACCCCGACGACGCCTGGGTGCGCCAGGCCTGGTCCGCAGTGGAGGCGACCCCATGAGCATCGTCGTGCTGAACGGCGCGAACCTCGGCCGGCTGGGCACCCGCGAGCCCGAGAAGTACGGGACGACGACCTACGCCGACCTGGTCGCCCGCATCGAGGCCGTGGCCGCCGAGCTCGGCCAGGACGTCACGGTGCGCCAGACCGACAGCGAGGCCGAGCTGCTCGGCTGGGTGCACCAGGCCGCCGACGACGGCTCGGCCGTGGTGATCAACCCGGCCGGCTGGACGCACACCTCCGTCGTGCTGCGCGACGCCCTGGCCCAGGTGCCGGCGCCGGTGGTGGAGGTGCACATCACCAACGTGCACGCCCGCGAGGACTTCCGGCACCACTCCTACGTCTCGCCCGTCGCCACCGGCGTCGTCGCGGGGCTGGGCACCTTCGGCTACGAGGCCGCGCTGCGGTTCCTGGCCTCCCTGGACGCCGACCGGGGTGCGCGGTGACCCGCCACGACCACGCCGGACGCCGGGAGCGGCTGCGCGCGCTGGCCGCCGAGCGGGGCCTGGACGCCGTGCTGGTCACCGACCTGGTCAACGTCCGCTACCTCACCGGGTTCACCGGCTCCAACGGTGCCCTGCTGCTGCGCACCGACCCGACCCCGGGCGCCCCCGACCTGTTCGGCACCGACGGCCGCTACACCACCCAGGCCGGCACCCAGGTCCCCGACCTCGAGCTGGTCGTCGACCGCGCCACCGTCGGTGCACTGGCCCGCGCCGCCGCCGGGGTGGGCCGGCTGGGCTACGAGTCGCACGTGGTCACCGTCGACGGCCTGCGCGGCCTCGAGGGTGCGGTGGGCAGCACCGAGCTGGTCAGCGCCCGGCACGCCGTCGAGCAGCTGCGCGCGGTCAAGGACGCCGACGAGGTCGAGGCGCTGCGCCGGGCCTGCACCGTCGCCGACCAGGCGCTGGCCGAGCTCGCCGCCGAGGGCGCGCTGCGGCCCGGCCGCACCGAGCTGGCCGTGGGCCGCGAGCTCGACGCCCGGATGCTGGCGCTGGGGGCCGAGGCGCCGTCGTTCGAGACGATCGTGGCGGCCGGCGCCAACTCCGCCATCCCGCACCACCGCCCCGACGCCACCGAGCTGCGCGGCGGCGACTTCCTCAAGCTCGACTTCGGCGCCACGGTCGAGGGCTACCACTCCGACATGACCCGCACCCTGGTGCTGGGCCACCCGGCGGACTGGCAGACCGAGGTCTACGCCCTCGTGCAGGAGTCCCAGGCGGCCGGCCGGGCGGCGCTGGGGGTGGGCGTCGAGGTCACCGCGGTCGACGCCGCCGCGCGCGAGGTGATCGCGGCGGCCGGGCACGCCGAGCACTTCACCCACGGCCTCGGGCACGGCGTGGGTCTGCAGATCCACGAGGCTCCGGGCATCTCGGCGCTGGGCGCGGGTACCCTGGCCGCCGGCATGGCCGTCACCGTGGAACCCGGGGTCTACCTCCCGGGGCACGGCGGTGTCCGGATCGAGGACACGCTGATCGTGACCGATGGCGAGCCCGAGTTGTTGACCCTCACGAGCAAGGAACTGCTGGTCCTCTAGATGGCTACCACCAACGACCTCAAGAACGGCATCGTCCTCAACCTGGACGGTCAGCTGTGGACCGTCACCGACTTCCAGCACGTGAAGCCGGGCAAGGGCGGCGCCTTCGTGCGCACCACCCTGAAGAACGTCATGAGCGGCAAGGTCGTGGACAAGACCTTCAACGCCGGCATCAAGGTCGAGACGGCCACCGTCGACAAGCGCTCGATGACCTACCTGTACCAGGACGGCGCCGACTACGTCTTCATGGACGGCGACACCTACGACCAGATCCCGGTCTCCGCGCAGACCCTGGGCGGCGGGGCGGACTACCTGCTGGAGAACACCGAGGTCGTCGTCGCGGTGCACGAGGGCACGCCGCTCTACGTCGAGCTGCCGGTGACCATGGAGCTGGTCGTGCAGCACACCGACCCGGGCCTGCAGGGCGACCGCTCCACCGGTGGCACCAAGCCCGCCACCCTGGAGACCGGCGCCGAGATCCAGGTGCCGCTGTTCATCACCACCGGCGAGAAGCTGAAGGTCGACACCCGGGACGGCCGCTACCTCGGCCGCGTCAGCTGACCGGTGGCCGCCCGCTCCAAGGCGCGCAAGCGCGCGGTCGACGTCCTCTACGAGGCCGACCTGCGCAGCCGTGACGTCCGCGAGCTGCTCGCCGAGCGGATCGCCGACGGCCACCCCCCGATCAACGAGCACACCGTGCGGCTGGTGGAGGGCGCGGTGCAGCACCGCGCCGACGTCGACCGGCTGATCGGCGAGCACGCACAGGGCTGGTCGCTGGACCGGCTGCCCGACGTCGACCGGGCGATCCTGCGGATGGCCGTGGTCGAACTGCTGTGGGTCGACGACGTCCCCGACGCCGTCGTCATCGACGAGGCGGTGGAGCTGGCCAAGAGCCTGTCCACCGACGACTCCGCCGCCTACGTCAACGGCGTGCTGGCCGGCATCCTGAAGTCCCAGATCCCCACCGCCTGACCCGTACGCACAGAGGCCCGCACCGGCGAACCGGTGCGGGCCTCCGTCGTCCGTGGGGCGTCAGCGGGGGGAGCGGCGGCGGTCGGACCAGCCGTCCTCGTCCTCGTCGGCGTAGATGCTGCCGTCGGCGCCGGGGGACAGCACGCCCCACTCGATGAGCCGGGTGGTCAGCTCGTCGGGGCTCATGTCGTAGATGATTGCCAGCGACTTGAGGTCCTCGGTGCGGATGGAGAGCACCTTGCCGTTGTAGTCGTGGCGCTGCGCCTGGATGGTCGAGGCGTACCGGGCCAGCGGGCCGGCCTCGTCGGCGGGCAGCGAGCCCAGCGACTCGAGGTTCAGCACGATCTTGGTCGACTTGGTGATCGCCGAGCTGGGCCGCGGGTCGGGCAGCAGCTCGGCCACCGGGACGCCGTAGAACACCGCGAGCTCGGAGAGCCGCTGCACGGTCACCGCACGGTCCCCGCGCTCGTAGGAGCCGACGACGACCGCCTTCCAGCGGCCGTGCGACTTGTCCTCGACACCCTGCAGCGAGAGACCCTGCTGGTTCCGGATCGCCCGGAGGCGAGCGCCCAGCGCTCGCGAGTAGTCGGTGCTCATCGTTCCTGCTCACTCAGTGTCGTCGGGCAAGGCGCTTGCTGGTGACGGAGAGTACTTGATTTCGGTCGTGTGCAGCAT
Source organism: Klenkia brasiliensis (assembly GCF_900100695.1). Lineage (GTDB taxonomy): Bacteria > Actinomycetota > Actinomycetes > Mycobacteriales > Geodermatophilaceae > Klenkia > Klenkia brasiliensis. Next base: position 578,268 of record NZ_FNCF01000004.1, read on the forward strand.
GTCGAGCACCCCCGAACGGGTGACTCCCGTGCGGACGCAGGTCACACCCGGCCGTGCGCTAGCGTCGCACCCGGTCCTACCCGCTCCTTTAACGACCCGTCCCGTGAGGCGGGGAAGGAGGCCTGATGGCCCAGCCATCGACCCCTGCGCCGGGCACGCCCGGGCAGCTGTTCACCGCCGACGACGTCACCCGCGTGGTCGACCGCATGGCCCACCAGCTCATCGAGCGCGCGGCCAGCGGGAGCGGGGACGGCGACGGTCTCGCCGACCTGGTGCTCGTCGGCATCCCCACCCGCGGTGCCCCCCTGGCCCGCCGGCTCGCCGCCCGCATCGAGGCCTTCACCGGCCGGTCCGTCGACGTCGGCACCGTCGACATCACCCTCTACCGCGACGACCTGCGCACCCGCGGCGTCCGCGCACTGGAGGACACCCGGCTGCCCGACGCCGGCATCGACGGCCGCCTCGTCGTCCTCGTCGACGACGTGCTGTTCTCCGGCCGCTCCGTGCGGGCCGCCCTCGACGGCCTGCGCGACGTCGGCCGGCCCCGCGCCGTCCAGCTCGCCGTGCTGGTCGACCGCGGCCACCGCGAGCTGCCGATCAAGGCCGACTTCGTGGGCAAGAACGTGCCCACCTCCCGCAGCCAGCAGGTCAGGGTGCGGCTGGCCGAGGTCGACGGCGAGGACGGGGTGAGCGTCACCGATGCCTGAGTCCCTGTCCCACCGGCACCTGCTCGAGGCGGCCGACCTCGACCGCGACGACGCCACCCTGGTGCTCGACACCGCCGCCCAGATCGAGTCCGCGCTGGCCGGCCGCGAGGTCAAGAAGCTGCCCACCCTGCGCGGGCGCACCGTGGTCAACCTGTTCTTCGAGGACTCCACCCGCACCCGGATCAGCTTCGAGCTGGCCGCCAAGCGGCTCAGCGCCGACGTCATCAACTTCTCGGCGAAGGGCTCCAGCGTCTCCAAGGGCGAGAGCCTCAAGGACACCGCGCTGACCCTGGAGGCGATGGGTGCCGACGGCATCGTCGTCCGGCACTCCGCCTCCGGTGCCCCGCACCGGCTGGCGACCTGGGTGGCCGGCAGCGTGGTCAACGCCGGCGACGGCACCCACGAGCACCCCACCCAGGCGCTGCTGGACGCCTTCACCATCCGCAAGCGGCTGGGGCGGCTGGACGGCGTCCGGGTGGTCATCACCGGCGACGTGCTGCACAGCCGGGTGGCCCGCTCCAACGTGCGGCTGCTGCACACCCTCGGCGCCGAGGTCACCCTGGTCGCACCGCCCACGCTGCTGCCGGTGGGGGTCGACAGCTGGCCGGTCACGGTCTCCTACGACCTGGACGCCGTCCTCCCCGGCGCCGACGTGCTGATGATGCTGCGGGTGCAGGCCGAGCGGATGAACGCCTCGTTCTTCCCCTCGGCCCGGGAGTACAGCCGCCGGTACGGCCTGGACGCCGACCGGATGGCCCGGCTGGGTGACGACGCGATCGTCATGCACCCCGGCCCGATGAACCGCGGGATGGAGATCGCCGCCGACGTCGCCGACTCGCCCCGCTCCACGATCGTCGAGCAGGTCGGCAACGGCGTCAGCGTGCGCATGGCCGTCCTGTACCTGCTGCTCGGAGGCAACGCGTGACCATCCTCATCCAGGGCGCGAGGCCCTACGGCGAGGACGCCGTCGACGTCCTCGTGAAGGACGGGGTCATCGCCGCGATCGGCGAGGACCTGTCCAGCACCGCCGAGACCGTCGACGCCACCGGGCTGGTGCTGCTGCCGGGCCTGGTGGACCTGCACACCCACCTGCGCGAGCCCGGCCGCGAGGACACCGAGACCGTGCTCACCGGCTCCCGCGCCGCGGCGCTGGGCGGGTACACCGCGGTGCACGCCATGGCCAACACCGACCCGGTCGCCGACACCGCGGGCGTCGTCGAGCAGGTCTGGCGGCTGGGCTCCGACGCCGGCCTGGTCGACGTCGTCCCGGTCGGGGCGGTCACCGTCGGCCTCGGCGGCGAGCGGCTCGCCGAGCTCGGCGCGATGGCCGACAGCGCCGCCCGGGTGCGGGTGTTCTCCGACGACGGGAAGTGCGTCGCCGACCCCGCGCTGATGCGCCGGGCGCTGGAGTACACCAAGGCCCTGGACGGCGTCGTCGCCCAGCACGCCGAGGAGCCGCGGCTGACGGTGGGCGCGCAGATGCACGAGGGCGAGCGGTCGGCCCGGCTGGGCTTGACCGGCTGGCCCGCGGTCGCCGAGGAGGCGATCATCGCCCGCGACGTGCTGCTGGCCGAGCACGTCGGCGCCCGGCTGCACGTCTGCCACGTCTCCACCGCGGGGTCGGTCGAGCTGATCCGGTGGGCCAAGTCGCGCGGGGTGCAGGTGACCGCCGAGGTCACCCCGCACCACCTGCTGCTCACCGACGCGCAGGCCGAGGGGTACGACGCCACGTTCAAGGTCAACCCGCCGCTGCGCACGGCCGAGGACGTCGCCGCGCTCCGCGCGGGGCTGGCCGACGGCACCATCGACGCCGTCGCCACCGACCACGCCCCGCACGCCGCGGAGGACAAGGAGTGCGAGTGGTCCGCGGCCCGGCCCGGGATGCTCGGGCTGGAGCAGGCGTTGTCGGTCGTCGTCGACACCATGGTCGACACCGGCTTGCTGACCTGGCGGGAGGTCGCCGACCGGATGTCGGTGCGCCCGGCCGTCATCGGTCGGCTCGCCGGCCACGGCCGCCCGCTGGAGGTGGGCGAGCCCGCCAACCTGGTGCTGGTGGACCCGGGCGCGCGCTCGGTCGTCGACCCGGCCGCGCTGGCCAGCAAGAGCCGCAACAGCCCCTACGCCGGGCGCGAGCTGCCCGCCCGCGTGGTGCACGTGCTGCTGCGCGGAGAACCGACCGTACGAGATGGGGAGGTCCAGAAGTGAGCTCAGCGATCTTGGTCCTCGAGGACGGCCGCACGTTCCGCGGCGAGTCCTACGGAGCTGCCGGGACGACGGTCGGCGAGGCCGTGTTCTCCACCGGGATGACCGGATACCAGGAGACGCTCACCGACCCCAGCTACCACCGCCAGGTGGTGGTGATGACCGCCCCGCACATCGGCAACACCGGGGTGAACGAGGACGACGACGAGTCCCGCCGCATCTGGGTGGCCGGGTTCGTGGTCCGCGACCCCGCCCGCCGGCCGGCCAACTGGCGTGCCACCGGCACCCTGGACGACGAGCTCGTCGAGAACGGCGTGGTCGGCATCAGCGGGGTCGACACCCGGGCGCTGACCCGGCACCTGCGCGACCGCGGCGCGATGCGGGTGGGCATCTCCACCGAGCTGGGTGCCGACGAGCTGCTCGCCCGGGTGCAGGCGGCGCCGTCGATGTCCGGCGCCGACCTGGCCCCGGAGGTCACCACCCCGGAGGCCTACACGGTGCCGGCGGTGGGGGAGCGGCGGTACACCATCTCCGCGCTCGACCTCGGCATCAAGGCCGCCACCCCGCGGCACCTGGCCGAGCTCGGTGTGGAGACCCGGGTGCTGCCGGCCACCGCCACCGCGCAGGAGCTGCTCGACGCCGGCCCCGACGGCGTCTTCCTCTCCAACGGCCCCGGCGACCCCGCGGCCAGCGACTACGCGGTCGAGGCCGTCCAGGGCGTCCTCGACGCCCGCCGGCCGCTGTTCGGCATCTGCTTCGGCAACCAGATCCTGGGCCGGGCCCTGGGCCTGGGCACCTACAAGCTGCCCTTCGGCCACCGCGGGCTCAACCAGCCGGTGCTCGACCGGGTCACCGACTCGGTGCGGGTGACCAGCCAGAACCACGGGTTCGCCGTCGACGCACCGCTCGACCGCGCCAGCGACACCCCCTACGGGCGGGTCGAGGTCAGCCACGTCGGGCTCAACGACCAGGTGGTCGAGGGCCTGCGCTGCCTCGACGTCCCCGCCTTCAGCGTGCAGTTCCACCCCGAGGCCGCCGCCGGGCCGCACGACGCGGCCCCGCTCTTCCAGCGCTTCGTCGACCTGATGGAGGACCACCGTGCCCAGGCGTGAGGACATCGCGCACGTCATGGTGATCGGCTCCGGGCCGATCGTCATCGGCCAGGCCTGCGAGTTCGACTACTCCGGCACCCAGGCCTGCCGCGTGCTCAAGGCCGAGGGGCTGCGCGTCAGCCTGGTCAACAGCAACCCGGCCACGATCATGACCGACCCCGAGGTCGCCGACGCCACCTACGTCGAGCCGCTGACCCCGGAGTTCGTGCAGAAGGTCATCGCCGCCGAGCGGCCCGACGCCCTGCTGGCCACCCTCGGCGGGCAGACCGCGCTGAACCTGGGTCTGGCGCTGCAGGCGAACGGCGTGCTGGAGAAGTACGGCGTGCAGCTCATCGGCGCCGACGCCGACGCCATCAACCGCGGCGAGGACCGGCAGCTGTTCAAGGACATCGTCCGCTCGGTCGGCGCCGACGCGCCCCGCTCGAAGGTCTGCAGCACCGTCGAGGAGGCGCTGGCCACCGCGGCCGAGGTCGGCTACCCGGTGGTCATCCGGCCCAGCTTCACCATGGGCGGGCTGGGCTCGGGCTTCGCCACCGACGAGCCGATGCTGCGCCGGATGGCCGCGCACGGCCTCGCCGACTCGCCCGTGCACACGGTGCTCATCGAGGAGTCGGTGCTGGGCTGGAAGGAGTACGAGCTCGAGCTCATGCGCGACCGCACCGACAACGTGGTCGTCGTCTGCTCCATCGAGAACGTCGACGCCATGGGCGTGCACACCGGCGACTCGGTGACCGTCGCCCCGGCGATGACCCTCACCGACCGCGAGTACCAGAAGATGCGCGACGTCGGCATAGCCGTGCTGCGCGCCGTCGGCGTCGACACCGGCGGCTGCAACATCCAGTTCGCGGTCAACCCGGCCGACGGCCGGCTGGTCGTCATCGAGATGAACCCGCGGGTCAGCCGGTCCAGCGCCCTGGCCTCCAAGGCCACCGGTTTCCCGATCGCCAAGATCGCCGCGAAGCTGGCCATCGGCTACACCCTCGACGAGATCCGCAACGACATCACCGGCGTCACCCCGGCGGCGTTCGAGCCCACGCTGGACTACGTCGTGGTGAAGATCCCGCGCTTCGCCTTCGAGAAGTTCCCCGGTGCCGACCCCCGGCTGACCACGACGATGAAGAGCGTCGGCGAGGTCATGAGCATGGGCCGCAACTTCACCGAGGCCCTCGGCAAGGCCATGCGCTCCACCGAGACGTCCCAGGTGGGGTTCTGGACCGGGCCGGCCCAGCCGGAGGAGACGGCCGAGGAGCTGCTCGACCGGCTGCGCACCCCGGTCGACGGCCGGCTCTACACCGCCGAGCGGGCGCTGGCCGCCGGCGCGACCGTCGAGCAGGTCGCCGAGGCCTCGGGCTTCGACCCGTGGTTCGTCGACCAGGTGCTCCAGGTGCACGAGATCGGCGTCGAGGTGCGCGACGCGCCCTCGCTGACCCCCGACCTGCTGCGCCGGGCCAAGCGGCACGGCCTGTCCGACCGGCAGGTCGCCGCGCTGCGCCCGGAGCTGGCCGGTGAGGACGGCGTCCGCACGCTGCGCTGGCGGCAGGGGATCCGGCCGGTCTACAAGACCGTGGACACCTGCGCCGCCGAGTTCGCCGCCACCACGCCCTACCACTACTCGACCTACGACGAGGAGACCGAGGTGGCGCCCCGGGAGAAGCCCGCGGTGCTGATCCTGGGCTCCGGGCCGAACCGGATCGGGCAGGGCATCGAGTTCGACTACTCGTGCGTGCACGCCGTGCTCGCCCTGCAGGACGCCGGCTACGAGGCGGTGATGGTCAACTGCAACCCCGAGACCGTCTCCACCGACTACGACACCGCCGACCGGCTGTACTTCGAGCCGCTCACCTTCGAGGACGTGCTCGAGGTCGTCGAGGCCGAGCGCGCCGCCGGCCCGGTCGCCGGGGTCATCTGCACCCTGGGCGGCCAGACGCCGCTGGCGCTGGCGCAGCGGCTCAAGGACGCCGGCGTCCCGGTGCTGGGCACCGCCCCGGAGGCGATCGACGCCGCCGAGGACCGGGGCGAGTTCTCCCGGGTGCTGGCCGACACCGGCCTGCCCGCGCCCAAGCACGGCACCGCCGTCCGGTTCGCCGAGGCCCGCGACATCGCCGCCGAGATCGGCTACCCGGTGCTGGTGCGTCCCTCCTACGTGCTGGGCGGGCGGGGCATGGAGATCGTCTACGAGGACGCCACGCTGGAGGCCTACCTGGCCAAGGCCACCGACGTCAGCCCCGACCACCCGGTGCTCATCGACCGCTTCCTCGAGGACGCCGTCGAGATCGACGTGGACGCGCTCTACGACGGCACCGAGCTGTACCTGGGCGGGGTCATGGAGCACATCGAGGAGGCCGGCATCCACTCCGGCGACTCGGCGTGCGCGCTGCCGCCGATCACCCTGGGCGGCACCGACCTCACCGCCATCCGGGCGGCCACCGAGAAGCTGGCCGCCCGGATCGGGGTGCGCGGGCTGATGAACGTGCAGTACGCGCTCAAGGACGACGTCCTCTACGTGCTGGAGGCCAACCCCCGCGCCAGCCGCACCGTGCCGTTCGTGTCCAAGGCGACCGCGGTGCCGCTGGCCAAGGCCGCCGCCCGCATCGCGGTGGGGGAGACCGTCGCGCAGCTGCGCGCGGCCGGCGTGCTGCCGGCGACCGGCGACGGCACCCACGCCCCCGAGGACGCACCGATCGCGGTCAAGGAGGCGGTGCTGCCGTTCAACCGGTTCCGCTCCGCCGACGGGTCGGGCGTGGACACCGTGCTGTCCCCGGAGATGAAGTCCACCGGCGAGGTGATGGGCCTGGACGCCGGGTTCGGCACCGCCTTCGCCAAGTCCCAGGCCGCCGCCTACGGGTCGCTGCCCACCGCGGGCACCGTCTTCGTCTCGCTGGCCAACCGGGACAAGCGGTCGGCGGTCTTCCCGGTCAAGCGGCTGGCCGACCTGGGCTTCACCGTGCTGGCCACCGCCGGCACCGCCTCGGTGCTGCGGCGCAACGGCGTGGCGGCCACCGTGGTCGGGAAGTTCTCCGACGGGCCGGGCAACGTGGTGGAGAAGATCCTGGCCGGGGAGGTCGACATGGTCGTCAACACCCCGTTCGGCGCCCCGGGCAACTCCGGGCCGCGGCTGGACGGCTACGAGATCCGCTCGGCGGCGGTGACCGCCGGCATCCCGTGCATCACCACGGTGCCGGGCCTGGCCGCGGCGGTGCAGGGCGTGGAGTCGCTGCGCCGCGGTGACCTGGGTGTGCGCAGCCTGCAGGACCTGCACGCGGCGCTGGCGGCCAGCCGGGCGCAGGCGTGAGCGAGGAGGACAGCGGGACCCGGGTGGTGCAGCTGCCCTCGGGGGAGCGGCTGCTGCCCCCGGTGCCCGGTGCGGCCCGCGGGCCGCTGGGTGCGCCCGCGCCGCCGGCGGCGCACCCGCCGGTGCAGGGCGTGGCCGTGGTGGTCGGCTCCCGGCCGGTCAGCGCCTACACCGAGCTGACGATCGAGGCGCCCGACATCGCCGAGACCGCCGCGCCGGGCCAGTTCGTGGCCTTCGCGGTCGGCGGGCCGACGTCGGCGATGCTGCTGCGCCGGTCGATCGCCATCGCCGGGGTGGGGGAGGGCCGCTTCTCCGTGGTGGTCAGCGCCCGCGCCGCCGGCTCGACCTGGCTGGCGTCGCGCCGGCCCGGCGACGAGGTCGACGTGGTCGGGCCGCTGGGCCGGCCGTTCCCCCTGCCGCCGCCGGGCACGCCCGCGCTGCTGGTCGGGGGCGGCTACGGCGCCGCGGCGCTCGTCGGCCTGGGCGGGCTGCTGCGCTCGCGCGGGCACGAGGTGGCCGCGGTGGTCGGCGCCGGCGACGAGGCCCGGCTGTGCTCGGTGGAGGACCTGGCCGCGGTCGCCGCGCCGTTCGTGGTCACCACCGACGACGGCAGCGCCGGGCGGACCGGGCGGGTAACCGGTCCGGTGGCCGAGCTGGTCGGCGGCGCCGGGGTGGTCTACGCCTGCGGGCCCATGCCGATGCTCGCCGCCGTGGCGCGGCTGGCCACCGACCGCGGGGTGCCCTCGTGGGTGGCGGTCGAGGAGTCGATGGCCTGCGGCGTGGGGGTCTGCATGACCTGCGTGCTGCCGGTCGTCGGTGCCGACGGCCGCAGCCGGTTCGCCCGCTCGTGCACCGACGGCCCGGTGTTCGCGGGGGACCGGGTGCGCTTCGGCGACGTCGGCACGCTGCCCGCGGACCTGGTCGGCGCCGACGCGATGGTGCTGGCCCACACCCCCGCGGAGGAGGGCGAGACGCCGTGACCACCCTGCCCGAGGTCGACGTCCCCAGCGTCGACATGCAGGCCTCCATCGGCGGGGTGCCGGTGGTCAGCCCGGTGCTCACCGCGTCGGGCTGCTCGTCCTTCGGCCGCGAGCTCGACCCGTTCTTCGACCTGACCTCGATCGGGGCGGTGGTCACCAAGTCGGTGCAGCTGCGGCCCCGGTCGGGCCGGGCGACGCCGCGGATGGCCGAGACCCCGAGCGGCATGATCAACTCGATCGGGCTGCAGGGCCCGGGCATCGACGGCCTGCTGGCCGACGAGCTGCCCTGGCTGGCCGAGCGCGGGGTGCGCTCGTTCGTGTCCATCGCCGGTGCCCGCACCGAGGACTTCGCCGAGCTGGCCTCCCGGCTGCGCGGGGCGCCCGGGGTGCTGGGCATCGAGGTCAACATCTCCTGCCCGAACGTGGAGAGCCGCGGCGAGGTCTTCGCCTGCAACCCCGACGCCTCGGCCGCGGTGGTGGCCGCCGTCCGGGAGGCCGCCGACCCGGCGCACCCGGTCTACGCCAAGCTGACCCCCGACGTCACCGACATCGTGTCGGTCGCCCGGGCCTGCGCCGACGCCGGCGCCAACGGCCTGTCGATGATCAACACACTGCTGGGGCTGGTCATCGACCCGGACACCATGCGCCCGGTGCTCGGCGGGGTCACCGGCGGGCTGTCGGGACCGGCGATCCGGCCGGTGGCGCTGCGCTGCGTGTGGCAGGTGCACGCCGCGCTGCCCAATGTGCCGATCCTGGGCATGGGCGGCATCCGCACCGGCCTGGACGCCCTGCAGTTCGTGCTGGCCGGCGCCGGCGCGGTCTCGGTGGGCACGGCGGTGTTCAACGACCCGTCCGCCCCGGCCCGCATCCACGAGGAGCTCGCCGAGGCGCTGGGGGAGCGGGGCTTCGGCCGGCTGGCCGACGCCGTCGGCTACGCCCACCGCGCCCCCGACGAGGACCCGTCCGGGCGGCACCGGTGACCGACCCCTTCGGCGCCCGGCTGGCGGCCGCCGTCGCCGGGCGGGGGCCGCTGTGCGTGGGCATCGACCCGCACCGCGAGCTGCTGGGCGCCTGGGGCCTGGCCGACGACGTCGAGGGCCTGCGCCGGTTCACCGACGCCGTGGTGGGGGCGCTGGCCGGCACGGTCGCCGTCCTCAAGCCGCAGTCGGCGTTCTACGAGCGGCACGGCGCCCGCGGGCTGCTGGTGCTCGAGGACGCCGTGGCCGCCGCGCGCGCGGCGGGCGCCCTGGTGCTGCTGGACGCCAAGCGCGGCGACATCGGCTCCACCATGGCCGGCTACGCCGACGTCCTCGCCGACGGGCACCCGATGCAGGTCGACGCGCTCACCGTCAGCCCCTACCTGGGCCCCGGGTCGCTGGAGCCCGCGGTGCGCACCGCCCGGGCGCACGGCGGGGGGCTGTTCGTGCTGGCCCGCACCTCCAACCCCGACGCGGGGACCTTCCAGCACGCCCGCCTGGACGACGGCCGCACAGTCGCCCAGGCCGTCGTCGACACCGTGGGCACCTGGAACGGTGACGACGACGGTGGCGGCGACGGTGGGTGGGGGCCGCGCACCGGGTCCTTCGGCGTCGTCGTCGGCGCCACGCTGGCCGAGCTGGACGTCGACCTCGCGGGCCTGCGCGGGCCCGTGCTCGCCCCCGGGCTGGGTGCGCAGGGCGGCACCCCGGGCGACCTGCGCCGGCTGTTCGGCGCCGACCGGGCGGTCGTCCCGACGGTGTCGCGGGACGTGCTGGGCGCCGGGCCCGACCCGGCCGGGCTGCGCGCCGCCGCGGAGCGCTGGGCCGCCGAACTGGCGGGCTGAGCAGCGCGGACCGCCGGAGGTCGTACCGCCGCGCAGTTGTAGTGTGTCAACTTCTCGGCCGGACGGTATCCGGCCGATCCGGTGCCGGGGGGTGCTGCCACCCCGCCCCGGGGTGACTAGGTTGCTCCCCAGGCTCCAGCCCGTGGGCCGCTGCCCACCCCACCTCTCGCAGTCCGAACCGATCCGGCGGCGTTCCGCCCGCCACGACGATGATTGGGTAGTCCCCGTGCCTCTCCCCCAGCTGACCCCCGAACAGCGCGCTGCCGCCCTCGAGAAGGCCGCCGCGGCCCGCAAGGTCCGCGCCGAGCTGCGCGAGCGGCTCAAGAGCAAGGGCACCTCGGTCGGCGACGTCCTCAAGCAGGGCGAGACCGACGAGGTCATCGGCAAGATGCGCGTCTCCGCCGTCCTGGAGTCCCTCCCGGGTGTCGGCAAGGCCCGCGCCGCCAAGATCATGGAGCGCCTGGAGATCTCCCCGACCCGCCGCGTGCGCGGGCTGGGCGCCAACCAGCGCAAGGCGCTGGAGGCCGAGTTCGCCGGCGAGCAGTCCGCCTGAGCCCCGCCCCCGCCCCCGCCCGAGGTCCGTCCGCCGTGGTCGCGACGCGTGCCCGCCTGACGGTGCTGTCCGGTCCCTCGGGCGTGGGGAAGGGGACCGTGGTCGCCGAGGTCCGCCGCCGGCACCCCGACGTGTGGGTGTCGGTCTCGGTGACCACCCGCCGGCCCCGCCCCGGCGAGGTCGACGGCGAGCACTACCACTTCCTCGACGCCGAGGACTTCGACCACCTCGTCGCCACCGACGGCCTGCTGGAGTGGGCCGAGTACGCGGGCAACCGGTACGGCACCCCGCGCGCCCCCGTCGACGAGCAGCTCGCCCTCGGCCTGCCGGCGCTGCTGGAGATCGAGATGCAGGGCGCCCGCCAGGTCCGCGCCTCCGCCCCCGACGCCCGGCTGGTCTTCCTGGCCCCGCCCTCGTTCGAGGAGCTGGCCGCCCGGCTGACCGGCCGCGGCTCCGAGCCGGCCGAGGTCATCGAGCGCCGGCTGGCCATCGCCCGGGCCGAGATGGCCGCCGTCGGCGACTACGACGTGGTGGTCGTGAACGACGACCTCGCCCGCGCGGCGGACGAGTTGGTACTCTTGCTGACTGCGCCACCCGCAGGCTGACGTCCCGCCTGCAGCGCCTGCCGTCCTACCGAGGAGCTCACCCGCCCGTGTCCGGAGTCGCACCTGCCCCCGAGGGCATCACCAACCCCCCGATCGACGAGCTGCTCGAGCGCACCAGCAGCAAGTACGGGCTGGTCATCTACGCCGCCAAGCGGGCCCGCCAGATCAACGCCTACTACAGCCAGCTCTCCGAGGGCCTGCTGGAGTACGTCGGCCCGCTGGTCGACACCGCCCCCCAGGAGAAGCCCCTCTCGATCGCGCTGCGCGAGATCAACGAGGGCCTGCTGACCCACACGGCCGGCGAGAACTAGACCCCATCGGATGAAGCCCCCGGCCCCGCGGCCGGGGGCTTCGTCGTGCCCGGGGCAGGATGGGCGCATGAGCCGGATCGTGCTGGGCGTCGGCGGCGGGGTGGCCGCCTACAAGTCCGCGCTGCTGCTGCGGGCGCTCACCGAGCGCGGCCACGACGTCCGGGTGGTGCCCACCGCGTCGGCGCTGCGCTTCGTCGGGGCGGCCACCTTCGAGGCGCTGTCGGGCAACCCGGTGAGCACCGAGGTGTGGGACGACGTCCCCGAGGTCGCCCACGTGCGCATCGGCCAGACCGCCGACCTGGTGGTGGTGAACCCGGCCACCGCCGACCTGCTGGCCCGCGCCGCCGCCGGCCGTGCCGACGACCTGCTCACCGCGACCCTGCTGGCCACCGGCGCCCCCGTGGTCTTCGTGCCGGCCATGCACACCGAGATGTGGCTGCACCCGGCCACCCAGGACAACGTCGCCACCCTGCGCCGCCGCGGCGCCGTCGTGCTGCCGCCCGCGGTCGGCCGGCTCACCGGGCCCGACTCCGGCCCCGGCCGGCTGCCCGAGCCCGCCGACGTCGCGGCCCTGCTCGACGTCGTGCTGGCCGGCGGCTCGCTGCACCAGGACCTGGCCGGCACCCGCGTGCTGGTCAGCGCCGGCGGCACCCGCGAGCCGCTGGACCCGGTGCGCTTCCTGGGCAACCGGTCCTCGGGTCGGCAGGGCTGGGCGCTGGCCCGCGTCGCCGCCGCCCGCGGCGCCGAGGTCACGCTGGTCGCGGCCAACGTCGAGGACCCCGCACCCTTCGGCTGCCGGGTCGTCCCGGTGGGCACCGCGGCCGAGCTCGGGGCGGCGATGACCGAGCACGCCCCCGCCGCCGACGTGGTCGTGATGGCCGCCGCGGTCGCGGACTTCCGGCCCGCCGAGGTCGCCCCCGCCAAGATGAAGAAGGGCGGGTCCAGCGAGCCGTCCTCGGTCGCGCTGACCCGCAACCCCGACGTCCTGGCCGGCCTGGTCGCCGCCCGGCCCGCGGGCCAGCTGGTGGTCGGCTTCGCCGCCGAGACCGGCGACGCCGACGACGACGTGCTGGGCCACGCGCGCGCCAAGCTCGCCCGCAAGGGCTGCGACCTCCTGGTGGTCAACGACGTCTCCGCCGGGCAGGTGTTCGGCCGGCCCGACAACGCCGTCACCGTGCTCGCCGCCGACGGCTCGGCCACCGACGTCCCGGCCGGCCCCAAGGACCTCGTCGCCGCCGGGATCTGGGACTCCGTCGCGCCGCGGGTGACCACTCGCCGGTAACCTCGTCCGCCGGGCGTCCCCACGACGAACGCCGAGAGAGGCCCCGCCGTCGCGGGTCCGACCAGCAACCCCAGGGAGCATCGAAGTGGCACGTCGCCTGTTCACGTCCGAGTCGGTCACCGAAGGCCACCCGGACAAGATCGCCGACCAGATCAGCGACGCGATCCTGGACGAGATGCTCACCCAGGACCCCCGCAGCCGCGTGGCCGTCGAGACCATGATCACCACCGGCCAGGTGCACATCGCCGGCGAGGTCACCACCGCCGGGTACGTCGACATCGCCCAGGTCGTGCGCGACACCATCCTGCGGATCGGCTACGACTCCTCCCGCAAGGGCTTCGACGGCGCCTCCTGCGGCGTCAGCGTCTCCCTCGGTGCGCAGTCGCCCGACATCGCGCAGGGCGTGGACCTGGGTTATGAGTCCCGCACCGGTGCCGCCGACCGCGCCGCCGCCGCGGAGGACCTCATCGCCAAGCAGGGCGCCGGCGACCAGGGCCTGATGTTCGGCTACGCCAGCGACGAGACCCCCGAGCTCATGCCGCTGCCCATCGCGCTGGCCCACCGGCTGTCCAAGCGGCTGTCGGCGGTGCGCAAGGACGGCTCGGTGCCCTACCTGCGCCCCGACGGCAAGACCCAGGTCACCGTGGTCTACGAGGACGACCGGCCGGTCGGCGTGGACACCGTGGTGGTCTCCTCGCAGCACGCCGAGGACATCTCCATCGACACCCTGCTGACCCCCGACGTCGAGGAGCTCGTGGTGCAGCCCGAGCTCGCCGAGCTCGGCCTGCCCACCACCGGGCACCGGCTGCTGGTCAACCCGACCGGCAAGTTCGTCATCGGCGGCCCGATGGGCGACGCCGGGCTGACCGGCCGCAAGATCATCGTGGACACCTACGGCGGCATGGCCCGGCACGGCGGCGGCGCCTTCTCCGGCAAGGACCCCTCGAAGGTCGACCGCTCCGCGGCCTACGCCATGCGCTGGGTGGCCAAGAACGTCGTCGCCGCGGGCCTGGCCCGCCGCTGCGAGGTGCAGGTCGCCTACGCCATCGGCGCGGCCAGCCCGGTCGGTCTGTTCGTGGAGACCTTCGGCACCGGCACCGTGCCCGACGAGGTCCTGCAGAAGGCCATCACCGGCGTGTTCGACCTGCGCCCGGGCGCGATCGTGCGCGACCTGGACCTGCTGCGGCCCATCTATGGGCCGACCGCCGCCTACGGCCACTTCGGCCGCACCGACCTGGACCTCCCGTGGGAGCGCACCGACCGCGTCGACGCGCTCAAGGCCGCCGTCTGATCTTGTCGGTGGCGCCCGGCACCATGGGGCCGTGCGCGTAGCCCGGGTCGTCGTCGACGTCCCGCTGGCCCACCTGGACCGCCCGTTCGACTACGCCGTCCCCGACGACCTCGGGGACGGCGTCGTCGCGGGGTGCCGGGTGCGGGTCCGGTTCGCCGGCCGGCTCGTCGACGGCGTCGTCCTCGAGGTGGGGACGACGACCGAGCACACCGGCAAGCTCGCACCCCTGGCCAAGCTGGTGTCCGCCGAGCCCGTGCTCACCCCCGAGGTGGCCGAGCTGGCCCGGGTGGTGGCCGACCGGTACGCCGGCACGCTGACCGACGTGCTGCGGCTGGCCCTGCCGCCGCGGCGCGGCGCACCGGAGAAGCGCCCGGTCGCCGACCCGCCCCCGCCGCCGGAGCCGCCCGACCCGGCCGGCTTCGCCCGCTACCCGACCGGCGACGCCTTCCTGGAGGCGCTGGCCGCCGGCCGCCCCGTGCGCGCGGTGTGGACGGCGCTGCCCGGCGAGGACTGGCCGGCCCGGCTGGCCGAGCTGTGCCGGGCCACGCTGTCCGGCGGGCGGGGCGCCCTGGTCGTCGTCCCCGACGGCAAGGACCTCGACCGGCTGGCCGCCGCCGCGGCCGCGGTGCTGCCGAAGGAGACGGTCGCCGTGCTGCGCGCCGACGCCGCCCCCGACACCCGCTACGGCCGGTTCCTCGCGGTCTCCCGCGGCACCGCGCAGGTCGTGCTGGGGACCCGGGCGGCGATGTTCGCCCCGGTCCGCGACCTGGGCCTGGTCGTGGTCTGGGACGACGGCGACGACCTGCACGCCGAGCCGCGCGCGCCCTACCCGCACACCCGCGACGTGCTGGTGCAGCGCGCGCACCTGGCCGGCTGCTCGGCGGTGGTGGCCGCCACGGCGCGCACCGCGGAGGCCGCGCTGCTGGTGGAGTCCGGCTGGGCGCACGAGCTGGTCGCCGACCGGGCGGTGCTGCGCGCGGCCGCCCCCCGCGTGCAGGCCCTGGGCGCGGACTCCGAGCTGGCCCGCGACCCGGCCGCCCGCACCGCCCGGCTGCCCTCCCTGGCGTTCCGGGTGGCCCGGGAGGCGCTGGCCACCGGGGCGCCGGTGCTGGTGCAGGTTCCCCGCGCCGGCTACGCCCCGGGCCTGGTCTGCGACCGCTGCCGGGCACCCGCCCGCTGCGCGCACTGCGCCGGCCCGCTCGGCGTCGCGGCCGCACCCGGCCCGGGCGGGCAGCGGGTCGCGGCCTGCCGGTGGTGCGCGCGGCCGGCCGCGGTCTTCGACTGCCCGCACTGCCACGGCACCAAGCTGCGCGCCTCGGTGGTGGGCTCGGCCCGCACCGCCGAGGAGCTGGGCCGGGCGTTCCCCGGCGCCGCGGTGCGGGTCAGCGGTCGCGGCTCCGTGCTGGCCGCGGTCGACCCGGGGCCGGCCATCGTGGTCGCCACCCCCGGCGCGGAACCGGTGGTGCCCGGCGGCTACGGCGCGGCGCTGCTGCTGGACGGCTGGGCGCTGCTGGGCCGCCCGGACCTGCGGGCGGGGGAGGAGACGCTGCGCCGGTGGGCCAACGCCGCGGCGCTCGTGCGCCCGGCGGGCGACGGCGGCCAGGTGCTGGTGGCCGCCGACGCCGGGCACCCGGTGGCGCAGGCGCTGGTGCGCTGGGACCCGGCGGGGCTGGCCGCCCGCGAGCTGGCCGACCGGCGTGAGCTGGGTTTCCCGCCGGCCACCCGGATGGCGGCGCTGTCGGCCTCACCGGCCGCGCTGGCCGAGTTCCTGGAGCTGCTGCGCGCGCCCGGGGGCGCCGACGTGCTCGGCCCGGTGCCCGAGCCGGCCCGGCCGGGCCACGAGGCGGGCGAGCGGTACCTGGTGCGGGTGGCCCGGACCGACGGCCTCGCCCTGGCCCGGGCGCTGGCCGAGGTGCAGGGCGTGCGGTCGGCCCGCAAGACCCCCGAGCACGTCCGGGTGCAGCTGGACCCCGACAGCCTCTAGCGCTCGACCTCGGCGAGCTCGGCCTCCCAGGCGGCGACGTCGGCGTCCTCGCGGGCCTGCCGCTCGTCGGCGGCGATCCGCAGCGTGCCCCGCCGCCACCACAGCGGCAGCGTCGACACCGCGGTCACCGCGCCCGCGGCCACCCCGAGCACCAGGTGCGGCCGGGCCACCCCGCGGCGGGCCAGCGCCCGGGCCAGCGGCCCGTCGACGACCGTGGTCAGCAGGCCCCAGCCCACCGACACCAGCCCGGCGGCGATCCCCAGCTGCTGCTCGGGCGGGGACACCGGCCGCGGCGGCCGGCCGGCCGCGATGGCGCGCACCGTGGGCACCTCCGACAGCGCGGCGTCGGCCAGGACGGCGCCGGCCAGCGCGGCGTAGGTGCGCCGCCGGGCGGGGGAGCGTTTCGGGTGGTCCAGGGCCGCTTCGCCGGCGCCGACCACGACGCCGTCCAGGACGCTGCTGACGAGGGCACGGGCGCGGTGCCGGGTACCGGGAGCCATACCGCACCGTACCGAGTCCGGGCGCCTCCGGGGGCCGCCTATCCTCGACGGGTGAGCGTCACCCCGATCCGGATCATGGGCGACCCGGTGCTGCGCACCCCCGCCGCCCCCGTCGTCGACTTCGACGCCGAGCTGCGCCGGCTGGTCACCGACCTGACCGAGACCATGCACGCCGCCGGCGGGGCCGGGCTGGCCGCGCCGCAGATCGGCGTCGGCCTGCGCGTGTTCACCTGGTACGTCGACGGCGAGGTGGGCCACCTGGTCAACCCCGACGTCGTCCCCGTCGGCGTGGAGACCGAGGAGGACGCCGAGGGCTGCTTGTCCATCCCCGGTTTCCGCTTCGACTGCCGCCGGCACCTCTACGTCGCCGCCAGCGGGTGGAACATGCACGGCGAACCGATCCGGGTGGAGGGCTCGCACAAGCTGGCCCGGGCCATCCAGCACGAGACCGACCACCTCGACGGCGTGCTGTTCGTCGACCGGCTCGACGCGCAGGCCCGCGAGGCCGCGCTGTCGGTGCTGGCCGACGCCGAGTGGCAGGGCCACGACAGCTGGCTGCCGCAGGGCGAGCCCGCCCCGGCGCCCGTGGTGAAGGTGAGCCCGCACTGAAGCTCCTGTTCGCCGGTACGCCGGCGCCCGCCGTCCCGGCGCTGCAGGCCCTGCTGGCCGGCGACCACGACGTCGTCGCGGTGCTGACCCGGCCCGACGCCCGGGCCGGGCGCGGTCGCCGCGAGGTGCGCTCGCCGGTCGCGCAGGCCGCCGACGCCGCGGGCGTCCCGGTGCTGCAGCCGCCCTCGCCGCGCGACCCGGCCTTCCTCGAGGAGTTCGCGGCGCTGGGCGTCGACTGCGCCCCCGTGGTCGCCTACGGCGCGCTGGTGCCCCCGGCCGCCCTGGACGTCCCGGTGCACGGCTGGGTCAACCTGCACTTCTCGCTGCTGCCGGCCTGGCGCGGCGCCGCCCCGGTGCAGCACGCCCTGATGGCCGGCGACGAGGTCACCGGCGCGTGCACCTTCCGGCTGGAGCAGGGCCTGGACACCGGCCCGGTGTACGGCGTGGTCACCGAGGAGGTCCGGCCCCGCGACACCGCCGGCGACCTGCTGGAGCGCCTGGCGGTCAGCGGCGCCGGGCTGCTGGTCGCCACCCTGGACGGCATCGCCGACGGCTCGCTGGAGCCGGTGCCCCAGCCCGCCGAGGGCATCTCGCTGGCACCCAAGGTCGAGACCGCCGACGCCCGGGTCGACTGGGCGCTGCCCGCGCACGTCGTGGACCGGCGGGTGCGGGGGGTCACCCCCGCACCGGGTGCCTGGACGACGTGGCGCGGTGAGCGCCTGCGGCTGGGCCCGGTCGAGCCGCTGCCCACCTCGCTGGGCCTGGCGCCGGGCGAGGTGTCGGTGGGTGCCTCCGGCGTGCTGGTCGGCACCGGCCGCGGCTGCGTGCGGCTGGGCCAGGTGCAGCCGGCGGGCAAGAAGCTGCTGCCCGCCCCCGACTGGGCGCGCGGCGCCCGGCCGGCCGACGGCGAGCGGGTGGGCGCGTGACCCCCGCGCCCCGCCGCCGCGGGCCGTCGGGCCGCCCCGCCGGGCCCCGCACGGTGCAGCACCGACCGGAGAGCCGCTGGTCGCGCCCGGTGCTGGACGGCGCCCGGCTGACCGCCTACGACGTGCTGCACGGGGTGTCCTCCCGCGACGCCTACGCCAACCTGCTGCTGCCCCAGCTGCTGCGCGAGCGCGCCGCCGACCTCGGCCCGCGCGACGCCGCCTTCGCCACCCAGCTGACCTACGGCACGCTGCGCGCCACCGGCACCCTGGACGCCGTCCTGGCCGGGCTGGTCTCCCGGCCGCTGGCCGAGCTGCAGCCCGAGCTGCTGGACCTGCTGCGGCTGGGCACCCACCAGCTGCTGGACCTGCGGGTGCCCGCGCACGCCGCGGTGGACACCACCGTCGCGCTGGCCCGGGCGATCGTGGGCACCGGCGGCTCCGGGCTGGTCAACGCCGTGCTGCGCAAGGTCGCCGCCGGCGGCACCCGCGAGCAGTGGGTGCAGACCCTCGGGGCCACCGGGGACGAGCGGCTGTCGCTGCTCACCGACCACCCGCTGTGGGTCATCGACGCCTGGCGGGACGCGCTGGGCCCTGGGACCACCGACGCGGAGCTGGAGGCCGCGCTGCTGGCCGACGACGAGGCCCCGGAGGTGCACCTGGTGGCCCGCGCGGTCGACCGGGCGACGCTGATCGCGGAGTCCGACGGCCTGCCGGGGCCCTGGTCGCCGTACGCGGTGCGCCTGGAGGGCGGCGACCCGGGCAAGCTGCCCTCGGTCCGGGCCGGGACGGCCGGTGTGCAGGACGAGGGCTCGCAGGTCGCTGCGCTGGCGCTGGTGCGGGCGCCGCTGGAGGGCCCCGACGCCCGCTGGCTGGACATGTGCGCCGGGCCCGGCGGCAAGGCCGCGCTGCTGGCCGCCGTCCGTCCCGCGGGGGTGTCGCTGACCGCGGCCGACCGGTCCGAGCACCGGGTCGGCCTGGTCGCCTCGGCGCTGCGCGACGCCCCCGACGTCGACCTGCAGGTCACCGACGGCCGCACCGGCCCGTGGGCGCCGGCCAGCTTCGACCGCGTGCTGCTGGACGCGCCGTGCACCGGGCTGGGCGCGCTGCGGCGCCGTCCCGAGGTCCGCTGGCGCCGCACCCCCGAGGACGTCGCCCCGCTGGCCGCCCTGCAGCAGGAGCTGCTCACCGCCGCGCTGGACGCCGTCCGGCCCGGGGGTGTGGTGGCCTACGTGACCTGCTCGCCGCACACCGCCGAGACCGTCGACGTGGTGGCGTCGGTGACCGGTCGGGACGACGTCGAGGTGCTGCCCGTGGCCCCGCTGTTCCCCGGGGTGCCCGACGCCGCCCGGGGCGGGGCGCTGCAGCTGTGGCCGCACCGGCACGGCACCGACGCCATGTTCGTCGCCCTGCTCCGCCGCCGCGCCTGATGCCCGCCCGGGCTGCTCGCGGGGTGACCCGGCCGACAGGTCAGGATGGGCGGGTGCCCGACGTGGAGACCTACCCGCCGCCGCCGGACCTCGCTGCCCGGGCGAACGTGGGGCCGGGGGTCCAGGAACGGGCCGACGCCGACCCCCTGGCGTTCTGGGCCGAGCAGGCCGGCCGGCTGACCTGGGACCGGCCCTGGGACACCGTGCACGACGACGCGCAGTGGCCCACGGCGCGCTGGTTCGACGGCGGCACCCTCAACGTGGCCGTCAACTGCGTCGACCGGCACGTCGACGCCGGGCGCGGGGAGAAGGTCGCCCTGCACTGGGAGGGCGAGCCCGGCGACCGGCGCACCGTCACCTACGCGCAGCTGCACGAGCAGGTGCAGCGGCTGGCCAACGGGCTGACCGAGCTCGGCGTCGGGCCCGGCGACCGGGTGGTGCTGTACCTGCCGGTGCTCGTGGAGACCGTCGTCGCCACGATGGCCTGCGCCCGCATCGGCGCGGTGGTCAGCCTGGTGTTCGGCGGCTTCTCCGCCGACGCGCTGCGCTTCCGGGTCGCCGACACCGGCGCGACGGTGGTCATCGCCAGCGACGGCCAGTTCCGCCGCGGTGCCGCGGTGCCGGTGAAGTCCGTCGTCGACGAGGCGGTCGCCGGGCTCGACCACGTCGCGCACGTGCTGGTGGTGCGCCGCACCGGCACCGACGACGTCCCCTGGACCCCGGGCCGGGACGTGTGGTGGCACGACCTGCTCGACCGGCAGCCCGCCACGCACACCGCGGAGCCCTTCCCGGCCGAGCACCCGCTGTTCATCGTCTACACCTCGGGCACCACCGGCCGGCCCAAGGGCCTGGTGCACACCAGCGGCGGCTACCTGACCCAGGCCAGCTGGACGCACTGGGCGCTGTTCGACCTGCGCGACGACGACGTCTACTGGTGCCAGGCCGACCTGGCCTGGGTCACCGCGCACACCTACGTGCTCTACGGACCGCTGTCCAACGGCGCCACCCAGGTCGTCTACGAGGGCAGCCCGCTCACCCCGCACCCGGGCCGGCACTTCGAGGTCGTCGAGCGGTACGGGGTGACCACGTACTACACCGCGCCGACGCTGGTCCGGACCTTCATGAAGCACGGGCCGCAGCTGTCGGCCGGCCACGACCTGTCGTCGTTGCGGCTGCTCGGCTCGGTGGGGGAGGCCATCAACCCCGAGGCGTGGCGGTGGCTGCACGAGCACGTCGGCGGCGGGCGCTGCCCGGTCGTGGACACGTGGTGGCAGTCCGAGACCGGGGCGGCGGTGATCGCCCCGCTGCCGGGGGTGACGCCGCTCAAGCCCGGGTCGGCGACGGTGGCGCTGCCCGGGATGGCCGTCGCCGTGGTCGACGACGACGGCCGGGAGACCCCGCCGGGGGTGGAGGGCAACCTGGTCATCACCCGGCCCGGGCCCGGGATGGCGCGCACGGTGTGGGGCGACCACGACCGCTTCGTCCGCTCGTACTGGGCGCCCTACGCCGACCGCCGCTGGTACCTGGCCGGCGACTCCGCCTCCCGCGACGAGGACGGCTACGTCTGGATCGGCGGCCGCATCGACGACGTGCTCAACGTGTCCGGGCACCGGCTGAGCAGCATCGAGCTGGAGTCCTCGCTGGTCTCCCACCCGCGGGTGGCCGAGGCCGCGGTGGTCGGCGCGCCCGACGACGTCACCGGCCAGCGCATCGTCGCCTTCGTGATCACCCGCGCCGGCGACGCCGACGACAGCGGGCTGGCCGAGGAGCTGCGGGCGCACGTGGCCACCCGGGTGGGCGCGGTCGCCAAGCCGCGGGAGGTCGTCGTCGTCACCGACCTGCCCAAGACGCGCTCCGGCAAGATCATGCGCCGGCTGATGGCCGACATGACCGCCGGCCGCGGCGGCGGGGACACCACCTCGCTCACCGACCCCGCCGCGATGACCGCGGTGGAGTCGGCCTGGACCGACCACCGCCGGACCACCCCGGAGCCCTGACCCCCGGGGGTCGGAGATGATCCCGGACGGTCGGAGGTCAGTGCACCGGCCTCCCACCGTCGGCGATCACCTCCCACCCGCCTCCGCCCCGCGCGCAGCCAGCCACCGCCGGGGATGTCGGGCCACCCGGTTTGGGACCGGGCCCGGCTGCCCATCCCCCCTGCACGCCCGAGCGCTGCGGTCAGCGACCGGGCGGAGGCGTGCGGTGGACGGCGTCGAGGTGGTGCTGCGGGACGGCGGCCCCGCGGCGGTGGTGACCGTGCGCGGCGAGGTGCGGCACGCGGTGCCCCAGCTGGCGGAGTCGCTGGCCGGTGCGCTGCAGCTCGCGGCCGACCGGCCCGCGGTGGTGGACGTCAGCGACCTGTGGCTGCACCGGCCGGTGGCGGTCGCGGTCCTGCGGGGGCTCGTGCGGGACCGGCCGGCGGGTGCGGTGACCGTGGTGCTCGCCCGGGCGGCCACCCGCCGCCGGCTGCGCGGGCTGTTCTGCGCCGAGGTCGCCTGGTACCCCGCCGAGCTGCGCACGCCGTGGCTGGGGGTGGCCGCAGCGCTGGCGCACCGGCGGCACCAGCTGCCCGCCGACCAGCGGGCGCACCCGGTCACCGACCCGCTGGCCGAGCTGCTGTGGGCCGCGGCACAGGAGTGCGCCACCCACGGGTGACCCCGTCCGGCCGGGCGCGGGCGGCACCTAGGATCACCGGGTGCCACGCCGCCCGATGATCGCGCCCAGCCTGCTGTCGGCGGACTTCGCCCGCCTGGCCGACGAGCTGGCCCGCATCGCCGACGCCGACTGGGCGCACGTCGACGTGATGGACGCCCACTTCGTGCCCAACCTGACCCTCGGCGAGCCCGTGGTGCAGGCGATCCAGGCCGTGAGCCCTGTGCCGCTGGACTGCCACCTGATGATCGAGGACCCGGAGCGGTGGGCGCCGGCCTACGCCGAGCTCGGCGCCCGCAACGTCACCGTGCACGCCGAGGCCTGCACCAGCGACCCCCGCGCGCTGGCCAAGGACCTCCGGTCCGCCGGCGCGCTGGCCGGGCTGGCGCTCAAGCCGGGCACCCCGCTCGAGGACTACATCGAGGTGCTGCGCGACTTCGACACCCTGCTGGTGATGAGCGTGGAGCCGGGCTTCGGCGGCCAGGCGTTCATGCCCGAGGTGCTGGACAAGGTCCGCGAGGCCCGCCGGCTGGTCGACACCGGCCACCTGACCCTGCTCGTGGAGATCGACGGCGGCATCAACGCCGACACCGTCGAGGCCGCGGCCGAGGCCGGGGTGGACATGTTCGTGGCGGGCTCGGCCGTCTACGGCGCCGACGACCCGTCCGCGGCGATCGCCTCGCTGCGCGCGCAGGCCGCCCGGTCCTTCCCCGCCCCGTGACCGACCCGGTCACCGCGGAGCAGGCCGCCGCCGGCACCCGGGCCGCCGCGGCCGCCCGGGCGGGCGCCGCGCCCCGGGCCGGCGAGGCGGCCGCCATGGTGCGCGCCCGCGAGCTCGGGTGGACGGCGCTGGGCCGCACCAGCCCCAACCCGGCCGTGGGCGCCGTGGTCCTCGACGCCGCCGGCCGGGTGGTCGGCGAGGGCGCCACCGCGCCCCCCGGCGGCCCGCACGCCGAGGTGGCCGCGCTGGCGCAGGCGGGGGACCGGGCGCGCGGGGGCACCGCCGTCGTCACCCTCGAGCCCTGCGACCACACCGGCCGCACCGGCCCGTGCAGCCAGGCCCTGCTGGCCGCCGGCGTCGCCCGCGTGGTGGTCGCCGTCCCCGAGCCGACCGGGCTGGCCGCCGGCGGCGCGCAGCGGCTGCGGGACGCCGGGGTGGACGTCGTCACCGGCGTCGAGCAGGCCGCCGCGGAGGACGGCGCCCTCGCCCCCTGGCTGCTCGGCGTCCGGGAGCACCGGCCGCAGGTGGTCTGGAAGGTCGCCACGACCCTGGACGGCCGGGTCGCCGCGGCCGACGGCACCAGCCGGTGGATCACCGGCCCGGTGGCCCGCGCCGAGGTGCACCGGCTGCGCGCCACCTGCGACGCCGTCCTCGTGGGGTCGGGCACGGTGCTCGCGGACGACCCGCAGCTGACCGTCCGCGACGCCGACGGGGCCGACGCCGACCGGCAGCCGCTGCGGGTGGTGCTCGACCGGCGGGGCCGCGTGCCGGCCGGCGCCCGGGTGCACGACGGCGCGGCCCGCACGCACGTCTCCGGCGCCGCCGACCCGGCCGCGCTGCTGGCCGAGCTGTGGGACCTCGACGTCCGCCGGGTGCTGCTGGAGGGCGGTCCGACCCTGGCCGCGGCGTTCCTCGGCGGCGGCCTCGTGGACGAGGTGGTGGTGCACGTCGCGCCGCAGCTGCTGGGGGCCGGACCGTCGCTGGTGGGCGACCTGGGAATCAGCACGATGGCCGCGGCGCTGCAGCTCACACCGCTGGACGTCACCCCGCTGGGGAGGGACGTGCAGCTGCGCCTGCGCCCCACCCGGCACACTGGGGGCGCACCGACACCCGAGGAGACGACCGACTGATGTTCACCGGCATCGTGGAGGAGGTCGGCACCCTCGTCGTCCGCGACGACCAGGGCGACTCCGCCCGCCTGCAGCTGCGCGGCGCCAAGACCCTCGAGGGCGTCGCCCTCGGCGACTCCATCGCGGTCAACGGCGTCTGCCTGACCGTGACGGCGGTCGAGGACGGCGTGTGGTCCACCGACGTGATGGCCGAGACGCTGCGCCGCAGCAGCCTGGGCGCGCTGACCACCGGCGACCCGGTCAACCTGGAGCGCGCGGTCACCGCCGGCACCCGGCTGGGCGGGCACATCGTGCAGGGCCACGTCGACGGCGTCGGCCAGGTCGTGTCGGTGGCGCCGTCGGAGCACTGGACCGTGGTGCGCGTCGGGCTGCCCGGGGGCATCGCCCGCTACGTCGTGGAGAAGGGGTCGATCACCGTCGACGGCGTCTCCCTCACCGTGAGCGCGTGCTCGGCCGCCGACGACCCGCAGCCCTGGCTCGAGGTCTCCCTCATCCCCACCACGCTGCGCGAGACCACGCTGGGCACCCGCGCCGCCGGTGACCCGGTCAACCTGGAGGTGGACGTCATCGCCAAGTACGTCGAGCGGCTGATGGGCGCGCGCTCGTGAGCGGCCAGCGGCTGGACTCCATCGAGGACGCGATCGCGGCGGTCAAGGCCGGCAGGCCGGTCGTGGTCATCGACGACGAGGACCGCGAGAACGAGGGCGACCTGATCTTCGCCTCCGAGCTCGCCACCCCCGAGCTGGTGGCCTTCATGGTCCGCTACACCTCGGGCTACATCTGCGTGGCGGTCACCGAGGAGGACGCCGACCGGCTGGACCTGCCCCCCATGTTCCGGGTGAACCAGGACCGCCGCGGCACCGCCTACACCGTCACCGTCGACGCCCGCGAGGGCATCGGCACCGGCATCTCGGCCACCGACCGGGCGCACACCATCCGGCTGCTGGCCGCCGCCGACACCTCGAGCGCCGACCTGTCGCGCCCGGGCCACGTCGTCCCGCTGCGCGCCCGCGACGGCGGCGTGCTGCGCCGGCCCGGCCACACCGAGGCCGCCGTGGACCTGGCCGTGCTGGCCGGGCTGCGCCCCTCGGGCGTGTTGTGCGAGCTGGTCAGCGAGAAGGACCCGATCGGCATGGCGCGCACCGACGAGCTGCGCGTGTTCGCCGACGAGCACGACCTGGTGATGTGCTCCATCGCCGACCTCATCGCCTACCGCAAGCGCTTCGACAAGCTGGTCGAGCGGGTCGCCGAGGCCCAGGTGCCGCTGGCGCCGGGCCTGTTCACCGCGGTCGGCTACTCCAGCTCCTACGACGACCGCGAGCACGTGGCCTTCGTCTACGGCGACATCAGCGACGGCGAGGACGTGCTGGTCCGGGTGCACTCCGAGTGCCTCACCGGCGACGTGTTCGGCTCGCTGCGCTGCGACTGCGGCCCCCAGCTGAACGCGGCGCTGGCCGCCGTGGCCCAGGAGGGCCGCGGGGTGGTGCTCTACATCCGCGGCCATGAGGGCCGCGGCATCGGCCTGCTGCACAAGCTGCAGGCCTACCAGCTGCAGGACGCCGGCGTGGACACCGTCGACGCCAACCTCGACCTGGGCCTGCCCGCCGACGCCCGCGACTACGGCACCGGCGCGCAGATCCTGGTCGACCTGGGCGTGCACTCCATGCGGCTGCTGACCAACAACCCGGCCAAGCGGGCGGGCCTGGAGGGCTACGGCCTGCGGATCACCGGCCGGGTCGGGCTGCCGACCCACGTGACGCCGGAGAACATCGGCTACCTGCGGACCAAGCGCGACCGCATGGGCCACATCCTCGACATCGTCGACCCGGGCGAGGACATCCCGGTCCCGGTCGGCACCCGCACGCCCATCCGGGCACCCGAGCAGGACCAGTGAGCACCACACAGGGGAGGCAGTCATGAGCGGCAGCGGGGCGCCGGGCGCGCAGACGGTGGACGCGTCGGGCATCAAGCTGGGCATCGTCGCCGCCCGCTGGCACCACGTCATCTGCGACTCCCTGCTGGAGCGGGCGCTGGCCTGCGCGCAGGAGATGGGCGCCGTCGACCCCACCGTCGTGCGGGTCAGCGGCGCGCTGGAGCTGCCCGTCGTGGCGCAGGCGCTGGCCGCCGACCACGACGCCGTGGTGGCCCTCGGCGTGGTCATCCGCGGCGGCACGCCGCACTTCGAGTACGTCTGCGACGCCTTCACCGCCGGGCTGACCCGGGTGTCCCTGGACACCGGTGTGCCCATCGGCAACGGCGTGCTGACCACCGAGGGCGAGGGCCAGGCCCGCGACCGCGCCGGGCTGGAGGACTCCGCGGAGGACAAGGGCTGGGAGGCCACCATCGCCGCCCTGGACACCGCGATCACCCTGCGCGGGCTGCGCAGCCCCAAGCGCGACACCGGGTTCGGGATCGGCACCTCGTGAGCACAACCTTCGACGACCTGTTCGCCCAGCTGCAGGCCAAGGCCGCCGCCGGCGACCCCGCCTCGGGGACCGTCGCGGCGCTGGCCGGCGGGGTGCACGGCGTGGGCAAGAAGGTCGTCGAGGAGGCCGCGGAGAGCTGGATGGCCGCCGAGCACGAGGACGGCGACCGGGCCGCCGAGGAGATCAGCCAGCTCCTCTACTGGACCCAGGTCCTCATGCTGGCCAAGGGCCTCACCCTCGAGGACGTGTACTCCCACCTGTGACCGAGAAGCTGTGACCGAGAACCGATGACCAGGAGCCACCCCGTGCTGCGCGTCGCCGTCCCCAACAAGGGCGTCCTGTCCGAGCCAGCGGCCGAGATGCTGTCCGAGAGCGGCTACCGGCAGCGCCGCAGCACCAAGGACCTCGCGGTCTACGACCCCGACTCCGACACCGAGTTCTTCTACCTGCGCCCGCGCGACATCGCCGTCTACGTGGCCGCCGGGACCCTCGACGTCGGCATCACCGGCCGCGACATGCTGCAGGAGACCACCCCGCCGGACACCGAGTCCCCGGCCGAGGAGGTCATGGCGCTGGGCTTCGGCCGGTCCTCCTTCCGGTTCGCCAGCCCCACCGGCTCGGGCATCGAGGCCGTCGCCGACCTGGCCGGACGGCGGATCGCCACCGCCTACCCGGTGCTGCTGGAGAAGTTCCTCGCCGAGTCCGGCATCGACGCCGCGGTGGTCAAGCTCGACGGCGCGGTGGAGACCGCCTGCCGCCTCGGCGTGGCCGACGCCGTGTGCGACGTGGTCGAGACCGGGACGACGCTGCGCCAGGCCGGCCTGCACGTGATCGGCGACCCGGTGCTCACCAGCGAGGCCATCCTGGTCCGCCGGGCCGGCGCCGAGGAGAACCCGGCCGTGGCCCAGCTGCAGCGCCGGCTGCGCGGGGTCCTGGTCGCCCGGCAGTACGTGATGCTCGACTACGACTGCCCCGACGAGCTGCTGGAGAAGGCCACCGTGATCACCCCGGGCCTGGAGGGCCCGACGGTGAGCCGGCTGCAGACCCCGGGCTGGTCGGCGGTGCGCGCGATGGTGCCGCAGACCGACACCAACCGGCTGATGGACGAGCTGTGGGAGCTCGGCGCCCGAGCCATCCTGGTCACCTCGATCCACGCCTGCCGCATCTAGGCGGGCGGGCTGCTGGAGGCCCCCGTGCAGATCGACGCCCACCGGCCCACCGCCGTCGTCACCGACGTCGGCGACCTGCGCCGCCTGGAGGTGCTGGCCCCGGCCGGCCTGGCCGACGCCGACCTGGCCCACCGGCTCGGCGACCTCGGTCGGCTGGACGGCGACCACGTGTGGCTGCCCGTCGAGCGGCTCCGGCAGGCCGGCCCTGCCGACGGAGACTGGGCCGCCGGCTTCGAGGCGATGATCGGCTACGCCACCTCGAAGGGCTGGGTCTCCGACGGCGCGGTCCGCGCGCACGTCGTGCGCAGCTGACGGCGCCGGCCCGGCCCCCGCGTGCGGGGACCGGGCCGGTGGTGCGGTGCCGGGGTCAGGCCAGGCGCAGCTGCTTGACGACCACCGCGACGGCCACCGAGACGCCGCCGACGACGGCGACCGCGGCGGCGATGCCCGACAGCGCACCGGAGACCGCGATGACCAGCAGCGGGCAGAGGAACTCACCCAGGAACAGCGCGGCGGTCCACCGGCCGGTGCCGCGGCCGCGCTCCTCGAGCGCCAGCCCGGAGACCACCCAGGTCAGCAGGCTGGGCAGCATGATCCCGGTGCCGGCGCTGGCCAGCACCGCGCCGACCACGGCGACCGGCACCGCCGGGGCCAGGCCCATGACGACCAGGCCCAGGCCGGCCAGGCCGAAGGCCAGCGGCAGCAGGAAGCCCGGGCCGCGGCGGACGATCCGCGGGAAGGACGCCGCCCCGGCCGCGGTGGCCAGCGAGGCCAGCGCCGCGATGCCGCCGATCGCCGCGGTCCCGGTGACGCCCAGGCCGTCGAGCACGTAGGCCAGCTCCACGATCGGGGTGTAGAAGACGACACCGCCGACCAGGCTGACCGCCAGCGGCACGAGCATCCGGCGCCAGGGCAGCGGGGGCAGGGCCGCGGTGCTGCGCGGGGGCACGGTGGGCGTCCAGACCAGCAGGGCGGCCAGCACGGCCAGCGGCAGGCCGACCAGGTACAGCCAGAACGGGGTGCGCCAGTCGCTGCTGCCCAGCGCACCGCCCAGCCCGAAGAAGACGGTGGCGGCCAGCGTGGTGACGATGGTCTGCAGGCCGAACAGCTTGGCCCGGCGGGCACCGGCGGAGTAGTCGGCGATGAGCGTGGTGCAGCAGGTCATGATCGCGGCCTCGGTGATCCCGACGCCGACCCGGGTGGCCAGCACCGCGGGCAGAGAGTCCAGCAGCACGGGGGCGGTGCCGAGCACGGCGTAGACGGCCAGCGCACCGACCAGCAGCCGCTTGCGGCCGACCGCGTCGACGACCCGGCCGGCCACCGGGGCCAGCAGGGCGATCATCAGCGCCGGCGCGGTGAGCACCAGCGGGGCCAGCGCGTCGACGCCGGGGGTGCCGGCGAAGGCCCGCTGCAGGGTGGGCAGCACGGGGGACAGCAGCACCGCGCCGAGGATCGGCATGCAGCTGGCCGCCATGAGGACGGCGATCTCCCGGCGACCGGCGGGCCGGCCGGTGGCCGGGTGCAGCGCCCCGGTGTCGAGCGCGGCCGCGGCTGCGCCGGGGACGGGACCGTCGAGGGTCTGGGACACGGGTGCTCCTGGGCTCGGGTGCCGGACCTCGGTGACCGGCATCACTGAGCGCGGAGTGTGGGGAGTCGCCGGACCCGCCGTCCAATAGATCCCCCGGCCGCACCCATCAGCGCGGTGGATGCCTCAGCTGACCGGCGTCGTCGCCTGCCGGGCCGCGCGCAGCACCAGGTCGCGCAGGAACACGTGGTCGGGGTCGCGCTCGTAGACCGGGTGCCACCACATCGCCTCCACCAGCCCGCCGACGTCCAGCGGGCACGGCAGGGTGCGCACGCCGCTGCCCAGGGGCAGCAGGTCCACCAGCCGGCGCTGCAGCAGCGAGATCCGCCGGGAGCCGGCCACCAGCCCGGGCACGGTCAGGAAGTTCTCGGTGACCACCTGCACGCGGGGCTCGATGCCGCGCTGGCGCAGCACCCGCGCGGCCGGCGTGGAGGCGCTCGGGCCGTGGTAGACCGCCACCCACGGCAGCGTGCGCAGCTGCTCCACGGTCACCGCGTCGTCGATGTCGGGGTGGTCGGCCGAGCACACCACCACCCACTCGTCGGCGTAGAGCTCGGCGTGCGGCAGGTCGGCCAGGAACCCCATCGGCAGCAGCATCAGGTCCACCGCCAGCAGGGCCTGGTCGGCCCGGTCGACCAGCTCGGGGGTGTGCGGGGCCAGCCGCAGCCGGGCGTGCGGGGCCACCTCGTCCAGCAGCGCGGCCAGGGTGTCGCCGAGCACGGTGGCGCCGTAGTCGCTGAGCAGCAGGCTGAACTCCCGGGTGGACACCGCCGGGTCGAAGCTGGGCTGGGCGGTGAAGACCCGGTGCACCGACTCCAGCGCCAGGCGCGCCTGCAGCTGCAGCTGCCCGGCCAGCGGGGTGAGCCGGTACTCGTTGCCGACCCGGGTGAGCAGCTCGTCGCCGAAGTGCCGCCGCAGCCGGGCCAGGGACGCCGACAGCGCCGGCTGGGACAGCCCCAGCTGCCGGGCCGCCCTCGTCACGCTCCGCTGGCCCAGGAGCGCGTCCAGGGACACCAGCAGGTTGAGGTCCAGGTTGGCCACGTTCACGCGCGGATCATCCACCGCGGTGATGCCCGGCATCAAGGATCCGGTCTTCCCTGATGCCTCGCCCGGGTCGAGAGTGGTCCGCGTCACCGACGACAGGAGCACCCGTGTTCGACCCGCAGGACCCCGAAGCCACCATCGCCGCCGCGGCGGAGCGGGTCTCCAACTGGGGCCGCTGGGGCGGCGACGACGTGCTCGGCACGCTCAACCTGCTCACCCCCGAGAAGCGGGTGCAGGGCGCGGCCCTGGTGCGCACCGGGGCCAGCTTCGACCTGACCCAGCACTTCAACACCGACGGCCCGCAGAAGGGCTGGCTGCGCCGGGTCAACCCCGTGCACGCCATGCTCGGCACCGGCCTGGACGCCGAGGCCGGCATCCCCGCCTTCCCGCACGGCATCGGCGGCGCCGACGACATGGTCACCATGCCGCTGCAGGCCTCCACCCAGTGGGACGGCCTGGGCCACATCTTCGACCACGGGAAGGCCTACAACGGCCGCCGGGCGGGCGCGGTCGTCACCAGCGAGGGCGACAACACCACCGGCATCGAGACCACCGCCGGCCGCTTCGTCGGCCGGGGGGTCCTCCTGGACGTCGGCCGCTCCCACGGCACCGACGGCGAGCTCCCCGACGGGTTCGCCATCACCCCCGAGCACCTGGACGCCTGCGCCGCGTCCGCCGGGGTCGAGGTCACCAGCGGCGACCTGCTCCTGGTGCGCACCGGCCGCCTGGCCCGCGCCCGCCGCGACATCAGCGAGGGCC
The DNA here is from genome assembly GCF_900100695.1 of Klenkia brasiliensis. Lineage (GTDB taxonomy): Bacteria > Actinomycetota > Actinomycetes > Mycobacteriales > Geodermatophilaceae > Klenkia > Klenkia brasiliensis. The sequence goes on from NZ_FNCF01000004.1 coordinate 609,357, forward strand.
GAGGCTGGGGCGACTACGCCGGCGGGCCCGCCCCCGGGCTGTCGTTCACCTCGCTGGACTGGCTGCGCAGCCACGACGTCGCCGCCGTCGCCACCGACACGTGGGGCGTGGAGGTGCGGCCCAGCGAGTTCGCCGTGCCGACCTTCCAGCCCTTCCACCAGGTCGCCATCCCGCACCTGGGCCTGTTCCTCGGGGAGATGTGGGACCTGGAGTCCCTGGCCGCCGACTGCGCCGCCGACGGCGTGCACGAGTTCCTGCTCGCCGCCCCGCCCCTGCCCGTCACCGGTGCCGTCGGTGCGCCGGTCGCCCCGATCGCCGTGAAGTAGGAGACCCCGATGAGCGCAGTGCAGAACGTCCTGGTGGTCGGCGGCGGCCTGGCCGGCGCCGGCGCGGCCATCCGGCTGGCCCGGGCCGGCGTCGCCGTCGACCTGGTCGAGGTCAAGCCCGACGTCCACGCCCTCGGCTCGGGCATCACCCTGCAGGGCAACGCCCTGCGCGAGCTCGACGGCCTCGGCGTGTGGGGGACCGCCCGCGAGCGCGGCTACGCCTTCGACGTCACCGGCTTCCGGGCCCCCGACCCGGTCGGCACCGAGCTGTTCGCCGTCCCCGACGCCAAGACCGGCGGCCCGGAGTACCCGGCCGTCATGGGCATGTCCCGCCCCGAGCTCGCCCAGCTGCTGCACGACCGCGCCGCCGAGGTGGGGGTCAAGCTGCGGTACGCGACGACGACCACCGACCTGGCGCAGGACGCCGACGGCGTCGACGTCACCTTCTCCGACGGGTCGTCGGGCCGCTACGACCTGGTCGTGGGCGCCGACGGGGTCCGGTCCTGGACCCGCCGGATGATCGGCATCGAGCTGGAGACGAGGTCCACCGGCATGGGGATCTGGCGCTCGTTCGGCCCGCGGCCGGCCAGCGTCACCCGCACCGACCTCTTCTACGGCGGGCCCTGCTACATCGCCGGGTACTGCCCGACCGGCGAGGACTCGCTCTACGCCTACCTCGTCGAGGACGCCCAGGACCGCTCCACCCTCACCCCGGAGGAGCAGCTGGCCACCATGCGCGGGCTGTCGCAGGCCTACCACGGCCCGTGGGACGAGATCCGCGAGACGCTCACCGACCCCTCGAAGGTGAACTACACCTGGTTCGAGACCCACGTGCTGCCCGCGCCGTGGAACCGGGGCCGCGTCGTGCTGATCGGCGACGCCGCGCACACCTGCCCGCCCACCATCGCCCAGGGCGGTGCCCAGGCGCTGGAGGACGCCGCCGTCCTCGGCTCGTTGCTCGTCGAGCGCGATGCCCTGGACGACGACCTCTGGGACGCCTTCCACGACCGCCGCGTCGAGCGGGCCCGCACCGTCGTCGAGGCCTCCAACCAGCTCGCCCAGTGGCAGCTGGACCACGTGCAGGGCGACATCCCCTCGCTCATGCGCACCGTCGCCCAGCTGGTCAGCCAGCCCGCCTGACAGGAGAAGACAGTGACCGACCGACTCATCACCCACCTGCGGCACATCGACCTGGCCGTCCCGGACCTCGCGAAGCAGCGCGAGTTCTTCACCGGCACCTGGGGCCTGACGGAGGAGACGACCGACAGCGGCCTGTCCTTCCTGGCCGCCGAGGGCAGCCCGGAGCAGTACGTCGTCCGGCTGCGCGAGGCCACCGACAAGCGGATCGACCTGATCTCCTTCGGGGCCGGCAGCCGTGCCGACGTCGACACCCTGGCCGCCCGGATGGCGTCGGCCGGCGTCCCGCTCGTGCACGAGCCGACCGAGCTGCAGACCCCCGGCGGCGGCTACGGCTTCCGGTTCTTCGACGTCGAGGGCCGCACCGTCGAGGTGTCCGCCGACGTCGCCGTGCGCGAGCACCGGCGGATCGAGGAGGGCGAGTCGATCCCGGTGCGCCTGTCGCACGTGGTGATCAACTCCAGCGAGCCCGAGAAGACCGTGGCCTTCTACGAGCAGCACTTCGGCTTCGCGCTCTCGGACACCCTCATGCACCCGCGCATGGGCAACATGATGTATTTCCTGCGCACCAACGCCTGGCACCACAGCCTGGCGGTCGCCCGCGGTCCGCACCCCTCGCTGCACCACGCCTCCTTCGAGCTGCGCGGCATCGACGAGTACATGCGCGGCACCGGCCGGGCGCTGCGCGCGGGCGTGGAGAAGATCTGGGGCCCGGGCCGGCACATGGCCGGCAACAACACCTTCTCCTACTTCCTGGACCCGCACGGCAACACCGTCGAGTACACGACCGAGCTCGACCTGGTCGACGAGGACACCTGGCACCCCTCGCTCTACGACTTCACCCGGCCCGAGGTCTCCGACCAGTGGGGCACCGCGAACGCGATGAACGAGTTCGTGGCGGCGAAGTCCTTCAACGACCCCGACAAGGGTCTCTTCGTGGCACCCCCGGTCTGATGCGGTTCGCGACCTGGGAGCACCGGGGCGAGGTGTCCGCCGGCGTCGTCTCCGACGCCGGCGTGCACGGCATCCCCGGGACGACGGTGCTCGAGCTGGTGCGGTCGGGGCTGGCCACCGCGCTGGCCGCGGGGGAGCAGGCCCTGGAGGCACCCGCGGTGCCGCTGGCCGACGTCGTGCTGCTGCCGCCGCTGCAGCCCCCGACGGTGCGTGACTTCGTCGCCTTCGAGGAGCACGTCGAGGGCGTCGTGAAGGGCGTCACCGGTGGGGACGGCGGGGTGGTGCCCGAGTGGTACCAGGCGCCCACGTTCTACTTCACCAACCCCTACGCGGTGGTCGGTGCGCACGACGACGTCGCCGTGCCGCCGGGCTGCTCGGTGCTGGACTTCGAACTCGAGGTGGCCGCGGTCATCGGTCGCGACGGCGCCTCGCTGGACCCGGAGCAGGCCCGCGAGCACGTGTTCGGCTACACGGTCCTCAACGACTGGTCCGCCCGCGACCTGCAGGCCCGGGAGATGAAGGTCAGCCTCGGTCCGGCCAAGGGCAAGGACTTCGCCACCACCCTGGGCCCGTGGCTGGTCACCGCCGACGAGCTGGAGCCCTTCCGCGACGCCGAGGGCTTCCTGGCCCTGGCCATGCAGGTCAGCGTCAACGGCGAGCTGGTGGGTCAGGACCTGCTGTCCAACATGGGCTGGCCCTTCGAGGAGCTGGTCGCCTACGCCAGCCGCGGCACCGTCGTCCGCGCCGGGGACGTGCTGGGGTCGGGCACCTGCGGCAACGGGGGGTGCCTGGGGGAGCTGTGGGGCCGCAACGGTTCCCGCACGCCCCCGCCGCTGCAGCCCGGCGACGTGGTGGAGATGACCGTCGAGGGCATCGGCACCATCCGCAACCGCGTCGTGGCCGGCGTCGAGCTGCCCCCGGTGGCCCCGGCCCGGACCCGCACCCGCGCCCGCACCCGATGAACCCGGACCTGGCCGGCCGGGTCGTCGTCGTCACCGGCGGCGGCCGCGGCCAGGGGGCGGCGGAGGCCCGGCTGCTCAGCTCGCTGGGCGCCCGGGTCACCGCCCTGGACGTCGCCGGGGCCCCCGACGAGGACCTCGGCGGTGCCGCCTACCGCCGGCTCGACGTCACCGACGCCGCCGGCTGGGCGGCGCTGGCCGCCGACCTCCCGGTGGTCCACGGCCTGGTCTGCAACGCCGGCATCACCTGGCGGGCGCGGGTCACCGAGCTGGACCCGGCCGACCTGGCGCGGGTCATGGCGGTCAACGTCACCGGCACGCTGCTGGGCCTGCAGGCCCTCACCCCGCGGATGCGGTCCGGCGGGTCGGTGGTCGTCGTCGGCTCGGTGGCCGGGCTGACCGGGCACTTCCCGGCGGCCTACACGGCCAGCAAGTGGGCGCTGCGCGGGCTGGCCAAGGCGGCCTGCCTGGAGCTGGGCCCGCGCGGCATCCGGGTCAACACCGTCCACCCCGGCTACGTCGAGACGCCGATGACCGCCTCGGCCGCCCCGGCCTTCCGGGCGGCCAACGTCGCCGAGACCCCGCTGGGGCGCACCGGCACCGTCGACGAGGTGGCCCCGCTGGTGGCCTTCCTGCTCGGCGACGGCGCCGGGTTCATCACCGGCGCGGAGATCCCCGTCGACGGGGGCCTCACCGCCCACGGCGGCGTGAAGTCCATCAGCGACGCCGTCGCCGCATCCACCTGACCAGAGAGGAACACACGTGTTCGAGTACTTCCCGGGCAACTACGTCTGGAACCTGGGCGTCGTCGCGACGCTGAACTCCGGGGGCCTCATCGACGAGGTCGACCGCGCCTGCCGGCCGATCAAGGACGCCGCGCAGCAGGGCGAGGACGCCGGGACCCAGGACTTCCTGCGGGCCTGGACGGCGCTGACCGACCAGCTCGTGGACCAGGCCGAGGCCGCGGAGAAGGCCGGCCACACCCGCACCGCCGGGCAGCTGTGGTTCCGGGCCACCAACTACCTCTGCCAGGCCGAGCGGATGCTGTCCCACCGCAGCCCCGACCGGGTGCCCACCTACCGGCGGGTCATCCAGATCGCCGAGCGCGCCTTCGCCACGCACAGCCCCCGGGTGTCGCGGGTGGAGATCCCCTACGAGGGGACGACGCTGCCGGCCTACTTCAGCGCCGCCCCGGCCACCGACGACGGCCCGGCGCCGGTGGTCGTGCTGGTGAACGGGCTGGACTCCACCAAGGAGCACATGTACACGTCCAACCACTGGGCGGAGCTGGCCGCCCGCGGCATCTCCTGCCTGATGCTCGACCAGCCCGGCACCGGTGAGGCGCTGCGCCTGCAGGGCCTTCCCGCGCGCATCGACACCGAGGTGTGGGCCGGCGCGGCGGTGGACTGGCTGGAGACCCGCGACGACGTCGACACCGCGCGGATCGGGATCGTGGGCTGGTCACTGGGTGGCTACTTCTCCCCGCGGGCCGCGGCCTTCGAGAAGCGCTTCGCGCTGTGCGTGGCGTGGGGGGCCAACCACGACTGGGGCGCGGTGCAGCGGCGCCGGGCCCAGCGGGAGGGCGAGCGGCCCGTGCCGCACTACTGGTCGCACGTGCTGTGGGTGTGGGGCATCGAGGGCGACGAGCACCACCTCGACGCCTTCCTGGACTTCGCCGACGGCGTGCACCTGGACGGCGTGGTCGAGCAGATCACCGTGCCGTTCCTCGTCGCGCACGGCGAGAATGACCGGCAGATCCCGCTGGAGTACGCGCACCGCTCCTACGAGCAGGCGGTGAACTCCCCGAAGCGGGAGCTGCGGGTGTTCACCCCCGAGGAGGGCGGCACCGAGCACATCGGCCTGGACCACCTGCCGCACGTCAGCGTGTTCGTCGCCGACTGGGTCGCCGACACCTTCGCCGAGCTCGGCTGAGCGGGCCGGACCGCCCGCCCCGCGTCAGCGGGTGCGGGTGGTCCGGTCGGCCAGGTCGATCGCGGTGGACAGGCCCAGCGCCATGGCCCGGCCGCTGGTCGAGCCGGTGGCCAGGAGCGCGGCCAGCGCGCCGTCCAGGTCGCCCTGCCCGGTCAGCGCCCGGACGACGGCGGCGAACTCGCCGCTCACCCGGCCGGCCGCGGCGTGCCGGAGCAGCGCCCGGGACAGCTCGGTGGTGCGCCCGGCGGCCAGCGCGTGCACGCCGGCGCCGAACCGCTCGGCGGCCGGGTGGCCCATGAGCACGAGCCCCGCGACCGTGCCGGCCAGCACGTCGTCGCCGGCCGGGGTCAGGCCGGGGCCCAGCCCGACGAGGCGGGTGGCGGTGCGCAGCGCGGCGTCGAGGTCGGCGCGGCGGACGGCCCCGCGCAGCGCCGCCAGCGGGCCGCTGGGGCCACCGGGCAGACCGGGCAGGGTGAACGCCGAGTGCGGGCCGTCGCCGTAGAGCGCGGTGCGCAGCGTGCGGATGCCCTCGGGCAGCAGCACCGGCCGCAGGCCGGGCAGCTTGGGCCGCGGGTCCCACCACGCGGCGGCGGACACGGTGAGGTCGCCGACGACGACGCGGCCGCCGCCCACGCAGGCGCGCGCGCCGGCCGGGGCACCCACCAGCGGACGGCCGTTGGAGGGCCGGGAGAGCACCAGGCCCAGCGGGAGCCGGGCGGCGTCGGCGGTGAGCACGCCCACCACGTCGGGGCCCTGCGGGGTGGCCACGGTCAGGTAGACGGCGGCCGGCACCGACAGCAGCACGGTGGCGGCGCGGACCGGTCCGCGCAGCAGCTCCGCGACCCCGGTGCTCGCGGCGGCGGGGACGGCGGGCCCGGCCAGCACGCGGGTGGAGCGGGCGGCCTCCCGGGGGAGCGGGATGGTGGGCACCCCGGCGCGGGCGGCCCGGCCCAGCGTGGTCGCGGTGGGCTGCGGTTCGGCGGTGCGCATGGGTCCTCCCGTGGGTTCCGGTGGTCGTCCCCTGGACCACCGGCCACCCGGTGGACCACGGGGGTGGGAGGCCGACGAGCGGCGGCTTACCATCCACGCAGCCCAGCTGGGCGTATGTCGAACCTATGCGGCGCGTCCACCGGCCTCGTATGGCGTAACTAGCCAAGAATGCGTGGCCGTCTCCAGGTAGCTCTGACAGGATGAGGCAGCACAACCGGGGGAGCACGGGACGTGGGGGGACTGCACGGTGACGGATCGTGATCAAGGACTGGGCTTGACCTCGGACGGTGGCCGGACGGCTCCGCTGCGTCAGGTGACGACGAGGTCGGAACCGGCGCTGTCCCGAGTGGCGCCGACCGAGCGCACCGCCCTCGAGGACAGCATGGGCCTGTCGGTCACCCAGCTGCTGGCGCTCACCGACGGCACCCTCGTCGCGGGCTCGGCGGGTGCCGGCCGGGTGGTCCGCCAGGTGGTCGTCGACGACCCCGCCGACCCGCTGGCCGGTGCCGGTCCCGACGTCCTGGTCGTGCTCGGCGCCCGGCTGCCGCCGGCCGACCCGGCGCAGTGCCGCGCGCTCATCGAGCGGCTCACCGCGCTGGGCACCGCGGCGCTGGCCTACCGCGACGCCGAGGGCCCGCCCGCCGTCCCCGCGGAGGTCCGCTACGAGGCCGACCGGCGCGGTTTCCCGGTCGTCGCGCTGCCGCGCACCTCCCGGCTGGACCTGGTGGTGGCCGAGGTGTTCGGCGCCATCGTGTCCAAGCAGACCCAGGCGCTGAGCCTGGCCGACCGGATGCACAACCAGTTCATCGACGTCGCGCTCACCGGCGGCGGGCTGGCCGAGGTCACCGCGCAGGCGGCCACCTTCCTCGACGGCGCCGCGGTGCTCGGCCTGGGCCCCGACCGCGAGATCGCCACCAGCGCCGGCCCCTCCGACGACGTCGCCGAGGTGCGGGACTGGCTGTGGCTGCTCGACGCCGCCGCCGACGACGCCTACTCCGACCTGCCCAGCGCGCGCCGGCTGTCGGAGAACCGGGCCGACCAGGCCATCGTCACCCCCGCCGACGTGCTGGCCGACGCCGACCTGTCACCGGCCGACGGCATCCTGCTGGTGCCCGGCCACCACGAGCTGCCCGGCGGGGTCGGCGAGTACGCCGTCGCGCCGATCATGGCCGGCGACCAGCGGCACGGCTGGCTGGTCGCGGTCAACCGGCACGGGCCGATGCTGGTCGGGGCCGGCGCGGTGCTCGAGCGCGGGGCGGTCATCGCGGCGCTGTCGGAGATCCGCCACCAGGCCGTGCACTCGGTGGAGCTGCGCTTCCAGGGCGACATGGTGCGCCGGCTGGTCAGCGGCACCGTCGGGCACACGGAGCGGGCGCTGGCCTACACCCGCTCCTTCGGCTGGCGGCTGGACGGGCCGGTGGTGGTGCTGGTGACCGCCACCGAGACCGTCGCCGACGCCAGCGCCGACCCCACCCGGGCCCTGGACGTGCTGGACCGGCTGGCCGACGGCTGGCGGGCCGCGATCGACGGCGAGGTCGCCGGCGCCGCGGTGGCGGGTCTGGCCACCGAGATCGTCACCGTGCTGCCGCTGGACGGCCGGACCCCCGAGGAGCTCACCTCGCTGGTCGCCGCGGTCACCGGCCGGGTCAACGCCCGGCTGCGCCGCGTCGGGCGGGTGCTGGCCACCGGCATCGGCCGGCCGGCGCGGGAGCTGTCCGGGCTGGGTGAGGCGCACCAGCAGGCGCAGCGGGCGCTGCAGGTCGGCCAGGAGATCCACGGCGAGGCCACCGTCACCCACTTCGACCAGCTCGGGGTGTTCCGGCTGCTGTCGCTGATCCCGGACTCCACGGAGCTGCGGTCCTACGTCGACGAGGTGCTCGGCCCGCTGGCCGACGCCGCCGACCCCGACTCCGCCGACCTGCGCGACACCCTCCGGGTGCTGCTGGAGACCAACCTCAACGTCGCGGAGTCCGCCCGGCGGCTGCACTTCCACTACAACACGATGCGCTACCGGATCGGCAAGCTCGAGCGGATGCTGGGGCCCTTCACCTCCGACCCCACGCTGCGGCTGAACCTGCTGCTGGCGCTGCACGCGGCCCGGATGCGCGGCCTGGACCAGGCCCACCGGCCCCCGGTGGAGGCCACCGGCCTGCCCTACCTCGACGACGGCCTGGAGGCCCTCGCCCAGGCCTGAGGCCCGGGGACGACGGAGGCCCGCCACCCGGGTGGGTGGCGGGCCCCGACGGTGCGGTTCAGCTGCGGCGGGCGAGGCGGTCGACGAGGTAGCCGGCGGCCAGGCCGAGGGTCGTCCACATGACCGCGAGCTGGCCCAGCGACGCCAGCCGGAAGTCCCACACCACGGCGGCGGGGACGTCGGAGGCGATGCTGTCCGGGTTGTCCGGCACCAGCAGCACGGTGGCCGCCACCAGTGCGACGGTCAGCAGCACCGCCGCGGTCGCCACCGCCGAGGGGTGCAGGCCGCGGGCCCGCAGGGTGCCGACCAGCGCCGACACCAGCAGCGCGGTGACCACGCCGGCGCCCAGCACCGCGATGTAGATCGCCGTCCGGGTGCCGACGGTGTCCGGGTCGCCCACGGCGGGCGGGTTGGCCGGCATCTTCAGCGCCGGCAGCAGTGCGAACACGCCGAACCCGACCGCGGTGAGGACGGCGACCCGGCCGACGTCGGTGCGCCCGGGCAGCCGGTGCCGCACGCCCGCGTAGACCGCGGCCACGACGACGGAGAACACGACCGCGGCGACCACGGTGCCGAGGAACCCGCCGACCAGCTGCGTGCCGCGGCCGACCAGCTCCTCGCCGTGCTCGTGCCCGCCGCCGCGGGCCTCCTCCAGCGCCAGCGCCGGCGCGATGGCCCGCTCGGTCACCAGCAGCGCCCACGTCCCCGACGCCACCCCGGCCACCGCGCCGGCGAGGGCGAAGCGACCCAGCAGGGGGGCGAAGCGGGGGGCGGTCTCCTGGCGGGGGCTGTCGAGGGCGGCCGCCATCAGTGGCACGGCATGCCCAGCGAGTGCCGGGCGTCGTGGAAGAACTCGTGCGCGAGGTCGCCGGCCGAGGCGAGCACGGCCCCGTTGTCCTGGGCGACCAGGTAGAGGGCGAACAGCGCGAGCAGCGCCAGGGCCCACGCGTAGGCCGGCACGGCCATGCGGGGCACGGCGGTGCGGGGGGTGGTGTGCTGTGCAGAGGTCATCGGGGAACCCTTTCCGTCCATCACTCGTGGGAGCGCCGCGGCCGGTGTCCGGCTGCCGGGCGCGAGCGCCCGGGTGACGGTGGCGAGGACCGCGCCGGACTCCCACCGGCTTCCCTGCACCGCAGCTGTGCGGAACCTACGGCCGGGTTCCCCGGTCCACCAACGTCGAAGGTGCGTAGCTACGCAGGCAGCCCGACCAGCACGCAGTCCGCGCACGGCAGCGCACCCGGCAGCCGGTGCAGCAGGCAGCACGACCGCCGGGCGAAGCCGCCGCCCTGCCGCCACCCGCCGGTGCCGGCCAGGGGGCCCGCGGCCAGCAGCGCGTCCAGCACCGCCCGGGTGCGGGTGGCGAGGTCCGGCCGGGCACCGGCCACCACGACGGCCGTGCCGTGCAGGGCGGACACCACGTTGCCGGTCAGCACCCGGGTGGACACCGACCGGGCCGCGACGGCGGCGGTCCACGGGCCGACCAGCGGGGTCAGCCAGTGCGCGGCCAGCCCGGCCGCGACGTCCTCCGGCGCGGGGACCGCGACCGTCCGCACACCCGACCACGCCATCGGCACCGGGTTCGACCCCGCCGGCTGCAGCACGACCGAGGCCGGCACCGGCAGCACGCCGGTGGCCAGCGCGGCGCCCAGGGCGGGGGAGAGCACCCGGGCGGCCACACCGAGGTGCACCAGCGAGTGCACCTCGCGGGCCCCGGCGGCCGGGCCGAGCACCGCGGAGACCACGGCCGCCCGGGCGTCGAGCAGCCGGTCGGCGTCGGCCAGGTCCACCGCACCGGGGCCGGCGTCCTCGTCCACCGCGCAGAACGCCCCGAGCCGCGCGGCGGCGGCGAGGGCGGCGACGGGCACCGCCCCAGGGTGCCAGCGCGCCGATCGGGCGCGGCGGGCGCAGGGTGGGGCGACACCCGTCCGACCGGCAGGAGCACCCGCATGTCCGCACCCACCCGACCGCTCGAGGGGCGCGTCGCCCTGGTCACCGGCGCCTCGTCCGGCATCGGCGAGGCCACCGCCGTCGCGCTCGCGCAGGCCGGCGCCGCGGTCGCCGTCGGCGCCCGCCGGGCCGACCGGCTGGCCGACCTCGCCGCCCGGCTGCGGGCCGAGGGCACCCGGGTGCTGGAGCTCGACCTCGACGTGACCGACCCGCAGGCCTGCACCGACGCGGTCGCCCGCACCCGCGCCGAGCTCGGCGGTCTCGACGTCCTGGTCAACAACGCCGGGGTGATGCTGCTGGGCACCATCGTCGGCGCCGACCCCGAGGACTGGCGCCGGATGATCGACACCAACGTGCTCGGCCTCATGCACATGACCCACGCGGCGATCGAGGGCATGGTCGAGCAGGGCTCCGGCGACGTCGTCAACGTCTCCAGCGTCGCCGGCCGGCAGGCCCGCAAGGGCGCCGGCGTCTACAACGCCAGCAAGTGGGCGGTGAACGCCTTCAGCGAGTCCCTCCGCCAGGAGGTCACCACCCGCGGCGTGCGGATCGGGCTGGTCGAGCCCGGCGCCGTGGCCACCGAGCTGACCGACCACATCACCCAGCCCGAGGCCAAGGCGGCGTCGAAGAGGATGGCGCAGGAGATGACCCCGCTGCAGTCCGACGACATCGCCCGCGCCGTGGTCTACATGGTCAGCCAGCCGCGGCACGTCGCGGTCAACGAGGTCCTGGTGCGGCCCACCGACCAGGAGCGGTGACCCGGGCGTCACACCCGTGCGGTAGGACACCGGCCATGAGCGACCTGCTGGTGACCGCTGCCCGCCTGCGCGACGGCCGGGTGGTCGACGTCCACGTGGCCGGCGGCCGGGTCGCGTCGATCGCGCCCGCGGGCACGCGCCCGCGGCCGGACGGCGTCCCGGTGGTGGACGCCGACGGCGGGTTGGTGACCGAGCCGTTCGTCGACGGCCACCTGCACCTGGACAAGGTGCGCACCCTGCCGCTGGCCGGCGAGGCGGCGCTGGCGGCCTACACCGCCGACGGCATGGCGGAGTCCGCGGCCAGCATCGACCTGGCCAGCGCGGTGAAGGCGCACTGGTCGGTCGACCTGCTGCTGCCCAACGTCCGCGAGGTGCTGGCCCTGGGCGTCGAGCACGGCGTGCTGCACGTGCAGGCCTTCGTCGACGTCGACTCCGCCGCCGGGCTGGTCGGGATGGAGGCGGTGCTGGCCGCCCGGGCCGAGTTCGCCGGCACCGTCGACGTGTCGGTGGTGGCCTTCCCGCAGGACGGCGTGCTGCGCGACCCCGGCACCGCCGAGCTGGTCGAGGCCGCGCTCGACCTGGGCGCCGACGTGGTGGGCGGCATCCCGTGGATCGAGGACGGCGAGACCGACCAGCGGGCGCACGTGCAGTGGGCGTGCGCGCTGGCCGCCCGCCGCGGGCTGCGGGTGGCGATGCTGACCGACGACGCCCCCGACCCGACCTACCGCACCACCGGGATGCTGGCCGAGGCGATGGTCGAGCACGGCCTCATCGGTCGCGGGGTGGCCTGCCACGCCCGCGCGCTGGGCGCCTACGGCCCCGACGAACTGGCCACCGTGGTCGCGCAGGCGCGCGCGGCGGGGCTGGGGTTCGTCAGCGACCCGCACACCGGCGGCCGGGCGCTGCCGGTGCGCCGGCTGGTCGACGAGGGCCTGGCGGTGGGGCTGGGCCAGGACGACGTGGAGGACGCCTACTACCCCTTCGGCCGGCACGACCTGCTGGAGGTGGCGTTCCTGGCCGCGCACCTGCTGGAGATGCGCTCGGCGGCGGACCTGGAGACCCTCGTCGACCTGGTCACCACCTCGGCCGCCCGGGTGCTCGGGCTGACCTCCTACGGGCTGCGCGAGGGCGGGCCGGGCGACCTGCTGGTGCACGACGCCACCCGCACCGTGGACCTGCTGGCCCGGCACGGGGCGCCGCGCGTGGTGGTGCGGCTCGGCGAGGTCGTGGCTCAGCGCTGACGGGGCGTCCGCCAGGCGGCCTCCTCGTCGAAGGGCTCGTCGTCCTCGTCGTCGGCGGTGCGCTGCCTGTTCGCGTGCGCCTCCAGCGCCTCGTCGCGGGCCCGTGCCCGGTCGAACGCCTCGGCCCGCTCCAGCTCGCGGCGCTGCCGCCTGGTGAGCGGGACGTCCTCGCCCTCGGGCAGCTCCACGCGCCAGTCGTCCTGCTGCCGGACCAGCAGGACGGCGGCGACGGCCAGCCCGACCGGCAGCACGTAGGCGCCGAGCCGCTCCATGCCGCCGGCCCCGAGCAGGGCGGTGACGCCGGTGCCGAAGAAGACCGTGCCGATGGTGCCGACCAGCCCGAGCAGGGCCAGCACCGTGCCGACGGCCTCCGAGCGGGGCCGCACGCCGTAGGCCAGCGCGATGAGGCCCAGGCCGCTGCCCAGCAGGTACAGGATCGCGCCGACGGTGTGCGTGGCGCCGCCGTCGTCGGCCGGGAACAGCCCGACCAGCAGCACCCCGGCCCCGGCGGCGGTCAGCAGGGCCAGCGCCAGCCGGCCGCCGAGGCCGACCAGCGCCGGGAACAGCAGCACCGCGCCGGCGATGATCAGCACCGCCTGGGCGATGAAGGAGGCGTTCATCAGCCCGGCGGCGGCGGAGACGCCGGTGCCGAGGTCGCTGATCGTCTCGTCCCCCCGGCTGTAGCCGCCGAACCGGGCGATCGCGACCGCCTCGACGACGAAGAACTGCAGGGTGAGCACCCACGCCAGGGCCCCCGCGAGGTAGCGGGTGCGGCTCAGGGACGTCGGGGCGGTGCTCGGCTCGCTGTCGGTCACGGGTACCCATGGTCCCAGCACCGGCAGACTGGTGCCCGTGACCCTCGACGTGGTGGTGGACGCGGGCAACGGCACCCCGCCCTACGAGCAGCTGCGCGCCCAGATCGCCGAGCGGGTGCACGACGGCCGGCTGGCCGAGGGCGACCGGCTGCCCACCGTGCGCGGGCTGGCCGAGCAGCTGGGCGTCGCCCCCGGCACGGTGGCCCGGGCCTACGCCGAGCTCGAGGTCGACGAGCTGGTCGAGGGTCGCGGGCGGGCCGGCACCGTCGTGACCGGCGGCTCCGGCGACCCGGCGCGGGCCCGGCTGCGGGGGGCGGCCAACCGGCTGGTGGCCGCCGCCCGCGCCGACGGGCTGGACGACGACACCGTGCTCGCCGTGGTGCACGACGCGCTGACGGCCCGCCGGTGACCGCGCGCTCGGTCGCGCTGTTCCTGCTGGCTGCGGTCTGCGAGATCGGCGGCGCCTGGCTGGTCTGGCAGGGCGTGCGGGAGCACCGGGGCTGGCTGGTCGCCGCGGCCGGGGTCGTGGCGCTGGGCCTGTACGGGTTCGTCGCGGCGCTGCAGCCCTCGGCCGAGTTCGGCCGGGTGCTGGCGGCCTACGGCGGGGTGTTCATCGTGGGGTCGCTGCTGTGGGGCGCGGTGGCCGACGGGTTCCGGCCCGACCGGTGGGACGTCGTCGGCGCACTCGTGTGCCTGGTGGGCGTCGCGGTGATCATGTACGCGCCGCGGTCGGGCTGAGGTCCTGCACGGCCGCCCACTGCGCCGGCGAGAGCCACGACGGGTTGCTGCCGGCCGGCATGCGCAGGACCTCGGCGGTGCGCGCCACGGGGTCGGCCAGCAGCGCACCGCGGGGCACCGGGTCGGCCAGCCGGGTCCACCGGACCCCGACCTCGAGGGCACCGGGGTCGAGCCCGGTCACGGTGCCGACCGCGTGCACCCCCGGGTCCACCCGCCCGCTGCACCACAGCAGCACCGGGTCACCGGGCTCGACCAGGTCCAGCCGGTAGCTGCGCCGCACGCACCGGGTCAGGTGAGCGACGTGCCCCGGGTCCCAGCCGGGCAGCATGCGCTCGGGCAGGGCCGCCGACGTGAGCACCCAGCAGCCGATCCCCGCGCGGGTCAGCACCCCAGTGCGTCCAGCCGGTCGGCGTAGCGGTCCACGGCACGGCGGGCGACGTCCGGGCGGTCGGCGTAGAGCGCGAGCTGGGCCGCGGCGACCTCGGCCCACGGCACGTCCCGGCCGGCGAGCTCCCACCGCGGCCGGGCCGCGGTCGGGTCGAGGTCCAGGGCGGCGAGGACGGCGGCGTCCAGCGGGGCCTTGGAGCTGCCGAGCATCTGGTGGTCGGGCACCGCGGGCTCCCCGGCCCAGCCCAGCGTCGCCAGCACCCCGGCGCCGACCTCGCGCAGGGTGGCGTTGGCCGGGTGGTTCACCGTCCACATCGCCGTGGCGCCCCCGGCGACCACGGCGTCGGTGGTGTCGACGTCGAGGGTGGCGTTGCGCCGGCGCAGCTCGTGCTGCGAGGCCGTGGCCAGGTCCCGCACGGCGTCCGGGTCGGGGCTGCAGCCCACGAGGTGGTCCACCGCCTGCTCGACCGTCGACCCGCGGACCGCGGCCTGCAGCAGCCGCAGGTCGTGGTAGTCGGTGAGGGGGGCGTCCACCCGCGCGCCGTGGGCGTCGTGGGCGTGCACCTGCCACGGGAACAGGCCTTCGTAGTAGGTGGTGGGCACCCGCACCACCCGGGCGTCGGCGGGCAGCAGCGCGACCAGCTGCTCGCTGCCGCAGCCGGGCACCCGGTACTCGTCCTTGACCGGCTGGGTGACCAGCACCCCGGCGACGGCGACCAGCTCGTGCAGCCGACCGACCTCGGCCTCGTCCATCTCGAACACCGGTGGCAGCCGGACGAACTCCACGCCGTGCTCGGCGCCGGCGGGGGCGACCATCCGGCGGATCGACTCCGCCTGGCAGTTGCCCCACACGAAGCCCACGCTGCCCGGTTCCACGGTGCGCGCGTCGAGCTCGTGCCAGCGGCGCAGGTGCTCGGGGACCGGGATCTCCACCTGGTGCGTCGTCACGGGCCCCAGCCTGGGACCTCGACGTGAGATGGGCGACCCCGGCTGGCCCCGCCGCTGGTCAGGGCTGCAAGGTGGTCGACGTGACCGCCGTGCAGCTCCCCGTCGGCCACCGTGCGGGGGAGCCGGGGCTGCGGCGGGCGTCGCTGGCGGTCTTCCTGGCCGGCATCGCCACCTTCGCGATGCTCTACGAGCCGCAGGCGCTGCTGCCCGAGCTGGCCCGCGCCTTCGACGTGGGCCCGGCGGCCTCCACGCTGTCCATCTCGGTGTCCACGGTCTCGCTGGCGGTCGGGCTGCTGGTGCTGGGCCCGCTGTCGGACCGCCGCGGCCGCACCGGGCTGCTGCAGCTGAGCCTGGCGGCGTCCGCGGTGCTGGCGGTGCTGATCGCGCTGGCCCCGACCTGGCCGCTGCTGCTGGCGCTGCGCGGCCTGCAGGGCTTCGCGCTGGCCGGCCTGTCGGCGGTGGCGGTGGCCTACCTGCGGGAGGAGCTGCACCCCTCGGTCAGCTCGCGGGCGATCGGGCTGTTCATCGCCGGCAACGCCATCGGCGGGCTGACCGGCCGGCTGCTGGGCGGCTTCCTCACCGACCTGGGCGGCTGGCGGGTGGCCCTGGGCGGGGTGGCGGTGCTGGGGGTGGCCTGCGCGCTCGCCGTCCGGGCGCTGATGCCGGCCGCACGCCGGTTCGTGCCGGTGGACCGGTCCCAGCCGCTGCTGCGCTCGCTGGCCAGTGCGTTCACCGACCCGGCGCTGCTCATGCTCTACGCGGTCGCGGCGTTCCTGATGGCCGCGTTCGTCGCGGTCTACAACGCGGGCACGTTCCGGCTGGAGTCCGCGCCCTACGACCTGACCCCGGCACTGGCCTCGCTGGTGTTCCTGGCCTACCTGCTGGGCTCGGCGAGCTCGCCGACCGCCGGGTGGCTGGCCGACCGGTCCAGCCGGCGGCTGGTGGTCCCGGTGTCGGTGCTGGTGATGGCCGGCGGGCTGGCGCTGACCCTGGCCGCGCCGCTGTGGTGCTTCGTGCTGGGCCTGTGCGTGCTCACGATCGGCTTCTTCGCCGCCCACGCGGTGGCCAGCGGATGGGTGGGGGCCCGGGCCGCGCTCGGTGGCCGGCCGGTGGGCCAGGCCGCCTCGCTGTACTCGTTCTGGTACTACGTCGGCTCGTCGGTCGGCGGCACCCTGGCCGGCAAGGCCTGGCAGGGCTCCGGGTGGACCGCGGTGGTGCTGCTGGCCGGCGGGTTCACCGCGGCCACGCTGCTGCTGACCCTCGCGCTGGGCCGGACCCGTTCCCTGGACCCGACCCAGCGCTAGGGACAGCGCCGGGGATCAGGCGTCGTCGGAGCCGACCTGCTCGCGCTCGTGCTGGGTGCGGGCCTCGAGCAGCTCCTCGGAGGGGTGCGGGTCCTTGGCGTGCTCGTGGTGGTCGGGCGACACGTTCTCGGTCGGCACCATGACGTCGTCGGTGGTCGGGGTGTCGTGGTCGGGGGTGCTCATGCAGCACCGGTCCCCGACCCGCTCGGCGACGAAACCCCCAGTGCCCGGGCGACGGCCCGGACCCCGCGGTGGCCGGCGAGGTCGTCGACGGCGACCGGCAGCGGCAGCCGCCAGTTCGGCCGCTCCATCGCCCCGGGCACGTTCGGCCGCCGCTCCACGCCGAGGGCGTCGTCCAGGGTGGCCGAGACCAGCAGGCAGGGCGCGGTGGCCAGCAGCGCGTGCGCCCGCTCCACGGCCTTGGCCACGCCCATCCGCTTCGTGGGCCCGTCGGGGTGGTCGGTGAGGTGGGCGAGCAGCTGCTGGCGGTCGCGCTCCAGCTGCTCGCGCTCGCCGGTGCCCAGCTCCACCTGCTCGGCGACGTCGGACCCGGTCCACAGACCCGCGACCGTGGGCAGGTCGTGGGTGGTGATGGCACCCATCGCGGCCGCCGGCCACTCCGCGGGGGCGTCGTCCTCGAACCACAGCAGCCGGTAGGACAGCACGCCGTGCTCGGCCATGGTCTCCCGCACGCCGTCCTCGACCGTGCCCAGGTCCTCGCCGACCACCACGGCCTGCGCGCGGTGGCTCTCCAGCGCGACGATGCCCAGCAGGTCCTCGGCCGGGTAGCGGACGTAGGCACCGGCCGTCGGGTCGCCACCGGGCACCCACCACAGCCGGAAAAGGCCCATCACGTGGTCGATGCGCAGGCCGCCGGCCCCGGCCATGGTGGCCCGGATGGACTCCACGAACGGTGCGTAGTCCGCGGCGCGCAGCCGCCAGGGCACCAGCGGCGGGGAGCCCCAGTCCTGGCCGCGGGCGTTGAAGGCGTCCGGCGGGGCGCCGACGCTGACGCCCTCGGCGAGCACGTCCTGCCAGGCCCAGGCATCCGCGCCGCCGCCCGAGACGCCGATCGGCAGGTCCTGGATGACGGTGAGGTCGCCGGTGGCGTCGGTGAGCTGGCCGTCCAGCAGCCACTGCAGCCAGGCGTGGAAGGCCACCTGCGGCTCGTGCGCGGTCGACCACTCCCGGACGGCCGACCCGTGCGGGTCGCGCAGGTCGGCCGGCCAGGTGTGCCAGTCGGCGCCGTGCTCGTCGGCGATCGCGGCCCAGTTCGCCCAGTCCTGCAGCGCCTGGCCCTGGCGCCACCACCAGTCGCGGAAGCCCTCGGGGTGCGGGTCTGCGTCGAAGGTGCGCTGCAGGACGGCGCGCTTGAGCGCCCAGGTGGCGTCCCGGTCCAGCAGCTCGGCGGCGTTGAGCTCGGCGACCCGGGCGCGGTCGTCGTCGGTCAGCTGCACGCCCGGGACGTCGTCCAGGCGCAGGTAGACCGGGTTGCGGAAGCGGCGGGTGGCGGGCAGGTAGGGGCTGTCCTCCTGCTCGGGTCCCGGGCCCACTGCGTGCAGCGGGTTGACCAGCACGAAGCCCGCGCCCTGCGCCTGCGCCAGCTGCCGGACGGTGCGCAGGTCGGCCAGGTCGCCCACCCCGGCGCTGCCCGAGCCCCGGGCGGCGTAGAGCTGCACCGCCCAGCCCCAGCTGCGCTCGTCGGGCAGCCAGCAACGGCCGGGGTGCACCACGAGCAGCCGGTCGCGGCCGTCGGGGGTGCGGATGCGGTGGTAGCCCAGCGGCATGTCCTCGGGCAGCTCGCCGTCGACGTCCACGCTGGTGCCGTCCTCGCAGACCACCAGCGCCCGGTCCACCTCCAGGGCGTCCCCGGGGACGGCGACGATCGGCGCGGTGTCCTCGAGGTCGGCCGGCGGTTCGCCGATGACCTCGCGCAGCCGGTCGATGGTGTCCTGCTCGACGGTGTGCTCGGTGTCGAGGGCGTCGAGCCAGCGGTCGTCGATGCCCCAGCGGTCGGTGCTCACGCCGTCCATCCTCGGGGCTGGTGTCATGGGTGGCATGCCGACCTGGTTGCTGTGCCACCCGCCGCTGCTCAGCGCCGCGGTGCTGCGCCCGCTGGCCCGCGAGCTGACCGCCGCGGGGCACCGGGTCGCGGTCCCGGACCTGCGCGCGACCGTCGAGGTGGCGCAGGGCTGGTGGGGCGCCTACACCCGCGGCGCGGCGTCCGGCGGGCCGGTGGACGCCGTGCTGGGGTTCTCCGGCGCCGGGGTGGTGCTGCCCTCGGTGGCCGCCGCGGTGGGTGCGCGCCGGGTGGTGTGGGTGGACGCCGTCGTCCCGGTGCGGCACGGGGCCACGCTGCCCTCGGCCGACCTGCGCCGCGCGGTGGCCGGGCTCGCCCGCGACGGCCGGATCCCGCCCTGGCCGACCTGGTGGGGGCCGGACGCGATGGCCGACCTGCTGCCCGACCCGCAGCTGCGGGCCGAGATCACCGCCGAGGCGCCGGCCCTGCCGCTGGACCTCTACGACGAGGAGGTGCCGGTGCCCGAGGTCTGGCCGGACGCCGACGTCAGCTACGTGCACCTGTCGAGCGCCTACGACCGGGACGCCGAGGAGGCGCGCCGTCGTGGCTGGGCGGTGGTCGGTGACGGCGCCGGGTTGCACACCGACGTCGCCACCGACCCCGCGCAGGTGGTGGACCTGCTGGGCTGATCAGGCGGGCTCGACGCCGAACGCCGTCGCCAGGTTCATGATCTTGCGGGCCCGGCCGAGGCGCGGCAGGTCGCTGCCGTCGCGGATGACCTGGCCGCGGGCGTCGAAGTCGGCCAGGAAGTCCGTCGCCCACGCCACGTCCGACGGGGTGGGGGAGATGACCTCGTTGATCACCGGCAGCTGGTCGATGACCAGGCAGAGCTTGCCGGTCAGGCCCAGGGAGACGGTCACCTCGGTGGCGTCGCGCAGCACGCCGTGGCTGGACCCCACGGTCGGGCCGTCGATCGGGCCCGGCAGGCCGCCGACCCGGCTGGCCACGACCAGGCGGGAGCGCGGGTAGGCCATGGCCAGGTCGTCGGCGGCGGTGCCGGTGTCGCGGCGGTAGTCACCCGAGCCGAAGGCCAGCCGGAACGCGCCGCGGGCCTTCGCGATGTGCACGGCCTCCTCGATGCCCAGCGCGGACTCCACCAGCGCCAGCACCCGGGTGGCGCCGCCGAGCCGGTCGTAGGTCTCGGTGACGTGGCTGCCGTCCTCGGTCTTGGCCAGCATCACGCCGGCCAGGCCCGGCAGACCGGCCAGGGCGGCGACGTCGTCGGCCCAGAACGGGGTGGAGTGGTCGTTGATCCGCACCCAGGCCTGGCGGTCCCGCTCGGTCGAGAGGTACTCCACGACCGAGGCCCGGGCGGTGGGCTTGGCCTGGGGGTCCACGGCGTCCTCGATGTCGAGGATCACCTGGTCGGCGCGCGAGGCGAGCGCGGCGTCGAACTCGGCGTGGTCCCGGGCGCCGTTGACCAGCAGCCAGGAGCGGGAGATGTCGGCTTCCACGTGTCGTCTCTGCACGGGCCGGAATCATCCTCGACGCGGCGCTGTGACTCAGCCCCGGGGCTTCGCCCGGCGGGTCGGCACCGCGGTCGCCGGATCCTCCGGCCAGGGGTGGCGGGGGTAGCGGCCGCGCAGCTCGCTGCGGACGGCGGGGTAGCCGGTGGTCCAGAACCCGGCCAGGTCCCCGGTGGTGGCCACCACCCGCCGGGCCGGGGAGAGCAGCTCCAGCCGCAGCGGCCGGCCGGCGACGACCGGGGTGTCCCGCCAGCCGAAGGCCTCCTGCACCCGCATCGACGCGGTCGGCACGTCGGGGTCGGTGTAGTCCACCCGGTGCGCGGTGCCACCGGGCACGACCACCGTCTCCGGGACGACGTCGTCCAGGGTGCCGGCGACCTGCCAGGGCACCAGCGCGCGCAGCGCGGCGACCAGGTCCAGCCGGCGCAGGTCGGCGCGGTTGCGGGCGGCCTGCAGCTGCGGGGTGCGCGCCAGCGCGGTGGCCAGCGCCTCGTCGTCCACGGCGGGCCACGGGTCGCCGAGCCCGGCGGCCGCCGCGGCCAGCCGGTGCCGCAGCGACGTCGCGGCCGGGGTCCAGCGCAGCAGCGCGAGGCCCTCGGTGCGCAGGCCCTCGGCGACGGCTGCGGCGACGCGGGCGGGGTCGGGGTCGGGCAGCGGCCGCTCGGCGAGCACCACCGCGCCCAGCCGCTCGACCCGGGCGGCGCGCACGTCTCCCTCGCGCCACACCACCTCGGGCCCGTCGGTGTGCTCGCCGACCTCCAACGCGGTGTCGCGGTCGACCGCGGCGGCCAGCCGGATGCGGGCGTCGCGCCGTCCGGGGGCCCGGTCGGCGACCGCGACGGCCAGCCACCCCGCGCCGGCGAGCGCCGAGCCGGCCGGCAGCTCGGCGCCGGTCCCGGCCGCCAGCAGGTAGGTGCGCTCGGTGCCCGGGCGGCGGCGGGCCAGCCAGCCGGGGTGGGCGAGCGCGGCGACCAACCCGACGGCGGTGTCGTCGGGGACGTCGGTGGCCGGCACCTCGGGCACCGCGCGGGACAGCCGACGCACCTCCTCCGCCCACGGCCCGCGCGACCGGCGGGCCTCCCGGAGGGCCGCGGCGAGGTCGTCGGTGCGCGGGACGGCGTCGGCCGACAGCAGCGCGACCACCTCGGCGGCGCGGTGCGACCCGACCAGCGGAGCGCCGTCCAGCAGCGCACGGGCCAGCCGGGGGTGCGCGCCCACCCCGGCGAGGCGGCGGCCGCGGTCGGTGACCCGACCGTCGTCGTCGACGGCGCCGAGCTCGCGCAGCACCTGGCCGGCGACCTCGAGGGCGGCGGCGGGCGGCGGGTCGAGCAGGGCCAGCCCGGTGCCGCCGGGGGCGCCCCAGACGGCGAGCTCGAGGGCGACGGGGGTCAGGTCGGCGGTGGCCATCGCCGGCTCGGGCGCGGCGGGCCGCCGCGCGTGCTCGGCGGCCGACCAGAGCCGGTGCACCCGGCCCGGTCCCTCGCGCCCGGCCCGGCCCGCGCGCTGGGTGGCCGCGGCCTGCGAGGCGGGCACCGTCACGAGGGTGCCCAGCCCGCGGGACAGGTCGACCCGGGGCGTGCGGGCCAGGCCGGCGTCCACCACCACCCGCACCCCGGGCACGGTCAGGCTGGACTCGGCGACGTCGGTGGCCAGCACCACCCGCCGGCCGTCGCGGGGCCGCAGCGCGGCGTCCTGCTCGGCCGACGGCAGCCGGCCGTGCAGCGGCAGGACGGTCGCGTCGACCCCGGCGAGCCGGCGCTGCACCGCGCCGATCTCGGCGACGCCGGGCAGGAACACCAGCACGTCGTGCGGGCCCTCGGCCAGCGCCTGCCGCACCGCGTCGGCGGCGGCGTCCAGCAGCCGCGGGTCGACACCGGGCGCGGCGGGGACGCCGTGCCACACCACCTCGACGTCGTGCAGCGCGCCGGTCGCCTCGACCACCGGTGCGCCGCCCAGCAGCCGCGCCAGCCGGTCGGCCTGCGCGGTGGCGGACATGGCCAGCAGCTGCAGCCCGGGGCGCAGCGCGGCCCGGACGTCGAGGGCGAAGGCCAGCGCGAGGTCGGTGTCGGTGTGCCGCTCGTGCACCTCGTCGAGCACCACGACGTCCACCCCGGGCAGTTCCGGGTCGGCCTGCAGCCGGCGGACCAGCAGCCCGGTGGTGACCACCTCGACCCGGGTGGCGCGCGACCGCCGGGACTCCCCGCGCACGCTGAACCCGACCCGCTGCCCGACGGGTTCGCCCAGCAGGTCGGCCATCCGCCGGGCCGCCGCGCGGGCGGCCACCCGGCGCGGCTCGGCGACCAGCACCCGGCCGTGCCCGGCCAGCGCCAGGGGGACCAGGGTGGTCTTGCCGGTGCCCGGCGGGGCGACCAGGACGGCGCTGCCGTGCCGGTCGAGGGCCGCGGCCAGCTCGGGCAGCACCGCGCGCACCGGCAGGTCGACGTCCGCGGGCAGCACGGGGACCAGTGTCGGTCCCCCCACGTCGCGGTGACCCGTTGCACCCCGCAACCCGGGTCGCCCTACCGCGGGGTAGCCGCTAGACACGGCCGGGTGACCGTGATCGGCTTCCACGCCAGCCACGAGCAGATCCCGCCGTCGGAGCTGCTCACCGCCGTCCAGCACGCCGAGCGGGTCGGGTTCACCGCCGCCATGTGCTCGGACCACCTCGAGCCCTGGTCGGAGCGGCAGGGCCAGTCCGGGTTCGCCTGGTCCTGGCTCGGCGCCGCGCTGGCGACGACGTCGCTGCCCTTCGGGGCGGTGAACGCGCCGGGGCAGCGGTACCACCCGGTGGTCATCGCGCAGGCGGTCGCGACGCTGGCGGAGATGAACCCGGGCCGGTTCTGGGTGGCGCTGGGGTCGGGCGAGCTGATGAACGAGCGCGTGACCGGGCAGCAGTGGCCGCGCAAGGAGCTGCGCGACGCCCGGCTGCGCGAGTGCGTCGACGTCATCCGCGCCCTGCTGGCCGGCGAGGAGGTCACCCACGACGGGCTCGTCACCGTCGACCGCGCGCGCGTGTGGTCGCTGCCCGAGCAGCAGCCCGCGCTGGTGTGCCCCGCCGTCACCGCCGCGACCGCCCGCCGGGGTGCGGACTGGGCCGACGGCCTGATCACCATCAACCAGCCGCACGACCGGCTGCGCGAGGTGCTCGACGCCTACCGGGACGCCGGCGGGCACGGCCCGGCGACCGTGCAGGTGCACCTGTCCTGGGCGCCGGACGACGACGAGGCCCTGGAGATCGCCTACGACCAGTGGCGCTCGAACCTGCTGCCGCCCCCGACGTGCTGGGAGCTGGAGGGTGCGAAGAGCTTCGACCAGGTGGGCGAGCTGGTCACCCGCGACCAGGTGCGCGAGGCCGTGCGGGTGTCCGCGGACCTGGGGCAGCACGCCGCCTGGATCGCCGAGTACGCCGAGCTGGGCTTCGACCAGGTGGTGCTGCACCACGTCGGGCAGCGCCAGGAGCGGTTCCTGGACGCGTTCGGGTCCGACGTCCTGCCGCAGCTCGACGTCACCGCGCCCGCGCCCGCGGTGGCGATCGACCCACCCGGTCCGGAGGGCGTGCGGCGTCCCGAGCAGGAGCCGCAGCCGGCGGTGCTGGCGTGAGGGTCAGCGACACCGCGGACCTGTGGTGGAAGAACGCCGTCCTGTACTGCCTGGACGTCGAGACCTACATGGACTGGGACGACGACGGCACCGGTGACTTCCCCGGCCTGGTGCAGCGGCTGGACCACCTGGTCGACCTCGGGGTCACCTGCCTGTGGCTGATGCCCTTCTACCCGACCGCCGAGCGGGACGACGGCTACGACATCACCGACTTCTACGGCGTGGACCCCCGGCTGGGCACCCACGGCGACCTGGTGGAGCTGGTCCGCACCGCGCACGACCGGGGGTTGCGGGTGATCGCCGACCTGGTGGTCAACCACACCTCCGACCAGCACCCGTGGTTCAAGGAGTCCCGCCGGTCGAAGGACAGCCCGAAGCGGGACTGGTACGTGTGGCGGTCGGACACCCCGCCGGACACCAGCGACCAGGTGGTCTTCCCCGACCAGGAGGACTCGATCTGGGAGCTCGACGAGCGCACCGGCGAGTACTACCTGCACCAGTTCTACAAGACCCAGCCCGACCTGGACGTGACGAACCCGCTGGTCCGCGACGAGATCGCGAAGATCGTCGGGTTCTGGACGCAGCTGGGCCTGGACGGGTTCCGGATGGACGCCGTCCCGTTCCTGCTGGACACCAGCGGGGCCGAGGCCGACCGGCTGCCCGACCCGCACGCCTGGATGCGCGACGTGCGCAGCTTCCTGGACCGGCGGACCAACGGCGGCATCCTGCTCGGCGAGGTCAACCTGCCCTTCGAGCAGCAGCTGGAGTTCTTCGGCGGCACCGACGGCGACGAGCTGACGATGCAGTTCGACTTCATCTCCATGCAGGCCACCTACCTGTCGCTGGCCCGGCAGGACGCCGGCCCGCTGACCCGGGCGCTCACCGGGCGGCCGGTCACGTCGCCGGACTCGCAGTGGGCCACGTTCGTGCGCAACCACGACGAGCTGACCCTGGACAAGCTCACCGAGGACGAGCGGCAGGAGGTGTTCGCCGCCTTCGGGCCCGACCCGGCCATGCAGATCTACGACCGGGGCCTGATCCGCCGGCTGCCCCCGATGCTCGGCGGGGACCCGCGGCGGGTGCGGATGGTCTACAGCCTGATGTTCTCCCTGCCCGGGACGCCGACGATCTTCTACGGCGAGGAGATCGGGATGGGGGAGCAGCTCGAGGTGGGCAGCCGGCTCGCCGTCCGCACGCCGATGCAGTGGACGTCGGGGACCAACGGCGGCTTCTCGCGGGCGAAGGCCGCGAAGCTGCCCGGTCCGGTGGTGACCGGCGGCTACGGGCCGGAGTTCGTCAACGTGGCCGACCAGCGCAAGGACCCGGACTCGCTGCTGTCGTTCTTCCGGCGGCTGATCTCGCGGCGCAAGGAGTGCCCGGAGCTCGGGTGGGGCGAGTTCCAGGTGCTGGAGCAGCCGCACGCCGCGGTCCTGGCGCACCTGTGCTCGTGGGACGACGGCGCGCTGGTGGCGCTGCACAACCTGGGCCCGGAGCCGGCGGTGGTGCCGCTGGCCCTGGACGGCTGCGGCGCGGAGCACCTGCTCGCCGACCTGCTGGTGGAGGGCACGACGGCGCTGGACGAGCACGGCCGGGCCGACGTGCCGCTGGAGGGCTACGGCTACCGCTGGCTGCGGGTGGTGGCCCCGGGGACGCGGCGGCTGCTGTGACCTCGTCGGAGGACGACCCGGTCCTGGCGGGGGTCGGGCCGCGGCTGCGGGCGCTGCGGCAACGGCGGGACCAGACGCTGACCGCGCTGTCTGCGGCGACGGGGATCTCGGTGAGCACGCTGTCGCGGCTGGAGTCCGGCGGGCGCAAGCCGACCCTGGAGCTGCTGCTGCCGATCGCGCGGGCGCACGGGGTGGCTCTCGACGAGCTGGTCGGGGCGCCGCGGGTGGGGGACCCGCGGGTGCGCAGCGAGCCGGTGGAGATGCACGGGATGACGATGTGGCCGCTGTCCTCGCAGCCCGGTGGTCTGCAGGCCTACAAGCTGGTCGTGCGGCCGGGGACGGGCCGGGGCCAGCCGGACCAGAGGACGCACGAGGGCTACGACTGGCTGTACGTGCTGTCGGGGCGGCTGCGGCTGGTGCTGGCCGAGCACGACCTGGTGCTGGGGCGCGGGGAGGCCGCGGAGTTCGACACCCGGACGCCGCACTGGTTCGGCAGCGCGGACGACCGGCCGGTGGAGCTGCTGGCGCTGTTCAGCAAGCAGGGGGAGCGGCTGCACCTGCGCGCCCGGCCGAAGGGGTCGACCTGAGGCCCGTGGGAGGCTGCTGAGGTGGCCGTCTCCTCCCTGGACCCCGCCCGCACCGCGCTGGTCGTCGTGGACCTGCAGCGGGGGGTGGTGAGCCGCGACGTCGGTCCGCACCCGGCGGACACGGTGCTGGAGAACGCGTTGCAGCTGGCCGAGGCGTTCCGGGCGGTCGGGGCACCGGTGGTGCTGGTGAAGGCCGAGCCGGGGCAGGCGCCGCCGGCGGACGCCGACGTGCAGCGGACGGCGGCGACCCCGCCGCCGGGTGACGTGGTGGACGAGCTCGTGCCGCTGGGCGACCTGGTCGTGGTGAAGCGGTCGTGGAGCGCGTTCCACGGAACGGACCTGTCCACGGAGCTGCGGGACCGCTCCGTGGACACCGTGGTGCTGGTCGGGCTGGCCACGAACATGGGCGTGGAGTCGACCGCCCGAGACGCGCGCGAGCACGGGTTCGCGGTCGTGCTGGTGGAGGACGCGACCAGCAGCACGGACGCGGTCATGCACGAGTTCGCCGTCGCCCGGATCTTCCCGCTCATCGCCCGGGTCACCACCACCGCCGGCGCCCTGGCCGCCCTCGCCTGACCCCGCCTCAGAACGGCGGCGGGTCGACCTCGTCCGCGGAGCAGTTGCTCCCCGGCGCGCCGGCAGTGGCCCGTGCCAGGGCTGCCTCCAGCTCGGCGTCGATCTCGGCGGCCAGGCGGGCCCGGTCGGCCGCGGCCTGCCGGCGTGCGGCGCGCTCCTCCGGGGTGGGGGAGCGGAAGCGGGCCGGGGTGCGGCCGAGGAGGCCGGTGAGCAGGTCGGGGAACGTCCGTGTCGACATGTCGACCTCGGCGATGCCCGCGGGCCGGGTGGTGCGGGTGGGGCCGCCGGGCGGGGTGACGCGCAGCGTGCCGTCGGCGTCCATCGCGAACACCCAGCCCGGGGCGTGCGTCTTCAGCCGGTGGTGCCGTCGGCACAGGCACACCAGGTTCGACACGCACGTCGGGCCGCCCGCGGCCGGGTCGTCGTGGTCGCGAGGGACCACGTGGTCCAGGTCGACGTACTCCGCCGGCCGGGCGCAGCCGGGGAAGCGGCAGTGCCGGTCGCGTGCCCTGACGAACCTGACCTGGGCGGCGCTCGGTGCGTACCGGTCGACCGGTGGCGGAGGTCCGAGGCCGCCGCCCCGCCGGACGGCTGCCCGCAGCTCCGCCACCGACGCGACGGCCCGGAGCCGCCCCGTGCGGTCGACGACCTCGAACCACACCTCGCCGCCGCCGACCCGTCCGGCCGGTCCGGCGGTCATCAGCGCCTCGAACCGGGCCAGGATCTCCGCGACAGCCACGGGCGTGACCGGCAGCCGACCCACCGACCCGACACCGCACCCACCGCCGCGGGCGACGTCGTCGTCCTGCCGGTGCCGGGTTCTCCCGTGGCCCGCGGGTGGCGGAGCTGGCGGGCAACCACCCTCCCGTGCGCCGGGAGCGGGTGCAGCCGGGGCGTCGTGCGTCCCGCCGAGGTCGTCCTGCTCCGGGCCGAGGTCGTCCAGCGCGGGGGCCACGTCGTCCAGCACGGGGCCCAGGTCGTCGAGGTCAGCCAGGTCCACCTGCAGGCGCAGGTGCCAGCACGCGCGGGCCACCTCGTCGGGCACGGTCTCCCACGGCCTGGTCAGCAGCTGCTTCAGCGCCTCGACGCGCAGCTGACCGACGGGCCGGCGGTCGCCGCCCTTCCGCATGACCGCCGCCATGGCGTCGACCACCGACTGCATCGCCGCTGCGTCCGCCGCGTCGAGCAGGTCCGCCCGCAGGCCGGCGAGACCGTCGCCGCAGCCGGTCACGGACACGTTCTGCTTCCGCTTCCGGCGCTCGGCCCGCCGGTCGGCCTCGGCCGGGTCGGCGGCGATGAGCGCACCGCCGACGCGGTCGGCGAGCGGGGTGGGGCCGATGCCCTCGCCGATCCAGCGCAGGCCCTGGGCGGCCACGGCATCGACGACGGCGTCGTCCAGACCGCCGCCCGCGGACCGCTTGCGGTGGGCGAGGGCGTCGACGAGCACCTGGGCGCGGCGGACGTCCACCCGGCCGTCGGCCAACGCCGCCCACACCTGCGGCAGCTGCTCGACGAGCACCCGCTGCTTGTCCACCAGCACCGACGCCGTCCCGGTGCCGATGCCGAGCACGACGGCGACCTCGTCGGGGACCCAGTCGTCGGGCCGGTCGGCGTCGGCGGGGTCGCCGGCGCGGGAGCCGGGGAGCGCTGACTGATGGGGCTGCAGCTCCGCCAGCCGGGAGATCGCAGCAGCCTGCAGGGCGTGCAGTTGTGCCTGCGCCTCGGCGACGTCGCGGAGCACGGCGTGGACCTCGGCCCGCCCGGTGGTGGGGGCGACGAGCAGGTCGGCCAGCCGGGTCGGGCGGTAGGTCAGGGTGCTGGTGTCGTCGTCGACGGCGACCTGGGCGATGCGCTCGGCCTCGAGGACGGCGGCGCGGGCAGCGGCGGAGGCGAAGATCTCGACCTGCGCGATGCCCAGCGAGACCCCGAGACGGCTGCCGACCACTGCGTCCTGCCGCACCGCCACCACCGCCGCCTCGTTCGATCACGTGTTCGAAGTCTACCTGGTCGACGCGGTGTGGACAAGGTGAAACCGCAGGTCGGAGCCGTGTCCACAGGGGTCGGCGAACCTGTCGGAGGGGCATGCCAAGATCGGCCGAGCGCCGCGGGCCGCGGGCCGCGAGCGGGGGCCAGCCGGCGACGCGGTCAGCCGAAGGCGTCGAACCCGAGCTTGACGGCCAGGCCGATGCCCAGCACCGCGATGACCCGGCGCAGCCAGGTGCCGTCGACCCGGCGGACCACCCGCGGGCCCAGCCGGCCGCCCACGAAGAACCCAATCGCCAGCGGCAGCATCGCCGACCACGCCACGTCGGCGAACAGCGCGAACCCCACGGCCGCGACCAGGTTGGCCACGAACAGCAGCACGTTCTTCGCCGCGTTGCCCCGGGCCACCGTCGTCCCGGTCGCGAGCAGGAACATCGCCAGCATGAGCACCCCGGCCGCCGCCCCGAAGTAGCCGCCGTAGATCGCGATCCCGTACACGCCGAGCGCCAGCCACCAGCCCGACCCGCCGGGGTGCCGGGACCCCTCCACCGCCAGCTCGCGGGGTGGCCGCTGCACCAGGATCGCCACCGACGCCGCCGCGATGAGGAACGGCACGATGCGCTCGAAGCCGCCGGCCGGGGTGATCAGCAGCAGCACGGTGCCGGTGACCCCGCCCAGCAGCGCGGCCACCGACAGCCGCGCCAGCCGCCGCCCCTGGCCCACGAGCTCGGGCCGCGAGGCGCTCACCGACCCGACCCCGTTGAACACCAGCGCGACCGTGTTCGTCACGTTCGCGGTCACCGGTGGCAGCCCGGCGGCCAGCAGCGAGGGGTAGCTGATCAGCGACGCGAGCCCGGCGATCGAGCCGGTCAGCCCGCCGCCGACCCCGGCCAGCAGCAGGAGCAGCCAGGTGCCGACGGTCACCGGGTCACCAGCACCACGATCGCCACCACGCCGACGGCCACGATCAGCGACCGCAGCAGCCAGGACGGCAGCCGGCGTCCGTACCGACCGCCGAGGAACCCGCCGACCAGTGAACCGGCCGCCACCAGCCCGGCGGCGGCCCAGTCGACCCGGTCGGTGGCGACGACCGCGTAGGTGATCGCGGCGACCGCGTTCACCCCGAGGGTCAGCACGTTCTTCAGCGCGTTGAGCTGCTGCAGGGAGTGGGGCAGCAGCAGGCCGAACAGCCCGATCTGCAGCACGCCCTGGCTCGCCGCGAAGTACCCGCCGTAGGTGCCGGTGGCGTAGGCGCACCCGAACAGCGCCGCCGTCCGGCCCGGGCCCACGCGGTCGGTGGGGGAGGGCCCGGCCCCGGAGGACCGGTGCCGGAGCCACCGTTGCAGCAGCGGCTGCACCGCGACCAGGACGACGGCCAGCCCCACCAGCACCGGGACGACGGTCTCGAACGCCGTCGCCGGCAGGTGCAGCAGCAGGAACGCCCCCGTCAGCGCACCCAGCACCGAGGCGGGGAACAGCGACAGCAGCAGCCGCCGCTGACCGGTCAGCTCCCGCCGGTAGCCCAGCGCACCGGTCAGGTTGCCCGGCACCAGGCCCATCGAGTTCGACACCGTCGCGGTCACCGGCGGCAGGCCCACGGCCAGCAGCACCGGGAACGTCACGAGCGTCCCGGACCCCACGACGGCGTTGATGCCCCCGGCGGCCAGCCCGGCGGCGATGACCGCGACCACCTCCCAGACGGTCACGAGTCCTTGCGTCCGGCGTCGACCACGCGCAGCACCGGGGCACCCTGCTCGTCCGAGGCCTCGAGGTCGACCTCGACGTCGATGCCCCAGTCGTGGTCGCCGTCCGGGTCGTCGATGATCTGCCGCACCTCCCAGAACCCCGGGCGCGAGGAGCGGTCGACGACGAACAGCGCCGGTCCCCGGGCATCCGCGCCCGTCTCGACGGAGGCGTGCGAGGCGAAGTAGGCCTGCACGACCTCGCCCCAGCGCTCGGCGTCCCAGCCGGAGCCGGCGTCCAGCTCGCCCAGGTCGTACCAGCGCCGCCGGGCCCAGAACTGCACCCGCTGCCAGACCGCGTTGCGCACCATCGCGGTGAACGCCCGCACGTTCCCGGTCAGCGGCCGGGGCCGGGTCGGCACCGCGGGGACGGCGACGTCGGCGACGGGGTTGGTGAGCTCCTCCCACTCGTCCAGCAGCGAGGAGTCCACCTGCCGCACGACCTCGCCCAGCCACTCGACGACGTCGGTGACCTCCTCGGTGCGGGCCTCGGCCGGCACGCCCGACCGCAGCGCCCGGTAGGCGTCGGTCAGGTAGCGCAGCACCGCGCCCTCGGACCGGGTCAGGCCGTAGGCGTTGACCAGCTCGCGGAAGGTGTAGGCGTTCTCCCACATGTCCCGGACGACGGACTTCGGCGAGGGCTCCACCGCGGCGGCCCACGGGTTGCCGCGCACGAACGTCTCGTGCGCGGCCTCCAGCAGCTCGGCCAGCGGCTTGGGGTAGGTGATCTCCTCGAGGAGCTCCATCCGCTCCTCGTACTCGATGCCCTCGGCCTTCATCTCGGCCACCGCGATGCCCCGGGCCTTGTTCAGCTGGGTGCCCAGGATCTGCCGCGGGTCGTCCAGCGTGGACTCGATGACGCTGACGACGTCGACGACGAAGGTCTCCGAGGCCGGGTCGAGCAGGTCGATGACGGCGAGGGCGAACGTGGACAGCTGCTGGTTGAGGGCGAACCCGGGCGGCAGGTCGCCGGTGAGCCGGTAGGTCGGGTGGCCGTCCACGACGACCCGCTCCACCACCTCCGCGGCGATGAGCGTGCGGCCGATGCCGATGGCGTCCCGGATGTGCCGGAGCTGCCGCTTGCGGGGCTCGTGGTTGTCGGTGAGCAGCTGCGCGAGCGCCGCCACCGGGTCGCCCGGGCGGGCCAGCACGTTGAGCAGCATCCCGGTGGTGACCTGGAAGTGGCTGGTCAGCGCCTCGGGCTCGGCGGTCTCCAGCCGCTGGGCGGTGGCCTCGCTCCACGGCACCATGCCCTCGGGGACCTTCTTGCGCACCAGCTTGCGGCGCTTCTTCGGGTCGTCGGCGACCTTGGCGAACTGCTTGAGGTTCTCCACCTCGTGGTCGGGCGCCTGGACGACGACGTACCCGGCGGTGTCGAACCCGGCGCGGCCGGCCCGCCCGGCGATCTGGTGGAACTCCCGCGCCGAGAGCAGCCGCATGCGGGTGCCGTCGTACTTGCTCAGCGCGGAGAACACCACCGTGCGGATGGGCACGTTGATGCCCACGCCGAGGGTGTCGGTGCCGCAGATGACCTTGAGCAGACCGGCCTGGGCCAGCTGCTCGACCAGCCGCCGGTACTTGGGCAGCATCCCCGCGTGGTGCACGCCGATGCCGTGCCGCACCAGCCGCGACAGCGTCGTCCCGAAGGCGCTGGAGAACCGGAACCCGCCGATCAGGTCGGCAATCTTGGCCTTCTCCTCCTTGGTGCACACGTTCACGCTCATCAGCGCCTGCGCCCGCTCCAGCGCGGCGGCCTGGGTGAAGTGCACGACGTAGACCGGCGCCTGCCGGGTGTCCAGCAGCTCCTGGATCGTCTCGTGCGCCGGGGTGGTGGCGTAGGAGAAGTGCAGCGGCACCGGGCGCTCGGCGCCGGCGACCAGCGCGGTGGGCCGGCCGGTGCGCCGGGTGAGGTCCTCGCGCAGCGCCGTGGTGTCGCCGAGGGTGGCCGACATGAGCAGGAACTGGGCGTCGGGCAGCTCCAGGATCGGCACCTGCCAGGCCCAGCCCCGGTCGGGGTCGCCGTAGAAGTGGAACTCGTCCATCACCACGAGCCCGATGTCGGCCTCGCGGCCCTCGCGCAGCGCGATGTTGGCCAGCACCTCGGCGGTGCACGCGATGATCGGCGCGTCGGCGTTGACCGCCGCGTCGCCGGTGAGCATGCCGACGTTCTCCGCGCCGAACACCCCGCACAGCGCGAAGAACTTCTCGCTGACCAGGGCCTTGATCGGTGCGGTGTAGAAGCTCACCCGGTCCTGGGCGAGCGCGGCGTACTGCGCCCCGGTCGCGACCAGCGACTTGCCCGACCCGGTGGGGGTCGCCAGCACCACGTTGGCGCCGCTGACCAGCTCGATCAGCGCCTCCTCCTGGTGCGGGTACAGCGCGGTGCCCGCCTCCGACGCCCAGGCGGCGAACTCGGTGAACAGGGTGTCGGCGTCGGCGCCGTCAGGAGGGGAGAGAACAGCCATGGTGGTCCCAGGGTCCCGCACGCGTGCCCGCCGGACGCCGGGGGTAGGGCGAGCGCGGGTCGAGACGAGGCCGCGCGCACCACGCCGAGGAGCCAGACCGTGACCGAGCCCCGCCCCGAGCCCGACGCCCAGCCCGCCCAGCAGCAGACCCCGCCCGGCACGCTCGACCAGATGCAGCCGCGCCCCGACCACGGCGAGGACAGCTACCGCGGGTCCGGGAAGCTGACCGGCAAGGCGGCGGTCATCACCGGCGGCGACAGCGGCATCGGCCGCGCCGTCGCGATCGCCTTCGCCCGCGAGGGTGCCGACGTGCTGATCAGCTACCTGTCCGAGGACGACGACGCCCGCGACACCGCGCGCCTGGTGGAGGAGGCCGGACGCCGCTGCGTGCTGGTGCGCGGCGACCTCGCCGACCGCACGCACGCCAAGACCGTCGTCCCGAAGGCCGTGGAGGAGTTCGGCCGGCTGGACGTACTGGTCAACAACGCCGCGTTCCAGATGAGCCGGGACACCCTGGCCGACGTCCCCGACGAGGAGTTCGACCACACCGTCGCGCTGAACCTCGGCGCGATGTTCACCCTCTGCAAGGACGCCGTGGAGCACATGGGCCCGGGCGGGGCGATCATCAACAGCTCGTCGGTGAACTCCGACATGCCCAGCCCGACCCTGGCGGTCTACGCGATGACCAAGGCCGGCATCGCCAACTTCACCGCCAGCCTGGCGCAGCTGTACGCCGAGAAGGGCATCCGGGCCAACAGCGTCGCCCCGGGCCCGGTGTGGACCCCGCTGATCCCCTCGACCATGCCGGAGGAGAAGGTCGCGTCCTTCGGCGAGCAGGTGCCGATGGGCCGGGCCGCGCAGCCCGCCGAGCTGGCCCCGGTCTACGTCCTGCTCGCCTCCGACGAGGCCAGCTACGTCTCCGGTGCGCGGGTCGCGGTCACCGGCGGCAACCCGATCCTCTAGAGCGCCGCGGCGACCCGGGCGACGTCGTCCGGGCGCACCCGGCAGCAACCGCCGACCAGCCGGGCGCCCGCGGCGACCCAGCCGGGCACGTCGCAGCCGGCGCCGCCGGACCCCGTCCACCGGCGTCCGGCGGCGTCCCAGCCCTCGCCGCTGTTGGGGTAGACCACGGTCGCCCCGGCCGCGACGGACGGCGCGACGGCCGCCGGGTCGGTGCAGTTCACGCCGACGGCCAGGACCGACCCCTCGCACATCGCCACGACGGAGGCCAGCGGCTCGCCGCGGCGGGTGCGCACGCCGTCCGTCTCGTCGACGACGGTCAGCGAGACCCAGGCCGGGACGCCGAGCGGCTCCAGCTCGGCCAGCAGCGCCTCCACCTCGGCCGCGCCGGGCAGCGTCTCGCAGGCCAGCACGTCGACGCCGGCCTCGGCGAGCACCTGCAGCCGGGGCCGGTGGAACTCCCGCAGCTGCGCGACCGTGACGTGGTCGAGGTAGGCCCCGGTGTACTCCGACCCGTCGGCCAGGTAGGCCCCGTAGGGCCCGACCGAGCCGGCCACCCAGGAGGACGGCGCGCCCTCCCGGGCCAGCTGCACCGACCGCGCGATCAGGCCGGGTGCGTCGGCGTACCCGGCGGCGGCGAACCCGGGGACGGTGGCCTGGTAGCTGGCGGTGGTGGCGACCTGGGCGCCGGCGGCCTCGAACGCGGCGTGCGCGTCCCGGATGGCGTCCGGGTCGTCGCGCAGCAGCCGGGCCGACCACAGGGCGCTGGTCACGTCGTGGCCGCGGGACTCCAGCTCGGTGGACAGGCCGCCGTCGAGGACCACGGGTCCGGCGGCGAGCGCGTCGGCGAATGCCATCACGGGGAGGATGGTGCCCGTGCCCACCGACGACCCGTCCGGCGACCTCCCGGTCACCCCACGGCTCGTCGTGCCCGCGGCGATGCTGGGCTGGCGGTTCAGCCGGTCCTCGGGTCCGGGCGGGCAGGGCGTGAACACCGCCGACAGCCGGGTCGAGCTGTCGGTCCGGGTGCTGGAGGTGCCGGGGCTGACCGAGCACCAGCAGGCCCGGCTGGCCGAGCGGCTGGGGCCCCGGCTGGTGGACGGCGTGCTGACGATCGCGGCGTCCGAGCACCGCCAGCAGCTGCGCAACCGGGAGGCGGCCCGCGCCCGGATGGCGATGACCATCGGCCAGGCCCTCGCCCCGCCCGCACCCCCGAGGCGGAGGACCAAGCCCACCCGGGGGTCCCAGCAACGCCGGATCGACGCCAAGAAGCGCCGCGGCCAGCTCAAGAAGCAG
Source organism: Klenkia brasiliensis (assembly GCF_900100695.1). Lineage (GTDB taxonomy): Bacteria > Actinomycetota > Actinomycetes > Mycobacteriales > Geodermatophilaceae > Klenkia > Klenkia brasiliensis. The sequence goes on from NZ_FNCF01000004.1 coordinate 644,409, forward strand.
CGCGGCGGCCTGGATTGACCTCACCGCCGTCCCCCGGGGGCCGTGAGGACGACGGAACGCGAGCTTGACGCCGGTGACCCCGGTGCGGAACGCGCCCCCCGCAGGCTCGCCGACGTGTCCACCGCCGTCCCCGCCCGCACGCGGACGACGCAGACCCACTGCCCGTACTGCGCCCTGCAGTGCGGCATCGCGCTCACCGCCGGCGACCGTCCGGCCACCCTCGTCCCGGCCGACTTCCCGACCAACCGCGGCGGCCTCTGCTCCAAGGGCTGGTCGGCGACCGAGCTGCTGGACCACCCCGAGCGGCTGACCCGCCCGCTGGTGCGCGCGGTGCCCGGGGACCGCACCTCCGCGTTCGTGGAGACCACCTGGGACGCCGCGCTCGACCTGGTCGTCGACCGGCTCCGGTCGGTGCAGGAGGCCCACGGGCCCGACGCCGTCGGCTGCTTCGGCGGCGGCGGGCTCACCAACGAGCAGGCCTACCAGTTCGGCAAGTTCGCCCGGGTCGCGCTGCGCACCTCCCAGATCGACTACAACGGCCGGTTCTGCATGTCCTCGGCGGCCGGGGCGGCCAACCGCGCGTTCGGCCTGGACCGCGGCCTGCCGTTCCCGCTCGCCGACGTCGGGGAGGCCGACGTCCTGCTGCTGGTGGGCAGCAACCCCGCCGACACCATGCCGCCGGCGATGCAGTACCTGGACGCCTCGCGGGAGAAGGGCGGCCGGCTGTTCGTCGTCGACCCCCGCCGGACGGCGACCGCCCGCGCCGCCGAGCTGCACCTGGCGCCGCTGCCCGGCACCGACCTCGCGCTGGCCAACGGGCTGCTGCACATCGCGCTGGCCGAGGGCCTGGTCGACGACCACTACGTCGCCGCCCGCACCACCGGGTGGGACGCCGTCCGGGCCTCGGTGCAGGCCTATTGGCCCGACCGGGTCGAGCGGCTCACCGGCGTGCCGGTCGCGGCCATGCGGCGGGTGGTGCTGGCGCTGGCGGGGGCGGGGAACGCGATCGTGCTGACCGCCCGCGGCGCCGAGCAGCACCGCCACGGCACCGACACCGCGCAGGCGTGGATCAACCTGTCCCTCGCCCTCGGCCTGGTCGGCCGCCCGGGCAGCGGGTGGGGCACCGTGACCGGCCAGGGCAACGGCCAGGGCGGGCGCGAGCACGGCCAGAAGGCCGACCAGCTGCCCGGCTACCGGATGCTCGCCGACCCCGCCGCCCGCGCCCACGTCGCGGCGGTGTGGGGCGTGGACCCCGACACCCTGCCGCAGCCCGGGCGCAGCGCCTTCGAGCTGCTCGACGCCCTGGGCCGCGACGTGCACGCGCTGCTGGTGCTCGCCTCCAACGTCGCCGTCTCCGCCCCCGACGCCCGGCGGGTCGTGCGCCGGCTCGGCGACCTGCAATTCCTGGTCGTCAGCGACTTCTTCCTCTCCGAGACCGCCGAGCTCGCCGACGTCGTCCTGCCCAGCGCCATGTGGGCGGAGGAGGACGGCACGATGACCAACCTCGAGGGCCGCGTCATCCGCCGCCGCCGGACCCTCGACCCGCCCGGCGAGGCCCGCGACGACCTGGCGCTGCTGGCCGACCTCGCCGACCGGCTGGGCGCGGGCGCGCACTTCAGCGCCGACCCCGAGACCGTCTTCACAGAGCTCGGCCGGGCCAGCGCGGGCGGCAAGGCCGACTACGCCGGCATCACCTGGGCGCGGGTGGACGCCGAGCAGGGCGTGTTCTGGCCCTGCCCGGCACCGGACCACCCCGGCACCCCGCGGTTGTTCCTCGACCGGTTCCCGACACCCGACGGCCGGGCCCGGTTCGTCGCCGTCGAGCACGTCGGAGCGCACGAGCCCCCGGACGCGGAGCACCCCTACGTGCTCACCACCGGCCGCGTCATGGCCCAGTACCAGTCGGGCACCCAGAGCCGCCGGTCGCGCAGCCTGCAGCTGGTCGCCCCCTCCCCGCGGTGCGAGCTGCACCCCGACCTCGCCGCCCGGTACGGCATCGCCCACGACGACCTCGTGGAGCTGACCACCCGGCGCGGGAAGGCCCGGTTCACCGCCACGGTCACCGACGCCGTCCGGCCCGACGTGGTCTTCGCGCCCTTCCACTGGGGCGGCGGGTCCAGCGCCAACGCGCTCACCGACGCGGCCCTGGACCCGATCAGCCGCATGCCGGCCTTCAAGACCTGCGCGGTCGCCGTCGCCCGCGTCGGCGGCCCCGTGGAGCAGGTCCCCGCCCCGACCTCCCAGCCCGTCCCCGTCGTCCTCGAGACCGCACCCCGCACCCCGCTCACCCCCACCCGGAGGAGAACCGCAGCCGTGAAGAGCACCCCGAGGTTCCTGCAGGGCGTCTTCCCCCTCACCGGCGAGGGCCTGACCAAGCCCGGCCCGGTCGACCCCGCGCTCACCTACACGGTGCCGAGCGGGGCCAGCGCGCAGGCGCTCTACTTCCGCGGCGGCAACTCCACCGACGAGTTGGTGTACGTGCTGCTGGTGCGCGACGGCGAGCCGGTGCGCTGGTTCCCGATCGGCGCGAAGGGCGACGTGCACGTGCCGCTGCGGGTCGTGGAGGACCTGCCCGGCGGCACGGTGGTGTCCCTGCACGCCGCCGCCCCCGCGGGCACCACCGGCGAGCTGGTGGTCGACCTGGGTCTGGTGGAGGTCTGATGACGGCGATCCTGGGCGGCCGCGCCGCCGGGCAGACCTCGCTGGCCCTCGACGACGACGACACCCGGGCCCGGCTCGTGGTGGTCGGCAACGGCATGGCCGGCGCCCGGTTCGTGGAGGAGGTGCTCGAGCGCGACGGCGGCGAGCACCTGCGGATCACGGTCTTCGGCGACGAACCGCACGGCAACTACAACCGGATCATGCTCTCCCCGGTGCTGGCCGGGGAGGCCGACGAGGCCGACATCGTGCTCAACAGCCACGACTGGTACGCCGACCGGGACGTCGACCTGCGCGCCGGTGTGCGGGTCGAGCGGGTCGACACCGTCGCCAAGGTGGTCCACGCCGCCGACGGCAGCGCCACCCCCTACGACCACCTGGTGCTGGCCACCGGGAGCCACTCCTTCATCCCGCCGATGACCGGGGTGCGCGCCGCCGACGGTGCTCTGCTGCCCGGCGTCGTCGGCTTCCGGACCATCGACGAGACCCGCGAGATGCTGGCCGCCGCCCGCACGCACCGCAAGGCCGTCGTCCTCGGCGGGGGGCTGCTCGGGCTGGAGGCCGCCCGCGCGCTGCAGGCGCAGGGCATGGTCGTCGAGCTGGTGCACGCCGCTGACTGGCTGATGAACGCCCAGCTGGACGCCGAGGCCGGCGCCGTCGTCCGGCGCAGCGTCGAGGAGCTGGGCATCGCCGTCCACCTGGGGGCGCTGGCCACCGAGGTGCTGGGCACCGACCGGGTCACCGGGATCGTGCTCAAGGACGGCCGGCAGCTGGACTGCGACCTGCTCGTGGTGGCCGCCGGCGTCCGGCCGCACACCGACGTCGCCGTCCGGTCCGGGATCGAGGTGGAGCGGGCGGTCCTGGTCGACGACCGGATGGCCACCGACGTCCCCGACGTCTACGCGATCGGCGAGTGCGCGCAGCACCGCGGCACCGTCTACGGCCTGGTCGCCCCCGCCTGGGAGCACGCCACGGTGCTGGCCGACCTGCTGACCGGCACCGACCCCGACGCCGCCTACACCGGCTCCCGGACGGCGACCAAGCTGAAGGTCGCCGGTGTCGACGTCGCCGTGATGGGCGTGAGCACCCCCGAGCGCGACTCCGACGAGTTCCTGGTGATCAGCGAGCCCAAGCGCGGCGTGCACCTCTCGGTGGTCGTGCGCGACGACCGGCTCATCGGCGCCACCCTGGTCGGCGACACCCGCAAGGTCGCCTTCCTGACGCAGGCCTTCGACCGGGGCACCCCGCTGCCGGCCGAGCGGATCAAGCTGCTGGTCGACCTCTCCGACGGCGACGCCGAGGTGGGCGTGGCCGAGCTGCCCGGCGACTCCCAGGTGTGCAACTGCAACGGGGTGTCCAAGGACCGGATCTGCGGGGCGGTGGCCGACGGGTGCACCTCGCTGCAGTCGGTCATGGACGCCACCCGCGCCGGCAAGGGCTGCGGCTCCTGCAAGGGCCTGGTGCAGCAGATCGTGGAGTGGGCCGCCGACGGCGAGCTGACGGTGGAGGAGTCGGCGTCCTGGTACGTGCCGGGCATCCCGATGCCCAAGCCCGAGCTGGTCGCCGCGATCAGGGAGCACGACCTGCGGTCGGTGTCCTCGGTGTTCGCGACGTTGGCCCGGGGCGGCGAGGAGGACGCCAAGTCCAAGATGGGGCTGGCCAGCCTGCTGAAGATGGTGTGGGGCAGCGACTACGTGCCCGAGCCCGACGCCACCTTCGTCAACGACCGGGTGCACGCCAACATCCAGCGCGACGGCACGTTCTCCGTCGTCCCGCAGATGAAGGGCGGGGTGACGACGCCGGCGCAGCTGCGCCGGATCGCCGACGTCGCGGAGAAGTACGAGGTGCCGATGGTCAAGGTGACCGGCGGCCAGCGGATCGACCTGCTCGGCGTCCGCAAGGAGGACCTGCCCAAGGTGTGGGCCGACCTCGGCATGCCCTCGGGCTACGCCTACGGCAAGTCGATGCGCACGGTGAAGACCTGCGTGGGCAGCGACTTCTGCCGCTTCGGCCTGGACGACTCCACCCAGCTCGGCATCGACATCGAGACCCGCTTCCAGGGCGTGGAGAGCCCCGCCAAGATCAAGATGGGCGTGGTCGGCTGCCCGCGGAACTGCGCCGAGGCCTACGTCAAGGACGTCGGCGTGGTGGCCACCGGCAAGGGCCGCTGGGAGGTCTACGTCGGCGGCGCGGCGGGCGCCTCGGTGCGCAAGGGCGACCTGCTGGCCACCGTCTCGACCACCGAGGAGGTGCTCACCCTCATCGGCCGGTTCATCCAGCTGTACCGCGAGAACGGGAACTGGCTGGAGCGCACCTACGACTTCGTGCCGCGCTGGGGCCTGGACCGGATCAAGGCGGTGCTGCTGGAGGACGCCGAGGGCATCTGCGCCGCGCTGGACGAGGGCATCCAGCGGTCCATCGACGCCTACACCGACCCGTGGGCCCGCGACCTGGCGGAGCCGGCGTCCCCGGGGCAGTTCCGGACGTCGCTGCCGCTGACCGTGCTGCCGCAGGTGCCGGTCCGGTGACGGCGACCGCGCAGGCGCACGTGGTCGGCCGGGCCGAGGAGGTGCCGCTGGGGGAGGGCCGTGCCTTCACCGCCGGGGGGACGCCGGTGGCGGTCTTCCGGCTGCGCGACGGGACGCTGCGGGCGGTGGCGGCGGTGTGCCCGCACGCCGGCGGTCCGCTGGCCGACGGGCAGAGCGACGCCAAGGTGGTGGTCTGCCCGCTGCACCTCAACGCCTACCGCTGGGAGGACGGCAGCTCGCCGACCGGTGCCCCGCCGGTCGCCGTCTACCCGGTCCGCGAGGAGGACGGCGCCCTCGTCGTCGAGGCCTGACCCTCTGCCGCGGGGGTGGCCGCACATCCTGCACGGTGGTCGGCCCGTACGACGGCCGGCCACCGTCAAGGATGTCGGGCCACCCCCTGCCCGCGTGGAGGAGGCCGCCCGGCGCGGCGACCGTCAGCTGAGGGCGGCGAGGGCGGCGTCGACGTCGTCGGGGTGCACGAAGTCCAGCGCCAGCAGCCGGTGCACCAGCACGCCGCGGCGGGTCAGCCGCAGGTCGGCCGGGCGCAGCCGCGGCTGCGCGGCGCCGCCGGGCCGGGGGACGGCGACCGGCGGGTCCAGCAGGCCCGCGCGCTGCAGCTCCACCAGGTCCTCCAGCGCACCCCACGTCACCCACGCGCGCGGGTCGGCCGGCAGCGGCGTCAGCGGCAGCGGCAGCCGGTCGCGGCGGCCGACGGCGGCCAGCAGTGCGAGCTGGCGCCAGGTCAGCGAACGGGTCAGCAGCAGCGTGCGGTCGGCCAGCGCGGCGTCCACGTCGGGGGAGCAGACCACCTCGGCGAACAGGTAGCCCAGGTGGCGGACCCGGCGTTCCTCGGCCGAGGAGCGGGCGGCCAGCAGCACGCCCTCCCCGACCTCGCGCGCGGCCACCCGGCCCCCGGCCCGCTCGGTGAAGAACCCGTCGGCGCGCACGTGCCGGTCGCGGCGGGACAGCGACACCCCGTGCTCCACCGCGAAGGCCAGCGCAGCACCGGCCCGGGCCCGCTCCCGGCGCGGCAGCCCGCCGTCGGCCAGATCGTCGGCCAGCCCGCGCAGGCAGGCCGCGAACCGGTCGTCCAGCTGCAGCGCGGCCTCGTCGGGGGCGTAGACCACCGTGGCCGCCGACCCGGTCATCGACCCGGCGATGCCGAACCCGGACTCGATCAGCGCACGGCCCGGCTCGGTGGTGGTCACGGCGCGATCCTCCCGGGTGCGGCCCGTCCCCGCAGCACTCCTCACCACGAGGGGTCAGCCGCAGTGCGGGGAACGGAACAGAGGTCGCCCGCGCGTGCAACGGAGGGGTCACCCGCAACCCCCAGTCTCGGCCCATGGCCCTGGCGACGGACACCGCACCGACCACCCGCACGCGGCTCGGGGGGAGGTGGATCGACGACTGGCGGCCCGAGGACCCGGAGTTCTGGGAGCGCACCGGCAAGCCCATCGCGCGGCGCAACCTGTGGTTCTCGGTGTTCTCCGAGCACATCGGCTTCTCCATCTGGAGCCTGTGGTCGGTGATGGTGCTGTTCCTCGGCCCGGCCTACGTCGCCGCCGGCACCTTCACCGGCGAGCCCCCGGAGGTCGCGGCGCAGAAGTTCCTGCTGACCGCGCTGCCCACCGCGCTCGGGGCCTTCGTCCGGCTGCCCTACACCTTCGCCGTGGCGACCTTCGGCGGCCGCAACTGGACGATCGTCTCGGCGTCCCTGCTGCTGGTGCCCACCATCGCCACGGCGCTGGTGCTCGAGCCGGGGGTCAGCTACTCGACCCTGCTGCTGGTGGCCTGCCTGGCCGGCGTCGGCGGCGGCAACTTCGCCAGCTCGATGGCCAACATCAACGCGTTCTACCCCGAGCGGGAGAAGGGCTGGGCGCTGGGGCTCAACGCCGGCGGCGGCAACCTCGGCGTCCCGGTCATCCAGCTGGTCGGCCTGCTCGTGCTGGCCACCGCCGGCGCCGAGCACCCGCGGATCGTGCTGCTGGTCTACGTGCCCTTCATCGTGGCGGCCGCGGTCGGCGCCGCCCTGCTGATGGACAACCTGTCGACCACGAGCAACCAGCCGCGGGCGCTGCGGGACGCGACCCGCGAGAAGCACACCTGGGTGATGTCGTTCCTCTACATCGGCACCTTCGGGTCCTTCATCGGGTTCAGCTTCGCGTTCGGCCAGGTGCTGACCAACCAGTTCAGCGACTCCTTCGCCACCCCGCTGGCGGCCGCGTCGCTGACCTGGCTGGGCCCGCTGCTGGGCTCGCTGATCCGCCCGGTCGGCGGGAAGCTGGCGGACCGGTTCGGCGGCGCCCGGATCACCGCCGGGAACTTCGTCGCGATGGCCGTCGGCGCGCTGGTCGTGTTCGCGGCCAGCAAGCTGGGGTCGCTGCCCCTGTTCGTCGTCGGCTTCGTGCTGCTGTTCGTGCTCAGCGGCCTGGGCAACGGCTCGACCTACAAGATGATCCCGGCGATCTTCCGGGTGCAGGCGATGGACGCCGTCTCCGCCGGCGAGGACACCGCGGTGGCCGACCGCCGGGCGCTGCGGATGTCCGGGGCGCTCATCGGCATCGCCGGGGCCGTCGGGGCGTTCGGCGGGGTGCTGGTGAACCTGGCGTTCCGGCAGTCGTTCCTGACCACCGGGACCGGCGACGCGGCCTACCTGGTCTTCGTCGCCTTCTACGTGGTCTGCGTGGCGGTGACCTGGGTGGTCTACCTGCGCCCGGGCACCGCGGTCCGGGTGTAGCTCACACGGCCAGGCGGTAGCCGCGCTTGACGACGGTCTCGACGACCGGTGCGCCGAGCGCGGCCCGCAGCCGGGTCACCGCCATCTCCACCGCGTGCGCGTCCGCCCCGCCGGACAGCGCGGCGAGCAGGTCGGGCCGGGAGACCACCGCACCGGGACGACGGGCGAGCCCCCGCAGCACCGCCATGGGCGCGGGGGCGAGCTCCACCAGCCGGCCGTCGAGGACGACGGCGTGCCCGCGGACCTGCAGCACGTGGCCGCCGACGGACAGCACGCCGTCCCGCTCGGGCAGCCGGGCCACGACCTCGCGGGCCAGCGCGCCGAGCCGCGCCCGCTCCGGCTGCACCGTGCGGATGCCGGCGGCCTCCAGCGGTCCGGCGGTCACCACGCCGACGGCGAAGGCCAGCACGCCGTCGCCGAACCCGGCGAGCACGCCGCCCAGCACGCCCTCCTCCTCGGCCACCTGCAGCGTCGAGGCGGCGGCCGGGGCGGAGGTGAAGGTCACCGCGTCCACCCCGCGGGAGGCGACGACGTGCACCAGCCGGCGCAGCGGGGCGGTGTCCTCGGGCAGCACCCACCGGTAGACGGGGACCTCCAGTACGTCGGCCCCGGCCGTGCGCAGCCCGGTCACCAGGTCGGGCAGCGGGTCGCCGTGCAGCTGGACGGCGATGCGCCGGCCCTCGAGCGGTCCCTCGGCCCCCGACAGCAGGTGCTCGAGCACCTCCGCGGAGCTCTCCGACGCCGGCGACCAGGCGTCGACCAGCCCGCCGCCGCGGATGGCGCCGCGCGCCTTGGGCCCGCGGGCCAGCACCCGGGCGCCGGCGAGGTGGTCGACCAGCGGCAGGTCCCAGGCCTCGGCGGCCTCCAGCCAGCCGCGGAACCCGACACCGGTGGTGGCCACGACCAGGTCCACCGGCGCGCGCAGCACCTCCTTGGTCGCGGCGACCAGCTGCGCGTCGTCGGCGAGCGGCACGATCCGGATCGCCGGTGCGGAGACCACCCGGGCGCCGCGGCGGTCCAGCAGCGCGGTCAGCTCCTCGGCGCGGCGGGCCGCGGTGACGGCGACCGTGTACCCGGCCAGGGGCGGGACGTCCACGCTCTCGGTCACGGCTCCCATGGTGTCCGCTGTGTGTTCCGGCGGTGTGTCAGGGCAGCACACGGGCCGCGTGCGCCGCGACCTCCCCGGCGGTGGTCAGCCACACCCGGTCCCGGTGCGCCGCGATGTGCGCCAGCGCCGCGCGCAGCGGCCGCAGCCGGTGCGGGTGCCCGACCACGTAGGGGTGCACGGCGATGCCCATGACCAGCGGGGCGCTGCGCGACTGCTCCAGCAGCTCGTCGAACGTCGCCACCACCATGTCGGCGAACTCCTGCCCGGACACCTGCCGGGCGACCACGGCGGGGATGTCGTTGAGCTCCTGCGGGTAGGGCACCGACAGGACCCGGCCGGACCGGGTGGCGAACCAGGTCGGCTGGTCGTCGTGGGCCCAGTCGAGCAGGTAGTCGTAGCCGGCCTCGGCCAGCAGGTCCGGGGTGACGTGGCTCTGCGAGATCCACGGCCCCAGCCACCCGGCCGGTCGGCGGCCGGCGCGGTCGGCGTACACCGCGGTGGCCTCGGTGATCAACGCGCGCTCGTCGTCCTCGGACAGGTCGGCCTGCCGCTCGGCGTTGGTGCGGCCGTGCCCGACCAGCTCGTCGCCGCGGGCCAGGAACGCCTCCACCAGCCCGGGGCACTCCTCGAGCACCCGGCTGTTGGCGATCACCGAGGTGGGCAGGTCCAGCGCGTCGAGGGTCTCCAGCAGCCGCCAGGCACCCACCCGGTTGCCCCAGTCGCGCCACGAGTAGTTCAGGACGTCGGGGTCGCCGCCGCCCGGCGCGAGCTCCGCCCCTCGGCCGCGACCGAAGTCGAACACCTCGAGGTTGGTGCCGATGTAGACGGCGAGGCGGTGCTCGCCGGGCCAGTCCCAGACGGGACGCTCGGGGAACGGGGACCAGGCGTAGCGGCCGTGCCGGGCGGGGGAGTCCACCTGCGCCAGCATGCCCGTGGGGCGCGCGGGGCGCGTGGGACGGCGGCGTTCCCGTTCCGCGCCTGGCTGCCGATGTGTGCGACACCACACCCCTGCGGACCCCCACCAGGACCGGCCATGTCGCTCCCGCTCCCTGCACCAGCCCCCGCCGCCCCCCACCCGGCGCTGGCCGCCGCCGTGGACCTGCTCGCCGAACGCGGCTGGCACGGCCTCCACCTGGACGCTGTGGCCGCGCGCTCCGGCGTCCCGGTCCTCCAGCTGCAGGCGGACTGGCCGTCGCTGTCGCACCTGGTGGCCGAGGCGGTCGCCGGGCTGCCCGTCGTCGTGGACCGCGGGGACACCGGCAGCACCGCCGGCGACCTCGCCGCGGCGCTGGAGCACTGGGCCCGCCCGCTGGGGCGCGGCGAGCTCGCGGTGGCCGCGGTCGCCGAGGCCGCCGGCCGGGACGGCGTGCTGCGGGGCGGGGTCGAGGCCGCGGTCGGCGACGCCGTCGACGAGCTGGTCTGCGCGGTCAGCGCCCGGGCGCGCGCCCGCGGCGAGGCGCTGGGCGGCGCCCGCCAGCAGTGGGTCACCGCCGTCCTGGGCGGCGTGGTCTGGGAGCGGATCACCGGCCGCGGCCGGCCGGTCCCCGACGCCCGCCGCGCCGAGCTCGTCGCCTCCGTCCTGGCCGCCTGAGCTCACGGCAGGACGGCGACGCCGTCCGGGCCGGGGTCGTGCGCCGGGGCGCCGTCGACGCGGACGTCGGCGCGCGCCCGGGTGCCCTCCCGGGTGAAGACCGCGGCCTCCGCGCGGGCCCAGTCCGGCTGGAACGCCGTCATCGCCGCCCCGCCCCGGTCGGCCCACCGCCGCGCGCAGACCTCCGGCGGCGCCTCCACCCAGACCAGCAGCGACGTCCGGTCGGCCAGGGCGCGGGCGCCCGCCCCGCAGCCCTCCACGACCAGCACCGGGCCGGCGGGCACCGTCGTGGGCACCCGGAACTCCCCGGCGTGCCAGTCGTAGGCGTCGAAGACCGCGTCCCGGCCCGCGGCCACGGGGTCCAGCACGCGGTCGGTCAGCCGGTCGACCACCCCGTCGAGGGTCCAGCCGGCGTAGAGGTCGTCCAGGTGCACGACCGGTGCACCCAGTGCCCCGGCCAGCCGCTGCGCCAGCGTGGTCTTGCCCGAACCCGCCGGGCCGTCGACCAGCACCAGCCGGGTGGCGCCCAGCCGGGCGGGGGCGGCCCGGACCCGGCCGGCCAGGTCGGCGAGCCTCACGCCGCCGCGGTGTAGCGCGGCACCGGCCCCGGCGTGCCGACGACGGCGCCCCGGCCGGCCAGCACCCGCAGGTGCGCGTCGGTCTCGGTGACCGCGAAGACCCGCATGCCCCGCTCGTAGGACGACCACGGCCGCGACCAGGTCAGGTGCGCGGCCAGGTCCCACGGCGTGCCGCCGGGGTGGGCGCGCACGGCGTCGAGCAGCTCGGCCAGCCGGCGCTCGTGGTGCTCCCGCAGCTCCGCGGCGCGCGCGGCCAGCCCGGTGAACCGCCACTCGTGGGCGGGCAGCACCTCGGCCGGCTCGGGCCGGGCGCCGACGTCGGCCAGCGCCGCCAGGTAGTCGCGCAGCGGGGAGGCCGCACCCCCGGGGACGGTCGAGATGTTGGGGCTGATCCGGGGCAGCACGTGGTCCCCGGACAGGAACACCCCGGTGCGCTCCTCGTCGAAGCACAGGTGCCCGGGCGTGTGACCGGGGGTGTGCACCGCCCGCAGCGACCAGCCGGGGAAGTCCGCGACCTCGCCGTGCAGCAGCCGGCGGTCGGGGACGGCCATCCGGTGGAACCGCTCCCAGCGCTCGGGGTCCCCGACGTCGGAGACCGCCGTCCCCCGGTCGGCCCCCAGGCCCACCAGGAACTCGACCTGGGTGTCCACCGCGGCGCCGGCGTCCCGGCCGGAGAAGGCGGCCACCGCGTCGCCGTCGGCGGGGTGCATCGCGATCCAGGCGCCGCTGGCCTCCCGCACCCGCCCGGCCAGCCCGAGGTGGTCGTAGTGCAGGTGGGTGACCAGCACGCCCCGGACGTCGGCCACCCCGGCGCCGATGCCGGCCAGCCCCTCGGTGAGCGCGGTCCACCCGGCCTCGTGCTCCCACCCGCAGTCGACCAGCCCGAGCCCGCCGCCCTCGAGGGCGAAGGCGTAGGCCGAGACGTAGCGCAGCGGGTTGTCCGGGATCGGGACCGGCACCGACCACAGCCCCGGGCGCACCTCCTCCACCGGTGGCAGCTCGCGGGCCTGCCAGGCGGCGTGCTGCGCGGTACCGGTGATCTCGCTGCTGCTCACCGGCCCGACTCTGCCAGTGGGACACTGGGCGGCGTGAGCAGCCCCGCGACGACGACGGTGTCCGCCACCCCCCGCCGCCAGCGCATCATGTGCGGCCTCATGGCTGCGGTGATCTTCGCCGTGATGCTGGTGGTGTCGATCCTGCTCAAGACGCACACCACCGGGGTGATCGCCTTCCGCACCTCCGACCAGGTGGCCACCACCGGCCTGGGCATCGCCATGGCCGCGGCGACCGTGTACCTCTCGCGTGCGCGGGTCGACGCCGACGCCTCCGGCGTGCGGGTCCGCAACATCGTCGGCACCCACACGCTGCCGTGGTCGGCGGTCCGGGCGGTCCGGTTCGACGAGAACTCGCCCTGGGCCTCGCTGCTGCTGGTCGACGACGACGAGCTGTCGGTGCTGGCCGTGCAGGCCGCCGACGGCGAGCGCGCCGTCCGCGCGGTGGAGGGGATGCGCACCCTGCTGGCCGCCAGCCGGTCCGGCGGGGTACCCTCGGAGGCACCTCACCCCGCTACATGAGGCGCACCACCACGACGACCCCGCCCCGGGTCGTCGTCCAAGAGGAGCCCGCTCCCACCTGACGCCCCCCGGGCGGCCAGGTCACCTGAAGTGCGGGGCCGGTCCGCCGGCCCCTCGGCCCTCCCCGCCCTGCGCGGGTCGAGGGCCCTTCTTCGGGTCGGGACGCTGACTCCTCGTCGCAGAACGAAGAGGAGAGGCCATCACCGAGCCCCGCATCAACGACCGCATCCGCGTCCCCGAGGTCCGCCTGGTCGGACCCGAGGGTGAGCAGGTCGGCATCGTCTCCATCGGCGAGGCGCTGCGCCTGGCCCAGGACTCCGAGCTCGACCTCGTCGAGGTCGCTCCCATGGCCCGGCCGCCCGTCGTGAAGCTCATGGACTACGGGAAGTTCAAGTACGAGGCCGCGCAGAAGGAGCGCGAGGCCCGTCGGAACCAGTCGCAGACCGTCATCAAGGAGATGCGCCTGCGGTTGAAGATCGACCCGCATGACTACGAGACCAAGAAGGGCCACGTCGTCCGCTTCCTCAAGGGCGGCGACAAGGTCAAGATCACGGTGATGTTCCGCGGTCGCGAGCAGTCCCGCCCCGAGATGGGCTACCGGCTGCTGCAGCGCCTGGCCGGCGACGTCTCCGACCTCGGCGTCGTGGAGTCCAACCCCAAGCAGGACGGCCGCAACATGGTCATGGTCATCGCGCCGCACCGGAACCAGGCGGCGCAGCAGGCCAAGACCTCGGACGCGAAGAAGGCCAAGGCGGACGAGACCGCCGAGGTCCAGGAGCGACCGCTGGCCCCGCAGTCCCCGCCGAAGCCCGCACCCAGGGACCCGGTCGAGGCCGACCAGGCCTGACCGGCCCGGCCCGACCCAGACACCGAAGAAGGACCGAGGACATGCCGAAGAACAAGACCCACAAGGGCACGGCCAAGCGCATCCGCGTGACCGGCTCCGGGAAGCTCGTCCGCGAGCACACGAACAACCAGCACAAGTTCGAGGTGAAGTCCTCCTCGCGCAAGCGCCGGGTGAAGGGCTCCGAGGTGCTGTCGCCGGCCGACGCGCCGCGGATGAAGAAGCTGCTCGGTCTCTGACCGCCCCCACCCCCTTACCGATCTAGAGGAGTACTCACGTGGCACGCGTGAAGCGGGCGGTCAACGCCCAGAAGAAGCGCCGGACGACCCTGGAGGCCGCCAGCGGCTACCGGGGCCAGCGGTCCCGGCTGTACCGCAAGGCCAAGGAGCAGGTGCTCCACTCGGCGACCTACGCCTACCGCGACCGCAAGGTCCGCAAGGGTGACTTCCGCAAGCTGTGGATCACCCGGATCAACGCCGCCGCCCGGTCCAACGACATGACCTACAACCGGTTCATGCAGGGCCTCAAGCTCGCCGGCATCGACCTGGACCGCAAGGTCCTCGCCGAGCTCGCGGTGAACGAGCCGGCCGCCTTCGCCGCGCTGGTGGAGACCGCCCGCGCCGCCGTGGCCGCCGCGCCGAACCAGACCGGCGTCGCCGCCGCCTGATCCACCTGACGACGCCGTCGTCCCCGCACCCGGGGACGGCGGCGTCGTCGCGTGTCCGGGGAGGGACTGCATGACCGAGCTGCTCACCGAGCGCAGCGGCCGCGTGGCCACCGCGCGCAAGCTCACCCGCCGGGCCGGCCGGGACGCCGCCGGGCTCTTCCTCGCCGAGGGCCGGCAGGCGGTCTCCGAGGCGCTGGCCGCGGGCGCGGTCACCGAGCTGTTCGCCACGGAGGCCGCCGCGGCCGCGCACGCCGACCTGCTCGCCGGCGCCCCCGTGCGGCTGGTCACCGAGAAGGCCGCCGCGGGGCTGAGCGAGACCGCCTCCCCGCAGGGCCTGGTCGCGGTCTGCCCGCTGCGCGACGTGCCCGCCGCGTCGCTGGCCACCGCGCCGCCCCGGCTGGCCGTGGCGCTGGCCGAGCTCAACGACCCGGGCAACGCCGGCACCGTGCTGCGCACCGCCGACGCCTGCGGGGCCGGCGCCGTCGTGTTCGGCGCCGGGTCCGCCGACCCGTTCCAGGGCAAGACGGTGCGCTCCAGCGCCGGCAGCCTCTTCCACCTCGACGTCGTGCGCAGTGCCCCGCTGGAGCCGCTGCTGGCCGACGTCCGGGCCGCCGGGGTGACCGTGCTGGCCGCCGCCGGGGACGGCGAGACCACCCTGCCCGAGGCCGGGGACGCCGGGCTGCTGGCCGGTCCGGTGCTGTGGCTGTTCGGCAACGAGGCCCGCGGCCTGGACCCCGCGCTGGCCGCGCTGGCCGACCACCGGGTGCGGGTGCCGATGCGCGGGCGGGCCGAGTCGCTCAACCTCGCCGTGGCGGCGGGCATCTGCCTGTACGCCACGCAGCTGGCTGGATGACCGCATGCGCAGTCGTTGATGCGAACTCTTCGCAGTTAGGGTCGGGCTCATCCCCGTCCGAGAGGCTGCTGAGTGCTGCGCGTGCACGACCTGTCCGTCGTCCTGCCCGGTCGTGGACGACCCGGCCGACGGCTGCTGGACGGCGTCTCCTTCGACCTCGCCGCCGGTGAGCGCGTCGGCGTCGTCGGGTCCTCCGGGGCCGGGAAGTCCCAGCTCGTCGCCGCCCTCCTCGGGCTGACCCCGCCCGGCCCGGCCGTCTCCGGCAGCGTGCTGGTCGAGGGCACCGAGGTGGTCGGCGCGGGGCCGGCGACGTGGCGGCCGCTGCGCGGGCGGGCGACCGCGCTGGTCGCGCAGGACCCCGGCACGGCGCTGGACCCGCTGACCCGGGTCGGCCGCCAGGTGGGCCTGCCGCTGCGCGCCCGCGGGGTCGGCCGGGCCGAGGCCGCCCGCCGCGCCGCCGCGCTGCTCGCCGAGGTCGGCCCGCCCGGCACGGCCCGGCGGTTCCCCGGCCAGCTCTCCGGCGGCCAGCGGCAGCGGGTGGCGCTGGCGCTGGCGCTGGTGGGTGGGCCCCGGCTGCTGGTCGCCGACGAACCCACCTCGGCGCTGGACCCCACCGTGCAGGCCGGCGTGCTGGACCTGCTGGACCGGGTCACCGGGCCCGGCCGGGCAGGCCTGCTGCTGGTCACCCACGACCTCGCCGTCGCGGCCAGGCTGTGCAGCCGGCTGCTCGTGCTCGACGCCGGCCGGCTCGTCGCCGACGCACCCGTCGCCGACGTGCTCGCCGACCCCCGGCTGGCCGACGTGGTCACCGCCGCCCGCGAGCTGGCGGTGACCCGGTGACCGAGCCGCTGCTGCAGGCCCGCGGGCTGGTCCGCCGGTACCGGGGGACGACGGCGCTGGACGACGTCTCCCTGCAGCTGCGGGCCGGCGAGCGGCTGGCGGTGGTGGGGGAGTCGGGGTCGGGCAAGTCCACCCTGGCCCGGCTGCTGCTGGCCCTGGACACCCCCGACGCCGGCACGGTCGCCCTCGACGGCCGTCCGGTGCGCCCCGGGTCGCCGCGGTCGCTGCGCTGGTTCCGCCGGCGGGTGCAGACCGTGCCGCAGGACCCGGGCCGGTCGTTCAACCCGCGGATGCGGGTCGGCGAGGCGGTCGCCGAACCCCTGGCCTGCCTGCAGGTGCACGGCGACCACACCGCGCGGGTGGCCGAGCTGCTGGTCGCCGTCGGTCTCGAGCCCGACGCCGCCCACCGGTGGCCGCACGAGTTCTCCGGCGGCCAGCGCCAGCGGCTGGCCGTCGCCCGCGCGCTGGCGCCCCGGCCCGACGTGCTCGTCGCCGACGAACCGGTCAGCGCGCTGGACGTCGTCGTCCGGCTGCAGGTGGTCGACCTGCTCGCCCGGCTGTCGGCGGCCGAGGGCCTGGCGCTGGTGGTCGTCTCCCACGACCTCGGCGTGGTGCAGCGGCTGTGCGAGCGCGTGCTGGTGCTCGACGCCGGCCGGGTGGTCGAGCAGGGCCCGGTCGGGCAGGTCTTCACGGCCCCGCGGTCCGAGGTGACCGGCCGGCTGCTGGACGCCGTCCCCGTGCTGGACCCGGTGACGGCGTGAGCTGGGCGCCCTGGGTGCTGGTCCGCCGGCTGCCCGCCGTGCCGCGGCTGCTGCTGGCCAGCCAGCTGGCGTTCAACGTCGGCTTCTACCTGGTCGTGCCGTTCCTCGCCGTCCACCTGGTGCAGGACCTGGCGCTGGCGGGAGGGGTGGTCGGGCTGGTGCTCGGCATCCGCACCTTCAGCCAGCAGGGCCTGTTCTTCCTCGGCGGTGGGCTCACCGACCGGTACGGGGTCAAGCCGGTCGTGGTCACCGGGTGCGCGATCCGGGTCGCCGGGTTCGGCGTGCTGGCCGTGGTGCAGAGCCTGGCCGGGGTGCTGGTCGGCGTCGTGCTCGTCGGGTTCGCCGCCGCGCTGTTCTCCCCGGCCGTGGAGTCCGCGCTGGCCGACCAGGGCCGCCGGCTGGAGGAGGCCGGGGTGGCCACCCGCGCCGAGGTGTTCGGCCTGGACGCCGTCGCCGGCAAGCTCGGCTCGGTCACCGGCCCGGTGCTCGGCGCGCTGCTGCTGGGGGTCCCGTTCGCCGTCACCTGCCTGGTCGCCGCCGCGGTGTTCGTCGTCGTCCTCGTCGCGCACGTGCTGCTGCTGCCGCGGGACCTGCGCAGCGGCACCGGCCCGGTCGAGCCGGTCACCGCCGGCTGGGGCCACGTGCTGCGCAACCGCCGGTTCCTGGCCTTCACCGCCTGCTACTGCACCTACCTGCTGTCCTACAACCAGCTCTACCTGGCGCTGCCGGTCGAGCTGGACCGCGCCACCGGCTCGCAGGGCGCGCTGGGGTGGCTGTTCGTCGCCGCCGCGGTCAGCGTCCTGGTGCTCCAGCTGCCCATCACGGCCCGGGCCCGCCGCATCGGCCCGGCCCGTGCGCTGCCGCTGGGCTTCGCGCTCATGAGCGCCTCGTTCCTGGTGGTCGCCGTCGCGGCACCCGCCGCACCGCCGTCCGGGGTCTGGGCGCTGGCCCCCGCCGTCGGCTTCGCGCTGCTGCTCTACCTGGGCCAAATGGTCGCCGTCCCCGTCGCGCAGGACCTCGTCCCGCGGCTGGCCGGGGAGCGCCGCCTGGGCGCCCACTTCGGCGTCCTGGCCTCCGCCGGGGGCCTGGCCGTGCTGGTCGGCAGCACCGGCGTCGGCGCCCTGCTGGACCTGGCCACCGTGCCGCAGGCGGCCGCCGCCGTCCCCTGGCTCGTCCTCGCCGCCCTGCCCGCCGCCTCCGCGGTCGGGCTGTGGCTGCTCACCCGCCGCACCACCCCTGCCCTCGAGACCGTAGGAGCCCCGTGAAGCGCCGCACCGCCCTGCTCGCCCTGCCCGCCCTATTCGCCGGCGGGTGCTTCGCCCCGTCCGGCGGCGGTGGCGGGGACGACGCCGCCGACCGGCTGCGGGTGGCGCTGACCTTCCCGCCGGTGGCTGCGCTGTCGCCCTACACCGACGACGCGCTGCTGCTCACCCGGATGGGCGCCGCCGAGACGCTGGTGACCCCCGACGCGTCCGGCGCCGCGCAGCCCCAGCTCGCCGAGTCCTGGGAGTTCACCGACGACCGGACGGCGGTGCTGGAGCTGCGGGACGACGTGGTCTTCCACGACGGCACCCCGATGGACGCCGAGGCCGTCGCCGGGTCGCTGAACGCCGCCGCGGCCGCCGACCCCGGGGTGCGGGTGCTGCGCGACGTCGGCCTGGTGGCCACCGCCGTCGACGCCGACACGGTGCAGGTGCAGGCCGCGCAGGCCGACCCGCTGCTGGTGCAGCGGCTGGGCGCCCCCTCGCTGGTGGTGCTGGCCCCGGCCGCCTACGCCGACCCCGCCGCCCCCGACCCGGTGGGCCACGGCACCGGCCCCTACGCGATCACCGCCGTGCAGGGCACGCAGTCGGCGACGCTCGACGCCGCTGCCGGGTACTGGGGCGGCCCGCCCGCGGCCGACGGGGTGGACGTCCGCTTCGTCGACGACGCGGACGCCCGGACGTCGGCCCTGCGCGCCGGCGAGCTCGACGTCGCGCAGGGCGTCCCGGTCGCCGCGGTGTCGACCCTCGGCGACGCCGAGCGGGTGGTCACCACCTCGCTGCCCCGGGTCACCGCGCTGCAGCTGAACACCATCTCCGGCCTCTTCGCCGACCCCGCGCTGCGGGCCGCGGCGGTGGCCGCCGTCGACGTGGACGCGGTCGTCGACGGCGTCTTCGAGGGCCAGGCCGACCCCGCGCCGGGCCTGCTCACCGACGACACCCTGGGCTCGGCCGCGCGCACCGCGCCGGTGCTGCCC
Source organism: Klenkia brasiliensis (assembly GCF_900100695.1). GTDB lineage: Bacteria > Actinomycetota > Actinomycetes > Mycobacteriales > Geodermatophilaceae > Klenkia > Klenkia brasiliensis. The sequence goes on from NZ_FNCF01000004.1 coordinate 663,387, forward strand.
GCGGCGGCGGACCCGGCCGGGGCGGCCGTCCGGCTGGCCACCTACGACGACCGCCCCGAGCTGCCCGAGGCCGCCGCCGTGCTCGCCGAGCAGCTGCGGGCGGCCGGGTTCACGGTCGAGGTGGTCGTGCAGACCTACGCCACCCTGGAGCCCGACCTCCTCGCCGGCGCCTTCGACGCGGTGCTGGGCAGCCGGCTCACGCTGCTCGACACCGGTGACCCGGTCGGGTACTTCGCCACCGACTGGACGTGCGCGGGCGGCTACAACCTGGCCCGGCTGTGCGACCCGGCCGTGGACGCCGCCGTGGCCGCCGCGGCCGAGCTGACCGACCCGCGCGAGCGCCGGCAGGCCGCGGCGGACATCGAGGCGCAGGTGCTGTCCACCGCCGCGGTCGTGCCGGTGCTGCACGAGCAGAGCCGCACCGGTGTCGGCCGCGGGGTGCAGGGCATCGGCGACGACCCGTTCGAGCGGCAGGTCGTCACCGTCGCAACCTCCGCGGGCCGGTGACCGCGGCGCTCCTGCGCCGCACCCCCGGCGCGGTGCGCCGGGTGCCGGGGGTGGTCGTGGCGCTCGTCGGCACGGCGCTGCTGGTCGGGTCGCTGCCCTGGCTGTCGGGCACCGACCCGGCCCGCGCGGTGCTGCGCGCCCGGGAGGAGGAGGGCGCGCCCGACGCGGCCGCGCTGCAGGCGGTGCGCGACTCCCTGGACCTGCCCGCCGACCCGGTCACCGGGACGCTGGGGTTCCTCGGCCGGCTGGTCACCGGGGACCTGGGGACGTCGTGGGTGTCGCGCACCCCGGTCGCGGACGCCGTGCTGCCCGCGCTGGGCATCTCGCTGACGCTGGCCGGCACCGCGGCGGTGGTCGCGCTGCTGCTGGCCGGCCTGCTGACCGTGCCCGCCCTGCTGCGCGCCGCCGACGGCCGGCTGCGCGGGGGTGGCCCCGGGGCTGCGCTGGGCGGGGCACTGGCGGCGCTGCCGGAGTTCGTGCTCGCCGTGCTGCTCGTCGCCGTCGTCGCCGTCGGCTGGGGGCTGCTGCCGACCTCGGGGTTCACCGGGCCCGAGCACCTGGTGCTGCCGGTGCTGGCCCTCGCCGTGCCCGCGGCCGGCGTGCTGGCCCGGCTGCTGGCCGGCGCGGTCGCCGCGACCGCCGAGGAGTCCTGGCTGCGCACCTGGCGGGCCGCCGGCGTCACCCGGACGACGACCGCCGCCGCCCTCGGCCGCCGCGCCGTCGGCACGGTGGTGCCGCAGGTGCTGCTCCTCCTGGTCGGCACCCTGGGCGCGGCCGCGGTGGTGGAGGCGGTGTTCGACGTGCCGGGGCTGGGCGGACTGGCGCTCGGCGCTGCGCTGGCCCAGGACGTGCCCGTGGTGCAGGCCGCCGTCCTCCTGCTGGTCGGCACCGGGCTGCTCGTCGGCGGGGGCGGGGTGGCCGTGCACCGGCTGCTGCTCGGCCCCGCGCTGACCACCAGCGGGTTCACCCCCGAGACCGTCCGGGCCGGTCGCCGTCCCCGGCGGGCGGCGGGAGCGGTCGCCGCGGTGCTCGGGGTCGCGGTGCTGGCCGGGCTGCTGCGCGACCCGGCCGGCCAGGACGTCGCGCGTCGCCTGGCCCCGCCGTCCTGGGCCCTGCCGTTCGGCGCCGACCCGCTGGGCCGCGACGTGCTGGCCCGGTTCGGCCACGGCGCGCTGGTCTCGGTGGGCCTGGCCGTCGTGCTCGCCGCGGTGGCGCTGGTGGTCGGCCTGGCGGTCGGGCTGCTCGGCCGCGGGGACCGCTCGGGCCCGGCCGACGTGCTCAACGCCCTGCCCGCCGTGGTGGTCGGGATCGTGGTCGCCGCGGTGGCCGGGCCGGGCCTGCTGTCGGCCTGCGTGGCGGTGTCCCTGGTCGGCTGGGTCCCGCTGGCCGTGCACACCCGCACGCTGGCCGCGGAGGCCCGGGCGTCGGGCTTCCACGTGGCCGCCGTCGCCGGGGGTGCGGGCCGGTGGCACGTGCTGCGCCGGCACCTGCTGCCGGTGGTCGGGCCGCCGGTGGTGCGGCACGCCCTGGTCCGGGTGCCGCACGCGTCGCTGGCGCTGGCCGGGCTGTCCTTCCTCGGCCTGGGTGCGGGTGCGGAGTCACCGGAGTGGGGCCGGGCGCTGGCGGAGACCACCGGCTACCTGGAGCGCGCGCCCTGGGTGGTCGCCGCGCCGGTCGCCGGGCTGGTGCTGCTCGGCGTCGTCGTGGCCCTGGCCGACCCGGCCCCGGAACGCTGACCGGCGGGCCCCTCAGGCCGCCCGGGCCCGCAGCGACCGGCCCAGCACCAGCACCACGGCCCCGGCGACCACCACGGTGAGCAGCCCGACCCGCAGCGAGACGGCGTCGGCGAGCAGCCCGATCAGCGGCGGCGAGACCAGGAAACCGGTCCGCAGCAGCAGGTTGACCGCGGTCAGCCCCACCCCGGGGGCCAGCCCGGGCAGGGCGTCGGCCGCGGCGTAGACCGCGGGCACCAGGGTGGCCACGCCGACCCCGGCGAGGGCGAACCCGACCAGGGTGGTGGGCACCGAGGGGGCGCCCAGGGCCAGCACGAAGCCGGCCGCGATGACGGCGCCGCCGACCCGGGCCACCACCCGCTGGCCGAACCGGTCGACCACGCGGTCCCCGGTCAGCCGGCCCGCGGTCATGGCCACCTGGAACACCACGAAGCCCAACCCGGCGACCACCGCGGTGGCGGCGAGGTCGTCGCGCAGCCAGATCGCGCTCCACGACGCCGCGGAGTCCTCCACGAACGCCCCGGCCGCGGCCAGCGCACCCAGGACGGCCAGTGCACCGGCCGCCCGCCGCCAGGTCCGGGCCCGCCCGGCGGTCTCCGGGGCCACCGCCGGCACGTCCGCGGCGGTGTCGGGCCCGGGCAGCATCCAGGCCCGCACCGCCAGCGCGACGGCGCCGAACACGATGGCGGACACCCCCAGGTGCAGCTCCAGCGGGACGCCCAGCCCGGCGACGACGGAGCCGAGCAGGCCGCCGGCGACCGCGCCCAGGCTCCAGAGCCCGTGCAGGGCGTTGAGGATCGACCGGCCGTAGCCGCGCTGCACCCGCAGCCCGTGCGCGTTCTGCGCGACGTCGACGACGGTGTCCAGCGCGCCGACGGCGAACAGCACGGCCGCCAGCACCCACCAGGACGGCGACGCCGCGGCCCCGGCCACGCCGACGCCCAGGCCGACCAGGCCCAGCGAGGCCACCGGGCCGGAGCCCCAGCGGCCGATGAGCACGGCCGCCGAGGGACCCATGACCAGCGCGCCGAGCGGAGCCGCGGCCAGCGCCGTCCCCAGGGCGGCGTTGGACAGGCCCAGGTCGTCGCGCAGCTCGGGCAGCCGCGGCACCAGGTTGGCGTAGAAGACGGCGTTGAGCGCGAAGCAGGTCGCCACCGCCACCCGCGCGCGGCGCAGCTGCGTGGTCGGGCGGGCCGGGGCGGTCACGGGGTGACCTGCAGGACACGGGCGAGCACGGTGCGGGTCTCCTCGCGGGTGGGCGGGGCGGTGGTGAGGATGGCGTGCATGGTCAGGCCCTCCATGACGCCGTCCAGGGCGCGGGCCAGCTCGGGGTCGAGCACCCGCTGCAGGGTGTCGCGGCTGCTGCGCATCCAGTCCTCGGTGACCTCGCGCAGGGCGGGGTCGCGCAGGGCGGCCAGGTAGAGCTCGTAGGCGATGGCCCACTGGCGCTGGGTGGCCAGGTGGCCGCGGAGCACGAAGTCGGTGGCCGCCTCCAGCATCGTGGCCCGGTCGGTGGCCGCGGAGAAGTGGGCGCGGAACAGCTCGGCCATCCGCTGCGCGTGCCGGGTGAAGGCGGCGCGCACCAGGTCGTCCAGGCCCTCGAAGTGGTAGGTCACCGACCCCAGCGGGACGTCGGCGGCGGTGGCGATGCGGCGTGCGGTGAGCCCGGCCAGCCCGTGCTCGGCGATGACGTCGACGGTGACGTCGACCAGCCGGTCGCGCCGGTCGGGGTCGAACCGGCGGGTGCTGCTCACGCGTCCAGCTCGCGGACGACGCGGGCCGGGTTGCCGACCGCGACCACCCGGGGCGGCAGGTCGCGGGTGACCACCGACCCGGCACCCACCACGGTGTCGTGGCCGATGGTCACCCCGGGCAGGACGACGACCCCGCCGCCCAGCCACACGTTGTCCCCGATCACGATCGGCGCGGAGCCCTCCCACCGCGCGCGCCGGCGCACCGGGTCGACCGGGTGGGTCGGGGTCAGCAGCTGCACGCCCGGCCCGATCTGCACGTCGTCGCCGATGGTGACCGGGCCGACGTCGAGGCAGACCAGGCCGAAGTTGGCGAACACCCGCGCCCCGACGGTGGTCCGGTACCCGTAGTCGCAGCGGAACGGCGGCAGGATGGTGCTGCCCTCGCCGAAGGACCCCAGCAGCTCGGTCATCAGCGCGCGCAGCCGGTCGCGGTCGGTGGGGTCGGCGGTGTTGTAGGCGTGGGTGAGCGCCTGGGCGCGCGCGTTCTCCCGCGTCAGCTCGGGGTCGTCGGCGATGTACTCCTCGCCGGCCAGCATCCTGTCCCGCATGGTCCGCTCGTCGGTCACCCGGCCACGGTAGCCGACGATGCGTACGTCCGTACGCATGAGGTGGGCGGACCGGGTGGGAGGATGACCGACCGTGACGACCACCGGCCGATCCGACGGGCGCTCCTCGCGCTGGACCGAGCACCGTCGCGCCCGCCGGGTCGAGTTCGTCACCGCGGCCGTGGAGTCGGTGCGCCGCACCGGCCCGGAACTTGCCGTCGACGACGTGGCGCGCACCGCCGGGGTCAGCAAGACCGTGCTCTACCGGTACTTCACCGACAAGGACGAGCTGGTCGACGCCGTCCTGGAGCAGATCAGCACCGAGATCCTGCTGCCCCGCCTGCTCGGCGAGCTGGCCATCGACCGGGCCACCGACCGCGAGCGGCTGCGCGCGGTCGTGGCCGCGTTCGTGGCGATCATCGAGGAGGAGCCGGCGCTCTACCGGTTCGCCTACGCCCAGGCCGGCCGGTCCGGGCGCGCGGACCTGGTCGCGCAGACCGAGCGCGAGGTCGCCGAGGCGCTGGCCTGGGTGATGGGGGAGCGGCTGGCGTCGCTGGGCCGCAGCCCCGAGGGCACGCACACCTGGGCCTACGGCGTGGTCGGCATGGTGCAGCTGGCCGCGCACTGGTGGTCCACCGAGCGCAGCGTGACCGCCGCCGACCTGGTCGACCAGCTCACCGTGCTCGCCTGGGGCGGGCTCTCGGCGCTGCTGCCCCCCGCACCGGGGGAGTGACGCGGGGCGGGCAGGCAGAATGGCCTCCCGTGTCCGGCGCCAACGACCCATTCGACCCCAAGCAGGTCGCGGCCCTCTCGCCCGAGGCCCTCGACGCCGCCGTCGCCGAGGGCCTGGCCGCCTTCGCCGCCGCGGCCGACCTCGACGCCCTGGCCGCCGTCCGGCCCGCGCACCTGGGCGACCGCGGCCCGGTGCTGCTGGCCCGCCGCGAGCTCGGTGCGCTGCCCCCGGCCGCCCGCAAGGACGCCGGCCAGCGGGTCAACGCCGCCCGCGTCGCGCTGACCGAGGCCTACGACGCCCGCCTGGCCGTGCTCGCGGCCGAGCGCGACGAACGGGTGCTGGCCGAGGAGCGGGTCGACGTCACGCTGCCCTCGGGCCGCACCCGGCCCGGTGCCCGGCACCCGCTGACCACCATCCAGGACCGGATCGCCGACATCTTCGTGGGGATGGGCTACGAGGTGGCCGAGGGCCCGGAGCTGGAGAGCGAGTGGCTGAACTTCGACGCCCTCAACACCGGCCCCGACCACCCGGCCCGCTCGCTGGCCGACACCTTCTTCGTCGCACCGGAGGACTCCGGGCTCGTGCTGCGCACGCACACCTCGCCGGTGCAGGCCCGCACCATGCTCGAGCGCACCCCGCCGATCTACGTGGTCGCGCCGGGCCGGGTGTTCCGCACCGACGAGCTCGACGCCACCCACACCCCGGTCTTCCACCAGGTCGAGGGCCTGGCCATCGACCGCGGGCTGACCATGGCCCACCTGCGCGGCACCCTGGAGGCCCTCGCCCGGGCCCTGTTCGGCCCGGACTCCGAGATCCGGTGGCGGCCGCACTTCTTCCCGTTCACCGAGCCGTCGGCGGAGTTCGACGTCTGGTTCCCCGAGCACCGCGACGGTCCGCAGTGGGTCGAGTGGGGTGGCTGCGGGATGGTCAACCCGCGGGTCCTCACCGCCTGCGGCATCGACCCCGAGGTCTACGGCGGGTTCGCCTTCGGCATGGGCATCGAGCGGGCCCTGCAGTTCCGCCACGGGGTGTCGGACATGCACGACATCGTCGAGGGCGACGTCCGGTTCACGAGCGCATTCGGAGCAGAGCAGTGAAGGTCCCCGTCAGCTGGCTGTCCCAGCACGTCGACCTGCCCGCGGGCACCGGTGTCGAGGAGCTCGACGCGGCGTTCGTCCGGCAGGGCCTGGAGGTCGACGCCGTCCTCCGCACCCCGGAGACCACCGGCCCGCTGGTGGTCGGGCGGGTGCTGGAGATCGAGGAGCTCACCGGGTTCAAGAAGCCCATCCGGTACTGCCGGGTCGACGTCGGCAACCCCGAGCCGCAGGGCATCGTGTGCGGCGCCCGCAACTTCGCCGTCGGCGACCTCGTCGTCGTCGCGCTGCCCGGCGTCGTGCTCCCCGGTGACTTCGCGATCGCCGCGCGGGAGACCTACGGCCGGGTGTCGGACGGGATGATCTGCAGCGTCCGCGAGCTCGGGATCGGCGACGACCACGAGGGCATCCTGGTGCTGGGCACCGAGGGCATCGACCCGGGCACCCCGGCCGCCGGCGTCCTCGGCCTGGACGACGTCGTGCTCGACCTGGAGGTCACCACCGACCGCGGCTACTGCATGGCCATCCGCGGCGTGGCCCGCGAGGTCGCCGCCGCGCTCGGCGCGCCCTGGCAGGACCCGGCCGCCACCACCCCGCCGGCGTGGCCGGGCGAGCCTGCGTGGGCCGTGCAGGTCGAGGACCCGGCGCGCTGCGACCGGTTCTCGATGATCGCGATGGAGGGCCTGGACCCGGCGGCCCCCACCCCGTGGTGGATGCGCCGCCGGCTCACCCGCTGCGGCGTGCGGTCGATCTCGCTGGCCGTCGACGTCACCAACTACGTGATGCTCGAGCTCGGCCAGCCCATGCACGCCTTCGACCGGGACGCCGTCCGCGGCCCGGTCGTGGTGCGCACCGCCCGGCCCGGGGAGCGGGTCACCACGCTGGACGGCGCCGACCGCGTGCTGACCGACGACGACCTCCTGATCACCGACGACAGCGGCCCGATCGGGCTGGCCGGCGTCATGGGCGGGGCGTCCACCGAGGTGTCGGGCGCCACCACCGCGCTGCTGCTGGAGGCCGCGCACTGGGAGCCCACCGGCATCGGCCGCGGCGTGCGCCGGCACAAGCTGCCCAGCGAGGCGGCCAAGCGCTTCGAGCGCGGCACGGACCCCGACGTCACCGTGGTCGCGCTGGCCCGCGCCGCGGAGCTGCTGGCCGAGTTCGGCGGCGCCCGCGTCGTCGGCGGCGTGGTCGACGTCGACACCCGCGGTCCGCGACCGCAGATCACGCTGGCCACCGACCGGCCGCAGGCGGTCGCCGGCATCCCGATCGCGCCCGACGCCGTCGTGGACGCGCTGCGCACCGTCGGCTGCACGGTGGAGACCGAGGGCGCAGTGCTCACCGTGACCCCGCCGTCCTGGCGGCCCGACCTCACCGACCCGGCCGACCTGGTCGAGGAGGTGGTGCGCGCGGTGGGCTACGACGAGATCCCGGGCGTGCTGCCCACCGTCCCGCCGGGCCGGGGGCTCACCCCGGCCCAGCGCCGCCGCCGCTCGGTGGGCCGCGCGCTGGCCGACGCCGGGTACACCGAGGCCCCGGCCTACCCCTTCGTCGGGCCGGCCGCGCTCACCGCGCTGGGGTTGCCCAGCGAGGGCCTGCTGACGCTGCGCAACCCGCTGTCGGAGCAGGAGCCGGCGATGCGGCCCTCGCTGCTGCCCGGGCTGCTGGCCACGCTCGCCCGCAACCTCGGCCGCGGCCAGCGCGACCTGGCGGTCTTCGAGCTCGGCGTGGTCTTCACCCCGGGCCCGGTGTCGGCCGCGCCGCTGCCCCCGGTGGACCGGCGGCCCGACGACGACGTGCTGGCCGCGCTGCTGGGTGCGGTCCCGGCCCAGCCGTGGCACGTGGGCGTGGCGCTCACCGGGCTGCGCGAGCCGCGCGGCCACTGGGGTCCGGGCCGGGCCGCGGACTGGGCCGACGCCGTCGAGGCCGCCCGCACGGTCGCCGAGGCCGCCGGGGTGGAGCTGACCGTCCGGGCCGGCGACCGCCTGCCGTGGCACCCCGGCCGCTGCGCCGAGCTGCTGGTCGGGGAGGTCGTCGTCGGGTACGCCGGCGAGCTGCACCCGCGGGTCTGCGCCGACCTCGAGCTGCCGGCGCGCACCTGCGCGATGGAGCTGGACCTGGACGCGCTGCCGGAGAAGGCCGTCGCGCAGGCGCCGGCCATCTCGACCTTCCCGCCGGTGCGGATGGACGCCGCGCTGGTCGTGGACGCCGGGGTGCCGGAGGCCGACGTCCGTGCCTCCCTGGCCGGGGCCGCCGGGGAGCTGCTGGAGGACCTGCAGCTCTTCGACGTCTACACCGGTGCCTCGCTGGGCGAGGGGCGCAGGTCGCTGGCCTACGCCTTCACCTTCCGCGCCCCGGACCGCACGCTGACCGGTGAGCAGGCCCGCGAGGCCTTCGACGCCGCGGTGGCCGCCGCGGCCGCCGACCACGGGGCGGTGCTGCGTGCCTGACCAGCCGCTGGCCGGGCAGGTGGCGCTGGTGACCGGCGCCTCCACCGGGATCGGGCTGGAGCTGGCCCGCGGGCTGGCCGCGCGCGGTGCCCGGGTGGCCGGCCTGGCCCGCGGCGCCGACCGGCTGGCCACCGCGCTGGACGGCGTGGGGCTGGCCGTGCCGGCGGACGTGACCGACCTGGCCGCCGTCCGGGCCGCCGTGGCGCGGGTGACCGCCGAGCTCGGCCCGGTGGACCTGCTGGTCAACAACGCCGGGCTGGTCGACGCCGCCGAGGTGCCGGTGTGGGAGGCCGACCCGCAGCAGTGGTGGTCGGTGGTGGAGAGCCAGCTGCGCGGGCCGTTCCACCTGGTGCAGGCCGTGGTCCCGGCCATGGTGGCGCGGGGCAGCGGCCGGGTGGTCGGGCTGGCCAGCGGCATGTCGACCCGGGCGAACCCGGACTACAGCGCCTACTCCGTCGGCAAGGCCGGGGCGCTGCGCATCACCGAGTCCCTCGTCGCCGCGGGCGTGCTGGCCTTCGACGTGGCGCCCGGTGTGGTGGAGACCCCGATGACCCGGTCGATGGCGATGTGGGACGGCTTCGATGGCTGGACGCCGGCGTCGGCCGTCGTCGAGCTGGTGGCCGCCGTCGCGCAGGGCCGGCTGGACCACTGGTCGGGCCGGTTCGTGCGGGCCGGCAAGGACACCGTGGAGGCCCTGGCCGCGACCGTGCCCGCGGGCACCCAGCGCCAGGTCCGCCTGCTGCCCCACGGGCCGGACGACCCGGTCGCCTGAGGGCTCGTCCGTCCGGGGGTCAGCCCACCGTGCGCAGGGCGCCCGGGACGATGTCGACGGCGACGTGGGTGTCGGTGTCGAGCTCGACCAGCTCGCCGTCCAGCTGCAGCGGCATGGGCGCCCGGATGGTCAGCTCGTGGGAGGTGGCGTGCGGCTGCGGGCCCAGGCCGACGGTGGCCGAGCGGAGTGCGGTGAGCAGCACCCGCAGCTTGCTGCGGTGGGGGAGCAGCACCAGCTCGAACTCGCCGTCGTCGGGCCGGCCGTCGTGCGAGAGCGTGGCCACCTTGGCCATCCGGTCGATGTTGGCGTACAGCAGGCTGTCGACCTCGATACGCCGGCCGTCGGCGAGCTCCACCGGGAACGGCCGGAACCGCCGGAAGCCGCGGACCACGGCGAGGATCTCCCGCCAGGACCCCTTGCCGCCCTCCTCCAGGTCCACCGCGACGACCGGGGTGATGCCCAGCCCGATGTAGGAGTGCGCGTACCGGACCTGCGGCTCCCCGCCCGCCGGGGTGAGGGTGAGCCGCAGCAGGTCGAACCGCTGCGTGCGCCCGGTCGCCAGGGCGTGCGACACCGCGGCGTCCAGCGGGCGGCGCTTGGTGGCCCGGCGGTGGTCGTTGGCGTTGCCGGCTCCCCGGACGGCGGCCACCGCGTCGGGGTTGCCGGCGTCCATGAGGCCGTTGACCACGTCGTTGTAGCCACCGTCCCCGCTGACCGAGACCACCAGCGGCCGGCCCTCCCGGGCGGCCTCGGCCGCCAGCTCCCGGCCGTGGCCGGCGCGCTGGGTGGGCGCGAGGTCGATCGGCAGGTCCGGGTGGCGCTCGGCGAGGTCGTCGCGGAGCTCCCGGGCCAGCGTCGGCGCGTCGCCGGTGCTGTTCGGGTTGAAGACGATGACGACCCGGTCGAACGCGGCCACGCGGCCACCCTCCCACCTCGACGATCACGGACCTGGGCAGCGGCACCCCGGCGTGGCGCTGCCGCGATGATGGCGGGCACCCGGCCGCGCCGCACCCGGTGACTGCACATCCATCCGGCCTAGTGCATACTCATGCATCGTGAGCGCAGAGCGGACGTGGACGGTCGGGGTCACCGGCGCCACCGGGTACGCGGGCGGTGAGGTGTGCCGGCTGCTGGCCGGGCACCCGCAGCTGCAGCTGGCCGGGGTGCACGCGGCAGCGAGCGCCGGCCGACGCCTGGGGGAGTCCCAGCCGCACCTGCTGCCCTACGCCGACATGGTCGTGCAGCCCTCGGAGCCCGCGGACCTCGCCGGCTACGACGTCGTCGTCCTGGCCCTGCCGCACGGCGCGTCCGGGGCGATCGCCGCCGGCCTGCCCGACGACGTGCTCGTGCTCGACTGCGGTGCCGACCACCGGCTCGCCGACCCGGCCGCCTGGGCACGCTGGTACGGCACCGAGCACGCCGGCACCTGGCCCTACGGGCTGCCCGAGCTGCCCGGCCAGCGGGGCAAGCTCGCCGGTGCCCGGCGGATCGCCGTCCCGGGCTGCTACCCGACCAGCGTCACCCTGGCCCTGGCCCCCGCCCTGGCCGCCGGGCTCGTCGAGCCCGAGGTCGTCGTGGTCGCCGCGTCGGGCACCTCGGGTGCCGGCCGGGCGGCCAAGCCGAACCTGATCGGCTCCGAGGTCATGGGCGCGGTCAGCGCCTACGGCGTGGGCGGCGTCCACCGGCACACCCCGGAGATGGTGCAGAACCTGTCGGAGGTCGCCGGACGGACCGTCGGCGTGAGCTTCACCCCGACCCTGGTGCCCATGGCCCGCGGCATCCTCGCCACCTGCTCGGCCAAGGTCGCCCCCGGCACGACCGCGGAGTCCGTCCGGGCCGCCTACACCGAGGCCTACGCCGACGAGCCCTTCGTGCACCTGCTGCCCGAGGGCCAGTGGCCCACCACGGCCGCCGTCCTCGGCGCCAACACCGTCGCCCTGCAGGTCACCGTCGACCCCGACGCCGGCCGGCTGGTCGCCGTCGCCGCGGTGGACAACCTGACCAAGGGGACGGCGGGCGGCGCGCTGCAGTGCGCCAACATCGCCCTCGGCCTGCCCGAGACCCTGGGCCTGCCGGTCGTGGGGGTCGCGCCGTGAGCGTCACCGCCCCCGCGGGCTTCCGGGCCGCCGGCGTCGCCGCCGGTCTCAAGGCCTCCGGCGACCCCGACGTCGCCCTCGTGGTCAACGACGGTCCGGACGACGCCGCGGCCGCCGTCTTCACCACCAACCGCTTCCCGGCCGCGCCGGTGCTGTGGTCCCGGCAGGTGCTGGCCGACGGCCGGGTGCGCGCCGTCGTGCTCAACTCCGGCGGGGCCAACGCCTGCACCGGCCCCGAGGGGTTCGGCGACACCCACGCCACCGCCGAGCACGTCGCGGCGACCCTGGGTCTGGGCGCGGGTGACGTCGCGGTGGCCTCCACCGGGCTGATCGGCGTCCGGCTGCCGATGGACAAGCTCACCGCCGGGGTCACCGACGCCGCGGCCCAGCTCTCCGCCGAGGGCGGCCCCGCCGCCGCCCGCGGGATCATGACCACCGACTCGGTGCCCAAGACCACGGTGCAGACCGGGTCGGGGTGGACCGTCGGCGGCATGGCCAAGGGCGCCGGCATGCTCGCCCCCAGCCTGGCCACCATGCTCGTCGTCCTCACCACCGACGCCGTCGTCCCGGCCGAGCTGCTGGGCAGTGCGCTGCGGCACGCCACCGCGCACTCCTTCGAGCGGGTCGACTCCGACGGCTGCCTGTCCACCAACGACACCGTGCTCGTGCTCGCCAACGGCGCGTCCGGGGTCACGCCCACCGCCGAGGAGCTCGGCGCGGCCCTGGACGCCGCGTGCCTGGACCTGGCGATGCAGCTGCTGGCCGACGCCGAGGGCTCCACCAAGGACATCGCGATCACCGTCCGGGGCGCGGCCTCGGTCGAGGACGCGCTGGAGGCGGGGCGGGCCTGCGCCCGCAACAACCTGCTCAAGACCGCGCTGTTCGGCAACGACCCGAACTGGGGCCGGGTGCTGGCCGCGATCGGCACGACGAGCGCCGCCTTCGAGGCCGACCGGGTCGACGTCACCATCAACGGGGTCACCGTCTGCCGCGGCGGCTCGATCGGCGACGACCGCGCCGGTGTCGACCTGACCGGCCGGGCCATCACCATCGACGTCGACCTGGCGGCGGGGTCCGAGCAGGCCACCATCTGGACCAACGACCTGTCCATCGCCTACGTCCACGAGAACTCGGCCTACTCGACATGACCGCCACCCCCGGCGCCCAGGACCCCACACCCCCCGACGTCCGGCCCGACGAGGCGCCCCCCAGGCGGCGCTACGGCACCAGCCGGGTCATGCGCACCCCCGACCCCGAGGGCGACGCCCGCAAGGTCGCCGTCCTCACCGGGGCGCTGCCCTGGCTCAAGGAGTTCCACGGCAACGTCGTGGTCGTCAAGTACGGCGGCCACGCGATGGTCGACGAGGAGTGCCGCGCGGCCTTCGCCGAGGACATGGTGTTCCTGCGGACCTGCGGCATCCTGCCCGTCGTCGTGCACGGCGGCGGCCCCCAGGTCAGCTCGATGCTGTCCCGGCTCGGCGTGGAGAGCGAGTTCCGCGGCGGCCTGCGGGTCACCACCCCGGAGACCATCGGCGTCGTCCGGATGGTTCTGGTCGGCCAGGTCGGCCCCGAGGTCGTCGGCCTGATCAACTCGCACGGCCCCCTGGCGGTCGGCCTGTCCGGCGAGGACGGCCGGCTGTTCACCGCCGAGCGCACCACCGCGGTCGTCGACGGGCAGCCGGTCGACGTCGGCCTGGTCGGCGATGTCGTCGAGGTCGACCCGACGCCGATCACGGCGCTGCTGGCCAACGGCAACATCCCCGTCGTCGCCACCGTGGCGCCGGACAAGGACGGCCAGCTGCACAACGTCAACGCCGACACCGCCGCCGCGGCGCTGGCCGTGGCGCTCGGTGCGGTCAAGCTCGTCGTGCTCACCGACGTCGAGGGCCTCTACTCCGACTGGCCGGACAAGTCGTCGCTGGTCGAGCAGATCGACGCCGCCGAGCTCGAGACGATCCTCCCGACCCTGGACGCCGGGATGATCCCCAAAATGGCCGCCTGCCTGCGGGCGGTGCAGGGCGGGGTGCAGCGCGCGACCGTCGTCGACGGCCGGCTGCCGCACGCCCTGCTGCTGGAGATGTTCACCACCGAGGGCACCGGGACGATGGTCGTCCCCACCTCGACGACCGAGAAGGAGGGGACGGCATGACCACCACGGAGGAGCTGACCCGCCGCTGGTCGACGGTGATGATGGGCAACTACCGCACCCCGCCGGTGGCCCTGGAGTTCGGCCGGGGCGCCTCGGTGTGGGACGTCGACGGCCGCGAGTACACCGACCTGCTCGGCGGCATCGCGACCACGATCCTCGGCCACGCCCACCCCGCCGTGGTCGCGGCGATCACCCACCAGGCCGCCCGGCTGGGCCACGTGTCCAACCTGGCCATGCACGAGCCCGGCGTGCTGCTCGCCGAGCGGCTGCTGGAGCTGGCCGGCCGGCCCGGGCGGGTGTTCTTCTGCAACTCCGGCGCCGAGGCCAACGAGGCCGCCTTCAAGATCAGCCGGCTGACCGGCCGGCCCGAGGTGGTCACGGCGCTGGGCTCCTTCCACGGCCGCACCATGGGCGCGCTGGCGCTCACCGGCCAGCCGGCCAAGGCGCAGGCCTTCGCCCCGCTGCCCGGCGGCGTCCGGCACGTCGAGTACGGCGACCCCGACGCCCTGCAGCTCACCGACGACACCGCGATGGTGCTGCTGGAGCCCGTGCTCGGCGAGGGCGGCGTGCTGCCGGCACCCTCCGGCTACCTCGCCGCCGCCGCGTCGCAGGCCGCCGCGGTCGGCGCGCTGTTCGCCACCGACGAGGTGCAGACCGGCATCGGCCGCACCGGCTCCTGGTTCGCGCACGCCGCCGACGGCGTGGCCCCCGACGTCATCACGCTGGCCAAGTCCCTCGGCGGCGGGCTGCCGCTGGGCGCCACCCTGGCCTTCGGCGACGCCGCCGAGCTGCTCGGCGCCGGCTCGCACGGCTCCACGTTCGGCGGCAACCCGATCGCCGCCGCCGCCGCGCTGGCGGTGCTGGACACCATCCGCGACGAGGGCCTGCTGGAGCGTGCCAAGGACCTCGAGCACCGGTTCACCACCGGCATCGAGGGCCTTGGGCACCCGGCCGTCTCCGGCGTCCGCGGCCGCGGTGCGCTGCTCGGCGTCGTCCTCACCGCCGACGTCGCCCCCGCCGTCGAGGGCGGCCTGCGCGACGCCGGCTACCTGACCAACGCGGTCGCGCCCGGCGTCCTGCGGCTGGCGCCCTCGCTCGTCGTCACCGACGAGCAGGTCGACCGGTTCGTCGCGGCCCTGCCCCCCGTCCTCGACGCAGCACTGGAGACCGCACCGTGAGCCCCCGGCACTTCACGAAGGACGACGACCTCACCCCGGCCGAGCAGGCCGAGGTCCTGGCGCTGGCCGCCGAGCTGAAGAAGACACGGCACACCCCCGACGCGCCGCAGCCGTTGGCCGGGCCGAGGTCGGTGGCGGTCCTCTTCGACAAGCCCTCCACCCGCACCCGGGTGTCCTTCTCCGTCGGCGTCGCCGAGCTCGGCGGCTACCCGCTGGTCATCGACGCCGGCTCCTCGCAGCTCGGGCGCGGCGAGCCGGTCGAGGACACCACCCGGGTGCTCGACCGGCAGGTCGAGGCCATCGTCTGGCGGACCTTCGGCCAGGACCGGCTCGAGGCGATGGCCGCGGTCAGCCGCGTGCCGGTGGTCAACGCGCTCACCGACGACTACCACCCGTGCCAGATCCTGGCCGACCTGCAGACCATCGCCGAGCGCCGGCCCACCCTGGCCGGGCTCACCCTGACCTACCTGGGCGACGGCGCGAACAACATGGCGCACTCCTACGCCCTGGGCGGCGCGACCGCCGGCATGCACGTGCGGATCGGCTCCCCGGAGGCGTTCGCGCCCAACCCGGCGATCATGGCCCGCGCCGCCGAGGTCGCCGCGCGGACCGGTGGCTCGGTGACCTGGACCGCCGACCCGCACGCCGCGGCCGACGGCGCCGACGTGCTCGCCACCGACACCTGGGTCTCGATGGGCCAGGAGGACGAGGCCGGCGACCGCGAGGCACGCTTCCGGCCCTACGCCCTGGACGAGGCGGCGCTGGACCGGGCGGCCCCCGAGGCGGTCGTGCTGCACTGCCTGCCCGCCTACCGCGGCAAGGAGATCGCCGCCGCGGTCATCGACGGGCCGCAGAGCGCGGTGTGGGACGAGGCGGAGAACCGGCTGCACGCGCAGAAGGCCCTGCTCACCTGGCTGCTGGCGCAGCGGTGACCGGCGCGCTGACCCGGTCGGCCCGGCACGCCCGGATCGCCGAGCTGATCGCCGGTCAGCCGGTCACCTCGCAGGGCCAGCTGGCCCGGCTGCTCGCCGAGTCCGGCGTCGAGGTCACCCAGGCCACGCTGTCGCGGGACCTGGAGGAGCTGGGCGCGGTCAAGCTGCGCGGTTCCGACGGCGCCCCGGCGTCCTACGTGCTGCCGCCGGAGAACGCGCCGCTGCGCCCGGCGCAGTCCGCGCCCGCCCGGCTGACCCGGATGCTCTCGGAGCTGCTGACCAGCGCCGAGGGCTCGGCCAACCTCGCCGTGCTGCGCACCCCGCCCGGCGCGGCGCAGTTCCTCGCCTCCGCGATGGACAAGACCGGCCTGCCCGACGTCCTGGGCACGATCGCGGGGGACGACACTCTGCTGGTCGTCTCCCGCGACCCCCAGGGCGGCCCCGCCCTGGCCGAACGCCTGCTGGCACTCGCCGCCGGCAGCACCGACCGAGAAGGACACCCGTGAGCAGCGCACCGGCCGGATCCGACACCCGCCTCTGGGGAGGCCGCTTCGGCGGTGGGCCGTCGGCCGCGATGGCGGCGCTGTCCAAGTCCACCGACGTCGACTGGCGGCTGGCGCCCTACGACCTGGCCTCCTCCCGCGCGCACGCCCGGGTGCTGCACCGCGCCGGGCTGCTCACCGCCGACGAGCTCGACCAGATGGTCGGTGCGCTCACCGAGCTGTCCGCCGAGGTCGCCGCCGGCACCTTCACCGCCATCGAGGCCGACGAGGACGTGCACGAGGCCCTCGAGCGCGGCCTGACCGCCAAGCTCGGCACCCTCGGCGGCAAGCTGCGGGCCGGCCGGTCCCGCAACGACCAGGTCGCCACCGACCTGCGGCTCTACCTGCGGCACCACGTGCGCGCCCTGGTCGGTGCGGTCGCCGACCTCGAGGAGGCCCTCGTCGGCCTCGCCGAGCGGTACCGCGACGTCGCCGCCCCGGGCATGACCCACCTGCAGCACGCGCAGCCGGTGCTCATCGCCCACCAGCTGCTGGCGCACGCGCACTCCTTCGCCCGGGACGTCGACCGGCTGCTGGACTGGGACCGGCGCACCGCGGTCAGCCCGCTGGGCGCCGGCGCGCTGGCCGGGTCCTCGCTGCGGCTGGACCCCGACGCCGTCGCCGCGGAGCTCGGTTTCGACCGGGCGGCGGACAACTCGATCGACGCGGTCAGCGACCGCGACTTCGCCGCGGAGTTCTGCTTCACCGCGGCCCTGCTCGGCGTCCACCTGTCCCGGCTGGGGGAGGAGGTCGTGCTCTGGACGTCGACCGAGTTCGGCTGGGCGCGGCTGGACGACGCCTGGGCCACCGGGTCGTCGATCATGCCGCAGAAGAAGAACCCCGACATCGCCGAGCTGGCCCGGGGCAAGGCCGGCCGGTTCGTGGGCAACCTGACCGGCCTGCTGACCATGCTCAAGGGCCTGCCCCTGGCCTACGACCGCGACCTGCAGGAGGACAAGGAGCCGGTCTTCGACTCCATCGAGCAGCTGGCCCTGCTGCTGCCCGCGGTCACCGGCATGGTCGCCACGCTGACCCTGCGCCCCGAGGTGCTCGAGGCCGCCGCGCCGCAGGGCTTCGCGCTGGCCACCGACGTCGCCGAGTGGCTGGTGTCGGCCGGTGTCCCGTTCCGGTCGGCGCACGAGATCAGCGGCGCCATGGTCGCCCGCTGCGAGGCGCTCGGCGTCGACCTGCCCGACCTCACCGACGCGCAGCTGGCCGAGGTCTCCGAGCACCTGACCCCCGAGGTGCGCACCGTGCTCACCGTCCCCGGCGCGCTGGCCGCCCGGAGGGCACGGGGCGGGACGGCGCCCGAGCGGGTGGCCGAGCAGCTCACCGCGCTGTCGGCGCTCGTGGCCGAGCACCGCGGCTGGGCCGCCGCCTCCCCGGTCGCGCCCGCGCTGTAGATGCCCGGCCCGCTCGTCACCGCCGACGAGCTGCTCGCCCGGCCCGAGGAGGTCGCACCCGGCCTGCTCGGCTGCTGGCTGGTCACCGACCGCCCCGGGGGCACGACGGCGGTGCGGCTGACCGAGGTCGAGGCCTACTCCGGCACCGGCGACGACCCCGCGGCGCACTCCCACCGCGGGCCGACGCCGCGGGCGGCGGTCATGTTCGGCCCGCCCGGGCGGCTCTACGTCTACTTCAGCTACGGCATGCACTGGTGCGCCAACGTGGTGACCGGCCCGGAGGGCGTGGGCAGCGCCGTCCTGCTGCGGGCCGGCGAGGTGGTGGTGGGGGAGGAGCTGGCCCGCGGCCGGCGCCCGGCCTCCTCGGTGCGGGACCTCGCCCGGGGGCCGGCCCGGCTGACCGCGGCCCTGGGCATCGGCCCCGACGACCGGGGTGCGGACCTGCTCGACCCCGCCTCCCCGGTCCGTCTGCACCACGGCACCCCGCCGGCCGGGGTGACCGCCGGGCCGCGGGTGGGGATCACGCACGCCGCGGACCTGCCGTGGCGGTTCACCGAGACCGGGCACCCGACGGTGAGCGCCTTCCGGGCAGGTGTCCGCCGTCGCCGGCCCGGGGCCGGGCAGGATGGTGCCCCGTGACCAGCAGCGTGACCAGCACCCCGGACGTCGTCGACGAGCTCCACCGCCGCGGCCTCATCGCCCAGAGCACCGACGAGACCGAGCTGCGCGCAGCCCTCGCCGCCGGGCCGGTCACCTACTACTGCGGTTTCGACCCCACCGCCCGCTCGCTGCACGTCGGCCACCTGGTCCAGTTCATGGTGCTGCGGGCCCTGCAGCGGGCCGGCCACCGGCCGATCGTGCTGGTCGGCGGTGCCACCGGGCTGATCGGGGACCCGCGGCCGACGTCGGAGCGGCAGCTCAACGCACCCGAGGTGGTGGCGGAGTGGGTGGAGCGCATCCGCAGCCGCGTCGCGCCTTTCCTCGACCGGCCCGCCGCCGAGCAGGGCCTGCCCGCGCCGGTCTACGTCGACAACCTGGACTGGACGGCGCCGCTGAGCGCCATCGACTTCCTGCGCGAGCTGGGCAAGAACTTCCGGGTCAACCGGATGCTGGCCAAGGAGGCGGTGTCGGCCCGGTTGAACAGCGACGCCGGCATCAGCTACACGGAGTTCAGCTACCAGATCCTGCAGGCCAACGACTTCAAGGAGCTGCACGAGCGGCACGGCTGCACGCTGCAGACCGGGGGGTCCGACCAGTGGGGCAACCTCACCGCCGGCACCGACCTGGTCCGGCGCACGCACGGGGTGTCGGTGCACGCCCTCGGCACACCGCTGATCACCCGCGCCGACGGCACCAAGATCGGCAAGACCGAGGGCGCCACCGTCTGGCTGGACCCCGAGCTGACGAGCCCCTACGCGTTCTTCCAGTACTGGCTCGGCATCGACGACGCCGATGCCCGGGCGTGGGCCCCGCTGTTCTCCGAGCGGCCGGCCGACGAGGTGGCCGCGCTCATCGCCTCGTCCGAGGAACGGCCGCAGGCGCGCGAGCTGCAGCGCGCCCTGGCCGAGGAGCTGACCCGTCTGGTGCACGGGGACGAGGAGCTGGCCCAGGCCGAGGCCGCCGGCCGCGCCCTCTTCGGCCGCGACGACCTGGCAGCACTGGGGGAGGGGACGCTGACCGCCGCGCTGTCGGAGGCCGGGTCCGTGCGGCTCGGTCCCGACGACGTCGTGGACGGCGAGCTGCCGACGATCGCCGCACTCCTGCAGCGCACCGGTCTGTGCTCGTCGCTGTCCGACGCCCGGCGCACGGTCAAGGAGGGCGGGGCCTACCTGAACAACGAGCGGGTCACCGACGGCGACACGCCGGTGCCCGCCGCGGCCGCCCTGGCGGGTGGCTGGGTGGTGCTCCGCCGGGGCAAGCGCAACGTCGCCGGGGTCCGCCTGCCCGCCTGACCTGGGCAGGGGGGACCCCCGGCACCCGGTGGCGTGTCCTCGCCCTGTGGCCGCCCGTGCCGTGTGAACGACCCGTGACGGCCGGATGTCGGCCACGTGGCGGGCGTCACCCGAGGGGGCGTTTGACACGGGTCCGACAACCACGTAACTTTCTCTCTGCGCCGGGGACGACCGCGAGGCCGGGCCCGAAGCGCCGAGCAGGACAACAAGCCGAGACATCGAAGGCCGGGAGGCCGGGGTTCTTGCGCGTCCGCTCTTTGAGAACTCAACAGCGTGCCGAAAGTCAGTGCCAACTGTTTGACCCCTTGAACTTTTGGGTTCGGGGTTTCTGGATTGATGATCGAGACTGTCAGGTCTTGGTTCTTGGTCTGGGTTGAATTCATCTACGGAGAGTTTGATCCTGGCTCAGGACGAACGCTGGCGGCGTGCTTAACACATGCAAGTCGAACGATGAAGCCAGCTTGCTGGTGGATTAGTGGCGAACGGGTGAGTAACACGTGGGCAACCTGCCCCCGGCTCTGGGATAACTCCAAGAAATTGGTGCTAATAC
>NZ_FNCF01000008.1 GCF_900100695.1 Klenkia brasiliensis
GACGCCCGCAACATCTCCACCTCGATCGTGCGCGACGGCGACGACTACGTCATCAACGGCCGCAAGTGGTGGATCACCGGCTCGGCCGACGAGCGCTGCCAGGTCTTCATCGTCATGGGCAAGACCGACCCCGACGGCCCGCCGCACCGGCAGCAGTCGATGATCCTGGTCCCCCGCGACACCCCCGGCCTGGAGATCGTCCGGCACCTGCCGGTCTTCGGCTACCAGGACCAGCACGGGCACTCCGAGCTGCGGTTCACCGACGTCCGGGTGCCGGCGCGCAACATGCTGGCCGGCGAGGGCGACGGGTTCATGATCGCCCAGGCCCGGCTCGGCCCCGGCCGCATCCACCACTGCATGCGCGCGATCGGCATGGCCGAGCGCGCGCTGGCGCTCATGGTGCGGCGCACCCAGGACCGGGTCGCCTTCGGCCGGCCGCTGGCCGAGCAGGGCACCGTGCGCGAGCAGATCGCGCTGTCCCGCATCGAGATCGACCAGGCCCGGCTGCTGGTGCTCAAGACCGCCGACCTGATCGACAAGTACGGCGCCAAGGGCGCGCGCACCGAGATCGCCGCGATCAAGGTCGCCGCGCCGAAGGTGTGCCTCGACGTCATCGACCGGGCCATCCAGGCGCACGGCGGCGCCGGGGTCAGCGACGACACCCCGCTGGCCGAATTCTGGGCGCACGCCCGCACGCTGCGGATCGTCGACGGCCCCGACGCCGTGCACATCCGCTCGGTCGCCAAGGAGGAACTGGTGCGTGATCGACCGTGGTCGGCATGAACACCGGAATCCGCGACCTGCTGGCACCGGATCGTCTGGGGCCGGCGTTGGCCGACGCCCTCGGCGATCCGGCGTGGACGACGTTCAACGCCCAGCTCATCACCGGTGGCAAGTCCAACTTGACCTTTCGGCTCACCAGCTCGGCGGGATCCGTCGTCCTCCGCAGACCGCCAACTGGAGCGCTCGTCGCCACTGCTCATGACATGTCGAGGGAGACACGGGTGCAGGTGGCACTCGCCGAGACGGCTGTGCCGGTGCCGGACATCCTCATCGCCGACGACGGCGACCTGATCGGTGTGCCGTGCTACGTGATGGGTGATGTGCGCGGCCATGTCGTCCGTGACAGGCTCCCGGTGGTTCTGGACGGGCCGGACACGCGGCGTCGGGTCGGGACCACGCTGATCGACACCCTGGCGGCGATCCACCGGGTGCCATTCGCCAAGGTCGGTCTGGCCGGTCACGGCAGACCCGAAGGGTTCTTGACCAGGCAGCTCCGTCGTTGGTCGGGGCAGCTGGGCGACGGCAGTGCCCATCCGGTCACGCTGCACAGGCTGGCTCTCGAGCTCGGAAAGCGGGTGCCGGCCGGGGGAGAGGCGGCGCTACTCCACGGTGACTACCGGCTGGACAACGTCGTCCTCGCTGACGACGGCACCGGTGCGGCGGTCCTGGACTGGGAGATGTCCACGCTGGGGGACCCGCTGACCGACCTCGCCCTCCTCCTCCTCTACTGGCGGGAACCGGGCGACCGGCCGCTGGGCCTGACCCCGGATGTCACGCACCTACCTGGCTTCCACACCCGGGCCGAGCTCGTCAGCCGCTACGCGGCCATCACCGGCACGGACGTCGGCGAACTCCGCTGGTACGAGGCCTTCGCGCACTTCAAGTTCGCCATGATCGCCGCAGGGATCGCCAACCGCGTCGCGGCCGGGGCCATGGCCGGGCAGGACTTCGGCGACCTCACCGCCGACATCGCCTACTTGGCCGAGGCCGGTCTGGAGCGGGTGTCGCCATGACGGCGGCCGTCATCCCCCCTGCGTCGGCCACAGAACGACCCGTCCGGCAGCTCTCCTTGGTCCAGCCCACGCCACCCGTCCCCGATCTCGCCGAGGCCCTGCGCAGTTGGCGGGAGCACCTAGGTCTCACCGTCCTGGCGGGGTCACGACGGCTCGGTGTCGCACCCACCACGTTGCGCGGTTGGGAGTCGGGAGTGCGGCCGCAGCCGCTCTCGTTCCCCACGCTCCGTCGGGCGCTCGGGATGGGAGAGGACGAACTCCGTGCCTCTGTCGGGCCCGACAGGGTGCGTACCTCGCGAACGTCCGGTGGCCGCGGTGCGTCGGAGCTGTGCCGCGCCAGGCTTCGACTAGGGCTCAGCCACACCCAGGTGGCGCGCAAGGTCGGTGTCGTCCCGGCCACCGTCTCCCGCTGGGAGAACGGGGCGCGGCTCCCCTCACCGCGCATCCGACCAGCCCTGGCGGCGGCGCTCCGGATCACGCCGACCGAACTGAACCAACTATTGGTGCCGATTCCGGGTGGGCGCTGGGATGGTCATGTCCTCCCGGGGTTGCGCACTTTGCGCACTGGCGCCGGCTTGACCCAGCGAGGCTGCGCCGATGCGCTGGGGGTGAGCGGAGCGACGGTCAACCGCTGGGAGCAGGGTGCCTGCCGGGTACCCCGGCGTCGTGTTGAAGACCTCGCGGCGGTCCTGGGGGTGTCCGTGACGCACCTGTTGTGCGAGGCCGGCCGCCCGGCCACGACGCCGCTCCGCCCTGAGTCCGCCCTGGCGTCCATGCGGCGCAAGACGGGCATGACGCAGCGCGAGGCCGCCGCACTGCTGGGCGTCAGCGTGGGGTGCCTGTCCCGCTACGAGGGCGGGCACCGGCCTCTACCGGTGGCCGTGGCCGTGCTCGCCGCCCGCATCTACCGCCGGCCCGTCGCCCACGTGTTCACGGCCGCAGGGCTCCGCCTGCCCCGGTACCCGGCACGTCCGTGGACGAGGTCGACCATGCCGGCGGCCCTACGCGCAGCCAGGCTGCACCGCGGCCTGTCGACGGCCGCGGCCTCGCGCCTCATCGGCGTCTCGCCGCAGACCCTGAGCCGCTGGGAAGCAGGAACCAGCGAGCTCCCGGCCGCCGCGCGGACACGCCTCGAAGCCGTCTACGCACTCCCGCCGCGATCACTGCAGACCGAACCCGCAGGAGGATGCGCCCGATGACCCACCACGGTGAGCCTCGACTCACAGAACGGTTCCGAAGCGTCATGGCCGGCGTCGCGACACCCGTCTCCGTCGTCACCGCACTCGACGGGGACCTACCCCACGGGACGACGGTCAGTGCGTTCGCGTCGCTCTCGATGTCTCCACCCATGGTCCTGGTGTCCCTCGACAGCGGTTCGGACCTCCTAGACCTCATCCGCCGGACTCGACGCTTCGGTGTCAACGTGCTCGGATCAGCCCAGTCCGCGCTGGCCCTGTCCTTCGCCCGGAAGGGCACGGACAAGTTCGTGGACGTGGCGTGGATCGCTGACCAGGGCCTTCCCCGTCTGCCCGGAGCGCCCGGGTGGCTCGCCTGCGAGGTAGCGGAGCTGGTGGCGGGCGGCGATCACATCATCGCGCTGGGAACGGTGATCGATGCCGACACCGTCGACGGTGCTCCGTTGACCTACCACGGACGGCTGTTCGGGACCCATGCACCGCTGCAGCCGGAGCCTGCGGCAACTGTGCACATCGAGACCCGTTCGGAGGGGCGAGCGTCGTGATCATGCGATGGGCAGCTGACGGTGGCGCCCGGATCGAGGAGGCCGACGTCCTCACACAGCTGAAGGTGGTGCTGGCTCGGCCAGCATCGGAGGACGCCACCGCCGGCAGCTCCGACGAGTTGATCGCCGGGATGAACCACGCGCACGCTTGGGTAGTCGTCGCCGAGCTGCGACGGCGCAGTGGCGCCGGTCAAGCCCCGGGGTGGGGGGAGGCATTCGACGCCATGATCAGCTACGCCCGCTCAGCGGGGTGGACCAGCGACGGCGGGCGTCTGGTGCGCGCGCACGTCGAGAGAGCTCCGTCCTGATGGTCGTCAGCACGCCGGGCCATAGCCCCTTCGAGGTCGAACCATGTCTGCGGCGTCCCGCGCTGCTTCCCAGGAGGGTTGTGCACCGGTGCCGGCGGCGAGGCTGACGTGCGGGGTCGTCCTCGAGTACGAGGCCCGTTCCCTCGTCCCTGCGCCAGGCGATGTCGTGCCCTGCCGACGCCATGGCTACTGCCCGGTTCACGACGTCGGTGCCTCGGGGACGAAGCAGCCGAGGTCACCGACCAGCGGGCGACGGGACGGTCGGGAGGAGCGGGCAGAGCTTCGCGCGTTCCTGTCGGAACGGCCCGTCACCACGGTGCACGCGCTGCGACGCAGGAGGTTCACGCTGCGCGTCCTCGTCGCGGCCGAAGCCGACGGGCTCCTGGATCTCGACCTCGTCACCGGGCGGGTCTTCAGTCGCGCAGGGCGAGCCAGTGCAGCCGGAATTTGAGGCGCGAAGCGAGGTCCAGATGCCGGACGCCAGCTGACCGAGGTACAGCAACCAATACAGCAACGCGGGCTGGACGACGTCGGACGGTGACGAACGTCCAGGGTCGCCATTTGCTGCTGACCTCCGGAAACCGGTCAGGGGCGGATGCTGGCGTACACCCCGCGTCACGCTGGGGGGATAAGAGGTCTGCGGCTCAGGCGCTCCGCAATCCAGAGCGAACATGGGGTGCCGTAGTACTGGCTGTTGTGACCGGGTCGTCGATGGGGACGCCGAGCGTCGCCAGGAACGGCAGTCGCGGGATCAGCAACCTGCGTCCGACGCGGAGAGCGGGGAGGTCGCCGTTCTGCATCGCTCGAGACACGGTGCGCACGTCCACCCCGAGAAGCCGTGCAGCATCCGCGATCGACACCACCGCAGCGCCACTTGCTCGGAGCTCGTCGAAGTCCACTTTCTGCCTCCCTGCTCAGCGGTCTTGCCCGAGCAGGTGCTCCTGATGTTCGGGGTGTGACAAGGCCGGAGCGGCGCCGCGGGGAGGACCCCGCTGACCGGTCGTGTGTCAAACGCCTGTCCACATGGCCCTGATCCCTGCACAGATCTCTCCGCTGCAGCCGTCGGCCGCTGCGGGCGGTGGTCGCCTGGATGGACGAGCGCCACCGGGAGGGACCCGGTCCTCTCGCGCCGGGAATGCCGGCCCGAGAGTGCCGTGCGCAGGCGAAGGAGCAACACCATGGGCACCCCCAAGAAGCGTCAGCGGGGCGAAGGAGCGATCAGCGAGTACCGCACGAAGGCGGGCCCGAGGTTCCTGATCAAGTTCTATGTGGACGGCCCGGACGGATCATCGAAGGCCGTTCTGAAGCGAGGCTTCCGCACGCGACGCGAGGCCGGCGCGGCCCTGCGGTCGGAGATCAACAAGGTCGACAGGGGCGAGTGGGTGCAGCCGTCCAAGCAGACGCTGACCGACTACCTGTCGGAGTGGCTGGACGGACAACGTCTGGCGCCGTCGACGATCTCCAGCTACAGGAAGAACGTGCGGTTGCACATCGACCGGCACCTCGGCCGAACGCCGCTCGACCGTCTCACTGCGCTGTCCATCGACGTCTGGATGCGCAAGCTGGAGGCGACCGGGCGAGCTGACGGCAAGGGCGGTCTATCGGCCCGCACTGTGAAGTACGTGTTCACGATCCTGCGGTCAGCGCTGGGCGACGCTGTGAAGCACGGGCATCTGGCGGTCAACCCCACCGATCGGTGCTCCCCGCCGACCAACTCCCAAGCGCGACCCCCGGAGATGCAGGCGTGGACCGCGGGCGAGCTCTCGCGATTCCTCCGCTGGGCCGAAGGCCGCGACCCGGACATGGCCCTGGCCTGGCGCTTGCTGGCCTACACCGGGATGCGACGCGGGGAGGCACTGGCTCTCCGGTGGCGCGACGTCGACCTCGATGCCGGTCGGCTCGCGGTCCGTCGGAGCGTCGGTGTCGTCAAGCGCAAGGGGGAGGGCGAGAAGCTCGTGGAGGGGACCACGAAGACCGGGCAGTCACGAGTCGTGGACCTCGACGCAGGGACTGTCGCCGCGCTCCGCGCCTACCGAGCAGCCCGCGGTGCCTTGAGCGCGGACCTCGTTCGCTCCACAGCGCTCGTGCTCGGTTCCCTGGATGGCGACCACCGACACCCCGAGCGGTTCTCCCGACGCTTCCTCGGACAGGTGAGGCGCGCACAGAAGGCAGTGGGGGAGGAGCAGGTGCCGACCATTCGCCTGCACGACCTGCGGCACACCCACGCGACCCTGCTGCTGGCCGCCGGTGAACCGGTCAAGGTGGTCTCCGAGCGCCTCGGCCACGCCAACGCGACGATCACGTTGACGGTCTACCAGCACGTCCACCCGGGGATGGGCAAGCAGGCAGCAGATCGCTTCGCCTCGCTGCTCGACGAGTCTCCCGAGGACGAGCCAGGACCCCTTTAGTATCAGTTTAGTATCACGAGCCCGTCAGAGCTTGATCGACAAAGCGCCCCGGGCTCCTGACCTGCAGGAACTCCGGGGCGATGTGGTGTCCGAGGGGGGACTTGAACCCCCACGCCCGATAAAGGGCACTAGCACCTCAAGCTAGCGCGTCTGCCATTCCGCCACCCGGACAGGTGGGCCGGCGCAC
Organism: Klenkia brasiliensis; assembly: GCF_900100695.1. GTDB lineage: Bacteria > Actinomycetota > Actinomycetes > Mycobacteriales > Geodermatophilaceae > Klenkia > Klenkia brasiliensis. The sequence goes on from NZ_FNCF01000008.1 coordinate 6,441, forward strand.
TGCGGCGCGGCCGTCGAGAAGCATACGGGACCCCTGTCGCCGTCCGGGCACCCCCTCGGGCCCGGCGAGCCGCAGCCGGGCGGGGAACCGGTGCGGGTCGGCCGGGATGCCCTGCCGGTGGGAGGATCGGGCGCATGGCCGAGACGACCGCACCCGCCCCGCTCGCCCACGCCCAGGCCGAGGTCGCGGACCTGCTCAGCGAGCTCATCCGCATCGACACGACCAACACCGGCGACACGACCACCAGCGCGGGGGAGCGCAAGGCCGCCGAGTGGGTGGCCGGCAAGCTCGACGAGGTCGGCATCGAGTCGGTCATCCACGAGTCGGAGAAGGGCCGGGCCTCCCTGGTCGCCCGCATCCCCGGTGAGGACCGCGACCGCCCGGGCCTGCTGATCCACGGCCACCTCGACGTCGTCCCCGCCGACAAGCGCGAGTGGACCGTCGACCCGTTCTCCGGCGAGCAGCGCGACGGCTACGTCTGGGGCCGCGGTGCGGTGGACATGAAGGACATGGACGCGATGACCCTCGCGCTGGTCCGCGACTGGGCGCGCACCGGCACCAAGCCGCCGCGCGACGTCGTCCTCGCCTTCGTCGCCGACGAGGAGGCCGGCGGCACCTACGGCGCCCACTACATGGTCGACCACCACGCCGACCTGTTCGAGAACGTCTCCGAGGCCATCAGCGAGGTCGGCGGCTTCAGCCTCACCGTCCGCGACGACCTGCGGCTCTACCTCATCCAGACCGCCGAGAAGGGTCTGGCCTGGATGCGGCTCACCGCCGCGGGCCGACCCGGGCACGGCTCCTTCGTGCACGACGACAACGCCGTCACCCGGCTCTCGGCCGCCGTCGCCCGGATCGGCTCCACCCGGCTGCCCACCGTGCTCACCCCGCCGATGAAGCAGTTCATCGAGGAGGTCTCGGACGCCTACGGCATCGAGATCGACGTCGACCACCCCGACGAGGCCCTGTCCCGGCTGGGCTCGATCAGCCGGATGATCGGCGCGGCCCTGCGCAACACGGTCAACCCCACGATGCTCGACGCCGGCTACAAGACCAACGTCATCCCCGGCACCGCGTCGGCGACCATCGACGGCCGCTTCCTCTACGGCCAGGAGGAGGCCTTCGAGGCCCAGATCGACGAGCTGCTCGGCGAGGGCGTGACGCGGGAGTACATCCACCACGACCAGGCCGTGGAGACCACCTTCGACGGCCCGCTGGTCGAGCAGATGGTCGCCGCGCTCAAGGCCGAGGACGACGGCGCCCGGCCGGTCCCGTTCACCATGAGCGGCGGCACCGACGCCAAGAGCTTCGAGACGCTCGGCATGCGCTGCTTCGGGTTCTCCCCGCTGCGGCTGCCCGCCGACCTGGACTTCGCCGGCCTGTTCCACGGCATCGACGAGCGCGTGCCGGTCGAGAGCCTGCAGTTCGGCATCCGCGTCCTGGACAGGTTCCTCAAGGCCAGCTGATGGACGCGCTGGTCGCCTTCCTGGTCGGGCAGCTCACCCAGGACGGGTTCGCCCCGGTCACCGTGCTGCGGGTGACCCAGGGCCGGGTTCCCGCGCCGGGCAGCGCGCAGGCCCTCGGCATCGCCGGCGGCCGGCTGTGGCTGGCGCACGCGCAGCTGATCGGGCAGCCCACCCTGGCCGGGGTCGACCTGACCCGGGTCCGGGGCGTCGACGTCCGGTCGGTGCGGCGGCTGACCGGGCAGCGGCGGGAGCTGTCGGCCTGGGTGGACGGCAGCACCCTGCGGTTCACCGTGCTGGACGACGAGGCGGCGACGGCGGCGTTCGTGGCCGCCGCGCGGGGCGGTCAGACCGGCAGCGGCTGACCGGCCAGCACCGCCCGTGCCCGGCCCGCGTGCTTGCCCTCGTACAGCGCGGCGTCGGCCCGGGCGAGGGTGTCGGCGACGGTCTCCCCGCGGACCCACTGCGCCACCCCCACCGTCGCGGTCTGCCCGCCGGGCACCGCGGCGATGATCCGCTCGGCGACCTCGCGGGCCTCCGCGTCGGAGCAGTCGGGCAGGGCCACGGCGAACTCCTCGCCGCCCCAGCGGGCGATCAGGTCCCCGTCGCGCAGGCACCCCGCCGCGGCGCGGGCGAACTCCTGCAGCAGCACGTCGCCGGCCTGGTGGCCGCGGGTGTCGTTGAAGACCTTGAAGTGGTCGAGGTCCAGCAGCAGGAAGGTCAGCGGCAGCCGGTTGCGCTGCGCGCGGGACACCTCCACGGTCGACAGCTCGTCCCACCGGCGGCGGTTGGCCAGGCCGGTGAGCTGGTCGCGGTCGGCGGCGCGGGCCAGCTGCTCGAGCAGGTTCCCCCGCTCGATCGCGCGGGCGGCCTCGCCCCCCAGCACGGTGAGCACGCTGCGGGTGGTGTCGCAGAACTCCTCGACGCGGGTCCGCCAGAGCACGCCGATGAGGGCGACCGCCCGGTCGTCGGCCAGCAGCGCCGGCTGCCAGGCCGCCGACACCAGGCCCAGGTGCTCGACCAGCGCGGTCGACACCCCGGGCTCCTCGCCGACGTCGGTGGCGTAGTGCGGCACGCCCTTGAGGAACACCCGGGCGGTCACGGTGGCGGGCTCGTCGAGCCGGAAGGACAGCGGGGGGACGTCGAGGCCGGCCACCGCGGTGGACACCAGCCGTCCCTCGCCGTCGGGCTCGAGCAGGTAGACGCCGTCCGCGCCGACGGCCTCCCGCACCGCGGCGCACACCACCTGGCGGGGGTCGTCGGCCAGCAGCACGGCGCGGGTGGCCTCGGCCAGCACCCGGACCTGCCGGTGCCGCTCCTCGGAGTGGGCGGCCGCCTCGCGCAGCCGCCGCACCAGGACCAGCCGCTCGTCCCGGTTGACCGCCAGCGCCAGACCCAGCGCGGCACCGATGGCCACGTAGGCCTGCACGATGCCGGCCCGGGCCAGCACGTCGTCGACGGCGGCGAACGGGCCGTGCCCGTGCAGGGTGAACAGGACGGCGACCAGGCTGACCACGGTGGTCCGCAGCGCGGTGAGGCCGGTGTCGAAGCGCAGCGCGACCCACGCGGTGAGCGCGAACAGCGGGAAGGCGATCGGGTACCCCGGCATCCACAGGAACACGGCCACGTTGCCCAGCACCGAGGCCGCGACGGCCAGGCCGAGCTCGAGCACCCGCCAGCCCCGGGGCGGGGAGAAGGGCAGCAGCTGCGGGTGGGTGACCCCGCGGCGCTGGAGCAGCAGCTGGCGGACGCGCAGCCCGAGGGCCACGACCACGAGCACGGCGGCGCCGTTGCGGGCCTGCCAGACCAGCAGGCCCAGCGGTGAGCCACCGCCGCCGGCCAGGTGCAGCACGGCGGTACCGGCGACCGCGCCGGCCGTGCTGGCGAACCCGGCGGCCAGCAGCAGCGCGGTCAGGTCGCGCATGTCCAGCAGCAGCGGGCCCGGCCGGCCGGGGGTGCCCAGCCGCCGGTACAGCCACCCCACCAGGAGGGCCTGGCCCAGGTTGACCCCGGCCAGGCCCACCGCCACCACCGGTCCGGTGCCGGTCGCGAGGTCCACGGCGACGACCACCCCGACCAGCAGCAGGCAGTCCAGCCACGCGGTGCGGCGCCCGTGCTGCAGCAGCAGCCACAGCGCGCCGACCCCGGCGGCGGGCCACACCAGGTTGACCGCCGTGCCGTCGACGACGGTCAGCCGTCCGACGACGGCGGCGACGGCGAACAGCGACGCGAACGCTGCACTGCGCAGCAGGGCACCCGGACTGGTCACGTGCTCCCATCGGCCCGCCCGGCGACCGCGCACAGGGCACCCACCCGATCGGGTGACCCGCACCACGCCCGTGCCACGATGCCGGGCATGGACGACCAGACTCCCCGGCCCGGATCCGTCGCGCTGATCACCGGCGGGGCCGGCGGCTTCGGCCGCGCGCTGGCGACCCGGCTGCGGGACGCCGACGTCAGCGTGGTGCTCGCCGACCTGGACGGCGAGCGCAACCGCGGCGTCGCCGAGGAGCTGGGCGTGGGCTTCGCCGTCCTCGACGTCGCCGACCACGCGGCCAACGTCGCCGTCGTCGCCGCGGTCGAGGCCGAGCACGGCCGGCTGGACGCCGCGTTCCTCAACGCCGGCATCGCCGGGTCGGGCACCACCGACGCCCTGGACGTCGAGGAGTACCTGCGCGTGGTGGGCATCGACCTGCACGGCGTGGTGTTCGGCACCGACGCCGTCCGGCCGGCGCTGCGGCGGGCCGGCGGCGGGTCGATCGTCGTCACCGCCTCGCTGGCCGGCCTGTCGCCCATGCCGACCGACCAGGCCTACTCGGTGGCCAAGGCCGGCGCCGTGGCCTTCGTCCGGTCGGTCGCGCCGGTGCTGCACCCCGAGGGCATCACCATCTCGGCGATCTGCCCGGGGTTCGCCGACACCGCGATCATCGACCCGCTGCGTGACCACTTCGCCGCCGCGGACTTCCCGGTGCTCACCGCCGACGAGGTCGCCGCCGCGATGCAGGCCGCCTGGGCCGGCGCCGACCCGGGAGCGGCCTACGTGGTCCAGCCGGGCGTGGGCGCGGTGCCCTACCGGTTCAAGGGCGTGCCCGCGGCGAGGACCGCGTCGGGGGAGTCCGCGCGCATCCCCGGGGCCCTGCAGGGCCCGCTCTGATCGGGTCTGGCAGGGTCGCGGCCATGCGCGCATGGCGAGTGCACTCCCTCGGTGACCCGGTCGACGTCATGACCCTGGACGAGGTGCCCGAGCCCGAACCGGGCCCCGGCCAGCTCAAGGTCAAGGTGCGGGCCGCCGCGCTGAACTTCCCCGACATCCTCATGGCGCAGGGCACCTACCAGGAGAAGCCCCCGCTGCCGTTCACCCCCGGCCTCGAGCTGTGCGGGGAGCTCCCCGACGGCCGCCGGGTCCTCGGCTCGCCGTCCGGCGGGCCCGGCGCGCTGGCCGAGTACGCGCTGGTGGACGAGGCGTTCGCCTGGCCGGTGCCCGACGGCATGTCCGACGAGCAGGCCGCGGCGCTCTACATCACCTACCAGACCGGCTACGTCGGCCTGCACCGTCGCGCCGCCCTGCAGCCCGGCGAGTGGCTGCTCGTGCACGCCGGTGCCGGCGGCGTCGGGACGGCGGCCATCCAGCTGGGCAAGGCCGCCGGCGCCCGGGTGATCGCCACCGCGGGGGGCGCGGCCAAGACCCAGGTGTGCCGCGACCTCGGTGCCGACCACGTGATCGACTACTCCAGCGAGGACTTCGTCGCCCGGGTCAAGGAGATCACCGGCGGCCACGGCGCCGACGTCGTCTACGACCCGGTCGGCGGCGACGTGTTCGACGGGTCCACCAAGTGCATCGCCTTCGAGGGCCGGATCGTCGTCGTCGGGTTCACCTCCGGCCGCATCCCCGCCGCCAAGGCCAACCACCTGCTGGTCAAGAACTACTCGGTGCTGGGCCTGCACTGGGGCCTGTACCGCGCCAAGGACCCGGGTCGCATCGCCGAGGTGCACGACGCGCTGTGCGCGCTGTTCGCGGAGGGGAAGATCGACCCCGTCATCGGGCAGACCCTGCCCCTGGACCAGGCGCAGACCGCGCTGGTCGCCCTCGGCGACCGCGGCACCGTCGGCAAGGTCGTGCTGGTCCCGTAGGTCAGACCGCCGGGCGCGGCAGGTAGCTCAGGCGTGCCCGGCGGCGCATCATCACCCGGCGGGTGCCGTCGGCGAACAGCTGCAGCCGGTCGAGCTCCCAGCCGCCGACGTCGCTCTGCAGCGCCATCATCTGCGCCGCGGCCGACCGTCCGGTGCCGGACGGGATGCGCAGCGGGGCGTACTCCCACTCACTCGTGATCGACACCCGTCCGATGGTGCCAGCCGTTGGCCGGCCGGTCACCTGCTGGACGTGTCGTCCGGGTCTCCCCGGGACAGGACAGCAGGGTCCGCACCGTCGACGGAGGAGGACCCCGTGAGCGAACCCGTACCCGAGGCCGACCGGTTGGAGCAGCAGGTCGCCGTCACCGACGAGGTCGGGCCCGAGCCCACCCCGGGCACCGAGGTGGACCTGGCCGACTTCACCGAGCAGACCCTCGCCGTCCCCCACGACGAGGACGACGACCGCCGCTAGCCCCGGGCGTCGACGAGCTGGAGCTCCCCGGTCTCCCGGCTGCCCACGAACACCCGGCCGGTCGCGGGGTCGACCGCGACCGTGTTGGGCTGGCGGACGGTCGGGAACCGGGCCACCTCGGTGAGCGCGTCGCCCGCGGTGGACAGGCCGACGACCTCGTTGGTGGCGGTCAGCGTCACCCAGACGACCTGGTCGGTGCTGTCGTAGGCCAGCCCGTAGGGGTTGCCCTCCAGCGGGTAGGTCGACTCGAGCTCCAGCGGGTCGGACCCGTAGACCAGCATCGCGTCGCCCCGGGTGTCGGCGACCAGGAAGCGGCCGCGGCCGTCGGCCACCACGTGGGTGGGGCCGTCGCCGGCGTCGAGCACCGTCTGCAGCTCGCCGGCGGCGACGTCGTAGGTGGTGATGGTGAAGGCGCCGACGTCGACCACGCCCGCGACGTCGCCGACCGTGGCGACGCCGCCGGGCTGGGTCTGGCTGTCGAAGGTCTGGGTGACCTCGCCGTCGGTGACCACCGACAGCGTCCCGCCCATCTCGTCGCCGACCAGGATCTGGCCGCTGGCGACCTGCGCGGCGTCGTGCGGGTAGTCCCCGACCACCGTCTCGGTGACCTCGCCGCCGGGGAGCGCGACCTGGACCAGGGTGTTCGAGTCCTCGGCGGGCACCAGCACCGGCCCGCCGGGGGCGGCCAGCTGCAGGTGCCGGGCGTGCCCGGGCAGCATGACCTCCTGTTGGGTCACCCCGTCGGCGTCGGTGAGCACCAGCCGGTTGGGGTCCCGGACGGCGACGGCGAGCAGCCCGGTCACCGGGTCGAAGACCATCCCCTCCGCGTCGGGGTCCAGGTCGACCACGGTGCCGGCCGGCTGGGTGGTGAGCTCGGGGGAGTCGGCGGGTTCAGCGGCCTTCCTCGGCTCGTCGGCGGGGGCGCCACCGCCGCCGGACGAGCAGGCGGCGAGGACCAGGGCGAGGGGGAGCAGGGCGGCAGCGGTTCGTCGCACCCGACCACCGTGCGGGTTCCACCCGCCGCCCGCAGCGTCAGGCCGCGGGGAGCAGGTCGAGCATCCGGTCGACCGCGGCCGACCACGGGAAGTCCGCCGCCCGAGCCCGCGCCACCTGCCGCCGCAGCTCGACCGGCAGGGCCAGCACCTGCTGCACCCCGTCGGCGAAGGACGCGGCGTCGTCGGCGACCGCGGCCCCGTGCCGGCCGCCGGCGACCAGCTCGCGCAGCGCCGAGCTCGCGGAGGCGACCACCGGGGTGCCGCAGGCCAGCGCCTCCAGCCCCGCCAGGCCGAACGTCTCGTGCGGGCCGGGGGCCAGCGCCACGTCGGCGCTGGCCAGCAGGGTGGCGAGCTCGCCGCGGTCGGCGACGTGACCGAGCCAGCGCACCGGCATGCCCGCCGCGGCGGCGCGCAGCCGCGGGGCCAGCGGGCCGTCGCCCACCACCACCAGCGTGGCGCGGACCCCCCGCCGCCGGAGCTCGGCCAGCGCGTCCACCGACCGATGAGGGTGCTTCTCCTGCGACAGCCGGCCGCAGTGCACCAGCAGGACGTCGGAGCGGTCGAGCAGCTCCGCGCGCAGCCGGGCGTCGAACCGGTCGGGGGCGAAGGTGCGCAGGTCGACACCCAGCGGCACCTGGGCCACCGCGGTGCCCAGCCGGGCGAACTCCTCGGCGGCGAAGTCGGTGCTGCACACCACCAGGTCGTGGCCGCGTGCCGTGCGCCGGTTGGCCAGGTCGGCGACCTTCCGCGCCGCGGCGGGGGGCAGCAGGAACTGGGTGAGCAGCCGGTCCAGCCGCTCGTGCGCCAGCACCAGGGTGGGCACCCCGCGCTCGGCGGCCCACCGCCCCAGCCCGCGCAGCGTCGTCCGGTCGGACACCTCGATGCGGTCGGGGGCGAGCTGGTCGAGCAGCCGGCGCACCCGCCAGGGGTCCATCAGCCGGTAGCCGCCGGTGCCCGGCACCCGCGGGGCGGCCAGCGTCAGCCGGGTGACGGCGCCGTCGGCCAGCGCACCGGGGTCGCCGTCCGTCCGGGGGCCGGGGACGACGACGGCGACGGCGTGCCCGCGCTGGGCGTAGCCCGCCGCCAGCCGGTCGACCGCCGTCCGCAGCCCGCCGGAGGTGGGGTGGTGCAGGTTCGCCACGAGCACGATGCGCATCCCGCCAGGCTCGCGGCGGAACCTGTCCGGGCGGTGTCAGCCAGGTGTCACCTGCACGCCGTCTCGATGTTGATCATGGAGTTGGCGCACGGGGACACGCCGGGGCTCGGCGTGTCCCGGTTGCCGAACTGCATGATCAACAGGAGCCGGACGGCCGGACGAGCGATCATCCCGCTCATGGGCTGGGCGATCGGGGCCGTCGTGGTGCTGCTCCTCGGCATGCCGCTGGCCGCTGTCTGGTGGAGCCGTCGCACCTTCTGGTCCCGGCTGCGGCCCGGCAAGGAGCGGGACCCATTCGGCGACACGATGCGTCGACACGAGCTCGGGGCGGCCGCGATGGCCCGGGTGGAGGACGCCGTCCTGTGGGGCAGGCGACTGGAGGACCCCGCCGAGCGCGCCGCCGTCGTCGACCTGGTCCAGGCCGGTCTGCCGCGACCGTTCCTGGAGGGCCGCAGCACCTGGGTGGTCGTGGCCGTCGTCATCTGGGGCACGGCCGTCGCGGCCATGGTCGTCTTCGCGGTCGTGGACGGCCGGTGGGGCGACGTCAACTGGTTCACCCTGGTGTGGCTGGCCCCGGCCGTGTGGATGGCGGGCAACACGAGGCGTGCGATCCGCCGCAACTCCGACCCGCCGGCCACTGACGCACCGTGATCATCGGGTCGGTGCCGCCGACATGCCGGTGCGCGGCGTGTCCGCGGGCGACGACCCCATGATCGCGAACGGGAAGGCTTGCGGGGCTCAGCGGGAGTAGTGCTCCACGACCAGCTGCTCCTCGCACTGCACCGGGATCTCGGTGCGCTGGGGGCGGCGGGCGACGAAGCAGGTCAGCTCGGCCAGCCGGACGTCGAGGTACCCCGGCGCCTGCGCGTGGGCGCCCGAGGCCGCGACCTGGAAGGGCTGCTTGCTGCGGCTGCGCTCGGCGATGGCCACGACGTCGCCGGGCTCGACCCGGTAGCTGGGCCGGTCGACGCGGCGGCCGTTGACGGTGACGTGCTGGTGGGTGACCACCTGGCGGGCCTGGTAGATCGTGCGGGCGAACCCGGCACGCAGCACGGTGGCGTCCAGCCGCGACTCCAGGTCCAGCAGCAGCGCCTCGCCGGTCTTGGCGCCGGTGGTGCGCCCGATCTTCTTGGCCCGGTCGAAGGCCAGCCGCAGCTGCGTCTCGCTGACGTCGTACTGGGCGCGCAGCCGCTGCTTCTCCAGCAGCCGCGTCTTGTAGTCGCTGGTGTTCTTCCGCTTGCGGCCGTGCTCGCCCGGCGGGTAGGGCCGGCGCTCGAAGTACGCCACGCACTTCGGCGTGAGCGGGATGCCCAGCGCGCGGGAGAGACGGACCTTCGGACGAGGGGTGTTCACGGTGCCTCCTGGTTCGGTTAGGCTCACCTTACCCACACCGAGAGGCAGAGCCGCGATGACGTCCACCACGCCCGCCGTCCGTCCCACCGCCGCCGAGCGCGCCCGCACCGTGGCCTGCCGCCCGTCCGCCGCGGTGTGCGCCGCCGGCGTCTCGGGCACCCGGGTGCTCGCGCACGCCACCACCGGCGCCGGCCAGGTGTTCCTCGTCGTCCCCGCCGACGGCGAGCTCGCCGCGGCGGTCGGCGCCGCGCCCGAGGGCGACCTCCCCGCGCTGCTGATGGTCACCGACCACGCCCCGGTGCCGCTGCGCGACCCGGTGCGCGCGCAGCTGTGGCTGTCGGGCTGGCTCACCCCCGTCCGTGCCGAGGACGAGCGGGCGGTCACGCTCGCCTTCGCCGACGCGGTGCCGGCCGGCGCGCTGCTGGACGTGGGGACGACGGCGACGCTGCTGCGGCTGGACCTCGCCGAGGTGGTGCTCGGCGAGAACGGCGACACCGTCGAGGTCGACCCGGACGCCTACGCCGCCGCCGGCCCCGACCCGCTGGTGGCCGTGGAGGCGAACGCGCTGCAGCACCTGGACGCCGACCACCCCGCCGAGCTGGACCTGCTGCGCTCCCGCATCCCGGGGGACTGGCTGGCCGAGGGCGACGTCGTCCGGCCGCTGGGCCTGGACCGGGCCGGCTTCCGGCTGCGCATCGAGTCCACCCGCGGCCACCGCGACGTCCGGGTGCCCTTCGACGTCCCCGTGACCACCGAGGCCGACCTCGGCCCGGCGGTGCACCGGCTCATGTGCGCGGCGCGCCGCTGCTGCCGGCAGGGCTGAGCGCCACCCGGCGGTCCAGCCGCAGCTCGGCGAGGAACCGCTCGTCGTGGCTGACCACCACCAGCGCGCCCTCGTAGGCCCCGAGCGCGTCGACGAGGTGGCCGGTGCCGGCCAGGTCCAGGTTGTTCGTCGGCTCGTCGAGCAACAGGAGCTGCGGCGCGGGCTCGGCGAACAGCACGCAGGCCAGCACCGCGCGCAGCCGCTCGCCACCGGACAACGCCCCGACCGGCAGGTGTGCCCGTGCGCCGCGGAACAGGAACCGGGCCAGCAGGGTCAGCCGCTCCGCCTCCGGCCGGTCCGGCGCAGCGGCCGCCAGCGCGTCGGCCACCGTCGTCCCCGGGTCGAGCAGGTCCAGCCGCTGGGACAGGTAGGCCACCCGCCCCCCGGCCCGGGTCACCGTGCCGCGGTCGGGGGCGAGGGCGCCGGCCAGCACCCGCAGCACGCTGGTCTTGCCCGAGCCGTTCCCGCCGGTCAGGGCCACCCGCTCCGGGCCGCGCAGCGCCAGGTCGAACCCACCGGGGAACAGGCCGCGGACGTCGACCCCGACCGCGTCCACCACCGTCCGCCCGGCCGGGACCCGGGTGCCGGGCAGCTCCAGGGCGATCGAGGCGTCGTCGCGCAGCGCGGCCTCGGCGCTCCGCAGCCGGGCGTGCGCCTCGTCCACCCGGGCGCCGTGCGTGCCGTCCGCCCGGCCCGCCGACTCCTCGGCCCGCCGCTCCCGCGCACCCAGCAGGATCGTCGGGATGCCGGCGTCCGGTGCCCGGCGGGCCGCGGACGCGCCGCGCCGCTCGGCCCGCTCCCGGGCCTCCTGGCGCTCCCGCCTCTCCCGGCGCAGCGCCTGCTCGGCCCCGCGGACGTCGCGCTCGGCCGCGGCCTGCTCGGCGGTGACGACGGTCTCCCACGCGGTGAACCCGCCGGCGACGGTGCGCAGCGAGCCCCGGGTCAGCTCGGCCGTGCGGTCCATCCGGTCCAGCAGCTCCCGGTCGTGGCTGACCACCAGCAGCGTGCCGGCGAAGGAGTCGACGACGCCGACCAGCCGGTCGCGCTCGGTCCGGTCCAGGTTGTTGGTCGGCTCGTCGAGCAGCAGGACGTCGGGACGGCGCAGCAGCTGGCCGGCCAGCCCGACGGCGACCACCTGGCCGCCGCTGAGCGTGCCGAGCTCCCGGTCCAGGCCCACCCCGCCCAGGCCCAGCCGGTCCAGCTGCGCGGCGGCGCGCTCCTCGACGTCCCAGTCCTCGCCGATGACCTCGAAGTGCGCCGGGTCGGCGTCGCCGGACTCGACCGCCCGGACCGCGGCCAGCACCGGGGCCACGCCGAGCGCGTCGGCCACCGTGCCCGAGGCGGTCAGCGGCAGGTCCTGCCGCAGCCAGCCGAGGACGCCGTCGACGGCCACCGAGCCGCCGGTGGGGGACAGCTCGCCGGCGACCAGCCGCAGCAGGGTCGTCTTGCCGCCGCCGTTCGGCGCGACCAGGCCGGTGCGGCCGGGGCCGACGGTCGCGGTGACGCCGTCGAGCACCGGGGTGCCGTCGGGCCAGGAGAAGGACAGCGCGTGCAGCGTGATGGGCACGGGTGGACCTCGCGGGGGTGTCGCCGGGGGAGGGGACGGGGCGAGGTCGTCAGCGCACGGACCCGATGCTGCCGCAGCCTCGGCGGCCCCGCACCCCCTTTTCCGCGTCGCCCGCCGCTCCCACGCCCGCCCAGGACCGTCGATCGACGGTCACCGACCACTTCGCCGCTGGAATGAGCAGCCAGCGTCGATCGACGGTCGCCGGAGCGCGGCGTCCGGGGCGGACTAGGCCTCGAGGTGCTCCCGAAGCAGCGACGCCAACCTCGTCCGCCTCGGCTTGACGTCGACCTCCCGCACGGCCCGTGCCAGGGCGGCGCCGCTGGCGTGCACGATCGACAGGTGCCGCTGCGCGCGGGTGAGCGCGGTGTAGACCAGCGGCCGCGACAGCATCCCGCCCGCCTCAGGGGGCAGCACCACCACGACGCCGGGCCACTCCGAGCCCTGCGCGCGGTGCACGGTGATCGCCCAGCCGTGCTTGAGGTCCGACAGCGCCGAGGTGGGCACGGTGCACGGCCCGGAGCTGAAGTCGACCGACAGCGTGCCGTCGCCGGTGCCGGTGACCACGCCGACCTCGCCGTTGGCGAACCCGATGGGCTCGAGGTCCAGGTGGTTGGCGGTGGCCACCACGCGGTCGCCGACGTCGAAGCCCCACACCGTGCCGTCGCCCGGGTTCAGCTCGGCCTTGAGCGCCTTGTTCAGCTCGATCGTCCCCGCCGGGCCGCGGTGCACCGGGGTGACCACCTGGACGGCGGCCGGGTCGATGCCCAGCACCCGCGGGATCGAGTCGGTGACCAGCTGCACCACGCGGCGGGCGGCCTCGCCGCTGCCCTGCGCCGGCACGATGACCACCTCGCGGTCCCTGGACTCCACCTGCACCAGCTCGCCGCCCCGCACGCCGGTGGCCAGCGTGGCGATCGCGCCGCCGGCGGCCTGCCGGTGCAGCGTGGTCAGCTCGGTCACCGGGACCACACCGGAGTCGATGAGGTCGCCCAGCACGTGGCCCGGCCCGATCGAGGGCAGCTGCGCGGGGTCGCCGACCAGCAGCAGGTGGGTGCCCTCGGGGCAGGCCTCCAGCAGCGCCGCGGTGAGCTCGACGTCCAGCATCGACGCCTCGTCGACCACCACCACCTCGGCGTCCAGCGGCCACTCCTCGTTGCGGGAGAAGCCGCCGGTCATGCCCTGCGCGCCCAGCAGCCGGTGCACGGTGGTCGCCGGGTGGTCGGTCAGCTCCTCCAGCCGCTTGGCCGCGCGGCCGGTCGGGGCGGCGAGCGCGACCTCGACGTCCTTGCTCTGCAGCAGCTTGACCACGCTGGCGACCGTGCGGCTCTTGCCGGTGCCCGGGCCGCCGGTGAGCAGCGAGACCCCGGCCGAGAGCACCTGGACGACGGCCTGCTTCTGCGCCGGGTCCAGGCCCTGGGCGACGCTCTTCGCCGCGCCGGCCGGCGCCAGCGGCTCCGCGGTGGCGGCCAGGCGGGCGATGCCCTCGGCGACGGCGTCCTCGGCCATGCCGTAGCGGGCCAGGCTGAGCGTGCGCAGCGCCGGGTCCGGCTCCTCCTCGGACTCCGGGTCGAACGGCGGTTCGTGCTCCAGCACGTCCCCGGAGTCGACGGCGGCCAGCACCGCGGCGGCGACGTCCTCCACGCCCTCGGCGCGCAGCGCGGTGACCACCTGGTCCACCGGCAGCACGGTGTGGCCGTCGCGGCTGGCGGTGCGCAGGGTGAGCGCGACCAGCGCCCGGCCGCGGCGGCTGTCCTGCCGGTCGGCGCCGTTGAGCACCGCGATGGCCAGCCGGTCGGCGTCGGCGAGGGTCACCTGGTTCATCAGCAGCAGCCGCCAGGGGTCGTCCCGCAGCCGGCGGCCGGCGTCGGGCCCGAGGACGTCGCCCACGCCGGCGGCGAGCTTGGCCTGCAGGCCGGCGGCCACCAGCATCTCGACGACCTCGTAGGCCGGTGCCGCCGACAGGAAGGAGGAGAACAGCCGCTCGGCGCGCTGGCGGCCGACCCGGGGCAGCTTGACCAGGTTGTCGGCGGTCACCTGCTCCGGGCGCACGATGCCGGCGCCGGGCAGCTCGGCGGCGGCGCGCTTGCCCAGGCCGGGCCAGAGGCCGGCGGCGGTGAAGGCGGCGAAGACGGGGTCGGGTGCGGTCATCCGGGGCGGCGGTCGGGGTACGAGGTGTGCGGCGCGGACACCTCGTCCAGCGCGAAGCGGATCGCCGCGGGCAGGGTCACGTCCTCGGCGTCGAGGCTGACCTGCAGCTGGGCCGCCGTCCGGGCACCGACGACGGGGGCGACGACGCCGGGCCGGTCGCGCAGCCAGGCCAGCGCCACGGCCAGCGGCACGGTGTGCAGGCCCTGCGCGGCCGTGCAGACCGCCTCGACCACCCGGTCGGTGTCCTTCGAGCGCAGGCCGTCGACGAACGGCGACCACTGGGCCGACGCGCCGCGGCTGTCGCTGGGCGTGCTGTGCCGGTACTTGCCGGTCAGCAGCCCCCGGCCGAGGGGGGACCAGGGCAGCAGGCCGATCTCCAGCGCCTCGGCGGCCGGGACGACCTCGCGCTCGACGCCGCGCTGCAGCAGGGAGTACTCGACCTGGCTGCTCACGATCGGGGCCCGGCCGGGCCACGCGCGCTGCCAGGTGGCGGCCTGCGCGGTCTGCCAGCCGGTGAAGTTGCTCACCCCGACGTAGCGGGTGCGGCCGCTGCTGACCGCGGTGTCCAGCGCCGCCAGGGTCTCCTCGACCGGGGTGTGCTCGTCCCAGGAGTGCAGCTGCCACAGGTCGACGTGGTCCAGGCCGAGCCGTTCCAGGGAGGCGTCCAGCGCCGAGAGGAGGTGGCCCCGCGACGCGCCGCGGCCCATGGCGCCGGTGCGCGTCCGGCCGACGGCCTTGGTCGCCACCAGCACGTCGTCCCGGGGGACGACGTCGGCCAGCAGCCGGCCCAGCGTCCGCTCCGACTCGCCGTCGGCGTAGACGTCGGCGGTGTCGACCAGCGTGCCGCCGGCGTCGACGAAGGCGGTCAGCTGCATCGCGGCCTCGTCCTCGTCGGTGTCGCGGCCCCAGGTCATCGTGCCCAGCGCCAACCGGGAGACCACCAGGCCGCTGCGCCCCAACGCCCGCTGTTCCACGAGGGGTCAACCTACCGGGACCCCGGAGGTCCGGACCGTAGGCTGCCGCCCCGTGGGTTGGGTTGAAGCCGTCGTCCTCGGGCTCGTGCAGGGCCTCACCGAGTTCCTGCCGATCTCCTCCAGTGCGCACCTACGGGTGGTCGGCTCGGTGTTCGGCTGGGACGACCCGGGTGCGGCGTTCACCGCGATCACCCAGATCGGCACCGAGCTGGCCGTGCTCCTGTACTTCCGGCACGACATCTGGTCGATCATCCGCACCTGGGTGCTGTCGCTGCGGGACAAGGAGCTGCGCAGCGAGCCCGACGCCCGCATGGGCTGGCTGATCATCATCGGGTCGGTGCCGATCGTCGTCCTCGGCCTGCTGTTCCAGGACGCCATCGAGACCACCTTCCGCGACCTGCGGATCATCGCCATCGCGCTGGTCGTGTTCTCCCTGGTGCTCTACTTCGCCGACCGGATCGGCTCGAAGCAGCGCCAGCTCACCGACCTGACCGTGAAGCACGGCATCCTCTACGGCCTCGCGCAGGCCGCCGCGCTCGTCCCCGGGGTGTCCCGGTCGGGCGGCACGATCACGATGGGCCTGTTCCTCGGCTACTCCCGCGCCGCGGCCGCCCGCTACTCGTTCCTGCTGGCCATCCCCGCCGTCCTGGGCTCGGGGTTCTTCCAGGCCTACGAGTCCCTGGGGTCGGGCATCGAGTGGGGCCCGACCATCGTGGCCACCGTCATCGCCTTCGGCGTGGGGCTGGCGGTCATCGCCTGGCTGCTGCGCTACCTGGAGCGCGGCACCTTCACCCCGTTCGTGGTCTACCGGGTGGTGCTGGGCCTGGCGCTGCTCGCCGCCGTCGGCGCCGGGCTGCTCACGCCCTAACCTCCAGGGGTGACCACAGTCATCCTGCTCCGCCACGGCCGGACGACGGCGAACGCCGCCGGGGTGCTGGCCGGGTGGAGCCCCGGCGTCCGCCTGGACGAGAAGGGGCAGGAGCAGGTGGCCGCGGTCGGCGCCCGGCTGGCCGGCGTCCCGCTGGCCGCGGTGGTGTCCAGCCCGCTGGAGCGCTGCCAGCAGACCGCCGGGGCGGTCGTCGCCGGCCGGGAGCTGGAGCTGCAGACCGACGACCGGCTGGGGGAGTGCCGCTACGGCGACTGGACCGGCCGGCCGATCAAGGAGCTGCTCAAGGAGCCGATGTGGAAGGTGGTGCAGCAGCACCCCTCCGCCGCGGTCTTCCCCGGCCCCGAGGGCGAGCCGCTGGCGCACACGCAGGCCCGCGCCGTGGCCGCCGTCCGGGAGTGGAACGCGACGCTCGGGCCGGACGCCGTGTGGCTGGCCTGCACGCACGGCGACGTCATCAAGGCGGTCCTGGCCGACGCGTACGGCATGCACCTGGACTCCTTCCAGCGCATCGTCGCCGACCCCGCTTCCATCTCGGTGGTGAACTACACCGACACCCGGCCGTTCGTGCTGCGGGTCAACGACACCGGCGGTGACGTGAGCGGGCTGATCCCGCCGAAGAAGCGCGGCCGCCGCACCCGCAAGGCCTCCTCCGACGCCGTCGTGGGCGGGGGCGCGGGCCCGTCCGGCGCGTAACCTCGTCGCCGTGCCACGCCAGGTCTACCTCTTCGAACGCCCCGTCCGCTTCGTCGCGGGCACCGTCGGCCAGCCCGGGGACCGCACCTTCTACCTGCAGGCCTCCGACGAGGCCGGGCGGGTGATCAGCGTCGCGCTGGAGAAGTCGCAGGTCGAGGTGCTCGCCGAGCGGATGAGCGAGCTGCTCGACGAGATCGCCACCCGCGCCTCCACCGTCGTCCCCCCGGACGCCGACGTCGACGACCTCGACCCCCTCACCGCCCCCGTGGACGAGGAGTTCCGCGTGGCGGCCATGGGCCTGGCCTGGGACGGCGAGGCCCAGGCCGTCGTCGTGGAGGCCGTGGCCGCGGGCGAGGAGCCCATCGACGAGGACGCCATCCTGTCCGACTCCGACGAGGGCCCCGACGCGCTGCGGGTGGTCATCACCCCGGCCGCGGCCCGCGGGTTCGTCGCCCGCGCCCGCCGGGTGGTCTCGGCCGGCCGGCCCTCGTGCCCGCTGTGCTCGATGCCGCTGGACCCCACGGGGCACGTCTGCCCGCGGCAGAACGGGTACCGGCGCTGACCGGACCCGAGCCGCGGACGGGGGACGAGCTGGTGGACGCCTACCTCGACGGCGAGCTGGACGACCTGGCCGAGGACGACGACGAGCACGAGGACGAGGACGGCGAGGAGACCCGCGAGGTGGAGGGGCTGGCCTTCGACCACGGCGACCGGCGTTCCCCGGCGGGCGACGCCGAGGCCCGCACCCTGCTGCTGGACGGCGAGCTCGACCTGGAGGGCCGGCTGCTCGACGCCTCCAACGTCACCCTGATCGGGGCGATCCGCACCCCGGAGCTGGCGGGGGAGTGCGTCTACAAGCCCGTCCGCGGCGAGCGGCCGCTGTGGGACTTCCCGGACGGCACCCTCGCCGGCCGCGAGATCAGCGCCTACCTCGTCTCGGAGGCCACCGGCTGGCGGGTCGTGCCGCCCACCGTGCTGCGCGACGGTCCCTTCGGCCCCGGCATGGTGCAGCTCTGGCAGCACGCCGACCCCACGGTCGAGATGACCACCTTCGTCCGGCGCGACCACCCGGCGCTGCGCCGGATGGCGGTGTTCGACGCGGTGGTCAACAACGCCGACCGCAAGGGCGGCCACATGATCCCGATGGCCGACGGCCACGTGTACGGCGTCGACCACGGCATCTGCTTCTCGCCCGACCCCAAGCTGCGCACCCTGCTGTGGCGCTGGGCCGGCACGCCGCTGACCACCGAGGCGGTGGAGGTGCTGGAGCGGCTGCAGGACCAGCTGCGCGACGACCTGGGGGAGCAGCTGCACGAGCACCTGACCCGCACCGAGGTCCGGCGCACCCAGCAGCGGGTCGCGGACCTGCTGCGCACCGGCCGGCACCCCGAGCCCAGCGGCGACTGGCCCGCCCTGCCCTGGCCGCCGTTCTAGGCCTGCCCTTCCGGTCCCCGCCGTCGGACCCCCGCCGTAGGCTCGGGGCGTGCTGAGCTGGCCCGCCCCCCTCCTGCCCTCCCTGCCCGGGAACGGCCCCGCCCTGCGGTTGCACGACACCGCGCGCCGCGAGGTCGTGCAGACCGAGCCGGGTCCCACGGCGAGGATGTACGTCTGCGGCATCACGCCCTACGACGCCACCCACCTCGGCCACGCCGCCACCTACCTGGCCTTCGACCTGGTCAACCGGCTCTGGCGCGACCTGGGCCACGCGGTGCACTACGTGCAGAACGTCACCGACGTCGACGACCCGCTGTTCGAGCGGGCGAACCGCGACGGCGAGGACTGGATCGTGCTCGGCATGCGCGAGACCGCGCTGTTCCGGGAGGACATGACGGCGCTGCGGGTGCTCCCGCCCGAGGACTACGTGGGCGCCGTCGAGGCCATCCCGCAGATCGTCGCCCACGTCGAGGAGCTGCAGTCTGCGGGCCTGGCCTACACCCTCGACGACGGCACCGGCGACGTCTACCACGACATCGCGCAGGCACCCGGCTTCGGCGGGGAGAGCGGCTACGACGAGCCCACCATGCTGCGGTTCTCCGCCGAGCGGGGCGGCGACCCCGACCGGCCCGGCAAGCGCAACCGGCTGGACCCGCTGCTGTGGCGCGGCGCCCGTGAGGGCGAGCCGTCCTGGCCCGGCCCGCAGGGCGTCGCCGGCCGGCCCGGCTGGCACGTCGAGTGCGCCTCCATCGCGCTGGGCACCATCGGCATGGGCTTCGACGTGCAGGGTGGCGGCAGCGACCTGGTCTTCCCGCACCACGAGTTCTCCGCGGTGCACGCCGAGGCGCTCACCGGCACCAAGCCGTTCGCCCGGGCCTACGTGCACGCCGCGATGATCGGCCTGGACGGCGAGAAGATGAGCAAGAGCCGGGGCAACCTGGTGTTCGTCTCCCGGCTGCGCGGCGACGGCGTCGACCCGATGGCCATCCGGCTGGCGCTGCTGAGCGGCCACTACCGCACCGACCGGGCGTGGACCCCCGACCTGCTGGCCGACGCCGAGCGGCGGCTGGCCACGTGGCGCGAGGCGGTCACCCGCCGCTCGGGTGCCTGCGCCGCCGAGGTGCTGGTCGCCGTCCGGGAGCGGCTGGCCGACGACCTGGACTCGCCGGGGGCCATCGCCGTGCTGGACGCCTGGGCGACCGCGACGCTGTCCGGCGGCGACGCCGCGGAGCAGGACGAGGGCGCCCCCGACGTGGTGCGCGACGCCGTGGACGCCCTGCTCGGCATCGCCCTGTAGCCGGTGGCCACGTTCCGGCTCACCGACCGGGCCGCCCGCGAGCGGGCCGAGCAGCAGCTCGCGCCCGGGGCCGCCCGGTCCACCGCCGGGCGGGGCCGGGTCCGGCCGGAACCGGAGGACCCGCTGCGGACGGCGTACGAGCGCGATCGCGACCGCATCCTGCACGCCAAGGCCTTCCGCCGGCTCAAGCACAAGACGCAGGTCTTCCTGCACCCCGACGGCGACCACTTCGTCACCCGGCTGACCCACACCCTGCAGGTCACCCAGGTGGCCCGGTCGCTGGCTGCGGCGCTCGGGCTCAACGAGACGCTCGCCGAGGCCATCGCGCTGGGCCACGACGTCGGGCACTCGCCGTTCGGGCACATCGGCGAGGAGGCGCTGGACCCCTATGTCCCCGGCGGCTGGCACCACGCCGCGCAGGGCGTGCGGATCGTGGAGCGCCTGGAGGACCTCAACCTGACGTGGGAGGTCCGGGACGGGGTGCGGGCGCACAGCTGGAAGATCGACCCGCCGCCGACCACCCGCGAGGCCGAGTGCGTGCGCTACGCCGACCGGATCGGCTACCTGTCCCACGACGCGCTCGACGCCGTCCGGGCGGGGGTGCTGGCTCCCGGTGACCTGCCGGCGCGGGCGCGGGAGGTGTTCGGCGAGCCGGGCAGCCAGATGGTCGGCGCCATGATCGACGCCGTGGTGGCCGGCAGCCTGGCCGACGGCGGCCGCGTCGTGATGGCCCCGGAGCCGCTGGAGGCCATGCACGAGCTGCGGGCGTTCATGTTCGAGCGGGTGTACGGCTCGGAGGTCGCCGCCGGGCAGAAGCACGTGGCGGTCGACGTGATCCGGCGGCTGGTGGAGCACTACCTGGCCCACCCCGAGCAGATCCCCGACAGCTACCGGGACACCGAGGCCGACACGATGACCCAGGTCGTCGACCACGTCACCGGCATGACCGACCGCTACGCCCTCACCACCCACGACCGCCTCTTCGGCCAGGACGCCACCGCCCTCATGCGCCCGCTGTTGCCCTAGCGGTCCTCCGCGGCCGTGATCATGGGGTCGTGGCCACCGGGCACGTCGGCGCCGGCGCGTCGCACGGCGACGACCCCATGATCAACGGGCCGGAGCGCACTATCCGCGGTCGCGGCGCTTGAGGTAGCGCTCGAACTCGCGGGCGATCTGGTCGCCGTCGGCGTCGGCCAGGTCGGTCTCGGTGGCCTTCTCCTCGAGCGCGCGCACGTACTCCACGACCTCGTCGTCGTCGGCGGCCATCTCGTCGACGGTCTTGACCCACTGCGCGGCCTGCTCGGTCAGCCCGTCCATCGGGACGGTGACCTCAAGGACCTCCTCCACCCGGTGCAGCAGCGCGACGGTCGCCTGCGGCGAGGGCGGCTGGGAGACGTAGTGCGGGACGGCGGCCCAGAAGCTCACCGCCGGCAGCCCCGCCTGCACGCACGCGTCCTGGAACACGCCCAGGATCCCGGTCGGCCCGGAGTACTTCGAGGTCTCCAGGCCCCAGGTGCGGGCGGACTCGGCGTCGTAGGCGGACCCGGTGACCGGGGTCGGCCGGGTGTGCGGGGTGTCGGCCAGCAGCGCGCCCAGCGCGACCACGGTGGTGGCGTCGAGCTCGGTGAGGATGCCGATCAGCTCGGCGCAGAACCCGCGCCAGCGCATGTTGGGCTCGATGCCGCGGACCAGGACGACGTCGCGGTCGCTGCCGGCGGGCCGGCGGGCCACCGAGATGCGGGTGGTGGGCCACTCGATGCGGCGGCTGACGCCGTCGACGAGGCTGACGGTGGGGCGGTTGACCTGGAAGTCGTAGTAGTCCTCGGGGTCCAGCGCGGCCAGCGGCTCGGCGTCCCAGATGAGCTCCAGGTGCTCCAGCGCGCCGGTGGCGGCGTCCCCGGCGTCGTTCCAGCCCTCGAAGGCCACCACGACGACGGGATCGATGAGGCGGGGCAGGTCGGAGCCGGACATGGGGTCGATCACCCCTCCGAGCCTACGTCGCCCGCGCTGCTCCGCCGCCCGACCGGCCGGACGTGCGACCATGGTCGGCGACCGGTCGCACCGCGGAGCCCCGCAACGCTGCTGGCTCGCCCCCGCGCGAGCAGCTCCCGTTGACACCGCCCGTGAGGATCCCGTGCCCGACATCCCCGCTGCCGTCCGTCCCGACGCCACCGACCAGCTGCGTGCCCTGCTGGCGCAGCGGATCCTGGTCCTCGACGGCGCGATGGGCACCGCCATCCAGCGCGACCGGCCCGATGAGGCCGGCTACCGGGGCGAGCGGTTCGCCGACTGGCCCACCGAGGTGCAGGGCAACAACGACCTGCTCTCGATCACCCAGCCGCAGATCATCCGGGCCATCCACGACGAGTACCTGGCCGCCGGCGCGGACCTGCTGGAGACCAACACCTTCAACGCCACGGCCATCTCGCTGGCCGACTACGGCATGTCCGCCCTGGCCTACGAGCTCAACGTCGCCAGTGCCCGCCTCGCCCGCGAGGCCGCCGACGCCGTCGCCACCCCGGACCGGCCCCGGTTCGTCGTGGGCGCCATCGGGCCCACCAGCCGGACGGCGTCCATCAGCCCCGACGTCAACGACCCCGGCGCCCGCAACGTCACCTTCGACGAGCTGGTCGAGGCCTACCGGGAGCAGGCCGAGGGCCTGGTGGACGGCGGGTCCGACGTCCTGCTGGTGGAGACGATCTTCGACACGCTCAACGCGAAGGCGGCGATCTTCGCGCTGGAGTCGCTGTTCGAGGACCGGGGCCGCCGGTGGCCGGTGATGATCTCCGGGACCATCACGGACGCGTCCGGGCGCACCCTCTCGGGCCAGGTCACCGAGGCGTTCTGGAACTCGGTGCGGCACGTCCGGCCGCTGCTGGTCGGGCTCAACTGCGCGCTGGGTGCCGCCGAGATGCGGCCCTACATCGCCGAGCTCTCCCGCGTCGCCGACACCTTCGTGTCCTGCTACCCCAACGCCGGGCTGCCCAACGCGTTCGGCGAGTACGACGAGGCCCCGGACGAGACCGCCGCGGTGCTGCAGGAGTTCGCCGAGGCCGGGTTCGTGAACCTCGTCGGCGGCTGCTGCGGCACGACCCCCGCGCACATCGCGGCCATCGCGGGCGCGGTCGAGGGCTTGGCGCCGCGCACCCCGCCGGAGGTGGTGCCGGCGCTGCGGCTGTCGGGCCTGGAGCCGCTGGTCGTCGTCCCGGAGTCGCTGTTCGTCAACGTCGGCGAGCGGACCAACATCACCGGCTCGGCCCGCTTCCGGAACCTGATCAAGGCCGGCGACTACCCGGCCGCCCTGGCGGTGGCCCGCCAGCAGGTCGAGGCCGGCGCGCAGGTCATCGACGTCAACATGGACGAGGGCATGATCGACGGCGTCGCGGCGATGGACCGCTTCGTCAAGCTGATCGCCGCCGAGCCCGACATCAGCCGGGTGCCCACGATGGTCGACTCCTCCAAGTGGGAGGTCATCGAGGCCGGCCTGAAGTGCATCCAGGGCAAGGCCGTCGTCAACTCCATCTCGCTGAAGAACGGCGAGGAGGAGTTCGTCCGGCAGGCCCGGCTGTGCCGCAAGCACGGCGCGGCGGTCGTGGTCATGGCCTTCGACGAGCAGGGCCAGGCCGACACCCTTGAGCGGCGGCAGCGGATCTGCCGGCGCGCCTTTGACGTGCTGGTCGACCAGGTCGGCTTCCCGGCCGAGGACATCATCTTCGACCCGAACGTGTTCGCCGTGGCCACCGGCATCGAGGAGCACGCCCGCTACGGCCTGGACTTCATCGAGGCCACCGCCTGGATCAAGCAGAACCTGCCCGGTGCCCTGGTGTCCGGCGGGGTGTCCAACGTGTCGTTCAGCTTCCGCGGCAACAACACCGTCCGCGAGGCCATCCACGCGGTCTTCCTCTTCCACGCCATCCGCGCCGGCATGGACATGGGCATCGTCAACGCCGGGGCCCTCGAGGTCTACGACGAGGTGCCCGCGGAGCTGCGCGACCGCATCGAGGACGTCGTCCTGGCCCGCCGGCCGGACGCCACCGAGCGCCTGCTGGAGATCGCCGGTGACCACGCCGGCGACGGCAAGGCGCGGGAGGTGGCGACCGAGGAGTGGCGGTCGCTGCCGGTGGGGGAGCGGATCACCCACGCGCTGGTCAAGGGCATCGACGAGTTCGCCGAGAGCGACACCGAGGAGCTGCGGCTGGAGATCGCCGCCCGCGGCGGCCGGCCGATCGAGGTCATCGAGGGCCCGCTGATGGACGGCATGAACGTCGTCGGCGACCTGTTCGGCGCCGGCAAGATGTTCCTGCCGCAGGTGGTGAAGAGCGCCCGGGTGATGAAGAAGGCCGTGGCGCACCTCGTGCCGCACATCGAGGCGGAGAAGCAGCCGGGGGACGCCGGCCGCAGCAACGGCACCGTGGTCATGGCGACGGTGAAGGGCGACGTCCACGACATCGGCAAGAACATCGTCGGCGTCGTCCTGCAGTGCAACAACTACGACGTCGTCGACCTCGGCGTGATGGTCCCGGCGCAGAAGATCCTGGACGCCGCCAAGGAGCACGGCGCCGACGTCATCGGCCTGTCCGGGTTGATCACCCCGTCACTGGACGAGATGGTCGGGTTCGCTGCCGAGATGGAGCGGCAGGGCTTCGACATCCCGCTGATGCTCGGGGGCGCCACCACCTCCCGCGCGCACACCGCGGTCAAGGTGGACCAGCGCTACCACGGCCCGGTGATCTGGGTGAAGGACGCCTCGCGGTCGGTCCCGGTGGTGGCCGCGCTGCTGTCGGACGAGCAGCGGCCCAAGCTGCTGGAGAGCACCGAGGCCGACTACGACGCGCTGCGCGAGCGGCACGCCGCGCGGGAGGACACCCGGGCGCTGCTGCCGCTGGCCGCCGCGCGGGCAGCCGCCCCGGAGATCGACTGGTCCGATTACCGCCCGCCGCGGCCGCACCTGCTGGCCCGCCAGTCGCCCGAGGCGTGCACCGGGCCGGTGTGCGACCACCGCGGCGGCCACGTCACGCAGACCACGAAGGTGTTCACCGACTACCCGCTGGCCGAGCTGCGCGACTACATCGACTGGCAGCCGTTCTTCAACGCGTGGGAGATGCGCGGCCGCTTCCCCGACATCCTCAACAACCCCGCCACCGGCGAGGCCGCGCGGCGGCTCTACGAGGACGCCAACGCGATGCTCGACCGCGTCGTCGAGGAGAAGTGGCTGCGCGCCGCGGGCGTGGTCGGGCTGTTCCCGGCCGCCCGGGTCGACGGCGTCGAGGACATCACCGTCTACGCCGACGACGCCCGCACCGAGGTTGCCGCCACCTTCCACCACCTGCGCCAGCAGGGCGAGGGCCGGGACGGGTCGCCGCGCAAGTCGCTGGCCGACTTCGTCGCCCCCGCCTCCACCGGCCTGCGCGACCACGTCGGCGCGTTCGCCGTCACCGCGGGCCTGGGGTCGCAGGAGAAGGTCGCCGAGTTCAAGGCCGCCCTGGACGACTACTCGGCGATCATGCTGGAGGCACTGGCCGACCGGCTCGCCGAGGCCTTCGCCGAGCGGCTGCACGAGCGGGTGCGCACCGACCTGTGGGGCTACGCCCCCGACGAGGACCTGGACGGCGAGGCGTTGCTCGCGGAGAAGTACCGTGGCATCCGGCCAGCCCCCGGCTACCCGGCGTGCCCCGAGCACACCGAGAAGCAGACCATCTGGCGCCTCCTCGACGTCGAGGACGCCATCGGGGTGAAGCTGACCGAGTCGATGGCGATGTGGCCCGGCGCGTCGGTCAGCGGGCTGTACTTCTCCCACCCGCAGTCGCAGTACTTCGTGCTCGGCCGGCTGGGCCGCGACCAGGTCGCCGACTACGCCGCCCGCAAGGGCTGGACGGTGGCCGAGGCGGAGAAGTGGCTGGCGCCCAACCTGGGCTACCGGACCGAGGACGAGTGACCGGAAGGACCCCCGTGGCCCCGACGACCCTGCAGGCCGTGCTCTTCGACATGGACGGCACCCTGCTGGCGACCGAGCAGTACTGGGACGAGGCGCTGGCCGAGCTGGCCGCCGGCTGGGGCGGCGCGGTGTCGGCCGCCGCGCTCGCCTCGACGGCCGGGGTCGACCTGGACGGCGCGATGGCGATCGTGCGCCGGGACGTCGGGGTGACGCGCACGCCGGCCCAGGCGCAGGAGGACGCGGCGTGGGTGATCGCCCGCGTCACCGCCCTGATGGCCAGGTCGGTGACCTGGCAGCCCGGCGCCCGGGAGCTGCTCACCGCCTGCCTCGCGTCCGGGGTGCGGACCGCCCTGGTCACCACCACCTACCGGCCGCTGGTCGAGCTGGTCCTGGGGCACCTGCGCGCCGATCTCGGCACCGAGCCGTTCGAGATCACGGTCTGCGGCGACGAGGTGCCCGCGCTCAAGCCCGACCCGGCGCCCTACCTGCAGGCGCTCGACGCCCTGGGGCTCGGGGCCGGTGTCTGCGTGGTCGTGGAGGATTCGCACACCGGCAGCCAGGCCGGGCTGGCCGCGGGCTGCCGCGTCCTGGTCGTGCCGCACGGCCAGGTGCTGCCGAGCACGCCCGGGCTCACCGTCGGCGACACCCTGGTGGGCGTCGGCGTCGAGCACCTCGAGGCGTTGCCGCACCCCGCCGTCGTCTGAACCCTGCGCGTCCGACCCCGCCGCCGCTCGACCCCGCCGCCGCTCGACCCCGCCGCTGCCCGGTCCCGCCCGCCCCGTCAGCCGACCACCTCGACCGGCAGGGTGGTGCGCCAGCCGGCGGCCGCCGCGGCCTCGGCCGGGAACGGCGGGGGAGTGCCGCCGAAGGACGGGCAGAAGGCCTGGTGGTCGCACCAGCTGCACAGCCGGCTGCGGTTGGGCCGGAAGTCACCGGTCTCCACCGCCTTGCCGATCGCGGCCCAGATGGCCTGCAGCGTGCGCTCGAAGCGCAGCAGCTCGGCCTCGTCGGGGGCGTAGGTCAGGACGTCGCCGTCCTTGAGGTAGATCAGCTTCAGCTGGGCCGCCACCACGCCGCGGGTGCGCCACAGCACCAGCGCGTAGAACTTCATCTGGAACAGCGCCTTGGCCTCGAAGGCCTCGCGCGGCATGCCGCCGGTCTTGTAGTCGACCACCCGCAGCGCGCCGTTGCGCGCGACGTCGAGGCGGTCGACGTAGCCGCGCAGCAGCAGGCCGTCGGGCAGGGTGACCTCGACCAGCTCCTCGCGGCCGTGCGGCTGGATGCGGGTGGGGTCCTCGAGCCGGAAGTAGGTCTCGACGAGGGTGCCGGCCGAGGCCAGCCAGCTCTCCAGGCTCTCCGCCACCGGCTCGCCCTCGGCCGGCTCGAACAGCTCGGCGACGCCGGCCTCCTCGCGCAGCTCCGCCCAGGCCGGCTCCACCAGCTCGCGGGCCGCGGCGACCGTGCGCTCGGCCGGGGGCAGGTCGTACAGGCGCTCCAGGACCGCGTGCACCAGGGTGCCGCGGACAGCCGCGCGGGACTTGCGCTCGGGCAGCCGGTCGATGGTGCGGAACCGGTAGAGCAGCGGGCAGGTCTTGAAGTCGGCTGCGCGCGACGGGGACAGGGACGGGCGGCGCGGGGTGGTGTCGGCCGCCGTCGTCCGCTGGTCGGCCGGGTCGGCCGCGAGGTCGGTGACGTCCATCGCCAGCTCCGTCGTCGTCATGGCGGCCACGGTAGGTGCCGGGTACGACAGAACGGGCGCACCGACCCGCTCCGTAGTCTCGTCGGACGTGGAACCCCAGCCCGACCAGCCCGCCGTCCTCCCCGCCGCCGCCGACACCCCCGTGCGGGAGCCCGTCGACGGTGCCTTCGAGGTCGGCGACCGGGTGCAGCTGACCGACCCCAAGGGCAACATGCACACCGTCGTCCTGACGCCGGGCAAGCAGTTCCACACGCACAAGGGCGCCATCGAGCACGACCACCTCATCGGGGCACCCGAGGGCTCGGTGGTGCACTCGACCAACAACACCGGCTACCTTGCGTTCCGGCCGCTGCTGGCCGACTTCGTGCTGTCCATGCCTCGCGGGGCGCAGGTGATCTACCCCAAGGACGCCGCCCAGATCGTCGGCTTCGGCGACATCGGTCCCGGCATGCGGGTGCTCGAGGCCGGGGCCGGGTCGGGGGCGCTGTCGTGCTCCCTGCTGCGCGCGGTGGGCAGCAGTGGCCACCTGACCAGCTACGAGCGCCGGGAGGACTTCCTCGACGTCGCCCGCGGCAACGTGGAGACGTTCCTCAAGGAGGTCCCGGCGAACTGGTCGCTGCGGCTGGGCGACCTGGACCAGCACCCGGCGACGGAGACCGTCGACCGCGTGGTGCTGGACATGCTCGAGCCGTGGGCGGTGCTGCCCACGGTCGCGGCCGCGCTGCGCCCGGGCGGGGTGCTGATCGGCTACGTGGCCACCACCACCCAGCTGTCCAGCTACGTCGAGGCGCTGCGGGCACAGGCGTGCTGGACCGAGCCCTACGCCTGGGAGTCGATGAACCGGCCCTGGCACGCCGAGGGCCTGGCCGTCCGCCCGGAGCACCGGATGGTGGCGCACACGGCCTTCCTGGTCACCTGCCGGCGGCTGGCCGAGGGGGCCGTCGCCCCGCTGCGCGCGCGCAAGGTACGCCGCTTCTGAGACCCGCCGGGCGGGTGGGACGAGCCGTTGCGCGCCCGTCACGGAGCAGACCTGCGGCGCGGGCGTTCTGTCGTACGGCGTGGATACAGTGACGGCTCGGCAGCCCCTGACGTGTGCGGAGGTGCGTGATGGGTTCTCTCGGGCCTGATGAGTTCCGGGCGCGACGTGATCGAGACGTCGCCTCGCTGGTGAGCCAGATCAGCTACCTCGAGGAGGAGATCGGTCTCCTGCGCCGCAAGGTGTCCGACAGCCCCCGGCAGGTGCGTGCGCTCGAGGAGCGCGTGGCCGAGGCCGAGGGCCGGGCGGCGTTCCTTGCCGAGCGCAACGACAAGCTCAGCGAGACCCTGCGCGGCGCCCGCGACCAGCTGGTGCAGCTCAAGGAGGAGATCGAGCGGCTCGGGCAGCCGCCGTCGGGCTACGGCGTCTTCCTGGGCCGCTTCGACGACGGCACGGTCGACGTGTTCACCGGGGGCCGCAAGCTGCGGGTGTCGGTGTCCCCGGCGGTCGACGTCGAGGGCCTGCAGTACGGCCAGGAGCTGATGCTCAACGAGGCCATGAACGTGGTCGAGGCGCGCGGCTTCGAGCGCTCCGGCGACGTGGTCATGCTCAAGGAGCTGCTGGAGCCGGTCGAGGGCCAGTCCCGCCGCGCCCTGGTGGTCGGGCACACCGACGAGGAGCGGGTGGTCCAGCTCGCCGACTCCCTCACCGGGCAGAAGCTGCGGGCCGGCGACTCGCTGCTGCTGGAGTCCCGCTCGGGGTTCGTCTACGAGCGGATCCCCAAGAGCGAGGTCGAGGAGCTGATCCTCGAGGAGGTCCCCGACATCGACTACGGCGACATCGGTGGGCTGTCCCGGCAGATCGAGCAGATCCGCGACGCCGTCGAGATGCCGTTCCTGCACAAGGACCTGTTCAAGACCTACGAGCTGCGCCCGCCGAAGGGCATCCTGCTGTACGGCCCGCCCGGGTGCGGCAAGACGCTCATCGCCAAGGCGGTGGCCAACTCCCTCGCCAAGCAGATCGCGGTGGCCCACGGCGCCGAGGAGGCGACCCGCGCGCGGTCGTACTTCCTCAACATCAAGGGCCCCGAGTTGCTGAACAAGTACGTCGGCGAGACCGAGCGGCACATCCGGCTGGTCTTCCAGCGGGCGCGGGAGAAGGCCAGCGAGGGCGCGCCGGTCATCGTGTTCTTCGACGAGATGGACTCGATCTTCCGCACCCGCGGCACCGGGGTGAGCTCGGACGTGGAGTCCACGATCGTGCCCCAGCTGCTCAGCGAGATCGACGGCGTCGAGGGCCTGGAGAACGTCATCGTCATCGGCGCCTCCAACCGCGAGGACATGATCGACCCGGCGATCCTGCGGCCCGGCCGGCTCGACGTGAAGATCAAGATCGAGCGGCCGGACGCCGAGGCCGCGCGGGACATCTTCACCAAGTACCTGACGACGACGCTGCCCATCCACTCCGACGACCTGGCCGAGCACGGCGGCAGCCGCGAGGCCACCATCGCCGGGATGATCCAGTCGACCGTCGAGCGCATGTACACCGAGAGCGAGGAGAACCGCTTCCTCGAGGTGACCTACGCCAACGGCGACAAGGAGGTCCTGTACTTCAAGGACTTCAACTCCGGCGCCATGCTGCAGAACATCGTCGACCGGGCGAAGAAGATGGCCATCAAGGACCGCCTGGAGACCGGCGTCGACGGGCTGCGGGTGGGCCACCTGATGGCGGCGTGCGTGGACGAGTTCAAGGAGAACGAGGACCTCCCGAACACGACCAACCCCGACGACTGGGCGCGCATCTCGGGCAAGAAGGGCGAGCGGATCGTCTACATCCGCACGCTCATCAGCGGCAAGGGCAACGAGTCCGGGCGCGCGATCGACACGGCCACGAACACCGGCCAGTACCTGTAGTCCGTGCGGAGGGCGGTGCTGGCGGTCGGCGCCGCCCTCCTGCTGGCCGGGTGCACGTCGACCGTCGACGGCGTGGCCAGCCCGGCCCCGGTGACCGCCCCGACACCGGGCGACGACCCGATGCTCGAGGCCCCGGCGGTCGGCACGTGCCACGACGTCGAGTCGGCCTACGAGCCGCTGGACGTGCCCGACGTCGTCGACTGCGGCGACCGGCACACCGCCGAGACGGCCGCGGTGGTCGACACGGGGCTGGCGGTCGACGCCGCCTACCCCACGCAGGACGACCTGGACGAGGGGTACCTGGGCGACGCCTACGACGAGGTCTGCAGCTACGACACCGTGGACGACTACCTGCGGGCCGGCCCCGGCGACCTGCTCTACGCCGATTACACGCAGGTCCTCCCGACCCCGGAGCAGTGGGCCCGCGGTGCCCGGTGGGTGGCCTGCGACGTCACCTACGGGTACAGCAGCCCCGAGCCGGCACCGGGGCGGATGGCCGGCGTGATGGAGTCCGGCGACACCGCGGCCTACCGCGCTTGCCTGGTCGGCGACCCGGTCGACAACGACGTCGTCCCCTGCTCCGAGCCGCACTGGGCCGAGCGCATCAGTGGCTACCCCGACGTCCCCGAGGGCACCCCGTTCCCGGCCGACCAGGCCGCCCGGGCGGTGATCGCCGAGCAGTGCCGGCCCGACGCCGTCGACCACCTCGACGGGCCGCTGCCCCCCGAGGTCGCCCTCGACATCACCACCGACGACCCCGCCGACTGGGCGTCCTTCCCGTACCCCACCTGCGTGCTCGTCGCCGCGGGCGGCGGCAGCACGACGGGCTCGTTCACGGACTCATAGGGTGGCTCCATGAGCGTGCGGCGGGTCATGGGCACCGAGGTCGAGTACGGCATCTCGGTGCCGGGGCAGCCGGGGGCCAACCCGACGACGCTGTCCAGCCAGGTGGTCAACGCCTGGGCCCCGGCCGACGCGGCGCCGCGTCGTCGGCCCCGCTGGGACTTCGAGGAGGAGAACCCGCTGCGGGACGCGCGCGGGTTCGACCTGTCGCCGGCCCGCGCACTGGACCACGACGACCCCGACGAGGACCCGGGCATGGCCAACGTCGTGCTCACCAACGGCGCCCGGCTCTACGTCGACCACGCGCACCCGGAGTACTCGACGCCCGAGGTGACCAGCCCGCGGGACATCGTGCTGTGGGACAAGGCGGGGGAGCGGGTGATGGCCGAGGCGTCGCTGCGGGCCGCCCGGGTGCCCGGCACCGTGCCGATCCAGCTGTACAAGAACAACACCGACGGCAAGGGCCAGTCCTACGGCGCGCACGAGAACTACCTGATGGACCGGCGCACCCCGTTCCTGGACATCATCAAGGGCCTCATCCCGTTCTTCGTGACCCGGCAGGTGTTCGCCGGGGCCGGCCGGGTCGGCATCGGCACCGACGGCCGCACCCAGGGCTTCCAGCTGTCCCAGCGGGCCGACTTCTTCGAGGTCGAGGTGGGCCTGGAGACCACGCTGAAGCGGCCGATCATCAACACCCGCGACGAGCCGCACGCCAACCCCGACGAGTACCGCCGGCTGCACGTGATCATCGGCGACGCGAACCTGGCCGAGCTCTCCACCTACCTGAAGGTGGGGACGACGGCGCTGGTGCTCGCGATGATCGAGGCGCGGGCGCTGGGCCCGGACCTGTCGATCGAGGAACCGGTCACCGAGCTGCAGTCGGTCAGCCACGACCCGACGCTCACGCACGCCGTCCGGCTCAAGGACGGCCGCCGGATGACCGCGCTGCAGATCCAGCAGGAGTACCTCGCCCGGGCGCGGGCCTTCGTCGAGCGCACCGGCGACACCGACCCGCAGACCCTCGACGTGCTGGCCCGGTGGGGCGAGGTGCTCGAGGACCTGGCGATCGACCCGATGCGGTGCGCCGACCGGCTCGACTGGCCGGCCAAGCTGCGCCTGCTCAACGGGTACCGGCAGCGCGACGGGCTCAGCTGGGGCGATGCCAGGCTGGCCCTGGTCGACCTGCAGTACTCCGACATCCGCCCGGACAAGGGGCTCTACCAGCGGCTCGTCGCCCGCGGCGCCATGCAGCGGCTGGTCACCGAGGACGAGGTCACCGCGGCGATGGCGGCCCCGCCCGAGGACACCCGGGCCTACTTCCGCGGCGAGTGCCTCCGGCGCTACCCCGCCCAGGTGGCGGCGGCGTCCTGGGACTCGGTGGTGTTCGACCTGGGCCGGGAGACCCTGGTGCGGATCCCCACGATGGAGCCGCTGCGGGGTACCCGCGACCACGTCGGCGAGCTGTTCGGCCGGGTGGGCAGCGCCCAGGAGCTGGTCGACACCATCACCGGGGCGTGACCGTGCCTGCAGAGCCTGCCGCGCCCGAGCCCGCCGCGCCCGAGCCCGCCGCGCCCCGGCGTCCGCGCCGTCCCGCGGCCCGGTCGGTGCGGCCCGCGGACATCGCGGCCGTGGTGCGGGTGCTCTCCGCGCTGCAGGTGCACCTGCTGTCCGGCGACCTGCCGCCGCAGCTGACGTCCTCGCTGGGCCGCCACCTGGTCACCGCGGGCCTGCTGGAGGCCGGGGCCACGCCGGCGGACGTCCTGCTCGCCCTCGACGACCTCGCGGCCCGCCTGCGCAGCGGGGGCACCCCGCCGGAGGCCTCAGGGGAGACCCGCCACCTCGTCGGCTTCGCCAGCCGGGAGCAGGCCGACGCGTTCGCCGCCGGGGCCGCCCGCCGCGCCGGTGACGAGGTCGTCGGGCCGGTGCCGGCCGAGGAGGGCCGCTGGGTGGGGGAGGTGGCCTGGCAGGTCACCGTGCGGGTGACCGAGCCGCCCATGTCGCCCGCGTTCGACGCCCGCATCGACGGCCTGCACGCCCTCGCCGACTCCCTGCACGGCCACCTCGGCGGCTGGGAAGCCTGACCGCGGCTGTCGTACCCCCGGGGTAGCTTGCGCAGCAGGGCACCACACACTCGAGTGCGGAGGACACGATGGCCACCAGGGACACCGGCGGGCAGCAGAAGGCCACGCGATCGCGCGAGGAGACCGAGGAGGTCGAGGCCTCGGTCGACGCGGAGGGCACCGAGCGCCGCGAGAAGCTCGGTGAGGACGTCGACGACATCCTCGACGAGATCGACGGCGTGCTCGAGGCCAACGCCGAGGAGTTCGTGAAATCGTACGTACAGAAGGGCGGTCAGTGATCAACTGATCACTGAGCGCGCTGGCCGTGAAGGACTGCCCGGACTGCGGGCGCGGATTGCCTCCGGAGTCGTTCGGCCGGAACAAGACGCAGGCCGATGGCCTGTCGTTCTACTGCCGGGACTGCAACCGTGCCCGCAGCCGCCGCTGGTACCGGGAGTCGCGCCGGAAGCTGGGGCACGAGGTGCGCGACCTCTCCTGGGTGCCCGAGGGCAAGCGCTGGTGCCCCACGTGCCGGTCAGCGGTCGACGAAGCCGACTACAGCCGCAACTCGTCGGCGCCGTCGGGGTTCGGGGCCGAGTGCCGGCCGTGCCGGAGGACGTCGCAGAACGAGGCCTACTTCGTCCGTCGGTACGGGCTCACCCGGGCCGAGGTCCACGCCATGCGGGTCGCGCAGGCCGACCGCTGCGCGATCTGTGGAGATCAGGGCGCCGCGCACCTGGACCACGCGCACAGCACCGGGGCCGTGCGTGCACTGCTGTGCAGTCGCTGCAACATGGGCCTCGGGCTCTTCCTCGACGATCCCGATCGTCTGCGGGCGGCGGTGGCCTACCTGGAGAAGCACGGCGGGGGAGCGGTGCCCCCGGCGACGGGCTGCACCACGCCGCCACGACTAGGGTCGGATCGACGAGACCGACGGGGCACCCGCCCCGGTCGGCGCAGCACCGACCGGCCCGCCCACGGGTCGGCGGCACCACATCGGCCCACCACGAGCGGGCCGGCGGAGGAGGCGCACGGGTGAGCGAGCAGATCGCCGGACGGAGCGGGTTCACCCCCGCCTACCTGGACCGGGTGGGGTCCTCGTTCACCGACTTCCTCGGCGCCACCGCGCCCGACCTGCTCCCCGGGCGGCGCCCGGTGCCTGCGGTGTCCGCGGCCGACCTCGCCCCGCACGGCACCACGATCGTGGCGGCGACGTTCGACGGCGGCGTCCTCATGGGCGGCGACCGCCGGGCCACGATGGGCAACCTGATCTCCAGCCGCGACATCGAGAAGGTCTACGCGGCCGACTCCTGGTCGGTCATCGGCATCGCCGGCGCTGCGGGCATCGCCATCGAGATGGTCCGGCTCTACCAGGTCGAGCTCGAGCACTACGAGAAGATCGAGGGGATGACCCTCTCCCTCGACGGGAAGGCCAACCGGCTCGCCGCGATGATCCGCGGCAACCTCGGCGCCGCCCTGCAGGGCCTGGCCGTCGTCCCGCTGTTCGCCGGGTACGACCTCGACGCCGCCGAGGGCGCCCGCGCGGGGCGCATCTTCAGCTACGACGTCACTGGCGGGAACTACGAGGAGCGCGGCTACGCCAGCGTGGGCTCCGGGTCGCTGTTCGCCCGTGGCTCCCTCAAGAAGACCTGGCGGCCCGGTCTGTCCGCCGAGGCGGCCACCCGCAGCCTTGTCGAGGCCCTCTACGACGCCGCCGACGACGACTCCGCCACCGGTGGCCCGGACGCCGTCCGCCGGCTCTACCCGATCGTCTACCGGGTCGACGCCGAGGGCGCCGTCCGGCTGCCCGACACCGAGGTGGCCGAGGTCGCCGCGGCCATCACCGCCGACCGCTCCGCCGGCGCCGAGAGCCGGGAGGCCTGAGCCATGACCATGCCGTACTACGCCTCCGCCGAGCAGGTCATGCGCGACCGCTCGGAGTACGCCCGCAAGGGCATCTCCCGCGGCCGCTCCGTCGTCGTCCTCACCTACGACGGCGGGGTGCTGCTCATCGCGGAGAACCCCAGCTCCACGCTGCACAAGGTCGGCGAGATCTACGACCGCATCGGGTTCGCCGCCGTCGGCCGGTACTCCGAGTTCGAGAGCCTGCGGGTGGCCGGCGTCCGGCTGGCCGACGTCCGCGGCTACTCCTACAACCGTCGCGACGTCACCGGCCGCGTCGTGGCCAACGCCTACGCCCAGACCCTGGGCTCGATCTTCACCGAGCAGATGAAGCCCTTCGAGGTCGAGCTCTGCGTGGCCGAGGTCGGCGCCACCCCCGAGGCCGACCAGCTGTACCGGCTCACCTTCGACGGCTCCGTCGTCGACGAGCCCGACTTCGTGGTCATGGGCGGGCAGGCCGAGGCGGTCAGCGCGCACCTGCGCGAGCACTTCCGCGCCGGCCTGCCGCTGCGCGAGGCCCTCGAGGTCGGCGTCGCGGGGCTGTCGGCCGCCAGCGCCTCCACCCAGGCCAACGGCGGCGAGCACTCCACCCTGCCGGCCGAGCAGCTCGAGGTCGCCGTGCTGGACCGGGCCCGGCCCAAGCGCACCTTCCGCCGGATCACCGGCGCCGCGCTGCGCACCCTGCTCGGCGCCGACGCCCCCGCCGCCCCCGCGGCGGAGGAGACCCCGGCCCCGACCGTCCCGACGGAGCCCGCACCCGGCACCCCGCCGGGCCTCGGCGACCCGGGCGCGCCGGACACCGCCGGCGGAGTCGACCCCGATCCCGGTACACCGGCCTAGGCTCGGTCCCGTGGACCGCAGGATCTTCGGCATCGAGACCGAGTACGGCGTCACGTGCACCTTCGAGGGCCAGCGCCGGCTCTCACCCGACGAGGTCGCCCGCTACCTGTTCCGCCGGGTGGTGTCGTGGGGCCGCAGCTCGAACGTGTTCCTGCGCAACGGCGCCCGGCTCTACCTGGACGTCGGCAGCCACCCCGAGTACGCCACCGCCGAGTGCGACGACCTGACCGAGCTGGTCGTCCACGACAAGGCGGGGGAGCGGATCCTCGAGGGCCTGCTCGTCGACGCCGAGCAGCGGCTGGCCGACGAGGGCGTCACCGGCGACATCTACCTGTTCAAGAACAACACCGACTCCGCCGGCAACAGCTACGGCTGCCACGAGAACTACCTGGTGGGCCGGCACGGCGAGTTCTCCCGGCTCGCCGACGTGCTCATCCCCTTCCTGGTCACCCGGCAGATCGTGGTGGGCGCCGGCAAGGTGCTGCAGACCCCCCGCGGCGCGGTCTACTGCGTCAGCCAGCGGGCCGAGCACATCTGGGAGGGCGTCTCGTCGGCGACCACCCGCTCGCGGCCGATCATCAACACCCGCGACGAGCCGCACGCCGACGCCGAGCGCTACCGCCGGCTGCACGTCATCGTCGGCGACTCGAACATGAGCGAGACCACCACGCTGCTCAAGGTGGCCGCCACCGACCTGGTCCTGCGCATGATCGAGGACGGCGTCCCGGTGCGGGACATGACGCTGGAGAACCCGATCCGGGCGATCCGCGAGATCAGCCACGACCTCACCGGCCGGCGCAAGGTCCGGTTGTCCAACGGCCGCGAGATGTCGGCGCTGGAGATCCAGACCGAGTACCACGACCGCGCCGCCGAGTACGTCGACCGCGAGGGCCTGGGCCCGGTGCACCGCCAGATGCTCGAGCTGTGGGGCCGCACCCTCAAGGCCGTCGACACCGGCGACCACTCGCTCATCGACCGCGAGGTCGACTGGGCCATCAAGCAGTCGATCATCGAGCGGTACCGCGCCAAGCACGACCTGTCGCTGTCCTCGGCCCGGGTCGCCCAGCTGGACCTCGCCTACCACGACATCCGCCGCGGCCGGGGTCTGTACTACCTGCTCGAGCGGGCCGGCCAGGTCGAGCGCGTCACCCACGACCCGCGGGTCTTCGAGGCCAAGAACGTGCCGCCGCAGACCACCCGGGCGAAGCTGCGCGGGGAGTTCATCCGCAAGGCGCAGGACAAGCGCCGCGACTTCACCGTCGACTGGGTGCACCTCAAGCTGAACGACCAGGCGCAGCGCACCGTGCTGTGCAAGGACCCGTTCAAGTCCGTCGACGAGCGCGTCGAGAAGCTGATCAACTCGATGTGACGAGGTCGGCCGCGTACCGGCCGGCGCAGGCGGCGGCCAGGAAATAGGCGTGGTCGGCGTCCAGCCCGCGGCCCATCGTGGACAGCCCGACGGGCAGTGCGCGCAGCGCGTCGTCCAGACCCTCGACCTCGACCTCCACCACAGGGTTGCGGTCCGGCTGCCCGGCGAGGTCCTCGGCGACCTGCACCTCCAGCTCGTCGGACAGGCCCGAGGCGGGCACCGGCAGCGCCACCCCACCCAGGGCCACCCGGCCGAAGGCGGTCAACGAGTGGTGCGACACCCCGCGGTGCCGCGGCCGGGGATCGGCGTCGGAGATCCGCAGCGCCCCGACCGTCCGCCCGCCCAGCACGTGCGCGGCGTTGCACGCCTCGCCCGCGGCCACGCCGGAGAAGCCCCACGGCGTCCCGGTGCCGAGGTTCCCGGGCCCCTGGGCGACCACCGCGACGTCGGCCCGCAGCACGTGCCGGGCAGCCAGCAGCCCGGTGTGCACGGTGACGGCCTCCAGGTCGCCGCCGAACGCCTGCCCCACGGTGACGACGCCGGCCAGCGACCCGGCCAGCCCGTCCAGCGTCCGGGAGAAGGCGGCCGGGAGCGCACCGCCGTCGGTCATCACGTAGACCACCCGCAGGTCCGCGTCGGTGGCGTGCACACCGGCCAGCACCGCCGGCAGCGCCGAGTGCAGGTCGGCCACCACCACCGGCATGCCCCCGACGTCCTCGGCCTCGGCGATCACCGCGTGGTGCGGCGTGTCCTGCTCGTCCACGCCCTGCACGGTCACCTGCAGCCCGGTGTAGCGGCCCTTCACCAGGTGCCCGGGCCCGGTCGGGTCCGGGGGCAGCCGGTCGGGGACGGCGACCACCAGCGCGTAGCCGCCGGTGCCCAGCCGCTGCGCCCACGCGGTGGTGTTCAGCAGGACGGCGTCGCCCACCTCGGGCGTCCCCACGACCGAGGGGTGCGCCAGGGCCCGCAGCTCGCCGTCCCCGGGCACGTCGACCTGCAGCTCCAGCGAGTCCCGCCAGGTCCGGCCCAGGGCGGTCACCGTCCCGCGCCGCCAGCGGATCCGGGACACGGGGACCTGGGGACTGCTCACCCGGCCCAACCTAGGTCACGCACTAGCCTGGGCACCGTGTCGGCCAAGCGTGCGGAGAGACTGGTCAACCTGGTCTTCGCCCTCCTCGGCACCCGCCAGTACGTGACCGCGGAGCGCATCCGCAGCATCGTCCCCGGCTACGAACCCGCCGACGGCACCGACCGCGCCGACGAGGCGTTCAAGCGCATGTTCGAGCGCGACAAGGCCGACCTGCGCGAGCTCGGCGTCCCCCTGGAGACCGGCCGCACCAGCGTCTTCGACACCGAGGACGGCTACCGGATCGCCCGCTCGGAGTACGAGCTGCCCGAGATCACCCTGACCGGCGACGAGGCCGCCGCCGTCGGGCTGGCCCTGCGGCTGTGGCAGTCCGCGCAGCTGGGCTGGGCCGCGCAGGGCGCCCTGGTCAAGCTGCGGGCCGCCGGCGTCGACGTCGACGGCGCGGGCACCCTGCCCCTGCAGCCGCGGCTGGACGGCGGCGAGCCCGCCTTCGACGCCTGCTACACCGCCGCCCGCGACCGCCGGCTGCTCACCTTCACCTACGCCCGCCCCGACGAGGACACCGGCGTCAAGCGCCGCGTGCAGCCCTGGGGCGTGGTGTCCTGGCACGGCCGCTGGTACCTGGTCGGCCACGACCTCGACCGCGACGCACCCCGGGTGTTCCGGCTGTCCCGGATCAGCGGCACACCGCGGGCCAGCGGCCCGCCCGACGCCTTCACCCCGCCCGCCGACCTCGACCTGGCCGCCGTGGTGGCCCGCCAGGTCGGCCGGCCCGAGCAGGTCGTGGTGCTCACCGCCCGGCCGGGGACGGCGGTCGGGCTGCGCCGCCGGGCCACCGACCTGGGCCCGGACGATGCCGGGGACGACCGGCTGGAGCTGCGCACCACCGAGCCGTGGGCCCTGGCCGACGAGATCGCCGCGCACGGCCCCGACGTCCTGGTGGAGTCCCCGCCCGAGCTCCGGGCCGCGGTGCTCGAGCGGCTGACCCGGCTGGCCGCGTCGTGAGCGCCCCCACCGACCGGATGACCCGGCTGCTGGCCCTGGTGCCCTACCTGGAGGCCCGGCCCGGCGGCGTCCTGATGGCCGACGCCGCGCGCGACTTCGGGGTCGGTGAGGCCCAGCTGCGCCGCGACCTGGAGCTGCTGTGGGTGTGCGGGCTGCCCGGCCACGGCCCCGGCGACCTGGTCGACCTCTCCTTCGAGGGCGACCGGGTGCGGGTCACCGACACCGCCGGGCTGGTGCGGCCGCTGCGGCTGGCCACGGACGAGGCGGTCGCCCTGGTCGTCGCGCTGCGCGCCCTGCTGGAGCTGCCGGGGCTGGCCGAGACCGACGCGGTCAGCCGGGCGCTGCTCAAGGTGTCCGCCGCGGCGGGGGAGCCGGCCGACCTCGCCGGTGCGGTGACCGTCAGCATCGACGCCCGCGAGCAGACCCTCGCCGTCGTCCGGCAGGCGCTGCAGGCCCACCGGGCGCTGCACCTGCACTACTACGTGCCCAGCCGGGACGAGCGCACCGAGCGCACCGTCGACCCCATGCGGCTGCTGCTGGTGGACGGCCACTGGTACCTGGAGGCCTGGTGCCGCCGGGTGGAGGGCACCCGGCTGTTCCGGCTGGACCGCATCGACGACCTCACCGTCCTCGACGAGCCCTCCGCGCCGCCGGAGCAGGCCACGCCGCGCGACCTGGACGACGGCCTCTACCAGCCCGCCGAGGACCAGCCGCGGGTCCGGCTGCGGCTGGACCGCAGCGCCCGGTGGGTGGCCGACTACTTCCCGGTGGAGGACGTCGTCCCCGTCGACGACCCGCCGGGCGGCCTGTCGGTCGCCGTCCGCACCGGCGACCCCGGCTGGGCCCGCCGCCTGGTGGCCTCGCTCGGCGGCGCCGCCCGGGTCGAGGACCCGCTGGGGCTGGCCGACGAGGTGCGCGCCGCGGCCCGTGCCGCGCTGGCCCGGTACAGCGACTGAACCCAGGGTGCACAGTCACCGGACAGCCGCTGAACAGCCGTTGCGTCGGTGGCCCCGGCTATGGTCGGTGGCGTGCTGCTGCTGATCGTGCTGCTCGTGGTCGTCGTGCTCGCCGTGGTCGTGCTGGGCGCGCTGGCGTACGGCCTGGTGGGCGCACTGGGCCGGCTGACCCGCGAGATGGCCGCCCTGCAGCGCGACGTGGCACCGGTCGCCGCGCAGCTGCAGCAGTCGCTCGTGGCCGCCGCGGCCTCCCGCGAGCGCACGCCCGACGCGTAACCTCGACAGCGCGCCGGACCCACCGACCACGGAGAAGACGATGAACCTCGGACCGCTCGAGATCGGCCTGATCATCCTGGCCGTGCTGCTGCTGTTCGGCTACAAGAAGCTGCCCGACGCCTCCCGCTCCCTGGGGCGCTCCATGCGCATCTTCAAGGGCGAGATGAAGGGCATGAAGGACGACGACGTGCGCGGCAAGGAGGAGGCCACCACCGTGCGCGGGCAGCTGGCCCCGCCCGCCGCGGCCAGCCCCACCGCCGGTGCCCCCGACTACGAGGCCGAGGCGCTCGCGGCGGAGGCCCGGGCCGCGGAGGCCCGCGCCGCCGAGGCCCGTGCCCGGGCCGACGCTGCCCGGTCGGGCGTGACCCCGGCCGACGGCACCCGCTGACCCGCACCCGCCCGTGAGCACCGCCGAGGCCGACCGGCCGCGCACCGGGCGGCGCCGCCGTCC
Organism: Klenkia brasiliensis; assembly: GCF_900100695.1. GTDB lineage: Bacteria > Actinomycetota > Actinomycetes > Mycobacteriales > Geodermatophilaceae > Klenkia > Klenkia brasiliensis. The sequence goes on from NZ_FNCF01000008.1 coordinate 47,148, forward strand.
GCCGCGCGACGAGGCGGCGACGATGACGCTGATCGCGCACCTCAAGGAGCTGCGCAACCGCATCGCCTTCGCCCTGCTGTTCATCCTCCTCGGCACGGCGGTCGCCTTCTGGTGGTACGACCACGGGCTGGGCCAGTTCATCCGGGCGCCCTACTGCTCGATCCCGGCCGACAACCGCCTGTCGACCGGCATCTCCGGCGACGACTGCACCCTGCTGGTCACCGACGTGTTCGGCGGCGCCCTGATCCGGCTCAAGATCGCCTTCATCGCCGGCGTCGTGCTGTCCGCGCCGTTCTGGCTGTGGCAGATCTGGGCGTTCCTGACCCCCGGTCTGAAGACCAACGAGAAGCGCTACGGCGTCTCCTTCGTCGCCGCGGCCAGCGCGTTGTTCGGTCTGGGCGCGGCGCTGGCCTACATCTCGCTCAAGGCCGGCCTGACGCTGCTGCTGGGCCTGGCCGGCGAGAACGTCACGATCGCCCTCACCGCGCAGGACTACATCGGGTTCGTCATCTCGATCCTGCTGGCCTTCGGGGTCTCCTTCGAGGTCCCCCTGGTCGCGGTCGCACTGAACCTGGTGGGCGTGCTGTCCTACGCGGCGCTGGCCAAGGCCCGCCGGTGGATCTTCTTCCTCACCATCGTGTTCGCCGCGTTCATCACCCCGACGCAGGACCCGTTCACGATGCTGCTGATGGCGCTGCCGATGTGCGTGCTGTTCGAGGTCGCCATCCAGATCGCCCGGGTGGTCGACAAGCGCCGCGCCCGCCGCGACGGCACCGCGTTCTACGCCGGCCTCGACGACGACGAGGCCTCCCCGCTGGACGCCCGGCCCTCCGCGCTGGACACCCGGCCCACCCGCCTGGACGGGGACAGCTGACCCGGGTCGCCCTGCTGGTCGGCCCCTCGGCCGGCCGCGGCCGGGCCCGGGCCGCGGCGACCGCGGTCACCGACCGGCTCACCGCCGCCGGTCTGCAGGTGCAGGTCCTGCCCACCACCGACCGCAGCACCGCCGAGCGGTCCGTCCGCGAGGTCGCCCCGGACGTCGACGCGGTGGTCGCCCTGGGAGGGGACGGCGTCGCGCACGTCGCCGTGCAGGGCCTGGCGGGCGGCGGCACCCCGCTGGCGGTGCTGCCGGCCGGCACCGGCAACGACCTGGCCCTGGCGCTCGGCGTCCCGGCCGACCCGCTGGCCGCCGCCGACGCCGCCGCGGCCGACCTGCTCGCCGGCCGGGGCCGCCGGACGGACCTGGTGCGCAGCAGCTCCGACGGCGGGGAGCGCTGGTGGGCCACGGTGCTGTGCTGCGGCTTCGACTCCGCGGTCAGCGACCGCGTCGACCGGCTGCGCTGGCCCCGGGGGCGGCGCCGCTACGACCTGGCCATCGCCGTCGAGCTGGCCCGGCTGCGGCCCCGGCGGGTGCGGCTGACGCTGGACGGGCGGACGGACGAGCACGACGTCACCCTCGTCGCCGTCGGCAACACCGGCTGGTACGGCGGGGGCCTGCGGATCTGCCCGGACGCCGACCCGGCCGACGGGTGGCTGGACGTCACCGTCGTCGGCCCGGTCAGCCGCCGGGAGCTGGTCCGCACCCGCCCCCGGCTGGCGGCCGGCACGCACACCTCCCACCCGGCCGTGCGGGTGCTGCGTGCCCGCGAGGTGGAGCTGGACGCCGTCGGCCTGAGCACCTGGGCCGATGGCGAGCCGGTCGGGCCGCTGCCGCAGCGGTGCACCGTCGTCCCGGCGGCCCTCACCGTGCTCGGCGCAGGGCGCCGCTGACCCTTCTACGGTGGGGGCATGTCCGCCGAACTGAGCCCGTCCGAGCGGTACGCGGCCTCCCGGCGGCGGGGGCGGTTCCCCCTGCTGTCGGACTTAGTCCTGGGCCTGGGGTTCACCCTCGACCCCTTCCAGCAGGAGGCCTGCGAGGCCCTGGAGGAGGGCTCGGGCGTGCTGGTCTGCGCGCCGACCGGCGCCGGCAAGACCGTGGTCGGCGAGTTCGCGGTGCACAAGGCGCTCGCCGAGGGCCGCAAGGCGTTCTACACGACCCCGATCAAGGCGCTGTCGAACCAGAAGTTCGCCGACCTCGTCGACCGCTACGGCCCCGAGCGGGTCGGCCTGCTCACCGGTGACAACGCGGTCAACGGGGATGCACCGGTGGTGGTGATGACCACCGAGGTGCTGCGCAACATGCTCTACGCCGACTCCCCGGCACTGCGCGGTCTCGGCTACGTGGTCATGGACGAGGTGCACTACCTCGCCGACCGCTTCCGCGGCGCGGTGTGGGAGGAGGTGATCATCCACCTGCCCGACGACGTCGCCCTGGTCTCGCTGTCGGCGACGGTCAGCAACGCCGAGGAGTTCGCCGACTGGCTGGTCACCGTGCGCGGCGACACCCGCGTGGTGGTCAGCGAGGTGCGGCCCATCCCGCTGTGGCAGCACATGCTCGTCGGCGGGCGGGTGTTCGACCTGTTCGCGCTACGGCCCACCGCCCACCTGGCCGGCGTCGCCCAGCTGTCCACCCGCGAGCGCGGCGCCGCCGTCGTCGACCCGGAGCTGGTGCGCTACGTCAAGGAGCAGGAGCGCCGGCTGGACTCCTGGCACGGCGGGGCGAGCCGGCGCAGCAAGGACCGCTACGAGCACCGGCCGCGCTACACCCCGCCCGGCCGGGCCGAGGTCCTGACCCGGCTGGACGCCGCCGGCCTGCTGCCGGCCATCACCTTCGTGTTCAGCCGCAAGGGCTGCGACGCGGCCGTCGAGCAGTGCCTGCGCGCCGGCCTGCGGCTCACCGACGAGGCCGAGCGGGCCGCGATCGCCGAGGTCGTCGACCGGCACACCGGTTCCCTGCACGAGGCCGACCTGCAGGTGCTGGGTTTCTGGGAGTGGCGCGAGGGCCTGCTCGCCGGTCTCGCCGCCCACCACGCAGGTCTGGTGCCGGCGTTCAAGGAGGCCGTCGAGGAGGCCTTCGTCCGCGGCCTGGTCAAGGCCGTGTTCGCCACCGAGACCCTCGCGCTGGGCATCAACATGCCCGCCCGCACGGTCGTGCTGGAGAAGCTGACCAAGTGGAACGGCGAGGCCCACGTCGACGTGACGCCGGGGGAGTACACCCAGCTCACCGGCCGTGCCGGACGCCGGGGCATCGACGTCGAGGGGCACGCCGCGGTGGTGTGGAGCCCCGGCGTCGACCCGGTCGCCGTCGCCGGGCTGGCCAGCACGCGCACCTACCCGCTGCGGTCGTCGTTCCGGCCCAGCTACAACATGGCAGTCAACCTGGTCGGCTCCTACGGCCGGGAGCGTGCCCGCGAGCTGCTCGGGTCCTCCTTCGCCCAGTTCCAGGCCGACCGGTCGGTGGTGAACCTGGCCCGGCAGGCCGCGCGCAGCGAGGAGGAGGCCGCCCGGCTCGAGGCCGCCGTCCCCGCCGACAAGGGGGACGTCGCGGGCTACGCCCGGCTGCGGCAGGAGATCTCCGAGCGGGAGAAGGAGCTCTCCCGCGACACCGCCGCCCGCCGGCGCCACGAGGCGGCCGAGACGCTGATGGCGCTGCGGCCCGGCGACGTGATCCGGGTGCCCTCGGGACGCCGGCAGGGGCTGGCCGTCGTCCTCGACCCCGGCATCACCGAGCTGGCCGACCCCCGGCCGCTGGTGCTCACCGAGGACCGCTGGTCCGGCCGGCTGGGTCCGCTGGACTTCCCGACCCCGGTCGAGGCGCTGGCGCGGATCCGGGTGCCGAAGAACTTCAACCACCGCAGCCCGCACGCCCGCCGCGACCTGGCCTCGACCCTGCGCAACGCCCGGGTGGAGAACGACCTGGGGGCACGGCGCACCCGGCGCGGGGCCCCGGTCGACGACGACCCGGTGCTGGTCGACCTGCGGCACGCGCTGCGCCGGCACCCCGTGCACACGCTGCCCGACCGGGAGGAGCTCGTGCGCAGCGCCTACAGCTGGCTGCGCGCCCGCCGGGACGCCGACCGGGTGCACCGCGAGGTGGCCGAGCGCACCGGCTCCCTGATCCGCCAGTTCGACCGGACCTGCGACGTGCTGGAGGAGCTGGGCTACCTGCTGCCCGACGCGCCGTCGGCGGCCGAGGAGCACAGCCCGGGGCCGCACCCGGCCGCGGAGGCGCCGGTCGTGACGGCGGCCGGGCGGCAGCTCTCGCGGCTGTGGTCCGAGGCCGACCTGCTCACCGCCGAGTGCCTGCGGGCCGGCGTGCTCGACGGCCTGGACGCGCCCGGGCTGGCCGCCTGCGCGTCCGCGCTGGTCTTCGAGGCCCGCCGCGACGGCCCGGGACAGCCCCCGGTGCCCTCCGGCGCGGTGTCGGCGGCGCTGGTCCGGATGCGGCAGGTGCACGCCGAGCTGCACGCGGTGGAGACCGACCACGGCGTGCGGCCCAGCCGCGACCTGGACCTCGGGTTCGCGTGGGCGGCCTACCGCTGGGCCGACGGGCAGTCGCTGGACCGGGTGCTGGCGGGGGCGGAGCAGGCGGGCACCGAGCTGTCCGGCGGTGACTTCGTGCGCTGGGCGCGGCAACTGGTCGACCTGCTGGACCAGATCGCCAAGGTCAGCGAGGGCGCGCTGGCCCGCACCGCGCGGCAGGCCGTCGAGCGGACCCGGCGGGGCGTGGTGGCCGTGGCGGTCAGCGGCTGACCCGACGCGCCGAGTGGGGCGGGGACCCCGCGTGGGGGAGAATCGGCGCGGCCCGTGGCCGGTGACCTGCGAGGGTCGCGGCCCGCGACGACGAGGGAGCGACGATGACCAACCCGCCGCAGGGTGGCGACCAGCAGGACGACCCCCGCCCGGCCGACCAGGGCCCGGGTGAGGAGACCCCCCGCGGCGACGAGGGCCGACCCGGCGACGGCGGCACCCGGATGATCCCGCTGCGCGGCGACGGGCCGGCCGCCCCGGGCACGCCGACCGGGGGCTCCGGCTGGGGTGAGCAGGGCGGGGCCCAGGGTTCCTCGGCGTCCGGTGGGTCGTCGTCCACCCCGTCGTGGGCGCAGGGCTCGTCGGCTGCGGGTGGCTCGTCGGGCCCGTCGTGGGGCTCGTCCGGGCAGCAGGAGCAGTCGGGCCAGGGCCAGCCCGCGTGGGGCCAGGGCGGCCAGGGCGCGCCCGGGTACGGCCAGCAGAACCCGGCGCCCTCGGGCTGGGGCCAGGGCGGCCAGGAGCAGCCCGGGTACGGCCAGCAGAACTACGGCCAGCAGGGCCAGGGCAGCTACGGCCAGCAGGGCCAGGGCAGCTACGGCCAGCAGGGGTACGGGCAGGGCGGCTATGGCCAGCAGGGCTACGGCCAGGCCGGCTACGGCCAGCAGGGCCAGGGCAGCTACGGCCAGCAGGGGTACGGGCAGGGCGGCTATGGCCAGCAGGCGTACGGCCAGCAGGGCCAGGGTGGCTACGGGCAGCAGGGGCAGCAGGGGCAGCAGGGGCAGTACGGGCAGCCCGGCTACGGCCAGGGGTCGCAGTACGGCCAGCAGGGCCAGTACGGGCAGCCCGGCTACGGCCAGCAGCAGCCTGCGAAGCCCAAGCGCACCGGGCTGATCATCGGCCTCGTCGTCCTCGGCCTGGTGGTGGTCGCCGCCGCGATCGTGCTGCCGATGGTGCTGGGCTCCAAGACCCTCGACCCGCAGGCCGTCCAGCGCGACGTCGCCGCCCAGTTCGAGGAGCGCGAGAACATCGGCGTGCAGCTGTCCTGCGACGAGGACATGAAGGTCGACGTCGGCGCGACCTACACCTGCTCGGGCACGACCGCCGAGGACGAGGACGTGACCATCACCATCCGGATCACCGACGGTGACGGCGCCTACGAGTGGTCGGAGTAGGTCACCAGCCCAGCACCGAGGCCAGGCGGGCCACCGACGTCTGCAGGCCCCAGCGCTGGGCGAGGGCGTCGAGGGCCTCCGGGTCCGCGGGCGACCGCGGCAGGTGGCCCTCGACGGGCGGCAGGTCGATGTCGGTGACCACGTGGACGACGGCGGGCGCCACGTCCAGGTAAGCCGACGCCTCGTGCAGCTTCTTCAGCACCGAGGCGGTCAGCGGGGCCTTCGGGACGGCGGTGCGGGCCGCGGCCTCCCGGATGCCCTGCAGGCTGCCGAAGGCGGTGATCAGCGCGGCGGCGGTCTTCTCCCCGACGCCCTTGACCCCGGGCAGGCCGTCGCTGGGGTCACCGCGCAGCACGGCGAAGTCGGCGTAGGACCGGCCGGGGACGCCGTACTTCGCCGCGACCGCACCCTCGTCGACCACGTCCAGGTCGCCGATCCCGCCCCGGGCGGTGTAGAGCACCCGCACGCCCCGGGCGTCGTTCACCAGCTGGAACAGGTCGCGGTCGCCGGTGACGACGTCCACCGGGCCCTCGGCGCGGGTGGCCAGGGTGCCGATGACGTCGTCCGCCTCGTAGCCGGGCGCGCCCACGCGGGCGATGCCGGCGGCGGCCAGCACGTCGACGAGCACCGGTACCTGCGGGCCCAGCTCGTCGGGCACCTCCTCGCCGCCGTCCTCGGCCTGCCGGTGGGCCTTGTAGGAGGGCACCGCGTCGGTGCGGAAGGCCGGCCGCCAGTCGTCGTCCCAGCAGGCGACGAACCGCTCGGGGCCGTGCGCGGCGATGAGCCGGGCCGACATGTCCAGGAACCCGCGGACCGCGTTGACCGGTGTGCCGTCGGGGGCGGTGACGCTGGTGGGCACCCCGTAGAAGGCCCGGAAGTACAGGCTGGCCGCGTCCAGGAGCATCGTGGTCACACTGCGGGACGGTAACGGCTCGGCAACAACTCGTCCGGGATCGTCCGACGGTCTGGTTAGGGTGCCCGACGTGTCCACCGACCGCGCCCAGCCGGCGCCCAGCAACGGGCTGGTGAGCCCGGTGCGGCTCGACCGCGCGCGCGAGGTCACCGCCGAGCTGGGCCTGGACGCCGTCGTGGTCACCCCGGGCGCCGACCTGCGGTACCTGTGCGGCTACGCCGCGCACGCGCTGGAGCGGCTCACCGCGCTGGTGGTGCCCGCCGCGGGCGCACCGCTGCTGGTCGTGCCCCGGCTCGAGGCCCCGATGGTCACCGCGTCGCCGGCCGGTGCGCTGGGTCTGGAGCTGGTGGCCTGGGACGAGACCGACGACCCGTTCGCGCTGGTCGCCGGTGAGCTGCGCACCCGGCTCGGCCGCGACCCGCAGCGGCTGGCCGTCGGCGCCCGCACCTGGGCCGAGCACGCGCTCGGTCTGCAGCGCGCCGTCCCCGGGTCGCGCCTGGAGCTGGCCACCCCGGTGCTCGACCGGCTGCGCGTGGTCAAGTCCGGGGCCGAGGTCGCCGAGCTCGCGACCGCCGCCGCGGCCATCGACCGGGTGCACGCGCGGATGGGGGAGTGGCTGCGGGTCGGGCGCACCGAGGCCGAGGTCGGCGCCGACGTCGCCGCGGCGATCCTGGCCGAGGGACACGTCGCCGTCGACTTCGTCATCGTCGGCTCCGGCCCCAACGGCGCGAGCCCGCACCACGAGCTGTCCGACCGCGTCGTGCAGGCCGGCGACCTGGTGGTCGTCGACATCGGTGGCGAGCTGGCCAGCGGCTACCGCTCCGACTGCACCCGCACCTACGTCGTCGGCGGCGCACCCGACGCGGGCACCGCTGAGTGGTACGGGGTGCTGCAGGCCGCGCAGGACGCCGCCCGCGCCGCCGTCGCGCCCGGGGTGACCGCCGAGGAGGTCGACGCGGTGGCCCGCGACGCGATCACCGCGGCCGGCTGGGGGGAGCAGTTCCTGCACCGCACCGGGCACGGCATCGGCCTGGACACCCACGAGGCGCCCTACGTCGTCGCCGGCAACACCACCCCGCTGGAGCCGGGCATGGCCTTCTCGGTCGAGCCCGGCATCTACCTGGCCGGCCGGCACGGTGCCCGCATCGAGGACATCGTCGTCTGCACCCCCGACGGCGCCCGCACGCTGAACGAAGGACCCCGTGACCTCGTCGAACTGGCCGGGTGACCCGGTGGCCGCCGACCCCCTGGACAAGCTGGAGCCCCGCGCCGACGTCGACCGGGCGCTGCTGGCCGCCCTGGCCCGCGACGGCCGGGCCAGCTACACCGAGCTGGCCGCCCAGGTCGGGCTGTCGGTCTCGGCGGTGCACCAGCGGGTGCGCCGCCTCGAGCAGCGCGGCGTCATCACCGGCTACTCGGCGCGGGTCGACCCCAAGGCGGTCGGCCTGCCGATGGTCGCCTTCGTCTCCATCACCCCGATCGACGTCGCCCAGCCCGACGACGCACCGTCCCGGCTGGCGCACCTGACCGCCATCGAGGCCTGCCACTCCGTCGCCGGGCCCGACAGCTACATGCTCAAGGTGCGGGTGGCCTCGCCGGACGCGCTGGAGGGCCTGCTCGCCGAGATCCGCGCCGCGGCGAACGTCACCACCCGGACGACGGTCGTGCTGAGCACGTTCTACGAGGACCGCCCGCCGGTGTGACCACCTTCGACGCGGAGGAGTTCTACGCCGCCTGGTCCGCCGGCGACCTGGCGACGGTGGTGGGGCGCCTGCACCCCGACGTCGACTGGCCCGAACCCTGGACCGGCGGGCGGGTGCTCGGCCGGGCAGCCGTGGCCGACCACCTCGCCCGGCAGGCCCGCGACGTCCGGTTCGCGGTGGTCCCCGAGCGGGTGGTCCCGGTCGACGACGGCGTCGCGGTGACCGTGCACCAGGTCGTGCGGGACGCCGACGGCGACCTGCTCTCCGACACCCGGGTGCTGCACGGGCTCACCCTGGACGAGGGCCTGCTGCGCCGGTTGGACGTCGGCGAACCGCCACCGTAGATGTCCACAGCCCGGCCCGGCGCGTCGACAACGCACCGAACGTGTGTTCGACTGGGTGCATGCGATGGGATGCCCAGCGGTTGGACCTCGAGGAGCCCGGCACGCTCCCCGGGCTGCCCACCGTCGCAGGTCTGCTGCGCAGCCTGCAGGTGCCCGAGTTCCCCGGCCTGACCCTGCACGAGGTCCGCGCCAAGTCCGCCCTCAACAAGGTGCCCGAGAACTCCTCGATGCCGTTCGCCTACACGGTGAACACGTTCCGGGGCTGCAGCCATTCGTGCGTCTACTGCGTCGGGCCGGACACGGCGATCCTGCTGGCCGACGGCCGCACCCGGCGCATCGCCGACCTGCGCACCGGCGACCGGATCATCGGTACCGAGGTGGTCGGCGCCTACCGCCGGTACGTCGAGACCGAGGTGCTCGCGCACTGGAGCACCACGAAGGCCGCCTACCGCATCACCCTCGCCGACGGCACCGAGGTGGTGGCCAGCGGCGACCACAGGTTCCTCACCGGCCGGGGCTGGAAGCACGTCACGGGGGCGACGGCAGGTGCAGACCGACGCCCGCACCTGACCACGAACGACTCGATGCTCGGTTTCGGCCGCACGGTCGAGACGCCCAAGCCGACGACCGCCTACCGCCGCGGTTACCTGACCGGCATGGTGCGTGGCGATGCCCATCTCGGTCGTCACCCGTACTCAGCCGCCAGCGGTCGCACCGGCTTCCTGGACCGCTTCCGTCTCGCCCTGGCCGATCCGGAGGCCCTGGACCGGTCGGAGCGGATGCTCGCCGACGAGGGCATCAGCACGACGAGGTTCGACGTCACCCCGGCCACGGACGTGCGCCGGGCCGTGTCTGCCATCCGCACCCAGCGGCAGGCGGACTGCGACCGGATCACCGCTCTCGTGGCGTGGCCCGACCAGCCCGACGATGAGTGGCGCCGCGGATTCCTGGCGGGGATCTTCGACGCCGAGGGCTCCCGCAGCACCGGCATCCTGCGCATCAGCAACGGCGACGCCGACATGCTGGGGCAGACCCTCTCCTGCCTCACGTGGTTCGGGTTCGACGCCGTGCTGGAGGACCGCGGCCTGGAGAACGGTGTCTGCACCGTCCGGGTCCGCGGCGGCCTGCGCGAGCACATGCGGTTCATCCACCTGGTCGACCCGGCCATCCGACGGAAGTGCTCAGTGGCCGGCACGGCCATCGAGAGCGACGCCGACCTCCGTGTGGTCTCGGTGCAGCCGCTCGGCCTCGACATGCCGATGTACGACATCACCACCGGCACCGGGGACTTCATCGCCGAGGGCGTGGTCAGCCACAACTGCTTCGCCAGGAAGACCCATGAATGGCTGGAGCTGGACACCGGGTCGGACTTCGACTCGCAGATCGTGGTGAAGACCAACGTGGCCGAGGTGCTGCGCCGTGAGGTGTCCCGGGCGTCCTGGAAGCGCGAGCACGTGGCGCTGGGCACCAACACCGACCCCTACCAGCGCGCCGAGGGCCGGTACCGGCTCATGCCCGGGGTCATCGACGCCCTCGCCCGGTCGGGCACCCCGTTCTCCGTGCTGACCAAGGGCACGCTGCTCACCCGCGACCTGCCGCTGCTCGCCGCGGCCTCCCGCGACGTGCCGATCGGGTTGGGTGTCTCGCTGGCCATCTGGGACGACGACCTGCACCGCAGCCTGGAGCCCGGCGTCCCCACCCCGCGGGCGCGCCTGGAGCTGGTCCGCCGCATCGCCGACGCCGGCCTGCCCTGCGGGGTGTTCCTGGCCCCGGTGCTGCCGGGCCTCACCGACCAGAAGGAGCACCTGGAGCGGGCGATCGCGGCCGTCGCCGAGGCCGGTGCGACCGGGGTGACCGTGCTGCCGCTGCACCTGCGGCCCGGGGCCCGGGAGTGGTTCACCGCCTGGCTGTCCCGCGAGCACCCCAAGCTGGTGGGCCGGTACCGCACGCTCTACAGCCGCGGTGCCTACGTGCCGGCCGAGTACCGCAGCTGGCTGACCGCCCGGGTCGCACCGATCCTGGCCGCCCACGGGCTGGACCGGCACAGCGGGGGCGAGGCACGCGGGTTGCCGGGCGACGAGTCGGCGGCCTTCCCGCACGGGTCGCTGCCCGGCCCGGCCGCCCCGGCGGCGGCCCGCCCGGAGCCCGAGCAGCTCGCCCTCTGCTGAACGCGCCGGTCTCCGTCGCCGGAGATTAGGGTCCGCCCCATGCAGACGCCCAGCTGGCGCGACGTCGTCCGGCGCGACCTGTTCGGCCCCTCGCCCGACCCCTGTGACCGGCCCTACCGGCTGGTCATCCGCGCGTTCCTGGTCGTCCTCAAGCTCTTCGGTTTCCGCTTCGACGTGCGCGGGTCGCAGCACCTGCCCCGGGAGGGCGGGGCGGTGATCGCCAGCAACCACGTCAGCTACTTCGACTTCACCTACCTGGAGCTGGCGGCGCTGCCGCAGCGCCGGCTGGTGCGGTTCATGGCCAAGGCGTCGGTCTTCGACAACCGGTTCGCCGGCCCGCCGATGCGCGCGATGCAGCACATCCCGGTCGACCGCACCGCCGGCGTGGCCGCCTTCGACGAGGCGGTGCGGGCACTGAAGGACGGCAAGGTGGTCGGCGTCTTCCCCGAGGCCACCATCTCCAGCTCCTTCACCGTCCAGGACCTCAAGGCCGGCGCCGCCCGGATGGCCGTGCAGGCCGGCGTGCCGGTCGTGCCGGCCGCGCTGTGGGGCGGGCACCGCGTGGCCACCAAGAACCGGCGGGTGGTGCTGCGCCGCGGCGTCCCGGTCACCGTGCTCCTCGGCGCACCGGTCGTGCCCGAGCCGGGGGAGAAGGCCCAGTCGGTGCTCCGCCGCACCCGTGCGGCCATGGAGGCGCTGCTGGAGGAGGCCCAGCGCAGCTACCCCGACAGCCCGGCCGGTGACGACGACCGCTGGTGGCTGCCGGCCCACCTGGGCGGCACCGCGCCCACGCCCGAGCAGGCGCGCGCGATCGACCTCGACGACGTCCGCGGCACCGCGGTGACGGTGCAGCGCTCACCGCTGCAGAAGGTCCGCCACGTGTTCGGGTCGCTGGTCACTCGACGACGTCGGGGGCGCTGAGCCGGAAGGCCTCGCAGTCCACCCCGTACCACCGGGTGGTGCGCCCCAGCGGCTCCATGCCCAGCCGTCGGCACACCGCCATCGACGGCTCGTTCCCGGGGCGCACCACCGCGTAGACCTCGGGCAGGCCGTCCTCGAACGCCCGTTGCACCACCGCGGCGGCCGCCTCGGTGGCGTACCCGTGCCCCCAGCTGTCGGGGTGCAGGTGCCAGCCCACCTCGAACTCGCCCACCCCGTTGGGCAGCGGCTTGAACAGCAGCGTGCCGGCAACCGGCCCGCCCGCGACCGGCTGCACCGCCCAGCACCCGGCCCGCGGGTCGGCCGCGTGCACCTCCCGCCAGCGCCCGACCAGGGCGGCGACCCCGCCCGACGGCGGCCCGGACAGCCAGCGCAGCACCTCGGGGCGGGAGTACAGGTCCGCCAGCCGCGCCAGGTCGTCGTCCGACGTCGTCCAGGCGCGGACGAGCAGGCGGTCGGTGCGCAGCAGCTCCACCGCCCCTGCCTACCTCAGCTCACCCCAGCTGCGCGACCGACGCCTCGCGGGACGCGGCCGCAGCGGCCTCGGCGGCCACCGGGTCGACCGCGCGGTCGGCCCACCACCGCTGCCCGGACTCCGGCAGCGAGTGGATCGGGTCGTAGTAGGTGTAGCGGCGGTCCAGGGCGGCCTCGTCGGTGCGCTCGATGCCGGTGCGGTAGTTCTTCGTCCAGTAGCTGATGCCGCGCTCGCGGTCGTACTCGGCGACCTGGTGCACCCAGCGCTTCCCGACGTAGGGCACGTCGCAGACGATCCGCGGGGTGGCGAAGCCGGGCAGGTAGCCCATCAGGTCGTGCTGCAGGGTCTGCGCCTGCGACAGCGGCACCCGCCAGTGCTCGGCCGACGGGATCATGTCGCACATGTAGAAGTAGTAGGGCGTCACGCCGGCGCCGTCCAGCAGCGCGAAGCACAGGTCCAGCAGCTGGTCGGCGGTGTCGTTGACCCCGTGCAGCAGCACGCCCTGGTTGCGCACGTCGCGCACCCCGGCCGCCAGCATCGCCTGCGCGGCCTCGGCGACCAGGGGGGTGACCGACTGGGCGGCGTTGACGTGGGTGTGCACGGCCAGGGAGACGCCGCGCTCGCGGGCGGTGCCGGCCAACCGGGTCATGCCGGCCACCACGTCGTCCTGCAGCCAGTGCTGGGGCAGGCCCATCAGGGCCTTGGAGGCCAGCCGGACGTCGCGCACCGACTCGATCTCCAGCAGACCCGAGACGAAGGCCTCCAGGTTCTTGAACGGCAGGTTGGCGACGTCGCCGCCGGAGACCACCACGTCGCGCACGCCGGGGGTGCGGCGCAGGTAGTCCAGCATCTCGGCGTGCCGGTCCACCGGCTTGAGGTCGAACTTGAGCTTGGTGACCGCGGGGGTGGAGTTGCCGACCAGGTCCATCCGCGTGCAGTGGCCGCAGTACTGCGGGCAGGTGGGCAGCAGCTCGGCCAGCACCTTGGTGGGGTAGCGGTGGGTCAGGCCCTCGACGGCCCACATCTCGTGCTCGTGCAGCGAGTCGCGCGCCGCGTAGGGGTGGCTGGCCGCGGCGCCGGCGAGCCGGTCGGAGGCCACGGGCAGCATGTAGCGGCGCACCGGGTCGGCCAGCATCGCCGCGGTCGTGGGCACCGCGTCCGGCACCATCGTGTTGAGCATCTGCGGCGGCAGCAGCAGCGACATCGTCGCGCGCCCGGCCTGGTCGGCCTCGACGTCGGCGTAGAAGGACTCGTCGAGCAGGTCGCCGTAGACCCCGCGCAGCTGGCGCAGGTTCTTCACGCAGTTGACCCGCTGCCACTGGGCGCTGCGCCACTGCTCCTCGGTGACCTCGGCGAAACCGGGCAGCCGGCGCCAGTCGGGCTCCACCAGGGCCTTGGCCCGGTACTCGTAGGGCTGCTCCAGCACGACGACCTCCAACGACTTCTCAGTGCGACACCCGCACCATACGGGAGATTGTTCGGCAAAACGTGAGTTCTACGATAGTTTCTCAATCCTTCCGACGACGAGGAGCAGGACGTGACGACGGCAGCGGAGCGGTCGCTCGGGGTGCACCGGGTGCTGGAGCCGGTCGGGGTGCTGCCACAGGCCGCCCACCGGCTGGACCCCGACGCCCCCACGGGGCGCGACGAGGTCCGCATCGACGTCGAGCGGCTCAACCTCGACGCGGCGTCCTTCCGCCAGCTCACCGAGACCCACGGCGGGGACGGCGACGCGGTGCGCGCCGCCGTCCTGGGCATCGTGGCCGAGCGCGGGAAGATGCAGAACCCGGTCACCGGCTCCGGCGGCATGCTCATCGGCCGGGTCGCCGAGGTGGGGGAGGACTCCCCGCTCGGCCTCGTGGTCGGCCAGCGGGTGGCCACCCTGGTCTCGCTCACCCTCACCCCGCTGCGGATCACCGACGGCCTCGAGCGCTGGGACGGCCGCAGCGAGCAGGTCCCCGCCCGGGGCACCGCCGTCCTGTTCGCCCGCTCCATCGCCGCCGTCCTGCCCGACGACCTGCCCGAGCAGGTCGCCCTGGCGCTGCTCGACGTGTGCGGTGCGCCCGCGCTGGTCGAGCGGGTGGTCCGCCGCGGGTCCTCGGTCGCGGTCATCGGCGCTGCGGGCAAGTCCGGCTCCCTGTCGGTGGCCGCGGCGCGCGAGGCGCACGCCCGCCGGGTGGTCGGCGTCGTCCGCGACGAGCGGGAGGCGGCCGCGCTGCGGGACGCCGGCCTCGCGCACGAGGTGGTCGTCGCCGACGCCACCGACCCCCTGGCGGTCTCGGCCGCCCTCGGCGAGCCGGTCGACACCACCGTGGTCTGCGTCGACGTCCCCGGCGCGGAGCACGGCGCGGTGCTGGCGACGGCCGACGGCGGCACTGTGGTCTTCTTCGGGATGGCCACCTCCTTCCCGGCGGCGGCCCTGGGCGCGGAGGGGATGGCAGCGGACGTGCGGATGCTGATCGGGAACGGCTACACGCCGGGGCACGCCGCCCTGGCCCTGGACCTCTACCGGCGCACCGCCGGCGTGCGGGCGCTCATCGACCCGCGCGTGCACGCATGAGCCTGCTGCTCACCGGGGTCACCGTCGGCGACGCGGCCGACCGGGCGGTGCACGTCGTCGACGGCGCGGTCGCCTGGGTCGGCCCGGCCGCCGACGCACCGCGCGCCGACCGGACCTGGGACGGCGGGGGAGCGCTGCTCACCCCGGCCTTCGTCGACGCCCACGTGCACGCCACCGCCACCGGCCTGGCGCTGACCGGGCTGGCGCTGCACGGTGCCGACAGCCTGCGCTCGGCGCTGGCCGCGGTCGCCGCGCACGTCGCCGCGCACCCCACCGGCACGGTGCTCGGCACCGGCTGGGACGAGACCGTCTGGCCCGAGGGCCGGGCCATCACCCGGCACGACCTGGACGCCGTGGTCGGCGACCGGCCCGCGTACCTGGCCCGCGTCGACGTGCACTCCGCGACCGTCTCCACCGCCCTGCTGGACCGCATCCCCGGGATCACCGACCTGCCCGGCTACGGCGCGGACGGCCAGCTGCGGCTGGACGCCCACCACGCCGCCCGCCAGGTGGCCTACGGCTCGGTGGACCCGGTGCAGCGGGCCACCGCCCAGCGCGCCACCTTCGACGCGGCCGCCGACCTCGGCATCGGCTGCGTGCACGAGATGGCCGGACCGGAGGTGTCCAGCGCCGAGGACCTCGCCGGGCTGCTCCGGATCGCCGGCGAGGCCCCCGGCCCCCAGGTGCTGGGCTGGTGGGGCGAGCTGGCCGAGCGCGGCGGGCTGGACGTCGTCGCCGAGCTCGGCCTGGCCGGCGCCGGCGGCGACCTGTTCTGCGACGGCGCGTTCGGCTCGCACACCGCGGCGCTGTCCACGCCCTACGCCGACCGGCCCGACACCTCCGGCGCGCTGCGCTTCGACACCGGCCAGCTCGTCGAGCACGTGCGGGCCTGCACCGCCGCCGGCGTCCAGGCCGGCTTCCACGTCATCGGCGACGCCGCCGTCGACCAGGTGCTCGCCGCCGTGGCCGCGGTCGCCGAGCAGCTGGGCCGCGACGCCGTCCGGGCCTGCCGGCACCGGCTCGAGCACGTCGAGATGGTCTCGCCCGACGCCGTGGAGACCCTGCGCTCGCTGGGCATGGTCGCCAGCGTCCAGCCGGCCTTCGACGCCGCCTGGGGCGGGGACGCCGGCATGTACGCCGAGCGGCTGGGCGTCGAGCGGGCGCTGGGCTGCAACCCGCTGGCCGACCTCTCCGACGCCGGGGTCGCGATCGCCCTGGGCAGCGACGCCCCGGTCACCCCGCTGGACCCCTGGGGCGGGGTGCACGCCGCGGTCGACCACCGCACGCCCGGCGCCGGCATGCGGCCCTTCGACGCCTACGACGCGGCCACCCACGGCGGCTGGTACGCCGCCCGGGCCGAGCACGCGCAGGGGCCGCTGGCCGTCGGCGCCCCGGCGCACCTGGCCCTGTGGGCCACCGACCTGACCCTGTCCGGGGTGCTCGCGCAGCGCGCCCGGCCCACCTGCACCGGCCTGCTCGTGGCTGGCGACGTCGTCCGAGGAGCCCCGTGAGCGCCCGCCTGACCCTGGACCCGGGGCTGGTCGCCCGGGCCCGCGAGCTCGCCGAGCTGGCCGCGCAGCCGGTCATCGACCTGGCCACCCGGCACACCACCGTCTCCGTCGAGCGGGCCGTGCTGCGGCTGGCGGGCCTGGAGGGCACCGACCCGGTCACCGGCGAGGGCGAGATCCCGTGGGTGAACCGGGTGGTGGACGTCGTCCGCGAGCAGGTGGGCCTCGAGCACGGGGTCGCGCTGCCGGTCTGGCACGCCATCGCCTCGGGCGCGGCGAGCAGCCTGCAGGACGTCGCCGAGCAGGTGGGCGCCGGCACCGCCCGCTTGGCCGTCCCCACCGGGGGCGACGAGGAGCGCGCCCGTGAGGCCGCGCTGGCCGCCGTCGGGGCGGGCCTGGGCCGGGTGGACGCCGCCCGCCGCCGGCGGGAGGAGCTGGTGGCCACCCACGGCGACCCGCCCCGCCGTCCCTGGATCTACCTGATCGTGGCCACCGGCGACATCTACGAGGACATCCCGCAGGCCCAGGCCGCCGCCCGGGCGGGCGCCGACGTCATCGCCGTCATCCGCTCCACCGGGCAGTCGCTGCTGGACTACGTGCCCGAGGGCGCCACCCGCACCGGGTACGCCGGCACCTACGCCACCCAGGAGAACTTCCGGCTCATGCGGGCCGCCCTGGACGACGTCTGCGCCGAGCTCGGCCGCTACGTGCGGCTGACGAACTACGCCTCGGGCCTGTGCATGCCCGAGATCGCGGCGCTGGCCGGCCTGGAGCGGCTGGACATGATGCTCAACGACGCGATGTACGGGATCCTCTTCCGCGACATCAACCCGATCCGCACCTTCGTCGACCAGCGGTTCAGCCGGATGGTGCACGCCCGCGCCGGGATCATCATCAACACCGGCGAGGACAACTACCTGACCACCGCCGACGCCGTCGACGAGGCGCACACCGTCACCGTCAGCCAGCTGCTCAACGAGCGGTTCGCGCGGGAGGCCGGGCTCGAGGACTGGCAGCTGGGCCTGGGCCACGCGTTCGAGATCAACCCGGCCATCCACGACTCCTTCCGCCTGGAGCTGGCGCACGCCATGCTCGCCCGGGCGCTGTTCCCCCACGCGCCGCTGAAGTGGATGCCGCCCACCAAGCACATGACCGGGGACGTGTTCGGCGGCTACCTGCTCGACGGGTTCTTCAACCTGGCCGGGGCGCTCACCGACCAGGGCATCCTGCTGGTCGGGATGATGACCGAGGCCGTGGTCACCCCGTGGCTGTCCGACCGCGACCTCGCGCTGCGCAACGTGCGCTACGTGCTGGACGCCGCCGGCGGCCTGTCGGAGGACTTCGCCCCGCCGCCGGGCGGGTTCATCGACCGCCGGGCGCACACCGTGCTGGGCGAGGCCGTGGAGCTGCTGGAGAAGATCACCGCCGACGGCCTGCTGCCCGCCATCGCGCAGGGCACCTTCGGCATCACCAAGCGCCCGGCCGACCGCGGCAAGGGCCTGGACGGCGTCGTCGTCAAGGCGCCGGGCCACCTGGACCCCGCGACGGAGCTGATGGAGGGGCGGGCATGACCGTCATCCGGCCCTACGGCGACACCACCGGCGACGGCATGGTGCAGACGTCGTTCACCCTGCCCGTCCCGCCCGGGCCCCGCGCCGAGGGCGCCGCCCTGCAGCTGGCCGGCAAGATGGGCATCCACCCGGCGATGGTGGTGCACAGCCACGGCATCGGGGAGGGCTTCACCTTCTTCGTGGTCTACGGCTCGGTGACCCACCTGGTCGACACCGACGAGGTCGAGGTCGAGGAGCGGGACTACCCGCTGCTCAGCCCGGCCGAGGTCAACGGCGCGATCAAGGCCCGGCTGCACCGCAAGCTGGTGGTGATGGGCGCCTGCATCGGCACCGACGCGCACACCGTGGGGATCGACGCGATCCTCAACCTCAAGGGCTTCGCGGGGGAGAAGGGCCTGGAGTACTACCGGGAGATGGACGTCGCGAACCTCGGCGCGCAGGTCACCGTCCCGGAGCTGGTCACCCGCGCCCGGGCGGCGCGGGCCGATGCCGTGCTGGTCAGCCAGGTCGTCACCCAGAAGGACGCGCACCTGCGCAACACCCGCGAGCTGGCCGGCGCGTTCCGCGAGGCGATGGGGGAGGACCGCCCCCTGCTCGTGGTCGGCGGCCCGCGCTTCGACCCGGCCATGGCCCGCGACCTCGGCGTCGACAAGGTCTTCGGCCGCGGCACCACCCCCGGCGAGGTGGCCTCCTACCTCGTCTCCGCCCTGCTCCCCGAGGAGATCGCCGCGTGACCGCCGAGATCGGCCTGACCGTCACCCACCGCCGGTACGTGCCCCATTCCCACGCCCACTACGGCGGTGCGCTGGTCGACGGCGCCTACACCCTGGGCCTGTTCGGGGACGTCGCCACCGAGGTCGCGATCGTGGGGGACGGCGACGAGGGCCTGCTCGCCGGGTACGCCGACGTCGCGTTCCTGGCGCCGGTGCAGGCCGGCGACGTGCTGGAGGCCTCCTGCGAGGTCGTCCGGGTGGGCACCCGCTCGCGCACGCTGCGCTGCTGGGCCGACGTCGTCGCCCGGGCGGTCCCCGAACGCGGCGCCTCGGCGGCGGCGGTGCTGCCGGAACCGCTGCGGGTGGTGGAGGCGACCGCGACGCTGGTCGTCCCCCTGCCTCCCGCGACTGAGCGTGAGTGACACGTAACGATCCGATAACGGCCTGCCGCAGGTGCCCCGATGCCCTGTGCGCGGGGGTCCCGGCTCCCTAGGGTTCCGTTGTCGCACCACGCGGTCCCGGGCCACCACCGGTGATCGCCGGGCGGCACCCCGCGCCACCAGACAACGACGGCCCGAGGACACCCAGTCCCCGGACCGGCGGCCCGAAGGCCGGGGTGCCGCCGCGGGCGACCGCGTGCACCGGTCGCCGGCGCGCAGGTGGGATGCTCGCGGGGTGACCGTGACCGACCCGGTGGTGCGCCCGGCCGACGACGCACCCGCCCCGCGACGGCGCGGAGCGGGCCTGCTGGCCCGCACGCTGCTGGCCGCGGCCGGCGGCGTCGCGATGTACTTCGCGTTCCCCGGCTGGGACCTCGCCGCCCTCGCCGTGCTCGGCCCGGCGTCCCTGTCGCTGGCCACCCGCGGCGTGCGGTTCCGCACCGGACTGTGGCTGGGCCTGGTCCAGGGCCTGTGCTTCTTCCTTCCCCTGCTGTCCTGGACCGGCATCTACGTCGGGTCCTTCCCCTGGTACGCCCTGTCGGTCGCGGAGTCCCTCTACGTCGCGGTGCTCGGCGGGGCGCTGGCCGTCACCGCCCGGCTGCGCGGCTGGTGGCTGTGGGCCGCGGCGCTGTGGGTCGGCCAGGAGGCCCTGCGCGGGCGCTGGCCCCTGGGCGGGTTCCCCTGGGGCCGGCTGGGGTTCAGCCAGGCCGAGGGCCCGTTCACCGCGCTGGCCGCCTACGGCGGGGTGCCCCTGGTCAGCTTCGGGGTGGCGCTCACCGGCACGCTGCTGGCCGCGGCCGTCCTGGCGTCGGCCCGGGCCTGGCGGGACAGCGACGACGCCGCCCGCCGCGCCGGGTCGCTGCGCGCGGCCGCCGTCCTCGTCGTGGGCACCCTCGCCGTCCCCGTGGTGGGCACCGTGGCCCGGTGGCCGCTGGCCGGCGGGTCGCTGACCGAGGGCGGGCCGACCCGCACCGTCGCGGTCGTCCAGGGCAACGTGCCGCGCGCCGGGCTGGACTTCAACGAGCAGCGCCGGGCCGTGCTGGACAACCACGTGCGCGAGACCCAGGACCTGGCCGCGCAGGTCGCCCGGGGCGAGGTCGCCCAGCCCGACCTGGTCATCTGGCCGGAGAACAGCTCCGACATCGACCCCTACCTCAACGACGACGCCGCCGCGGCCATCGACCGGGCCGCGCGGGCCATCGGCGCGCCGATCCTGGTGGGCGCCGTGGTCAGCGGGCCGGGCCGCTTCCTGTCCAACACCGCCATCGTGTGGGACCCCGAGACCGGCCCGGGGGAGACCTACGTCAAGCGGCACCCGGTCCCGCTGGCCGAGTACGTGCCGGCACGGTCGTTCTTCCGGTTCTTCAGCGACAAGGTCGACCTGGTGCGGGCGGACTTCCGCGCCGGCAGCGACGTCGGCACGCTGGACATGGCCGGGACGACGGTCGGCGACGTCATCTGCTTCGAGGTCGCCTACGACGGCCTGGTGCACGACACCGTCGTCGGCGGGGCGACCATGCTCGTCGTCCAGACCAACAACGCCACCTTCGGGTTCTCCGACGAGAGCCCCCAGCAGCTGGCCATGGGTCGGCTGCGCGCGGTCGAGGCCGGCCGCAGCGTCGTGATGGCCTCCACCAGCGGCATCAGCGCGATCATCGCACCCGACGGGTCGCTGGTGCGCAGCTCGGGGCTGTTCACCCCTGCCACGTTCGTCGAG
The DNA here is from genome assembly GCF_900100695.1 of Klenkia brasiliensis. GTDB lineage: Bacteria > Actinomycetota > Actinomycetes > Mycobacteriales > Geodermatophilaceae > Klenkia > Klenkia brasiliensis. The sequence goes on from NZ_FNCF01000008.1 coordinate 68,000, forward strand.
GACATCGCCCAGCGCGACGGGACGACGCTGGCCACCCGGCTGGGCGCCTGGCCGGAGGCCGCGCTCACCGCCCTGGGACTGGGTGCGACCCTGCTCGTCGTCGGCTCCGGGCTGCGCCGTCGGCGGGCCGGGAGCGTCAGCGGCTCCTCGGACGTTGGGGGTGCAGGAGACACGAGGAGAGGACGAGCATGACGAGCCGACTGCGCACCGTGCTGGGCCTGGGCGCACTGGCCGAGCTGGTGGTGTTCATCGCCGTGGCGGCCTGGATCGGGCTGGGCTGGGCGATCCTGGCGTCGCTGGCCACCAGCGCGCTGGGCTGGGTGCTGCTGGCCAAGCAGGGCACCAAGACGCTGACCGAGCTACGGCTGCGGGCCCAGGAGCACCGCGCGCCGGGCACCGCGCTGGGCGACGCCGGGCTGGTGGCCGCGGGCGGGTTCCTGATGATCCTGCCCGGGTTCATCGGCGACGTGCTGGGCCTGCTGTGCCTGCTGCCGGGCACCCGGAAGCTGCCCCGCGCCCTCATCGCGCGGGCGGTGCTGAACCGGTTGCCCGACCGCGCCCGCGGCCCGGTGCGGGTGCAGAGCACCCGGCCGGCGCAGGTCGACCCCGAGCCCGGGGTGGCGCACGTGACCAGCACCCGGGTCATCGAGGGCACGGTCGTCGACAAGCCCTGACGAACGCGAGAAGGGCCCCTCCGGAGCGATCCGGAGGGGCCCTTCTGCGTCAGCGGGTCAGCTGACCTTGGTGCGGCGGCTCTTCAGCACGTCGAGGCGCTCGGCCAGGACCTCCTCGAGGTCGTCGACGGAGCGACGCTCGAGCAGCATGTCCCAGTGGGTCCGCGGCGGCTTGACCTTCTTGGGGGCCGGCTCGGCGCCGCCCACCAGCTTGGCGTTGGAGCCGTCGTACTTGCACTCCCAGGTGTCGGGGATCTCCGCGTCGTCGGCGAAGGGCACGGTCACCACGTGGCCCTGCTCGCAGCGGTACTCGGCGTACTGCCGCTCGATCGGCGCGGTGTTGCGCTCGGTCTCGTAGCTGACGCTGCCCAGTCGGCTGCCGCGAAGGGAACGCTCGCCCATGGCACACCGTCCTCTCGTGCTCGTGTGTCGGTCCGTGCGTCATGCCCCATCGGCACGTCGGTGACGCCTCCGCAGCCGGAGCAGCGGTGCGTCACCCGGAGGGGGCCGGTGGGTCCAACGAAGGAAGTCGCGCGGAGATTCCGTCGCGTCAGTCGGTCATCATCGCACGGCCACCTGCTCGTCGGCCAGGGGCTGCCCGGAGAGGGTCAGCTGGCCGGGTCCGGTGGGGGTGGGCCCGAGCTGTCCGCCGACGTGGTGCCGGCGGCAGAGCACCTGGTACCGCACCTCGTCCGGCGCGGTGCCGAGGTCGGTCTCCGGGGCGGTGTCGGCGACGACGACGGTCTCGCCATCGCGCACCATCGCGCCACCCACCACCCGGGCGTTGAGCAGGCCGGGCGCGCCGCACCAGCACAGCACCTCGACCTGGATCCGCTGCACCACGTCGGCCAGCTCGAACAGCCGCTGCGTGCCGGGGAACAGCTGGGCGCGGAAGTCGGTGGTCAGCCCGAAGGCGTAGACGTCCACGTGCGACTGGTCGACCAGCTCGGCGAGGTGCTCCACCTGGGCGCCGGTGAGGAACTGGGCCTCGTCGACGACCACGTAGTCCACCCGGTGCCCGGCCGCCCAGCGGTCCCGGACCAGCAGCCGGACGTCGGTGCCGGCGTCGACCTCCACGGCGTCCCGCGACAGCCCGACGCGGCTGCTGATCCGCGCCGAGCGGGACCGGTCGCCCTGGGTCAGCCGCAGGCCGTGCCGGCCCTGCCGGCTCTGGTTGTGGTCGACCTGCAGCGCCAGGGTGGACTTGCCGCAGTCCATCGGGCCGTGGAAGAAGGTCAGGTGGGCGGGTGCGGCGTGCCGGCGACGGTCACCGGCCGCGGGGACGGCGTTCACAGCTTCTCCGGCGGGGTGTTGCCCGCCTCGACGACGGCGCGGCGCATCGGCAGCCGGGCCAGCAGCGCGAAGCCGGCCACGAAGAACACCACCAGGCTGATGATGGCCAGCCGGTAGGAACCGGTGAGCTGGTACGTCAGGCCGAACGCCAGCGGGCCGAGCCAGCTGGTGCCGCGGTCGCTGATCTCGTAGAAGCCGTAGTACTCGGCCTCCTTGCCGGCGGGGATGAGGTGGCTGAACAGCGAGCGGGACAGCGCCTGGGTGCCGCCCTGCACCAGGCCGATGACCGCGGCCAGGGCGTAGAACTGCGCGACGGCGCCCTCCTGCAGGAAGAACGCGGCGACCAGCACCGCCGTCCAGGCCACCAGGCAGCCGAGCACGGTGCGGGTGGCGCCGTAGCGGGCGGCCACCCGGCCCAGGCCCAGCGCCCCGGCGATGGCGACCACCTGCACCATGAGGATCGCGCCGGTGAGCACGGACTGGTCCAGGCCGAGCTCCTCCGTGGCGTAGACCGCCGACAGCGAGATGACGGTCTGCACACCGTCGTTGAACAGCAGGTAGGCGCCCAGGAACCACAGGGTCAGCGGGAAGGCCCGCATCTCCCTCAGCGTCCGGGCCAGCTGCCCGAACCCGCTGCCGGTGCGGCCCCCGGTGACCGCGACGGGGCGGTTGCGCAGCCGGGACACGGTGAAGACGGTGAACGCGCCCCACCACAGGCCCGCCGTGGCCAGGCAGATGCGCACCGCCTCGCCGCTGGTCAGCCCCAGGGACTCCGCGGACAGGAACAGACCCAGGTGGACGGCGAGCAGCAGGGCGCCGCCGACGTACCCGACCGCCCAGCCGCGGCTGGAGACCTTGTCCCGCTCGTCGGGGGCCGCCAGGTCGGGCAGCCAGGAGTAGTAGACGACGGTGGCCGCGCCGAAGCTGATGTTGGCGACGACGAACAGCAGCGCGCCCAGCAGGTACCGCCCGTCGGCCACGAAGAACAAGCCGGTGCAGGCCGCGGCGCCCAGCAGGGCGAACCCGGCCAGCAGCTCGCGGCGGCGTCCGGTGCGGTCGGCGACGGCGCCGGTGATCGGCAGCACCAGCACCTGGGCCAGCACGGAGAACGACAGCACGAAGGAGAACCAGCTGCCCGGGTCGATGCCCAGGAACCCCAGCCTGCCGTCCGGCCCGGCCGCCTCCCGGGCCACCGACGTCAGGTACGGGCCGAGGAAGACCGTGGTGACGCTGGTGTTGAACACCGACATCGCCCAGTCGTAGGAGTACCAGCCGACGCGCTCGCGGCGCAGGGCGCGGTCGGGCGTGCGGGTGGTGTCGGCGGCGCTCACCGGCGCAGCGTGTCAGCCGCGGGCCGGGGTGGTCCAGCACCGGGCACGTCGTCGGGGACGCGTCCTCCCGGGAACATGGCCGCGGCCCTCACCGGCCGGGTGGGGTCGGAGAAGGCGATGCGGTCGGTGGGTTCCCCGGCGCGCAGCGGCACCAGGCCGCGGGTGATGGCGGCCATGATCCGGGTGCGGGCGCGGTGGGCGTCACCGACCCGGCCGGCGTCCAGGTCGTCGAGGGGGACCGGCGGGCCGACGTGCACCCGCAGGGCGGGCTGGCGCCAGGCCGCGGACAGCGCGGTGCGCAGCTTGCCCCAGTCGTTGGCGTACTGGAGCACCTCGTGCGCGCCCCACTGGCTGACCGGCAGCACCGGCACCCGGGTCTGCAGGGCCAGGCGGGCCAGGCCGGTGCGGCCGCGCTCGGGCCAGCCGTCGGCGGTCAGCCCGACCCGGCCCTCGGGGTAGACCAGCACCTGGCCGCCGTGCTCGAGGGCGACCAGCACCACCCGCATGGCGTGCGCGGCGACGTCGGTGCCGCGGTCGACCCGGATGCCGCCGGCCCGTTCCAGCATCGGCCCGGCGACCGGGGCCCGCATGATGCCGCCGGTGGCCAGGAACCGGGGGACGACGCCGAGCCGGTGCAGCGCGGCGGCCACGGTGAAGGTGTCGTAGTCGCCGATGTGGTTGGCGGCCAGGATGAGCGGCCCGTCGCGCAGCTCCGCGGGCACCCCGCCGGTGACCTGCACCCGCCCGAACAGCGACACCGCCGGGGACACCGTGGTCAGCAGGAAGCGCCACACCCACCACGGCGGGTGCGCGGCGATGGCCAGCTCGCGGGCGAACCAGTCGGGGTCCTCGTCGCTGACCGAGCCCTCGAGCTCCTCGGGCAGCGGCGGGGGGACCGGCCGCCAGTACCGCAGGCTCACGCCGGGCTCCAGACCCCGCGCTCGGCGTAGACGTCGCGCAGCATGGCCGGGCGGTCGGTGAGGATGCCGTCGACGCCGAGGTCGAGCAGCCGGTGCACCTCGGCGGGGTCGTCGACGGTCCACACGTGCACCTGCAGGCTGCGCTCGTGGGCGGCGGCCAGGAACCGCTCGTCGACCACCGGCCGCCCGCCGAGCTCCAGCGGCACCTGGGCGCAGCCCGCCTGGATCCGGACCAGCCCCGCGGCGCGGGGGGAGTAGGAGGACAGCCGCAGGGCCGCGACGCCCTTGGGCCCCAGCGAGGTGCACAGGTCCGGCCCCAGCAGCCGCCGCGCCGCGGCGACCCGGGCGTCGGAGAACGACGCGAGGCAGACCCGGTCCAGCGTGCCGGTGCGCCGGATCAGGGCGGCCAGGGGCGCGAGGACACCGGCGGTCTTGACGTCGATGTTGACCCGGACGTCGGGCCAGGCGGTGAGCAGGTCCTCCAGCGCCAGCACCGGCTCCCGGCCACCGATGAGGGCGTGCTTGACCTCGCTCCAGGGCAGCGCGTCGATGCGGCCGGTGCGGTCGGTGACCCGGTCCAGGACGGCGTCGTGGAAGGCGACCAGCACCCCGTCGGCGGTGGCCCGGACATCGGTCTCCAGGTACCGGTAGCCCATCGCGACGCAGGCCTCGAAGGCCGGGGCGGTGTTCTCCACGTGCTCGATCGCGCCGCCGCGGTGCGCCATCGCCAACGGCGTCGGCCCCTCGAGGAACGGGAAACGCGCGGGCGGCACGGGCCCACGCTAGGGGCGCGCGGGACGGACGGCGCGGGCGGGGTCACGGCTGGGTCGACGGCGGGCGTGTCCGGCTCCCTGGCAGCCCGCTGAGCAGTACCTTCTCGGGCGTGGTGGCAGAGCAGGTCCCGGTGCACGACATCCCTGCGGTCGACGTCCCCGCGCCGGGTGCACCGACCCGGCGGTCCCGCCGGCGTGCCCCCGACGCCGAGGAGCGCCGCTGCGGCTGGTGCCGCAACGTGCTCCCGGCGCAGGAGTCGGTGGGCCGGCCGCGGCTGTACTGCGGGCAGGCGTGCCGGCAGCGGGCCTACGAGCAGCGGTCGGCGACGGCGAAGGCCGGGTTGTCCCCGGACGTCGTGCTGGTCACCCGCACCGAGCTCGACGGGCTGCAGGACCGGCTGTTCCAGCTGCGCTGCGCCCTCGAGGACGTGCAGACCCTGCTGGCGGAGAAGCCCACCAAGGTGGAGATGGAGCGCGCCCTGGCCGAGCTGGTGCGCTCGACTGGGCGGCTGGACAAGCTCTGGCTGTCCGGGCGCAACGCCGGCTGAGCCGGCGCCGCGCCCTCCCGTCGGGTCAGCCGACCGGGCCGCCCTCGGCGTTCTCGGCGCCGCTGCCGGGCCGCTCGTTCCCGTGGTTGTAGACGCTGCCCTGCTCGACGCTCGTCGGGTCGTCCCCGGAGAAGTTCTCCGTGGAGTCCTTCGACGTGCCGGTGCGCTGCTCCAGGCCGTTCACGTCGCTGCAGCCGGTCAGGGCCGCGGTGCCCCCGAACAGGGCGAGGGCGGCGAGGACGGACACGACCGGACGACGGATCTGCATGTGCGGAGCCTAAGGGACCGAGCCCCCCGGTGAGCACTCGACACCGGGGGCCGCGACACGGCTCGGGAGCGTCCGGATCTGGCACGATCCGCGCGTGCCCGACACCTACGCCGTCACCCGCCAGGTCACGATCGCCGCACCGGCCGCCGCGGTGCACGCCCTGCTGGCCGACTTCCGCCGCTGGCGGGCCTGGTCGCCGTTCGAGGACCTGGACCCGGACATGTCCCGCGAGTACGACGGCACCGGCGCCGGCAGCGCCTACCGGTGGGCCGGTTCCTTCAAGGCCGGCAGCGGCTCGATGCGCATGACCGACGTCGCGTCCGCCCGGGTGGTCGTCGAGCAGCAGAACACCAAGCCGATCCGGTCGTCGAGCACGTCGACGTTCACCCTCGCCGAGGCCGACGGCGCGACCACGGTGACCTGGTCCGGCTCCGGCCGGCAGGGCCGGCTGATGCGGCTGCTGCCGATGGAGAAGTTCCTGGGCCCGACGTTCGACAAGGGCCTGGCGCAGCTGAAGGCCGCCGCCGAGCAGGGCTGACCATCCGTCGTTCCGTCAGCGTGACGCAATGACGGATGGGTGGCCGCACCGTCCAGGGGAGGCGGCACAGGCCGGTGGGGCGGCCGAGTTGCGTCAGGCTGACGGAATGCGGCAGATCCGGGGTCGGGCGAGGGAGTGGCCGCCGAGCGGTGGCCAGGCAGGACGCCGGGACGGGCGGGTCGGCACGGCGTGGTCCCGCGGGGCGGCGCGGCGCGGGCGGACCGACCCGTCGCGCACCGACGACGGGCTCGGACGGATGGACCGCGGATGACCCCGGACGACGCGGACCGGGTTCGACGAACCTGCGCGGCGACCGTCCCGAGCACCTGCATCCCGTGCGCCGATAATCGACATTATGTCAACTCGTCAGGCCAGGGCCTCGGTCCCCGTGCGCCCGTAGGCCTCGACCGCCTTCTCCGCGCCGGCCACCAGCTCACCTAGGGGGTCAGGACCCGGCGAAGTCGTGCTGGCGCCATGCTTCGTACGCCGCCACGGCCGCGGTGTTCGACAGGTTCAGCGAGCGCCGGCCGGCCAGCATCGGCAGCCGCACCCGGTCGGTGACCCGCGGGTGGGTCAGCACCTCCGGGTCCAGCCCGGTCGGCTCGGGTCCGAACAGCAGCAGATCCCCCGGCACGTAGGCGACGTCGGTGTACCGGGTCGTCCCGCTGGCGGTGAAGGCGAACACGCGTGCACCGGGCAGCGCAGCCAGGAGCTCCTCGAGCCCCGGGTGGACCGTCACCGACGCCAGGTCGTGGTAGTCCAGGCCCGCCCGCCGGAGCTTGGCGTCGGACAGGTCGAAGCCCAGCGGCTCGACCAGGTGCAGGTGGGCCCCGGTCGCTGCCACCATCCGGATCGCGTTGCCGGTGTTGGGCGGGATCCGCGGCTCGTGGAACGCGATGTGGAACACCGCGTCAGTCTGCCCCGGACGGGTCGGCCGGCACCCGGTGCCGGTCGGTCACATGTCGGCGGCGAGGCCGCGGTAGGTGCCCCACCAGGGGTCGAGGTCCCGGCTGCTGTCCACGCCGTCGGACCGCTCCCCCGCCTCCGGCAGCAGCCCGGCCGCGACCAGCCCGGCGCGCAGGGCGTCGACCTCGGCGTCGTCGAGCTCGGCCAGCGGCTGGCGCACGCGCCGGTTGTCCAGCACACCCAGCAGCTGCAGCGCGGCCTTCGCCGTCGTCGCGCCGTAGTTGGGGACGCCCATGATCGCGTCGAAGGCGGGCAGGAGCCGGGTGTGCGCGGCCAGCGCGGCGGCGTGCTCCCCCGCCAGGAACGCCTCGATCATCGTCCGCAGCGGCCGGCCGGCGGCGTGCGCGACCACGCTGACCAGACCGACGGCACCGTAGGCCAGGTAGCCCAGGGTCAGCGCGTCGTCGCCGCAGTAGACCTCGTAGCCCAGGTCGACCAGCCGTGCGGCGTGCGCCGGGTTGCCGGTGGCGTCCTTGACCGCGACCACGGTCTCGATCTCGCGGGCCGCCCGGTAGGTGTCCAGGCCGATCGAGGAGCCGGTGCGGCCGGGCACGTCGTAGAGCATCACCGGGATGTCGCTGATCGAGGCGACGGTGCGGAAGTGCGCGAGGATGCCGTTCTGGCTGGGCTTGTTGTAGTACGGGGTGACCAGCAGCAGGCCGTCGGCGCCGACCCGGGCCGCCTGCTCGGCGATCTCCACCGAGTGCGCGGTGCTGTTGGTGCCGACCCCCGCCACCACCACCGCGCGGTCGCCGATGGCCTCGCGGACGGCGGCCAGCACCTCGCCGTCCTCGGGCACCGTGGTGGTCGGGGCCTCCCCCGTCGTCCCGGACACCACGACGCCGTCGCTGCCGGTGTCGACCACGTGCCGGGCGATCGCCACGGTGGCGTCGAGGTCGACCCGCTCCTGCGCGTCGAAGGCGGTGGCGACGGCGGTGAGGAGGCGGCCGAACCGCGGCGTGGAGCTCACCGCGGCACTGTAGGCCAGCCCCCTCGGCCGCCGTGACGGACGACCGTGCTCAGCCGGCGAACTCGACCTCGGCGGCCGGGACCACCGCGGCGGTGCGGCCGGGGGCGCCCTGGAAACCCCAGTAGAGGTTCGTGTGGGAGATGACGTCGGCCGGCGACGGCGCCCCGTAGGCCGACAGGTCCTCGGTGGTGTGCGCGTCGCCGACCAGGGTGACGTCGTACCCGCGGGTGAAGCCGCCGTGGATGGTCGACCGGATGCAGGCGTCGGTCTGCGCGCCGGTGACCACCAGCCGACCCACCCCGGCGTCGGCCAGCACCTGCTCCAGGTCGGTGCCCTCGAAGAAGTCGCCGTACTGCTTGTGCACCAGCGCCTCGCCCTCGGCGCGCTGCAGCTGCGGGACGTACTGCCACTGCTCGCTGCCCTGCGGCAACTCCTCGGAGCTGTGCTGCACCCACACCACGGGGACGTCGGCCGCCCGCGCCCGCTCGACCAGGTCGCCGATGCGGCCGACCACGGCGTCGGCGTCGTGCGAGGCGGCCATCACCCCGTTCTGCACGTCGATCACCAGCAGTGCGGTGGCCGTCCGGTCGGTCAGGGTGCTCATGGCGTCCTCCTCGTCGAGTGCGGTTGGTGGCTGCACCCTAGGACCGGGGTCGGACAGAACGGCCCCCGCCGGTGCTACCCGCGGTCGCCCTCGGCCTTCTTCTCCGCGGCGTGCTCCGCGGCCAGCCGGCGGAGCTTCGCCGCGGTCTTGGCCCGACCCGGGATGACCGGCGGCGCGCTGGCCCGCACCTCGGTCATCACCCGGTTGGTCAGGGCGACCGCGGACTCGCCCTCGCGCGGGGTGACCGGCGGCAGGAACTCGACCAGCACCCGGGGCCGCACCGGGAAGCGCACGATGTCGTCCTGCCCCGTGATCCGCAGGCCCAGCACGGTGGTGCCGGGGACGGCGAGCGCCAGCCGCCCCGCGCCGGACAGGAACCGCATCGTGCGCCCGCGGGAGACGGTGCCCTCGGGGAAGACACCGATGCAGCCGCCCTCGCGCAGCACGTCGATGGCGGCCTGCAGCGCGTTCGCGTCACCCCGCCCGCGGGCGATGGGGATCTGGCCCATGCCGTCGAGCCACGTGCCGACCACGGGGTTCTTCCAGAGCGAGTCCTTGGCCAGCGCGCGCAGGTGGCGCCGGCGCAGGGCCGCGATGCCGGCCACCACCGGGTCCCACTGGCTGTCGTGGTTGGCCATCACCACGGTGGGCCCCGACGCCGGCAGGTTCTCCAGGCCGCGCACCTCCATGCGGCCCCACCACTTCGCGGCGGGGGTTCCCACGGCCATGACGACGCGGTAGACGAACGGCGGGGCGGTCACGCAGGCCTCCTCGGGGTCCGCCCGGACGCCGGGCAGCCGGATCAGTCTGCCCGACGCCCGCCCCCCGTGCCGGACGGGGTCACTCCCCCTCCACGTGCACGTCCGCCCCCCGCCGGACGGCGCGGCGGACCCGCAGCGGCAGCACCCGGCCGAGCAGCCGGACCAACCCCGAGCAGCCCGGTACGGGCCCGTGGAGGGCGAGGGAGCCGCGCGGGCCGTCCACCATCTCCCCGCTGCGCACGTCGTGGCGGGACCGGTGCCACGGGCAGACCAGGCAGCCGTCGGCGTCGACGGAACCGGCCGACAGGTCGGCCAGCTGGTGGCGGCAGCGCACGGACACCGCGACGGGTCCCCCGGCGCGTTCGGCCCGGTCGGCGGCCCGGGTGTGGTCGGGTGGACGGCGATGAGCGAGATCTGGGACCGCGTGGCCGCCGCCTCTCCCCCGCTGCCGCTGCCCTGGCTGGTGGGCACGGCCCTGGTGGCCCTGGTGCTGGTCGGCCAGCGCGACCTCTGGCGGGTCACCCGCAACGCGGTGACGATCGCCCACGAGGGCGCGCACGGGGTGGCCGCGCTGGTCACCGGGCGGCGGCTGGCCGGCATCCGGCTGCACTCGGACACCTCCGGCGTCACGGTGTCCGCGGGGCGGCCCACCGGCCCCGGCATGGTGGCCACCGCGTTCGCCGGCTACCCGGGGCCGGCGCTGCTCGGCCTCGGCGCCGCGGCCCTGCTGGCCGCCGGGCACGCGGTCGGGGTGCTCTGGGCGCTGCTGGCGCTGCTGGCGCTCCTGCTGCTGCAGATCCGCAACTTCTACGGCCTGTGGTCGGTGCTGGTCACCGGGACGTTGGTGTTCGCCGCGACCTGGTGGCTGCCGGGCTTGTGGCAGGCCGCGTTCGCCCACGTCGTCGTCTGGTTCCTGCTGCTGGCCGCACCGCGGGCGGTGTGGGAGCTGCAGGCGCAGCGGCGTCGCCGTCCCACCCCCGACAGCGACGCCGACCAGCTGGCCCGGCTGACCGGCGTCCCCGGGCTGCTCTGGGTCGGGGTGTTCCTCGCCCTGTGCCTGGGGTCGCTGGCCCTCGCCGTCCGCTGGCTGGTCTGACCGCTAGCGCCCCCGCCGGCGCGGCGCGCAGTGGGTGGGCTGGCGGACCGGCTCGACCTGCGGTGCGGGCGGCACGTCGCGCACGACCTCGGCCGTGCCGACGGTGAGCGGCTCGCCGTGGTGGGTGATCTCCAGGTCCTCGCCCGACACCAGCTGGTAGGTCGCCTGCTCCTGGGTGATCCGCACCCGCAGGCACCGACCGCGGTAGACCACCCGGAACGCCAGCCCGGTCAGCCGGGGCGGCAGCCGCGGGGCGAAGGACAGCCGGCCGTCGTGGTCGCGCATGCCGCCGAACCCGGCGACGGCGACGGTCCAGCCCCCGGCCAGCGAGGCGATGTGCAGGCCGTGGCCGGAGTTGCCGTGCAGGTTCTGCAGGTCGGTGAGCGCGGCCTCGCCCCAGTAGTCGTAGGCCAGGTCCAGGTGCCCGACCTCGGCGGCGACCACGGCCTGCTGCGCGGCCGACAGCGACGAGTCCCGCACCGTGCGGGCCTCGTAGTAGGCGAAGTCGGCCACCTTCTGCTCGGGCGTGAACGCGTCGCCCCGCAGGTGCAGCGCCATGACCAGGTCGGCCTGCTTGACGACCTGCTTGCGGTAGATCTCGAAGTAGGGGAAGTGCAGCAGCAGCGGGTACTTGTCCGGCGGGGTGCCGTCGAAGTCCCACTCCTGGTGGCGGGTGAAGCCCTCGCTGGTCATGTGCACGCCGAGCTCGTCGTCGTAGGGGATGCGCATGCGGTCGGCGGCCTCGCGCCAGGCCGCGACCTCGTCGTCGCCCACCTGCAGCCGGGCCGCGACCTCGGGACGGCGGCCGACCGCGGCGGCGGCCTCGCGCAGGTTCCGCTGCGCCATGAGGTTGGTGTAGACGTTGTTGTCGACCACCGCGGTGTACTCGTCGGGGCCGGTGACGCCGTCGATGCGGAAGCCGCGGCCGTCGTCCATGTGACCGAGCGAGGCCCACAGGCGCGCGGTCTCGACCAGCATCTCGGTGCCGTGGTCGACGTCGAAGGACTCGTCGTGGGTGGCGTGCCAGTACCGGGCGACGGCGTCGGCGATGTCGGCGTTGACGTGGAAGGCGGCGGTGCCGGCCGGCCAGTAGCCGCTGGTCTCCTCGCCGCGGATGGTCCGCCACGGGAAGGCCGCGCCGTGCTGGCCGAGCACCCGGGCCCGCTCGCGGGCCAGGTCCAGGGTCGACCACCGCCAGATCAGCGCGTCGCGGACGGCCTCGGGTGCGGTGTAGGTCAGCACCGGCAGCACGTAGGTCTCGGTGTCCCAGAAGGCGTGCCCGTCGTAGCCCGGGCCGGTGAGGCCCTTGGCCGGGATCGGCTGCCGCTCGGCGCGCAGCCCGGCCTGCAGGACGTGGAACATGCCGACCCGCACGGCCTGCTGCAGCTCGTCGTCGCCCTCGATGGTGACGTCGGCCTGCGCCCAGTGCCCGTCCAGCAGCTCCCGCTGCTCGCTGACCAGCCGCTCCCAGCCGGCCAGCTTGGCGATGCCCAGGACGCCCTCCACCTGGTCGCGGACGGCGGCCGCGGACCGGCGGGAGGACCAGCCGTAGGCCAGGTACTTGGTCAGCCGGAGCTTCTCCCCCGCCGGCAGCCGCGCGGCCAGGGTGTAACGGGCCAGGTCCGCCGACACCTCCAGCTCCTCGTTGGCGCTGTCGGGGGTGAGCACGTCGTGGTCCATGCCGGCGGCCATCCGCAGCCCGCTGGTCTTCGTGCGGTGCACCAGGACGGCGTGCCGGCCCTTGCCGGTGTGGTGCTCGGAGACCAGCGGCTTGCGCAGCGCCGCGGCGGCGCGCGGGTCGTCGGAGCCGGAGTTCTCGACCACCTCGTTGGCCAGCAGGTCCGACTGCAGCGCCACGTAGAGGTCACCGCCGTCGTCGGTGCAGCGCACCTCGTAGCGGATCGCGGCGATGGAGCGGCGGGTCAGCGAGACCAGCCGGGTGCTCTTCACCTCGACGGTGCGCCCGTTGGGCGAACGCCACTCGGTGCACCGCTCCAGCACACCCGCGCGCAGGTCCAGGGTGCGGCGGTGGGCCACGACGTGGCCGTAGTCCAGGTCCAGCGGGGAGTCACCGACCAGCAGCCGGATCAGCTTGCCGTCGGTGACGTTGACGACGGTCTGGCCCATCTCGGGGAACCCGTAGCCGGCCTCGGCGTAGGGCAGCGGCCGCTCCTCGAAGTAGCCGTTGAGGTAGGTGCCGGGGACGACGGAGGGCTCCCCCTCCTCCAGCGTGCCGCGCATGCCGATGTGCCCGTTGGCCAGGGCGAACACCGACTCGTTGACCGCCAGGCTGGCGTGGTCGATGGAGGTCTCGGTCAGCGCCCAGGGCTCGATCGGGAAGTGCGCGCGCCCCTCGGTCACGACGGGTCCCCCAGCAGCTCGGCGAGGTCGGTGACGACGACGTCGGCGCCGTGGGCGCGCAGCTGGTCGGCCTGGCCCACCCGGTCCACGCCGACGACGAAGCCGAACTCCCCGGCCCGGCCGGCCTGCACCCCGGACTGGGCGTCCTCGAACACGGCGGCCTCGGCGGCCTCCAGGCCCAGCGCGCGGGCGCCGGCGAGGAAGGTGTCCGGGGCGGGCTTGCCGCGGTAGCCCTCGCGGGCCCGGACGACGCCGTCGATGCGGGCGTCGACCAGGTCGGCGAACCCGCCGGCGGCCACGACCTTCTCGCCGTTGGCCGAGGCGGTCACGACCGCGACCGGCAGGCCGGCGTCCTTCACCGCGCGCAGGTAGCGCATCGAGCCCTCGTAGACGTCCACGCCGTGCTCGTCGAGCTCGGCCTGCACGAGGTCGTTCTTGCGGGTGGCCACCCCGCGGACGGTCTGCGCGTCCGGGCCGTCGTCGTCGCCGCCCTCGGGCAGCTCGATGTCCCGGGAGGCCAGGAAGTCGCGGACGCCGTCCTCCCGGGGCTTGCCGTCGACGTAGCGCTGGTAGTCGGAGTCGGTGAACTCCGGGACGTGCGGGTCGCGGGCACGCAGGAACTCGTCGAACGTGCGCTTCCAGGCGGCCTGGTGCACCGCCGCCGTCTGCGTCAGAACGCCGTCGAGGTCGAACAGGCAGCCGCGGATGGTCTCCGGTAGTCCCAGCACGAGGGGGACGGTACGGGCGGATGACCACGCTTTCCCGTCGAGCGGGCCCGGCGTCCCCCTCCTAGGTTGGGTGCGACCGATCCGTCGACGTCCGAGGAGGACCAGCGATGTCCCGACCCACCCCGCCGAACCCCTACGACTTCCTGCCGGAGGTCCCCGAGTTCACCGTGACCAGCGGCGACGTCCGCGACGGCGAGGTGCTGGGCCGCGAGCAGGTCAGCGGGAAGATGGGCCTGGACGGCGAGGACCGCTCCCCGCACCTGTCGTGGTCGGAGTTCCCGGAGGCCACGAAGGGCTTCGCCGTCACCGTCTACGACCCCGACGCGCCCACCACCAGCGGGTTCTGGCACTGGGCCGTCACCGGCATCCCGGCCTCGGTGACCGAGCTCCCCTCGGGTGCCGCCGACGGCGGGCTGCCCGAGGGCGCGGTCCAGCTGCGCAACGACGCCGGGTTCGCCGGGTTCGTCGGCGCCGCTCCCCCGGCCGGCCACGGCCCGCACCGCTACTACGTCGTCGTGCACGCCCTCGACACCGACGACCTCGGCGTCCCGGCCGAGGCCACCCCGGCGTTCCTCGGGTTCAACCTGTTCAGCCACACCCTGGCCCGGGCGACCATCGTGCCGACCTACGAGGTGTCCTGACCCGTAACCTCCGCTCCACGCAGGCCGCAGGTTGATGCGGGGCACCCGCGGGTAGTTCAGGGTTCATGCGACGGTGGGGCGGGCGGACGGCGGCGGTGACCGCCGTCCTGGTGGCGGGTCTGCTGGTCGAGGCGGGCCCGGCCACCGCCGCACCCGCCGCCCCCCTCCCCCGCCCGGCCGCGGTCGCCCCGGCCGACCGGTTCGCCGCCGACCTGACCGCCGCCGGGCCGTCCGCGGCCGAGGCGGCCCGGGCCTCGTTCGGTCCGGTCGGGTCGCTGGTGGTCGTGGTGGCCCCCGACCAGCCCCCGCGGCCACCGGGCACCAGCGCGGACGCGGCCGCCCGGACGACGGAGGGCACGTCGGTGGCCGGGGACGCCGACCTACCCGTGCCGACCGCGTCGCTGGTGAAGCTGTACCTGGCCGAGGGCATCCTGACCGGGGCCCGCACCGCCGGGCAGACGGTGCCCCCCGAGGACCTGGCCCGGGTCGAGGCCATGCTCACCAGCTCCGACGACCCGTCGGCGTCCGAGCTCTGGGTGGCCTACGACGGCCCGGCGGTGCTCGCCGACGTCGTGGCCCGGTACGGGCTCACGGCCACCACCCCGCCCACCCCCGACCCCGGCGCCTGGGGGTCCGCCCAGTCCTCCGCGTCGGACCTGGTGCGGTTCCTGACCGCGCTGCCGGAGGTGGCGCACCCCGACGACGCCGCGCTCGTGCTCGGCGCGCTGGGCCGCAGCACGCCGGCGGGCGCGGACGGGTTCGACCAGACCTTCGGCCTGCTGTCCCCCGCCGTCGGCGGTGTGCAGGCCGCCAAGCAGGGCTGGATGTGCTGCGTGGACGGCGTGCGCCACCTGCACTCGGTCGGCCTGGTCGGTGACCGGGTCGTGGTGCTGCTGGCCGCCTTCCCGCCCGAGGTGGGGTGGGGGACGGCCCGGGCCGCGCTGGACGCGGCCGCGGTCGCGGCGGTCAGCCGCTGACCCGCTCCCCCACCAGCGTCGTGCCAATGCGGGCGAAGCCGACCCGCTCGTAGACCCGCGCGACGTCGTCGTCCCCGGCGGCCAGGAACACCGTCTCGACGCTCTCGCGGGCGTGCTCGACCAGCACCGACGCGAGCCCGGCACCCAGCCCGCGGCCGCGGTACCGGGGCAGCGTCGCGACGCCGACGATCTCGCTCATGCCGTGGCCGTCGACGTCCTGGGGCTGGTGGGAGCCCACCGCGACCGGTGCGCCGTCCTCGACGGCGATCATCATCACCGTGCGGCCCGCGGCGATGCGCTCGCGCAGCACGCTGGTGGGCTGCGGCGGGTCGACCAGCCGGTCGGGGGCCGCCCCGGGGGCCGAGGACACCGGGCCGTCGACCGCCCCGACCGGCACCGCGAAGGCCAGCTGCGCCAGCCGCTGGTAGGTGGCCAGCTGGGGGTCGTCGGCACCGACCAGGTAGAACCGCACGCCCTCCGGCAGGGTCACCTCGACGTCGTCCACCGACACCAGCAGCGGCAGCTCGTCCACGCCGAGGCCCGCGGCGCGCACCGCGTGGCCCAGGCCGGGGTTGCGCTGGGCGAACCACTCGACCGCCTCGGGCAGGTCGGCGGCGCGCTGGATGGCCAGCGCCGCCTCGACGTCCTCCTGGTCGACCGGGCCGCCGCCGGGGACCGGCCGGGCCGGGTAGGGCCACTCGGGGGTGCCGACCGGCACGGCCAGGCCACCCACCGTGCGCACGGGGGTGTCGGGCAGGGGCGACTGCGCGAAGTACCGCTCGATGCGGTCCAGCAGGCCCGGTCGGGTCGGCACACCCGAACCCTAGACGCGCGGCGCCCGCCCCACCCCGTGGCGGGGCCGGAGCCCACCCGGGGGAGGTGGACGGCCCGGCGATGGGCACCATGGTCGCCGTGACGGACGCCGCACGCAGCCACCCCTCGCCCTACGCGGCGTTCGACCGGGCGCAGTGGCGGGCGTTGGCCGACGGCCAGGAGCTGCCGCTGGACGCCGACCAGCTGGCGCGGCTGGCCTCCCTCGGGGACCGGATCGACCTGGACGAGGTGCGCACCGTCTACCTGCCCCTGGCCCGGCTGCTGGCGCTGCACGTGGCGGCCAGCCGGCGGCTGTGGACCGCGCAGTCGGCCTTCCTCGGCGCCCGCACGGCCAAGGTGCCCTACGTCATCGCGGTGGCCGGGAGCGTGGCCGTGGGCAAGAGCACCACGGCACGCCTGCTGCAGGTGCTGCTGGCTGCCCAGCCGGACACCCCCCGCGTCGACCTGGTCACCACCGACGGGTTCCTGCACCCCAACGCGGTGCTCGAGGCCCGCGGGCAGCTGGGCCGCAAGGGCTTCCCGGAGACCTACGACCGGCGCGCGCTGCTGCGCTTCCTGGCCGACGTGAAGAGCGGCCGGGGCACGGTGAGCGCACCGCTGTACTCCCACCAGAGCTACGACGTGCTGCCCGACGAGCGCCAGGTCGTGGACGCCCCGGACGTGCTGGTCCTCGAGGGGCTGAACGTCCTGCAGGCCGGCAACCGGGCCGACGGCCGGGTGCCCGAGGTGTTCCTGTCGGACTTCTTCGACTTCTCCGTCTACGTCGACGCCCCGGAGGCCGACGTGGAGCGCTGGTACGTCGAGCGGTTCCTGGCCCTGCGCCGGACGGCGTTCCAGGACGAGCAGGCCTACTTCCACCGGTTCGCCGACCTCACCGACGCCGAGGCCACCGAGACCGCGCGGGGCATCTGGGCGGCGGTGAACGGCCCGAACCTGCGCACCAACATCGCGCCGACCCGGTCGCGGGCGCGGCTGGTGCTGCAGAAGACCACCGACCACACGGTGCGCAAGGTGCTGCTGCGCAAGCTCTGAGGGTCAGTCGGGCAGCTGCGCCCGGCCGGCGTCGTCCAGCGGCCAGGCCGGGTTGTGCGCGATCTCCCAGCGGTGACCGTCGGGGTCGGCGAACACCCCGTTGTAGCCGCCCCAGGAGGTGGGCGCGCCCGCCCGCAGCACCGTGCCGCCGGCGGCCGCGGCCTCGGCCAGCACGCCGTCGACCTCGGCGGGTGACCCCACGTTGTGCGCCAGGGTGGTGCCGCCCCAGCCGCCGTGGTCGTCGGTGACCTCGGAGTCGGCGGCGAGCTCGGTGCGCGACCACAGGCCGAGGTGGGTGCCGGCGCCCTGCAGGAAGGCGACCTCGTCGGTCGACTGGCTGGACTCCCGCCACCCGAGCGCCTCGTAGAAGGCACGGGCGCGCGGCAGGTCGGTGGTCCCGAGGGTGACGAGGCTGATGACCGGTCTCATGCACCGACCGTGGCACGTCCCACCGACAGAACCGGTCGGGCATGCTCGCCGCCGTGGACTGGGATCAGCAGGTGGCGCAGCTGTGGGCCGGGGACGTCGAGGGCCCGGGGTTCGTGGAGCGGGCCGAGGCGGTGGCGTCGGCGTGCCCGTACGGGGACGGGTCGGGCCTGTTCGAGCTCGCCGGGGCGCACGACTCCACCGGCGCGCCCGCCGAGGCCGTGCCGCGCTACCGGGAGGCACTGGCCCGAGGGCTGACCGGCGTGCGCCGGCGGCGGGCGACCATCCAGCTGGCGAGCTCGCTGCGCAACCTGGGCGACCCGGCGGCCGGGGTGGCCCTGCTGGAGCCCGAGCTGGCCGTCGACGACGAGCTGTCGGCCGCCGTCCGCGGATTCCTGGCGCTGTGCCTGGCCGACACCGGTCGCGAGCGCGAGGCGCTGGGGCTGGCCCTCGGCGCGCTGGCCTCGACGCTGCCGCGGTACCAGCGGTCAATGGCCGCCTACGCCGGCGAGCTGACCCGGCCGTCGCCCCGCCCGCACTGACGCCGGAACCGTCGGACCCCGGGTGCAGGGTGGCGCCATGGTGACCCCCGTGATCCGGCAGGTGGTGCTCGACGGCACCGACATCCGCACCCTGGCCGAGTTCCACCGGCAGCTGTTCGGCTACGCCTACCGCCCCGGCGACGAGCCGCCGGTCGACGGGCCCGACGACCTGCAGTGGCTCGTGCTGCGCGGGCCCGAGGGCACGGTCCAGCTGGCGTTCCAGCAGGTCGACGAGCTCACCCCGACCACCTGGCCCGACGACGCGGTGCCCATGCAGCTGCACCTGGACTGCACGGTCCCCGACGTGGAGAGCCTGCAGGCGGTGCTGCAGCGGGCACTGGACCTCGGGGGCACCCTGCGCCTGGACCGCAGCGACGACCCGGACGAGCCGCTGTACGTCGTCGCCGACCCGGCCGGGCACCCCGTCTGCCTGTTCGTCGGGTGACCGCGGGCCACCGGGACGGCACGGGGAGACTGCACGCCATGAGCGCAGCCGACCCCACCCGCCGGGCCCCGCACGACCAGGCCTTCGGTCCCTGGGTGCAGACCACGCTGGCCGACGGGTGGGACCCCGAGCCCGAGGCGCCGCACCCCGCCGTCCCCGGCGCCGCGCAGGCCGCCGCCGCGCACCGCGCGCGGCTGCTGGCCGCCCTGCCCGGCCGCGCCGTCGTCGTCCCGTCCGGTTCCGCGCCGGTGCGGTCCAACGACACCGTCTTCGGCTTCCGGCCGGCCAGCGCCTACACCTGGCTGACCGGCGACCAGGCCGAGGGAGCGGTGCTGCTGCTGCGGCCCGACGGCGCCGCCACGGTCTACCTCCCGCCGTCGGCCGGCCCGGGCACGCTGACCTACGTCACCGACCGCCGCGAGGGGGCGCTGTGGGTCGGCGGCGTCCCCTCGGCCGCCACCACGGCGGCGCAGCTGCAGGTCGAGGTGCGGCCGCGCACCGAGCTCGCCGCCGACCTCGCCGCGGTCGAGCAGCCCCGGGTGCTGGGCGGCGTGGACCCCGACCTGGGCCCGGGTGACCCCGAGCTGGCCCGCACCGTCGACCGGCTGCGCGCGGTCAAGGACGACTGGGAGCTCGACCGCCTGGCCGAGGCGTGCGCGGCCACCGCCCGCGGGTTCGCCGACGTCGCCCGCGAACTGCCCGGCCTGCTGGCCACCGGCGGGCGGCGCGGCGAGCGCTGGCTGGAGGGCACCTTCTGGCGCCGCGCCCGGCTGGAGGGCAACGACGTCGGCTACTCCTCCATCGTCGCGGCCGGCGCGCACGGCACCTCGCTGCACTGGGCACCGGTGGACGGCGACATCCGCACCGGGGAGCTGCTGCTGGCCGACATGGGAGTGGAGACCACTTCGCTCTACACCGCCGACGTCACCCGCACCTTCCCCGTCGACGGCACCTGGACGCCACCGCAGCGGCAGGTGCACGGCGCCGTCCACGAGGCCCACCACGCCGGCATCGCCGAGGTCCGGGCCGGCAACGCCTTCCTCGCCGCGCACCGGGCCGCGCAGTGGGTGCTCGCCGACCACCTGCACCGCTGGGGCCTGATCCAGCACACCGCCGACGACGCCCTGCACCCCGACCTCGACCGGCCCGGCGCCGGCGCGCACCGCAGGTACACGCTGCACTCGACCAGCCACCTGCTGGGCCTGGACGTGCACGACTGCGCGAAGCTCGACGGTGCGGAGTACCTGGACACCGTGCTGGAGCCCGGCCACTGCCTCACCGTCGAGCCCGGCCTGTACTTCCAGGTCAACGACCGCACGGTGCCCGCCGAGCTGCGCGGGCTCGCCGTCCGGCTCGAGGACGACCTGGTGGTCACCGACGGCGCGGCCCGGGTGCTGTCCGACGCGCTGCCCACCGACGCCGACGGGCTGTCGGCCTGGCTGGCCGACGCGCAGGCTCAGCCCTTCGGCGCATAGCGCTGCTCGGGCCGGCCGGTGGTGCCGTAGCGCAGCTGCAGGTCCAGCCGGCCGTCGGCGTCCAGCGCGGCCAGGTGCCGTTGCGCGGTCGCCCGGGACACCCCGGTGGCGGCGGCCAGCTCGGCGGCGGACCGGGGCTCGCCAGCCTCCCGCAGCGCCTGCAGCAGCAGGTCCCGGGTGGCCGAGGACGCCGTCCGGGCGGCGGGGCCGCCCTCGCCGCGCAGCGCGTGCAGGGCGGCGTCGGCGAGCTCCTGGTCGACCTCGAGGGCGTCGTCGAGCACCCGGCGGAACCGGGCGTAGGCCCGCAGCCGGGCCTGCAGCACCCGCTCCGGGAACGGCTTGACCAGGTAGCCCAGGGCGCCGGCCCGCAGCGCGGCCCGGAAGGTGGGCAGCTCGGTGGCCGCGGACAGCACGAACGCGTCGCAGTCCAGCTCGGGCAGCAACCCGATGCCCGACCCGTCGGGCAGGTAGACGTCGACCAGCGCCAGGTCGAACGGTGGCGCGCCCGAGCTGCGGCGGGCCGCGACCGCCGTGCGCGCCGCGGCCCGCGTGCCCGCCCGCGCCGCCACCGTGAACCCGGGGACGGCGGCCACCGCCCGGGCGTGCAGCTCGGCCACCCGGAAGTCGTCGTCCACCACCAGCACCGCGAAGTCCGTCATCACGCCCCGCCCTCCTCCAGCACCCCGGGCAGCTCCACCACGAAGACCGCCCCACCCAGCTCGCCGTCCCCGCCGGCCGAGGCCAGCCGGGCCTCCCCGCCGCGGGCGCGGGCGACCTGCCGCACCAGCCCCAGCCCGATGCCGCCCTCGCCCGATGCCCGGGTGGTCACGCCCGGCTCGAACACCCGGTCGCCGAGGTCCGCGGGGACACCGGGCCCGTTGTCGGCCACCGCGACCACCAGCGTGCCGCCGTCGGCGACCAGGTCCAGCTCGACCACGCCGTCCGGGCGACCGGCCAGCGCGGTCACCGCGTTGTCGACCAGGTTGCCCAGCACGGTGGTCACGTCGACCGGGTCGGCCAACCGGCTGCGCACCGACACCCCGCCCAGCCGCAGCTGCACCCCGCCCTCGCGGGCGTGCGCGGCCTTGGCCGCGACGAAGGCCTGCAGGTAGGGGTCGGCGACGGCGTCCAGGCCCTCGACGGCGGTGCCCAGCGGTCCGGTGCCGAGCAGGGTGTGCACGTACTCCCCCGCCTCGTCGGCCGCACCGGAGTCCAGCAGCCCGGACACCAGGTGCAGCCGATTGGCGAACTCGTGCCGTTGGGCGCGCAGCACGGTGCCGGCCTCGGCCACCGCGTCCAGCTGCCGGGTCAGCAGCTCGACGTCCGTGCGGTCGCGCAGGGTCAGCACCACGCCCAGGGCGCGGCCCTCCCGCTCGACGCGGCGGGAGGAGCACAGCAGCGCGCGGTCGCCCAGCACGGTCAACCGCGGCACCGGGTCGGGCTCGGCAGCCAGCGCCCGCAGCGCGAACGGCCAGTCCGCGGTGGCGTCCCCGGGCTGCACCGGCCGGCCCAGCAGCCGCGCCGCCTCCTCGTTGGCCAGCACCACCCGGCCGTCGGGGCCGACCGCCACCACGCCGTCGCCGATGCCGTGCAGCACCGCCTCGTGGCCCTGCAGCAGGCCGCCCAGCTCCTCGGGCTCGACGCCGTGGGTCAGCCGGCGCAGCCGCCGGGTCAGCAGCACGGCACCGGCCACCCCGCCCAGCAGCGCGAGCGCCGCGGTGCCGCCGGCCAGCAGGGTCGCCTCCCGGGCCAGCCGGTCGACCTCGGAGACCGCCACCCCGACCGACACCTCGCCCACCACCCGGTCGGAGCCCGGGGCCCGCACCGGCACCTTCGCGCGGGCGGCGGGGCCGAGGGTGCCGGTGTCCTCCTCGACCACCTCTCCCCCGGCCAGCGGCACCGACGGGTCGCTGCTGACCTCCTCGCCCAGCCGGTCGGGGACAGGGTGCGCGATGCGCAGCCCGCGGTCGTCGGTCACCACGACGAACAGCGCGCCGGTGCGCAACCGGGCGTCCTCTGCGGCGAGCTGCACCGGGCCGTCGGCCAGCTGCGACCCGGGCACGGGGTCGGCGTCGCTGGCGGCCTCCGCGCCGGCCCGGACGACGTCGTCCTCGGCGACGCTACGGGCGATGGCCAGCGCGAGCCGTCCGGCGTCCTGCTCGACCTGGCGCTGCAGCACCCACGCGGAGCCGCCGAAGGCGACCACCAGCACCACGGCGACCAGCAGCACGAGCACGGCCAGCGTCTGGGTGGTGAACGACCAGCGCCGGGGGTGCACGGGCGCAGGCTACGCCGGGTCGCTGCGCAGAACGCGCAGAACCGGTTCATCGCGGAGAACGGATCACTTCGCGCGCAAGCGCTGTGGCGCACGCCACCGCTCCTAGCGTCGGCGGCACCCCGGCCCGTGGGGGCCGTCACACATCCAAGGAGCACCGATGCTCGTCCTGCTCGGATTCGGCATGGTCGCCGTGTTCATGGCGCTGATCCTGACCAAGCGGCTCTCGCCGGTGGTGGCGCTCGTGCTGGTGCCGGTCACCTTCGCGATCATCGCCGGGGCCGGCCTCGACCTCGGCGACGCGGTCAAGGAGCAGATCAGCGGCTTCGCCACCACGGCGGCGCTGCTGTTCTTCGCGATCATCTTCTTCGGCCTGATGATCGACGTGGGCCTGTTCGACCCGCTGATCAAGGGCATCCTCAAGCTCTGCGGCGACGACCCGGTCCGGGTGGTCATCGGCACCGCCCTGCTGGCCGGGGTCGTCTCCCTGGACGGCGACGGCTCGACCACCTTCATCATCACCGTCTCGGCCATGCTGCCGATCTACCTGCGGCTGGGCATGTCGCCGGTGACGCTGACGGTCGCGGCGAACCTGGCCAACGGCGTGTTCAACATCCTGCCGTGGGGCGGGCCCACGATCCGGGCCGCGACGGCGCTGGACGTCTCCCCCACCGAGCTGTTCAACCCGATGGTGCCGAGCATGGTCGCCGGGTTCGCCATGGTGCTGGTCCTGTCGGTCCTCATGGGCCTGGGTGAGCGGCGCCGGCTGGCGAAGAAGGGCATCTCGCTGACCGAGGTGCGCGAGCAGGAGCTGGCCGGCGTGGGCGCCTTCGTCTCCGGCGGCACCGGCGGCGGTCGCCGTCCGGCCGCCCGGCCCACCGGCGGCGCCGGCGACGGCACGGACGCCGAGACCCCCGACGAGCAGCCCGCGATCACCGGCCTGGACCCGAACCGGTCCACGCTGCGGCCCAAGCTGCTCTGGTTCAACGCCGCGCTCACCGTCGCCCTGCTGGTGCTGCTGGGCATGGACGTCGTCCCGCTGTTCTTCGTCTTCATGGTCTTCGCCGCGATTGCCCTGGTGGTGAACTTCCCCAGCCCCGCCGAGCAGAGCGAGCGGATCAAGGAGCACGCCTCGAGCATCGTCGCGGTCGTGTCCATGGTGTTCGCCGCGGCCGTGCTGGTCGCCGTCCTGTCGGCCACCGGCATGGACACCGCGATGGCCAGCTGGATCGTCGACGTCGTCCCCGACAGCTGGGGCCCGTACTTCGCCACCATCACCGCGGTGCTGTCGATGCCGCTGACGTTCTTCCTGACCAACGACGCCTTCTACTTCGGCGTGCTGCCGATCCTGTCCGAGGCCGCGGCGAACTACGGCATCACGCCGGTGGAGATGGCCCGGGCCTCGATCATCGGCCAGCCGGTGCACATGACCAGCCCGCTGGTGCCGGCCATGCTGCTGCTGGTCTCCCTGGCCAAGGTCGACCTGGCCGACCACCACAAGCGGGTCATCTGGCGCGCCGCGCTGTGCTCGCTGGCCATGCTCGCCGTCGCGCTGCTGCTCGGCGTCGTCCCCTTCCACGCCTGAGGAGCCCGACCGTGACCGCACCCGTCGTCATCGCCGTCAACGACCGCCCCGAGGGCGTCGCCGCCCTGCACTGGGGCCTCAAGCGGGCCCGCCGCCTGCAGACCTCCGCCGTGCTCGTCGCCACCACCGGCGACACCCCGAGCGCGCCGGTGCACCTGTCCACCGCCACCCGCGAGCTGATCGCGACCGCCGCCGAGGGGGTCGACCACGTGCTGCACGAGCAGCCCGAGGACGTCGCCCAGACGCTGATCACCCTGTCCGAGGACGCCGACATGGTGGTGCTGCCCGTGCGGCGGCGGTCGGTGACCATGAAGTTCCTGCTCGGCAGCAACGCGATGCGGGTGATCGCGGAGGCGCACTGCCCCGTGGTGACGGTGAAGTCCCCCGCCTGACCCGCGCCGCCGCACCAGGCAGGGGAAGCCCTGCACCCGCCCCCGGGCCCCGGAGGTGGGTGCAGGGCTTCCCCTGCCTCGGGCGGGTGGGGCCGCGCGGGGATCAGGCCTGGGCGACGGGCTCGCGGTCGACGCCGGCGGTCTCGGTCTCGCCCACGCCCTCGGGGTCGGCGTCGCCGCTCACCGGCGCCGGGTCGACCTCGGCGAACGCCTCCGGCGAGGGGCAGGAGCAGATCAGGTTGCGGTCGCCGTAGGCGCCGTCGATCCGCCGCACCGGCGCCAGGTAGGCCCGGCCGACCAGCGACGGCAGCGGGTGGACGGCGACCTCCCGGCTGTAGGGCCGGTCCCAGTCGCGGGCGAGCATCGAGAGGGTGTGCGGGGCGTTGCGCAGCGGGTTGTCCGCGACGTCCCACTCCCCCGACTCCACCCGGGCGATCTCGCCGCGGATGGCCACCATGGCGTCGACGAACCGGTCGAGCTCGCCGAGGTCCTCGCTCTCGGTCGGCTCCACCATCAGCGTGCCGTTCACCGGGAAGCTCATGGTCGGGGCGTGGAAGCCGTAGTCGACCAGCCGCTTGGCGATGTCGTCGTTGGTGACGCCGGTGGCCTTGGTGATCGGCCGGATGTCGAGGATGCACTCGTGGGCGACCAGGCCCTCGGCACCGGTGTAGAGCACCGGGTAGTGCTCGCGCAGCCGGGCGGCGACGTAGTTGGCCGCGAGGATGGCGTGCTCGGTGGCCGAGCGCAGACCGTCGGGGCCCATCAGCCGCAGGTAGGCCCAGGAGATGGGCAGGATGCCCGCCGACCCGAACGGTGCACCGGCCACCGCGGGGCCCTCGCCGCCGGTCGGGACCAGCGGGTGGCCGGGCAGGAAGGGCACCAGGTGCTCGGCCACGCCGATCGGGCCCACCCCGGGACCGCCGCCGCCGTGCGGGATGCAGAAGGTCTTGTGCAGGTTGAGGTGGCTGACGTCGGAGCCGAAGCGGCCCGGGCGGGCCAGGCCGACCAGCGCGTTGAGGTTGGCGCCGTCGACGTAGACCTGGCCGCCGGCGTCGTGCACCGCGGCGCAGATGTCGGAGACGGCGGTCTCGAAGACCCCGTGGGTGGACGGGTAGGTGATCATCAGCGCGGCCAGCCGGTCGGCGTGCTGGTCGACCTTGGCGCGCAGGTCCGCGACGTCGACGTTGCCCTGGTCGTCGCAGGCCACCACGACCACCCGCATGCCGGCCATCACGGCGGAGGCGGCGTTGGTGCCGTGCGCCGAGGACGGGATGAGGCAGACGTCGCGCTGGTCGTCCCCGCGCGAGCGGTGGTAGCCGCGGATGGCCATCAGCCCCGCGAACTCGCCCTGCGAGCCGGCGTTGGGCTGCACGCTCACCGCGGCGTAGCCGGTGATCTCGGCCAGCCCGGTGCACAGCTCGTCGATCATCCGGGCGTAGCCGCGGGCCTGCTCGACGGGGGCGAACGGGTGCAGCCCGGCGAACTCCGGCCAGGTGATGGCGGCCATCTCGGTCGCCGCGTTCAGCTTCATCGTGCACGAGCCCAGCGGGATCATGGTGCGGTCCAGCGCCAGGTCCTTGTCGCTCAGCGAGCGCAGGTAGCGCAGCAGCGCGGTCTCGCTGCGGTGCGCGGAGAAGACCGGGTGGGTCAGGTAGGCCGAGCGGCGGCGCAGGTCGGCGGGCAGCGCGTCGGCGGTGTCATCCACCCCGCCGGCCTCCACGCCGAACGCGGCGGCGACGTCGCGCAGGGTGTCCACCGTCGTCGTCTCGTCGCAGGCCACCGCGACGGTGTCGCCGTCGACCAGCCGCAGGTTGATCCGGCGGGCCGCCGCGGCGGCCAGCACCTCGGCGGCCCGGCCGGGCACCCGGGCCAGCACGGTGTCGAAGAAGTGCTCGTGCACGACCTCGACGCCGCCGGCGCGCAGCCAGCCGGCCAGCGTGGTGGCGCAGCGGTGGGTGCGCGCGGCGATCGCGGCCAGTCCCTCGGGGCCGTGGTGCACGGCGTAGGCGCCGGCGATGACGGCGAGCAGCACCTGCGCCGTGCAGATGTTGCTGGTGGCCTTCTCGCGGCGGATGTGCTGCTCGCGGGTCTGCAGGGCCAGCCGGTAGGCGACGTCGCCGTCGGCGTCCACGGAGACCCCGACCAGCCGGCCGGGCAGCTGCCGGGCCAGGCCCTCGCGCACCGACAGGTAGCCGGCGTGCGGGCCGCCGTAGGCCATGGGGACGCCGAAGCGCTGGGTGGTGCCGCAGGCGACGTCGGCGCCCCACTCCCCCGGTGCCTCGACCAGGGTCAGCGCGAGCAGGTCCGCGGCCACGACGACGGCGGCGCCGGCCTCGTGCGCGGCAGCGGCCAGCGCACGGTGGTCGCGCACCGCACCGGAGGCGCCCGGGTAGGCCAGCAGCACCCCGAAGGCACCGGCGGCGGGCAGGTCGGCGGGCCAGCCCGCCGAGAGGTCGGCCACGTGCAGCGTGATGCCCAGCGGCTCGGCCCGGGTGCGCAGCACCGCCAGGGTCTGCGGCAGCGTGTCCTCGTCCACGACGAACACGGCATCGGGCTTGGCCCGGCCGGCGCGGCGGACCAGCGTCATGGCCTCGGCGGCCGCGGTCGCCTCGTCGAGCATGGAGGCGCCGGCCACCGGCAGGCCGGTCAGGTCGGCCACGGTCGTCTGGAAGTTGATCAGCGCCTCGAGCCGGCCCTGGCTGATCTCGGGCTGGTAGGGCGTGTAGGCGGTGTACCAGGCCGGGTTCTCCAGGATGCAGCGCTGGATGACCGCCGGGGTGGTCGTGCCGCTGTAGCCCAGCCCGATCATCGACGTGAAGACCTCGTTGTCGGCGGCGCGCTCGCGCAGCGCGGCGAGCACCTCGGCCTCGCCCGAGGCCGCGGGCAGGTCCAGCGCGGTGCGGTCGCGCACCACCTCGGGCACGGCGGTGTCGACCAGCGCGTCCAGCGAGGGCTGGCCGACGGCGGCGAGCATGCGTGCGACGTCGTCGGGGCGCGGCCCGATGTGCCGGGCGGCGAAGGCCCCGGTCGGCTGCAGTGCGTCCAGTGCGGGGAGCGGGAAGTCGACCACGCCCCGAACGTACCCGGCGGCGTTACGCCGAGGCGCGGCGCCGGCGACGGGCGGACAGCTCGTCGTCGGCCTGCACGGGAGCACCGTCGACGCGCTCGGCGGGCAGCTCGGCCAGCTCGCCGGAGAGCTCGCGCAGCGCGCCGGAGACGGCGATGCCGAAGACGCCCTGACCGCCGGCCAGCAGGTCGACGACCTCCTCGGCGGAGGTGCACTCGTACACGGTGGCGCCGTCGGACAGGAGCGTGATGTTGGACAGCTCCTTCACCCCGCGGGTGCGCAGGTGGTCCACGGCCTTGCGGATGTTCTGCAGCGAGACCCCGGTGTCCAGCAGCCGCTTGACGACCTTGAGCACCAGGATGTCGCGGAAGCTGTAGAGGCGCTGCGTGCCCGAGCCGGTGGCGGTGCGGACCGACGGGGCGACCAGACCTGTTCTCGCCCAGTAGTCCAACTGCCGATAGGTGATACCAGCGGCGGCGCAGGCCGTCGGTCCGCGGTAGCCGAAGGCGTCGCTGTCGGCGTCGTCGTAGGAGGGAGCACCCACGGCTGCGTCGGGGAAGAGCTGGCCCTGGTTGCCGTCGCCCACGTCCGCGTCCTCCTGATCGAGCGGCCGAACCGGACACCCGGGTCGGGACCCCGCGCAGCTCCGAGGAGTTGCACCGGGGTGATTCGTCGAACGTAGGCGTGCCCGCTGGGGTGGTCAACCGAGGCGGGCGGCGTGTCGACGACCTCACCCCCCAGGGTGACCGGACCGTGACCTGCGACGACCCGGCTGTCACCGGGCCCTCACCGAGCGTCAGGTGTTGGGGCCGGATCCCGAGGGGCCGAAGAAGTCGTCCGGGGTGACCTGGTCGAGGAACTCGCGGAACTTCTCGACCTCGTCCTCCTGCTCGTCCGGGATCTCGATCCCGACCTCGTCCAGCAGGGCCTCCGCGCCGTAGATCGGGGCACCCGTGCGCACCGCGAGGGCGACGGCGTCGGAGGGACGGGCGCTGACCGTGCGCTGCTCGCCGAAGACGAGCTCGGCGAGGTAGATGCCGTCCTTCATCTCGGTGATGTGCACCGCCTGCAGCGTGGCGCCCAGGGCGGTGACGACCTCGCGCAGGAGGTCGTGGGTCATCGGGCGGGCCGGCCGCACACCCTGCTGCTCGAACGCGATCGCGGCGGCCTCGACGGCGCCGATCCAGATCGGCAGGTACCGCTCGCCCTGCGTCTCCTTGAGCAGCAGGATCGGCTGGTTGCCGGGCAGCTCGACCCGGACACCGACCACTCTGAGCTCCTGCACGGTCGTCCTCCTCCGGTCGGTGCTGGTGGACCCAACGTACCCCGGGCCTCAGGCCCCGGCGTCGGGCCCGAGGACCTCGCGCAGGCGCAGCTCCAGCAGCGCGGTGTGCAGCTGCGCGGACAGCGCACCCAGCTCGTGCAGCTGCTCGGCCGCGCGCGTCCGGGCGTCCTCGGCCCGGGAGGCCAGCGCCGGGGCGACGACCTGCTCGAGCAGTGCCGCCTCGCGCTCGGCGCCGGTGCGGTGCACCCGCAGGTGCCGGGGCTCGATGCCGTGCCGGGCCAGCCCGGCCACGGCCTGGGCCACCGGCAGCGCACCGGCCGGGAAGGAGCCGTCGGCGCCGGGGACGAGCAGGCCGTGCTGCACGCAGTCGGCCAGCTGGGCGTCGTCCAGCCCGACGGCGGCCGCGAAGGCCGCGGCCGGCAGCGGCGCGCCCTCCTCCGGCCGGGGGGCCGGGACGGCGGGTGCGGCCGGCGCCGCGGGGGCGGCCGCCGGCGGCTCGGGCCGGGTCGGCTGCTCCCCGCGGTCCAGGGCGTCCAGCTGCTCCTTGATCACCCGCAGCGGCAGGTAGTGGTCGCGCTGCGCGGAGAGCACGAAGCGCAGCCGCTCGACGTCGGCGGTGGAGAACTTCCGGTAGCCCGACGGCGTCCGCTGCGGGTGGACGAGGTCCTCGCCCTCCAGGTAGCGGATCTTGGAGATGGTCACGTCGGGGAACTCCTCGCGCAGCGCGGCGAGCACCTCCCCGATGGTGAACCGCGGGCGGGCGTCGGGCCCGCCGGCGTCCACCGGGTCGTCCGAGCGCACCGCCGAGGTCACGACGTGGCGGGCTCGCCGGTGCGCGGACCGGTCAGGTAGACCAACCGGAACTTGCCGATCTGCACCTCGTCGCCGCCGGCCAGGGAGGCCACGTCGACCGGCTCGCGGTTGACGTAGGTGCCGTTCAGGCTGCCGACGTCGTGCACGGTGAAGCCGCCGCCCTCGCGGTGGAACTCCACGTGCCGGCGGCTGACGGTCACGTCGTCGAGGAAGATGTCGCTGTCGGGGTGCCGACCGGCGGTGGTGACCTCCTGGTCCAGGAGGAACCGGCTGCCGGCGTTGGGGCCGCGCTTGACCACCAGCAGGGCCGACCCGGCGGGCAGGGACTCCACGGCGCCGGCGTGGGCGTCCAGCGGGGTCTCACCGGTCTGCGGGGCCTCGCCGGAGTCCTCGCCGCCGACCTTGGGGATGACGCTGGTGGACTCCCCGGCACGCTCCGGGGACAGGGCCGAGCCGCACTGCGCGCAGAAGCGACTGCCCTCGGGGTTCTGGTGTCCACATCGAGTGCAGTGCACGGTGTCTCCTCCGGTGTGCAGGCGGCAACGTCGCGGACCCAGGGCTCGGGTCGCGGTGGTGCCAGGGGGTCGTTCGATCGTCCGGGCGAGCATAGTGATCGCCGGGCCCGGGGCACCCGGGGGTGCCCCGGTCGGCGCGTCAGCCCTGGTCGACCAGGGCCTGGTAGGCGGCGGCGTCCAGCAGGCCGTCGGTGGGGTCCTCGGTGTCGCCGGTGACCTCGATCTCCAGCAGCCAGCCCTCGCCGTAGGGGTCGGAGTTGACCGTCTCCGGCGTCTCGGCCAGCGCGGTGTTCACCGCCGAGACGGTGCCGGCCAGCGGGGCGTACACGTCGGAGACGCTCTTGGTGGACTCCACCTCGCCCACCGGGTTGCCGGTGGTGAGCTCCTCGCCGACCTCGGGCAGCTGGACGTAGACGATGTCGCCCAGGGCGTCCTGGGCGTGGTCGGTGATGCCGATGCGGACCACCGTCGCCGCACCCGAGGTGCCCTGGACCTGGGCCCACTCGTGCTGGTCGGTGTAGCGGCGGTCGTCGGGGGTGGCCATGCGGGAGGGTCTCCTCTAGTCGGTGGGCTGAGCGTATTGAGGCTGGTCGAGGGGTCGCAACGCGTCCACCACGACCTGGTCGGACTGCACGATCGTGACGTCGCCGCCCTCGCGGCGCACGGCCGCGCTCACCCCGCCGGGGATGTCCATGGCGGTGGCGAGCACCTGCGGGTCGCCGATGACGAGCACGACGTAGGGCGCGTCGACGTCCTGGCCGTCGATCTGCAGCGCGCCGCCCGAGCCGGTGATCGCGCTGCTCACCCCGATCCGCACGTCGTCGACCTGCATGGTCTCCGCACCGGCGCCGCGCAGCTCCTGGACGGCGTTGAGCAGGACCGCGGGGGTGATGTCGTCACCGGGGTCGCTGATGGTCATCCGCAGACCCGGGCCCTGGGCGGCCAGGCTGCCGTTGAGGATGCCGAGCTCGGTGGCCCGCTGCTGGGCCTCCGCCAGCGCCGCGGCCGCCTGGCTGTCGGTGTCGGTGAGCTGCTCGAGGGCGGCCCGCTGCTCGCTGATCTGCTGCCGGAGCCGGTCCTCGCGCGCGTTGACCTGGTCGAGGATGCTCACCAGGTCCTCCTCGCGCGCACCGGTGTAGGCGGTGTCGGTGTCGGTGCTGCGCACCTGCACGGCGAAGGCGAAGCCCAGCAGCAGGGTGAGCACGCCGATCAGCGCGGCGGCGAGCCGGTCGCGGCGGCGGTGCCGCAACCGGTGCCACAGCGAGGGCCGGGCGGCGTCGTCCTGCGGGGTCGCCCCCGGCCCGTCGTCCGGGGTGCTCTCCCGGGAGGTGTCCTCGTCGGCCACGGCGGTGCTCCCCTCAGGCCCGGAACAGGTGGCGTCGGATGGCGGCGGCGTTGCCGAAGATGCGGATGCCCAGGACGACGACCACCGCGGTCGACAGCTGCGCCCCCACGCCGAGCTGGTCGCCGAGGAAGACGATGAGCGCGGCCACGACGACGTTGGACACGAAGGACACCACGAACACCTTGGCGTCGAAGATCCCGTCGAAGCGGGCCCGGATGCCGCCGAAGACCGCGTCCAGGGCGGCGACGACGGCGATCGGCAGGTAGGGCTGCAGCCAGACCGGGACGCTGGGGTCCAGGAGCAGGCCGAGCACCACGCCCACCGCGAGGCCGAGGATGGGGATCACCGGGTCAGTCTCCGTCGTCCCCGGCCGGTGCCGTGCCCGGGGGGCCGGACGGCGCGCCGGTGTCGGGGGTCAGCGGCCGGGCCGACCGCAGCTCGGGGCTGCTGGCACCGGGCAGCTCCAGGTCGTCGGACCGGTTGAACTCGAAGACCCAGTCGTAGGTCCGGGACAGCTGGGCGAGGTAGGTGGCCTCGGGAGCGGCCAGGAACCCGTTCTGCAGGGCGGTGGGGTCGCCGACGGCCAGCACCTCGTAGGGGCTGCTGACCGGCCGCAGGTCGACCAGGATCGCCCCGCCGGCCTGGCGGATGGTGGTGGTGGGGCCCAGCCGCTGGCCGTCGACGCTGATCGCCTCGGCCCCGGCGGACCACAGGGCGTTGACCAGCAGCTGCAGGTCGCGGTCGAGCACCTGCGCGACCTCGCCGTCGGAGGGGGCGGCGGTGGCGACCGGGTCGTCGTCGGCCGAGGGCAGCGCGTTGCCCAGCGTCACGGTCAGCCCGGGCCCGTGCACCGGCTCGGTGGCCGCGCCGGCCTCCTGCCGGGCCAGCTGGTCCAGCGCGAGCTGGCCGCCGGTGGACGCCGACAGCGCCTGGTCGCGGGCGGCGCCGACCTCCCCCTGCACCTGTGCGAGGGAGGCGACGAGGTCGTCGGTGACGCCGGACTCCCGGTCGATGTCGGCGATGAGGGCGGCCCGGATCTCCTGCCGGCCCTCGGTGCCGGCGGAGGCCTGGCCGTAGGTCAGGGCGGCGAGCAGGCCGGCCAGCACCATGGTCACCGCGACCAGCGCCTGCCCCCGCGAGCGCGCGCCGCGGGTGGGCGCCGGCCGGGCGGCGCGGGCCGCGGCGGCCTGCGCGTAGGCCGGGTCGACGGTCTCGGCGAGGACCTGGTCGAGCAGGGACGCCCCCAGTGACCGGGTGCGGGAGGGCTGCTGGGTCGTCGTCACGCCGGGACCCGCTCGGCCCGGGCCTGCCGGACCAGGCCGACGGCCTGCACCACGTACAGGACGGCGGACAGCAGGTACAGCGCACCACCCCAGATGGTCAGCGCGTAGGCGACCGGGGCGACCACCGCGGCGAGCGTGCCGGTGCCGGCGGCCAGCAGCAGCAACGGGAACGCGTACAGGAACAGGAACGTCGCGGCCTTGCCGAGGTAGTGCACCTGCAGCGGCGGCCAGCCGTACCGCCGCAGCACCAGCAGCACGACGGCCAGCACCAGCTCGCGGGCGACGATGGCGGCGACGAACCACAGCGGGACGACGTCGCGGATCACGAAGGCGACCAGCGTGGCCACGATGTAGAGGCGGTCGGCGGCCGGGTCGAGCATCGCCCCCAGCCGGCTGGACTGGCCCAGCGCCCGGGCGAGCTTGCCGTCGGCCCAGTCGGTGACCCCGGAGACCATGAGGACGGCGACCGCCCAGCCGTCGGCCTGCGGGCCCAGCAGCAGCCAGAGGAACAGCGGGACGCCGAGCAGCCGCAGCACCGACAGCGCGTTGGGCACCGTCCAGACCGCGTCGCCCAGCTCGTCGCGCGACGGCGCCGGGGCCGCGCTGCCGGTCCTGCCCTGGGCGCGCGTCACGCGGACAGGTTAGTGCCCGGGTCGGTCACGGAGGGGTGAACCGGCGCCGGACGGGGCAGGTGAGGTGCACGACCCGGGGAGGGCGGCATGGGCACGGTGCACACGGCGGGGACCACGCCCGAGGGCGGTGGGCTGGCGCGGCGGCTGCCGCTGCTGCCGGTGACCGAGCAGACGGTGCAGTCCGTGGCGCTGCTGGTTGCCCGGCACGTCGAGGCGGTGCTGCCGGCGGCGGCGTCGGCCTCCCTCACCCTGCTGCGCGGCCGGCGGGCCCGCACCGTGGCCGCCACCGGGCTGCTGGCCCACGAGCTCGACGAGGCGCAGTACACCGAGGGCACCGGTCCGTGCCTGGACACCGCGCGCAGCGGGGAGCCGCACCTGCTGGCCGACGCCCGGGTCGACGAGCGCTGGCCCGCCCACGCGGCGGAGGCCCGCCGCCGGGGCACGCTGAGCTGCCTGTCGGTGCCGGTGCCCCGCGAGCACGGCATCCGGGCGGCGGTCAACGTCTACGCCGAGCCCGCGGGCGCCTTCGTCCCCGACGACGTGCCCGCGGTCGCCGCCGAGCTGGTCGGCGTCGCGGTGGTGCTGGCCAACGTGCTGGACCACCAGGACCTGGTCGCGGCGGCCGACGGGGTGCGGCAGGCCGAGGAGAGCCGCGCGGTGATCGAGCAGGCCAAGGGGCTGCTCATGCAGGAGCACGGCTGGGACGCCGACCAGGCCTTCGCCGAGCTGCTGCGGCGCTCCAACGACACCAACACCCGCGTGCGGGACCTCGCCGCGGGGTTGGTGTCCGCGGCGGGTCGGCCCACGGTCAGCTGACCGGCAGCCCCGCGAGACCGGCGACCAGCCCCAGCGCGGCGCACACGCCGAGGACGGCGAGGACCGACAGCTTCGCGCGGAACAGCAGCACCGCGGCGAGGACGGCGAGCACCACGGCCAGCGGCCGCAGCGTGCCCGGGTCGGGCACCAGCAGCGACACCGGCCCCCACCGCACCTCGCCGGTCCCGCGGAACAGGGTGTGCACGGCGAAGTAGAGGCCCAGGTTCGCGATCACGCCCACCACGGCGGCGGTGATGCCGGTCAGCGCGGCGGACAGGCTCCGGTTGCCGCGCAGCCGCTCCATCCAGGGCGCCCCGAGCAGCACGAACAGGAAGCTCGGCACGAAGGTCACCCAGGTGACCAGCAGGGAGGCCAGCACCGCGGCGACCCACGGGTCCAGGTCACCCGGAGCCCGGTAGGCGCCGAGGAAGGCCACGAACTGCACGACCATGACCAGCGGTCCGGGCGTGGACTCGGCCAGCGCGAGGCCGCGGACCATCTCCCCCGGCGCCAGCCAGCCGTACCCGCCGACGGCCTGCTGGGCGACGTAGGCCAGCACGGCGTAGGCGCCGCCGAAGGTCACCACCGCGGTGCCGGAGAAGAACAGCCCCTGCTCGGTGAGCGTGCTGCCGGCCCCGGTGAGCAGGGCGACCGCCACCAGGGGCACGCCCCAGGCGACGAGGCCCACGAGCAGCACCCGCACCGACCGGCGCCAGGAGGGGGCCGCGGTGTGCAGCACGTCGTCGGGCACGACCGGGGGCGGGCCGTCGTCGGGCACGGCGGCGGCCGCCCGCTCCCGCAGCAGGGCCGGCCGCCAGCGGCCCAGCGCGAACCCGGCCGCACCGGCCAGGACCACGACCACCGGGAACGGCACCCCGAACAGCGTCAGCGCGAGGAAGGCCGCGACGGCGATGCCCACGAGCGCCGGGCTGGTCAGCGCGCGCCGTCCCACCCGGGTCACGGCCTGCACCACGACGGCGAGCACCGCCGGGGCGAGGCCGGCGAAGAGGGCGAGGACCGCCGTCGTCGTCCCGAAGGCGACGTAGACCGCCGAGAGCACGAGCAGCGCGACCACGCCCGGCAGCACGAACAGCCCGCCGGCCACCAGGCCACCGCGGGTGCCGTGCAGCAGCCAGCCGACGTAGGTGGCCAGCTGCTGGGCCTCCGGTCCGGGCAGCAGCATGCAGTAGTTCAGCGCGTGCAGGAACCGGCGCTGGCCGATCCAGCGCTTCTCCTCGACCAGCGAGCGCTGCATGACCGCGATCTGGCCGGCCGGGCCGCCGAAGGTCTGCAGGGAGATGGCGAACCACGCGCGGACCGCGGCGCGGAACGGGACGACGGTCGGGCCGGTGTCCTCGACGGCGGGCACGCGCGCATGCAACCACAGCCGGTGGGCCGCGCAGTACCCAGGCAGGGCAGTGCCCAGGCGGTGCGGAGGTCAGGCGGGGCGGACGTCGAACAGCCGGTCGAGCCCGGTCAGCCGCAGCGGCCGCAGCGCTGCGCGGCTGCCCCACAGGGGCACCCCGGCCCCGCGGTCGTGGGCCACCTGGGCGAGCAAGCCCACCCCGGGGCTGCCGAGGAAGGTGACCTGCCGGGCATCCAGGCACTGCACGCCGTCCAGCGTCGGCGCGGTGGCCCGGAACGCCAGGCACAGGTCGGTGCCGACGTCGCCGGCCAGGACCAGGGTGCCGGCGACCAGCGTGATCGACCCGTGGACGGTCGACGTGCCGACGACCGGGACGCCGTCGGGTCGCGCCAGCGACTCGTGGTCGGTGAGCGAGTCCAGCTCGGGTCGGTGGTCCGCCGGGTGCTCGACGGCTTCGTGCATGGGGTGCTCCTCGTCGGGGCCGGGACCGGCCCTCGACCCAGTGGACGCCGCATTGCGGAACGGATCCAGACCCCTCACCCGGACGGGTGCCGCCCGGCCCGGCGCGGGCCGGGCCGGGCGACGCCGGTCAGGGCAGCTCGACCTTCTCGTTCTCCCCGACGTCGGCGCGCTCGCCCTTCGCCTTCGCCTTCACGAAGCTCAGCGCGGTGGCCACCGCGCCCGGGGTGTCCCAGTACTCCGCGCTGTCGCCGTCGACCTTGATGAGCACGACCGAGGGGTCCTCGGGGCCCTGCGGCAGCCACGCCTCGGCGCCGGAGTTCCACAGCTCCTTCTTCTTGGCCACGTCGGTGACGACGCTGCCGCGACCGGAGATCGAGACCCACGCCGACCTCGACCCCGTGGTCACGTTGACCGTCGGGTTGGCCTGGATGCTCTGGGCCGGCCCGCCACCGGCCTCGGCGAAGAACCACAGGTCGCCGTCGAACTCGACCTCCTGGAGCGACATCGGCCGGCTCTGCAGCGAGCCGTCGGCGCCGACCGTCGTCAGCATCGCCATCTTCTCGTCCGCCACCAGCTCGCGGACCTTCTCCACACCGTGCTCGGCCACGGGTCCTCCCCCTCTGTTGGATGCCCGCACCCTCTTCCCCGCCGCTCCCGGGTCGAACCCCCGTGGTGGGTGCGCAGGACGCTAGGGTCGGTGCGCCATGGACGACGACCTCCCCGACCTGGACGCCATCACCTCCGGTTCCATCACCGTCGACGGCAGCACCCTCGTGCTCGCCGGCGACGTGGACTTCGCCCTCGTCAACGCCTGGGAACGCTCCGAGCAGGCGACCGACGACGTCGCGCGCATCGACGCCCAGCGCGTCACCTTCATGGGCAGCGCCGGCATCACGCTGGTCATCAAGATCGCGCGTGCCGCCGAGCCGCGCACCGTCGAGCTGCTGCACCCCAGCCGGCCGGCCCTGCGGCCGCTGCAGGCGATGGGCGTGGACAAGCTGCTGCGCATCACGACCTGACGCGGGCTGCGCCGGCCTGCGGCGTCGCCCGGCTTACGCCGTAGAGAACGTGTTTCTCCAGAAGATCGTGGGGCACTGATCGGCTGCACCCGGGGCGTCCCGGGGCCCATCCCGGACCCCGGCATGGTCGAGCCAGACCTTGGAGACCCCGCATGAACGACGTCGGCCAGTCCACGCGCAACGCGCTGGACACCGTCCTGCAGTTCCTCCCCCGCCTCGTGCTGTTCCTCGTCATCCTCGCCGTCGGCTACTTCATCGCGAAGGCCCTCGAGAAGGTGCTGGTCCGGGTCCTCGACCGGGTCGGCTTCGAGCGGGCCGTCGAGCGCGGCGGCATCAAGCGCGTGCTGGCGAACTCGCAGTACGACGCGGGCCAGATCCTGGGCCGCATCGTCTTCTACGCCGTGATGCTCTTCGTGCTCTCCACCGCCTTCGGCGTCTTCGGCCAGAACCCGATCAGCGACTACCTGTCCGCGGTGATCGGCTACCTGCCGCGGGTGTTCGTGGCGATCCTCATCCTGGTCATCGCCGCCGCGGTCGCCGCCGGCGCGAAGCTGCTGGTGCAGAACGCGCTGGGCTCGCTGTCCTACGCCCGGGTGCTGGCCAACGCCACCTCGACGCTGATCCTGGCGCTGGGCGTCATCGCCGCGCTGGACCAGCTGCAGATCGCCCAGAACGTGGTCAACGCCGTCCTGTACGCCTCCCTCGCCGCCCTGGTGGGCGTCGTCGTGGTGGCCGTCGGTGGTGGCGGCATCGTCCCGATGCGCCAGCGCTGGGAGAAGGTGCTGGACAAGGTGGAGTCCGAGGCGCCCTCGGCCCGCCGCGAGGTGCAGTCGACCGGCAACCCGGTGGACGCCGTCCGCGACGAGGCGCAGCGCTACACGAACTGAGGTAGGTCGTCGACCGGCCCGGACCCCGTCGGGGGTCCGGGCCGGTCCGCTGTCCGGGGCCCGAGGAGCGCGGCGGCGAACCGGACGACGGCCTCGGCGCAGCCCCACGACAGGGTCAGCCCGGCGCCGCCGTGGCCGTAGCAGGCCACGACCGGGACGGCGCCGCCCGGGACCGGACCCAGCCGCAGGGTGGCCCGCGCGGGGCGCAGGCCGTAGGCGGCCCCCAGCACATCCTGCCCGGCCAGCGCGGGCACCGCCGCGACCACCCGCCGAAGGATCTGCTCCTGCACGCCGGGGTCGACCGCCGTCGTGGCGGGCCACGGGTCGGCGGTGCCGCCGCACACCACGTCCTCGCCCCGCGGGATGACGTAGGTCAGGCCCGCCGGGTCCTCCTCGTCGAGCAGCCACTCGACCAGGCCCGGGTTGCGCAGCCGCACCACCTGGCCGCCCACGGGGTGGCCGGGGTCGGGGTCGGCCACCAGCTCCCCCGACCGGCCGCCGGCGGCCAGCACGACCAGGTCGGCCGCGGTGGCCGCGGCGGTGGCGTCCAGGTCGTGCACCTGCGCGCGCTGCTCCACGACGCCGAGGTGGCCGCAGCGGTCGCGCAGCCAGCGCAGGTAGTGCGGGGTGTCGGCCACCGGGAGCGACGCCCGCACCCCGGAGGCGGCGCCGGCGGGCAGCTCGTCGGCACGCGCCTCGCGTGGGCCGATCGCCGCGGCCGTCCACGACCGGTCCGGTGCCGCGGTCCGCTCGACCACCGTGCCCGCGCGGACGGTGACCGCCGTCCCCGGCCGGTCGGCGAGCTCCTCGAAGCGGGCCCGGGACCGCAGCAGGACGTCGTCGGCCCCGGGCGGGGTCGTCACCCGGTAGGGGAACCACAGGCCCCCGGCGACCCCGGACACGCCCTCGTGGGCGGCGCGGTCGCCCACGACCAGCACGGTCGCGCCCGCGGCGGCCAGGTCGTGCGCGGCCGACAGCCCCACCACCCCGGCGCCGACCACCGTGACCCGCGCACCCTCGAGACCCACCGACGCGTC
Source organism: Klenkia brasiliensis (assembly GCF_900100695.1). Classification (GTDB taxonomy): domain Bacteria; phylum Actinomycetota; class Actinomycetes; order Mycobacteriales; family Geodermatophilaceae; genus Klenkia; species Klenkia brasiliensis. The sequence continues at coordinate 106,982 of NZ_FNCF01000008.1, forward strand.
CTCCTCACCGACGGGGCCAGTCTGCACCCGCCCGCTCGACGCACCAGGACGGCCGACCGCACGTGCAGGTGGACCAGCGGGGGCCGCTCGTCCCCCTCCCCCGGCTGACCGGCGAAGATGCTGCCGTGGCCGCCCCTCACCCCGCGCCGTCCGGGGAACCGCTGCGCATCGGCGCCAAGCTGCGCGCGACCCGCCGGGCGCAGGGGCTGACGATCGACCAGCTGGCGGAGGCGACGGCGCTGACCAAGGGCTTCATCAGCCGGGTGGAGCGGGACGAGACCTCCCCGAGCGTCGCCAGCCTGGTGACCCTGTGCCAGGTGCTCTCCCTGCCGGTCGGCGCCCTGTTCGACGACCCCGTGCAGCGGGTGGTCCCGCTCGCCGACGCCCCGTTGATCAACATGGGCGGCTCCGGCGCGGTCGAGCGGCTGCTCACGCCCCGCGCGGAGTCCCGGGTGCAGCTGCTGCGCTCGACCCTGCAGCCCGGTGCGAGCGGCGGCTCGCAGCTCTACACGATCAACTGCGAGGTGGAGTCGGTGCACGTGCTGCGGGGGCGGGTCACCCTGCGGTTCGCCAGCGAGTCCGTGGAGCTGGCCGAGGGCGACACCCTCACCTTCTCCGGCCGGGACCCGCACACCTGGTCCAACCCCGCCGACGTCGAGTCCGAGATCATGTGGACCATCGTCCCGGCGGCCTGGAGCGGCTCGGCCTGACCGGAGCGCTCACGCACCGTGAGGGCGGGGGTGGGAGCGGTGCCGACGTCCCCTGTCGGCGCACCTGGACGGGTGACGCCGACCGGCGGGACGGTCCGGGACGGGAGACCCTGTGCCGGTGCCCGAGCTCCCCGTCCTCGCCGACCGGTACGAGCTGCGGTCGCTGATCGCCACCGGCGGCATGGGCCAGGTGTGGCGGGCGCACGACCGCCGGCTGTCTCGGCCGGTCGCGGTGAAGGTGCTGCGCGACGAGTACGCGGGTGACCCGGAGTTCCTGGCCCGGTTCCGCGCCGAGGCCCGGCACGCCGCGCTGCTGGGCCACCGCAACGTCACCGCGGTGTACGACTACGGCGAGACCGGGGTCGACGGGGGCGAGCACCTGGCCTGGCTGGTCATGGAGCTGGTGCCCGGGGAGTCCCTGGCCGCCGTCCGCCGGCGGGTGGGGGCGCTGCCGGCCGAGCAGGTGCTCGACGTGGTCGCGCAGGCCGGTGCCGGGCTGGCGGCGGCGCACGAGGCCGGGATCGTGCACCGGGATGTCAAGCCCGGGAACCTGCTGCTGCGGCCCGACGGGTCGGTCGCCGTCACCGACTTCGGCATCGCCTGGTCGGCCGGGAGCACGGCGCTGACCAGTGCCGGGCAGGTGGTCGGCACGGCGCACTACCTGTCCCCGGAGCAGGCGCGGGGGCAGGTGGCCACCCCCGCCGGCGACGTGTACGCCCTGGGCATGGTGGCCTACGAGCTGCTGGCCGGCCGGCGCGCCTTCGACGGCGACAACTCGGTGGCCGTGGCGATGCGGCAGCTGCACGACGAGCCCGACCCGCTGCCCGACACCGTCCCCGCCCCCGTGCGGGAGCTCGTCGCGGCGATGCTGGTCAAGGACGCCGCGGGCCGGCTGGCCGACGGCGACGCGGTGGTGGCCGCCGCCGAGGGCGCCCGCCGTCGGCTGGGCGCCACGGACGAACCCACCCGCCCGCTCGCCGTGGTCCCCCCCACCGCCCGGGCCCTGCTGCGCACCCCCGGTCCGGACCGGGGGCCGGCGCGCCCCCGCTGGACCCGCCGGCGGGTGCTGGCCTCGGCCGCGCTGACCGGGTTCCTCGTCGTGGGCGGCGGCGCGGTCGCGGTGGTCGGTCTCGGCGGCACCACGGCGCCGGCGGTGGCCGAGCCCGCGACGACCTCGAGCACCCCGGCCGCCGTGACCCTGGACGCCGCCGACTGGACCGGGCGTCCCGTGCAGGAGGTGGTCGCCGCGCTCACCGCTCTGGGCTTGTCGGTCACCAGCACCGAGGTGGCCGGCGACGGGTCCACCGCGGGCCTGGTCACCGGGGTCGACCCGACCGGCACGCCGCTGCCGCCCGGCGCCGCGGTCACCGTCTCCTACGGGTCGGCCGCCCCGGCGGCGGATCCGACCACCGACCCCTCCCCCGCGACCGTCGACGTCCCGGCCGCACCCACGCTGACCGTCGTCTCCGACACCGGCGCCGCGGACACCGGCGCCGCCCCCGCGGCGGAGCAGGTCCCCGCGACCCAGGCCGCGGCGACCCGGGCGGCCGCGGAGGAGCCGGCCGGCACGGCTCCGGGGGCCGGGAGCACCCCGGGCCCCGATCGCGCACCCGGGAACGGACCGGGGACCGGCACCGGCTCGGGCGCGGGGAACGGCCCGGGGAACGCCGCCCAACCGGGCAACGGCAACGGCAACGGCAACGGCCGGGGGAACGGCAACGGCCCGGGCGGCGGCCACCGGGACGACGACCAGGGACCCGGACGCGGGCACGGCGCCCCCTGACCGTCCGGGGACCCGCGGCCGGGGGTGCGACGATCGGCGGCACCACCGGCGAGGAGGACCACCCCGTGACGATCTCCACCCTGGCGTGGGTCACCACCCACCCGGCCCGCGGCCGCGACGACGACGAGCCCCTCGCGCTGGCGGCCCTCCTGCGCACCGGGGTCGCCGTCGAGGTCGTCGACCGGGACGACGCCGGGGTCGACTGGGCCGCCTTCGACCGGGCGGTGCTGCGCTCGACCTGGGACTACGCCGACCGGCTCCCCGCCTTCCTGGACTGGCTCGCCCGGGTGGACGGGGTCACCGACCTGGTCAACCCGCTCCCCGCCGTCCGGTGGAGCCTGGACAAGCACTACCTGCGCGAGCTGGCCGACGCGGGCGTGCCGGTCACCCCGACGGAGTTCGTGCCGCCCGGCACCGCGCCGGCCTTCCCGGCCGGCCGCTTCGTCGTCAAGTCGGCCGTGGGTGCCGGCAGCCGGGGGACGTCGACGTACCGCCCGGGCCAGGAGGACGCCGCCGCCGACCACGTCGGCGGCCTGCACCGCAGCGGCCAGGTGCCGCTGGTGCAGCCCTTCGTCCCGTCCGTGGCGACCGACGGCGAGTGGCCGCTGGTCTTCCTCGGCGGTGCGTTCAGCCACGCGGCGAGCAAGCGCGTCGCGGTCCCCGAGGCCGCGCTGGTGCAGGACCTGTTCGCGCAGGAGGAGAACGCCGCGCACACCGCCACCGCCGAGCAGGTGCAGGTGGCCGGGACGGCGCTGGACGTGGTCACCCGCAGGTTCGGCCCCCTGCGCTACGCGCGGGTGGACCTGGTGCGCGCCGAGGACGGCACCTCCCAGGTGCTGGAGGTCGAGCTGGTCGAGCCCTCGCTGTTCCTCACCTGCGCCGACCCCGCGGCCCCGGACCGGCTGGCCGCCGCGCTCACCGGCTGAGGCGTCAGCCGGCGTGCACCGCCGCCTCGGCGGGCAGGTCCTCCCGGCTGGCCTTGATCAGCACCGCGGAGACGACCGCGGCGACCAGCAGGAAGCCCGCCCCCCACGCGAAGGCGGTCGTGTAGCCCTCGACCTGGGCGACGAGCGGGGCGGTGGGGTCGGCAGGCGTCGGCGGCCGCTCGGCCAGCGCCTCGGTGATCGCGGTGACCGAGAAGGTGGCCAGCAGCGCCGTGCCCACGGAGGCGCCGACCTGCTGCACGGCCTGCAGCACCGCGCTGGCCGCGCCGGCGTCGTGCTCCCCGACCCCGACGAGGGCCAGATTCGACAGCGGCACGAAGGTGAAGCCGAGACCCAGGCCCAGCAGCACCTGCCCGGGTAGGGCGACCTGCCAGAACGGGGTGGACAGGCCCAGGAAGGACAGCAGGAACAGCCCGGCTGCGGCGAACAGACCGCCGGCGACCATCAGCGGCTTGGGCCCGACCCGCGGGACGAGCTGGCTGGCGCTGCCGGCCGCGACCAGCACGCCGGCGGTCACCGGCAACGAGGCGAAGCCGGCGGCGACCGGGGTGTAGCCGAGCACCTGCTGGAAGTAGAGGCTGAGGAAGAAGAAGGACCCGATGAGCCCGGCCCCGACGAGCGTGGCGGTCAGGTACGCCCCGCCGCGGTTGCGGTCGAGCACCAGCCGCATCGGCAGCAGCGGGTTGCGCACCCGCAGCTCCACGACGACGAACGCGGCGACCAGGACCAGGCCGACACCGATGAAGGCCAGGGCCGGGCCGTTGGCCCACGGGCTGCCGCCGTCCCCGGACTGCGCCGCCTCGGCCACCTTGGTGAAGCCGTAGACCAGGGAGGCCAGCCCGACGGTCACCAGCACGGCACCGGGGACGTCGTAGGTGGTCTCCCCCGGCGCCCGCGACTCCGGCACGATCCGCCAGGCGGCGACGACGGCGAGGACCGCGATCGGCACGTTCACCCAGAAGCACCAGCGCCAGTCGGCGTACTCGGTGAGCACACCGCCCAGCAGCAGGCCGACCGCCGAGCCGCCGCCGGCGATGGCGCCGTAGACGGCGAAGGCCTTGGCCCGCTCGGCCGCGTCGGTGAACAGCACGGTGATCAGCGCCAGGGAGGCCGGGCCGAGCAGCGCACCGAAGGTGCCCTGCAGGGCGCGGGCGGCGAACAGCATCGCCTCGTTGGTCGCCAGCCCACCCAGCGCCGAGGCGAGGGCGAAGCCGACCGCGCCGACCAGGTAGGTCCGCTTGCGGCCCCAGAAGTCCGCGACCCGCCCGCCCAGCAGCAGGAACCCGCCGAAGGTCAGCGTGTAGGCGGTGACGATCCACTGCTGGTTCGCCTCGGTGATGTCCAGGTCGGCCGAGACGGCCGGCAGCGCGATGTTCACGATGGTCGCGTCGAGCACGATCATCAGGACCGTCACGGCGATGACGGCCAGGGCCAGCCAGCGCTGCGGGTAGGGGTGGGCGTCGGGCTCGGTCACAGCTGTCCCTCGGTGCGGGTGGGTGGGTTCGGGTGCGGACGCCGTCGGCCGACACCTGGACGGTAGCTGTGTGCAACCAGTTCGGCGCGTCAGTGCTCGTCGGTGGCCCGGGAGTCGGTGAGCGACAGGGCGCCGTAGGTGGCGACCAGGCCGACGACGCCGGCCAGCACCAGGTAGGTGATCCGCTCCCCGCCGAAGAAGGACGTCACCAGGTCCGACGTCCAGACCCCGGCGGGCAGCGTCGCGGTCACCAGCGCGGCGATCATGGTGCCGACGACGGCGGTGCCGAGGCTGGTGCCGATCTCCTGGGCGGTGTCGTTGAGCGCGGCCCCCATGGTGGTGCGGTTGGCCGGCATCGCCTCCACCAGCGCGACCGCGCAGATGGTCATGATGGTGCGCAGCCCGACGGTCAGCACGACCATCGCGACCGCGATCGCCGGGTAGCCGTGCTCGACCCCCCAGGCCATGCCGAGCATCGCCACCACGAGCAGGACCGCGCCGACCAGGCAGGCCGTGCGGTGGCCGAACCGGGCCGCCAGCCACTCCGACAGCGGGGTGGCGGCGATCATCGTGACGATCAGCGGCAGGTTGGCCAGGCCCGCCCGGACCGGGCTCCAGCCGTACGCGTACTGGAAGTGCAGGACCAGCCCGAACATGACGCTGGCCATGGTGATCGAGGCGGCCATCTGAGTGATGGCCGCGCCGCGGGCCGGCCCGGCCGCGAACAGCCGGAGGTCGACCATCGGGTGCTCGGCGGCCAGCTCGTGCCGGACGAAGAGGGTGCCCGCGGCCAGGGAGCCCAGCGCCGCGAGGAGGGTGACGGGTGCGAGCCAGCCGTGCTGGACGCCGCTGGTGAGCGCGTAGCAGCCCAGGCCGACGGCGGCGACCGTCAGGACGGCGCCGGGCAGGTCCAGGGGGTCGGCGGTCAGGTCCTCGCGGCGGTCGGCGGGCACGCCGAACCGGACGCCGATCCAGGCGATGAGCGCGATGGGGGCGTTGACCAGCAGCAGCCAGGTCCAGCTCACGTGCGCCAGCGCGGTGCCGCCGAGCAGCGGGCCGAGCACGAAGCCGGACATGCCGACGACCATGACGACGGTGATGGCGCGCATCCGCAGCTTCTCGTCGTCGAAGAGCCGGAAGATCAGCGACATGGTCACCGGGGCCATCGCCGCGGCGGCGAGGCCGAGCGCGGCGCGCAGCGCGATGAGCTCACCGGTGGTGGACACCCACACGACGGCGAGGCTGGTCGCGCCGAAGGCGGCCAGACCGGTGAGCAGCACCCGCCGGCGCCCGAGCCGGTCGGCGGCCGCGCCCGCGGTGAGCAGGAGACCGCCGAAGGTGAGGGAGTAGGCGCCGGTGACCCACTGCAGCGCGGTCGTCCCGCTGCCCAGGTCGCGGCCGATGGTGGGCAGCGCGATCGACAGCAGCGTGTTGTCGACCATCTCGACGAAGAAGGCCAGGCAGAGCGCGGCGAGCGGCACGGCGGCGGCCCGCAGCGACGCGTGGGTCGGTGCGGGGGCGACGGGGTGGGTGGTGGTCATGGCACACCTCCGAGTGATCGAACAACGTTCGATTCTCGAACGCGGTTCGAACCATAGAACGCCGTTCGATAGAGTGCAAGCATGACCGGACGACGACGGGCGACCCACTCGCTGGAGGCCGTCCTGGCAGAAGCCATCGCCCTGCTCGACGAGGCAGGGGAACCGGCGCTGACCTTCCGGGCGCTGGCCGCCCGGCTGGGCGGCGGCGTCGCCAGCATCTACTGGTACGTGTCCAGCAGGGACGAGCTGCTGGACCGGGCCACCGACGAGGTGATGGGCCGCCTGCTGGAGGACACCGCCGACCTGGGCCGGGGTCCCGACCCCGTGGCGGACCTGCGCGCCCTGTCGCTGGCCCTGTTCGACGAGATGCGCCGCCGGCCCTGGTTCGGCACCTACATGCTGCGCAACACCGGCCTGCAGCCGAACTCGATGCTGATGTTCGACCGGCTGGGCCAGCAGCTCATGCGCCTGGACCTCACCGCGAAGCAGCAGTTCCACGCGGTGTCGTCGCTGGTCAACTACGTCGTCGGGGTGGCCGCGGACATGGCGCAGCCGCCACCGCAGGAGTTCCTCGACAGCGGGATGGAGCCCGACCGGTTCCTGGCGGTGTACGCCGAGCGGTGGCGCGCGCTGGACCCCGACCGGTACCCCTTCGCCCACCACGTCGCCGACGAGTTCGCCGTCCACGACGACGAGGAGGTCTTCCGGTCCGGTCTGGACCTGCTGCTCGCCGGCATCCGGGCGCAGGCCGGCCGGTGACGGGCCGGCCCCCTGCCCCGGTCGGCGTGCGGGCCGGCACGCCGCTGGTCACCCCGCGGCTGGTCGTGCGGTCCTTCCGGGTCGCCGACACCGCCGACCTCCTCTCCTACCAGGACCACCCCGACGTCCGCCGGCACCTGCCCGGACCGGCCATGGACGCCGCCGCGGCCGGGCGGTACGTCGCCGCGCAGGCCGCGCTCACCGGCGCCGAGGTCGACGCCTGGCACGGGTGGGCCGTGGAGCTGCGGGCCACCGGCCGGGTCATCGGCGACGTGGGCGTGTGGGTGCCCGCCGGGGACCCACCGCGTGGCGACGTCGGGTTCCAACTGGCGCCGAGCCACCACCGGCAGGGCTTCGCCACCGAGGCGGTGTCCGCGCTGTGCGACCACCTCCTGGGCACCGCGGGGCTGGTCTGCCTGACCGCGGGCTGCGACGCCGCGAACGCCGGGTCCCAGGCGGTGCTGCGGGCCGTGGGCATGACCGCCCTGGTGTCGACCGGCGGGACGGTCCGCTTCGAGCTCCGGGGCCGGGCTCACCCCGTCGGGGACCCCGGCAGCCAGGGGACGTGCCCGACCAGGAGCGCGTAGCCGACGAAGGCGACGACGTCGATGAGGGTGTGCGCCACCACCAGCGGGCCGACCCGGCCCCAGCGCTGGTACAGCCGCCCGAACAGCAGCCCCATCGCCACGTTGCCGACGAACCCGCCCAGGCCCTGGTAGAGGTGGTAGCTGCCCCGCAGCACCGCGCTCACCGCCAGGGCGCGGCCGTCGGACCAGCCCAGCTGGCGCAGCCGGTGCAGCAGGTAGGCCGCGACCAGCACCTCCTCGAGCACCGCGTTCTGCGCGGCGGACAGCACCAGCACCGGGATCCGCCACCACGTGTCGGGCAGCGCCTCGGGCACCACCGTCAGGTTCGCCCCCACCCCGCGGGCGGCGAGGTACAGGGCCAGCCCGGTGCCGCCGACGAGGGCGGCCAGGCCGACCCCGCGGGCCAGGTCCGCGCCGGCCCGCACGGGACGCAGCCCCAGCGGGCGGGTGCCCTCGCCGGACCGGGTGAGCAGGTGCACGACCAGCAGCACCGGCACCAGCCCGGTGAGGAGGTAGGTCAGCTGCAGTGCGAGGTCCAGCCACGGCCGGCCGGGCGCCGCCGACCCGTTGAGCACCGCGGCCTGCTGTGCGAGCGGAGCGGGCTCGAGCAGCGCACCGACGAACTGCACCGCCGCGCGGACCCCGGACGCCCCCAGCGAGAGCGCGAAGACCAGCCACACCTCGGTGACCAGCCAGCGCCGCGGCAGGGCGCCGGCCGGTCCCGCGGTCAGGGGTGCTGCTCGCCGGTCGCCGACGTCGGGTGTCACGGCCGCAGTGTCGACGGGCCGGCTGTGCGTTCCCTGGTGGTCGCCGGGGCGGGTCAGGGACGGGGCGCCACCGCGGCGTGCAGCTGCGCGGGCGGGCCGGCCAGCAACCGCTTGGCCTCCCGGGTCTCCTCGTCGGCCAGCACCTCGTCGGCGCCGGCGGCCAGGCCGTCGAGGACGGCCCGGACGACGTCCGCGGGGTCGTTCTTGGGCACGTCCCAGCCGGCCATCATGTCGGTGTCCGTGGAGGACAGGTGCGCGCCGAGGACCTGGGTGCCCTGGGCGGCCAGCGCCAGCCGGGTGCTGTGGGTCAGCGACCACTGCGCCGCCTTGGCCGCGGCGTAGGCGCCGTTGCCCGGGTAGGTGCGGAAGGAGAGCACCGACAGCACGTTGACCACGGCTCCCCCACCGGCCCGGGCCAGCGCCGGGGCGAAGGCGCGGGTGACGCGCAGCGTGCCCCAGTAGTGCACGTCCATCTCCTCCCGGGCACGGTCCAGGTCCCCGGTGAGCAGGTCGGTGAGGGTGGCGATGCCGGCGTTGTTGACCAGCAGGGACACGTCCGGGGCGTGCGCGGCGGCGAGGTCGACGCTGCGCTGGTCGGTGACGTCGAGCCGGAGCGGCTCGACGCCGGGGAGGTCGACGGTGCGGGGGTCGCGGGCGGTGGCGTGCACGCGTGCACCGCGGGCCAGGAGCTGGCGGGCGAACTCGCGGCCCAGGCCCCGGTTGGCGCCGGTGACCAGTGCGGTGGCGTTCTCGATGTCCATGCGTCCGACGCTAGGATCTGACACGCGTGTGAGGTTCAAGACCGGCTGCTGTGAGCTGCGGCACGAGGAGGACGAGGGTGCGGATCGGGGAACTGGCCCGGCGGACCGGGGTGAGCACCAGGTCCCTGCGCTGGTACGGCGAGCTGGACCTGCTGCGGGAGCACCGGACCGGCGGCGGGCACCGCGAGTACGACGCGGACGCGGTGGCCCGCGTGGAGCTGATCCAGCTGCTGTTCGCCGCCGGGGTCCCGGCCCGGCACGTGGCCGAGCTGCTGCCCTGCATCTACTCGGGGACGACGACACCGGCCATGGTCGCGCGCCTGGAGGAGGAGCGGTCCTCCCTCGCCGAGCGGGCCCGCTCGCTGGCCGAGACCCTCGGGCGGCTGGACCAGGTCCTGGTCGAGGCACGGGCCCGCGTGGTCGTCGCCTGACCGGTCACCGCAGGGTGCGGTAGAGGGCCAGGTGCGCGGCGGCAGCGGTGTCCCAGTCGTGCGCGGCGGCCACCGTGCGCCCCGCCGCCACCCGCGCCGGGTCCGCGCCGGCCGCGGCGGACACGACCGCGTCGGCGAACGCGGGCGGCGTGGCCGCGAAGTCCGCCACCCCCTCGAACACCTCGCGCAGCACGGGCAGGTCGCGGGTCACCAGCGGGACCCCGGCGGCCAGCGCCTCCATGGCCGCCAGCCCGAAGCCCTCCTTGGTCGAGGGGAAGGCGAACACCTCGGCGGCGGCGACCAGCGCGGGCAGCCGGTCGTGGTCGACCGGGCCCAGGACGACGGGGGCCACGCCGAGCGCGCGGGCGCGGGCGTCGACCTCGGCGCGGTAGTCGCGGTAGTCGAACAGGGTCTCGCCCCCGGCCACGACCAGGCCGAGGTCCGGGCGCCGGTCGCGCACCAGCGCCATCGCCTCGACCAGGTCCAGCGTGCCCTTGCGCGGCTCGATGCCGCCCACGGCCAGCACGTACCGGCCCAGCCCGGCCCGCCACCGGGCCCGCTCCGCCTCGCCGTCCGGCCCGGCCGCGGCGGCGAAGCGGGCGCCGTCCACCCCGTTGGGGATGACGGTGGCGGTCCGGCCCCACCCGTCCCGGACCTCGGCGGCGACCGCGGCGGAGACGCAGACCAGGGTGTGCGGGGTGACCACGGCGCGCTCGTGGCAGGCGGCCAGCTCCGGGGTGGTGAACCGGTCGAGGTGGTGCACGGTGCGCACGCAGTCGGGCACGGCGTTGGCCGAGATGCAGTCCTGGGCGTGCACCACGTCGTAGTCCTCGTCGCCGAACGCCGCCCCGAGCACCGCGATGGAGCGCAGGATCCGGGCGCCGACGTCCTCCCCGGGCACGTCCGGGAACGGGACGAGCCGCAGCCCGACCGCGGGGTCGACCGGCCGGAAGAACGCCGCGTCGCCACCGCGGCCCAGCGACCAGACGTGCACCTGGTGCCCGGCCCGGGCCATCGCCTCGGCCAGCGCGAGGGTGTGCACGACCCCGCCGCAGGGCTTGGTCGAGTAGGTCAGCAGCGCGATCCTCACGAGTAGGCCTCCGGACGGAGTTCGCGCAGGTGCGACAGGACCAGCCGGGCGCGGGCGACCTCGCCGGCCACGTCGAGCTCGGCGACCGCCAGGCCGGCCTTGGCCCAGGTGCGGGCCAGCACGTCGCCGCCGGGGCCGACGACCTTGGACTGGCCCAGGAACCGCAGCCGGCCCATCGTCCCGGTCTGGTTCGCCGACACCACGACCACCTGGTTCTCCGCCGCGCGGGCGCAGTCGTAGAGGTCGAACAGGCGGGACTGCCGGTCCTGCAGCAGCCGCGGTGCGCGGTTGGTCAGCGAGGCCGGCCAGGCCGAGAGGCAGGCCAGCAGCTGGGCGCCGTCGCGGGCCAGGGTGCGGCCGGCCTCGGGGAAGGTCTTGTCGTAGTCCACGAGCATGCCGAGCCGGCCGACCGGGGTGTCGAAGGCGGCGAACGCGTCGCCGGCGGCGTAGGCCGCGAGCTCCCCGGCGGGCTGGTGCACCTTGCGGTGCCGGCCCAGGACGCCGTCCCCGGTGAGGCACACGGCGCTGTTGAAGAACTCCCCGCCCGCCGCCTCCCGGTAGGCCAGGCAGACCACCGCGGGCCCGGCCGCGGCGGCCAGCCGGTCGAAGACGGCGTCGTCGGGGGCCAGCGCCGGCGGCAGCCCGGTCTCCCCCACCGCGCCGAACCCACCGAGGTAGCCCCCGAGCGTGGCGTCGGGGAAGACCAGCAGGTCCACCCCGCGCGCCCGGGCGTCGGCGGTGATGGCCTCCACCTTGGCCGCGCAGGTGTCGACGTCGCGTCCGAAGTGCGCCGCCACGGCGGCGAGCCTCACGCGACCCGGGACGCCGAGGACGCGGCGGCCACGGCCAGCGCGCTGCCCAGGCCGGTGCGGGTGCCGGCGGCGGTGAGGTCGGTGATCCGGTCGGCGACGAACTCGGCGTCCCGGGCGATGCCCGAGAACCGGCCCGACCCCCAGGTGTGCAACCACGGCAGGCCGAGGACGAACAGCCCGGGGGCGGCCGTGACGCCGCGGACGTGGGTGGGGTAGCCGGCGCCGTCGAAGACCGGCACCTTCACCCAGGACCAGTCGGCGCGGAACCCGATCGCCCAGACGACGCTGCCGATCGCGGCGGCGTCCAGGGCGGACGGGTCCTCCGCGGGCGCCCAGACCGGCACGTAGCGGGGCTCGACGGGTGCGTCGATGCCGTGCGCGGCGATGTGCCGGTCGATGAGGTCCTTCGCGCTGTCGTCGACGGCGTCGGCCCGGTCCAGGTGCGCGGTCAGGTCCGGGGCGAACCGCAGGACGCCGTCGCGCACCCCGGTGAGCGTGCCGTAGAGCTGCATGCCCTGGGTGGCGAAGGTGCGCAGGTCGATGTCGCGGCCGCCGTCCCGGCCGGTGACGTAGTGGTTGGTGCCGACCCGGGCGGCCTCGCCGTCCCGGTGCTGCTCGACCGGCATGTCGTAGTGGCCCAGGTCGTGCAGCCAGGCCACCACGTCCCGGCCGCGGTAGCGCCGGGCGATCCGCGGCGCGCTGCCCACCGCCAGGTGCACGCGCCGGCCCGCGAGGTGCAGGTCCTCCGCGATCTGCGCGCCCGACTGGCCGGTCCCCACCACCAGCACGTCGCCCTCGGGCAGCTGGCCGGGGTTGCGGTACTGCTGGGAGTGCAGCTGGGCGATCCGCTCGGGCAGGGCGGTGGCGTAGGGCGGGACGACGGGCAGGTGGTAGCCGCCGACGGCGAGCACCACCTGGTCGGCGTGCACCTCCCCCGCGCTGGTGGCCAGGGTGTAGCCGCCCTCGGCGGCCGGGGACAGCCGGGTGACCGCGACCCCCTCGTGCACCGGCGGGTCGAAGGAGGCGGCGTAGGAGCGGACGTAGTCGACGATCTCGTCGCGCAGCATGAAGCCGTCGGGGTCGTCGCCGCGGTAGGGCCAGCCGGGCAGCTGGCACTGCCAGTTCGGGGTGACCAGGCAGAAGGTGTCCCAGCGGGCGTCGACCCACTCGTGGGCGACGGTCGCCCGCTCGAGCACCACGTGCTCGACGCCGCGCTGCACCAGGTGCCAGGAGATCGACAGCCCGGCCTGGCCGCCGCCGACGACGGCGACCGGCACGTGCTGCGGGAGGGCGGTGCGGGCAGGTGCGGTCTCGGTGAGCGTCACGCGACCGCCCCGACCCCGTAGGTCTCGGGACGGCGGTCGCGCAGGTGCCCCATCGCCCGGCGGGCCCCCGCGAGCGCCTCCCCCACGTCGATGCTGGCGACCGCGGTGCCGGGTGCGGTGCCGGTGGTGGCGAGCACGTCGCCGCCGGGCCCGACGACCTTGGCGCTGCAGACGAACCGCAGCGAGCCGAAGGTCCCCGACTGGTTGGCCGACACCCAGACGATCTGGTTCTCCAGCGCCCGGGCCTGGTCGAACAGGTCGAACCGGCGGGTCCAGCGGTCCTCGGCCAGGTCGGCGGCGGCACCGGTGCGCGAGCCCGGCCAGGCCGACATGCAGACCACGACCTCGGCGCCGTCGACGGCCAGCGTGCGGGCCGCCTCGGGGAAGGCCTTGTCGTAGCAGATCATCATGCCGATCCGGCCGACCGGCGTCTCGAAGGCGGCGAAGCCGTCGCCCGCGGCGTAGACGTTGGACTCCCCGAGCGGCTGGTGCACCTTGCGGTGCACGCCGAGCACCCCGTCGCCGGTGACCGCGACCGCGGTGTTGTACCGGTCGGTGCCGTCGGACTCGCAGAACCCGGCCGTGACCACCATGTCCCCGGCGACGGCGGCCAGCCGGGCGACCTCGGGGCCGTCGACGTCCAGGGCGGGTGGCAGTGCGTGCTCGGGCAGCACCTCGGCGACGCCGTGGTCCCCCAGGGAGGCCAGGTAGCCGCCGAGGGTGGCCTCCGGCAGGGCCAGCAGCTGCACGCCGCGGGCCCGCGCGTCGGCGACGAGGCCCTCGATCCGGGCGAAGGCGGCGTCGAGGTCACGGCCGAACGGGGCCGCGACGGCGGCGAAGGTGGTCACGGGGACTCCTCGGGTGGGCGCGGTGCACCGGTTCTGGATGCGCCGAGGCCGGTCACCGGACCGGCGAGGGCGGGGGTGGTCGAGCCGTCGGGCCAGCGCAGCAGCACGCCGGACCCGGGGACCAGCTCGCCGCAGGTGCCGGTGGTCGCCGGGCCCGCGGGGGCGACGCCGCGGTCGGCGGCGTCGGTGGTCAGGAAGGCCGAGCCGGGGAAGCAGGTGAACCAGTCGCCCACGGTCGCGGCACCCGGGCGGGGGACGGCGGCGACGTCGAGCACCGCACCGCAGCCGCTGGCCTCGGCGAGCATCCCCAGCGTGCCGACCAGGCCGGCCATGGAGACGTCCTTGGCGGCCGCGGGGGCGGTGCGCGCGACCACCGAGCCCAGCTGCTGCAGCTGCGCGGTGGTCCGGCCGGTGGTGGAGTCCCACTGGCGGCCGGTGGCACCGGCCCGCCAGCCCCCGCCCAGGTCGGCGGTGAGCCGGACCTGGTGTCCGGGGCGCCCGCCCGAGGCCGGGACGGGTCGGTCGGTGCGGCCCAGCGCGGTGACGGAGAGCGCGGCGGGGACGCCGAGCTGGGTGTGCCCGCCGAGCACCGGCACGCCCCAGGCGGCCGACCCGGCACGCAGACCGCCGACGACGCGCGCGGCGAAGGAGGCGTCGCGGGCGCCGACGGAGTCCAGCAGGCCGAGCGGGACCGCGCCCATCGCCGACAGGTCGTTGACGTTGACCAGCACGCCGCACCAGCCGGCCCACTCCGGGTCGCGCTCGACCATCGAGGGCAGGATCGCGTCGCAGGCGGCCACCACGTCGGTACCGGGCACGGGAGCGCCGTCGTCGCCGACGAACCCGGGTCCGCCCAGTCCCCCGTCCGCGGAGGAGAACCCGGCGAGCAGGCCACCGAGGGGTGACTTGGTGGCGCGCGCGAGGGCCGCCAGCCGGCCGATGGGCCAGGTCATCGCGGTGTGCGGGCGGCCGGCGATCGCCGTCGGCGCCACGACCTGCCAGCCCAGCCGGGTGAACAGGCCGGCGTAGCGGTCCTGCACGGTGGCGTCGAACCGCAGCGCGCCGGCCTGCTCGGCGCGGGCGCAGGCGGCGGCCACCAGGGCGGGGCCGATCCCGGGTGCCGACCCGGGTGCGGCGACCAGCCGGGACCCGGTCCACCAGCCCACGTCGGGCCCGCCGGGGTCGGCGGGGGCGAGCCGGACGCCGCCGAGCACCGTGCCGTCGGACCCGCGGGCCACCAGGACGACGGCGCGCGGGTCGGCGTCGGTGTCGTCGAGGTCGGTGCCGGCGAACAGGCCCTGCTCCTCGACGAACGCCCGCCGGCGCAGCTCCCGGTGGGCGGCCACCCCGGCGGCGTCGGCCTCCTCCAGCTGCCAGCCCGGGCGGGCGACGGGCAGCCGGTGGTCGACCAGCAGCACGTTGTGCTCCCAGGCCCCCTGCGCGGTCATCCGCCGGCCGCCTGCAGGGCGCTGCAGGCACCGCACGCCGCGCAGCCGGCGCCCTGGTCGGCGCCGCGCATGCCCAGCGCCCGCAGGCCCGCGGCCACCCGGGTGGTCACGTCGGCCAGCACGGCGGGGTCGGGCGCGCCCACCCCGTCGGCCATGGCCAGCGTCCCCGCCAACGGCCGGTACGGGACGACGAAGGGGTAGACGCCGCGCCGGGCCAGGTCGAGCGCGCCGGCGACGAGCTCGTCGGGGTCCTCCCCCAGACCGACCAGCAGGTAGGTGGAGACCCGGTTGCGGCCGAAGACCCGCACGGCCTCGGCCCAGGCGGCGTCGTACTGGCTCATCGGCACGCTGGCCTTGCCGGGCATCCACCGGGCACGCACGGCGTCGTCCAGCGACTCGACGTGGATGCCGATCGCGGTGGCCCCGGCGTCCTTGAGCTCACCGATGGCCGCGAGGTCCTCGGGCGCCGGCGGCTCGCACTGCACCTGGACCGGCAGCCCGGGCACGGCGGCGGTGACCGCGCGGACGCAGCGGGCCAGGTGCCGGGCGCCGCGGTCACGGCCGTTGGTGGTGCCGGTGGTCATCACCACCTGCCGCACCCCGTCGAGCCGGACGGCGGCCTCGGCCACCTCGGCCAGCTGCGCCGGGGTCTTCACCGCGGTGGTGGCACCGGCGGCGAGGCTGGCCTCGATGGCGCAGAACCGGCAGCGGTCGGCCTCGTCGTAGCGGATGCAGGTCTGCACCACGGTGGTGGCCAGCACGTCCTTGCCGTGCAGGCGGGCCAGCTTCTCGTAGGGCACGCCGTCGGCGGTGGTCAGGTCGTAGAAGCGGGGCCGCTCGACCGCCTCGGCGTCGAACCCGAGGTCGGCGCCGTCGAGCAGCAGCCGGCCCCCGCTGATCGAGTACGGGCTGTCGGGGTTGAGCGGGAGGGCGACGCCCGTGCCGTCCAGCAGCACGTGGCCGTCGTCGCTGGGGCCCGCCCCGGCCCGTCGCCGGACCGGGGCGTCGACCCGGACGCCGAGCAGCGCCAGGTCGACGCGGTGTCCCACGCGGTCGCCGGGCCGCATCGGCGTCGAGGTCATGGCCGCGCGCTCAGAGGTTGTAGGTGGAGTTGATGATGGCGCCCTTGCGGGCGTAGTGGATGAGGGCGTCCTGGACGTCCAGCGGGTGGCAGGGGATGCAGCCGGCGATCAGGTCCTCCTCGCGCAGGCCGTGCAGGCTGAGCCCGAAGCGGCAGACGTAAACCGTGCCGCCCTCCTCGATGAACTTCTCGATCTGGGCGTTGATGTTGTGCTCGCCCGGGAACGCGGAGTCGCCGGTGGTCGGGAAGCCGCGGGTGGCCATCGCGTTCATCGCGGCCGGGCCGTAGAAGTACAGGACCGACTCATAGCCCTTGCGCAGCGCGCGCAGCGCCTGCAGGCAGGCCACGAAGCTGACCGAGGACTCGTGCGCGATGCCGTGCACCAGGGTCAGGTAGCTCTCGCCCTCGCCGGCCTGGTAGTCCGGGAAGATCTTGGTCGAGCCGTACAGGTTGCTGCCCTTGGGCAGCGAGGGGTGCGGGATCTCGGCCAGGCTGGCCTCGGCGTTGGCCTTGATCTCCTCGGGCGTGGCGAGCGGCGTGGTCACAGGGGTGCCTCCATCGTGATCGGTGTCAGGTCAGCTGGTGGAGCTGCTCGAAGTTGCGGCGGAAGACCAGGTCGGCGAGCTCGCCGTCCCCGGTGGCCGCCGCGAGGCGGGCGTGCTCGCCCGCGAAGTCGCCCCAGGGCTGGTCGGAGGCGAAGAGCACCCGGTCGTGGCCGATGCCGTGCCGCTCGATCTCGGCGGCGAACCAGCGCGGGGCGAAGCCGATGGCCCAGCTGGTGTCGGTGTAGACCCGTTTGCCGGCGGCGACCCAGGCGAAGAACCTCTGCCCGATGAGCTTGATGTGGCCGCTCATCCCGCCGCCCATGTGCACGAGGTGGACGGCGACGTCGTCGGCGTAGTCCTCGACCAGGCCCGCGACCTCGTCGATGTCGCTCGCCGCGCCGGGGCTGGTGTGCACGTGGACCACGAGCCCGTGCTCCCGGGCGGCGCCGAAGATGGCGTCCAGCTGCGGCCGGCAGGCCTCGTCGGTCACCCGTCCGCCGAGCAGGAAGGAGAGCTTGAGCGCGCTGACCCCTCGCTCACCGGCGAGGGCGAGGGCCTTCTCGGTGGCGACGGCGTCCTGCGGCCGGGGGCTGGTCCACAGCCCGGCGCGGATCCGCTCGTCGGTCTGCGCGGCCTCCACCACCAGCTCGTTGAGCGCGAAGGAGGCGGTCGGGTCGGGTACCCCGTAGTTGGGGATGACCAGGGCGCACTCGGTGCCCTCGCGGTCCAGGTCGGCCCGCAGCTCCGCGATCGTGGCCCGCGCGGTGGTGTCGGGGTTGACCGGCGGGCCGCCGTAGAAGGGGAAGGCGGGCAGGACGCCGAGGTGGCGGTGCGCGTCGTGCACCCGCCGGCGCCGCCCCGTGGTCATGTCCAGAACGGTGGTCCCCGGGTGTGTCCCCGTGGTGACGTCCGGAACGAGATGTCGTTACGTCCGGACCGGGTGGCGGGCCCTCCGGCGTCGGCCAGGTTTCCGGGACCGCACAGTGCCCTGCCCCGGCGGTGCGGTCAGCGCGGCGCGGGGGTGTCCAGGGCGTGCAGGGCCTGCTCGAGGGCGGCCTCCAGCGGCCACGGGTCGTGCAGGGGCTGGCTCAGCACGAGCCCGCCCTGGATGGCCGACATGATCGACGCCGCGACCCGGTCGGGGTCCACGTGCCCGCCCAGCCGCCCGGCGTCCTGCATCCGGCGCACGCCGGCCGCCAGCAGCGCCCCCCAGTCCCGGAAGGCCTGCGCGACGACGGCGGCCAGCTCGGGGTTGCGGGCGGCGGCCTCCGACGCCAGCGAGCCGATCGGGCACGCCCACCGCCCCTGCCCGATGTAGTAGTCGACGAGCGCCTGGCGCCAGGCCTCCCAGGACTCGCGGGTGGACAGGTCGTGCACCCACGGCTCCTGCGCGGCCATCAGCTGGGCCCCCTCCCACTCGGCCACGGCGCGCACCAGCTCGTCCTTGCCGCCCGGGAAGTAGTGGAACAGCTGCGACTTGCTGGTCAGGGTCGCGGCGCGGACGTCGTCCAGCGTGGTGCCACCGATGCCGGCCGCCAGGATCTGCCGACCGGTCTCCTCCACGATGCGCTGCCGGGTCCGTCGTCCCCGCTCGGTCAGCTCGGCCACGCGGTCCACCGTACTGGACTGGACCGCTCGGTCCACTCCTGGTACGAACTGGACCATGCAGTCCAACCACGAGGTCCTGTCCACCCTCCCCCGCGACGTGCGCCTGGCCGGGCGCACCGCGTGGGTCACCGGCTCCACCAGCGGCATCGGCGAGGCCGTCGCGCACGTGCTCGCCGCCTCGGGGGCCACCGTCCTCGTCAGCGGCCGCGACGCCGACCGGGCCGACGCCGTCGTCGCGGCGATCACCGGTGCCGGCGGCACGGCCCTCCCGCTGGTCGCCGACCTGGACGCACCGCCCGCGCAGCTGCGGGAGACCGCCGCCCGCGCCGTCGAGCTGGCCGGCGGGCGGCTGGACGTGCTGGTCAACAACGCCGGCGTCTACCCGGTCGGGGCCACCGAGGACCTCGCCGACGACGACCTGGACCGCCTGCTCGCGGTCAACGTCCGGGCCCCGCACGTGCTCGTCGGCGCGCTCGCCCCGGCGATGGCCGACCGCGGCGAGGGGGCCGTGGTGACCATCGGGTCCTGGATGGCGCGGGTCGGCAGCCCCTTCGGCGCGCTCTACACCGCCACCAAGGCCGCCGCCGAGCAGCTGACCCGCTCCTGGGCCGCGGAGTACGGGCCGCGGGGGGTCCGCGTCACGGGCGTCGCCCCGGGGGCCACCGCCACCCCGGGCAACGCCGACGCCGCCGAGGTGCTCGACGCCATGACCGCCCGCACCGTGGCTGGGCGCCCGGTCCGCCCGGTCGACGTCGCCTACGCCGTGCGCTGGCTGGTCAGCGACGAGGCCGCGTTCGTGCACGGCAGCTCGATCGACGTCGACGGCGGCATCCTCGCCGCGCGGGTGGCCTGACCCGTGACCCCGCCGCTGCGCACGCTGGGCCGGTCCGGGCTGCTGGTCAGCCCCTTCACCCTCGGCACGATGACGATGGCCAACGAGCAGTGGGGCAGCGACCGCACCACCTCGGCCGCCGTCCTCGACGCCTACCTGGAGGCCGGCGGGAACGCGGTGGACACCGCCGACGTCTACGCCGGCGGGCGCAGCGAGGAGCTGCTCGGCGAGCTGCTGCGCGAGCGCGGCGCCCGCGACGACGTCGTCCTCGCGACCAAGTACGGGTTCCACCCCGGCGGCGGCCCGCTGGGCGGCGGCGCCGGACGGAGGAACGCCGTCCGGTCGCTCGAGGGCTCGTTGCGCCGGCTGGGCACCGACTCGGTCGACCTGTACTGGCTGCACGTCTGGGACGACGTGACCCCCGCCGAGGAGCTGCTGTCGACGATGGTCGACCTGGTCCGCGCCGGGAAGGTCGCCCACTGGGGCCTGTCCGACGTCCCGGCCTGGTACGCCACCCAGGTGGCCACCCTCGCCGCCGCGCACGGCGTCCCCGGCCCCGTCGCCCTGCAGGTCGAGTACTCCCTCGTGGCCCGGACCGTGGAGGGCGAGCACGTCCGGGCGGCCCGGGAGCTCGGGATGGGCATCGTGCCGTGGAGCCCGCTGGCCGGTGGGTTGCTGTCGGGCAAGTACCGGCGGGGCGAGCGGCCGGGTGCGGGGCGGCTGTCGGGCCCCAACCCCTTCGGCGACAGCAAGGACACCCCGCAGAACTGGGCGGTGCTCGAGGTGCTGCGCGAGGTCGCGGCCGACCTCGGCGCGCCCCCGGCCCAGGTGGCGCTGGCCTGGCTGCTCGACCGGCCGGGGGTGGACACCGTGCTGGTCGGCGCCCGCACGCCCGAGCAGCTCGCCGGCAACCTCGCCGCGGCCGGCACCGGGCTGACCGCCGACCTCCGCGCCCGGCTGGACGAGGCGAGCCGGCCCGAGCTCCCCTTCCCCGGGGACCTCTACTCAGCCGGGATGATGGCCGCGGTCATCACCGGCGGGGTGCCCTACCGCCGGCTCCGGTGACGCCCGCCGTCGTCAGCCGGTCGTCGGGGCGGGGGCTGCCAGGGCGTCGACCAGGCCGGCCAGGATGCGGCGGGCCTCCTGCTGCTCGCGGTCGGACAACCCCGCCAGCATGCGCAGCTCGACGGCCCGGACCGCGGCACTGGCCTGCGCGAGGGTCCGGCGGCCACGGTCGGTGAGGGTGACCGGCAGGACCCGGCCCGACGGCGCGACGTCGGGCCGGGTCACCTCGCCGGCGCGCTCGAGGGCCTGCAGCAGCACGTTCATGGACTGCCGGGTCACGAAGGCACCCCGGGCCAGCTCGGAGTTGGACAGGCCGGGCCGCTGGGCCAGCAGCTCCAGGCACGAGTAGTGCGTGATCGTCATGCCCAGCGGCCGGAGCGCTTCGTCCATCGCGGTCCGCAGGGCACTGGAGGCCTGCTTGAGCAGGTACCCGACCGACGTCGGGAGGTCGATGCCCGAACCCGCTTGACTCATGTCAGAAGTCTGACATACCGTCTGCGTGTCAAACAACTGACATCGACAGGAGCCCCACCATGGCCGTCACCGGTCCCGACTTCATCTCCCTGCAGGCCCGCGACCTCGAGGCCTCGGCCGCCTTCTACGAGCGCTACCTCGGCCTGGTCCGGGCTGGGTTCAGCCCGCCGCACGCCGTGGTGTTCGACACCCGCCCGATCGCGTTCGCGCTGCGCGACGTCGTCCCCGGCACCGACCTGGACGCGGCCCCGCAGCCGGGCGTGGGCGCCGCCGTCTGGCTGCACGCCCCCGACGCGCAGGCCATCCACGACGCGCTGGCCGCCGACGGGCACCCCATCACCGCCGAGCCGGTCGACGGTCCGTTCGGCCGCACCTTCACCTTCGCCGACCCGGACGGCTACCGGATCACCGTCCACGACCGTGCCTGAGGCCACCGGCCCCCGGTACTGGGTGGCCACCGTGAGCCTGGACCACGTCCGGGGCGCCGAGCGGGGCGGCTTCACCCAGGCCGACCACGGCGCGAGCACCCGGCTCCGCCGGCTGCGCCCGGGCGACCGGATCGCCTACTACTCCCCCCGCACGAGCCTGCGCGGCGGGACGCCGGTCCGGCAGTTCACCGCTCTGGCCACCGTGACCGGCGACGCCCCGTACCAGGTCACCGTCTCCGCCGACTTCCGGCCGTGGCGGCTGGACGTCGAGTTCCACCCGTCACGGCCGGCCGACGTCGGCCCGCTCGTGCCGCAGCTGTCCTTCGTCACCGACCCCGCGCACTGGGGCCTGCCGTTCCGCCGCGGCCTGTTCACCGTCCCCGCCGCCGACTTCGCCACCGTCGCCGACGCCATGCGGTGACCGGGCCCGGTCCTCGACCGACCCGACGGCGCTCCACCAGTCCTCGACGTCCGGCGGGTCCAGCACGTCCACCCGCCCGCCGGGCCGGGGGACGACGACCGGCACCCCGGTCCGTGCGGTCGCGGCGAGCAACCGCTGCACCGGCTCGGCCCACGGGTGGAAGGCCAGGTTGAACGTCGCCCAGTGCACCGGCAGCAGCAGGCCGCCGCCGAGGTCGCCGTGCACCTGCACGGCCTCCTCCGGCGTCAGGTGCACCGCCGGCCAGGCCGGGTCGTAGGCGCCGACGGGCAGGACCACCAGGTCGAAGGGGCCCCACCGCCCACCGATGCCGGCGAAGGCCGGCGTGTAGCCGGTGTCGCCGCCGAAGAACACCGCGCGCCGCTCGCCCCGCACCACCCACGAGCTCCACAGGGTGTTGTCCCGGCCGAACCAGCGCCCGGAGAAGTGCCGGGCCTCGGTGCAGGCCAGGGTCAGACCGGCGACCGAGGTCGTGCCGTCCCAGTCCAGCTCGACCACCCGGTCCTCGGGGACGCCCCAGCCGCGCAGGTGCTCCCCCACCCCGAGCGGGACGACGAAGGGCGCCGCGGTGCCCCGCAGCAGCTCCCGCACCGTGGGCAGGTCCAGGTGGTCGTAGTGGTCGTGGGAGACCAGCACGGCGTCGACCGGCGGGAGGTCGGCCAGCGGCAGCGGCGGCGCGTGCAGGCGGGTGGGCCCGAACAGCGGGGACGGCGAGACCCGGTGCCCCCACACCGGGTCGACCAGCACCCGGCGGCCCTCGACCTCCAGCAGCACCGTGGAGTGGCCCAGCCACGTCGCCGCCAGCTCGGCCGCCTGCGCCGGGACGTGCGGCCGGACCACCGGCACCGCGCCGACCGGCCGGCCGCGGTCCCGCTCCCGGTGCAGCTGCCGCCGCAGGCCGCCGAGGGCGCTGACCGGGGCCATCACCGGGCCGGGCAGCCGGTTGTTGAAGGTGCCGTCGCGGAACTGCGCCGAGCCCGCCGTCCCCGGCAGCGCCCCCCGGCGGCCGGCGCCGATCGCGGCGGGCAGCCCCCAGGTGGCACGGGCCAGCAGCCCGGCGGGCACGGCGACGGCCCCGGCGGCGAGCGCAGCGGCGATCGCGGTGGCGGCTCGCCGGGCCGGGCGGGCGGGAGGGCGCGACGTCACCGGACCAGTGTCCCGGCCCGTCCCGCGTCCGCGGGCCCCGACCTCGCCTCAGGTGGCGGCCGCCACCGCGGAGGCGGCGGCGTCCAGCGCCCCGGCGGCCTCGGTCCAGCTGGTCGACCCGGGGAAGGTGCCGAGCAGGACGACGACCGTGCCGTCGTGGAGCACCCCGGTGGAGTGCAGCCACCGGGTGTCGTCCAGGCAGCACATCCAGCCCTGCTTGGCCGCGACCTGGCCCGTGCCCGGCGACAGCAGGCCGAAGGTCTGGTCGAACCCGTCGGCGGCCGTCGGGGTGGTCGACCGCAGCCACCCGGTGAGCAGCTGGGCGTCCTCCCCGGTGAGCGTGTCGGCACAGGTGGCGAGCACCGTCGCCTGGTCGGCAGCGGTGGTGGTGGTCTGCCCCCACTGCCCGGCCTCGGTCGGCGGCGCCGTCCCGGTCAGGCCGAAGGTCTCGACGGCGTCCGCCACGAGGGCCTCGCCGTCGAACTCCACCCACAGCTGGTCCATCGCGTCGTCGTCGGAGGCCTCGATCGCCGACTGCATGAGCTCCAGGTCGTCGGCGGTGAGGACGACGTCCCCGGCCTCGGCCTGCAGCAGGAGCTGGTGCACCACCAGCAGCTTGACCAGCGACGCGGTGTACACCGGCGCCGACGCGTCGGCCGAGGCGAGCACGGTGTCGCCGTCGGCGTCCAGCACGGTGACCGCGATGGTCCCGCCCGCAGCCACGGCGGCGGCCTCGACCTCCGCCAGGACGGCGGCCGGGTCGCTGCCGCTGCTGCTCACCTCGCCGGTCGTCTCCCCCGCAGCGCTGGTGGCCCCGGACGCGCTGACCACCGCCGCCGTCTGCACGGAGCCTCCCCCGACGGCCGGGATGGTCAGGGCCCCGGCGAGGACGAGCACCGGCGCGCACGCCACCACCAGCCGGCGGCGGAACCCGCCGGTGCGCTGCGCCGTCACCGGGGCTGCCCCGGCCTCAGCACGTAGCCCGCACCCCGCAGCGTGTGGATCATCGGGGGTCGCCCGGCGTCGACCTTGCGGCGCAGGTAGGAGATGTAGAGCTCCACCACGTTCCCCTGGCCGCCGAAGTCGTACTGCCAGACCCGGTCCAGGATCTGGGCCTTGGACAGCACCCGGCGCGGGTTGCGCATCAGGAACCGCAGCAGCTCGAACTCCGTCGCGGTCAGGACGACGTCCTCCCCGCCGCGGGTGACCTCGTGCGTCTCCTCGTCCAGCACCAGGTCCCCCACGACCAGCAGCCCGTCGTCGGGCCCCCGCAGGGTGCGGCGCACCAGGCCCCGCACCCGGGCCACCACCTCCGCCAGCACGAAGGGCTTGGTGACATAGTCGTCGCCACCGGCGGTGAGGCCGGCGACGCGGTCCTCGACGGCGTCCCGCGCCGTCAGGAAGACCACGGGCAGCTGCGGGAGGTCGGCGCGCAGCCGGCCCAGGACCTGCAGGCCGTCCACGTCGGGCAGCATCACGTCCAGCAGGACGGCGTCGGGCCGCGTCTCCCGGGCCGCGCGCACCGCCTCGGCCCCGTCGGCGGCGGTCGTCACGTCCCAGCCCTCGTAGCGCAGGGCGAG
Source organism: Klenkia brasiliensis (assembly GCF_900100695.1). Lineage (GTDB taxonomy): Bacteria > Actinomycetota > Actinomycetes > Mycobacteriales > Geodermatophilaceae > Klenkia > Klenkia brasiliensis. The sequence goes on from NZ_FNCF01000008.1 coordinate 131,460, forward strand.
GGACAGCAGCTCGCGGATCGGCAGCTCGTCGTCGACGACGAGCACCCGCAGCGGACTGCCGTCCGGCCGGGTCAGCCGGTCCCGGGGCGCGGCGGCGGTCATGCCTGCGGCTGCGTGAGGTCGTAGAGGGTGACGCCGTCGACGGTGGTCGCGGTGAAGGTCTCCTCCACCCAGGAGGTGATCTCCGACGACGTGGACGAACCGCTGCCACCCGCGCCACCCGTGCCGCCGCCGGCGATGAACCAGTGGACGGCGCCGTCGGCGACGTACTGCTGGAACTCCGCCAGGGTCGGCGACGGGTCGCTGCCGTTGAACCCGCCGATCGCCATGACCGGTTCCTCGGTGGCCAGCTGGTAGCCGGCCGCGCTCTGCGAGCCGGCGGCCGCCGCCACCCAGGTGTAGGAGGAGGCGTCCTCCGACAGCGCCGCGACCACCTCTGAGCCGGGGTCGGTGGCGTCGAGCAACCCGCCCATCCCGCCACCGGCCGTGCGCCCGCCGGCGCCGTCGCCGGTGCCGCCCACCGCGCCCGGACCACCCGCGACCGCGCCCGTGGGGGCCTGGAGACCGCCGGCGGGGCCGCCCTGGCCGCCCCCGGGTGCGCCCTGTCCTCCACCGGGACCGCCCTGGCCACCGCCCGGGAAGCCACCACCGCCCGGGCCGGACCCGCCGCTCACCGCCGGGCCCGCGGTGACGATCGAGCCGGTGTGCGCCGTCCCCGCGGTCTGCACGGCGTAGGCCGCCGGCCCGGCGAGGGCGGCGACGACGGCCAGGCCGAGGACGCCGCCGACGACGGCCCGCCGGGCCCGGTGCACCGCGAGCAGGCCCAGCGCTGCGAGCAGGGAGGCACCCAGCACGACCGGCGCCAGCCACGGCAGGAAGTCCGCCGACCGGCGCAGCAGCACCCAGGCCCACACCCCGGTCCCGGCGACGGTGGCCGCCAGCACACCGCGGGCCCACCAGGAACCCCGTCGCGACCACAGCAGGGACCCGCCGATCCCGACGGTCGCGGCCACCGCGGGCGCCAGCGCCACGGTGTAGTAGGCGTGGAAGATCCCGGCCATGAAGGAGAAGGTCAGCCCGGTGACCAGCAGCCAGCTGGTCCACACCAGCAGCGCCGACCGGCGGGCGTCGGCGCGCCCGGCCCGACCCGCGACCACGAGCCCCGCGACCGCGAGCACCAGGGCCGCCGGCAGCAGCCAGGCGATCTGACCGCCCTGCTCGGCGTCGAACAACCGACCCAGGCCGGTGGCACCCCAGCCACCGCCGGCGCCCCCGCCGACCGACCCGGTCTCGTCGCCGGTCAGCCGGCCCAGGCCGTTGTAGCCCCAGATCAGCTCCCACACCGAGTTCGTCTGCGACCCCCCGATGTAGGGCCGGGCGGAGGCGGGCACGAGCTCGACGACGGCGACCCACCACCCGCCGGCGACGACCATCGCCAGCCCCGCGAGGAACAGGTCGACCAGCCGCTTGCGGAACGCGGTCGGGGCGCAGACCAGCCACACCAGCGCGAACCCGGGGACGACGAGGAAGGCCTGCAGGGTCTTGGTCAGGAAGGCGGCGCCGATGAGCACGCCGACGCCGACCAGGGTCGCGCGGCGGCCCGACTGCAGGGCCCGGGTGAGCAGGTACGCGGCGAGGGTGAGCAGCAGGACGAGCAGGGCATCGGGGTTGTCGAACCGGAACATCAGGACGGCGACCGGGGTCAGCGCCATGGCGGCCCCGGCCAGCAGCCCGGCTCCGGCCGAGGTGACCCGGCGGACGGCCAGGTAGACCACGCCGACGGTCGCCACCCCCATGAGCGCCTGCGGCACCAGCAGCGACCAGGAGCTCAGCCCGAACAGCCGGACGGCGATCTCCATGACCCACAGCGAGGCCGGGGGCTTGTCGACGGTGATGGAGTTCGCCGCGTCGGAGGACCCGTAGAAGAACGCCGTCCAGCTCTCGGACCCGGCCTGCACCGCGGCGGCGTAGAAGGCGTTGGCCCAGCCCGACGCCGACAGGTCCCACAGGTACAGCAACCCGGTGGCGGCCAGCAGGCCCAGCAGGGACGGCCGCACCCACCGCGGGTCGTCGGCCGGGCCGCGCAGCACGCGGGACCGTCGGCGCGGCGCGGGGTGGTCGGCGGGTGGGGTGGTCGGCGGCGCCTCGACGGTGGTCATCGGCTGGTCTCCAGTTCGGGGTGGACGGCGGGGACGGGTGCGGCGGGCCGGGCGCGGAACACCCAGTGCCGGAGGAGCAGGAAGCGCAGGACGGTCGCGGCCGCGTTGGCCGCGACCAGGACGGCGAGCTCGAGCGCGGTGCCGGGGACGGCGACGGTGGCGTGCAGCAGGCCGAGGCTGCCGCTGGTCAGCACCAGGCCGAGGGCGAACACCAGCAGGCCCTGGCCCTGGGCGCGCACTGCGCCCGCGCGGCCGGAGCGGCCGAAGGTGAAGCGTCGGTTGGCCGCGGTGTTGGCCACCGCGGTGACCGCCAGGGCGACGAGGTTGGCCGGCTGCGGGTCCATCGTGTGCCGGAGGCCGACGAAGATCGCCAGGTAGGCCAGGGTGGAGACGGCGCCGATGGCGGCGAAGCGGACCAGTTGTCCGACCAGGCCGCTGGGGACGCCGTCGAGGGTGGGTTCGACGAGGGGGCCGCGGCCGATCTGGGCGCGCAGGTCGGCCAACGGGAGGCGGCCGGTGGTGAAGGCGCGCCACATGCGCACGATGCCGGCGAGGTCGGCGCGGGCGGTGGAGACGATGTGCACGCGGCTGTCGGGGTCGTCGACCCAGTCCACGGGGACCTCGGCGATGCGCAGCCCGGCGCGCTCGGCCAGGACCAGCAGTTCGGTGTCGAAGAACCAGCCGGTGTCCTCCACCAGGGGCAGCAGGCGGGCGGCGACGTCGGCGCGGATGGCCTTGAAGCCGCACTGGGCGTCGGAGACGTGGGTGGCCAGGGTGCCGCGCAGCAGC
>NZ_FNCF01000009.1 GCF_900100695.1 Klenkia brasiliensis
TAAAGCGGTACGCGAGCTGGGTTTAGAACGTCGTGAGACAGTTCGGTCCCTATCCGCCGTGCGCGTAAGAGACTTGAGAAGAGCTGTCCCTAGTACGAGAGGACCGGGACGGACGAACCTCTGGTGTGCCAGTTGTTCCGCCAGGAGCACTGCTGGTTGGCTACGTTCGGCAGGGATAACCGCTGAAAGCATCTAAGCGGGAAGCTCGCTTCAAGATGAGGTCTCTCACCCCTCGTGGGGTAAGGCCCCCGCCCAGACCAGCGGGTTGATAGGCCGGAAGTGGAAGCACAGCAATGTGTGGAGCTGACCGGTACTAATAGGCCGAGGACTTGACTCAACAAAAACACGTCCTGAAACACAAGCGTGTCTCGCGTCCACTGTGCGGTTCTGAAAGAACCGAACACCCCCCAACACCCCAGCCTCCAGGGCTGCGTGGTGGTGGGGTCCGGTCAACTTTCACAGCGTTACGGCGGTCATGGCGAGAGGGAAACGCCCGGTCTCATTCCGAACCCGGAAGCTAAGCCTCTCAGCGCCGATGGTACTGCCCGGGGGACCGGGTGGGAGAGTAGGACACCGCCGGACACCATTCCCAGAACGGGGTCACAGCACAGCTGTGACCCCGTTCTGGCGTTCCCGGGATAATCGCCCGGGCACCTCTGACAATTGCCCGGGCACCTCTCAGCGCCGGCGGTCGGGCGGGGCGGTCGTCGCCCCCACGTTGTCCGCGAGCCACTGGTTGAGCGGCACCAGCGCCCGCCACGTTGTCCGGACGCGCTCGACGACCTCGCGGCTGTCCAGCCAGTCCTCGGGCGTCCAGTGCCGGCCGCCGTGGATGGAGCGGTGACGCAACAGCTGAGCCCGCGGGTGGTCGGCGTCGTAGCCGCGCGGGGTCCGCGTCAGCCGGTGGCCGTCGAGGTCGATGCCCGCGGCGACCAGGTCGTCGGCGACCGTCTGCAGGCGCGGGCCCTGCACGTCGTCGTCCACGGCGCGGCGGTAGCGCTCGACCTGGTCGGGCTGCATCCGCCAGCTCCCCCCGGCCACCCGCAGGCCGTCAGCGGAGACCTCCACGTACCAGGCCCCGACACCGGCGCCGTCGTGCCTCAGCACGGCGCCCTGGTGGGCCTTGTAGGGCGTCTTGTCCTTGGCGAACCGCACGTCCCGGTGGGGCCGGAACAGCTTGGCCGGACCGAACTCCGGCGTCAGCTCCGCCACCAGGGCCTGCATCGGTGCCCGCACGTGGTCCTCGTAGGCGCTCTTGTGCTCGGTCCAGTAGGACTTGCTGTTGTCCGCCTCGAGGCCCTCGTAGAAGACCAGCCCCTCGTCGGGGAAGCCCGTGAAGCTCATCCCGGCCCTTCGTCGTCGCCCAGCAGCACGTGCCACCGGTGCTCGTGGATGGTGGTGGTGCCGGCGTCCAGCGTCCGGGACCAGCCGTCGGGTGCCCAGCCCGCCGACTCGAGGAAACCCGAGGTGACCGGGTCCTCGCGGGGCACCCACATCTGCAGCCGGCGCACGCCGGTCGGGCCGAGCAGGTCGACGGCTGCGGCGACCAGCCGGCTGCCGTGCCCACGCCGGCCCCACCGGGGCTCCACCAGCAGCGCCGTCACCTCGGCCGAGGGACCCTCGGGCGAGGCCGGGTCCTCCGCGGTGACCTCGGGCGGCCCGTAGGCCAGGAAGCCGACGGTCGTGCCGGCCTCCTGGGCGACCAGCACCCCGTGCGCGGGGGTCGGGGGGCCGGTCAGCGACGACGCCCACCCGGCGGTGACGGCGTCGTCGTCCCAGTCGTCGAGCACCGCCGCCGGCAGCAGTGCGAGGTAGGCGGTGCGCCAGGCGATGCGCTGCACCCGGGCGATGTCGCCCGCGTCGGCGGGCACCGCCGGCCGGACCGAGGACTCCGCGCGACCCGTCAGCTGCACCGTGCCTCCACGGGCTGCACCCTAGGCGCGCTGTCGGAGGGCCGGTGCAGGATCGCCCCGTGCACTCCCTGCCCCCCGTCGACCGGATCCCGGCCCCGCTGGCCCGGCGGATCGCGCTGGCCGCCCAGGGGCTGGCCGACGGCCGTCCGTCGGGGGTCGTCGGGACCCGGCAGCTGCGCGGCCTGGTCGACCGGCTGGGCGTGGTGCAGATCGACTCGGTGAACGTGCTGTCCCGCTCGCACTACCTGCCCGCCTTCAGCCGGCTCGGTCCCTACCGCCACGCCGACCTGGACCGGCTGCACCACCCGCGGCACGACGTGTTCGAGTACTGGGCGCACGAGGCGTCCTACCTGCCGGTGCGGCTGCAGCCGTGCCTGCGCTGGCGGATGGCCGCGGCGCAGCAGCACGCCTGGGGCTCGATGCTCCGGGTGCAGCGCGAGCGCCCCGAGTACGTCGCCGCCCTGCTGGACCGGGTCCGCGACGGTGGTCCGCTGCGGGCCGGCGAGCTGGGGGAGCAGCGACCCAGCACGCCCGGCCAGATGTGGAACTGGCACCCCGGCAAGGCGGCGCTGGAGTACCTGTTCTACGTCGGCGCGCTCACCGCCCGGTCCCGCACCGCCGGCTTCGAGCGGGTGTACGACCTCACCGAACGGGTGCTGCCGGCCGCGGTGGTCACCGCAGCGACGCCGTCCCGGCCGGACGCCGTCCGCGAGCTCGTGCGCACGGCGTCCCGGGCGCTCGGGGTGGCCACCGAGACCGACCTGCGCGACTACTTCCGGCTGCCGGTCGCCGACGCCCGCACCGCCGTCGCGGAGCTGGCCGAGGCCGGGGAGCTGCTGCCCGTGGAGGTGCAGGGGTGGGACCGCCTGGCCTGGCTCGACCCCGCCGCGCGGCGGCCGCGGTGGGCGCGGGCCCGGGCGCTGCTGTCGCCCTTCGACTCGCTGGTCTGGGAACGCCCGCGGGTGGAGCGGCTGTTCGGCTTCCGCTACCGGCTGGAGATCTACACCCCGGCCGCGCAGCGGGTGCACGGCTACTACGTGCTGCCCTTCCTGCTCGGTGACCGGCTGGTCGCCCGGGTCGACCTCAAGGCCGACCGGCAGGCCGGCGTCCTGCGGGTGCAGGCCGCGCACGGCGAGGCACCGCAACCCGACCCGGAGGTGGCCGGCGAGCTCGCGGCCGAGCTCGAGCTGCTCGCCGGCTGGCTGGGCCTGTCCGGGGTGCAGGTGGCCGACCGCGGCGACCTGGCACCCCTGCTGACCGCGGCGGTCGGCTGATCACCCCGCCCGGCGCAGCCGCAGGTCGCCGGACACCGAACGCATCCGCACGGTCAGCGCCGCGGCGCCGTCCCCGGCCTCCGTGTCGGCGTCGTCGTGCGAGAGCTGGGAGTCCAGCCGTCCGCTGACCGTCTGCAGGTCCAGCCAGAGCCGCAGCCCCGGGGCGACGGCGACGGTGGCGTCGCCGGACACGGTCCGCAGCGCCACCTCGCCGGAGTCCACCCGGCCCACCACGACGTCGGCGGAGGCGCTGGTGACCTCGACGTCGCCGCCGACCGGGCCGAGCCGGACGTCGCCGGAGGCGGTGGTGACCGTGACCGAGCCGGTCACCGCGTCCAGCCGGACGTCGCCGGACGCCGACCGGACGACCGCGTCCCCGCCCACGGAACCCACGTGCACGTCCCCGCTGGCGGTGCGGACGGCGAGCCCGGCGCACGCCTCGACGCGCACGTCGCCGCTGGCGCCGGCCACCTCCACGTCGCCCCACGGGCCCCGGACGGTGGCGCCCGCCGAGGCCACCGAGACCCCCAGCGGGCAGCCGGCCGGCAGCACCGCGGTGACGGCGAACCGGGGGCTGGAGAGCAGGCGCGAGGCCGGCACGGTGACCAGCAGTCGCGCGGGGGCGCCGTCCGCGCTGCCGGGCAGGTGCTGCACGACCACGTCGGCGAGGGCCTTCTCGGCGGCCCCGTTGAGCGCCTCGACGTCGACGGTGATCTCGGTGGTGCCCTCGACGGCGGTCACCAGGACCGAGCCGGTCGGGTTGCGCACCTCCACGGCGGGTGCGGGGCCGGTGACGGCGAAGGTCTCGCGGCGGACGGTCACGGGTGTGCTCCTCGGGTCAGCTGCGGGCCCAGCCGCTCATCCGGCGGCCGGGCCCCGAGCGCGGGGCGGTGGGTGGTGCTGCCTGCAGGCCGGTGGCGACGGCGCGCACCAGCCAGGTGTTGAGGGAGACGCCGGCGGCGGCGGCCGCGGCGTCGGCGCGGGTCTTGAGCGACTCCGGCAGCCGTAGGCTGATCCGGGCCACCGCCTCGTCGTCGTCGGCGGGGGCGGCGGGGCCGGTCGGTGCCGCGGCGGGCGCGGCGGAGCGGGTGACCACGACCTCGGGGTCGCGGCCGCGGACGACGACGTCGACCGCGGTGTCCTCGAGCGCGGTGGTGACCTCGGCCGCCATCGCGGCCAGGGCGTCGGTGAGGGCGAGCCGGACGGCGGGCTCGAGGGTGTCGGCGAGCAGGCCGGCGGTGGCCTGGGTCTGCTCGGTGCCGGCCGCCGCGGTGGCGCGCAGGTGCGCGCGGAGCGCGTCGACGTACTGGCTGAGGTCCATGCGGAGATCCTGCGGGTCAGCCCGACCGGTGGCGGGTGGTGGGGCGGCGTCGCCAGGGCGAGAGCAGGCGGGCGACGTCGCGGTCGTGGGTGCGGGTGGGCCGCCGGCCGAGCTGGCTGCGCAGCTCCTCGACGTAGGGGTCGAAGGTCATGGCACCACTGTGACACCATCATGACGTCATGGCAACACCACGACGGTGTCGCCGCGTCGGCCGTAGGCTCGGGGACCGTGCCCGACATCGCGCCGCTGACGGTCCAGGTCGTCGCCCAGACGCAGTTCACGCCGCCGCCCGACGTCCCCTGGGCCACCGACGCCGAGGGCGGCCAGGCGCTGGCCGAGTTCGCCGGCCGGGCCTGCTACCAGTCCTGGGACAAGCCGAACCCGGCCACCGCCACCAACGCCGGCTACCTCCGGCACATCCTCGAGGTGGGCCACCTGTCGGTCCTGGAGCACGGGTCGGTGTCGGTGTACCTGACCGGGGTCTCCCGCTCGCTGACCCACGAGCTGGTCCGGCACCGGCACTTCTCCTTCAGCCAGCTGTCGCAGCGGTACGTGCCCGAGGGCGACGCCGCCTTCGTCGAGCCCGAGGTCATCGCCGACGACCCCGAGCTGCACCAGCTGTTCACCGACGCCGTGGAGAGCTCGCGGCTGGCCTACTCCGCGCTGCTGGCCGGGCTGGAGGCGCGCTTCGCCGACGTCCCCAACGCCACCCTGCGCCGCAAGCAGGCCCGGCAGGCCGCCCGCGCGGTGCTGCCCAACGCCACCGAGACCCGCATCGTGGTCACCGGCAACTACCGCGCCTGGCGGCACTTCGTGGCCATGCGGGCCAGCGAGCACGCCGACGTGGAGATCCGCGACCTCGCCGTGCGGTGCCTGGAGGAGCTGCAGCGGGTCGCCGGCAACGTCTTCGGCGACTTCCGGATCAGCACGCTGCCCGACGGGTCGAGGGTCGCGGCCAGCCCGCTCGTCGGCGAGGGCTGAGCCCGGCGGGGCCACCGCGGGGCCCGGTGGCGCTGGGTAGGTTGGCGGTCATGAGCACGCGCGCCACCGACCCCGCCCGTCCCTTCGGCCGGGTGCTCACCGCGATGGTCACCCCGCTCACCGAGGACGGGTCGGTCGACCTGGCCGGCGCGCAGGAGCTGGCTGCCCACCTGGTCGACCGCGGCCGGCACGACGGCCTGGTGGTCAACGGGACGACGGGGGAGTCGCCCACCGTCTCCGACACCGAGCAGGTCGAGGTGCTGCGCGCGGTGCTCGACGCCGTGGGCGACCGCGCCGTGGTGGTGGCCGGGGCCGGCACCAACGACACCGCGCACTCCATCGAGAAGGCGCAGGCGGCGGAGCGGGCCGGCGCGCACGGCCTGCTGGTCGTCACGCCGTACTACAACCGGCCCACCCAGCGCGGCCTGCTCGCCCACTTCGGTGCCGTCGCCGACGCGACCGAGCTGCCGGTGATGCTCTACGACATCCCCCCGCGCTCGCAGGTGCCGATCGCCGTGGACACCCTGGTCCAGCTGGCCGAGCACCCGCGGATCGTCGCGGTCAAGGACGCCAAGGGGAACCTCAACGACGTCTCGTGGACCCTGGCCCGCACCGACCTGGCCTACTACAGCGGCGACGACGTCCTCAACCTCGCGCTGCTGGCGATCGGCGCGGTCGGGGTGGTCAGCGTCGTCGGCCACGTGGTGGGCCCGCAGCTGGCCGACCTGGTCGCCGCGGTCGAGGCCGGCGACCTGCCCCGCGCGCGAGCGGTCAACGACGCACTGCTGCCGGTGTACGCCGGGATCATGGGCGGCGGCCAGGGCGCCATGATGGTCAAGGCGGCACTGCGGGCGCTGGGCCTGCCGGCCGGGCCGACCCGCCCGCCGCTGGTCGACGCCACCGCCGAGGAGGTCGCCCAGTTGCGCCGCGACCTCGAGGCCGGGGGCGTCGCGCTGTGATCGGCCAGCTGGCCGCACCCCCGCCGCTGCCCGCGGGCGGGCTGCGGGTGGTCGCGCTCGGCGGGCTGGGCGAGATCGGCCGCAACATGGCCGTGCTGGAGTTCGACGGCCGGCTGCTGGTCATCGACTGCGGGGTGCTCTTCCCCGAGGCCGAGCAGCCCGGGGTGGACCTGATCCTGCCCGACTTCTCGGTGATCGAGGACCGGCTGGACGACGTCGAGGCCGTCGTCCTGACCCACGGGCACGAGGACCACATCGGCGCGGTGCCCTACCTGCTGCGGCTGCGCCCGGGCATCCCGCTGGTCGGGTCCCGGTTCACCCTCGCGCTGGTCGCGGCCAAGCTGCGCGAGCACCGGATCGTGCCCGAGCTCGCCGAGGTGGCCGCAGGCGACACCCACCGCGCCGGGCCCTTCGAGCTCGAGTTCGTCTGCGTCAACCACTCCATCCCCGACGCGCTCGCCGTCGCGGTGCACACCCCCGCCGGCACCCTGGTGCACACCGGCGACTTCAAGATGGACCAGCTGCCCCTGGACGGGAAGCTCACCGACCTCGGTGCCTTCGCCCGGCTCGGCGCGGCCGGCATCGACCTGCTGCTCGCCGACTCCACCAACGCCGAGGTGCCCGGGTTCGTCACCAGCGAGCGGTCCATCGGCCCGGTGCTGGACTCCGTGTTCGCCGGCGCCCGGCAGCGGCTGATCGTGTCCAGCTTCGCCAGCCACGTGCACCGCATCCAGCAGGTCCTGGACTGCGCGGCCGCGCACGGCCGCCGGGTGGCGCTCGTGGGCCGGTCGATGGTCCGGAACATGGGCGTCGCGCAGGAGCTGGGCCTGCTGCACGTCCCGCCCGGGCTGATGGTGACCCTGGACGAGGCGACGGCGATGCCGCCCGAGCAGGTCGTGCTGGTCAGCACCGGGTCGCAGGGCGAGCCGCTGAGCGCGCTGGGCCGGATGGCGGCGGGCACCCACGCGCACGTGACGGTCACCCCCGGCGACACCGTCGTGCTGGCCAGCTCGCTGGTACCGGGCAACGAGACCGCGGTCTACAAGGTCATCAACGGCCTGGCCCGCCTCGGTGCCACGGTGGTGCACAAGGAGACCGCCCGGGTGCACGTCTCCGGGCACGCCCCCGCCGGTGAGCTGCGGCTGCTGCTGCAGGTCACCCGGCCCAGGCACCTGCTGCCGGTGCACGGCGAGTGGCGGCACCTGCGCGCGCACGCCGCCATCGCCGCCGAGGTCGGGCTCGCGCCCGAGCAGGTGCTGCTGGCCGAGGACGGCGTCGTGGTCGACCTGGTGGACGGCGTCGCATCGGTGGTGGGGGCGGTGCCGATCGGCAACGTCTACGTCGACGGCCTCGTCGTCGGCGACGTGGGGGAGGAGTCGCTGCAGGCCCGGCGCATCCTCGGCGACGAGGGCTTCGTGGCGCTGACGGTGGTCGTCGAGCCGGCCACCGGCACCGTCGTCGCGCCGGTGCACCTGTCCTCGCGCGGGTTCTCCGACGACCCCGAGGTGTTCGCGCCCGTCGTGGCCCTGGTCGAGGAGGCGCTGCGCAGCACGCTGGAGCAGGGCCCCGTCGACTCCCACCGGCTGGCCCAGGTGGTGCGCCGGACGGTGGGGAAGTGGGTGTCGGACACCCACCGGCGCCGTCCCATGATCATCCCCACCGTCCTCGAGGTCTGAGCACACCGTCGCGCTCCGCGCTCCCACCGCGGCCGCGTGCCCGGTCCCGGGGCGGTGAGCCCGCAGGTGCGGCGCCGGCGGGAGGACTCCGTCCCCCGCACCGGCGTCGCACGCGTGCCTACTGCGTGACCACCTCGATGGGCGTGATGCCCTCCTCCGGCGGCAACCCGAAGCCGAGCACCTGGGCGTAGAAGGACAGCTCGCCATCCAGCGACGCCCGGATGTTCTCCGACCGGCGGAACCCGTGCTGCTCCCCGGGGAACAGCAGGTAGGCGTGCGGCACGCCCTTGTCGCGCAGCGCCGCCACCATCATCTCGGCCTGCTCCGGCGGCACCACCCGGTCCTCGGCGCCCTGGAACACCGCCAGCGGGGTGTCCAGCGCCTCGACGTGGTGGATGGGGGAGCGCTCGGCGTAGACGGCCTCGCCCGCGGGCCACGGCGCGATCAGCCCGTCGAGGTAGCGCGACTCGAAGGAGTGCGTGTCCCGGGCGAGCGCGGCGAGGTCGGCCACGCCGTAGTGGCTGGCACCCGCGGCGAACACCCCCGGCCGGAACGTCAGCGCGGCCAGCGTGGTGTAGCCGCCGGCCGACCCGCCGCGGATCACCGCGCGGGCCGGGTCGACCCGCAGGTGCGCCGGGGCGTCGTCCGAGGACAGCCACCGCACGCAGGACACCACGTCGTCCAGGTCGACGACGCCCCAGCGGCCCTGCAGGGCGTCGCGGTAGGCCCGCCCGTACCCGGTGGACCCGCGGTAGTCGACGTCGGCGACCGCGAACCCGCGCGAGGTCCAGTACTGCACCGCCGTCGTGAGCACCGGCGAGGCCGCCGCGGTCGGCCCGCCGTGGACGACGACCACCAGCGGCGGCCGCTCGCCGTCCGGGCCCCGGAACCCCGGGTTGGTCGGCGGGTACACCAGCGCGTGGGCCTCGGTGACGCCGCCGGCGTCCGTGCTGGGGAACGTGACGTGCTCGGGGCGGGAGAAGAACGCCTCGTCGACGTCCTGCGGTGCCGGGCGGAGCACCTCGACCCCGCCGCCGTCGACGTCGACCCGGACCACCTCCGCCCCCGAGGTCGGCCCGCCGGCGACGCACACCACCGCGGTGCCCTGGGCGCGCAGCTGGGCGAAGGAGGCGTACCGGGTGGGGAGCTCCCGCGGGCCGTCGGCGTCCAGGACGGCGAGCCGGTCGGCCCCGTCCCGGCCGAAGGCCACCACGACCCGGCCATCGGCGAGCTCGGCGGTCCGGCTGGCGCCGAAGACCCACTGCGGGCCGGCCATGTCGCTGCCCGGGTCGCAGAGCAGCTCGGGCTCCCCGCCCGGGCGCCGGCGGTACAGCGACCAGAACCCGGTGCGGTCGGCGAAGAACCGCAGCGACCCGTCGGTGCCCCAGGTCGGCTGCACGACGGACTCCCCGGCGCCGCCGGCGACCACCGTCTCGGTGCCGTCGGCGGCGCGCACCACCAGCTGGGCTGCGTCCCAGGGCATGTCCGGGTGCTGCCACTGCAACCAGCTGAGCGCGCCGTCGGGGCCCAGCCGGGGGCCGGAGACGAAGTCGGGGCCGGTCACCAGCACCTCGGTCGTGCCGTCGGGCGCCACGGTGACCACCTCGTGCACCACGTCGGCCGCCGCACCCGAGGCGGCGTGGGTCTCCCGCACGCACAGCACCTGCCCGCCCGGGGTCACCGACAGGTCGGCGAACCGGATGCCCGAGGGGATCGCCGGCTCCGGCGTCAGGGGCTCGGGGTCACCGCCCGGCACCACCCGGTACAGCCGCTGGTCGGCGAAGTCGGTGAACCAGACCGTGCCGTCGGCGACCGTCCACGCCCCGCCGCCGTACTCGTGGGCGCGCGTGCGGGCGTTCCACGGCGCGGGCAGCAGGTCGGTCGTCGTGCCGTCGGGGGACCGGCGCACCAGCACGGTCCGGCCGCCCTCGGCCGCCCGCGACTCGGCCCACCAGACGTCGCCGGAGTCCACCGCGACCTCGCCCAGCCGGGCGGCGGCGCGCACCACGAGCTCGGAGGTGATCGGGGTCGGCCAGGATCCGAAGGGCAGGGTCTGCATGTGCCGTGACGCTAGTCCGGACGCCGGACACGCTGTCCCGCTTGCCACGCGGGCACCACGCGCGCGATTACCGTCGGGGACATGCCTGCGCGCTCGACCACGTCGACCCGCCGGTCGGCCTCCGGCGGTTCGTCGCGCAGCCGTCCGGCGACCACCGCTGCGAAGAAGAAGGCGCCCGCCAAGCGGGCCCCGGCCAAGCGGGGGAGCACCACCGCGGCCCGCCGCCCGGCTCCCCGGCGCCGCTCGGTCGGCGCCGGGCTGTGGTCGGCGGCCAGCGGCACCTGGTCGCTGCTGGCCCGCGGCGCCGGCGGGCTGGCCCGCTCGGTCGCCCGGCCCGAGGAGGCGCAGCCGCTGGCCCCCGAGCACCGCCGGGACGGCGTGGGCCTGGCCGTCCTCGGGCTGGCCATCGTGCTGGGCGTGACCGCCTACGTCGGCGACGTCGGCCCGGTCGGGTCCGCGATCGTCGACGCCTTCCGCTGGGCGTTCGGGGCGCTGACCTACCTGCTGCCCGTCGTGCTGCTGCTCGCCGCGCTGCGCCTGCTCCGGCACGGACCCCGGCCCGAGGCCCGCGGCCGGCTGGTCATCGGCTGGGTCTGCATCGTGCTGCCGGTGCTGGGCATCGCGCACCTGGTCACCGGGTCGCCCACCGGCGACGAGCGGCACGCCGGCGGCGGGCTGGTGGGCTGGGCGGTCGGCAACCCCGTCGGCGCCGGCGTCGGCACCGCCGTGGGCGTGGCGCTGTTCCTGCTCGTGGTGTTCTTCGGCGTCCTCGTCGTCACCGCCACCCCCGTGCACCAGGTGCCCGAGCGGCTGCGCGGGTTCGTCGACCGGGTCACCGGCCGCGGCGAGGACGAGTACGACGAGGACGAGTACGAGGACGACGAGTTCGTCCCCGACCTGGGCGAGGACGCCGACCCGCCCAAGCCGCGCGCGGTCCGCCGCGGTCGCGCGCAGGCGGCCATGGACGCGCTGACCTCCGCCGCGGACTCCACCGAGACCGGGGTCATCGACCAGGGCCCGGTCGAGGGAGCCGGCGACGCCGTCGCGCTCGAGCCCACCGCGGGCACCGCCCTGCGCCGTCCGGCCGTGGTGGAGGACCGCACCCGCCGGGTCGAGCCCGAGCTGCCGCCGATCACCGAGCCCGAGCAGATGGTCATCGAGCCGGTCGAGGGCGACTACGTGCTGCCCTCGCTGAACTCGCTGCGCCCGGGCGACCCGCCCAAGGCCCGGTCGAAGTCCAACGACATCGCCATCGAGGCGATCACCGGCGTCCTCGAGCAGTTCAACATCGACGCGGCCGTCACCGGGTTCACCCGGGGTCCGACGGTCACCCGCTACGAGGTCGAGCTCGGCCCCGCGGTCAAGGTCGAGAAGATCACCGCGCTGACCCGCAACCTGGCCTACGCCGTGGCCAACGACAACATCCGCATCCTGGCGCCGATCCCCGGCAAGTCCGCGGTCGGCATCGAGGTGCCCAACGTCGACCGCGAGAAGGTCAGCCTCGGGGACGTGCTGCGCTCGGGGGCGGCCAAGCAGGACCCGCACCCGATGCTGGTCGGCCTCGGCAAGGACATCGAGGGCGGCTTCGTCTGCGCCAACCTGGCGAAGATGCCGCACCTGCTGGTCGCCGGTGCCACCGGCGCCGGCAAGTCCTCCTGCGTGAACTCGCTGCTCACCTCGCTGCTGCTGCGGGCCACCCCGGACCAGCTCCGGATGATCCTCATCGACCCCAAGATGGTCGAGCTCACGCCCTACGACGGCATCCCGCACCTGATCACGCCGATCATCACCGACCCCAAGAAGGCGGCCACCGCGCTGGCCTGGCTGGTCGAGGAGATGGAGCAGCGCTACCAGGACATGCGGGCCACCGGCGTCCGGCACGTCGACGACTTCAACCGCAAGGTCGAGCGCGGCGAGGTGACCGCGCCCCCCGGCAGCGAGCGGGTCTACCGGCCCTACCCCTACATCCTGGCCATCGTCGACGAGCTGGCCGACCTCATGATGGTCGCCGCGCGCGACGTCGAGGAGTCGATCGTCCGGATCACCCAGAAGGCGCGCGCCGCCGGCATCCACCTGGTGCTGGCCACCCAGCGGCCCTCGGTCGACGTCGTCACCGGCCTGATCAAGGCCAACGTGCCCTCCCGGCTGGCCTTCTCCACCTCCAGCCTCACCGACAGCCGGGTCATCCTCGACCAGCCCGGCGCGGAGAAGCTGATCGGCATGGGCGACGCCCTGTTCCTGCCGATCGGCGCCGGCAAGCCGCTGCGCGTGCAGGGCGCGTTCGTCTCCGACGCCGAGATCGAGGCCGTCGTCGAGTTCACCAAGCGGCAGGCCGAGCCCGACTACCGGGAAGAGGTCTTCACCGCCGCGGCCGGCGAGCAGAAGGAGATCGACGAGGACATCGGCGGCGACCTCGAGCTGCTCGTGCAGGCCGTCGAGCTGGTGGTCACCAGCCAGTTCGGGTCGACCTCGATGCTGCAGCGCAAGCTGCGCGTCGGGTTCGCCAAGGCCGGCCGGCTGATGGACCTCATGGAGAGCCGCGGCATCGTCGGGCCGTCGGAGGGCTCCAAGGCCCGCGACGTGCTGCTCAAGCCCGACGAGCTCGAGGGTGCGCTGTACCTCCTCCGTGGCGGCGTCGAGGGCTGAGCGGGGCGCCTACCATGGCCGGGTGCCTGCTGTGCCCGCTGTGCCCCACCTCGACCAGCCCCTCGCCGACCTCCCGGCCGACGTCACGACCGTGGCGATGGTGACGCTGGGCTGCGCCCGCAACGAGGTCGACAGCGAGGAGCTGGCCGGCCGGCTGGCCGCCGACGGGTACCGGCTGGTGGCCGACGCCGCCGACGCCGACGCGGTGCTGGTGAACACCTGCGGCTTCATCGAGACAGCCAAGAAGGACTCCGTCGACGCCATCCTGGAGGCCGGGGACGGCGGGGCGAAGGTCATCGCGGTGGGCTGCATGGCCGAGCGCTACGGCAGCGAGCTGGCCGGCGCGCTCCCGGAGGCCACCGTGCTGGGCTTCGACGACTACGCCGACATCGGTGACCGGCTCGACGACGTCCTCGCCGGGCGCCCGCTGGTGCCGCACACCCCGCGCGACCGGCGCACCTTGCTGCCGATCAGCCCCGCCGACCGCACCCGGGCGGCGGTCGCGCCGTCCTCGCCGGCCATCCCGGGCCACGACTGGCTCAAGCGCACCCGGCTGACCACGGGGCCCGTGGCCTCCCTCAAGCTCGCGTCGGGCTGCGACCGGCGCTGCGCGTTCTGCGCCATCCCCGCCTTCCGCGGCGCCTTCGTCTCCCGGCCGGTGGACGAGGTGCTCGGCGAGGCGCACTGGCTGGCCGGCCAGGGCGTCACGGAGATCGTGCTCGTCAGCGAGAACTCCACCTCCTACGGCAAGGACCTCGGCGACCTGCGCACGCTGGAGAAGCTGCTGCCGCAGCTGGCCGCGATCGAGGGCCTGGCCCGCATCCGGGTGGCCTACCTGCAGCCGGCCGAGCTGCGCCCCGGGCTGCTGGAGACCATCGCCGCCACGCCCGGCGTCGCGCCCTACTTCGACCTGTCCTTCCAGCACAGCTCGCCGACCCTGCTGCGCCGCATGCGCCGCTTCGGCGGCACCGAGGACTTCCTCGCCCTGGTGGAGCGGGCCCGTGCGCTGGCCCCCGAGGCCGGGTTCCGCACCAACGTCATCCTCGGGTTCCCCGGGGAGACCGAGGACGACGTCGCCGAGCTGGAGCGGTTCCTCACCGCGGCCCGCCTGGACGCCGTCGGCGTGTTCGGCTACTCCGACGAGGAGGGCACCGAGGCCGCCCGGCTGGAGGGCCACCTGCCCCAGCACGAGGTCGACGACCGGGTCGCGCGGATCACCGACCTGGTCGAGGAGCTCACCGCCCAGCGGGCCGAGGAGCGGGTCGGCTCGACCGTGCGGGTGCTGCTGACCGACGACCTCGGGGGCGGCACCTGGACCGGGCACGCCGAGCACCAGGACCCCGACGCCGACGGCACCACCACGGTCTCCGCCGTCCCCGAGGGTGCGGTGCCCGGGCAGGTCGTCCCGGCGCTGGTGACCGGCACCGAGGGCATCGACCTGGTCGCCAGCTGCCGGGTACCCGTGGGGGCCGGTGCCGACCCCGCATGAGCGACGTCCTGCCCGACCCGGCCGCCACCCCGCCCCAGACGGCGCGCGTGGTGAACCTGCCCAACGCCCTGACGGTGCTGCGGCTGGCCGTGGTCCCGCTGTTCGCCTGGCTGCTGCTGGCCAACGGCGGCATGGACGACGAGCGGCGGTGGTGGGCGACGCTGTTCTTCGCCCTCGCCATCATCACCGACCGCTACGACGGGATGATCGCCCGGCGGATGAACCAGGTGACGGAGTTCGGCAAGCTGGCCGACCCCATCGCGGACAAGGCCCTCACCGGCTCGGCGCTGATCGGGCTGTCGGCCCTGGACCTGCTGCCGTGGTGGGTGACCCTGGCCATCCTGGTCCGCGAGCTCGGGGTCACGCTGCTGCGGTTCTGGGTGATCCGGCACGGCGTGATCGCGGCCAGCCGGGGCGGCAAGGCCAAGACCGTGGTGCAGGCGATGGCCATCGGGCTGTACCTCATGCCGCTGACCGGGCTGCTGGCCTCGGTCCGCTGGTGGGTGATGGGCGCGGCGCTGGTGCTCACGGTGGTCACCGGCGTGGACTACGTGGTGCGGGCGCTGCGGCTGCGCCGCACCAGCGCCCGGGCGATGCGCGCCGCGGCCGCCCGCCGCGCCGCCGGCCGGCCCACCGGGACCGCCGACCGGCGCACCGACACCGCCGCCTGAACCCGGGAGTGAACGGGGCGTCCCGGTCGTTGTTCTGCCCAGAGCGGACGCGGCTCGTCCGCCCGGTGCGGACCGGGCGGCGCGCGTACCGTGGCCACACGACCACCGATCGGGACAGGAGACGGCGATGACGCTGCTGCGCACCCAGCTCGGCACCACCCTGCGCGGCCACCGGCTGCAGCAGCGACGGACGCTGCGCGACGTCTCGGGCGCGGCCCGGGTGAGCCTGGGCTACCTGTCGGAGGTCGAGCGCGGCCAGAAGGAGGCCTCCTCCGAGCTGCTGGCCTCCATCTGCGACGCCCTCGACGTCGAGCTGGCCGACCTGCTGGCCGAGGTGAGCACCGAGCTGCGCGGCGGTCGCCCCGCGGTCACCCCGCTCGTGCCCGCGGCCCCGGTCGAGCCGGCCACCGAGCAGCCCGGCGCCGAGCCGGCCCTGGCCCTGGTGGGCGGCACCCGCCGTCGCGGTCCGGTCGCGCTGGCCGCCTGAGCCGTCTGCCGGGCCCTGGGGCCAGTGGGGCGACACGACCTCCGCCTCCGGCCCGATGTCCTTGACCCTGGGTGATCGCAATGGGACACAGTGTGGGTGAACCCGCTCCCGCTGCCCGACCGGTACTCGCCCCGCACGATCGAGGACACCGGCACCGTGCTCACCGCGGCGCCGTCGACCGAGGAGACCGGCACCCACGCCACCGTCGTCCTCGGTGAGCTGCCGCTGCTGCGGCCGCGCGCGGGCACCGGGCCGGCCCCGCACACGCGGGCCGGCGCGACGCTGGCCAAGACCCGCCGCGGCCTGCTGGCGGGGGCGGCCGTCGCCTTCGCCGAGCACGGCCTGCGCCGGGCGACCATGCAGCACGTCGCCGCCGCGGCCGGCGTCGCCAAGGCCACGCTCTACAACCACTTCCGCACCAAGGACGACGTCGTCGCCGCCCTGCTCGAGGCCGAGCTGCAGCGGCTGACCACGCTGGCCGCGGGTCTCCCGCGCGAGCGCGCGCTGCTGGCGCTGGCCGAGGAGGTCGGCGGGCACCCGGTGCTGCGCCGGCTCGCCGTCACCGAGCCCGAGGCGCTGGCCCGGCTGCTGCAGGCCGCCGACGGCGGGGCGCTGGCCGGCCGGCTGGGCTCGGCCCTGTTCCTGGACGACGACACCGCCGCCGTCGTCCTGTCCTGGCTCGTCGGCCTCGTGCTGGCGCCCGGCACCGCCCAGCAGCGGGCCCGGCAGGCGGCCACGATGGCGCGGGTGGCGGGGGGCCCGACCCGCTAGCGTCGACCTGTGCGCTACCTGTTCCGCCCCCCGGCCGAGGAGGCCACCGCGCTGCTCACGCTGCCGTGGGAGCAGCCGCTGGCGGAGTGGGACCCGCAGCTGCTGCTGGACGTGCCCCAGCGGGGCATCTCCCGGCACGTGGTGCGCTTCGTGGCGGCCGAGGGCAGCGTGTTCGCGCTCAAGGAGATCGCCGAGCCCCTGGCCCGCAAGGAGTACGCCCTGCTCGGCGAGTTCGCCGAGGAGGGGCTGCCCGCGGTGTCGGTGCTGGGCATCTGCGTCGACCGGCCGGACGACCAGGAGGCGCTGCTGGTCACCCGGTACCTCGAGTACTCGATGTCCTACCGGCACCTGTTCTCCAGCCCGCGCAGCCAGCACTCGACCAGCCAGCTGCTGGACACGATGGTGGTGCTGCTGGTCCGGCTGCACCTGGCGGGTGTCTTCTGGGGCGACTGCTCGCTGTCCAACACCCTCTTCCGGCCCGACGCCGACGGCCTGACCGCCTACCTGGTCGACGCCGAGACCGTGGAGCGGCGCCCCGAGCTGTCGGCCGGCATGCGCCGCTACGACGTCGACCTCGCGCGGGAGCGGGTGGGTGCCGAGCTGCTGGACCTGCAGTTCGGCGAGCTGCTCAGCCCCGAGATCGATCCGATCACGGTGGCGGAGGCGCTGCCCGGCCGGTACGAGGCGCTGTGGGACGCCGTCACCCGGGAGGAGGTCTTCCGCCGCGACGAGCAGCGCTACCGGGTCGCCGAGCGGCTGGCCTGGATCAACGAGCTGGGGTTCGACGCCGGCGAGGTCGAGCTGGTGCACACCCCCGAGGGTGCCCGGCTGCGGGTGCAGACCCGGGTCGCCGAGCCCGGCCAGCACCGCCGCGAGCTGTTCCGGCTGACGGGGCTCGAGGTGCAGGAGAACCAGGCCCGCCGGCTGCTCAACGACCTGCGCAGCTACCGGGCGTGGCTGGAGCAGGACGGCGGCCGCCCGGTGCCCGAGACCGTGGCCGGGCACCGCTGGATGGCCGAGGTGTACCTGCCGGTCGTGCAGGCCGTGCCCCGCCACCTGGCCGGCCGGCTGGCCCCCGCGCAGCTGTTCCACGAGGTGCTCGAGCACCGCTGGTTCCTGTCCGAGCAGGCTGGCCGGGACGTCGGGACGACGGCTGCGCTGGAGTCCTACCTGCGCTCGGAGCTGCCGCGGCTGCCCGCCGACCTGACCACCCCGGCGGTGCTCGCGGGGGGCGACGACACCACCGGCTGACGGTGGCAGGTCACGGGTCCGCAACGGGTCCGTAACCCGGTTTGACGGAGTGCGTGGCCTGCACCACAGTGGCCACACAGCTGGTGATCATGGATCACCTACCTCCGCGACCGCGAGGTCGCCCGACCTTCGGAGGCGGCGTGCCGAGCGCGACGAAGCACACGGGACGGTCCAGGGCGCGGCTGGTCGGGATGGCGGCCAGCGCCGTCGTCGCGGCCTCCGGCCTGGCCGCCTGCAGCAGCGGGGACGGCGGTCCTCCGGTGCTCAACTGGTACATCAACCCCGACTCCGGCGGGCAGGCCGAGATCGCGTCGCGCTGCACCGACGCCGCGGAGGGGCGCTACACGATCGCGGTGTCCACCCTGCCTCGTGACTCGCCCTCCCAGCGCGAGCAGCTGGTCCGCCGACTGGCGGCCAACGACTCCTCGATCGACATCATGAGCCTGGACCCGCCCTACATCCCCGAGTTCGCGCAGGCGGGGTTCTTCGCCCCGATGCCCGAGGACGTCGCGCAGCGGGTCAGCACCGACGTCGTGCAGTCGGCCATCGACGGCTCGACCTGGGACGGCGAGCTGGTCACCGTCCCGTTCTGGGCCAACACGCAGCTGCTCTGGTACCGCACCAGCGTCGCCGAGGCCGCGGGCCTGGACATGAGCCAGCCGGTCACCTGGGACCAGCTCACCCAGGCCGCGCAGGACCAGCAGGTGCGCCTGGGCGTGCAGGGCATCCGGTCGGAGTCGCTGACCGTGTGGCTCAACGCGCTCATCGAGAGCGCCGGCGGGTCGATCATCGCGGAGAACTCCACCGACCCCGAGCAGATCCAGCTCGGGCTGGACTCCGAGGCCGGTGTGCGCGCCGCGCAGGTGATGCGCGACGTGTCGGCCAGCGGCACCGGCGGCCCGGCGCTGTCCACGGCGAACGAGGACACCACCGCGACCGACTTCGAGGGTGACTCGGCCGGCTTCCAGGTCAACTACCCGTTCGTCTGGCCGCGGGCCCAGGCCGCGGTCGAGGGCGGGACGCTGGACCAGTCCGTGCTCGACGACTACGGCTGGGCGCTGTACCCGCGGGTCGACGCCGACACCGAGACCGCACCGCCCTACGGCGGGATCAACCTCGGCGTCGGGGCCTTCTCCGAGCACCCGGACCTCGCCTACGAGGCCACCGAGTGCATCACCTCGACGGAGAACCAGACCTACTACTTCACCAGCAACGGCAACCCGGCCTCGGACACCACGGTGTACGACGACCCGGAGGTCCTGGACACCTTCCCGATGGCCCCGACCATCCTGCAGTCCCTCGAGCTGGCCAAGCCGCGGCCGCAGACCCCGTACTACAGCGAGGTCTCCGGCGGGATCCAGCGCGACTACCACCCCACTGCCGAGATCGACCCCGAGCAGACGCCGCAGGACGCGACCGAGCTCATCGAGGCCGTCCTGCGGAAGGAGCAGCTGCTGTGACCACCACGGAGGCGCGGCCCACCGGCGCATCGGTGCCGGCCCGGGCGGCGAAGGGAGGTGCCAGCGACCGCGCGAAGGCCGAGCGCAAGCTCGGCTGGCTGCTGGCCGGCCCGGCACTGGCGGTGATGCTGCTGGTCACCGCCTACCCGATCGCCCAGGCGTTCTACGACTCGTTGTTCGACTACCGGCTCACCGACCCGGAGAACCGGTCGTTCACGGGCCTGAACAACTACCTGGTGGTGCTCACCGACCAGCTGTGGTGGCAGGCGGTCGGCGTCACCGCGCTGATCACCGTCATCACCGTGGCCGTGGAGCTGGTGCTCGGCTTCGCCCTGGCGATGGTGATGAACAAGGCGCTGCGGTCGATCCGGCCGGTCCTGCGGGCGGCGATCCTCATCCCCTACGCGGTCATCACGGTGGTGTCGGCCTTCGCCTGGCAGTTCGCCTTCGACATCAACACCGGCTTCGTCAACAGCTGGTTCTCCTGGCTGCCGGGGGTCGACCCGACCACCGACTGGTTCGGCAGCTTCGGCAGCTCGCTGCTGGTGATCTGCCTGGCCGAGATCTGGAAGACCACGCCGTTCATCTCGCTGCTGCTGCTGGCGGGTCTGGCGCAGGTGCCCGAGGTGCTGCAGGAGGCGGCCAAGGTCGACGGCGCCACCTGGTGGCAGCGGATGCGGCGGGTCACCCTGCCGAACATGAAGGCCGCGATCATGGTCGCGCTGCTGTTCCGCACGCTGGACGCGTTCCGGGTGTTCGACTCCATCTTCGTCATGACGGCGGGGGCCAACGGCACCGAGACGGTGTCCTTCCTGGCCTACCGGCAGACCATCTCCCGGCTGGAGATCGGGCTGGGGTCGGCGGTGTCGGTGCTGCTGTTCCTCACCGTCGTGCTCATCGCCTTCGTCTTCATCAAGGGCTTCAAGGTCGACCTGGCCCAGGCCCGGGGGGAGAAGTAGATGTCCACCAAGGAGAAGACCCTCTGGATCATCGGTGGGGTCCTGATCGCGCTGTACTGCCTGGCACCCATCGCCTGGATCATCTCGCTGTCCTTCAAGGCACCCTCGGACCTGTCGAACGCGCAGTTCCTGCCGACGACGGCCTCGAGCGAGAACTACGCGACGATCTTCACCGGTTCGGGCTCGGACCTGTTCCTGCCGGCGCTGCGCAACTCGTTCGGCATCTGCCTCATCGCGACCTTCATCAGCTGCGTGCTGTCGATGTTCGCCGCCTACGCCATCGCCCGGCTGGACTTCCCGGGCAAGAAGTTCATCCTCGGCACCGCGCTGGCGGTGGCGATCTTCCCGGTCATCTCGATCGTCACGCCGCTGTTCAACCTGTGGCGCACCATCGGCCTCTACGACACCTGGCCCGGGTTGATCATCCCGTACCTGTCGCTGACCCTGCCGCTGTCGATCTGGACCATGTCGGCGTTCTTCCGGGAGATCCCGTGGGAGATGGAGCAGGCCGCGCAGGTCGACGGCGCCACCACCTGGCAGGCCTTCCGCAAGGTGATCGTGCCGCTGGCGGCGCCGGGGGTGTTCACCACCGCGATCATCGCGTTCTTCATCGCCTGGAACGACTTCGTCTACGGCATCTCGCTGACCTCGACGTCGGCGTCCCGCCCGGTCCCCGCGGCGCTCGGCCTGTTCTCCGGCGCCTCGCAGTTCGAGGACCCGACCGGGGCCATCGCCGCGGCCGCGGTCGTCGTCACCATCCCGGTCGTCGTCCTGGTGCTGCTGTTCCAGCGCCGCATCGTCGCCGGTCTCACCAACGGGGCCGTCAAGGGCTGACCCGCCCCCAGCCCACTCCACCCGGAACGAGGAGGTACCGATGGCTTCCATCGAGATGAAGGACATCGTCAAGCAGTACGGGGACGGGTTTCCCGCCGTGAACGGCGTCAGCCTGGACATCGCCGACGGGGAGTTCATGATCCTGGTCGGCCCGTCCGGCTGCGGGAAGTCCACGCTGCTGCGGATGATCGTGGGCCTGGAGGACATCACCTCCGGCGACATGGTCATCGGCGGCACGCGGGTCAACGACAAGGCCCCGCGCGACCGCAACCTGTCGATGGTCTTCCAGAACTACGCGCTCTACCCGCACATGAGCGTCTACGAGAACATCGCCTTCCCGCTGCGGCTGGCCAAGACCCCCGACGACCAGGTCGACCGGCTGGTCAAGGAGGCCGCCGACGTGCTCGAGCTGCACGAGCACCTGGAGCGCAAGCCGGCCAACCTCTCCGGCGGCCAGCGCCAGCGGGTGGCGATGGGGCGGGCGATCGTCCGGCAGGCCGAGGCGTTCCTGTTCGACGAGCCGCTGTCCAACCTCGACGCCAAGCTGCGCGGCCAGATGCGCACCGAGATCGCGCGGCTGCAGCGCCGGCTGGGCATCACCACCGTCTACGTCACCCACGACCAGACCGAGGCGATGACCCTGGGCGACCGGGTCTGCGTGCTGCGCAAGGGCTCCATCCAGCAGGTGGCCTCCCCGCGCGAGCTCTACGAGCAGCCGGTCAACCTGTTCGTCGCCGGGTTCATCGGCTCCCCGCCGATGAACTTCCTGCCCGCGACGGTCCAGGGGTCGACGCTGCAGACCCCCTTCGGGCCCGTCGAGCTGGACGAGCGGCGCGCGGCCGCCGTCGCCGGCCGCGACCTGCTGCTGGTCGGCATCCGGCCGGAGTACTTCGAGGACGCGTCGCTGGTCGACGAGGCCAAGAAGCACGTCGGGACGACGTTCACCGCGAAGGTCGACGTCACCGAGTGGCTGGGGGACCAGCAGTACGCCTACATCCCCTACGAGGCCCCCGACCAGATCCGCACCCGGCTGCGCGACCTGTCCAAGGAGCTCGACAGCGAGGAGCTGCGCACCCAGGCGATCGTGTCCATCGACTCGACCAGCCGGATCCGCGAGGGCCGCGAGGCCGAGTTCTGGCTGGACACCCGCAAGGTGCACGTCTTCGACCCGGAGACCGGCGAGAACCTGACCCGCGACGCCGAGGCCGGGGCCGAGCTGACCCGGATGGCCGTCGAGGACCGGGAGGAGCAGGTGGCCGAGGCCAGCGGCGGGCTGACCGGGGACCGCAGCAGCGGCGCCGCGTGACCTGCCCGCGCCGCGCGTGAGCGGCCCGGCGCCCTGGTGGCGGCGGGCGGTCGTCTACGAGGTGTACGTGCGCAGCTTCGCCTCCGCGGGGGCGGGGCGGGCGCACGGCCTCGGCGACGTCGCGGGCATCCGGTCCCGGTTGCCCCACCTGACCGACCTCGGTGTCGACGCGCTGTGGATCACCCCGTGGTACCCCTCGCCGATGGCCGACGGCGGGTACGACGTGGCCGACCACTGCGACGTCGACCCGCGGTTCGGCACGCTGGACGACGTCCGGGCACTGCTGGCCGACGCGCACGACCGCGGCCTGCGGGTGCTGGTCGACCTGGTGCCCAACCACACGTCGATCCAGCACCCCTGGTTCACCGAGGACCCGTCGCTGTACGTGCTGCGCCCCGGCCGGGGCGACGGGCCGCCCAACGACTGGATCTCGGCGTTCGGCGGGCCGGCGTGGACCCGGCTGCCCGGGTCGGACCTGTGGTACCTGCACACCTTCGCCCCCGAGCAGCCCGACCTGGACTGGTCGAACCCGGAGGTGCGCCGCCGGTTCGACGACGTGCTCCGGTTCTGGCTGGACCTGGGCGTGGACGGTCTGCGGGTCGACGCGGTGCCGGCGATCGGCAAGGACCTGACCCTGCCCGACGCCGGCCACGAACCCGGTGCGCTGTTCGCGTCGTCGTCCTGGGTGGGCAGCCCGCAGTGGGACGGCGACTGGGTGCACGACGTGGTGGCCCGCTGGCGCACGGTCGTCGACGAGTACCCCGGTGACCGGGTGCTGGTCAGCGAGTCGGTGGTGGCCGGGCCCGAGCGGGCCGCGCGCTACGTGGCGCCGGGGCGGATGCACACCACCTTCAACTTCGACCACCTGCACGCCCCGTGGGACCCGGCCGAGCTGCGCGCGGTGGTCGACGCGACCCTGGCCGCGCTGGCCCCCACCGGCGCACCGGCCACCTGGGTGCTGTCCAACCACGACGAGACCCGGCACGTGACCCGCTTCGGCCGCCGGTCCACCGGGGTCGGCGTCATGGGCTTCGATGCGGGGGAGCCCAGCGACCCGGTGCTGGGGCTGCGCCGGGCGCGGGCGGCGGCGCTGCTCATGCTCGCCCTGCCCGGCAGCGCCTACCTCTTCCAGGGCGAGGAGCTCGGCCTGCCCGAGGTCACCGACCTGCCCGAGGAGCTGCTGCAGGACCCCACCTGGGAGCGCTCCGGGCACACCTCCCGCGGCCGCGACGGCTGCCGGGTGCCGCTGCCCTGGTCGGGGTCGGCGCCGCCGTTCGGCTTCGGCGCCGAGCACCCCTGGCTGCCGCAGCCGGCGGCCTGGGCGGAGCTCACCGCGCAGGCCCAGGACGGCGACCCCGGGTCGACGCTGACCCTGTACCGCACCGCGCTGCGGCTGCGCCGCGAGCTGCTGGCCGGTGAGGAGTTCGGCTGGGACGACGCGCCGCCGGAGGTGCTGTCGTTCACCCGCGGCCGGGGCCTGCGCTGCGTGGTCAACCTGGGCACCGACGCGCTGCCGCTGGTGGGCGAGGTCCTGCTGGCCAGCGGGCCGGTGCCCGGCGGCGAGCTGCCCCCGGACACCGCGGCCTGGCTGTCCGTGCCCTGATCAGCCGCGGGCGGCGTCCAGCTCGGCGCGGGTGGGCGGGTCGGCGCCCACCCGGGTGCAGCACAGCGCGGCCACCAGGGCGGCGTCGGCGACCACCCGGCGCAGCAGGTCGTCGTCGACGGCGTCCAGCGCGGCGCGGGTGGTGACCCCGGCGTCCAGCAGGCCGGTGAGGAACCCGGCGGCCAGGGAGTCCCCGGCGCCGACCGTGTCGGCGACGGTGACCGTCGGCGGGGTGTGCCGCAGCAGCGGCCGGCCCGGGCGGGCCACGCGCAGCGGCTCACCGCCGTCGGTCAGCAGCACCACGCCGGGACCCCGGTCGGCCCACCGCTGCACGGCCTCGTCGAGGTCGGTGGTGTCCGGCTCGAGCCAGGCGAGGTCCTCGGCGCTGACCTTCACCACGTCGGCGACGGCCAGCAGTCGGTTCAGTCGGCGCCGGACGTCGGGGCCGGTGTTGCCGAACCCCTCGGCCAGGGACACCCGGATGTTGGGGTCGACGCTCACCAGTGCCGAGCCGTCGGTGTGCAGCCGCTCGGCGAGGCCGGCGATGGCCTCGCTGCCGGGGGCGGTCCAGGAGGAGATCGAGCCGACGTGCAGCGCGGTCGCGCCCGGTGGCCAGGCGGCGGCGACCTCGTCGTCGGTCCACTGCCAGTCGGCGGCACCCAGCACGTGGAACCCGTAGTCGGCCGAACCGTCGGGGGCCAGGCCCACCACGGCCAGGCTGACCGGGTCGCCGGAGTCCACCGAGCGGGAGGCGTCCACCCCGGAGAGCTCGGCATGGCGGCGCAGGTTGCCGGCCAGCGGGCCGGTGCCGAACCGGGCGAGCAGGTGCACCGGGTGGCCCAGCCGGCCGGCGGCGACCGCGACGTTGAGGGCGTTGCCGCCGGGCCGGGCGACGAACTGCGGGGCGGTGCCCTCGGCCCCCGCGTCGGCCCCGGGGACCGGGATGAGGTCGACGACGAGCTCGCCGAGGACGGTCAGCATGCGTGGGAGACTAGGTGGTGCAGGTCTCACCCAGGCGCCGAGGTGGCCCGCTGATCACGGAGCCTGGGACGATGGACGGCGACGACGTGCGCACCGCCCCCCGGAGACGTGCACCCGACCAGGAGGAAGCATGCCCAACCCGTTCGTGAAGCTCTGGAAGTACCTGACGGCGTCGGCGAACGCGCAGATCGACGAGCGTGCCGACCCCAAGATCCAGATCCAGCAGGCGATCGAGGGCGAGCAGCAGCGGCACCAGTCGCTGGCCAACCAGGCCGCGGCGGTGCTGGGCAACCAGCGTCAGCTGGAGATGCGGCTCAACCGGCAGCTCGGCGAGGTGGAGCAGCTGCAGTCCTCCGCGCAGCAGGCCCTCGCGCTGGCCGACCAGACCCGGGCCACCGACCCGGTCAAGGCCGGCGAGTACGAGCAGGCCGCGCAGGCCTTCGCCACCCAGCTGGTCAGCGCCGAGCAGTCCATGGAGGACCTCAAGCGCAGCCACGACGAGGCGCTGCAGGCCGCCGAGCAGGCCAAGGGCGCGGTCGAGCAGAGCCGGATGCGGCTGCAGACGATCCTGGCCGAGCGCACCAAGCTGCTCTCGCAGCTGGAGCAGGCCAAGATGCAGGAGCAGGTGTCGGCGTCGCTGAAGCAGGTCAACGAGCTGTCCGCGCCGGGCAACACCCCGAGCCTGGGCGAGGTGCGCGACAAGATCGAGCGGCGCTACGCCAACGCCCTGGGCCAGGCCGAGCTGGCGCAGAACTCGGTCGAGGGCCGGATGCTCGAGGTGCAGAAGGCGACCCTGGACGTGGCCGGTGCCTCCCGGCTCGCCCAGATCCGCGCCGGCATGTCCGGTGGGGCGGCCGGCGGGCAGCAGGCGGTGACCGGTGGGTCGCAGCCGGCCGGGGCGATCGAGCAGGGTGCGCCGCAGGTGCAGCCGCTGCAGCAGCACACCGAGCAGCCGGCCGAGCGGCCGCAGCAGCAGTAGCAGGACCTCACCGACGACGCCCTCCCCGCAGCAGCGGGGAGGGCGTCGTCGTGTCAGTACCGGGCCCGCCGGGCGGGGGTGCCGGGCAGGCCGGTGCGGGCGTGCGGGTCGACCGGCACCGGGGTGGCCTGGCAGGACGGGCACCACCAGGTCACCCGCTCCTGCAGGTCCGGTCCCTGGTCGCCGAGCTGGATCGGGGTGCGGCAGCGCCGGCAGGGCCGGCCCTTGCGCCCGGCCACCCAGTGGTCCTGGCCGCGCCGGGTGTCGCCGGTGGTGCTCTGCTCGGGCCGGTCGCGGTTGGCCAGCATGAGCGTGCGGGCCCGCTCCACCAGCGCGGGCAGGTCGGGGACGTCGGCCACCCGGGCCCACGGGTTGACCCCGCAGAGGAACAGCGACTCGACCTTGTAGAGGTTGCCGGGGCCGGCCAGGTTGCGCTGGTCGAGGATGGCCACGCCGATCTGCTCCTCGGGTCGGGCACGCAGCCGGCGGACCGCCTCGTCGAGGTCCCAGTCCGGGCCCAGCACGTCGGGCCCGAGGTGACCGACGAGCTGGTCCTCCTGGGCGGTGGGCACCATCGCCATGTCGTGCAGCCGGTAGCCGACGCACTCCCACTCGTCGGTGGTCAGCACGGCGCGGATGCTGTGCCCCGGGCCGCCGCGCCACCGGCTGCCGGGGCGGTAGATGTGCCAGCTGCCGTCCATGCGGTAGTGCGTGCGCAGCGT
This sequence comes from Klenkia brasiliensis, assembly GCF_900100695.1. GTDB lineage: Bacteria > Actinomycetota > Actinomycetes > Mycobacteriales > Geodermatophilaceae > Klenkia > Klenkia brasiliensis. Next base: position 26,343 of record NZ_FNCF01000009.1, read on the forward strand.
GCGGCCGTCGGCCAGCCGGATGAGCATGTGCTTGCCGCGGGGGACGACCTCGGTGACGACGGCGCCGGTCAGGTCGACCGCGGCCAGCTGGGGCACCCGCAGCTCGCCGCGGCGCAGGGTCGCGCCGTGCAGGGCGGTGTCCATCCGTTTCGCCGCCAGCCAGACGGTGTCGCCCTCGGGCATGCCCTCCATCGTCCCTGCTGGTCGGGGTCGGTGCGCGCGGTGTGAGCCCGCCGACACCGGGAAGACCGCGAGATGCCTCAGCGCTGAGACATCCCCGTGAGCACGAGGTTCCAGGACAACAGGGTCGCGCCCCAGCCGGTCACGGTGACCGCTGCCCGGGTGGTGCGCCCCGACCGTCGCGAGGCGTTCGAGGAGTGGGCCCGCGACGTGCAGGCCCTGGCGGCCACGTTCCCCGGTCACCTCGGTTCCTCGACGCTGCGGCCCGGTGCCGGCAGCGACGAGTACCACCTGGTCTACCGGTTCGCCGACGCCGACTCCCTGGCCGGGTGGGAGCGCTCACCGCAGCGTGCGGAGCTGGTGGCCCGGCTGGGTGACCTGGTCGAGGACGAGCGGTTCGCCGTGGTGGAGGGCCTGGAGGGGTTCTTCGGCCGACCGGCCTCCGCGCCGCCGGTGCCCACCTGGCGGGTGGTGCTGCTGACCGTGCTCGGGGTCTTCTCGCTGACCAGCAGCTTCCACGTGCTGGTGCAGCCGCTGGTCGCGGCGTGGCCGTGGCCGGTGCAGCTGCTGCTGTCGGCGGTCCTGGTCGTCAGCGGGCTGCGGTTCGCCGTGATGCCCGCGCTGACCCGGGTGTTCGCGCGCTGGCTGCGTCCGGCACCACACCGCTGACCTCTGGTCGGCCCCCGCGGCCGGGCGCATCCTGTCCGGGTGCCGACCCGCCGCCCGCCGTCGCCGGACACCGAGCCGGTCACCGTCACCGCGGCCCGGTCCGTGCGACCGGACCAGGTGGCCGCCTTCGAGGCGTGGGCCGCCGAGATCATGGCGCTGGCCGCGACCTTCCCGGGTCACCTGGGCTCGACCCTGCTGCGCCCCGGGCCGGGCAGCACCGAGTACCACCTGATCTACCGCTTCCACGACCGCGAGGCGCTGGCGGCCTGGGAGCGCTCGGCGGACCGGCACGGGGCGCTCGGCCGGGCCGGTGGGATGGTCGACAGCGCGCGCTACAGCCGGGTGTCCGGGCTGGAGAGCTTCTTCACCGCGCCGGACCGCGCGGACGGGCCGTCCCGCACCCGGCTCACGGTGCTGACCATCGCGGTGGTGTTCGTGCTGCAGCTGGGCGTCCAGGCCCTCGTCGCGCCGTCGGTGTCGCACTGGCCGCTGGTGCTGCGGGCGCTGTTCTACGCCGTGGTCCTCGTGCTGGCGCTGGGGTACGTCTGCATGCCGTTCCTGACGCGCCGGCTGTGGCGCTGGCTCCGTCCGCGCCGCTGACCACACGTGTCGACGTGTCGACCCGTCGACATGTCGATCAGCCGCGCAGCCGCAGGCCCCGCGGGGTCGCGCTGAACCCGGCTGCCTGCAGGGCCGCCGACAGCGGGGTGGACTCGTGCACCGAGGCGCCGTCGGCCTTCTGCACCGTCATTCGGCCCAGCGCCCCCGCGGCGGCGGCGTTGGACAACGCGGTGGCGGCCTCCTTCAGCGCCACCTCGTCCTCGGTCCAGGACAGCAGCGTCTTCCCGCCCCGCTCGACGTAGAGCACCAGCTCGCCGTCCACGAGCACGACCAGCGCACCGGCCTTGCGCCCGGCCCGGTGCCCGGTGGCGCCGCGCTTCTTCGCCGTGCCGCCGCCGGGTCCGCCGCCGGGTCCGCCGCCGGGGCCGTCGCCCTCGCCCAGGTCGACGGCGTCCTCGGCGGGCTCGGCGCCGGGACGCTCGGGCCAGGGCAGTGCGGCGCCGTAGACGTTGGCCGGGTCGGTGGCGGCGAGCACCACCGCGGGGGTGGGCGTGCGGTCGGGGCTGGCGAAGCTGCGCAGCCGGTCGATGGAGCCGGGTGTGCCGAACTGGGCGGCGCCCAGCGTCTCGACGAAGTAGCCCCGGCGGGCCCGGCCGTTCTCCTCGTAGGCCCGCAGGATCGGGTAGACCGCGGAGAACCCGCCCAGCACCTGCTCGGCCATCACGGCGCCGCGGGTCAGCACGCCGTGCCGCTCCAGCAGGGACTCAGTGCGGGCGTTGTTCCGCTTGGTCGCGTTGGTCTCCAGCTCCGGCAGCGCCGACCAGCGGCCGGCCACCATCGGCGGCCCGGTGCGGGTGGGCATGGCCGGTCGCCCCACCCGGGTGCGGCCGTACCGGGTGCGGTCCAGGCGGGCGCGGGGGGCGGGCGCGGTCTTCTTGTGCGCGCCACCGCCGGCCAGCCGGGCGCGCAGCGGGGCCAGCGTGTCGTTGGTCAGGCGGCCGGACCAGACCAGGTCCCAGACCGTCTCGGCGAAGGCCTGGTCGTCGGTGGCCCCGACGAGGTCGGACAGCCCGCGGAAGAACAGGGCGCGGCCCCCGGCCAGCTCCTCGAGCACCTGCTGGGCCACCCCGCCCTCGTCCTGGGCGCCCAGCGGCGGGTCGGGCAGCAGCAGCGGCGCCAGGTCGGCCGGGACCAGGGTGATCCAGCCGTCGCCGCCGGCCAGGCCGCCGGCGCCGGCCCACAGCACCTCGCCGGCGCTGGTCAGCTCGTCGAGCATGCCCGGCTGGTAGCCCTGCACCCGCGACGGCAGCACCAGCGTCTCCAGCGCCGACGCGGGCACCAGCGCACCGGCCAGCTGCTCGACGACGGCCAGCACGCCGTCCACGCCGCGCATCCGGCTGCCCACCGACTGCCAGGACGGCGTGTAGCGGGCCAGCGTGGTCGTGGGGACCGGCTCGACCTCCTGGCGCAGCTTGGCCAGCGACCGGCGGCGGATGGAGCGCAGCACGTCGGCGTCGCACCACTCCTGGCCGACGCCACCGGGCCGGAACTCGCCGGTCACCACCCGGCCGGCGGCCACCAGCCGGGCGATGGTCGTGGTCACCACCGCGACGCCCAGGCCCAGCCGGTCGGCGGCCTCGCTGGGCACGAAGGGCCCGTGCGTGCGGGCGTAGCGGCTGACCAGGTCGCCCAGGGGGTCGGCCACGGGCTCGGTGAACACCTCGGGCACACCCACCGGCAGCGCGGTGCCCAGCGCGTCCCGCAGGCGGCCGGCGTCCTCGATGGCCACGTAGCGGTCCTGGCCCGCGATGCGCACCTGCAGGGCCCGCCGGGAGGCGACGAGCTCGTCGAGCCAGTCCTGCGGCACGCCGCGGGCGGCCGCCTCGGCCGCGCTCAGGTCACCGACCACCCGCAGCAGGTCGGCGGCGCCGTCGACGTCCCGGGGGTGCCGGTCGGCGGGCAGCCGCTGCAGCTCGGCCTCGATCTCGCCGAGTGCGTCGCCGTCGAGCAGCTCGCGCAGCTCGGACCGGCCCAGCAGCTCGGCCAGCAGCCCGGTGTCCAGGGCGAGGGCCTGGGCCCGCCGCTCGGCGAGCGGGGCGTCGCCCTCGTAGATGAACTGGCCGACGTAGCCGAACAGCAGCGACTGCGCGAACGGGGAGGCGGTCGGGGTCTGCACGTCGGCCACCCGCACCCGCCGCGACCGGACGTCGCTCATCAGCTCGACCAGGCCGGGCACGTCGTAGACGTCCTGCAGCACCTCCCGGACCGCCTCGAGGGTGATGGGGAAGCCGGAGAACTCGCTGGCCACGCTGAGCAGCTGCGCGGCCCGCTGGCGCTGCTGCCACAGCGGGGTGCGCCGGCGCGGGTCGCGGCGGGGGAGCAGCAGGGCCCGCGCGGCGCACTCGCGGAACCGGCTGGCGAACAGCGCGGAGTTGCCGACCTCCGCGGTCACCTCCCGCTCCACGTCGTCGGGGTCGAGGATCGCGAGGTCGGCCTCCGGCGGCTCGCCGGTGGTGTCGGGCAGCCGCAGCACGATGCCGTCGTCGGCGTGCATGGAGGCGACGTCGACGCCGTACCGCTCGCGCAGCCGGGCCGCCAGCACCAGCGCCCAGGGGGCGTTGACCTGGGCGCCGAAGGGGGAGTGCACGACCAGCCGCCAGTCGCCCAGCTCGTCGCGGAAGCGCTCGACCAGCAAGGTCCGGTCGTCGGGCAGGTGCCCGGTCGCGGCCTTCTGCTCGGCCAGGTAGGCCTGCAGGTTCGCCGCGCCCCACTCGTCGAGGCCGGCCGCACGCGCCCGCTCCAGGCCGTCCTCGGGGGTGGCGCCGCCGACCTCGCGCAGGAACGCGCCCAGCGCCCGGCCGAGCTCCAGCGGACGGCCGAGGGTGTCGCCGTGCCAGAACGGCATCTTCCCGGGCTGGCCGGGGGCCGGGGTGACCAGCACCCGGTCGTGGGTGATCTCCTCGATCCGCCACGAGGAGGAGCCGAGCAGGAAGACGTCGCCCACGCGGGACTCGTAGACCATCTCCTCGTCGAGCTCACCGACCCGCCGGCCGCCGGTCTCGCCGCCGCCGGAGACGATGAAGACGCCGAACAGCCCCCGGTCGGGGATGGTGCCGCCGCTGGTGACCGCCAGCCGCTGCGCGCCCTGCCGGGCGGTGAGGGTGTCGGTGACCCGGTCCCAGGTCAGCCGGGGCCGCAGCTCCGCGAAGGCGTCGGAGGGGTAGCGGCCGGCGAGCATGTCCAGCACGGCGTGCAGCGCGGAGTCCGGCAGCGAGGCGAACGCGGCCGAGCGGCGCAGCACGCCGGCCACCTCGTCGACGGTCTTGGGCTCCTCGGCGACGATGGCCACGATCTGCTGGGCCAGCACGTCGAGGGGGTTGCGCAGGTAGCGGATGGACTCGATCTGGCCGGCCTTCATCCGCTCGGCCACCACCGCCGACTGCACGAGGTCGCCGCGGAACTTCGGGAACAGCACGCCGCGGCTGACCGCGCCCACCTGGTGCCCGGCCCGGCCCACCCGCTGCAGGCCGGCCGCGACGTTGGGCGGGGACTCCACCTGCACCACCAGGTCGACCGCGCCCATGTCGATGCCCAGCTCCAACGACGACGTGGCGACGACGGCCGGGAGCTGCCCGGACTTCAACGCCTCCTCGACCACCGCGCGCTGCTCGCGGGACACCGAGCCGTGGTGCGCACTGGCCACGGGCTTGGCGTCAGCCGGCAGGCCCCCGCCGCCGCCGGCCTGGGCCATCAGCTGCGCCGCGTCGGCGCCGGCCGGGACGGTCTCGCCGGTGGCCCGCTCGTAGGCGAGCTCGTTGAGCCGGCTGGTCAACCGCTCGGCCAGCCGGCGGGAGTTGGCGAACACGATGGTGGAGCGGTGCGCCTCGATGAGGTCGAGCACGCGCTCCTCGACGGCCGGCCAGATGGAGGACCGGGGCTGGGACCCCGATGCCGACCCCTCGAGCTCGCCGGTGGGCTGGCCGAGGGTGGACATGTCCTCGACCGGGACCACGACCGACAGATCCCACTTCTTCTGCGACGGCGGCGCGACGACCTGCACCGGCCGGCCACCGGCCAAGAAGGTGGACACCTCGTCGATGGGGCGGACCGTCGCCGAGAGCCCGACCCGCTGCGCCGGCCGGTCGAGCAGGGTGTCGAGCCGGTCGAGGGAGACCGCGAGGTGGGCCCCGCGCTTGCTGCCGCAGACGGCGTGCACCTCGTCGATGATCACCGTCTCGACGCCGCGCAGCGCCTCCCGGGCCTGGCTGGTCAGCAGCAGGAAAAGCGACTCGGGCGTGGTGATGAGGATGTCGGTGGGCCGGCGGGCGAAGGCCCGGCGCTCGTCGGCCGGGGTGTCGCCGGAGCGGGTCGACACGCTGATCTCCGGGCGGGGCAGACCCAGCCGGGCGGCGGCCTGGCCGATGCCGGCCAGCGGGGCCCGCAGGTTGCGCTCGACGTCGACGGCCAGCGCCTTGAGCGGGGACACGTAGAGCACCCGGCAGCGCTTCTGCTCGTCCTCGGGCTGGGTGCTGGCCAGCCGGTCCAGCGACCAGAGGAACGCGGCCAGCGTCTTGCCCGACCCCGTCGGGGCGACGACCAGGGCGTGCTCGCCGCTGCTGATCGCCGTCCAGGCGCCCTCCTGGGCCGGGGTGGGCGCGTCGAACGCCCCGGTGAACCAGGCCCGGGTGGGCTCGGTGAACCGGTCGATCGCGGACGGGGCAGCGGGCACGGGACGAGTGTCCCCAGGGGGTACGACATTTACGCAGAACGGGTTCGGGGACTGGGAACAGTCAGCGCTGTCTGCCACAGTCGGGCCATGCGCTCCCACCTGTACGAGGCCGACCACGAGGACTTCCGCGCCAGCGTGCGCACGTTCGTGGAGAAGGAGATCGCCCCCTTCCACGCCCAGTGGGAGAAGGACTCGATCGTGCCGCGCGAGCTGTGGACCGCCGGCGGCGCGCAGGGCTTCCTCGGCATCGACCAGGACGAGCGGTACGGCGGCGGGGGAGTGCGCGACTTCCGCTACCAGGCCGTGCTGAGCGAGGAGATGGCCCGGGTCGGTGCCTCCGGCGTGGGCTTCGGCCTGCACAACGACGTCGTCAGCCCCTACCTGCGCGACCTGGCCACCGAGGAGCAGAAGCAGCGCTGGGTGCCGGGTTTCTGCAGCGGGGAGACCATCACCGCCATCGCGATGACCGAGCCGGGCACCGGCAGCGACCTGCAGGGCATCACCACCACGGCCCGCCGCGACGGCGACGGGTGGGTGCTCAACGGCTCCAAGACCTTCATCACCAACGGCATCAACGCCGACCTGGTCATCGTGGTCGCCCGGACCGACCCCGAGGCCCCGGCGTCGAAGGGCACCAGCCTGCTGGTCGTCGAGCGCGGCATGTCCGGCTTCGAGCGCGGCCGCAACCTGGAGAAGGTGGGGCTCAAGGCGCAGGACACCGCCGAGCTGTTCTTCACCGACGTCCGGGTGCCGGCCGAGAACGTGCTCGGCACGGTCGACCGGGGCTTCCTGCACCTGATGGAGAACCTGCCGCAGGAGCGGCTGAGCATCGCGATCGGCGCGGTGGCCGCCGTGGAGACGGTGCTGGCGCAGACCGTGGAGTACGTGACCAGCCGGACGGCGTTCGGGCGGCCCGTCGGCAGCTTCCAGAACAGCCGGTTCGTCCTCGCCGAGCTGCAGACCGAGGCGACCATCGCGCGGGTGTTCGTCGACGAGTGCATCCGGCAGCTGGACGCCGGCACGCTGACCGCCGTGGACGCCGCCCAGGCCAAGTGGTGGTGCTCGGACCTGCAGAACCGGGTCGCCGACAGGTGCCTGCAGCTGCACGGCGGCTACGGCTACATGGACGAGTACCCGGTCTCGAAGGCCTGGCGCGACGCGCGGGTGCAGAGCATCTACGGCGGTACGAACGAGATCATGAAGGAGATCATCGGACGGTCGATGGGGTTGTGAGCGACCTGTCCGGGGGAAGCACCCGGGCATGCAGCTGACCGACGCCGAGGCGATCGAGGAGTGGACGCGGGCGCAGGCCAGGGTGGTGGAGCTGGTCGAGGGCATCCCGGCCGCCGACGCGGCCCGGCGGGTGCCCGCGTGCCCGGACTGGTCGGTGCACGACCTGCTCGCGCACGTGGTGGGCTACTCGACCGATGCCCTGGCCGACCGCGAGGACGACGACCACGGCGCCGCGTGGACGCAGGCGCAGGTCGACGCGCGCGCCGGGCGGGGCATCGCGCCGCTGGTCGCCGAGTGGCGGGGCAACACCGAGCCGCTGCGGGCCTGGATGGCCGAGCACGGGGTGCGACCGCTGAACGACGTGGTCATCCACGAACAGGACCTGCGGGGTGCCCTCGGCGTCCCCGGCGCCCACGACACGGCGGCCCTGGCGGTGGTGCGCGACCGGTTCGCCGGGCGGGTCGCCGACGCCGCCGCCCGCGCGGGGTTGCCGCCACTGCGGATGGAGGGCGGGTCGTGGAGCCACGGACCGGCCGACGCCGCCGTCGTCGTCGCGGCGTCGGACTTCGACCTGGCCCGGTCCGTGCAGGCCCGCCGGTCGGCCGACCAGCTGCGGTCCTGGACGGTCCGCGGGGACGTCGGGCCCTACCTGGACTGCTTCGCCACCCTGGGGCCGCTGCCGGAGCGGGCGCTCACCGACGGCGCCACATGAGCAGCAGCGAGACCGCGAGCAGGCAGGCGAGCGCGATCTGGCCGATGGTGTCCCAGGTCGCCGAGCCGGTGCTGGGGATCATCCGGCCACGGTAGCCGCGGGTACCGTCGCCGGGGTGCGACTGCAGGAGTTCTGGGCCCGGGTGCGCGGGGAGTTCGGCGACGTCCGCGGCGAGGCGATCGCGCGCGACCACGTCTTCTCCGCCTTCGAGGGCCGCACCGCGGTGGGGGCACTGGACGCCGGGGTCCCCGTCCGCACGGTGTGGCTGGCGATCTGCGAGGAGTTCGACGTCCCGGCGCAGGTCCGCTGACCCGCGCCGGGACGGTCGATCACTTCCCGAGGACCAGTGCGACGTGCTCGGCGAGGGTGCGGGTCGGCCGGCCGGTGAGGGCGGAGATGCCGCCCTGGCCGGCGTCGAGCGCACCCGTGGAGATGTTGCCGTCCAGCACGGCCACGAAGCCCGCGGTGCCCTCGTCCAGGCCGGCGCCGCGCAGCGCCGCGACGTGCTCCTCGGCGGACAGGTCGCGGTAGGTCACCTCGCGGCCGGCCTGCCGGCCGACCTCGGCGGCCAGGTCGGCCAACGTGAAGGGGGCGTCCCCACCCAGCTCGACGACGCCCGGCTGCGGGTCGTCTGCGGTGAGGACGGCGACCGCCGCGGCGGCGAAGTCGGCGCGGGAGGCGGGGAATGCGCGGCCCTGCCCGGCGCTGCCGACGACCTCGCCGGCGGCCGCGGCCTGGCCGATCTGGGCGTCGTAGTTCTCCCAGTACCAGTTGTTGCGCAGCACGACGGCGGGCAGCCCGCTGGCCGCGATCGCCTGCTCGGTGGCGGCGTGCTCGGGGGCCAGCACCAGGTCGGTGGCGTCGGCCTTGGGCGCGGAGGTGTAGACGAGCAGGGCGACGCCGGCGGCCCGGGCCGCCTCGACGACGTTGGTGTGCTGCGCGACCCGCTGGCCCACCTCGCTGCCCGAGACCAGCAGCAGCCGGTCGGTGCCGGCCAGGGCCTGCTCCAGGGACGCCCGGTCGGTGTAGTCGGCGACGGCGACGCGGACGCCGCGGTCGGCCAGGTCCCCCGCGCGGGCCGCGTCGCGGACCAGTGCGGTGACCTCGGCGGCGGGGACGCCGGCGTCCAGCAGGCCGGTGACGACGAGCCGGCCCAGCTGGCCGGTGGCTCCGGTGACGGTGATCATGCTTCCTCCTCCGATGGCACTAACTCCTGGTTAGTGCTTTCGCGGAGAACGTACACTCGTCCTGTGGCAGAACGCGACGGTGCCCCCGCCGGGGAGCGGGACGAGGTGGAGTCCCTCGCCGCCGATGTCTTCAGCCGGGCCTGCACGTCGCGCGAGGCGCTCGAGCACGTCACCGGCAAGTGGTCCCTGCTGGCGCTGTCTGCGCTGCAGGAGGCGCCGCACCGGTTCGGCGAGCTGCGCCGCCGGGTGGACGGGGTCAGCGAGAAGATGCTGTCCCAGAGCCTGCAGACCCTCGAGCGGGACGGGTGGGTGCACCGCGAGGTGCGGTCCACCATCCCGCCGCACGTAGAGTACCGGCTCACCCCGGCCGGCGCCGAGCTCGCCCCCAAGCTGCTCGCCCTCATCGGTTTCGTGGAGGACCGGCTGCCCCAGGTGCACGCCGCCCGCGACCGGCACGACGCCGCGCACTGACCGTCCCGCCGGATTCCCCCGGCGTGTTGCTGGCTTCGAACACGTGTTCGTCCTAGTGTTGCTGTCCACAGGCCCGGTCGGCATCCACAGATCCGGTCGGCCACCCATTTCTGTCGGACCCCCGTCCTACCGTCGGCCCCGACGCAGACAGCGACGCACAGCGACGACCACAGAAGGTGGACACCATGGCAACCCTGGACCGCGACAAGGCCCTCGACATGGCCCTGGCCCAGATCGACAAGCAGTTCGGCAAGGGCTCGGTCATGCGCCTGGGCGACTCGCCGGAGGTGGCCATGAAGGTCATCCCGACCGGCTCGATCGCCCTCGACATCGCCCTCGGCGTGGGCGGGCTGCCCCGCGGCCGCATCGTCGAGGTCTACGGCCCGGAGGCCTCGGGCAAGACGACGGTCGCCCTGCACGCGGTGGCCAACGCCCAGGCCGCCGGCGGCATCGTGGCCTTCATCGACGCCGAGCACGCCCTGGACCCGGAGTACGCCCGGGCCATCGGCGTCGACACGGACGCGCTGCTCATCAGCCAGCCCGACACCGGTGAGCAGGCGCTCGAGATCGCCGACATGCTCATCCGCTCCGGCGCGCTCGACCTCATCGTCATCGACTCGGTGGCCGCCCTGGTGCCGCGCGCCGAGATCGAGGGCGAGATGGGCGACAGCCACGTCGGTCTGCAGGCCCGGCTGATGAGCCAGGCGCTGCGCAAGATCACCGGTGCGCTGAGCAACTCCAACACCACCGCGATCTTCATCAACCAGCTGCGCGAGAAGGTCGGCGTGGTCTACGGCTCGCCCGAGGTCACCACCGGTGGTCGGGCGCTGAAGTTCTACTCCTCGGTCCGCCTCGACGTGCGCCGCATCGAGACCCTCAAGCAGGGCACCGACGCGGTCGGCAGCCGGGTCCGCGTGAAGATCGTCAAGAACAAGGTGGCCGCGCCGTTCAAGCAGGCCGAGCTCGACCTCATCTGGGGCACCGGGTTCAGCCGTGAGGGCGGGCTCATCGACATCGGCGTCGAGCAGGGCTTCGTCCGCAAGTCCGGCGCCTGGTACACCTACGACGGCGACCAGCTCGGCCAGGGCAAGGAGAACGCCCGCGGCTTCCTCCGCGACAACCCCGACCTCGCCGACGAGATCGAGAAGAAGATCAAGGAGAAGCTGGGCATTGGCCCGCGGCTGGACGCCCCGGTCGACGCCGTGCCGGCTGACTTCTGAGCCCGGTGCCGATGACCGACGACGGTCACCCGCACCTCCCGGACGACGTCCCGGGTCCCGGTCCCGCCGGTGACCCGGGCGTCGACCCGCTGTCGGTCGCATCGGTGCCGCCGTCCACGGCGCCGGAGGTCCTCGACTTCGACCGCCTCGGCGAGCTGACCGCCCCGGCCGGTTCCGAGGTCGTCGACTTCCTCGATCCGTCCCCAGCGGCCGACCGCGCCACGGCGACCGGTCCGGCCCACCCGGACGGCGTCGGCCCGCTGTCCGACCAGGACGTCGAGGGTCGCCGCACCGGGTCGGCGCGCGACCTCGCCTCCGAGACGCTCGCGCCGTCGGAGGTCGACGTCGCCGCGCTGGACGACCGGGATGCCCCCGTGGCCACGGTCACCGAGGTGGTGGACCCGAGGTCCCTGGCCGGCCGGGGTGCGCCCGGATCGGCCCGGACCCGCTCCGGCGGCCGGCGGCGAGCGGCCGACGGCGCGGGCGGTGGCGACGTCGGCGAGGCGGCCGACGACCGGGCGCGCCGTCGACGGTCGTCCTTCGGCGACGACGGGTCCCGGTCCTTCGGCGGGCGTCCGCAGGGTGGGGCTCGCAAGAAGAAGGCCCGCCGCGAGTGGGGCATCCAGCTGGACGCGGAGGTCGACGAGCCGACGACGGCCCCGCCGGCCGGTGTGCCCTCGGGCGACGACGGCTCCGCACCCGGGGCCTCCGGTCGGCGGGCCGGACGGCGCGGGGGTCCCGGGCCGGGTCGCCGGTCACGTGGCGCCGACGGTGAGCAGGTGCGGCAGTACGAGGACCCGGAGCGCGCCGCGAAGGACATCTGCCTGACCGCCCTCACCGGTACTGCCCGCAGCCGCAAGCAGTTGGCCGACCTGCTCGCCGCCCGGGACATCCCCGAGGACGTGGCGGTCTCGGTCCTCGACCGGTTCGAGGAGGTCGGCCTGGTCGACGACGCGGCGTTCGCAGCCGTCTGGGTGCGCAGCCGGCAGTCCGGCCGCGGGCTGAGCCGCCGCGCCCTGGCGCACGAGCTGCGGGCCAAGGGCGTCGACGCCGAGGTGGCGTCGGTGGCCCTGGAGGCCGTCGACCCGCAGGACGAGTGGGACACCGCCCGCGCCCTGGTCGCCCGGAAGGTACCGGGGATGCGCCGGCTCGACACCGCGACCGCGACCCGTCGGCTGACCGCCATGCTCGGCCGCAAGGGCTACGGCGCCGGGCTCGCGGCCTGGGTGGTGCGCGAGGCACTGGAGGCCGACGGCAAGGCCGAGGACGCCGCGGCCGAGGCCGACGACGCCCCGCCCGAGCTGCCCGACGCCGAGCCGGCCGTGCGACGGGGGCTGTGGTCCGGCCGCCCGCTCGACGAGCCCGAGGAGGCGCCGACCGCGGAGGTGGGCGAGGGCCTCACCGCCGAGGGCTGGGCCCGCACCCGCCGGCCGGGGTCCCGCCCGCGCTGAGGCGCCCGGGCCCCGGCCCGGCGTCGGCCATGCAGAACGGCAACGGCGGCGCGCCCGTGGTGGGCGCGCCGCCGTGGCGGAACTGCATGATCGACGGGCGGTCAGGTCGACAGCCACGCCGCGACGTCGACGGCGGTGCCGGCGGGGGAGTCCTCGTCGGGCACCAGCCACAGCGGCGACTCCGGCCGGCCCTCGGTCAGCCACTGCTGGATGGCCACGTCGAAGCCCGAGGTGCTCGTCGCCAGGGCGGCCGGGCCGGCGAGGCCCCCGCGGCGCGCCGGGCCCAGGAAGGTCACGTCGGACTCCGCGCCGTCCTCCCAGCGCAGCACCACCCGGCAGCGGGAGCGCCGGTGGCGGGCCGGCGGCACGGCCTCCCGGACCACCGCGGACGTGGCGCCCGCGGCGGCGGCGAAGTGGTTCGCCGAGGACCGCAGACGGGTCACGAACAGCTGCTCGGGGTCGGTGCCCACGAGGTGCAGCGCAGGGGTGCCCGAGGCGTCGTCGGGCTGGGCGGCGAAGGCGGCGGCGGTGTCCATGGTCCCGTCAGTCTCATCTGTCACAACCCACCGTGCGTGCAGCGGCACGCCGTGTTATTTACGCGTGATCACACCGGCGCGCCGGCTCCGGGGGTGATGGTGGACGTGGGGTCGGTGGGTGCGGTCACCGCTGCGGTCTTCGCGTTCGATCGGGTGCGCCGCTCCACGACCTTCGCGACCTGGGACAGGGTCACGTTCACCACGATGTAGATCACGGCGGCCGCGACGTAGAGCTGGAACGTGTACAGGTTGCCGAACTGGAAGTTGAAGAACTCGACCAGGCTGCGCGCCTGCCGCAGCAGTTCCACGTACCCGACGATGAAGCCCAGCGACGAGTCCTTGAGCAGGACGACGAGCTGCGCGACGAGCACCGGCAGCATGCGGCGGACGGCCTGGGGCAGCAGCACCAGCGTCATCACCTGCGTCTTGCGCATGCCCAGGGCCATCGCGGCCTCGCGCTGCCCCTTGTCCACCGACAGGATCCCGGCCCGGAAGATCTCCGCGAGCACGGCCATGTTGTAGAGCGTCAGGCCCAGCACCAGTGCTCGGAACGGGTTCATCGGGATGCCGACGGTCGGTAGGTACAGCAGGCAGAACAGGATGAGGATCAGCAGCGGGACGGCGCGGAAGAACTCGACGACGACGCCGACGGGGACGCGCACCCACACGTGGTCGGACAGCCGGCCCACGGCCAGCAGCGCACCGAGCACGGTTGCGGCCACCATGCCCACGGCTGCGGCGGCCAGCGTGTTCAGCAGGGCCTCGCCCAGTGCCTGCGGCACGCCGGCGGCCGGGTCGAACAGCACCGCCCAGCGCGCCGGGTCCAGCTGGCCGTTGCTGGCCAGCCGCCACAGCCCCAGGCCGACCAGGCCGAGGACGAGTACGGCACCGACCACGGTGCCGATGCGCTGACGGCGGCGGGCCTGCGGGCCCGGCAGGTCGAACAGCACGGCCTGGGCACTCATCGGACGATCGCCACCTTCCGCTCGATGACCCGGATGGCCCAGGCGGACGGCAGCGTGATCACCAGGTAGGCCGCGATGATCACGGCGAAGACCAGCAGGATCTGGTTGCCGTTGACGTTGGTCAGCCGCTGCAGCGCGGCGGTCAGCTCGGTCGTCGCGAAGCCGGCGGCGATCGAGGTGTTCTTGGCCAGCGCGATCCACACATTGCCCAGCGGCGGCACCACGGTGCGGAAGGCCTGCGGGAGCACCACGGTGGTCAGCGTCTGCCCGAAGCCCAGACCCAGCGCGCGCGCTGCCTCGGCCTGGCCCGGGGGCACGGCGTTGATGCCCGACCGGACGGCCTCGCAGACGAACGCCGAGGTGTAGAGCCCGAGCGCGGCCACGGCGGCGGTGAAGCGGGACGGGAACTGCAGGTCCAGCTGCACGATCCCGAAGACGAGGAAGAAGAAGACCACCGTCAGCGGGGTGTTGCGGAAGGTCTCGACGAAGAACGTCGCCAGGCCGCGCAGCGGCAGCATGGGGCTGACCCGCATGGCGGCCAGCACGGTGCCGAGCACCAGGGCCACCAGGCCGCTCAGGACCGCCAGGGAGAGCGTCGTGAGGAACGCGCTCCACAGCAGGTCGGAGTTGTCGGAGATGAACTGCACCGGGCCCGCGCCGTCCTCGTCTGTGTCTGTGTCGTGGGAGGGGGAGCGGGGCGGTGGTGCCGGTGGGCACCACCGCCCCGCAGCCGGTCAGTACCGGTCGATCGTCGGCGGCTCGGGGGCCGACTCGCCGGTGATGGCGCCCGCGGTGCGGTCCCACGCCTCGGCCCAGCGGCCGTCCTCGAAGCTCTCCTCGAGGACGTCGTTCACGAAGTCGCGGAACTCCTGGTCACCCAGCGCCAGCCCGATGCCGTAGGGCTCCTCGGTGAACGGGTTGCCGACGAGCTCGAAGCCCTCGGGGTTGCCGGCGACGAGCCCGGTCAGGATGACGTTGTCGGTGGTGACGGCCTGCACGTTGCCGTTGGTCAGGTCGTCGGCGCACTTGGAGTACACGTCGTAGGTGATCAGGTTGGCCTGCGGGTAGTTGTCCCGGATGTTCTGCGCCGGGGTCGAGCCCTCGACCGAGCAGACCGTCTTCCCGGCCAGGTCGTCGGGGCCCTCGATGCCCTCGGGGTTGCCGGCGGCCACCATGATGTCCTGGCCCGCCACGTAGTACGGCCCGGCGAAGTCGACCGACTGCTTGCGGGTGTCGTTGATCGTGTACGTGGCCACGACCAGGTCGACCTGCCCGTTCTGGATGAACGGCTCCCGGTTGGCCGAGACGGTCTCGGTCCAGGTGATGTCCTCGGCGGCGATGCCCAGCTCGCCGGCGACGATCTTGGCGATCTCGACGTCGAAGCCCTCGGGGACGCCGTCCGGGTTGAGCAGACCGAACCCGGGCTGGTCGTACTTGGTGCCGATGGTGATCGTGCCGGCCTCGTTGAGCTCGGCCATCGTCGTGCCCGCCTCGAAGCTGGCCTCGGTGTTCACCGACGCGCTGCTGTCGGCCTCCTGCTCGGCGGCCTGCTGGCCGGCCTCGCTGGAGCAGCCGGTGAGCACGACGCCGAACGCCGCTGCGGCGGCCGCGTACTTGGTCAGACGCATGGGTCCTCTTCCTGTCGGTGGTGCGGTCGGTCAGTGGTTGAGGATCTTGGAGAGGAAGTCCTTGGCCCGGTCGCTGGACGGGGCGGTGAAGAACGTCTCGGGGTCGCTGGACTCCACGACGCGGCCGGCGTCCATGAACACGACGCGGTTGGCGGCGCGGCGGGCGAAGCCCATCTCGTGGGTGACCACGACCATCGTCATGCCGTCCCGGGCCAGCGAGGTCATCACCTCGAGGACCTCGTTGATCATCTCCGGGTCCAGCGCGGAGGTCGGCTCGTCGAAGAGCATGACCTTGGGGTCCATGGCCAGGGCCCGGGCGATGGCCACGCGCTGCTGCTGACCGCCGGACAGCTGGGCGGGCACCTTGTCGGCCTGGTGGCCGACGCCGACCCGGTCCAGCAGTTCCCGGGCGCGCGCCTCGGCCTCGGCCTTGCTCTTCCCGCGGACCTTGACCGGCCCCAGGGTGACGTTCTCGAGGATCGTCTTGTGCGCGAAGAGGTTGAAGCTCTGGAACACCATGCCGACGTCGCTGCGCAGCGCGGCGAGCGCCTTGCCCTCCTCGGGCAGCGGTGTGCCGTCGATGGTGATCCGGCCCTGGTCGATCGACTCCAGCCGGTTGATCGTCCGGCACAGCGTCGACTTGCCCGACCCGGAGGGCCCGATCACCACGACGACCTCGCCGCGGGCGATGGTCAGGTCGACGTCCTGCAGGACGTGCAGTTCGCCGAACCACTTGTTGACACCCGACAGCTCGACGAGTGGTTCTCCGGTCGCAGCGCTGGTCACGGACATCGACCCTAGGGTCCGCCTGGGCGCCGGCGATCACGAAGCTGTAACGAACCTGTGTGACGACCATGAGTTCCCGCACCAGGCCACGACTTGGTCACGATCGGCCCGCGGCGGGCGCCGTACCCTCGCTGACGTCATGACGAGCGCAACGACGAGCACCGCGAACCGCACCTACCGGGTCCGGACCTACGGGTGCCAGATGAACGTGCACGACTCCGAGCGGCTGGCCGGCCTGCTGGAGGACGCCGGGTACTCCGCCGCCCCCGAGGGCTCCGACGCCGACGTCGTGGTGCTCAACACCTGCGCGGTGCGCGAGAACGCGGACAACAAGCTCTACGGCAACCTCGGCCACCTGCGCCCGGTCAAGGACGCCCACCCGGGCATGCAGATCGCCGTCGGCGGCTGCCTGGCCCAGAAGGACCGCGCCTCGATCGTGGCCCGCGCGCCCTGGGTCGACGTGGTCTTCGGCACCCACAACGTCGGCTCGCTGCCGGCCCTGCTCGAGCGCGCCCGGCACAACGCCGAGGCCCAGGTCGAGATCAAGGAGGCCCTCGAGGTCTTCCCGAGCTCGCTGCCCGCCCGCCGCGACAGCGCCTACTCCGGCTGGGTGTCCATCAGCGTCGGGTGCAACAACACCTGCACGTTCTGCATCGTGCCGTCGCTGCGCGGCAAGGAGGCCGACCGCCGTCCCGGTGACGTGCTCGCCGAGGTGCAGGCCCTGGTCGACCAGGGCGTGCTCGAGGTGACCCTGCTCGGCCAGAACGTCAACGCCTACGGCGCCGACCTGGGGGAGCGCGGCGCGTTCGCGGACCTGCTGCGCGCCACCGGCGCGGTCGAGGGCCTGGAGCGCGTGCGGTTCACCAGCCCGCACCCCCGCGACTTCACCGACGACGTCATCGCCGCGATGGCCGAGACCCCGGCGGTCTGCCACCAGCTGCACATGCCGCTGCAGAGCGGGTCGGACGACGTCCTGCGCCGGATGCGCCGCTCCTACCGACGGGACCGCTACCTCGGCATCATCGACCGCGTCCGGGCCGCCATGCCCGACGCCGCGATCACCACCGACATCATCGTGGGGTTCCCGGGGGAGACCGAGCAGGACTTCGCCGACACCCTCGACGTGGTCGCGCAGGCCCGCTTCTCCAGCGCCTTCACCTTCCAGTACTCGAAGCGCCCCGGCACCCCGGCCGCCGAGATGGACGGCCAGCTGCCCAAGGAGGTCGTCCAGGAGCGCTACCTGCGGCTGACCGCGCTGCAGGAGGAGATCAGCTGGGCGGTGAACCGCGCGCTGGTCGGCCGCACCGTCGAGCTGCTGATGGCCGCGGGGGAGGGCAGCAAGGACGCCGACCGCGGCCGGATGTCCGGGCGGGCCCGCGACGGCCGGCTCGTGCACGTCGCCGCGGTCCCGGGCTTGCGGCCCGGGGACGTCGTCGAGACCGTCATCACCGACGCCAAGCCGCACTTCCTGGTCGCCGACGGGCCGCTGCTGTCGCACCGCCGCACCCGGGCGGGGGACGCCAGCGAGGCCGGGGTCCGCCCGACCACCCGCGGTGTGGGGCTCGGCATGCCGTCGATCGGGGTGCCCGCGCCCCTACCACTGGCGCCCGCCTGCGGCTGACCGCCGTCCACACCCGGGGCGGCTGTCCACAGATCCCGCAGGGGCCTGTCGGCGGGCGCGGGCCGGCCGCAGGCTGCCGGCATGCCCCGATCCCGCCGTCCCCGGCGTCCGCAGCCCCGGCGACCGCAGCCCCTCCGGCGCGGTCCGACCTCGACCCTGCGCGCCGGGCCCGGTGAGTTCGCCGCCGCGCTGCCTGACCTGCTCGGCTTCCCGCCCACCGAGTCCCTCGTCCTCCTGTGCCTCGGCGGCGGGGACCGTCCCGACCGCCGGCTGGGGCTGAACCTGCGGGTGGACCTGCTGCCCGCCGAGGTCGACGCCGAGGTCGCCCCGCAGGTGGTGGCCCCGCTGGGCAGGGTGCGGCCGGCGGGCGTGCTGCTGTTCGTGGTGACCGCCGACCCCGACGACCAGGTCGCGGCGGGCCCGCCCGACCCGCTGGGCCCGGGGGCGCCCCGCTCCGACGCCGGGGCCCGGCCCACGGTGCCCGACCTGCCCCGCCGCGCGCTCGTGCGCGCCGTGGTCGACGAGCTGACCGCGCTGGGGGTCCCGACGGTGGACGCCGTCCTGGTCCGGGACGGCCGGTGGTGGAGCTACGCCGACGTCGACCCGGCGACCGGGGCCGGGCCCGGCACCCCGCTGGACCCGGGGGGCTCCCGGCTGGCCGGCCTCGCCGCGCTCCGCGGCGAGGTGGTCGACGCCGACCGCGACGCCGTGGTCGCCCGGGCCTGGCCCAGCCGACCGCCCTCGGCCGAGCTGGTGCACGCCTGCACCCGGGCCGACGCGCAGCTGGAGGTCCGGCTGCTCCGGGGGGCGTCGCTGCCCGACGTGGTCGACGAGGAGTGGGCGGCCGTGCGGGCGGCCGTCGACGCCCACCTCCCGGGCAGCCGGTCCGCGCTGCCCGACGACGAGGTCGCCCGCGTCGCCGTCTCGCTCACCCTGGTGCCCGTGCGCGACCGCGTGCTGACGCTGGCCTCCGGGGAGGACGACGACCTGACCGCCGCCGTCGAGGCACTGGGCGCCGACCTCAACGCCCGCCTGCCCGACGAGCTGGCCGCGGTCCCGGCGCTGCTGCTGGGGTTCACGGCGTGGGTCCGGGGTGCCGGGGTCCTCGCGGTGGCGGCGCTCGAGCGCTCGATGGCGTGCGAGCCCACCACGATGGGCGAGCTGCTGCTGCAGGCCGTCCGGGGCGGCGCCGAGCCCGCCGTCCTCCGGGCCGCGATGCTCGGGCCCGCGGACGCCGACGCCGCGTGACCCCGGGCAGGGGGCACGCGGCGTCGGGAGGGCACCGGGTCAGGGCACCGTCAGCGGCGGGAGCCGGCCTTCTCGGCGGCGGCCAGGAACTCCTGCCGGCTGGCCAGGTTGGCCTCCGCCTCGCTGATCCGCTTGGGGTCGCCGGCCGCCTTCGCCTTGGCGAGCTGGTCGGCGGCCTTCTCCGCCGCGGCGCGCAGCGAGGTCAGCATCGGGTTCTCGGCCACCGCGCGGGGGCGGGAGGAGTCGGCCGCACCGCGGACCTTCTCCTCCACGGCCTGCATCCGGTCCTCCAGGGAGCGCATCACCTCGCGCGGCACATGGCCGATCGCGTCGTAGCGCTCCTGGATCCTGCGCAGCGCGTTCTGCGCGCCCCGCAGGTCGCGGGTCGGGTCGATCTTCTCCGCCTCGGCGAGCAGGGCCTCCTTCTTCTCCTGGTTCGCCTTCTGCTCGGAGTTGCGGGCCTTGTCCGACTCCGAGCGGGCGTTGAAGAACACGTCCTGCGCGGCGCGGAACTTCTTCCACAGGTCGTCGTCGGTGTCCCGGCCGGTGCGGGGGACGGCCTTCCAACGGTCCATCAGGCTGCGCATGGCCGCCGAGGTCGGGCCCCACTCGGTGGAGGTGGACAGCTTCTCGGCCTCGGCGATGAGCTCCTGCTTGGCGGCGCGGGACTCCCCGCGCTGCACGTCGAGGGCGGCGAAGTGCGAGCCCCGGCGGCGACCGAACGCGTCGCGGGCCGCGGCGAACCGGGTCCACAGCGCCTCGTCGGTCTTCCGGTCGATGCCCTTGATCGTCTTCCACTCCTCGACGATCGCCTTGAGCCGGTCGCCCGCGGCCTTCCACTGCGTGGACTCCGCGCCGATGGTCTCGGCCTCGGCGATGAGGGCCTCCTTGCGCGCGACCTGCTCAGCGCGGGCCTTGGCCTTCTCCGCCCGGGAGACGGCGGCGGCGGCCTCGGAGGCGTCGATGATCGTGCCCAGCCGCGAGGCCAGCGCAGGCAGGTCGCCGACCACGTCGGCGGTGGGCACCTGCTCGGCCAGCGCCTGCGCCTTGGCGCGGATCTCGGCGGGGTTGCCGGTGTGCGCCCGCAGCCGGGCCTCCAGCAGGCCGACCTCGGTGGCCAGGTCGTCGTAGCGACGCCCGTAGTGCGCCAGGCCCTCGGCGGGCTCACCGGCCTGCCACGAACCGACCTTGCGCTCCCCGCCGTCGGCGGTGCGCACGTAGACGGTGCCCTCCTCGTCGACCCGCCCCCACTGGGTGGGGTCGGACGCGGGCGCCGCAGGAGCGGCCGGGGCCGCGGGGGTGGCGGCCGGGGCCGCCGGGGTGGCCTCGGCGGCCGGGGCGCCGTCGGCAGGGGTGGTCCCGGTGGTCACGGTGGTCTCGGCCGGGTCGGCGCCGGCGACGGTGTCGTCGGCCCGGACCGGGGTGTCGGCGGCCTCGGCCACGGCGGCCTCGTCGGGCACGGTCACGGGACCCGGTCCACCCGCGGCGGCGCCGGCGCCGTCCTCGTCGGAGGCACCCACGGCGTCGGTGGTGGCCGGGGTCTCCGACACGTCGAGCACGTCCCCGGCGGCCGGCACGTCGGCGGCGGCGACCACCTCCGCGGTGCCGGGCACCTCCTCGGTGCCGCCCTCGCCGTCGGTGGGCGCGGCGGGCGGTGCGCCGTCCTGCGCCGGCGGGGCCTCACCGGTGGGGTCCGCCGGGGCGGCCTCCGCGGTGGGGTCGGCCAGGGCGGCGTCCTCGGGCTGGGGGGAGGCGGGCGTACCGGCCTCGGGGGTGACGGCGTCCGAACCGGCGACCTGGTCGGTCTGCTCCGGCTGCGGGGTCACGTCTGCGGTGTTCTCCGTGCTCGACACGCAGCAGAGTCTTCCACGGTGCGATCGGCGACACTCCCCCCGTGAGCCCGGACCCCACCTCGACCCTGGTCGCCGTCGCGTTCTGCCCGCACCCGCCCCTCCTGCTGCCGCCGGTGGAGGGGGCGCCGGGCGTGGAGACCGACCAGCTGCGGGTGGCGTGCGGGGAGGCGGTGCAGACCGTGCTCGGCCTGCGTCCCGACGTCGTCCTGGTGGTGGGCGAGGGGCCGGCCGGGGTGCGCTACGGAGCGGGTGACGCCCTGGACCTCGCGGCGTACGGCGCCACCGGGCGGGTGCCCTTCGCCGGGCGGGTGCGGCCCGGCGGTCACCCGCTGCCCCTGCCGCACGCCGTGGGCGCGTGGCTGCTGGACCAGGCCGGGTACGACGGCCTCCGGCTGGGCGTGGCGCCCGGTGACCTGGCTCAGGCGCTCACCGGTCTGCCCGGGCCGGTGGGGATCCTCGCGATGGGCGACGGGTCGGCCCGCCGGACGCCCAAGGCCCCCGGTGCCCTCGACCCCGCGGCGGCCGGCTTCGACGCCGCCGTCGCCGCTGCCCTGCGCGACGGCGACCCGGTGGCGCTGGCCGGCACCGACCTCGCCGAGGGGGAACGGCTCCTGGCGGCCGGGACCACGACCTGGGCAGCGGTGGGCGCCGCCCTCGCCGGGCGGGCCGTCACCGCCCGGCTCCTGCTCGACAGCGCACCCCACGGCGTCGGCTACCTGGTCGCGGACTGGGTGCTCGCCGAGGTCCCCGACGGCGTGCCCGGGTGGCTGCAGCGGTGAGCGCTCCGCCCGTCGTGGCGGTGGTCGGCCCGACCGCGACCGGCAAGACCGGCCTCGCGGTCGAGCTGGCGCACCGGTTGGGCGGCGAGGTGGTCAACGCCGACTCCATGCAGCTCTACCGCGGCATGGACATCGGCACCGCCAAGCCGACCGCTGCCGAGCGCGGGGGAGTGCCGCACCACCTCATGGACCTGTGGCACGTCCGCGAGCCGGCCAGCGTCGCGGAGTACCGCCAGCGCGCCCGGGCGGAGGTCGACCGGTTGCGCGCGGCGGGCGTCGTCCCCCTGCTGGTGGGCGGGTCCGGCCTGTACGTGCGTGCCGTGCTCGACGAGCTGGAGTTCCCCGGGACCGACCCGGATCTGCGCGCGCAGCTGTCCGCCGAGCTCGCCGACCTCGGTCCGGCCGCGCTGCACGCACGCCTGGCCTCGGTCGACCCGGCCGCCGCGGCGGCGATCCTGCCGAGCAACGGCCGGCGGGTGGTCCGGGCGCTGGAGGTCGTGCAGCTGACCGGCCGGCCCTTCGCCGCCTCGCTGCCCGAGCCCCGCCCGCACTACCCCGCGGTCGTGCTCGGCCTGGACCGCGACCCCGCCGAGCTCGACGAGCGCGTGGCGCTGCGGGTGGACCGGATGTGGGACGACGGCTTCGTCGACGAGGTCGTCGCGCTGGCCGCCGACGGGCTGCGCGAGGGGCCCACGGCGTCCCGGGCGCTGGGCTACGCCCAGGTGCTGCAGCGGCTCGACGGCGCGCTGACCGACGCGCAGGCGCGGGAGGAGACGGTGCGCACCACCCGCCGGTTCGTCCGCCGCCAGCGCTCCTGGTTCCGCCGAGACGCCGCGGTGACCTGGCTGGACGCCGCCGACCCCGGCCTGCTGGAGCGGGCGCTCTCTACGATCGGGACGTGATCGACGCGAGCGGGCCACGGGTCCTCAAGGGGCACGGCACCGAGAACGACTTCGTGGTGCTGCCCGACCCCGACGGGAGCGTGTGGCCCGAGGGACGCCTCGACGCGGCGCTGGTCCGCCGGCTGTGCGACCGGCGGGAGGGCCTGGGCGCCGACGGCGTGCTCCGCGTCGTGCCCAGTGCGCTGGTCCCCGACGCCCCGGGCGTGCTGGGCGAGCACCTGGACGCCTGCACCTGGTTCATGGACCACCGCAACGCCGACGGCTCCTACGCCGAGATGTGCGGCAACGGCATCCGGCTCTACCTGCACGTGCTGCTCGCCGAGGGCCTGCTGAGCGCGGAGGAGGCCCGTGCGGGCGTGCTGGTCGGCACCCGCGGCGGACCCCGCCGGGTCGGTGCCGCCGCCGACGGCTACTGGGTGGACATGGGCCCGGCCCGGCCCCTGGGTCGTGGCGAGGCGCAGGTGGAGGGCCGCAGCTACCCCGGCACCGGGGTGTCGATGGGGAACCCGCACCTGGTCTGCCTGACCGACGAAGCGGTGGAGTCCTTCGACCTCACCCGCGCCCCGGCCGTCGACCCGGCGCTGTTCCCCGAGGGCGTCAACGTCGAGCTGGTCAACGTGCTGTCCGCCGAGGAGGGCCCGGCCGGCACCACCGCGCACGTGCGGCTGCGGGTGTCCGAGCGCGGGGTGGGCGAGACCCGCTCCTGCGGCACCGGCGCCTGCGCCGCGGCCTGGGCGGCGCTGGACGCGGGGGGCCGGCACGCCGGCACGGTGACCGTCGACGTCCCCGGCGGGCGGTTGTCGGTCGAGGTCGGCGAGCAGACCACCGTGCTCACCGGGCCGGCCGTCGTGGTCAGCGCCGGCTCGTTCACCCCGGAGTGGCTGGGCTGACCTCGGGCCGCGCGGTCTCGTCGAGCTCGAGGGGCAGGTCGCGCATCCCGACCAGCGGGCTGATGACCACCGGCACCGCGGCGAGCAGCTGACCGGCCACCGCCACCCACAGCGCGGGCACCACCCCGATCGCCGTCCCGAGGACGCCGCCCAGCAGACCGCCCAGCGGCATGGTGCCGAACACGATGAACCGCACCGAGGCGTTCATCCGGCCCAGCAGGTGCGGCGGGCACAGCCGCTGCCGGAAGCTGACCTGCAGCACGTTGTAGACCACGACCGCCCAGCTGGCCCCGATCCCGCCGGCCACCAGCGCCACGATGCGGGCCGGGCCGTCGACCAGGACCGCCAGCGGGGTCAGCGCGGCGAAGGCTCCGAACGCCACGGCCGAGAGCGGGATGGCCCGGCCGTCGCCGATGAGCCGGCCCAGCGGTGCCGCGGTGAACGCCCCGGCCAGCCCGCCGGCGGCGCCTGCCGACAGCACCAGGCCCAGGGTGGACTCCGACAGGCCGAGGGTGCGCAGCACGTAGAGGGCCAGCAGGGTGCCGGTGATCGCGCCGAACAGGTTGGCGGTGCCGGTGCAGGCCACGATGCGCCGCAGCAGCCGGTGCCGGACGACGAACCCCAGCCCCTCGGCGATCTCCTCGCGCAGCCGCCGGCGGGTGGACCGGTCGGGGACCACGTCCACGTGCCGGATCCGGCTGACGAACAACGCCGACAGCAGGTAGCCCAGGGCGGTGACCACCAGCAGGACCGGCGCGGCCAGCACGCGGAGCAGCACACCGGTCAGCCCCGGCCCCGCCACCTGGGCCACGGCCCGGCTGATCTCCAGCTTGCCGTTGCCGTCGGTGAGCTGACCGCGGTCCACGATGGTGGGCAGGTAGCTCTGGTAGGCCACGTCGAAGAACACCGTCGCGGTGCCCACGACCGCCGCGACGACGTAGAGCTGACCCAGCGTCAGTGCGTCCAGCAGGTAGGCGACCGGGATCGTGGCCAGTGCCAGCGCCCGCACGGTGTCCGCGCGCACCAGCACCCGCTGCCGGCGCCAGCGGTCCACCCACGCCCCGGCCGGCAGCGCGATGAGCAGGAAGGCGGCGGTCTCCAGGGCGGTCAGCACGCCCATCTCCAGCGGGGTCGCCGCCAGCACCGCCACGGCGACCACCGGCAGCGCGACCCCGACGACCTGGGTGCCGACGTGGCTGGCGGTCTCGGCGATCCACAGCTGCCGGAAGTCGTGGTGGCGCAGCAGGCTGGTCATGCGGGGCAGCCTGGACGCACTGATTGGGAGATGTCAATCAGTCGCTAGGCTGCAGGCGTGTCGCGTGAGGGGTGGGAGGGGCGCCGGCCGGCCACCGATGCCGAGGCGCGGGCGCTGGCCTCCGCCGTCCGGCTGCAGATCCTGCGGCTGTGCCTGGACCGGCCGCTGACCAACCGGGAGATCGCCACCCGGCTGGACCGCAACCCGGCGTCCGTGCTGCACCACGTGCGCACGCTGGTCGACACCGGCTTCCTGGTCCCCGAGCCCGCGCGGCGCGGCACCCGTGGTGCCCGCGAGGTGCCCTACCGGTCCACCGGGCGGTCGTGGGAGTTGGACTTCTCCGGCCACCCGCAGCCGGCCCGCAACCCGGTCCTGGCGGCGTTCCTCGCCGAGGTGGCCGCGGCGGGGGAGCAGCGGCTGCAGAGCACCCGGCTCGCGCTGCGCCTGACCCCGGCGCACCGCGAGCAGTTCGAGGAGGAGCTGCACCAGCTGCTCGACCGGTGGGCGCAGCGGACCCCCGACGCCGACGGCGAGCGCTGGTCGCTGTTCCTCGGACTGCACCCGGAGGAATGACCGGCGGGCCCCCGGCCGTTGCACAGAGGTAATCAGGTGCTCCCCCACGGGGGAGCGTGTCACGCTGGGAGACGATGACCACAGCACAGAACCGGGCCGTTCTCGAGGACGCCGCAGCACGCGCCGCCAAGGCCGCCGTGCCCACCGCCGTCCCGACCGATCCCCGCCCCGCCCCGCGCGGGCAGTGGGACACCCCGGACGACACCACCGGCAGCTTCGTCCTCGAGGAGCGCGGTGCGCTACGCCGGGTCGCGGGGCTGTCGACCGAGCTCGCCGACGTCACCGAGGTCGAGTACCGCCAGCTGCGCCTGGAGCGCGTCGTGCTGGTCGGGGTCTGGACCGAGGGGACGGCGGCCGACGCCGACCGTTCGCTGGCCGAGCTGGCCGCCCTCGCCGAGACGGCGGGGTCGCAGGTGCTCGAGGCCGTCAGCCAGCGCCGCGACAAGCCCGACGCCGGCACCTACGTGGGGTCGGGCAAGGCCGCCGAGATCCGGGAGATCGTCGCCGGGACCGGCGCCGACACCGTGATCTGCGACGGTGAGCTGACCCCCGGCCAGCTCAACCAGCTGGAGAAGATCCTCAAGGTCAAGGTGGTCGACCGGACCGCGCTGATCCTGGACATCTTCGCCCAGCACGCCTCCTCCCGGGAGGGCAAGGCGCAGGTCGAGCTGGCCCAGATGCAGTACATGCTGCCGCGCCTGCGCGGGTGGGGTGAGTCGCTGTCCCGGCAGGCCGGTGGCCGCGTCGCCGGCGGTGGCGGCATCGGTACCCGTGGTCCGGGTGAGACGAAGATCGAGACCGACCGGCGGCGCATCCGGGCGCGGGTGAGCAAGCTGCGCCGCGAGATCGCCGGCATGGCGACCGCACGGGCCACGCAGCGCTCGGGCCGCGACCGCAACAAGGTGCCCTCGGTGGCGATCGCCGGCTACACCAACGCCGGCAAGTCCAGCCTGCTCAACCGGCTCACCGACGCCGGTGTGCTGGTCCAGGACGCCCTGTTCGCCACCCTGGACCCGACCGTGCGGCGTGCGCAGACCCCCGACGGGGCCGACTACACCCTCACCGACACCGTCGGCTTCGTCCGGCACCTGCCGCACCAGCTCGTCGACGCCTTCCGCTCCACGCTGGAGGAGGTGGCCGCGGCCGACCTGCTCGTGCACGTCGTCGACGGCTCCGATCCCGACCCGCTGGGCCAGATCGACGCCGTCCACGTCGTCCTCCGGGACATCGACGCGGCCGCCGTCCCCGAGCTGGTCGTGGTGAACAAGGTCGACGCCATGGCCCACGACGACGTGCTGGCGCTGCGCCAGGCGCTGCCCGGCGCCCAGTGGGTGTCGGCGGCGACGGGGGAGGGGATCGAGGAGCTCCGGGCGGTCATCGCCGCCCGGCTGCCGCACCCGGACGTCGACGTGGACGTGCTCGTGCCCTTCGACCGGGGTGACCTGGTGTCGCGGGTGCACGCCGACGGCGAGGTGCTCAGCGAGGAGTTCTGCGCCGACGGCACCCGGCTGCACGCCCGGGTCGACGGCGCGCTGGCCGCGGCGCTGGACCCGTTCACCGCACCCGGGTCCTGAGTCACGGGGAGGTCACGGCCGGACCGGTACCGTGACCGGATGAGCACCCCGAGCGCCGCGGCGCCCGCCCCGCGCGGGCCCGCAGTGATCGGGACCGGCCGGCCGCCGTGGTGGGCGGTGGCGCTCGGGGTGGTGCTGACCGTCCTGGTGACGGTCAACCTGCTCTCCCGCGGTGCGCTCGAGCGGATGGACCTCAGCGTCTCCGAGGTCGTCAGCGACTGGGGCCTGCGGGACTCCGCGGCGTACTGGCCGGTCTGGGTGCTGACCCAGGCCGGTGGCCGCGTGACCATCCTCGTGGTCCTCGCCGGGCTGGTGGGGGCGATCGCCTGGCGGCGCCGCACGCTGCTGCCCCTGGTGCGGGTGGTCGTCGCCCTCGCGCTGCTCACCGCGGTCGTCTACGCCTTCAAGTACGGCACCGGACGCACCGCGCCGGCCTACCCCGGGTCGTTCTTCCACCGCGACGGTGCGTCCTACCCCTCCGGGCACGTGGCCAACGCCGTCCTGATGTGGGGCGTCGCCCGGTGGCAGGCCGTGCAGTACGGCCTCCCGGCACGGGCCCAGCGGGTGTTCTGGGCGCTCTCGGTGGTCGGTCCGGTCGTGACGGGTGTGGCCATGGTGGCGCTGGACTTCCACTGGGTCACGGATGCACTCGTGGGAGGGGCCGTGGGGGTGGTCCTGCTGGGCGTGGTGCACGCACTCGACGCAACTGTCCTGTCACGCTCGGTGCGTGCTCGAGGACGGCGAACGGCTGCCTGAGGCCCGGACCCCACGGTCCCGGGCCCTCAGCCGGCTGCCCGTCGCCGCCGTGCTGTGCACCGCGGTGCTGGCCGGGCCGTTCCTGCCGGGCGCCTTCCTCTCCGGCGGCGTGCCGCAGCGCGGCGTGGACACCGCCGCCGCGCAGGAGGGCGCGGCCGCGCTGTACGGCGACCCGCAGCAGCCCTGCTCGGTGACCGACACCCGGCTGCCCGAGATCTCCGGCCTGGCCGTCGCTGGCAGCACGACGCTGGTCATGAACGACGGCGGGGACGCCGTGACCGTCTACGAGCTGGACGCCGGCTGCGCGGTCACCGGCGTCCGGACGGCGCCCGTGGACCCCTACGACCCCGAGGACATGGCCCTGGCCGCCGACGGGACCGTGTGGCTGGCCGACACCGGCGACAACCGGCTGAGCCGGTCCACCGTGGCGCTCATCGCGCTGGCACCCGACGGCAGCGCCCCGGTGTACCGGCTCAGCTACCCGGACGGGCCCCGCGACGCCGAGGCGCTGCTGCTGGCCCCGGACGGCACGCCCTACGTCGTCACCAAGGACGTGCTCGGGCACAGCGAGGTCTACCGGCCCGCGCAGGCCCTCGACGCGGCGTCCACCGTGCCCCTGACCCGGGTCGCGGACCTGGCCTTCACCCTCACCGGCACCGAGGGCGGTCCGGTCGGCCGAGCCGGTCAGCTCATGGTGACCGGCGGTGCCGTCAGCCCCGACGGCGCGGCGCTGGTGCTGCGCACCTACACCGACGCCTACGTGTGGCCGCTGGCCGGCTCCGACGTCCCGGCCGCCCTGGCCGGTCCGCCGACGGTCGTGCCGCTGCCGGCCTCCCCGCAGGGGGAGGCGATCGCCTTCGCCGCCGACGCCCGCAGCCTGGTGGTGACCGGTGAGGGCCTGCCGGCCGCGGTCACCGTGCTCCCCGCCGTCGGCGCCCTCGCACCGGCCGCGGCCACCGAACCCGCCGACGGTGCGGGCGCCCCGGCCGCGGCGGACGGGTCGCCCCTGTCGCCGTGGAGCGCCGGTGCCATCGCTGCCATCGCCGCGGCCGTCCTGGTGGCCGGGGTCAGCCGCATCCGCCGTCGCTGACCCCGGGCCGGGCGGGGCTCAGACCCGCCGCAGGACCGTGACCACCCGGCCGAGCACGGTGGCGTCGTCGCCGGGTATGGGCTCGAAGGCCGGGTTGTGCGGCAGCAGCCAGACGTGCCCGTCCCGCCGCTTGTAGGTCTTCACGGTGGCCTCGCCGTCGATCATCGCGGCGACGATCTCGCCGTTCTCGGCCGTGGCCTGCTGGCGGACCACCACCCAGTCGCCGTCGCAGATGGCGGCGTCGACCATCGACTCACCGGTGACCTTGAGCATGAACAGTGTGCCCTCGCCGACCAGCTCGCGGGGCAGCGGGAACACCTCCTCGACGGCCTGCTCGGCCAGCACCGGACCACCGGCGGCGATCCGGCCGACCAGCGGCACGTAGGTGGGTGCCGGCACCCGGGGGTCGTCGGTGCCGCTGGCGGCACCGGCCGCGGCCAGGCCGGCGGCCGAGGTGTCGGCCTCGGGGAGCTCGCCGGGCATCCGGACGTCGAGGGCCCGCGGCCGGTTGGGGTCGCGGCGCAGCCAGCCCTTCTTCTGCAGCACCGACAGCTGGTGGGCCACCGACGACGCCGAGGACAGCCCGACCGCCTCGCCGATCTCCCGGACGCTCGGCGGGTAGCCGCGCCGCTCGACGGAGTCGCGGATGACCTCCAGGACCCGGCGCTGCCGCTGGGTGAGCCCGTCGCCGGCCTCGCCGCGCTCGGGGAACTCCCGCACCGACGCACCGGTGGTGGACGGGGTGGACGTGGTGGTGCCCGTGGCCGCCTTGGCCCGGCTGCGCCGCCCGCCGCTCCCGGTCGTCCCGCCGGGGGTGTCTCCCGCGCTGGCCACGTGTCCTCCTCGCCGGCCGCCGTGCGGCGGCCGTCCGGTCCGGGTGGGACGGCGGGCGGGGTCGCCTGCCGTCCGGGTGATCGACACGGACAGTAACGCCCCGGAGCCGATTGTTCAAACACGTGTTCGAAGACCGCGCCGCGTCCCCTCGATTTTGTCGGACCCGTGCGGTAGACATCGCACAGACGTTCGATCGAACAACCGTTCGAGCCGAGAGGGCCCGCCGAGGGTCCGCCGAAGGATGAGGAGCGACCACCATGGCCGGCACCGCGACCCCCCTGCCCACCACCTCCATCCGCACCCTCCAGCCCGTCGCCACCAGCCGGGACGCCGGCCGGGCCGCGTCGCGCGCGCACCACCCCGCCGGCCGCCGGCTGGCCGCCGTGGAGCCGGTGACGCGGGAGGCGGCGGCGGTGCTGCCGCTGCCGAAGCGTCCGGCGCGGTCCGCCGGCGTGGGTGCGGTCGTCGTGCCGCTGCGTCCCCAGGACCGGCCGCCGGTGCCGGCCCCCGTCCGCGGCCTGCGCGCGGCGGCCCCCGCCCCGGTGGTCCCCGTCGGGGTCGCGTCCGGGGACGTCTCGCCGGCGGGGGTGGGTGGGCCGGTACGACTGCGCGTCGATCAGCGCCCGCCGGTCCCCGTGCGGCTGACCCGGCGCGGCCGCCTGGTGCTGGGCGGGCTGGGCGTGGTCACCGCCGTCGCCGTGGCCGCTCTCGTGGGTCCGGCGCTCTCCGGGTCCTCGGCGGGCCCGGAGCTGGAGCTCGCGGGCCGCGCGACGGTGACCGTGCACAGCGGCGACACCCTGTGGTCCATCGCGCGCGCCGTCGCACCCGGGTCCGACCCGCGCGAGGTGGTCGACGCCCTGCAGGACGTCAACGGCATCCAGGGCGCCGACCTGGTGCCCGGCCAGGTGCTGCTGCTGCCCTGAGCCGGCCTCTCGGGCGGTGCCCGTGCTGGTCCAGGGCGCGTCAGCGACGGGTGGGACGGCTGGGGTGCAGACGTGCCCAGCGGCTGCCGCCGCCGTCGTCGACATCTGGAAGACGACACGCCGGTTTCGGGTTGCGTACCAGTAGGGGTGCAGAGCTAGGGTCACCACAACATCTAGTAGTTACAGAGATGTTGTTCCATCCACAGGCTGTTCCCCAGCTTTCCCCGAGGTCGTCCACCGGATGTCCCCCGCGGGGTCCACAGGGAACCGTCCCGTTCCCGGGAGGAGACGATCCGGTGCGCTGCCCGTTCTGCCACAACCCCGACAGCCGCGTCGTCGACTCGCGGGAGACCGACGAGGGGGCGACCACCCGCCGCCGTCGGTCCTGCCCCGGCTGCGGCCGGCGGTTCACCACCGTCGAGGAGGCGGTGCTGGCCGTCGTCAAGCGCAGCGGGGTGACCGAGCCGTTCAACCGGTCCAAGGTCATCGCCGGTGTGCGCCGCGCCTGCCAGGGACGTCCCGTCGACGAGGACCAACTCGCCGTGCTCGCGGCCCAGGTCGAGGACGCCGTGCGCTGCACCGGGTCGGCCGAGGTGCCCAGCCACGAGGTCGGGCTGGCCATCCTGCGACCGCTGCGCGACCTCGACGAGGTGGCCTACCTCCGGTTCGCCAGCGTCTACCGCTCCTTCAGCTCCGCGGCGGACTTCGAGAAGGAGATCGCCGAGATGCGCGCCAAGCGCGCGTCCGTGGCCGAGATCGCCTCCGCCGACCTGCCGCCGCCGGTGATCCCGCGCGCGGGCGGCAGCGTCTCCGCCGACGCGCCCCCGGGCGCCACCGACCCGATCGGCTGACCGCAGCCGATCGCACGCCCTCCGCGGACTTCCCCGCCGCCGGGGCCCGCCCGGCACCGTCGCCGCGGCCGCCCGCACCACCCACGCACCACGCCCTGCACCACGGCACACCCAGCAGCACCGGCGTCACGTCGACGCCACCCGCTCCGACCCACCGGCCGGCGCAGCCACACCGAATCCCAGGGGGAGTCTTGACCGAGACCACCGACCGCATCTCGAACGGGCGCAAGCGCGCCGGCAAGTCCGCCGAGCGCAAGGGCATCACCGTCCAGCGCGTGTTCACCACCGCCGGCGTGCACCCCTACGACGAGGTGACCTGGGAGCGCCGGGACGTCGTCATGGTAAACTGGCGCGACGGGTCGATCAACTTCGAGCAGCGGGGCGTGGAGTTCCCGTCGGAGTGGTCGATCAACGCCACCAACATCGTCACGACCAAGTACTTCCGCGGCGCGGTGGGCACCCCCGCCCGCGAGACCAGCCTGCGCCAGCTCATCGACCGCGTGGTGCTCACCTACACCCAGGCCGGCCGCGACCACGGCTACTTCGCCACCGAGGGCGACGCCGAGCTGTTCGAGCACGAGCTGACCTGGATGCTGCTGCACCAGTACTTCAGCTTCAACTCCCCGGTCTGGTTCAACGTCGGCACCGCGTCGCCGCAGCAGGTCAGCGCCTGCTTCATCCTCGCCGTCGACGACACGATGGACTCGATCCTGAACTGGTACCGCGAGGAGGGCCTGATCTTCAAGGGCGGCTCCGGTGCCGGCCTGAACCTCTCCCGCATCCGCTCCTCCAAGGAGCTGCTGTCCTCCGGCGGCACCGCCTCGGGCCCGGTCTCCTTCATGCGCGGCGCCGACGCCTCGGCCGGGACCATCAAGTCCGGCGGCGCGACCCGCCGGGCCGCGAAGATGGTCGTGCTGGACATCGACCACCCCGACATCGAGGAGTTCGTCGAGACCAAGGCGCGCGAGGAGGACAAGATCCGCGCGCTGCGCGACGCCGGCTACGACATGGACCTCGGTGGCAAGGACATCACCAGCGTCCAGTACCAGAACGCCAACAACTCCGTCCGCGTCAACGACGAGTTCATGCGCGCCGTCGAGGAGGGCACCGGCTTCGGCCTGCGCTCGCGCACCGACGGCTCGGTCATCGAGACCGTCGACGCCAAGGACCTGTTCCGCAAGGTCACCCAGGCCGCGTGGGAGTGCGCCGACCCCGGCATCCAGTACGACGACACGATCAACGACTGGCACACCAACCCCGAGACGGGCCGGATCAACGCGTCCAACCCCTGCTCGGAGTACATGAGCCTGGACAACAGCTCGTGCAACCTGGCCTCGCTGAACCTCATGAAGTTCCTGCGGGCCGACGGCACCTTCGACGCGACCTTGTTCACCCGCGCCGTCGAGCTGATCATCACCGCGATGGACATCTCCATCTGCTTCGCCGACTTCCCGACCGAGCCGATCGGCGACACCACTCGCGCCTACCGTCAGCTGGGCATCGGCTACGCCAACCTCGGTGCGCTGCTCATGGCCACCGGCCACGCCTACGACTCCCGGGGCGGGCAGACCCTGGCTGCGGCCATCACCTCGCTGATGACCGGCACCGCCTACCGCCGCTCGGCCGAGCTGGCCGGCGTCGTCGGCGCCTACGACGGCTACGCCCGCAACGCCTCGGCCCACGCCCGGGTCATGCGCAAGCACGCCGCCGCCAACG
This sequence comes from Klenkia brasiliensis, assembly GCF_900100695.1. Taxonomy (GTDB): domain Bacteria; phylum Actinomycetota; class Actinomycetes; order Mycobacteriales; family Geodermatophilaceae; genus Klenkia; species Klenkia brasiliensis. The sequence goes on from NZ_FNCF01000009.1 coordinate 59,536, forward strand.
ACGCCATCCGCCCCGTCGGCGCCGACGACGCCGACGTGCTCAAGGCCGCCACCGCCCAGTGGCAGGAGTGCCTGGCCGTCGGCGCGACCAACGGCTGGCGCAACGCGCAGGCCTCGGTGCTGGCCCCCACCGGCACCATCGGCTTCATGATGGACTGCGACACGACCGGCATCGAGCCGGACTTCTCGCTGGTCAAGTTCAAGAAGCTGGTCGGCGGCGGCTCCATGCAGATCGTCAACCAGACGGTCCCGCGGGCGCTGAAGAGCCTGGGCTACCAGGACGAGCAGGTCGAGGCCATCGTCGAGTTCATCGCCGAGCACGGCCACGTGGTCGACGCCCCGAGCCTGCGCCCGGAGCACTACGAGGTCTTCGACTGCGCCATGGGCGAGCGGGCCATCTCCCCGATGGGCCACGTCCGGATGATGGCCGCGGTGCAGCCCTTCATCTCCGGCGCCATCTCCAAGACGGTCAACATGCCGGAGACGGCGACCGTCGAGGAGGTCGAGAACATCTACTTCCAGGGCTGGAAGATGGGCATCAAGGCCCTGGCGATCTACCGCGACAACTGCAAGGTCGGCCAGCCGCTGTCCGACGGCGGCAAGAAGAAGGACAAGGTCGAGGAGGCCGCGCCGGCCCCCGTCGCCGCCACCCTGGCCCACCCGGTCCGCAAGCGGCTGCCCAAGAAGCGCACCAGCATGACCACCTCCTTCTCGGTGGCCGGTGCCGAGGGCTACATGACCGCCGGCATGTACGAGGACGGCAGCCTCGGCGAGGTCTTCCTCAAGCTGGGCAAGCAGGGCTCGACCCTGGCCGGTGTCATGGACGCCTTCTCGATCGGGATCTCGCTGGCGCTGCAGCACGGTGTGCCGCTGGAGACTTACATCTCCAAGTTCACCAACATGCGCTTCGAGCCGGCCGGCATGACCGACGACCCGGACATCCGGATCGCCCAGTCGGTGATGGACTACATCTTCCGTCGCCTGGCGCTGGACCACCTGCCGGTGGAGAAGCGGGCCAACCTCGGCATCTTCACCGCCGAGGAGCGCGCCGCGCAGGTCGCCGGGTCCTACGGCTCGGCCTCCACCGCGGTCGTCGAGGAGGACGTGGACCTCGAGGCGCTGCGCGGCTCGGCCCCCACCGAGGCGCCCGCCAAGGAGGAGGTGACCCCCGCCGGCCCGAAGTCGGTCAAGGAGGCCCACTCCTCGGCCGAGCTGCTGGAGCTGGTGACCGGCACCGCCACCGACGCGCCGCTGTGCATGACCTGCGGCACGAAGATGCGCCCCGCCGGCAGCTGCTACGTCTGCGAGGGCTGCGGCTCCACCAGCGGCTGCAGCTGATTGGCTAGCTGCTGGGACGTTGAAGAACCTTGGTCAGCGTCCCAGCAGCACCCCCGCCTCTACCCATACCTCGTCGACTGGGGATCTGATGCCGCCGACCTATATCCAACTCGGTCAGCGTTGGCAGTTGGGCCGGTCGCTCGGTCGCGGTGGTTATGGTGCGGTCTTTCTAGCAGTCAGTGAAGATGGCACCGAGGCCGCTGCGAAGGTGATTCCGAAGAATCCAGGCGCATCGAGAGAACTTCTGTTTGCTGATCTGACGGGTCCCGATGGTCAAGTTCGCAACGTCGCTCCCGTAATTGATTCAGGTGAGACCGAAACCTCCTACTGGATCGTGATGCCGCTCGCGGTGAGTTCGTTACGCGATCGTATGCAGTCGGACGGTCCGGCATTGTCGTTGCGGGACGTGCTGCATGTCCTTACTGATATCGCCGCCGCCCTGGCTGACTTGGATGGTCGAGTCGTTCACCGCGATATCAAGCCGGAGAATGTTCTGTCGATTGCCGGGCACTGGAATCTGGCAGATTTTGGCATTTCTCGATACGTTGAAGCTGCGACGGCTACCCAAACACATAAATGGTCCGGAACGCCACAGTACTTGGCCCCCGAACGGTGGCGCATGGAGTCCGCGACGGCCGCCGTTGATGTTTATGCACTGGGTGTCATTGCGTACGAGCTCCTCGCTGGGAGGTTACCGTTCGAGGGGCCGGACTTTCGTGACCAGCACCTTCACCAAGATCCGCCTGCTCTTCCTGACGTGGCACCGCGTCTGGCGTCCCTCATTGAAGAATGCTTGTTCAAGTCCCCTCAAGCGCGTCCGGCACCGGCTAACCTGCTGGTGCGACTCCAACGAGTAGTCGACGCCAAATCAACACCAGGTGCCGCGATGCTTGCGGGCGCCTATCAGCAAATAACTGAGCAGCGGCGAAGCGAAGAGATTGCAGCGTCGCGTGCTCGTTCCGAGAAGGAGCGTCGTGAGCTGTTGGCTGCGGACGCGTCTCGGTCGCTCAATAGAATTTCCGAGACACTTTTAGATACGGTCATCGACCTAGCTCCAACGACAGCGGTCGCACGTCGGCCGGACGGTTGGATTGGCGAGTTGGGTAACGTGCAAATTGGTTTCTCGGGCGCGAGATCCTATGAGCAATCCGATTGGCGCGACAGAAAGCCCGCGATAGACGTAATCTCGTATGCAATAATCACGATTAGGATTCCGGGATCGTCTCGAAGCTATGAAGGTCGGAGCCATTCCCTCTTCTTCTGTGACGCCGTAGACGAGGGTAGGTATGCGTGGTACGAGACCGCGTTCATGGACACGCCACTGATGCGAATGCGCATGGAGGGCGGGCAGGATCCTTATTCGCTGCCGCCGAACGAGATCTCCGGTGCAGCCTTATCGAGGGGCATGGCCGACGCTCAGGTTGCTTGGCCCTTCACCGAACTCCTTCCAGGCGACTTGGATGAATTCGTCGACCGGTGGGTTGGATGGTTCGGCGCCGGGGTGCAGGGACGTCTTTCCCGGCCAGCCTCCATGCCCGAAGGTCAACCGCAAGGAACATGGCGCCAGTAGGGCTATGTCCCCAGTGTTGTTCAGGGCAAAGGCGTGACCGCCTCTACGAGTGGTTGGACACGGCTTACGTTGGAATGTGTATGAGGCTTGATGGGGCGGACGCATTTGTCCGTTGACTGGGTAGACCGGAAGCGAGCAATGTCAGGTGTGTCCTCCACCTGGCGGGTCGCCCCCGCCATCTGGCGGGCAGGCTCCGCCGGGTGGCGCTGGGGTGCACGGCCGCCCGGGGCCAGGATGGTGACGGCGGTCACCCGGACCGCCCCGGTCCGAGGAGACCCCGTGACGACGACGTCGCTGCCGCGCCCGCCCTTCGACCCCGAGGTCGCCGCCGCGCTGGACGCGGTGGGCGAGGCGCTGCCGTCCTCGCTGACGCCGGAGATGATCCCGCTGCTGCGCCAGCCCAACCCGCTGGTGCCGCCGCCCACCGACGAGGAGCTGTCCCTCGGCGGCGCCCTGCGGGTCAGCACCCGCACGGTGCCCGGTCCCGACGGCGAGGTCGAGGTCATCGTGCTGCAGCCGACGGCGGCGGCCGGCCCGGTGCCGGCCGTCCTGCACACCCACGGCGGCGGCATGATCATCGGCGACGCCCGCACCGGGCTGCTCGAGGTCGCCGGGTGGGCTGCCGAGCTCGGCCTGGTCGTGGTCTCCGTGGAGTACCGGCTCGCCCCGGAGACCCCGCACCCCGGACCGGTGGAGGACTGCTACGCCGCCCTGCTGTGGACCGTCCGGGAGGCCGCCGAGCTCGGAGTCGACCCCGAGCGCGTGCTGGTCGCCGGGGCCAGCGCCGGGGGAGGCCTCGCCGCCGCACTGGCCCTCATGGCCCGGGACCGCGGGGAGATCGCCCTCGCCGGCCAGGTGCTGATCTACCCGATGCTCGACGACCGCAACGACTCCGGCTCGGCGCAGCAGATGGCCGGCGTCGGGGTCTGGGACCGGACCTCCAACGCGACCGGCTGGACGGCGCTGCTCGGCGACGCGGTCGGCGGGCCCGACGTCCCGGCCTACGCCGCGCCCGCCCGTGCCACCGACCTCTCCGGCCTGCCGCCGGCGTTCATCGACGTGGCGTCGGCCGAGACCTTCCGCGACGAGGACATCGCCTACGCCTCCCGGATCTGGGCCGCCGGGGGCGTCGCCGAGCTGCACGTGTGGCCCGGTGGCTGCCACGGGTTCGACATGTTCGTCCCCGACGCCGCCATCTCGCAGGCGGCGCGAGCGGCCCGGATCGCCTGGCTGCGCCGCCTGCTGGGCGCCTGACCCGTGGGGTCTGGTGCCCCGCACCTGCGCGGGGCCACGATGACGCGGTGAACGACCTGGCGATGCGGTTGGCCGCGCTGGACCCCGAGATGGCCGCGGCACTGCGGGCGGTGGGCCACTTCGACGCGCTGCTCGCCGCCCGTGCCGGTCTGCAGGACGTGGTCCGGGGGGCGGCAGGCCTCGCCGGCTGCCCGGTCCGCTGGGCCGACCCCGACCGCGGCCTCGTCGTCCGGTCCCGCCCGGACGGCGTGCTGGAGGCCGGGCCCGACCCGGACCCGGCGTGGCCGTCCGTGGCCGTGGAGGGCACGGGCGGGACCCTGCTGCTGGAGCGACCCGGCCCGGCCGGCACCCGCGACGCCGTGGTCCTCGAGCGGGCCGCGGCCGCGGTGGGCACGGTGCTGGACCGCACCCGGCGCGGCCGGCCCGGCGCCGACCCGGCCTCCGTCGAGGTGGTGCTCGACCCCGCCGCTGCGCCGGCGGACCGGTCGGCCGCGGCCCGCCGGCTGGGGCTGGCCGGCCCCGCGCGGGCGGTCGCCCTGGCCGACGGACGCTGGGCGGTCACCGGGGCGGGGGAGTCCTCGCCGGTCGGGGTGCGCTGCGGCACCGGCCCCGCCGTCCTGGTCGACGAGCTGCCGCGCTCGGCCGCGCTGGCCGCCCTGGCCCTCCGGCTCACCGCCGAGGGCACGCCCGAGGACCCCGGCCCCCGGGTGGTGCACGCCGACGAGGTCGGCACCGTGCTGCTGCTGGTCGAGGCCGCAGACGACGCCCCGCCGCTGCCCGACGTGCAGGCGCTGGACGCGGCCGCCGCCGCCGGTCCGTGGGTGCTGACGACCCTCGACGCCGTCGCCACCACCGGCAGCCAGCGCGACGCCGCCCGGGCGCTGCACCTGCACCACTCGACGCTGCAGGACCGGCTGCAGCACGCCGAGCAGCTGCTGGGGTGGGACCTGCGGGACCCGGCCGGTCGGCTGCGCCTGCAGCTGGCCCTGCACCTGCGCCGCGCCGCCCGCTCCCGCGCAGGCCAGTCAGTGGGGCGCAACACGGTCGGCTGACTACAGTTCCCCGACGTGGAGCTGTCGGGAGGGCAGGAGGTACCGCTCGGCCTCGACGCCCTGACCCTGCTCGCCCTGCAGGCCACCGAGGTCAGCGTCACCATCTCCGACCCCGAACTGCCCGGGAACCCGCTGGTCTGGGTCAACCCCGCCTTCACCGCGACCACCGGCTACGCGGCCGAGGACGCCGTCGGCCGCAACTGCAGCTTCCTGCAGGGCGAGGACACCGACCCCGACGCCGTCGCCGCGATCCGGCGGGCCATCCGCGAGCAGCGCTCGGTCACCGTCACCCTCCTCAACCACCGCGCCGACGGCCAGGAGTTCTGGAACCGGCTGAGCATCGACCCGGTGCTCGAGGGCGAGCGCGTCGTGGCCTACGTGGGCGTGCAGTCCGACGTCACCGCCGAGGTGGTGGCCGGTGCCGAGCGCGACGCCGCCCGCGCCGCCACCGAGGCAGCCCTCGCCCGGGAGACCGCCGCCCGCATCTCGCTGCAGTCCGCGCACCGCCGGCTGCAGCTGATGTCGGCGGCCACCACCACGCTGTCGGCGTCCCTGGACCCCGACGCGATCGTCGCCCAGCTGGCCGACCTCTGCGTCCCGCCGCTGGCGGACTGGCTGTTCGTCGCCGAGACCGACGAGACCGGCACGGTCGTGCGGGTGACCACCCGCCACCACGCCCCCGAGGGCCACGAGGCCGCGCTGGACCAGGTGCGCCGTGCCTACGAGGGGCGCCCCCTCCCGCCCGCCGCCCCCGCCGCGCAGGCGGTCGCCACCGGGTCCCCCGTCACCGTCGCCCACCTCACCCCCGACGGGTTGGCCCCCTACGGCCGCGGGCTGTCCGCCGCCGTCTTCGGCGAGCTCGGCACCGGCGCGCTGGCCGCCGTCCCCCTCGCCGCCCCCGACAGCACGTGGGGCGCGATGGTGCTCGTGCGCGCCACCCCGCAGCCCTTCCCGCAGGGTGACCTCGAGGTGGCCGAGGACCTCGGCCGGCGAGCCGGGCAGGCGCTGGCCAACGCCCGCCGCTACGTCCGCGAGGCCACCGTCGCCGAGAGCCTGCAGCGCGCCCTGCTGCCCGGCCTGCCCGACCTGCCCGGCGTGACGGCCGCGGCGGCCTACCGCAGCGCGGTCCTGGGCGCGGCGGTGGGCGGTGACCTCTACGACCTGCTCGACCTGCCCGGCGGGTCGGTCGGTGCGGTGGTCGCCGACGTCGCCGGCCACGACATCGACGCCGCGGCCACCATGGGCACCCTGCGCGACCTCATCCGCTCCCGCAGCTGGGACGACCCGCCGCCGGACCCGGCCGCCGTCCTCACCGCCGTGGACCGGCTGATGGACGTGCTGCACGTGCCCGGCCTGGCCACCGCCGCCGTCGTGCAGGCCAGCCGCCCGACCACGGACAGCGGCCCCTGGACCGTGCGGCACACCAACGCCGGCCACCCGCCGGTGCTCCTCCGGCTGCCGGGCGGGGACGTCGAACCGCTCGGCGGCGCGCACGACCTGCTGCTGGGTGCGGCCCCCGGTGCCCGCCGCCGCACGCAGGAGCGTGCGCTGCCCGCCGGGTCTCAGCTGGTCCTCTACACCGACGGGCTGGTCGAGCAGCCCCACCACCCGGGCGACCGGGCCCGCGACCTGGACCTCGGCATCGCCCGGCTGGTGGCCACGGTGCAGGGCCTGCCGGTCGGTGCGCCGCCGGCCGAGGTGGTGGACGCCGCGGTCGAGCTGGTGACCGGCCGGCTGGACGACACCGCCGTCCTGGTCGTCCAGCTGGGCTGAGAACCTGTCCCGGTGACCGACGACCTGTACCTGCCGTTCGCCGAGCGCACCCCCGACGGCCAGTACGCCGCGGTCCTGCGGGCGATCGTCACCGAGGGGGAGCGGACGCCGACCCGGCAGGGCGTCGAGGCGCTGACCCTCATGCAGCAGACCACCCGCTACCCGCTGCGCAACGGGTTCCCGCTGATCACCGAGCGGTCCATCAAGGGCTTCTGGCCCAAGGCGGTCGGCGAGCTGTGCGCCTTCATCAACGGCGCCACCACCGTCGAGGAGTTCGCCGCGTTCGGCTGCGACTGGTGGGACGCCTGGGCGACCCCGGAGAAGACCCGCAAGCGCGGCCTGCCCGACGGCTCGCTGGGCCCGGGCTCCTACGGCGGCGCCTTCCACGACTTCCCGGCCCCGCCCGGGCGCGAGCCGATGGACCAGTTCGCCCACCTCGTCGAGCAGATCACCGAGCTGCCCGAGCTGCGCACCCACTTCGTCTCGCCGTGGATCCCGCAGTACCAGGTGCGGGGCGAGGGCAAGACCCCCGGGACGACGATCGCGCCCTGCCACGGCTGGGTGCACGTGCGCGTGCTGGGCGGCACGCTGCACCTGCACATGTTCCAGCGCTCCGGCGACGTGCCCGTCGGCGTGCCGTCGAACATGGCGCAGTACGCCGCGCTGCTGCTCATGCTGGCCCAGCTGACCGGCACCCGGCCGGGCACCTTCCACCACACCATCAGCGACGCCCACGTCTACGTCGACCAGCTCGACGCCGTGCACGAGATGATCACCCGCGAGCCGCGGCGGTTGCCCACGCTGACCCTCACCGAGGAGGGCCGGGCGGTCACCGACATCCACGACTTCCGGGCCACCCACTTCCAGCTGTCGGACTACGAGCCGCACCCGGCCATCCGCGGCATCCCGGTCGCCTCGTGACCGGCCCCGTGACGCTGTCGCTGGTGGTCGCGGTCGCCGACGACGGCGTGATCGGTGACCGCAACGGGCTGCCCTGGCACATCAGCGAGGACCTGCGCCGCTTCCGCGAGCTGACCACCGGCCACGTCGTCGTCGCCGGCCGGCTCACCCACGAGTCGGTGACCGCGCGGCTGGGCCGGCCGCTGCCCGGCCGGCACACCGTCGTGGTCAGCGGCAGCACCCCGCCGGACGGGCCGCAGGTGTGGACGCCGGGCGCGGCCACCGTCGTGCCCGACCTGGACGCCGCGCTGGGGCTGGCCGGCCGGCTGGCCGCCGACGCGCCGCACCCGGACGTCGTCGTCATGGGCGGCGCCCAGATCTACCGGCAGGCGCTGCCGCAGGTCGCCACGGTGCACCTCACCCGGGTGCACCTGACCCCCGGCGGCGACACCCGGATGCCCGAGGGCTGGCTGGACGGGTTCACCGTCGCCGACAGCCGCGACCTGACGACGGCGTCGGGCACCGGCGTCACGTTCGAGACGCTCACCCGTGGCTGACCTCTACTGCCCGGCCAACGCCCGCACCCCCGAGCAGGTGGCCCGGATGGCCGACCTGGAGGCGCGCGGTGTCTGCCTGTTCTGCGCCGACGCCGGCACCGAGGTCGGCGGCGGCGACGTCGTCACCGAGACCGCGCACTGGCGGGCGCTGCACAACGACTTCCCCTACCGGGGTGCGGCCCGGCACCTGCTGCTGGTGCCGCGCGCGCACGTCACCGACGTGCTGGACCTCGACGACGCCGCCCGCGCCGACCTGTGGACCGTGCTGCGCGCCGTCCGCGGGGAGGACCGCGGCCCGTACGGGCTGGGCATGCGCAACGGTCCCTGCGAGGGCACCGGCGGCACCATCGCCCACGTGCACCTGCACGTGCTGGTGCCCGACGGCGAGCAGCCGCTGCGGATGCGGTTCAGCTCGGCGCGCTGAGGTCCACCCAGACCAGCTCCACCCCGGCACCGGCCAGGATCGCCTCGGCGTCGAGCAGGGAGTACGACCCGCGGAAGAAGCAGCGGGCGAACCGGGCCTCGGCGACCAGGTAGGCGCACGCCGGGCACGGGAACGCCGAGACGTAGAGGTCCGCGCCCGCGGTGTCGAAGGCGCCCGCCGCGGCCTGCCCGACCAGCGAGGCCTCCGCGTGGATCGCGGTGGACAGGTCGGCACGCAGTCCGCGCGAGAACTCGTTGCGGGGGTCGCCGTCGACGTAGGGCGCGTGCTCGGTGGGCTGGTGCCGGTTGTGGCTGGTGGCCAGCACCTGCCCGTCGCGGGCGGCGAGCGCACCGACCTGGCGCCACCAGTCCGAGGACCTCTCGCCCGCCGCGACCGCCTGCTGCATGAGCGCCACGTGCACCGGGTCGGTCGTCGTCCCCGCGCTGGCCCCGGCGGGCCGCTCCTCCAGCGCCCACTGCCGGTCCCAGCGCAGGAACACCGGGACGAACTCGAACCGGGTGCCGGGGCAGTCGGCGGCCAGCTCGCGGGTGACCGACTCGTCGGCGGCGAGCACCACGTCGTCCAGCGCGGCCGGGAGGTCCGCCGGCTGCACGACCCGGACGTCGACCCCGTGCTCGGCCGCCAGCACGCGCCCGACGACGGCGGCGTCCAGGCCGCGGATCTCCTTGCGCATCGCCGGGAACCGCTCGGCGAACCCGTCGCCGAGCAGCAGCACCCGGTCGATCTCCGGGTGCGCGGCGAGCAGCCGGCGGTGCCCGGCGTGGTAGACCGGCGCGTGCAGCAGCAGCTGGGTCACGACTCGGGGTCGCGCCCGGCGGCGTCGGCGAGGTGGATGAGCCGCAGCCGCGCCGACGTGCTCACCGTCGACATGCGGTCCAGCACCACCACCCGGTCGCAGTACTCGGCCTCGAGCCGGGCCACCTCGTCGGCGGTGTAGGTCTCCGCGGTGGCCACCAGCACGCTGGGGCGCACCGCCTTGATCAGCGCCCACTGCTCGTGCTCGACGTGCTTGAGGGTCACGATGCCCACCCCGCGCTGGTGGGTGACCATCCGCAGCCGCTCCATCTCCGGCACTGCGGGGCGGGAGGGGCCCTTGCGGCGGCGGACCTTCTCGTCGCTGTCCACGCCGACGATGAGGAAGCCGCCCATCGAGCGGGCCTTCTCCAGGTAGCGGCTGTGCCCCTCGTGGATCATGTCGAAGGACCCGCTGGTGAGCACCACCCGCAGCCCCAGGGTCTTCAGCGCCGAGCTCATCGCGGCCAGCCGGTCGAGGTCGTCGACGAAGCGTTCCTCGAAGTGCGACGCGTCCTGGAACAGGTCGCTGTAGAGCCGGCCCGGCTCCGGGTTCCCGGTCACGCGGGGAGGTTACCGGTCAGCGAGGATGGGCCGATGAGCAGCGAGCGCCCGTTCGACGTCGTCCTGTTCGGTGCCAGCGGGTTCGTCGGCCGCCTGGTCGCCGCCCACCTCGCCGAGCACGCCCCCGACGGCGCCCGGATCGCCCTCGCCGGCCGCACCCGCGCCAAGGTCGAGATGGTCCGCGCCGACCTGCCGCAGCGGGGCCGCAGCTGGCCGGTGCTGGTGGCCGACTCCGCCGACCGCGCCGCGCTGGACGAGCTCGCCGGCAGCGCCCGCGTCGTGGTCACCACCGTCGGCCCCTACGCCCGCTACGGCCTGCCGTTGGTCGAGGCCTGCGCCCGGGCCGGCACGCACTACGCCGACCTGACCGGTGAGGTGCTCTTCGTCCGCGACGCCATCGACGCCACCGACGAGCTGGCCCGCTCGACCGGCGCGCGGATCGTGCACGCCTGCGGCTACGACTCCATCCCCTCCGACCTCGCCGTGGCCGAGCTGGCCCGGCGGGCCGCCGCCGACGGCGCCGGCGGGCTGACCGACGTGCAGACCGTGGCCACCGCCAGGGGCGGCTTCTCCGGCGGCACGATCGACTCCATGCGGGCCCAGGTCGGCGCGCTGCAGGAGCGGCCCGAGCTGCGCCGGGTGGTCGGGCACCCGTTCACGCTCAGCCCCGACCGGTCCGCCGAGCCCGCCACCCGCCAGCCCCGCGACGGCTCGCTGCCCACCCGCACGGCCGACGGCCGGTGGTCCGCGCCGTTCGTGATGGCGTCGTTCAACACCCGCGTCGTGCGGCGCAGCAACGCGCTGCAGGACTGGGCCTACGGCCGCGGGTTCTCCTACGGGGAGGTCATGGCCACCGGGAAGGGCATCGGCGGCGCGGTGGCCGCCGGGGCGGTCACCGGGGGTCTGCTGGCCGGGGTGTCGGCGATGGCCTTCCGCCCGACGGCGGCGCTGCTGGACCGGGTGCTGCCCAAGCCGGGCGAGGGCCCCGACGCCGCCGCCCGGGCCCGCGGCTTCTTCCGCATGGTCACCACGGGGACGACGGAGTCGGGCCGGCGCTACCGGTCGGTGGCCGCCGGTGCGGGTGACCCGGGCTACGCGGCCACCGCGGTCATGCTGGGGGAGGCGGGGCTCTCGCTGGCCCTGGACGACCTGCCCGACCGGGCCGGCTCGCTGACCCCGGCGACGGCGTTCGGCACGGTCCTGGCCGACCGGTTGCGCGCGGCCGGGCACACCTACGAGGTCACCGAGCTGACGTGATCCGCCGCGCCACCGCCGAGGACCTGGCGCAGCTGCCGGAGGTGGAGGCGGCGGCCGACCAGCTGTTCGCCCCGCTCGGCATCACCGACCTGCCGCCGCCGGCCACCGCCGCCGACCGGGCCCGGTCGTGGCGGGTGCTGGCGACCGGCCGGCCGGTGGTGGGGTTCGCCGTCCTCGAGCAGCTGGACGGCGCCGTCCACCTGGAGCAGCTGTCGGTGCACCCCGCGCACGGCCGCCGCGGGCTGGGCGGCGCGCTGGTCGAGGCCGCCGTCGAGGAGGCCCGGGCCGCCGGGGCGGACCGGGTGACGCTGTGCACCTACGCCGACGTGCCGTGGAACGGGCCGTTCTACGCCCGGCACGGGTTCGTGGAGGACCCGGACCCGCCGCCTGCACTGGCCGCGCTGCGGGCGCACGAGCAGCAGCTGGGCCTGGACCGGCACGGCCGCCGGGCGGTGCTGGTCCGCCGCCTGCCCGGCTAGGGTCCGCAGGTCATGGGGCGGCTCGGCGCGGACTTCTGGCGGCTGTGGTCGGCCGCCGTGGTGTCGCGGCTGGGCGGCGGCGTGGCCAGCGCCGGTCTGCCGCTGCTGGCCGCCTCCCTCACCCGCGACCCCCGCCAGGTGGCCCTGGTCAGCGTCTTCGCCGGGCTGCCCTGGTTGCTGCTGGCCCTGCACACCGGCGCGCTGGCCGACCGGTGGGACCGCCGCCGCACGATGTGGCTGTGCGACCTGGCCAGCGCGCTGGTCATGGCCGGGCTGGCCCTGGGCGTGCTGGTGGGCGCGGCGTCGCTGTGGGTGCTGTGCGCGGCGGCCTTCGCGGCGGCCTCGATCAGCACCCTGTTCGACAGCGCCGGCCAGGCCGCGCTGCCCTCGCTGGTCGCCCGGGACCAGCTACCGGCCGCCAACAGCCGGCTCTACACGGGCACGGTCCTGGCCGGGCTGTTCGTCGGCCCTCCCGTGGGCAGCTGGTTGTTCGTCGCGCACCCCGCCGTCCCGTTCGCGGTGGACGCGGTGTCCTTCGTGGGCTCGGCGGCGCTGGTGTTCGCGATCCGCAGCCGGTTCCGGGCACCGGAGAGCAGCGGTACCGGCCTCACCCGGGAGATCGGCGACGGTGTCCGCTGGCTGTGGCGGCACCGGCGGCTGCGGTCGCTGGTGGTGCTGCTGACCGTCTGGAACCTGACCGAGACGGCGGTCCTCGGCGTCCTGGTGCTCTACGCGCTGGAGCGGCTGCAGGTGCCGCCGTCGGCGTACGGCCTGCTGCTCACCGGCGTCGCCGTCGGCGGCGTGCTCGGCGCGGCGGCCGCGCCCCGGGCGGAGCGCTGGATGGGGACCGGCCCGCTGATCGTGGTCACCGTCGCGCTGACCGTGCTGGCCGACGTCGGCCTGGCGCTCACCCGCAGCGCGGTGGTGGCCGGTCTGCTGCTGGGTGTCGTCGGGGTCGCGGCCTTCGCGTTCAACGTGGTGTCGTCGAGCTACCGGCAGTCCGTCGTCCCCGACCTGCTGCAGGGCCGGGTGAGCAGCGCCTACCGGTTCGCGACGTGGGGGATCGCCCCGGTCGGTGCTGCGCTGGGTGGCGTCGTGGCCGCCGGTGCCGGCCTGCCCGCGGTGTTCTGGGGCGCCGCTGCCGTCCTCGCGGTCGCCGGTCTCGCCACCGCCCGCGAGCTCCTCCCGGCCCGGCTCGCCGTCGACACCCCGTCCTGACGCCGGTCGCGGGGTTCCCGCCCCCTCGCGGACGTCGGAGAGGGCGGGGACTCCGCGGTCCGCGGCGCCGGGCCGTCAGGATCGGGGTGCCGACCGTCAGGACGGCGTCAAGGGCGTCCCCGCCCGCGCGCGCCCGGCCGCAGGATCGGTCCGTGACCACGACGACCTCCCTCCTCGCCGGCATCTGCCCCGCCACCGCCCCGGCCCGCTGGCAGGCCGGCTGCACCCACGTGCACGCCGTGGAGACCCACCGCGGCGCCGACGAGCTGGACGGCGGGCCGGAGCTGGCGGTGTGCGGCGCGGTCGTGGCGGTCGGCAGCGCACCGTGGGACCCGTCCGCCGCTGATGCCTGCCCCGCCTGCGGCGGCTGATCGCCCTACCCTCACCCCGTGGCCCCGCCCGCCGTCCCCAGGTCGTGGGTCTGGCGTGCCCGGGGGCGCATCGCCTGCTCGGTCGCGCCGCTGACCTGGGTGTCCGTCGGGCTGGTGAACATGGTGGACGGCCCGGTGCTCGCGACCGTGGTGGCCTACGCCATCGGGCTGGTCATCCTCCTGGCCCTCGTGACCACCAGGGGCCCGTCCGTCACCGAGGCGTGCGCCGCCCGGGCCCTGCGCACCGGCAGCGTGCCCGAGGGGATGTCCCTGGCCGTCGTCGACACGGCGGCCGCGGACCTGCTGCGCACCCGGTTGGCGCGCTTCGCCCTGCCCGCGGCGGTCGTGTTCGTCGTCGTCGGCACAGCCATCTGGTCCATCCGGGGGGTCACGGCGGACAAGTACGCCGTGGGGGTCGTGCTGAGCGTCAACGCACTCGCCTGGGGCTGGGCGACGACGACATCCGCGCGCGAGGCGCTGCGGTGGCGGGCGGGGACGGACGAGCGCTGGGCGGCGTGGGCTGCGGCGGACGGCGCCGCAGCCGGCTGAACCCGCGCCGGGCAGGATCGGGGGCATGGCCTACGAGGCGGCGCAGAACCGCTACGACGACATGACCTACCGCCGCACCGGACGCAGCGGCACCGACCTGCCCGCGATCAGCCTGGGGCTGTGGCACAACTTCGGCGACGACGTGCCCTTCGACCGGCAGCGCGACGTGCTGCGCCGCGCCTTCGACCTGGGCATCACCCACTTCGACCTGGCGAACAACTACGGCCCGCCCTACGGCTCGGCCGAGACCAACTTCGGCCGGCACCTGCGCGACGACTTCCGCCCCCACCGCGACGAGCTGGTCATCTCCAGCAAGGCCGGCTACGACATGTGGCCCGGCCCCTACGGCCAGGGCGGCGGCGGGCGCAAGTACGTGCTGGCCAGCCTGGACCAGTCGCTGCAGCGGATGGGCCTGGAGTACGTGGACGTCTTCTACAGCCACCGTCCCGACCCGACCACGCCGCTGGAGGAGACGATGGGTGCGCTGCACACCGCCGTCACCAGCGGCAAGGCCCTCTACGCGGGCATCTCCTCCTACGGCCCCGAGGACACCCGGCGGGCCGCGGCGATCCTGGCCGACCTGGGCACGCCGCTGTTCATCCACCAGCCCAGCTACTCGATGCTCAACCGCTGGATCGAGACCGAGGGCCTGCTCGACGTCCTCGCCGAGGTGGGCGCCGGCTGCATCGCGTTCTCCCCGCTGGCCCAGGGCATGCTCACCTCCAAGTACCTGGACGGCATCCCGGAGGGCTCGCGGGCCAGCCAGGACAAGTCGCTGTCGCGCGACCTGCTCACCGACGAGGCGCTGGACCACGTCCGCGCGCTGAACGGGATCGCCGAGGGCCGGGGGCAGACCCTGGCCCAGCTCGCGCTCGCGTGGGCGCTGCGCGACGAGCGGGTCACCACGGTGCTGGTCGGGGCCAGCAGTGTCCGCCAGCTCGAGGACAACGTGGGCGCCCTGACGAACCTGGCCTTCACCGACGACGAGCTCGCCACCATCGACCGGCACGCCGTCGACTCCGGCATCGACCTCTGGGAGGCCCCCCGCACCGCCGCGGGGTGACACACGAGACGGGTTCGACCCGGTGGGTGCGGGGCAGGTGCAGACCAGCCCCGCACCCGCTGCTCGAGGAGACCGCCATGGACCGCCCCCGGATCGTCGTCGTCGGAGGCGGGTTCGCCGGTTTCCACGCGCTGCGCACCCTGGAGAAGACCCTGCCGGCCGACGCCGCCGAGCTGGTCCTGGTCAACCCCAGCGACTACCTGCTCTACAGCCCGCTGCTGCCCGACGTCAGCGCCGGCGTCGTCGAGCCCCGGCACATCGCGATCAGCCTGCGCCAGCGACTGCGCCGCACCCGGGTCGTGCTGGGCAGCGCCACCGCGGTCGACCACGGGGCGCAGACCGTGACGGTCCGGACGACGGACGACGGCGGCGCCACCGAGGACGTCGTCACGCTGTCCTACGACCGGCTGGTGCTGGTGCCCGGGTCGATCACCCGCCAGTTCGACATCCCCGGGGTCGCCGAGCGGGCGCACGGGGTGAAGACCCTGGTCGAGGCCCAGTTCCTGCGCGACCACCTGCTCCGCCAGCTCGACCGCGCCGACGCGCTGCCGGCCGGCCCCGAGCACGACGCCGAGCGCCGGGCCCGGATGACCGTCGTCGCGGTCGGCGCCGGGTACACCGGTACCGAGATCGTCGCCCAGCTGCAGTACTGGCTGGGCACCATCGCCGCCCGCTGGTCGACCGTGCGGCCCGAGGACATCCGCTGGGTGCTCGTCGACCTGGCCAAGAGCGTGTTGCCCGAGCTCGGCCCCGAGCTGGGGGAGAAGGCGCTGGGTGCACTGCGCCGCCGCGGCATCGACGTGCGGCTCGGCGTGACGGTGAAGGAGGCCCGCGACGGCGAGACGGAGCTGACCGACGGCTCGGTCATCCCCAGCCGCACGCTCGTCTGGGGCGCGGGGGTGGCGGCCAGCCCGCTCGTGCAGACCCTCGACCTGCCGCTGGAGAAGGGGCGCCTCGTCGTCCGGCCCGACCTCACGGTCCCCGGCGCCGAGGGCGTCTTCGCCGGTGGCGACGCCGCCGCCGTCCCCGACCTCACCCAGGAGGGCACCCCGCTCACCCCGCCGACCGCGCAGCACGCGCAGCGGCAGGGCGCCGCGCTGGGCCGCAACGTGGCCGCGAGCCTGGGCCTCGGCACCGCGAAGGACTACCGGCACCACGACCTCGGCCTGGTCGCCGACCTCGGCGGGACCGACGCGATCGCCAAGCCGCTGGGCATCAAGCTGCACGGGCCGCTGGCCAAGCTGGTCGCGCGCGGCTACCACCTCTACGCGCTGCCCTCCATGGCCAACCGGGTCCGGGTGGGCACCGACTGGTTGCTGGCCGCGCTGCTGCCCGCGCAGTCGGTGGAGGTGACCCGCATCAGGCCCGACCAGGCGCTGGTCAGCACCGCCCAGCAGTCACAGGCGCACCTGCGCGGCTGAGGTCCCCTGCAGCAGCTCCCCGGCCTGGTCGGCCGGGAGGGCGCGGCCGAACCACCAGCCCTGGGCGAGGTCGCACCGCTCGACCTGCAGCCGGCCCAGCTGGTCGACGTCCTCCACGCCCTCGGCGACGACGACCAGGCCGAAGGTGTGCGCGGCCCGGATCATCAGCGCCACCAGCTGGTCGTGCCCGGGCTCGGCCGAGCCGACGAAGCTGCGGTCGATCTTCAGGGTGTCCACCGGCAGGTCGCGCAGCTGGCCGATCGAGGTGTAGCCGGTGCCGAAGTCGTCGATGGCGATCGAGGCCCCCAGCCGGCGCAGCGCGGCGAGGTGCTCGGTGGCGACCGGGTCGTCGACCAGGACGGTCTCGGTGACCTCCAGGACCAGCCGGTCGGCGGGCAGCCCGGAGCGCTCCAGGGCCGCGGCGACGTCGTCGACCACCCGCCGGTCGGTGAGGTTGCGGCCGGACAGGTTGACCGCGATCCGGACGTGGTCGGCCGCGCCGGCGGCCGCGGCCCGCCAGGCGGCCAGCTGCGCGGTGGCCTGCCCGAGCACCCAGCGGTCCAGGTCGCAGACCAGCCGGCTGGACTCGGCGACCGGGATGAACTCGTCGGGCGGGACGACGCCGTGGCCGGGGCGGTTCCACCGCACCAGCGCCTCGTAGCCGGCCACCGTGGACGTGCCGACGTCCACCACGGGCTGGTAGTGCACCTCGAACTCACCGGCCCGCAGCCCGTCGGCGATCGCCCGCTCCAGCTCCGACCGCTCGGTCAGCTGAGCGCGCAGCGCGTCGTCGAACACCTCCGCGCGGCCGCGGCCGTGGGCCTTGGCCCGGTAGGCGGCGGTGTCGGCCTCGGCGAACAGCGCGTCGGCGTCGGTGCCCGCGTCGCGGCTGACCGCCACCCCGACGCTCGCCCCGACCGTCAGCCGGTGGCCCTGCGCGGTGATCGGCCGCGCGACGGTGGCGATGAGCCGCTCGGCGAGCTCGACCAGGTCGGCCTCGGCGTCGACCGGCTCCACCAGGACGACGAACTCGTCCCCGCCGAGCCGGCAGACGACGTCCCCGCCGCGCAGCTGACCGCGCAGCCGGCGGGCGACCTCGCGGAGCACCTCGTCGCCGCAGGCGTGGCCGTAGCCGTCGTTGACCGCCTTGAACCCGTCCAGGTCCACGAACAGCAGGCCGACCATCTCCCCGGACCGGCGCGCCCGGTTCAGCGCGGCCGCGGTCAGCGCCAGCGCCTGCGCGCGGTTGGGCAGGTCGGTGAGCGGGTCGTGCGCGGCCTGGTGGGCCAGCGCCGACTGCAGCTCCTCGCGCTGGCGCACCGAGGCCACGATCTGCTGCACCGAGGCGTGCACCACCGCGCCCAGCGGCCCGGGCAGCGGCTCCTCGAGCAGCACGTTGGTCAGGTCGCCCTCGGCCACCGCCTGCGCCTGGTCCTGGATCCGCCGCAGGCTGCCGACCGCCGTCCCGAGGGCCGCACCGACGGTGCGCACCTCGCGGGGCCCGCGGGTGCCGACCTCGACCAGGGAGCCCTCGCTCACCTCGGAGGCCTGCGCGGCCAGCCGGCCCAGCGAGCGCCCGACGGTGCGGGCCAGCAGCACGGCGCCGAGCCCGGCCACGGCGACGAGCACACCGGCCAGCACCAGGGTGGACGTCGACCGGTCGGTCGCGGCGTCGGCGTCCTCCTCGGCGAGCAGCTGGGCACGCCGGAACGCCGCGCCGGTCAGCTCCGCGGTGCCGGTGTCCCGGGCGCTGCGCTGCAGCGCCAGCGACACGATCTGTGAGACGGACGGCACCGCGCCCGGCGGGGTGGCCGCCGGGTCCAGGGCGGCGTCCAGGCCGACCACGGCGGGCGTGGCCGCGAACGCCCGCCACCGGGCCGCGGTGGCGGGGTCGGAGAGGTCGTCGAGCTGGGCGCGGGCGTCGGTGTAGGTCAGCCAGCCGGTCTCCCAGCCCAGCCGTGTCCCGATCAGCGAGCCGGCCTCCTGGTCGATCATCGAGCCCAGGTACAGCGGCATCTGCCGGCTGGCCGCCTGCGCGTAGCCCGCCAGCAGCTGCGCGTCGGCGATCGCCGCCCGGGTGGCCGCCGGGGTGCCGCCGGCACCGGCGTCGGTGGCGGTGCGGCGCTCGACGGCCATCAGCCGGTCCGACAGCGACACGTACTGCAGGTAGAGGCCGTGCAGGCCGGTCGTGCGCTGCTCGCCGGCCCGGCGCAGCTCGGCCAGGTCCTCCCGCACGGACCCGGCGAGGCCGGGCCGGCGGGAGGCGAGCCCGGTGAGCGCCTCGTCGGTGGCCGCCCGGTAGGTGGCCTGGATGCCGAGGAGCACCGGGCGCTGCGCGGCGACCTGGTCGACCGGCAACCCGGTGGTGGTGAGCGTGACCGGGTCGTCCACCGCCCACAGCAACAGCGCCCACACCGCCTCGTTCTCGGTGGTGCGGCGGGCCTCGTCGAGCAGGGCGGTCACCTGGACGGCGTGCTCGGCGCGGGCGGCGCTGGCCGCCTCGGTGCGCCGGGTGTCGACGATGACCGAGCTCAGCACCACCACCCCGATCAGCGGGACGCCGACCAGGGCGGTCAGGTAGGACCACAGGGGTGCGCCCCGGGAGGGACGACGGCGGGACGGGGACGTGCGGCGACCGGGCACCGGACCTCCGAGGCAACGGGGGGGACGGGACCCGTTGGCTCGAGGTCTGCTGGTCCATCGACCACCCCTGCTCCCGCTGCAGCCCAGGAGCCGCTGTGCCACCCCTGTGGGTGAGCTGCCGGGCGGCTTCCGGTGGGCCCGGCGGCGTGGCACCCTGCGCCGGGACGGACGGGGGAGCGGTGGCACGAGCGGTGCGGACGGCGGTCGTGGCGGTGGCCGTGCTGGCGA
This sequence comes from Klenkia brasiliensis, assembly GCF_900100695.1. Classification (GTDB taxonomy): domain Bacteria; phylum Actinomycetota; class Actinomycetes; order Mycobacteriales; family Geodermatophilaceae; genus Klenkia; species Klenkia brasiliensis. The sequence continues at coordinate 79,009 of NZ_FNCF01000009.1, forward strand.
CGACGGCGGGCTGCGGCCTGGGTGCGGCGCTCGGCCAGGCACCGGCCACCACGTCGGCCGCGGCCGACCCCGGCACGGTGGCCGCGGCGACCTCGCCCGCGCCCCCGACCGCGGCACGCGGACCGGTGCAGGTCGCCGCCCTCCCGCTCGGCGGACGCGCCGGGTCCGACCAGCTCACCGTGACCGTCGGGCCGGTGCAGACCGGTCTGGTCCCGCCGATGCCGAACTGGCCCGAGAGCTGCCGCGTCGACTACGCCGCGCTGCAGTACGTCCCGGTCACGCTGGGGTACGGGCGCGACGAGCTGGCCGGGCACCTGACGGTGTCGACCACCGCCGCCACCCCCGCCGACGTCGGCCCGATCGGGGTGTTCTTCGACGGGGCGGCGCAGCCGTACTGCCAGGACGACCCGCCGTTCCAGCCGGTCGACACGTTCTGGTCGCACCAGAGCGACAACCGGGTCACCGCCTACGTCGTGCTGCAGGACGCCGTCACCCCGGCGACCCCGCAGGGCCGGGCCGACGTGTTCGGCACCCTCGACATCCGCATCGACCACCTGCGGGTGCACTCCGGGGGCGACGTGCCCTACACCCCGGGGACGCCGACCGTCGGCGCGCTGTGCCCGGACGACGCCGACGCGGTCTGCGTGCCCCTGCCCTGACCGCCAGACTGGGGCGGTGACCGACCTCCGCTTCTGGTTCGACCCGGTCTGCCCCTTCGCCTGGCTGACCAGCCGGTGGGTCGAGGAGGTGGCCCGGCAGCGTGCGTACGGCGTGGAGTGGCGCTTCATCTCGCTGCGGCTGCTCAACGCCCACGTCGACTACGCCAGCCACTTCCCGCCCGAGTACGAGGCCGGGCACACCGCGGGCCTGCGGCTGCTGCGGGTGGCCGCCCGGGTCCGCGACGAGCACGGCGACGACGGCGTCGGCCGGTTCTACACCGCGGTGGGGCACGGCATCCACGACGCCGAGCCCACCGGCGGCACCCCCGGCCACGACCGCCGCGGCACCCGGGAGTTCCTCGAGCCGGTGCTGGCCGACCTCGGCTGGTCGGCCGACCTCGCCGACGCCCTGGACGACGACACCCGGGACGCCGTCGTGCAGGCCGAGACCGACGAGGCGCTGGCCCTGGCCGGCAAGGACGTCGGCACCCCCGTCCTGCAGTTCGCCCCGCCGGACGGGCTGGCCTTCTTCGGCCCGGTCATCAGCCGGCTGCCCGCGCCCGAGGACGCCGTCGCCCTGTGGGACCACGTCATCGGCCTGGCCTCCTTCCCCGGGTTCACCGAGCTGAAGCGGTCGCTGCGCGAGCGGCCCCAGCTGCGCAGCTTCGGCGTCGCCCCGGGCGAGGTGGGGGAGACCGAGGACTGGCACGGCGGCAGCCGCCGGCAGAAGCGCTGACCGGCCTCAGCGCAGCTTGGCCACCTGCTCGTGCAGCACGGCCTTGACCCCGTCGGGCAGCACGGCGTTCACCCCGCCCACGACCTTGACCAGCGGCGAGGCGGCGTAGACCTTCCGCTTGCCGGCCAGCAGCGCCTCGACGCCCTCGCGGGCGACGTCGGCCGGGTCGTCCTTGGGCCCCTTGCCCATGAGGCTGCCCAGCAGGCCGGCGCGGGCGAAGAAGGCGGTGTCCACCGGGCCGGGCATCAGCGAGGTCACGGTGACGCCGGTGCCCGACAGCTCCCGCTGCAGCGCCTCGGCCCAGCTCTGCACGAAGGACTTCGAGGCGTTGTAGACCGCCTGGTGCGGGCCGGGCATGGTCGCCGCGATCGAGGACAGCACCAGCACCCGCCCGCGGGCCCGCTCGACCATGCCGGGCAGGAGCAGCCGGGCCAGGTGCACGGTGGACCGCACGTCGAGGTCGACCACCGACAGCACGTCGGCGACGTCCTGCTCGACGAACGGACCGCCGACGCCGACCCCGGCGTCGAGCACCAGCACGTCCAGCGGCCGGTCCTCGACGGCGGCGGCGAGCTCCTCGACCGCCGAGCCGGTGCGCAGGTCGCCCACCACCTGCACGACGTCCACGCCGCGGCCGCCGGTGCGCCGGGCAGCCGCGGCCAGCCCCACCTCGTCCTCGGCGGCCAGGACGAGGTCGAACCCCTCCCGGGCGAGCCGGTCGGCGATCTCCCGGCCGATGCCGCTGGAGGCACCGGTGACCAGGGCGAGGGGGCGCGGTGGTGTCGTCATGCCCCCGACCTACCCGCCCGGTTGGCCCTCCCGGGCCAGGCCTGGCCCGCGGGGTGGCCGGACGTCGTGCACGGTGGCCGGCCGTTGCCCGGTGCGGCCACCGTCAGGGATGTCCGGCCACCCGGTCAGCGCAGGTAGGAGGCGCCGTTCACGTCGAGGACGGCGCCGCTGCACCACAGGGCGTCGGGGCCGGTGAGGAACGCGACGGCGGCGGCGACCTCCGGCGGTTCGCCGACCCGGCCGAAGGGGCTCTGCGCGCGGATGCCGTCGCCCACCGGGCCGGCCAGCAGCGACGTCGCCATGTCGGTGGCCACGAAGCCCGGCGCCACCGCGCTGACCGCGATCCCGTGCCCGCCCAGCGCCAGGGCGAGGGACTGGGTGAGGGAGTGCACCGCGGCCTTGGACGCGCCGTAGGCCATCGCCTGCGGCTCGCCGCGGTAGGCCCCGCGCGACCCGACGGTGACGACCCGGCCGCCGTCCGGTCCCTCGGGTCGGTCGAGCAGGTGCCGCACGACCTGCCAGCTGACGTTCGCGGTGCCGACCACGTTGACCGACAGGATCCGCTGCCAGGACGCCTGCCACTGCTCGTAGGTCGACTCCTCGATGACCAGCGGGTCGTGCGCGGCGGCGTTGTTGACCAGCACGTCCACCCCGCCCAGGCCGGCGACGGCATCGGCGACCAGGGCGGCGACGGCGGCCGGGTCGGCGAGGTCCCCGGTGACGAGCACGTGGCCCTCGCCGGGCAGGGCGGCGAGCACCTCGCGGGCGGCCTCGACGTTGCGCCCGGCGTGCACGGCGACGGCGTCGCCCCGGGCGGCCAGCGTGTGCGCGATCGCGGCGCCGATGCCGCGGGAGGAACCGGTGACCAGGGAACGGGTGCGGGTCGTCACCACCGCACCGTAGCCGCGGGCCGGCGGGGGTCAGCCGGGGTGCACGGTGAACAGGTCGCCGGGCTGGCAGCCCAGGGCGTCGCAGACCGCGGTCAGCGTGCTGAACCGCACCGCCCGGGCGCGGTCGTTCTTCAGCACCGACAGGTTGACGGTGGAGACGCCGGTGCGCGCGGACAGCTCCACGAGGGTCATGCCCCGGGCACCCAGCAACCGGTCCAGGTGGCAGGTCACCCGGTGCGGGCGGTCGTCGTCGGCCGCGCTCACACGAGCCCGGCGACGTCGTGGGCCTGCCGGGCGCCGCGCCGGAACACCTCCGCGACGGCCAGCACGAGCAGCAGGCCGAACCAGGTGACCACCAGCGACGCCGTGCTGTCGGCGGGGTCCAGGCCGGCCGGGGCACCCGCCGCGGCGAGCACCCGGACCGACGCGAGGTGCACCACCCACGGGGCGAGGTAGCTGCCGACCACCCACAGCGCGGCGACGGAGGCCAGCGCCCTCGCGTTCCCCGGACGGAACGGGTCGGCCGACCCGAGGCTCCAGGAGACGCGGGCGAGGGCGAGCGCGGCCAGCGCCGCGCAGACCCACGGCAGCACGGTGCCCAGGACCACCAGCAGCCGGACGCCGAGGGGCAGGTCGTCGGTGTTCACCGACACCGGGATCCGGTACCCGGCGAGGCCCAGCCCGTCGGGGAGCGCCAGGGACTCGTCGAGCTGCAGCCGCACGCGGTCGGACAGGGCAGCCGATGCGGTCACCGACCCCGTGGCGACGGTCTGCCCCACCAGGTGGACCGTGCCCGCCACCGCCAGGACGGCCCCGCCGACGAGCGCGAGCGAGAGGGTGCGGGAGGTGCGCGGTCCCAGCAGGGGGCGGGTCATGCGGGCACCGTAACGACAGTCGATACCAACGACAAGCGTTGTGCTGCCGGTGGGGCCGGGGGAGTCCCGGCCCCACCGGCTCAGCTGGCGTGCGCGGGGCGGTGCGGGTGGCCCTCGACGGCCACGACGATCGCCTCCTGCGTGCTGCGGGCGACGATCATCTCCACCGGCTCGGTGTCGCTGGCGTTCTGCTCCCAGTGCACGATGCCCGGCGGGATGAACACGAAGTCCCCGGCCCGGGCCTCCCGGACGTCGTCGAGCTCCTCGCCGACCCACCAGCGGGTCACCCCGCTGATCACGAAGATCGCGGTCTCGGACTCACCGTGGTGGTGCACGCCGGTCTTGCCGCCCGGCTCCAGCACGGCGTAGCCCATCCACAGCTCCGACGACCCGGTCTTGTCCGCGCAGACCGCGGCGAACCGCTGCAGGCCCGGGGTCTGCGCGGTGCGGGTGTCGCGCTCCTCGGGCCCGATGACCCGGACGTCCAGGGCCATCAGGCGATCCGCTTGAGCCGGGTGATGGTCAGACCGTTCTCGTCCAGCAGCTCCTCGATGCGGCCGGCGAACTCGACCAGGTGCGGAGTGGCCAGGTGCGCGTCCAGGTGCGCCGGGGTCTCCCAGTTCTCGTAGAAGAAGAAGGTGCCCGGCTCCTCGACGGCCTCGTGCAGGTCGTAGTTGACGTACCCCTCCTCCTTGCTCGTCGGCTCGATCAGGTCCTGCAGGCCGGCCCGGAGCTCGTCGGCCTTGCCGGGGGCGGCCTTCATGTAGGCGATCACGGTGAGGAGGTCACGGCGGTCGTCGGTGGGGGTGGGCATCGCGGGCTCCAGTGCTCGGCGGTGTGGTCGGCACCACCTCACCGCCCCGCCCGGACGTGCACAACCGGACGGGTGTCTCAGTTCTGCGACACGGTGCCCTGCTCGGCGATCTGCTTGATCGCCGCGAGCGTGGCGGGGATGCCGGAGCGGGCGGCCTGCTGCCGGGTGTCGATCTCCCGCTGGGCGTCGGGGCCGTACTTCTCGGCCATGAACTGCTGCCCGGCGTCGAGGAACTCCCACGACTCGGTCAGCCGGGTGCCGCCCTCGACCGGCTCCAGGTCGTAGCGCCACAGCACCTTGCGCTCGTTCACGCTCCACGCGAACGCCTGCGGCCGCTGCGCCTCCTCCACCCGCGACCGGGTCTCCCAGGTGCGCTCGGGGGTCTCCTGGCGGCCGCCGAAGTGGTCCCCGACCGCACCGGTGGCGCCCGGCTCCCACCAGCACGCGCGGCACTGCGGGCTCCACTCGCCGGTGCGGGTGACGTCGGAGACCAGGTCGTAGACCTCCTCGGGCGAGGCGGCGACGACGATCGAGTCGGACAGCGTCAGGCTGGTCATGCCCCGAGTGTGGCGGCCCGGACCTCGGCCGGCGTGGCCACCCTCCGCCCGGCTGCCCCGATGCGGGCGACGGCGGCCGTGACGAGCTCCACGTTGGTCCGCCGGCAGCCCAGCGGGGCGTCCTCCAGACCCACGCGCACGTGCCCGCCGCGCTCGACCGCGACGTCGGCCAGCTCGCCCAGCTCGACCCCGAGCCCGGCCACCATCCACGGGGCGCCGGGGTCGCACAGCTCCAGCAGCCGCAGGTGGGCGTCCAGCGCCCACTCCGCCGGCGGGAAGCCGAAGCCGAAGGTGTCGCTGAACATGAACCGGTGCACCGGCCGCGGTGCGTCGGGGCGGCGGAGCAGCGCGCCGAGCCGGGTGAAGCCGGGCTCGTAGACCGCGAAGGCCGGCACCAGCCCGTGCCGGGCGCAGACCTCCAGCCCGGCGCGGACGTCGGCGGCCCCGTTCGCGTACAGGAACCCGTCGCCGCCGGCCGCGAGCTCCTCGGCGGTGGCCACGACCAGCGAGCCGGGGTCGACGACGGCCCACTCGGCCAACCCCGCGGCGGCCAGCCGGTCGACCACCGCGTAGCGCTCCCGCCCGGCCGCGGCGTCGGCGGCCGGGACCGGGCCCATCGGCACGGTGGGGTAGCAGACGGCGTCGCGGGCGGACCGGACCGCCTCCAGCACCGGGGCGTACAGCTCGTAGGCCTCGCGCGGCCGGCCCGCGTCGTCGAACGAGTGCAGGTGCACCACGGCGGCGCCGGCGTCGATGCAGGCGACCGCCTCGGCCACCAGCTGCTCGGTGGTGACCGGGGCGAGCGGCTGCCGCGCGGTGCCCCAGGTGCCGTTGAGCGCGACCTCCACCCAGACGGGGGCCGCGCTCACCGGGTCAGGCGACGGTGCGGTCGGCGGTGCGCTGCGCGGGGTGCTCGGTCACCGGGTCGCCGGTGTCGACCGGGTCGGCGGCCGAGCCGTGCAGGCCGCCGGTCTGCGCGACCTCGAAGTCGGGGCCGAGCTTCTCCAGCGCCAGCCGGCCGTAGACCTGCTGCTGGGTGGCCACCCGCTGGGCGCGGCCCTTGCCGAGGAAGGAGACGATCCAGCTGAAGGTGGTGGTGAAGCGGCTCTTGAAGCCGACGATGTAGACCAGGTGGACCAGCAGCCACATGGCCCAGGCCAGGAAGCCGGTGACCTTGATCTTGCCGAGGTCGGCGACGGCCTTGTAGCGGCTGATGGTGGCCATCGAGCCCTTGTCGAAGTATTCGAACTTCTCCTTGTGCCGGCGGCCCTCGACGGTGGCGGCGATGCGGTCGGCGGCGAACCGGCCGCCCTGGATGGCCACCTGGGCCACGCCGGGCAGCTTGTCCAGGCTCATCATGTCCCCGACCACGAAGACCTCGGGGTGCCCGGGCAGGGTCAGGTCGGGCTGCACCTCGACCCGGCCGGCGCGGTCGACGGTGACGTCGCACTGCTGGGCCAGCAGTGCGCCCAGCGGGCTGGCCTGCACGCCGGCGGCCCAGATCTTGGTGGCCGCGGTGATCCGGCGGGTGGTGTCGCCCTCCTTGACGTCCAGGCCGTTGGCGTCCAGGCCGGTGACCATGGCCCCGAGCTGGATCTCCACGCCGATGTCGCGCAGCTGCTTGGCGGCGTTGTCCTGCAGCTTGGGGGCGAAGGGCGGCAGCACCACGGGGGCGGCGTCGAGCAGGATGACCCGGGCGGACTTCGGGTCGATGTTGCGGAAGTTGTTCTTCAGCGTGCGGCGGGCCAGCTCGGCGATCTGGCCGGCCATCTCCACCCCGGTCGGGCCGGCGCCGACGACGACGAAGGTCAGCAGCCGGTCGATCTCGGCCGGGTCGGTGGCGGCCTCGGCCATCTCGAAGGCGCCCAGGATGCGCCCGCGCAGCTCCAGGGCGTCGTCGACGGTCTTCATGCCCGGCGCGAACTGGGAGAACTGGCTGTTGCCGAAGTAGGACTGCCCGGCGCCCGCGGCCACGATCAGGTGGTCGTAGGAGAACGTGGACTCCCGGCCCAGCAACCACGAGGTGACGGTGTGGTCGGCCAGGTCGATGTCGACGACCTCGCCCAGGATCACCGTGACGTTCTTCTGCTTCTTCAGGATGTCGCGGGTCGGCGGGGCGATCTCGCCCTCGCTGATGATCCCGGTGGCCACCTGGTACAGCAGCGGCTGGAACAGGTGCTGCCCGGTCTTGGCGATGAGGGTGATGTCGACGTCGGCCTTGCGCAGCCGCTGGGCGGCGAACAGGCCACCGAAGCCGGAGCCGATGATGACCACCCGCGGACGGCGGCCGGCGGTCGGGTTCGTGGTCACAGCAGCAGCTCCGGATGTCGTCATGATGTCTTCATCGTCCCACGGACGCCGTCCTCCAGCCGGGCCGGCCACCGGCTCCCGCCGGTGCGCCGGTGCGACGTCGAGCACAGCCTCCACCCAGGGCGGCGGGGCGCGCCAGCCCTGGGTGGCGGGAGGTCAGCCGCGGCGGGCGCGACGGGCGGCGGCGGCCTGGGTGAGCAGGCCCAGCCCGATGCCGAGCATCCACACGTCCTTGGACACCGGCAGGCCGTCCTGGGTGGGGGCCACGGACTTGCCGGGCTTGGTCAGACCCGGGGTGCGCAGGTAGAGCCCGAGCAGCCCGCCGGCGAAGCCGGTGAGCGCGGCGCCGGCCACCGCGGTGGGCACGAACGGCGTCAGCAGCGCCACGCCGATGGCGATCTCGGCGGTGGAGAGGGTCTTGGCGAACGACGCCGGGGTGGTCTTCTGCAGGAAGGGGTACGCGCCGGAGGCGAACCCGTGCAGGCCGGCGGCGGTGGCCTCGTCGGCGTGCCGCTTGCCCAGCCCGGAGTTCAGGATGAACGCCCCGGTGGCCAGGCGCGGCGCGATCTCGGCGGGGGTGATGGGCAGGCGCATGGGACCTCGATCGTCGTGCGGGTGGGGGACCTGATCCTCCCCCAGACCGCGGCCGCCCGCCCGGGCGCCCCTGCGGGCTCCCGGGCGGGCGGGTGCGGTCAGCGGCCGGTGCTGCGGCGCGGCCGGGCGGGCTGCTGGCCGGCCCGGGCGGCGAGCTCGGCGCGGGTGCGGGCCGGCCCGGCGGACCGTCCGGAACCACCGGAGGCCTGGCCGCGACCGCCGGCCGGGGCGCCACCGCCACGACCGCCGGCACCCCCGCCGCTCCGACGGCGACCGCCGCCGGTGCCCTGCGGCTGCGGCGGGGCGACCGGGGCGGGCTCCACGTAGGGGGCCGGCGGTCCGGTCAGCGCGGTGATCTGCGGGGCGCCGGGGCGCACCGCGGTGACCTCCGGGGTGATGCCGGCCTGGCGGGCCAGCAGGCGGACCTCGCTGGCCTGGTCGGGGGTGGCGACGGTGACCACGGTGCCCCCGGCCCCGGCGCGGGCGGTGCGGCCCGAGCGGTGCAGGTAGGCCTTGTGCTCGGCCGGCGGGTCGACGTGCACCACGATGGCGACGTCGTCGACGTGGATGCCGCGGGCGGCGATGTCGGTGGCGCACAGCACCCGGGTGGACCCGGTGGTGAAGGCCTCGAGGTTGCGCTCGCGGGCGTTCTGGCTGAGGTTGCCGTGCAGGTCGACGGCGGGGACGCCGGCGGCGGTGAGCTGCTTGGCCAGCTTCTTGGCCTGATGCTTGGTGCGGGTGAACAGCACCACCCGGTCCAGCCCGGAGGCCAGCTCCTTGACCACCTGCGGCTTGTCGGCGGCCTCGACCCGGAAGACGTGGTGGGTCATCGTGGCCACCGGGGCGACGGCCGGGTCGACCGAGTGCGTGGTGGGCCGGTCCAGGTAGCGCTGCACCAGGACGTCGACCCCGTTGTCCAGCGTGGCGGAGAACAGCAGGCGCTGGCCGACCTTCGGGGTGCGGTCCATCAGCCGCTTCACCCCGGGCAGGAAGCCCAGGTCGGCCATGTGGTCGGCCTCGTCGAGGATGGTGATCTCGACCGCGGACAGGTCGCAGTGGCCCTGGCCGATGAGGTCCTCCAGCCGGCCGGGGCAGGCGATGAGGACGTCGACGCCGGCGGCCAGCGCCTGCACCTGCGGGTTCTGGCCCACCCCGCCGAACACGACGGTGACCTTGAGCCCGACCGCCGTGGCCAGCGGGGTGACGACGGCGGCGACCTGGTTGGCCAGCTCGCGGGTCGGCACCAGCACCAGGCTGCGCGGCTTGCGCGGCTGCCGCTTCGTGGTGGAGCCGGCCAGCCGGGCGACCAGGGGGAGGGAGAAGGCCAGCGTCTTGCCCGAGCCGGTGCGGCCGCGGCCGAGGACGTCGGTGCCGGCCAGCGTGTCGGGCAGCGTCGCGACCTGGATCGGGAACGGCGCGGTGATGCCGGAGGCGGTCAGGGCCTCGACCAGCGGGGCGGGGACGCCGAGCTCGGCGAAGGTGGTGTCGGTCGGCAGCACGGTGGCGGGCGCCTGCTGCGGGACGACGGGGGCCGGCGCGGGCGCGGTCCCGGCGACGGGGGCGCCGGACTGCTCCGGGCGGGGGCCGTTGCCCCGGCCGCGGCCGCCGCGGCGACGCCGGCGGCCCTCGCCGGTCCCGCCGTCGGAGGGGCCGGCCTCCGGGCGGGCGGACCCGGGCCGGGCCTCGTGCCGCGTCTCGGGACGGGCGGTGGCCTGCGGGGTGCCCGCGGGGCGGAAGGCGGGGGCCTGCCGCTCGCCGCCGGGGCCGGCGGGGCTGGTGGCGCGGCGGCGGGGGCGCGCGCCGTGCGCGTCGGGGGTGGTGTCGGGGGAGTTCGGGGTCACGGGTGTCCTCACCGGGAAGGTGGCCACCGTCGATCGCCAGGGCGGGGCTCGTCCTCGAGCCGCACCGTCCGGTCGGACGTCGGGTCGCCGGCGCGCCAAGGTGGCGCTGCCTCTGCGCCGACGTCGGCTCCACCCGCTCCAGGACGAGCGGGGGGCGGCGCCGGTTGGGCCCACTCTGCCACGCCGGGGTCGGCCACCGGCCACGGCGCGGGGAGTCGGTGGTCACACAGGTGGCCGGGGGAGTGAGGGGGGCGCCCCCGGGTAGGACGGTCCCTCGTGACCGCGACCGACCGCCGACCTGCGTCGACCCAGGACGACCACGAGCCCGACCCGCGCCGCTGGCGGGCCCTGTCGGTGACGCTGGTCGCCGGGTTCATGACCCTGCTCGACGTCAGCATCGTCTCGGTCGCGCTGCCGTCGATGCGCGAGGCGCTGGGCACCACCGCGGCCGGCGTGCAGTGGGTGGTCTCGGGCTACGCGCTCACCTTCGGCCTGGTCCTGGTGCCGGCCGGCCGGCTGGGCGACGCGTTCGGCCGGCGGCGGATCTTCCTGGTCGCGCTGGCCGCCTTCGTGCTCACCAGCGCCCTGGCCGGCGCGGCACCGACCGTCGAGCTGCTGATCGCCGCGCGGCTGCTGCAGGGCGTCGCGGCCGGCTTCCTCGCCCCGCAGAACTCCGCGCTGATCCAGCAGCTGTTCCGCGGCGCCGAGCGCGGCAAGGCGTTCGGCCTCTTCGGCGCCACGGTGGGCCTGTCCACCGCGACCGGCCCGGTGGTCGGCGGGCTGCTCATCGGCCTGTTCGGGGAGGACCTGGGCTGGCGGACCATCTTCTTCGTCAACGTGCCCATCGGCGTCGTCGCCCTGGTGCTCGCCGCGCGGCTGCTGCCCACGGGCCGGCCGTCGGGCACCAACACCGACATCGACGTCGTCGGCACCCTGCTGCTCGGGCTGGGCGCGGTGCTGGTGCTGCTGCCGCTGGTGCAGGCCGAGTCCGGCGGGCTGCGCCGGCTGTGGTGGCTGTTCCTGCTCGGCGCGGCCGCGATCGCGGCGTTCGTGCGGTGGGAGCGCCGGGTGGTCTCCCGCGGCCGGGAACCGGTCTTCGACGTCCGGCTGCTCACCCAGACCCGGGGGTACGCCGCCGGCGTCGCGGTCGGCACCGTCTACTTCATCGGGTTCAGCGGCATCTGGCTGGTCTTCGCGCTGTACTTCCAGACCGGGCTGGGCTGGACGCCCCTGCACTCGGGCCTGTCGGTGGTGCCCTTCGCCATCGGCGCCGCGGGGTCGGCCGCGGTCGCCGGGCGGCTGGTCAGCCGGTTCGGCCGCCTGCTCACCGTGATCGGCCTGTCGGTCGTCTCGGTCGGCCTGCTGGTGACCGCCTTCCTGGTGGCCACGCTGGACCCGGACACCCTGACCTGGGCCGTGCTGCCCGCGCTGTTCGTCGCGGGCCTGGGCGGCGGGTTCGTGATCAGCCCCAACATCACGCTGACCCTGCGCGACGTGCCGGTGCGGATGGCCGGTGCCGCCGGCGGTGGGCTGCAGACCACGCAGCGCTTCGGTGCCGCGCTGGGCTCCGCCGTCCTGCCCGGGCTGTTCTACGTCGTGCTCGGCGCCACGGGGCAGGACTACGCCACCGCGGCCGGGGTCGCGCTGGGCGTCGCGGTGCTCGGGGCGCTCGGCGCGCTGGTCATCGCGGTGCCGGACTGGCTGCGGGACCGGAAGGCCGACCGCGCCGACCGGGAGCCCGCCGAGCACCACGGGCACGCCGCGCTGGACTGATCAGCCCCGGAACGTGCGGCGGTAGGCCAGCGGCGCGACCCCGATCGCGGCGTGCAGGTGCTGGCGCAGCGAGGTCGCCGTGCCGAACCCGGCCTGCTCGGCCACCTGGTCGACGGGCAGGTCGGTGGACTCCAGCAGGTGGCGGGCGCGCTGCACGCGCTGCTGCACCAGCCAGCGCTGCGGGCTGAGCCCGGTCTCGGCGCGGAAGCGGCGGGTGAAGGTGCGCACGCTGGTCGCGGCGTGCCCGGCCAGCTGCTCCAGGGTCAGCGGCTGCGCCAGCCGGTCCATCGCCCACGCCCGGGTGGCCGCCGTCCCCGAGCCGGTCGCCGGGGGCAGCGGGGCCGCGACGAACTGGGTCTGCCCGCCCTCCCGCCAGGGGGCGACGACGTTGCGCCGGGCGACGGCGGTGGCGACGTCGCTGCCGTGGTCGCGCCGCACCAGGTGCAGCAGCAGGTCGACCCCGGCCGCGACGCCGGCCGAGCTGAGCACGTCGCCGTCGTCGACGAACAGGACGTCGGGGTCCAGGTGCACCTGCGGGAACAGCTCGCGGAAGCGCTCGGTGTCGCGCCAGTGGGTGGCCGCGGGCCGGCCGTCGAGCAGCCCGGCGGCGGCCAGCACCGATGCCCCGGTGCACAGCGACACCAGCCGGGCGTGCCCGGCCGCCGTGCGGAGCGCCGCGGCCAGCCGGGGGTCGACCTGACCGGTGCGCAGCACCTCGGCGTGCTCCGTGCCGGGGACGACCACCGTCGCCGCCTCGTCGAGCAGGGAGAGGTCGTGGTCGACCAGCACCGACCAGCCGTCGGCCGCGCGCACCGGGGCGCCGTCGACGGTGGCGGTGCGGACCCGGTAGAGCGGGTGCCCGTCGGCGTCCTCGGCGATGCCGAGCAGCCGGTGGGGCAGGCCCAGCTCCAGCCCCACGACGCCGTCCAGGGCCAGGACGGCCACCTCGTGCGGCGCAGGACCGGGCATGGCCGGATCCTTGCACACCGTGGCTGCCCGGCCACTGGTGCTGGGTGCGCCCGCGAGGAATGCTCTCCGCCGTGACCACCGCAGCCACCGCCACCGGACGCAGCGTCCACCCCGCCTGGTGGGTCGCGGGGGTGACCTTCCTGGCCCTCGTCGGCGCCGCGGCGTTCCGGGCCGTGCCCGGGGTGCTCATCGAGCCGCTGCAGGCCGAGTTCGGCTGGTCCACCTCGACCATCTCGGCCGCGGTCGGGCTGAACATGGCGCTCTACGGCCTCACCGCCCCCTTCGCCGCCGCGCTGATGGAGCGCTTCGGCATCCGCCGGGTGGTCGTGGCTGCGCTGCTGGTGGTCGCCGTCGGCTCGGGGCTCACGGTGTTCATGACCGCGCCCTGGCAGTTGATCCTGTGCTGGGGCCTGCTGGTCGGGCTGGGCACCGGGTCGATGGCGATGTCGCTGGTGGCCACGGTGACCGGCCGGTGGTTCGTCGCCCGCCGCGGCCTGGTGTCCGGGGTGCTCACCGCCGGCGGGGCCGCCGGGCAGCTGGTCTTCCTGCCGGTGGTCGCGACCATCTCGGCCGCGCACGGCTGGCGCCCGGCCGCGCTGGGCACGACGGCGGCCGCGCTGGCCGTCGTCCCGCTGGTGGCCTGGTGGCTGCGCGACCGGCCCAGCGACGTCGGCGCGGTGCCCTACGGGGGGACGGCGGCCGACGAGCCGCCGCGCACCACCGGCAACGCGGCGCGCACGGCGCTGGCCGGCCTGGCGCTGGCTGCCCGCACCCGGGTGTTCTGGCTGCTGGCCGCCGGGTTCGCCATCTGCGGGGCGACCACCAACGGGCTGGTGCAGCCGCACTTCATCCCGGCCGCGCACGACCACGGCATGCCCGTGACGACCGCGGCCTCGCTGCTGGCGCTGGTCGGGCTGTTCGACATCGCCGGCACGATCGCGTCGGGGTGGCTGACCGACCGGGTCGACCCCCGGCTGCTGCTGCTGGCCTACTACTCGCTGCGCGGGTTGTCGCTGTTCCTGCTGCCGCCGCTGTTCGGCAGCGACCTGCAGGCGTCGATGATCGCGTTCATCGTGTTCTACGGCCTGGACTGGGTGGCCACGGTGCCCCCCACCTTGGCGCTGTGCCGGCAGCACTTCGGGGCCCGGGCACCGGTGGTGTTCGGCTGGGTCTTCGCCAGCCACCAGCTCGGCTCGGCGGCGGCGGCCTACTCGGCCGGCGTGGTCCGCGACGTGACGGGCAGCTACGACAGCGCCTGGTACGGCGCCGCGCTGCTGTGCCTGGTGGCCGCCGGGCTGTCGATCTCGATCCGGCGCGCCCGCCCGGCGACCGCCCCCGCCGAGGAGGGGGCGGCCGCGGCGGACGCGGTCGTGCGGGGGTAGGTCAGCGCCGGCCGGAGCGGCGGGCCTCCCGGCGGGCGCCGCGGCGGCGGGAGTCGATGAACTGCCCGCCCTGCCGCAGGGCCTTGGTCAGGGTGGTCTGGCCGGTGCGCCGCTCGAGGGAGTCACCGACCCGCTGGAGCAGCTTGGCCAGCAGCGGCGCGCCGACGCTCAGCAGCAGCCACATGCGCAGGCGACGGGTCAGGAACAGCCACACGGAGAGCCTCCAGGGGTCGGGGACCGTCCATGCTCCCGCCCCCCGCCCCGCCCCGCGCGGTGGACGTCACCAGGGCACGGGGCCGTCGTCGTCGGAGTAGGTGCCGGTGGGCCCGTCGTCGGGCAGCGTCGCCAGCCGGATCGCGCTCTGCGCGCCCTCGGCGGGGGTGCGGGTGCCGCGGTGGCCGTTGAGGTCGGTGGCCACGAACCCCGGGCACATCATGTTGACCAGGATCGGGGTGTCCTTCAGCTCCTTGGCGTACTGCAGGGTGACCGCGTTGAGGTAGGTCTTGGAGGGCGAGTACGCCGCCGAGAGCGGGCCGGTGCTGCCGTCGTCCGCGGCCTGCCGGGTCAACGACCCCACCCCGCTGGAGACGTTCACGATGCGCGGGGACGGCGAGCGGCGCAGCAGCGGCAGCACCGCGTTGGTCAGCCGGATCACGCCCCACACGTTGACCTCCACCGCGGCGCGGACGGCGTCCATGTCGACCGTGCTCGGCAGCTGCTCGCCGCCCCCGGTCACCCCGGCGTTGTTGACCAGCACGTCCAACCCGCCCCGCTCCTCGAGCAGGGCCGCGGCGGCGGCGACGCTGGCGTCGTCGGTGACGTCCAGCGGCACCTCGAAGGCGTCCACCCCGTCGGCCCGCAGCCGGGCCACGGCGTCCTCCCGCCGGGCGTCGTCGCGGGCGCCCACGCCCACCGCCCAGCCCAGCCGGCCCAGCCCGGCCGCGATCTCGTACCCGATGCCCTTGTTCGCGCCCGTCACCAGCGCCGTCGTCGTCATGCCCGTCAGCGTCGTCCCGGTCGGCGGTGCCACGCCAGCACCGATCGGGTACCCGGCGATACCCGGCGGGTATCGACCTCGGCGTAGCGTCGGTCGGCGTGGAGACCCGGGAGCTGCGCTACTTCGTGGCGGTCGCCGAGGAGCTGCACTTCGGCCGCGCGGCGCAGCGGCTGGGCATGGCGCAGCCCCCGCTGTCCCGGGCCGTGGCCCAGCTCGAGCGGCGGCTGGGCGCCCCGCTGCTGACCCGGTCCAGCCGGTCGGTCGCGCTGACCCCGGCGGGGGAGGTGCTGCTGGCCGAGGGCCGGGCGGCGCTGGCCGCGGTCGAGGCCGCCGAGCGCCGCACCCGCCGGGCCGGCGCGGCCGACCGGCCGGGCGTGGTGCTGGCGGTCAAGGCCGGCGCGTCGGCGGAGCTGCTGGCCAAGCTGCTGGACGCCTACGCCGCCGAGCCCGGTGCGGTGCCGGTGGAGGTGCTGCTGTGCGCGGTCGGCGAGCAGGGCCCGGCGCTGCGCGACGGCCGGGCCGACGTCGCGCTGCTGCACCTGCCCTTCGACACCACCGCGGGCCTGGACACCGAGGAGCTGGGCACCGAGGGCCAGGTCGCCGTCCTGCCCGCCGGGCACGCGCTGACCGGGCGGACCGAGGTGTCCCTGGCCGACCTCGACGACCTGCCCGGCCTGCCGCCCCCGCGCTGGAGCGGCCCCGGTGGCCGCCCGGCCGGGCCCGGGCCCGAGGTGCGCGACCACGCCCAGCTGCTGCAGCTCGTGCAGCTCGGCCGCACGTACACCGTGCTGCCGGAGTCGGTCCGCTCCCAGCTGCCCGAGGGCGTGGTGACCGTGCCGGTCCGCGACGCGGCGCGGGTGACGACGGTGATCGCCTGGCCGCCGCACAGCCGCTCCCGCCCGGTCGCCGACCTGGTGGCCACCGCGCTGCGGCTCTGATCAGCGGATCCCGGTGCCCCAGCGGTCGGGGTGCCGGGGCTGCTGCACGTCGTCGGTGAGCACCGCGGCGAAGTCGGCGGCCGACCAGCCGGTCCTCTCCTCGGTCGTCGCCGGCGCCGGGTGGGTCCACACCGACAGCTGCGTCCCGTCGAAGGACAGCACCTGGCCGTGCAGGTGGGCCGCCTGCGCCGACGCCAGGAAGACCACCACCGGCGCCACGGCCTCCGGCGGCGGGAAGGTCAGCGCGTGCGCCACCGCGCCGGTCGCGAACACCTCCGTCATGCCGGTGGCGGCGACGGGGGCCAGGGCGTTGACCCGGATGCCGTGCCGGTGCAGCTCGAGGTCCATCGCCCGGGTCAGCCCGACCACGCCGGCCTTGGCGGCCGCGTAGTTGGTCTGGCCGGCCGTGCCGAACAGCCCGGAACCCGACGTCACGTGCAGCACGGCGCCGCCGGTGCCCCGCATCGCCCGGACGGCGGCCCGGCTGCAGTCCCACGTGCCGCGCAGGTGGACCGCGACCACCTCGTCGAACTCGGCGTCCGTCATCCGGGCCAGCGACCGGTCCCGGGTGGTGCCGGCGTTGGTCACCACCATGCCGACCGACCCGAAGGCCGCGGCGCACGCACCGACCAGGGCGTCGCCCGCGCCGGCCGCGGTGACGGAGACGGCGTGCCCCACCGCGGTGCCGCCCTCGGTGGTGATCTCCTCGACCACGGCCGCGGTGCGGTCGGGGTCGGTGCCGTTCACCACGACCCGGGCGCCGGCCGCGGCCAGCGCGTGCGCGAAGGCCCGGCCGAGGCC
The DNA here is from genome assembly GCF_900100695.1 of Klenkia brasiliensis. Lineage (GTDB taxonomy): Bacteria > Actinomycetota > Actinomycetes > Mycobacteriales > Geodermatophilaceae > Klenkia > Klenkia brasiliensis. The sequence continues at coordinate 95,934 of NZ_FNCF01000009.1, forward strand.
CCGGGTCGACCCGGTGACGACCACGGGGAGCCCGGCGAGGTCGACCGGTCCGGCCCCGTTCACCCGCCCACCACGGGGGTGGCCAGCACGGCGTGGACGGTGGCCCGCAGGGCTGCCGCGGTGCCGCGCTGGGAGTGCCAGCGGCCCAGCCGGACGACGTCGTGGACCACCGCGCGGGCGGCATGCACCAGGACCGTGGCCTGGTCCTCGGCCAGGGCCGGCCGGGCGACGGTCAGCGCGTCCACCCAGGCGGCGACGTCGGCGGCCAGGGCGTGCCGCACCCGGCGGGCCGCCTCCGGGGGCAGGTTCTTGGCCTCCAGCACGTACACCGCGAACAGTGCCCGCTCGGCCATGCCGAGCTCGACGTAGCCGGTGACCAGCTCGGCGAGGCCGGGACGGCCGGCGTGCCGGGCGGTGAGCCGGGCGCTGGCCGCGCTGAACGCGGCCACCAGCAGGTCGGCCTTGGTGGCGTACCAGTGGTAGATGCTCGGCCCGGCCATGCCCAGCTCCGCGCCGATGTCGTCGAGGCTGACCGCCGGGTAGCCGCGCTGCGCGAACAGCCGGACGGCGGTGTCCAGCAGCTGCGCGCTGCGCCCCACGGGCTCCGGCCGCACCGGTGCGGGGCGGTCGGACGGCCCGGCCGCCTCCCGGGTCCGGGCGGCGGACAACGCGGCGGCGGCCAGCAGGACGCCGTGCCGCACCGGGTCGGGCTCCCGGCGCCGCGCTGACGGGCTGCCCAGCACGGCCAGCGCCGCGGTGGTGGCGAACCGGACCGCGGCGGGGGACAGGTCCGGTCGGTCGGCCGAGACGGCCGCGGCGAAGCGGCGGGCGAGCGCGGCGAAACGGCGGTCCAGCGGCGCCCGGCGGACGGCGTCGACGTGTCGGAGCTCGCGCTGCAGCAGCACCCACAGGTCGTGCTCGGCGACCGCGGCCTCGGCCACGACGGCGAGGAAGGCCGGCAGCGGGGTGCCCGGCGCCCGGGCCAGTGCCTCCTCCACGACGTCCAGCGCGCGGTCGACGGCGGCGGCCAGCAGCTCCTGCTTGTCGCGGAAGTGCCGGTACAGCGCCGGCGCGGTGATCCCCACCGAGCCGGCGACGTCGGTCATCGAGACCTGGTGGAAGCCGTGCAGCCGGAACAACCGGCCGGCGGTGTCGGCCAGCTGGGCCCGCCGCTGCGCGGTGGGGAGCCGGGTGCGCGGGAGCGGCCGGGTCACCGGTCCGGCTCGAGCAGCCGGTGCTTCTGGATCTTGCCGCTCGCGGTGGCCGGCAGCGCAGGGACGACGGTCCAGTGGGTGGGGAACTTGGCCCGGGCCATGCGCACCTCCTCGAGGTGGCCGATGATGCCCTCCGGCCCGGTCCACTCCGCACCCGGGGCGAGGACCAGCCACGCCCCGACGGCCTCGCCCATCCGTTCGTCGGGCACCGCGGTCACCGCGACCGCCGCGACGTCCGGGTGGGCGGCGATGGCGGACTCGATGTCCAGGGTGGAGAACTTCTCCCCGCCCCGGACGACGATGTCCTTGAGCCGCCCGGACATCCGCACCCACCCCTCCTCGTCGACGACGCCGACGTCGCCCGGGTAGAACCAGCCCTCGGTGTCGATCTGCTCGGCGGTGCGCTGCGGGTCGGTGTAGCAGGTGAGCAGCTGGGGGCCGCGGATGCGCAGCTCGCCCTCCGTGCCCGGGGGCAGCGGCGCACGGTCGGGACCGACGGCCTGGATCTCCATCCCCGGGAGCACCCGGCCGTCCCACAGCGACCTGCGCTCGACCGGGGCGTCCTCGGGGGCCGCGGCGCAGACACCGGCGGTCTCGGTCATGCCGTAGCAGCGCATGGCGCGCACCCCGACGGCCTCGGCGCGCTGGACCACCACCGGCGGGATCGCCGCGCCCGCGCAGGCGTAGAGGTCCAACCGGTGCCCGGCCCCCGCGCCGGCCTCGTAGCGCTGCACGAGGTCGGCGAGGAACAGCGTCGCGCCCATCGCCAGCGAGGCCCGCTCCCGCTCGATGACGGCCACCGCCTCGTCCGGTTGCCAGGCCGGCATGATCACCGACCGGGCGCCCAGGAAGGCCGGGAACACCACACCGGCGACGAACCCGCCCAGGTGCGACAGCGGGGTCGCGCACAGGACGACGCAGTCCTCGTCGACGTCCAGCGCCACCTGGAAGGCGCGCAGGTGGGCCAGCAGCGCCGCGCTGGAGAGCAGGGCGCCCTTCGGGGCCGACGTGGTGCCGGAGGTGTAGAGCAGCAGCGTGGGCTCGTCGGGGTCCAGCGGCTCGGGCAGCTCGGTGGTCGGCACCTCCCCGGTCGCCGGCAGCGCCGTCCAGCCCGCGCGGGTGCCGCCGACCAGGTACCGGGCGACGGGGGTGTGGCCCAGGTCGGCCAAGATGGCGTCGGTCTCCTCGGCCGGCCGGCGGGCGCCCAGCGTGTCGGCGACGGCGACCACCGCGGGCCGCGCGTCGTCGAGGATCTGGCGCATCTCGTGCTCGCGGTAGATCGGGATGACCGGCATGTCCACCGCGCCGATCCGGAACGCGGCGACCTGCAGCGCGAGGGCCTCCAGGCAGTTCGGCAGCTGCACCATGACCCGGTCGCCCCGCTGCACGCCGCGGCGGACCAGGTCGGCGGCCACGGTGGTCACCCAGGCGTCGAACTCGCCGTAGGTCACCCGCCGGTCCCCGAACGCGAACAGCTCCCGGTCGGGGGTGCGGGCGGCCTGCCCGGCGAGCAGGTGGCCGATGCGGGGGTCGTACCGGTCCGGCGACGTCGTCGTCATGCCGAGGTCCTCTCTGCGGGCGGGGTGAGCAGGCCGAGCAGGTACGCCCCGCCCCGGCGGCCCTCCCGGGGCGGCAGCGCGCCGAGCTGGCGGAGCATGTCGACGATCTCGAAGGCGGCGGTGTACCGGGACAGCAGGCCGTCGGTGAAGCCGAGGAACACGTCGCAGCCCTGCACCCGGAAGGTGGCGTCCGTGCCCAGGGCGGCGGGTGCCCGGCCCGATTGCTCGAAGAGCACCAGCGCGCGGCCGTCGTCCACGGCGGTGAACAGCTGCACCTCCTCGACGCGGTAGTCCGGCATCGCCCGCCAGATCGCGTCGACGTAGGCCCGCACGGCCTCCCGCCCGTGCAGCGGCTCGGGCCAGAACACCCGCTCCTCCCACGCGACGTCGGGGTGCAGCAGCGCCAGCACGGTGTCGGTGTCGCGGGAGTTCCAGGCGTCGATCCACGCGTCGGCGAAGGTGCGCAGGAAGCCCGCGTCGACCCCGGTCACGGCGTGGACCGGATCGCGCCGAACGCGTCGGTGATGCGCTCCACGACGTCGGGGTGCCAGATGATCTCCCGGTAGGCCATGGTCTCGAAGGACAGCGCCGAGATTGGGTCCATCGCCGGTGAGCGCAGGACCATCTCCTTGTTGAACATCGCCGACTTGGTGCTGGTCGCCGCGATCGAGGCGGCGACGGCGGTGGCCGCCGCGACCACGGTGCCGGTGGGCACCAGCCGGTCGAGCAGGCCGATGCGCAGTGCCTCGGCGGCGTCGATTCGGTCGCCGGTGAGCGTGAGCAGCTTGGCCTGGCTCAGCCCGACGATCTTCCACAGCGGGGAGAAGTAGGGGGTGAGGCCGAACTTGACCTGCGGGAAGCCGAGGACGGCGTTCTCCGCACCGACCCGGATGTCGCAGAACACCGCGATGTCGCAGCCGCCGCCGAGGGTGGGGCCGGCGCAGGCCGCGACGGTGGGCTTGGGGTAGTCCAGCAGCCCGCCGTACACCCGCAGGCAGGCCGCTGCGTAGGCGGCGCGGGTCTCCTGGGTGAACCCGGACTGCAGGTCCAGGTCCAGCCCGGCGCAGAACATCTCCTCCCCACCGGTCAGCACCACGGCGGCGACGTCGTCGTCGGTGCGCCAGGCGTCGAGGTGGTCACCGAGGGCGCCGAAGAGCTCCAGGCTGAGCGCGTTGCGCCGCTCGGGGCGGTCGAAGGTGATCGTGCCGACCCCGCCGGACACCGAGGCGGTGACGGCGGTGACGGCGGACGAGTGGTCGTCCACGAGCGGCTCCCCTGGTCGGTGGTCGCGGCGGACGCTAGCGCAGCAAGTGAACGGTGACTAGGCCTTGACCCGGGACGCTCGTCGGGCTTGCATGCCGCCATGTGAACGGCGGGCAGGCCGCCGGTCGGACGACCAGGGAGCGGCCGTGGCCGAGCACCGGTACCTGCGGACCAGCGTCGAGGGCGGCGTGGGCGTGCTGCAGCTGGACCACCCGGCCAAGCGCAACGCACTGGGCTGGGAGCTGCACGAGGAGCTGGTCGCGGCGCTGGAGGACTGGGCGTGGGACGACGACGTCGCCTGCGTGCTGCTCATCGGCGACGAGGAGTGCTTCTGCGCCGGCTGGGCCCTCGACGTCCTGGAGGGCACCACCGGTGTCGACCGCACCCGGTTCACCGACCTGGCGATGCGGCTGATGGTGGCCCTCTACGACTACCGCAAGCCCACCGTGGCCGCGGTCGCCGGCGTCGCCCCGGGCTACGGCATGGACCTGGCCACGATGTGCGACATCACCATCGCGTCGGAGAGCGCCGTGTTCGGGTCGACGCAGGTCAAGTACGCGATGAACGGCTTCTACCACGCCCTGCAGAGCCGGGTCGGACCGCAGCGGGCGCGCCGGATGTTCTTCACCGGCGACCCGGTCGACGCGCAGGAGGCCCTGCGCTCGGGCCTGGTCGACGAGGTGGTGCCGGTCGGGCAGCTGCGGGAGAGCGCACTGCGGCTGGCCGGCCAGATCGCCGAGCACGGCGCCGAGCTCACCACCGTGCTCAAGGAGGTGGCGCTGCGGGCGGGCCCGATGGACCACGTGGCGGCCACCGCCTACGAGCTGCGGGTCACCCACGACCTGGTGCAGCGCGGGCTGTTCACCACCCGGGTCGCCGAGGGTCTGCAGCGGCTGCGCGCCGGCACCAGCCGGGCCACCGAGCGCCTGGCCCGCCGGCCCTAGGCCATCGCGACGGCGGCGCCCAGCTCGGCCCGGACGAGGTCGGACGCGCGCTCGGCGATCATCATCGTGGGCGCGTTGGTGTTGCCGCGCACCAGCGTCGGCATGACCGAGGCGTCGACCACCCGCAGGCCCTCGATGCCGTGCACCCGCAGCTGGGGGTCGACCACGGCGAGGTCGTCCGTGCCCATCCGGCACGAGGACACCGGGTGGTACAGCGACTCCAGGGTGTCGCGCACCGCCTGCCGCAGGCCCTCCCGGGTGGACACGGTGCCGCCCGGCGACCACTCCTCGGCCAGCACCCCCGCCAGCGGGCCGACCGCGGCGATGTCCCGGGCCTTCTCCACCCCGGTCACCAGCGCCTCGAGGTCGCGGTCGTCGGTCAGGTAGCCCGCGTCGATGGCCGGCGCCCAGGTGGGGTCGGCCGAGCGCAGCCGCACCGACCCGCGCGACTCCACCCGGACCAGCACGGCGCAGGCGGTGAACGCGTCGACGTCGGGGTCGACCCGGGCCTGCTGCCAGTACTTGACCGGCAGGAAGTGGAACTGCAGGTCGGGCTCGGCGAGCGCGTCGTCGGAGCGGGTGAACAGCCCGGCCTCGGCCAGGTTCGAGGTCAGCGGGCCCCGGCGGGCGCCGAACCACTGGGCGTAGCCCGAGGGCGACTCGCCGCGGAACAGCGACCGGCCGCTGCGGACGTGCCAGATGGTGGGCACCAGCGGGTGGTCCTGCAGGCCCTCGCCGACCCCGGGCAGGTCGTGGTGCACGTCGACGCCGACCGAGCGCAGGTGGTCGGCCGGGCCGATGCCCGACAGCTGCAGGATCTGCGGGCTGCCGATCGCGCCGGCGGCGAGCACCACCTGGTCGGCGTGCACCTGCGCCAGCTGCCCGTCGGCCACGTACTCGATGCCGGTGGCGCGGTCGCCGTCCAGCAGCACCCGGGTGACGTGGGAGCCGGTGCGCACCGTGAGGTTGGGCCGGCCCTCGGCCGGGTGCAGGTAGGCGTCGGCGGCCGACCAGCGCCGGCCGCGGCGCTGGGTGACCTGGTACAGCCCGGCGCCCTCCTGCTGCGCGCCGTTGAAGTCGTCGTTGCGCGGGTACCCGGCGGCGACCGCGGACTCCACGACCGCGCGGCTCCACGGGTGCGGGGACCGCAGGTCCTCCACCCGCAGCGGGCCGCCGGTGCCGTGGAAGGCGTCGGCGCCGCGCGCGTTGTCCTCCATCCGCTTGAACAGCGGGAGGACGGCGTCGTAGGACCAGCCCGGGTCGCCGGTGAGCTGCGCCCACTCGTCGTAGTCGGCGGCCGCACCGCGGATGTAGATCATCGCGTTGTTCGAGCTGCAGCCGCCGAGCATCTTGCCGCGCGGCCAGAACACCCGCCGCTGCGAGGCGGCCGGCTGCGGCTCGGTGCTGTAGTTCCAGTCCCGGCGGGTGCGGAAGGTCTTGTACAGCGCCGCGGGGATCTGCACCTCGAGGACGTGGTCGGAGCCGCCGGCCTCCAGCAGCAGCACGCGCAGCGCGGGGTCCTCGGTCAGCCGGGCGGCCAGCGCGCACCCGGCCGACCCCGCACCGACGACGACGACGTCGAACGCGTCGCTCACCGGTGGCGCCCGTGCACGACACCCATGACGCGGGCGAGGGCGTCGGCGGCCTTCTCGGGCCGGGCGAAGCTCATCAGCGGCACCGGCAGGGCGAACCGCTGCCGGGTGATGGCCTTGGCGCGGGTGAACTCGCGGAGCCCGTCCTCGCCGTGGATGCGGCCGAAGCCGCTGTCGCCCACGCCGCCGAACGGGAGCGCGGGAACGCTGGCGAAGGCGATCACCGAGTTGATGCTGGTCATGCCGCTGCGCATCCGGCGGGCCAGGTCCATGCCGCGCTTGGCCGACCCGGTGAACACCGAACCGCCCAGGCCGAGCGTGGTCGCGTTGGCGAGCCGGAGGGCCTGCTCGGCATCGGCGACCTGCGTGATCGTGAGGGTGGGGCCGAACGTCTCCTCCTGCACGGCCACCGAGGACTCCGGGACGTCGAGCAGCACGGTGGGGGCGACGTAGCCGTCGGCGATGGTGCCGCCGGTCGCGGCGCGGCCACCGGAGGCGGTGGCGTCGTCCAGGTGCCGGCGGACGACCTCGGTCTGGGCCGGCATGGTCATCGGGCCGTAGGAGGCGGCCTCGTCCGAGCCCGGGCGCAGCCCGGCGACCCGCTCGGTGACGGCGGCGACGAACGCGTCGTGCACGGCGGCCGTGGCGTACACCCGCTCGATGCCGATGCAGGTCTGCCCGGCGTTGCTCATCGCCCCCCACACGGCGGCGTCGGCCGCGGCGGCCACGTCGGCGTCGTCGTCGACGATCATCGCGTCCTTGCCGCCGCACTCCATGAGCACCGGGGTGAGGGTCTCGGCGCAGGTGGCCATCACCTTCCGGCCGGTCGCCGCGGAGCCGGTGAAGGCGACCTTGCCGACGCCGGCGCGGCACAGCGCGGCCCCGGTCTCGCCGAGACCGGTGACGACCTGCAGGGCGTCGGGCACGTCGGGGACGGCGGCGGCCCACGCCTCGGCCAGCCACACGCCGACGGCGGGGGTGAACTCGCTGGGCTTGAACACCACGGCGTTGCCGGCGGCCAGCGCGTAGGCGATGGAGCCCATCGGCGTGAAGACGGGGTAGTTCCACGGGCCGATGACGCCGACCACGCCGAGGGGCTGGTACTCCAGCACCGCCTGGTGGTTGGCCGCGAGCAGCCCCGGGTTGACGTTGCGCGGGCCGAGGGTCTTCTTGGCGTGCGCGCCGGCCCAGGCCAGGTGGTCGACGGCGAGGGTGATCTCCAGCAGCGCGTCGGCGTGCGGCTTGCCGTTCTCCCGGTGCACCAGGTCGGCCAGCTCGTGCATCCGGCGGGCAAGGTAGCCGCGGTAGGCGGCCAGCCGGGTGCGCCGGCCGGCGAAGCCCAGGGCGGCCCAGGTCGCGGCGGCGTCCCGGGCGCGGGCCACGGCGGCGGCCACGTCGTCGGGGGTGTGCACCGGCAACTCGGCGACGAGCGCACCGTTGGCGGGGTCGGTGGAGCGGAAGGTGTCCGCAGGGGCGGCGGTGCCCCGGTCCTCGACGAGAGACATGCGGCGGATGCTACCCGCCGGTAGGGGGTGTGTGTGACCGCAGGTGACACACACCCCACTCCCTCCTGACCCGCCGGGGCGAGGGATCCCTTCCCCCACGGAGGGAGCGGATCCGGGGGGTGTGGGCTCCCTCGCCCCGGCGGGGTCAGAACCAGCGGGGGGCGGCCTGCGCGCCGGGGGCGTGGCCGTGCTTGCTGTCGGCCTTGCCCCCTCCGCGCCGGGGCACGCCGGCGTGCGGGGTGTCCTCGAGCCGCAGCCAGGTGGCGTGCAGCGACAACCACTGGCCGGGGGTGAGGTCGGCCGCGCGGGCGGTCGGGGGCAGGCCCTCCGACCGGAGCCAGCGGACGCCCTCGACGCCGGGCAGCTGGCCGCGCAGGACGGCGCCGAGCGCCTTCCCGCGGGCGGCGGCCACGGCGTGCGCGAGGCGGTCGAAGCCCTCGCGCTCGTCCTCGGGCAGGGTGGCGCGGGCGGTGCCGGCGGGGGAGTCGGCAGCGGGGGGATGGGTCATGGGGACCTCCGGACGGGGGTGGTCCGGGCAGGGGCGTGCTGCTGCCCGGTCGGTCGGTCGGGCGAGGGGTTCGGCGGACGTCAGCCGAACAGCAGCAGGGAACCCATGGCGGCGACGCTAGGGCGGTCGCCGCCGTCCGTCACCCGGTTTTCCGGGCCTCCCGGGCGGCCTTGCGGGCCTTGCCGGCCTCCCAGCGCTCGCGGTCCTTGGCGCGCTTGCCGGCGTTGGCCTCGTACCGGGTCCGTCGGCGCCGGGCGCGGGCCATCTCCCGCTCCTCGAACGTGGTGCCCTCGCCCCAGTGGCTGGCCAGGTGGCCGACCACCACCAGCACCCCGCCGAACAGCAGCACCGCGCTGCCCAGGATCGGGTCCAGGAAGAACGCCCCGACGGTCGCCAGCACCCAGACCAGGGCCCCGACCTGCACGCGCTTGCTCATGGCTGCGAGTATCCGCGCGGTCTCGCGGCCGGGGGTGGGCTGGGCCAGGATCGGGGGATGAGCACCCCCACCCCGGACGGCCCGCCGTTCCGCGCCGACCACGTCGGCAGCCTGCTCCGCCCGCCGCACCTGCTGGAGGCCCGCGGCCGGTTCGCCGCCGGCGAGCTGGACGCCGAGGGCCTGCGCGCGGTGGAGGACGCGGCGGTGGACGAGGTGGTCCGCCTGCAGGCCGACGTCGGGCTGCACACCGCCACCGACGGGGAGTTCCGGCGGGCGTCCTGGCACATGGACTTCATCCACTCGATCGGCGGGATCGAGAAGGTGGAGGAGAACATCACCGTCCACTTCCGCAACGCCGACGGCTCGCTCGACTTCACCCCGGCCGGGCTGCGGGTCACCGGACCGCTGTCCATCGACGAGCCGGTCTTCGCCGACGACTTCGCCTACCTGCAGGGCGCGGTGCAGCCGGGCCAGACCGCCAAGCTGACCATCCCCTCGCCGTCGATGGTCCACTACCGCGGCGGCGCGGCGGCCGTGGACCCGGCGGTCTACCCGGACGAGGACGCGTTCTGGGACGCGCTGTCGGCGGCCTACCGGCAGCAGGTGCAGGGCATCGCCGCGCAGGGCTGCCGCTACCTGCAGCTCGACGACACCTCGCTGGCCTACCTCAACGACCCCGCCCAGCGGGCCCAGCTCTCGGCGCAGGGCCGGGACGCCGAGCACCAGCACGAGCGCTACATCCGGCAGATCAACGCGGCGCTGGCCGGCCGGCCCGAGGGGCTCACGGTGACCACCCACCTGTGCCGGGGGAACTTCCGGTCCTCCTGGGCGGCCGAGGGCAGCTACGACTTCGTGGCCGAGGCGCTGTTCGGCGGGCTGGAGGTCGATGGGTTCTTCCTGGAGTTCGACGACGAGCGCTCCGGCGGGTTCGAGCCGCTGCGGTTCGTCCCGCCGGGCAAGCGCGTCGTCCTGGGCCTGGTGACCACCAAGCGGCCGGAGCTGGAGAACGCCGACGACCTCAAGCGGCGCATCGACGAGGCCGCCCGGTACGTGCCGCTGGAGCAGCTGGCGCTCTCGCCGCAGTGCGGGTTCTCCTCCACCGTCGAGGGCAACGCGCTCACCCTGGACGACCAGGTCGCCAAGCTGGAGCTGGTCGTGGCGGTGGCCCGGGACGTCTGGGGCTGACGGGACGCCGGGGCTGGACGCGGAACGTGACCGTGCCATAAGTTCTACCTCGGCGATCGAGACCACGGGCGCCGGCCCACCCGCCGTCCCCCGAGACGAGTGCCCATGTCGGCAGCCCTGTCCAGCCCCGCCCTGCGCATCGTCGTCGGGGAGCCCGTCGACGGCGTCGTGCCGGTCGGCGTCGTCGGCGAGGTCGACACCGCCAGTGCCGACGAGCTGCGCGTCGCGCTGACCGCCGTGCTGGCCGGCACCGGGGTGCGCGGGCTGGTCGTCGACCTCACCGCGGTGCCCTTCCTCGCCGTCCCCGGGCTGCACCCGCTGCTCGAGGCGCAGGCGACCGCGGCCGGGTCCGGCCGCTCGATGAGCGTGCTGGCCGGCCCGCACGGCGGGGTGGACCGGCTGCTGCACCGGGCGGGCCTGCGCGCCTGACCCGGCAGGATGGGCAGGGTGGCGACGCTGCCCCCGGACCTGACCGCGCTGGCCGACGAGCTCGGCCCGCTGCTGACCCCGCCCGCCCGCGAGGTGGGGCTGGACGCCGCCCGCGAGCGGTTCGACCGGCTGCTCGCCCGCGGCCTGGCCGGTGCCCCCGACGTCCCCGTCTCCCGGGTCGACCTCGGGGACGGGCTGACTGCCGACCGGTACGACCCGCCCGGCGCCGGTGGGGCCACCGTCGTCCTCCTGCACGGGGGCGGCTGGACCGTCGGGACGGCGGCCGGCTACGGGGGGCTGGCCGCACGGTTGGCCGCGGGGCTGTCGGCCGTCGTCCTCGCGGTCGAGTTCCGCCGCGCGCCCGAGCACCCGTTCCCCGCCGCGGTCGAGGACGCCGTGGCCGCGGTGCGCTGGGCGCTGGCGCACGCGGGGGACCCCGCGCGGGTGGTGGTCGCCGGCGACAGCGGCGGCGGCAACCTGGCGGCGGTCGCCTGCCGGGAGCTGCGGGACGCCGGGGGCCCGCAGCCGGCCGCCCAGCTGCTGCTCTACCCCTCGGTGTCGGCCGGCGCGGACTGGCCCTCGGTCGAGGCGTACGGCGCCAGCCCGTTCTTGACCCTGTCGGACATGGGCTTCTACACGCGCAGCTACGTGCCGCGCGGGGTGCCGCTCACCGACCCCCGGATCAGTCCGCTGGAGGCGCCGGACCTGGCCGGGCTCCCCGCCGCGCTGGTGGCCACCGCCGAGCTCGACGCCCTGCGCGACCCCGGCCGGGCCTACGCCGCGGCGCTCGCCGGCGCCGGGGTGCCGGTCACCGCGCTCGACCTGCCCGGGGTGCCGCACGGCTTCGCCCACCTGGTCGCGCTGCACGACGGGTGCGCCGTCGCCCTCGACCGGGTGCTGGCGGCGGCGCGGAGGCTGCCGGCGTTCGGCTGAGCCGGACGCAGCGGCCCGTCGATCACGGGCGCATAACGAAACACCCCTCCGGATGCCGGAACGGGCCGCGTCTCTTCCCCTGCCTCACAGCTGGCACCTAGTGTCGCCGATCACGCGATGTCCGTGACGTGGGTCACGGACGTTGACCGGTGCAACCTCCAGCGTCGAAGGGCGGCACGTGCTCGCAGTCAGCAACCTCGAGGTCGTCTACGACGACGTCGTGCTGGTGCTCCGGGGGGTGAGCCTCGAGGTCCCCGACGGGAAGATCGTGGGCCTCCTGGGCGCCAACGGCGCCGGCAAGACGACCCTGCTCCGGGCGCTGTCCGGCCTCCTGGACATCCACCACGGCGCGGTCACCCGCGGCCAGATCACCCTCGACGGCGAGCGGATCGACCACCTGGACCCCCAGCAGGTCGTCGCCCGCGGCATCAGCCAGGTGCTGGAGGGCCGCCGGGTGTTCGGCGAGTTCTCCGTCGAGGAGAACCTCCGCGTCGGGGCGCACACCCGCCCGAAGGAGCGGGCCGCGAACCTGGAGCGGGTCTACGACCTGTTCCCGCGGCTGCTGGAGCGGCGGACCCAGGCCGCGGGCTACCTGTCCGGCGGCGAGCAGCAGATGCTGGCGATGGGCCGGGCGATGATGAGCTCCCCGCGCTACCTGCTGCTCGACGAGCCCAGCCTGGGGCTGGCCCCGCAGCTGGTCGGCAGCATCCGCGACCTGATCAGCCAGATCAACGAGGGCGGGACGACGGTCCTGCTGGTGGAGCAGAACGCCTCGATGGCGCTGTCCATCTCCGACCACGGCTACGTGCTGGAGACCGGCCGGGTCGTCATGGACAAGCCCGCGCAGGAGCTGCTCGACGACTCCGACATCCAGGAGTTCTACCTGGGCCTGGGCGCCGAGGGCGAGCGCAGCTTCCGCGACGTCAAGCACTACAAGCGCCGGAAGAGGTGGCTGTCGTGACCCACGCGTCCCCGTCCCCCGTGCTCGAGGTCGAGGGGGTCACCCTGCGGTTCAAGGGCGTCACCGCGATCAACGGGGCGACCTTCACCGTCGGCGAGCGCGAGCTGTTCGCCATCATCGGCCCCAACGGCGCCGGCAAGACCTCGGTGTTCAACGTGCTGTCGGGTGTGTACCGGCCGCAGGAGGGCTCCGTCCGCTTCCTCGGCGAGGAGATCCTCGGCCAGCGTCCCAACCGGATCGCGGCCAAGGGCATGGCCCGCACGTTCCAGAACATCGAGCTGTTCGAGAACCTGACCGTCGTCGACAACCTCATGCTCGGCCGCGCCCACCGGGTGCGGTACGGCATGTTCGCCGCGATGGCCTGGCTCGGTCCGGCCCGGAGGAGCGAGCTGGCCGACCGCGCCGCGGTCGAGGAGATCGTCGACTTCCTGGAGCTGGAGTCCTACCGGCGCTTCCCCGTCGGCCTGCTGCCCTACGGCGTGCAGAAGCGGGTGGAGCTCGGCCGCGCGCTGGCGATGGAGCCCAAGCTGCTGCTGCTGGACGAGCCGGTGGCCGGGATGAACCTCGAGGAGACCGAGGACATGGCCCGGTTCATCGTCGACATCCGCGACGAGCTGGGCCTGTCGATCCTCATGGTCGAGCACGACATGGGCCTGGTCATGGACCTGGCCGACCGGATCATGGCCGTCGACTTCGGCGTCCCCATCACCACCGGCACCCCGGCCGAGGTCCAGCGCGACCCTAACGTGATCAAGGCCTACCTGGGCGAGGACCACGACACCGGCGGCCGGCGCAAGAAGAAGACCGTCGACGAGGGGACGCCGGCATGACCACCACGACCGAGCCGAGCACCCGGGGCACCGCGACCACCACGGTCGTCACCCGGGTCCGCGACCGCGCCCGCGAGACCCCCACCGGGGTGGCGATGCGGTCCAAGGAGCGCGGCCTGTGGCGGGAGACCAGCTGGTCGCAGTACTGGGACGACGTCCTGGACGTGGCGCACGCCTACCTGGACCTGGGCGTCGTGCGGGGTGACCGGGTGGCCATCCAGTCGGAGAACCGCCGCGAGTGGCTGGTCGCCGACCTCGCCGCCGTCGCCGTCGGGGCGGTGACCGTCGGGCTGTACCCGACCAACCCGCCGGCCGAGGTGGTGCACGTGCTGCGCGACTCCGGCGCCCGGCTGCTCGTCGCCGAGGACCAGGAGCAGCTGGACAAGGCGCTGGAGGTCTCGGCGGAGCTGCCGGCGCTGGAGCACCTGCTCTACCTGGAGCCCCGCGGCATCCGCGGCCGCTACACCGACGCCCGGCTGCTGTTCTGGGAGGACCTGCTCGAGCGCGGCCGCGCGCACCGCGCCGCCCACCCGGGTGCCGTCGAGCAGGAGATGGCCCGGACGTCGTCCGGCGACCTGATGACCCTGATCTACACCTCGGGGACGACGGGGGCGCCCAAGGGCGCGATGCTCACCGTCGGCAACGTCGAGGCCACCGTCACCGCGCTCACCGGCCCGGCCGGGCTGCTCGACCCGCCCGCCGGCCCGAAGGACCTGTCGCTGTCCTACCTGCCGCTGTGCCACGTCGCGGAGCGGATCTTCACCACCTGGAACAACGCCGCCACGGGCATCCAGGTCAACTTCGCCGAGTCCATCGACACGGTGCCGGAGAACCTGCGCGAGATCCAGCCGACCTTCTTCTTCGCCGTCCCGCGGATCTGGGAGAAGCTGCTGGCCACCGTGCAGGTCAAGCAGTCCGCGGCCAGCACGCTCAAGCGCAACGTCGGCAACCTCGGCCTGCGGCTGTCGGCGAAGGTCGCCGCGGCGATGGAGGCCAACGGTGGCAGGCACACGGCCGGCAGCCGGGTGCTGCACGGCATCGCGTGGGTGCTGGTGGTCCGCGCGCTGCGCGACCGGCTCGGCCTGCGCCGGGTGCGCTGGGCCGGCTGCGGCGCGGCGCCGGTGTCGGTCGACGTCCTGCGGTTCTTCATGGGTCTCGGCGTCCCGGTGCACGAGGTGTACGGGATGACCGAGAACACCGCCTCGGCCACCGCCAACCGGCCCGGCCGGATCCGGCTGGGCACGGTGGGGGAGCCGCACGACTCGGTCGAGCTGCGCATCGACGAGACCACCGGCGAGGTCCTGACCCGCGGTGCGGCGACCTTCGCCGGCTACTGGAACCGGCCCGACGCGACCGCCGAGGCCATCGACGCCGACGGCTGGCTGCACACCGGCGACGTCGGGGTGCTCGAGGACGGCCGGCTGCGGATCACCGACCGGATGAAGGACATCATGATCACCGCCGGCGGCAAGAACGTCGCGCCGTCGGAGATCGAGAACGCCGTCAAGGTGTCGCCGCTGATCAAGGAGTGCGTGGTCATCGGCGACCGCCGTCCGTACCTGACCGCGCTGATCGGCATCGAGCCCGACACGGTCGGGGACTGGGCGCAGAAGCAGCGGATCGCCTTCACCACCTACCGGGACCTCACCGAGCGCGTCGAGGTGCGCGAGCTGGTGCAGGGCATCGTCGACGGCGTCAACGCCGGCCTGAACCCGGTCGAGCAGATCAAGACGTTCCGGCTGCTGCCCAAGCTCCTCGACCACGAGGACGGCGAGCTCACCGCCACCCAGAAGGTCCGCCGGTCCGCGCTGGCCGAGCGCTACACGCCCCTCGTCGAGTCCATGTACAGCAAGGGAGCCCGCTCGTGAGGGACGTCCTGCTGACCGTGGTGCGGGGGCTGGGCTTCGGCTCGGTCTACGCGCTGCTGGCCGTCAGCTTCGTGATCATCTACAAGTCGTCCAAGGTCGTCAGCTTCGCCCAGCCGGCGCTCATGCTGGCCGGGGCGGTGCTGGTCAGCTACCTGGCCGGCCCGGTCGGGTTCTACCTCGCCGTCCCGCTGGCCGCGGTGGCCATCGGGATGCTCGGCTGGGGGCTGGAGCGCACCACCATCCGGCCGATGATCGGCCGGCCGGTGTTCGTCGTCGCGATCATCACCCTGGGCCTGGACATCGCCATCCGGGTCGTGGTCAACGTCTTCATCGGCCCGGACGTGCGCAACGTCGGCGACCCGTGGGGTCTGTCGACCGTCGACGTGCTGGGCCTACCGGTGCAGGAGCGCTACATCGCCATGGCCGTCGTCCTGCTGGTGGTGGGGGCGGGCCTGTTCGCCTTCTTCCGGTACAGCCGGTACGGCCTGGCGATGCGGGCCTCCTCGCTGGACCAGGAGACCGCGCTGGTGCAGGGCGTCCCGGTCGGGTCGATGACCGCGCTGGCCTGGGCGATGGCCGCGGGCATCGCCGCGGTCGCGGGGGCCTTCGTCGGCGCCGGCGGCGGCGTGGACCAGTCCACCTGGGTCATCGCGCTCAAGGCCCTGCCCGCCATCATCATCGGCGGCCTGGACTCCATCGGCGGCGCCGTCGTGGGCGGCCTGCTGGTCGGCCTGGTGGAGAGCTTCTTCGCCACCTACCAGGGCGAGTACCTGCCCTTCCTCGGCCAGAACTTCTCGCTGGTCTCCCCGTACGTGCTGCTGCTGGTCGTCCTGCTCGTGCGGCCCTACGGGCTGTTCGGCACCCGAGAGGTGGAACGCGTGTGACCGCCGTCCGAGAACCGTCGAAGTCGCAGACCCCGGCGGCGGCCCCGGCGCCCGCGGAGGCGAAGGGACGGCGGCCGCTGGGCCGGCCGCTGCTCTACACGGCCTACGGCCAGGACATGGCGCTGCTCAACACCGGCGCCAAGAAGGTCGCCGTCGGCGTCCTGCTCGTGGTGGCCCTGCTGCTGCCGTTCCTGCTCGAGGACGACCTGCTGCGGCTGCTGGCCACCGGCTGCGTGCTCGCGATCGGGGCGATCGGGCTGAACCTGGTCACCGGCTACGCCGGGCAGGTCAGCCTGGGGCACGCGTTCTTCATCGGCATCGGCGCCTACACCGCCGCGGTGGTCTCCGGTGACCCCGAGGACGACCGGCTCTACGGCCTGGGCATCACGTTCCTGCCGGTGTGGCTGCTGGCCGGGGGCCTGATGGCCGCACTGGTCGGCCTGGTGGTGGCTCCGCTGGCCAGCCGGCTGCGCGGGCTGTACCTGGCGATCGTGACCCTGGGCCTGGTCTTCCTGGGCACCCACGTCTGGAACGAGTGGGACGCCGTCACCGGCGGCGTCGGCGTCGGCCGCCCGGCCGCCGACCCGGTGCTGTTCGGGGTCGACCTGTCCCGGCGGACCGAGTCCTTCAGCGCCGACCAGCAGCTGTACCTGCTGATGTTCGTGCTGCTGTGCGTGTTCGCGCTGCTGGGCCGCAACATCGCGCGCTCGGCGATGGGCCGCAGCTTCGCCGCCGTCCGCGACCGCGACATCGCCGCGGAGGTGACCGGCGTCGACGTCCGCAAGGTCAAGCGCCGGGCGTTCGTCATCAGCGGGTTCTACGCCGGGTGCGCCGGGGCGCTGCTGTTCTCCATCACCGGCTACCTCGACCCGTCGAGCTTCGGGCTGCTGCTGTCGGTGCAGTTCGTGGCGATGGTGCTCATCGGCGGGGTCTCCACGATCTCCGGCTCGATCATGGGCGCCTTCTTCATCGCGCTGCTGCCGCGGCTGACCCGCGAGCTGCCCGAGTACCTGCCGTTCCTGTCCTCGTCGGCGACCGAGACGCCCAACGTCTTCCAGGTGGAGACGCTGCTCTACGGGCTGCTGATCGTCGCGTTCCTGCTGCTGGAACCGCGGGGCCTGTTCGGCCTGTGGATCCGGATCCGCAACTACTGGAAGGCCTGGCCCTTCTCGTACTGATCCACCCCTGATCTCCCGCCCGGCGACGACGCCGGGTGGGTCGCCCGACCGGCGGACGCCGGCATGGAGGGAGCACCACTGATGAGCAGCACACGGACGCGACGGCGGGTCGCGGCGGCCGGCCTGGCCGGTCTCGCGGTCTTCGCCGCGGGCTGCCGCGGCGGCGGGGAGGACCCGGCCGACGGCGGCAGCGGCGACGGCGGCATCGCCACCGACGTCGGTGTCACCAGCGAGGCGTGCCCGGAGGCGGTGAACCCGGACAACGGGTGCATCTACCTCGGCACCCTGTCCGACCTCACCGTCGGCCCGTTCGCCCCCGCCGGCCCGGTCATCGTGGCCGCCCAGGAGGCGTTCTGGCAGCGCGTCAACGAGGACGGCGGCATCGGCGGCTACGACATCAACGTGACCGAGTACGTGCGGGACAACCAGTACAACCCGCAGGTCACCAACCAGGTCTACCAGGAGATCAAGCCCGACATCCTGGCCCTGGCCCAGACCCTCGGCTCGCCGCCCACCGCGGCCATCGTGGAGGACCTGGAGGCCGAGCAGATCGTCGCCGCCCCGGCCGGGTGGACCTCCCTGTACCTGTTCCAGGACGCCATCCTGGAGTCCGGCCCGACCTACTGCGCCGAGGCCATGAACGGCGTCGACTACGCGGTGGAGACCAACGGCGCCGAGTCGGTCATGGCGGTGCACTACGCCGGTGACTACGGCGGCGACGCCGCGGCCGGCGCCAAGGTGGCCGCCGACGCCAACGGCGTCTCCTTCGCCAACGTGGAGACCACCGCGGGCACCGACAACCAGGCCTCGGCCATCGCCGCCATCGTCGAGCAGCAGCCCGACGTCGTCATCGTGTCGACCGGCCCGGCCGACATGGCCACCATCGTGGGCCAGTCGGTGGCCGCCGGCTTCACCGGCAAATTCCTCGGCTCCTCGCCGACCTGGAACGTGGCGCTGCTGGCCAGCCCGGCCGCGCCGGCGCTGCAGGCCTCCTACCAGCTGCTCGGCCCCTGGGCGCCGTTCGACTCCGACACCCCGGGCCACGAGGCCATGCGCGAGGCCGCCGAGGCCGCGGGCGCGACCCCGAACGAGTTCTTCACCTCCGGCTGGGTGTGGTCCTACCCGCTGAAGGCGGCGCTCGAGGCGGCGGCGGAGAACGGTGACCTGACCCGGCAGGGCCTCTACGAGGCCGCGGCCGGCCTGGGCTCGGTGGACTACGAGGGCATGCTGCCCGACGGGTCCGGCGACTACGCGGACGGCGCGGACTCCGCCGCCGTCCGGGTGACCCAGCTGTCCGCCCCGGACCCGAACGCCTCCACCGGCATCACGGTCTCCGAGGCCGACCTGGCGGGCCCGACCGCCGAGGGCTACGAGTTCGGCGGTCCCTGCTTCGAGGACGTCGAGCTCTGACGTCCTGAGCACCCCGGCGGCGGCCGGTCACCCTCCCCGGGGTGACCGGCCGTCGTCGTGTGCGGGTCAGCCCTCCCGGGCGGCGAGAAGCTGCTCGCGCAGGATGTCGGCGTGGCCCGCGTGGTGGGCCAGCTCGCGGAGCACCTGCAGGTACAGGGCCCACAGCGTCCGCTCGCCCCGGCCGTCGACCACGGCGTCCAGCGGCAGGTCGGCGACCGCGGCCCGCGACGCTGCGCAGCGGGCCTCGTGGGCGGCCAGCACGGAGGCGGTGGTGGCGTCCCCGCGCAGCACGAAGGACCGGGCCGGGGTGCTCGCCACCCCGAGCGCGCGCAGCGGGGTGCCGGTGACGGCCTGGCCGAACCACACCGCCTCGACGTAGGTGACGTGCTGCAGCAACCCGAGCAGGGTGGTGGCCGAGGGCACCAGCCGGGCGCGCGCCTCCTCCTCGGTCAGTCCGTCGACCGCCGCGCGCAGGTGGTCGCGGTACTCGTCCAGGAGCTCGTCGAGCCGGCCGCGCAGGTCCTCGGTCCAGGTGTCCACGGCCGCAGCCTGCCGTCGTGGGCGGCGCCGGGCACGTGCTCGTGCCGTTCCGACGACCCGCGCCGGGGCTCAGTCGAGGACCGTGTCGCCCCAGCGGTAGCGGGCGCGGCGCTCCAGGAGGAACGCCACGGCGTCGGCGAGCAGCCACGCCAGGGGGCCTGCCGCGGCCACGTCGTCCGCCACGTCCGGTGGGGCGACGTGGTAGCCGACCGTGCGGAGCTCGCCCACCAGGTGTGCCGTGCGGCCCAGGGCGACGACGGCGGCGTCGACGGGCGCGGGGTCGGGGCCGACCAGGGTGGTGCGCAAGTCGCGCCGAAGCCGCTCCGGGTCGGCCGGTCGGTACCTGGTCCGGCCCAGGCGGGGGTCCCGCGCCAGCCAGGCGCCGTCGGCGACCAGCGCCTCCGCGATCTGGTCGAGCCCGATCCGACGTTCGCCGAACCATCCCGCGAGGGCGCGTTCGGGCTCGACCTCGATGGCGGCCAGCAGCCCGTCGGCCGGCGCGAACCCGGTCGGCGTGGTGTCCAGCGCGAGGTGGTCGTCGGCGAGCCCCACCCGATCGGCCAACGCGAGGTCGACCACCAGCGCGCACCGGACGGCGTCGGCGGCCAGCAGCTGGGGGAGCAGGCGGCCCTTCCGGTCGCAGGCCAGCGCGGCGACCCGCGCGGTCGCTCCGGTGGCCCACTCCACCGGCGGAGGCTACCCAGCTTCGGTCGCATCAGCCGGTGGGCAGCTCGTAGGCCTGCCGGAAGCCGGACCTGGCGAGCGCGACGGACGACGTCGCGACGACCACCGGGGTCACGACGATTGCGGGGACGCGCCCGGCCGGCGCTCCGCGTGATCGCATCATGACCCGTCTGAGCTGGTCGTTCGTCTCGCGTCGCGGTAGACTTCGAACACCTGATCGAATGGGTGGGAGGGGTGGCGGTGACGGTCCTCGACGCGCCCCTGGACGCCCCCCCGGAGCTGGACGAGGTCGAGGACCTGCACCGGCTGCCCGCCGCCGACGTGCTGGAGCTGCTGGCCGGGTTGGTGGTCGAGCGCAACCGGGTCGATGCCCAGATCGCGGCGGTGACCCGGCACGCGGAGCTGACGGAGGCCGCCGAGCACGACGGGCTCGCCTCGATGCGGTCGTGGCTGATCGGGCACCTGCGGCTGTCGGCGGCCGAGGCCTCCCGGATCGTGCGGGCGGCCCGGCTGCTGGGTCACGTGCCGCACCTGGCCGCGGCGTTCGCGGAGGGCTCGGTGACCGCGGCGCAGGTCGACGTGGTGGCCGGGGCGATGGGGGAGTCCGACCGGGCCCGGGCGCAGGAGCAGGGCATCGACACCGGTGCCTTCAACCGGGCGTTCACCGCGGTCGCGGTGTCCTCACCCCACCAGTCGCTGGTGGTCGCGGTGCGGGCGTTCGCCGACGCGCTGGACCCCGACGGCCCCGAGCCCGACCCCACCGAGGGTCGGCGGCTGACCCTGTCCCGGCACGCCGACGGCAGCGTGAGCGGCCGGTTCGACCTCGACGCCATCGGTGGGGAGAAGGTCCGTACGGCGCTGGAGGCGGTGGTGCAGGCCGACCGGCCCGCCGGTGACCTGCGCACCCGCGCCCAGCGCCAGGCCGATGCCCTGGTGCAGCTGGCCGACAACCAGCTCGCCGCGGGGGAGCTGCCGGTGCTGCGGACGGTGAAGCCGCACGTGGTGGTCACCATCGCCGCGCAGGACCTCGTCGCCGAGGGCGCCGGGCCGGGGTCGGCGGCCACCGGGTTCGGTGCGGTGATCTCCGCGGCCCGCGCGCGGTGGCTGGCCTGCGACGGGGAGGTGTCCCGGATCGTGATGGGGCCCGATGGCACCCCGTTGGACGTCGGTCGGGCCCACCGGGTGGTTACCCCGGCGCTGCGGCGGGCGGTGGTGGCCCGGGACCGGGCGTGCGTGTTCGCCGGCTGCGGGGCGCCGCACCACTCGGCCGAGGTGCACCACCTGGTGCACTGGGCGCACGGAGGCCAGACGTCACTGGCCAACTCCGCGCTGCTGTGCGAACGCCACCACAGCAAGGTCCACCACGGCTTCCGCGTCTGGCGGGACCCCGGCGGCCGATGGCGCACCTACCGCCCTGACGACACCGAGATCATCATCGGCCCCCGCATCGAGTGAGTCGCTGCCGAGCCGGCGGGTGGGCCGGTCATGATCGGCGTCGTGGCACCGGACGGGGCACTGTGGTGGACGGTCGCGCAGCTGGTCGTGGCCGCCGTGCTGGCGGTCGTGTTCCACCGGTTGCGGGATCGACGACTGCTCTCCGAGCACGCCCACCTCGTCTTCCCGCGGGCGCTGGCGGTCGGGTACGTGGCCTGCACGACGGCCACCTGGGCGGCCAACGTCTGGGCGCTGGTGCTGCTGGGGCGTGGCAGCGTGCAGGTCGGCGAGGTCTCGCCGGCGGGCGGGGTCGAGGTGGTGATCATCGGCGTCCTCGCCATGACCTGCTTCTGCGTCGCGTTCGTGGTGTGGCACCGCCTCCGCGAGGTCGACGCCGAGCTCCACGGGCCGGTCGCCGACCTCGGGCGCTTCCTCCGGGTCGGGATGGGCACCGCCGTCCCCGCCGCCCTGAGGTCCCTGCGGCCGCCGCGGCGGGGTCGGGATCAGGTGGCCGGGTCGCGGTCGGGGTAGCGGGCGCGAGCCAGGGCGTAGACGCCGAACGCCGCGAAGCCGACGGCCACCGCGGTCAGCAGCCACTGGCCGGCCGGCACGTCGCCGATGGCGTTCAGGGCGCCGTCCAGGCCCGTCGCCGTCGACACGTCTCGGGTGACCGCGGCGAACACCACCAGCCCGCCCGCGACGGCGAAGGCCACCGCCTTGGCCAGGTAGCCGACCCGCCCCACCGCGGCGATCGTCGGCTCGTACCTGTCAGGTGCGGCGTCCAGGTCGATGTCCTTCATGAACCCGGCCGTCCAGCCGCGCCAGGCCAGGTAGGCGCCCACCCCGACCACGACCAGACCGCCCAGCACCAGCAGCGCGGCGCCGCCGGGGATCTCCAAGAGCTCGTCGGTCAGGTCCTGCGTGCTGTCCGTGGCGTCGTAGCGCGCCCCGACCGCGAACACCAGCGCCACCACCGCCAGCGCGCCGTACACCACGGCCTTGGCCACGCACTTCGCGCAGATGTAGGCGGCGTGCAGCCGACGGTCGGGGAACAGCAGCCCGGTCCACCAGCGCAGCACCTCACCGGCCTGCCACACCGCCAGCGACAGCAGCCCGAGGCCGATCACCCACAGCAGCACCAACCCGCCGGGCGACTCCGACACCGTCCGCAGCGCCCCCGCCTGGTCGGCGTCGGCGGCGTCGGGGTCGACCCGCCAGGCGACGGTGAACGCCAGCCACCCGATCAGCAGGTGCACCGCCCCGTAGGCCACCAGTCCCACCTGGGCCAGCCGCTCCAGCCACGGGTGGTCGGTGACCTCCCGGGCGTGGTCGGCCGCCGCGTGCGCGCGGTCGAGCCAACGGTCGGGGATGCGGGCGACCACCCGGTCCAGGGCCCGGCTCAGCGCAGGGGGCAGCTCCGCCACGCGTCAGGTGCGCTGCGGGTAGCGCGCGCGGAAGAAGCAGAAGACCCCGAACGCGGCGATGCCCAGCGCCACCAGGGTGAGGAGCAGCCGGCCGAACGGCGCCTGCAGGATCGTGTGCATCGCGCCGTCCAGGCCGGTGGCCTTCGACGGGTCGAACGTGATCGCCGCGTAGGTGAGCAGACCGCCGACGACGACGAACGCCGCGCCCTTGGCGACGTAGCCCACCTGGCCCAGCCGCCGCACCACCCGGACCTCCTGCGACGACGCCGACGAGGTGTCGATCTCGTCGAGGAACTTCGTCCGCAGGCCCTTGATCACCTGGTAGATGCCGACGCCGATCACGACCAGGCCCGCCACGCCGACGAGGAACCGGCCGCCGGGCAGGGCGAAGGTCCCCGACGTGGTCTGCTGCTGCTGGCTCGAGCTGGACGACCCCCCGCCCGCGGCGAACCGCAGCGCGGTGAAGGCGAGGAAGGCGTAGACGACCACCTTGGCGACGCACTTGACGATGCCGGTGACCGCCTTCTTCTTCGCGTCGCCCGACCCGGACAGCCCGCCGGTCCACCGCAGCACCTCGGTCAGCTGCCACAGCGCCAGCGCGATCAGCCCGATGCCGACCACCCACAGCAGCGGCTTGCCGAAGGGCTCGGACGCCAGCGTCTGCATCGCCCCCGACTGGTCGGTCGACCCGCCGCCCCCGCCCCAGGCCAGCTGCAGCGCGAGCCACGCGATCAGCAGGTGCACCAACCCGTAGGCGAGGAGCCCGACGCGGGCCAGGTGCTCCAGCGCGTCGGACCGGGCGACCCGGCCGGCGGTCTGCTGTGCGCTCATGGGGGACCTCCGTGCGGCTGCTGGGTGTGGACTGCGGCCCCGTTGCGGGCAGCGTGGCACAGCCGGAACCGTTCCGCCTGGCGGATGGGGGACACTGGGTGCCGTGACGAGCGCTGCCACCACCACCCCGGCCACCGCCCCCGAGCAGGCCCGCCGGTCCTGGCCGTGGACCGCCCTGCAGGGCGTCGTCCTGGTGGCGCTCGCGGCCGTCGGCGTCCTGGTCCCCGGCGCGGGCGTGCGGCTCATGGTCGGCGGGGTCGGGCTCGTGGCGGTCGTCCGCGGGGTCGCCGCGCTGCGGGCCGCCCGCGCCGGCCGGGTCGACCGGTCGACGGCCGCGCTCGGCGCCGGGGCAGCCTGGCTGGGCGCGGTCGCCGTCGTCATCGCCCTGCTCCCGTCGGTGGTCGCCACCTGGACCTGCGTGGTGGCCCTGGCCGGCGTCCTCGCCGCGTTGGTCGTGCGCGCCCGCCGCCGGGCCGTCGCCGGGGCCGCCGTGGCCGCCGTCGCCGTCCTGCTGGCCGTCGGTGCGGTCCTCGCCGGGGCGACCTGGCTCGCCGCGGTCGCCGTCCTGGCCGTCGCCGTGGTCGTCCTGGGCGCCGGGGTCATGACCGTCGCCGGGGCCCTGGCCCTGCGCCGGCTGGCCGCCCAGCCCGCCCCCGAGGTGCCCGCCGCGTGCACCGGGTGCGC
This sequence comes from Klenkia brasiliensis, assembly GCF_900100695.1. Classification (GTDB taxonomy): domain Bacteria; phylum Actinomycetota; class Actinomycetes; order Mycobacteriales; family Geodermatophilaceae; genus Klenkia; species Klenkia brasiliensis. The sequence continues at coordinate 120,230 of NZ_FNCF01000009.1, forward strand.
CTGCGCCGGCGGCGGGTGCGGGGTCCTGCAGCGCGACTGAGCTCGCCTCCGACGCGCAACCGCGAGTTCATCAGGACGTCATGACGTCTCGGTAGCGTTGTGCCCGTCACACCCGACGAGCCCACCGGAGTACACCGTGACAACCGTGCGCACCCTCGAACGCGGCGCCTGGACCTGCGCCAACTGCCCCACCACCAACGAGGCCCACCGCAAGCGCTGCACCGACTGCGGCACCACCCGGCACTGATGCCGCAGGGGTGGGCCCGCACCGCGGCGGACCCACCCCACCCCGTCGGCCCGGGCTGATCAGCCCAGGGTCCACAGGACGGCCTCGCCGTCGCACGTCCCGGCCACCATAACCTCGCCACCACCGGTGGCGGCCACCGCGAGGGCGTCGCCGTCCCCGTCGCACAGCTGCAGCGACCGGGTGCCGACGACGACGGTCGGGGAGCCCTGGTCCAGGAACGCCACCACCGGGGTCCCGTCCACGGCCGCCGCACCGGACACCCGGGTGCCCAGGTCGCCGCTCACCTCCTCGCCGTCGACCCGCACGGTGCCGTCCTCGTCGGCGGTGACCGGGGTGCCGTCCGCGGTGAGCGCGAGCAGCTCGCCGTCGACCTCCCGCGGCTCGCCGTCGGGCCGCAGGCCGGCACCGAGGGGGACCAGCCGGCCGGTGGTGGTGCCGTCGGCGCCGTGCACGCCCACCCCGGCGACCACGCCGTCCCCCGTCGCGGCCAGGCCGAGCAGCTCCACCGAACCGACGTCCTCGCCGAGGTCGAGGTCGACCTCCTCGCGCACCGCGCCGGTCACCGGGTCGACCGCCAGCACCCGTGCGGACACCCGGTCCTCGCCCTCGGCCAGCAGCAGCACCTCGCCGTCGCCGGCGGCGGCCAGCACGGGGATGCCGCGCGGTGCGGTCTGCGCGGGGTCGACCTGCAGCGGGCCGGCGGTGCTGCCGGCGACCGGGACCAGCGCCAGCAGGGGACCGGTGGCCACCGGGTCGGCGACCAGCGCCGCCGCCACCGGGTCGCCGTCGACCAGCACCACGTCGGTCGGCAGGGCGTCGCGGACGGCGGTCGCGGAGTCCGCGGTGACGACGGTCGAGGTGGGTGAGCCGACCAGCAGCACGGCCCGGTCGTCGCCCTCGGCGGCCAGCCGCGCGGCGGTCACGCCGTCGGCCGCGGTGCCCAGCTCCGTCTCGTCGACGACCTCGAGCTGGCCGGCCGGGGAGGTCGACGTCGTGGTCGAGGTGGTGGTCGACGGCGTGGAGCTGCTGGCGGGGCCGGCGCCGTCGGCGAAGGAGGTGCAGCCGGCGGCGAGCAGCGCGGCGGCGGGCAGGGTCATCAGTCGTCGGCGCACGCCCCATGGTCGCCAGGGCGGGCGCTCAGCGCAGGACGGCGGCCTGCGGTCCCTCGCCGTAGCCGCAGTCGCCGAGCACGACCAGCACGGCGCGGTCGGGGGAGGCGGCCATCGAGCTGCGGGCGTCCCGGCAGACGTCGGTGCTGCCGAGGAAGCGGCCGGCCGTGGTGTCCAGGGTGGCCACGTCGCCCGGCAGACCGTCCACCCGGCCGAGCAGGTGCACCCGCTCGCCGTCGGGGGTGACGGCGACGTCCACGACCTCGGCCGCCAGCGCGGTGACCCGCCGCGGCTGGGTATCGCCGGGCCGGACCTCGAGCAGGGCGGTGTCAGTGCCCGGCAGCCGCTGGCCGACGACCACCCAGGCGGTGCCGGCGGCGTCGACGTCGAGCGCGAAGAAGGAGCCCGGCTGCGCGCTGGTGGACGCCACCACCCGGCCGGTCTCGACGAACGCGGCGTCGAGGGTGACCAGCGTCGCCGTCCCGTCGGCGATGCCGTCGCCGCGGTTCGCCAGCAGCCGCAGGCTCCCGTCCGGGGCGACGGCCAGCGCGACCGGCCCGACCGCGCCCTGCCCCGGCAGGTCCACCCGCCCGCTGCCGGTCGGCTGACCGGTCGCGGCGTCGGCCCGGGCCAGGTCGACGCCGCCGCCGTTCGGGGTCAGCAGCAGCACGTCGGGCCCGTCGGGCACCACGCCCGCCGGGTCGCCGGGCAGCACCACGGGGGCCGCGACCGCGCCGGCCGGGTCGACCCGGACCGCCAGCGGACCGGCGTCGCCGAGGCCGGTGACCAGGGTCGAGCCGTCGGGTTGCCCGATGACGCGGGTCGTGCCCGGCACCAGCGCCGGCAGGGTGAGCGGAGCCGCGCCGTCGCGGAGCAGCAAGGACGGCGCGCCGGGCAGCAGGACGGTGAGCGAGCCGTCGTCGCCCACCGCCGCGGCCGACGCGCCCTCGTAGCCGGGGTACGGCGTGGCCGTGGGCAGGTCGACGGTGGCCTGCACCGTGAACACCTGGGGCTCGTCCCGGTGCTCGGGGGACGGCGAGCCCGCGACGGTGCAGCCGGTCAGCAGCACCGTCGCGGCGAGCAGCTCAGTACGACGTCGACCCACCGGCGCCCTCGGACTCCGGGACCTCCTCGCCGGCCGCCACCGGACCGGGCGGGGTGCCGTCGCCGAAGGGGGAGCCGCCGAGCTCCTCGCGGTGGTGCGGGGTGAGCCAGACCGAGGTGTCCGGCCCGACCGGGACGACCTGCGTCGGGTTGATGTCCTCGTGGACGATGTAGTAGTGCCGCTTGATCTGCGGGAAGTCGGTGGTGTCGCCGAACCCGGGGGTCTGGAACAGGTCCCGGGCGTAGGCCCACAGCACCGGCATCTCGGTCAGCTTGGTGCGGTTGCACTTGAAGTGGCCGTGGTAGACCGCGTCGAAGCGGGCCAGGGTGGTGAACAGCCGGACGTCGGCCTCGGTGATGGTGTCGCCCATCAGGTACCGGCGTGACCCCAGCCGCTCGCTCACCCAGTCCAGCGCGGTGAACAGCCGGTCGTAGGCCTTGGCGTAGGAGTCCTGGTCCCCGGCGAACCCGCAGCGGTACACCCCGTTGTTGATCTCGGTGTAGACCCGCTTCATGACGTCGTCCATCTCGTCCCGCAGGTGCTCCGGGTAGAGGTCGGGCGCGCCGTCGCGGTGGAACGCCGTCCACTCGGTGGAGAAGTCCAGCGTCATCTGCGCGAAGTCGTTGGTGACCACGGCCTTGGTCGGCAGGTCGACCATCGCCGGCACGGTGATGCCGCGGGGGTAGTTGGGGTCGCGGGCGAAGAAGGCCTCCTGCAGCCGCTCGTAGCCCAGCACCGGGTCGCGGCCACCGGGGTCGAGGTCGAAGGTCCAGGACCGCTGGTCGTGGGTGGGCCCGCAGATGCCCATGGAGAACGCCTGCTCCAGGCCCAGCAGCCGGCGCACGATCGTGGCGCGGTTGGCCCACGGGCAGGCCCGGGCGACCACGAGCCGGTAGCGGTCGGCCTCCACCGGCCACCCCTCGGACCCGTCGGCGAGGATGCGGTCGGTGATGTAGTTCGTGTCGCGCTCGAAGGACTTGCCGGGCTCCACGTAGCCCTTGTCGTTGCTCACGGTCGCAAGCCTCGCTCAGTCGGCGTCGGGTCGCTGGGCGAGGTGCTCCTCGCTGACCTCCCACAGCCGGCGGGCGTTGTCCGGGTCCAGCGCGTAGGCCTCCACCCCGGTGCGGCTCTGCTCGTCGGCGCCCCGGGTGCGGGCCTCGTCGCAGTCCTCCAGGTAGTGCCCACCGGTGGCGAACTCCGGCGCGACGGCGGCGACCAGGGTGGTGGCGGCGCCCTGCTCGGGGGTCTTGAAGGTGACGGTCCCCTCGCGCTGCGCCTGGGCCCAGCCGTCGATGACGTCCTGGGAGACGTGCCGCTGCAGGTTGGTCATGATCCCGCCGGGCATGAGGGCGTTGGCCACGATGCCGTCGTCGGCCCAGCGGCGGGTGGCCTCGACGGCGAGCAGCACGTTGGCGGTCTTGGACTGGCCGTACGCCTGCCACGGGTCGTACTCGCGGTGCGCGAAGTGGATGTCCTCGAAGTGCACGGGGCTGGCCAGGTGGCCGGTGGAGGAGACCGACACGATGCGCGCGCCGTCGGCGGCGGCCAGGGCGCCGTGCAGGCCGGTGGTGAGGGCGAAGTGGCCGAGGTGGTTCGTGGCGAACTGGGTCTCCCAGCCGCGGTCGGTGAGGGTGAGCTGCGGCAGCGCCATGACGCCGGCGTTGTTGACCAGCAGGTGCAGCGGGCCGTCCCAGTCGGCGACGAACGCAGCGACGGAGTCCAGGTCGAGCAGGTCGAGGCGGGCGACCCGGACCGAGGTGTTGCCGGTGGTGCCGACGACGTCCTGCGCGGCGGCGTTGCCCTGCTGGGGGTCGCGGACGGCGATGGTGACCTCGGCGCCGGCCGACGCCAGCGCCCGCACGGTCTCCGTGCCGATGCCCGACCCGCCGCCGGTGACGACGGCGCGGGTGCCGGTGAGGTCGTGCCCGGCGACGACGTCGGCGGCGGTGGAGGTGGCGTCGAACGCGGTGGTGATCAGCGGCATGGCCTCAACTCTGCGCCAGCCCGCGACCGAGGGCGACCGCGTGGGTCAGCCGGAGCGACCCGGACAGCCACACCAGCACGTCGTGCAGCCGCAGCGGGGTCGCACCCGTCGCCGCGGACAGCTCCGCGAACGCGGCGGCGTTGGCCCGCAGCTCCCGGTGGACGACGGCGTGCAGGTCGCTGTCGCCCTCCTCGACGTGCGGCAGCAGCTGCAGGCGGGTGACCCGGTCGACGTGCGGCACCAGCCCGGGGTGCCGGTGGTGCAGGGCGGCGGTGAGGTGCGGGAAGTCCGGCTCGTGCTGCACGGTGCGCAGCGCCGCGCCGACCGTGCCCGGCTCGCCCAGCACGGACAGCTCGTCGTCGGGCAGGTCGCCGAACGCCCGGCCGGCGGCCCGGGCGACGGCCGCGTCGACGACCGGCCGCAGCCGGGCCAGTGCGTCGGCGACCCGCGCCCAGCCGCTCGGGTCCAGTCGCCCGTGCAGGCCCTCGGCGGCGAGCAGGTCGGCGTCGTCGGAGCCGCCGGCCAGCTCGTCGAACCGGGCCCAGCCGAACGCCGGGACGTCCACCCAGCGGCCGGTGCGGGTGCCCGGCGGACGGAACCACAGCGGACGCCGTCCGTGCCGGTAGCCCTCGACGGCGGCCGCGGCGACGTCGGCCGGGATGGGGTCGGGCCCGGCGCTGGGGAGGCGGAAGGAGCTCAGCCGGTCACCTCGTGCACGTCGAAGTGCACCATCGTGGCGCCGCCGGTGGCGAAGGTGCCGACGTCGGCGCCGGCGGCCCGGCCCTCCTCCGACGACATGCCGGCGCCCATCGCCTCCTCGGACTCGAAGTCCAGCTCGGCGACCAGGTAGGCCGGGCACGGCGAGCCGTCCATGGTGGCGGGGTGACCGGTGGAGAACCGGACCAGCCCGGGGATGGCGCTGGCCAGCCCGGCGTGCACGTCGCGGTAGTGCGCGTCGAAGGCGGCCGGGTCGGTGGGCTGGCCGTAGGTCACGAGCAGGCGGTGGGTCACGGTGGTCCTCCGGGGGCCGGCCCGGGCTCCGCTGCCCGGGGTCGGCCCATCAGACCACGGGTCAGGAGCGCCGGCGCAGCAGCGCCGTGGCCCCCGCGACCAGCCCCGCACCGGCGGCCGCGGCCACCGCACCGTGGTACCGGCTGGCCCAGATCTGGGCGTCCCAGGTCCACTGCTGGTCGGAGAACCGGCCCTCCGCGCCGTAGTCGCGGCCGGCGTCGGCGGGCTCGTGCAGGTTCACCGGGTCGGCGGCGGAGGCGTCCTCGTCGGTGAGCTGGCCCTCGATGCCGTTGCGGGCGAGGTACCAGTCCATGAACTGCGGCCACACCTCGTTGCCCAGCACCGTGTAGACCGTCGGCGTGCCGATCCACCACGCCCGCCGGCGCGGGTGCTCGGCGGCGTGCACCATCACCCGGCCCATCAGCTCGGGGGCGTAGATGGGGGCGACCGGCTGCGGCTTCTTGGGCATCTTGTTCAGCACCCAGCTGAACTGCGGCGTGTTCACCCCGGGCAGGTCGACCCGGGTGATGTGCACGCCGCTGCCCTCGGCCTTCAGCTCGGTGAGCAGCGACTCGGTGAACCCCTTCACCGCGTGCTTGGCGCCGCAGTAGGCGCTCTGCAGCGGGATCCCGCGCCGGCCCAGCGCGGACCCGGTCTGCACGATGACCCCGCGGTCGCGGGGACGCATCCGGCGCAGCGCGGCCATGGTGCCGTGCACGAACCCCAGGTAGGTCACCTCGGTGACCCGGGCGTACTCCTCCGCGGTCAGCTCGTGGAACGGGGCGAAGACCGCGGTGAACGCCACGTTGACCCAGACGTCGATCTCGCCGAGCTCTGCCTCGACGCGGTCGGCGGCGGCCTGCACGGCGTCGGCGTCGGCCACGTCGACCGGCACCACCAGCGGCGTGCCGCCGGCGGCACGCACCTCCTCGGCGGCCGCGGCCAGGCCGGCCTCCCCGCGGGCGAGCAGGGCCACGCGGTCACCGCGGCGGCCGAACTCCACCGCGGTGGCCCGGCCGATCCCCCCGCTCGCTCCGGTGACGACGACGGTGCGGGGGCTGCGGTTCTCGGGCACGAGCGACTCCTGGGCGGCCGGGGCTGGACCCCGGCCGCCTACCCCCGTCGCCGGGGGGTTCACTCAGAACGGGTCGGGGTCGTTCGCGCCCGCACGGGTGCCGGTGCCGTCGAGGACCTCGCGCGCGTAGGTGCCGTGCTTGCCGCCGGCGTGCGCCTCGGCCTCCAGCCGCTCGCGCAGGTGGGGGTAGTGGAGCTCGAAGGCGGGGCGTTCGGAGCGGATGCGGGGGATCTCGACGAAGTTGTGCCGCGGCGGGGGGCTGGAGGTGGCCCACTCCAGGGAGTTGCCGTGGCCCCAGGGGTCATCGCGCAGGGCCAGCTGCCCGTACTTCCAGGACTTCACCACGTTGTACAGGAACGGGATGGTCGACGCCCCGAGCACGAAGGACCCGATGGTGGAGATCGTGTTCAGGGTGGTGAACCCGTCGGTGGGCAGGTAGTCGGCGTAGCGGCGCGGCATGCCTTCGGCACCCAGCCAGTGCTGCACCAGGAACGTGGCGTGGAA